>NZ_JBPWPY010000001.1:0-2885000 GCF_051811145.1 Rhizobium sp. 11_C7_N12_5
ATGCAGATACATACGAGGACGACGGGTGCGTTGGAAACCGGGGACAATGCGCAGGCGTTCAGTGCGGTTTGCCTAGAAGCGGCGGGGGAAAAAGGAGACGTGGCGCAAAATGTTTTGTTCGAACGTGTCAGTGCGCGCTTGAAGGCGCAGGTTGGTCCTGACGTCTATGCCAGCTGGTTCGGCCGACTTAAACTGCATTCGGTCTCCAAGAGTGTTGTGCGCCTTACGGTTCCGACGACCTTTCTGAAGTCGTGGATCAATAATCGCTATCTCGATATGATCACCGGCCTGTTCCAGACAGAAGACGCGGAGATCCTGAAAGTTGAAATTCTGGTGCGTACGGCGACGCGGCACAGCGCGAAGCCGGGTGCTGACGAACAGGCTGTTGTATCGGATCAGGCTGCCGTGGCGCCGATCCGCCGCTCTGTAGCGCAGCCCGCCGGCCACGCTGTCGCTCAGGCCGTAAGCGCGGCAGCCGCAGCCCGCCCTGCGACGGGAGGTATGCCGCTGTTCGGCTCGCCGCTCGATTCCCGCTTTACCTTCGACACCTATGTCGAGGGCAGCTCGAACCGGGTGAGCCTTGCCGCCGCCAAGACCATCGCTGAAGCCGGCTCAGGCGCCGTGCGGTTTAATCCGCTCTTCGTTCATTCGACGGTCGGTCTCGGCAAGACGCATCTGTTGCAGGCGATCGCCAATGCCGCCGTACAGAATCCGCGCAACCTGCGCGTGGTCTATCTGACGGCGGAATACTTCATGTGGCGCTTCGCAACCGCGATCCGCGACAATGATGCGCTGACGCTGAAGGATTCCCTGCGCAACATCGACCTGCTCATCATCGACGACATGCAGTTCCTGCAGGGCAAGATGATCCAGCACGAGTTCTGCCATCTGCTCAACATGCTGCTCGACAGCGCCAAGCAGGTTGTCGTCGCCGCCGATCGCGCTCCCTGGGAGCTGGAATCGCTCGATCCACGCGTCCGCTCGCGTCTTCAGGGTGGTGTAGCGATCGAGGTCGAGGCACCGGACTATGAAATGCGTCTTGAAATCCTCAAGCGCCGTCTGGATGCGGCCCGTCAGGACGATCCGTCGCTGGAAATCCCGGCGGAGCTTCTGTCTCACGTCGCCCGCAATGTCACGGCAAGCGGTCGCGAGCTGGAAGGCGCGTTCAATCAACTCATCTTCCGCCGGTCGTTCGAGCCCAACCTGACGGTCGAGCGCGTCGATGAGCTTCTCGCGCATCTGGTCGGTTCCGGCGAGCCGCGTCGCGTCCGCATCGAGGACATCCAGCGCATTGTCGCGCGTCACTATAATGTCTCGCGCCAGGAGCTGGTCTCCAATCGTCGCACCCGCGTCATCGTGAAGCCGCGCCAGATCGCCATGTATCTGTCGAAGACACTGACACCGCGCTCCTTCCCGGAGATCGGTCGCAGGTTCGGCGGTCGCGATCATACGACCGTGCTGCATGCGGTGCGCAAGATCGAGGAACTGATCTCGGGCGACACCAAGTTGTCGCATGAGATCGAGCTGCTCAAGCGCCTCATCAACGAATAAGCGGCGGGCGCTATCCGCTCTTCGTTTCACGGCCGGCCTCAGCGCCGGCCGTTTTCTTTGGGTGACCTTGTCTGCTTGATGTTGACGGGGATGACCGATCAGGTGTTCGAGCCTGCCTATGTCGGCGGCGTCGCATGTGAGACTTCGGAGAGCAGCCAGGAGCGGAGGGCCGCAACCGCCGGCCGTTCCAGCGCGCCCGGCGGATAGACGAGATGATAGGCGAGTGCGCTGGCAAACCCGATGGGGAAGGGGGCTATCAGCGTCCCGCCTGCCAATTCCTGCTCGACGAAGGAGCGGCGCATCAGTGCGATGCCGAGCCCTGCCTTCATGGCGTGATAAGCCCCGGTGCCATCCGTGAAGACCGGCCCGCGCGTGGCGTCCACACGCGTCGCGCCCGCAGCCTGCAGCCAGAGCTCCCAGTCGCGCCGATAGACGTCATGAATCAGGGTCTGATCCGCCAGATTGTCGACGACGGGCGAGGGGCCGAGTGTCGCCGCCATCTCGGGGGTGCAAATCGGCACATATTCGTCATCGAGCAGCCTTTCGCTTGCCAGCCCTTCATAGCCGCCGAGCCCGTGGCGGATGGCGATGTCGATCCCGTCCCGCTGGAAATCCATCATGCGATGCGAGGCGCTGATGCGCAGATCGATATCGGGATGAGCCTGCTCGAAGCGCCGAAGCCGCGGCACCAGCCAATGCGTGGCAAAACCGGCAGTGCAGGCGACGGTCAGCACTGTGTCCCTTGAGCGCATCGTCAGGGCCGTGGTTGCCTCGCGAATGAGGCGGAAGGCCGTGCGCATCGTCGCGAAATAGTCGGCGCCTCCTGTGGTCAACGCAAGGCTGCGCGCCCGGCGCTCGAAAAGCCGTACGCCGAGCGCGCTTTCGAGGTCCCGGATCTGCAGGCTGATGGCGCCAGGCGTGACATGCAGCTCGTTTGCCGCCAGCGTCATGCTGAGATGACGGGCTGATGCTTCGAAGGCCCTGAGGGCCGAAAGAGACGGCAACTGATCCATAATGATTGAGTTCAGCTAAATCATTGAATGAGAAAGACTCGCTTGCCAGAGGCCCGCTATCGCGAGATTATTTCAGCAATTCCGATGGTTGGCAACAGTATGAGATTCCGGCCGTCCATAAGTAAAACTCAATCGAATGAAATACTGGAGACTATCGTGATGCCGCAGAAGTCCATGGGCGCAGTCGAGTGGGGCATGCTTGTGGGACTATCCCTCCTGTGGGGCGGCTCCTTCCTGTTCAACGGCATTCTGGTCCATGGACTGCCGCCCTTTACCATCGTGACAGCGCGTGTCGCACTTGCCGCTATCGCTCTGCATGTCATCGTGCGCGTGACCGGGCATTCCATGCCACGCGATCGCCAGGTCTGGCTCGCCTTCTTCGGCATGGGCTTCCTCAACAATGTTATTCCCTTCCTGCTGATCGTCTGGGGCCAGACGCATATTGCCAGCGGCCTTGCCTCGATCCTCAACGCGACGACACCGCTTTTCGGCGTCGTGGTCGCGCATCTTCTGACGTCGGATGAGAAGATGACCGGCAATCGCCTTGTCGGCGTCATCGTCGGCTTTGCCGGCGTGGCCCTGATGATCGGCCCGTCGGTGCTCGCAAGCCTCGGTTCGAATGTGCTGGCGCAGCTCGCCGTATTGGGAGCCGCCTTCACCTATTCCCTCGCCGGCATCTTCGGACGCCGCTTCCGCCGCATGGGGTTGGCGCCCATCATTCCCGCCGCCGGTCAGGTGACGGCCTCGACCGTCCTGCTGCTGCCGATCGCTCTTTTCGTTGACCGCCCCTGGACGCTCGCGATGCCATCGGCCGAAACCTGGCTGGCGCTCGCGGGCCTCGCCATCCTGTCGACGGCCGTCGCCTATGTGCTGTTCTTCCGCATTCTCGCGACCGCAGGCGCTACCAACTTGATGCTGGTGACCTTCCTCATCCCTGTCAGCGCCATCCTGCTCGGTGCACTGATTCTCGGCGAGGACTTGCAGCCGAAGCACTTCATCGGCATGGCGATGATCGCGCTCGGCCTTGCGGCGATCGACGGACGGCTGTTTACCCTCCTCTTGAGGGCAGGGGAATCGCATATGAGATGAGATCGTTGCCGCGCCCCCTCATCCGACCCTTCGGGCCAACTTCTCCCCGAGGGGAGAAGGAGCTTGCGGCACCGGCATGCCCCATATGCAATTGCCCCGCCCTCGAGGGAGGTGACTAACAGGCCAGATCGGCAACGACGGAATCGAGGAGCAGCATTCCCGTCGGCGTGCAGCGCAGGCGGGAATTGCCCAGCCGCTCGATGAACCCGTGCTCCAGCAGGAAAGCCTCGCGCTGCGGATCTGGATCCCGGCCGGAGAGTTCCTGCCAGCGGGCGAGGTCGACACCCTCCTTCAGGCGCAGGCCCATCAGCAGCAATTCGTCGGCCTGCTCGTCGAAGCCGAGCATTTCCTGATCGACCATGCCATGGCCGTCGCGCTCGACCATCTCAAGCCAGCTCTCCGGCTTCCGCTCGGTGGCCGTTGCAAGCTTTTGCGAGCCGCGGGTCAGCCGGCCATGGGCGCCGGGACCGATCCCGGCATAGTCGCCATAGCGCCAGTAGGTGAGATTATGCCGGCTTTCGGCGCCGGGACGCGCGTGGTTGGAGACCTCGTAGGCCGGCATGCCCTCGCGCTCGGTGATCTCCTGCGTTGCCTCGTAGAGCAGCGCCGACTGGTCGCCGTCGGGCACGATCAATTTACCGGCCTTGTGAAGGCCGTAGAAGGGCGTGCCTTCCTCGATGGTCAATTGATAGAGCGAGAGGTGGTCGACGGCGTAGGAGATTGCCTCCTTCAGCTCGCGTTCCCATTCCTCGACTGTCTGGTTCGGGCGGGCATAGATGAGGTCGAAGGACATGCGCGGGAAGATCTCGCGCGCCAGCTTGATCGCCTTCAGCGCGTCGGCGACATCGTGCAGGCGGCCCAGGAATTTCAGGTCGCGGTCGTTCAGTGCCTGCACGCCCATCGACACGCGATTGACACCGGTGGCGCGATAGCCGCGGAAGCGCTCGGCCTCGACGCTCGATGGATTGGCCTCCATGGTGATCTCAATGCCGTCAGGCACATGCCAGGTCCTGGCGATGCCATCGAGGATCGTACCGACCGTCTCCGGCTTCATCAGCGAAGGTGTGCCGCCGCCGAGGAAGATGCTGGTCACTGTTTTCGGGCCGCTGATCATCCGCATCGATGCCATCTCCTTCAGAAAGGCGGCAGCGAAACGCTCCTGATCAACAGGCTGGTGACGGACATGGCTGTTGAAATCGCAATAGGGACATTTGGCCGCGCAGAAGGGCCAATGCACATAGACGCCGAAACCAGGCTCGCCGGTATCCGGTAGCAATTGCGCCCCGCGCATCAGGTCTTGCGAATCCATGATCTCCACGAAGTAAGCCTACGCCTCCAGACAGGTTTCGACAAAGACCTTGAAGGCGCGGGCGCGATGCGACAGCGCCTGCGGATTGCCGGGCTTCCAGCCATGCTTCTCGTCGGCGCTCATCTCGCCGAAGGTCGTCTCATATCCCTCCGGCTGGAATATCGGATCATAGCCGAAGCCCTGGGTGCCGCGCGGCGGCCAGACGACGGCGCCTTCGACTTCGCCGCGGAAAAGTTCGGTATGTCCGTCCGGCCAGGCAAGGCAAAGCACGCTGACGAAACGAGCCGTACGGCGTTCAGGCGAGGTGGCGCCGGCTTTTTCCAGCGCGGTTTCGACCTTCTGCATCGCCATGGCGAAGTCGCGAGTGCCGTCAGCTGTTTCAGCCCAGTTGGCGGTATAGACCCCCGGATCGCCGCCGAGCGCATCGATCACCAGGCCGGAATCGTCGGACAGTGCCGGCAGGCCGGAAGCATGCGCCGAGGCCAGTGCCTTGATCGCGGCATTTTCCTCGAAGGTCGTGCCTGTTTCGTCCGGTTCGATGAAATTGAGGTCGGCGGCCGACTTGGCGGCAAAGCCGAAGGGGCCGATCAGATCCTCGATTTCGCGGATCTTGCCGGCATTGTGGCTGGCGACGACGATGGTCTTGGTATCGAGTTTGCGCATGTCTTGTCCCGTCATAAGCCCCAGATGCGGGGTTCGGCGCATTCCAGGCTGTTGCCGGCCGGATCGCGGAAATAGATCGAGCGGCCGCCGTTCGGCCAGTGAAAATCGGCTTCGATGGCAATGCCCGCAGCCTTCAGCTTCCGGGCCATTGCCTCGATGTCGTCGCCGCTGAGCCGAAAGCAGACATGACCATCGCCCGTCGTGCCATGCGGCGGCACGGGAAGGGAGCCCGGTTCCGGCGGCTTCATCGTCTCGGCCGGATTGAAGATCAACAGCACGCCCGGCCCGCAACGATAAAAGACATGGCGGTTACCACCACGTGCGATCTTCTCGAGCCCGAGAATGCCGCTATAAAAGGCCTCGATCGCATCGAGATCGTCCGCATAGAGAGCGGTTTCCAAGATGCCTTCGAGAGCCGCGTCCGCCATTGCAGGATATCCTCAGACGATCGCCTGCTTCTGCAGATCCACCAGTTCGGCAATGCCGTTCTTGGCAAGGCCCAGGAGCGTGGCGAATTCCTCTTCGCTGAAGGGCGTGCCCTCGGCCGTTCCCTGGATCTCGACGATCCCGCCTTTGCCGGTCATGACGAAGTTGGCGTCGGTTTCTGCCGAGGAATCCTCGAGATAATCGAGGTCGATCACCGGCTGGCTGGCGAAGATGCCGCAGGAGATCGCCGCGATGTGATCTTTCAGCACGCGGTCGACTTTGATCATGTTGCGGCTTTCCATCCACTTCATGCAATCGTAGAGCGCGATCCACCCACCGGTGATCGACGCGGTACGCGTGCCGCCATCGGCCTGGATGACGTCGCAGTCGACGGTGATCTGGCGTTCGCCGAGCTCCTTCAGGTCGACGACGGCGCGCAGCGAGCGGCCGATGAGGCGCTGGATTTCCTGCGTGCGGCCGCCCTGCTTGCCGGCGGCAGCTTCGCGCTTCATGCGCTCGCCGGTCGCGCGCGGCAGCATGCCGTATTCAGCCGTGACCCAACCCTTGCCGCTGTTGCGCAGCCATGGCGGCGTCTTTTCTTCCAGGCTTGCCGTGCAGAGCACATGCGTATCGCCGAACTTGACCAGGCACGAGCCTTCCGCATGCTTGGAAAAATTGCGCTCGAACGACACCTTGCGCATCTGATCGGTTTTTCTGCCTGAAGGCCGCATTCCACTCTCCTGAAACTTCGTTGACCGCTTCTACGACCCAGAGGAGGCTTTTGCAAAGGAAAAGCAGGCTTTAACGCCCCACTGCGGCGGTAACCGCATTTTTCCCTTTTGCGATTGCTAACTGAATGATTATATTTTCACTAAGGCTCAATGGAACGGATTTGGCAGCAAAATGGTATTTACGACATCGACGGTTTCGGATGTCATTGCTGCGCTTGACGAACGCTCCAAGGAAATCTTTCGCCGCATCGTCGAAGGCTATCTCGAAAACGGCGAGCCGCTCGGTTCGCGCAATCTTTCGCGCCTGCTGCCCATGTCCTTGTCGCCAGCTTCGGTGCGCAATGTCATGAGCGACCTGGAAGAGCTTGGTCTCATCTATTCGCCGCATATCAGCGCCGGCCGGCTGCCGACCCAGATCGGCCTGCGCTTCTTCGTCGACGCCTTCATGCAGGTCGGTGACCTCTCCGCCGAGGACCGCGCCAACATCGATCGGCAGGTGCGCGGGAGCAATCGCGACCAGCCGATGGAATCGGTCATGTCCGAGGCGAGCCGCATGCTGTCTGGCATTTCGCGCGGCGCCGGCCTGGTCATTACCGCGAAAAGCGATCCCGTGCTGAAGCATGTGGAATTCATCCGGCTGGAGCCGACCAAGGCGCTTGCGGTGCTTGTCGGCGATCATGACCAGGTCGAAAACCGCATCATCGAACTGCCGGCCGGCATCACCTCGTCGCAGCTGACGGAGGCCGCCAATTTCCTCAATGCTCATATGGCCGGCCAGACCCTTCCGGAATTCCGCCGGCGTGTGCAAAGTCTGAAGGATAGCGTCCGCCAGGAGTTGGACAGCCTGTCGCATGAGCTGGTCGAGCGCGGAATTGCGGTGCTGTCGGGTGACGACGCCGAAGGCAAGCCGACGCAACTCATCGTGCGTGGCCACGCCAATCTGCTGGCCGACGTCGGCGGCGCCGAGGATCTGGACCGGCTGCGTCTGCTATTCGATGACCTTGAAAAGAAGGACAGTCTCATCGAGATCCTCAACCTTGCGGAAAGCGGACCGGGGGTGCGTATCTTCATCGGTTCGGAAAACAAGCTCTTTTCCCTGTCCGGCTCCTCGCTCATCGTCGCTCCCTACCGCGACGATGACGATCGCATCGTCGGAGCAGTCGGCGTCATCGGTCCGACGCGGCTGAACTACGCACGCATCGTGCCCATGGTGGATTATACGGCACAGCTGATTTCGAGGCTGTCGCGGCCAGGGATCTGACGCCTAGTCGGGAAGCAGCGTTCCCGATCCGCCCATTTCCGCCGGAAAATCCTTCTGCTTCGGCAGTCCATCTTTCATGTGCAGCACCGTCGTCTCGTAATTGGCGTGAAATGCCGGTTGAAAGTCGAGACCGGGAAGGACAGCGGCGTAAACATCGGTTACGCCCCATGGGGGATGCTCCGTCAGCAGATGGCCCCCGCAGACCGTGCACCACTTGCGCGCGCTCGTTTCGGTCTTCTGGTAGCTGCCGATGCGATCTGCACCCTTGGTAATGTGGACGGCTTCGGGCGGCCAGAGCGAGAAGGCATTGACCGGTCCCGCCGACCATTCCCGGCAGGAATCGCAGTGGCAATAGCCCATCGCGATAGGCTCGCCGTCGACGGTGACCTCGACTGCACCGCAGAAACATTTGCCGGAAAGGGATTTGCCGCTGGACATTGATCTCACCCGCCGTGTTGAGATACGCTTAACTATATCATCGGAGAGAGGGCCTGGATAGCCGAGTCGCAACCAGCGTCTCTGATCCGCCGGTATCTTGCCACCGTCGTAATGCCACGAATTGGCTGATCTTCTCGACAAAGCCTTGATTTTTTCCGGCTAAACCTCGATATCGGGCACATCCAAAAGACAAAGCAATTCGGAGACCGTCATGACCGACGAAACAACGAAAACCGGACCTGACGCCGCGGCGGCCGACACATCAGCGGATTTCGCTCAAGACGCAGCGGAAACCATTGATGCGACCGAGCCGTCTCAGCCGGACCCGGTCGAGCTGCTGAAGGCCGAAAACGGCGAACTGCGTGACCGCTACCTTCGGCTCGCCGCCGAGATGGACAATCTTCGCCGCCGCACCGAGCGTGATGTGAAGGATGCGAAGTCCTATTCCGTGGCGAGCTTCGCCCGCGACATGCTTGCAGTGGCGGACAACCTGCGCCGCACGCTGGAAGCCATTCCGGCCGAAGCGCGCGCCGGCGCCGATGCTGGCCTGCAGACGCTGATCGACGGCGTCGAGATGACCGAGCGGTCCATGCTCTCGGCACTGGAGCGCCATGGCGTGCGCCAGATCGAGCCGATCGGGCAGAAGTTCGACCCCAATTTCCATCAGGCGATGTTCGAGGTGCCGAATTCAGAGGTGCCGAACAATACGGTCGTGCAGGTCGTGCAGGCCGGCTTCGTCATCGGCGAGCGCGTTCTGCGCCCGGCCATGGTCGGCGTCGCCAAGGGCGGCCCGAAGATCGTCGAGAATGCAGAGGGCGCCAATAGCCCGCTGGACGAAAAAGACGCCTGATCTTCACGCGATAAAAAAATAAGAGCCGGATGATCCACAATCATCCGGCTCTTATTTTTGCCTTGATCCGATGTGATCCAAGTCACCGTTAAGCGGCGTTGGATGCCTGTTCCTCGTTGAGGAATGCATAGATCGCCGAAGCGGATTCCGTGGCGCGCAGCTTGGCGACCAGGTCCTGGTCTCGCAAAACGCGGGCGATGCGTGAGAGTGCCTTGAGATGATCGGCGCCTGCGCCTTCCGGCGCGAGCAGCAGGAAGACGAGGTCGACGGGCTGGTCGTCCAGCGCCTCAAAATCGACCGGTGCTTCGAGACGCGCGAAAATGCCTGCGATGGATTTGATGCTGGCAAGCTTGCCATGCGGGATGGCGATGCCGTTGCCGACGCCGGTGGAGCCCAGGCGCTCGCGCTGCAGCACCACGTCGAAAATCTCTCGTTCGGGAAGTCCGGTCAGTTTGGAGGCTTTGGCTGCCAGCTCCTGAAGCAGTTGTTTTTTGGAATTTGCCCTCAAGGCGGGGATGATCGCATCTTGGTGTAGCAAATCTGCCAATGCCATTCTCTTTATCCTTCGTGTCGCCGAGAACCGATAACGGGGGAGCGGCGGTCGGCCCACTTAGGCACGGAGCCGCCGCTCATCTTCTATTCTCAGCCTTTGATATTGGCCGCGTCGATCCAGCCAATGTTACCGTCCTGACGACGGTAGACGATGTTCAGATGTTCCTTGCCGGGACTGCGGAAGAGCAGCAACGGTTCGTCGGTCATGTCGAGCGCCATCACAGCCGTCGCCACCGACATGGTCTTCAATTGCTTCGTGCTTTCGGCAACGATCACCGGCGCGAAATCGGAGGCAATCTCCTCGTCGTCGTCCGGAACGCCGTCCATGACGGTGTAGGCGACTTCAGCCTGACCGTTCGCATGATTGCCGGCCTGATGGTCCTTAAGCTTGCGTTTGTAACGGCGCAGACGTTTCTCGATACGCTCGGACGCCGCGTCGAAAGCAAGCTGCGGGTCCATCGCCTCTCCGGCGGCATGCAACACCACACCGCTGTCGAGATGAAGCTTGCAATCGGCCGCGAAGCGAGAACTGGACTTGTGAACAGTTACCTGACCCGAATACCCCCCGTCGAAGTATTTCGTCACGGCCATACCGATCTGGTCTTCAATCCGCTGGCGGAATGAGTCACCAATTTCCATATGTTTACCGGAGACACGCACACTCATGGAGTTTCCCTTCTTGTAGTGGTTATTGCGCGTACCAGTTTACGCCAAGCCTCAAGCTCATCCAAGCACTTCACGCGGTCAAAGACAAATTGCGTATATCGGCCGCCTTCGGGATGATGGGGATAAGTTCATGGTCGTGCTGTCCTGCAGCGATTGCGGCGGGCTTCTAGCCCCGCCGCATCTGAAAGTCAACTGCATCTTAACGGACTGTTAGGAGATCCGCAGTCTGTGGTTGAATGCCGACAACGGTCAGAAGTTCGCGACTTTTGCGATGGCCCGCTTCTCTCGCCGCCGCTGCACGGATGAAGGAATGTTCATTGCCTCGCGGTATTTTGCAACCGTACGGCGAGCCAGCTCGATGCCGCCCTTCTTCAGCGTATCCACGATATCATCGTCGGACAGAACCGCATCGGAACTCTCGCTCGAGATCAGCAGGCGGATCTTGTGACGCACCGCTTCGGCGGAATGGCTGTCGCCGCCTTCGACGGCGCTGATCGAAACCGTGAAGAAATATTTGAGCTCGAACAGTCCGCGTGGCGTTAGAATATATTTATTCGAGGTCACGCGGCTGACGGTCGATTCATGCATCTTGATGGCGTCCGCCACGGTTTTCAGATTGAGCGGCCGCAGATGGTCGACCCCATGCACCAGGAAAGCGTCCTGCTGCCGCACGATTTCGCTCGCCACCTTCATGATCGTCTTGGCTCGCTGGTCGAGGCTGCGGGTCAGCCAATTGGCATTCTGCAGGCATTCCGACAGAAAGGCGTGGTCCTGGCTGGTTTTGGAGACGCAGGCGAAATAGGACTGGCTCACCAGCACGCGCGGCAGCGTATCGGGGTTGAGCTCCACCAGCCAGCTGCCGTCTGCGGCGGGGCGCACCACGATATCGGGCATGATCGCCTCGGATATGCCGGTCTCGAAGGAACTGCCGGGTTTCGGGTTGAGCTGGCGGATCTCCGTCATCATGTCGAGCAGGTCTTCCTCGTCGACACCACAGAGCCGCTTCAGCGTTGCAAAATCACGCCGGGCGAGAAGCTCGAGATTCTGGATCAACCGCTCCATAGCCGGATCGAAACGATCCCTCTGCCGAAGTTGGATTGCCAGACATTCGCTGAGAGAGCGTGCGAAGACCCCGGGGGGATCCAACTGCTGCAAGATATTCAGCACGCGTTCCACTTCCCGAGGGGAGGCACCGAGACGCTCCGCCGTTTCCTTTGGGTCGGCATGCAGATAACCGGCATCATCGAGCTGGTCGATGAGGTACTGCGCGATCAGCCGGTCGGCTGCGGTCGGAAGCGAAAAGGGGATTTGTTCGTTCAGATGATCGCGAAGCGACACCTGGCCGGCGACAAAATCGTCAAGATCGTAGCTCTCGCCGGCTTCGCCGCCAGGCATGGATTTCCATTGGCTCAGCAGTTCCGGCGCATCGGCACGCTGCGGACTTCCATCGTCGGGAAAGACGTTGCTGAAATTGGTATCGAGTTCGTTGTTCAGCCGGTCCGTATTGCCGGTATTGTCGCTCTCGTACCAGTCGCTCGCCAGATCACCGGGATTGCGGTCGAAATCATCGTCGCCGTGGGTTTCGTCCACGGTTTCGAAGCGCTCGTCCTTCGTCTCGCGATCGCCACTACTGCCTATATCCTCGTCATTTGACGCAAATTCAAGCAGCGGATTCTTCTCGACTTCCTGCGCGATAAACTGAGTCAGTTCAAAATGGGTCATCTGCAGCAACTGGATGGATTGCATCAGTTGCGGTGTCATCACCAGGCTTTGGCTTTGGCGCAGGAAAAGATTGGCCGATAGTGCCATGGCGGACGCGGGACTCCCCTTGATCTCCTCGGGAATCCGCGTTTTCCGTTAATAAAAACTTCGCGAAATCCCAACTGGCCCAAAAATTGCTTTTTTATTGGATTTGGTCAAGTGGAACTGTGAAGCGAAGGTAAATTTCCGAAGCGCGACAGCGTCCAATAATATTGACGTGCGCTCCGGTTGAATTTCAGCCTGTCAAAGGCTGAAATTGTCGCCGAGATACAGCTTTCGTACTTCCGGATTGCTGACGATGTCGTTCGCCCTGCCATGGGTCAGGACTTCACCTGCATGGATGATATAGGCGCGATCGATCAGGCCGAGCGTCTCACGAACATTGTGGTCGGTGATCAACACGCCGATACCGCGCGCCGTCAGGTGATGGACGAGGTTCTGGATGTCGGCGACCGAGATCGGGTCGACGCCGGCGAAGGGCTCGTCGAGAAGCATGAAGGTCGGGTCGGTTGCCAGTGCGCGCGCTATTTCCAGGCGCCGCCGCTCGCCACCCGAAAGCGCTATCGCCGGCACTGTGCGCAGATTGCGAATGTGGAATTCCTCCAGCAGTTCGTCAATCTTGTGTTCCCGCTTCGCCTTGTCCTTTTCGTGGACCTCGAGCACGGCGCGGATGTTCTCCTCCACCGTCAGGCCACGGAAGATCGAGGCTTCCTGCGGCAGATAGCCGACCCCGAGCCGAGCGCGGCGATACATCGGCATCGAGGTGACATTGTTGCCGTCGATCTCGATCGTACCTTCGTCGACAGGCACGAGGCCGGTGATCATGTAGAAACAGGTGGTCTTGCCCGCGCCGTTAGGCCCGAGCAGGCCGACCGCCTCACCACGCCGCACCACCAGCGAGACGCCGTTGACGACGCGCCGGGTGCGGTAGGTCTTGGTGAGGCCGCGCGCAATCAGGGTACCCTGATAACGCGCTTTATCCGCGGCCGGTGCGCCCGCTGCCGTGGAGGAAGGCCCGGTCGTGCCGGGCAAGATGGAAGTGGTCGATGTCGTCACGGGGCCGGTATCAGTTCTTCTTTTGCTGTTGTTGCTGCACTTGCTGCGACTTGGGATCGAGCTGGATCTGGACACGGCCCCCGCATGCATCCAGCTGCGCTTCGCCCGTCGCCATGTGCACGGTGAGCTGACAACCGGTGAAAACGTTCGGTCCGTCGGTCAGCACCACTTTCTTGCCCTTGAGGATGGCAAGCTGGTTGGCCATGTCGAACGAGCCGTCGTCTGCTGTCGCCGTCTGTGTGCCGGAAACGAGGTAGACCTTGTCGGTGACCAGAATGTGGTCGATATTGGCGTCACCCGATACCAGCGACTGGTTCTGCTCCTTGGCTGCCTTGGCGACCGGATTGTCCTCCGCCGGCTTGGCATTGGCATCAGCGGGCTGCTTCTTCTTGTAGAAAACAGTCATCTTGCCAGCCTGCATCGTCGTGGTCCCCTGAACCACCTTGACGTTGCCGGTGAACACGGCCTGGCTTTCCGCATCATGGATTTCCAGCTTGTCGCTTTCGATCTGGATCGGCTGATCCTTGGAAAGCGCAAGCCCTGGCATGTTGCTTGTCGTTGCCTGCGCGCCTGCTTCCGCCGCTGCGAAAAAGGCGAGCGCGCTGAAAGCACAAAAAAGGCCTGCCTTGCGCAGGCCGGAGTTGAAAATTGAATGTGTCCAATCGTTTATCATGAACCGCCCGGCTTCTGTTCGCTAGCTGTGTTGTGGAATGCGGACGGTTCGATACGCATTTGAACCTGCCCGTCGAATTCGATTACGCTCCCCTTATCCGTCATCTTGAGCGAACGCGCAACAACCGACATGCCACCTCGCTGGATTGCAACCTGATCCTGGCTGGACAGGTCGCCCTTCTTCACATCGAGGAAAGCGGTCTTGAACTCGGCGCGCAAGCCGTTGTCCATCTGAACGACGAAGGGCTCGGTCAGTTTCAACGTGTCGGCCTGGCGATCGAAATCCGCGCTCTGGGCCGTCACATGCGCGATCACGTCGGTATTGACAGGCATCGATGCCTTGATCGTCTTCAGCGTGATCATGTTCGGATTCCGGATATCTTGCAGCGCCTTTTCCGCAAGCAGGGAGTAATTGATGCCGTCCTTGTTGCGGCCGGCGATGGCGGGACGCTCCATGACGACCTTGCCGTCTTCGATCTTGGCGCCCTCGATCTGGATGTCGGCCGGCAGATAGGCGCGGATGACGGAGACGGCGATGAAGATAAGCGAGACGATGAAAGCGGCCAAAGGCAGCAGTATTCGCAGCCTCTTCACACGTGCGGAGTGAAAAGTGGCGACTTTATACGCGTTTCGGTCCGGCGCTGAGTGGATTGCGTGGCCGGAGGTCTCGATCGTATTGAGCATGCAACAGGTCCGTCTTTTCTGATCCGGAGAACGGCATTCACGTCATGCACAGACTGTGCCAAAAGGCCTATCGGATCGTTTCGCATTATTGCACTGGCTTGCCAATATGGATTTTTTTCTGCAGCCGAGGAATTTTGGCAGAAAAATATGCCATTTGCTGGTTTCATCCGACCAGGCGATGTCCTATCTGATGAAGCATCGGAGTGCCGTTCCGTCGACGACATCGAAAAACGGGATCGCCCTTTGCTGAGGATTGTGCCTGTTTCAAGGTATTATGCATCCGGTTCGTAGCGCATTCGGTTTGTGACAGGGAGAAATAAAGCGTTATGGACAGTTCTGCAATTGCGGACCGGCGACAAATGCGCCGCAAGCTTGGTTTCTGGCGTGTCATCGCTGTTTTACTCCTCGTCGCGCTCGGCTTTGCGCTCTATCGTTTCGTCGCGGGCGACCTGCCTGACACGCGGGGACCGCAGATCGCCCGCGTCACGATTTCCGGGCTTATTCAGGACGATCCCGAACTTCTCGAGCGGCTGAAGAAGATCCGCGACAACGATCAGGTCAAGGCGTTGATCGTGTCGATCTCTTCGACCGGCGGCACGACCTATGGCGGCGAACGTATCTTCAAGGCGATCCGCGCCGTCGCCGCCAAGAAGCCCGTTGTCTCCGACATCCGCACCGTCGCGGCGTCTGCGGGCTATATGATCGCAACTGCCGGCGATGATATCGTCGCGGGCGATACCTCGATCACGGGGTCGATCGGCGTCATCTTCCAATATCCGCAGGTCAAGGATCTGCTCGACAAAATCGGGGTTTCGCTCGACGAGATCAAGTCTGCGCCGCTGAAGGCCGAACCCTCGCCTTTCCATCCGGCCAGCGAAGACGCCAAGAATATGATCCGCAATATGGTCATGGACAGCTACGGCTGGTTCGTCGACCTTGTGGCGGATCGTCGCAAATTGCCGCGCGAAGACGTCTTGAAGCTTGCCGACGGCAGCATTTTCACCGGCCGTCAGGCGCTTCAGAACAAGTTGATCGATACGCTTGGTGGCGAAGACGAGATCCTGGCCTACCTCGAAACGCGCAAGGTCAAAAAGGACCTGCCGATCGTCGACTGGAAGGCGGAAGGCAAAAGCTCATCCTTCTTTTGGCCGGGTGCCGCTTCCTGGTTGCTAAATCGTTTCGGTTATGATGATTTTGTGAGGGGAGAGGGCCTCCAGAAAATCATAACCGAGAAGTTGTTTCTTGACGGCCTGCTTTCTCTTTGGCAGGGTGCAGCCAACTGATAAATCAATGATTTAAGGGGGTAGCCGTGATCAAGTCGGAATTGGTGCAGATTGTTGCCGCCCGCAACCCGCATCTCTATCACCGCGACGTCGAAAATATCGTCAACGCTGTCCTCGACGAGATCACCGATGCGCTTGCCGCGGGTAACCGGGTTGAACTTCGCGGCTTCGGCGCTTTCTCCGTCAAGAACCGGCCTTCTCGCTCCGGTCGCAACCCGCGCACGGGCGATACGGTGTTCGTCGAGGAGAAGTGGGTTCCCTTCTTCAAGACCGGCAAGGAACTGCGCGAACGCCTGAATCCGGGCGCCGGCGATGAGGAAGACGACAACTAATAGCCGGCTAGGCTCGTTCTTTCCCGAAATGTGCCCGCGGACATATCCATTGGACATGATTGCGCCGCGACGCGGTGGTACTTGAACTCGGCCGCGTCTTTCCTATTCTGCGGCTGGCGGCATCACGCGTGCAGTCGCACGGATACGCCTGGATAAAGGAGCTGCGCAATGGCCAAAAAGATCGTCAATCTGCTGATATTGCTGCCGCTCGGCATCATCCTGATCGTATTCTGCGTTGCGAACAGGCAGTCCGTGACGCTCGCGCTTAATCCGTTCCGGCCTGAAGATCAGGTCCTGTCGCTGAACGCACCGCTGTTCGTATTGCTGTTCGCGGCATTGATCCTCGGCATGCTCGTCGGCGCTGGGGTGACCTGGTTCAATCAGGGAAAACACCGCAGGCGCGCTCGCAGCCAGTCGCAGGAGGCGGTGCGCTGGCAGGCCGAGGCTGACAAGCACCGCACACGCGCCGAGCAGATCGCCGGACAGCTCCCGTCAAAATGACCGGCTGTTGCCGAGCCGCATCTCTTTGTAATCGCCTTCCGCCGAGGCGCCGTCGCCGATGATTTCGAAGCCCATTGCCTGATAGAAGGCCATCGCACGCGTATTTTTGACCAGGCACTTCAGCCGGTAGTGGCGGCTTTTCCAGTCCGGGAGCGCGGTCAGCAGGGCCTTTCCCGCGCCGTGGCCCTGGAAGGCCGGGAGAATGTACAGCATGTGGATGAAATCATCCGGCTCCCAGATCGCCGCGAAACCCGCGATCATGCCGTGCACGTCTTCGCAGACGAACAGGCGCTCGCCCGTTGTATGGATGGCAAGGTCCTCAAGGCTGAAACGACCGGGATCGACCCAGAGGAATGTTTCCCGGCGCACGCGCAGATAGATCTCGGCAAGAGGCGGCATATCCTGCTCCCGCGCCGGCCGGATGGTCCAAGTCTCTGATCTCGATATCATGAGCGGATTATATGGGCGTCAAAAATGTCAACGGCAATCAGGCGCTGGCCTGACCGTTGATCGCTGCGGTGAAATCGGAAAAAAACTGCTGCGCAAGCTTCTTGGCGCTGGAATCGACCAGCCGCGAACCAAGCTGCGCAATCTTGCCTCCGACCTGTGCCTTGGCCTCGTAATGAAGGATCGTCTCGTTGCCGTCTTCCTTCAGCACGACGTCGGCTCCGCCTTTGGCAAAACCGGCGATCCCGCCCTTTCCTTCGCCCGAGATCGTGTAGCTTTCCGGAGCATTGATGTTGGAGAGCGTCACGTCGCCGCTGAACGATGCGGAAACCGGGCCGATCTTCAATTTCACCTTTGCCGTCAGTTCGGTCGGGGAGACCCATTCCAGGCTCTCACAGCCGGGAATGCACTGCCTGAGGATATCAGGGTTGTTCAGCGCCGCCCACACGGTGTCCCTGGGTGCCGTGATCCGCTCCTCGCCGGTCATGTCCATGTGCAATCCTCCCAATGTGACATTTTGTGCATGGATCATCGCAGATCGGAAAGCGCTTTGCCAAGTGGCGGTCAGATGCTATTTGCACGCTCATATCAATTTCGAGACAAGCATGGTGAAACAGAAGGAACGCCGGCCCGGTCAGAAAGCTGCGGGCGGCCCTGGCGCAAAGCCCCGCCCGGAGGCGCGACGCGATACGCCCGTCAAGACAGGCGGCAAAATGTCAGCATCGCGTGACCGTGGCGAGCGGATTACCGAACCGCGTACCGCCGCCTCCACGGTTGCGGCGCCTGAGCGCCCGCTGATCGTGAGAAATGGCGAGCGACCGCCGGAGCGTGTGCCGGTCATCCTGGAATCGTTGGGCGCCGGGGATTTCCATCTGATCGACAGCGGCAACGCACTGAAGCTCGAGCAATATGGCCCGTATCGCATCGTTCGGCCGGAGGCGCAGGCGCTGTGGCAGCCGTCGCTAGCCTCGCATGTCTGGGACAATGCCGATGCCGTATTCACCGGCGATACCGACGAGGATGGCATGGGCCGCTGGCGGTTCCCGCGCGAGGCGTTGGGCGAAACCTGGCCGCTGCAGTTGCTCGGCGTCGATTTTCTCGGCCGCTTCACCGCATTCCGCCATGTCGGTGTCTTTCCCGAGCAGATCGTTCACTGGGCCTGGATGAAGGAACAGGCCGAGGCGGCGAAACGGCCGCTGAAGGTCCTGAACCTCTTCGGCTATACCGGCGTTGCTTCTCTGGTCGCCGCTGCGGCCGGCGCGGAGGTGACCCATGTCGATGCCTCCAAGAAGGCAATCGGCTGGGCGCGGGAAAACCAGGCCCTGGGCCGCATGGAAAAGCTGCCGATCCGCTGGATCTGCGAGGATGCGATGAAGTTCATCCTGCGCGAGGAGCGGCGGGGCAACAAATACGACATCATTCTCACCGACCCGCCCAAATTCGGCCGTGGCCCGAACGGCGAGGTGTGGCATCTTTTCGAGCATCTGCCCTTGATGCTCGATATCTGCCGCGAGATCCTGTCGCCGAAGGCGCTCGGGCTGGTGCTGACGGCCTATTCGATCCGCGCCAGCTTCTATTCGATCCATGAATTGATGCGCGAGACCATGCGCGGCGCCGGCGGTGTCGTCGAATCCGGCGAGTTGGTCATCCGCGAGGCCGGCCTCGACGGCAGCACGCCCGGCAGGGCGCTTTCCACCTCCCTCTTCAGCCGCTGGGTGCCGAAATGAACAAGGATTTCCGTAACGACGGCCCCCGCAAGGTCGGACAGGTCAAGGAAGTCACTTCGCTTGCCAATCCGATCGTCAAGGATATCAAGGCGCTGACGGTCAAAAAATCGCGCGAGGAGAGCGGCGCTTTCCTGGCCGAAGGTTTGAAACTGGTCATCGACGCCCTCGAGCTTGGCTGGACCATCCGCACGCTGGTCTATGCCAAATCCGCCAAGGGCAAGCCTTTGGTCGAGCAGGTCGCCGCCAAGACGGTCGCTGCCGGCGGACTGGTGCTTGAGGCCAGCGAAAAGGTCATTGCGTCGATCACCCGTCGCGACAATCCGCAGATGGTGGTGGGCGTCTTCGACCAGCGTTGGCAGCAGCTTAGGGATGTCAAGCCGGCGGCCGGCGAGACCTGGGTGGCGCTGGACCGCGTGCGCGATCCCGGCAATCTCGGCACGATCATTCGCACTGCCGATGCAGCCGGCGCTTCCGGCGTCATCCTCGTCGGCGAAACGACCGATCCCTTCTCGCTGGAAACCGTGCGCGCCACCATGGGCTCCGTTTTCGCGGTGCCCGTCGTCAAGGCGACGCCGGAAGAGTTTCTGACCTGGAAGAAGAAGGCTGATGTCTCCGTCGTCGCCACTCATCTGGCCGGCGCGGTCGATTACCGCACGATCGACTATAAGAAGAAGCCCGTGGTGCTGCTGATGGGCAATGAACAATCCGGCCTGCCGGATGTCCTGGCGAAAGAGGCCGATGCGCTTGCGCGCATCCCGCAGGCCGGCCGCGCCGACAGCCTCAATCTGGCGGTTGCGACGGCAGTCATGCTGTTCGAAGCCCGCCGCCATCTTCTGACCCTTAGCGAGAGCCGATGACCGAGAGCCAGACCCACGAGCAGGTACCCGCAAAACCCGCACTGTTTTCCCGGCCCGTGCCGATCCTGATCTTCATCGTCGTCGCAGTCATTCTCGACCAGGCCGTCAAGATCATGGTCGACCAATGGCTGCCGCTGCAGGAGATGGTGCCGGTCATTCCGATGCTGGCGCTGTATCGCACCTACAATCTCGGCGTCGCCTTCTCGATGCTGTCGGGCATGGATGGCTGGTTCATCGTCGGCATGCGGCTCGTCATCGTCGCCTTCGTCCTCTGGCTTTGGCGGCGTGCCCCCAATCATCGCTGGCTTGCCCATCTCGGCTTCGCCTTGATCATCGCCGGGGCGCTTGGCAATTTGATCGACCGCTTTCTCTATGGCCACGTGATCGACTATATTCTCTTCCATACGCAGACATGGTCTTTCGCCGTCTTCAATCTTGCCGACAGTTTCATCACGGTTGGCGCCGGCTGCGTCATCCTGGACGAGCTTCTGACGCCGAAAAAGGCGAAAAACTAAAATTCTAGCGTTTCCTTGAAGGCATCGGGAAGGATGCGTGTGTTAGCCAGACTGCATGAGCACTCTGGCTAACCTGCAGGAAAAGCTTGCGGCTGCGATCGCCCGCGGCCAGACGCCGCCAATCGAAGAAGCGGCCGATGGCGTGTCGTCCCTGATCACGCCGATTGAGACGCCGCGTCGTGCCGAACAGCAGGCGCAGCGCGCGGCGGCGCCATGGAAGCTGCAACGCCGCTGGTTGAATGGCGGCGGCCTGGTTGCCGGAGCCGCCCTGCTCGCGATCGGCTACGCCGGCGGCCCGCCGGCACTGTTCGCCGCGCTGTGCGTTGTGGCGCTGTCGCTGATAGCGATGGCTATCTTCACAAAATGGAGCGTCGTCCGCAGTCCTGCCGTCACCGATCTCAGCGAAAACGAGCATGATCGTTTTTGGGAGCGCAAGGAAAGCACCAGCCTGCTTGCTACCATCCATGACGCACTTGGTGACATTACGGTCACGCGCGGTATCGACCGCCGGATTCTGGATGCCAATGCCACCTTCCGCCGGCTGACGGGGAGAACAAACCCGGAGGGCCTGACGCTGGAGGAAACCGGCCTCGTCTTCCGTGCCGTCACCGATGCGCAACATCAGGATGCGGAGATTGCCACGCCCGAAGGGCGGCGTACATTCGCCTGGTACGACGTCATGTTCCGCGATCCGACGACGGGACAGTTGTGCATCCAAAGCGTGGCGCGCGATGTGACCGAAGAACGGCAGATCACCCGCCTTCGCGAGGATGCGCGGCTGAAAGCCGAATACAACAGCGCAGCCAAGTCGCGGCTGCTGGCCACCGTCAGCCATGAAATCCGCACCCCCTTGTCCGGCATCCTCGGCATGAACCATCTGCTTGCCCAGACGCGGTTGACGCTCGAGCAGGCCAATTATCTGACGGGCATTCGCCAGTCGGGCCACGCCTTGGTGCAGTTGGTCGAAGATCTCCTCGATTTCTCCACGATCGAGGTCGGCCGTTTCCAGTTGCATCCGCGCAAGGAGGCATTGCGGCCGTTGCTGGAAGGCGTCGTCGAAATGCTTGCCCATCGCGCCCACGAAAAGGGCCTGGAAATCGCGGCAAGCGTCGCGTCCGATGTCCCCGAGATGTTGGAGTTCGATCCCGCCCGCCTGCGTCAGGTCCTGTTCAACGTCATCGGCAATGCGGTGAAATTCACGCAGACCGGCGGCATCCTCGTCCGAGCGGGCCTGAAAGGGCGGGACCTGACGATAACGGTCCACGACAGCGGCCCGGGGATGACGGAGGAAGAGCAGGCCCGCATTTTCGGTGAATTCGAGCAGGCTGGTTCCATCGTGGAAAAAAGTGCCGGCACCGGGCTTGGGCTTGCGATCTCCGCCCGCATTCTGCGCGAATTCGGCGGTGGGCTCAGTGTTGCCAGCCAGCACGGCAGCGGCAGCGTGTTCACCATCCGCTTTCCGATCGGCCTGGTTGCCGAGGAGGATGGATACAGACGGCGTGACGCCGTGCTCGAGGGGTCGCGCGTCCTGTTGCTGGCGCCGGAGGGCGCGGCAAGCACAGCGATTGCGCAAACCATCCGCGCTCTTGGTGGCCATTGCCGCCTGATCGGCTCAGGCGATATGGGCGAGTTGCGGCAATCTTTCCCGATGGGGGAAGGCGGTGCCTGGACGGATCTTATCGTCGATCATCGCATGGCGCCTTGGTATTTCCGCGAGGGAAGTGAGCTGGCGACACCGGCGCTGCGCAAGATTTTCCTCGTCAATCCCGAGGAGCGCAACACCCATCCGCTCGATCTTTTCGACGCATGGCTCATCCGGCCGCTGCGCGAACAGTCGCTGATTGACGTCTTGAGCGGTCGCATGCGCGGCATGGAAAGGCGCGACCATTCGAGTGACGGTTTGTCCGAGATCGGGATAACGACGCCGGAGGCCGAGGATCCCGCACTCAACATCCTGCTTGGCGAGGATGATCCGGTCAACGCAATGCTGGTTCGCGCCATGCTCGCCAAGGCCGGTCATAGGGTTCGCCTCGTCGAGGATTTCGACGGCCTGCGTGCTCGCGCGCAAGACGGCGAGGCTCGGCCGGATATCATCGTCACCGATTTCAACATGCCCGGCGGCACCGCGGTTGCCGTCCTCGCGCAATTGCGCACCCATGAGCGCCGGCAGGGATTGTCGCCCTTGCCGATCATCGTATTGACCGCCGACAGCCGCGATGCGATAGGTCGTCAGGCGCTGCTTGCCGGGGCCGATGCCGTCATCGTCAAGCCCGTCGATCCTAAGCGGCTGATAGCCACCGTGCAGAGCCTGTCGAAGGCGGCTTTCGAACGCGCCTAAGCCAGGCATTTGATTTTCGAATCAAGATCGGGCATATCCATCATGTCGCCTGAACCGATTAGGCAGCAATGACTGATAGTGGCTTGCGGCGACCTTCAACCTGCGCGAATTGCTGTCGTTTAGTTGGGGACGGGGCGCCCATTCAAAAATTGCAACGGGCACACTTCTTGCTTTTAGCAAAGCTGCGTGTCACTTTCCTGTCGCACGAATTTGGTTTATGGCGCTATATCGGCCCGCAGGGGGAGAATCGCCATGTCCATCGAAATCTTGAATCGCGAAGCTCAGGGCGAAATGGTTCAGTCCTCAAAGGCAACGGTTGCGCCGGTTGCCAGCGATGTGCTCGGACGCATCGGAAATCTAGAAACGCGCCTTGCTCGCACGGCGCGCGAAATTGATGCCGCTCAGGCCGTCCGCTATCGCGTTTTCGTCGAGGAGATGAACGCGCAATTGCCGGCCGACGCCATGCGTCGCCAGCGTGATATCGACGGCTGGGACGCAATCTGCGATCACCTGCTGGTATTGGATCGCTCGCTTGAAGGCGATCCGGAAGACCAGATCGTCGGCACCTATCGCCTGCTGCGCCAGGAAGTGGCCATGGCCAACGGCGGCTTCTATTCCTCCTCGGAATTCGACATCGACACGCTGCTCGCTCGCCATCCCGACAAGCGCTTCATGGAGCTCGGCCGTTCGTGCGTGCTGCCGGAATACCGCAACAAGCGCACCGTCGAGTTGCTGTGGCAGGGCAATTGGGCCTATGCGCTGAAGCACGGCATGGGCGCGATGATCGGTTGCGCCTCTTTCCCCGGCGTCCTGCCGGAACAGCATGCGCTGGCTCTGTCCTTCCTTTATCACAACGTCCTTGCGAAGGACGAATGGACGGTCGGCGCCTTGCCGTCGCTTGCCCGCAACATGGACCTGATGCCGGTCGAAGCCGTCAATCCGAAGAAGGCGCTTATGGCGCTGCCGCCGCTGATCAAGGGTTATCTGCGCCTCGGCGCCATGGTCGGTTCGACCGCCGTCGTCGATCAGGCTTTCAACACGACGGACGTCCTGATCGTCCTGCCGATCGCCAGCATCTCGGATCGCTACGTCAATTATTACGGCGCGGATGCCGGTCGTTTCGCAAGCTGACGGATCTCAAGGGATCGCAAAGATATCCATCGCATCCGTGATGCCTCGAAGCGCGACGTGATGAGATTGCGGCGTGAGGCCGCGCGTTGTCATCAGCTCGGCGGCGAGAGGATTATCGAGCACCGAACTGGTTGCGAATATTTCGCGTGACGTGGCGAGATGCTGGACGCGGGATGCGATATTGACCGTTTGCCCGAAATAATCCTGCCGTTCGTTCAGGCTCACCGCGATGCACGGTCCCTCATGGATGCCGATTTTCAGAAGAAGATCGTCGCTGCCGCGCTCCTTGTTGAGGCTGAGCATGGCCTCCCGCATCCGCATTGCCGCCATCAACGCCCGGTCCGGTGTCGGGAAGGTGGCCATGACGGCATCGCCGATGGTCTTGACGACCGCACCCGCCTCCGCCGCCACGATCTCGTGCAGGATGCCGAAATGGGTCTTGACCAGATCGAAGGCTGCGAGGTCGCCGACCCTTTCGTACAGCTCGGTCGAGCCGCGCAGATCGGTGAAGAGAAAGGTGAGGCTGGTGATCTTCAGTCGCTGGTCGATGTCGATCGTGTCCGTGCGATAAATGTCGCGGAACGTCTGGTTGGAGAGCAGACGCTTGGCGGTCAGGAACGGTCGGCGTTGGCTGAGCAGGGTGTGGAGAGCCTCGTTGGCCAGGCAGATCGATGGCAGCACGCGGAGGTCCGTATGGTTCTCCATCATGATGCGCAGGGGGCCGGGACGCAGTTCGATGGCCTCGCTGTGTCGGTGCATTCGGTCGAAAACGAGCGAGAGAGTCTGCCTTTCCTTCGATGGTTCTCCCTTCACGTCGAGGAACTGCGCGGCGTGCGTGACCGGTTCGAAGATGATGGTAAACTCCGCAGGTAATTGAAGCGATATGACGGCCTTTTCGCCAGGCGGCAGTTCCAGCGATTCCAGGATGAATTGATCGACCTTCTCCTCGTAGCCCTCATCGGGAAGATCGATACCCGAGCCCCAATAGATCTGTCGGAAATATTCAAGCGGCGGCAGTTCGTGCGGATTGTGGGCTTCGATGTGGCGCACGCGCGGACTGACGGTGAAGGTGACCTCAACCATCTCGTCGAGCGTCGGCTCGTAGCCGGCTGCGCACAGCGTGCAGTTATAGGTTTCGCTTTGCACTGTTTTCAGCGAGGTATTGGCATCCAACACCCCGCCGCAACCCGGGCAAAGAACATTCCACGACATCTCGAACAGGCCGAGGCGGGAGCTGTGCAGGAAGGCGTTGATGGCCTGCTCTTCATCGAAGCCCTGGTCGGCCGCGAAGGCAAGCACGTTCACGCGATTGAGCTTGCGATCGGGCGCCTCAACAACGAGCCGCTCGATAGCATCGACGATATCCGACCGCGCTGAATGGCGCAGTATTCCGAACAGGACCTGAGCTTCACTCATCCTGATAGTCTACACCGAATTGATACGGCAGCCCATCACCTTTGTTCGGTCACGGGCTCCGCCATCTGGTGTAGTGGCTACGATCCCGCGCCATAGGCGGCGATCGCCGCCATGTTGACGATGTCGGAATCCTTGGCGCCCATGGAGGTGATCTGCACCGGCTTGTCGAGCCCGACGAGCAGCGGCCCGATCACGGTGGAACCGCCGAGTTCCTGCAGCATCTTGGTGGAGATCGCGGCCGAGTGGAAGGCCGGCATCACAAGCACGTTTGCCGGTCCGGAGAGTCGTGAGAAGGGATAGAGGCTCTCCATGATCTTGCGGTTCAGCGCCACGTCGGCGGCCATTTCGCCATCGAATTCGAAGTTCACATAGCGCTTGTCGAGGATGCTGACCGCTTCGCGCACCCGTTCGGAGCGTTCACCTGACGGATGACCGAAGGTGGAATAGGCGAGCATGGCGACGCGCGGCTCATAGCCCATGCGCCGGGTGAAGCCGGCTGCTTCTTCGGCGATGTCGGCCAGCTCCTCGGCCGTCGGCATGTCGTGCACGGCGGTATCGGCGACGAAGACGGTGCGGCCGCGGGCGATCACCAGCGACACGCCGATGACCCGGTGCCCAGGCTTCGCGTCGATGCAGCGGCGCACGTCTCCGAGCGCTGTCGAATAGTTGCGCGTCACGCCCGTCACCATGCCGTCGGCATCGCCCAATGCCACCATGCAGGCGGCGAAGTGATTGCGGTCGTTATGGATCAGGCGCGTCACGTCGCGGTGCAGATAGCCCTGGCGCTGCAGCCGGGCATAGAGATAGTCGATATAGGCATCGACCCGCTTGGAAATGCGAGCGTTGACGATTTCGAGGCCGGGCCGGTTGAGGTCGATGCCGGCGCGTTCGGCGGTGGAGTGGATCAGATCTTCGCGGCCGAGCAGGATGGCGGTGCCGAGCCCCTGGTTGGCATAGGAGAGGGCGGCGCGCATGACCTGCTCTTCTTCCGCCTCGGCAAAGACGATGCGCTTCTGGTGCCGGCGCACACGCTCGTAGAGCTGCGCCAGCGTCGAGGCGATCGGATCGCGCCGGGCTGAAAGCTCGCGGGCATAGGCCGCCATATCGGGCATCTCGCGGCGAGCGACGCCGCTCTCGATCGCCGCCTTGGCCACGGCCACCGGGATTGCCGAGATCAGGCGCGGATCGAACGGCACGGGAATGATATATTGCGCACCGAAACGCGGCCGCGCGCCCTGATAGGCCGCCACGACGTCGTCAGGCACGTCTTCGCGTGCGAGGCTTGCCAGCGCATTGACGGCTGCGATCTTCATCTCGTCGTTGATGGTGGTGGCGCGCACGTCGAGCGCGCCGCGGAAGATGTAGGGAAAACCGAGGACGTTGTTGACCTGGTTCGGATAGTCCGAGCGCCCGGTCGCCATGATTGCATCGTCGCGGATACGGGCGACTTCCTCGGGCGTGATTTCCGGATCGGGATTGGCCATGGCGAAGATGATCGGCTTGTCTGCCATAGAACGGATCATGTCGGCGGAGAAGGCGTCTTTCTGCGACAGGCCGAACACGACGTCGGCACCTTTCATCGCTTCTTCCAGCGTGCGCTTGTCGGTCTTGACCGCATGCGCCGACTTCCACTGGTTCATGCCCTCGCTGCGGCCCTGGTAGATCACGCCCTTCGTGTCGCAAAGGATGACGTTGTCCGGGTTGAAGCCCATGGCCTTGATCAGCTCGACGCAGGCGATTGCGGCGGCACCCGCGCCATTGCAGACGAGCTTGGTTGTCTTGAGGTCGCGACCTGTCAGCTCGAGCGCATTGATCAGGCCGGCGGCTGCGATGATGGCGGTGCCGTGCTGGTCGTCATGGAAGACGGGGATGTCCATGAGTTCGCGCAGGCGCTGCTCGATGATGAAGCAGTCGGGCGCCTTGATGTCTTCGAGATTGATGCCGCCGAAGGAGGGACCGAGATAGCGCACGCAATTGATGAACTCATCGACATTCTCGGTATCGATCTCGAGGTCGATCGAATCGACGTCGGCAAAGCGCTTGAAGAGAACCGCCTTGCCTTCCATGACCGGTTTGGAGGCCAGTGCCCCGAGATTGCCGAGGCCGAGAATGGCTGTGCCGTTGGAGATGACGGCGACCATGTTGCCGCGCGTGGTATAATCATAGGCTGTGGCGGGATCGGCGGCGATTGCCTTCACGGGAACGGCGACACCGGGCGAATAGGCAAGGGAAAGGTCGCGCTGCGTCGCCATCGGCTTGGTCGGATTGATCTCAAGCTTGCCGGGGCGGCCCTGCCTGTGGAAATCCAGTGCCTCCTGATCGGTGATCCCCGCTCCTGGACGCGACTTGCTCTTGTTATCAGCCATTTTTCCTCCAAACCTCCTGTGGGCGACCGGTCCCTCTTGCCCGATAGCTGTTGTCTTCTATAGCGGCGCGCGGATAGGGTGACACCTCATTTTTTGGAAAAACTGCACCTCCGTGAACGAACGTATAACCACCAGCGTCGATGCTTTCTCGGCCGCCGAGCTTGCCTCGGAGGAAAGTCGCGCCTCCGCGACTCCGATGATGGAGCAGTACATCGAGATCAAGGCGAACAATCCGGGTTCGCTCCTGTTCTATCGCATGGGCGATTTCTACGAATTGTTCTTCGAGGACGCCGTCGATGCGTCGCGCGCGCTCGGCATCACGCTCACCAAGCGCGGCCAGCATATGGGCCAGGATATCCCGATGTGCGGGGTGCCCGTGCATGCCGCCGACGACTATCTGCAGAAGCTGATCTCACTGGGTTTCCGCGTGGCCGTCTGCGAGCAGGTGGAAGACCCGGCCGAGGCGAAGAAGCGTGGCGGCAAGTCTGTCGTCCGGCGCGATGTCGTGCGTCTGGTGACGCCGGGCACCATTACCGAGGAAAAGCTGCTCTCGCCCTCGGAATCCAACTATTTGATGGCGCTCACGCGCATTCGCGGCGGCGCCGAGCCGCAACTGGCGCTCGCCTGGATCGACATTTCGACTGGCGTATTCCGGCTGGCCGAAACGGAAGCCTCGCGGCTGCTCGCCGATATCCTGCGCATCGATCCGCGCGAGCTGATCCTGCCGGATATGATGTTCCACGATCCGGAGCTGAAACCGGTCTTCGACGTGCTTGGCCGCACCGCCGTTCCGCAGCCGGCAGTGCTGTTCGACAGCGCTAGCGCCGAGGGGCGCATCGTGAGATATTTCGGCGTCTCGACGCTCGACGGTTTCGGCACTTTTTCCCGCGCCGAGCTTGCCGCAGCTGCCGCTGCCGTCGCCTATGTCGAAAAGACCCAGATCGCCGAGCGGCCGCCGCTTGGGCTGCCGGAACGCGAAAGCGGCGCGTCGACGCTGTTCATTGATCCCGCCACCCGTGCCAATCTTGAACTGGTGCGCACGCTCTCCGGCGACCGCAACGGCTCGCTCCTGAAGGCGATTGACCGCACCGTGACCGGTGGCGGCGCTCGTCTGCTCGCCGAGCGACTGATGTCGCCGCTCACCGATCCCCAACGCATCAACGAACGGCTGGATTCGATCGGCTTCCTTGCCGAGGAGCCCTCTCTTTGCAGCGATTTGCGGACAGCGCTGAAGCACGTGCCCGATATGCCGCGCGCCTTGTCGCGCCTGGCGCTTGACCGTGGCGGCCCGCGCGATCTCTGGGCGATCCGCCAGGGGCTGGGCGCGGCTGCCGATATCGCCCGTATGCTCGGTGCAGCACTTCTGCCGGAAGAACTGAAGGCTGCATTTGCTGGGCTCGGTGCCTTGCCTGACGATCTCGAAGCCCTGCTCGCCGCCACGCTCGCCGACGAACTGCCCTTGCTGAAGCGCGACGGCGGCTTTCTGCGGGAAGGGGCGAATGCCGAGCTGGACGAGGTGCGCGCGCTGCGCGACCAGTCGCGCCGCGTCATTGCCGGCCTGCAGCTGCAATATGCCGAGGAAACCGGCATCAAGTCGCTGAAGATCAAGCACAACAATGTGCTCGGCTATTTCATCGAGGTCACAGCCGGCAATGCCGGTCCGATGACCGATACGTCCGAGGCCAAGGCGCGCTTCATTCACCGGCAGACCATGGCGAACGCCATGCGGTTCACCACGACCGAGCTTGCCGATCTCGAAAGCCGCATCGCCAATGCCGCCGACAAGGCGCTCGCCATCGAGCTCGAAGCCTTCGATCGCATGGTCGCGGCAGTTGTCGCCAATGCCGAGCCGATCAAGGCCGGCGCCCGTGCGCTGTCGGTAATCGATATCGCGGCGGGCCTTGCGCTGCTCGCCGAGGAGCAGGCCTATTGCCGGCCCATTGTCGACGCGAGCCGCATGTTCGCCATCGAAGGCGGCCGCCATCCGGTCGTCGAGCAGGCGCTGCGCCGCCAGGCCGGCGGACCTTTCGTCGCCAACAATTGCGATCTGTCGCCCAAGGCGGACGGCAAGGATGGCGCCATCTGGCTTTTGACCGGCCCGAACATGGGCGGTAAATCGACCTTCCTGCGCCAGAACGCGCTGATCGCCATTCTCGCGCAGATGGGTTCTTTCGTGCCTGCCGCATCGGCGCATATCGGCATCGTCGACCGGCTGTTCTCGCGTGTCGGCGCGTCCGACGATCTGGCGCGCGGCCGCTCCACCTTCATGGTCGAGATGGTCGAGACGGCGGCGATCCTCAATCAGGCGACCGAGCGCTCGCTGGTCATTCTCGACGAGATCGGCCGTGGCACCGCCACCTTCGACGGCCTTTCCATCGCCTGGGCCGCCGTCGAGCATCTGCATGAGGCCAATCGCTGCCGCGGCCTCTTCGCCACCCATTTCCATGAGCTGACCGTGCTGTCGGAGAAGCTCGGGCGGCTCTCCAATGCCACCATGCGCGTCAAGGAATGGGATGGCGACGTCATTTTCCTGCATGAGGTCGGGCCGGGCGCTGCGGACCGCTCCTACGGCATCCAGGTGGCGCGGCTTGCCGGCCTGCCAGCCTCGGTGGTGGCGCGCGCCCGCGACGTTCTGACGCGGCTTGAGGATGCCGACCGCAAGAATCCGGCAAGCCAGCTCATCGATGATCTGCCGCTCTTCCAGGTGGCGGTTCGCCGCGAGGAAGCCTCCGGCCGGCGCGCGCCGTCCATGGTCGAGGAGAGGTTGAAGACGCTCGATCTCGACGACCTGACCCCGCGCGCCGCCCTCGATGTGCTCTACGAGCTGAAGAAAACTGTGACCAAGGCCGGCTGACCGAAGGCGATTTCCAAGGACAATACAATGCATATCGAAAATCTTCTCGCCGAGGTCCGCATACTGGCCGATCGCTTTTCCCCCATCGCCGCGCGTGGCAAGATCTGCGGCGAGGGCGAGGCGCCGGATTGCGAGTCCGATCGCGGTCTTCTGAACATCGCCCTGTCATGCAGCCGTATTTCCGACATCTGCTCGAGGATCGCAAATGCCGGCTATTGGGAATGCGAGCGCGAAATGGTGACGCAGATCGGTGCCCAATCGCGAAACATATTATATAGCTTGAACGAGCTCAGACGGGCGCTTGATATGCCGAGGCCCTAAAACCGCCGATTTCTGCGTCGATTGCCGTCACGCTTCGTCAACCTTGACCCGATAGAAATCCTGAGATCGTCGATTAGACAGGTTTGGCTCAGGCTGGATTATGGAAATTCGGGCGTAGAATGCCTGTGTCAATCGCTGGGCAAAGAGGCTATAGCGCATGCAGACGAAAAGACAGGCGCGCCAGCGGTGGGCCGCGGTCAACGAACAGGAATCCGGTCGGCAAAGCATGGAAATGCATGACATCGATTTTCCCGCCATTCTCGACGTTCCCTCGCTGAGGGCGGAATGCGAGGCCCTTGCCAACCGTCATCTGGATAAGAGCGAGGAGCGGTCCGCTCTGCTCGTTTTGTTGAAGAAGGCGAGCCAGGAAGGGCGCGAAGAAGCGCGGCGGTTGCTGGCGGCCCAAGGCGGCGGGCTGGATTGCGCCCATCGAATTTCCTGGCTCCAGGACCAGATCATCACCGTTCTCTACGATTTCACCGTCCACCACGTCTATCCGAATCAGGCCGGCAACTTCTCTGTCACCGCCGTTGGTGGCTATGGCCGCGATACGCTGGCACCGGGTTCGGATATCGACCTTCTGTTTATCTTTCGGCCGAAGCCGGACAGCGAAACACACAAGGCGGTCGAATTCATCCTCTACATGCTCTGGGATATGGGCTTCAAGGTCGGCCACGCCACGCGCACCGTCGAGGAGTGCATACGCGAGGCGAAATCCGACATGACGGTGCGCACCGCCATCCTCGAGACGCGCTATATCTGCGGCAGCGAGCCCTTAGCGCACGAGCTGGAAACACGCTTCGACAAGGAAATCGTCACCAATACCGGCCCGGAATTCATCGCCGCCAAGCTGGCCGAACGCGATGAGCGCCACCGCAAGGCCGGCGACACCCGCTATCTGGTCGAGCCCAATGTCAAGGAAGGCAAGGGCGGCCTGCGCGATCTGCACACGCTGTTCTGGATCTCCAAATATTATTATCACGTCCGCGATACTGTGGAATTGGTGAAGCTCGGCGTGCTCTCGAAGCAGGAATACCGCCTCTTCGAGAAGGCCGAGGATTTCCTCTGGGCCGTGCGCTGCCACATGCACTTCCTGACCGGCAAAGCCGAGGAGCGGCTTTCCTTCGATATCCAGCGGGAAATTGCCGAGGCGCTTGGTTACCACGCCCGCCCCGGCCTTTCCGCCGTCGAACGCTTCATGAAACACTATTTCCTCGTCGCCAAGGATGTCGGCGATCTCACCCGCATCCTCTGCGCGGCGCTTGAGGACCAGCAGGCCAAGGCGACGCCCGGTCTTACCGGCGTCATCAGCCGCTTTGCCAATCGCTCGCGCAAAATCCCCGGCACCGTCGAGTTCGTCGAGGATCGCGGCCGCATCGCGCTCGCCAATCCCGAGGTCTTCAAGCGCGATCCGGTCAGCCTGATCCGGCTGTTTTTCGTTGCAGATATCAACGGTCTGGAATTCCATCCGGACGCCTTGAAGCGCGTCACCCGCTCGCTCGGCCTGATCGACAGCGATCTGCGGGAGAATGAGGAGGCGAACCGGCTTTTCCTCTCCATTCTCACCTCCAAGCGCGATCCTGCGCTGATCCTGCGCCGTATGAATGAGGCCGGCGTCCTCGGCCGCTTCATTCCGGAATTCGGCAAGATCGTCTCGATGATGCAGTTCAATATGTATCATCACTATACGGTGGATGAGCATCTGATCCGCGCCGTCGAGGTGCTGTCGGAGATCGACAAGGGCAAGGCCGAGGATATCCATCCGCTGACCAACAAGCTGATGCCTGCTATCGAGGATCGCGATGCGCTTTACGTTGCGGTGCTGCTGCACGATATCGCCAAGGGCCGCGAGGAGGATCATTCCGAAGCCGGCGCCAAGGTGGCGCGCAAGCTCTGCCCGCGCTTCGGCTTGTCGCCGAAGCAGACCGAGCTTGTGGTGTGGCTGATCGCCGAGCATCTCACAATGTCGATGGTCGCCCAGACGCGCGACCTGACGGACCGCAAGACGATCATCGATTTCGCCGATCGGGTGCAGTCGCTCGACCGGCTGAAGATGCTGCTGATCCTGACGGTCTGCGATATCCGCGCCGTCGGTCCGGGTGTGTGGAACGGCTGGAAGGGCCAGCTTCTGCGCACGCTCTATTATGAAACCGAGCTGCTGCTGGCCGGTGGCTTTTCCGAGGTCTCGCGCAAGGAGCGGGCGGAAGCCGCTGCCAATGCGCTCGAAGCGGCATTGGATGATTGGGGTCAGAAGGCTCGCAAGGCCTATGTCAAGCTGCACTACCAGCCCTATCTTCTATCCGTGCCGCTGGAAGATCAGATCCGCCATACGCGGTTCATCCGCCAGACGGACAAATCGGGTCAGGTTCTGGCGACCATGGTGCGCACGGACAGCTTCCACGCCATCACCGAAATCACTGTCTTGTCGCCCGACCATCCGCGCCTTTTGACCGTGATCGCCGGCGCCTGTGCTGCGGCGGGCGCCAACATCGCCGACGCACAGATCTTCACGACGGCCGATGGCCGCGCTCTCGACACCATCCATGTCAGCCGCGAATTCCCCGACGACGCCGATGAGCTTCGCCGCGCAGGCACCATCGGCAAGATGATCGAAGACGTCCTTGCCGGCCGCAAGCGGCTGCCGGAAGTCATCGCCACGCGCACGAAGAACCGTCGCAAGAACAAGGCCTTCGTCATCCCGCCGTCGGTGACCATCTCCAACAGCCTGTCCAACAAGTTCACCGTCATCGAGGTCGAATGCCTCGACCGCACCGGCCTTCTATCGGAAATCACCTCGGTTCTCTCGGATCTGTCGCTCGACATTCACTCGGCGCGCATCACCACCTTCGGCGAAAAGGTCATCGATAGCTTCTACGTGACCGATCTCGTCGGGCAGAAGATCTCCAACGAAAACAAGCGAGCCAATATCACCGCGCGCCTGAAGGCGGTCATGGCGGGTGAAGAGGATGAGGTGCGCGAGCGCATGCCCTCCGGCATCATCGCGCCCGCCGCCACGCGCACTTCCGCCGCCGAAAAGCCAGATACTGAAAAGAAAGCCGGTTCAGCCGCATGAGCCTCGTTAGGAAATTCATCACGGTCGGTGGCGCGACGCTTGGCAGCCGTGTCTTCGGCTTCGCCCGCGAAACGTTGATGGCCGCCGCCCTTGGCACCGGACCGATGGCCGACGTGTTCTACGCCGCCTTCCGCTTTCCGAACCTCTTCCGCCGCCTGTTCGCCGAAGGCGCCTTCAACGCCGCCTTCGTCCCGCTTTTCGCCAAGGAGATCGAGGCGAACGGCATCGAGGGTGCGAAGCGCTTCTCCGAGGAAGTCTTCGGCGTTCTGTTTTCCGTCCTCTTCCTGATCACCGTCGTCATGGAATTGGGCATGCCGCTGATCGTGCGCTGGATCATCGCGCCTGGCTTTGCCGGCGATCCGGACAAGTTCTCGATCACGGTGCGCATGGCCGCCGTCATGTTTCCCTATCTCATGTGCATGTCGTTGACGGCAATGATGAGCGGCATGCTGAACTCGCTGCATCATTTCTTCGCGGCCGCCGTGGCGCCCGTCTTCCTGAACGTTGTCATGATCGGCGCACTGTTCTATTCGCTCTATTTCGGCGCTGTGCCGCTGCAAACAGCCTGGTATCTCTCCTGGGGCGTGCTTGCCGCCGGCATCCTGCAGTTGTTTGTCGTCTATGTCGGCGTGCGCTATGCCGGCATCAGCATCGGTTTCCGCTGGCCGCGCTTCACGCCGAATGTGAAGCGGCTGCTGATCCTTGCCATACCCGCCGCCGTCACCGGCGGCATTACGCAGATCAACCAGATGATCGGCCAGGCGATCGCCTCCAGCCGCGAAGGTGCGATCGCGGCCCTGCAATATGCCGACCGCATCTATCAGTTGCCGCTCGGTGTCGTCGGCGTTGCCGTCGGCGTTGTTCTTTTGCCCGAACTCGCGCGTGCCTTGAAATCAGGCCATCTGAAGGAGGCCGGCAATCTGCAGAACCGTTCGATCGAATTCGTGCTGTTCCTGACCTTGCCGGCGGCCATGGCGCTTTGGGTTCTCTCGGACGACATCATCCGCGTGCTCTACGAGCGCCGCGCCTTCCATCAGGAAAACACGATCATCGTCGGCTCGATCCTGGCGATCTACGGCCTGGGCTTGCCGGCCTTCGTGCTGATCAAGGCGCTGCAGCCGGGCTTTTATGCCCGCGAGGATACCAAGACCCCGATGCGGTTCTCAGGTGTTGCGGTCGCCACCAACTGCGCGATCGCGCTCAGCCTCTTCCCCTACATGGGCGCACCCGGCATCGCCGTCGCCGAAGCGACCGCCGGCTGGATCAGCACCGTGCTGCTCTTCACCACGCTCTTGCGCCGGGGCCATCTGACCTGGGAGTGGGGACTTGCCCGCCGCGCCGTGCTGCTGCTCGTTTCAGCCGGCGTCATGACCGGGATGATCATTTTTCTTCAGCATCGCTGGGAACCGTATCTGGCGTCCGGCACGTCTTTGCTGACCAAAGTCGGCACGCTCGGCCTGCTGATCGCAATTTCCATGCTGGTCTATTTTGTGGTCGCTTTCCTCATCGGCGGCGCCGATCTCGGCATGATCCGCCGCAACATGAACCGCAAGCCGGCAGCATCAACGCCGGATGCTGAGGCGGTGAAGGGGAGTGACTAAGCTCCTTAGCCCCGCGATGCGGGGAGAAGGTGGCTTGGAGCGATCGAACGGAGTGAGATTGCGGCAAGTCGGATGAGGGGCCTTCACGGATGTCGGCACAGAGATAAACTCTGCCGGCCCCACCATCGCTGCGGCTGGCCAGGATAATCTGCCGATGCCGGACTTTTGTGCTTGGCCCCTCACCCTAGCCCTCTCCCCGCCAGCGGGGCGAGGGGACGGCTTTACCAAATGCGGAGTTCTTCCATGCCCCAATCCCTCTTTCTCGTCGCCCTCGTCGTTGATGATTATGATCGTGCCAAGGCTTTCTACTGCCATTGCCTCGACTTCGACTGCCTGCTGGATGAGCTGCAGCCGGAGGGCAAGCGCTGGGTCGTGATCAAGCCGAAGGGCGGAGAAGGGGCGGCGCTGCTGCTTGCGCAGGCGGCCGATGACAGGCAGCGCGCCGCGATCGGCAACCAGACCGGGGGCCGCGTCGGGTTCTTCCTCAAGACCGACGATTTCGCCCGCGATCATGCGGCGATGAAGGAGAAGGGCGTGCGCTTCCTGGAAGAGCCGCGCCATGAGGTCTACGGCACCGTGGCGGTCTTTGCCGACCCCTACGGCAATACCTGGGATCTGATCGAGCATTCTTCGTGAGTCTCAACGATATAGCCTCTTGATCCCGGCCTGTCCGGCGTGCATAAGCCGCTCGAAACCAAGGGTCGAGCGCTGCTCGCCCGGGCCCTCCACAAGCCTTTCGAGGACGACATGACCGAATTCAAGCCGCTGGTATTCTCCGGCGTTCAACCCACAGGCAATCTCCATCTCGGCAATTATCTTGGCGCGATCCGCAAGTTCGTGGCCCTGCAGGCCAACAACGACTGCATCTACTGCGTCGTAGACATGCATGCGCTGACCGCTCAGCTCGTGCATGACGACATGCCGGGCCAGACGCGGTCGATCACCGCCGCGTTTCTCGCCGCCGGCATCGATCCGGAGAAGCATATCGTCTTCAATCAGTCGGCCGTGCCGCAGCACGCCGAACTCGCCTGGATCTTCAATTGCGTCGCCCGCATCGGCTGGATGAACCGCATGACGCAGTTCAAGGACAAGGCCGGCAAGGATCGCGAGCAGGCCTCGCTCGGCCTTTACGCCTATCCGAGCCTGATGGCCGCCGACATCCTGCTCTATCGCGCCACGCATGTTCCGGTCGGCGACGACCAGAAGCAGCATCTGGAGCTGACCCGCGACATCGCCATGAAGTTCAATCTGGACTACATGGAGCACATTCGCCGTACGGGCTACGGCATCGACATCACCGTCGGCGACGAGCCGGTGCATGCCTATTTCCCCATGGTCGAGCCGTTGATCGACGGCCCGGCGCCGCGCGTCATGTCGCTGCGTGACGGCACCAAGAAGATGTCGAAATCCGACGCCTCGGACCTGTCGCGCATCAATCTGCTCGACGATGAAGAGAACATCTCGAAGAAGATCCGCAAGGCCAAGACCGATCCGGACGGCTTGCCGAGCGAAGCAGACGGCCTTGCCGGCCGCCCGGAGGCCGATAACCTGGTCGGCATCTATGCCGCGCTCGCCGACAAGTCGAAGGCGGAGGTTCTCTCCGAATTCGGCGGCCAGCAGTTCTCCGTCTTCAAGCCGGCGCTGGTCGATCTTGCCGTGCAGGTGCTCTCGCCGATCACGAACGAGATGCGCCGGCTGATGGCCGATCCCGGCCATATCGACGCCGTCCTGCGTGACGGCAGCGCCCGCGCCCGCGCTCGCGCCGAGGTGACGATGAAGCAGGTCCGCGACATCGTCGGCTTCATCTACTGATGATCTCGTAGACGAGGGCTCCCGTCGAAAACCGGGGGCTTGCAAAACGCCGCCTTCGGGTGTCAGAGTCGCCGCATGGTATCAACACGTCTCTCACGGCTCGAAGGTCATCGCCGCAAGTTCATGGCGGTCATCGACGGCACACCCGAATGCCAGCGCGCCGTCCATTATGCCGGCCGGCGTGCCAAGAATTCCAATGGCGGCCTTGTGCTCCTCTACGTGATCCCCGAGGGCGACTTCCAGCAATGGCTTGGCGTCGAGGAGATCATGCGGGCGGAGGCGCGCGAAGAAGCAGAAGCGGTGACGGCAAAGGCGGCGCAGAATATCCGCGAGAATGTCGGCATCGATGCGGAAATCGTCATTCGCGAGGGATCCGCCGCCGAGCAGATCAACGCCGTGATCGAAGAGGATCGCGATATCGCGCTGCTCGTTCTTGCCGCAGGTTCGGCCAAGGAAGGGCCGGGTCCGCTGGTCTCGTCGATCGCCGGGCGCGCGGCAGCCTTTCCGATCCCGGTGACGGTGCTGCCTGATACGCTGACCAACGAGGAAATCGACGCCCTCAGCTGATCCGTGCGTGCTATTTCTTGAGAATTACTCTCTTGAATAGAGCGGCCAAAAGGCCTATTTTCTTTTGAAGCATTCTAAAGTCGGGACCGGGTTTGTGCCCGCCGCATGGAGATCAAGATGTTCATTCAGACCGAAGCGACGCCGAACCCCGCGACCCTGAAGTTCCTGCCGGGCAAGGTGGTGATGGAAAACGGCACGGCCGAGTTCCGCAGTGCCGAGGAAGCCGAAGTCTCGCCGCTTGCGGCCCAGCTTTTCGAGATCCCGGGCGTCACAGGCGTCTATTTCGGTTACGACTTCATTTCCGTCTCCAAGGAGCAACAGGAATGGCAGCATCTGAAGCCCGCCATTCTCGGCTCGATCATGGAGCACTTCATGTCGGGCAAGCCCGTGATGGGGTCCGCCTCGGTTCTGTCCGAGGTGCAGGATGCAGGCGGCGAATTCTTCGATGAAGGCGATGAGGCGATCGTGCTGACCATCAAGGAACTGCTTGAGACCCGCGTGCGCCCCGCCGTTGCCCAGGATGGCGGCGACATCACCTTCCGCGGCTTCCGTGATGGCAAGGTCTACCTCAATATGAAGGGATCCTGCGCCGGTTGCCCGTCTTCGACGGCGACGCTGAAGCACGGCGTGCAGAACCTGCTGCGCCATTTCGTTCCGGAAGTTCAGGAAGTCGAAGCCGTCTAATCCCCGGCTTTTCGGAAAGTTGACATGATCGTACTGGCGCTCGACACGGCAGGTGTGGATTGCGCTGCCGCTGTGTATGATAGCGGCAGTGATTCTGTGATGGGGGAGGTCACGGAAACGATCGGACGGGGACATGCCGAGCATCTGATGCACGTGGTCGACGAGGCGCTGGCGAAAGCCGGTACGGCGCTCTCAGATGTCGAACGTGTCGTCGTGACGGTCGGTCCCGGTTCCTTCACCGGCATCCGCATCGGCGTTGCCGCCGCACGTGGTTTTGCACTCTCCCTCGATATTCCGGCCGTTGGCGTCACGACCCTCGAGGTCATGGCGGCGGCAGCCGGAAAGCAGAATCCTGGCAAGCCGGTTTTGGCCGCCATCGACGCCAAGCGCGAGGAGATTTATCTCCAGGCCTTTGGCGCCAATGGCGACCCGCTGGACGAGGCACGTGCGGTGACAGTCGATGAGGCGCGGACGATCGCTGCCGCCTTCGACGGCATTGTCACCGGAACGGCTGTCGCCCGGTTGAGCGATGCGCCGCCAGCGGAGCGGCCTGACGCATTTCCGATTGCCGTCGTCGCCCGGCTGGGCGCTGCCAAACCTGTCAGCGAAAAGCCGAAGCCGCTTTATCTTCGCGGACCCGACGCCAGACCGCAGGCCGGATACGCAGTTGCCAGGCAGTAGAAATGCTCGAATCCTATCTCACTCTGAAAGCCGAATACGAAATCATCCCGATGGAGTTAAAGGATTGCGCCGAGGTGGCGCTCCTGCACGGTGAACGATTTTCGCGGGTTTGGGACGAAACCGAATTTCAGGATCTCCTCTCGCAGGACCTGACTTTCGGCTTCGTCGCCCGCCAGACCAATGCCATCTTGAAGAAGGCGCTTCCCGGCTTCGTGCTGGCAAGGCATGTGGCGGGCGAGGCCGAGATCCTGACGATCGCCGTCAATGCCAAGCTCGGCCGCTCCGGCCTCGGCTGGCGGCTGATGCAGGCGGCATTGCGCGAAGCCCGCAATCGCGGCGGCGACACCATGTTCCTGGAGGTCGATGGCGGCAATAAGCCGGCGCTCGGCCTCTACCGCAAGCTTGGCTTCGAGACGGTCGGTGAACGCAAGGCCTATTATGTCAGCGACACCGGCACGAAGTCGTCGGCGCTTGTCATGCGCCGCGTTCTTCGCTAGTCCGTTGTCGCAGTCCAATAGACCGAAGACAGCAATTGATGGATGATCCGGTAAAAACCCTGGAGGAGCTTTGCGCCGAGCGCGGCATGCGCATGACGGAGCAGCGCCGGGTCATTGCACGTATCATCGAGACCTCCGAGGATCATCCGGATGTCGAAGAGCTTTACCGGCGTTCCGTGAAGGTGGATGCGAAGATCTCGATCTCCACGGTATATCGCACAGTGAAGCTGTTCGAGGACGCAGGGCTGCTCGCTCGCCACGATTTCCGCGATGGCCGCTCGCGCTACGAAACGGTGCCGGAAGAGCACCATGACCATCTGATCGATCTGAAGAGCGGCGAGGTGATCGAATTTCATTCGCCGGAGATCGAGGCGCTGCAGGAGCGCATTGCCCGCGAACACGGTTTCAAGCTCGTCGACCATAGGCTGGAGCTTTACGGCATCCCGCTGAAGAAGGACGAAGGTTGAGGTGAAGGCAGTCGTGCGGGAGCGAATGATTTGGTGACCTGGCTGCGCATCGGCTGTGCCGCCATCGTCATTTCTGTCGTCAGCCTGGTGCTGCTGCCGCTGCAGATCGTTTGCTTGCGTTTCGATTGGAAGCTGAGGCGATATCTGCCGCGCTACTGGCATCGCATCGTCTGCTATTGGCTCGGCGTCCGCATCCATGTGATCGGAAAGATCGAGGCTGACAGGCCCTTGATGCTCGCCTCGAACCACTCATCCTGGCTCGATATTCTCGTGCTTTCGGCGGTCGCCGATGTCGCCTTCATCGCCAAATCCGAGGTGAGGGACTGGCCGATCTTCGGTCTTTTCGCGCAATGGCAGAAGAGCGTCTTCATCGAGCGTGAGCAGAAACGGAAGACCGGCGAGCAGGTGAACGAGATCGCCGAGCGTATGGCTGACGGCGAAATCATGGTGCTGTTTCCGGAAGGGACGACCTCCGATGGCAATCGCCTGCTCGAGGTCAAGTCCTCGCTGTTCGGTGCCGCCGCCGCCGCGTTGCCGAAGACGCCGGATGCAGTCGTGCATGTCCAGCCCGTCGCCGTCGCCTATACCCGCATTCACGGTGTCGCGATGGGTCGTTATCACCGACCGATCTCGGCCTGGCCCGGCGACATCGAGCTGGCGCCGCATCTGAAGGATATCGTTGCCTGTGGCGCCATCGATGTGGATGTCTGTTTCGGCGAGGCCGTGGATTATCGTGCCGGCTCCAACCGCAAGGACGTTAGCGCCACCATCGCGCGGCGCATCCGCACAATGCTCGCCAGCCGCCTGCTTGGCCGCGAGATCGCTTGATTTCCAGGTGATTCCAACTTTTTCATTTTCTCGGCAAGCAAAAGCCACTACATAGCGGCCATGACCAAGGACAGTGCACTTCTCGACGCCCCGGCGACGGCTGCATCGCAGCTCGGCCACCGCGACGGCTCCAACAGCCGCAAGGTTTTCATCAAGACCTACGGCTGCCAGATGAATGTCTATGACTCCACGCGGATGAGCGACGCGCTTGCCCGCGATGGCTATGAGCCGACCGAGGACATGGAGGAGGCCGATCTCGTCCTCCTGAACACCTGTCATATCCGCGAGAAGGCGGCCGAAAAGGTCTATTCCGCGCTTGGTCGCCTGCGCGACATGAAGAAGCGCAAGGCCGCCGACGGCCGCGAGATGATGATCGGGGTTACCGGCTGCGTCGCCCAGGCAGAAGGCGAGGAAATCCTTCGTCGTGCGCCTGCCGTCGATGTGGTCATTGGCCCGCAGACCTATCACCGCCTGCCGGATGCGCTACGCCGCGCCAAGGAAGGCCATCGTGTCGTCGATACGGAATATGCGATCGAGGACAAGTTCGAACATCTGCCGGCGCCGGAGAGGGCGAAGATCCGTTCCCGCGGCGTCACCGCCTTCCTGACGGTGCAGGAAGGCTGCGACAAGTTCTGCACCTTCTGCGTGGTGCCCTATACGCGCGGCTCCGAAGTCTCCCGCTCGGTCGCCCAGATCGTCGAGGAGGCCGAGAAACTTGTGGATGGCGGCGTGCGCGAAATCACGCTGCTCGGGCAGAACGTCAATGCCTGGCATGGCGCCGGCCCTAAGGGTGAAGCCTGGAGTCTCGGAGATCTGCTCTATCGGCTGGCGGAAATCCCCGGCCTTGCGCGGCTGCGCTACACGACCAGCCATCCGCGCGACATGGACGAGCGGCTGATCGATGCGCATCGTAACCTGCGCACGCTGATGCCTTACCTGCATCTGCCTGTTCAGTCCGGTTCGGACCGCATCCTGAAGGCGATGAACCGGCGGCATACGGCTGCCGAATATTTGGCGCTCATCGAGAAAATACGCGCCGCGCGGCCGGATATCGCCCTTTCCGGGGATTTTATCGTCGGTTTCCCGGGGGAGACAGATCAGGATTTTGAGGATACATTGAGACTGGTCGAGGAGGTGAACTATGCGCAAGCCTTCTCGTTCAAATATTCCACGCGTCCGGGCACGCCCGGTGCTGACTTGAAGGACCAGGTGGCCGAAGAGATCAAGGCGGAACGGCTGGAACGGTTGCAAGCGTTGCTGTTGAAGCAGCAGCATGCGTTCGCCGACGCTTGTGTGGGCAAAGTCGTGGATATCCTCCTGGAAAAGCCGGGCCGCATGCCGGGCCAGTTGATTGGACGATCTCCCTGGCTGCAATCTGTGAATGTTGATGCAAAAGCATCGCAAATCGGTGACATTATCAACGTACGAATCACCGGAACCAGCACGAACAGCCTTTTCGCTGAATTGCTCTAGGTTCTGGACGGGCACAAGGAGCCACACCGCTTGAACGGACAGGAATTGGTTTCTTCTTCATCGCGCCAGCCCCGCACCGCGAGCGACGCCAATCACTTCATCCTGACGTTCGAGAACAATAGGTTCGCCAGCGAACTCTTCGGACAGTTCGATCAGAACTTGAAGCTGCTTGAGGAACGTCTCGGCATCGATGCCCGCGCCCGCGGCAATTCGGTCGTCATAACAGGCGATGTGCCGGCCACCAATCAGGCGCGCCGCACGCTCGATTATCTCTATGACAAGCTGCAAAAAGGCGGCAATGTAGAGCGTTCCGACGTAGAAGGGGCAATCCGCATGGCGGTTGCCGCCGATGACCAATTGACGCTGCCGACCATGGAGAGAAAAGCCAAGTTGACGATGGCGCAGGTTTCGACGCGCAAGAAGACGATCATCGCTCGCACGCCGACCCAGGATGCCTATCTGCGCGCCCTGGAGCGGTCCGAGATGGTCTTCGGCGCCGGCCCCGCCGGCACAGGCAAGACCTATCTCGCCGTTGCGCACGCCGCCCAGCTCCTGGAGCGCGGCGCCGTGGAGAAGATCATCCTGTCGCGGCCGGCCGTCGAGGCCGGTGAGCGCCTCGGCTTCCTGCCCGGCGACATGAAGGAGAAGGTCGATCCTTATCTGCGTCCGCTCTATGACGCGCTCTACGACATGATGCCGGGCGACAAGGTCGAACGTGCCATCACCGCAGGCGTCATCGAGATCGCACCGCTTGCCTTCATGCGCGGCCGCACGCTCGCCAACGCCGCCGTCATCCTCGACGAGGCGCAGAACACGACGTCGATGCAGATGAAGATGTTCCTGACCCGCCTCGGCGAGAATTCGCGGATGATCATCACGGGCGATCCGAGCCAGATCGACTTGCCGCGCGGCATCAAGTCCGGCCTGGTGGAAGCGTTGCAGCTGCTCAACGGCGTCGAGGGCATCAGCATCATCCGCTTCAAGGATATCGACGTCGTCCGTCACCCGCTGGTGGGGCGCATCGTTCGGGCCTATGACTCGACCTATGCCGCACAGGCAGAGGAAGGCGCTCCGCAGATTTGATCTGCGGCGCACAAGCTCATGGCCGAACTCGACATACAGATCAGTGTGGAGGAGGGCGCTTGGCCCTCCGAAGAGGTATTGCAGCCGCTCGCCGGGCGTGTGCTGGAAGTAGCCGCGAACTACCTTAGGAAACACGAGAAGCAGCCCTTTCCGAAGGTGGCGCCCGAATTGTCGCTGGTGTTCACCGACGACGCCTCGATCCGCGAGATCAACGCCGAATGGCGCTCGCAGGACAAGGCGACGAACGTACTTTCCTTTCCCGCCTTTCCGCTGCAGCCCGGCGGCAAGCCCGGCCCCATGCTCGGCGATATCATCATCGCCAGGGAGACGGTGGAGCGCGAGGCGATCGATCTCGAAAAGAGTTTTGACGACCATCTGACCCATTTGATGGTGCATGGTTTCTTGCATCTCTTCGGCTACGACCATATGAATAATAGCGAGGCCGAAAGAATGGAGGGGCTGGAGACTCGCATTTTGGCGGAGCTTGGCCTATCTGACCCCTATGCGGGACAGGACCCCATTTGATTTGAACCCTGTCTGACCAGGAACAATGAGCGACTTTACGACAAGATCGGCCCCCGAGGCCAAAGACGGCGCCGATACGGCCTCCTCCGACGAGGTTGGCAGTAGTAGCAACGGCAAGCGATCCCAATCTTCATTCTGGGCGCGTGCTGCGCGCATTCTGCGCCCGGCACAGGACTCCGCCCGGCTGCGCGAGGATCTCGCCGACGCGTTGATGACCAACGCGACGGGTGACGATGCCTTTTCCCCGGACGAGCGGGCGATGTTGCACAACATCCTTCGCTTCCGCGAGGTGCGCGTCGAAGACGTCATGGTGCCGCGCGCCGACATCGAGGCAGTGGATCAGAACATCACCATCGGCGAGCTGATGATCCTGTTCGAGGAGAGCGGCCGCTCGCGCATGCCTGTCTATGCCGATACGCTGGATGATCCGCGCGGCATGGTGCATATCCGCGACCTCCTGTCCTATGTCGCCAAGCAGGCTCGCAACAAGCGCCGGAGCGGTACAGCCAAGGCTGCCGGGTCCGCGACAGGTGTGACTGCTGCGGCAGAAAAGGCGCCGCGCTCGGCCAAGCCCAATTTCGATCTCTCGCGCGTCGATCTGCAGAAAACGTTGGCGGAGGCCGGCATCATCCGCAAGATCCTGTTCGTGCCGCCGTCCATGCTGGCCTCCGACCTCTTGCGCCGTATGCAGGTCAACCGCACGCAGATGGCGCTGGTCATCGACGAATATGGCGGTACGGACGGCCTGGCCTCGCATGAGGATATCGTCGAGATGGTCGTCGGCGACATCGACGATGAGCACGACGATGACGAGGTGATGTTCAAACGCGTTTCCGAGGACGTTTTCGTGGCCGACGCTCGCGTCGAACTGGAGGAGATCGCCGAGGCGATCGGCCCGGATTTCGATATCGCCGAGCAGGTGGACGAAGTGGATACGCTCGGCGGCCTGATCTTCTCAGCGCTCGGCCGCATTCCCGTGCGTGGCGAGCTCGTGCAGGCGCTGCCGGGCTTCGAATTCCACATTCTCGATGCCGATCCACGCCGCATCAAGCGGGTGCGCATCACGCGCAAGCGGCATGCGGCACGCCGTCGCCCGATCAAGGCAGAGGGCGAAGCCGGCATGACCGAGCGCGGTTTGCCGTCACCGGAAGCAATCGCCGAGGAAACTTCGGCCGAGCGCAACAGCGCCAGCCAATAAATGGCGCCTCGGCGGGACAAACCGCTGCTTTTTTGAAAGACTGCGGCCAGTTGATTCGCGGTTGGACGGAGCTGGCGCATGGAATGGCTTTCGGGCAGGGTGATCCTCGTCTGGGGTTTTAAACGTGCGCTGCTTGCCATTCTGGCTGGTGCCTTCGGCGTGCTGGCGCTGCCGCCCTTCGGCTTCTTTGCCGCCATGTTCGTCTCCTTTACGCTGCTGGTCTGGCTGCTCGACGGCGTCGCTGCCGGCCCTGATAGCGGGCTTTTAGGCCGGCTATGGCCGGCCTTCTTCACCGGTTGGCTGTTCGGTTTCGGCTATTTCGTCGCCGGTCTGTGGTGGCTTGGCCACGCGCTGCTGATCGATGCCGATGAGTTTGCCTGGGCGCTGCCGCTGGCAATCCTCGGCCTGCCGGCCTTCCTGGCGATCTTTTATGGCGTGGCGACCGTGCTTGCTCGGATTTTGTGGTCCGACGGCATGGGACGCATCGCGGCGCTCGCCTTCAGCTTCGGTCTGCTGGAGTGGTTGCGGAGCTTTCTCTTTACCGGCTTTCCCTGGAATGCCATCGGTTATGGCGCCATGCCCATTCCGCTGATGATGCAGTCTGCGCATGTGGTCGGCGTGCTTGGCGTCACCGTGCTTGCCGTCTTCGTCTTCGCCGCGCCGGCCCTGCTCGGAACGCGTCAGGGGCGGGTGCCAGGGTTGGCACTGGCGGTGCTCCTCGCCGCCGCCGATTTCGGCTACGGATACTATGCACTGAGCCTGCCGGATGCGCCGTCAGCGGGCGGCAAGGCGGCAACCGTCGTGCGCATCGTCCAGCCGTCCATCGATCAGGAAACCAAGATGGACTCGGATGCAGACCGCGCCGCCGTCTTCGACAGGCACCTGGCTCTCTCGGTGCAGCCGCCGGCCAATGGCGGCAAGCGCCCCGATATCATCGTCTGGCCGGAAACCGCCGTGCCCTTCATCCTGACCGACAATCGTGATGCGCTCGCCCGCATCGCGGACCAGCTGGACGACGATCAGATACTGATCACCGGCGCGGTTCGCGTCGAGGACATGGGACCTGGCGCCGCGCCGCGCTATTATAATTCGATCTATGTCATCGACGGCCGCGGCCAGATCATCGGCGCATCCGACAAGACCCATCTCGTGCCCTTCGGCGAATATGTGCCCTTTGAAAGTATCCTGAGCTATCTCGGTATCGAGAACGTCGTGGAATTGCCGGGAGGATTTTCCGCGGCCACGAAGCGGCAGTTGCTGACTTTGCCTGATGGCATCAAGCTTTATCCACTGATTTGTTACGAAATCATCTTCCCGAACGAGATGACGCCGGAAATCCGGCAGGCCGACGCGATATTGAACGTCACAAATGATGGCTGGTTCGGCGACACGCCGGGGCCTTATCAGCATTTCCTGCAGGCAAGGGTAAGGGCGGTGGAGCAGGGTCTGCCGCTGATTCGCAGTGCCAATACCGGCATCTCGGCCTTTGTCGATCCGCATGGGCGTGTGCTCTCCGGAATCGATTATAATCAGCAGGGCTTCATAGACGCGACTTTGGGTGGTGCAACCCCATCGGGTATCGACGACGGGGCACGAAAAGTATACTTCTGGTTGATTGCGGGTATAGGCGGCATGATCGCGCTGATTTCACGCATGGGTTTTATTTCAAGGGTGAATTGACCAAAAAACCCTAAAATTGCATAGTGCTTGGTGTCCGCCTTTTTGAACGTAAACTGGAGGCCTTGGGGGCGTCGGCTGCAACGTGGCGTTATAGGGGTGGTGAAGGGTACCGGGTGGCAAGGGCCTGAATTCAACCTATGTTAGGGTAATATGATGATTGAGAACAAAAAAAAGCCGAACCCCATCGACATTCATGTCGGAAGCCGCATACGCCTCCGCCGCACCATGCTTGGCATGAGCCAGGAGAAGCTCGGCGAAAGCCTCGGAATTACGTTTCAGCAGATCCAGAAGTACGAGAAGGGCACTAACCGCGTCGGGGCAAGCCGTCTCCAGAATATTTCCAGTATTCTCAATGTCCCGGTTTCCTTCTTCTTCGAGGATGCCCCAGGCGAGCATAACACCAGCACCGGCGGCATGGCCGAGGCGTCCAGTTCCAATTATGTCGTCGATTTCCTGTCTTCCTCCGAGGGTCTGCAGCTCAATCGCGCCTTCGTGAAAATTTCGGACGGCAAGGTCCGCCGCAAGGTGGTCGAGTTGGTCAAGGCGCTCGCTGCTGAGGCGGACGCCGAATAGACCTTTGGGACAGCACCGGTATCGTTAAGTCGAGAGGCGGCCATTTTGGCCGCCTCTTCCGTATTTATGGCAAAATTTTATCACTTTAGCCGGGATATAAAGATATATTTATGTCCTTGTGCGACTTGTTTTTCGGGCCGGAGGCGACTATCAAATGTAGAGATTTGTTCTTTGAGGGGAATCCCGTATGCGCGCGAATTATCTGTTTACGAGTGAGTCTGTTGCCGAAGGTCACCCGGATAAAGTTTGTGATCGTATCTCCGACGAAATCGTCGATCTGGTTTACCGCGAGGCCGCAAAGACCGGCGTGAACCCCTGGGGCGTGCGCATTGCCTGCGAGACCCTTGCCACCACCAACCGCGTCGTCATCGCCGGCGAAGTTCGTCTGCCGCCGAGCCTGATGAAGAAGGACAAGGACGGCAACGACGTTATCAATCCCTCGAAGTTCAAGGCTGCGGCTCGCCGCGCCATCAAGGATATCGGCTACGAGCAGGACGGCTTCCACTGGAAGAAGGCGCGCATCGACGTGCTCCTGCATTCGCAGTCCGCCGACATCGCCCAGGGCGTTGACAATGCCTCCGACCAGCAGGGTGACGAAGGTGCGGGCGACCAGGGCATCATGTTCGGCTACGCCTGCCGCGAAACGCCGGATCTCATGCCGGCGCCGATCTACTATTCGCACAGGATCCTGCAGCTGCTCGCCACCGCCCGCAAGAAGGGCGATGGCGATGTCGCAAAGCTCGGCCCGGACGCCAAGAGCCAGGTGACGGTCCGCTACGTCGACGGCAAGCCCGCTGAAGTGACCTCGATCGTGCTGTCCACCCAGCATCTTGACGACAGCTGGGATTCGAAGAAGGTTCGCGCCGTCGTCGAGCCCTATATCCGCGAAGCGCTTGGCGACCTGAAGATCGCGCATGATTGCAAGTGGTACATCAATCCGACCGGCAAGTTCGTCATCGGCGGTCCGGACGGCGACGCAGGCCTCACCGGCCGCAAGATCATCGTCGACACCTACGGCGGTGCAGCACCGCACGGCGGCGGTGCCTTCTCCGGCAAGGACACCACCAAGGTCGACCGTTCCGCCGCTTATGCAGCGCGCTACCTTGCAAAGAACGTCGTGGCCGCCAGCCTTGCCGATCGTTGCACGATCCAGCTGTCCTACGCCATCGGCGTCGCCCAGCCGTTGTCGATCTATGTCGACCTGCACGGCACGGGCAAGGGTGTCAGCGAAGACGATGTCGAAGCAGCCATCCGCAAGAGCATGGATCTTTCACCGACGGGCATCCGCCGGCATCTCGACCTCAACAAGCCGATCTATGCGAAGACCTCGGCCTATGGCCATTTCGGCCGCAAGGCCGGCCGTGACGGCTCCTTCTCCTGGGAGCGCACGGATTTGGTGAAGGCTCTCAAGGAAGCTGTGAAGGTGCGGGAAGCCGCATGATCGACGTCGCTCGCCGATCGCGGGCGACGGAAGCATTCTTCGGCCGGCGCAAGGGTAAAGCCTTGCGCGGCCAGCAGGCCGAGAAGCTGGAGGTATTGCTGCCGCGATACCTCGTCGATCTTTCCGCTCCGGCGCCGCAGCCGCTGAATGACCTTTTCCCGGTGCCGACCGAGCGTCTGCGCCTGGAGATCGGCTTCGGTGGCGGCGAGCATCTGATTCACAGGGCACTGGAACAGCCGGCCACCGGCTTTATCGGCGTCGAACCATTTGTCAATTCGATGCAGAAGCTGCTTGCGCGTGTCGACGAGACCGGTGCGCGCAATCTCCGCGTCTACAATGATGACGCAACGCAGCTGTTGGACTGGCTCCCGGACGGCTGCCTGGACCAGATCGATCTGCTCTATCCCGATCCCTGGCCGAAGAAGAAGCATTGGAAACGACGCTTCGTCTCGCAGGTGAATCTCTCCCGTTTCCATCGCGTGCTGAAGCCGGGCGCGTTGTTCTGCTTCGCTTCCGACATAGACACATATGTTAATTGGACGCTGCAGCACTGCCATGCGCATGGCGGGTTCGAATGGACTGCGCGGAATGCCGCCGATTGGCTGACGCCTTACGAGGGATGGCCGAGCACGCGCTATGAGGCAAAAGCCCGGCGCGAAGGGCGGTCTTCGGCCTATCTGACCTTCGAAAGGGTCTGATTGCAGCCGTCAAGGATAAGAAGTCGGCAAAAATGTCGGATTGAAACAGGCGCTATTGCCCCAGGACAGCCACGTGCGGCCACTGGCTCGAATACACATGCGCCACGATGTTGGCCGGTGTAGAGCACAATCCTGTGCGAACGGTGAAGCTCACCGTCAGGCGACGTGATCGGTCAGTGCAGGCTGACCGTCTTGAGTTCGTCCTCGGCAGCGCGATAGAAGGTGCTGGAGCGATTGTCCGTCAAAAGGATCGGCGTGCCGTCGGCACCGAAGAGAGCCCAGAGGTCGACATCGGGATCGATATCAGGCGCCTCGGGGAAGCAACGGGAGACTTCGTTCCAATCCATCTTTCTGATGTAGGCGACTTCGCCGGTGCCGATATTGGCAAGCTCGGATTCGGTTAGGCGGGCGTTAGCTTCTTTCAAAAGCATGTTCGTACCTCCAGTATGAGGGACCAACGGCAGTGAGCCGTTGTCTTACTGTGAGACCGAAATGTTAATTTTCTTTACTATGCGATCCGGTTCCGGCCGAATGAGATCGACGGAGAGAAGCCCATTCTTCAGAACGGCGCCAAGGACCTGCATGCCGTCGGCAAGGGCGAAGACGCGCTGGAACTGCCGGGCCGCGATGCCGCGATAAAGATAGTCGCGCTCCCCCTGTTCAATTTGACGCCCGCGGATCAGAAGTTGGTTCTCTTCCGTTGTGACATCAAGTTCGTCCTCCGAAAAACCGGCAACTGCAAGCGTGATGCGCAGACGCTCCGGCTCGCCCGAGAGACGGTCGGCCTGCATGCGCTCGATATTGTAGGGAGGATAACCGTCACTGGCCTTGGAAATCCGCTCCAGTGTCTTTTCCATGGTGTCGAACCCCAGAAGCAGGGGGCTGGCAAAAGGCGTCGTCCGGCTCATCGTTTCAAGTCCTTGGTGTCAAGCGACTGTTCCGGACCTGATCTTCAGCACCCGGTTGCCGTTAATATGGGACTACGCGCCAATGAGTGCAAGGCATCGTGTCTTCGCATTTGCGAGATCGAATTCCGTCGCGAAATATCGGCTTTCGGCGCGCTTCCGAATGTCTTGACAAAGCCTGATCGGACTCGCATCAAAGCCCGTCGATCTGTACCGGAGGAAAGTTACAAACATGACCGAACCTAGAAAAATCATCATCGATACCGATCCCGGTCAGGACGATGCTGCCGCGATTCTGCTTGCTTTCGGCAGCCGCGACGAGATCGAGGTGCTCGGCATAACGACGGTCGCCGGCAATGTGCCGCTGCGGCTGACGAGCCGCAACGGCCGCATCATCTGCGAGCTCTGCAACCGCCGCGATGTGAAGGTTTTCGCCGGTGCCGACGCGCCGATCAAGCGCAAGCTGGTCACCGCCGAACATGTGCACGGCAAGACCGGCCTCGACGGTCCGGATCTGCCCGAGCCGACCATGGAGTTGCAGCCGGGCCATGCCGTCGATTTCATCATCGACACGCTGCGCGGCCAGCCCGAGGGTACGGTCACGCTCTGCACGCTCGGCCCGCTGACCAATATCGCGCTGGCCTTCCAGAAGGCGCCCGACATCGTCGGACGCGTGCGCGAGCTGGTGATGATGGGCGGCGGCTTTTTCGAGGGCGGCAACATCACGCCGGCGGCGGAATTCAACATTTACGTCGATCCCGAAGCGGCCGATATCGTTTTCCGCGCCGGCGTGCCCATCGTCATGATGCCGCTCGACGTCACGCACAAGCTGCTGACGCGCAAGGATCGTGTCGCTCGCATCGCCGCCCTCGGGACTCCACCCGCCAAGGCCATGGTCGAGATGCTGGAGTTCTTCGAACGCTTCGATATCGAGAAATACGGTTCGGATGGCGGTCCGCTGCACGATCCGACCGTGATCGCCTATCTCTTGAAGCCAGAGCTGTTCAAGGGCCGCGATTGCAATGTCGAGATCGAGGTGACATCCGAGCTGACCGTCGGCATGACCGTGGTCGACTGGTGGGGCGTCACCGACCGCAAGCAGAATGCCAAGGTCATGCGCGATGTCGATGCTGACGGCTTCTTTGCGCTGTTGACGGAACGCTTCGCCCGCATCTGATGCGCGAGCAAGAAAAAAGGCCGCCGGATCACTCCGGCGGCCTTTTCGGTTGCTGAGTTAGCCCGGCTTAGAATTCTTCCCATGCGTCCTGTGCCAGGGCATTGGCACCATGGGTCTGCGGACGTGGTTTGCGTACCGGTGCGGGCGCAGGCGAGGCCCTGCGGGCAGGGGCGGGCGCCCGCATCTGCTGTGCTGCTGCTCGCAATGCGCCGGCATTGTCCTGGGTGCCGTAGGAGGTCCGGAAGCGCGCGACCAATGTCTTCAGGGTCTGGGCTTCCTCGGCAAGCGTCACGCTTGAGGCGGTGGTCTCCTCGACCATCGCGGCGTTCTGCTGCGTCACCTGGTCCATCTGGTTCATGGCCGAATTGATCTCCTTCAGCCCGATGGCCTGCTCGCTTGCGGAGGCGGAGATCTGGCGGATGAGGCCGTTGATCTCCATCACCTGCTCGGCGATCTTGTGCAGGGCGTTGCCGGCGCGGCCGACCAGATCGACGCCTTCCTTGACCTGTCCGGCCGAGGTGTTGATCAGCGTCTTGATCTCCTTGGCGGCATTGGCCGAGCGTTGCGCCAGTTCGCGGACTTCCTGGGCGACGACCGCGAAGCCCTTGCCTGCTTCGCCCGCGCGCGCGGCTTCGACGCCGGCATTGAGGGCAAGCAGGTTGGTCTGGAAAGCAATCTCGTCGATCACGCCGATGATGCGCGAGACTTCCTGCGAGGATTGTTCGATACCGTGCATGGAGGCGATGGCCTTCTGCACGATCTCGCCGGAGCGTCCGGCATCCTCGGATGCGGCGTTGACGCTGCTGGCGGCCGTGCGGGCGTTTTCGGCGCTGGAGTTGACCTGTGCGGTAAGCTCGTTGAGGGCCGCAGCGGTTTCCTCAAGGCTTGCCGCCTGCTGCTCGGTGCGTCGGGCAAGGTCCGATGCGCTGTTGCTGATTTCGCCGGTACCGCTGCCGATGTTGCCGACGCTGAGATTGACCGTTTGCACGGTCTCTTCGAGGCTGGCGAGGGCGGCGTTGAAATCCTGCTTCAGCTGAGCGTATTCGCCGGGGAAATCGTCGGTAATCCGATGGCTGAGATTGCCCTTCGAAAGCTCCGCAAGGCTGTGGCCAAGAATACCGACGATATGACGCTGCAGAGCGACGCTCTCGTTGCGTTCGGTTTCCGAGCGGCGGCGTTCGCCTTCGGCAGCCAGACGCTGATCGTTGGCTTCACCTTCCAGAAGCTTGGTGTTGGCAAGCGCGAAGCGGAAACCTTCCAGCGCCTTGGCAACCGAACCGACCTCGTCGGCCCGCGCCTGACCGGCAACCGGTTCCGCGTAATTGCCGGCGCTGAGGCCCTTGACGCTGGCCACAAGGCTGGCGAGCGGCGTCTGTACAAAGCCGCGAACGGCGGCATAGAGAGCCAGCATGACGGCGACGAGCACAAGAATACCTGCCACGATCATCGTATAGGTCTGATCACGCACAGGTGCGGCGATCGCGCTATGCGGCACGTCGATGAGAACGACCCAGGTGGCGTTGAGGCCCGGAACGGCGAAGGGATAGACAACGCGGTCGAATTCCTCGCCGCTATTGTCCGACAGGTTCTTCAGGATGCTCGCTGAAGAGGAGGTCAGCGCCGCCTTGATGATATCCGCGCCTGCCCCGCTATAATCCTTCATCAGCAGGCCCGCAGTCGGCGCGACCAGCCACTTGTTGTCCTGGGACACCAGCAGGACGCGACCGGAACCGAACGGCTGCATCTTCTGCAGCTTTGTGGAAAGCGAGCCGAGAGAAATGTCGACGCCTGCGACGCCGATCAGCTTGCCGCCAGACATCACCGGATAGGCGATCGAGCTCATGGTCGTCGGAACATCGGTACCTTGGGCGAGATAGGGCGGAGTGATTGCACCCCTGCCGCTTTCGGCGGCGAGCTTCCACCAAGGTGCCGTGTAGTCGTTATCGAAAGTGGAGAACTGGATGCCGCCATCCTTGGTCTTGGACCAATAGGGCGTAAAGGCGCCCTTGTCGTTGACGGCTTGATCCTTGTTGTTGGCAAGCTCCGTCGTCTTGCCGTCGATGGCGCCGAGCTGCTCGCAGAACCAGCTGCCGAAGGCAAACGCGTTCTGCTCGACATTCGCCTTGAGGATATTGATGATACCCTTGCGGTCGAAGGAATGACCTTCGTGGCCACGGCCGATGATGCCGGCCATGGAGCGGGCGGCGCTGGCCATCTCGCCGACATTGGCGGCAATTTCGTTGGAAATGGACTTGGCCTCGGTATTGGCCTGATCCATCGTCAGAGTCTCGACGCGATCGCGAGTCTGGGAAATCAGCAGAAAATTGGAAACCAGCAAGACGAGTGCTATCGCCAGCCCCGTGACCAAGATCAGCTTGGCCGCAAGCGACTTCATACGAAAGATGAACATCATTTCCTCGAAAAAGCGATGCGTCGGATAGGCATTATCCAGATGCAAAGTCGGCGCAGGATGGCCCTGTCATGGGGCCGCCGTGAGAATACCTGCCGCAACCGGAAGGCTTGGACGCCAGGCCAGAGGAGAATGATACCGAAGCGCAAAAATTTAATTAATTACGCTTCCTGATGCTTACGAATTCCAGCCGTTAGAGCCGTTCTTCGACTTCGCTGGCAACTGGAATGGAAGGCTGTGCACCCGCCTTGAGGCAGGCGAGCGAACCGGCGACGGCGGCGCGGCGGAGGCTGGCGTGAAAGTCCATGCCCTGGTCGAGGCTTGCGGCAAAATAGCCGCAGAACGTATCGCCGGCGCCGACCGTATCGACAGGCTCGATGACCAGACCCTTGGCGCGTGAAACCTCGCCATCGCGGATGGCGATGACGCCGTCGCCGCCGAGCGTCACGATCAGCGTTTGCCCGGTTTCGGCATGCAGGCGCACGAGCGCTGTCTCGCGCTCCGCTGCCGACATGTTGTCCTGGCCGGCCAGTCTCTCGAATTCCGTCTCGTTGGCGATGACGATATCGGCGAGCCGCCCGAGGCGCGCTGCCTCCGGGATCAGAGGAGCGAGATTGAGCACGGTGCGCACGCCCTTGGCCTTTGCTGAAATCAACGCTGTCTCGACCGCAGCAACGGGGATTTCGAATTGAAGCATCAGCGTATCGCCGGGGTTCAGCGCGGCGACAGCCGCTGTTGCGTGTTCGGCCGTATTCGTGCCGTTGGCGCCGGGCACGACGGCGATCATGTTCTCGCCGTCGCCGCCCACGAGGATCAGGGCTGTGCCGGTCGGTTCCGAGACGCGCCGGGTGGTGGAAAGATCGGTGCCGGCAGCGTCAAGCAGTGCGAGGGCAGGCTCTGCGAAGCCGTCATTGCCGACCGCACCGCTCAAGCGGACCGTTGCGCCGGCGCGCCGCGCGGCCAGCGCCTGATTGGCGCCCTTGCCGCCGGCGGCGGTGGAAAAACTGTTGCCGGCGACGGTTTCGCCCGGCTTCGGCAGACGATCTGTCGTGGCGATGAGGTCCATGTTGATGGAGCCGAAAATGGTGATCATGCGATATCCTGCCCTGGGTGTTGATTTTGCATGATCCTGCCCGAAGGCTGCCTTCAGTCTTTTGGGATCACGCGCCGATTTGGCGCGACACTGCCCGAAGCGATCAGTCCTCGTCAACCACCCTCAGCTTGAGTTGGCTGGTGCGGTTGTCGGTCGGCTTCGGCCTGTCCTCCGCACGCGTCTTTGCTGGTTCTTTCGCGGTCTCGAATTCCAGGGCCTCTATTCTCTCGCCGCGCCTTGCCAGCTTGTCGGCCGAGGTGACGATCATGTCGACATCCTTTTGCGCCATGGCGAAGTGCCCCTGGAGCTTGCGCACCCGTTCGTCCAGGCGCGAGAGATCGTCCATCAGATGTGCCACCTCGCTTTGGATGACATGCGCCTGCTCGCGCATGCGCTGATCCTTCAGCACGGCCTGGATGACCTGGATCGACAGCATCAGCAGCGACGGCGAGACGATGACGATGCGCGCGCGCTGAGCCTTCTGCACGATCGCCTCGAAATTCTCGTGGATTTCGGCGAAGATCGATTCGGAGGGGACGAATAGGAAGGCCGTGTCCTGCGTCTCGCCCGGAATGAGATATTTCTCGGCGATGTCGCGGATATGCAGTTCCAGATCGCGGCGGAACTGCTGTCCGGCGATCTTGCCGTGCTCAGGATTGGCGGCGGCGCGAATGGCGTTCCAGGCTTCGAGCGGAAACTTGGCATCGATGACCAGCGGCGGCGAGCCATTCGGCATGCGAATAGTGCAGTCCGGCCGCGAGCCATTGGACAGCGTCGGCTGGAAGGAATAGGCGCCCATGGGCAATCCATCGGCGACGATCGTTTCCATGCGTGCCTGGCCGAAAGCGCCGCGCGTCTGCTTGTTGGAGAGGATGGCCTGCAGGCCGACCACGTCCTTTGCCAGCGTTTGGATATTGGTCTGGGCTGCGTCGATGACGGCGAGCCGCTCCTGCAGGCGTCGCAGGTTTTCGTGCGTCGACCGTGTCTGCTCGCCGATCGTCGCCGTCACGCGCTGCGACATGCCGTCCAGACGCTGGCCGATGGCCTGGTTGAGCTCCGCCTGCCGCGAGCCGAACACTTCGGCCATGGTGGCGAGCCGGCCTTGCATCTCTGCCTGCGCCCGCAAAAGCGTCGCCATGTTGTGCTCGGATTCCAGCATGTCGTCCTCGGACCGCCCCCTTCCGCGCATCATCAGGATGATGACGGCGAGCATGAGCAGGATGACGAGACCGGTCAGAACCTGGATCGTGGAGATGGCTTGGCCGAAGATGATGAAGGACATGGAACCGAGTATGCTTGTGGAATTCTTACCGACACCATAACAAAACCGCCGTGAATAGCTAGATCAAAACGTGAACAAGATTTTCCGCCAGCTTATTCCGGCCTGGGTCGGCGTCGTTGAAAAAACACCTCGATACGGCCATCTTGGCGATTCCATCGCACAACAAGATGCGTTATGGGAAAAGTCATGACGATCAAGCCACTTATCATTTTACCCGATCCGCTGCTCCGCCAGGCTTCCAAGCCTATCGAGCGCATCGATACTGAAACTCAGCGCCTCGCTGACGATATGTTGGAAACCATGTATGACGCGCCGGGCATCGGCCTTGCCGCCGTCCAGATCGGCGTTCCGCGCCGCATGCTTGTCATCGACGTGTCGCGCGAGGGCGAAGAGAAGACGCCGCTGGTTTTCATCAATCCGGAAATCGTCGCCTCGTCGGACGATCGCTCGGTCTATGAAGAAGGCTGCCTTTCCATTCCGGACTACTATGCGGAAGTGGAACGCCCGGCCCGCGTCACCGTCAAGTATCTCGACCGCGACGGCAAGGAGCAGCTCACCGAGGCCCACGGCCTGCTCGCGACCTGCGTGCAGCACGAGATCGACCACCTGAACGGTGTGCTGTTCATCGACTATATTTCCCGCCTCAAGCGCGAGATGGTGATCAAGAAATTCACCAAGGCCGCCAAGGCCAAGGCTCTTTGATCTGCGATTATTGAAAGATTGGGCTGAAGCACATATGATATCATTGATATCATATGGAGCTGCGGATGAGTGATCTTTTAATTCGCGGCATTGACGACACGCTGAAAAAGCAATTGCAGGCAAACGCCAACCGGCATGGCCGTAGCCTTTCGGATGAAGCGATTGATCTGTTGCGCCAGTCGCTTGGGCGCCAGGAGGATTCCAACAGTTCCGCAGGGCAACGGCTGAGAACCATTCTTGGCGGAGAGAAGCTGAGCGGAGAAGAGATCGATGCAATCGCTGCCTTTCGGCACGCTCCAGATCGTGAACCGCCGCGATTTGAGTGATTCTATCTTGAGGTACTTCGGATGATTGTGCTCGACACCAATGTCGTATCCGAACTTCAAGGGCGGTTGCATAGCGATCGGATATTGCTTTGGCTCGATGGTTTCGCTGTCGAAACCATTTTCCTAACGACCATTACCGTGGGTGAGATCCGATTCGGTCTGGAGCTATTGGCAGACGGGAAGCGCAAGGCGGCATTGATTGTGCAATTGGAAGCGATAGAGGCTGAGTTTTCCGGCCGCGTCCTCGGGTTTTCCAGCAGTGCGGCGCATCAGTATGGAATAGTTTCCGCCCGACGTCACAAAGTTGGACGGCGAATGGAAACAAAGAACGCCATGATCGCCGCTATCTGCCTCACACACGGCGCGACATTGGCGACGCGCAACACAAAAGACTTCGAGGGGCTTGATCTCAAGCTCATAAACCCGTTTGAAGACGGCTAACGTTTGGTCTCCGATAGCGCGCAGCGTCTTTGGAGCAAGATCACGCGAAACTCGATTTCTTAGCCGGATGGATCGCATGTCGCTCAGCATCATTTTCATGGGAACGCCCGAATTCTCCGTGCCGACGTTGCGGTCCTTGATCGATGCCGGGCACAAGATTCGTGCCGTGTATACGCAGCCGCCGCGCCCAGGCGGCCGGCGCGGGCTGGACCTGCAGAAATCGCCGGTGCATCAGGCTGCGGAATTGCTGGGCCTGCCTGTCTTTACGCCCGTCAACTTTAGGGATCCTGACGAGCGCCAGCGGTTTCGCGATTTGGATGCCGATGTTGCTGTGGTCGTGGCCTATGGCCTGCTGCTGCCGGAAGCCATTCTGACCGGCACGCGGCTCGGCTGCTACAATGGCCATGCTTCGTTGCTGCCGCGCTGGCGTGGAGCGGCGCCTATCCAGCGTGCAATCATGGCTGGTGATAGCAAGACCGGCATGATGGTGATGAAGATGGACAAGGGCCTCGACACCGGCCCTGTTGCCCTGACGCGCGAAGTCGAGATCGGCGCGACCATGACATCAGGCGAACTCCACGACAGGCTGATGCTGGTCGGCGCGAAGGCGATGGCAGAGGCCATGAACAAGCTGGAGCATGACGAACTGCCGCTGACCGCCCAGCCGGATGAAGGCGTCCTCTATGCCGCCAAGATTGACAAGGGTGAAACGCGCATCGATTTCGACAAATCCTCGGTGGAGGTGCACAATCATATTCGGGGCCTGTCGCCTTTCCCCGGCGCCTGGTTCGAGGCCGAGATTGCCGGTCGGCCGGAGCGGATAAAGGTGCTCGGCTCGGAACTGGCCGAGGGAAGCGGAGCGCCCGGCAGCGTGTTGACCGACGATCTTGTCATTGCTTGCGCCTCCGGTGCCGTGCGGCTGACGAAGCTGCAGAAGGCCGGCGGCAAGCCGCTGGCATCGGCCGATTTCCTGCGTGGCACGCCAATCGCGCCAGGCACCGTGCTCGCCCCGGAGCGGAGCTGATGCCGCGCTACAGAATGACCGTCGAATATGACGGCACCCCCTATGTCGGCTGGCAGCGCCAGGACAACGGTCCCTCCGTGCAAGGGGCGATCGAAGGCGCCATCCTGTCACTGACGGCGGAGACGGTCTCCATCCGCGGCGCCGGGCGTACCGATTCCGGCGTCCATGCCATGGGCCAGGTCATGCATGCCGACCTGACCAAGGAGTGGAAGCCCTATACCCTGCGCAATGCGCTGAATGCCCATCTGAGGCAGGCGAGCGAGCGTGTCGCCATTCTCGATATCGCCGAGGTCGATGCGCGCTTCGATGCGCGCTTCTCTGCCATCCGCCGACATTATCTCTATCGTATCATCACGCGCCGCGCGCCCTTGGCGCTGGAGGCCGGGCGCGCCTGGTGGGTGGCGAAGGACATGGATCACGAGGTCATGCATGCCGCGGCGCAGACTTTGGTCGGCCGGCACGACTTCACGACCTTTCGTTCCGTGCATTGCCAGGCAAACAGCCCGGTGCGTACGCTCGACCGGCTTGATGTCACGCGCCATGGCGAGCTGATCGAGATCCGCGCCACGGCGCAGAGCTTCCTCCACAATCAGATCCGCTCCTTTGCCGGAACGTTGAAGCTCGCGGGCGAGGGCAAGTGGACGCCCGACGATGTGCGTGCCGCTCTTGAGGCGCGAGACCGCAAGGCATGCGGCCCCGTTGCCCCGCCGGACGGGCTCTATTTCATGCAGGTGGATTATCGGGATGATGGGGCGCCTGCGATGCCGTTGCCGGATGACGAATCCGACGATTCCTGACGACTGCGGCGGTTCGATCACGACCAGCTTCACACCGGCGGATAGACGCCGAGGAAGCGTTGCAGGAAACCCGTCAGCAGCATGCTCGGGATCAGCAACACCAGCGTCAGCGTGCCGATGAAGAGCGGGTGAGTGCCGCAGATCATTCTGAGGATGCGCGCCAGCGCAAAGATGATTGCCATTGTCAGCACCAGCGATAGAAGTGCTGCCAGACCCTTCGAGCCGGGGACAAAGACGATCAATGCGAGGAGCAGCGCGTTCAGATAGTTTGCCGGTACGAAAAGCCAATTTACGGTAACGACGATCGGCGCAAACTTGTCGCCGAAGCGGAAGACCAGAAGCAGCACGCCGGCGAGAATGGGTCGTATCAGCCAGTTCGCCGCTTCGACCAGCGCCAGCCGCAGGAAGAACGCGATGCCGGTTGATGTTTCGGGCGGCATGGCCGTCAGGTAGGCCTGTTGCCACCACAGCCAGGAAATGCCGATCGACGGCAGGCTCCAGAAGACAGCCCAGAAGGAGCGCAGCATGCCGCGATCCGATATGTCAAGATACTGGAAGCCGCGCGCATCCATCCGGATCAGCAGCCAGAGGCCGGACAGATAATATTGGACTTCCTTAAAGGTCGGCATTCTCGAACCAGCGCTGGATGAAGGTCTCATAGATCTCGGTCAGCGTTTCGAGATCCGATAGCGCCACGCGCTCGTCGACCATGTGCATGGTCTGACCGACCAGGCCGAATTCGACGACGGGGCAATAGTCCTTGATATAGCGGGCATCCGAGGTGCCGCCGGTCGTCGAGAGCGCCGGCCTCAGGCCGGTGACGTTTTCGACCGCCGAAGAGAGCGAAGCGATCAGCGCATTGTTGCGCGTCAGGAAGACCTGGCTCGGACGCTCGGACCAGGTGATGTCGTATCTGGCTGGCGGACGTCCGGGGCGCAGCGTCTGGTCGGCCGCGGCCGCATCCAGGCGGGCAAGGATTTCCGCCTTCAGCGTTTCGACCGTCCAGGTATCGTTGAAGCGGATGTTGAAGGCTGCAGTTGCCTTGGCGGCGATGACGTTGGTGGCGGCATTGCCGACATCGATGCTCGTCACCTCGAGGTTCGACGGCTGGAAATTGTCCGTGCCGGCGTCGAAAGGCGGGTCGAGCAGCGCTTCGGTCAGCTTGAGGATACTGCGCACCGGGTTATCGGCGAGATGCGGATAGGCGGCATGGCCTTGAACGCCGTGAACGGTAATGAAGCCGGAAATCGAGCCGCGCCGGCCGATCTTGATCATGTCGCCAAGCTGGTCCGGATTGGTCGGCTCGCCGACGAGGGACGCATCCCATTGCTCGCCGCGCTCGGCCGCCCATTGCAGCAGCTTGACCGTGCCATTGATCGCCGGGCCTTCTTCGTCGCCGGTGATCAGGAAGGAGATCGAGCCCGCAGGTGGCCCGTGCTTTTCGATATGGCGCGCCACGGCCGCCGCGAAGCAGGCAATGCCGCCCTTCATGTCGACGGCGCCGCGGCCAAAGAGCTCGCCATCGGCGATTTCCGCGGCGAAGGGTGGATGGCTCCAGGATGCGGCATCGCCGACCGGAACGACATCCGTATGGCCGGCAAACATCAGATGCGGACCTTCCGTGCCGAGCCGGGCATAAAGATTCTCGATGTCGGGCGTTCCCGGCTCGCGGGCCGTCATGCGCTCGACTTTGAAGCCGAGTGGCAGCAGCATGTCGGCAAGCGCGGTCAGCGCGCCGCCCTCGGCCGGCGTCACGGAGGCACAGCGGATCAGGGTTTGCAGGTTGGCGACGGGATCGGTAACAGTCATCGGAGGCAACTTATCCGGCGGGAAATGGCAAAGCGATGGCAAAGGGTCGGCGATAGGCCGAAAATCCTTGCCGCGATTCCAGCAATCGCACGGGCAAGCTTACCCGGCAAGCGTGAGAGGAGCGCGATATGGCGACCGCGCTCCCGAATTTACAATCAGTCGCGCAGGAGCTCGTTGATACCGGTCTTCGAGCGGGTCCTTTCATCGACGCGCTTGACGATGACGGCGCAATAAAGGCTGGGGGCCGGCTGGCCGTTCGCCATGGTGTTGCCGCTCGGCAGCGCGCCCGCGACGACAACCGAGTAGGGTGGCACTTCGCCATAGGTGATCTCGCCGGTGGCGCGGTCGACGATCTTGGTCGACTTGCCGATGAAGACGCCCATGCCGAGCACCGATCCTTCGCGGATGATGCAGCCCTCGACCACTTCGGAGCGTGCGCCGATGAAGCAATTGTCCTCGATGATGGTCGGGCCGGCCTGCATCGGCTCCAATACACCGCCGATGCCGACGCCGCCGGACAGATGCACATGCTTGCCGATCTGCGCGCAGGAACCGACGGTCGCCCAGGTGTCGACCATGGTGCCTTCGCCGACATAGGCGCCGAGATTGACGAAGGACGGCATCAGGATGGCGTTCGGGGCGATATAGGCGGAGTGGCGCACAACGGCGTTCGGCACCGCGCGGAAGCCGGCTTCGCGGAAGCGGTTCTCGCCCCAGCCTTCGAATTTCGAGGGAACCTTATCCCACCAGGTCGCGCCGCCCGAGCCGCCTTCGACGATCTTCATGTCGTTCAGGCGGAAGGAAAGGAGCACCGCTTTCTTAAGCCACTGGTTGACCGTCCAGATGCCGTCCGCACCGCGTTCGGCCACGCGGACCTTGCCGCTGTCGAGCAGGTTCAGCGCCATCTCCACGGCGTCGCGGACTTCACCCCGCGTCGACGTGTTCACATTGTCGCGATTGTCGAAGGCGGCCTCGATGGTCTTTTCGAGAGAGGCGAGATCGGTAGCGCTCATGGGAATTCCTTAAAACGTCTGTAGCTGTCGTGGTTTTCGGATAGAGGTCCGGATATGGTCGATTGGTCCTACAGCATGGGCTTGAAAAATGGAATGTCTTTTCCGCGCCGATTGAGCTTGGATTCGGGGTGTTGTAGGGGCATATGCTGAGCTCGGCCGTTGCTGCCTACGGACAGGGCGGCTCGGCATGATCTATTTGAAAGGCATGGTCAATGAGCAAGGCGAAGAACGGCAGGCTGAGGCGCAAGGACGGGGTATGGGATCCCTTGAAGACGAGCTCGGCGGACAAGAAGCGAGCCGAATCCGTGCCGCGTACGCCGCAGTCGATGTCGCCTTCCTACAGGCTCGCCTATGCGGACGAGGATTTCCTTTGCCGTGAGGAGTTACGGCCGATCCGCCTGCAGCTGGAATTGCTGAAGACCGAAATGTATCTGACCGAACGCGGCATCAAATCGACCGTCGTCATGTTCGGCGGCGCGCGCATTCCCGCACCGGGTGCAAACGCATGGGCCGCGCGCAACGATGTGCAGCGTGCCAACCTCGAGACCGCATCGGTTTACTATGAGGAAGCGCGCAAGTTCGCCCGGCTTTGCTCGCGTTATTCGGCGAGCTTCGATTTCCATGAATATGTCGTGGTGACCGGCGGCGGTCCGGGCGTAATGGAGGCGGGCAATCGCGGCGCGTCCGAAGAGGGCGCTCCTTCGATCGGCCTCAACATCGTCCTGCCGCACGAGCAGGCGCCGAACGTCTACGTCACGCCCGAGCTCAGCTTCAACTTTCATTATTTCGCGATCCGCAAGATGCACTTCATGGTGCGCGCCAAGGCGATCGCGGTGTTTCCGGGCGGTTTCGGCACACTTGACGAACTGTTCGAATGCCTGACGCTCATCCAGACCGGCCGCATGGAGCGTCTGCCGCTCATCCTCTTCGGCGAGAAGTTCTGGCGCAACATCATCAATTTCGAGGCACTCGCGGAATTCGGCACCATCGCGCCCGATGACGTCAATCTGATCAGCTTCGTCGACACCGCCGACGAGGCCTGGAAGATCGTCGCGGATTTTTACGAGCACGATAACGGCCATTGAACAGCGAAAGCCCGCCGTCGCATGGCGATGGCGGGCTTCGGTCGTAGGGGTACCGCTTAGGGCGCGATCCATGAAGCGTGACGGTGCTTCGTGGAGGATCGTGCCCGATCGATCGGCTTAAAGCAGCGGGCGGTCCGGCATGTCGTCCAGCGAGATCACGCCGTCATGGTTGCGATCCATGCGGTCGAAGAACTTGCTGGCGGCGTCTTCGGCCTCCTGCTTGCTGATCTGGCCGTTTTCGTCCTTGTCGATGCGATGGAACAGCATCATGCCGCGCATGAGACCTGCCTCATGCATGAAGCGGCCATGCGGTCCGTGATGGCGCGGGCCGTTGTCACCCTTGTCGTCGTTCTGGGCCTGATCGCCCTTGGCTTGGTCGTTTTGGGCCTGGTTGTTGCCCTGATCGTCGTTGGCCTTGGCGTGTGCGGCCTTCCATTCCTTGATGCGTTCCTGACGATAGGCGCGCACCTCGCCGGGCGTGAGCTCGCCGTCATGGTTGGTGTCGATCTGATCGAAGATCTTGTCGATGCCGGCCTTGACCTCATCCTTGGTGACCTTGGTGTCGCCAGGCTGGCCGAATTGCTTCAGCATGCGCACATAGACGATTTCCGGCGAAAAGTGCGGTCCATGCCAGCGACCGCCGTGACCACCCCTTGCCTCATCGCCTTGTGCCGCGAAGGTTGCCTGAGCGCCGGCGCCCACCAGAAGGGCTGCGGAAAGTCCCGCAAGAAGAATTTTTTTCCCGTTCATCGTTTTTCCTTTCGTGTCGAGGAATGGTCAAACGATACGGCGGGCGGCCGAAAACGACCAATTAAACCTCTGTAAGGCGGATGAAACTTTCGTAACCCCGTCTTAAAGAAAGGTTAAACCAATGCCTTGAGGAAAGCTGTGAGATCGTCGGTCACATAGTCGATGTGATCGTCCTCGCCGGTCGTCCGTTCCCACCATTCGACGACGGTCGTCTCGAGATTCTGGGGCACGAGCAGCACTGTCTTCATGCCGAGCGCCTTGGGCACGGTGAGGTTGCGCGGCAGGTCCTCGAACATCGCGGCCCTCTTCGTATCCACTCGATTGAGGCTCATGAACTTGTCGTAGGTGCTGCCGGCTGGCTTCGGCACATAGTCTGCCGCCACGATATCGAAGATGTCGTCGAAATTGTCGAGAATGCCGAGCGCGCCGGCGGTCGCCTCGGCGTGCTTGACGCTTCCGTTGGTGAAGATGAACTTACGTCCCGGCAGCGCCTTGATGGCGGCGGCCAGCTCCGGCTGCGGCATCAGCGCCGAATAGTCGATCGCATGCGCCTTCTCCAGGAAATCGTTGGGATCGATGCCGTGATGGAGCATCAATCCCTGCAGGGTCGTGCCGTGATCGAGATAATATTGCTTCTGCAGCTTGCGCGCTTCCTCGCGCTCCATCTGCAGGAGAGCCGAGACATAGGCCGTCATGTTCTTGTCGATCTGCGCGAAGAGATCGACATGGTGCGGATAGAGCGTGTTGTCGAGATCGAACACCCACTCGCGGATATCGGCAAAATCTGAAGGTTCGGATAGCGTCTTTGTCTGGCTCATGGCCGCCTTATGGCATGCCGCCTTATCGGAGGAAAAGGAAAATATTCATGCTACGCCATATGGGGGATACCGCCGACATTGCCGACCGATCCAATGCCGGCTATGATTTTACCATTGAATTCCGGGGCTTTGCTCTATTTGCAAAGTGAGGGGGAGCTTACGCTCTTTCGGGGTTGTGAAGAGGAAAGTCGCCCGACCGGGCTTTTCGGAGGGGATACGATGAGTCAGGTGGAAAAGGCGCAGGAATTCGCGCGGCTGCACAAAAAGGGTGAGCCGCTCATCCTTTTCAACATTTGGGATGCCGGTTCGGCCAAGGCGGTCACAGAGGCGGGTGCGAAGGCACTGGCCACGGGCAGCTGGTCTGTCGCCGCCGCCAACGGCTTTGGTGACGGCGAGGCGATACCACTGTCGCTGCTTGCGGTGACGGCGCGGTTGATTTCGGTCACGAGCCCGCTGCCTCTGTCAGTCGATTTCGAAGGCGGCTATGCGGTGGAACCCGAGGCGGTTGCAGCCAATGTCGAAAAGATCATGGATCACGGCGCCATCGGTATCAATTTCGAGGACCAGGTGGTCGGCGGCCAAGGCGTCCATCCGATCGAGCTGCAGGCGGCGCGCATCCGCGCGATCCGGGAGATGGCCGATCGGCGGGAAATACCATTGTTCATCAATGCCCGCACCGATCTTTTCCTTCAGGAGAGCGATACGGCGCACCACCAGATCCTGCTCGATGAAGCCTATAGCCGCGTCGACGCTTTCGCCGAGGCGGGCGCCAGCGGTTTCTTCGCGCCCGGCCTTGTCGATCCGGAACTGATCGGAGCCCTCTGCGAACGCTCTCCCTTGCCGGTCAATATCATGGTGCGTCCGACGACGCCCGACAACGAGACTATGGCCGGCCTCGGCGTCAGCCGCATCAGCTATGGCCCAGCTCCCTACCGCTCTGTCATGGGAATGTTGAAAAGCGAGGCCGAAGCAATTTATCGGCCGGCTTGAGCGAAATTGAAGTCCTCTGAGGCGGTCGCCCTCCTCAGGGAACGATCAGCGTACCGGCGCCGTGCTCGGTGAAGATCTCGAGCAGCACCGAATGAGCCGTCTTGCCGTTGAGGATGACGACGCCCTGAACGCCGGCCTTGATGGCGTCGATGCAGGTCTCGACCTTGGGGATCATGCCGCCGGAAATCGTGCCGTCGGCCATAAGTTCACGCGCCTGCGAAACCGAAAGCTCCTTGATAAGCTGGCCCTGCTTGTCGAGCACGCCCGGAACATCCGTCAGGAAGAGCAGGCGCGTGGCGCTGAGCGCGCCGGCGATGGCGCCGGCAAAGGTGTCGGCATTGATGTTATAGGTCGCGCCGTCGCGGCCTGGAGCAACCGGTGCGATGACGGGGATCATCTCAGACTTCGCAAGCAGGTCGAGCAGCGTGCGGTCGACTTCGACCACTTCACCGACGAAGCCGAGATCGAGCACGCGCTCGATATTGGAATCCGGATCCTTGATGGTCTTGTGCGCCTTTTCGGCGAAGACCATGTTGCCGTCCTTGCCGCAAAGACCGATCGCCCATTCGCCCGTCTGGTTGATCAGCGCGACGATTTCCTTGTTGATTGAGCCAGCCAGCACCATTTCGACGATCTCGACCGTCTTTTGATCGGTGACGCGCAGGCCGCCCTCGAATTTCGATTCGATGCCCATCTTCGTCAGCATGGCGCCGATCTGCGGCCCGCCGCCGTGGACGACAATCGGGTTGACGCCCGATTGCTTCAGAAGCGCGATGTCGGCGGCAAATGCCTTGCCGAGTTCGGCATTGCCCATGGCATGGCCACCGTATTTCACCACGATGGTCTTGTTTTCATAGCGTTGCATGTAGGGCAGGGCCTGCGCCAGCAGGCTGGCTTGAAGCTCGCTTTGGGATTCGGACATGGTGCACCCCGTGAGATTGTTTGCGGCCTTTTATCTCAAGTTTCTGACAGAGGGAATAATGATGTCCGGATTAGTTTGCTCGGTGTCACACTGGCGTTGATGAAATTGATTTCGTCACCGCGCTTGCCAGCCGGGACTTTTCTCTTAAAGATTGGTCTTGGTGGAGCAAGCGGGGGTCGGATGGCGAACGAGGAGACGGAAGCGCTTATCGGCCGCGTCGCCATGCGTGACCAGAAGGCTTTTACCACGCTTTATAAACGTACCAGCCCGAAACTCTATGGCGTATGCCTGCGTATTATTGGCAACAGGACGGATGCCGAAGAGGTTTTGCAGGAAGTTTACGTGAAGATCTGGCAGCGGGCCGAGCAGTTCGCCGCATCCGAAGGGCCTGCAACGCCGTGGCTGACGGCGATCGCCCGCAATCGATCCATCGATTTCGTCCGTGCCCGCAAGCCTGTGGCCGATGAAATCGACGCCGCACACGATCTTGCCGACACCGAACCCGGCCCCGAAGAGCAAGCAATCGTGAAGGGAGAGGGTAGGCGGATTGACAGGTGCATGGAAGAGTTGGAAGCTGATCGCGCGCGGGCGGTTCGCAGCGCCTATATCGAAGGCTTGAGCTACCAGGAACTCGCCGATCAACACTCGGTGCCTTTGAATACCATGCGCACCTGGCTGCGCCGAAGCCTGATCAGATTAAGAGAGTGCATGGACCGATGAGTACACCCGATCAAAGCAAGGGAGGCCGCTCCCGCGACGAAGTTCTGGCCGGGGAATATGTACTTGGCGTACTCTCGCTGGAGGATCGGCAGAAGGTCGAGCGGCGCATGCGCAGCGATCGTCAATTTGCCGCGATCGTCAGTCGATGGGAGCAGAACCTTTCGGAGTTCAATGAAGAATACGAAATGGTGACGCCGGCGAAGTCGGTCTTTCCGAAGATAGAAAGACGTATCTTCGGAGATGCGGCGTTGGGCGCTCATCTCTGGAATTCGCTGCTGGTCTGGCGCGTCGTTGCCCTCGGTTCATTGTTCCTTGCCGCCGGCGTGGTGGTTTTCACCATCACAAACAACGGCATATCCCGGTCCGTACCGGGCAAGCAGCTGACGGCTTCCCTTGCCGGCCAGAACAGCGCCATCAATCTCCTGGCCGATTATGACGCCAGCAGCGGGCGGCTGAAGGTGACGCCCGTTGCGGCCGGAAAGCCGGAGGAGAAATCGCTGGAGCTCTGGCTCATTCGCGGCAGCGATCCTGCCGAGGCGCTCGGCGTGCTGCCGCAGACCGGCGAAGGCGAAATCGTCCTGCCGCAGGAACTTCACGGCAAGCTGACCGAAGGCGCAATCATCGCCGTCAGTATCGAGCCTTTCGGGGGTTCTCCGACCGGCAAGCCCACGGGCGATGTCGTGGCATCCGGCACCATCCGTTTCCCCTGAGAATTTATTTCCTTCGAAAGACAATCGCCGCTGAAACTCTTCTCTATGGCCCTCCGTATCTTCCTGTGACCCCACATGATCGGGGCAAGAACAGGAAGAGGAAAAGCTATGATCAAGACCGTGATTCGCGTCGTCGCTGTGGCCGCAACGCTTGCCGCCGCAACCAGCCTCGCCCACGCAAAGGACCCCATGGTGGGGGGCGCGGCGATGTACGCCAGCAAGAATATCGTGCAGAACGCCGTGAATTCGAAGGACCACACGACTTTGGTCGCTGCCGTCAAGGCTGCCGGCCTTGTGGACACGCTCGAAGGCAAAGGCCCCTTCACCGTCTTTGCGCCGACGAATGAAGCCTTTGGCAAGCTTCCGCCCGGTACAATCGAAACCCTGCTGAAGCCCGAGAACAAGGCAACCCTAACCAAGATCCTGACCTGCCATGTCGTCGCCGGTGACGATATGGCCGCCGCCATCAAGAAATGGGCGACGAGCAAGGGCGGCGAATACGACCTGAAGACGGTCGGTGGCTGCACGATCAAGGCGATGGACAAGGGCGGCAAGCTGACGCTGACCGACGAGGCCGGCGGCACCGCTCATATCACCATCGCCGATGTCAAACAGTCGAACGGCGTGATCCACGTTGTCGACAAGGTGTTGTTGCCGAAGATGTAATCCTCGACGGCGACAGGGCCGCCGCTCCCCGCGGGGCGCTGGGCGGCGGCCTCATCCGGCTGACCTGATGTTCAGACCGGAATTCCCACTGTCAGGCCAATCGCCTGGCGCAACTCCTCGAGACCCACACCCTTCTCCGATGAGGTGGCGAGAATGCCGGGATAGGCGGCAGGGCGCTTGCGGATTTTTTCGGCGGTATCGGCCAAAAGCTTCGGCAGGCCCGCCTCCTTGATCTTGTCGGTCTTGGTCAGCACGATCTGATAGGAAACGGCGGCCTTGTCGAGCAGGCCGAGGACCTCGTCGTCGTTCTTCTTGATGCCGTGGCGGCTATCGATCAGCACATAGACGCGCTTCAGCGTCGTGCGTCCCCGCAGATAGTCGAAGACCAGCTTCGTCCAGGCATCCACCTGTTCCTTCGGCGCTTCCGCATAGCCGTAGCCCGGCATGTCCACCAGCGCCATGGGCGGCAGGTCGCCACCCTCGCCGGAAAAGCCATCGGGAACGAAATAGTTGAGCTCCTGCGTCCGCCCCGGCGTGTTCGAAGTGCGCGCCAAACCCTTATGGCCGACCAGCGCATTGATCAGCGACGACTTGCCGACATTCGAGCGCCCGGCAAAGGCCACTTCCAAAGGCCCCTCCGGCGGCAGGAATTTCATCGCTGGCACGCCGCGGATGAAAATCCACGGGCGGCCGAAAAGCGGCTTGTCGTCTTTTATGGTCTGTTCTGCCATGCTGCTTCAGGTCTTCCGGTTCGATTGTTGACTGGCTTCGAGGTTTTGCCGGCGAAAGTCAAGTTTTGATCGGTGTGCCCGTCGACGGTCTTTTGGCGATGCATTCTGACCGGCACTCGCAAAAATCCGCAATTGCTGCGCCGCGCGTCCGTAAAGGCCATGCTACTCTTTGGCCTCATGAAGACCAGCACAGAAGAAAATTATCGTCGGCGCATCGCCCGCGTTATCGAAGCGATTATGGTCGATCCGTCAGCGCCTCATTCGATCGAGAGCCTTGCTGCCGTCGCTCATTTCTCGCCATTCCATTTCCATCGGCTCTATCGCGCGCTGACCGGCGAAAGCATTGCCGCCACGACACGCCGGGTTCGGCTTGCCCAGGCGGCGCATCGACTGGCCGGCCGCACCGTCTCGGTTACTGAAACGGCATTAGATGCAGGCTACGACAGCTCGCAGAGCTTCGCGCGTGCCTTTCGCAATCTGACCGGGCTTAGTCCGACCGATTTCCAGATGCAGCAACAGTCGATCACGATGAGCCTTCCTCCGGTGACGATCGTTGATCGGCAGCCGGTGACTGTATTTGGTGTGCGTCACCATGGGCCGTTCACAACGATTCCCCATAGCTATCGGCGTTTGCGGCAATGGTCGTCGGAGCGTGGGATAGCATGGAACGACGTTGCTCGTATCGGCGTCTGCCATGGCGATCCGGATCAAGGTGACGGCTTTCGATATTTTGCCGGGCTGATCCTGTCGAACGATGAGCTGGCGACGGACGGGCTTGAACGATGTGACGTGCCGGGCGGGCGCTATGCCCGGCACCGGCTGATCGGCCCCTATGCGCTCATTTCTCCGACGTTTCAGACGCTCTTCGGCGGATGGCTACCGCAAAGCGGCCTCGAGCCTGACGATCGCCCGGCGCTCGAAATCTATCTCAATCACCCAAGGCACGTAGCCGACAGCGAACTCGCCACCGATCTGCTGATTCCGCTTCGCGACGCAGCCGAGTGATGCATTGCACCAACCCCGTTCGATTTTCATTTTGGGAAAAGAAAATGCGTTTCGCAAAGACTCTATGCTTCATTGCCGTCAGCTTGACCGCAACGTGGGCTCACGCAGCGGGCCTGAAATCGTTTGAAGTCCCGGCGGACGCAAGCGGTCCCGCTCTCCGCGCCTTCATCTGGTCGCCCTGCACGGTTGCGCCGGCGGACATTACGCTTGGATCGATCATCGTTTCTGGTGTCCGGAATTGCCCGATCGTGGGCGCTAATCTGCCGTTGGTCGTCATTTCGCATGGTCATGCCGGCAGCTCTCTCGGCCATCACGATACAGCGGAAATCCTGGCGGATGCCGGCTTCGTCGTCGTCGCCTTGAACCATCCGCGCGACAATTTTTCCGACATGAGCCAATCGGGCGATATATCCGTCTTCATCGAGCGACCGACAGATATCAAACGTCTCATCGATTTCATGCTGAACGCCTCTCCGGAAGCGGCACACATCGATCCGAGCCGCATCGGCTTCTTCGGCTTCTCGCGCGGCGGTTATACCGGCCTGGTTCTTGCCGGAGCGATCCCGGATTTTCACGATCCGCATGTCTCATGCCCGGAACCGGCGCCGATTTGCGGACAGATCCGCCGCAACGAGCTTCCGACGCAGCCGTTGACCCAGGATGCGCGTATCAAGGCTTTGGTCATTGCCGATCCGTTCAGTTTCTTTTCGACCAAGGACAGCCTGAAGAATGTCAAGGTGCCCGTTCAGCTCTGGGGCTCGCAATATGGCGGCGATGGCGTGCTGCCGGAAAACGTCGTAGCTCTAACGGATGACTTGCCGGCAAAGCCCGAATTTCATGTCGTCTCCAACGCGGCGCACTTCGCCTTTCTCGCACCTTGCTCGCCGGCGCTCGCCCAGTCCCAGCCGGAGATTTGCAAGGATGCCAACGGCTTTGACAGGGTCGCCTTTCACAAGTCGTTCGATGCGGACGTTCTGTCATTCTTTCGGCGGCATCTGATCGAAGCGGGCAAGCCGTGACCGGTCGGCCCGGCTTTCAAGGCAACCGCGATCACGAGGAAAACGGATAGCCTCGCGCACGCGATATCCCACAAAAGAAAAACCCCGCCGAAGCGGGGCTTTGCTGTTTATTTCGATGGTGCCGGTTTTCGTTTGAAAAGGCCCTTGAGATTGTCGAAGAGTTCCACCTTCACGCCGTGGCGCCTCATGATGATCGACTGCTGGATGACCGAGAGCGTATTGTTCCAGGCCCAGTAGATGACGAGGCCGGCCGGGAAGCTTGCCAGCATGAACATGAACACCAGCGGCATCCAGGTGAAGATCATCGCCTGGGTCGGGTCCGGCGGCGTCGGGTTCATGCGCATCTGCAGGAACATGGTGACGCCCATGATCATCGGCCAGACACCGAGATGCAGGATGGTAGGAGCCGCAAACGGCAGCAGGCCGAAGAGATTGACAATCGAGGTCGGGTCCGGAGCGGAAAGGTCCTGGATCCAGCCGAAGAACGGCGCATGGCGCATCTCGATGGTGATGTAGATCACCTTGTAGAGCGAGAAAAAGATCGGAATCTGCAGGAGCACCGGCCAGCAGCCCGCGATCGGATTGATCTTCTCTTCCTTGTAGAGCTGCATCGTCGCCTGTTGCAGCGCCATTCGGTCGTCGCCGAACTTGGCCTTCAGCTCCTCCATCTTCGGCTGCATGCGCTTCATGTTCGCCATCGAAGCATACTGCTTGCTGGCGAGCGGGAAGAACAACGCCTTGACCACGATGGTGGTGCAGAGGATGGCGACACCGAAATTGCCGAAGTAGCGGAAGAAGAAATCCATCAGCTTGAACATCGGCTTGGTGATGAAATAGAACCAGCCCCAGTCGATCAGGCGGTCGAAGCGCGGGATCGAGTAGCTGGTCTCGTAGCGGTCGATGACCGGTACTTCTTTCGCGCCGGCGAAGACGAGGTTCTTCAACTCGATCGACTGGCTGGGAGCGACCGTGACGGCATCTTGCTTGTAATCGGCCTGATAGCGCGGCGTGCCGTCGCTGAAGTGCGAGAAGCGGGCATCATAGGCCGTCGACTGCGGCGGCACCATGGTTGCGGCCCAGTACTTGTCTGTCATGCCGAGCCAGCCGCCGGTCGACTTGGCGGGCGTCGTGGCTTCCTTCTCGGTTGCCGCATACTTGGTCTCGATCAGGCCGTCATCGCCGATGACACCGATGAAGCCTTCGTGCAGAACGTAGGCGGACGGCGTCTCGGGTTTATTGTAGCGGGTGACGCGGCCGTAGCTCGAGAGGGAAACCGGTGCCTGGCCGCTGTTGGCGATCTTGTCGGTGATCGTGAACATGTAGCGATCGTCGACGGAAATCGTGCGCGAGAAGGTGATGCCCTTGTCATTGGTGTAGGAAAGCGTCACCGGCGTCTTGTCGGTCAGCTTGTCGCCGCTCGAGAGCGTCCACATGGTCGAAGGGCCGGGGACCGCACCGGTCGCGTCGCTGCCGACATAGCCGAGTTCGGTGAAGTAGCCGTCCTTGGTATCGGCCGGGCTGAACAGCGTAATGATCGGGCTGCTCTTGTCGACGGTCTCGTGATAGGTCTTGAGCCTGAGGTCGTCGAGGCGCGCGCCTTCCAGGTTGATGGAGCCGGCAAGCGCAGGCGTATCGATGACAACGCGCGAAGAAGAGGTCTTGGCGACCGATTGGTCGCGTGTCAGGACCGTCGGCGCAGTCTGGCCGCCTGCCGGCAGCGAGCCGTTGACCGCAGCGCCTGCGCCCGCGGCGGGTGCCTGCGTCGTCTGGGCCTGCTGCGACTGCTGCTGCAGCTTGGCGGCCTGTTCGGCCTGCCGCTGCGCTTCGAGGCGCGGGTTCATATAGAAAAACTGCCAAGCGAGGACGATCAGCACCGACAGGGCAATCGCTATGAAGTAATTGCGGTTGTTTTGCATCATGTGTTCCTGGAGCGGTCCGTTTCCGGTCGCCGGTGTTTCGGCCTGGTTTCGATACGCTGGACGAGTTCACTCACCAGTTTTTCGAAAGGTGCGGTCAGCACATCGCGCCGCGCGACAACCACATAGTCGTGTCCGGGCTGCATTGCAAACCCGGCATGAAGCCGCACGGCTTCTTTCAGCCTGCGCCGCATGCGGTTGCGCTCCACTGCGTTGCCATGTTTTTTGGTGACGGTAAAACCAACGCGGGGGTCGGCGTCGGAAAGCTTGCGGTCCAGCATCTCTAGGAGGAAGAAGCTGCCTCTGCGCTTCTCGCCTTCGCGGACTGCAAGAAACTGCGGCCGGCTCTTCAGCCGCCCGACAGTCTTTTTGGGTCGTTCATTCGTCAATTTGCCCGCCATCCTCGACTATCGGGCATTTCGGCCGTTAGGCCGAAAGACGCTTGCGGCCGCGGCTACGGCGAGCGGAAAGAACCGCGCGACCGCCCTTGGTGGCCATACGGGAACGGAAGCCGTGGCGACGCTTGCGGACAAGCTTGGATGGTTGATAGGTACGCTTCATTTATTTAAACACCGCGGAGTGCGGCCCTTCTTGAGCTTTGCTTCAAAAGCAAGCAGCGTTGTTGATTATGGCGAACGGACTTCGCCCGCAAAAGCAGGCTCCGGGACCGGACGTGCGCGGGCTTATAAGGATGAAGACCCATAGAGTCAATTATATCGGCGCAAATTCCTTGAAGTCCGGGGTTCCAGCCGGTCGATCGGCGGCCGTTGCCGCCAGCCATAGCATTCGGCCGATTGATTGCATGGCCAACAATATAATTCAGTAAATACTGAAATATACAGCAGAAATAGCAGCGACGTCGCATCTCTCATATATAAATACCGCAATATATCATTAATGAATTTAGCCGATATCTAGGTACATGCTGGAAAAACCCATCGATTTATGGGGAGGAGACCGGCCTCGGAGGGTATCGTGAAGATTCGCGGCAAAATAAACCTGCTTGTATTCGTCATGGCTGGCGCAGCGCTTTTGATCGGCGCTACCGCCCTTTATGCGCTGCATCAGTATGACCAGAAATTACAGAGCTACGATCAGACCGCCGGGCGCGCCTACATGGGCGAGCGCCTCAACCGTTATGTGACGGCGGTGGTCATGGAATCGCGCGGCATCTATGCTGCCGCTTCCGCAAAGGACGCCAAGAGCTTCGCCGATGGGTTGATGGGCGACCTCGACGAGATCGACAAAGTGCTCGCGGCCTGGGCGCCTATGGTTCCGGATGCGCAGAAGGCAGAATTCTCCAAACTGCAGGCCGGCTCTCAGGAGTTTCGCGTCTTCCGCACCGAAACGGCCCGTCTTGGCGTGACGGATGGTCCGGATGCCGCCAGCAAGCAAGGCAACAATGAAGCCAACCGTGCCAATCGCAAGGCTTTCCAGGCCGAGATCGATGCTGTGGTTAAAACCGATAAGGCAGAACTTGCAGCAGCCGAAACCAGCATCGCGACTTTTCATAACGCTATCTTGTGGGCCGTCCTTTGCATCACGGTGGCGGGCATCAGCGCCGGCGTCGGCCTGGGCTCCTATATTGGCACCGTTCATCTGAGCCGTCCGATCCGCAAGGTGACGGAAGCCATCAACAAGGTTGCCGACGGTCAATTCGATATCGAGGTCCCGTTTGCCGGTCGCCGCGACGAAATCGGCGAGATGGCCGCTGCCGTCGATGTTTTCAAGGAGAACGGCAAGGCCGTGCGCCGCATGAATGCCGAGGAAACGGCCCTGCGCGCCAGGAGCGACGAACTTCAGTCCAGCATGTCTCTGGCCGTCTCGGCCGCCGCTGCCGGCGATTTCAGCCGTCGCATCGAGAAGGATTACGGCGATGCCAACCTCAATCGCTTTGCCGGGAATGTGAACGAGCTGCTGGTGAGCGTCGATACGGGTATCGGCGAGGTGCGTCGCGTAATCGCAAGCCTCGCTGATGGCGATCTGACGCAGGCCATGAAGGGCGAATTCCAGGGCGCCTTTGCCGAACTGCAGCAGAACGTCAATGCCACGCTCGCGACCCTCAAGAGCACCATGCGCGAGGTGCGGGAGACGACGGGCTCGATCAACACCAACACCAACGAGTTGCGCCACGCCAGCGACGACCTCTCCAAGCGTACCGAACAACAGGCCGCCGCCCTCGAGCAAACCTCGGCGGCGCTCGACGAGATCACCTCCGTCGTCCAGAATTCGACGGAACGGGCGCGCGAAGCGAGCATCATGGTGACCGAGGCCAAGGAAGACGCCGCTCGCTCCGGCAAGGTGGTTCGCAATGCGATCGACGCCATGGGCGGCATTGAACAGGCATCCGGCGCGATCAGCCAGATCATCGGAGTGATCGACGATATCGCCTTCCAGACGAATCTGCTGGCACTCAATGCCGGCGTCGAGGCTGCGCGAGCAGGCGACGCGGGCAAGGGCTTTGCCGTCGTTGCCCAGGAAGTGCGTGAACTCGCCCAGCGCTCCGCCACCGCCGCCAAGGATATCAAGGTGCTGATCAGCAAATCAGGCGATCAGGTGCAGGTCGGCGTCAAGCTGGTGCAGGCCACCGGCGAGGCGCTGTCGACCATCGAAGCCCGCGTGCTCAAGATCAACGACCATATTCATTCCATCGCGACGGCGGCGCGCGAACAGGCAACAGGCCTGTCCGAGGTAAACAAGGCCGTCAACCAGATGGATGAAGTCACGCAGCGCAATGCCGCCATGGTCGAGGAGACCTCGGCCGCGACCCATCGTCTTGCAGGCGAAGCCGATGGCCTCGTCCGCCTGGTATCCCGCTTCAAGGTCGATGCCGGCAGCATGTCCGCTCCGGTGCCTGCACGCGCCGAGACGCATCGCCCGGCGGCATCGCCGGCACGGCGGATGATCGATAAGGTCGCGACTGCCTTCGGCGGCGCAAACGCTCTCTCGCCGGCCGTCGCGACGAAGGGTTGGGAAGAGTTTTGATCCCGTCGGAGAGGGACAACGCGGCCGCGCCTGCGCGCCGTCGTCGTCCCTCTCCAGACCCTTCTCGCCGTTAAAGCCGGGAAGAGATTGGAAAAAAGCCTACAATCACCTATTATCTGGTTTCGATACGTCGCCATCATGTCGCTTTGCAGCGAAGCGGGACAATTGAAATGGATAGTGGGCAGGACAGGAGGGCCGCAAAAAGCGGCAAAGCCGATAAGGGCCGCCTGTCCCAATTTTGTAGGCCCACAGGGATCTTCGGCGGGCTTTCCGGCAAGCTTCTCATCCTCACCGTCGGCTTCATTCTCCTGGCCGAAGTGCTGATCTTCGTGCCCTCCGTTGCCAATATGAGGCTGCGTTGGCTGGAGGACCGGCTGAATACGGCCGCTGCAGCCGCGATCGTCATCGACGGCCTGCAGCCTGCCGAGCTACCTCGCGCGCTGCAGAAGGAAACGCTGATGGCCACCGGCACGCGGGCCATCGTCCTGCGCAAGGACGGCACGTCGCGCCTGCTTGCGACGGCCGAGATGCCGGCCTCGGTCGATGATATGTATGATCTGAGCAATGTGTCCCAGCTGACCGCCATCAAGGACGCACTCGACACTCTGCTCTTCGGCGGCAACCGTATCATCCGCGTTTTCGGCCCGGCCGGCGGCGATGTCGGCACCGGCATCGAAGTGGTGTTGAAGGACACCCGGTTGCGCAATGCGATGCTCGCCTATTCGGTTAGCGTCTTCTTCGTTTCCATCCTGATTTCATTGTTCACAGCGACGCTGATCTTCTTTGCGATCAACCGCATGATGATTCGTCCGATCCGGCGGCTCACCGATAGCATGCAGGCTTATTCGGACGACCCGGAGGATCCGGGCCGTATTCTCGTGCCCGAGATGGGGCGCGATGAGCTTGCAGTCGCCGGCCGCCATCTCGCCTCCATGCAGTCGCAGCTGCAGAAGACGCTGAAGCAGCAGAAAAATCTGGCGGCGCTCGGCCTCGCCGTCTCGAAGATCAATCACGACATGCGCAACATCCTGTCGGCGGCGCAATTGATGTCCGACCGATTGGTCGATGTCGACGATCCGATGGTCAAGCGTTTCGCGCCGAAGCTGCTGCGCACCATCGACCGCGCCGTCGGTTATACGACCGAGGTCCTTTCCTATGGCCAGACGTCCGAATCGGCGCCACGCCGGCGCAAGATCCGTCTTGTCGAGCTCATCGGCGAGGTTCGTGATATCCTGGCGATCGATCCTGAAACCGGTATCGAATTCGTCGAGCAGCTCGGCCCCGAGCTCGAGGTCGATGCCGACAGCGAGCAGCTGTTCCGCATCATCCATAATCTGTGCCGCAACGCCCATCAGGCATTGGTCGCTTTCGGCGAGACGACACCCGACGGTATCAGGCGCATCACGGTTTCGGCGCATCGCATCGGCAGCGTCGTCAGCATCACCGTCGATGACACCGGGCCGGGCATGCCGCAGAAAGCGCGGGAAAATCTCTTCACGGCATTCCGCGGCTCTGCACGTTCCGGCGGTACCGGCCTTGGCCTGGCAATCGCCCGCGAACTTGTGCTTGCTCATGGCGGCACCATAGCGCTCGTGGAAAAACCATCCGCGGGAACGCAGTTTCGCATCGAGATCCCCGACCGCCCCGTATCCCTCGATGATTATCGCAGCCGAAGCTTCCGCGAAAGCTGAGGTTTTTCAGCCTCTTCGCACCGACATGCACGAAAATCGCGATCTTTTTCAGAAATCCACTTGCAATCCCCCAAAGGAGGCTTTAGAGAACCGCCACGCCAACGGTTTCTTCCGTTTCGGCCACGCACCCGTAGCTCAGCTGGATAGAGCACCAGACTACGAATCTGGGGGTCAGGAGTTCGAATCTCTTCGGGTGCGCCATTCTCATCTCTATATAAGTTTGCGATCTGACTGCCTGCACCGCAGGCACAAATGCTTGCGCGTATCCCGCGCCGGGCGACAGATGATCGTGCTTGCCGCCCGGCGGCTGCAATTTTCCCGCGCGCCGATCAGCCCCGGCGCGCCGTTTCCTCTCCATGCTCCGTCGCCAACGGCAATTCCGGCAGGAACAGCAGTGCGACCAGCGCCAATGCGACGATGGCCGTTCCCGTCGCAAAGGTCATGGCAATGGCGTGGCGGTAGAGCGCTATGGCCGCGGCATGGGCTTCGGGGGAGGTGGTGGCAAGTTGCTTCATGCCGGCCTCCGTCAATGACGACATATGAAGACCGTCCAGGGCGGCGCCAGCGTTCTGTACGTGATAGGCGAGGATGGCGCCGGAGCCGGTGACGCCGATGAGGCCGCCGAGCGAGCGGAAGAAGGCGAGCGTCGCCGTGCCGACGCCGCGATGCGCAAAGGGCAGGGCATTCTGCACCGCGATCGTCATGGTGGGCATGACAAGTCCAAGTCCGAGGCCGAGGGCGAAGACGGCTGGCTCGATCACCATGAAGCCCTGGCTGGTGGCCGCCGCCCAGGCGAGCGTAGCGAAGGCGACCGTCGCAAGGCTCAGACCGAATAGCTGGGCCGGCTTGTAGCGTCCGAAGCGATGCAGCAGCACGCGGCCATTGACCATGGACGAGATGACGACGCCGACCATCAGCGGGCCGGTCAGCAGGCCGGAATGCGAGGGGCTGACACCCATGACCATCTGGAAGAACAGCGGGAAGAAGAGGCTGGCCCCGAGCATGCCCATGAAGGTCAATGCCAGCACGAGGCAGGCGACGACGAACAGCCGGTTGCGGAAGAGATCCGGCGGCAGCACCGGCTCTGGCTCCCGCCGGATATGGAGAACGAAGCAAACGCCGAGAATGAGGGCAGCCGCGGACAGGCCGAAAATCTCAGGCGAATCCCAGGCCCATTCGTTGCCGCCGAGCGCCAGCACCAGCAGGAAGCTGGTCGTGCAGGCCGTCAGCAAGACAGCGCCGAGATAGTCGATGCGGCGGCTGCGCGCCTGATGCGGCCTCTTGAGTGCTCGGCCGATCATGACGAGGGCAACGGCGCCGATCGGCAGGTTGACGTAGAAGATCCAGTGCCACGACAAGAGATCGGTGATGACGCCGCCGGTGATCGGGCCGATGACGCTGCACACGGCGAAGACAGCGGCGATCGAGCCCTGATTGCGCCCACGTCTTGCCGGCGGCACGATGTCGCCGATGATGATCTGCGCCAGCGGCAGCAATCCACCCGCGCCGATGCCCTGGATGGCCCGGAAGACGATGAGTTGCATCAGCGTCTGCGCCATGCCGCTCAGTACGGAGCCGAGCAGGAAGATCAGGATCGCCGCGTAGATCATCGGCTTGCGGCCGTACTGGTCGCTGAGCTTGCCATAGAGCGGCATGGTGCTGGTCGACGCCAGCACATAGGCGCTGACGACCCACGACAGATGCGTCAGCCCGCCGAGATCGCTGACGATGCGCGGCAAGGCCGTCGCCACGATGCTTTGGTCGATGGCGCCAAGGCCGAGAACGATCATCAGGCCGAGAATGACGGCGCGGATCTCGCGACGATCGGGCGGATCGCTCGCGGCCGGCGCCGATGGCGGAATTGCATTCAGACGCTCGCCGCTCATTGCCCGATCTCCCCGAGTGGCCCGACCGCTGCGCGAATGGCAGCGCGCTCGTCGGGCGACAGTTTGGCCAGTTCGGACGCAAGCCAGTCGGTCCGCTTTTGTTTCATGCTCCGTATCAGCTCTTCTCCTTTGTCGGTCGCGATCAGGCCATTGCGGCGCCGATCGCTCGGGTCGGGCTCCGAGCGAGTGATGAGACCGTCCCGCTCCATCGTCTTCACATGTCCGGATATCGTTGGCCCGCGCAGCTTCTCCATCCGGGCCAGTTCGGCGACGCCGATGCCCGGTTCGCGCATGATGGCGAGGAGCAGCAGGGCATGCAGGGGTGAAAGGCCGGGATCGTCGCTCTCGCGCCGCAATTGCCGGTACAGGCGATGGAGAGCAGGGCGCAACGCCTCGGCGAGCGCATGTGCTTCTTCAAGCACATGATGACGGTCGGGTTTGATCATGGAGTCTCAATCGAACAGTAGATAGGTAGGCTTCCTATCTATATGACTATTGAATGTCTTTTACTTGCGCAAGCGGTAATATTATGATTCATTTTCAATCATTGCGCGTTGTTCGTTCCGATTACGTCTCTGGAGGAGAAGAGCTGTGAAACGATTCCTGACGACCGTGACAGTGACCGCCTTAAGTGCCCTGGTTGCTGTTACATCATTTGATCCCGCCGTTGCGGCGCCGATTCAGCCGATGGTGCAGCCGGCAATCCTGCAGACGACCGGCCAGGCTGCCGGCGTGACCGACGTGCAATATCGTCGTCACCGTCCCCATTATCGCCCGCACTATCGCCCACATTACCGTCCGCACTATCGCGGCGGCTACTGGCATGGCCATCGCGGCTATCGCTACGCCCGCCCGGGATATCGCCGCTATAACGATGGTTTCTGGTATCCGCTGGCCGCCTTCACCGCCGGCGCAATTGTTGGCGGCGCCGTCGCACGTCCGCCCCACGGCAGCGCCCATGTTCGCTGGTGCGCGAGCCGGTACAAGACCTATCGCGCTTCTGACAATACCTATCAGCCGACCAATGGTCCGCGTCGGCAGTGCGTCAGCCAGTGAGTTGCCGGTGAATTGAATGCGCGAAGTCCCTCTCCGCTCTTGCGGAGAGGCACATCTTTCAGGCGGTTGCGGGGATAGGCATCTTCAATCCCGTCAATTGCTCCGAGACATCCCAAAGCCGCCGCCAGATGGCGGGATCGCGGGCATGGGCGGCGATGCGGTCGAGTTCCAGGCTGAACAACAGCGTCGCCAGCTTCGACTGGCAATAGGCACGCCGAGCCCATAATTTTTCCGCCATTGCAGATCTTCGAAATTGATCCTGCCGCTGCGGTGCGCCAGGCTGCTGACGGTGACCACACGGGGGTTGTCGGCATCGAAAACCGTGGGCAGCAGTCGCATCGTCCAGGCGAAGTGACCGATATAGTTGGCGCCCATCTGCATCTCGAAGGCAATGTCTGCGCCGGATGTTGCCGAGCGGATTTTGGCGAGCGCCTCGGCGCCCTTTCTCTCGTTGGGTGAGGCGATGATGACCTTTACGCCAGCGCCGACCAGCGCCTTGGCGGCTTCGTAGCCGATACCGCTATTGGCAACGGTGATAACTGCAATTCGGCCTGACTTTGGGGGAATGTCTTTCACTGTCCGGCCGGACATTGCGGGACGCCTGTGGAGGGATTTGGCATCGCCTATTGTATCTGTTTGTATATTGCACTAGATGCAAGTTTGTATCTGTTAAAAATATGCAGCAATAGAAATCCGGGATTGTGCTTGCATATCAACGGTTCTCGATGGCCAAATGATGTGGGGTGCCTTCGAAATGCCATGCTGCTCGGCCCTGATCGCGCCATATTTGCTATCGTAGCCGGAGATTGGATTCGCGGAATGACGACAAAGACCTCATGCTCTGATTTTGTGCGGTTTTTCCGCTCCTGGGTAAGCAATCCCATGCGTGTCGCGGCGGTGGCGCCCTCGGGTGAACGCCTGGCCAGGTTGATGACTCAGGAGATCGAGCCGCTCGACGGCCCGATCCTCGAACTCGGCCCCGGCACGGGTGTTTTCACCCGCGCGTTGCTGGCTCGCGGGATTCCGGAAAGCGCGCTGACGCTTGTCGAGTTCGGCGAGGAGTTTGCCGTTCGGCTGCGCGGCCGTTTTCCCGAGGCCCGTGTGGTGCAGATGGATGCTGCGCAGCTTGGCCAGTGCGGCCTCTTTGAGGATGTGCCTTTCGGCGCTGTGATCAGCGGCCTGCCGCTATTGTCCATGCCGCCCGCCAAGATCGTGGCCATTGTCGGCGGAGCCTTCGAGACAATGAAGCCGGGTGGAGCCTTCTATCAATTCACCTACGGTCCCCGTTGCCCCATTCCGAGGCCAATCCTCGAAAGCCTCGGCCTGAAGGGGACACGCATCGGCGGCACGGTGCGCAATATTCCGCCGGCCGGTGTCTACAGGATATCACGGCAGAATCCGCTGGAGATCTCGATCGGCGGCTCTTACGCGCCCGAAGCCAGCAAGGCCGATATGAGGCGGCCCGAAGCAAGTGCATGACGGGGGGTAAGATGGCGGATATGCCTGATGTCGTCGTGAAGGAGGGCCGGCGCGAGCGTAAGCGCCGCCAGACTCGCGAGCGCATCGAAGCCGCCGCCCTGAGGCTTTTCCTGGAGCGCGGCTTTGACGGCACCACGATCGAGGACATCACCGAGGCGGCCGATGTGTCCAAGCGCAGCTTCTTCGATTATTTCCCGAGCAAGGAAGATGTGGTCGCTGCCTGGCAGGATGGTTTCTCTGGCGAGTTGATCGAGGCGGTCGCCGCTCAGCCCAAGGATGCGGCCATCGTCGATGTCATCGAGGCGGCTGTCAATGCGGCGCTGCTCGACGCTATCTCGGATCCGCAGTATCTCGCCATCGCCGCCTTGATCCGCGATACCCCCACTCTTCGCGCCCGCGATCAATTGAAATATGCCAAGCTTGAGAGGAAGCTGGCGGATGCGCTGCATGCCCGTTGCCGTGGCGGCGATGAGGAGCGGTTCCGCCTCAGCCTGCTGTCGTCAGCCGTCGTCAGCATGCTGCGCATCGGCGGTGAACGCTGGGGCGCGGGGCTGCGGGATATGTCGCTTGAAGAATTCGCCCGCAGCATGTTCGACGAGCTTTGGACAGCTCTTGCCGATCTGGGTACGCAAGCGCGCCGACATGTGCCCGCGCAGTAATCCCGCTGCGCGCGAGCGGCCCGCCCGGCAGCTGCGCCGAAATGGTCGGCGTCGATGCCCGCATGGCGCAAGGATGAATTCGTTACGCGGGTGCGCATTGCATATGCCAACCTGCTGCCCCATCTTTTCCAGGTCGCGACCCTATTCCCCTCTCGCGAAAAGCTCGACCTGCCCGAGAAGCCTCGGCCCGCTCGGATGCCAAAAAAAGCCAGATACATTCCAGACCAGCAAAAAGGACTATAACCATGTCAGATTTCGACGCAGCCAAGTCCGGTCAATTCAAGATCGGCGGCGACCTCTCCGTCCATCGTCTCGGCTTCGGTGCCATGCGCATTACCGGGTCCGGTATCTGGGGCGAGCCGGAGAACCATGACGAAGCTATCCGCACCCTGAAGCGCCTGCCGGAACTCGGCATAAACTTCATCGACACGGCTGATTCCTATGGCCCGGACGTTTCCGAACGTCTCATCAAGGAGGCACTGCATCCCTACGGCAACGGCCTTGTCGTCGCCACCAAGGCCGGATTGACCCGAACCGGCCCCGACGTCTGGGTGCCCGTCGGCCGCCCGGAATATCTGATCCAGCAGGCGCATAAGAGCCTGCGCAATCTCGGTGTCGACCGGATCGATCTCTGGCAGCTTCACCGCATCGATCCCAAGGTGCCGGCGGCCGAACAGTTCGACGCCGTGAAATCTCTGCTCGACGCCGGGATCGTCCGCCATGCGGGCCTCAGCGAAGTCTCCGTCGCCGACATCGAAGCCGCATCGAAGCATTTCAAGGTGGTGACGGTGCAGAACCGCTACAATCTCGTCGATCGCACCAGCGAAGACGTGCTCGATTATTGCGAGAAGCACAATATCGGCTTCATCCCCTGGTTCCCGCTTGCCGCGGGCGATCTCGCCAAGGAAGGCTCGCTTCTCGACACTATCGCCAAGAAGCATGGCGCCGCGCCGAGCCAGATTGCGCTTGCCTGGGTTTTGAAGCGCAGCCCTGTGATGCTGCCGATCCCCGGCACGGGCAAGGTCAAGCACCTGGAAGAAAATACCGCCGCCGTCAACATTGTCCTCTCCGACGAGGAATTCACGGCTCTGGACGCCGAGGGCCGGAAAGCATTCAAGACGGCTTGAGACCCTCCCAGCTTCGGCGAACAAGGCCGAAGCCGCGAATCGAAAGCAGGTGAAGCGGCGGAGATATCTCCGCCGCTTCAGGACAGAGTTTCCTCGAATGGCATGTCGAAATGTATGATCACGATCATGTGAATCGCGGTCCTCGGCCGTTCGGCGGCTGTAAAATAGGCGGTAAATACCCTGATTATCAGTGCTATGCGGCATTTTCGGCATATGTGAACAAAAGCAATGCACTTGGTGCATTGCTGCATTGCGAAAGCCAATCTGTTCAGGTCCCCGCCGGCGTTTTATTTATTTCATCGAAGGCAGCGCACCTCCTCCTCCCAGCGCTCCTTCATTGATTGGCAACACTCCTCCTCCTCCCAGTTGCCAATCCGGATCAAGAGCCCGATGCATCCTCCTCCCGCGTCGGGCTCTTTTTTTCTTCTGTCATCAGTGACATGCCGGCCTCGATCATGGCGTTGCGCCTTTGCAATGCTGCGCGAATTAGCGTCGCATCATATGGCCAAGAACGGCCTGAGTCGCTTGCGCCGAAGGCATCGATGCGTAGAGTGGCGCGACATTCAGGCATAGGAAGAGGTTGCATGATGCAGCGCGTGGCAGGTTCGGGCCGATGGGGAAGCGTGCTTCTCCGGACTGTCGCCGTCGCCGTGACGCTGTCACTCGCGGCCTGTGGTCGTCCGATCGGGGTCATGCAACCGATCAGTGAAAGTGTTCCGGGGACATCGAGGGTCGACCTGCTGGTCGCCACCACGCGCTTGCCGGACAAGGATCCGGCAATCCTGTTTTCGGGCGAACGCGGTCCCGGGCTGAAGGTGGATGCGGTCAGCGTCTCGATCCCGCCGGAAGCCAATCGCAAGGTCGGCCAGGTGCAATGGCCGAGCCGCCTGCCAGGCAATCCCCTGAAGAATTTCGTGACGACCGCCGTCAAGCCGATACCGACCGAAGCGGACGGGCGAGCCTGGCTGCATGGGGAACTGCCGAAGGATAAGCGGGTGCTGATCTTCGTGCATGGTTTCAACAACCGCTATGAGGACGCGGTCTATCGTTTCGCCCAGATCGTCCACGATTCGCACGCCGAAGTCGCCCCGATCGTTTTCACCTGGCCGTCGCGAGCCAGCATTTTCGACTATGCCTATGACAAGGAAAGCACCAACTATTCCCGCGACTCTCTGGAGGAGCTGCTGCGCCGCGTCGCCGCGGATCCTTCCGTCGGCGACATCACGGTCATGGCGCATTCAATGGGCAGCTGGCTTGCGGTCGAATCCCTCAGGCAAATGGCGATCCGCAACGGTCGCGTCGCGCCGAAGATCAAGAATGTCATTCTCGCTTCGCCCGATCTCGACGTCGATGTCTTTGGCGGGCAGTTTGCAGCACTTGGCAAGGACAGGCCGCATTTCACGCTGTTCGTCTCGCGTGATGACCGGGCACTATCGCTGTCACGGCGCATTTCCGGCAGTATCGATCGCTTGGGCCAGATCGATCCCGCAGCCGAGCCCTATCGCAGCGAGCTGGAAAAGCAGGGGATCACCGTGCTCGATCTCACCAAGCTCAAGACCGGCGACAGCTTGAATCACGGCAAGTTCGCCGAGAGCCCCGAAGTGGTGAAGCTGATCGGCGCCCGGCTGATTGCTGGCCAGACGATCACTGATTCCGATGTTGGTATCGGCGATGCCGTCGGCGCGGTTGCCATGGGTGCCGCCCAGACCGTCGGCAGCGTGGCTGGCGCTGCCGTCAGCGCCCCGATCGCCATCTTCGACCCCCGAACGCGCGCGAACTATGGTGAGCAATTGCGCCGCGTCGGTGCCTCCGCCGGCAATACCATCGGTTCCGTCGGCGATAGCGTGCAAGCGACGGGCAGCAATGTCGGAGAGGCATTGGGGCAGTAAAGCCCCAGCCACACGCCAGAGACTTCGAGCGCCTTTCGAAACTCCATAGCCAGTCTGCTTGATCTGATATATCACAGAGTCGCGCCATATCGGACATGGCGGCACTTTGTGGGTAGGCTTTCGGCATGGGCGAAAACAAGCGTACGGTCATCATTGTCGGCGCCGGCGTCATCGGCGCGGCGATCGCGTTGGAATTGCAGCGGCGTGGCCGGCAGGTGACATTGGTGGACAAGGCGGGGCCGGGGGAGGGCACCTCCTTCGGCAATATGGCAAGCATCGCGCTCGATTTTGCCGCCGGTTCCGGCCCCTCCACCTGGTCGAAGATTCCGGGCTGGCTGCTGGATCCGGAAGGGCCTGTGTGGCTCAGGCCCTCCTACGCTCTGAGAATGCTGCCGTGGTTTCTGCGTTTCGTCGCCGCCGGTCGCCCGTCGCGGCTCCGCGAAATCGAGGATGCCGGCATGAGCCTCTCGCGTCATGCCCTTTCCGATTTCAGGGCGATGCTCGCCGCCGCTGGCGCGCCTGACCTGATGACAGAGGAGGGGTGCCTCTCGATTTACGAGACCGAAGCGGAATTTGCCGGCGACCGCGCGCACCTCGAGCTGATGCAGCGCTATGGCATGGAATACAAGGTTCTCGCCGGCGCGGAAATCCGCGATCACGAACCGGCTTTATCTCCCTCCATCGCCAAGGCCGTGCTGCTGCCGGATAACAAATCCATCCGCGATCCGTATAAGCTGGTACTCACGCTGATGGAGGCGGCAAAGGCTCTTGGTGCGACCTTCGTCTCCGGCGCGGTGCGAACCGTAGAGCGTCAGTCGGACGGCGACGTGGCTGTGCTGTTCGAGAATGGAACCCGGCTTCAAGCCAATGATGTCGTGCTGGCCGCCGGCGTGCGCACGCGCTTCATCGCCTCGGCCCTCGGCGAGCCGATCCCGCTGGAGACCGAAAGAGGCTATCACACACAGATCATGAAGCCCGGCATCGCCATGCGCTATTCCATCATCTGGCCGCGTCGCGCCTTCATGGTGACGCCCACGGCCGGCGGCATCCGCGTCGGCGGCAACGTCGAGCTGGCTGGCCTCGATGCGCCGCCGGATTATCGCCGTCCCCGCATTCTCGTTCGTCACGCCCAAAGAGCGTTGCCCGGATTGCAGGTGGAAGATGCCAAGGATTGGATGGGTCATCGCCCGGCATTGCCGGATACGATCCCGATCATCTCGCCTTCGTCGCGTGTCCCGGGTGTCTGGTACGCGACCGGCCACGGTCATCTCGGGCTGACCTTTTCGGCGACGACAGCGCGGCTGATGGCCGATATGATGACCGGCATCGCCCCTGCTGTCGATATGACGCCGTTCCGCATCAACCGCTACTAGGACAAGACCGATGTCCGGATTGGAGCAAACGATATGAGATGGAAACGCACGATCCAGTTGCTGGACGTTCATTGCGAGGGCGAGATCGGCCGGGTTGCCATCGGCGGCGTGCCGAAGATTCCCGGCAACAGCATTGCCGAGCAATTGCATTGGCTGAACTCCGATCCGAAGGGCGAGGAGTTGCGTCGCTTCCTGGTGCTGGAGCCGCGCGGCGCGCCGATCGGTTCCGTCAACCTGCTGCTGCCGGCCAAGCATCCCGATGCCGATGCCGCCTTCATCATCCTGCAGCCCGATCAGGCGCATGCAAGCTCCGGCTCCAATTCCATCTGCGTGACCACGGCACTGCTTGAATCCGGCATCGTCGAGATGAAGGAGCCGGAAACGGTGGTGACGCTCGAAACCGCCGCCGGTCTGGTCAGGGCAACCGCCACCTGCCGCGACGGCCGCTGCGAGAAGGTGCGGCTGACCATGGTGCCCTCCTTCGTGCATGAGCTGGATGTCGAGATCGACACGCCGCAATGGGGCAGGATCAAGCTCGACCTCTGCTACGGCGGTATTTTCTATGGGCTCGTCGATGTCGGCCAGATCGGCCTGACGATCGAGAAGGCCAATGCCGCATCGCTCGTTCAGGCGGGCATGATCCTCAAGGACTTGATCAACCGCACCATGTTGGTCGTCCATCCGGAAATCCCGGCGATCTCCGGCGTCGCCTATGTGATGTTCCGTGACATCGATGCCGATGGCGCCATCCGCACATGCACGACCATGTGGCCAGGCCGCGCTGATCGCTCGCCCTGTGGCACCGGCAATTCCGCTAATCTGGCGACGCTGCATGCGCGCGGCAAGGCCAAGGTCGGCGATGTCTTCAAGTCCCGCTCGATCATCGGTTCGGAGTTCGAGGTGGGCCTGCAGGCGGTGACCGAAGTTGCCGGCAAACCGGCCATCATCCCCACCATCACCGGCCGGGGCTTCACCTTCGGCTTGAGCCAGGTCGCGCTCGATCCCTTCGATCCGATGGCAGAGGGCTTTGCGATGACGGATGTCTGGGGGCCTTCGGCGGGCGATATTTAAGGGCGGACAAGGAATCGGTTCCGTTCGCATAGAGAGTTTTGCCCCTAACCCTCTCCCCGTCTCGACGAGGAGAGGGGACTACTTCTAAGTCTCGTCAGAGCAATTGGCCGGAAAGAAGGCTGTGGGTGCGCCCATCTCCTTCGCCCCGCGTGCGGGGAGAAGGTGGCCGATAGGCCAGATGAGGGGCTTTGGGCGAGGGGCCTCGCTATCCCTTCGGATAAATTACGCCCTTGCGCAGGATGATATTGCCATAGAGCCTGGGCTCACTGGTCTGTATCAGCGCGTGCGCCTGTTTGACGCGCTCGTAGAACTCCGCCGGCAGCAATGGCACGACCTTGATGTCGGGCACGTGCCGCGCGCAGCACTCGATCATTTCGGCATGGACGGGATCGACTGCGTCGCGATCCTGGCGGACGGTCGCCCGGAAGATCGCCTGCGGCACGAAATCGTCGATCGGCAGGACGCTGAGCACGGCGTCAAGCACGCGAATGACGCCGTGGCCGTCGAGGCGGATGAGGCGGCGCCCGTGTTCGAGGCCGGGATAATTGCCGTCCACGAGGGCTATCTCGTCGCCGTGGCCCATGGCGCGTAGGGTCGCCAAAAGCTCGGGGCTCAACAGCGGGTCAATGCCCTTCAGCATGCTCTATCTCCTTGAAGAGGACGTTCTGGTCGATGAGGTAGCGGGCGAAGATCGGCAGGCTGGCGCCGCCGATGGCACGTGCCTGCGGCCCGACCGCGCCTTCGATAATGTCGGGCATGACGACGCCCTGCAAGTCCAGCTCCGAAGCGGCCTTGATGGTTGCGCGCACCACGCGTTCCCGCACCCAATGTGGAAAGCCGCCGTCGATGACGGCGGCGCTGAAATCGATGACCGAGGCGCATGCGACGATCGCCTGCGCCAGCGCCTTGGCCGTGTCCTGAATCCAGATTTCCAAAGGCTCGCCGAAATCGACCCAGTCGTTGGCCGAGTACCAGAGCGGACGCGGGTCGAAGCCGTGATCCTTCAACAGGTTTTCGAGCACGAAGATCGAGGCGATTTCCAGAAGCTGGCGGTTCTCGCCGTTGCGGCCACGCACGGGCAGCGGGCCGAGCGCGCCGGCCGTGCCTGTTCGCCCGACGAAAATCGAGGAATTGAGGACGATGCCGCCGCCGAGGAAGGAGCCGATGAAGAAATAAACGAAATCCGGATAATGCGAGCCGACGCCGAAGACGAGCTCGGCGCCGCAAGCGCTGGTGGCGTCGTTCTGCAGGAAGACGGGGTAGGCAACGCGCGAGGCGATCTCTGTCTGCAGGTTGAAGCCGCGCCATACGTCCATCGCTCCGGCCGGCGCACCCACCTGTTCCGCCCAGTTCCACAATTCGAACGGCGCGGCGATGCCGATCCCGGCAATTTTCCGCCGCTCTTCGTTGCTGAGCCGCCCCTCGAGCTCCTGGATGCTGGCCGTGACGAAGGAGAGGATGTCCTGCGGCAACGGATAAGGGTAGATCTGATGAAGCTGCATCCTGATGCTACCGACGAAATCCATCAGCACCAGATCGGCACTGCGGCGGCCGATCTTGACGCCGAAGGAGAGCACCGCATCGGGATTGAGCCGCATGGGGATGGATGGCTGTCCGACGCGGCCGCGCACCGGCGCGTCTCGTGAGAGCAGCCCATCCTTCTCCAGTTCCCGCATGATGACGGAAACGGTCTGCGCCGAAAGGCCGCTGCGTCGGGCGATATCCGCTTTCGACAGCGCCCCATGGCGACGCACCAGCGACAGCACGAGCCGCTCGTTATGGGCGCGCACACCAATCTGGTTCGCGCCCCCGCTGGGGTCGAGAATCACAGGTGCTGTGGGTGTGTCCTCCGGGTCGTGCACGAGAGACATGGGGCTGCTCCTTCCACCATGGCCATGCCTTATTTTTCGGCAGAATGCCACATCCAATTAATAATTCAATCCGATTTATTTATTGACAGGGAGAAATCTTTAGGCTCAGATATGGGCCGTCGAGGATGTGCATATGACCTTGGAGGAGGTCCACCGGAAACAATCTGACAGGCATGGCGCATCTTTAAATCGGGTTCGGATTGAGCCTGTGACTGCCGGAGGGTCCGGCTTTTCAAACATCGGGAGGATTGAATGAAAAAATCTGTTATCTCCGCCGCGCTCGCCGCTCTGGCGATCGGCGTCGCCTTTGCAGTGCCGGCCAAGGCCGCTGGCGTATCCGCCTGCCTCATCACCAAGACCGACACCAATCCTTTCTTCGTCAAGATGAAGGAAGGCGCGACCGCCAAGGCGAAGGAACTCGGCGTGACGCTGAAGTCCTATGCCGGCAAGATCGATGGTGACAGCGAAAGCCAGGTCGCCGCGATCGAAAGCTGCATCGCCGATGGCGCGAAGGGCATTCTGATCGCCGCTTCCGATACCAAGGGTATCGTTTCCTCGGTCAAGAAGGCACGCGATGCGGGCCTGCTGGTCATTGCGCTAGACACGCCGCTGGAGCCGGCTGACGCCGCCGATGCGACCTTCGCCACCGACAATCTTCTTGCTGGCAAGCTCATCGGTCAGTGGGCGAAGGAAACGCTGGGCGACAAGGTGAAGGACGCCAAGGTCGGCTTCCTGGATCTGACGCCGTCGCAGCCTTCCGTCGACGTGCTGCGCGACCAGGGCTTCATGATCGGCTTCGGCATCGACCCGAAGGATCCGAACAAGATCGGCGACGAAACCGATCCACGTATCGTCGGCCATGACGTCACCAACGGCAATGAGGAAGGTGGCCGCAAGGCCATGGAAAACCTCCTGCAGAAGAATTCGAGCATCAACGTCATCCACACCATCAACGAACCGGCTGCCGTCGGCGCCTACCAGGCCCTGAAGGCCGTCGGCTTGGAAAAGCAGGTTCTGATCGTGTCCGTTGACGGCGGTTGCCCGGGCGTCAAGTCCGTCAAGGAAGGCGTGATCGGCGCGACGTCGCAGCAATATCCGCTGATGATGGCTGCCCTCGGCGTCGAGGCGATCAAGAAGTTCGCTGACACCGGCGCAAAGCCGAAGCCGACCGAAGGCAAGTCCTTCTTCGATACCGGCGTTTCGCTGGTAACGGACAGGCCGGTCCCTGGCCTGAAGTCGATCGACACCAAGGAAGGCACCGCCAAGTGCTGGGGCTAAGCCTCATCCTGAACTTGGCGTGATCTTATCCGAAAACGGCTTCACACTTTTCGCTGAAGCGGTCCTTGGATTTGCGATCACCTTCCTGACATCAACGCCGGCCGGGCTCTCGCTTCGGCCGGTTTCAACAGCCGGCGGTTTCCGCGTATAATTCGGCGCGGCAGCGGAGGAATACAATGACCGGAGCACAGGAATTCGAGCGTGTTCTCGACGGCAGCGACAAAAATGTTGCCTCGTTCGAGCACCAGGATGTCTCTCTTCTCAAACGCATGCAGCATTTCTTGCATTCGACACCGGCCGCCGTGCCGTTGATCGTATTGGTGATGGCAATCATCATCTTCGGCTTTGCCATCGGCGGGCGTTTCTTCTCCGCCTACACATTGACGCTGATCCTGCAGCAGATCGCCATTGTCGGCATTCTCGGCGCGGCGCAGACGCTGGTTATCCTGACTGCCGGCATCGATCTGTCGATCGGCGTCATCATGGTCATTTCCTCCGTCGTCATGGGCAACGTCGCCGTCACTTATGGCCTGCCGACGCCTGTCGCCATCTTGGCAGGCATGATCGTGGGCGGTCTCTGTGGATTGCTCAACGGTTTCCTTGTCGCCAACATGAAGCTGCCGCCGTTCATCGTGACGCTCGGTACGTGGAATATCGTCATGGCGACGAATTTCATCTATTCGGCCAATGAAACCATCCGCGATACCGATGTCGATGAACAGGCGCCGCTGCTGCATTTCTTTGCCATCAGCTTCCGGCTCGGTGGTGCGGTGCTGACCCTCGGTGTCATCGCCATGGTGCTCCTGGTGCTGGGCCTATGGTATATTCTCAATCACACCGCCTGGGGCCGGCATGTCTATGCTGTCGGCGATGATCCGGAAGCGGCGAAATTGTCGGGCATCCAGACCAAGAAGGTGCTGCTCGCTGTCTACGGCGTTTCGGGACTGATCGCGGCCTTTGCCGCCTGGGTTTCGATTGGCCGTAACGGCTCGGTCTCGCCTTCTTCGGCTGTGACGGATTTCAATCTTCAGGCAATTACCGCGACCGTGATCGGCGGCATCTCGCTCTTCGGCGGCCGTGGCTCGATCCTCGGCACGCTGTTCGGCGCGATGATCGTCGGCGTGGTCTCCATGGGCCTTAACATGCTCGGAGCCGATCCGCAGTGGAAGGTCCTCCTGACGGGCGTGCTGATCATCGGCGCCGTCGCGATCGATCAATGGATCAGAAAGGTATCGGCATGACCACGACTGGCGAACCCCTTCTCACCGCGCGTGGCCTCGTCAAGCGCTATGGACGCGTGACCGCGCTCGACAATGCCGATTTCGATCTCTATCCCGGCGAAATTCTTGCCGTCATCGGCGACAACGGCGCCGGAAAATCCTCGCTGATCAAGGCGATTTCCGGCGCGGTCACGCCCGATGAAGGTGAGATCAGGCTGGAAGGCAAGCCTGTCCATTTCAGGTCGCCGATGGAAGCGCGCGAGGCCGGCATCGAAACGGTCTATCAGAACCTGGCGCTGTCGCCGGCGCTCTCGATTGCGGACAACATGTTCCTCGGTCGCGAGATCCGCAAGCCCGGCATCCTCGGCTCCTGGTTCCGCATGCTCGACCGGCCGGCGATGGAAAAGCGCGCCCGCGACAAGCTCACCGAGCTTGGCCTGATGACGATCCAGAACATCAATCAGGCGGTGGAAACGCTCTCCGGCGGCCAGCGTCAGGGCGTGGCCGTGGCGCGTGCCGCCGCCTTCGGCTCGAAGGTCGTCATCATGGACGAACCGACGGCGGCACTCGGCGTCAAGGAAAGCCGCAAGGTGCTCGAACTCATCCTCGACGTGCGGGCTCGCGGCTTGCCGATCGTGCTGATCTCGCACAATATGCCTCACGTCTTTGAGGTGGCGGACCGCATCCATATCCATCGCCTCGGACGCCGTCTGACCGTCATCAACCCCAAGGACTATACCATGTCGGATGCGGTTGCCTTCATGACCGGGGCCAAGGCTCCGCCGGCGGAGACTGTCGCTGCATGAGTGTTGCGCTCGAAGACGTTGCCGGCGACATCATTGCGCGCGCCGGCGACGCAAAACGCATCCTGGTGGCGATTGCCGGCCCACCCGGCGCCGGCAAATCGACATTGGCGGATAACGTCGTCAAGGCGTTGAAGGCCAAAGGCGAAAGCGCCGAGGTTCTGCCGATGGACGGCTTCCACATGGACAACGCCGTCCTGATCGAAAAGGGGCTTTTGAAGCGGAAGGGCGTGCCAGAGAGCTTCGACGTGCGCGCCTTTCTCGATATCGTCAGGGCCGTGCGGGCTGCCGATCAGGAGGTGCTCGTGCCGGTCTTCGACCGCTCTCGCGAGATTGCCATCGCATCGGCCCGCGTCGTTTCGCCGGATCACCGGTTCATCGTGATCGAGGGAAACTATCTGCTGTTCAGTCAGGGAAAATGGGCGGAGCTTGAGGGCATGTTCGACTATTCGATCATGCTGGCGCCGCCGATGGAGGTTCTGGAGCAGCGGCTCTGGGAGCGTTGGAAGGGCTATGATCTCGACGACGAGGCCGCCCGCGCCAAGGTCTATGGCAACGATCTGCCGAATGGCCGGCTGATCCTGGAGAACCGCCGCCCGGCCGATGTCACCATCGACATCGTGCAAGACTGAACCTGGCCGTCATTTAACCGCCGTCGCGGATTGTTTTGCGGTGGCGGTTGGTGCTATCGAAGCGCGATAGCCCAAAGCATGATCCCGAAAAATGTGAAGCGTTTTCGGACGAGATCGTGCTTACATTTCCAGAGGTCGTGTCCATGCAAAAGCTCTCCATCCGCCGTCCCGATGACTGGCATCTGCATCTGCGAGATGGAGCAATGCTCGAAGGCGTGATCGGCGATACCTCCAGGCATTTTGCCCGCGCCATCATCATGCCCAATCTCGTGCCGCCGGTCGTGACCACGGCGGATGCGACCGCCTATCGTGAACGCATCCTCAAGGCTTTGCCGGCCGGCGACCGCTTCCAGCCGCTGATGACGCTCTATCTCACCGAACATACCAGCCCTGACGATGTCGAAGAGGGCAAGACGAGTGGCCTGATTACGGCCGTCAAGCTTTATCCAGCAGGTGCTACGACCAATTCCCATGGCGGCGTGCGCAATCTCGACAATGCAATGCCGGTATTGGAGCGCATGGCGAAGGTCGGCCTGCCGCTCTGCGTCCATGGCGAGGTGACGACGCCGGAGGTGGATATTTTCGACCGCGAGGCCGTGTTCATCGAGACCGTGCTCGATCCGTTGCGAAAGCGCCTGCCGGAGTTGAAGGTGACGATGGAGCATGTGACGACATCGGACGGCGTGAATTACATCAAATCGGCAAAGGCCAATCTCGCCGGCTCCATCACGACGCATCATCTGATCATCAACCGCAACGCCATCCTCGTCGGCGGCATTCGTCCGCATTACTATTGCCTGCCTGTCGCCAAGCGGGAAAGCCACCGCCTGGCGCTGCGCGCGGCCGCCACGAGCGGCGACATCAGGTTCTTCCTCGGCACGGATTCGGCGCCGCATGTCGATCCGCTGAAGGAATGCGCCTGCGGCTGCGCCGGCATCTATACTTCGATCAACACGATGAGTTGCCTCGCGCATGTCTTCGAGCAGGAGAATGCGCTGGACAGGCTGGAGGCCTTTGCCTCGCTGAACGGGCCGGCCTGGTATGGACTGCCTGTCAATGAAGACAGCATCACCTTGGTGCGCCGGCCCGATGCCGTGACATTCCCGTCGAAGATCGAGACCGGGGCCGGTCCGGTCACTGTTTTTGACCCGATGTTCCCGTTACATTGGGACGTTGAATCCTGATTTTAGGTTCGGTGAATATAAGCAATAATGAATTTAACGGGTGATATTGGCGTCAAAGTATTCGTGTCTTGCCACTAAATGAGACGTATATTTTATTGAAATGTATTTTCTTTATTATTTGCCGTAACCAATTCGATACCCCTTGAGGGCTAGCGTGTCATTGATCCCTCCACGGTAATGATGAGACCGTCGAAAGAGCACGATGCTGGTCGATTACAATTCCCTCCTTCTCGCCCTCGGCGTCTCCGCGACCTGCCTAGCGGTCACATTGGTGGGAAGCTGGTTTTCTCGCCGGCCTGATACTTTTCTGCTGACGTGCTCTGCCGGCCTGGTGCCTATCGTGGGTGGCATTTTCATATATGGCGCCTATGTCGACAGGCCGCGGCCGATTTTCGCCGTTCTGACTTTTGTGTTGCTTTTCATCGGTTTCGCGACGGTCTGGGTGGCCGGTCACCAGTTTCGCACCCGCCGCCTTTCGAAAATTCGCTTCTTGCTTGGTTGCCTCCCCGGTATCGCGGTGTCGGTGTCTGCCATGCTTGTCGGTTATGACGGTCTGGCTTTCATCGGTGAGAACGTCGTCATCAGCCTGCTCTTGCTGTTGACGGCGCGTGAATATTGGCTGAGCCGCCATGAGGCACCCACGCCGCTCTATGGCATTACCGCGCTTTACACATTGACCGCGATCTCCTTTGCACTTTGCGCGGCTATGTTGATCGCGGACGGTAAGCTCGTGCTTGGCCATGCGCCTGATAATTGGGCGGAGGATTTCAGCCTTGCCGTCTGCATTGCCGGAATGACCGGGATCGGCGCGCTGTCGCTTGCTCTGCATCAATGGCGTCAGGCCGCGCTGCACCGGCAGGAGGCGATCACCGATGCGCTGACCGGACTGCTGAACCGCCGCGCGCTTTTCGATCTCCATGGGGGCCGCTCCTTCGGTCCGTCGATGGCTGTCATCGTCTTCGACATCGATCGCTTCAAGACGATCAACGATCAGCATGGGCACGCGGCCGGCGATCTCGTGCTCAAATTTTTCGGTCAGGACCTATCCGCGGGCTTGCGCGCTTCGGACACGGTGGCTCGGCTCGGCGGCGAGGAGTTTGCGCTTGTGCTCGACAATACGCTGCCCGGCCGCGCCGAGCAGGTCGCCGAACGGGTGCGCGATGCTTTTGCGGCACGAACAATCAGCATTGACGACAAATACTTGACCTGCACGGTCAGCGCGGGTGTCGCGACCGGCACGGTCGAAGGGGTCGGTTTCGATGATGTCCTTCGCGCAGCCGACAAGGCGCTCTACGAGGCGAAGCGCAACGGCCGCAACCGTGTCGAGGTCGCGGCCTATCTGCACGCAGTTTAATCGATCATTTCGATAAAAAGCCCTGTCATACCGCGACTGATCAGAACAGGGCTCGCACGAAGGCGCAAGCTGCAAGTAGCGATGCCACCGCGCGCACATGGTTCCATCGCGTCCAATCGCTGAGATAGGTCGACCATAGTTGCGCGCCCTCCGCCGTATGGCCATCGACCTTGTCCAGTGCGTCGTTCAACGGCACGTTGAACAGTATGGTCGAAAGAAAGCTCGCGACGATATAGAGCACCGCGCCTGTCAGCATCAGCATGCTGATACCATCACGCCAATAGAGGATCGCCATGATAGCAACGAACACCGACAGCGCGGCCGTCAGCAGAAACAGCACGATGAAGGGCGAGCGCACGATCGTCGTGTTGATCGATTGCATGGCAGCGATCCCCTGGTCGGCGGGAAGGCGGGCAAAGGCCTGCATGATGAATGTCGAGAAGGCGAAGTAAACGCCGGCGAGGAGGCCGCTGCTGAGCGCCGCGATGATAAGGGCGATATTGGTGATCGGAAAGGTCATGACTGGATACTCCAGATGCCGGTTGCGGCGGTTTCGCGGGCATAAACGGAAAAATCCTTCGGCTGCCTCCCTAGGATCTGTCTAACGCCATCCGCAAAGTGCGAATTGCGCCCGTCCAGAACCTGCGTGAAGAGTTCATGAGGGAGATCGGTCGTTTCTCGTGGCAACCCAAAGGCGGTCATCTCAGCGGGAAGGGGCTCAAGGCAGTCGGCGACGCGGCCGCCGGTTTTTCCCAATCCGCCGATGATGGCGACAGTTGAGATCTGCATATCGAACTCCTCCAGTTCAAAATGTGATAAACTCTCTCATTTGTGAAATGTGATAAACTCTCTTATATTGTCTGTCAACAGTGACGAACGAGGAATGAGATGGTGCAGGAACCGGTTGCGAGACGCAGGCGCAGCAAGGATGAGGCAGGAACGCCGCGTCGCATCCCCAGCCAGCAGCGTGGCCGCGAACGCGTCGAGCGCATATTGGCCGTGGCGACGGAGCTGATCGCTAGGAATGGCAGCGATGCGCTGCGCATGGGAGAAATCGTCGAGAAGGCGGATGTGTCCTTCGGCTCGCTCTATCAATATTTTCCTGATAAAACAGCGATCATCCGCGTCCTGGCCGAACGCTTCAACGAGCAGGGGCGCCAATGCGTCGAGGACGAGCTGGCGGCGATAAAAAGCGCCGGCGATCTCCAGGCCGGGCTTGGCCGCATTATCGACGGCTACTACGCCATGTTTCTCGGCGAGCCCGTGATGCGAGATATCTGGCACGCCACCCAGGCGGACAAGCTGCTGCAGCAGGTCGATGCCGAGGACATGGAGTGGCATTCGCAGGCCTTTTTTGCCGTCCTTCAACGTCTCTGGCCGGAGCGCGATCATATGGAACTCGCACGGATCGCTCGATTGACCATGCAGCTGGTCGCAGCCGCGGTTCGCTATGCGATCTCGATCGAGAGGGAAGAGGGCGACAGGGCGATTGCGCTGTTCAAGGCGATGCTGCCTGCCGATCTCGGCGCAGTCCGCTAGACGCTCCAAACTGCCGCATGTTGGCAATCCGGCCATGCCGATGGCGGATGCACGCAAAACCGTCTATTCGTCTGGAAACCGCTGGCGCTAGCTGCTATTGCCGCTGAAACATTCCAGCTGCGAAGGAGGCCCGCATGACCCAGATGACTTTTTCCGATCGCGCCGTCATGGCTGAGTTGGTGGCCAGGATGCTTTGGGAGATCAAGGCGGTGCATTTCAGCGCCGACAAGCCCTACAGGCTGGCTTCCGGCATGGCGAGCCCGGTCTATATCGATTGCCGCAAGCTGATCTCCTATCCGCGCATCCGCTCGACGGTCATGGATTTCGCCGCCAGCCTCATCGTCCGCAATGCCGGCTTCGAGCAGTTCGATTGCGTCGCCGGCGGCGAGACCGCTGGCATTCCCTTCGCTGCCTTCCTGGCCGAGCGGCTGAACCTGCCGATGATCTATGTCCGCAAGCAGCCGAAGGGCCATGGCCGTAATTCGCAGATCGAAGGCCATATGCCCGACGGCGCCCGCGTGCTCGTCATCGAGGACCTGACGACGGCCGGCGGCAGCATGTTCACCTTCATCGATGCCATCCGCGCCGCCGGCGGCATCGTCGAGCACGGCATGGCGCTGTTCTATTATGATATCTTCCCCGAAGCCGAGGAGCGGTTTGCCAACGGCAAGGTCCGCCTGCATCATATCGCCACCTGGCGGGATGTGCTTGCTGTCGCCAGGGAACAGAACCTGTTCGACGACAAGACGCTCGAGGAAGTCGAAGCCTTTCTCAACGCGCCGCTTGCCTGGTCGGGACGGAATGGCGGCGTTTCGGAGCTTCCCAAAAAGTGATGCTTTGCTTTTGCCATGAATTTATCTAATCGATTTATGAGACTGGACATGACAGACGCGCTCTTTGGGAGGTCGGAATGATATTGTGCTGTGGCGAAGCTTTGATCGATATGCTGCCGCGGGAGACGACGCAGGGCGAAAAGGGCTTTGCCCCCTATGCCGGCGGCGCGATCTTCAACACCGCGATTGCGCTCGGCCGCCTCGGCGTTCCCACGGGTTTCTTCACCGGCATCGCCGACGACATGATGGGCGATATCCTGCGCGAGACACTTGCGGCCGCCAAGGTGGATTACAGCTATTGTGCCATCGCTCCCCGTCCGAGCACGATCGCTTTCGTCAAGCTCGTCAACGGCCAGGCTACCTATGCCTTCTACGATGAGGGCTCTGCCGGTCGCATGATCACCGAAGCCGACCTGCCGACCCTCGGCGATGATTGCGAAGCCCTGCATTTCGGTGCAATCAGCCTGATCCCCAACCCGTGCGGCGAGACCTACGAGGCGCTGATGAAGCGCGAATATCAAAGCCGGGTCATCTCGCTCGATCCGAACATCCGCCCGGGGTTCATCAAGGACAAGCAGGCGCATATGGGCCGCATCAGCCGCATGGCCGCCATGTCCGATATCCTGAAATTCTCTGACGAGGACCTGGAATGGTTCGGCATTGCTGGCAATCACGATGAGCTGGCTGCGCATTGGCTGAACCAGGGCGCCAAGCTGGTCGTCGTCACCAAGGGTGCCGAGGGCGCGACGGGCTACACGAAGTCGCTGAAGGTTTCCGTGCCGAGCGAGCGCGTCACCGTCGTTGATACGGTCGGGGCAGGCGACACCTTCGACGCAGGCATCCTGGCGTCGCTGAAGATGAATGGCCTGCTGACCAAGGCGCAGGTTGCCGCGCTCGATGAGAAGGCATTGCAGCATGCCCTGGCTTTGGGCGCCAAGGCTGCGGCAGTTACCGTATCGCGCGCCGGCGCAAACCCGCCTTGGGCGCATGAGATCGGGCTCTGAGCTCGCTCGAATTTCAAGGCTTCCAATAAAAGAGCCCGCCTGATGTTTCAGGCGGGCTCTTTCGTTTACGATGGAGAATATTACTTCGCGCGGCTCGCCAGCGCGGCCACCAGCCCCTGTGTCGAGGAATCGTGGCCGGCAGCGCTTTCCTTGCCTTCGATGACAGGCAGCAGACCGGTTGCCAGTTCCTTGCCGAGCTCGACGCCCCACTGGTCGAAGGAGTTGATGCGGAACAGCACGCCTTCGACGAAGACGCGGTGTTCGTAGAGCGCGATCAGGCGGCCAAGAGCGAATGGCGTCAGCTTGTCGTAGACGAAGGTGATCGACGGGCGGTTGCCGGTGAAGACGCGGTGCGGCGCGATGAAATCGGCCTTCTTGTCGTCCATGCCCTTGGAGGTGAGCTGCGCCTTGGCCTCCTCGAAGGTGCGGCCCTTCATCAATGCTTCCGACTGCGCCAGGCAATTGGCCATCAGCAGCTGATGCTGGTGGCGCAGCTCCGACTCGAAACCGTTGGCGGCGATCATGAATTCGGCCGGGATGACGCTCGTGCCCTGGTGGATCAGCTGGTAGAAGGCGTGCTGGCCGTTGGTGCCGGGCTCGCCCCAGACGACCGGGCCGGAATTGCCTTCGACCGGCGTGCCGTCGATGGTGACGCCCTTGCCGTTCGATTCCATGTCGAGCTGCTGGAGGTAGGCCGGGAAGCGCGACAGGCGCTGGTCATAGGGCAGGATGGCGCGCGTCGGATAGCCGAGCACGTTGCGATGGTAGAAGCCGATGAGGCCGAGCAGCATCGGCAGGTTTTCCTTGAACGGCGCCTTGCGGAAATGGTTGTCCATCGCATGCGCGCCGTCGAGGAACTTGCCGAAGTTTTCGGGGCCGACGGCGATCATCAGCGGCAGGCCGATGGCCGACCAGATCGAGTAGCGGCCGCCGACCCAATCCCAGAAGCCGAAGACGCGCTGGCTGTCGATGCCGAAGGCGGCGACCTTGTCGAGCGCCGTCGAAACGGCGGCGAAGTGGTGCTGCACGGCGGCTTCGCCGAGCGCATCGGCGATGAACTTGCGCGCCGTCTGGGCATTCGTCATCGTTTCGATCGTGGTGAAGGTCTTCGAGGCGACGATGAACAGCGTCGTTTCCGGCTTAACGAGCTTCAGAATGTCGGCGATGTGCGCGCTGTCGATGTTCGAGACGAAGTGCGAGCGCGGACCGTCATGGAAAGGCGCCAGCGCCAGCGTCGCCATGACCGGGCCGAGATCGGAGCCGCCGATGCCGATATTGATGACGTCGGTGATCGCCTTGCCGGTCGAGCCCTTCAGCGCGCCGGAGCGGATGCCGTCGGCAAACTTGCCCATGGCCGCCAGCACCGCGTTGACATCAGGCATGACATCCTTGCCGTCGACCAGCACGGGCGTGTTGGAGCGGTTGCGAAGCGCTGTGTGCAGCACGGCGCGGTTTTCGGTGAAGTTGATGGCGACGCCCGAGAACATCTCTTCGCGCTTGGCCGCAATGCCGCCTTCAGCCGCGAGCTTTTCGAGAAGGACGAGGATATCGTCGTTCACCGCGGTCTTGGAATAGTCCATCAGCAGATCGTCGAACGAAGCGTTGAAGCGGGAGTAGCGTTTGGGATCGGCGGCAAAGGCGGCGCGGATATCCGTGGCCTTCGTTGCCGATGCGGTGCTCTTCAATTGATCGACGAGGGCGTTCATGGGAGGCTCCTTGCGGTTCGCGCCGCTTGCCGTCAGACGGGGCCGGGCGCTTTGAGTTTGGTCGCGGAAACTATTCCCTATGTAGGGCGTAAATCAAGTTCACGTATCGTCCAAAACGAAAAAAGGCCGCTCGCGGATTAGGACGAGCAGCCTCCTGAATGGCATGGAATTATGTCAGCCGCGCAACTCCTTGCGCAGGATCTTGCCGACATTCGATTTGGGCAGCTCCGCACGGAATTCGATGAAGCGCGGGCGCTTGTAGTTGGTGAGGTTGGCGGCGCAATGCGCCTTGATATCGGCCTCGGTCAGTGCCGGATCCTTCTTGACGATGAAGAGCTTCACCGCTTCGCCGGAATGCGGGTCCGGAACGCCGATCGCTGCCGCCTCGAGAACGCCCGGATGCATGGCGGCGACCTCCTCGATCTCGTTCGGATAGACGTTGAAGCCCGAGACCAGGATCATGTCCTTCTTGCGGTCCACGATCTTCGTATAGCCGCGCTCGTCCATGAAGCCCATGTCGCCGCTGCGGAAGAAACCGTCCGATGTCATCACCCGCGCAGTTTCGGCCGGCTGCTTCCAATAGCCGGCCATGACCTGCGGTCCACGGATGCAGATTTCACCGACCTCGCCGAGCGGCAGCGAATTGCCGTTCTCGTCGCGAATATCGAAATCGGTGCCTGATATAGGCAGGCCGATCGTTCCGGAGAATTCGGAGCTGTCGAAGCGGTTGGCGCTCGCGACCGGCGACGTCTCGGAAAGACCGTAACCTTCGGTGATCCAGGCGCCCGTCATCTTCTGCCAACGTTCGGCCACAGGCCGCTGCACCGCCATGCCACCAGCCAGCGTCGCAGTGTGCGACAGGTCGAGCTTGATGAACTCGGGATTGTTCATCAGGGCGTTGAACAACGTGTTCAGGCCGGGGAACATGTCGAACTTGTATTTGCCAAGCTCCTTGATGAAGCCCGGTATATCGCGCGGATTGGCAATCAGCACGTTATGGCCGCCGATCGACATGCCCATCAGCGAGTTCACCGTCAATGCGAAGATGTGATAGAGCGGCAGCGCGCAGACGAAGGTCAGCTGCTCGGGCCGCGGCTTGTTGATATAGGCGGACTGCAGCCAGAGCAGCAATTGCAGCTGGTTGGCGAGCAGATTGGTATGCGTCAGTATCGCACCCTTGGCAACGCCGGTCGTGCCGCCGGTATATTGCAGAAACGCGATGTCGCTGCCGGAGAGTTCGGAAGGCTTCAGCGGCAGGCGCGCCCCTTCGGCGATCACGGCCTTGAAATTGCGATGGCCGGGGATGGACCAGGCCGGTACCAGCTTCTTCACCTTGCGGACGATGAAATTGACGATATGGCCCTTCACGCCTAGCATGTCGCCGAGGGCGGTGACGACGACATGGCGCACATCCGTATGCGCCAGGACCTGCTCCACCGTATGGGCGAAATTCTCGAGGACGAAGATCGCCTTCGCGCCGCAATCGCGCAGCTGGTGCTCGAGTTCACGCGGCATATAGAGCGGATTGACGTTGACGACGACGAGGCCGGCGCGAAGTATGCCGTAGGTGGTGACCGGATTTTGCAGCACGTTCGGCATCATGACGGCGACACGATCGCCCTTCTGAAGGCCGAGGCTTTGCAGCCAGGCGGCGATCTTGCGCGTTTGCGTATCGAGGTCGCGATAGGTGATCGATTTGCCCATGCTGGTGAAGGCGAGCCGGTCGGCGTAGCGCGCGCAGCTTTCCTCCAGCAGTGCGACGAGTGATGTATGCTCCAGCGGCGGCAGTTCGGCCGGTACTATGTCCGGATAGGAAGCAAGCCATATTTTTTTGACTTGCGGTCTATCCGAAGGAGCGGAGACTGAATTCATGCGCACTTCCTCCTCTACGCATCATCACCACGCCCCGCCGCTTGGGCGGCGGTTATGTAAAGTGTCACCGCGCGACGGAAAAGTCTCCCGCTTTTCATATCGTCGCAGCTTTCGCTCGCAACTAAATCATCCGAGCGCGATGAAAGCTATAATAACCTTGACGTAAACGTCAATAATCGTCGTGCGCTCACGTTTTTTTACAGTTTTGAAAAAAATGCTGGAACTTTTGCGGTAACGGAGCGTTAATGGGCCGTGGGCGCATACCCATAGGAGCCTCGTCTTGCCCTTATTGAGCAGATGGGGCGCTCCAAAGTTTATGTGACGCGTATCCAAAAGGAGGTGCGCATATGCATAAAGAGAGTGCCGAAATCTCTGGCCGTGACCTCTACGTCAAGGACATGTCGATGCTGGTCGCTTGCGACCGCGTCGAAGGATCGAAGGTATTCGGTTCGGATGGTAGGCAGATTGGTCATATTGAGCGGCTGATGCTTGAAAAAAGTGATGGACGCATCGCTTTCGTCATTCTGAGCTTCGGCGGCTTTTTCGGCATCGGTCAGGATCACTACCGATTGCCTTGGGAAAAGCTGCGCTATGATGCTCGTATCGACGGTTATCGTGTCAGCATGACCAAGAATGACATTGAAAAAGCGCGCCGCTTCGCCAGCAAAGACGAACACGACCATAAGGATCATGGCCACAAGAGCCACGATTATTTTGGCGTGCCGCCTTATTGGATGTAAGCGCGCCGCCAGATCCGGTTTCATAAGCCCCGCCGGTGCCGCGGGGCTTTGGCTTGTGCGGCTTTATTGAAACCGCCCGTGTCTTTGTACGACCTCGATCTTGTAGCCGTCGGGGTCGGTGACGAAAAACAGCAGGGCGAAAAGTTTCCCATCGCGATTGAGTTCGACGATCTTGCCGGGATTGAGCCCGAGGGCGGCCAGCCGTGCGTGTTCGTCTTTCAACTCATCGACCGAGACGGCCAGGTGACCATAGGCTTCACCGAGCACGTAAGGCTCGCTGCGGCCCTGGTTGACTGTCAATTCCAGCTCGAAGCCGGTCTCGGCATTGCTGAGATAGATCAGCGTGAAGGTCGGGAAGGCGACGCGGTCGGCGATCTCAAGCCCGAAAGCCTTGTTGTAGAATTCAACCGAACGCGCCTCGTCGAGGACACGGATCATCGTGTGAATCATCTTGGCCATCGGCGCCTCCGTATATCATCTGAGCATCTTCCCAAGCCAATGCCATCGGTCGCCGGACAAGACAAGTGCGCTTGGGTGGTGCCATACCAACATTCAACTATTGAGATTAAGGCGGCTCCGGGGCTTTTGAATTTCGATCAGCCTGCTTACACTCCGAGCATTCAGGCCAACGGCTCGATCGGCCAAAACTAACTGATGTTCGAAGGGGGGACCTATGTACTACGCTATCCTGGCCTATCACGAAGAGGGCGTAGTGGAATCCTGGAGCGAGGAAGAGGATGCAGCGCTCATGGCCGAGTTGCTCCAGATCAATGATCATCTCGTCAAGGAGAAGTCGCTCGGGCCGGCAGCCCGCCTTGGCCAGACGCAGCGCGCCGTGACCTTGCGGGGCAAGGGCGCAGGCATGGTCATCGATGGACCGTTTGCAGAAACCAAAGAGCAGCTGCTCGGCTTCTATGTCGTCGATTTTCCAACGCTGGAGGCAGCCGTTGAAGTGGCGCGCGACCTGCGTCGCGTCAACCCGACCGCCGTCTATGAAATCAGGCCGATCTCCCTCTATGTGCCCGGAGCGTCATTGGCCCCGAGCGAGGAAAACTAGCAGGCATTGAGGTATCGTTGATCGTGGGGCCGCTGCTTTCGATCCGACGAGGCGACACCTTGGAGCTTCAGTGGGGCTGCAGGCCGATCTTGCGGGTTATCGAATGTTCGATCATCTCCATGCCATCATAGATCAGCACCGCCATCAGGCCGACGATCAGGCCGCCTTGCAGGATGAAGGCGGTGTTGTCGTTGATCAGCCCGGCGATGATGACCTCGCCGAGGCCCTTGGCGGCGACGGTGGAGCCGATGGTTGCCGTACCGATATTGATGACGGTCGCGATCTTCAGTCCTTCGATGATCAGCGGCAGAGCAAGCGGTAGCTCGACGCGGAACAGCCGCTGCCAGCCATTCATGCCCATGCCGTCGGCGGCATCGAGCACGGAGGCCGGCACCTGCTGCAATCCGGCGACGGTGTTCTCGAAGATCGGCAACAACGCATAGAGGAAAAGCGCGATCAATGTCGGGACCGCGCCGAAGCCGGTGGTGGAAATGGCGAGTGCCAGCACCGCGACGGGGGGAAAGGTCTGGCCGGCATTGGCGATCGCCCGCGAAAGCGGCAGGAAGTCGGCCCCGATCGGCCGCGTGACGAAGATGCCGCCAAGCACCGCCAGGATACCGCTCGCGCCGATCGAGACGAAGATCAGCTCGAGATGGCTGAGGGCAAGGCTCGGAAGACTGTTCTGCGTATAGATCGGTGAGGCGCCGAATTTCGTCAGCGGCGCCAGGATCGGCGTCAGCCATTCCGGACGGAACAGCAACACCAGCAGCAGTGCCAGCGCCAGCAGACGAAAGAGATTAGCGGCGAGAAGTTTCATGCTTTGCGGCCCAGCTCTATCAGATGCTGGATCGAGATCGAACCGACCGGCACCTTTCTCTCATCCTCGACCGAAGCCTCGTCGGCACCCTGCCAGATCAGTTCGGCCAGCGCGTCACGCAGATTAAGCGTTTGCGGCAGGCTGTAGCCGAGACCGGGCCTGAGAGGCTGCATGCTCTCTTTCAGCGGCAGCAACGACATCAGCTTCAGCGCGCGGTCCGACGTGCCGGTCAATTGCTGCACGAAGGGATCGGCCGGCTCGGTCAGGATCTTCTCGGGCTCTGAACATTGCAGCAGTTTGCCGCCGCTCATCACGGCGATCTTGTCACCGAGATGGAAGGCCTCGTCCATGTCATGGGTCACGAGAACGACCGTCGTGCCGAACTGCTTCTGGATATCAAGCAGATCGTCCTGCGCCTTGCCGCGGATGACAGGATCGAGCGCGCCGAAGGGCTCGTCCATCAGCAGCAATTCCGGCTCGGCGGCAAGCGCGCGGGCGACGCCGACGCGCTGCTGCTGGCCGCCGGAAAGCTGGCTCGGATATTTGGCGGCAAAGGTGCCGGGATCGAGACGGAAGAGATTGAGGAGTTCTTCGACACGCCCCTCGATGCGCGTCTTGTCCCAACCAAGCAGCTCGGGGACGGTCGCGATATTCTGCGCAACGGTGCGGTGGGGAAACAGCCCGTGGCCTTGGATGGCATAGCCGATGCGGCGGCGAAGCTCGGTCGCCGGCACACTCATAATATCCTCGCCGCCAACAGAGATGCGGCCCTCGGATATCGGCACCAGTCGGTTGATCATCCGCATCAGGGTCGATTTACCGGAGCCCGACGTGCCGACGATGACGGTGATCGTGCCCTTCTCCATGCTCACGCTGACATCATCGACCACGGTGGCGGCGCCGTAGCGTTTGGTCACGCCCTTAAGCTCGATCATGTTGCTCATGCGCGTTGTCCCCGGATGCTGTCGATGACCGCATCGAGGATGACGGCCGATGAGAAGGCGAGAATGACTGTCGGCACGGCGCCGAGCAACACCAGATCATTGGCCGTCTGGCCGATGCCCTGGAAGATGAAGAGGCCGAAACCGCCGCCGCCGATTAGGGCCGCGACCGTGACGAGGCCGATCGCCTGTACCAGCACGATGCGGATGCCGGTGAGGATGACCGGAAAGGCGAGCGGCAGGTCGATGCCCGTCAGGATCTGCCTTCGCGTCAAACCCATGCCGGCGGCGGAATCGCGCACGGAGGGATCGACGCCGGCAAGGCCGACGACGGTGTTGGCGACGATCGGCAACAAGGAATAGATCACCAGTGCCACCAGCGCCGGCGCCACGCCGATGCCCTGGATGCCGATCGCGGCGGCGAAGGGAACATGGGCGGCGATATAGCCGAGCGGCAGCATCAGAATGCCGAACAGCGCCAGGCTTGGAATGGTCTGCACCAGGCTCAGCGCCCGCAAGACCACGGCGCGCAGGCGCGGCTGCCAAAAGCAGAAGATGCCGAGCGGCAGGGCGAGCACGATGGCGATGGCGACGGAACCGAGGGACAAAAACATGTGGCCGAGCGCCTCGCGCCAGAATTTGTCGGCGTTATTGCCATATTCCTTCATGATCGACAGATTATCGAGCAGGCCGGAGCGCAGAACGGCGACGAGCAGGGCGGCATAGAGCGCCAGCGCGGCGACCCTAAGCCAGGGCGTCAGCCGAAGCTTCACCAGCGCATCCGAAATCATCAACCCCACAACGGCCAGCAACACCCAGAAGGAGCCGCCGGGCGTAATGCGCGCCACCGTGCTTCCAGTCGGCGTTGCCGCCGTCGAAACAAGCCCGAGCGTGACGATGAGCATGGCGATCGCAAGGGTGCCGATGGCGAGGCGAAGAAATTGATTGCGCAGGAACAGCACGGCGAGGGCGGCGGCCACGAGAAGGGCAAGCAGGACCATTGTGGTCGGCTGGCCAAGAAGCTGCGTGAGCAACTGCGGCTTGCCGGCAGCGATGCGGTTTGCCTTGACGATGATGAACGGCATCAAGGCCGCCGCCAGCGCGCCGCCCGCCACCAGCACCACTCCGAGACGGTCCACTCTGCGGACCGCTAGCGCATCTTCCATAAGGCAAGCTCCGTCAGCGCATGAGCCCAAAAAATGAGGCGGTTTCGGACAAGGTCATGCCCATTTTAATGTCCCGCGGCTCCACTCTATCGAAAACGGAGCCGCGAGATCAGCGGTGAAGCCTTATTTCAGGAAGCCATTGTCCTTGAGGTAGGATTCGGCGACAGCCTTGGCCGGCTCGCCATCCACCTGGATGCGGCCGTTCAGCTTGCGCAGCACGTCGGCGGTCAGACCCTTGAAGACTGGAGCCAGTACCTCCTCGATCTTCGGATTGGCCTTGAGCACGGCCTCGCGGATGATCGGCGTCGGGGCATAGACCGGCTGCACGCTCTTGTCGTCTTCGAGAACCGTCAGTTCGGCCGCTTCGATGGCGCCGTCGGTGCCATAAACCATGGCCGTGTTGACGCCGTTGGTCTGGTCGGCCGCCGCCTTGATCGTCGCCGCCGTGTCGCCGCCGGAGAGCACGACTTCCTGGTCGGGCTTGAGCTGGAAGGCGTAGGTCGTCTGGAATGCCGGCAAGGCCGCCGGCGAATTGACGAACTCGGAGGACGCCGCAATCTTCACGGGACCGCCGCCGGCAACCCACTTGCCGAAATCGGACATGGTCTTCAGCTTGGCCGGGCCGGCGACATCGCTGCGAACGGCGATCGCCCAGGTGTTGTTGGCGGGCGAGGGCGTCAGCCAGACGATCTTGTTGGCGTCATAGTCCAGCTTCTTGGCGAGGTCGTAGCCCTGCTGCAGGTTCTTCCAGGCCGCATCGTCGGCCTTGTTGAAGAAGAAGCCGGCATTGCCGGTATATTCGGCATAGATGTCGATCTCGCCTGCGGTGATCGCCTTGCGCACGACCGGCGTCGTGCCGAGCGCGATGCGGTCCTGCGCCTTGATGCCGTTGGCATTGAGCGTGGCGAGGATGATGTTGCCGAGCAGGGTGCCTTCGGTGTCGATCTTCGAGGAGACGACGACGTCGGCGGCGCTGGCACCACTGGCGAGCAACGCCGTCAGCGTGGCGGCAAGTGCAAGATTCTTGAACATGATGTTTCCCTTTGTACCCCGTTAAACCTTTGTTTTGCAGGCCCGCGCCGCCTCAAGGCCACTGTCCGGACACACAAGCGTTCGTGTGAGCCGACAACCCACAAGCGAATTTCTGGCTGCTTCGGGCAAATACCGCTCATCGAGAAAAAAACGATGTCGCTTCGGTTTCCCGCTGCAGTCGCGCGATTATGACGAGCGTACTCGACATTCGCGCGAAATTGGATTTCTTTTTTCGGGGGCAAGTGCGTTTGTTTTTGTTCCCCTTACCCGTTTGACGCTGTTCCGATCTCATTTCTGTGGCTGGATCGGTTAGGCGACGAAGAAACGATAGCGGCCGCCCCTGTGCTTAGGGATATCTTTTTTCAAGAACACATCATATCGTCGGGCTATCAAAGCCGGTCTCGCGGCCGCAGCAGGGCGCTCGCTTGGCGTGGAAGGAAGAAGGGTTTGTATCTCGGCGCATTGTTCATAGCCGACATGGTGTTCTCGGTCGGCTCCGTCAGGGAGACCGCCCGTCAGCTCTCTTTTTCTCCCTCGACCGTTTCCAGTGCGCTCCGCCGTCTGGAAACGGAGCTTGCCATGAAGCTCGTCGAGCGGGCATCCGGTGAGCTCGCAACCCTGCTTGCCAGCTCGAAGGTCCAGAAGGGGCTCCAGCCTATCCTTGCCGGTATCCGCCAGCTTTCCGCCCGGGTGAAGGAGCCGCCCGCGCCTGATGATTATGCGCAATGGGCGGCGCGCCTGCCGCTGAAGATCGCCACCATCGAGCGCTTCCTCGAAGTCGCCGATCAGGGCAGCATCAACCGCGCCGCGCGACGCCTGCGGCTGGGACAGCCGCAGCTCTCGCTGCAGATCGCCAATCTGGAGGAACTGTTCGGTTGCCGCCTGTTCGAGCGGCAGGCGCAGGGCTCGGTGCTGACCGATGCCGGCCAGGAAGTCCATGCCATCCTCGCCGGCATCGCCCAGGCCTGGGACGAGATGAAGGCCGCGGCGGATGAGCGGTTTCAGCGGACCGCGCGTGCCGTTCGCATCGGGTCGATCATCCCGACAGGCTCTGAAAGCTGGGTCGCTCGCTCGCTTGCAAGCCTCGTGTCGCGCTGGAATATCGGCGGCAACCGCAACATGCTGTCGCTGATGCTGATGACCGCGGACGACCTGCGCGAGGCGCTGCGGTTCGGCCGCATCGATGTCGCCATCGTCGATTCCGTCTTCGGCCTCGATGCTTTCGAGCACATGGAACTTGTCGCGACCGACATGGTGGCGATCGCGCCGCTTGACAGCAAGGAGCAGACGGTGGCCGCGCTGGTGGAAAATCACCCGCTCTGCGTGCCGAGTTCGCGTACCGGCATCGGCAATGCCGCGACGGCCTTCGGCTACGATAGCCGCGACCGGCGCCGCTTCCGCGGCCGCGACATCACCTCGGCCGATTCCCTGCCTGTCATCGTCGATCTCGTGGCTAATCACGGTTACGTCTCGTTCCTTGGCCGCGTCAGCGCGCTTCCGATCACCGACAAGGTCAGGATCGTCGACCCCGAGCAGATCCTGCCATTGTCTTATCATCTCGCCCACAATGGCCGCAAAGCGTCGATCGAGGCATGCCGCCTGATCCACCAGGCTGTTCGCGAACTGGTGGCTGACGTGGAAGCACCCGGAAAATATCCGGCATTCCGGGGATAGGTGGAACCATTGTACCACCTTTGCGTTTGGGTAGGTTACGTTAGTCCGGACGTACGGATACTATAAGCCCCCCCGATCTCGTTCGGCACCCAAGGAGAATAAAAATGAAAATTCTGGCAACAGCGCTCGTCGCGCTGGGCATTGTCGCTTTGCCCGCAACTTATGCTGAGGCTCAAGATTATCATCGCTGGCATCATCATCGCCCTATGGTCGTTCAACATCACCAGCCTGACCATGGTTGGAATCGCCACCACGGCTGGCGTAACGACCGGCCATACCATCATCATCGCTGGGATAGGCGGCACCACAACCAGCCGCATTTCTCGCACGACTGACGATAAGCAACTGACATGTATAAACGGCGCCTTCCGGCGCCGTTTCTTATTGAGGCTACCGATGTCCGACCTTGGCAGGTTCCAGAGCGTGACCGGCGCAGGCCCATGTTTTTGCCCACTTTCTTGACGACGAACGTGTCCGGCCCCTTGCCGGGCACGGTGAGGCCGGAACCTCTCGAAAATACCCGCCATCTCCGGGCGTTTTGGAACAATCGGAGCGCAACCGCGTTTTATTTGCTGGTCTGGACAAGCGCGGATGATTCGAGCCGCGTCAGCGTCCGGCTTCCAAGGAGGCTGGAAATGAAAATTCTGGCAACAGCGCTCATCGCGCTCGGCGTAGTCATTCTACCCGCAACCCATGTCGATGCACGCCAACATCACCGCTGGCATCATCATCATACGGTGATCATCTATCGTCACTACCACCACCACTATCGACCCTATTACTATCGGCCTTATTCCTATTACCGCCCCTATTATTATAATGATTATTACCAGCCCTATTACTCCTTTGGCTTGTTCGGCTGGCCTGGCTATAGTCATGGCTGGTATGGTGGTCGGGGATACCATTCTGGTTGGTATGGTGACCGAGGATACCATCACGGATGGCATGGCGGCGGTGGCTGGCATAGATGGCGCAACCAGCCGCATTTCTCGCATAACTGAACATGCCGGCTGATATGCAAAACGGCACCTTCCGGCGCCGTTTTCCCAACGGATTACCTGCTGTCCGGCGTCATAAGCTCATGCCGGATTCAGAACATGAACGGCACGGGCAGCCATAAGATGCTTCACCTTCTCGCCATAGGCAGCCATATGCGCTGCGGCGGCGTGAGCCTTCAATGCGTCCATGCTCGCCCATTTCTCGACGACGACGAATGTATCAGGCCCGAATGCCGGATCGGCGCCGTCGACATCGACGACAGCCGTGTATTCGATGCAGCCATTTTCGGCGTGGACAGCCGGAACGTTCGCCTGGAAGGCTTGGAGCACTTCGGCCCGCTTGCCGGGCAGGGCGGTGAGGATGGCGAGAACGTGGATCATGATGATGTCCTTGAAACAATTGGATGATGCCGGTGAAAAATACCGGATGCCGCCGATTCCGCGACCGGTTTCGACCATTATCACAAAAAGACGACGCTCGAACGCTTGACTGTTCGGCTCAGCCCGAAAGCCTCACATGCGGTTGATATTTTTTGGATCGAGCGATCCGCTAAGCAGATGCCCGAATGCAATGATATTGCCCTGCAGGCGGCCGCGCCGGTCGATATAGGCTGGTGGATTGACTGCGCCGACGATATTCGAGGCAACGTTGCCGCCCATCAGCTTGAGCGCCCATTGCAACGACACGGAGCGCTTTTTCACAAGGTAAAGCGGATTGGCGACCTGGGAATATCCGAGACGCATGCCCGATGTGCGCCCCATTTTGACCCCGAGATGGACGCCGCGCAGCCGATTGAACCTGACGATCTTGCCGTATGGACGCAGCCTCCGGCACAGATCGACGTCCTCCTGCCAGGCATAAAGCGGCAAGGCTTCATCGAAATAGACACGATTGGTCAGGATGGGCTGCAAGCGGAAGATCATATTGCAGCCATAGGCATTGTGAGCGGCTTCGATCGATGGAACAGGATCAGGGGTCGCGTCCTCCTCGATGGCCCGGTCCGCTTCTTCCGCCGTCAGGCCCGGTCCGAGGATGCCGTCGCGGATGACCTCTCCGGTCGCCACGACAATCTCCTTGTCGGCCTCGAACAGCGCTTCCGTTTCGGCAAGATAGTTTGCCGCGGGAAAGAAATCGTCGTCAAAGAAGATAAGTGCATCCATGCCGGCGGCGGCATCGATGATCGCGTTGCGCTGCGGGCAGCTTCCCCGTTGAGATGAGACGATGCTCACGGGAAACGGCGCCGATTGCAATCGTTCCATGTCGATATCTTCGTCTGTGGCCGGGCAGAGGAAAAGGTGATCCGGCCTGCGCGTCTGCGCGGCAAGCCTGTCGATCATGCATGCCAAAATCGCTTTGCGACCGCATGTCGCAACCCCCACAGCAATCTTCATGGTGCATCCCCCAATGTCATCCAGAACGCACAGAAACATCAAAATCTGAATCTTTGGTTGTATTTATTACGCGGATTCAACGCATCGCTTGCAAAGCGATTTCCCGTGCCATGATCCGCAAACGAAGGATCGCCGCCGAGGTCCTGCGAAAGCCCGCGAGATGACCGGCGCGCCGATCATGGCCGAAGCGGATGGCGGCCCCGAATGCCTGACGCAAGCCATGAATGCCAAGAATTTTCGCATCCATGGTTTTCAAAGCGGGCCGTCTCTGCGGTCTTGGCCGAAGTCAACGTCGAAGGTATCCGCCAGCATGAACACGCGCGATTCAAGATTTCACTACAAGGGCGGCATGCCGCATACGCAACTCAGCCTGCACCATACGGAAAATGCCCGGCTGCTGCCCGATCGTGGCGAGCTTCTTCACCGGTTGCCGCACGGAGGCATCTGCGCGGAGATCGGCGCGGCCTTCGGCGACTTCACCGGGGAAATTCTTGAAAAGAACGCGCCACGGGAGCTCTACCTCATCGATGCATGGGATACGCCCCGCTACCAGGACGGTCTGGAGCAGATCAGGACGACATTCAGAGGGGCGCTGGAAAACGGCCGCCTGCATATCGTGCAAGGCTATTCGACGGTAAGGCTGGCGGAGTTTCCGAACAGCTTCTTCGACTGGGTCTATATCGATACCAATCATAGTTTCGAGACGACATGGGAAGAGCTGTCGATCAGCCACTTCAAGGTGAAGCAGGATGGGCGCATCGCCGGTCACGACTTTTGCACCGGCAACGTCGTCGACGCTATCCCCTATGGCGTGGTCGAAGCCTGCACCAAGTTCTGCAAGGATTTCCATTGGCAATTCGAATACCTGACCGTGGAATCCCAGGGGCACTTTTCGTTTTCGCTGAAACGGCTCTGAGTGCGTCTGATCTCGGTTTGCGGAACCGATTGTAGCCGCAGGCGATGATTCCGAAGAGGCTTACTTGGAAGCACCGGGTGTGTAAGGCTTGCACTTATAAGGTATCGAGCCTTCCTTATCACGAACGACCGCATTGCCTTCCGGATCGAGCTTCAAAGTCCAAGATGTTTGCAGGCCGTTCGAGCCCATAAAACCTCCCGTGAAGGTCACGTCGTCTCCTTGCCGGGTGAATCCGGTGACACCGCCAAGGTGGCGTTGATAGTCCTGCGAGCGCATGACGACGCCGACGAGAGCCGCTGATCCGGTGGGAGATGACAAACCGTATCCGCCATTGGGCGCGCACGGCATCATGTCGGCGATGAATGGGCCGCTGACGCAACTAAGGACGTGGCCGAACTGCTTTTTGGAATTTAGGTGAACATATACGTTATCAATACCGTCGCCCCTGCAGAGCATATGCATTGGCTTCTCCGCGGGAGCTGCTAATGCCATGCCGGTGGCTGCCAGATAAGCGGCGGCGGCGATTGCGTTCATGAGATTCATAGAGGCCTCCGATGGCAGCCATCATTAGCTTGCACGTTCGATAAGTCGAGTGCAGCCCATCTTGTTCTTGACTATCTTCGGTCCCTAAATTGGCCGCTTCGAATCGCGATATCGCGGCCACGAAATAGGGGAAACAGACACCTGAGAACGGCTGTAGCAATGTGTGGAAAGAGTAGTGCCTGGAAAAATGGTGCCGCTTGCAGGACTCGAACCTGCGACCCCATCATTACGAATGATGTGCTCTACCACCTGAGCTAAAGCGGCATTCAAGGGGCTTTGGTTCGGCCCCGCGATTTGCATGGCGCTGATACAGTCTATACGGCCAGATTTCAAGCGTCCAAATCGCCATTTCGCAAAAAAGCGAAAAGCCTGTGAAAAAACAGGCCGCTCCTTGCTCGTTCAAAGCGCCAGCCGTGCACGCGCCTGATGATATTCCGTCTCCAGCCGGTCCACCAGCGCCGCAACGGGCTCGATGGCCTTGACAGCGCCGATGCCCTGGCCGGAGCCCCAGATGTCCTTCCAGGCCTTGACGCCGGTCGTGGCCGCCTCGAAATCCATCTTCGAAGGGTCGGCTTCGGGCAGCTTGTCTGGATCCATCCCGGCGGCAAGGATGGAAGGTTTCAGGTAGTTGCCGTGCACGCCGGTGAAATAGTTGGAATAGACGATATCGGCGGCGGCGCCGTCGACGATCGCCTGCTTGTAGGCGTTGGCAGCGCGGGCTTCCTCCGTCGCGATGAAGGGCGAGCCGATATAGGCCATATCGGCGCCAGCGGCCTGGGCTGCAAGAATGGCGCCGCCGGTGGCGATGGCGCCGGCGAGCAGCAGCGGCCCGTCGAACCATTCGCGGATTTCCTGGACGAGCGCAAAGGGCGAGAGTTGGCCGGCATGGCCGCCGGCACCCGCGGCGACCGCGATCAGCCCGTCCGCGCCCTTGCGGATAGCCGAGTTGGCGTGGCGGTTGTTGATGATATCATGCAGCACGATGCCGCCATAGGAGTGCACTGCCGCATTCACCTCAGGCACGGCGCCGAGCGAGGAGATGACGATCGGCACCTTGTATTTCATGCAAAGCATCAGATCGTGTTCCAGCCGCTTGTTTGACGTATGGACGATCTGATTGACCGCAAATGGAGCTGCCGGCCGTTCGGGGTTTGCGGCATTATGTGCGGCAAGATCCTCGGTGATCATCGCCAGCCATTCATCGAGCTGGCTTTCCGGGCGCGCGTTCAGGGCCGGGAAGGATCCGACCACGCCGGCCTTGCATTGCGCCAGCGTCAGCGCCGGATGCGAGATGATGAACAGCGGCGAGGCCACGACCGGCAGCCGCAGGCGCTCGGTCAGGATTGAGGGGAGGGCCATGTACATCATCCCTTTCTTTGACGTTTACGAAAACGTCAAAGGAATAACAGATGTCTTTTTGAAGGGGAAGATGGTGCTCGCATGGAGGTGCAATCGGCGGCCTTATGGCCAAACCCGCTTAAATTCCTCGCAGATTTGGGGAGAGTCTTTAGATTTTATTTTTCCGCTTGAGATAATCTCCCAGCGCCATATCCGGAATCTTTCTCTTGGCCGGACGTCGAGCTTTCCTATCTGCTTCGAGAAGACCCGCTTCCTCATCGACCGTTTCATCGCCGCTCATTTGTGCGACCACGATATTAGAGGCATGTCGGCCTTGCCTATTGGATTGCGCCTTGAATCGTGGAATCGCCTTGCGCTTGGCTTTGTTGTTCTCACCATACGCATCCCGTCCGTCGCGCTCATAGGAAAGAAGCTTGTCTTCCGATGGAGATCGGCTTTCTCGGGTCTTTTGATCACTCATCCTTTTGCACCTCGTTGTAGGGACAAAGGCTATCATTCGAAAATCGATCATGTCGAGAGAGTTCCGCGCAGTCCGATGCGCCTTCCAGCCATCGCAATTGCGTCGTCTTTGACATTTATCCCCGCCCGAGTGCCTGTGGCTTTGGTCGGAGGCTTGCGTATTGACGGACAGGGCGTTACCGAATCCGGTTAACGAATGATAAAGACCGGGACCGTCTTGTCGGTAGAGTCTGCAGGTATGTTGCGAGTGAGAGTAAAGGACCTGATGTGAGCGGATTAGAAACGGCTATCAGAAGCGCGTTGGACCGGTCCGATCGCGCCAATCCGGAAATCCGGGCTCGCATCTATCAGTCGGCGCGGCAGGCTTTGGAAGCCGGCCTCCGCAAGCAGGATATTACCGATATCAATGTCGTCTCCGCCCAGCGTCAGCGGCTGGAAGCGACGATCCGGCAGATCGAGGCCGAGGAGCGCGTCCGCCCGGCGGAGGAAATATCGGTTTCGCCGCAGCTCGATGTCCCGCATGTTTCCCCGGCGGTGCCACGACCGGCGGCCGGGCAGCCGGCACAACAGCATGAACCGGTCATGAGCGTGCGCGGTGAAACCCGCAACCCCTCGCTTTCCGTCCACGCTTCCGCTCCGGTCGAACCCGAAACAGTCGAGCCCGCAGCACCGGAGAGCGATTTCGGTGATATGCGCGCAGGGCCGGCCGATCATCTCGGCGCCGATAGCGCCATAAGGCCGGCGACCGCAGCCGCACCGGCAGCGGCGCGAACAATGAATTTCAAGCCCGAGCGCGCTGCGGTTCGCCGCAAGCCGCGCAAGTTCTTCTCGCGCCTGCTGGTATTCTGCATTCTGCTCGCCTTCCTTGGTGTCGGAGCCTGGTGGATCAAGACTTCGGGCGTGTTCATGTCGGCGGCGCAGAGAGACACGAGTGTCCGCAATCCGCCGGCGCATATCGATTCGCAGGATTTCAGCGGCAGCAACAGCGACGAAGATACGTCGGGCGACGGGGATAGCAGCGGCCCTGCCAATCCGGGGCTGGCGACCATCGACCCGCAGAACAGCTTTTCCGAAGAGTGGGTCGCGATACTGAAGCCGACGGACGCGTCGAAGGTCACCGCCGGCGCGCAGGCGAAGGCTGAGAATATTTCGGAAAACGAGGGGCCGGCCGTGCGGCTGACCTCTCTCAGCAGCGGCGCGGATGGCGCGGCCTCGGTCCAGGTGCCTATCAATGTGCTGCAGCAGATGGCGGGCAAGCCGTCGACGATCGCGCTGACGTTACAGTCCACCTCGGACACGCCGACGCAGATTACCGTCGAATGCGACTTCGGCTCGCTCGGCAGCTGTGGACGGCATCGCTTTACGGTCAGCCGCCAGAAGACGGATGCGCTGTTTCAGGTCCGCTACGATCGCTCGCTGGCGCCGACGAGCCCCGGCCGCCTGATCATCAACAGCGACGTCGACGGCAAGGCCCGCGGCATCAACGTCTACGCCATCCGCGTGCTGCCCGGACAATAGGCCCGGGTAGCCCTTCCCCTATTTGAGAACGTCTGGACCCATGCCGAGGATCTTTTCGTCGATTTCGCCAATGGCCTTTTTGTCCTTGCCGTCATAGTCGAGCGTCAGCAGGATGTGACGGATGAGGTTCAGACGAGCGCGACGCTTGTCGTTGGCGCGGATGACCGTCCATGGCGCGTAATCGGTATGCGTATCCTTCAGCATGCGGTCGCGCTTTTCGCCGTAGTCCTTCCATTTCGGCAGGGCGGCTATATCCATGGAAGAAAGCTTCCAGACGGCGCGCGGATCGTGGCATCGGTCGTGGAAACGCTTCAATTGCATCTCTCTGCCGATATCCAGATAGAATTTGAAGAAGGAGATGCCATCCTGGACGATGAGCTTTTCCATCTGCGGCGCCTGCTTCAGGAACTGCTCGTACTGCTTCGGGGTGCAGAAGCCCATGACCGGTTCGACACCGGCGCGGTTGTACCATGAGCGGTCGAAGAGAACGAATTCGCCCGCCGTTGGGAATTGGGCGACATAGCGCTGGAAGTACCATTGCCCGGCCTCGCGGTCCGTCGGTTTGGTGAGCGCCACGACGCGTGCCAGGCGAGGGTTCATATGCGCCGAGGTTGCGGCGATCGAGCCTCCCTTGCCCGCGGCATCGCGTCCCTCGAACAGCGCCATCACCCGCTTGCCTGTCGCCTGCAGCCAGAACTGCACCTTGATGAGCTCGATCTGCAGCATCTCCAGCTCTTGCTGATATTCCTCTTCCTTGAGCTTCTTTTTGTAAGGGTAGCCGCCCGAAGTCAGCGCTTCGTCGTCGATCCAGCCCGGCAGCACGGGATCATCGACATCGAATATGCGCTTGCTGCCGCGGATATCCAGCTCCACGGCACGGCTCTTCGCTTGTTCTTCTCCCATATGTCAGGCTCCTCGGCTCTTTACGCTCTGTTAAACATGTCGCTTGGGCACGACAAAAGGCTCGCTGGGCAAACTGGGACTTTTATCCAATGGTTTCAAGCCCTTTGCGGGTTTCCTTCTTTGCCGGCTACGTTTATTGTTGTGAGTTATCGCCTTCTGTGGATAGAGCCGAATACTTCTGTCATGAATCCCGGTTAAGAGGCGGAATCCAGCATTCCGTAACGACAGACAAAGGGACGGGCGCAATTGGAAGACGAATGGTCATTTGTCAGGAGACTGGCGCTGCGGTTGCGGCAGGAGAGCGCTATGCTGATCCTGGCGACGCTGATCGCCGTACTTGCGCTCATCGAGGGCATCAATACCGGCGCTGTCTTTTGGATCTGGGCCATCGTCATGATCGTCGCGCTGATCCGGCCTCCGCTGGTGGAGCGGATCGTCGTGCCGTCGCGGGAGGAACCTCAGCCGATCGATCCGGAAGTTCTGCTGCGCATGGTTTTTGCGGGATTGGCTGCACTCGACATCCCGGTGCTGATCATCGATCGCGAGGCATCCGTACTGGTGCAGAACGCAGCCGTCGAAAAGGCCTTCGGCGCCTTCCCCGCGGGGGCGCATATCTCCTCGAAGCTGCGCTCCCCCGGCCTGCTCGACATGGTGCGCGAGACCATAGCCACCAACACGCCGAACCAGATCGAGCATTCCGAGCGCCTGCCGTCGGAGCGCGTCTATATCGTGCGCATCGCGCCGGTCGAGCTGCCGGAGGCCGATGTCGAGACCGGCTTCTTCCTGCTGTCGTTTCGCGACATATCGGAACTGCGTCACATCGATCGCATGCGCTCCGATTTCGTTGCCAATGCCAGCCATGAACTGCGCACGCCGCTTGCGTCGCTGCGGGGGTTCATCGAAACCATCCAGGGGCCGGCCAAAGCGGATCCGAAGGCACAGCAGCGCTTCCTCGGCATCATGCTCGACCAGACGACGCGCATGAGCCGGCTGGTCGATGATCTCCTGTCGCTATCCAGGCTGGAGCTGAAATCGCACATCGCCCCGGATCAGAAGGTCGATCTCGTGCCGCTGCTCGGTCATGTGCGCGACTCGCTGCTACCGCTTGCCGGCGATCTTGACGTGACGATCAATCTGCATATGCCGGCGGGCAAGGTGGAGGTGCTGGGCGACCGCGACGAGCTGGTGCAGGTCTTCGAAAATCTCATGGAGAATGCCTGCAAATACGGCCAGGAAGGCAAGGCGGTGGAGGTTACCTTGCTGAACGAGCCGGGCCAGGCGGTTGAGGTCGTCGTGTCCGACAGCGGGCCGGGAATTCCCGCAGAACATGTACCGCGCCTGACCGAGCGCTTCTATCGCGTCAATGTCGAGGACAGCCGCTCCAAAAAGGGAACCGGCCTCGGGCTTGCCATCGTCAAGCACATTCTGACCCGGCACCGCGCCAGATTGATCGTCAAGTCGGAAGTCGGGAAGGGAACGGACTTTACCGTCCGTTTCTAAGAACCCCCATAAATCGCCCATTTTTGGCGTGATTTATTCCATTAATTTCAAAGAGATGACCTGTCATAATTGTTTCACTCGCCTGACATAAAAGGGCGGTGCTTTGGCCGCTAAGAAAGTGATGCTGAACCAGGCGGATGTGGCATCCGTTACAGCGCTCTTCAGAGCTCGTCAGGGGGATTCATTATGAATGCTTTGAAATTGTCTATTCTTGCGCTGGTTGCATCGGCTGCCTTTGCTGGTGCCGCGACGGCTCGCGATCAGATTCAGATCGCCGGCTCATCTACGGTATTCCCGTATGCCAAGATCGTTGCCGAAAGCTTCGGCGAGACCTTTACCAATTTCAAGACGCCCGTGGTCGAGTCGGGTGGCTCCGGGGCCGGCCTAAAGGAATTCTGCAAGGGCGTCGGAACGGATTCCATCGACATCGCCAATTCATCGCGCCCGATCAAGGACAGTGAAATCGAAGCCTGCAAGGCTGCCGGCGTCGCTGATATCCAGCAGATCAAGATCGGCTACGACGGCATAGTTTTCGCTTTCGACAAGAGCAATCCGGACATCAAGTTCGAGCCCGTCGATCTCTATAAGGCACTTGCCGCCGAAGTGGTCGTTGATGGCAAGCTGGTTCCGAATCCCTACAAGAAGTGGTCGGAGATCAAGCCGTCGCTGCCGGATTTCGAGATATCAGCCTATATTCCGGGCGAGAAGCACGGGACGCGGGAAGTCTTCGAGGAGCGGGTGCTTGCCGCCGGCTGCAAGGCTTCCGGAGCGGTCGACGTGATCAAGGCAGCCGTTTCCGATGCCGGCCAGCAAACCAAGAAATGCGTCGCTGTACGCAAGGATGGCGTCGCAGTTGATATCGACGGCGACTATCCCGAGACGCTCGCCCGCATCAATGCCAACAAGCACGGCGTCGGCGTTTTCGGCCTGTATTTCTACCAGAACAATGCCGACAAGCTGAAGGTCGCCACCGTCAGCGGCATCGTGCCGTCGGGCCAGACGATCGCCGATGGCACCTATCCGGTGTCGCGTCCATTGTTCTTCTACGTCAAGAAGGCGCATCTCGGCGTCATTCCGGGCCTCAAGGAATATGTCGATTTCTTCACGAGCGATCAGATGATCGGACCGGACGGCCCGCTGGCGGAATACGGCCTCGTGCCCGCTCCGGATGGCGAGCGCGACCAGATCCGCAAGGACTTCGCCGGCGGGAAGATCATGTAAGTGCATAGAGACTATGCACCGGTGCGGGTTTGATCCGCGCCGGTGTTCGCCGGGGAGTGGGAATGAGCATATCGCTGCTGTTGTTGTGTCTGTCGGTCATTGGTGCCCTTGCCTTCGTGCTCGGGCGCGCGAGGGCGACTGCGATATCAGGCGGCAGGTCTTCCTCGATGCACTCCCGGCTCGGCTATCATGGCGCCTATGCTGCGATCTGGGCGGTGCTGCCGGCCCTGGCGCTCGTCTGTGTCTGGCTGATCGTCAGCCCGATTATTATCGATCGCCTGGTGGTCAAGTCCTTTCCGGAAGAGGTGAGAACCCTTCCGCAGGCGGAGCTTAACCTCAGCTATGGCATGGTGCGCAGCATTGCCCACGGCATGCGCCTGCTCGATGGCCAGGAACTCGCCGCGGTTGACGGCGGCGCGGCCGATCTCCAGTTGCTTCTGGCGCAGAAGGGCGTGCCACTCGCGGTCCGCCCAACGGGTTACATGATCGATGCAGCCAATAAATATAACGGCATGCGCGAAGTCAGCCGGATGGTGATGTCTGCATCGGCGATCCTTCTGTCGTTGCTTTGCGCGGTTCATGGCTTGCGTGCCATCGCCCCGCGTTTTCGCGCCCGCAACCGTGTCGAGCAGGTCATCCTCGGCGCCCTGATCGTCGCCTCCTCCATTGCGGTGCTGACGACGGTCGGGATCGCCTTTTCGATGCTTTCGGAGGCGGCGCGTTTCTTCAGCATGGTACCTGCCCATGAGTTCTTCTTCGGCACTGTCTGGGATCCGCGCTTCACCGGTGCCGGCTCACAGACATCCGGAACTTTCGGCTTGATACCCTTGCTGGCCGGCACGATCTATATCGGTCTCGTCGCCATGTTGTTCGCGGTGCCGATCGGCTTGTTCGCCGCCATCTACATGGCCGAATATGCTTCGGCCCGCGTGCGCTCGATCGCCAAGCCCCTGCTCGAAGTGCTGGCCGGCATTCCCACGATCGTCTACGGCTTCTTTGCCCTCGTCACGGTCGGGCCGTTCCTGAGAGACATCTCGGCGGAGATCGATGGCCTGCTAACGGGAAGCTATACAAGTTTCATCGAGGCGCAGAGCGTCCTGACGGCGGGCTTCGTCATGGGCGTCATGCTCATTCCCTATGTCTCCTCGCTGTCAGACGACATCATCATGGCCGTGCCGCGGTCGCTGCGCGATGGCTCGCTCGGTCTTGGCGCCACCCGCTCGGAAACGGTCAAGCGCGTTTTGCTGCCGGCGGCACTTCCGGGCATCGTCGGCGCGCTGCTGATGACCGCCTCGCGGGCAATCGGCGAAACGATGATCGTCGTGCTGGCCGCCGGTGTCGCGGCTCGCATGCAGTTCGATCCCTTCGAACCCATGACGACGGTTACCGTGAAAATCGTCAACCAGTTGACCGGCGATCTGGAGTTCACCTCGCCGCAGACACTGGTCGCCTTCGCGCTCGGCATAACGCTGTTCTGCCTGACGCTCTGCCTGAACGTCTACGCGCTCTACATCGTCCGCCGCTACAGGGAGCAATACGAATGAGCGACATCGTATCCTCCTCGTCACAGAATATTCCGCGCGGGCTTACGCCGGGCGCCCCGGCGCGGCGCGATATCGGCATCAAGCGGCGCTATGCCGCCGAGCGCCGCTTTCGGGCCTATGGCATCGCCGCCGTAGTCTTCGGCCTGGTCTTCCTTCTCACGCTTGTCTCGACCGTGGTCCGCAACGGCTATACCGCCTTCGTGCAGACCTCGATAACCCTACCGATCGAATTCACCGAGAAAGTCATCGACCCCACCGGCAAGCGCGCCAGCGATCCGAAGGTGCTGATATCAGCCAACTATCCGGTCCTCATGCGCGATGCGCTGGTGAAGGCCTTGGGCATCGATCCTTCCGATCGCGTACTCGTGCGCGAAGCCACGACAATGGTGTCGGACAGTGCGCGGATTGCACTGCGCAACAAGATCATGGCCGATCCCTCGATCATCGGAACGACTGGGAATGTGACGTTCCTTGCGAGCGCCAATATCGACTCCGCCAACAAGGGGCAGATCGACCTGGCGGCCGACGAGAAGGATCGCAAGGTTTCCGATCGGCAGCTCGGCTGGATGAAGCAGCTGACAGCCAGCGGCGCGCTGCACGAAGCTTTCAACAGCGGTCTCTTCCTCTCGGGCAACTCGAGCCGCCCCGAGGCCGCGGGTCTCGGCGTCGCGCTGATCGGCTCGCTCTATCTGATGCTGACCGTCCTCGCGCTCGCCTTGCCCGTCGGTGTCGCCGCTTCGATCTATCTGGAGGAATTCGCGCCAAAAAACCGGCTGACGGATCTGATCGAGGTCAACATCAACAATCTCGCGGCGGTGCCCTCCATCGTCTACGGCCTGCTCGGCCTTTCGGTGTTCATCAACATGATGGGGCTGCCGCGCTCTGCCTCGCTGGTCGGCGGGCTGGTGCTCAGCCTGATGACGCTGCCGATGATCATTATTGCCACGCGCTCGGCACTGCGGGCGGTACCGCCATCGATCCGCAGCGCGGCACTCGGCCTTGGCGCGTCGCGCATGCAGATGGTCTTCCATCATGTGCTCCCGCTCGCCATGCCGGGCATCCTCACGGGCACCATCCTCGGGCTGGCGCATGCGCTCGGCGAGACGGCGCCGCTGCTTCTGATCGGCATGGTCGCCTTCGTCGCCAACTATCCGGCCTCGCCGCTCGATCCTTCGACGGCGCTGCCGGTGCAGATCTACATGTGGGCGAGCGAAGCGGAGCGGGCCTTCGTCGAGAGGACCTCCGGAGCGATTATCGTGCTGCTCTTCTTCCTCGTTGCGATGAATATCGGCGCGATCCTGCTGCGGCGCCGCTTCGAACGGCGCTGGTAGGGGAGGGCGACCAAATGAACATGATGACGGAAGCCGCGGGCGAAAGAGCATTAGCCAAGAAGATGATGACGATCCCCTACAAGATGATCGGCCAGGACGTCTCGGTCTTTTACGGCGACAAGCGCGCGCTCTTCGATGTCAACCTGAACATTCGCGCCAATACGGTCACGGCACTGATCGGTCCTTCCGGCTGCGGCAAGTCCACTTTCCTGCGTTGCCTCAACCGAATGAACGACACGATCGAGACCTGCCGCATCACCGGCAAGATCACGCTCGACGATCAGGATGTTTATGACAACAGCATCGATGTCGTGGAGCTGCGCGCGCGTGTCGGCATGGTCTTCCAGAAGCCCAACCCGTTTCCGAAGTCGATCTACGAGAACGTCGCCTACGGACCACGCATCCATGGCCTGCACAGCTCGAAAGCCGATCTCGAGCATATCGTCGAGACCAGCCTGCAGAAAGCCGGTCTCTGGGGCGAGGTCAAGGATCGGCTCTATGATGCCGGCACGAGCCTGTCCGGCGGCCAACAGCAGCGTCTGTGCATCGCTCGCGCGGTCGCAGTCAGTCCAGAGGTCATCCTGATGGACGAGCCATGTTCGGCGCTCGACCCCATCGCAACCGCAAAGGTCGAGGATCTGATCCATGAGCTGCGGGAAAACTTCACCATCGTCATCGTGACGCATTCCATGCAGCAGGCAGCCCGCGTTTCGCAACGCACCGCAATGTTTCATCTCGGCCATCTGGTTGAGGAGAACGATACCGATAAAATGTTCACCAATCCCGACGATTTCCGCACGCAGGATTACATCATGGGCCGTTTTGGTTGATGATGCCGTGCGCGCGGCTCCTTTCACACAGTTCACCTTGAGGATAGAAAAATGGTCTCCACTCACATTCTCTCTGCCTATGACGAAGACCTGAAGTTCCTGACGCGCCGCATTGCGGAAATGGGCGGTCTGGCCGAGCAAATGGTCAGCGACAGCGTTCGCGCACTGGTCCAAAGCGATACCAGTCTTGCGCAGAAGGTCATTTCCGACGACGTCATTCTCGATCATGCGGAACGGGAAGTCGGCGACAAGGCGATCGTCACCATCGCCCGCCGGCAGCCGATGGCCGCCGACCTGCGCGAGATCATGGGCTCGATCCGCATCGCTTCCGATCTGGAGCGTGTCGGCGACCTCGGCAAGAACACCGCCAAGCGCGTCATCGCCGTGCAGGGCACAGGCGTTCCGCGGCGGCTTGCCCGCGGCATCGAGCATCTCTCCGAACTGGCGCTCAGCCAGCTCAAGGAAGTGCTTGACGTCTATGCCACCCGTTCGCCGGACAAGGCTGTGTCGATCCGAGAGCGCGACGAGGAAATCGACGCGATGTACACCTCGCTCTTCCGCGAGATGCTGACCTACATGATGGAAGATCCGCGCAATATCACCACCTGCACGCATCTTCTCTTCTGCGCCAAGAACATCGAGCGCATCGGCGACCATGCCACCAACATCGCCGAGACGATCTATTACATGGCGACCGGCGCCCAGCCAGAAGGCGAGCGCCCGAAGGATGATACCGCCAACACCGTTGGCGCGGTGACGGAATAATCTGGAAGCGAAGAAAAGGAGACCAGAGGCGCATGGTTCCGAGAGTTGCTGTTGTAGAAGACGAGGAAGCGCTCAGCGTTCTGCTGCGCTACAATCTCGAGGCTGAGGGCTTCGAGGTCGATACGATCCTCAGAGGCGATGAAGCCGAATTGCGTCTCCAGGAGCGCATCCCCGATCTTCTGATCCTTGACTGGATGCTCCCCGGTGTATCCGGCATCGAGCTCTGCCGCCGGCTGCGTATGCGGCCGGAGACGGAGCGCCTGCCGATCATCATGCTGACGGCCCGCGGCGAGGAAAGCGAGCGCGTGCGCGGTCTTTCCACCGGCGCGGACGATTACGTCGTCAAGCCGTTCTCGACGCCGGAGCTGATGGCCCGCGTCAAGGCGATGCTGCGGCGCGCCCGCCCGGAGGTTCTCTCCACGGTACTGCGTTGCGGCGATATCGAGCTGGATCGCGAGACCCATCGCGTTCACCGCAAGAGCCGCGAAGTGCGGCTGGGACCGACGGAATTCCGCCTGCTGGAGTTCCTGATGTCCTCGCCGGGCCGGGTCTTCTCGCGTTCGCAGCTGCTCGACGGCGTATGGGGACACGATATCTATGTCGACGAACGTACCGTCGACGTGCATGTCGGCCGCCTGCGCAAGGCGCTCAATTTCTCCAATATGCAGGATGTCATCCGCACCGTTCGCGGTGCGGGTTACTCCATGGAAGCTTGAGCGGGTACGCCCGTTCAGGCATCGACATAGCGGCGGAAACAGAAAACGGGCCTTTCGGCCCGTTTCGTTTATCTTATTCTGGAGCGGTTACGCGTTTCACCGACTCGCGTGACCGCTCTATACTATTGTTTTTACGCAATTCCGGACGGAAAACCGCTACGCACTTTTCCTGGAATTGCTCTATGGGGCATCTCAGCCGCGCGGTTGAGCTGGCCGACGCCGTTCATGCACCGGCTGGTAGGCCAGGCGCTGATGGTAGCCGCAATAGGGCGATGCATCCGGGCTCTCGTTGCCGCAGAAGTGGAAATCGTCCTTCAGCGGGTCGCCGACTGGCCATTTGCAGGTGCGTTCCGTCAGCTCGGTCAGGACGAGGCGCCGAGAGATCGGAACGACGACGTTGGCAGCCGGACGATATTGGATCTCGTTGACCGCATCGACCTCAATCTCTTCCTTGAGCATGGTCGCGCCCTGCTGGCGGGTAACCGTGCGGGTTGCGACGCGCGATGTATAATTCGATGCGCGGGGCGCCGAGGCGCCGCGCTTCGGCGTTCGGGCAGCGGTCGCCGTGCCGCCCGCCTTCGCTCGGCCCGGCAGGCTCAAGCGGTGCACCTTGCCGATGACGGCGTTACGGCTGACACCGCCCAGCTGCGCCGCGATCTGGCTGGCGCTCAACCCTTCGGACCATAGCTTTTTAAGCTTCTCGACGCGTTCGTCTGTCCAATTCATGCCCTGTCTCCGCTGTCGCGTTTCCGATGGCAGAATCCTTCACCATTGCCCCGCATAGGATCGAGGCGCGAAACGCTCTAAAATTGTGGTGACTAGTTCCGCCGCATGCAGTCTAGCAATTGGTTTTTAACCTAGTGTGAGGCTGACTCCGTGACAAGAGTCGCGGGAATCTTGAGGAATCGATTTCGAGGTTTTCCCCAACTTGCTGTCCTGGCGTGGCATTTATGCAATATGATCCGGCCAACGCATCCCGTTCGGCCTCGGCCGCTCTCTCGCACCTGCTAAATCGCCAGTTTTGTTGACATCGCGGTGCAAAACATCAATAGTGCCCACGCCGCCGCAAGGCGGCATTTTTAATTTTTTCGGACCCGTTTCATGGAAAGGAAGCGATTGGTCCTTAGGGTTGTGATCGAGGAGATACGCCATGGCCGAGACAGCGGCGCTTTATGACACCTATATGCGCGCTCCGCTGCGGTTCGAGCGAGGCGAGGGCGTCTGGTTGATCACGGAAAATGGCGAACGCTACCTCGATTTCGCGGCCGGTGTGGCAGTCAATTCGCTCGGTCATGCGCATCCCCATCTCGTGGCCGAGCTGAAGGCGCAGGCTGACAAGGTATGGCACCTGTCCAACCTCTACGAAGTGCCCGGTCAGGAGAAGCTGTCGAAGCGGCTGACGGAAGCCACATTCGCTGACAAGGTGTTCTTTACCAATTCGGGCGCCGAAGCGCTGGAATGCGCCATCAAGACGGCGCGGCGCTATCAGTTTGCCAACGGGCATCCCGAGAAGTTCCATATCATCACCTTCGAAGGTGCCTTCCACGGTCGTACCATCGCGACGATCGCTGCCGGTGGCCAGGAAAAGTATATCGAAGGCTTCGGCCCGAAGGCCCCCGGCTTCGACCAGGTGGCTTTCGGCGATCTTGATGCGGTTCGTGCCGCAATCACTGATGCGACGGCTGCGATCCTGATCGAGCCGGTGCAGGGCGAGGGCGGTATCCGCCCGGCGACCAACGAATTCCTGCGCGGTCTCCGCGATATCTGCGACGAGCACGGTCTGCTCCTGGTGCTCGATGAAGTACAGTGCGGCGTCGGCCGCACGGGCAAGCTTTTCGCCCATGAATGGGCCGGCATCAAGCCCGATATCATGGCGGTGGCCAAGGGTATCGGCGGTGGTTTCCCGCTCGGCGCATGCCTTGCAACGGCAGAGGCAGCCTCCGGCATGAAGGCCGGCACGCACGGGTCGACCTATGGCGGCAATCCGCTTGCCATGGCGGTCGGCAATGCGGTGCTCGATATCGTGCTGGCCGATGGCTTCCTGGAGCATGTGCGTGATATGGCGCTGGTCTTCCGCCAGGGCCTTGCCTCGCTCAAGGATCGCTTCCCGGATATCATCGAGGACATCCGCGGCGAAGGTCTCATGCTCGGCATCAAGGCAGCCATCCCGCAAGCGGATCTGCTGCAGGCGATCCGCGCCGAGCATCTGCTGGGTGTTCCGGCCGGCAACAATGTCGTTCGCCTGCTGCCGCCGCTGGTCGTGACCGCCGAGGAAGCGCGCGAAGGTCTTGCTCGCATCGAGCGTGCGGCCGAGCGTGTACGCGCCGCCCGCGTCAAGAAATCGGCCTAAGTTCGACGCCCGCAGTCGGGGCGTTCTTGCCCTATGCGGGCGTTATTGTTTTTTCTGGAGTACAGGTGAGGACATGGCTTCTCCGAAACACTTTCTCGATCTCTCGGCTGTAGCGGCCGCCGATCTGCGCCACATCATCGATGACGCGATCGTGCGAAAAAGGGCGTTGAAGGCGGGTACCGCCGATAAGCCGCTTGCCGGCAAGATGCTGGCGATGATCTTCGAGAAGCCTTCCACCCGGACCCGCGTCTCCTTCGACGTCGGCATGCGCCAGCTCGGTGGCGAGACACTTTTCCTGTCCGGAACCGAAATGCAGCTCGGCCGCGCCGAGACGATCGGCGATACGGCGAAGGTGCTGTCGCGCTATGTCGATGCGATCATGATCCGCACGACCGATCATTCGCGCCTGTTGGAACTGGCGGAGCATGCGACCGTTCCGGTCATCAACGCGCTGACCGACGATACGCATCCCTGCCAGATCATGGCCGACATCATGACCTTCGAGGAGCATCGCGGCCCGGTCAAGGGCAAGACTATTGCCTGGACGGGCGACGGCAACAACGTGCTGCATTCGTTGATCGAAGGCGCTGCGCGGTTCGGCTATCGCATGAACATGGCGGTACCTCTTGGTTCCGAGCCCAAGGATCACTATTTGAACTGGGCCCGCAACCAGGGCGCCGAAATCATGCTCTCGCATGATGCCGACCGTGCGGTCGCCGGTGTCGATTGCGTGGTAACCGATACCTGGGTTTCCATGAATCAGGAACACCGGGCCCGCGGTCACAACGTCTTCCAGCCCTATCAGGTCAACGCGGCTTTGATGGCACAGGCCGGCAAGGACGCGTTGTTCATGCATTGCCTGCCCGCCCATCGCGGGGAGGAAGTGACTGATGAAGTGATCGATGGTCCGCAATCCGTTGTTTTCGATGAGGCGGAAAACCGCCTGCATGCGCAAAAGTCGATTCTTGCTTGGTGCCTGGGCGCAATCTGAGGATATGAAACCGCGTCTGAGGGCGCGGGCGCAGTAGGAGTAGAGCAATGGCCGAAAATGCAGCCTCGCTGGGTCAGTTTGATTTTGCCGGTGACGATCACGTGGTTCCCTTCCAGGTGGAAGGGCTCGATGTGCGCGGTCGTGCCGTGCAGCTTGGTTCGTTGCTGGACGCAATTCTTGCCCGGCACAACTATCCGACCCCGGTCGCCCGGCTTTTGGCCGAGGCCATCGTCCTGACCGTCCTGCTCGGAACCTCGCTGAAGTTCGAGGGCAAGTTCACCGTGCAGACCAAGAGCGACGGTCCCGTCGACCTCCTGGTTGCCGATTTCTCGACGCCGGAAAATGTCCGCGCCTACGCTCGTTTCGATGAAGAGGCTCTGGCAAAGGCGATCGCCGCCGGTGAAACCGAGCCGGAACAGCTGCTCGGCAAGGGCGTGCTCGCCTTCACTATCGATCAGGGTCGCTACAGCCAACCCTATCAAGGCATCGTCGCTCTCGACGGCGCCTCGCTCGAGGAGATTGCCGGCACTTATTTCCGCCAGTCGGAGCAGATACCGACTCGGGTTCGCCTGGGCGCCGCAGAACTTTTCGATCGTGACGAGAACGGCAAGCCGCGGCATCGCTGGCGGGCGGGCGGCCTGATCGCGCAGTTCCTGCCGGAAGCGCCGGAGCGCATGCGCCAGCCGGATCTCCATGGCGGCGATGGCGATAGCGGCATGCGTGATCATGTCGAGGACGATGCCTGGGCGGAAGCACGCAGCCTGGTGGAGACCATCGATGCGGATGAATTGACGGATCCGCTTGTCGGCACCGAGCGCCTGCTGTTCCGCCTCTTTCATGAGCGCGGCGTGCGCGTCTACGAACCCAAGGCGGTTTTCGACCGCTGTTCCTGTTCGCGCGACAAGCTGAAGGGCGTGTTGCAGGGGTTCTCGGCCGAGGAGATCGAGGCCAGCCAGGAGAACGGCGAAATCGCCGTCACCTGCGAATTCTGCTCGACCACGTACCGCTTCGAGGCAGCCGAGATAAATGTGACCTGATCGGGCTCAGTTCAGCGTGCGCATCAGGTTGGGCGTATCGAGGGAGAAGGCGGGGATCTTGACATGGAAAAGTTCCCCGTCATCCGTCTCCATCTGGTAGTGGCCGAACATCATTCCCGAGGGTGTGTCCAGCGGGCATCCTGAGGAATATTCATAGGTGTCGCCAGGCCGCAGATGCGGCTGTTCGCCGACGACGCCGGGGCCGGTCACTTCGTCGACTATTCCGTTCATGTCGGTGATATGCCAATAGCGCGTCACCAGCCGAACGGAAACTTTCGAGTGGTTGGAGATGACGATGCGATACCCCCAGACATAGCGATCGTCATCCGGATCGGATTGCTCCTCCAGATAAAACGGCTCCACGACCACTTCTATGTCGCGTGTTAGGGCGCGATACATGCCTGATACCTTACCACTGCGCTGGAGCATCAAGCGTCGGACAAACGCTGGAAAAGCCTCAGTATCTTTAAGTCTGCGGCATATTATCCGCTTTCCACCGTCCCGCAAAATGCAGGATCTCTAGCGGTATCCTACAAGCAACCTATTCCGTCAAGGAACGGATCGGTGAAAACCCGTGTGATCGGCCGGAGCATCCCGGTTTTTAGCTATTACGGCTAATATCGAAGGTTAATAGGCCGCAGCCAAAAGTATCACAGGCCGCTTCTCTTTCACTGTTATCCCGCATACTGCTGCCCGAATACCCTCCATGGGCGGAAACGCTTACGGAAATTGCAGGTTGACTTGAGACTCGATTGTCATGTCCGCCACGCCTCAATCCAAATCTCTAGATCATATAATTCCCAAACCGGTCTTGTGTTCCCCGAGAAGCGCTTCTCTGCGATTTCCCGGCGAGGGGATTTCGGCTATCATCTGATTCTGGCATGGCCCGTGCCTCCCCCCTCCATCCGGGAAAGTATACTTCATGCGGGGCTGTCGATCATCAAACCGACTGTTTGAGCGCCGGGCATAAGGAGGGGTTGCGGTCATTGCTCGCAATAGGAGGTTTACAATGAGGCTTTCCGCCCCTGTTTATCATTTGAAGCGCAAGGCGCGGCTGCTGTCGCGTCAACAGAATATTCCTTTGCATGCCGCGCTGGATCGCGTAGCGGCCCGCGAAGGATTTCAAGGCTGGAGCTTGCTTGCGGCCAAGACGCAAGCGGCCGTACCCGCCGACGATTTGTTCTCGCTCTTGAGTCCGGGCGATCTGGTGCTGGTCGGCGCGCGGCCCGGCCAGGGCAAGACATTGATGAGCCTCAAGCTCGCCGTCGGAGCCATGAAGGCTGGCAATCGCAGCGCCTTCTTCACGCTGGAGGATACGGAGAAGGTCGTCCTGGATCGCTTTCGGATCATCGGCGTGGATCAGGCCGAGTTCAGGGAACTGTTCGAGCTCGACAGTTCCGATGCCATAAGTGCCGATTACATCACGCGCAAATTGGCCTCAGTGCCGCGCGGCACATTGGCGGTGGTCGACTATCTGCAGATACTCGATCAGAAGCGGGAGAAGCCAGAATTGATGACCCAGGTCCGGGCATTGAAGGCCTTCGCGCGCGACAAGGGCGTGATCGTCGTGTTCATCTCGCAAATCGACCGTTCATACGATCCGGCGCTGAAGCCATTGCCCGATCTCGATGACGTTCGTCTGCCGAACCCGCTGGATCTCGCGCTTTTCGACAAGCTGTTCTTCTTGCATGCCGGCAAGGTTCAATACAAGGCGGCGAGCTGACGCTGGCCGTCTGCTTGCATCATGGCCTGCTCAGGGCAGGTCGGGCCGCCCGGAAAATCTCCGGGCGGCTTGTCGATTGATATCAGGCGGAGACCTGTTCCAGAGCGCGGGCGAAATCCTCGACCAGATCCTCGCTGTCTTCGATACCGGCGGAGAAGCGCACGGTGCCCGGCGAAATGCCGAGTTCGGCGCGCGCCTCGTCGGTGAGGTTCTTGTGCGTCGTGGTGGCCGGATGAGTGATCAGGCTCTTGCTGTCGCCGAGATTGTTGGAAATCCGCACGATTTCCAGTGCGTTCTGCAGCTTGAAGGCCGCTTCCTTGCCGCCCTTCAGCTCGAAGGCCACCAGCGTCGAGCCGCCGGTCATCTGCTTTGCGATGATATCGGCCTGCGGGTGATCCTTGCGGCCGGGATAGATCACGCGGGCGACCTTGCCGGGGTGCCCGGCAAGGAAATCGGCCACCTTGGCGGCATTCGCCGTCTGCTGCGCGACGCGCAGCGGCAGTGTCTCGATGCCCTTCAGCAGCGTCCAGGCGGTGAACGGCGACATGGCCGGGCCGGTGTGGCGGAAATAATCCTGCAGGTTCTCGTCGATCCACTGCTTGTCGGAAAGGATGACGCCGCCGAGCGAGCGGCCCTGGCCGTCGATATGCTTGGTGGCGGAGTAGACGACGATATGGGCGCCGAGCTCCAGCGGCTTCTGGAAGAGCGGGGTGGCGAAGACGTTGTCGACCACGACCTTGGCGCCGATCTGGTTGGCGAGTTTGGCGACGGCGGCAATGTCGACCACTTCCAATGTCGGATTGGTCGGGCTTTCCAGGAAGAAGACCTTGGTCGTGGGACGGATGGCCTTTTCCCAGTTTTCGACGAAACGTCCGTCGACCAGCGTGCATTCGATGCCGTATTTCGGCGCCAGCGTTTCGACGACCCAGCGGCAGGAGCCGAAGAGCGCGCGAGCGGCAACGATATGGTCGCCGGCCTTCAACTGGCAGAGAATGGCGGCGGTGACGGCGGCCATGCCCGAGGCCGTGGCGCGGGCATCTTCCGCGCCTTCCAGCGCGCACATGCGCTTTTCGAACATGTCGTTGGTCGGGCTGCCGTAGCGGGCGTAGATGAACCCATCCGTCTCGCCCTTGAAGCGTGCTTCCGCCGCTTCCGAGGTGTCGTAGACGAAGCCCTGGGTCAGATAGATTGCTTCGGATGTTTCGCCGAATTGCGAACGGAGCGTTCCGCTGTGAACGAGCTGGGTTGCGGGGCGCCAAGTCTTGCTCATGCCATCACCACTTTCAAAACAAAAAAACCGGCCGCAATTGCAGACCGGTTTCAACCCGGTCTTTTTAGCCACTTATTTAACGTGGCTGCAAGCCGACCGGCCAAATCACCACGGGATAAGTTGCAATACTGCCGTTGATCGCTTGCGTCAATTCCCTGAGTTTGGTTTTGTCTGCGACAAATTACTGTGCCTGGCGCCCGTAGGCTGCGCAAAGGATCACGGTAACACTTGGAATTTGCACATGACCCTTCAGATCGCGCTATGGTTTGCAGGATTGTGTGCCGGGGATGAGGCATGATGGCTCGCAATACTGGAATTCTAGCCGATCGCGCCATTGCGGCGCTTTTTGACGCGGGGCGGCTGACGAGCGAACGGGAACTGGACGCCGATCAGATCCAGCCGGCGAGCCTCGATCTTCGGCTCAGCGCGCATGCTTTCCGCGTCCGCGCCAGCTTCATGCCCGGCCCGTCGCATCTCGTCGCCGACAAGCTCGACCGGTTGAAGCTGCATGTCATCGATCTCTCCGAAGGCGCTGTGCTGGAAACCGGCTGCGTCTATATCGTGCCGCTGATGGAGCGCCTCGATCTGCCGGCTGACATGTCTGCGTCGGCCAATCCGAAAAGTTCGACCGGCCGCCTCGATATCTTCACCCGCGTCATCACCGACCGGGCGCAAGAGTTCGATAAGATCCCGGCCGGCTATTCCGGCCCGCTCTATCTGGAAATCAGCCCGCGCACCTTCCCGATCGTCGTGCGCCGCGGCTCGCGCCTGTCGCAGATCCGTTTTCGCGTCGGCCAGGCCGTGCTCACCGAGCCGGAACTGCTGGCCCTGCACGAGACCGAAACGCTGGTGGCCAGCAAGAAGCCGAACATCACCGGCGGCGGCATCGCGCTGTCGATCGATCTTGCCGGCGACAAGGAGGGCCTGATCGGCTATCGCGGCAAGCATCACACCGCCGTTGTCGATGTCGACAAGAAGGCCCAGCACGATATCTTCGATTTCTGGGAGCCGCTCTATAGCCGCGGTCGCACCGAACTGATCCTCGACCCGGACGAATTCTATATTCTCGTCTCTCGCGAAGCCGTGCATGTTCCGCCGCATTATGCCGCCGAGATGACGCCCTTCGATCCGCTGGTCGGCGAATTCCGCGTCCACTATGCCGGCTTCTTCGATCCGGGCTTCGGCCACGCGCCGTCCGGCGGCCGCGGCAGCCGCGCCGTGCTCGAAGTGCGCAGCCACGAGGTGCCTTTCATCCTTGAGGACGGCCAGATCGTCGGGCGCCTGATCTACGAACACATGCTGGAACAGCCGAGCAGCCTCTATGGCTCCGGCCTCGGCTCGAACTATCAGGCGCAGGGCCTGAAGCTGTCGAAGCACTTTCGGCTCTGAGGGGCTAGCGACTGGCCTTGACAGAGACCGCCAACTGTTGGACATCTCAGGGTGTCAGGCGGGTGTAGCTCAATGGTAGAGCAGCAGCTTCCCAAGCTGAATACGAGGGTTCGATTCCCTTCACCCGCTCCAACTTGCCCTTGTCAAAAACGGCCTCTTGTTTTCAGCGCAACCTTCAGCGCTTCGCCGAAGGTTGCGATCGGGCGGGCGAGGCGTCCGGCCTGCGGGCGATGCATCAGCCAGTTGACGACTTTCGGGCTGAAATCCGGCGCCTCGATGACCTCGACGGCATCGCGCCAGCGGCTTTCCGATAGCGCCGCCGGTGTCAGGACGCCGATACCGAGACCGCGTGATACCAGCGACATGCGCAATCGGCGCTCATGGCTTCGCCAGCTCGACGCATCAATGGTCTCTTCGTCGGCATCTTCTTTCTCGGCGGCACGCTGGGCTCGGCGCTTGCCGGCACCGCATGGGATTTTGGTGGCTGGGTTGCCGTCTGTGCAACGGCCGCAGGCTTTGGCGCGGTTGCCTTGATCACAGGCCTTGCGGAGCGTAGGTGAAGGATGCAAGAAAACGGCAACACTTGCCGCCTCGCCTCCGCGTCGCCATATGCTGGCTCATTCAGGTGGGTGCCAGACAAGAATGGCAAAAGGAGTGCCCCTTGAAAGGAGCGTCCTTATGCGCGGCATTGCATGGTTCTACAGATTGAAGGCGATCTTTGTGCGTGGCGTGCTCACGATATCGCGCAGCACGAAAATTCCGCTGGGAACGACGATCATCTGGAAGCGCGGCAGTGTTCGCATCGGCGCAAAGGGGCATTTCCGCAAGGGCGTCGTCATCGATGCGCAAAAAGGCAGCATCGATATCGGCAATCACGTCTCCTTCAACGAGTACACAATTCTGTTGGGCAGTGGCGGGATTTCGATCGGCAACGATGTGCGGATCGCCGCCCATGCCATGGTCGTATCCTTCGATCACAATTTCGATGATCTCACCCAGCCCATCCGCCAGCAGGGTCTCACGAGGAAGCCTGTCGTCATCGAAGATGATGTCTGGATCGGCGCGGGAGCGAAGATCCTGGGCGGCTCCCATATCGCTAGGGGATGCGTCATCGGCGCGAATGCCGTCGTCAAGGGGAAGACCGAGCCATACGGCATCTATGTCGGTGCGCCCGCCAGATTGCTGAAATGGCGCGGACAGAAAGACAACTCCACTGCCGAAAATATCGAGCAGCTTCTTTCTTCGAAGAGATTGACAAACCGATAGGCATTGACGTGTCGAAACAGGCGGCATTCGTTAAGACGTGCCGCCTGCAGTCTATTCGCCAAATGGTTTACGATCGCGGCGTTCTCAGAATTCCGTCCAGTCCGCGTCCTTGCTCGTCGTGGCCGGTGGCTGATTGCCACTGAACGCACTCAGCAATTTCTGGCCGAGCGCGCGCGCCGGCGAGGGCGCCGGACGTGCCTTCACGCCGTCGACAGCCCGGATGACGGGAGCTGGCGCAGGTCGTGGCAGGGGTCGCGCAGTGGGCCGCGGCGCATTGGTTGCGGCAGGCGCCGCACGTACATGTGCAGCCTCGCCTCCGCTCGTGCGGAACTGGCCGATGAGTGCCGCCAGAGAGGCGGCCTCGGTCGCCAGACTGTGGCTCGCAGCCGTGCTTTCCTCCACCATGGCGGCGTTCTGCTGGGTGCCGTGATCCATGGCGTTGACGGCGGTATTGATCTCCTGCAGGCCGGCCGACTGCTCGCGCGAGGCTTCGGCGATCGCGTGTACATGCCGGTTGATTTCCTGCACGTCCGAGACGATGGCGTCGAGTGCCTTGCCGGTTTCGTTGACCAGGCCGACGCCGGTCCGGACATGCGTTTCGGAGGTGGCGATGAGCGTCTTGATCTCCTTGGCGGCATTGGCGGACCGTTGCGCCAGCTCGCGCACTTCCTGGGCGACCACGGCAAAGCCCTTGCCGGCCTCGCCGGCGCGGGCGGCTTCGACGCCGGCGTTCAGCGCCAGCAGATTGGTCTGGAAGGCGATCTCGTCGATGACGCCGATGATGTTGCTGATCTCCCCGGAGGATTTTTCGATCTGCTGCATGGCTTCTACGGCATTGCGAACGACCTCGCCGGACCGCTCCGCGCCTGCGCGCGTATGGACGACGAGTTGACTTGCTTCCTGCATACGCCTGGCGGCGTCCTTGACCGTCGTGGTGATCTGTTCCAGCGCGGCGGCGGTTTCCTCGACCGATGCCGCCTGTTGTTCCGTGCGCCTTGAAAGCTCGTCGGCTGCGCCACGGACTTCGTTGGCACCGGCGTTGATGGCGCTGGCATTGGCGCCGACCGCGTGCATTGCCCCGTCGAGCTTGAGGAGCGCGTTGTTGAAGTCCTGCCGGAGCTGATCGAGATGTTCGACGAATTGGGTGTCGATGCGCGTCATGAGATCGCCTTCCGCAAGACGCTTCAAGCCATCGCCGACCGCTTGAACGGCCTGCTGCAGATGCGCTGCCTCGGCAGCCTGCCGAACCTCGCGTTGAGCGCGTTCGCTGTCGCTGAGCGTCCGGTCGGCTTCGGCCTGCGCCGCGAGCCGCGCGCGTTCTATCGCGTGGTCGCGGAACACGACGACGGCTGATGCCATCTGGCCGATCTCGTCGCGACGGTCGTGGCCTTCGATTTCGCTTGCCGTATCGCCGCCGGCGAGCGTCGTCATGCGGTGATGCAGATGCATCAGCGGCGCAGCAATGCTTTTCTGCGCGACATACATGCCGAAGATCAGGGAGAGAAGTGTCACGGCACCAAGGGTGCCGAGCGTATAATCGATGGCACTGTTGACCTCCGCCGACAAGGCATCGCCGCCGCTGTTCATTCGGTTTGCCAGCGCATCGCCATTGGCTTGCATCTGCACCATGAGCTTGAGCAGTTTGTCGTTGACCACGGCCATGCCCGCCTCGGCGCCTTTGGCGTCGCCATTCTTGCGCTGCTCGATCGCCTTGTTCGTGAGCGTTTGCAAGTCATCCAGTCCGGCGAGGATCGCGTCGATGGGCTGCTTCCGGGCGGGGACAAGGCTCTCGGCATGCTTCAGCCTATCCTTCGCCTCGCTGAAATAGCTGCTGCCCGCCGTCGCCGCCGTCTTGACGGCATCGCTGCCGGGATCGAAATTCAGCATCAGGCTTGCCTGCAGTACCCCGGCCAGTGCGGCGGAATTCGAGCGCGCCCCTTCCGTCGCCGCAATGGCTTCCCGATCGAGGAAGGCCTTGTAGGCCTGGTCCGCCTTGCGGGACTCGCCGGCGATATACAGCAGGCCGGCGAAGGAGATGAGGCCGAGAAAAAGGATCACGGCAAGCATCTTGGTTTTGATTTTCAGGTTCCTGAACATGATGGTCCATTTGGGTGCCGCGCCCTTATCGAGGAGAATGCGCAAGGGTCCGCTCGTCTTGGAAGGACGGTGAGGATCGCGCCGCCTGATATGTGCGGATGAAGCCGAATTTGCGGGATACCTTGCGAAGAAGGCTCGGACGACTTGCATCATGCGATCGGCTGCCGGGCCGACGTCGTCGATGCCGCGAGTACAATCAATAGAGCTTAATCGACCGCTAACGAGGGCACTTATGCGGCCGAATTCCCACGGCAATTTTGTGCTTGTTCAAAATCTCGCAACCGACCGGTGCGGCACGCGTCCGCCATTCATCTTGCGGACGCTGCCGCCATCATTCCTTGGCGCGATATTCCCCCTGCGGCATGACTCTGCTACATCGGTTGGTGAATCAGGGATCGATACACACGACCGGAGGCTGGATCATCACCATGCGTGTTTGCCTTTCGTCGCCAACCTCCGCAACGAAGCTTCTGGCGCGCGCGGCGCTGATCGCCATGTCGTGCGCCTTGCCGCTTGCCGCCCAGGAAGCCAAGCCGCCGAGCCTGCCGATCCTGTTCGATGCGCGCGAGCGACTGCCGAAACCTGATCTGTCTTCTTTGGTGAGATTGAGGTTTCTGACCTCGATCGATTTCCCGCCCTTCAATTTCGTCGATCAGAACGGCAAGCTCGCAGGCTTTCATGTCGAGCTCGCCCGCAAGATCTGCGACGAACTCGGCATATCGGACAAATGCCAGATCCAGGCGTTACCGTTCAACGAATTGCAGGGGGCGCTCACGGCTTCGCAGGGCGATGCGGTGATTGCCGGCGTCGCCGTGACCCCGGAGCTGCGCAAGACCTTCGCCTTTTCACGCCCCTTCCTGACGTTGCCGGCTCGTTTCGTCCGCAACCTCAAGGCTCCGATCAGCGGCACGACGGCCGCATCGCTTGCCGGACACCCCGTCGGCGTGGTCAAGGGGACGATGCACGAGGCTATGATGGCGGCTTTCTTCCCGGCGATCAAGCCGGTGCCGTTTGACGACAAGGCGGCTCTTCTGGCGGCCGTCAAGGACGGCAAGATCGATGCCGTCTTTGCCGACGGCTTGCAACTGTCCTTCTGGGTATCGTCGCCGGCGGCGGAAAAATGCTGCGCCCTTTTCGACGGTCCCTATCTCTCCCAGCAGTTCCTCGGCGAAGGCATGACCATCATGCTGCGTCAGCAGGACGCCGATCTGACGGCGGCGATCAATCATTCCCTCGCCACTCTGTCCCGCGATGGCAGGCTGCAGGAAATCTATCTGCGTTATTTCCCTTACGGGCTCTATTGATCAGGCCTTGCGGTAGCGGGCAATCGCGCTGCGCTCGATGGCCGCGCAGGTGAGCTTGTCGAGGCCCAGGCGGTCGCGAAGCAGGCTGAGAAGGCGCAATTCCTCCGCCTTGACCGACAGATCGGCCGACGCGACTTCCACGGCGAGCGCATACGCCGTGTCGTAGAGCCGGGCCGGCAAGGTGTCGCGCACGGTTTCAAGTACGATATCGAGCCCCTCATTGTTCGCCAGAAGCTTGGCGCAATCGCGGGAGACCGAGATCAGCGTCTCGTCGTCAAAACCCTTGAAAACCGGCAGGGCGTGGATGAGTTCTCCAATCCGGCTGAGTTCCCGGTCGTTCATCGTTCGATCGACGGCCGAGGCCAGTACCATGACGTAGATGAGGGCCTCGTGAGCGGAAAGCGGCTTGTTCATGACAGGCGAAGTCCTTCGAATTTGGCAGACTGAAAAGTCGCGCGTCTCATGGCAAAAGCTGGTGGCGGAAGCAAGGCGTCAGATCGGATTGAGCGGATCTTCCTTGGGCAAAGCAGGCCCAAGGGTCGATTTTCCAGTCTTTCGTGGGTCGTCACCATAGATGCCGCGCTGCTTCTGCTTTGCTTCGTCGACAAGCGGCGCCAGCGGCGATCCGGGTTCCGGCTCGGCCCAGCCGAAACGCACGAGCCAGGCGCTGAGATCGACGCGAACATAGCGGCAGGCACCTTTCACCGTGCCCTGCCAGGTCGCGCTCGGCAGGTCGCAGTCGATGGTGCGTCCGCGCAAATACATGCGGAATGCGGTGCGGGCAGCCAGTCCGCAAGGCCAGCTTTTGCCGCTCGGGCCGGTGCACATCCGATCGACATCGGTTGGGATGATGCCGGTGAGCTGCACGCTCCTGCCCGCAATGGTCAGCACACCCGCCTGATCCGCGAAGGGTCGGACAAGCTCGATGGGCTTTATCTGCTCCTCAGGTTTCTGCGCATCACCGAGCGAAGCCTGCTCCGACTGAGGCCGGGGCGGAAGGGTCTGATGTTCGGATGCAGCCATCTGCCTGTCGATCTGATCGGCCGGCATCCGGTTGTCCGGCGTCGGATCTACTTTAGCCTGGTCGGCAGGCGCAGGATCCGGCGATGTCGATGCGGCGCTGGCCTTGTCCGCCGCGACTTCGGTTGGCCCTGAAGTCTGGTCCGAGGGCGTGTCCGTGTTTTTCAAGAACCGTGCCGGCGGCGCCTCATTCGGCTTTGCCGAAACATTGGTCGACTGCGCTGTGGCGGGAAGGGCCTTGCTCTCTTGCGCCACTGCCGGCTGAGCAGTGGCTGCGTTGTCTTCCGCAGCCTTACTTACATCGCTGCCAGGCGCTATCTCCACGGCCGGCTTGGCGGGCGGCGCCCCGGTCTGATCTTCCGGCTGCGTTTTATTGGAGGTCGTATCGTCCTGCTTAGCTGTATCGATGGGCTTTGGCGCATCATTATTCTTCGCAGGCGTGAGATCGGCCTTGGCGGTTTCCGCCGGCGCTGTCGCCGGCCGATTTTCCGTCACCGCGCCGCTAGCGCCTCGGTGGGGCAGAGAAAAGCCATGCTCTCCCAGCTGGACCACGATCAGCGTCAACCACGAACCGACCACCGCGCCCGCCACACCTCCAAGCAAAATATTACGACGCATACCGAGAAAACTTTCCTATTGGCTTGCCCATATGATCCGGGCGATCCATTCCACATCCGCCAGATCGAAGCTGCGGTTGGGGTGCTCGGGGTTGAGCGACATCAACTCGATCGAGCGTGCACTCTGCCGCAGCAAGACCTTGGCCATGACTTCGCCGTCGCGGGTCTTGACCACGACACGGTCGTTTCGCCGGATCTGAGCCCCTGGTTCGACGATCAGAATGTCGCCGTCGCGGTAAAGCGGCAGCATGCTTTCACCCTGTATCTCCAGCGCATAGACGCCGGCCTCATGCCCGGTCGCGGCGGGAAATTCCACCATATCCCAGCCCTGGCCCGCCGGGAAGCCGCCGTCATCGAAGAAACCGCCGGCGCCTGCCTGGGCAAAACCGATAAGCGGAATGGAGCTGCCGGCTGGTGAAATTCCCTGGGCGGACATCTCGCCACTCCGCAGGAAACCCAGAAATTGCTCGAGGCTCGCGCCTGTCGCATCCAGCACCTTGGCGATCGATTCCGTCGATGGCCAGCGCAGGCGCCCGTCCTGGCTCAACCGCTTCGACTTGTTGAAGGACGTAGCATCGAGCCCCGCTCGGCGTGCCAGACCGGAGGGCGTCAAGGCATATCGCTCGGCGAGCCTGTCTATCGCACCCCATATCTGCTCATGTGACAGCATCGCCGCTCAGCATCCGCGCGCCGGATGGCCCGGCGCTCAACTCATTGCAAAAAGGTTAACCGAGGCATTTTGGCGAGTAAAGGGCGAGATAGGAATACGGTCCTTTATCCCTGTGCTTTCATCGCCCAGCTATCCCGGGCCTCAGGTCTTCTGTGGCTGCGGCTTGGTGTCCGGCTGCTCGTTCTGGAATTCCTTCGCCATGCCCATGAAGCCGCGCATGAATTTCTGCATGATGCCGAGCGTGCGATCGACATCGGCGTCGCTCGGAAGGCTTGATCCGTTGTTGGAGGCAACGGTCTTTTCCAGCTTGGTCACGCGGTCGGAGAGACGGTCGAGCTCGTCGTCATAGGCGGCGCGCTCGTCGGCGGCCATGCGGCAGACGAGGTTGCCGTTCTGATCCTGGCAGATGGACATCGCGCCGGTCTGCCGATCGAGGCGGACGAAATGATCGCCGCTTCGCTCCAGCTGGAAGCGCGTTGCGTCCGGTTCGGCCGCGAATGCGGGTGCAGTCAGAAGAACAGCGGCGGGCAGAAGCAGGGCCGCGATGCCGATTCTCATTTCCTTCGTCATGTCATCCTCCGGATTTTCTGCTTAACTGTGCATCTTCGCGCACGTTTCCCCGTGGACATCGACGGCGGTTTTCGTGCAAAGCCCTATCAGAGCAAATGTTCACATAGGGATGATGACCGCGATGCCAGTGGTTTACAAGATCGTGCCGGATGCGCTCTGGCAGCAGGCCAGACAAACCGGCGTTTTTAATGGCGCGGCGATCGATCTGACCGACGGCTTCATTCATCTGTCCACGGCCAGGCAGGCGGTGAAAACCGCGGAGCTCTATTTCGCCGGCCAGGCAGGGCTGCTGCTGGTGGCGATCGACGGCGATGTGCTTGGCGAGAAGCTGGTGTTCGAGCCCTCGCGTGGCGGCGATCTCTTCCCGCATCTCTACGCGCCGCTGCCGCTTTCGGCGGTGCTCTGGGAAAAGCCGCTGCCGATCGGTTCCGATGGTGCGCATGTCTTTCCGGAGATGGCCGAATGATCGGAGCCTTTCGTGATCTCGGCCGGCGCGGCCTCTTCCTCCTCGATCCGGAAACGGCGCATGGCATGTCGATTGCGGCGCTGAAGTCCGGCCTCGTGCCGGCTTGCCGCGTCAGCGCCGATCCGCGCCTGCGCCAGACCGTCGCCGGGCTCGACTTCGCCAATCCCATCGGCATGGCGGCCGGCTTCGACAAGAACGCCGAGGTGCCGGAAGCCCTGTTGAAGCTCGGTTTCGGCTTTACCGAAATCGGCACGGTGACGCCGAAGGCGCAGCCCGGCAATCCGCGCCCGCGCATCTTCCGTCTCGTCGAGGACGAGGGCGTCATCAACCGCCTCGGCTTCAACAATGAAGGTCATGAAGCGGCTCTCCGCCGGCTGCAGGCTGTTCGCGGCAAGGGCATCATCGGCGTCAATATCGGTGCCAACAAGGACAGCGTCGACCGCATCGCCGACTACGTCACCGGCATTCGCCGCTTCTATTCCGTGGCGCGCTATTTCACCGCCAACATTTCTTCGCCCAATACGCCGGGCCTGCGCGATCTGCAGGGGCGCGAAAGCCTGTCGGCGCTGCTGTCGGCCGTGCTCGCCGCCCGCGACGAGGAGGCAGCGAAGGCCGGCAAGCGCATCCCCGTCTTCTTGAAGATCGCGCCTGATCTGACCGAGGAGGGCATGGACGACATCGCGGCCGAAACCTTGGCCCACGCTTTGGACGGCCTGATCGTCTCCAACACCACGCTTTCGCGCGATGGGTTGAAGGATCAGCGACAGGCGAAAGAGGCGGGTGGCCTTTCCGGCAAGCCGGTCTTCGAGAAGTCGACCATTGTGCTGGCGAAGATGCGCCGCCGTGTCGGCAGCGCTCTCCCGATCATCGGGGTCGGCGGCGTCTCGTCGGCCGAGACGGCGCTGGAGAAGATCAAGGCAGGTGCCGATCTGGTGCAGCTTTATTCCTGCATGGTCTATGAAGGGCCGGGCTTGCCCGGCCAGATCGTCGCCGGCCTGTCGAAGCTGCTCGACCGCGAGCGTGCGGGCTCGATCCGCGACCTGCGCGACATCAGGCTGGACTACTGGGCGAACCGGAACGTCTGATCGGCCCGTTTCTTCAGGCCCATGGCCAGGAAGATGCCGCGGAACAGCAGGAAGGCATTCATGGCCATCCACAGGCCGTGATTGCCGAGCGTCGGGACGAGGATCGCAAGCGCTATAAGGTAGCCACCGAAGGACATCAGCATCCGGTTGCGCATGTCGCGCGACCAGGTGGCGCCGATGAAGACGCCGTCCATCAAGAAGGCGAGAGCGCCTGTCAGACCCGTGACGGCGGCCCAGGGCAGATAGGTTTCGGCAGCGGCGCGAACCTCCTGCGAAGTCGTCAGCAGGCGGATCAGCGCCGGGCCGACGGTGAAGAAGAACACGGCAGCGGCAAGCGCCAGCCCGAAGGACCAAAGCCCGGTCAGCTTCAATCCGCGCTCGAAGGCAGGCCGATAGTTGGCGCCGATTGAGCGGCCGGTAATCTGCTCTGCGGCGTTCGCCAGTCCGTCGAGATAATAGCCGGACAGCAGGAAGAAGTTCATCAGCACCGCATTGGCGGCCAGCATCACCGCGCCGAAGCTGTTGCCGATGCGCGTCATTAGTGTGAATGCGCCGATCAGCACGAAGGTCCGGATGAGGATGTCGCGGTTGAGCGCGAAGAGCTGCGTGAGCTTGGAGCGCGACAGCAATTCGGCGCGCGCCGGCCTCTCTTCGGCGGCAAAGCTGCGTATCACGATGGCGAGCCCCAGCAGCGTGCCGGTCGCCTCACCGATCAGCGTGCCCCAGGCGACGCCGGCAACCCCCCAGCCGAGCCAGAGGCCGAGAAAAATGGCGAGCGCGATGTTGACGCCGTTGATGACGGTCTGCAGCAGCAGCCCGATGCGGCCCTGGCCGCGACCGAGCACGAAGCCGAGCAGCGCGTAATTGGCAAGTGCCGCCGGGCCGGAGAGCATGCGGATGGAGAAGTAAGTGCGTGTTGCATCGGCAATGGCACCTTGCGGCCCCATCAGCTTGATGCCGAGCCAGAGCAGGACGGGCGACAGTACGACGATCAGGAAGCCGCAGCCGAGTGCCGAGATCAGGGCACGCCAGAAGACCGCCTGCTGTTCGTGCCGGTCATGGCGGCCATAGGCCTGTGCGGTAAGCCCGGTCGTGGAGGCGCGCAGAAAGTTGAAACTTGCGAAGATGAGATCGAAGAGCACCGCGCCGATCGCAAGTCCCGCAAGCGCATCCGGCTGGCCGAGATGGCCGACGACGGCGGTGTCGGCAAGACCGAGCAGCGGCGTCGTCATGAAGCCGAGGGTCATCGGAAGCGCGATCGACAGCACGAGCCGATGTGTGACATCGAAGGGCAGAACCCTTCCGCTCGCGTCCTGAACATTCATATCTGCTTCGCGCCTCCTCAATCCGTGGAGAGCACCATGGACCAATAGGGCTTGCTGCCGGAAGAGGGGGCATAGGCAAGAGCGACGCCGATACCGTCATATTTGCCGAGCATGTTGTGCAAATGCTTCGGCGAATTGATCCAGGCCGTGACAGCGGCGTTCACGTCGCGCTGGCCCTCGGCGATGTTTTCGGCGGCCGGCAACTTGACGCCGCTCGCCTTGACCCGCTTGCCGAAATCGTCGCCGATGCCGATCAGATGTTCCATCTTGCCGGCATCCGCCATGCGTCGCGCCTGATAGACGGCGGCGGTGCTGGCGGCGGTGTCGATCTTCAGCGGCGGCAGCCCGTTCTTGGCGCGCAGCGCGTTGACGAGCGGTAGGGCGGAGGCGGTCTGGTCGCTGGCCGGCGTGTTGGAAAGGCGGGCAGGCGGCGTGGCGCAGCTCGCAACGGAGGCAGCGAGCGCAAGGGCGGCGAGGCGCAGCGTATCGCGGCGCGTATAAGGCAATGTCTGGGAATTCATGTCAGCGGTTATAATTGAACAATCGGAGAATGATGAAGAGCGGGATGACGATGGATGCGCCAATAACCAGATAATCACCGAACTCACCGAGCGCAGCAAAGCCGCTGTGCCAGAGATCGACGACGAAGCGGCGCAGGCCGTTGAGGAAATCGAGCGGCCGCCAGCCGAAGAACTTCATCACGAAGCCGACGACGAGCGATACGACAACGAGCTTCACCACTGTGCGGCCCGGCGAGTCGCCGAGGAATCTGTTCACCTGATCGGACATGCTGACGTCTCCATAGTGGGCAGTCGGTCGGTTTTGAGATAGGGCCGCGGGCTGCTGCGCGCAAGCGCTTTTGCCTGGCATCCATCTCAAACACGCGTCTGCCTGAAATAGGACTTGAGTTTTTTTGTGGCCGCGTCCAAAGCCGAGCGTCAAACAGGATCGAACCCATGCTGCCGAGCCAGCTTTCCTCCGGCGATGTCATTGCCGACCGTCGTGCCGACTACGCGAAAATGCTTGCCGAGGGCGGCGAGCCAGCGAGCGCCGGCGAATTGATGGAACAGGCGCTGGAGCTTGTGCCGCACTGGGCCGCGGGCTGGTTCACCCTCGCGACCTATCGCGAAAAGGCCGGCGATGCGCCGGGCGCGATCGCTGCATTGAACGAGGTGCTGGCGCTGGATGCCGGCGACGTCTTCGGCGCGCGCCTTAAGCTTGCGGTTCTGGGAGCAGTGGCGGTGCCGGACCGGCCCCCGAGCCTTTACGTCGAGCGGCTGTTCGACGATTACGCCGATCGGTTCGAGACTTCGCTGGTGGGGAAGCTTGGCTATAGCGTTCCGGGCAAGCTTGCGGCCCTGATCGCCGGCACGGCCGATATATCAACGCATTTCCAACTCGCCGTCGATCTCGGCTGCGGCACCGGCCTGTTCGGGCCGGAGATCCGCGGGCGCGTCGATCGGCTCGAAGGCTTCGATCTGTCGAAGGGCATGCTCGCCAAGGCAGCGGAGAAGGGCGTCTACGACCATCTCGGCCAGGCCGATCTGTCGCTGGAGCCGCTTCTATCGGGCGTTTTCGATGCCGGGCTGGCGCCGGGACGGGCAGATCTCATCACCGCCGCCGATGTCTTGATGTATCTGGGCGATCTGCATGGCGTCATGGCGATCACGCGCATGCTGGCGGCCGACAATGCCGTCTTCGCCTTTTCGGTCGAGGATGCGGAGCATCCTGAGGGCTATGTGCTACGCCACTCTCTGCGTTTCGCCCATTCGGAAGCCTATGTGAGGGAGGTGTTGGCCGACCATGGCTTTGCGGTACAGGATCTCGCGCGCAGCATCATTCGCATGGATGCCGGAAAACCGGTCCACGGCATTCTGTTCATTACGCGCAAATCCGCCTGACCGATCGATTCTTGCGAATTTTAAATAGGTCAGTATTCCTTACATATTTGCTCTTGATTGTGGCACGGGCTTTCAGCAAATTCCCTGAAAACAAAGGGGAAAGCACATGGCAAACCTGAAGAGCGCCTTTGGCGTCTGGAACACGTCCGCGACCCGGCATTCGCTGGTCGAGGATATTCAAGGCATAGTTTCCGGCAGTCTGGTTTCGTCGCTCGGGCTTTTCTGCCTTTCGAGCGCCGGGCTGTTGACGGGCAGCACCGCCGGCGTCGCCTTCCTGCTGCATTATGCGATCGGCGTGAATTTCGGCCTGGCCTTCTTCGTGGTCAATCTGCCGTTCTTCTATCTGTCGCTGAAGCAGCTCGGTCCCGCCTTCACGGTGAAGACCTTCATCGCCATTGCGCTGACCTCGCTGCTGACCAATATTCAGCCGCGCCTGTTCGAGGTGGCCCATGTCAACGCCCTCTGGTCGGCACTTCTCGGCGGCATCCTGCTCGGCTTTGGACTGCTCGCACTCTACCGTCACCGCGCCAGCCTGGGCGGTGTCGGCATATTGGGGATCTATTTGCAGGAGCGTTTCGGCATACGTGCGGGGCTAGTGCAGCTTGCGGTCGACCTTTGCGTTCTCGCGGTCGCTTTTGCAGTGACCTCGCCATTCGTGGTCATCTGCTCGGTGTTGGGCGCAATCGCCCTCAACCTCTTCCTCGCGATCAATCACCGCTCGGATCGCTATATCGCCTTCTAGACGGCCAGTGATTTACTGTTTGCGGGTCTCGTCGGACTCGACGATCGCAGCTTCGTGATACCAGCTGTCGAATGCAGCCGTCGCGATGCTCGTGCCGATGTCCGGGGTGAGGTTTAGCTTAGCGCGCTGGCCGACCGCGGTAGGGCGGGCCTTGACGGGAAACTGATAAATCTTTGCCGTTTCGTGTTGAACACGGATTGCCATTCTTTGTCTCTCCTTTTGGTGTTCAAGCGGGCGTGCTTGAAGAGACAACTCATATATAGCAGAGCCAAACGCAGATTTCAGCATTCTGCTCAAAAAAAATGCTAAACGTTGAAATTATAGGCAATTTAGATGTCGCCAGATCGGCGCCCCCTGTCTGAACCGGCCGATTTTTCGGGCCGGCCCGAATCGGCGAGGGTGCGACAAGTTGGCAGCACCTGCCGTCGAGCGGCTTACGATTTGAAAAGATTTGGGCATTTAATGCTCATAAATCCCCGCGCAAAAGCGTGCGAATTGCGAAATCCTCGTCGCTCGAGTCGAACAGCCGCGTAATCTGGCATGTCAAATGCATGTCATGTGGCAGCCGTTTGTAGTGAAGGATTTTTCGGCGGGCGTGCCGGCAATTTTTTCTACTTCGCCTGATTAACTGTTATGAGGTGCGTAATGACGAAATTTAAGCTCGAGTATATCTGGCTCGACGGGTACACCCCGGTACCGAACCTGCGCGGTAAAACGCAGATCAAGGAATTCGACGCATTTCCGACGCTTGAGCAGCTTCCGCTTTGGGGCTTCGACGGTTCGTCGACGATGCAGGCCGAAGGCCGCAGCTCCGATTGCGTGCTCAAGCCCGTCGCCCTCTATCCCGACCCGGCCCGTACCAACGGCGCCCTCGTCATGTGCGAAGTCATGATGCCGGACGGCGTTACGCCGCACGCTTCCAACAGCCGCGCGACCATCCTTGACGATGAAGACGCATGGTTCGGCTTCGAGCAGGAATACTTCTTCTATAAGGACGGCCGTCCGCTCGGCTTCCCGGAAGCCGGCTACCCGGCTCCGCAGGGCCCGTACTACACCGGCGTCGGCTACAGCAATGTCGGCGACGTTGCTCGCGAAATCGTCGAAGAGCATCTCGATCTTTGCCTGGAAGCCGGCATCAACCATGAAGGCATCAACGCCGAAGTGGCCAAGGGCCAGTGGGAATTCCAGATTTTCGGCAAGGGCTCCAAGAAGGCCGCCGACCAGATCTGGATGGCCCGCTACCTGCTGCAGCGCCTGACGGAAAAGTACGGCATCGACATCGAGTTCCATTGCAAGCCGCTCGGCGACACCGACTGGAACGGCTCGGGCATGCACTGCAACTTCTCGACCAAGTTCATGCGCGAAGTCGGCGGCAAGGCTTATTTCGAAGCGCTGATGGCTCAGTTCGACAAGAACCTCGACGCTCACATCGCCGTCTACGGCCCGGACAACGACAAGCGTCTGACCGGTAAGCACGAAACTGCTCCGTGGAACAAGTTCAGCTACGGCGTTGCTGACCGCGGCGCCTCGATCCGCGTTCCTCACTCCTTCATCAAGAACGACTACAAGGGCTACCTCGAAGATCGTCGCCCGAACTCGCAAGGCGACCCCTACCAGATCGCTTCGCAGGTTCTGAAGACCATCTCGGAAGTCTCGACTGAAGGCTTCGCTTCGGCTGCCGCCTAAAGCTTCCAAGCTTGGCTTGCTGAGCATAGGAAAGTGAATGAATGACGCGGGACTTCGGTCCCGCGTCATTCGTTTTTTTGGGCCAGTTCTGAGCTTATCAAATGGCGTTTATCGCCCAGATTCTCATGTGCGCCGGCTGCTAACCCAGACGCCGTCATCCTCGGGCTTGACCCGAGGATGACGGCGTTCAGTGGCGAGCGGCGACGCACAGCATGTTTAGGAAAAGGAAACTCAGGCCGCCTTGTTTGCCGCATCGACCGGATGCAGCGCGCGGAAGCCGACGGCGAGCCGGTTCCAGATATTGATCGCGCCGATCGCCACGGTGATCTTGACGATCTCCTCTTCGCTGAAATGTTGTTTCAGCGGTTCGTAGTCGGCATCCGGTATGCCCGTCTGGGCAATCTTGGTGACGGAGTCGACCCAGCGAAGCAGGGCGCGTTCGCGGTCGTCATAAACAGGCGATTCCCACCAGACGCACATCAGGTTGATCCATTGTTCGCTAAGTCCGTCGTGCCGGGCTTCCTTCACATGCATGTCGACGCAATAGGCGCAGCCATTGATCTGCGAGGCGCGAAGCTTGATCAGGTGGATGAAGCGGCGCTCCAGACCCGAGCTCTGGACGAAGTTTTCCAGTGCGACGATGGCCTTGTAGGAGTCGGGCGAGGCTTTGGCGAAATTGAAACGGGGATGCATGGTCTTCTCCTTGGGTTCAAGTTCTTGGTTCAGCTTTTGGTCTTGCGTTCATGGATCGCGAGAAAGGCGCAGCCCCTCGCGTTTATGCCGCCGTCCGTGTCCGTTTGCCTGAGGTCGGTCAGCACGTCGGCGATGCTGGTTTTGGCCAGTTCGGCCCGATAGGCGCGTTCAGCCGCAAGCATGGCGGCGTTGATGCCGCAGGGCTTGGCGAAATAGCGCCCCGGCAATGGGCTCGGGCCGCGCTGGCGGATTTCCGCGCAGCGGAAGGCGGGCGCCGGACCCTCGGCGGCCAGCACGATATCAAGCAGGCTGATCGCCTCGGGCTTGCGCGCCAGCCGATAGCCGCCTTTCGGCCCTGGAACCGTATCGAGAATGCCCGCGCCCGAAAGCGCCTGCAGATGCTTCAGAAGGTAGCTGACCGAGACGCCATGAAATTCGGCAAGGGCAGCGGCCGAAAGCACACCTCCATCCGACAATCCAGCCAGCATGCTGACGCAATGGATGGATTGTTCGACGCCGTCTCCGAGTTTCATGTCTCGGCCTCTCTAATCATGGATATTTTTTATCCGCGATTATTCTCGGAGTCAATTGTTTTTTTAATTGGGGCGGTATGTAGCCTGAAAGGTGGCTGTCGATATGCTGCGCGCCCGACACCCCCCTTGTGGGGGAGATGTCACGACAATGAGAGAGGGGGTGCACACTTTCTACGAACTCCAAAACCAACGATGCGAAGTCAAACATCCCCGCTTCTCATCCGCCGCATATCCATTACATTTGCCCGCGTGGACCAGATCGACCCGGAGCACCCTCTTGCCCTGCCTGCCCCCTTCATCCGCTGGTTTGCGGAAAAGGGCTGGCAGCCGCGTGCCCATCAGCTCGAACTGTTAGCTCGCGCCGAGGCCGGCGAAAGCACGCTATTGATCGCACCGACGGGCGCGGGCAAGACGCTGGCGGGCTTCCTGCCGTCGCTCACCGATCTCACCCGCCGCGGCAAAGTCCCGCCCGGCTCGGCCTTCACCGGCATCCATACGCTCTACATCTCGCCGCTGAAGGCGCTCGCCGTCGATATCGAGCGCAACCTGATGAAGCCCGTTACCGAAATGGGTCTGCCTGTTTCGGTCGAAAACCGCACCGGCGATACGCCTGCCGGCAAGCGGCAGCGCCAGAAACTCAATCCGCCCGATATTCTTCTGACGACGCCAGAGCAGGTGGCGCTTTTGCTCGCCAATCGCGAGGCCGAGCGCTTCTTCAAGGATCTGAAATATATCGTCTTCGACGAGCTGCATTCGCTGGTCACCTCCAAGCGCGGTCACATGCTGTCGCTCGGTCTCGCCCGCATCCGCAGGCTCGCGCCAAGCGTCCGGACCATCGGCCTTTCAGCCACCGTCGCCCAGCCGATGGACCTGCAGAAATGGCTGGTGGCGCAAGAGCAAGGGAAGGAGCAACATGCCGGCCTAGTTCTGGTCGATGGCGGCGCCAAGCCTGACATATCGATACTATCAACCGAAGAGCGCATCCCCTGGTCCGGCCATTCCGCGAAGTATGCGATCCCCGATATCTATCGCGAGCTGAAGGCCCATCGCACCACGCTGCTCTTTGTCAACACGCGCTCGCAGGCAGAAATGCTGTTTCAGGAGCTGTGGTCCGCCAATGACGACAACCTGCCGATCGCCCTGCACCATGGCTCGCTCGATGTCGGCCAGCGCCGCAAGGTGGAGGCGGCCATGGACGCCAACCGCCTGCGCGCTGTCGTCGCCACCTCGACGCTCGATCTCGGCATAGACTGGGGCGATGTCGATCTCGTCATCCATGTCGGTGCGCCCAAAGGCGCAAGCCGCCTCGCCCAGCGTATAGGCCGCGCCAATCACCGCATGGATGAGCCTTCCAAGGCAATCCTGGTGCCGGCCAATCGCTTCGAGGTCATGGAATGCCAGGCAGCCCTCGACGCCAATTATATCGGCGCGCAGGATACGCCGCCGATCGGCGCCGGCGCGCTCGATGTTCTCGCCCAGCATGTGCTCGGCATGGCCTGCGCCGAGCCCTTCGACATGCTGGAGCTCTATGATGAGGTGCAGAGCGCCGCTCCCTATGCCGATCTCTCCTGGGAAACCTTCGAGCGCATCGTCGATTTCGTCGCCACTGGCGGCTATGCGCTCAGAACCTATGAGCGCTATGCCCGCATCCGCAAGACGCCGGAAGGACGCTGGCGCGTTTCCAATCCGCAGGTCGCCCAACAATACCGTCTTAACCTCGGCACCATCGTCGAAGAGGCGATGCTGAATATCCGCATGGTGAAGCGCAATGCGCTCGGCTCGCTCGGGCGAGGGGGAGCGCCGCTCGGCAAGGTCGAGGAGTATTTTCTCGAACAGCTTTCGCCCGGGGATACGTTTCTGTTCTCCGGCAAGGTGCTGCGCTTCGAAGGCATCCGAGAGAACGAATGCCTAGCGTCGCAGGCTTTCTCCATGGACCCGAAAATCCCATCCTATGCCGGCGGCAAGTTTCCGCTGTCAACCTATCTCGCCGATCAGGTGCGGGCGATGATCGCCGATCCCGACCGACGGCATCGCCTGCCGGATCAGGTGCGTGACTGGTTGGAACTCCAGAAGGAAAAATCGCTGCTGCCACGGCGCGACGAGTTTCTCATCGAGACTTTCCCACGCGGCAGCCGCGCCTACATGGTCGCCTATCCCTTTGAGGGGCGTTTGGCGCACCAGACGCTCGGCATGCTCTTGACCCGCCGGCTGGAGCGGGCCGGGGCCAAGCCGATGGGCTTTGTCGCCACCGATTATTCCCTTGGCATATGGGGATTGGAGGATATGGGGATGATGATCGCCAATCGCCGTCTCAGCCTCTCCGATCTGTTCGATGAGGACATGCTCGGCGATGATCTCGAGGCCTGGCTCGACGAATCCTTCCTGCTGAAACGCACCTTCCGCAATTGTGCCGTGATTGCCGGCTTGATCGAGCGCCGGCATCCCGGCAAGGAAAAGACCGGCCGTCAGGTGACGGTATCCGCCGACCTGATCTATGACGTGCTGCGCAGCCACGAGCCGGATCATATCCTGCTGCAGGCGACCCGGCAGGATGCCGCGACGGGACTTTTGGATATCGGCCGACTTGGAGATATGCTGAGACGAATCAAAGGCCATATCACCCACCGGGCGCTGGATCACATCTCGCCGCTCGCCGTGCCGGTGATGCTGGAAATCGGCAAGGTGCCGGTGCCTGGCGAGGCCCACGATGCCGTGCTTGCGGAGGCTGCCGACGACCTGATCCGCGAGGCCATGGAATGAAGCATGATCCCAAAAAGTGTGAAGCGGTTATTGGACGAGATCATGCGAAACAGACGACAAAGGTAGAGTATTAGGGTGATGAACCGCCTGGCGCTAGCGCGAGATATCAACGGTCAAGGGAACGGCGCGACAACTGCGTCGGGCGCCGAGACCGTCGTTCACGGCGTTGCCGCCCTCTGCGATCCGCTCGGTGCCCTCTATCTGCCGGATGCCGGCATTCTCGTCGTCTCCGATCTGCATCTGGAAAAGGGCGCCGCTTTCGCCCGCCGCGGCATGCTGCTGCCGCCTTACGATACGCTGGCGACGCTGACCGTGCTGGCAGCCGTCATCTCCCGTTACGACCCGAAGCTCGTCGTCTCGCTTGGCGACAATTTCCACGATCGCCTTGGCTCGCAGCATCTGCCGGAGGAGTTTCGGAGCCTGATCGTCACCATGGCGCGCGGCCGCGAATGGATATGGATCAACGGCAATCATGATCCGGACGGTACCGTCGATCTGCCCGGTCATTCGGTTGACGAGATGCACTATGGCGGGCTGACCTTCCGCCACGAGCCGAAGACGGGACGGCATGCCGGCGAGATCGCCGGCCACCTGCATCCTTCCGCCACCGTCCGTCGCCGTGAGAAATCGGTGCGACGCCCATGTTTCGCCACGGACGGCGCACGTCTGCTGATGCCCGCCTTCGGCGTCATGACCGGCGGCCTCGACCTTCGCCACAAGGCCATGGCCGGCCTGTTCGAGCCGGAGAGCCTGATCGCCCACCTGCTCGGCCGCGACCGGATCTATTCGGTGCGGTTTGGCAATCTGTCGGCCTGAAGCATTTCAGGCAAATTTCACCGGCTCGTAGCGCAGGACCACCGCTCCCGTTTTCAGCGCTCTGGATTCAAGCAGCTTCAACGGTCTCTGCTCGGCTGCCGGCTTGAAATGCGGATTGCCGGCGCCCAGCACGACGGGAACGAGGCAGATGCGGATCTCGTCCACCAGATCAGCCTTGAGCAACACATCCGTCACCTCGGCGCTGCCGAAGACGAACATGGTCTTGCCGGGCTCTTCCTTCAACTTCCTGACTTCGGCGGCAATGTCGCGAACCACGCGGGTATTGTTCCATTCCGCCTTGTCGAGCGTCCGCGAGGCGGCGATCTTGGCGATACCGTTCATATAGGCGGCGATATCGGGTGTCTCAGTTGCGGTCCGCCAGTAGGCGGCCATTCCCTCATAGGTCTTGCGGCCGAAGATCAATAGGTCGCCCTCGTGGCCGAGCTCGGTCGCATAGCGTTCCAGTTCGTCGCCCCAGGTGAGCATGTGAAAATCGAGGTCCCATGGCTTGATTCCCTCGAAGTAGCCGTCGAGCGTCATAAGATTCCAGACAACAAGCTTCCTCATCGTTTTTCCTTCGCCATAACCGTATCATGATCAAAACCGCTTGCTAAATGCAAGCAGTTGAAAACTAGTTCGACTGATGGCAAAATGCAAGCAGTTTTTGGAGACTCTTATGGACGCATTGCACCGCTCAGGCTGCCCGATCAATCTGACGCTGGAAATCCTCGGCGATCGCTGGAGCCTGATCATCATCAGGGACATCATGTTCGGCAATCGCCGCCATTTCCGCGAGCTGCTGCAGAAGTCGGAGGAGGGTATCGCTTCGAATATTCTCGCCGACCGCCTGAAGCGGCTGGTCGAGCGCGGGCTTCTCACCCGTGACGATGATCCCACCCACAAACAGAAAGCCGTCTACAGCCTCACCGAGATGGCGATCGATCTCGTGCCGCTCTTTGCCCACATGGGCGCCTGGGGCCGCAAGCATCTTCCGGTCTCGGAGGAACTGTCGATCCGCGCCGAGCTGCTGGAAGAGGGTGGGCCGAAGCTCTGGGAGGATTTCATGGACGAACTGCGCGCCAGGCATCTCGGCAAGGTGCTGCCACCGGGCACGCCGTCGGTGCTTGGCAGATTGACGCAAGCCTATCTCGCGGTCGTCGAGCGCAAGAAAAGCGAATGATCAGCTTTTCCGGAATATGAAGCTTGCCGCCCATCCGGTAATCAATGCCAGCAAGACGGAGAACACGCCGTAGGTGATCGGTCGCTGGTGCGCGGCGTCGGTTATCATCTGCTCTATGCCGGTCTTGATGACCCGCAGCGGCAGGGATTTTTCGTTCAGAAACTTGCCGGTTTTGAAGAGATAGGCGCGCACCGTATGCACGCCGTTCGGCACATCGGCGGGTATTCTGAGCGTCGCTTTGAACAGTGTGGAACTGACGAAGCGCACGCCTGCCGGATCGCTTTCATAGAGGCCTCCGGCCGATTGCAGCCGGCGGAAGGCCTGCCGGAATTCCGGCACGTCAGCGACATTGCCGACGAAGCCGACCGGGGTCAGGGGAATATGGTCGACGCCGATGCCGCGGTCGCTGAGTTCGAGCGGCGCGGTGATATTGTCGACGGCGCGCGTGCTCGACAGAGAATAGGCCTGCGGCACATGCTCGAATGTCATCGACCGGGTGTTGACCCAGATGCCGAAGACGCGCTCTTTCCTACGCACCGTGGCGTTTTCGCGTGGGCCCTCCAGCACGACGACGATGTCATACTGGCCGATCGCCAGAAGCAGCTGGTCGGTGTTCGAAAGGGCGCCGAAGATCGTCAGGTCGGCGCCGGCGAAGTCTGAGGTGATGGCGATCTCGCTCGTCGAGGTGCCGATCTCCATAGTCTCGCGCGATGATGTCGAGGTCGTCGGCTGATCGAGAAGCACCTGCGCCTGGCCGCCGAGCGGCGCAAGCAGCAGTGTCGCGGCGATGAGCAAGCCGACGCGCCTCATCTGCTTACCCCTTCGAGGACGACAGAATAGACGTCTGCTGGCGTGACCACCAGGGCGATTGCCAGGCGAAGCCCGACGGCGAGAACGAGGAGGCCGAGCAAGGCGCGCAACTGCTCGCCGCGCAGCCTCTGGCCGACGCGCACGCCGTATTGGGCGCCGACGACGCCCGCCACCATCAGCAGGAAGGCCAGTATGATATCGACGGAATAGTTGGTTGCGGCCTGGACGATGGTGGTGAAGGCCGTCACGAAAATGACCTGGAACAGCGAGGTGCCGACGACCACGTTCGTCGGAACGCGCAGCAGATAGATCATGGCCGGCACGAGGATGAAGCCGCCGCCGATACCCATGGGCGTCAGCATGCCGACGAAGAAGCCGAGGCCGACGACCGGTATGGCGCTGAGATAGAGCTTGGATTTCTTGAAGCGCAGCTTCAGGGGCAGGCGCTGCACCCAGTTATGATGGCGCGGCTTGCCGGAGGACGGCGGCAGCTTTCCCGCGGCCCGGCGCATCGCCCGCACGCTTTCCCACAGCATCAGCGTTCCGACGGTGCCGAGCAAAAGCACGTAGATCAGCGAGATGATCAGGTCGATCTGGCCCAGTCGGCGCAGCAGCACGAACAGCCAGAGGCCGAACGTCGCACCCGCAAGGCCGCCCGCCAGAAGTATCGCCCCCAGCTTCAGATCGAGCGAGCCGCGGCGAAAATGGGTAAGCGCGCCCGAGACCGAGGAGGCGACGACCTGATTGGAGCCGGTGGCGACCGCGACGACGGGCGGGATGTTGTAGAAGATCAGGAGGGGCGTGATGAGAAAGCCGCCGCCGACGCCGAACATGCCGGAGAGGAACCCTACGGCTGCGCCCATGCCGAGAATAATGAGGATATTCACCGACAGTTCTGCGATCGGCAGATAGATCGTCACGCGTTGTTCCCATTTGCAGGCATTCCGGCATGTCGACCGGAGCCCGGACCATTTTCCCCTTTAAACAGCGGATTCTAATCTGAAATCGTTGCCAGAGCCTTAGGAAAAGCCATGCCGCTTCAGTTTTCGAATTGCTGGCTCCACTCTAGCGCGGATTTTTCCGCATTTCTGTGACGTTGATCCAGCAGACGGGTGACAGGATGTAGACGGCAGTGCGTATCGCGGCTCCCCGAAACGAAAAATGCCGGCATGGTGGCGCCGGCATGTCGATGTCCTGAACTCCGCAGGAGCCGCAAAGCCTATTTGTTGCGGGCCAGAAGCTCCTTGACGACCTGATCGGTCACCCGGCCGTCCGACGGCAGGCCGACCGACTTCTGGAAGCTTTTCAATGCCGCCACGGTCTTGTCGCCCATGCTGCCATCAGGCGCACCGGCGTCGAAACCGTTCTTGTTGAGGATCGCCTGGATGTTGCGAATAGCCTTCTTCATGTCGATGGAGGCTGTGTTCACGCCCTTGCCGGTCGTCCATTCCTCCGGAATGTCGGTGCCGTTGGCCTTGGCGTCGGTCGGCTGCACTTTCCAGAGGTCGACCTTGGCGCGAGCGCTTTCGAGATCGGCCGGCTTCATGGCGTTGGCGACCTCGTCGCGCTTCTGAGCGGCGTCCTTGTCGCCGCTCTTTGCGGCGATCGCGAACCACTTGTAGGATTCCTGCAGATCCGCCTTCACGCCGTTGCCGCGCGCATAGAGGATCGCGAGGTTGAACTGGCTGTCGGACACGCCGAGGTTGGCGGCGCGGATGAACCAGTTTGCCGCCGAATCATAATCCTGCTGGCCGGCAGCGCCCGAGGCGTAGAGGACGGCGAGGTTATGCATGGCGCTGGCGTTGCCCTGATTGGAGGCCTGCTCGTAATATTGCTTGGCCTTGGCCAGATCGTGGTCGATGCCGTTGCCCTTCTCGTACATGCTGGCAAGACGGTACTGCGCGGGCGCGTAACCCTTGTCGGCCGAAAGCTGATACCAGCTTGCCGCTTGCTTGAGATCCGCCGCGACGCCGCGACCATCCGTATAGCGTGCGCCGATTTCGAAAAGCGCGACCGGGTCGCCCGACTTGGCGGCGGCGGCGAGCGAAGGCGGCTGGATGCCGTCGGGCACACTGATGTCCGTTGGCGCTGAGGAAGCTGCTGCCGGCGCTGCCTTGTCGGCCGGAACGAAGGCTGCCGTCTGCTGTGCGGACGGCGGCGTGCTGCCGACCGGAGCCAGAGCCTCGCTTGCCTGGTTGCCGTCGAGCGGAGCAGCGACCGTCAGGTGATCGTTTGTCTGCGCAGGGGCCGGATTGGTGGGCGCTGCCGTCTGTTGAACGTCCGCCGCATTGCCCGTGGAAACGGCAGGCAAGGCGGATTGGTTTGCGAGCTGCTGGTTGTTCACCATCGGGCTTGCATTGGCGGCGATGCCGTTGGTCGCGGCGCTGGCTGCCGGCGAGGCCATCGTCGAGACCTCTGCGGGCGGCAGGGCCTTTTGGCCGCGCGTCAGCGTGTTGACCAGCGGAAACGCCATGATGGCGAGCAGGGCTGCGCCGACGGCAAGCAGGATCGGCCGACGGAAGCGCGAAAATGCACCGCCCTTTTTTGCGTCCTTCTTGGACGAAGGGGTCGAGCGCTGCGTCTGGTCGACTTCCATCGCCGCTGCCTGAGCGGCGCGGCGGGCTGCTGCGATATAGTCGGCGCGTTCGATTTCGGTCGGCTGGCGGCTGTTGCCGTTGCGCGCGGCATTCTGGCTGGCGCGCACGCGCTCCAGGATTTTTTTGATGTCGGGCGCGCCCGAGCCCGGCTCCAGCAGCGCGTTGGCCTCTTCGGCGGGCATCATGTCGGCGGGATCGATCGACGGCGCCTGTTCGATGACCGGGCGGTCCGGCGGGAAGATCGGTTCCGCCTTTTCGGGCGTGAACAAACGCTTGCCAAGGCTGGCGAGCAGACCGGCCTTCGAGCCGCTCTTCTTCGCAGCCGCCTTGATTTCGGCTTTCGTGTTGGCATCGATCGCTTCCGCGATGGCGACCTCGGAAGAGACGGCGGATTCGGCGGGCGCAATCGTGCGGATGATCGGCCCGGCCTTCTGCTGCCCGGCCATCGGCGGTTTCACTGCCGGCGCATTCTCTTCGGCGAAGACGTCGCTTTCGAAGCCGGCGCCGGGCATGGCAGGTGTCGGCCGGCGATGCTCCATGTGATCCAGGCGGTCGGCGATCTGCAGCAGCGTGCCATGCAGCGCCTCGAAGGTGCGGTGCGTGCGTTCGTCGCTGCTGCGGCTGAGATCCTCTAAATGGCGAAGATCCTCGGCGAGCGCGCTAAGAGCGGACATATCGGCGGCCTGCACGCCATTGCCGATCCCGCCGTCCCGGGAATAGGCCTCGACGACTGCTTCCGCCGCGTGGCGCGCCGCTTCGATGATGTATTCGTCATTGGTCGCCATATAGTCTTCGATGGCGCTCATCCGGCGGTCGAAATCGACCGGGATGTGGTCGGCAGCAGCCCTCGGTTCATTCGTCAGCAATGCGGACAGATGGGCAATCTGCTCTTCGAGATTGCGCAGCGCCTGCGTGTCCGTGGGCGCTGCGGCCGTGCTGGCCTCCAGCCGTGCCGCGATATCGGACAGGCGCCCCTCCAGCCGGTGAGCCATGCCGTCGTCGAGGCCGGCCGCGGGAAGCGGCGGATGAAAATCCATCTCGTCGATGCGGCGGGCCAGGTAATCGAGCCGGTCCGCCAGCACGTGATCGACCGACCCATGCTCCAGTGCATCGATCTTGTGGGAGATGTCGGCGAGATAACCGACGAGCTCGGGCTGCACGGCGGCCTTCTGCGAGTGCTCCATCATGTAGGAAAGCTGGTCCAGACGTTCCTCGAGCCGGGCGACGGCCTTGGCGCTGCCCAATTCGTCGATACGCACGGCGAGCGCTTCAAGACGACCGGAGAGATCGTCGGCCGGCTGGCGCCGCGCCGCATCGCGGCCCATCAGGTCTATCTGATCGGCAAGGCCGCCGATGCGGCCTTCCAGCCGTTGCATCGCCTGATCCTGCGGCTGCATCATGCTGCCGAAGCTCTCCACGGCGGTCGCGATCGCCAGCAGCTTGTTTTCCAGGGCATGCACGGCCGGGCTGTCGTTCCTGCCGGCCAGCTGCTGTTTCATGTCGTCGAGGCGATAAGCAAGCGAAACGAGCTCATCCTGCAGGCCGGCGGTGTCGATTGCCTTAACCTGGCGCTCGACATGATGCAGGGATTCCTCGCGGGCAAGGCCGTCCATCAGGGAGCGGAGCTCGTCGAACTCGGCCTTCAGGCCCATCGTTTCCGGCTGGCCAGCGAGTTGATTGATGCTGTCGGCAAGGCGAGTCATGTCTTCGCGAACGTCGGCGGCGAATTGCGTGTTCTGCGCGCTCTCGCGGATGTCGCGGATTTCGAGGCGTAAGGCGCCGACTTCGCGGGTCACGCTTTCGGCGATGTCACGCTTGAGATCCTGGCGAAGGTTGACGAGCGCCTGGGCGATGTCGACTGAGCTTTCGGCGGTCGGCCGCTGCGGCTGGCGCGCGGAGGTATAAGGATCGACCGGCCGGCGGGTCGGCTGTGGTTCGGCATGGGCGATATCGTCACGGCGCGCGTGCAGCCGCTCGCGGTTCGCCTCAAGCGCGCGCTGGCGCTGGCGGATCTCCGCAAGCGGGTCGGGACGAATATCGTTTTCCTGACGCTCGGCACGCAGCGGGCGTTCATAGGGTCGGCTGACCGGGGCCTCGCGTTCGACGCGGGGTGACATGCGCTCCGGTACGGCGGCCCGCTCGGGAGCGGCTGCATAGCCGCCGGCAACGCGCTGGCGGGTCTCCCGGGAGGCGGCGGTGCCCATCAGGCCCTCTATGCGCGCCTCCAGCCCCTCGATCGTGCGGCTCAAAGCGTCCAGCGACGCCCAGTCGCCCGTACCGGTAGGATTTGATCGCGATCCGCTCATGTCTTTTGCTCGCTTCGAACTATCGACCACTACGGGCCACCGGACTGACAGGACGAGGACATCGCGACGTTTCCGCGCCGCCCGCATCCCACCATTCGGAAAGGGATAAATATATTGGCTTTCCTCAAACCGAGCCGCAAAACGGCGTTTCCTCAAAGGACAAAATTGAAGAAACGCGAAGCATTGCTGCTCAACTCGTACAATTTACGAAACGTGGTAAACAACTCGTTAAGTTTTGCCGAAGTCTTAACCTTTTATTTCGGTTCCATAATCGAATGTTCGGATATTCTTATGAAGGGACTGCGCCGGCGGCACCTCCAAAACCGGTGTTTCCCACTGCCTGGATCCAACAGTTCCCGCATCGCCCGTCACCAAAATTTCAACGCGCGGCACAAATTTGACGTTTACGCAAACGTCAATATTTTGTAAGAGTAGCCCAGTGGCCGGAATCTGAGATCCGGCGGCGAATTGGAGGAATTCGAGAAATGCCAGTCTACAAGGCACCGGTGAACGATACGCTCTTCGTCCTGAACGATGTGCTCGGGCTCGAGCGTTACAACAATCTGCCGGGTTACGCCGAAGCCACGCCCGACATGATCGAAGCGATCGTCGGCGAAGCGGCCAAGCTGTCCGAAGAGGTGCTCTTCCCCCTGAACTATTCGGGCGACCAGGAAGGCTGCGTGCGCCATGATGACGGCACCGTCTCGACGCCGAAGGGCTTCAAGGACGCCTATCGCGCCTATCGCGAAGGCGGCTGGCTGGGCCTGGCGGTGCCGGAGGAGTTCGGCGGCCAGGGGCTTCCCTATGTGCTGCATTGCGCTGTCGGCGAATACACCTCCGCCGCCAATATGTCGCTGATGATGTATCCCGGCCTCACCCAGGGCGCGATCGCGGCCGTCCTCGTGCATGGCTCCGACGCGCAGAAGCAGACCTATCTGCCGAAGATGGTCGATGGCACATGGTCCGGCACCATGAACCTCACCGAGCCACATTGCGGCACCGATCTCGGGCTGCTGCGCACCAAGGCGGTTCCGCAAGGCGACGGCAGCTACAAGATTTCCGGCCAGAAGATCTTCATTTCCGCCGGCGAACACGACATGACGGACAATATCGTCCATCTCGTTCTTGCTCGCATCGAGGGGGCGCCTGAAGGCACCAAGGGCATTTCGCTGTTCATCGTTCCGAAGTTCCTCGTTAGGGAAGACGGTTCGCTCGGAGCGCGCAACCCGGTCTCCTGCGGCGCGATCGAGCATAAGATGGGCATCCATGGCAACGCGACCTGCGTGATGAACTATGACGAGGCCACCGGTTTCCTGATCGGCGCCGAGAACAAGGGCCTCAACGCCATGTTCGTCATGATGAACGAGGCGCGCCTCGGCGTCGGCCTGCAGGGGCTTTCGATCGCCGAGATTGCCTATCAGAACGCCGCCGCCTATGCCCGCGAACGCATCCAGGGCCGCGCGCTCTCCGGCCCTAAGGCGCCGGACAAGAAGGCCGATCCGATCATCGTCCATCCCGATATCCGCCGCACGCTGATGACCATCCGTGCCTTCAACGAGGCCGGCCGTGCCTTTCTGCTGTGGACGGCGCTGAAGTCTGATATCGCCCATCGCTCGCCAGACGAGAAGGAACGCCAGTCCGCCGACGATATTCTCGGCCTGGCGACGCCGATCCTCAAGGGCGTGATGACTGACAAGGGTTTCGAACATGCCGTCATGGCGCAGCAGGTGTTTGGCGGCCACGGCTATATCGAAGAGCATGGCATGAGCCAGTATGTCCGCGATGCCCGCATCACCATGATCTATGAAGGGGCCAACGGCATTCAGGCGCTGGATCTCGTCGGCCGCAAGCTGGCGCTGAACGGCGGCCGCGCCGTCATGGCCATGTTCAAGGAGATCGGCGATTTCTGCGAGGAGCATCGCAACGACGAACAGATGGGCTTCTTCACCAAGCATTTGAAGAAGGGCTTGAACGACGTGCAGGCCGCGACCATGTGGTTCATGCAGAACGCCATGGCCAAGCCCGACAATGCCGGTGCCGGCTCGACCGATTACATGCACCTCTTCGGCCTCGTCGTCCTCGGCTATATGTGGGCGAAGATGGCGAAGGCGGCGCAGGATGGCCTTGCGAACGGCGACAGCGCGCGCGAAGACTATTTGAAGAACAAGCTTGTCACGGCGCGGTTCTACATGGAGCGCATCATGCCGGAAACGGCGCTGCGCAAGGCCCGCATCGAAACCGGCGCAGACACGATGATGGAACTGGCGGCGGAAGCCTTTTGAATTCTACCTTCTCCCCGAGAGGAGAAGGGGGAATTCGCGGCTTCGGTCGCCATATGCTGAATTGGAAGGCGGCACGCCGCCGCAGGGAGATGAGACATGACCGAGGTTTTCATTTACGACCATGTGCGCACGCCGCGCGGGCGGGGCAAGAAGGATGGATCGCTGCACGAAGTGCCGTCCGTGCGCCTTGCCGCCAAGACGCTTGAAGCGATCCGCGACCGCAACGGTCTCGACACAGCGACGGTTGACGACATCATCATGGGCTGCGTCGATCCGGTCATGGAAGCCGGCGCCGTCATCCCGAGGGGGGCTGCCTTCGAAGCGGGCTACTCCACCAAGGCGCCCGGCATGCAGATTTCCCGTTTCTGCGCCTCCGGCCTCGATGCCGTGAATTTCGGCGCGGCCAAGATCGCGCAAGGGGCTGATGATATCGTCATTGCCGGCGGCGTCGAAAGCATGTCGCGCGTCGGTCTCGGCATGTCCGGCGGCGCGTGGTTCATGGATCCCTCGGTCAACTTCCCGGCCTATTTCATGCCGCAGGGCGTCTCAGCCGATCTGATCGCCACCAAATACGGCTTCTCGCGCGATGATGTCGATGCCTATGCCGTCGAAAGCCAGAAGCGCGCGGCCAATGCCTGGGAGAAGGGCTATTTCAAGAATTCCGTCGTCTCGGTGAAGGACATCAACGGCCTGACCATTCTGGACCGCGACGAGCATATGCGCCCCGGCACCGACATGCAGGCGCTGGCCTCGCTCAATCCCTCCTTCCAGATGCCCGGCGAGATGGGCGGCTTCGAAGCCGTCGGCATCCAGGCGCATCCGGAAGTGGAGCGCATCAATTATGTCCATCATGCCGGCAATTCTTCCGGCATCGTCGATGGCGCTGCCGCCGTACTGCTCGGCTCCAAGGCGGGCGGCGAGAGCATGGGCTTGAAGCCGCGCGGCCGCATCAAGGCTTTCGCCAATATCGGCTCCGATCCGGCGCTGATGCTGACCGGCCCCGTCGACGTCACCGAAAAGCTCTTGAAGCGCAGCGGCATGACCCTTGCCGATATCGATCTCTTCGAACTCAACGAAGCCTTCGCCGCCGTCGTGCTGCGCTATATGCAGGCCTTCGACATTCCGCACGACAAGATCAACGTCAACGGCGGCGCCATCGCCATGGGCCATCCGCTGGGTGCCACCGGCGCGATGATCCTCGGCACCGTGCTGGACGAGCTGGAGCGCCGCGACCTCAATACCGCGCTGATCACGCTCTGCATCGGCGCCGGCATGGGCACGGCCACGATCATCGAACGCGTCTGAGGGAGGGGAAACCAATGGCTTACACAAATTTCACTGTCGAGACCGACGCAGACGGCGTAGCACTCGTCACCTGGGACATGCCCGGCAAGTCCATGAACGTCTTCACCGCCGAGGTGATGGACGAGCTGAACGCCATCATCGACGCGACAGTTGCCGATGCAGCCGTCAAGGGCGTGGTCTTCACCTCGGGCAAATCGTCCTTCTCCGGCGGTGCCGATCTGTCGATGATCAAGTCGATGTTCTCGTTCTATCAGGAGGAGAAGGCCAGGGATCCGGCCGCCGCGACGCAGAAGCTCTTCGATCTTGTCGGTCGCATGACCGGCCTGTTCCGCAAGCTGGAGACCTGCGGCAAGCCGTGGGTTTCGGCCATCAACGGCACCTGCATGGGCGGTGCCTTCGAGCTGTCGCTGGCCTGCCACGGACGCGTCGCTTCAAGCGCCAAGAGCGTCAAGATCGCGCTGCCCGAGGTCAAGGTCGGCATCTTCCCGGGTGCCGGCGGCACGCAGCGTGTGTCACGATTGACTGACGCTCAATCGGCTTTGCAGATAATGACGACGGGCCAGTCGCTGACGGCGGTGCGCGCCAAGGCGATGAACCTGGTGCATCAGGTGGTCGAGCCGGATCAGCTGATCCCCGCGGCCAAACAGATGATCAAGGACGGCCTGAAGCCGGTCGCACCCTGGGATGAAAAGGGTTTCAAGGCGCCGGGCGGCGGCATCTGGACGCCGGCCGCAGCCCAGCTCTGGCCGGCAGCCCCGGCCATCCTGCGCCGCGAGACATCGGGCAATTATCCGGCCGCACTCGCTATCTTGAAATGCGTCTATGAAGGTCTGCAGGTTCCCTTCGACACCGGCCTGAAGATCGAGCAGCGCTATTTCACGCATGTGCTGCAGACCACCGAAGCCTATTCGATGATCCGCTCGCTGTTCATCTCCATGCAGGAGCTCGGCAAGGGTGCCCGCCGCCCGGCGGGACAGCCCAAGACGGAGTTGAAGAAAGTCGGCGTTGTCGGCGCCGGTTTCATGGGGGCTTCCATCGCCTATGTCACCGCAGCGGCCGGCATCCCGGTCACGCTCATCGATCGTGATATGGAAGCCGCGACCAAGGGCAAGGGTGTCGGCGAAGGTTTGGTCAAGGATTCAATTGGTAAGGGAAGACTGACTCAGGATGAGGGAGCAGCCCTGCTTTCCTGCATCACGCCCTCGGCCGATTACTCCGATCTGAAGGATGCGGATCTCGTCATCGAGGCGGTGTTCGAGGATCGCGACGTCAAGAAGGCCGTCATCGAAGCGGTGGAAGCCGTGCTGCCGGCAGGCGCCATCTTCGCCTCCAACACCTCGACGCTGCCGATCTCCGGCCTTGCCAGGAATTCCAAGCGCCCGGCGGATTTCATCGGCGTCCATTTCTTCTCGCCCGTCGAGAAGATGATGCTGACCGAGGTCATCCTCGGCAAGGAAACGGGCGACCGTGCCATTGCCGTCGCGCTGGATTACGTCGCCGCCATCAAGAAGACGCCGATCGTCGTCAACGACACCCGCGGCTTCTTCGTCAATCGCTGCGTCTTCCGTTACATCCATGAAGCCTATGACATGCTGATCGAAGGCGTGCCCGCGGCGATGATCGAGAATGCCGCCAAGATGGCCGGCATGCCTGTCGGCCCGCTGGCGCTCAACGACGAAGTTGCCATCGATCTGTCCTACAAGATCCTGAAGGCGACCGTCGCGGATCTCGGTGAGAAAGCGGTCGATCCGCGTCACATGCAGCTAGTCAGTGGTCTTGTGGAAGGCGAAGGTCGCCTCGGTCGGAAGAATACCAAGGGTTTCTACGACTATCCGCCGAAACCGGCCAAGAAGTCGCTTTGGCCGGGCCTGAAAGAGCTTTATCCGCAGAAGAAGGCCGATGACGTCGATGTCGGCGTGCTGAAGCAGCGCTTCCTCGTCACCATCGCGCTTGAGGCGGCGCGTACCATGGAAGAGGGCATCGTCACCGATCCACGTGAGGCCGATGTCGGCTCCATTCTCGGCTTCGGCTTTGCACCTTATACCGGTGGCGCGCTGTCTTACATCGATGGCATGGGCGCCCAGGCTTTTGTCGATCTCTGCGAAAAGCTCGCGACGGCCTATGGTCCGCATTTCAAACCAACGGCACTCCTGAAGGACATGGCCGTGAAGGGCGAGAGCTTCTACGGCCGCTTCAATCCCTACGGCGTCGAGAAGGCGGCTTGAGGCAATAATCCATCGCGGACAGCAAAAAATGGGCCGCTTCTGTCGGGAGCGACCCTTTTCGTTCGTCCTCTGCTCAGTCCATCAAACCGAGGAGAGTGACATGACAGAGATCATCGGCAATCGCGACGAGGCCGAAGCCATTGGTGCCGTGCTTGCAAGCTGGGCCACCGCCCTTGGCAACAAGCATGCGGCTGGTGTCGTTGGGCATCTGAGCGACGATATCGTCAGCTTCACGCTGGCGGCACCCCTGGTGCACAAGGGCAAAGGTGCAGATGGCTTGGAGAATTGGTTTTCGACCTGGCAAGGCCCGATCGGCGGCGATGCCGTCGACGTCAAGCTGACTGTCGGTGAAGACGTCGCCTTCTGGACCGGGCTTGTGCATATGACTGGCCGGAAGACCGATGGCTTCGAAGTCGACCTCTGGTTCCGCCAGACGCTCGGCCTCAGAAAGCAGGCCGGCGTCTGGAAGATCGTGCATGAGCACACGTCGGTGCCATTTGCGATGGACGGCAGCGGCCGCGCCGAACTCGAACTGAAACCGTAAGGATTATCTTACGCTATGCTCAAGGGTTTCTCCTTGCCAGCCCGCAGGGCAACGACACCCCAGCCGACCAGCAGAAGGATCGCCGCCGCGTAAATGTCGGCTGCCGCAGCAAATCCGAGCGCCTTCGACAGGAAGCCTGCCAGGATCGCCGGCACGCTGAAGGCGAGGTAGCTCTGGATATAGAAGGCCGAAAGCAGCCCGGCGCGCTCGTCCGGCTTCGCCAGCGGCATGATGCTGCGCACGGTGCCGAGGAAAGTCGCGCCGAAGCCTGCGCCGGCGATCAGCGTTCCCGCGGCAAGGATCGACACCTCAGCCGCATGCACGCCGGCGACGACAGTCAATACGCCGAGCGTCATGCTCGATATGCCAAATGTCATTGATGTCGCGGACGATCTCTTGCGCAGCAGAAACACAGCACCCGCGCCGCTGATCGTCAGCGCCGCGACCACGGAGCCGCCGACGAGAGGCGCCGTGCTGCCGGTCGTCGCACTCACGAGCGAGGGCACCAGCGATAGATAGAAGCCGCCGAGGGCCCAGACGGCAACATTGATCGGCGTCAGCGCCAGCAATGTGCGGCGAGCCTGCGGCGGAACCGCCACTTCCGGCTTCAGCGATGCGAGAAGCCCGGCCCGGCGTCGGGTCGTTTCCGGCACCAGCCAGAGAAGCACGGCCTGAATGGCAAGCAGGACGAGCGTCACGGCATAGACAGACAGCGTTGGCGCCGGCGCGTACTCGACCAGCAGGCTCGTACCGAGCGCGCCGATCGCCATGCCGGCAAGCGGCGCAAGGCTGTTGGTGATCGAACCCTTGATCGGATCGAGATCGACAAGCGCGGCGCCGATGGAGCTTGCTGCGGCGCCCGTTGCCAGGCCCTGCACGATGCGCGCGGCAATCAGCCAATTCGGACCCTCGGCCATTAAAAACAACGCCATCGCCACCATATTGAGGAGGATGGACACAAAGATCACCGGGCGGCGGCCGAGATGATCGGAGATCGAACCGACGATGAGCAGCGCGACGAGCAGGGCGAAGGCATAGACGGCGAAGATCACCGTGATCAGCACCGGCGAAAAGGCGAAGGCCTGCTGGTAGAGGCGATAAAGCGGTGTCGGCGCGGAGGAAGCGGCAAAGAACAGGGCGCTCGTCGCTGCATAATAGAACGGCGCCAGGCGTCTGGCCGGCGAAATCGGAGTGCTGGCAGTGGATTCGATCGAGGGCATCGACTATATCCTGCTTAAAGCTAAAAGATTGCGTTAGGCTCATATAGAGCGCCGCATGCACAAAAGCAAATAATTTGCGTTAGTGGACAGTCAACCCCGTTCACGATAGGCAAAAGGGAAAGATTGGCAAGGTTTATGGGCTATAGGGAAAACCCGCGTCCGGGTGGGCGCAGCGCCAGGGTTCAGGCTGCGGTGCACCAGTCCGTCCGCGATATGCTCTCGACAATGGATCGCGCCGATGTGACGATCCCGTTGATTGCGCAGCGCGCCAATGTCACGCCGTCGACGATCTATCGCCGCTGGGGCGATCTGCAGGAGCTCCTGGCCGATGTCGCTGCCTCGCGCCTGCAGCCTGACGGCGCGCCGCCAAAGATCGGCAGCGCGCGCGACGATCTCGAAGCCTGGGTCGAGCAATATGCAGACGAAATGGCCTCCGGCGTCGGCCGGGAGATGATCCGCGATGTGCTCTCGGCCGCCGATGCGACAAATGCCGAAAGGTGCAGCGGCTACACCCAGCATCAATTATGTGTGCTCATTGCCCGGGCCAAGGAATACGGTGAAGCCTTTCCGACCCTGGTCGAGCTGATGGATCACGTCATTTCGCCGATCATGTATCGCGTCCTTTTCGATCAGGCGCCCGGCACAGATTATGTTCGCGAACTCATCGCACGAGCAATGCCGAGGGACACATCCCGAACTTGAGACGGCGTCGATTCCGGCGCACGACTCACCAGACGCTGTCGGGCTGTCTTCTTTGCGACTTTGATTGGTTGCCCGCAACTGACGAACAAGTTAACGGATGAATACACGCAAAAATTGTCAATGCAATGGAATTTCCTTGGAATACGCGTGCCGGAATGGGGCTCTTCGTCAATTTGTTATTGAAAAATAAAGCAGAAGATGATGCTAATTATCTTTAGCGAATTCAACGGCAACGCGAAGGGGTCTGCTCAATGCTTAATGAATTCAAGGCATTTATCGCACGCGGCAATGTCATGGATCTCGCCGTCGGAGTGATCATCGGCGGTGCTTTCGGCGGCATCGTGAAATCGCTGGTTGACGATATCATCATGCCGGTCGTCGGTGCGATTTTCGGCGGCTTCGATTTCTCGAACTACTTCTTCGGTCTCTCCTCGGCGGTCAATGCGCCGACACTGGCGGCTGCCCGCGCCCAGGGTGCGGTTTTCGCCTACGGTAATTTCATCACCGTCCTCATCAACTTCCTCATCCTCGCCTGGATCATCTTCCTGATGGTCAAGGGCGTGAACACGTTGCGCAAGCAAGTCGAGCGCAAGGAAGAGAAGATCGCCGAGGCAGCGCCTCCGCCGGCGGATGTGCAGTTGCTCACCGAGATCCGCGACCTTCTCGCCAAGCGTTGAGGGGGTTCCGCGCCGCTGATTTTAAAGCCTCGGCCCGACAAGGGCCGGGGCTTTATTCATCACCAAAATCGATCGATCACTAAGGCAAAGTCATGGGATTTGCCCACCATTGTGCTCTATGAAGGCGAAAACCGGAGACTTTGCATGTCGATACTGAATAGCCTCAGCCCGCGTGCGCTTGCAGCACCCGAAAGCGGGATCGTCGAAGTTGTGAATTATGCCCGTGGCCGTGACGGCCTCCTGCCGCTCTGGGTCGGCGAGGGCGATCTGCCGACGCCGGATTTCATCAATCGCGCCGCCATGGCCTCGCTCAACGCCGGCGAAACCTTCTACACCTGGCAACGCGGCATTCCGGAACTGCGCCAGGCGCTCGCCGATTACTATGGCCGGCACTTCGGCACCTCCTTGCCGATGGAGCATTTCTACGTCACCGGCTCCGGCATGCAGGCGATCCAGCTTTCCGTACAGGCGATCACCTCGCCCGGCGACGAAATGGTCTATCTGACACCCGCCTGGCCGAATATCGCCGCCGCGCTGGAGATATCAGGCGCCCGCTCCGTCGATGTGCCGCTGCAGTTCGAGAATGGCAAATGGTCGCTCGATCTCGGGCGTCTCGAGGCTGCGATCACGCCGAAGACCAAGGGTCTTTTCATCAACACCCCATCAAACCCGACCGGCTGGACGGCAACGCATCAGGATCTTGCCGATATTCTGGCGCTGGCGCGAAAGCACGGTCTCTGGATCATGGCCGACGAAATCTACGCGCTCTACTATTATGCCGGCGGCCGCGCGCCGAGTTTCCTCGATATCAAGGAAGCCGACGACAAGATCCTCTTCGTCAATTCCTTCTCGAAGAACTGGTCGATGACCGGCTGGCGGGTCGGCTGGATCGTCGCGCCGGCCGAACTCGGCCAGGTAATCGAAAATCTCGTACAATATTCGACATCCGGCGTCGCGCAATTCATGCAGCGCGGCGCGGTCGCCGCCCTGAACGAGGGCGATGACTTCGTTCGCTCGAACATCGCCAAGGCCACCCGTTCTCGCGATATTCTCTGCGATGCCCTGATCGCCACCAATCGCGTGCAGACGCTGAAGCCGGATGGAGCGCTCTATTCCTTCCTCAAGATCGACGGCGTCACCGACAGCCGCGGAGCCGCCATCGACATCGTCGACAAGACCGGCGTTGGCCTCGCGCCCGGAACGGCTTTCGGGCAGGGCGGCGAACTCTTCCTGCGCGCCTGCTTCCTGCGCGACGCGGCTCAGGTCGCCGATGCCGCAGAGCGGTTGAGCCGGTATATTTTGAGTTTGTAACGAGAAGCATCTTCGCGATTGCCGCACCTCTGATACCCCCTCTGTCACGACAGTGACAGAGGGGGATGCGCATCCTCCTCGATATCGATACTTACCCGTCGTATAGCCAATCGATAAAATGCGACCGATCCCGCAAATCCCTACCTAACCATAGAAACAAACTTCCCCTTCCTACAGTCTGCTCAGCGCAGGCTTTTAATCAAATCGCACGAATACAACCCTCATATATCGCCGATACGACTTGGCGGGGACGCGAAGAATGACGGTGTTGGTGACGGGCGGAGCCGGATATATCGGCAGCCATATGGTCTGGAGATTGCTTGAAGCGGGCGAGGACGTGGTGGTCGTCGACCGCCTTTCGACCGGTTTTCGCTGGGCTGTTCCGCCCGCCGCCCGGTTCTATCTCGGCGACATGGCGGACGAAGCGCTGCTGCAGAAGATTTTCGCCGAAAACGACATAGACGCCATCATCCACTTTGCCGGTTCGGCCGTGGTGCCGATGTCGATCGAGGATCCTCTCGCCTATTACGAAAACAACACCGGCAAGACCCGCATCCTGATGAGCGCCGCCGTCAAGGCTGGCATCCGTCATTTCGTCTTTTCTTCCACCGCCGCCGTCTACGGTCCGCAGCCCGCGGAAAGGCCGGTCAGCGAAGGCGCACCATTGCGGCCTGAATCGCCCTATGGTCAATCCAAGCTCATGTCGGAGCTGATGCTGCGCGATGCCGCTGCGGCCTATGATTTCCGTTATGTCGCGCTGCGCTACTTCAACGTCGCCGGCGCCGACCCTAAGGGGCGGGCCGGCCAGTCGACCGAGGGTGCGACCCATCTCATCAAGGTTGCCTGCGAGGCGGCACTCGGCCGCCGCCATCAAGTGGATATCTATGGCACCGACTATCCGACGCATGACGGAACGGGCGTTCGCGACTACATCCATGTCAGCGATCTTGCGGACGCGCACCTCATGGCGCTGCGCCATCTGCGCAGCGGCGGCCGGCCGCTGGTCGCCAATTGCGGCTATGGCCTGGGCTATTCCGTGCTTGATGTGCTCAACATGGTCATGCGCGTCCATGGCCGTGCTTTCCGCATCCACATGTCGCCGCGCCGGCCGGGCGACACGGCCAGCGTCGTCGCCGATGCGACGCTCGCCCATCGGGAACTCGGCTGGGCGCCGAAATACAATTGCCTGGAAACGATCGTGCGCTCGTCGCTGGATTGGGAACTGCAGCTTGCGCAACGTTCAAGCTTCGATGCGGGCGGGCTCAAGAAGGTCTACGCTGCCCCGAGCATCCGGTAGCCGGAGCCGACGGCATCAACTGTCAGCACCTCTCCAAGGCCCGAGAAAGGCCGGCGCATTCCGGCGTACGGCTTCCGTCAGAAAATCGATGACGGTGCGCACGCGCGGCGATTGGCGCAGATCGCGGTGGCAGGTGATCCAATAGTGGCGCTTGAGATCCACTTCCTGCGGCAGCACGACCTGCAGATCCGGATGCTTGCCGGCGATGAAAAACGGCAGCACGCAAAGCCCCAGTCCGTTCTTGGTCGCCGTCAGTTGCGCGAAGATGCTCGAGCTCTGGAATTGCGGCCTGATGCGCGGATGGACGTCGCCGAGATAGTCCAACCCCGGCGCGAAGATCATGTCCTCGATATAGCCGATGAAAGCGCAGTCGGGCAGGTCGTCGCGGCTCTCGATCGCTCGATGGCTGGCGAGATAATCTTGCGATCCATAGACCTGAAGGTGATAGTCGGTCAGCTTCTCGGTGAAATAGGGGCCGGCCTTCGGCGGGTCGAGCACGACGACGATGTCGGCCTCCTTGCGCGAGAGCGACATGATCTGCTGGATGGTGATCAGCTCCAGCGAAATGGTCGGATGTTTAGCCGTGAATTCCGGCAGCACGCCGGTAAAGAAGAAATTCGAAAAGCCTTCCGGCGCGCTGATGCGCACTACACCGCGCTGCGCCGCCGATCCGGCGGAAAGATCCGTCCGAAGACGCTCGGTTTCCTGCTCCATGCGCTCCGCCGTGTCGATGAACCGCTGGCCCATGCCCGTCAGCATGTAGCCGCGCGGATTGCGCTCGAAGAGCTTGACCTTCAGGGCGAATTCCAGCCGGTCGATGCGGCGCGAAACGGTGGCATGGCTGGTGCGCAACTGCCGGGCCGCGGTCGAAAGCTGCCCGGTTCGCGCCACGGCGAGGAAGAATTGCAGATCGTCCCAGGTAAAGTGCGGCGTGCCCTTCATGTTTCCCCCTTCTGTTCAAAAATGAACAGACCCTGTTTGGAATTAATTGCAATCGCGACTTGCGTCAACGCGCGATTTCCTTGATCCTGCACGTCTCGGAAAGTCGTTTGGAGGAAAGCGGCTGGCCAATTTTGAACAGATTCATTTTTGCCAAATCTCTGGGAGGAGAATATGCGAAAGAGTCTTATTGCATCCCTGGCACTTCTGCTTGCAACCAGCACAGCGGCTTTCGCCGCCGGCGCGTCCGACGGTGTCGTCAAGATCGGCATCCTGAATGACCAGTCGGGCGTCTATGCCGATTTCGGCGGCAAGTCGTCCGTGGAGGCTGCAAAGATGGCCGTCGAGGATTTCGGCGGCAAGGTGCTCGGCGCGCCGATCGAGATCGTCGATGCCGACCATCAGAACAAACCGGATATCGCTTCGAACATCGCCCGCCAGTGGTACGACCAGGACAAGGTCGACGCGATCATGGAGCTGACGACCTCGTCGGTGGCGCTTGCCGTGCAGGCCGTCGCCAAGGAGAAGAAGAAGATCGATATCGTCACCGGCGCTGCAACGACGGATCTGACAGGCAAGCAATGCTCGCCCTATGGCTTCCACTGGGCCTATGACACGCATGCTCTGGCCGTCGGCACCGGCGGCGCGCTGGTCAAGCAGGGGGGCGATACCTGGTTCTTCCTCACGGCCGACTACGCCTTCGGCTATTCGCTGGAGCAGCAGACCGGCGATTACGTCAAGGCAAGCGGCGGCAAGATTTTGGGTTCCGTTCGCCATCCGCTGTCGACGAATGATTTCTCATCCTTCCTTTTGCAGGCGCAATCGTCCGGCGCCAAGGTCATCGGCCTTGCCAATGCCGGCCTCGATACCTCCAACGCCATTAAGCAGGCCTCGGAATTCGGCATCACCCAGGGCGGCCAGCATCTGGCGGCACTTCTCTTCACGCTCGCCGAAGTCCACGGCCTCGGCCTGCAGGCGGCTCAAGGGTTGACGTTGACCGAGGGCTATTACTGGAACCTCGACGACAAGAGCCGCGAATTCGGCAAGCGCTTCTTCGCCCGCACCGGCAAGATGCCGAACATGATCCACGCCGGCACCTATTCCGCCGTCACGCAATATCTGAAGGCGGTGCAGAAGGCCGGCACTGATGATACCGAGGCCGTCGCCAAGGAACTGCATGAAATGCCGGTCGATGATTTCTTCGGCCGCGGCGGCACGGTCGGCGCCAACGGCCGCATGATCCACGACATGTATCTGCTCCAGGTCAAGAAGCCGGATGAGAGCAAGCAGCCGTGGGATTACTTCAACGTGCTGGCAACCATTCCTGGCAAGGAAGCCTATATCGATCCCGCCAAGAGTGGTTGCGATCTCGTCAAGCAATGAGGTTACGGCCGGCCGATGGCGATATCAGCAATAGATCAGCATGAAGAGCCTCGGGTGGTCTTGTCCGCCCGGGGACTCCGCCGCGATTTCGGTGGTTTTACCGCCGTCAAGAATGTCGATCTCGATGTGCAGCATGCCCGCGTCCACGCGCTGATCGGCCCGAACGGCGCCGGCAAGACGACGGTGTTCAACCTGCTCACCAAGTTCCTGCAGCCCACCCACGGCACGATCACGCTGCTCGGCACCGATATTACCCGCACGAGACCCGACAAGGTGGCGCGCATGGGCCTCGTGCGCTCCTTCCAGATTTCGGCTGTTTTTCCGCATCTGACCGTGCTCGACAATGTTCGTGTCGCCTTGCAGAGGACGAGCAATCTCGCCCATCAATTCTGGCGGCCGATCTCGGCGCTCGACAGCCTCAACGCCCGCGCCGAGCAGCTTCTCGCGTCCGTCGGACTTTCGAAGGAGCGGGATGCCGTTGCCGCCGATCTTTCCTATGGCCGCAAGCGCGTGCTGGAGATCGCGACGACCCTGGCGCTCGACCCGAAAGTGCTGCTGCTCGACGAGCCGATGGCCGGCATGGGGCTGGAGGATGTCAACACCGTCTCCGCCATCATCCGCGAGGTGGCGCGCGACAGGGCCGTGCTGATGGTGGAGCATAATCTCTCCGTCGTCGCTGACATCTGCCATCAGGTGACCGTGCTGCAGCGCGGCGAGATCCTGGCTCAGGGCGATTACGCCACGGTCAGCCGCGACCCGCGCGTCCGCGAAGCCTATATGGGCATGGAGGAGGCTTGAGGATGGCGGCGTTGCTCGAAGTCCAGGGGCTGAATGCCTGGTATGGCGAAAGCCACATCCTGCATGGCGTCGACATGCGGGTCGGCGAGGGCGAAACCGTCACCATCCTTGGCCGCAACGGCGTCGGCAAGACGACGACATTGCGCACCATCGTCGGCATCGTCCGCGCGCGCAAGGGCAGGATCGCCTTTGCCGGCGCCGACATGATGCAGGTGCCTTTGCACAAGACCGCCCACAAGGGCATCGGTTTCGTTCCGGAGGAACGCGGCATCTTCTCGACGCTCAGCGTCTATGAAAACCTGATGTTACCGCCGGTCGTGGCATCAGGCGGGATGACGGTCGACGAGATTTTCGAACTGTTTCCCAATCTGCACGAGCGCCGCAACAGCGCCGGCACCAAGCTTTCCGGCGGCGAGCAGCAGATGCTCGCCATGGCGCGCATCCTGCGCACCGGCGTTCGCATGTTGCTGCTCGACGAGCCCACGGAAGGCCTTGCGCCCGTCATCGTCCAGCGCATCGGCGAGGTCCTGCAGAAGCTCAAGGCGCGAGGGATGACCATATTGCTGGTCGAGCAGAACTTCCGTTTCGCCAGCCGCATTGCAGACCGCTTCTATGTGATGGATCACGGCCAGATGGTCTCGGAGTTTCCGGTCGGCGAACTGCCCGAGCGCATGGACATGCTGCACAAAGCGCTGGGGGTCTGAACCATGACGACGATATTCGGTATCCCCACCCAGGCCCTTCTCGGACAATTGCTGATCGGCCTCATCAACGGCTCCTTTTATGCGCTGCTGAGCCTGGGGCTCGCGATCATCTTCGGCATGCTGCGGGTGATCAATTTTGCTCACGGCGCGCTTTACATGCTCGGCGCCTTCACAGCCTATCTGCTGCTCGCCTATGCCGGGATCGGCTATTGGCCGGCCTTGATCGTGGCGCCGCTGATCGTCGGTCTGTTCGGTGCCCTCGTCGAGCGGCTATGCCTGCGCCAGCTTTACAACATCGATCCGCTCTACGGCCTGCTCTTCACTTTCGGCATGGCGCTGACCATCGAGGGCACGTTCCGCTATCTCTACGGCTCCTCAGGCCAGCCTTATGCGGTGCCGGCGGAACTGGCGGGTGCCAGGAACATCGGTTTCATGTTCCTGCCCGTCTATCGCGGCTGGGTGATCATCGCCTCTCTCATCGTCTGCATCGGCACTTGGCTGCTGATCGAGAAGACCAAGCTCGGCGCCTATCTGCGCGCGGCGACGGAAAATTCCGTGCTCGTCCAGGTCTTCGGCGTCAATGTGCCCGTGCTCCTGACGCTGACTTATGGTTTCGGTGTCGCACTTGCCGCCTTTGCCGGCGTGCTGGCGGCGCCGATCTATCAGGTCTCGCCGCTGATGGGATCGAACATGATCATCATCGTCTTTGCCGTGGTCGTCGTCGGCGGCATGGGGTCGATCATGGGCGCGATCGTGACAGGTTATATGCTCGGAATTGCAGAGGGCCTGACCAAGGTCTTCTATCCGGAAGCGTCGAATATCGTCATCTTCGTGATCATGGCGATCGTGCTGCTCATCAGGCCCGCGGGCCTCTTCGGTCGGGATGCGTGAGATGGTTGATCTGACCACATTGGGATCCAGGCGACACCAGAGGTTTTCGGCGCAGAAACTGCTGCTGGTTATCGGCGTCGTCGGGCTGATCTGGGCGCCGTTCTTCATCTACCCGATCTTCGTCATGAAGGTGCTTTGCTTCGCACTGTTCGCCTGCGCCTTCAACCTGCTGCTCGGCTATGCAGGCCTGCTCTCCTTCGGTCATGCCACCTTCTTCGGCGGTGCCGCCTATTTCACCGCCTATGCGGTGAAGGAGTGGGGCGTGCCGCCGGAGCTCGGCATCCTGATCGGCGTCGCCGGCGCGGCGCTGCTCGGCCTGGTCATGGGCTTCGTCGCGATCCGACGGCAGGGCATCTACTTCGCCATGATCACGCTGGCGCTGTCCTACATGTTCTATTTCTTCTGCCTGCAGGCTGCGTTTACCCATGGCGAGGACGGCATTCAGTCCGTGCCGCGCGGCTATCTCTTCGGCATCCTCGATCTCAACAATTCCTTCAACATGTATTATTTCGTCCTCGCCGTGTTCCTGATCGGCGTTCTGATCATCTGGCGCTTCATCAATTCGCCTTTCGGCATGATCCTGAAGTCGATCCGCGAGAATGAGCAGCGGGCGATCTCGCTCGGCTATTCCGTCGCGCATTACAAGCTCGGCGCCTTCGTCATGTCGGCGGCGCTGGCGGGGCTCGCCGGAGCGGTCAAGGCGCTGGTCTTCCAGTTCGCGACGCTCACCGACGTCGCATGGCAGATGTCGGGCGAAGTGATCCTGATGACCCTGCTCGGCGGCATCGGCACGCTGATCGGCCCGCTCTTCGGCGCGGGATTCGTAGCGACCCTGGAAAACTACCTCGCGACGTCGGAATTCCCCGTCACCATCATCACCGGCATCGTCTTCATGGTCTGTGTCCTGCTCTTCCGGCGTGGCGTCATCGGCGAATTCTATGCGTCGCGGCTGGGACGGAAGCTGGGATTTGAATATCGGCGTTGATTGGTTGCCTTTCCTTCTCCCCGTTCGCGGGGAGAAGGTGCCCGAAGGGCGAATGAGGGGCTATTTCGAGATTGATCCGCAAGCCGGGATTTGCCGAACCTTCATGCCCCTCACCCTAACCCTCTCCCCGCACGCGGGAGAACGAATGACTGAGTTTTGAACATGGATCGCTTCGACTACATCATCATCGGTGCCGGCAGTGCCGGCTGCCTGCTTGCCAACCGGCTCTCGGCCGATCCCAACAATCGGGTGCTGCTGCTGGAAGCGGGCGGCAATGACAACTATCACTGGATCCATATTCCCGTCGGCTATCTCTATTGCATTAACAATCCCCGCACCGACTGGTGCTTCACCACGACGCCCGAGGCGGGGCTGAACGGTCGCTCGCTGAACTATCCGCGCGGCAAGGTGCTTGGCGGCTGCTCCTCCATCAACGGCATGATCTACATGCGCGGCCAGGCGCGCGACTATGATCTCTGGCGGCAGCTCGGCTGCACCGGCTGGGGCTGGGAAGACGTGCTGCCCTATTTCACCAAGTCCGAGGATCATTACAGGGGCAAGGACGAGATGCACGGCGCCGGCGGCGAATGGCGGGTGGAGAAGGCGCGTGTGCGCTGGGCCGTGCTCGACGCCTTCCAGGCGGCAGCCCGCGAGGCAGGCATCCCCGAAACGGCCGATTTCAATCGTGGCAACAATGAGGGCTCCGGCTATTTCGACGTCAACCAGCGTTCCGGTATCCGCTGGAATACGGCGAAGGCCTTCCTGCGGCCGGCAATGAAGCGAGGCAATCTGACGGTCTACACCAAGGCCCAGGTGCGGCGCCTCGTCATCGAGGGTGATGCCGTGATCGGCGTCGAGTTCCAGCACGATGGCGTGGCGAAGCGCGTCTACGCAAGCAAGGAGACGGTGCTGTCGGCCGGCTCCATCGGCTCGCCGCAGATCCTCGAACTGTCAGGCATCGGGCAGGGCGATGTGTTGAGCAAGGCCGGCATCGAGGTCGTCCGCGAGGTCAAGTCCGTCGGCGAAAACCTGCAGGATCACTTGCAGCTTCGCATGGCTTACAAGGTGACCGGCGTTCCCACCTTGAACGAGAAGGCGACGAAGCTCATGGGCAAGGCGGCGATCGGCCTCGAATATCTCATCCGCCGCTCCGGGCCGATGGCGATGGCGCCGAGTCAGCTCGGCATCTTCACCCGCTCCGGGCCGGACAAGGAAACGCCGGATCTGCAATATCACGTGCAGCCGGTCTCGCTCGACAAGTTCGGCGATCCCGTCCATCCTTTTCCGGCGATCACCGCCAGCGTCTGCAACCTGAGGCCGGAAAGCCGCGGCTCGGTGCATGTCCGCAGCCCCGACTTTGCCATGCAGCCGGCAATCAGCCCGAATTATCTCTCCGCATCGCGCGACCGCGAGATCGCCGTGCGCTCCATCCGCCTGACGCGGCGGATCGTGGCGCAGCCTTCCTTCGCGAGATTCAGTCCGGAGGAGTTCAAGCCCGGCCCGTCCTATCAGACCGATGCTGATCTCGAGCGCGCCGCCGGCGACATCGGCACGACGATTTTCCATCCCGTCGGCACATGCCGCATGGGTAGCGATCCGCAAAGCGTCGTAGATCCCCGTCTGCGGCTGCGCGCCCTTGCAGGGCTGCGCATCGCGGATGCGTCGATCATGCCGTCGATCACATCGGGCAACACCAACTCGCCGACGATCATGATCGCCGAAAAGGCGGCTGAGATGATCCTTGCCGACAACCGCTGAACGCCTGCTGATGAGAGCAAGTCCAGGAAAAGTGCGCAGCGGTTTTCCGTCCGGAGTTGCGATAAGACAAAGAACCGGAACGGTCCGGCAGTTCCGTGAAATGCGAACGGTTCTGGCGGCAAGGACAGGAGATTTGCATGGATAGCACGGACGAAGTGATCATCGAGCGACGCGGATCGGCTGGCATCATCCGGCTCAACCGGCCGAAGGCGCTGAACAGCCTGACGCTTCCTATGGTGCGGACGATAACCTCGGCCCTTGAGGAGTTCGCCATCGATCACGCCATCGCCGCCGTCATCGTCAAGGGCGAGGGCGAGCGTGGCTTCTGCGCGGGCGGCGATATCCGCCTGCTGCACCAGAGCGGCAAGGAGGGTTCGGACGGCGCGGAAACCTTTTGGCGCGAGGAATTCCGGCTCAACCATGCCATTTCACGCTATCCCAAACCCTATGTCGTGCTTATGGACGGCATCACCATGGGCGGCGGCGTCGGCCTTTCGGCGCATGGCAGCCATCGCATCGTTACCGAACGCACGCGCCTTGCCATGCCTGAAACAGGCATCGGGTATTTCCCCGATGTCGGCGCCACCTGGCTCTTGCCGCGCGCGCCGGGCGAAGCCGGCACCTGGCTGGGCCTGACTGGCCTTCCCGTCGACGCCGCCGACGCACTGCACGCAGGATTCGCCGATCATTGTGTTGCCTCCTCGGCGCTTCCTGTATTGATAGATGCGATCGCGGCGCTGCCTGCCTCGGCTTCCGCCGCCGATGTGCATGCCCTGATCAAGACCATGGCAACGGATGCAGGCGAGAGCCGCCTTGCGGCAAATCGTGACGTGATCGATCGCGCCTTTGCAGGGGATACGGTCGAGGAGATTCTACAGGTGCTGGCCAAAGAATCGGGGGAATTCGCCGCCGAAAGCGCCGGCGTGATTGCCGGCCGCTCGCCGACCAGCCTGAAGCTGACGCTGCGGCTGCTGCGCGCCGGGCGTACGAGCGGAGATCTCGCCGAGTGCCTCAATCGTGAACTCGGCGCCTGCCTGGGCATATTGTATAATCATGATTTCTACGAAGGCGTCCGTGCCGCCGTCATCGACAAGGACCGCAACCCGAAATGGTCGCCGGCCAGTCTTGCCGAGGTGAGGTCTAGCGATATCGACCGCTTCTTCGTACCGGCGCAGCCGCCGCTTTTCGCAGCATAACGGATCATGGGAGGAAAATCATGACACGGATCGCATTCATCGGCCTCGGCAATATGGGAGGCCCGATGGCCGCCAATCTGGTCAAGGCCGGCCACGCCGTCATCGGTTACGATCTCTCGCATGACATGCTCAAGGCCGCCGAGGCAACGGGAGTCAAACCCGCGAACGTGCTGACCGAAGCCTTGGCGGAGGCTGAGGTGGTGGTGACTATGCTGCCGAAAGGTCAGCATGTCCTTACGGTCTGGACCGATATCCTTCGCTCCGTGCCGAAGGGTACCCTGCTGATCGACAGTTCCACCATCGATGTCGATAGTGCCCGCAAGGCTCACGTCATGGCGGGTGAGGTTGGCTGCCTCTCGCTTGACGCGCCGGTCTCGGGCGGCACGGGTGGCGCCTCGGCGGGAACGCTGACCTTCATGGCGGGTGGCTCCCCGGAAAGTTTTGCGGCCGCCAAGCCATTGCTGGAGGTGATGGGCCGCAAGATCGTCCATTGCGGCGATGCCGGCGCCGGACAGGCGGCGAAAATCTGCAACAATATGATCCTCGGCATTTCCATGATCGGCGTCTGCGAGGCCTTCGTGCTCGGCGAAAAGCTCGGCCTTTCGCATCAGGCCCTGTTCGATGTCGCCTCGACCTCCTCCGGCCAATGCTGGTCGATCAACACCTATTGCCCGGTGCCAGGCCCCGTGCCGACATCGCCGGCCAATAACGACTATAAGCCCGGGTTCTCGGCAGCCTTGATGCTGAAGGACCTGCGCCTGTCGCAGGAGGCGGCGCTGTCGAGCGGTGCATCGACGCCGCTAGGCGCGGAAGCGGCGCAGCTCTACGCGCTGTTTGAAAAGCTCGGCAATGGAGGGCGTGATTTTTCCGCGATCATCGAGATGTTTCGGGAAGCTGGTTGAGTATAATCGGTAACAGTCCAGTGAGTTGAAAGCCCGGATTGCCCCTCACCCCGGCCCTCTCCCCGCTCGCGGGGAGAGGGGGATTATGCCCCATGCTACTTCAACCGGACTGAGAGCAGGCTGTTTTACGCTATAGTTCCCTCTCCCAGCGAGCCGGGCGAGGGCGAGGGGCTCTTTGCCGAGCAACAGCCTCAAAGAATGAGCTTGAACTCACCGCCACATGCCGCGCATGCGCGCGCCGACATCGACGCGCACCTGCCGGGCTCGAATGGCGGCGGGGCTTTCCGCCCGCGCCTGAGGCCAGCCGCAGACTTCGAAGAATTGCAGCAATGTCGCCGGGATGAAGCGCGTGCGCGAGGCAAAGACATGCTTGTCGCCCTGCGCATGCTGGCCGTGAATGAAGAACCGTTGCGGCGTGACGAGATCGAGATTGTCCTTGGCCCGCGTCATCGCGACATAGAGCAGGCGCCGCTCCTCCTCGATCTCTGCGGATGATCCGACGGCGAGATCGGCGGGGATGCAGCCGTCGACGGCATTGAGGATGAACACCTTCGTCCACTCCTGCCCCTTGGCGGAATGGATGGTCGACAGGATCAGATAGTCTTCGTCGAGCAGCGGCACGCCGGCCTGGTCGCTGGTGGCATCCGGCGGATCGAGCGTCAGTTCGGTCAGAAAACGCTCGCGCGAACCATAGCCGGCGGCAATCTGCTCAAGCTGGACGAGATCCGCCTGGCGCGTCGCAGCATCCTCGTGCGCCCGCTCCAGATGCGGTTCGTACCATTGCCGCACCAACCCGATTTCCGCCGGCCAGCCGGCCTTGCCGCTCTTCACGTCTCGCATTGTGTCCACGAAGACGGTCCAGTCATCGCCCGTGCGCGGCGGCGTCGGAAGCTCGGCGAGGGCGGCGATCGGATTGGCATGTTCGCCGATTTGGTCGAGCACGCGCTGCGCCGTGGAGGGGCCGACGCCGGGCAGAAGCTGCATCAGCCTGAAACCCGCCACCCGGTCACGTGGGTTCTGGGCGAAACGCAGCGCGGCCAGCATGTCCTTCACATGGGCGCTGTCGAGAAACTTCAGCCCGCCGAATTTGACGAAGGGGATATTGCGGCGGGTAAGCTCCACTTCCAGCGGCCCGCTATGACTTGAGGTGCGGAACAGCACCGCCTGCTGTTTGAGCCTGGTGCCGCCCTCGCGATTTTCCAGCACTTCGTCGGCGACATAACGCGCCTGATCGCTTTCGTCGCGCACCGTCACCAGTCGCGGTCGCTCGACGCTCTGCCGTTCCGTGCGCAGATTCTTGGTGAAGCGCTCGGAAGCAAGATCGATGACAGCATTGGCGGCGGCGAGGATTGGCTGCGTCGAGCGGTAATTGCGGTCGAGCGTCACGATATCGGCAGCGGGCGTGAAGGCTTTCGGGAAGTCGAGGATGTTGCGCACCGTCGCCGCGCGGAAGGAATAGATCGATTGCGCATCGTCGCCGACAACGGTCAGGCCGCGGCCATCCGGTTTCAGCGCCAGCAGGATCGACGATTGCAGCCGGTTGGTATCCTGGTATTCGTCGACGAGCACATGGTCGAAACGACCGCCGATATCCTCGGCGATCAGCGGCTCTTGAAGCATATGCGCCCAGTAGAGCAGCAGATCGTCGTAATCGAGCACATTCTGCGCCTGTTTCGCCTCGACATAGGCGGCGAAGAGATCGCGCAATTGTTGTTCCCAGGTCGCGCACCATGGGAAGAAGTCGCGCAGCATCTCTGCGAGCGGTGCTTCCGAATTGACGGAGCGTGAATAGATGGCAAGGCATGTCGCCTTGGTCGGAAAGCGGCTTTCGAGCTTGGAAAAGCCGAGGTCGTGGCGCGCGAGGTTCATGAGGTCGGCGCTGTCTTCCCGGTCGTGGATCGTGAAGGCCGGATCGAGCCCGATCTGCTCGGCATAATCTCTCAGAAGACGTGCGCCGATGCCGTGAAACGTGCCGCTCCAGGCGAGCGCATCGGCTGTAATACCCGCATTGGCACCGATCACCTCGCGGCAGATTCGCTCGACACGGCGGCCCATTTCGGCGGCGGCACGGCGCGAGAAGGTCATCAGCAGGATCCGGCGCGGGTCGGCGCCCTTGACGATCAGATGCGCGACACGATGAGCAAGCGTATTGGTCTTGCCGGATCCGGCCCCGGCGATGACAAGCAGTGGCCCTGCGACATGGCCGTCGCCGGCCGTTGTGCCGTGCTCCACCGCCAGTCGCTGCTCCGGGTTCAGCTTTTCCAGATAGGCCGCGCTCATGAACTCTCCTGAATGCCTCGGATGAAGGGCGCGCCAGGCGCAAATCCGCGACGAATCGAATCGGCGAAATGATCCGGACGTTCTATGGATGTTCCGAATTGCCTAAACCTGTCAAGATTTGTGGGATTCGCTGGGGATGTGATCTTTTGCGCAAGAATCCTACCCGGATTTGGTCAGGCATGGCTCGAAAAGGACTATCCTCATGCTTATGTATCATTATGGCGCTCATCTTGAGTTTTGGGTTTCAGCAGTGCGTTGAGTGAAGGTTTCAGAATATGAACGAAACGATCGCCACTGGGCTGCATCTGCCGGGCGGACTGGTGGCTTTGCCGGATGGGCGCATCGCGCTCGTTGAGATGGATCATACCCGCCGCGGTCTGAAGCTTTTCGACACTAGCGGTGCGCATCGGGAAGTTTGTCGGATCGGTGGTCGTCCGACCGGGATTGCGATCGACGGCGATGGCTGCTTCTGGATAACCGACGGCCCAGAGCATTCCCTCGTCAGGCTCTCGCCGCAGGGCCGGGTGCTGCAGGTGATCGAAGGTGGCGCGGACGGCTCGTTTCTCCATCCGAACGATCTCGCTTTCGGGCCTGACGGCTTGCTCTACATGACCGATTCGGGCATCCGCACCGCCGATCTGCTCGAAGGCGGCCATATTCATCCGGATTTCTTCAAGGCGGCCTACAATGGCTGCGTCTATCAGATCGATCCCGCCGAAGGCCGCGTCATCAGGGTCCTAGCCGCGGGCTTGCTCCTTGCCAATGGCATCGCCTTCAGCGCCGACGGGCTGCTCTATTACAGCGAGACCCTGACCGGAAAAATTCATCGGCAGATCGTCGGCGGGCGGCAGGAGATGTTCGCGCAGTCGATGACATCGCCCACCGTCAACGCGTTGCGCGGGCCGGCCGGCATCGCTTTCGATCGCAGCGGCGTGCTCTATTGCGCCATGTACGGATTGGGCGAAATTTCGCTTGTCGATACCGAGGGCAGGATGGCGGGCCATATCCGCACGAACGGCGCGCGGCCCGGCAAGATTGCCTTTACTGTCGACGGCAAGCATTTGCTCGTCAGCGAGCAGGACAATGGTGCTGTGGAAAAGATAACGGCGCCGCGACCCGGGCTGCCATTGCATATGCCGTCCATCTAGAGACTCGATCTCCCGCCATATCCGTAGTCATGAAGCGATGAAAGGAAAGTTGCAGGGGTCTGGTTGGGAGAACCACGTGCTTATCACACATCACACAAATTTCCTCGCGTGATCCGTCTCCGCAATCCTGCTTGGCGCAGTTCTTGTCGCTTCTCCTGCTCTCGCCAACAATGGCAATGGCGCTGGCAACGGCAATGGCAATGGCAGTGGCAGTGGCCATGCAAATAGCAAAAACGCCGACAATTCCGCTCAGGACGCATCGGCGAGCGATGCTTCGACGTCAAAAGCCAAATCGGCGAGTAGCCTTGGTGCTTTGAACGGCTTCATGCACGCCTCGCCCAAAGCTTTGGCACATGCCTCCGCCAAATCGGAAATCGGCAGGGTTGCTGTCGTCTATGGTGGCCTCCTGCAGAATTACCTGTCACCGCGGCAGGGTACCACGCCCCATCGGCCCGCCGGAGCCGGCGAGAGCGCTTCCATATCCACTGTCGATATGATTGCTGAAGCGGCTCTCGTGTCCGCGAAATCATGTCCGTGATCGACCGGACTTCTCCGGAAAAGACTTAGAGCGGCTAGGCGTTTCACTGAATCGCTTAACCGCTCTATGTTTTTGCTTTGCGCAATTCCGGACGGAAAGAACGCCCCGGTGTCCAGTGTGGACGCCGGTGGACATGCCCGGAGGCCGGGCATGTCCTGTTCCAATCGCGCTGCCGCTTATTCCGCGGCGGGGATCTGCTTATTATCCTTGCCGGACTTGCCGTCCGCCGGCTTCTCGTCGTTGGCAACTGTCTTGGCGTGACGGCGGCGCCAGTCGCCGAGGAAGAGCAGGATGGGTGCTGCGATGAAGATCGACGAGGCGCCAGCGACAAGTATGCCGAACACCATCGGGATCGCGAAGCTGGAGACGGCGCTGCCGCCCCAGATCGCCATCGGCACCAGCGCCAGGAAGGCGGTGGCGTTGGTATAGAGGCTTCGCGCCAGGGTCTCGTTGATCGACTTGTCGATGATCTCGCGCAGCGGCATCGACTTGTAGAGCCGCATGTTTTCACGCATGCGGTCATAGACCACGACCTTGTCGTTCACCGAATATCCCACAAGCGTCAGGATCGCGGCGATGGCCGTCAGGTTGAAATCGAGGCCGGTGATCGCGAAGAAGCCGATCGCCTTGGTGACGTCGAGCACCAGCGTGACGATTGCGCCGACTGCGAACGGCCATTCGAACCGCACCCAGATGTAGACGAGCATCGCCAGGCTGGCGATCACGACCGACAGGATGCCGGCCCAGGCAAGCTCGCCCGAGACCTTCGGACCGATGACATCGGTGCCTTCAATGGTCGCGGCTGGGTCGATCTTGGTGATTTCCGCCTTGAGCTTGGTCACCGCTGCTGTCTGTGCCTCTTCGCCGCCGTCCTGGCGCTGGGCGCGGACAAGGATGCTGTTGTTGTCGCCGAAAGACTGCAGTGAGATTTCGCCGAGGCCGAGTGTGTTCAGCCCCTGGCGGAACGTCGACAAGTCGGCCGCGTCCTTGGTCTTGACCGACATCTGGATGCCGCCGCGGAAATCGACGCCGTAGTTGAGGCCTGGATGGATGAATAGCACCACCGAGGCGATCGACAGGATCGCCGAGACGGTGACGCCAAAGAAGCGGGCCTTCATGAAGTGAATGTGCCTGTCATAGGGGCTGAAGGGGATCAGCGGCCTGATGTTGAGCACCTTCAGCTTGCGGCGACGGGTGATGGCGATCATCACGACGCGCACGAAGGCGACGGAGGTGAACATCGAGATAATGAGGCCGAGCCCCATGGTCACGGCAAAGCCGCGAACCGGGCCGGAGCCAAAGTAGAACAGGATGGCGGCCGCGATCAGGGCCGTCATATTGCCGTCGATAATCGTCGAATAAGCCTTCTTGAAGCCGTTATCGATGGCGGCGAAGGCGCCGCGGCCCTTGCGGGTTTCTTCGCGGATACGCTCGTTGATGAGAACGTTGGCATCAACCGCAAGGCCGATACCGAGGACGATGCCGGCGATGCCGGGCAGCGTCAGCGTGGCGCCGACCAGCGTCAGGGCCGAGAAGGTCAGGATCGTGTGAACGAGCAGTGCAAAATTCGCGAGAATGCCCCAGGCGCCATAAAGCACGAAGATGAAGGCGGCAACCAAGACGAAGCCTACCAGGCCGCTATAGATGCCCTTCTGGATCGCATCGGCGCCGAGGTCAGCGCCGACGGTGCGTTCTTCGATGACGGTCAATTTGGCCGGGAGCGCGCCGGCGCGCAGCAGGGCTGCGAGCGTGGTAGCGCTGTCGGCGGTGAAGTTGCCGGAGATCTGGCCCGAACCTCCGGTGATCGGCTCACGAATATTCGGTGCACTCAGCACCTTGTTGTCGAGGACGATGGCGAAAGGCTTGCCGACATTTTCGCGGGTGATTTCGGCAAAGCGGTTGGCACCGGCGCTGTCGAAACGGAAGGTGACGAGCGGCTCATGCGTGTTCGGATCGAAGCTCACGCGGGCGTCCGTCAGGCGGTCGCCGGACAGTTCGATACGGTCGAGGACCGGATAGCTGTTGCCCTGCTCATCCTTGAGGATCGTGACGCCGGGACCGGGATTGTTCGGATCGGCATTGTCGGCAAGCAGGTGGAAGGACATCTTCGCGGTCGAGCCGAGCAGCTCGCGCAGGCGCGACGGGTCCTGTGCGCCCGGAAGCTGCACGAGAACGCGGTTCGGGCCGACGCGCTGGATGGTCGGTTCGGCAACGCCCACTTGGTCGACGCGCTTGCGGATGACTTCAAGGCTCTGCTGGACGGCGGAATCGACATTGCTGGCGATACCGGCCTGCGAGAAGGACATAGTGATCGTGCCGCCGTTCGGGGCGATCGTCAGGTCTGACTGGCCGGCGGAGAGGCCCGAGGTGACCGTGTTGGCAAGCGTCTGCAACTGCGTCACCGCATCGCCGCTTTGCGTGGGATCGGTGAGTGTTACGACGACCTGGTTGCCGTTGCGGATGATCGAGCGGGTCTGGATGTTCTTGTCGCGCAGAACGCGGCGCGAATCCTGCTGCAGCGATTGCAGCCGGCCATTCGTCAGGTCCTTCTCGTCGACTTCGAGGACGAGATAGGAGCCGCCGCGAAGGTCGAGGCCGAGCGGTACCTGGCTATGCGGCAGCCAGTTTGGGATTTTGCTGAGAGCCGACTGCGGAAGTACGTTCGGCAAGGCAACGAGAATGCCAAGCACGATGATCACCGAGTAGAGTGCCACCAGCCATGGTGAAGTGCGCATGGGTATTATCCTTGGAAATACGCTGATGCCAGCGGTGGTGCCGCTGGCGGACGTAGGTCATGTCGGGGAATGCGCCAAAGGGCGCGTTAACCGGTCAGATGAGGCCGACCGGCGGGGCGCGCGCGAGATAGGCGCGAAATGCCAGGATTTCAGGCTGCGTGACGTCATTGCGATCGCGCGGCTGCCAGAGATCGATGAGAAGTCGGAACGATGGAGCGGTCGCGAGCGTCGCGGGCCCAATATCATGCCAGGTGGCTTTCGGCAGAGCCGTGCGATCGGCGACCACCATGCCGCGAACCGGGTCCCGCAGCGAAAGGTAAAGGGGTTGATTGTCCTTACCGGAAGAAAGCGCATCTGCATCCGAGCGAGCGGCAAGGTTGATGCCGCCGCCAAGCGCCAGCCCGAGATAAGCGAAGAAGGCGAGGAACAGCGAGGCGATCACGCGCGCTCCGGCGCGGTGCGTCCTGTTGTCCTTATCTTCGCTGTCGGCGGCGCCGAATTCGAGCGGGTTCAACGGTAAAAGATGCCTTCATTCCTTTGCCGGCGCGGGCTCCGGCGGTTCGGTCATGATATCAGGACGCTCCGCGTCTTCATAGTGCGGCCTGTCATGATGCACTTGCGCGAGCCGGTCAACCATGCCAAGCGCGATTTCTCGCTCTCCCATGATGACGGTATCGGCGCCGTATTGCTTCAGCACGTCGATCTCGATATCGGAATGCGCCCGTGCGACGATCAGCAGCGGAGGGTTGATCGCCCGAGCCTGCTCGGCGATGCTGCAGGCTTCGAATGCGTTGGGAATGGCGATGACCAGGCTGCGGGCTGCGGCGATATTGGCATATCCCAGCACCAGCGCCGAGGCGGCATTGCCGTAGATCGCTTCGATCCCTGCCTGCTTGAGCTCGCCGATCCGCTTTTCGGAATCCTCGATGACGACGAAGGGCGTAGCAGACGATTTCAGATTCTCGCCGACGATGCTGCCGACCCGGCCATAGCCTATCAGCACGGCGTGACCGGTCATGGTGACCCTGCGCAACTCTTCATCGACTTCGGCGGCAGCTGGCTGTTCGGCAGGAATGGGCGATGGCTCGACGGTCGCCGCCTTATCGGCCTGCACAGCCGCCTGCTCTCCGCTTTCGGGTGTCTCGCCGCCCTGCCGCCTGGCGTCCAGCATCTTGCGCAGCCAGTCGCAGGCGATGAAGGCAAGAGGGTTCAGGATGATCGAGATGATCGCGCCGCCGAGAATGAGGTCGCGCCCTTCGCTCGGCAGCAGACCGAGTTCGACGCCGAGGGCAGCGAGGATAAAGGAGAATTCGCCGATCTGCGCCAGACTGGCGGAGATGATCAATGCCGTACTCATCGGCTTGCGGAAGGCGAGCACGATAACGAACGAGGCGACCGATTTGCCGATGACGATGATGAATACGGTCGCAAGCAACGGCAGCGGATTATCGATCAGGATATTGGGGTCGAACAGCATGCCGACGGAAACGAAGAAGAGCACGGCGAAGGCATCGCGCAGCGGCAGGCTTTCCTGTGCTGCCCTGTGGCTGAGCTCGCTTTCCGAAAGGATCATGCCGGCGAAGAAGGCGCCGAGCGCGAGCGAGACGCCGAAGAGCTTTGCCGCGCCAAAGGCGACACCGAGCGCGATGGCGAGGACGCCGAGGCGGAAAAGTTCGCGCGAACCGGTGTGAGCGATGCGGTGGAGGATCCAGGGAATGACCCGGCGCCCGACAACCAGCATGAGGCCGACGAAAGCCGCGACCTTGAGCAGCGTCACCCCGATGATGCCGGTGATGCCGAGATCGAGGCCGAGCAGCCGGCTCAAGCCGGCTGACAGCGGTTCGACGCTGCCGTGGCCGTTACCGGAAATGCTGGCCGCGGCCGGAATGAGCACGAGAGCCAGAACCATCGCGAGGTCTTCGACGATCAGCCAGCCGACTGCGATCTTGCCCCGCTCGGTCTCGACCAGCCGCCGCTCCTGCAGGGCTTTCAGAAGCACAACCGTCGAAGCGACCGAAAGCGCAAGGCCGAACACCAGGCTGCCGCCGAGTGGCCATCCCATCAGTGTGCCGAGGCCCCAGCCGAGCAGGGTGGCAAAGCCTATCTGGACGATTGCGCCGGGAACGGCGATGCCGCGCACCGACAGGAGATCCTTCAGCGAGAAATGCAGGCCGACGCCGAACATCAGAAGGATGACGCCGATTTCCGCCAGTTCCGGCGCGAGGTTCTGGTCGGCAACGAAGCCCGGCGTATGCGGGCCGGCCAGCACGCCGGCGATGAGATATCCCACCAGCGGCGGCAGTTTGAACCGGTTGGCGATGGCGCCGAGGATGAATGCCAGGACAAGGCCTATGACGATGGTCGAAATCAAGGGCGTGTCATGTGGCATTGCCGTCTCCTCGATGCTGGAAATCCTGTGCGATTATGCTATAATTTGGTTTATGTTGACCAATATGGTTGGTTTTTGATCGTGAATCAAGGCATGAAACCAATGATTCTGACCCCGGCGCTGTGTCGCGCGGCACGTGGCCTGCTCGATTGGACTCAATCGGACATAGCGGAGAAGGCTGGCGTATCGCGAAGCACGATACGCGACTATGAAGGCGGCCATCACGAAATCCACCGGGCGACCGAGGCACAACTGCGCCTCGCCTTCGAGGAAGGCGGCGTCGTTTTCACGGAGATGCCGGGTCTCGGCTGGGGGCTTTGCCCGCGCGTGCCTGTCATTCGCGATTAGAGCAATTCCAGGAAAGTGCGTAGCGGTTTTCCGTCCGGAATTGCGTAAAAACAATAGCATAGAGCGGTCGGGCGATTCCGTGAAACGCGTAACCGCTCTAGGATTTGGGCGACAGGCAGCTCGCCGGGACGCGATAGGCGTAGAGCGTCTTTCCCTTCATGTCACCGAGATCGGGCGACCAGCTCTTGATCAGCTCCGCTTGGCCCCCGACACAGTCGAACGGATCGTCGGAGACATAGAGCACGCTGCCGGTCACGGTCGCTGGAAGAGAGAAATTCTGCTCGTAATAGCTTTTCGGGAAGCCGCCGAAGTTGCGCGCATAGATGTGGAACGGCTTGCCCTTCAGCGTATAGAAGAGATCGGCGAGAATATCGCGGTCTTCGCCGACGATATCCGGTGTCTTCGCCATTGTTGCGATGTCGGCGATTTCCAGGCTGATGGCGCTGCGGCCGATATAGCGCTTCATGACCAGATCGCCGTTGGGCAGCTTGATGTCATAGGCGAAGACAGTCAGGATCGGGATGACGAAGGCAACGACGCCACCGATGATCAATGAGGTCACCAATCCCTTTTTCGTCAGCCGATAGAGCAGCCAGACGGCGAGGATGATGCCGACGACATAGGCGGTAACAGCCCAATTGGCATAGGCCTTGGCGAAAAGGGCCTGCAGGGTGATCAGGGCCACCACCGGAACGGAAAACCAGAACAGCAGCTTTTCCCGGTCGTCGCTCTGGCCCCGGATCAGCCGCCACCCGGCCCACAGCATGGCATAGAAGACGACCGGCCCGACCACGCCGAACTGCGCCCCGACGAAACCGAGTGCGCTCAACACATGTTTCAGCAGCCCGCCGTTGCCGCCGCCCGTGCCCCAATGGGCGATGGTTTGCGTATGGCGCACGGTCGCCGCTCCATGGGTGACGTTCCACCACAGATTGGGCGCAACGACGATGGCGCCCGCAATGGCAGCGATTGCGACGTCGCGCCAGGCGATGCGGGCGGAGCGCAGCGTCAGCATGGCGATGCCGACGCCCGGCAGCAGGAAGAGTACCGAATATTTGGTCAGAAAGGCTATGCCGAGGCTGATACCCAGGATCAGCGCCTCGAGAACAGAGGAGCGCTTCGTGAGGCCGAGAAAAGCCCAGATCGCAATTGTCACGAACAGGATCTGGATCGTGTCTGTCGATACCAGCACGGCCGAGAGCGAGGCGGCAGGCAGGGTGATGAAGATCACGCCGACCCAGGGCTCGATATCGCGCCCGGCGTCTCCGTCGATCAGCCGCCGTGTCGTGCGCATCAGCATCAGGGCGGTGGCGAGATGAAAGAGCGGCGCCGATACGCGGATCCAGAATGTCGAATCCGATCCCGATATGGTGTTGAAGAAGCGGATGACCCAGGCGATCATCGGCGGCTTGGAATAATAGCCGAAGTCCAGGTTCTGACCCCAGAACCAATATTGCGCCTCGTCGACGAACAGGTCCGTCCTGTTGAGCAGCAACATGATCACGCGCCAAAGCGTGACACCGAAGATGATTGCAAGACCGAGCCCCAGCGAAAGTTTCTGGGTGTCTGTTCGGGAATGGGTCGTATCGGGCATTGACTGATGGATCTCGGTGCCGGGTCGTGGGGCTTAATACGGAACTATCAAGCTCAATGCTAGCTCCCGACGGCCGGGAAAGATGGCGAGACGCCCGTTGCCGCCGCCTCCAAAAGGCTCCGCGGCCGATTTTTGCGTCCGAGATACCGGGTAGGTCTTCCCTAAAGGACGCGAGATGCGGTCTTGCCGCGCGCCTGTTCTATGCGGCATAGAAGCATGAACGCCGCTAGCGTCAGGCTGGCCATCAGCGAAGCGGTCAAACCAAGAACAATCATTGCTCTCTCCGTATCGACATCGAAGGTGTCTATGCCTTCAGCAGTAGGGCATGAAGCTTGCTCGTGACTTGCGATCGGCAGCTTTTTTCAGTCGGCTGAACGTTCATGAAGCGCATCGCTAAATTAGGGCTATTCGAAACAGGACGCTCGGCGTGATGTCATTAACCTTCGGGCAAGGAATTAACCATAAACATTGAGCTTGAACGTCGGAATGGGAAAATTGTGACTCGTTCTCACCAGGCATGAAGCCGCCCCGCCGTACCGTGTAGATCCGGTATCCATCTCATCAGACAGGTCCGCAAAAGACTTTGATGAACGAGCGAGCTTCAGCGCCTAGATCACACGATCGAAGGCTAAGGGCCCCTTTCTCGCCTCCTCATAGCGTCCGGCGCGGATCATCAGCGGTTTCGCCAGCGCTTGGGCGCGCGGCAGTTGCGAGGACGATTTTGGCGCAGGATTCGCCGTCAGATCAGGCAGGTAGGGCGCAGGCTGGCAGCCTTCGCGACCGCTTGCGTTTTGCTGGCCTCGACGCCGGACAATGCGAAACCTTGCGCCGCAACCGACCGATGCTCGAAGCTCATCTCAAGGCTGGCCTTCGCGATCTCTTCCATCGGTTCCAAAGCTTTCCGGACGCCGCCCGCAATTTTACGAGTGAAAGCCAGCTCCAACGGCTTCAGGATCTGCAAACCTCGCATTGGGACGTGCTGACGGATGCGCGCTTCGACAGTCTCTATGCCGAGCGTGTCAAGGTTCTCTCCGACAGCGAAAGCAAGATGGGGCTCGATCCGCGCTGGCATGTCGCGGGCCACGGGGTGGTTCTGGAGCATATGCTTGCCGGCATCATCGACGAGATGGGCGCCCGCGCCATCCTGCCGGGAAGCAAACGTCGTGCCCGGGAACTGAGCGAGCTCGTCGCCGCCGTCATTCGCCTCGTCATGGTGGATGTCGAGATTGCGGTGTCGCTTCGGTTCAATGAATTGCGTGTCGGCCACCAGCGCGCGCTTGCCGAGCAGCGGGCTGCCGATCGCGCCGAGGCGGCCGACCTCATTGCGGAAGTCGTCAACGGTCTTGCCGTGCGCGACCTGACGGTTCGCCTGCCCATGGATTGTCCCGAAGCCTATGCGGAAGTGGCCGAGGCCCTGAACGCAGCTCTCGACGACATCCAGCAGCAATTTGCCGCTCTGTCCGGTGGTGTTCAGGCGGCGGAGACCGCAACGGACGCCATCGCCCGCGCATCCAGATCCTTCGCCGAGGCTTCGGCAGAACAGTCGCAAGGGCTTGCAGCGTCCGCGCGGCAGCTCGCTGAACTGGCCGATCAGGTGCGTGGCAATGCGGCCAATACGCGCTCGGCCGAACGCGCCGCCGCTTCTACCCGGGTGGCTGCGGAAGACAGTGGCCGGATTGTCGGCCAGGCCATATCGGCCATGTCGGATATCGAGACCTCGGCCGAAAAGATCGGTCAGATCATCGGTGTCATCGACGAGATCGCCTTCCAAACCAATCTGCTCGCCCTGAATGCCGGCATCGAAGCCGCCCGCGCCGGCGACAGCGGTCGCGGTTTTGCCGTTGTCGCGCAGGAAGTTCGCGCCCTGGCGCAGCGTTCCGCCGATGCCGCCCGCGAGATAAAGGTTCTGGTGACCGGCACCAAGGCACAGGTGGATGCCGGCGTGCAGATGGTCGGCCGTACGCAGGACGCGATCGGCAGCATCGTTCGCCAGGTGACCGACATCAATGACGTCATCTCCGGGATCGCGACGGCCAGCGATGACCAGGCCGTCGGCCTGCATTCGGTCACGACCGATATCGGGGGCTTCAGCCAACGCGCCGCTGCGGGGGAAAGCCTTGCAAGCCGCGCGCACGAAGGTGCCGATCATTTGCAGACCGTCGTCGTCGAGCTTGGCCGGACGATCCGTGAATTCCGCATCGAACGCGAACGGCGCCATGCTGCCGCGCCGGTGCAGGTGGCGGCCGCGCGCCAGCGCCAGCTTCCCGGTCGCGACGAGTTCGTTGCCCGGCGGGATGAGGACGATGTGTCCGAATTCGATTTTCCGCTTCGCAGGATCGGCCTGGGAGGCGAGCGGAATGCCTATTGATGTCTCTGTTTTATGCGCATGCGGGCCGTCAGGCCCGATTTCAGACAACTAAGGAATGAAGCGATGCGGAGTAGGAAAAGCGAAAAGGCAGTCAGTCTGGCCGCGGTGCTGGACCTCAACGAGGCCGCGGCACTTCGCGGCAAGTTGATGGGGTTGCGCGGCAGCAATGTCGTGATTGATGCGTCCGGCGTCGAGAGGATCGGGGCCCTGTGCGTTCAGGTCATCATGGCCGCTGCCAAGACGTGGAATGAAGACAAGCTGTCCTTCACTTTCTCCAAGGTGTCGGACGCATTTCAGAAAACGATGCAGGTGATCGGGGTGGATATCTCCCATCTGCTTGCCAAGGAGATCCGGCAATGAAGAAAAAAGTTCTGACCGTGGATGACTCACGGACCATTCGAAACATGCTTCTCGTCACCCTCAACAATGCGGGCTTCGAGACCATTCAGGCCGAAGACGGTGTCGAGGGCCTGGAGATTCTGGAAGAAGCCAACCCGGACGTCATCGTCACCGACATCAACATGCCGCGCCTCGACGGGTTCGGCTTCATCGAGGGCGTGCGCCGCAACGACAAATACCGCGCCGTTCCGATCCTCGTGCTGACGACCGAGAGCGATGCTGAAAAGAAGAACCGTGCCCGCCAGGCCGGTGCGACCGGCTGGATCGTCAAGCCGTTCGATCCCGCCAAGCTGATCGATGCCATCGAGCGTGTAACCGCTTAAACAGGATTCACCCCTCATGGATATGAACGAAATCAAAGAGATTTTCTTCCAGGAGTGCGAAGAGCAACTCGCCGAACTGGAATCCGGTCTCCTGAAAATGAATGATGGCGACCGCGACCCGGAAACCGTCAATGCCGTATTCCGAGCTGTTCATTCCATCAAGGGTGGGGCGGGGGCCTTCGGTCTGGACGATCTGGTCGCATTCGCCCACGTCTTCGAGACCACGCTCGATTGCGTTCGATCCAACAAGCTGGAGCCGACTCAGGATGTCTTGAAGGTCATGCTCAAGGCCGCCGACGTTCTGGCCGACCTGACCAATGCCGCCCGCGACGGCGGCAGTGTCGATCAGGCGCGCAGCCGGGGCCTGGTCAAGGAGCTGGAGGCGCTGGCGCACGGTGTCCTGCCGGCACCATCCGCCGCTGTTGTCGCCGAGGCGGCTCCGAAGGCCGCCACACCCGCGCCCGCGCCGACGGATGACAGCGGCTTCCAGCCGATCCCCTTCAGCTTCGATGATGACTTCGGTGCCGACGAGGCCGCTGGCGCCGTACCGGAATACGAAGTGAGCTTCCGCCCGCGCTCCGATCTCTACGCCAAGGGCAACGATGCCACGCTGCTGCTGCGCGATCTCGCGCGCTTGGGCGAGATGAGCATCTATTGCGACGTAGATGAGTTGCCGGGTCTTCCCGAACTCGATCCGGAAGCGGCCTATTTCAAGTGGACGATCTCGATCAAGACGGACAAGGGCGAGGATGCCATTCGCACCGTCTTCGAATTTGCCGAATGGGATTGCGACCTTGATGTCCGGCAGGTCGAAGATGCCGCCGGGCCTTCCGGTAACGAAGAATTGCCGATGGTGCCGGTGCCCTTCGATCTTTCCATCCTCGATGAGGAGAGCACCGAGCCGGAAGCCGAGCCGATCGAGGAAGCACCGCTGCCGAAGAGCGATGCGGCCGCGGCCGTTGCGGCGGCTGAAACCGCCAGCAACGTTACCCAGCTTGCCGCTGTCGCCGCTCGCGTCGAAAAGAAGGAAGCGGCCCTGGCCGCTGCCGCCGCTGCCAACGCCGCCGCCGCGCAGAACAGCGCTGCCGCCGCTGCGGGACAGACCATTCGCGTCGACCTCGACCGCGTCGATCGACTGATCAACCTGGTGGGTGAGCTCGTCATCAACCAGGCCATGCTGTCCCAGAGCGTCATCGAAAACGACAACAATGGCACGTCCTCGATCAACATGGGCCTCGAAGAGCTGCAGCAGCTCACCCGCGAGATCCAGGACAGCGTCATGGCGATCCGCGCCCAGCCGGTGAAGCCGGTGTTCCAGCGCATGTCGCGTATCGTGCGCGAAATCGCCGACATGACGGGCAAGTCGATCCGTCTGATCACCGAGGGCGAGAACACCGAGGTCGACAAGACAGTCATCGACAAGCTCGCCGAACCGCTGACCCACATGATCCGCAATGCCGTCGACCACGGCATCGAAACCCCTGAAAAGCGCGAGACGCTCGGCAAGAACCCGGAAGGCACCGTCCGCCTGACGGCAAAGCACCGTTCGGGCCGCATCCTGATCGAGCTTGCCGACGACGGCGCCGGCATCAACCGCGAAAAGGTGCGCCAGAAGGCCATCGACAATGATCTGATCGCGGCCGACGCCAATCTTTCCGACGAGGAGATCGACAACCTGATCTTCCTGCCAGGCTTTTCGACCGCCGACAAAATTTCCGACATCTCGGGACGTGGTGTCGGCATGGACGTGGTCAAGCGCTCGATCCAGGCGCTCGGCGGCCGCATCAACATCACCTCCAAGCCGGGGCAGGGCTCGGTCTTCACCATGAGCCTGCCGCTGACGCTTGCCGTCCTCGACGGCATGGTGGTGACGGTTGCCGGCCAGACCCTGGTCGTGCCGCTGACCGCGATCGTCGAGACGCTGCAGCCGGAGGCCGCCGCCATCCATTCCTTCGGCGCGAACCATCGCCTGATCTCGATCCGCAACAGCTTCTGCCCGTTGGTCGATGTCGGGCGCATCCTGAATTTCCGCGCCACACAGGCCAATCCGGTCGAGGGTGTCGCACTGCTGGTCGAATCGGAAGGCGGCGGTCAGCGTGCGCTCATGGTCGATGCCATTCAGGGTCAGCGTCAGGTCGTCATCAAGAGCCTTGAAGCCAATTATACGCATGTGCCCGGCATTGCGGCCGCGACCATCCTCGGCGATGGCCGCGTCGCCTTGATCCTCGATGTCGATGCGGTGGTCGGCGCTTCGCGTGGCCAGTCGCTGAAGGCCGAGATGTCTTACGCAGCGGTGGGGTAAGTCTATGTCCTATGCCGTCAAGAACCTGACCCGGGAAGACCGCGAGCTGATCGCCTTCCGGATCGGCGACCAGGAATTTTGCATCGACATCATGTCGGTTCGCGAAATTCGCGGCTGGACACCGGCTACAGCGATGCCGCATGCACCTGCCTACATGCTTGGCGTCATCAACCTGCGTGGCGCGGTGCTGCCGATCGTCGATCTCTCGGCCCGGCTCGGCATGAAGCGTGCGGAACTGACTGCGCGGCATGTCATCATCGTGGCGCAGGTCAAGCGAAAGGTCGTCGGCCTTCTGGTCGACGCCGTGTCCGACATACTGACGATCACGACCGACAATATCCAACCGACACCGGAAGTCTCCTCGGACCATGAGCGGCAGTTCGCGCGCGGCATCGTCGCAATCGAGCGCCGCATGATCTGCCTGATCGAACTGGAAGCCCTGTTTCCTGAAAACGAAAGCGAAGCTGCATGAGCGTGATGGGAGCAATAGATCTCAAGGCATCGCCAGACGAGGTCCTGGCCAGCGGCGAATATCCGCTGACCCGGCGCGATCTCGCCGAGATCGCCGCCATGATCTATGCGGATGCGGGCATTTCCCTCAACGAAAGCAAGGCGTCGCTGGTCTATTCACGGCTGTCGAAGCATATTCGTGCGCTGGGCCTGCGGGGCTTCAGAGACTATTGCCTGCTGGTTTCCTCTCCGGCGGGAAGCGCTGCACGGCGCGAGATGCTGTCGCATCTGACGACCAATTTCACCCGTTTCTTCCGGGAAAATCATCATTTCGATCATCTTCGCGATGAGGTTCTGCCTGGTCTCCTCGCCCGCGCCAAGGCCGGAGGCCGTGTGCGGATCTGGTCGGCTGCCTGTTCCGACGGGCAGGAGCCCTATTCGATAGCATTGACGGTTCTGGCGCTCATGCCGAATGCCGCGGACTTCGATTTCAAGATTCTGGCGACGGATATCGACCCCAAGATCCTCAGTCTGGCCCGCGCAGGCGCCTATGACGAAGCAGCCCTCGAGACGATCTCGCCTGCCATGCGCAAGCAATGGTTCCAGGATGTTGATGTTCAGGGGCGACGCAAGTTCCAGATCGACGATCGCGTCAAGCGGCTGATCACCTACAACGAGCTGAACCTGATGGCGCAGTGGCCCCTCAAGGGTGCCTTCGACGTCATCTTCTGCCGCAACGTCGTCATCTATTTCGACGAACCGACACAGGTGAAGATCTGGTCGCGCTTTGCCGGACAGCTGCAGGAGGGCGGCCACCTCTATATCGGCCATTCCGAGCGGGTTGCCGGCGAGGCGAAACATCTCTTCGACAATGTCGGCATTACGACCTACCGCTATCTCGGTAAAAACGCGGGGAGAAAGTCATGAGCGCCGCTGCCCGTGTTCTCGTGGTCGACGATTCCCCGACCATGCGTGGCCTGATCACCGCTGTACTGCGCTCCGATCCGGAGGTCGACGTCATCGGTCAGGCCGGCGATGCTCTTGAAGCACGCGCTGCGATCAAGGCGCTCAATCCGGATGTCGTCACGCTCGATATCGAGATGCCGAACATGAACGGCCTCGATTTTCTGGAAAAGATCATGACGCTGCGGCCCATGCCGGTCATCATGGTATCCACAATGACACATCGCGGGGCGGATGCGACGCTCGCCGCGCTGGAAATCGGTGCGTTCGATTGTGTCGGAAAGCCCTCCCCGGGCGAGCCGCACCCCTTCGGCGACCTGGCGGAGAAGGTGAAGGCCGCCGCCCGCTCGCAGCGGCAATATGTCAAGCCCGCCGCCAGCCGTACGCCGCCGCCGGCCGTTGCCGATTTCCGCGTCGGCCGCAAGATCGTCGCCATCGGCTCGTCCACCGGCGGCGTCGAGGCATTGATCAACGTGCTGCAGAAATTTCCGGCCAACTGCCCGCCGACCGTCATCACCCAGCATATGCCTCCGAGCTTCACGCGCAGCTTTGCCGAGCGGCTGAACCGCCTCTGTGCGCCTGTCGTGGAGGAGGCGACCGACGGGGCACGGCTTGAAATAGGCAAGATCTATCTGGCGCCCGGCGGCGAAAGGCACCTGCGGGTCGCCAACGCTTCGGCACCCCATTGCCGTCTGGCAGACGGTGGGCCGGTGAATGGCCATCGCCCTTCCGTCGACGTGCTCTTTGATTCCGTCGCCGAACTGGCGGGCCGCAATGCCGTCGGCGTGATCCTGACCGGCATGGGGCGCGACGGCGCCTCCGGTCTTCTCAAGATGCGTCATGCCGGCGCGCGCACCATCGGCCAGAATGAAAAGACCTGCGTGGTCTACGGGATGCCGAGGGTCGCCTACGAGCTTGGTGCCGTCGAACAACAGTTTCCGCTGAACGCCATTGGCGAGGAAATTTTGAAAATAACAGCCGCCCGAAAGGAAGGGAGCGAATAATGTCTCTAGCGGAGAAAATCAAAGTTCTGATCGTCGACGATCAGGTCACCAGCCGCCTCTTGTTGAGTGACGCGCTGACGCAGCTCGGGTTCAAGCAGATCACGGCTGCCGGTGACGGCGAACAGGGGATGAAGATCATGCAGCAGCAGCCGCATCATCTGGTCATCTCCGATTTCAACATGCCCAAGATGGATGGGCTCGGCCTTCTTCAGGCCGTCCGCAACAATCCGGCGACCAAGAAGGCGGCCTTCATCATCCTGACGGCGCAAGGCGACCGCGCTTTGGTTCAGAAGGCGGCACAACTCGGGGCCAACAACGTTCTGGCCAAGCCTTTCACCATGGAGAAAATGAAAGCGGCCATCGAGGCCGTGTTCGGAGCGCTGAAATGATTGCTGAGGGTGCGGTCCGTCGCATGCACATCATCCAGGGTGAGTACAAGGTTGTCAGCGATCCGGACGTGGTGCTGGCGACCATCCTCGGCTCGTGCGTGGCGGCCTGCCTGCGTGATCCGGTCGCTGGCGTCGGCGGCATGAACCATTTCCTCCTCCCGGGAATGGCGACTTCGCCGATGAGCGGTGGCGATGCGACGCGTTACGGCGTGCACCTGATGGAACTTCTGATCAACGGCCTCCTGAAAAAGGGCGCGCGGCGTGATCGGCTGGAGGCTAAGGTCTTCGGCGGCGCCAAGACGATCGCGACCTTTTCCAATGTCGGCGAGCAGAATGCGGCTTTCGCCATGCAGTTTCTGAAAGACGAAGGTATCCCGGTTGTCGGCTCCAGCACGGGCGGCGAGCATGGGCGCAAGATCGAATATTGGCCGATCTCCGGACGTGCCAGGCAATATCCGCTAACCGGCGCAGAGACGCAGAAGACCGTGGCGCTCGAGCAGCGTCCGGTTGTTGCACCCAAGCCGGTCGACAACACGATCGAGTTTTTCTGATCAGCGAGGCTACTGCATGACCCCCTTCCAGCGTGCCGAAACGTCCACCATCGAGGAAACGCTTCCGGCCATCCTTCTGCGCATTGTTTCCGAATTGCATGACGTCGCCTATCTGATCGAACGCATCGAACCGCAACTGCTCGACATCAGTGGTATCAACGTGCTCGAATCGCCCGACACGATGAAGGTCATCCAGGGTATCGATCTCGCCGTCCAGAAGACGCGCGGCATCGCTGAATTCATCGACACGATTGCAGGCGCCATGCCGGAGGGCTGGACGGTCGATCTTGCGACGGCCTTGAGCCTGGTCAAGCTGACGGAAATGCAAAAGGCGCTCGGCGGGGGCAGTTTCCATGCGCACTCCCAACCCATGGCGAAGGCCGCCGGCGATTTCGATTTCTTCTGATCGAAGCCGGCCACGGTGAATGCTGCTTTTCTTTTGTAATTTTCTCTAATTTACACCGGGTTTTTTCCTGCTTTTCGGCCCGACGAAACGTTCGCACAAGTTTCGATTTCTATTTTCGCTGCACGGCACAAAGCCATCAGGTCTTTGACGAATCGTGCGAGAACAGAATGAATCTGTTAAATCAATTAGTTCCCTTGTTCCGGAATCTCCAGAATCTCGGGAGAACACGCCTGCTGATCATGGGCGGCGTGGGCGCAGCTTCCATTGTGCTGGTCCTTCTTGCCGCCCTTTACGTCAATAAGCCCACCCAGGAGACGCTTTATGTCGGCCTGGATGCCACTGATCTCAATCAGATCAGCATCGCGCTTGCCGAAGCAAAGATCAACTTTCAGGTCGGTACGGATGGTACCAGCCTGACTGTGCCGACCGGCATGACCGGCAAAGCCCGCGCTCTTCTCGCCGAGCGTGGTCTGCCGAATAGCGGCAATGCCGGCTATGAGCTGTTCGACAATGTCGGTTCGCTCGGCCTGACCTCATTCATGCAGGAAGTCACCCGCGTTCGTGCGCTCGAAGGAGAAATCAGCCGCACGATCACCTCCATCGCCGGCATCAGCGCGGCGCGCGTGCACATTGTCATGCAGGATGTCGGCAACTTCCGAAAGGCGGATCAGAAGCCGACTGCCTCGGTCATGATCCGCGCCAGTGCGGAAGCGGCGCGCAAGTCGGCGCCGGCTATCCGGCATCTCGTCGCGTCCGCCGTTCCGGGTCTTGAGGTCGATGACGTCACGATTCTCGATTCGACCGGCCAGTTGCTTGCCTCCGGCGACGATCCCAGCAACGGTGCGCTCAGCCGCAATCTCGGCATCGTGCAGAATGTGCAGGGCGAAGTTGAGTCGAATATCGACAAGGCGCTCGCACCCTTCCTCGGCATGGACAACTTCCGCTCCAGCGTAACGGCGCAGCTCAATACCGACAGCCAGCAGGTGCAGGAAACCACCTTCGATCCGGAATCGAAGGTCGAGCGCTCCGTCCGCACGGTGAAGGAAGCGCAGAAGTCGCAGCAGAGCCAGCCCGACAGCGCGGCAACCGTCCAGCAGAATATTCCGCAGGCGGCCCCGCAATCCGGCGGCAACACGCCGACCTCGAACGATCAGTCCGACAAGCGCGAAGAACAGACCAACTACGAAATCAACAGCAAGACGACGGCGACGACACGCAACAGCTACAAGATCGAGAAGCTGTCCGTCGCCGTGGTCGTCAACAGGGGCCGCGTCGCGCAGATGGTCGGCCAGGGCGCGGATCAGGCGAAAATCGACGCCTATATCGCCGAGATGCAGAAGATCGTGGCGACTGCGGCCGGCGTCGATCCGAGCCGTGGCGACATCGTCACCGTCAATGCGATGGACTTCCTCGACAATCAGTTGCTCGACGACAATTCCTCCAGCTTCAGCGTCACGGATATGCTGGGCCGTAACATGGCCGGCATCATCAACTCGCTCGCCTTCGTCGCGGTTGCCTTCCTGATCGTCTGGGTCGGCTTCCGCCCACTGATCCGCTCGCTCGGCGCTGGCGCGGGCAGCGGCACGGCTCTGCCGGAAGCAGCGGGCCTGGAACTACCGGACTTCGCTCCCGCGGTCGAGGGACCCGGCGCCGCCCTGATGGACGGCTTCGGCTCGGATTTCGGCTTCGACAGCACCGACGATTTGCTGACGATGGGCGACGATGGCGGCACCTTCAACCGCCGCGTCAAGGAAGGGCCTGAACGCCGCCTCTCGCGGATGGTGGAGATCAGCGAGGAACGAGCCGCGAAGATCCTCAGAAAATGGGCCGTCGACCAGGCAGCCTGACGAAAGGACCGGGAGAGATCCCGGTCCTTTCTCATTTGAGGGTACTTGAAATGCCGCTCTTCCCTTGCCCTTGCCGTCCCGGGGCCTCTCTGATTCAACTGGGTAATTTGACGTGTGCGTAAGATGGAATTTCACTGGAAATGCCGTTGCTGGGTAGAAAGAATCGACTTACAACTGATATGCCTTTCCGCAATGGTTGTTTAAGCAGCGCGATTCGGCCCTCGATTTCCGTGTTTCGCAGGTTCGAAGAGTTTGCAGAGTCCGGGAACGCGGAAAAATCAATTCATGGTTCGATGGTTGTGTATGCGGCGATTGATGCCAATGCGATTGCCGACATGGAATTCAGTAGTGAGTGCGCTCATCTGCCCCGCCCGCGCCGGGATGTATTTTAGTCGCGGAAGAGAATGAATCGGCGCGAATGCCTTGCCGAGAACCGAAAGCGGCTTTCTTGGCAATGCGCTGGGCGCTGACGGAACAATGCTCTCGTTTGACGGCCGATCGTCCAGCAGCGGCAGGAAATGCAAGAATGGATATGCAGATATCGCAGGCGAGCAAGGGCGACAGGGATGCGCGATCAGCGGCATCCATCGGCGCCATGTCGCGCGAGCAGCTCATTCTGCAGCTGAGCGCCATTGCCGGCCCATCCTATCTGCAGGCCGGCCTGCGCGCGCTGGCGAGCTATGCCGGCGCCTCTCATTATCTTCTGGCGCGGTGCGATCTCATACAGGAGAACGGTCTCGATTTCGTCGTGGCCTGCGATTGGCCTTTCGATCTTGTCAGGCGCCTTGCACCGGAGTTGACGAGCGGCTATGGCCGCACCGGCGAGTTGGAAAAATGCATGGCGCTGTTCCAGCCGAGTGCGGCTGTCTTGCCCGACGATGTCGAGCTGCCGGAAGGCGTCGGTCGCCAATATTATGCTATGACTTTCAACGTCGGCCGAACGCGCTTCTCCTTGCTGCTGTTGACCCGCGACTCCGTGCCGTTCTTGCTCGAACGGCTCCGCGATGTCGGTCTATTGTCGGGTTATCTCGCCAGCTTCACGCGTTGCGTCGAAGTCAGGTCGGAGCGCGATTTCGATCTGACTGAACGTGAGCTGGAATGTCTGTTCTGGATCGCCGAGGGAAAGACGAGCGACGAGATTGCCATGATCCTTGGAATATCGCGCAATACCATCAACAATTACATCACCAGTGTCATGCGTAAGACCGCGACCAAGACCAGATCGGAGGCAATTGCCTTCGCCGTCCGAAACAATCTCGTTTGAAGGCATAGTGAATGCGATATCAGCCAGACAGGACGACGGGTACGCCGGCAGAAACACGGCTTACCCGCTCGGGCAGGATTTCTGGCCGCTCCGATCTTTTTCCGAAGCTCGTCTCGATGCTGAAGTTGATCGATGCGCAGCATTTTGCGGTTTATCGTCTCCACGGCTCCGGCCTGCCGCACAAGCAGCGCCTGGTATGCGAGCTCGACAATTGGGGCTCAGCGAACTCCGTCGTCGGCAAGGCTTTCGTCGACGCCTATAGCGATGCGCTGATCGAGCATATCGAGAAATCGATGCTTCCTCTCATGTGGAACGGCCGCGATAGCGACAGCACCGCCGAGACGCTGGACTTCGCCTCGTTCACGCAGCGCCTGAAACCGCATCTCGTGCCATTTGCCGGCGTTGCCTTTCCCGTACGGCTGGGTAGCGTGGGGAACGGCTATGTCGTCTTCACTGCGAAATTCATGGATCTGGCGAGCGACATGATCGTGGAGCTGCACGGCCGCTGCTGCCAGCTCATGATGGAGCTCCTGTCGCTTGATGAACGCCGCTCGCAGGCCGCCGAAGCACTCAGCGAGCGTGAGATCGTCTGTCTGCAGCTCGCCGGCGACGGCCGCATCAGCGAGGAAATTGCCGAGAAGCTCGGATTGTCGGTACACACCGTCAACGCCTATCTCGGCTCGGCCACGATAAAGCTTGACAGCGTGAACCGCATCCAGGCGATCGCGAAGGCGATCCGCTTCGGTTATATAAGCTGATAGGCTGAGCCGCCGCGCCGCGGCGGATAGCCCTTATCACATAAATTGCAAGATTTGGAAGCAGCTCAGCTCGCGCGAGCAATCTCGCCATGGATTACGTAGCGGGCATCCATGAGACTACGTGCGAGCAGCGCCGTATTCTCGTCCGGATCGGTCGACGCCCTGTCAAAGGCGATGTGATTGATCTCGATGCCGGCATGATGCTCGGCCAGCGCCAGTTTCGCATAGATGGTGACGCCGTGCGGCTTGATTTCGAGGTCGATCGTGACCTCCGCCGGGCCGCCCCAATCGAGCTTGTAATCGCCGCCAAGTCCGAAATTGACTGTGCCGGGGAGGAAATAGAGCTCGGCCGCCGAGGCAACGAGGTCAGCAATATTACCATATCGTTCGAAACGCAGCAGCGATATCAGGTCGGCGGCGTCGAGGAGGCGCAGCTCGCTCGCGACCGGGCTGATGGCTTCGGCAAGTATTTGTTCACGTTGGGCAGAGTAGGGGCATTTTTTCATTTGGTTTATCGTACCCGTTTTCTATTCGTCTGCGCGGCGTAGATCCTATGGATGAGCTCGGCGACAGCTTTGTAAAATACTGACGGGATGACGCTATCAACCGAGACTTGCGCAAACATGGAGCGTGCGAGGGGCACGTCTTCGAAAACGGGAATATTGTTGGCCTCTGCTATCTCTCTGATTTTCAAGGCGATAAGGTCCTGCCCCTTCGCGACGACGACGGGCGCGTCATTCTCTTCGCGCACATAGCGCAGCGCCACGGCAAAGTGCGTCGGGTTGGCGATGACGAGGGTCGCGCGCGGCACTTGCTTCATCATGCGGCGCCGGGCGCGGTCTCGCGCGATCGAGCGCTGGCGCGATTTGACGATCGGGTCGCCCTGGGATTGCTTGTGCTCGTCCTTGATCTCCTGCTTGGTCATTTTCAGCTGATCGAACCAGTGATATCGGCTCCACAACACGTCGGCGATACCGACGACCGCCGTCGCCATGAGCACGATGACCAGAATCCGCTGAACGATCGTCGACAGGCGCACGAAGATTGTCTGCGGGTCGGAAGACATGGAGTCCATCGCGTGGAAGAACTGGCTTCGCAGCACGAAAAACATGATGATGCCGACCACCACGATCTTGGCGAGAGATTTTCCGAATTCCACCAGGCCGGATGTGCTGAAGATCCGCTTCCATCCGGAGACGGGCGATATTCGGGAAAATTGCGGCTGGATGCGGTCGAGAACCGGCGTCGGCAGATTCTGGAACATCGAGGAGCCGATGCCGAAGGCGAAGAACAACACGACGGCCGGCAGCACCAGATTGCCGACTTCCCAGCCCAGGCGGGTAAACAGCAACATGGCGTCGGGGCCTGTTTCAAGTTGCCATTGATCCGGCTTTTCGAAGAGGTCGCGCAGGACTTCGCCCATGCGGCCCATGCGCTCCGGCAGGAAGAAGGTGACGTAGATGATGGTCGCGAGCATGGAAGCAAAGATGGTTGCGTCCCTGGAGTGGGGAACGTTGCCCTTCTCCACCGTGTCGCGGAGTTTTTTCTCCGTCGGCTTTTCTGTTTTACTGTCCTTGTCTTCGTCAGCCAAAACAGCCGTCCTTCATGAAACGGAAAGAGGCCGCGCATCACACGCGGCCCTGAGCTTGAACATACTAAGACGAATTAGGTGAGTCGTGCGGAGATTACGCTGCTTCTTCCACAGGCGTATTTTCCTTGGACTTGAGCTCGATCTGGCCGGAATTGGCGAGCCGGATGGCCTCCTGCGCGATAGCGCGTCTCGCGATGGCGATTTCGCGTGGGTTGATGCCGGTATTGCCCATCTGCAGATCGGATTCGATCATGCGCCGTTGGCGCGGGCTGATCGAGGAAAGCACGATCTCGCGGATTTCGTTGTTCGAACCCCGGAGCGCCATGGTGAGAATGTCGGCGGCGATGTCGTTGAGCAGCAACACGCGGCTCGGCTGCGGCATGCGGATGAGATCGTCGAACAGGAAGATCTTCGGACGGACCTTCTCGACCGATTCCTTGTTGATCGATTCCAGCGAGTTGAGCAGGGTATCGACCACCGGCTTGTCGAGTTCGTTCATCAGATCCGCGACCTTGGTCGAGCCGGAAGCGTTGCGTTCGGCATCGATCTCCGCCATCAGCCCGAGAACGCGGTTCTCGATGATCTGCGCCGCCTTCGGACTGACTTCCTTCAGGTTGACAGTACGGTTCATGATGTCTGGGCGCTGCGCTTCCGGAAGCTGCAGCAATACCTTCGCGCCGAAGGCCGACGGCATCATCGACAGCACATAGGCGACGGTTTGCGGATGCTCGCGCAGGAGGAACTTCGCGACGAAAACCGGATCGGCCTCGCCGAGACGGTCCCATATCGAGGTTTCGTAAGCCTGGAAGGCGGTACGCCTGCCGAGCAGGCTGTCTACCTCGTCCGGCGTCAGGCCTTCCTCGAGAATGCTCTCGATGGCCTTGGCGTTGTCCATCAGGCCGGCGCCCTCCGTGAAGAGGTCCTCGAATTCCGCCACGAGTAGCGCCAATTCATCCGGTGGAATGAGCCTCAGCGATTGTGCCGAGGCGATGATGAGCTGCAGTTCATTCTGGGTAAAATACTTGAGCAGCCGTCCCGCCACCTGCTTTCCCATGGCAAGAAGGACGGCCGCCGCTTTTTCAGTCTGAGATAACGGTTTCTCGGCAAGCGCGCCGCTGAAATCGTCAAAGTCCATCATGGTCTTCGTCTCCATCCCGCACGGGGAGTGGGCTCATCCTGAGCCGGGTTCAGCTTTTTTTCGTATTGTATATTTCAATGAGCTTGATACCGAACCTGGTGTCGTCATGTTCCAGAACGGTAATTTCGCCCCGGCCGATCTTGCGGCCGTTTACGGTAATTTCGACCGGCTCGCCGATCTTCTTGTCGAGTGCGATAATGGCACCTTCGGTCAGGTTCATCAGGCCGGAGACCTGCATCCGGCAATTACCGAGAACGATCTGGACGTCGATCGGGATATCCATGATCAGGTCGAGATTGGCGGCAAGAGCGCTACCCGGCGGGACAGGCTCGGAGGATGGGCCACCGAAGTCGCTGTCGCCGAAGGCCGAGCCGGAGTTGTCGTCGCCAAAATCGCCGAATGTCGAAAGGCCGGTGCTTGGTTCCGCGCCGAATGCATCGGCATCGAGATCCGGCATGCCGCCTTCATTGCCCTTTTTCAGGACGCCGCGCAGGCCATCGATGGCCTCGTCCAACGCGGCGTCGCTGCTTGAAACTTCGAGCGATTCCTCGCTGCTTTGCTGTATCGTCTTCGTAGCCATGAAATCACTATTCCAGTTGAAACTTGCCTCAAGCTGCCGTGGGTGGCGGGCACCGCCAGCCGGTCAATTCATCAGGTGCCGAAGAAGCTCGTCATCGGAATTCACATTGTCCTTGACGCGCACCGTATAGTTTTCGCCAGAGCGTCCGAATTCGCAGATGTAGAGATCCTTGCTGTTGGCGCTGACCTCGACCCGCACGTCGCCCGCATCCATGAATGGAATGACATCGCCGACGGCGAGCCTGGAAATCGTATCGAGCGTCAGGGATTGCAGCCGGATGCGCGCATCCAGCGTCACCTGCGAGCGGCGCACCTGCTCGCCGAGCTGTTCCGACCATGTCTCGGAGGCTGCCGTCGTGTTCTTCGGCCGCGGTGCACTGACGACGGTCCGCAACAGTTCGCGCTGGGGCACGATGATGACGACCTGGGAAAGCGACTTGCCGAGCGAAACCGTCATCGTGATCGCCGCGGCGAATTCATCCTTTTCGCCGCTGACCGGTGCCGGACGATCTTCGACATTGTGGGGCGGGTCCAGATAGGGCTCGAAGCCGCCGGTCGCATTGACGGCCGAACGCAACACATTGGCGATCTTGTCGAACACCATGACGGAAAGATCGAGTTCGATCACCGAAAGCGGCCGGGGAACGGCGGCTTCCATGTCCTCCAGACGAGCTCCCAGCATATGTTCCATAAGCGTCATGATAAAGCCGGCGCCGCAGCCGAGCACGAATTTCGGCGCCCAGTTGCGCAGCGAACCGTTTACCAGGGCGTAGCTGCCGCCAAGTCCGGCAACCAGATCGTTCATAAGACCCGGCTGACAGCTGGCATAGGCGATCCCTATGTCGAGACCGGTTTCGCTCTTGATCATATCGGGCAGAAATTCAGCATAGACCTGTCCGAACGCCGTGCCGAGCTTTGTAAGCGCCGCCTCATCGCCAAGGCTGCCCGTGAGCTTGGCGTAGAGGATTCGATCCATCGTCTGCATCTTGTGTGCGGATTGCTGGCTCATGGTCATCAGGCCGCCTTGCTCTCACCGCCGGGGTTCATCATTTCCTGCTCGACGGCGTCGATGGAAGGACGCTCATAGGAGGAGATGGTCTTGCGACCATATTCAAGCGCCACCTGCGGTACGGAGCCGTTCATATAGGCCAGCAGCGTCTGCTTCACGATGACGTAGAGACGATGCTGCTTGTTGCGCACGACCTTGATCTGCGAGACCAGCGGCGCGCAGACTGAGTAGGACAGGATGATACCGAGGAAGGTGCCGACCAGCGCCGAGCCGATGAGATGGCCGAGCACTTCGGGTGATTCGTTGATGTGGCTCATAGCCTTGATGACGCCGAGAACGGCGGCGACGATACCGATGGCGGGGAAGGAATCGCCCATGATCGTGATCGAATGATAGGGCTTCATCTTATCGTGCTGCATGGTGTCGAGTTCTTCATCCATCAGCGCCTCGATCTCGTGGGAGCGGGCGTTGCCTATGATGATGAGACGAACATAATCGCAGATGAAGGCCGTCAGATCCTTGTTCTTCAGCACGGTCGGCGCCGCCTTGAAGATCACCGATTCATCGGGGTTGTCGATATGGGCTTCGATTTCGTTGCGCGACTTGGTGCGCAAGTCCCGCATCAGGGCGTAGAGCACGCCGAGCGTGTCGAGATAGTCGCGCTCCTTCGGAACTGCATGCCGGAACGCTTCCAGCAGTGCCTTGCCCGAGTCCTTCACGACCTTCATTGGATTGGCCATGATGAAGCCGCCGAGACCGGCGCCTGCGATAATGACAAATTCGAAGGGCTGGAATAGCGCGCCTACGTCTCCGCCCATGGCCATGAAGCTGCCTATGATGCAGCCGCAGGTCACTACAAATCCGATAATAATGTTCATCGTCGGTCCACACCTGAACGTTGCTTCATACGATGAACTAGGAGACCTGCCTTGCGTGAGGCTGTTCGTCGTGTTGCGCGACCGCCTTTTGCCTTGTCAGCTTCGCACAAGCCAGTGCAGGCAGAGTAACGTGCAAGGGCATCCATGCCCCGCTAACGAAATGTAGGAGCGCCGTTCGGCGTTTCCTTTCCCGTTATTCTCCAATGTCCGGAGGGCGTTGAAAATGCAGTCTGGTATCTATGTGGCGCTGTCGTCCCAGATGGCGCTTGAGCGGCGTCTGACCACGATCGCCGACAACTTGGCAAACGTGAATACGACGGGCTTCCGGGGCACCGAGGTCAAGTTCGATCAAGTCCTCAGCAATACCCAAAACAAGCTGAACGCCAAAGTCGCCTTCGTGTCGCAAGGCAACGACTATCTCTCGACCGACAATGGCGAATTGCAGAACACCGGCAATCTATTCGACTTCGCCGTCAAGGGCGACGCCTGGTTCGGCCTCAACACACCGGCGGGTCTGGTGTTGACGCGCGACGGCCGTTTCACCATGACCGACAGCGGTGCTCTGGTGTCCGTGCGGGGCTTTCCGGTGGTCGATCCCGGCGGCGGACCAATCCAGCTCGACCCGGCGGGCGGCGCGCCGACCGTTTCGTCGGATGGTACCGTCTCGCAGAACGGCAAGCGCATGGGCCAGATCGGTCTCTATGATGCGGATGTCGGCAAGGGCTTCCTGCGCTACGAGAACAGCGGCATTCTGCCGACGGACACGCCCCAGCCGGTTGTCGACCGCTCGAATGTCGGCGTCGCCCAGGGTTACCTCGAAAACTCCAACGTCAACGGCATGCGGGAAATGACCCAGCTGATCGAGGTCAATCGCGCCTTCGACAGTATCAGCACGCTGACGAGCAGCAGTGAGGGCACGCTCACGGACGCGATCAAGACCCTCGGCGGCAGCCAGTAAAGAGGGCGGATCATGTTCGAGGATCGGTTGCCGGATGGTGCATTGTCGCCGAAGCTTTCGCACATGGCTGTCCTGGCGGGCCAGTATGCGGTGGCGGAAAATGCCGTGGCCCATGGCGGCCACGTGCGGACGATCGCCGCCGGGCATTACACGGTTGCCGGTCTCTCCAGACAGGTGCGTCTCGGCGATTTCGTCGCGCATCGTTCGCAAACGGGCGTCCATCTCGGCGAGGTCGTCCGCGTCGAACCCGAGCTGACCTATGTCTGTCCGATCGAGCCGGGAGAACCGATCGGCATTCAGGATACCATCATCCGCAAGGGCGCCTTCCGCATCGCGCCGAGCGACGGCTGGTGCGGTCGCACGATCAATTCGCTGGGTGAACCGATCGACGGGCTGGGACCGCTGGCGATGGGGCTGGAATCGCGCGCCATCTCCAACACCGCGCCGCCCTCGATGACGCGCAAGCGCGTCGATACCGGCTTCAAGACGGGCGTGCGCGCCATCGATATCTTTTCGCCGCTGTGCCTCGGCCAGCGCCTCGGCATCTTTGCCGGCTCCGGCGTCGGCAAGTCGACGCTGCTGTCGATGCTGGCCAGAGCCGACGCCTTCGACAAGGTCGTGATCGCACTGGTCGGCGAACGCGGCCGCGAAGTGCGCGAATTCATCGAGGACACGCTCGGCACGGATATGCAGAAATCGGTGGCCGTCGTTGCGACCAGCGATGAGAGCCCGATGCTGCGCAAGATGGCGCCGCTGTCGGCGATGACCATCGCCGAACATTTCCGCGATCAGGGCGATAACGTGCTGTTGATCGTCGACAGCGTCACCCGCTTCGCCCATGCCATTCGCGAGGTTGCGACCGCGTCGGGCGAACCGCCGATCGCGCGCGGATATCCGGCCTCGGTCTTCACCGAACTGCCGCGTCTTCTGGAGCGCGCCGGCCCAGGACCGGAGGGCACCGGCACGATCACCGCCATCATTTCCATCCTCGTCGACGGCGATAACCACAACGATCCGATCGCCGATTCCACCCGCGGTATTCTCGACGGCCATATCGTCCTGCAGCGCAGCCTTGCCGAGGAAGGCCGCTATCCACCGATCGATCCGCTGGCGTCGATCTCGCGTCTGGCGCGCAAGGCCTGGACACCGGATCAGGAAAAATTGGTTTCGCGTCTGAAGGCGCTTGTGCATCGCTATGAAGAAACCCGGGACCTGCGCCTCATCGGCGGGTATCGCCAAGGGGCTGACGCGGATCTCGATATCGCCGTCCGCCAGGTTCCGATCATCTACGAGATACTGAAGCAGACCCCTGGCGAGCGGCCGTCGGCCGACGCGTTTACCGACCTTGCGACCGCTTTGAAGAATGCCTCGGCCGGAATGGTTCCGGCCAAGGGAAGATAGCGGTGGCAAGATGCATCACCTCATCCATCCCTTTGAATTCAAAGATCCTGTTCTCAGCTAGCCGACATTTCCTAACTTCGTGCCGAAAGAGGGACCAAACGTGAGAGAATCCGATGCAGACGAACCGGTCGCTCCGCTGAAGCCGGCGAAGAAGCGAACTGTCACGGACAGGGCCTTGGTCTGCGCGGGCCTGGCGCTTGCCGGCGCGTCAGCCTTTTTCCCCTGGTACGTCTTCCTGAACCCGGACAAGTTCGGCATCCACGTGGCCGAAGGCGACCGCTCGCGCGATTTGCCGAACTGGCCGGGCCGTGAGATCGTCAGCGTGTCGCCGCTTGCCATGGTCAACAAGAACCCAAACGGCCCGAAGGACCTCATTCCCGATCCCTTGACGACCGCGACTGTCAGCAATGTCGGGCGCGAGGACGATAAGGGACAGCCCGCCGAGGACCAGCCGCTCCCCGGCAAGTCCCCGTTCCATCTGCTGCACGTCGCAAACGGCCGCGCTTTGATCGAGGATGACACGGGCATGTACGTCGTGCGCGTCGGATCGATTCTGCCCGACAACAGCCGTCTGGCCACCATCGAGCAGCGCGATGGAAAGTGGGTGATCGTCACCTCGACGGGTGATGTTTACGGCCACAATTGAAAAGCCCGGAATCGCCTGCGTTTCAGGCGTTTCGAAGAGTTTGCAGGAACGCATTTCCCGCAAGTCCCACGCAAGATTATGCCGCTAGGGTGATAGTGTAAGAACGGAGAGAAGCCATGCAACCCATTCAGCTCTTTGACCTGGCCTCGCGGCAAGCCGAGTGGCTCCAGGCGCGTCAGGAAGTTGTTGCCGGCAATATCGCCAATGCCAATACCCCGAAATATCGCGCCAAGGACGTTACGCCGTTCCAGGCCGTTCTGGACAACCAGAACGTCGGCATGGTGAAAACCAATCCTGCACATCTTTCGGGCAATGAATTCAGCGCGAGCGGCGACGTCAACGTCGAAGAAGCGTCGCTCAGCCAGGAAATAGGCGTCCAGGAGTCGGGTAATACCGTCGGCCTGGAAGACGAACTCTCCAAAGCCGGCGATATCAAGCGGCAATACAGCTTGAACACCGCGCTCGTGAGCTCCTTTCATCGCATGATGTTGATGACCGTAAAACAATAGATGAAGTGAAGATGTCATGGACCCCTTATCAGCCGCATTGAAGATTGCAGGCTCCGGCCTGGAGGCCCAATCGACCCGTTTGCGTGTCGTTTCCGAAAATATCGCCAACGCCCGCTCGACGGGCGATACACCCGGCGCCGATCCCTACCGGCGCAAGACCGTGACTTTCGGCGCCGAGCTGGACCGTGCCAACGGGTTGACGACGGTCGGCGTCAAGAAGCTGGGCGAAGACACTGGCAAGTTCGTCGAGGAATACGATCCGGACAATCCGGCAGCGGACCAGAAGGGCTACGTCAAGATGCCTAATGTCAACGTCCTCGTCGAGATGGCCGATATGCGGGAAGCCAACCGCTCCTATGAGGCCAACCTGCAGACGGTCAGGCAGGCCCGCGATCTCATCTCTTCCACTATTGACCTGTTGAAGAACCAATAATGATCGATTCAATCAAGAATGTCGCCTCTCTCTCAGCCACCCGCGGCCTTGGCAGCATTGCCACGGACCTGACCTCCGCCGCATCCGGAGTGCTTGGCTCATCGCCGGCCGTCGCGATGGGAACCACGGCCGGAATGAGCTTCGCTTCGGTCATGTCGAATGTCGCGAAGGACTCCGTCAACACGCTGAAGGAAGCTGAAAATGCTTCCTTTGCCGGCATGAAGGGCCAGATGAGCACACGCGAAGTCGTCGACAAGGTCATGCAGGCGGACCAGACGTTGCAGACCGCGATTGCACTGCGTGACAAGCTCGTGTCAGCCTTTCTCGACGTTACGAAAATGCAGATCTAGAGCGGTGTTACCGCTCTAATTAACTGATTTGGCGGGAATTATTCGCAGGCCGCGCCGCGGTTTCGAAGGCCCCGCCCCACCTCGAAGGACGAAAGCATGAGAGCGCTCGCAATTGCCGCGACGGGCATGGACGCCCAGCAGACCAACCTGGAAGTGATCGCGAACAACATCGCGAACATCAATACGACGGGTTACAAGCGTTCGCGCGCCGAATTCTCCGACCTTCTCTATCAGACCGAGCGCGCCAAGGGCATCGCCAACCGGCCGAACCAGGCCGTGGTTCCCGAAGGCGCCAACATCGGTCTCGGCGTGCAGACCGTGGCTGTGCGCAACATCCAGATCCAGGGCGAACTGTCGCAGACGCAGAACGATCTCGACGTCGCGCTCGTCGGCCGCGGCTGGTTCCAGATTCAGATGCCGGATGGCACGACGGCCTATACCCGCGCCGGATCGTTCAACAAGAGCGACACCGGCCAGATCGTCACGCCCGACGGCAACGTGCTCGAGCCCGGCATCACGATCCCGAACAATGCCAGCAACATTACCATCAGCTCGGCCGGCCAGATCGCAGCCACCATCGGCACGGCGACGACGCCGACCGTTCTCGGCCAGTTGCAGATCGCCAACTTCGTCAACGAAGCCGGCCTGCAGCCGATGGGCAGCAACCTTTTCACACAGACGCCCGCCTCCGGCAATCCGGTCGTCTCCGATCCGAACGAGAACGGTTTCGCATACCTGAAGCAGGGTTATCTGGAATCGTCGAATGTCGATCCGGTCAAGGAAATCACCGATCTGATCACGGCACAGCGCGCCTATGAGATGAATTCCAAGGTCATCACGACGGCTGACGACATGGCGCAGATCGTCAGCAAGAACCTGAAGTAGCGGGAAGGACGGGCCGAACATGAGGTTTCGCCGGATGAAAAGCTTAGCAATGGCCTGGCTCGCCGCAGCGAGCCTCTCCGTCGTGTTCGTGTCGATCGCGCCCGTAGGCGCGGCACGCGCCGACGCGGCCGGCATGGGTACCGCGGTGGTGCCGACCGAAACGATCTATCCGGGCGACATCATCAGCAGCGGTCAGCTCGAGGAGGTCGAAGTCACCAACCCCAATCTGACGGGCGATTATGCCAAGCGGCTCCGGGAGGTGACGGGTCTGGTATCGAAGCGGACGCTTCTGCCTGGCCGGACCATCTCCGTCTCCGCTTTGCGCCAGCCCTACGCGGTAACGCGCGGCTCCAACATCCGCCTGGTGATGACCATGGGCAGCATGACGATCACCGCGGCCGGGACTCCGCTGGATGACGGCGCCGTCGGCGACAGCGTGCGTGCCCGCAATATGGATTCCGGCATCATCGTCAACGGCACGGTTCTCGAAGACGGCACGATCCGCGTGGTCGCAAAATGAAGAGACTTCGTCAATTTTTCGCGGTTCTGCTTGCATTGCCAAGCCTGATCGTTGCCGATCCGGCCATGGCGATGCAAGCGCGCATCAAGGATATCGCCTCGCTGCAGTCAGGACGTGACAACCAGCTCATCGGCTACGGCTTGATCGTCGGTCTCCAGGGGACCGGCGACGGCTTGCGTTCCTCGCCTTTTACCGAGCAGTCCATGCGGGCGATGCTGCAGAATCTCGGTATCTCGACCCAGGGCGGCCAATCTGCCGCCAGGAACACCGCCGCCGTCATGGTCACGGCGAACCTGCCGCCGTTTGCAAGCCCCGGGAGCCGCATCGACGTGACAGTCAGCTCGCTCGGCGATGCGACGTCGCTTCGCGGCGGTACGCTCATCATGACCTCGCTGAGCGGTGCCGACGGGCAGATCTATGCCGTCGCGCAGGGCTCGGTCATCGTTTCGGGCTTCCAGGCCCAGGGCGCTGCCGCAACGGTCACCGAAGGGGTCACGACGGCCGGCCGCGTACCCGGCGGCGCCATCATCGAACGCGAGCTGCCGTCGCGCTTCAAGGATTCGGTCAATCTGGTCCTGCAGCTGCGCAATCCGGACTTTTCCACCTCCATCCGCATTGCCGACACCGTCAATACCTGGGCGACCTCGCGCTTCGGCGCGCCGATCGCCGAGGCCAAGGATTCGCAGGAAGTCGCGATTGCCAAGCCCAAGATGGCGGATCTGACGCGGTTAATGGCCGACCTCGAAAACCTCAGTGTCCAGACCGACACACCGGCCAAGGTCGTCATCAACGAGCGGACCGGAACGATCGTCATCGGTGCCGACGTTCGCGTCTCGCCGGTCGCCGTCAGCTATGGAACGCTGACGGTACAGGTCAGCGAGAACCCGCAGGTCATCCAGCCGGAGCCCTTCTCGAACGGCCAGACGGCCGTCCAGGATCAGACCGACATCACCGCCACCAAGAGCGGCGGCCGTGTCGCGGTGCTGGAAGGGCCCGACCTGAAAACGCTGGTCTCCGGCCTCAACAACATCGGCGTCAAGCCGGACGGTATCATCGCCATCCTGCAAGGCATCAAATCGGCCGGCGCCCTGCAAGCGGAGCTCGTATTGCAATGATATCGATCGCCATCGCCCGGAAAATGCTGAACTCCTGTGGCCTCGCGGCAACCTTGGCAACAGTTACCATGGTGCTGTCGCTCGGCTTCGCAACGGCGCAGGAAGCGCCAAAGCCGGTCGTCGTCGACCCGGCTTCCAGCCAGGATGAGATCCGGCAATTCTGCACCAACATCGCCAATCCGGCCCGGGATCAGCGCTACCTGCTGCAGAAGCAGGAATTGGAGAAGCTGCAGGCGGATGTCGATCAGCGCATCGCCACCATGGACAAGCGCAAGGCGGAATACGAGGACTGGCTCAAACGCCGCGACGACTTCCTGAAAACCGCGGATCTCGGCTTGGTCGACATCTACAAGAACATGAAACCGGATGCGGCGGCGGCGAGCCTCAACGATGTCAGGATCACGGTGGCGGCAGCGATCATCATGAAACTTTCGGCGCGCCAGTCGAGCCTCATTCTCGCGGAAATGGATGCAAAGAAGGCGGCTGTCATCACCAACATCATCGCCAGCGCATCCGACCCGAATACATCGAAGTCGAAGGACCCCACATGAACATGCGTCTTACGGCCACGTGCGCGGTCGTCGTCTTCCTCGCCGGTTGCAACTCTCAAGCTCTGAAGGAGATCGGCAGGGCGCCGGCCATGAGCCCGATCGGCAGCGGCCTGCAATACGCACAGACGCCACAGATGTCGCAATATCCGAAGCGGCCCCACCAGGTCGCGCAGGGCTATTCGCTCTGGAACGATTCGCAGGCAGCCCTCTTCAAGGACGCGCGCGCGCTCAATGTCGGCGACATCCTGACCGTCACGATCCAGATCAACGATAAGGCGAACTGGGACAACGAGACCAACCGCAATCGCACGAACAAGAGCGACATGAACTGGGATATTTCCGCCAAGATCTTCGGCTGGAAGCCCGCCACCAACGCCGATGCAACCTCCGGCTCTGATACCAGTACCGACAGCAAGGGCAAGATGCAGCGTTCCGAGCAGATCAACTTGCTGGTCGCTGCGGTCGTGACCGGCATTCTCGAAAACGGCAACCTGATGATCAGCGGCTCGCAGGAAGTCCGCATGAACCAGGAAATTCGCATTCTTAACGTCGCCGGTATCGTGCGGCCACAGGACGTTACCGCGGAGAATACGATTTCCTACGACAAGATCGCCGAGGCGCGCATCTCCTATGGCGGACGCGGTCGCCTGACGGAAATACAGCAGCCGCCCAGGGGACAGCAGGCCGTCGACTTGTTGTCGCCGCTTTGACGGCCGGTGGCATCGGATAGTTTGAGAACGGACGGACAAGGACATGGCAGTGGCCACAGACGAACCGGCAAAAGGCAAGGGATCGCCGCTGATCATGACGATCGTCGGGCTGCTGGTGCTGACCGTGCTCGGCGGCGGCGGCGGCTGGCTGCTCGGCACAGTGGTCGCCCCGAAGATCAAGACCGCAACGGCGGCCGTGCAGGCAACGGCGCAAGCCGCCGGTAACGGCAAGCAGGCTGCGGCGGCCGCGCAGGCGAACGGCGTCATCGCGCTTGACCCGATCACCGCCAATCTCGCCTATCCCTCGCAAAACTGGATAAGGCTTGAACTTGCGCTGGTATTCAAGGGGCAGCCCGACGCGCAGCTCGCCCAGAGCATCCATCAGGACATCATGGCCTATATCCGCACGGTCTCCCTGCAGCAGATCGAAGGCGCACGGGGACTGCAATATCTTCGGGATGACATTCAAGAGCGTGTTGACCTGCGCTCGGAAGGACGCGTATCGAAAGTTATGTTCAGAACTTTCGTGATCGAATGATTCGATTAATACTTGTCATATCTGTATTAGCTATTGCTGTATTGTCGCCTGAACTGGCGATGGCGCAGCAATTGCCGCAACAGCTCCCCACCGATCTTCTGAACGTCCCCGTGAATGGCTCGGTCGCGGCCTGGATCATCCGCACGTTCGGCCTGTTGACCATCCTGTCGATCGCGCCCGGCATCCTGATCATGGTGACGAGCTTTCCGCGCTTCATCATTGCTTTCTCGATCCTGCGTTCCGGCATGGGCCTGGCGACCACGCCGTCGAACATGATCCTGCTCAGCCTGGCCCTGTTCATGACCTTCTACGTCATGTCGCCGACCTTCGATCAGGCATGGAAGGATGGCGTGCAGCCGCTGCTTGCCAACCAGATTTCGGAGGCCGATGCCGTGCAGCGCATCGCCGAGCCGTTCCGCACGTTCATGTCCAACAATACGCGCGACAAGGACATCAAGCTTTTCGTTGATCTGGCGCAGGAGCGCGGTCAGACGCCGGTGCTCGACAACAAGATCGACTACCGTGTTCTGATCCCGGCCTTCATGATCTCGGAGATTCGTCGCGGTTTCGAGATCGGTTTTCTGGTCGTCCTGCCGTTTCTCGTCATCGACCTGATCGTATCGACTATCGTCATGGCCATGGGCATGATGATGTTGCCGCCGACGTCGATTTCGCTGCCGTTCAAAATTCTTTTCTTCGTGCTGATCGACGGCTGGAACCTGCTGGTCGGCAGCCTCGTCCGTTCCTTCCACTGACGGGTCAGCCGCCGGCGCTCGTCGGAAACCTGGTTCCCGACGATCTGCAAGCCTTACTCGGCGGCGATAGCCGCCGCGTTCTGATCATAAGTCAGAAAAGGCTCCATGCGCGGCGGCAGCGCCGGCACGTCCATGTGGTCGGGTGCAAGGCCCTGCTTGGCGCGTGCCACCATCATCTCGAAGGCCGTCTCCAGATGGTGGGTGAAGCGTTCGGCGTCGAAGAGCGGCTTAATGGAGCGATTGACGGCCAGTGTTTCCTTGAACTGCGCAATGCGTTCCGGCTGGCCGGCGAGCTGCACGGCCATGTCTTCATAGGCCTGGATATCGTCGGCCACCAGCTCCGGTAAGCCTATCGCGTTCAACAGGCTTTCGCTGACGCGGGAGGCGAAGTTGGTGCCCTTCACGGTGAGGACCGGCAGGCCGCCCCAGAGCTGTTCCGATGTGGTGGTATGGCCGTTGACCGGGAAGGTATCGAGGCCGAGATCGGCAAGCTGCTGACGATCGATGTGGTCCTCGTAGCGAATACGGGTGGTGAAGACGACCCGTTTGCGGTTGATGCCGCGCGCTTCCAGGCGTGACCAGAGATTGGCTTCGGCGCGCGGGCCGTTGCACAGCAGCCAGAGCACGCTGTTCTTGCTGCGCTTGAGGATGTTGCACCACACGTCGACCATCTGCGACGTGACCTTGCGGTTGCCGTTGAAGGAGGCGAAGACGAAGGCCTCCTCGGGCAGCCCGTGCTGCGCGCGCGTCGTCGGCCGTGGCTTCGGGCGGTACAGCGGATCGTTCGGCTGATAGCATTCGGGCAGGCGGCAGAACTTCTCGTGAAAATGCGGCTTCGAATGGTCCGGCAGCACGTAGGGGTCGCCGACGATGTAGTCGAGATCGATATTGACGGCCGTGCCGGGGAAGCCGAGCCAGGCAGCCTGGATCGGGGCGGCCATGTGATTGAGGATGCGGGCGCGGCTTTCCTTGGTATGTCCCTTGAGGTCGACCAGAATGTCGATACCGCGGGCGCGGATCATTTCCGCCGCAGCCTGGTCGGAAAGGCTGCGGACGTCGACCATCGCCCCCCATTTCGCGTGATCGAATTCCTGCTCCCGCTGGGAAGACAGATCCGAATGGTCGAAGAGCGTGATCTCGAACCGATCCCTGTCGTGCAATTCCAGGGTACGCTGCATGAGTTTCATGGTCGCATGTCCCGGCCAGAAGTCGGACGACAGATAGCCGATGCGTATCTTGTTGCCCCATGTATGCGGGGCGTTGCGCCGTGCCTCGGCATGGCCGGCTGGCAGCGGCACGGTATCGTGGATCGCAAGCTTGTTGATCGCCTCGTCGCCGCACCAGTGCAGATGGAAGAAGGGATTGTCCGGAATCACGTAATCGAGATTGCCTTGCGCGATCGACGCGGTGATGGGGGCCATGTGCCTGTCGACGACTGCAAGGTCGGACACCTCGCGGGCGAAGATCAAATAGAGCGTGCGAAAGATGATGTTGTCGGGGTGCTTCTTGAACAGCGTCGCGACGATGTGTCGGTTGCCTTCGTCATAGAGATCGTCCGTCAGCAGTTTCGCTGCCATGAGCCGATGTCTAAGTTCGGGTCCCTCGACGAGTACGGTCTTGAAGCCGACGAGGAGTTCTTTCTGCTGGCGGCTGAGGAAAATGCGCGTGAGGACGAAGGCAAGGTCAGGATCCTTGAATGCCATCGGCAGGATCATGCTTCCGATCGCCAGCGCCTGATCGTCGTTGCCGCAATCGCCGTGCAACAGCAGCGCTTCGCGAAGATACTCCTCGCGATGGGGCTTTTGCCTGCCTGCCAGTTCGTAGGCGCTTGCCGCATCCGATTTGAACCCGAGCTTCAGCAATGTTTTCGCCAGCAGCGCGTAGGTCTTGGGTGACCTGTCGACGTTAAGCAATTCGTTCAGCGTTTCCAGCGCGCGCGTATATTGCCCCTTCTGATAGAAACCGGACGCTGTCACAAAGGCGTTTTTCGTATTCACGAGCGAGAACTCCGAGCGGAATGTTGAACTGGGCTCCGGTCGAAGACCGAGCACCGGCATCATGGATTCGCCGCATCATCGCGCGCGTAGCTTGCCTGAAACCGAAGCATCTGTCGAAAGGCCTTCATGCTTTCTTAGCCACGTTCCGGAGAGATATTTCCCGGCAGCCGGCGCTTAAGGAATTCGCAAGCAATGGATGCGAGTGTCCTTGCGACATGACGGGTTTGGTCCGCTAGGAAATGGATCGAGGTGCATGAAGCCGCTCCGTCATCGCCGGTGTTTTCAGTCCGGTATGTCCTCCTTTTTGTATCCAGTTTCCAGGGGACAACCTCAATGACCAGCATTATTACCAACAATTCCGCAATGGCCGCCCTCCAGACGCTGAAGGGCATCAGCAGCAGCCTGCAGAGCACACAGAGCGCCGTTTCGTCCGGCCTGCGCATCTCCAAGGCTTCCGACAACGCTGCTTACTGGTCGATCGCCACCAGTATGAAGTCCGACGACAGCGCCCTCGGCGCCGTTTCCGACGCTCTCGGCCTCGGCGCCGCCAAGGTTGACACCGCATCGACGGCCGTCACCAGCGCCATCGACGTCGTCGGCCAGATCAAGGACAAGCTCGTCAGCGCCATGGAAGGCTCGGTCGACAAGTCGTCCATCCAGGAAGAAATCGGCCAGCTGCAGCAGCAGCTGCAGAGCGTTGCCCAGTCGGCTTCGTTCAACGGCGAAAACTGGGTCATGGCCAAAAGCGGCGACTCCGCTTCGGTTGTTGCCTCCTTCATCCGTGGCACCAACGGCACCGTTTCGGTCAGCACGACGTCCTACGCGTTCAACTCCGGCGCAACCGGCAACGTTCTGTTCGGCGCAACCGCATCCGGTTCGATCGACACGACGTCGGGCATTCTCGGCACCAAGACCGGTTCCTACTCGGTCTTCAGCCTTGACATCACCGGCATGACCTCCGGCCAGATCTCCACCTCCCTCAACATGGTTCAGACCGCTCTGAACTCGTTGACCAGCATGGGTTCGAAGCTTGGCTCGATCTCCAGCCGCATCGACCTGCAGACGAGCTTCGCTTCCTCGCTCTCCAGCTCCATCGAATCGGGCGTTGGCAAGCTGGTTGACGCCAACATGGAACAGGAATCGAGCAAGCTGTCCGCTCTGCAGACGCAGCAGCAGCTGGCCATCCAGTCCCTGTCGATCGCCAACTCTTCGACGCAGTCGATCCTGTCGCTCTTCCGTTAATCGGAAGCGTCAGCTACCCGCTGATCGAAATTCCTAAACAGGAAGTTAACCGCGCCTATCTAAGGCGCGGTTTTTTTTATATTTTCAGGCCTAACACGGTTCAGCTTTTCTTAACTATATTGCTGTTTCTTAGGACCATCGAAACGGCGAGTTAACCTTAACGGATTTGGTTAACAGGCATGATGCTGAATGCCGTTACCGGTTTTTGGTCCGGAATGTCCCTTATTTAACCACTGCCAAAGGGGCAAAATATCATGACGAGCATTCTTACCAACAACGCCGCAATGGCTGCTCTCCAGACACTGCGCAGCATCGGCTCCGATCTGCAGAACACACAGAGCGCCGTTTCGTCCGGCCTGCGCATCTCCAAGGCTTCCGACAACGCTGCTTACTGGTCGATCGCCACCAGCATGAAGTCCGACGACAGCGCCATTGGCGCCGTTTCCGACGCTCTCGGCCTCGGCGCCGCCAAGGTTGACACCGCAACCACCGCCGTCACCAGCGCCATCGACGTCGTCGGCCAGATCAAGGACAAGCTCGTCACCGCCATGGAAGGCTCGGTCGACAAGTCGTCCATCCAGGAAGAAATCGGCCAGCTGCAGCAGCAGCTGCAGAGCGTTGCCCAGTCGGCTTCGTTCAACGGCGAAAACTGGGTCGTAGCCAAGGGCGGCGACTCCGCTTCGGTTGTTGCCTCCTTCATCCGTGGCACCAACGGCACCGTTTCGGTCAGCACGACGTCCTACGCGTTCAACTCCGGCGCAACCGGCAACGTTCTGTTCGGCGCAACCGCGACCGGTTCTATCGACACGACGTCTGGCATTCTCGGCACCGTGACCGGCACTTACTCGGTCTTCAGCCTTGACATCACCGGCATGACCGGCGGCCAGATCTCCACCTCCCTCAACATGGTTCAGACCGCTCTGAACGCCCTGACCAGCATGGGTTCGAAGCTTGGCTCGATCTCGGCTCGCATCGACCTGCAGACGAGCTTCGCCTCTTCGCTCTCCGACTCGATCGAATCGGGCGTTGGCAAGCTGGTTGACGCCAACATGGAACAGGAATCGAGCAAGCTGTCCGCTCTGCAGACGCAGCAGCAGCTGGCCGTCCAGTCCCTGTCGATCGCCAACTCTTCGACGCAGTCGATCCTGTCGCTCTTCCGTTAATCGGAAGCGTCGGCGCCGCGCGCCGGTCGAAATTCCTGAACAAGAAGTCAACCGCGCCTGCCAAAGGCGCGGTTTTCCTTTTTTGTCGCTTGCTGCTTCAGTGGCCTCTACGAAGCGGCCGCGAGCGTGGCGCCAGCCTTGCCGCAAACCGCATCGACGAAGCCGTCGAACAGCTTGCGCATGGCGACCTGCTTGTAGGGATAGATGGCCGGATCATCCATATTGTGGACCACCATCGCGACATCGAGCTCGAACACCAGCAGGCGCCCGTCGGGGAGTTCGGCGCAGTCAATGCCGAAATAATCGAGCCCGATGTGGCGGTGGAGAGCTGCAAAACTGGTCTTGTGACGAACCGCGAAGTCCGTATCGAAGTTCTCCATCCAGGCCTGCTCGACGGCGCGCTTTGCCGCGCTTTGCCCCATGCCTGCGCTCAGATAGTGCACGATCCAATGGTCGGAAAGCGCCATGTGGCTCGCAAAAGCCCTCCCGTTGATGAACACGACGCGCTGCTTGTTGTAGTAGCCGTCCGGGCCGCGGAAATCGATGAAGGGCGCGACGTAAAGCTCGGCAGCCGGCTGTATCTCCAGCCAGGCTGACAGTCCCGCGAGATCGGCGATGCGCTCCATTCCGTGGCCGGCATGGGTGCTGATCGGCCGGATGACGAGCGGGAACGCGAGACCCGGAACGCAATCTTCCAGGCGTTTGACACCCGCGCCCACGGCGACGAGATCCTGGCGTGATACGCGATAGGTGGTCGGCGAGAGGATTGATGGCTCGTTGGCCAGCATTTCGCTCACGCCGTCACGTGTCAGCCTGCTGATCAGTTCGGGATTGCGGTTCATGACAGGGCCGTCGAAACCCGCAAGCAGCTTTTCCATATGGGCGAGGAGAGGCGCGTTTTCGGTCGATTCCCCGATTGCCATGAAGGCTACGTCGTATTCCGGCAGATCTGCGAGCGCGGTGGTTTCGAGGTCGACGTAGCGCAGCCACAACACACAATTGCTGCCCGCCAGCAGGAAGTCCACTGGCGTGTTCGCCATGAAATCGCCTTCCGTGACGAAGGCCAGAAGGCGGGGGCCGGTTCCATTGCCATGGACCACACAGAAATCGCGGCGCAGCTGCACGGCATTGTGCAGGATCTGGCGGGCCTCCTCGGTGCGGCTCAGTGTTTGCAGGATCGTCGCCATGTCCAGGAGTGTTGCGGCATCGGTAGGATCCGCTGTCGCGCGCTGCATCAGCTCGTTCCAGAGCGGCGTCACGTCGCGGCCGGCATAGATGAGCGATACGATCCTCTGCATGCCCAGTATGCGGGCGCCAGCCCATGTGTCTGAAGAAACCGGGGCGGCAATGGGGGCTTTGGTCATCAGCATTCGCGTAGATCCTGTCGGGAACCGAGTGTCAAAATGCCCTGAACGAGCGCGTCTATGTCCGCCTGTCGCGTGCGATGGTTCACGATCGCGGCGCGGATTGCCGGCTGTCCGTTCAGATGGGTCAGAGACGGAGCAACCCGGCCTTCGGCATGGAGGTGTTCGACGATATCGGCGTTGATGGCCGGTGGCGCCTTGCCGTCGGGGCCGACATAGGCAAAGCAGACGATATTGAGCGCGACAGGCGCCAGCAGCTTCAGGGCCGGCTCTCGCTCGACCTTTTGCGCAAGGCCGCGCGCCAGCATGCAATTCGCGCTCATCGCATTGCCCAGCGCCTTGACGCCGTAGGTCTTCAGGGTGAACCAGGTCTTCAGCGCGCGGAAGCCGCGGGAAAGATCCGGACCGTAATCGCAGGGCCACCAGTCGCCGCCGGCAAGGCCCGTGGCTGCGCGGCTGAGATAGGCGGCTTCCGACGCAAAGGTTTGACGCTGCCACTCGCTGTCTCGAACGAGCAGGAAGCCGGCATCGTAGGGTACCTGGCCCCATTTGTGGAAATCGAAGGCCAGCGAATCGCAGGTCTCGATGCCCGCGAACAGATCGGCGAGATCCTCGCTCAGGATACCCAGCGCGCCCAGTGCACCGTCGACGTGAAAATGAAGATCGTATCGGTCGGCGATGCCGCGCAGGGCGGCCAGATCGTCAACGGCACCGGTATTGACGGTTCCCGCGCTTCCGATCACGAGGAACGGTGTATGCCCTTCCTGCCTGTCGCGCAGGATCGCCTGCTCCAAGGCCTCGATATCGATCTGCCCGGCGGCGTTGACCGGGATGCGCCTCAGCTGATCGCTGCCGATCCCGGACATCTCGAAGGCGCGCGGCACGCAGCCATGCACCTCACGCGACGCATAGGCCACCAGACGAGCTTCGTCGGATAGCCCTGTCGCACGAACATCGGTGCCGAGTTTGCGGCATCTTGCAAGTTGCACCGCTACGAAATTGGCTTGAGATGCGCCGGTCAGGAATATGCCGCCGGCCGTATCCGGAAACGAGAATATCTGGCGTGTCCAGCGGATGATCTGGCGTTCGACCTCGATCGGCATATGATCTCGCCCGCCGAGATTGGCGTTCAGCCCTCCAGCGAGCATTTCGGCAAGCATGCCGGTAACCGTGCCGCCGCCCTGCACCCAACCCATGAATCCCGGATGGATATTGCCACTGCCATAGGGGAGGATGTTGTCGCGGAAAATCGCATGGACATCTTCGAGGTCACTTGCTTCGATGGGCAACGGTGCATCGAACAGCGCGCGTCCGGAAGACGGGGCGGGTTGCCAGACCGGCTTTGCAGCAAGTGTTTGCAGATGATCGAACATGTCGTCCAGCATCTGATGACCTTGCTTGCGCAAGGCCTGCCAGTCGTCGGGATCGAGGCTCGTCCGCTGATGGCGATCATCCGCCACCCGCCCGGCCTCCTGCAAGCTAAACATCGTCACCTCGTATTCGGCCGTTGTGCCGACATTGCCGCCCGGCCGCGTCTTACTCGACATTCGTCGGATCGGCGCAATGCTATGCCGTCCAAGATGGCGCGAGGCTGACTTGCATTGTTCAAACGCTCCAAAATGGCAAGATCACCCCGAAATCGACGCTTTCATGCACGTGTTGCGAAAGACCCTTGGGCATACGCAATGCAAGGTGGTGCATATGGAATCCCCGAGAGTTTGATCAGCTATTCTCCAGAAAGTATGATTCCGTTAACTTTTACGCGCGGCATTAACCTTTTGTTAAGGCTAATGCTGTCATTTGCAGCTAACGCAACGGTTGGTTAACCACTCTTAAGAGCCGGTTAACAAGCATGAGGCTGATTGCCGTTCCCGGCCGCAGACCGGAATGTCCCTTCCAAATTCAGCCACAAGGGGCACCCTTCGATGACCAGCATTCTCACCAATAACGCGGCAATGTCCGCTCTTCAGACTCTGCGCTCCATCAATACGAACCTCGAAGATACTCAAAGCCAGGTTTCTTCCGGCTATCGTGTCGCCAAGGCATCCGACAACGCCGCCTATTGGTCGATTGCTACCACCATGCGTTCCGACAACAGCGCGCTTTCCGCCGTCTCCGACGCGCTGGGGCTGGGTGCCGCCAAGGTCGATACCGCCTATACGGCCATGGACAATTCCATCACCGTCGTTCAGCAGATCAAGGACAAGCTCGTCGCAGCAACCGAAAACAGCGTCGACAAGGCCGATGTGCAGGAGGAGCTCGCGCAGCTTCAGCAGCAATTGGAGAGCATTGCCCAATCCGCCTCCTTCTCCGGACAGAACTGGATGTATGCCGTCAATGGCGCGTCGGCTTCCGTCGTTTCTTCCTTTGTGCGCAACAATGACGGTACTGTCGCCGTCAACAGCACCAGCTACAGCTTCGATACCGGATCGCAGGGCAATGTCATGTTCGGCGCGGATGCCACGGGCGCCATCGATACCAGTTCGGGCATCCTCGGTACCCAGCAGGATATCAACGGGACAGCCTATTCCGTCTTCAGCCTCGATATCACCAACATGACGGGCGGTGATATCGCCAAATCGATGAACCTTGTACAGGGCGCCCTCAACGCCATGACAAGCACCGCTTCGCAGCTCGGTTCGCTCTCGACCCGCATCGATCTGCAGACCAGCTTCGTCTCCTCCCTGCGGGACACGATCGACTCCGGCGTCGGCAAGCTCGTCGATGCGAACATGGAAGAAGAGTCGAGCAAGCTTTCCGCATTGCAGACGCAGCAGCAACTGGCGATCCAATCGCTGCAAATCGCCAACAGCAGCGCGCAGAACGTCCTGGCGCTCTTCAAGTGAGCCTTGACTGGAGCTTACCTTGAGATGGCGCGGCGGCTTTTCTCTCTTGTCGCCGCGCATAAGCTTTTGTTAACCTTGCCGCGTAACTGATTTGCAGTTTTCTGCGCAGGGCCGTTTTTCGATCTCTTTGGAGCGATTTCGGCACCTTGTTCTAGCGACGGGCCGTGCTGGGATATCTCCCGCTGGTGGGCATGAGGCCAATCGTTGCTGCCGGATCGGCCCGGTTTGCCAGTTCCAATGGAATTACGGATATTCAGATGAGCAATGTGACGACGAATCGTGCCACGTCCGCGGCACTGACCGTGTTACGCGGAGTCAACAAAGACCTGGGTGTCGTGCAGCAGCAGGTTTCATCCGGCTTTCGCGTCCAAACTGCAAGCGACGATCCCACCTATTGGTCGATGGCGACAACGATGCGCTCGGACCGGAGCAGTCTTTCCACGATTACGGACGCACTCGGCCTCGGCTCCTCCAAGGTCGACACGGCGTCCACGGCCATGGATTCAGTCGTAAGCCTGCTGACCCAGATCCAGGCCAAGCTGGTTTCTGCAAAGGAGCCCGGCACGAACAAGGATGCCGTCAATGCCGATATTCAGCAGCTCAAGGGCCAGCTGCAATCGGTCACGCAGTCGGCGTCCTTCTCCGGCGAGAACTGGCTCTACAATGCCAATCAGCAGGCCACGACGCAGCAATCCGTCATCAGCAACTTCACCCGCGGTGCCAGCGGGCAGATAAGCCCCGTGTCGATCAACTACGACAGTTCGCAAACCCTGATGATCGATACTGCCGATCCGAGCCGCGGATTGCTGACGAAGAATGTCGATGCAAGCACGTTCGACACCTCGAGCGGCGGCAGCACTACGGCCCGCAACTATTATCTTCTGGCCGCCGATAGCGGCACGACGCCGACCGGTGGGACGGAGATCTCGATCTCGAGCAGTACGACGGACGCTGAATTGACGGATATGCTCAATGTCACGAATTCGCTTCTGACGTCTGCAACCGCGGCGGATTCGACCCTTGGCCTGATGAAGTCGCGCATCGACGATCAGTCCAGCTATATTTCAAAGCTCAGTGACGCCATCAAGAGCAGTGTCGGCGATCTTGTCGATACGAACATGGAAGAGGCATCGGTGCGGCAGAATGCCCTTCAGACGGCGCAGCAGATGGGCGTTCAGTCGTTGTCGATCGCCAATAGCATGGCGAGCAAGGTGTTGATTCTCCTTCAGGGGAAATGATGGTGGGGCGGCGCGGCCAGATCGGCAGCGGTCCCGTCTTCATCCTCGCACAAGTTTGACTGCCTACGGTCCATCGCAGTGGCATGGTTGCGCAGTTTGCCGATGACATCAGTCGTCATTTCCGGCAGCGCAGCCACAGGACGGAAACCGGAAGCGTGATGATCGACGTTTTGAGCATGGGAATTGTTCGGCCCTCTTATGGCATCCACTCGCAACGCCATGCCGATGCGAACGGGGAGATACACGCGTGAGCTTGGTATTATCCCGATACCTCAAGGATTTCAGTGCCGAGCAGGCGCCACCTTCCGACGTGGCGGACATGCCATTCGGCGAGACAGCCTTTGTTCCGGATAGTCCGGTAGAGCCGCCGGTTGATATCGAGGCGGAGCGCCGCGAGGCATATGCGGAAGGGCACGAGGCGGCCACGCAGGAACTGTCTGAGAAGCATCAGGCTGAGCTCGATGCCATGGCGGACTCGTTCCGCAATGAAATCGATGCCCTCCGAGCGCGCTACGAGGAGCAGGCAGCGGAAAGGATTGCGGCGGACATGACGCGTATGGCGGCGATGCTCGGCCAGGCGATCAGCGCGGAAGCCGCCGCGGCGCTTGCACCGATCATGACCGAAACGCTGACCGCCAGCGCCGTCGCCGATCTTGCCGATCTGGTCAAGGCAGCGATCCTCGACGGCAGCGCCGGCCCGATGGTGGTCAGTGGGCCGCATCATCTCTTTGAAGCCCTTCAAGACCATCTCGGCGACGATGGCGCTCTCCTGCGCCACGTCGAAGCGCCGGATGTCGATCTCGCCGTTACCATCGGCGATAGCGTTCTTGTGACGCGCATGTCCGCCTGGGCCGCCAGTCTGAGAGAGATTCTGAAATGAGCGACGGCGATCAAAATCAGGGCAAGCACGAGATCATCATCGTCAAGCGTCATGGCGGCGGCGATCACGAAGGCGGCCACGGAGGCGCATGGAAGATCGCCTATGCCGACTTCATGACGGCCATGATGGCATTCTTCCTGGTGATGTGGCTGGTGAACGCTGCAAACGAGGAGACGAAGGCCTCGGTCGCCTCCTATTTCAATCCGATCAAGCTTGCCGATGAGAAGCCGACGGAGAAGGGCGTCAAGAAGCCTGTGGACCAGGCTGAAGGCGAGAAGAATCAGCAGAAGTCAAATCAGCCGCAGGACAGACCGAACGACGGCAAATCCGCCAAGACTGGCGAAGACCTGACGTCCACCTCCGGCGACCAGACGAACTACTCGGAGGCCGACTTCTTCGAGAACCCCTATTCGGTCCTGGCGGAAATCGCACAGGAAGTCGGTCAGCAGGCCAATGTCAGCGCCAAGGGTGAGGGCGGTGCCGCCCAGTCGGGTCCGGCCACGGGCGCGGACGGCGGTCAAGCCTATCGCGATCCATTCGATCCGGATTTCTGGACCAAGCAGGTCAAGGTCTCCAGCGCGTCGAAGAATGCGAACGAGGAACAGTCCGCCAAGTCGGATCAGTCGCCAAAGGGCGAAGTCATCGCACTTTCCAAGGCAACCGCGGCCGATACCGGCCAGCCGGCCAATCAGCTGCAGACCCCCGAACAGCAACCGACGGTGAGCGAGCAGCAGGCATCCGGCGCGCAGCAGCAGAACAATCGGGCAGGGAAGTCGGCACAGACCGCGAGCGCCGCCGGGCAAAGCGATGCCTCGACCTTCGAGGACAACGCCGCCGTGGCGCAGGGCAAGAGCACGACGCCGACCAAGGCGCAGCAGCAGGAAGCCAAGGAACTGCAGCAGGCGATACAGTCTGAGATCAACGGTGTCGCGGGCCAGCTGGCCGAGGGTCTGCAGGTTACGTCGACCGAAGGCGGTCTGTTGGTGACGATCTCCGACCAGAGCAACGATCCGATGTTCAACATAGGCTCCGCCGTGCCGCGCCGGGAAATGGTGATGGCTATGGAGAAGATCGGCAAGATCCTGGCGGAGCGCAAGGGATCGATCCTGGTCCGGGGTCATACCGACGGCCGCCCCTATATGGTTGGCGGCCGCAACGACAACTGGCGGCTGTCGCTCGACCGCGCCCAGAGTGCCTACTATATGCTGACCAGCGGCGGACTGGATGAGAAGCGGATCGTACAGGTCTCCGGCTTTGCAGACCGGCGCCTGAAATTGCCCGACGATCCCTTCAACGACGCCAATCGCCGTATCGAGATCCTGATTGCGAACCCGTCGAGCCAGGCGTCGAAAGACCAGGCACCTCCCGATACCCAGAACCCCGTGAAGCCCATTCCGGGCAAGGGCAAGTCAGGTCAAGGCAAACAGGGATAGTCCATGGCGCGCAAACAGCATCGTCATAGCCTTGTGCTCGCGCTGACCTTCGGCATGCTCGTGCCGGGTGGTGTTCGCGCCGAGGGGCAGGACGTCCTGCCACTCTACAAGATGCTGCGCTCGCTCGAATTCATCCAGGATTCCGTCGTCGCAGGCGACAGCTCCGCCGGTGAAATGCAGCGTTTCATGCTGGCCACCATCGATGAGCGCCTGCGCAATGTGGACAAGGCGGTCTTCGACGACGACCGTAACGTCGATGCTGCCCTGATCTACACGATGAGCGGTGGCAATCCGGCAACGCTCGAATATCTGATGTCGCGCGACGTCAATGGCAATTTCGACAACCGGGTTGCCGACGTTCTCAGGAAGTATCTGAACGGCAAGGGTCTTCTGGTCGTCAACACGCTCGCCGACATTGCCAGGGAATATCGTGACAAGCCGATCGGCCCCTACCTCGCACTGGTTGCCGGCAATGTGATGTCCGGAAAGAACCCGACGGCGGCCTTGAAGCTTTATGACTGGGCGCGTTTGACCGCGCCGGGGACGATCGTGGAGGAATCGGCACTTCGACGTTCGCTTGCCCTGTGCACCGATGCCGGGCTGGTGCCATCAGGGCTCGAATACGCGCGGCGCTACACGAGGCGCTTTCTGCATTCGCCCTATGCAAGCCAGTTCGCCGATCTTTTCGTGCAGCTGGTCGTCGATCACGACTCCGCTGTCAAACAGCAGGATATCGTCGATATCCTCTCCTTCATGGATCCTCCCAGGCAACGGGAAATCTATCTGCGTATGGCACGCCGTGCGGCGATCGCCGGCAAGTCCGATCTCGCGACGCTCGCGGCCGGTCGTGCCCAGGCGATATCAAACGACGGCAGCGACGCCTTCGGCGCATTGGCGGGCTTCTACGGCGGGGTTGCGGGCGTATCCACGCCAGCTTTGCAATCGGCGGTCAACAATCTCGACCAGATGCCTGCGGGTGAACTGAACGCGGAGGATCGTGCGTTGCGCGATGCCGCCAAGGCGGTGGCGCAGGAGATTCTACGCGCACCCGACCCCGCAAGCCTCGGGCAAGGCACTGTTCCTAACCTGCCCAACCAACAGAGTACTGAACACGATGCTGCTGTGACGAATCAACCGGGAGGCCAATTGCCCGGCACGGCGGGTGTTGAGGAGGGAGCCGCGGCAAGCGCTGCTCTTACCCCGGAGGGAGGGCGGCAGGAGGCCGACCCTTCGTTCAACGCATTCGTCACGACGAGCCGTTCGAAGCTTGATGCGATCGACGGCATGTTGAAGCAGGAAAGTCACTGATCATGAACGACATCGGTATATCCGGCGCCTCTTCAGGGGTGGATGTTCTTGCTTCCTCCAAGGGTGCGCGCCCGGGAAAACAGGATGACGGCAAGGGATTTCTGGATGCGCTGACCGGCTCACTCGGCAACGGACGTAACACGTCCGGGACGAGTGCCGGCACGGACGCGAAAGCCGCTGCCGATATGAACGGGAATGCGGACACCGGGAAGGCGGCATCGGGCGATCAGGCGCCTGACGCTCCGGCTCCCAGCACTCCGGCTATCGATGAAAGCATCAATGCCGGGGCTGGAATGATCGATACTTCCGCCGCCGATCTCGCCAATCTTCCCAGCCTTCCCAAGGGCGCCAAGCTCGGGCAGGGTGCCGGGACGGCGACCCTCTCTAAATCTCTGATAGAGCTTCAAAAAGCCATTTCGGCCGGTTCCGATACCGACCCGGCCGCGGCAACGACCGATCCGACCGCAGCGACGACTGATCCAGCTATGCCTTCTCCCGAGGCGCGTGACGTGCCGGCGCAGCCCAAGGTCCTGGATCAGTTTGCGGATATGGCGCAGCAGCTGGTCGAGGTGGCCGCAGCCGCTGACCAGCCGGCGCCAGCCGAAGGTGACGGCAAGGCACCGGTCGTAAAGGGCGGCAAAGGCACCTCGACGACGGATGACGGTAAGTCTTTACTAACGCAATCCGCCCATGCGGCTGGCACGATCTCTGACGCCTTGTCACTCCTCAACGCTCCGCAGACCGTTGCCGCGGTGCAAGGCGTAACGGTCCCAGATAGTCAGGCTGCAGGCGGCGATACGAAGGTTCAGGGAGCTGTGCTCGGCAATGCGGCGCTGACGCAAGACTCGTCGGACAATACGGCGGCGTTGCCTAGCGACGGCAATGGAGCGGATGCGGCGCAGACCTTTCGGCTGACACGCGCAGACGGGCGAGGCGGCGCGCTCGACATGTCGATCACCAAGAATGGTCACGACGCGGCAGATGTCAATGTGGCGGCCTCCGCGAACGGCGATGGGCAGGCGGTCACAGTGCTCGAAAGTCGCCGCTATCTGGGCCTGACCGCCAGCCCCAACTCGGCGCTCGTTGCCGGTTCGCTTGCCGGCGATCGCGAATGGTCGGCTGCGATGCAGCCGGGCTCGGCGCTCTCCAACGCAGCAAGCTTGACGAGCACCGGCAAGGTCGTCAACACCCTCAAGATCCAGCTGCGTCCCGACAATCTCGGCGATGTCACGGCCACCATGCGGCTCTCCGGCGACCAGTTGAGCGTCGACCTGAAGGTGCAGACGGGCGAGGCCTACAGACAGCTCCATGCCGATCAGAGCCGCATGGTCGATGCGCTGCGGGCTCAGGGCTATCAGGTCGACAGCATCACGGTGACCATGGCTTCGAATGCGGATCAGCAGTCCGACAGCGGCAGCCGGCAATCCGGATCGGGGCAGTCGCAACAGCAATCCCTCTTGAACCAGGGGCAAGGCGGCGATGCACGTCCGAAGGGCCAGAACTATTCGGGACAGCAGGCAAATGGCAATGACGGCAATCGCAGCTCGGGTGAGCGCGGCGTGGAAGATGGCGCTGCTGGCAACGCTCAGCGTTCTCGCTCTGGCGCAGTTTACCTGTGAGGCGTTCGCATCCGGAAACGCGACGCCACCCGACAACGGTGCGGCCGGCCTCTGCGAACGTGAAATTCAGTCGGCCGCCGCGAAATACGGAATACCGGAAGGAATTCTTTACTCGGTCGGGTTGACGGAAACGGGACGCAAGGGTTCGCTCTATCCTTACGCCCTCAATATTGAAGGCCGGCCGGTCTTCCCGCCGTCCGAAAATGCCGCTCTGCAAGCTTTCGCCGCAGCGCGACAGAACGGCGCAAAGCTTATCGATATCGGCTGCATGCAGATAAACCAGTATTTCCACGGCGAGAATTTTCCCTCTGTTGCCGCTATGTTCGATCCTCGCAGTAACGTCGAGTATGCCGCAAAGTTTCTCCGCAATCTCCATGACCAGCATGAGACATGGACGATGGCGGTAGCTAGATACCATGCCGGTCCGAACAATAACCCCGCCCAGAAGGTCTATGTCTGTCGCGTGATCGCCAATCTGGTTGCCACCGGCTATGGAAAATGGACGCCCAACGCGGCGACCTTCTGCCAGGACTAGACAACCTATAGGTTGCATACCCCTTCCGGTTAGCCGTCACTAACTCTTTCGATGGAGTTGACAGTCGCGAGATGGCCTGAATTACATATATTAATAATGTAATAACTAACTACTTTTTTATCGGTGTAAATTGCCGAGCACCTACTATATCTAGTGCAAATCGCCCCTCGAAAGTTAATCAATTATTAATTCCCGTCACTCATTTCCGACAGTTGTTCGTGATTCGCCCGATTCGTACCCATAGTTCATCGAAACACCACACTGATTCGGAGGCGGACGAATGATCGTAGTGGTTGATGAGCGAGAGCTTGTTAAAGACGGATATACTTCACTTTTTGGACGGGAAGGCATCCCATCCACGGGATTTGATCCTCGCGAATTTGGCGAATGGGTCACGACGGCGGCAGAGGGCGATATTGCGGCAGTCGAAGCATTTCTGATCGGGCAGGGACAGCACGTATACGAGCTTCCCAGGGCGATCCGTGACCGGACGATGGCACCCGTCATCGCGGTCAGCGATCATCCCTCGCTCGAATCGACTCTTGCGCTTTTTGATTGTGGCGTCGACGATGTGGTCCGCAAGCCGGTGCATCCGCGGGAGATCCTGGCACGGGCCGCGGCAATCCGCCGTAGGCTCAAGGCAATCACCAACTACACCGATATTGGCGCGATTCGCATCTTTGCCGATGGTCGCGACCCGGAAATCAACGGTGATGTTTTTGCATTGCCGCGGCGTGAGCGGCGCATCCTGGAATACTTGATCGCCAATCGCGGCCGCCGGGTGACCAAGACGCAAATCTTCAATGCGATCTACGGCATCTTCGATGAGGAAGTCGAAGAAAATGTGGTGGAGAGCCATATCTCGAAGCTGCGCAAGAAGCTGCGCAAGAAGCTTGGTTTCGATCCGGTCGATTCCAAGCGCTTCCTGGGTTACTGCATCGATTGGAGCTGAAGCTCCCGATCCTGCCTCCAGTCAGTTGAATTCAAGCAGAAGCCCGAGAATCCAGCGATTCTCGGGCTTTTGCTTGAGCAGTCGTCAGGCTGTGTTTTCTTTCTAAGGTGCGTCGTCTCTTACCATTTGCCGTCTCGTTGATGCGCGGGCGGATGCAAGGCGACGCTCTTCGAAAAGTCGCCTCGCGACGAATGACTTTTCCTCCTCTCAGACAGCTTCACGCAAGGCCCGCCACCTACTCTCAGTCGCAAGAAGGAAAACGAGGATTCCAGATGAGCATTTTCGGTAGCATGAAAACCGCGGTTTCAGGGATGAACGCACAGGCGAATCGTTTGGGGACCGTTTCGGACAACATCGCCAACTCCAGCACGACAGGCTACAAAGAGGCGTCGACGAGCTTCTCCTCGCTCGTGCTGCCTTCTTCCGGCGGCAGCTACAATTCCGGCGGCGTGGAGACTTCGGTTCACTATGCGATTTCGCAACAGGGCAACGTGTCGGCCACCACTTCGAGCTCCGACCTTGCAATCCAGGGTAACGGCTTTTTCGTCGTTCAGAGCGCGGCGGGACAAACGTTTCTGACCCGCGCCGGCGACTTCTCGCCCGATGCCAGCGGCAACCTGGTCAATTCCGCCGGCTTTACGCTGATGGGCTATTCCGCCGCCGCTGGCTCCCCTTCGGTTGTTGTCAACGGCTTTGGTGGCATGGTGCCGATCAATGTGACCCAGAGTGGCGTAACAGCGGTCGCAACGACGACCGGCACCATGTCGGGCAATCTCAATTCCAATGCCAAGATCGCCACCAGCAGCGCGACCGGATATCTGCCGTCCGAAAACCAGGCGCCGGTCACCACCGACACGAGCAAGGCGTCGATCACAGGCTACGACAGTCAGGGCAACGCCGTCACCTTCGACGTCTATTACACCAAGACTGCGGACAACACCTGGGATGTCTCGATCTACAACAAGGCTGACGCCGCTTCGGGTGACACGCCGTTCCCCTATTCTTCAGGCCCCGTCGGCAGCACGACCCTGACGTTCGACAGCAATGGCGCGCTGACATCGGGCGGGACGTTCGACGTCACCTTCGGATCCAACTCGCAGACGATTGCCATGGATATGACCGGCTTCTCCCAGGTAGCCACCGATTTCAGCGCCACCGGCAAGATGAACGGTCAGGCTCCCAACCCGGTGACGAGCGTCACCGTCGGTAAGGATGGCACTGTCAACGCCGTCTACAAGGACAGCTCGACCAAGGCACTCTACCGCATTCCGCTCGCCACCGTGTCAAGCCCGGACAATCTGACCGTGGAAACCGGAAACGTCTATTCGGCGAATGGTGTGTCCGGCGTAACGGTCAGCGGTTGGCCTCAGAGCGGCGGGTTCGGTTACATCCAGTCCAACGCACTGGAGGAATCCAATGTCGACCTCGCAACCGAGCTGACGAATATGATCGTATCGCAGAAGAGCTACACCGCGAACTCGAAGGTCTTCCAGGCCGGTTCCGATCTTCTCGACGTTCTCGTCAACCTCCAACGTTAAACTCCAACGTTAAAACGGATAGGGTATCGAGTCAGTCATGTCGCTCACAACAGCACTCAATAACGCACAGGCGATATTCAACAATACCGGCGCGCAGAGCAGCGTCGTATCGAACAATATCTCCAATGCTAGCAACGCGGATTATTCGCGTCGCCAGGCGATGCTGACGACCGACATGTCTGGCGCGCAGGTGGTGAAGATCGCTCGCGCCGATGAGCCGGCGCTGCAGAAGGCCTATCTCGGCAACGCGTCGGCCGACGCTGCGCAACAGCTGCTTCTGAAGGCCTATAACAGCCTTCAGTCAGCGACGATTGGCGGCAACGACAACGAGACCGCACCTGCGACCTACCTGTCTGCCTTTCAGACAGCGATGCAGACTTATGCGGGGTCGCCGTCCAGCACCACGGCGGCTCAATCCGCCATCAATGCGGCTCAAAGCCTTGCCACCGGGCTCAACGACGCCACGACCGTGGTGCAGAGCACCCGGGCCGATGCCGACAAGCAGATCGCGTCCGATGTCGATACGCTGAACGGTCTGTTGAATCAGTTCCAGACGGCAAACGACGCGGTCAAGTCCGCGACGGCAACCGCCGGGCCTACATCGAGCGCGGTCGCCGATGCGCTCGATCAACGCGATTCCGTCTTGAAGCAGATCTCGCAGATTGTCGGTGTGACGACGGTGACGCGCGCCAACAACGACGTGGCGCTCTACACCACAAACGGTGCGACCCTCTTCGAGACCATTCCGCGCTCGGTGACCTTTACGCCGACGAATTCCTACACGGCAGGCACTCCCGGCAACAATGTCTACATCGACGGTGTTGCATTGCCTGCGGGTCAGGGCGCCGCCACCACGGCGCAGGGTAGCCTCCAGGCGTCGTTGCAGGTTCGAGACGACGTCGCTCCGACCTACCAGAAACAACTCGATGAAATCGCGCGCGGTCTGGTAACGGTCTTCTCGGAGAAGAACCAGACGGATCCTACCGCAGCGGCGCAGACCGGTTTGTTTACCTGGAGCGACGGCACTGTTCCAACCAGCGCATCCGTCGTCACGGGTATGGCCGGCTCGATCACCGTCAACCCGGCATTGATCGCGTCGCAGGGCGGCAATCCGAACCTCCTGCGCGACGGCGGTATCAACGGGACGGACTATGTCGTCAACGCCAGCGGCGATAGCGGTTATTCCACCCAGCTGGATGCCTACATCACCGCCATGAACACGAAGATGGATTTCGACTCCACTGCGGGCTCCGACACCAGCGCCAGCCTCATGGATTACTCGTCCAGCTCTATCGGCTGGCTCGAGGGGCAGCGCAGCGCGGCGACGACGGCGGGTGAAAACACGTCTGCGGCACTGTCGCGCTCCTCAAGCGCCTATTCAAACGCGACCGGTGTCAATCTCGACGAAGAGCTGACGCTGATGATGGATATCGAACAGTCCTACAAGGCTGGAACCAAGATATTGAATGCAGTCAACGAGATGCTTCAATCGGTACTGGATATTGCGAGCTAAGCCATGAAACTTTCTTTCATTTCGAGCACAGCCATTCAGAACTCCATGCGTCAGACGATCCGTCAGGCGCAGAACGAGATGACAGATGCATCGACTGAGGCCACGACAGGTACCTATGCGGATATTGGCGTTTCGTTGGGCAGCGGCACGACGCAGAACGTTAATCTGACGAGGGAAGTGACGCGCATCGATTCGATCCTCAGCAGCAACTCGATCGCAAACCAGCGAATGACGTCGTCGCAGACTGCCTTGAGCGATATGAGCTCTCAGGCACAGAAGTTCATGGATCAGCTGGTGGCGCTGCGCGGCAATACCGACGGTAGTAGCGTGTCGCTGACGCAGCAGACGGCCACGGCGACCATGTCCAGCTTTATTGCGGACGCCAATACCATGGTCAACGGCGAATATCTTTTTGCCGGCACCAACACCGACGTGCAGCCCGTGACAGACAACTCCGCGGCGGCGACCACCGCGATCCAGACAGCGTTGACGCAGTATGCCACGGACAATGGCACAACCGTTGACCAGCTCAGCGGCGCCCAGATGAAGGACTTCATCACGACCATTGTCGAGCCGATGGTCACGTCCGACAGTAGTTGGTCCAGCTGGTCGAGTGCGTCGGATCAGAACATGACCAACCGGATTAGTAACTCTGAAGTCATCGATTCGTCGACAAATGCGAATTCGTCGGGTATGCGCTATCTGGCACTCGCAACGACCGTTGCCAATTCGCTGATGAGTACGACGCCCAGTCTTGGTCAGGATGCATTGAATGCAGTCACCGACCAGGCGACCAGCTATGCGCGCCAGGCGATCGACGGACTTAACACCCAGGCGAGCCAGCTCGGCCTCTCTCAGTCGCGCCTGACGGATGCAAACACCGCTCTGAATGCCCAGAAGACCATTCTCAATACCAATATTGGCGACCTGACGGGAGTGGATCCCTACGAGGCTTCCACCAAGGTCAATAGCCTCGAGACGCAGCTCCAGACCGCTTACACCATCGTCTCGAAGATCCAACAGTTAAGCCTTGTAAATTACCTTTGATGATCAAAGGGAAGTAATGACCAGGAAGGATGCATGAATGTATCAGTTCTCATATGCGGAAGTCATGCAGGATGCAGTGGCCGACGCCAAAGAGCGAGAACGACAAGTTCTGGACCGGTCGATTGCCCTTCTCTCTGCGGCCCGTGATGCGGGGAAATACGGCCGTGAAGCGATTGAAGCCCTGTTCTATACGCGGCGCGTATGGGTCAGCTTCGTCGAGGACCTGAAAAGTCCGGAGAACCAGCTCAATGTCGAACTGCGCGCCAACTTAATTTCGATCGCCATCTGGATATTGAAGGAATGCGATCGGATCCGGCGGCGCCAGTCGGAAAACTATCAAGGCATCATCGATGTCACCACCATCATCAGGGATGGACTTAAATGAAAAGTACGCTTCGCATATCGCTTAAAGCCGGGGAAAAGATCTTTATCAATGGGGCTGTTCTGCGTGTCGATCGCAAGGTCGCCCTGGAATTCCTGAATGATGTGACCTTCCTCCTTGAAAACCACGTGCTTCAGCCAGAGGACGCCAACACCCCGCTGCGCCAGCTCTATTTCATCGCGCAGATGATCCTCATCAATCCCGAAGGCAAGGAACAGTCGACGACGATGTTCCGCAAGTCGATCGTTATGCTGCTGTCCTGCTTCCATAATGAGGAAGTGCTGGCCGAGTTGAAGCGTATCGACGGCCTCGTGGCCACCGGCCGCGCCTTCGATGCATTGAAGGCGATCCGCGGGCTCTATCCGGTCGAGGACAATATTCTGAATAATCAGGAGATGCCCGCGGCCACGATCGAACACATTCGCCGGGAGATTGCTCCATGGCAGCGGTAGATGCCGTCAACAGCAGCACGAGCGGTTCCTCCAAAACCGCTGCCGCAGCCTCGGCGAGCGCCACCCTGAATTATAACGACTTCCTGCAGCTCCTCATCGCACAGATGAAGAACCAGGATCCGACCTCTCCGATGGATGCCACCCAGCAGATCTCACAGCTTGCCAGCTTCTCTCAGGTCGAGCAGCAGATCCAGACGAACTCACACCTCGAAACGGTGTTGCAGAACCAATGGATCTCGCAGGCGTCCGACTATATCGGCAAGCAAATCCAGAGCGCCGACGGCAAGGTCACGGGCACGATCAAGGAAGTAACCGTCTATTCGGACGGTGTTATCGCCCAGACCACGGCGGGCGACAAGGTCCTGATCCAGGCCGGTGTGACGATTGCCCCGGCTGGCACGGCCATTGATACGACGACATCATCGAGCGATACTGGCACCGGCGATTCGTCGAGTACGAACTAGAGCAGCAGCTTATGAGGAGCTGGCTGAACCTGAGGTGAAGATGTCATGAATGAAGCCGATGCATTGGATATCTTCCAGGCGGCGATCCGGACGGTGCTCGTGGCTTCCGGCCCGGCGGTTCTCGCGGCCATGATTGTCGGTCTGGTGATCGCCTTGATTCAGGCGCTGACCCAGGTGCAGGAGGCGACATTGACCTTCGTGCCGAAGATCGTCGCCGTCATGGTGACCATCGGCATCACGGCCCCTTTCGTCGGCTCGCAGATCTCGATCTTCACCAATCTTGTCTTTTCCCGAATCCAATCGGGCTTCTAGATCGGGGCCGGAGGCCGAAATGGCTTTCGGCTCATATGTTTCGCTGGCTGTAAGCCATTCTCGCACAAGCTTCGCCTCTTAAAGATCGGTTCGAATAGGGCAGGCGGATCAGCCGTTTGCCCCCTCTCATGAAGAGACGGAACCGGTCGATGGCACAACCACCCGCATTAGCACTCCCCAAAGCCAATCCAAGCGTTCGTGATATCGGGTTCGCCCTCGGTATCATGGTCATTCTTTGCGTGCTGTTCCTGCCGATCCCGCCGTTCCTGATCGATCTCGGGCTCGCTTTTTCGATCGCGCTTTCGGTGCTGATCCTCATGGTGGCATTGTGGATCAAGAAGCCGCTGGAGTTTTCGTCCTTCCCGACGATCCTTCTGATCGCCACGATGACGCGTCTGGCGCTGAACATCGCGACGACGCGTGTCATCCTCTCGCATGGCTATGAGGGGCATGACGCCGCGGGCGGCGTCATTGCGGGCTTCGCCAGCCTGGTGATGTCGGGCGATTTCGTCATTGGTCTGATCGTCTTCATGATCCTGATCACCATCAACTTCATCGTCATCACAAAGGGCGCGACGCGTATCGCCGAAGTCGGCGCCCGCTTCACCCTGGATGCCATCCCCGGCAAGCAGATGGCGATCGACGCCGATCTTTCGGCGGGCCTGATCGATGAGAAGGAGGCGCAGCGACGCCGTCGGGAACTGGAAGAGGAAAGCTCCTTTTTCGGCGCCATGGACGGTGCCTCGAAGTTCGTGCGCGGTGACGCGGTTGCCGGCCTTTTGATCACTTGCATCAATATCTTCGGCGGCATCATCATCGGCTATTTCCGTCACAGCATGCCGATCGGCCAGGCTGCGGACGTCTTCGTCAAGCTTTCGGTCGGCGATGGTCTGGTGTCGCAGATGCCGGCGCTGATCGTGTCTCTGGCCGCCGGCCTCCTCGTTTCGCGCGGCGGCACCTCCGGTTCCACCGATCAGGCCGTCATCAATCAGTTGAGCGGCTATCCGCGCGCGCTCGCCGTCTCGGCGGTCCTGATGGGCATTCTGGCCATCATGCCCGGCATGCCATTCGTGCCCTTCGTGTTCCTTGGCGGCCTGATGGCGGCCGGCGCCTGGTTCATTCCGCGCCAGGTCGAAGCCGAGAACAAGCTTCGCCGCGACGCCGAGGAGCAGAAGGTGATGCAGACGAAGGAGATGGAGAAGGATTCGGTCAAGTCGGTTCTGAAGACCGCCGAGATCGAGCTGGCGCTTGGCAAGATCGTCTCCACCCGCCTGCTCGGCGCCCATCAGGAACTGGCCTTCCGCGTCGGCAAGATGCGCAAGAAGTTCGCGACGCAATACGGCTTCGTCGTGCCGGAGATCAAGGTGATCGACGACATGGCCATCGCCGACAAGTCGTATCAGATCCGCATCCACGGCACGACGATCGCCTCCAACGTGCTGCGCGTCGGCGAAGTGCTTGTCGTCACCGGCGCGGGCCGCAAACCCACCGTTCCGGGCGATGACATCCGCGAACCCGCCTTCGGCATGCCGGCCGTGTCCGTTCTCGAAGCCTTCACGGAGGATCTGAAGCGCGAAGGCTTCCAGCCGATCGACAATGTTTCCGTCGTGCTGACCCATATGAGCGAGGTCATTCGCAACAACTTGCCCGCACTTCTGTCCTACAAGGACGTGAAGATATTGATCGAACGTCTCGATCCCGAGTACAAGAAGCTCGCCGACGAGATCTGCTCGTCGCATATGTCCTATTCGGGCTTGCAGGCGGTGCTGAAGCTGCTGCTTGCCGAGCGCGTCTCGATCCGCAACCTGCATCTCATCCTTGAAGCCGTGGCCGAACTTGCGCCGCACGTGCGCAAGACGGAGCAGATCGTCGAGCATGTCCGCGTGCGCATGGCGCAGCAGCTCTGCGGCGATCTGGCCGACAACGGCGTATTGCGAGTGCTGCGCCTCGGCAGCAAATGGGACCTGGTCTTCCACCAGGCGCTTAAGCGCGATCAGAAGGGCGAGGTCGTCGAGTTTGACATCGATCCGCGCAGCCTCGAGGAGTTCAGCGAGCAGGCAGGCAAAGTTATCCGTGAATATATGGACCGAGGCATGCCCTTCGTTCTTGTCACGTCGCCGGAAACGCGCTCCTATGTGCGCATGATCATCGAACGCTTGTTCGCGACACTTCCGGTTCTGTCGCATGTGGAATTGGCCAAGGGGATCGAGATCAAGATTCTAGGTTCCATTTCATGATATCTGACCCCCAGGGTACCATTCTGGCGCTGTTCGTCGCCTTCTGCCGCATCGGCGGCTGCATGATGGTGCTTCCGGGGTTTTCGTCGGGCCGGGTGCCGACGCAGATTCGGCTGCTTATCTCGGTGGCCTTGTCGATGGCGATCCTGCCGCTGCTCTGGAATACGATCTATCCCGAAGTGTCGAAGAGCGGCGCGAGCTATATAGCGTTGATCTTCACCGAAGCGATCATCGGTCTGATGTACGGCATGATGGCCCGGATCTATACGCTGGGCCTGCAGTTCGCCGGTACGGTCATATCAATGATGATCGGCTTCAACGCTCCGGCCGGCGCTGATATGATCGAGGATTCAAGCGAGACCTCGATGACCAGCCTCATCAGCTTTTGCGGGCTGATGATTCTCTTCATCCTGGATTTTCATCACTACGTTCTGCAGGCGTTGGTCGATTCCTATTCCCTCATTCCCTTCGGCGGGCATATCGAGCCTCGGACCGCGCTGATCTCCATTACGGACGCGCTGGAAGCAACTTTCTTCATCATGCTGCGGCTGGCGAGCCCTTTTCTGCTTTACGGCCTGATGTTCCAGATCTCGATCGGCTTCATCAACAAGCTGGCGCCGCAGATACCGATCTATTTCATTTCCACGCCCTATCTTCTGATGGGCGGTTTGTTCATGCTCTATCTCAGTATGGCGACGATGATCAGCCAGTTCTCCAATGCGTTCCTCACTGTTTTCAACGGGCATTAGCGGATGAGCGGAAAGGCTGCGCATCGCACCTTGGACGGGCTCGGGAACGCACAGACGGTGGGCAGGTAGGCCATGGCGGAAAGAAGTCGTTCTGAAAAACTGAAGCGCCTCGTCGCGGTGCAGCGGCATCTGGAACGGATAGCCGAAAACGAGCTTGCCGATACGACGCGTCAGCGCGACGATGTCACCGCATCGATGGAAAGGGTGATGGATGCGATCAGCTCCGCCGACCCCATTCATATGGCGTTCTCCATACAGTATGCCGACCGCTATGGCCGCCTGACGATCAGGGATCAGCAGCTTGAAGGCATTCAGGAGCTGATTCAGATGAAGGTCCAGCAGGAACGCACCAAGGCTGACCGGCTGGAAGAGCATATGAAGGACGCTCGGGAGCTCGAAACGCGCGAAGCTGACGATAATGCGGTCTACGACATCGTCGATCAGCACTTCGCCGCTGCAACGCCAGCCTCCAGCAAGGTTCAAAAACCATAATCACCGCGATCATGGAGCAGGATGTGCATCGTTGGGTTGCCCGCCTGCTCTGACCGTTTGATTCGACATGCCCTCCACGCGATCGATGCATCGTGTGTTTCCGGGGCATGCGATAGCAGAAGGAGACGTGACGTGGCTATTTCGCCTCCGAGTGATTTGGTTCTGGATGTCGTCAAGGCCGCCAATCCGACCGATGTCGAGGCCGCCCAGGCCAAGCTCGCCGCCAACAAGGCCGCTTTCGCCGCCACCAGCCTCGCCGAAAACGGCAATGGCTTCGGCGCGGCATTCGATGCCCTTAATAGCGCTGCAACCCAGGCCGGCCTCAGCAACGCCAATACCCACACTGGCCCGACGAAGGTACCACAGGTCTATCGCAAGTTCGAGGCCATGATGCTGCAGAATTTCGTGAAGAACATGCTGCCGAGCAGCGAGACGCTCTACGGCAAGGGTTCGGCTGGCGAGATCTGGAAAGGCATGATGGCCGAGCAGCTGGGCAACACGATCGCCAAGAATGGCGGCGTCGGCATCGCCGAAAAGATGTATCAGGAACAGGTCACCAAGATGCGCAATACCGGCGCCATCAATTCCGCGACCAATGAGAACGACAAGAAGATGGCCTTGAGCGCCGTCACGGATTTTCAGCGCAAGACGCTGGCCGCCGCTGACGACAATAGCGATAGCGATACCAGCATCACCAATCAGAACACGCTGACGTCCCAGAAAGCATAAGCGAGGTAATACCATGGAAGTGATGTCGCAAGACTATCGGATCAAATCGGTCCTTGGCCGCCTGGAGATGATTATCGATAACGAGAACAACCGGATCGGCACCGACCCGGAGTTCGATCTGAAGGTGTCGAACGCTCACAAGAGCCGCTGCCTCTACGAATTGTCGATGCTGTTTCGGGATACCGATCCGGCGGAACTCGCCGTCGCTCATATCGAGCAGCTTCATGGCCTGAAGAAGAAACTGGTTGTGAACGCGCGTCGCGTCGAGGCTCATCTCGAGGCCGTGCGCGCGGTCGCCGACATTCTGCGGAACGCGGTGCAGAACGCCGATGCGGACGGCACCTATTCGCAAGAGCAATTCCGCGTCCGTGAGGCTGGATGATCAAGCTCGTTCTCACCGGCCTGTGGGTCTGCGCCGTAACATTGGCCTCGGTCTATTTTTCGGTGCAGACGGCGACGGCGCCCGCGACCAGTCCTGACGATGCCAAGAAGGCACAGCAGGAACTGGTCAAGGGCGAATCGATCAATGTTCCCGTCATCGCCAACGGCCAGGTGACCGGCTATTTCCTGACCCGTATCTCCTTCATGATGGAGAAGGGCAAGGTAAACGCACTGCAGATACCCTTGCCGGAACTGACGACCGACGAGCTCTTTTCGCTGCTGATCGGCAACAAGGCGATCGATATCGCCCACGTCGAGAGCTTCGATGTCGCTGCCTTTCGCAGCGATCTGAAGAAGCGGATGAACGAACGGCTCGGCGGCGACTATGTTGCCGACGTGCTGATCGAACAGCTCGACTACCTCTCCAAGGAGGAAACTCATGGCGGCGAAAGCATCGGCAGGAAAACGGTCAAGCCGGTGAAGATCGTGAAGGATGCCACGACCGACAGCGCGACTGCTCACTAGATATCGGCTTGCCAAGGCGATAGCGCCGCCCCATCCGAGCGGCGGCAAACAACGATTTGCCGCCCGACGACAAAGTTAACAAACCCCTGACAATTTCAAGCAATTTAAAGGATTTATTCTAACGGAAGGTTGGAATTGCCTTGCTATAAGCACCTCCTGTGCATGCCTCTCTAGTTGCCGCGCCGACGAACGGCCGGGGAGGCGTGCCTTGTATCGCCGGCGCCGGATATGGTTGAGCGCTGCCGGCAGGAGGTTGTTGGATTGAATCCGGTCGCTGATTTTGCCGTACTCGCGTCACGCCGCATGATCTTCGATCTGCCGGTCTGCGATCTTGATTGGGAAGACGCGCTGACCTTCATCGATGAGCTCGCATCCCTGCCGGTCGGACATACCGCGATTTCCTTCGTCAATGCCCACAACATGCTGGTGATGCTGCGCGACGAGAGCTATCGCGAGGTTCTGGAGCGCAATCTCGTTTTGCCTGATGGCGTGGGTCTCGATATCGCCTCCCGGGTTGCCCACGGAGAGCCCTTTCCCGCCAATTTGAACGGCACCGATTTCGTACCGGCGCTGCTGACCTTCATGGAGCGGCCGAAGCGCATCGGTCTCGTGGGTGGCCGTCGCGCGATCGTCGAGAAGGCCGCGGAGAGAATGCGGCGACACGCGCCTTGGCATGAATTCATCGTCATCTCGGACGGCTTCTTCGATCCGGCGAGAAGCGACGCGGTAACCAGGGAAATCAGCCGACAGAAGATCGATGTGCTGATCGTCGGCATGGGAACGCCGCTGCAGGAAAAATGGGTTGCCGAAAATGTCGGTCCGCAGCATGCGCGGTTGGTGCTGACCGTTGGCGCGCTGTTCGATTTCTTTTCCGGAACGGTGCCGCGCGCTCCGGGGCTGGTACGCGCATTGCGCAGCGAATGGATGTTCCGCCTGCTGTTGGAACCGAACAGGCTGTGGCGGCGCTATGTCCTCGGCGTGCCGCTGTTCTTCTATCAGGTGATTCGGCACCAGTTCGGCCGCAAGGAGCGTATCCTTCGCGCAGAACCACAGGAAGCGCCGCAGCCGCTGCTCGTATCGCGAGATAAACTCGCGAGTTGATCACGCGCTGACGTGGCGTTAACCTTTTCTTTGGCATGAAAATTTAGAGTGGGTTAACCATTCGCATCGGTCCCCGACCATGCGCGCGAGATGACCTGCCATGTCGGAAAACAAAGCAAGGCTCGGATTTTACCCTGACGATGCGGAAGCCTTCGAGGTTTCGCGCCGGCCGCACCGGCGTGTCGCCTCCGATCGGGAAGACAATATACCCTCTGCTGCCTCCCATCTGCGTGCGGCCAACTCTGACGATCCACGCGATGCGGAGCTGCGCGCGATTCTGCGCAGAATGCTCCGCGGCGATCCCTATCCTGTCTCGGGTCGAAAGGCATTCGTGGAGGAAGGTGCGCAGCAGGCCCAGTCCCTGACCGAGCATATCAGCAGCATTCTGAGCCATCGCTACATCGACGAGCCGGTCAGTCATCCGTCATCGGAGGCCGACGTGGATCTGCTGGAATTCGTGCCCGACCTGCTCGATGGCGGAACCGGGCTGCCGGCTCAGACCGCCACACCAGTCTCGCGCGAGCAAATCCCCCCGCTGCGTCCTTGGACTTTTGGTGTTGGCTCCATCGGTTTTGTCATCGCAGCTTCGCTGGCGGGAGCGGCCATTCCGACGATGCTCGCGCCACCGCCGCTCTATATGTCGCAGACCGTCCTGCATGTTGAAGGGAAGGAGGGCCGCGCGCGCCAGGCATTGCTGGATGTAGCGGCAAAGCGCGCGGTCGCCCCTTCAGCCCTTTCCGACGTCGTCGCCAGGCTGAAGCTGGATCGCGATCCGGAATTTACCGGCAGCCGGGCGGGCGCTCTTGGCGTTGCCGTCGAACTCCTGTCCGGCAACGGCAATGCCTCCGATGCGCCGTCGCGCGCGCAAGCCGCTCTTCGCAAGGGCGTCGCCGTGAGCGTCGATGGCTCGGCCGGCCTCCTGCGCTTGGCTGTCACCACGGGCGATCCGGTCAGGTCCGCCGAGATCGCCAATCGGCTGGCTGTGGCCACGACGCATGATGCCGCCGTCGCGCAGGCGGCGGGAACACCAGCCGTTGGCGATATGGCAGCCGATAACAGTCGCAAGGAGCTCGAGCGTGCCTCGGCCGCACTCGCCGGCTTCAAGGCGCAGTATGGCGAAGACAGGATCGCGGCGGCACTGGCGTTGCAGGAGCAGCGGCAGCAGTTGGATGGCGACATCAAAGCGGCCGGTCTGGCAGTGCGTAGCGCCAAGGCGCGCGTTTCGGCGGTCAAATCCGCGACACCTGCTTCCGTCCTCGGCGGTGCATTGCCGGGCGATCTGGCATCGGCCGCCCTCGATGATCTGCGCAGCCGTTACAACGCCGCCAAGGCGCAGCTTACGCAGCTCTCGACGCAGCTTGGTCCCCGCCATCCCCGCCTGCTCGCGCAGCAGGCAACCGTCGATGATCTCACGGCCAGCATCCGCAGCCAGCTGCAACGGCTTGTCGTCAGCAGCGATGCAGCCTTGAAGACCGCCCTTGAAGACCAGCAGGCCCTTTCTGCGCGTATGACCGCTCTCAGCCAGAAGAGCGTCGATATTGACGTCGTCCGTCTCGCGCAATTGCAGGATGCCGTTGCCGCCGCGCAAAGCCGCTACGAGGCCGATCAGCAAAATCCCGTTATTGCTCCGCCAGAAGCCGGGGCGCCGTTGACCGTGGTGTCGCAGGCCGTCGCAGCCGCAGCGCCGCTGGACGACGGTCTTGTCGGCAATCAGGCGATCGGCTTCCTGGGAGGGCTCTGCCTGGCTCTTTGCCTGGTTTTCCTGCGTAAATGGCTTACTGGTGCCGCGCCGACGGAGGACGATACGGTCGTCGATGCCACCACCGCTCTTCAGCAGGATATCGAGCTGGAGTTTCCGTCAACGCACGATGCTCCCGACGAACCTGTTGCGACCCCTATGCCGGAAATGGGAAGCCAACCGGCCGGCGCCGATGAATGGACGCGTGTCCGTCAGGAACTGGCGTTCCTGCGTGCCAAGGTTCAAACCTATGCCGCGCACAGGCATGTCGGCCGCGGTTGATCGGCCCGCCGTTTTCTCCTTGCAATTACCACTTTCAGACACCATAGGGCGTTTGCAGGCAATTCGATCAGGCTGACGGCTTGTAGATTGCTGCCGAATTCATATCGGGAGACGAGCGTGACGACAGTGATCGACGGAAAGATTGCGGCGGCTTCGGTGATCGAGGCGGTGAAGGTTGCCGCCGGCGGGCTTGAGACGGAGACCGGTGTTAAGACCGGACTTGCCGTCGTCATCGTCGGCGACGATTCGGCCAGCCACGCTTATGTGAACTCCAAGAGCAAGATGGCCAAGGAATGTGGCTTCAAGTCCATCCAGCACACGCTGCCGGCGGAAACGACGCAGGAAGAACTCGCTGGTTTGGTACAGTCCCTGAACGAGGATCCGTCCATTCACGGCATTCTGGTGCAGCTGCCGCTGCCGAAGCATCTGGATTCCGATGCGATCATCCAGTCGATCCGGCCGGACAAGGATGTCGATGGGTTGCATGTGGTCAATGCCGGCAAGCTTGCGACCGGCGATCTCTCAACCGGACTGATCTCCTGCACGCCGGCCGGCGCCATGCTGTTGGTGCGGCGCATTCATGGCGAGGACCTGTCGGGGCTGAATGCCGTCGTCATCGGCCGCTCCAATCTGTTCGGCAAGCCGATGGCGCAATTGCTGCTCAATGCCAATGCGACTGTCACGACGGCGCATTCGCGCACCAGGGATCTGGCATCTGTGGCTCGCGGCGCTGATATCCTGGTGGCCGCGGTCGGCCGGCCTGAGATGGTCAAGGCCGATTGGATCAAGCCGGGCGCAACGGTTATCGATGTCGGCATCAACCGCATTGCCGCACCGGAGCGCGGCGAGGGCAAGAGCCGGCTGGTCGGCGATGTCGCCTATGCGGAAGCCTCGAATGTCGCCGGCGCCATCACCCCGGTTCCGGGCGGTGTCGGGCCGATGACGATCGCCATGCTGATGGCCAATACCGTCATTGCCGCCCATCGGGCAGCCGGAAAGCAGCCGCCGAAGTTTTGAGCCTGCGTCAGTCGGCCGGCGCGACGCCGGTCGAAGCACGAACGATCAGCTCCGTCTTCCAGAGTTCCTGCGCCGGAAACGTCTCGCTATGCTTGATCTCACCGATCAGGCGTTCGGCAATGCGTATGCCGGCGGCGCGCAGCGACGAGCGCGTCGTCGTCAGCGGTACGGTGAAGCTTTCCGGCTTGAGCAAGGTCAGCACGTCGTCATGGGCGATCAGCGATATATCCTCGCCCAGCTTTAGCTTCGCCTGGTTGATGGCGCGAACCGCGCCGAGCGCCAGCACGGTACTGGAACAGAGAACTGCCGTGGGGCGCTGTTCGAGCTGCAGGATGCGCTCCATCTCGAACAGGCCCTGCTCATCGGTCATGGCAGTGTGACTGACGCGGGCTTCGTCCAAAGCCAGACCCCACACGGCGAGCGCCGCCTCGACGCCGTTTTTCCGCCGAATGGCGAAATCGAGATAGATGGGGCCGTTCAACAGCGCAAAGCGCCTGTGCCCGAGCTGCAGCAGCAGCTTCGTGGCGTCATAGAACGCGGCTTCATTGTCGATGTCAAGGTAGGGATAATCCGGTTCCGAGCCGATGGACCGCCCATGCACGAGGAAGGGCATGGAGAGCGTCTTCAGCATTTCCAGGCGGGGATCGTGGCCGCGCATATAGTTGACGAACAGGGCATCGACATTGCCGCTGGCCGCCAGCCGCTTCAAGGCACCGACTTCGTCATTCGGATCCGCGGGCGTGAGCACGAAATGGAAATCGTGCCGCAGGGCCTCCTCGCCAAGCCCGGTCAGGAACTCGCTGAAATGTACGTCGGAAGAATTGCCTGGCGATGTCGGCATGACCAGCCCGATCGAGCCGGCCTTGCCCGTCGCGAGCCTTTGCGCCGCTTTGTTGGGCCGGTAGCCGGTTTCCCGAACCGCTTTGAGCACTCGCTCGCGGGTCTCGCGATTGACTTCCGGATATCCGTTCAAGGCGCGGCTGACTGTCGTCTGCGACAGCCCCAGCATTTGCGATAGCTGTTTCAGATTCACGTAATTCGGCTCCCAACTCCTCGCCCGCTAAGATGCCAACGTAACCTCCCGCGACGTCCACGGCTTCCAAAGCGCTTTCAAATATGTAGCAGGCGACGCGCCTGAAACAAGACAATTAGCAAAATATTGGGGCTTATTTTATGCTGCAGCGCGAGAAATGCTATGTATATTAGTCAAAATCCGAAAATCACTTGACTTTGTCCCGTCCTCAATGGATGAGAGAAGCAGCCAAAGCGCTTTGAGGAATGGAGCGCGCAGCGCGACAATGTGTTTCGGCTCGTGGATTTTATGTTTGGGAGGACAACCACATGAAGAAGTTGTTTTTGATGACTGTCGCTGCCGCCGCTCTGGTGGCGGGTACAGCGATGGCGGCCGATCTGAAGTTCCAGCCCGGCCAGGACTCCAAGTTCAATTGGAAGAGCTATGACGAATTCAAGGCCGCTCACGCCGATCTGAAGGGCGAGACGCTGACGATCTTCGGCCCCTGGCGGGGTGAGGACGAGGCACTCTTCACCAGCGTCCTGAATTATTTCACCGAAGCGACAGGCGTAAACGCCAAGTATTCGTCCTCGGAAAACTACGAGCAGCAGATCGTCATCGACACGCAGGCCGGTTCGCCGCCAAACGTCGCCATCCTGCCGCAGCCGGGTCTTTTCGCCAACCTGGCCAGCAAGGGCTATCTGACGCCGCTCGGTGACGAGCTGGGAAGCTGGGTGAAGACGAACTACGGCGCCGGCGACAGCTGGGTCGGCTACGGCACCTACAAGGGCAAGGACGGCAAGGACGCCTTCTACGCATTCCCCTACAAGGCCGACCTGAAGTCCCTTGTCTGGTACGTGCCTGAGAATTTCGACGAGGCCGGTTATAAGGTTCCCACCACTATGGAGGACCTTTTCAAGCTTTCCGACCAGATCGTCAAGGACGGCGGCACGCCCTGGTGCATCGGTCTCGGTTCGGGTGGCGCTACCGGCTGGCCGGCAACCGACTGGGTCGAGGATCTGATGCTGCGCTTGAACGCGCCGCAGGATTACGATCATTGGGTCGACAACACGCTGAAGTTCAACGATCCGAAGGTCGTCTCCGTCATCGAGGAATTCGGCAAGTTCGCCAAGAACGCGAAATATGTCGCCGGCGGCGTCGCAGCGGTTGCTTCGACCGATTTCCGTGATAGCCCGAAGGGTCTCTTCACGGTTCCGCCGAAGTGCTATCTGCACAAGCAGGCCTCCTTCATCCCGTCCTTCTTCCCGGAGGGCACCAAGCTTGGCCAGGATGCGGACTTCTTCTATTTCCCGCCCTATGCCGCGCATCCTGAACTCGGCAAGCCGGTCGAGGGTGCTGGCACGCTTGCTGCCATCACCAAGGACTCGAAGGCTGCCCGTGCCTTCATCCAGTTCCTGCAGACGCCGATCGCTCAGGAAGTCTGGATGGCGCAGTCCGGCTTCCTGACGCCGTACAAGGGTGTCAACACGGCGGCCTATGCCAACGATACCCTCCGCAAGGAAGGCGAAATCCTGACCAGTGCGACGACCTTCCGCTTTGACGGATCTGACCTGATGCCGGGCAAGATCGGCGCGGGCTCGTTCTGGACCGGTATGGTCGACTTCGTCGGCGGCAAGTCCGCCAAGGACGTTGCCGACGAGATCCAGAAGTCCTGGGACGCCATCAAGTAAGACATCGCAAGCCAAGCGTCGCCGGCAGATACCGGCGACGCCATGCACCATGTTACGGCGCGCCCGCGAGGCGCGGTTGATGTCGGGCGGGTGGCCTCAAGCAGGTAAATTCGGGAGGGAAGGATGTTTTCGCAGATACTGTCGGCGATTGGGGCCATGATATTCGGCGTTGCCTTTTGCGCCGCTTATTTCTGGTTCTCCAACAAGCTTCTGGACATAATTTTTCCGGCAAAGGAGGGGACCGAGGTCCATACCGCCGCCGTCAACCTGACCCGCCGCGGCCTGATTCGGCCCTGGCTCTTCTTGGGTCCGGCGCTCTTCCTGCTGGCCGTCTACCTCGTCTATCCGGTGGTCGCGACCCTCATCCTGTCCTTCTACGGGCCTGACGGCAATCAGTTCGTCGGCGGCGCCAATTATCTCTGGGCCCTCAACGACACTGAATTCCGCCAGTCGATCTTCAATAATATCCTCTGGCTTGCTGTCGTGCCGGCCGCCTGCACCTTCTTCGGCCTCGTGATCGCCGTCATGACCGACCGTATCTGGTGGGGCAACATCGCCAAGGCCGTCATCTTCATGCCGATGGCGATCTCCTTCGTGGGCGCCTCGGTCATCTGGAAATTCATCTACGAATATCGCGGCGGCACCGACGCTCAGATCGGCCTTTTGAACTCTGTCGTCCAGTTGTTCGGCGGCACGCCGGAAGTCTGGATCACCATTCCCTTCTGGAACAATTTCTTTCTGATGGTCATGCTGATCTGGATCCAGACAGGCTTTGCCATGGTGATCCTGTCGGCGGCGCTGCGCGGCATTCCGGAGGAAACCATCGAAGCTGCCGTCATCGACGGCGCCAACGGCTGGCAGATCTTCTGGAAGATCATGGTGCCGCAGGTCTGGGGCACGATCGCCACGGTCTGGACCACCATCACCATTCTCGTGCTCAAGGTTTTCGACATCGTGCTCACCATGACCAACGGTCAGTGGAACACGATGGTGCTCGCGAACCTGATGTTCAACTGGATGTTCCGCGGCGGCGGCGATTCCGGCCGAAGCGCGGTCATCGCCCTCGTCATCATGGCGGCGGTGACGCCGATCATGATCTGGAACATTCGTCGTGCAAACGCAGAAACGAAGGGGCGCTGACATGCTTGGAAATCTCGGTCGCATCGGTCCCGCCCGCATCTTCGTTCATGCCGCGGTGTTGCTTATCGTCCTCCTCTGGCTGCTGCCGACGCTCGGCATCTTCGTCACCGCACTGCGCGACAAGGATCAGATCGTCGTCTCCGGCTGGTGGACGGCTTTTTCCGGCTCCTCGCAGACCGCCGCCGTGCGCCTCGATGGCCCGGACAAGGCAAAGCAGGATGGCGCCAACTATGTCATCGCTGGTACGGTTGCCGGAGAAGGCAACAGCGGTAACGGCAGGATCGAGTCCTTCGGCCTGCGCGTGCAGGAACCGTCCACCTACAAGGTCGGTTCGTCCGCCGATCTCGGCAATGGCGAGACGCTCACCGTCAATGCGGACGGCAGCTATCGCTATCAGAAGAACGGGCCTTTCGGTGCCGATGCGCGCAGCAAGCGCATCTATCTGACCATCGCCACGCCGCCGCAATTCACGTTCGATAATTATCGCAGCGTGCTGGGCGGCGAGGGCATCGGCCAGTCCTTCATCAATTCGCTGACGGTGACGATCCCGGCAACGGTGATCCCGATCCTGATCGCCGCCTTTGCAGCCTATGCGCTGGCCTGGATGGAGTTCCCTGGGCGCGCCTTGTTGATCGCGCTCGTCGTCGGCCTGATCGTCGTGCCGCTGCAAATGTCGCTGATCCCGCTTCTGCGCATCTATAACGAGATCGGCCAGATCTTCGGCGTGCCGTCCAAGACCTATCCAGGCATATGGCTGGCGCATACGGCCTTCGGTCTGCCGCTGGCCATCTATCTGCTGCGCAACTACATTGCCGGCCTGCCTAAGGAGATCATCGAATCCGCCCGCGTCGACGGCGCCAGCGATTTCGACATCTTCGTCAAGATCATCCTGCCCCTGTCCTTTCCGGCGCTCGCCTCCTTCGCGATCTTCCAGTTCCTCTGGGTATGGAACGATCTGCTGATCGCCATGGTGTTCCTCGGCACGGACAAGGATCATCTGGTCCTGACGGCGGCCCTGAATGCGCTGCTGGGCTCGCGCGGCGGCAACTGGGAGATCCTGACGGCATCCGCCTTCGTCACCATCCTTATCCCGCTCTTCGTCTTCTTCGGTCTGCAGCGCTATCTCGTGCGCGGTCTGCTCGCCGGGTCGGTGAAGGGGGGCTGATCCAAGACTATTCCATTCTAACGGGACCTATTCAGCATGAGCATTGCCCCTCAATCGATTTCGGCAGTTGACAAGGACTGGTGGCGTGGCGCGGTGATCTATCAGATCTATCCGCGCTCCTACCAGGACTCCAATGGCGACGGCATCGGCGACCTTAAGGGCATCGCCATCCGCCTGCCGCATGTCGCGGCCCTGGGTGTCGACGCAATCTGGATATCGCCCTTCTTCACCTCGCCGATGCGCGATTTCGGCTATGACGTCTCCAACTATGAAGACGTCGATCCGATTTTCGGCTCACTCGCCGATTTCGATGCGATGATGACGGAAGCCCACCGCCTCGGCATCAAGGTGATGATCGATCTCGTGCTGTCGCACAGCTCGGATCGCCATCCCTGGTTCGTCGAAAGCCGCTCGAGCAAGGACAATCCCAAGGCCGACTGGTATGTCTGGGCCGATGCCAAGCCGGACGGCACACCGCCCAACAACTGGCTGTCGATCTTCGGCGGCTCGGCCTGGGCGTGGGATCCGACGCGCATGCAATATTACATGCACAACTTCCTGACCTCGCAGCCGGATATGAACCTGCACAATCCGGAAGTGCAGGATAGGCTGCTGGACGTCGTGCGTTTCTGGCTCGATCGTGGCGTCGACGGTTTCCGCCTCGATACCATCAACTTCTATTTCCATGACAGGGAACTGCGCGACAACCCGGCGCTGGAGCCCGCGCGCCGCAACGCCTCGACCGCGCCGGCGGTCAATCCCTATAATTTCCAGGAGCATCTCTACGACAAGAACCGCCCGGAAAACTTGAAGTTCCTGCAGCGTTTCCGCGCCGTCCTCGACGAATATCCGGCGATTGCCGCCGTCGGCGAAGTCGGTGACAGCCAGCGTGGTCTCGAGATCGTCGGCGAATACACGTCCGGCAATGACAAGATGCACATGTGCTACGCCTTCGAGTTTCTGGCGCCGGATGCGCTGACGCCCGATCGCGTCGAAGAGGTCATGAAGGATTTCGCCGCTGCTGCCCCCGAAGGTTGGGCCTGCTGGGCATTCTCCAACCATGACGTCGTGCGCCACGTCAGCCGTTGGGGCAATCTGGTCGCCGATCGCGATGCCTTCGCGAAGCTCTATGCAGCGCTGCTGCTGACCCTGCGCGGTTCCGTATGCATCTATCAGGGCGAGGAACTGGCACTCACCGAAGCCGATCTTGCCTATCAGGATCTGCAGGATCCCTACGGCATCCAGTTCTGGCCGGAATTCAAGGGCCGCGACGGCTGCCGAACGCCGATGGTTTGGGACAGCCAAGTCGCACAGGGCGGCTTTTCCACAGTCAAACCATGGCTGCCTGTGGCCGTCGAGCACATCCTGCGCGCTGTCAGCGTTCAACAGGGCGACGAAAATTCGGTGCTGGAGCAGTACCGCCGCTTCCTCGCCTTCCGCAAGCAGCATCCGGCCTTTGCCAAGGGTGAGATTGCCTTTGCGGATCCGCAGGGCGACATACTCATCTTTACCCGCACCTACGACGGCGAGACCATTCTCTGCGCGTTCAACATGAGTCCCGCCGAAGCGATGGCGGCCTTGCCTGAAGGGAACTGGCAAGCGTTGACCGGGCACGGCTTTACCACCAACAACTACGGCAACAAGATCGATATTCCGGCCTGGAGCGCTTATTTCGCGCGTCTTGCCTGAGCCCTTGGGAGGAGGAAGAATAGATGACGGGACTTGTTCTGAAGGATATAAGAAAATCCTACGGCAGCGTGCATGTGCTGCATGGCATCGATCTGGAGATCAATGAAGGCGAGTTCATCGTCTTCGTTGGGCCGTCCGGCTGCGGCAAATCCACATTGTTGCGCATGATCGCCGGGCTCGAGAGCATCACCTCGGGCGACATGCTTATTGCCGGGCAGAAGGTGAACGAAGTACCGCCCTCCAGGCGCGGCATCGCGATGGTCTTCCAATCCTATGCGCTCTATCCGCATATGACTGTCTACGACAACATGGCCTTCGGCATGCGGATTGCCGGCGAAAACAAGCAGGAGATCGACCGTCGCGTCCGCGCGGCGGCCGCCAGCCTGCAACTTACCCAATATCTCGAGCGGCTGCCCAAGGCCCTTTCGGGCGGCCAGCGCCAGCGCGTCGCGATCGGTCGCGCCATCTGCCGTAACCCGAAGGTCTTCCTGTTCGACGAGCCGCTGTCGAACCTGGACGCCGCCCTGCGCGTCGCCACACGCATCGAGATCGCCAAGCTCAGCGACTCCATGCCCGAGACGACGATGATCTACGTCACGCACGACCAGGTGGAGGCGATGACGCTTGCCGACCGGATCGTGGTGCTATCCGCCGGCCGCGTCGAACAGGTGGGTGCGCCGCTCGAACTCTATGAGCGCCCGGCCAACCTCTTCGTCGCCAAGTTCATCGGCTCTCCGGCGATGAACATCATCCCGGCGACCGTGACCGAAACCGGCACGACGACGACCGTGACGCTGAAGGGCGGCAAGTCGGTGACGCTCGACTTGCCGACCGAGGCTTCCGAGAGGGGTAAGCAGGCGAGCTTCGGCGTTCGTCCGGAAGATTTGCGCATCGCGACCAACGAAGATTATCTCTTCGAAGGCGAGGTCGCCATCGTCGAGGCGCTCGGTGAAGTGACGCAGCTCTATATCGAAGGTCTGGTTGATGGCGAGCCGATCATCGTCAAGATCCCCGGCATTACCGATATCCACCGCGGCCAGAAAATGCGCTTTGCCGCCGACAGGCAGAAGCTGCATCTCTTCAATGCCGACGGCCATACCTATCGAAAGCAGTAGCAGATTGCGCCTATGAGACGACGCCGGCTCAAGCAAAGACGAGCAACAAAATTCAACTTGAGCTGGCGAACTCAAACTTTCTGTTAAAGACCCGCTGATAGTCTTGTCTTCGTAATATACGTCAGGGGTTTACTAAGATGGCTGCTTTCGGCAGGGCTAATTCAGGCCAACATTTCCTCAATAAAGAAGAATCCTTCATGTATGACCGCGAAGTGCGGTTCCGAATGGAGGATACGATGAACGCCGCGCGGCTCGAATACACGGAAAAGGGTGTGATGAACCTCGCGTCGCGCCGCTGCGACATCACCCGCATCTCGCAGAGCGGCGCCATCCTGGCGATCCTCACTCAGTATAATCTGCCGAAGCAGTTCTATCTGGATATCCCAGACGCGCGCATCACCAAGGTTGGCTGCGTGCTGATGAAGGTCTTCTCCAACAACACGGTGGAAGTGCGTTTCCTGCGTCTGCTCACGGAGAAGGAAATGAACAAGATCTTCGTCTACAGCACGCACCCCGCCCATCGCGACCGCGTACTCGACATCCGAGCCTAGAGCAATTCCAGGAAAAGTGCGTAGCGGTTTTCCGTCCGGAATTGCGCAAAAACAATAAGCTAGAGCGGTTAGGCGATTCCGTGAAACGCACAACCGCTCTAGGCAGCAAAACCGGTCGACGGTCTCCGCAGCCAAAGGGCCGAGACATAAAGCACCCGCAACGCTCCTGCCTCTGTTCGCTACTTTAAAGTGGCGGACGTGAGGCTTGTTTCCATTTCCCGTCTTTTGACCCGGTCAAAAGCTTTGAACTGACTCAGGCAATTTGATTATACGCCTCGGTCATTGCTGCGCGGCATCTTCCTGCAGCCACAGGCGTCTGTCGTGTGGCAATGGTGCATAATCGTGCCATGCGGCCAGCTTGTCGTGGTAAGCCCTTCTGTAGGCCTGATGGTCTAAGAAGCCGGTATTCTCCTGAACAAGCTCCGTACCAATGTCGTAATAGATGTCGAGATTGTTCAAGTCAGGCACCGGGGTCTTGCCACGTTCGCTCTCTGCCTGCATTTGCCAGAAAAGCTCTTCGAGACGGCGGGCCAGCGCCGGAATGTCGCGCAGCGCCGATGTCTCCCGTTTAGCCTGCAGGATCTCCCTGACCTTCGCGAGGCTCCGGGGAATTTTTGCAAAGCCGACGGCCTTGTCGATGTAGGATTGCGGGTCCGAACATATCAACTCCGGCACGCCGGCCGCGGCAACGATGCTGTGGCAGAAGCGCGCAGCAAAGCTCTTGCCGGGGAATGTAAGGACAGGCAACCCCATGGTCAGGGCATCGGCTGCGGTCGAATGCGCCCCGTAGGGAAATGTGTCGAGGAACAGATCGGCGAGCGGGATCCGGGCGAGATGTTTGGCATTCGGTGCCTTGGGCGCGAAAATGAGGCGCTCCGGCGCAACGCCGGCATTCTCGGCCACCTGGCGCAGGCGCTTATCCACATCGTCGCCGCCGGTGAGCAGCCAAAGCACGCTGTCGGGCGTCGCGGCAAGGATCTTCATCCAGTACGCAAAGGTTTCCTGCGTGATTTTCTGCATGCCGTTGAAGCAGGCAAAGACGAAAACATCTTCCGGCAGCCCTGCCTCTCTGCGTGACGGTTTTTCGGCAATCACCCTCTTGCGATCAATCGGCTGGTTACAGGCGATTCTGAGCACTTTCTCCGAATAGTAAATCTCGCTCTCGGGCGGGATAATGTGTTCGTCCGCAATGATGTAGTGATGGAACGGACTGCCCATCGTGCCTGGATAGCCGCAGAAGTTGACGATAACGGGCGCTGGCCTGTAGGCGAAGATCTTCGTCCGCGCATGCTTGGTATAGCCGTTGACATCCACCAGAATGTCGATGTCGTCGTCGGCGATCTGCCGAGCCGCCTCGGCGTCATCGAGCCCGGCGATATCACGCCAGCAATCGACGACGGCCTTCATGCGCGTCTGCGTCGGGTCCCCCGTCACAGGGTCGCCGCAGTAGTAGGCGTAGATTTCAACGCTGCGTTTGTCATGCAGTTCCAGCACTTCCCGGAGCGCAAAGCCGACCGCGTGATCGCGCAGGTCCGAGGAAACATAACCCACACGAAGGCGCTGGCCGGTTCCCGTCTTCTGCTTTGGCGTCTTGCGCGGGAAGCCGCTGGTATCCGGACGTCCTACGAAAGACTTGTTGTAGCGATAGGCCTTTGCGAGCTGGAACAGCGGATCGTCGGAAAAGCAGGCAAGTGTCAGGGGCGACATCGCATCGAGCAGTTGGCGCATGGACACATGGTCCGATGTCACCAGAGTCGGCCATTTGCACTGGCGCTGGCGTAGCGCACTCCAATGTTGTCCAGCCTCGGTCTTATCAGGCCGAAGTTCGATTGCTTGCCACAAAACGGCTTCCGCATCCTCCATCAGGCCGGCGTTCTCCATGACACGACCGATGTGCTGAAGCGCCAAAAGGCGATGCGTGAGCTTGTCCGGCGTGCTGTCCGCGGTCATGTCCACGAAACTGCGCCATTGCAGGATTGCCTGGGTGGCGATGCCGCTATCTTCCAGCGCCCGTCCGAGATTGATGTGCGCCGGACCAAAACGCGAATCGAGCTTGAGGCAAGCGCGCAAGGCATTAATCGATCCCGCCACGTCGCCCAACTGCCGCAAGGTAACGGAATAATTGAAATAGACGAGATGCAGGTAGGGATGGGTTTCGTTGAATGCGATCCAGACCTTATAGGCCTCTACCGCCTCGATCTTTTGTTCCGCACCACTTCGGGCTTCTGCGAACTGGAACAGCTCGTTGAAAGGAAGGCGCTGAGTGCGCGCTAACTCCAGAATTTCGGCAAGAGACCGAGCGGAAACTGTAGCTGATGCATTGTTGGTGACCATGGACATCCCACGAATTGGCGGCAGGCATTGCAACCATTTAAGAAATGGTCATCAGTAGTGTTAACTGTGCTAGCTTGCCTTGAACATGTCACGCCATGCCTCCTGAAATCGGTGGAGGCCCTGTCAGCCATCAACAGATTTATGCGGTCTCGAACTACGCCGGGAAACCGCGTGCAATCCTGACGGTGGCTGCGAGTCCTCGGTCACACGTTCTCGCCCGGGCCAGGGTCGAGCCGGTCTCTTGTGCGAGCTTCGAAGCACGGCTTCGAGATCGTGAACTGGTCAAAAAGCGCGGATCAGGCACTCACATAGTTCGAGATGACGGCCGCGATCTGATCTGGACTGAGATACCCCATCTGGGATTTCATGAGAGTGCTCAATTGTGTGCTCGACAGGCTCGCTATGTCTTCCGTGGATAGTCCCGCCACGCCGTTCGAACTGAACGACGCGATATCGCCGGTTGAGAACGTCGCCAGCTCTTGCGTCGACAGTGCCGCAACTTGCGCTGACGTCAGCCCGCTCACCTGGCTCGTGGTCAAGGCCTCGGCTTGTGCCGTCGTCAGGGAGGCGATGGCCCTGGTGCTCAATCCCGCGATCGCCTTCGAATTGAGGGCGACGATATCATCCGTGGTGAACACGGCGATGTCATCGGTGTCCAGTGCAGCGAGCTGCAATGCATTCAGTGCATTGATCTGCGATGTCGACAGAGCCGCGATTTGATCGGTGCTCATCGCTGCGATCTGATTGAAACCCAGCGAGGCGAGCTGGCTGGTCGACAGGGCTGCGATCTGGTCGCTCGTCAGAGCTGCGACAAAGGTCGTGGACAGACCCTGTATCGAGTCCGAGCTGATCGCCGCGAGTTCGGCGGTGGAGAAGGTTCCCAGATCTTCCGTCGTCAAGCCTGCTGCACCTGAGGAACTCAAGGCTGCGATCTGGGCGGTCGACAGCGCCTCAACTTGCTCGATGCTCAAAGCCCCGACCTGCACACTGCTGAGGCCGGCGATGCTGGCTGTGCCCAGCGCTGCGATTTGCGCGGTGGAAAGCGATGCGACAAAGTCCGTGGACAACCCCTGGATGGAGCCGGAGCTGATCGCGGCGATATCGCTGGAGGAGAACTTTGCGAGGTCGCTCGTGCTCAGCCCTGCGATGCCTGTCGAACTCAAGGCGGCAATTTGGGCCGTGGAGAGCGCCTCGATCTGCTCGACGCTCAGGGCGGCAACCTGTGCACTGCCCAGGCCCGACACGCCCGCCGTGCTCAGCGCCGCCACCTGCGCCGTTGACAGGGCTGCGATATCGTCGGTGCTGAGGACAGCGATCTGTTTGGATCCGAAAGCACCGATTTGAGCTGTCGTCAAAGCCTCGACCTGGTCGGTGCTCAGAGTGGCGACCTGCGCCGTCGTCAGTCCCGCGATGCCATCCGTGCCGAAAGCGGCGATCTGCGCCGTTGACAGCGCTGCAATAACGGCCGTGGACAGACCGGATATGGCGCTCGCGCTGATCGCTGCGATATCGGCGGTCGAAAAAGTCCCGAGAGCGTCGGTTCCGAGGATCGCAATCTGCTTGGAACTGAGGGCTGCCACCTGGGCAGGCGTCAAGGCCTCCGCTTGGTTCATGCTCAGCGCCGCGACCTGATCGGTGGACAAGCCCGCAATGCCGCCTGTGCCAAGTGCCGCGATTTGCGCGGTTGTCAGCGCCGCAATAACGGCTGTGGACAGGCCCGATACGGCGTTCGAACTGATCGCCGCTATGTCGGCGGTCGAGAAAGTGTCGAGATCATCCGCCCCGAGGGCTGCGATCTGCTTGGAACCGAGGGCGCCGACCTGGGTCGGCGTCAGTGCCTCGGCCTGATCCGTACTGAGCGCGGCCATCTGGTCGGTGGTCAGGCCCGCGATACCGGACGTGCTCAACGCTGCGATCTGCGCCGTCGACAGAGCCGCGATCCCTTTCGTACCGAGTATCACGGTTTGTTTGGAACCAAGCGCCCCGATCTGCGCCGTCGTCAAAGCTTCGAGCTGGTCGGAGCTCAAAGCGGAGATCTGAGCCGTGGTCAGGCCCGCGATACCGGCAGTGCTGAGCGCCGCGATCTGGTCTGTCGAGAAGGCAGCTATCGTAGCCGTGGACAGGCCCGCTATGCCATTCGAATTAATCGCCGCGATATCGGCGGTAGAGAAGGTCTCAAGATCGTCCGTTCCCAAGGCTGCGATCTGGGTCGAGCTCAACGCGGCAACCTGGGGCGTCGTGAGGGCCTCGGCCTGGTCGGAACTCAGAGCCCCTATCTGAGCCGTGGTCAGGCCGGCGATGCCGGCCGTGCTGAGGGCAGCGATTTGCGCGGTCGACAGCGCAGCGATACTTGCGGTGCCAAGGCCAGCAATCTGGGTGGAGGCAAGGATAGCAACCTGCGCGGTGGTCAGGGCCGCGAGCTGGCCGGTGCCCAAGGCGGAAATCTGTCCTGTGGTCAAACCTGCGATGCTGGCTATGCCCAACGCCGCGATCTGGTCCGTCGAGAAGGCGGCAAGCGTGGCCGTGGACAATCCCGATATGGCGCTCGAACTGATTGCCGCCATATCGGCGGTCGAGAAAGTCTCCAGAGCATCCGTTCCCAGGGCCGCTATCTGCTTCGAGCTCAGCGCGCCGACCTGCGTAGCCGTCAGGGCCTGGGCCTGATCGGTGCTCAATATGGCGATCTGCGCGGTGGTCATGCCCGCAATGCCGGCCGTGCTGAGCGCCGCGATCTGGTCCGTCGTCAGGGCGGCGATGTCATCTGTGCTGAGGGCAGAGACCTGCTTGGAGCTGAGAGCGCCGATCTGGGCTGTCGTCAGGGCCTGGGCCTGACCGGTGCTGAGGACGGGAACCTGCGTGGTGGTCAGACCCGTGGTGCCGGATGTGCTGAGTGCGGCGACTTGCGCAGTGGAAAGGGCAGCGATAACGCCCGTGCTCAATGCCGCGACCTGGGTCGGGCTCAGAGCCGCAATCTGCTTGGTAGGCAGGGCATCGACCTGACTGGTGGTCAGGACCGCGATCTGTCTGGTGGAAAGGCCGGTGATCCCTGCCGTGCTGAGTGCGGCGATCTGCGCCGTCGACAGTGCGGCAACGGCTGCCGTGGACAAGCCCGATATGGCGCTGGAGCCGATCGCTGCGATGTCCTTGGTCGAGAAGACAGCTATGTCGTCGGCTGTCAGGGCTGCAAGCTGCGTAGAACTGAGGACGGCGACCTGAGCAGTCGTCAACGCCTCGGCCTGACCGGTATTCAAGGCCGCGATCTGTTTGGTGGTAAGGCCGGCAACGCCGGATGTACTGAGCGCGGCGATCTGCGCCGTCGATAGTGCGGCAATGGCAGCGGTGGACAGGCCGGATATGGCGCTGGAGCTGATCGCGGCGATACCATTGGTGGAGAGAGCAGCCATGTCGTCCGTCGTCAGCATTGAAAGCTGGGCCGAATTCAGCGCTGCGATCTGCGTCGTGGTGAGAGCCTGAAGCTGGCCAGTGCTCAAAGCGACAATCTGCCTGGTGGTCAGACCGGCAATGCCGGAGGCACTGAGCGCGGCGATCTGCGCCGTCGACAGCGCGGCAACGGCGGCCGTGGACAGGCCCGATATGACACTCGAGCCGATCGCCGCGATGTCCTTGGTCGAGAAGGTCGCGATGTCGTCCGTACTCAGGACTCCAACCTGTTTGGAATTCAGAGCGCCCACCTGGGCAGCCGTCAGGGCCTCGGCCTGTGTGGTGCTCAGCGCCGCGATCTGTTTCGTGGAAAGGCCGGCGATACCCGAGGTGCTTAGAGCCGCGATCTGCGCGGTGGAAAGCACGGCGATAACGCCTGTGCCCAAAGCCGCGACCTGTGTCGAACTCAACGCTGCAATCTGCTTGGTAAGCAGGGCATCCATCTGATTGCTGCTCAAGGCGAGAATCTGGTCGCTTGTCATCCCGGCAACGCCGCCGGTGCTGAGGGCGGCGACCTGGTTTGTCGACAGGGCTGCGACGGCAGCCGTGGACAAGCCCGAAATGGCAAGCGAACCGATCACCGCGAGATCGGCGGTCGAGAAGGTTGCTATATCTGCCGTGCTCAACGCGGCGAGCTGGGTTGAGCTCAGTGTTGCGACCTGGCTCGTCGTCAGCGCTTCGGTCTGTGCCGTGCTGAGGGCCGCAATCTGATCGGTGGTGAGGCCGTCGATGCCGGCGGTGCTGAGTGCCGCTATCTGGCCGGTGGAAAGCGACGCGATAGCTCCCGTGCTCAAGACGGCGACCTGGCTCGAGCTCAGCGCCGCAATTCGCGCCGTGGACAAGGCGGCAATCTGCGCCGTGGACAAGGCGGCGACCTGATCGGTTGTCAGGCCTGCAATGCCGGTCGTACTCAGAGCTGCGATCTGGCCGGTGGAGAGTGCGGAGATGACAGCCGTGCTCAGGCCGGGGACGGCGGTATTCGAAATCGCCGCTATGTCGGCAGTCGAGAACGTGGCTATGTCGTCTGCACCCAACGCAGCCATCTGGGTCGAACTCAGCACCTTCACCTGCGCGGAGGAAAGTGCCTCGACCTGCGCCGTGCCAAGGGCGGCGATCTGGCTCGTCGTCAGACCCGTGATGCTGAGTGTGCTCAGGGCGGCAATCTGGTCAGTGGAGAGGGAGGCTATGATATCCGCATCCATAGCGGCAATCTGCGATGAACGCAGAGCCGCCACCTGTTTCGTGACCAGAGCATCGACCTGGCCGGTACTCAATGCATCGATCTGCGTCGTGTTGAGGCCGGCGACGCCCGCTGTGCTCAAGGCTGCGATCTGCGCGGTCGACAGAGCGGCAATCGCAGCCGTGGACAATCCCGATATCGCACCTGAACTGATCACCGCGACATCGGCGGTGGATAGAGCGGCGATATCATCCGTCCCAAGAGCGGAGAGCTGGGTGGATTTCAGGGCCGCGAACTGGCTCGTCGTCAATGCTGCCACTTGATCGGTGCTCAGAGCGTTGACCTGATCTGTGGTCAAGCCGGCAACACCGGAGGTGCTTATGGCTGCGAACTGCGTTGTGGAAAGCGAGGCGATGACATCCGTGCTAAGCGCCGCGATCTGCGCCGAGCTGAGCGCCGTGACGCGCACCGTGGGCAGGGCGGCGATCTGCGCCGTGCTCAGGGCCGCGATCTGGCTGGTCGTCAACCCGGCAATTCCGACCGCGCTCAGAGCAGCGACCTGATTCGTCGAGAGCGCCGCGATGACGTTCGTGCCCAAGCCCGATATGGCCTTGCTTGAGAGCGCCGCGATCTCCTCGGTCGAGAAGGTGGCGATATCATCCGTTCCAAGAGCGGCAATCTGGGTAGAATTCAGCGCGGCAACCTGGCTCGTCGTCAATGCCTGCATCTGCGCCGTACTCAGCGTGTTGATCTGATCGGTCGTCAGGCCTGTAACGCCGGATGTACTCAGTGCCGCAATCTGCGCCGTGGAAAGGGATGTGATCACGCCGGCATTCAAGGCGGAGACCTGTGTCGACGTCAGCACTCCAATTCGCGCAGTGCTCAACGCCGCGATTTGGCTGGTGCTCAACGCTGCGATCTGACTGGTGGTCAGGCCGGCGAGCGCGCTTGTGCTCAGGGCGGCAATTTGCGCTGCGGAAAGATCTGCGATGACGCCGGTGCTCAAGCCCGCGGCGGCTTTGCTTGATATCGCCGCTATATCCGCGGTCGAGAAGGCGGCTATATCATTCGTCCCGAAAGCGGCCATCTGAGTTGAGCTCAGTACCGCGACCTGGGTCGTGGTCAGCGCCGCAACCTGGCTGGTGCTCAAGGTCGCAATCTGGCCGGTCGTCAGGCCGACGATCGCACTTGTGCTCAGCGCCGCAACCTGCTCGGTGGAAAGCGATGCAATGACACCGGTGCTCAGCCCGACTATGGCTTTGCTTGATATCGTTGCAATATCGGCGGTCGAAAACGTGGCTATGTCATCCGGGCTCAAGGCGGCAAGCTGTGTTGAACTCAGCACCTTGACCTGTGAGGACGACAGCGCCTCGGCCTGCGCTGTGCTCAACGCCGCGATCTGGCCGGTCGTCAGGTTCGCAACGGCACTGGTGCTGAGGGCAGCGATCTGCGCGGTCGAAAACGCCATGATGTCGTCCGTACCCATGGCGGCAACCTGAGCTGCTTTCAGGGCGGCAGCCTGGGTGGTCGTCAAGGTGGCGACCTGCTCCGTGCTCAGGGTAGAGATCTGGCTCGTCGTCAAGCTTGCAATGGCACTTGAACTGAGGGCGGCGATCTGTGCGGTCGAAAGCGCAGCAATTTGGCTTGTCGTCAGGCCGACAGCCGCGCTTGTGCCCAAGGCGGCAATCTGATCCGTGGAAAGAGATGCAATAACATCGGTACCCAGGCCTGCCATGGCTTTGCTGGAAAGCGCCGCGATCTCGGCGGCCGAGAACGTGGCTATGTCGTCCGCACCCATGGCGGAAAGCTGGGTCGAGCTCAGTGCTTTTACTTGAGCGGCGGAAAGCGCCGCAGCCTGCGTCGTGCTCAAGGCGGCGATTTGGCCAGTGGTCAGGCCGGCGATGCCGACCGTACTGAGCGCGCTGACCTGTTCGGAGGAGAGGGATGCGATGACATCCGTACCCAAAGCCGCAATCTGCTTGGAACTCAGCGCGGCGACTTGGGTCGTCGCCAGGACGGCCGCCTGTGTCGTGCTCAACGCCGCGATCTGATTGGTGCTCAGACCTGCAATCCCGGTCTTGCTCAAAGCAGCAATCTGGGTGGACGAGAGGGCTGCTATGACGTCCGTGCTCAGGCCCGATATCGCTCTGCTGGAAATCGCCGCGATATCGGCGGTCGAGAAGGTCGCGATATCGTCCGTTCCCATGGCGGAAAACTGTGTCGAACTCAGTGCCGCGACCTGCGTTGTCGTCAACGCCTCGGCTTGTGCCGTGCTCAAGGCGGCAATCTGGGTCGTCGTCAGGCCGGAAAGACCGGTTATGCTTAGGGCGGCAATCTGTGCGCTCGATAGCGCCGCGATTTCGGTCGTGCTCATGACCGCGACTTGCGCCGCCTTGAGGGCGTTGACCTGTGTCGTCGTCAAGGCTGTGACCTGCATCGTGCTCAAAGCAGCAATCTGGGCCGTGGTCAGGCCCGCGACTGCGGTCTTACTCAGGGCGGCCATCTGCGTGTTTGACAGCGCCGCGATGTCATCTGTACTCATAACAGCGACTTGCGTCGCCTTGAGAGCGCCGACCTGCGTCGTCGTCAGGGCAGCGACCTGCTCCGTGCTCAACGCTCCTATCTGGGCTGTCGTCAGACCGGAGATCGCGCCGGTGCTCAAGGCAGCGATCTGATCGGTCGAGAGGGCCGCGATAACGGCCGTGGACAAGCCGGGCACCGCCGAAACGGTGATTGCCGCCATATCCGCGGCGGAGAATGTAGCGACGTCATCCGTCCCGAGTGACGCAAGCTGGGACGAACTCAGCACCTTGACCTGCGTGGAGGAAAGCGCCTCGGCCTGATCCGTGCTCAGCGCTGCGATCTGGCTCGTCGTCAGGCCGGCGATAGCACTCGTACTCAGGGAGGCAATTTGTGCGGTGGAGAGCACCGCAATATCGTTTGTCCTCATCACCGCGATTTGCGACGCTTTGAGAGCAGCGATCTGAATTGTTGTGAAGGCGGCGACTTGAGCCGTGCTCAGTGCTGCGATCTGGCTCGTCGTCAGGCCGGTAATCCCACTGCTGCTCAGGGCGGCAACCTGATCGGTGGAAAGCGCTGCAATGGCGCGCGTATCCAGGCCCGATATCGCTTGGTTGGTGATCGCAGCAATATCATCAGTGGAGAAAGTCGACACGTCCGCAGCGCTTAGAGCCGCCAACTGCTTTGAGCCAAGGGCTTTGACCTGAGACGTGGTCAAGGCTTCCGCCTGATCTGTCGATAGAGCGCTGATCTGCGCTGTGGTGATCGCGGCGATCTGAAGCGTGCTCAGACTTTCGATGTCCGAACCGGTAAGAACAGCGAGCTGATCAAGCGTCAAGCCGACGATGGCGTTTTGTGAAATGGCGTTCAACTGCTGCGAACTGAGGACATCAACGTCTTCCGTATCCAACGCGGCAATTTGAGCCGAAGAAAGGACGCTAATCTGCTTTGTAGACAGTGATGCTACGTCCTCCGTCGTCCAGGCCTTAACCGCAGCGGTCGAAAGAGACCTGATCTGAGTGGTGCTTAGGGTGGTGACGATCGAAGTCATACGTGCAGCTCTTAATGTTAGCTAATACGGAAAGCCATTCACCCGATAACCAGCATCGCGTGAATGTTCGGGGCCCGAAAACTGACAGTCATAAAAATTCACAGCCTGACAAAGCGGGTGTAGTCAGACTAGCTTGCCCGAACCTGAGGTTGGTGTACCCAGCGGGATTTCACCCGGCGACGTCGAGCAGCGTTCCATTCGGAACGTGCCCTCCATGCTGTCCGGAGCGAGGCTGCGTGCGCTCGTTGGACACGCAGCGAAATATGGAAATATAAGGCGCTAGGAAAATCGCCGGACGTGGCAGGCTTTATCGGAGAAGCCATCGGGCTTCTGCCCGAACCAACCGATAAAGCCGCCGCCAGTCTTCGTTTGAGCAGACGTTGCTTATCGCCCGCTGCTGGCGCTTCACGGCGCTAAGCCGTGAGACGCTTCAGTGGAACAGGACGCTTGCGCCCTGATCGGCCGGACCCGCGGCACGGCGGAACGGGGCGAAGAGCTCGCGCCCCATGCCGAATTCGTTCCCGGAGAGATCTGCGGTGACCGGTTCGCGCTCGGCCATATCGGCGGCGTCCACCAGCACCTCCAGCGTGCCGGCGATCGCGTCGATGCGGATGATGTCGCCCTCCCGGATGCGGGCGATAGGGCCGCCTTCGACGGCTTCCGGCGTGACATGGATTGCGGCCGGAACTTTGCCGGATGCGCCGGACATACGGCCGTCGGTCAGAAGCGCCACGCGGAAGCCGCGATCCTGCAGCACGCCGAGCGCCGGCGTCAGCTTGTGCAGCTCCGGCATGCCGTTGGCCTTCGGGCCCTGGAAGCGGACGACGGCGACGAAGTCGCGGTTCAGCTTGCCGTCCTTGAATGCCTGCTGCATCTCCAGCTGATCGTGGAAGATGACGGCCGGCGCTTCGATGATGTGGCGTTCCAGCTTGACGGCGGAAATCTTGATGACCGCCTTGCCGATGTTGCCGCGCAGCATCTTCAGGCCGCCATTGCCCTGGAACGGCGTCTCGATGCTCGCCAGCACCTTCGGATCGGCGCTCTTTTCAGGTGCCGGTTCGCGCGCGACATTGCCGTCGGCGCCGAGCTTGACGTCGATGGAATAGGAGCTGAGGCCATGACCGTAGACGGTACGCACGTCATCGTGAAGCAGCCCCTTCTTCAGCAGCTCCTTGATGAGAAAGCCCATGCCGCCGGCGGCATGGAAGTGGTTCACGTCGGCAAGCCCGTTCGGATAGACGCGGGCAAGCAGCGGGATGATGTCGGAAAGCTCCGAAATATCCTGCCAGGTCAGCACGATGCCGGCGGCGCGCGCCATGGCGACCAGGTGCATCGTGTGGTTCGTCGAGCCGCCGGTGGCGTGCAGGCCGACGACACCGTTGACGATCGAACGCTCGTCGATCATCTCTCCGGCCGGCGTGAATTCGTTGCCCATGGCGGTGATGGCGAGCGCCCGCTTGGTGGCCTCGCGGGTCAGGGCCTCGCGCAGCGGCGTGCCGGGATTGACGAAGGACGCGCCGGGCATGTGGAAGCCCATGATTTCCATCAGCATCTGGTTGGAATTGGCCGTGCCGTAGAAGGTGCAGGTGCCGGGGCCATGATAGGACTTCGATTCCGCCTCCAGCAGTTCGGGGCGGCCGACCTTGCCTTCGGCGTAGAGTTGGCGCACGCGCGACTTCTCGTCGTTCGGCAGGCCTGACGTCATCGGCCCGGCCGGAATGAAGACGGCCGGCAGATGGCCGAAGGAGAGGGCGGCGATAACGAGGCCCGGCACAATCTTGTCGCATACGCCGAGGAAGACGGCCGCATCGAACATGTTGTGCGACAGGCCGACGCCGGCCGACATGGCAATCAGGTCGCGCGAGAACAGCGAGAGCTCCATGCCCGGCTGACCCTGCGTGACGCCGTCGCACATGGCAGGCACGCCGCCAGCCACCTGGGCGATGCCGCCGGCCGCGGCTGCTGCCTCGCGGATGATCGCGGGATAGGTCTCGAAGGGCTGATGCGCCGAGAGCATGTCGTTATAGGAGGTGATGATCCCGAGATTGGGCACGCGGTCGCCCGCCAGTGCATCCTTCTCGGAGGGGGAACAGACTGCGAAACCATGCGCCAGGTTGGCGCAGCCGAGCACGGAGCGTTGCGCACCCTTCATCGCGGTATTGCGCAGGCGGTCCAGATAGCGCTCTCGCGTCGGCTTCGAGCGCTCGACGATGCGTGCGGTAATCTTGGAAATGCGGGCGTCAGCGGCCATGGTCGATCTGCCTCCGTCTGTTCTGCGCGGTGCCCCGGAAGATCGGCTTCGATCTGTTTTGGTAGAGGGCGTGGCGCGTGGTTCGAATGTCAATGCGATGCCGATACGCCCTTGCGGGCGCCCGGCGCAGCAGCTGTTGCTGGTCTTTCAGAGTTCGATGACGAGGCCTGTCGGCTGCGTCAGGGAGCCCAATAAATCTCGACTGGAGAGGCGGCCCGGCGCAGCACGGCGCGGATCGGCATCTCGGTTTCTTCGCCCGGCGCTTCCGCCTTGGCCAAAACGTCCTTCTTGCCCTCTCCCTCGATATGGAGCACCAGCAATCGGGCATCCTGAAGGCTGGAGAAGGTAAACGTCAGCCGCGGCTCACCGGCACCTTCCGCTTCCATCGTGATGATACCGCGCGGTGTCTTCGGATCGAGAGCGGTCAGGAGATTGCTGCCGCCCGGAAAGAACGAGGCCGTGTGGCCGTCATTGCCCATTCCGAGGATGGCGACATCGAAGGGCTGGCTGACGACTTTGGTCTTCTCCGTGGCGATGGCTGCGGCCTCCTCGACGGAAGCCACGGCCTGATAGAGCGGGAGGAACTTGGCCGCAGCGGCCTTGTCCCTCAGCAGGTTTTCCTGGACGAGCAGGTGGTTCGAGCGCGGATTGTCTGCCGGCACAAACCGTTCGTCGACCAGGGTGATGGTCACCTTGCCCCAGTCAATCGAACGCGAGGACAGCACCTGGAAGAAGGCCTTCGGCGTCGAGCCGCCGGAGACCGCTATGCTTGCGGAGCCGCGCGCGGCGATGGCGGCCGAGAGGGCCTCGGTCACCTTGTCCGCGAGCTTGCCGGCGAGTTCGGCGCCATTGGCGAAAGCATGCATATTCGCTGTCATCGTTGTCGTCCCGGATTAAATATCGTCATGCCAGGTGCGGCCGTCGCGCTCGATCAGCGCGATGGCCTGGCTCGGACCCCATGTGCCGGCCGTATAGCCCTGCACCTGCTGACCGGCCTCTTCCCAACCCTTGAGGATCGGATCGACCCACTTCCACGCCGCTTCCACTTCGTCGCGGCGCATGAACAGCGTCTGGTTGGAGCGGATGACGTCCATCAGCAGGCGCTCGTAGGCATCCGGATTGCGGACGTTGAAGGCCGAGGCGAAGCTCATGTCGAGCGAAACGTTGCGCAGGCGCATGCCGCCCGGACCGGGGTCCTTGATCATCAGCGACTGCTTGACGCCTTCGTCCGGCTGCAGGCGGATGATCAGCTGGTTGGCGACGGTGCGGCCAGCGGCCTGATCGAAAATATTGTGCGGGATCGGCTTGAAGGTGATGACGATCTCCGACATGCGGCCTGCCAGACGCTTGCCGGTGCGGATGTAGAAGGGAACGCCGGCCCAGCGCCAATTGCCGATCTCGGCCTTGATGGCGACGAAGGTTTCGGTGTTGGAGACGCCGCCTTCGAGTTCATCGAGGTAGCCCTTGACCGGGCCGCCCGAGGATGCGCCGGCGCGGTACTGGCCACGAACCGTCGCCTGCTCGACGTTGGAAGCGTTGATCGGCTTCAGCGCGCGCAGCACCTTCAGCTTCTCGTCGCGCACGGCTTCGGAATCCATCGAGGAGGGGATTTCCATCGCGGTCAGGCAAAGGAGCTGCAGGATGTGGTTCTGCACCATGTCGCGCAAGGCGCCGGCGGTGTCGTAGTAGCCGGCACGGCCTTCAAGGCCAACCGATTCCGCAACCGTGATCTGCACATGGTCGATGTGATTGGCGTTCCAGAGCGGTTCGTAGAGGGCGTTGGCGAAGCGCAGCGCCATCAGGTTCTGCACGGTTTCCTTGCCGAGGTAATGGTCGATGCGGAAGATCTGCTCTTCCTTGAAGACCTTGCCGATCGTGTCGTTGAGCTGCAGGGCCGAAGCGAGGTCGCGGCCGATCGGCTTTTCGACGACGATACGGGTCTGCTTGGTGATCAGCTTGTGGTCGTGGATCTTCTGCGAGATGTCGCCGAAGATGCCCGGAGCGACGGCCAGGTAGAAAGCGCGGACGCGCTCCTTGCCCTCGTCGAGAATCTTCTTGAGCTGATCCCAGCCGGCATCACTGCGCGCGTCGACCGGAACATAGAACAGACGGGCGAGGAACTTCTTGACTTGCGCCTCGTCATATTCGCCCCCCTTCAGGTGTTCCTTGAGGGCGGCGTCGGCGAATTTGCGGTATTCCTCGTGCGAAAGCGCGCTACGCGAAGCGCCGATGACGCGGGTCGGTTCGGAGAATTGGCCTTCGATCTGGCGATGATAAAGAGCGGGCAGAAGCTTGCGCTCGGCAAGGTCGCCACTGCCGCCGAAAACGACATAATCAAATGGTTCAACGGGAATGATTTGGCTGCTCATGAGGTATCTCTCAATCGGTCTTGGTTGAGGTCCCTTTTAATCTAATCGATTTAAAAAGGCCAGTGTGCATCGCAAAATTCAGACTCGGCTTTTTATAGTGGATTGCCGGCGGAAGAAATCCATCTTCCGATTTTTAGAACCTGTCGCGCAACGCAAACCACGAGAGCGCCAGGAAAAGCAGAGGCGCCCGCATGCGCGCGCCGCCGGGGAAAGGTGGAACATTCAGCTCCTTGAAGAGGTGAAGCTCGTCCGCATTCCCGAGAACTGTTTTCGCATAGAGTTTACCGCAATAGTTTGACAGCATGACCCCATGCCCGGAATAGCCGCCGATCGAGGTGACGCCCGGCATGACCTCCCGCACGAAGGGCTGGCGCGGCATGGTGATGCCGACCGATCCGCCCCAGGCATAATCGATGTTGATATCCGCCAGGGCCGGATAGATCTCGGCGATCTGCCGGCGGATGTGCTGCGTTATGTCGCGTGGATTGTCTGATGTATAGGCCTCGCGCCCGCCGAACAGCAGGCGCCCGTCTTTCGATTTGCGGAAATAGCGCACCACGAATCGCGAATCCGCGACGGCTTCGTTGCCGGGAAGCACGGTCGGGAAGCGATCGAGCGGTTCGGTGGCGCCGATGAAGGAGCGGATCGGCATGACATGGCTCGCGGTCACCGGCTCGAGGTTGTCGATATAGCCGTTGCAGGCAATCAGCACCCGTTCGGCGGTGATTTCGCCGCCGTCCGTCTGGATGATGGTCTTGCCGCCCGATTGCCGGAAGGCCTGCGCCCTGGTCATTTCGAAGAGGGAGGCGCCTGCCTCGGCGGCGACCCGCGCCAAGCCGATGAGCAGCTTCAGTGGGTGGATATGCCCCGTGCCCATGTCCCTGACGCCGTAGAGATAGAATTCGGAGCCCAGCCGTTCCTGGGTCTCGGTCCGATCCATGAATTTGACGTGCGGATAGCCGTAGCGCGTCGCGGCGATCTCCGCATTTTCCATATAGGCGTGCTTGTAGCTCGGCTTGTGCGTGACATTCATCTGGCCCGGCAGGAAGTCGATGTCGATACCGTGCTCGGAGGCGAAATCGAGAAGATGGCGCTTCGCATCCTCGGCAAGATCGAAAAGAGCCTTCGAGCGCTCGTAGCCGATCTTCTCTTCGAGCTCCTCGGGCCATGAGCGCTGGCCGGTACCGAGCTGACCGCCATTGCGGCCCGAAGCGCCGTCGCCGAAGCGGTTGCCGTCGATCAGCACCACTTCGGCACCACCCTTGGCGAGATTGTAGGCCGCCTGCAGGCCGGTATAACCGCCGCCGATAATCGCGACATCGGCCCGGCGCGAACCATCGAACTTCGGATAGATCGGGCGTGGGCCGACGGTTGCCTGATAAAAGGAAAGTCCCGGCGCGATCGGGCTCTGCCATGTTTCGTGCAGTGTCATGGGCGATCCCTTCACACGTTGAGCAGAAGGAATTCCCGCTCCCACGGGCTGATCACCTGCATGAAGGTTTCGAACTCGCCGCGTTTGACACCGGCATAGATGTCGATGAATTCCTTGCCGAGGACCTCCTGGAAGGCCGGTTCGCCCTCCAGGAGCGCGATGGCTTCAAGCAGGCCGCGCGGCAGGTCGATCGAGCCTTCGTTGGCCGAATCCTCGGTCGGTGCCGTCGGCTCCACCTTCTTCATGATGCCGAGCAGGCCGGAGGCGAGCGAGGCGGCGAGCGCGAGATAGGGGTTGGCGTCGGAGCTCGGCAGCCGGTTTTCGACGCGGCGGGCCTGCGGATCGGAGACCGGCACGCGGAAAGCCGTGGTGCGGTTGTCGTAGCCCCAGGCATTGTTGACCGGGCAGGACATGTTCGGCGCCAGCCGCCGATAGGAATTCACATAGGGCGCAAGCATCGCCAGCGCATTCGGCACATAGCGCTGCATGCCGCCGATGAAGTGGAAGAATTCCTGCGACGGACTGCCGTCCGGATTGGTGAAGACGTTCTTGCCGGTCTCGATGTTCACGACGGACTGATGAATATGCATCGCCGAGCCCGCCTGGCTCTGCATCGGCTTGGCCATGAAGGTGGCATAGATGCCGTGCTTCAGCGCTGCCTCGCGAATGGTGCGCTTGAACATGAACACCTGGTCGGCAAGCTCGATCGGGTCGCCATGGCGCAGGTTGATTTCGAGCTGCGCCGGACCCTCTTCATGGATCAGCGTGTCGATCTCGAGACCCTGCTTCTCCGAGAAGTGATAGATATCGTCGATCAGTTCGTCGAACTCGTTGATGCCTGCGATCGAGTAGCCCTGACCGCCGAGAATCGAGCGGCCGGAGCGACCTTTCGGCGGATGCAGCGGATAATCGGGGTCGTCATTCTTGGCGACGAGATAGAATTCGATCTCGGGCGCCACCACCGGCTTCCAGCCGCGGTCGCGATAGAGTCCCAGAATCTGCTTCAGCAGGTTGCGTGGCGTATAGGAAACCGCGTGTCCTTCGGAATTGACGATATCGCAGATCACCTGCGCTGTCGGGTCGGTTTCCCAGGGGACGACGGAAAGCGTCGAGAGGTCCGGCACCAGCTTCAGGTCGCTGTCGCGCGGCTCGTAGCGGAAGCTCTCGGTTTCCTCCGGATACTCGCCCGAAATCGTGTGGCGGTAAATCGCGGAAGGCAGTGCCAGCGACGTATTGGAGGTGAATTTCGAGGTCGGCATCATCTTGCCGCGCGGCACGCCCGCAAGGTCCGGAGTGATGCATTCGATGTCCTCGATCCCGCGCGCCCGCAGCCACTGGGCTGCTTCCTTCCAGTTTGCCACGCCGCGTGCCGATCTCAGGCTAGGAGGTACCGTAGGGACTTTCGAGACAGGCACGGAAGCTTTCAGCGGGGTCTTTCTCGCAGGCATAAAACACCGTATTTGGATTGATCGGTGATTGCATCATAACCGCAGTTTGCCAATTGGCGAGGGGGAAAACCGCTCGGACTTTCGCCGTATGATGGAAAAATGATCAGTGAGCGCGGCGAATGATTAGGGGTTGAAGCGTGGTCGGCAGGTATGATGTGATCGTTCTCGGAGCGGGCGCGGCAGGCATGATGTGCGCCATCCGCGCCGGCCAGCGCGGGCGTTCCGTCGCCGTGCTCGACCATGCCGCGGCACCCGGCGAGAAGATCCGCATTTCCGGCGGCGGCCGCTGCAATTTCACCAATATCCATGCCGGCCCGAAGAACTTCCTGTCCGCCAATCCGCATTTCGCCAAATCGGCGCTGGCTCGCTTCACGCCTCGGGATTTCCTCGCCATGGTCGAGCGCCATGGCATCGCCTGGCATGAGAAGACGCTTGGCCAGCTCTTTTGCGACAACAGCGCCAAAGACATCATCCGCATGCTGACCGACGAGATGCGCGCGGCCGGCGCGCAACTGTTGTTGCGCACGGAAACAAGCGGGGTGGAACAGATTGACAGCGGCTATCGCATCAGCACTTCGGAGGGCACCTTCGAGGCACCCTCGCTGGTTGTCGCGACCGGCGGCAAGTCGATCCCGAAAATGGGCGCGTCCGGCTTTGCCTATCGCATCGCCGAGCAATTCGGATTGCCGCTTGTCGAGACGCGGCCGGGCCTGGTGCCGCTCACGCTCGATCCGCAGCTCCTTCAGCGCCTCGCGCCGCTTTCCGGCATCGCCGCGCCTGCCGAAATCCGCCACGGCAAGACGGCATTTCGCGAAGCCCTGCTCTTTACCCATCGCGGCCTCAGCGGGCCGGCCATCCTGCAGATTTCCTCCTACTGGCGGGAAGGGGAGGAGATTACCGTCGCGATCGAGCCTGACGTCGATGTCTTTGCACTTCTCAAGAAAGCAAAGCAGGCCAACGGCCGGCAATCGGCGCAAACAGCCCTTGCCGAGCTCCTGCCGAAGCGGCTGGCGCAGCACTTCGTCGAGGCCGAGGGCGTGTCTGGCAATCTGGCTGATCAGTCCGACAAGCGCCTGGAGCAGCTCGCGGCTGCCATTCAGTCCTGGCCGGTAAAGCCGTCCGGCTCGGAAGGGTATCGCACTGCGGAGGTAACGCTCGGCGGCATCGATACCAGCTGCCTCGATTCGAGGACCATGCAGGTGAAAGCCGCGCCCGGCCTCTTCTTCATCGGCGAGTGCGTCGATGTGACCGGCTGGCTCGGCGGTTATAATTTTCAATGGGCATGGGCGTCCGGTCATGTTGCCGGCGAGGCTGCGTGAGCCTCCATATTCAATGCCTTGTGCGCTCCGTCAGAAAATGGAACCGGCCTCTGGTTCTCGCGTTTTCCTTTCCTACATGTTTACTGAATACATTGGCAGTTGCCGAACAGACTATTTGCCGGTTATCGTGTCAGTGCGAAAATGGGAATATGCTCATGAACAAAACCAATCGTCGTGCTCGCGCCATTGCAATCGCTCAAACCCGGGATAACGCCAAGCTCCTGGCCGCGAGGCTTTTGATGCTGGCGATGGGTGCTACCGCGGCCTGCATCGCGTATCTGGCCGTGCGCGGCTATTGAGTTTAGCCGCTTTTCATGTCTTGGCCGTCATTGTCCTGGCGGCTTTTGTCTGCGCGTCAATATTCTTTTCGACGCCTTCTGACTTGCATCTGTTCAGCTACGAGGCGCCCCGCTGGCGCCTTATCTGAAAATTAATCTATCAGACCGACAATTCCCGCAGTTTTATGGGGCGCTCGTCTGCGAGACCGAGCCGATGCAATGATTGCTTCCTGACACCACTCAGGACCCCGCCTGCGAAGATTTTCAAGATTGACGAGGATACGTCCGGCCAGCGCTGCGGAGGCGTCGGCGAGGGGAGCGGTGAGAGGTCTGAGCCACCATGTTGATTGATAGGATACTGTCTCGTTTCAAGATCAAGACGAAGGTTCTCATATTCGTCCTGCCCTTCGTCATCAGCATTTCCGCCGTCGGGCTCACCGGGCTCTATGCTTCCGGCCTGCTGCAGGGACGCATGGAAATCTCCAACAGCGTGCTGCAATCGCTGACTGGCTTCAAGAATCTCTATGGTTCCATGGATGACTTCCTGCGCATCACCAATGCGCAGCAACGCGACAAGCTCTACGGGGATATCAAGTCCCAGCAGGGCGTGCTCAATGCGACGCTCGGCCAGCTCGGCGCGGATTCGGAGGGCCGCGACAATCTGACCGACGCAACCGCCAAGACGGCCGACACGGCCAATCTCGTCGGCAGGCTTTGGACGCTCCACGAGCAGGAGGTTGCGTTCCGCAAGACCATCGACGACGCACAGCGAGCCTTGATCAGCGCCCGTTTCAACGTCAATTTCAACAGCCAGCAACTGGAAGATCAGATGCGGCAGGATCAGGCCGACGCGACCTCGACATTGCGCGCCGCGGACCGTCTGCTGAAAGGCGGCGATCTGCTTGCCTCGGTTGCTGAGGATTTCAACAAGGGAGCGACGCCGGCCGACAAGGTCAAGCTTCTCAAGGACCGGCTGCCGGATCTGAACAAGGCCCTGCGTTCCATCGACCTTGCGCTGCCGCAGAACCAGAAGAGTGTCGTTCAGTCGCTGACGAGCACGATCAAGGATCTGACCACTTTCACCGAAAGCACCGATGCGCCGACCGATGACACCATTACCAATATCGGCCGTCTTCTCTCGCGCTTCCGCCAGACATCGACCTACACGCAGCTGACGGCGACGCAGATGATGCGTCAGGCGACCACGACCTTCGTATCGCTGGATGCCCGCGTCGCGCAGACCAATTCCGTTCTGCAGGATACCCGCCGCCTCGAAGATTCGGTCTACTCGCTGCAGCTCGTCCTCGCCGAGTTCAACGCCAATACCAACAAGGACAATCTCGTCCGCCTGCGCCAGGAAATCGCAAAGCTCGGCGGCGATATCGATACGCTGAACCAGAGCGCCAAGAGCATGGATTTCGCCGGTGATATCGATGCGGCCATCCGCCCGGCGATCAAGTCGATGGACGACGCCGGCGGCAAGCTGGTCGATACGATCACCCAGCGGGTTGCCGAATATGCAAGTGCCCGCCAGCAACTCGACCAGGTGTGGAGCCAGCTGACCGCCTTTGCCGAGACGCAGAAGCAGAGCGCCGGCTCCGAACGCGACCAGGCGAACTACATATCCATCCTGGCGACGGCTTTGGGTATCATCCTCTCGGTCGCCGGCGGTATCGCACTGGTCCTCACCCTGCAGCGTCCGATCGGCCAGATCACTGCAGCCATGCGCCGGATCGCCGATGGCATGCTCGAGACGGCGATTTCCGGCGAGCAGCGTCACGACGAAATCGGCGACATGGCCCGCGCGCTCGGTATCTTCAAGGAAAACGCCATTTCGAAGATCCGCATCGAGGAACAGAGCGACGAGGAGCGCGCTGCCTCCGAATACGAACGTCAGCGCAACGACGCTGAAAAGCGCGAACTCGACCGCCAGATCGATTTCGCGGTCAGCGAGCTTGCAGCCGGTCTCGAACGCCTCGCGCAAGGCGATATTTCCGCCACGATCGAGACACCCTTCATCGGCCGCCTCGAACAGCTTCGTCAGGACTTCAACAGCTCGCTGTCGCGCCTGCAGGAGACGCTGAGCCAGGTCCGCAGCAATGTCGAGATGATCCAGAGCAACGGCAACCAGATGGCGGCCTCCGCCGAGGATCTGTCGAAGCGCACCGAGCAGCAGGCGGCTTCGCTGGAGCAGACCGCCGCCGCCGTCGACGAGATCACCGTCACCGTCCGCTCGTCCGCCGAGCGTGCCAAGGACGCGGATGCCATCGTGCGCGAAGCCAAGCGCAGCGCCGATGACAGCTCCGTGGTCGTCGGCAACGCCATCGACGCGATGGCACGCATCGAGGGCGCCTCGCGCCAGATCGAGCAGATCATCGGCGTCATCGACGAGATCGCGTTCCAGACCAATCTCCTGGCGCTCAACGCCGGTATCGAGGCGGCGCGCGCCGGTGACGCTGGCAAGGGCTTCGCCGTCGTCGCCATGGAAGTGCGCGAGCTGGCACAGCGCTCGGCCGCCGCCGCGAAGGAAATCAAGGGACTGATCAACAAATCGACCCAGGAGGTCAATTCCGGCTCGCAGTTCGTGCAGGAGGCCGGTTCTGTCCTGGCGCAGATCAGCAGCCAGATCGTCACGATCAGCCAGCATGTGGAAATGATTGCCCGCGCCAGCCACGACCAGGCAAGCGCGCTGCAGGAGGTCAACGCCTCGGTCAACCACATGGATCAGATGACACAGCAGAACGCCGGCATGGTGGAAGAGACCACGGCGGCAAGCCGCGAGCTGGCCACCGAAGCCGACGCGCTGTTGCATCTCATCCAGCAGTTCAAGATCGAAGCCGGATACAGCTCAGGCTATATGCGGGAAGAAGCGGCTTGACCGCAGCAACCATCATCATCGCAGGCGGACCGGTTGATCTCCAGCCGGTCCGCTTTTTTTGTCGCCTTGTAAGCGGCATACAGACGGTCGAGCACACGCCCGCCCCAGGGGAAAAGCGGCCAGGGATCGTGCCCATAGTCGAGGTAGAACAGATCCTCGTTGCGGCGCCATTGCTCCTCGCGCGCCCGGCATTGTAGTTCGATGGCCTTGGCCAAAGCGATGCTGTCCATCATGAGACATCTCCATGTTGTGGGCATCTCTTCAACTACACACAGAAATTTGCTTTATAAACAGCCGTTTTCGCCTTATGTTTTTCAATTATGAAAAACACGGCATGGGATTCCTATCAACTTTTCCTCGATGTCGCCCGTGGCGGCGGGCTGACGGGAGCGGTCGCGACCAGCGGTTTGAGCCCGGCAACGATCGGCCGGCGCATGCTGGAGCTCGAAGGGCAGATCGGCCGCCTGCTTTTCGAGCGCAGCCAGGCCGGCTACACATTGACCGGCGATGGCCAGGCGCTGTTCGACCAATTGCTGGAGATGGAGGCCGCGGCTCGCAAGGTGGATAGCTGGCAGCGCGATGCCCAGGGCGGCGCGGTCGTCCGGATCGCCGCCGGCACCTGGGTCGGCTGGCTGCTCAGCCAGAACATGCCGGTGATCTGCTCGGAGCGGGACGGCTTTCGCATCGATCTGCATCTTGGCGAGCGCCGCGCCAGCCTTGCCCATCGCGAAAGCGATATCGGTATCCGCGCCTTCGAGCCGGAGGAAGCCAATCTTGCCGCCATCAAGACCGGCGATGTCGCCTATGCCGCCTATCAGGCCCGCAACATGCGCTTTGCCGGACCGCAGCGCTGGATCGCCGTGGCGGAAGACGAGGCGGTTTCGGCCTATCTGCGCTGGCCGCATCAGAACCGACGGCAGGAGATCGCCTTCACGGTCAGCCGCCCGCGGTCGCTTCATGATCTGGTGCTGGCGGGGTCTGGCATCGCGGTTCTGCCCTGCTTCGTCGGCGATCAGGAGCCGAGGCTGGAGCGCGTCGGCGAGGAAATAGCAGCCCTCCGCCACCGGCAATGGATCGTCATGAACAATGCCGATCGCCATCGCCGGGAAATTCGCACCGTGGTCGATCGCATGACCCGGTTGTTGAAGAGTCATTCGGAGCTGTTTGCCGGCAAGCGCCCGACCTACGCGTGAACCGGCGGCGATGAACCGCCGGTTTGCTCTTGTTCAGCGCGCCGCGTCGCCCCAGCGATATTCGACGGTGGCGTCATCCAGCTTGGCTTTCAGCTCCGGATCGAGCTTGAGATCGATGGCGGCGAGCGTGTCCGTCAACTGATCCGGGCGGCTAGCACCGATGATGGCTGACGTAATGACCGGATTGGCGGCGACCCAGGCAACGGCGAGCTTGACGAGCGACTGGCCTGCCTCTTCGGCGATGCCGCGCAGCTTCTCGATCGTTGCGAATTCGCGTTCGTGCCAATAGCGTTGCAGGTAGTTGGTACCGGCGCTGCGCAGCTGCGAGCTGAAGCGGCCTTCGGTCGGTGCGACATCGTGCCTGTGCTTGCCGGTGAGAAGGCCTCCGGCGATCGGATTGTAGGGGATGACGGCGATGCGTTGTTCTTCGGCAAGTGGCAGCAATTCGCGCTCGATTTGGCGGAACAGCAGATTGTAGCGCGGCTGCACCGAGACGAAGCGGGCGGTGCGCAAAAAGTCAGCGCGGCCAAGCGCCAGGGCCAGCCGATAGGCCAGGAAGTTCGACACGCCGACATAGCGGGCCTTGCCCGAGCGTACGATGATATCGAGCGCTTCCAGCGTCTCGTCGATCGGCGTTTCGCGATCGTCGGAATGCAGCTGGTAGAGGTCGACGTAATCGGTGCCGAGACGCCGCAGCGAAGCGTCGATGGCATCGAGAAGGTGCTTGCGGGATGCGCCCTGATCCCAGGATGACGGGCCGACCTTGCCGACGGCTTTGGTCGCGACGATGAAGCGGTCGCGCTTGCCCTTCAGCCAGCCGCCGACGATCTCTTCGGTGCGGCCGGCAAGCTGCTCGTCGCCGCCAAGCGGGTAAACGTCGGCCGTGTCGATGAAGTTGACGCCGGCGTCGGCCGCCTTGTCGAGAATGGCGTGGGCTGTGTCTTCCTGCTTGATCTGCAGGCCGAAGGTCATCGTGCCCAGGCATAGGCGCGAGACGCTGAGGCCGGTATTGCCGAATTTTTGGTACTGCATGATGCACCCTTGAATTATGGGTTGGGTTTGCCCGCTGGGCAGGGCTGCGAAACGGGCGTGAGACTATTCTAGGAGTGAGACGCTCCGATGTTAGCAAAGCTGGTTTCCGCATTCACGCAGGAAGCGGATCTTGAGTTCACAATCGCGTGCAAGCAGGAAGCGTCACCCTTTGCAAATCCGCCAAAGCTCGTAATGGCTTGCTTTTCCCCCTTGTGGCGTTCCGATTTCCTTTCTAGTCTAACGGGAAAAACAGAGGGTTGGGTGTCGCCAAGATGCCCTTGAACAAAACAGGAGTGACTATGAAGTCCATGTTCGCACGGCTCGCAGCAACGGCTTTCGCGGTCGTTTCGCTGGCGACGGCCGCTCAGGCAGAAGACAAGGTCGTCAATATCTACAACTGGTCGGATTATATCGACGATTCGATCCTGACCGATTTCACCAAGGAAACCGGCATCAAGGTCGTCTACGATACGTTCGATCAGAACGAGACGCTGGAAACCAAGCTTCTGGCCGGCAAGACCGGTTATGACATCGTCGTGCCGACGGCATACTTCCTGCAACGCCAGATCAAGGCCGGTGTCTTCCAGAAGCTCGACAAGTCCAAGCTGCCGAATATTTCGAACATGTGGGATACGGTGCAGCAACGCATCGCCACCTACGATCCGGGCAATCAATACGCCATCGACTACATGTGGGGCACCAGCGGCGTCGGCTACAATGTCGACAAGGTGAAGCAGATTCTCGGCACCGACGAAGCGCCCGATATCGACGTGATCTTCGATCCCAAGCTCGCCGCCAAGTTCAAGGATTGCGGCATCTATATGCTGGATTCGCCGACGGACGCCATTCCGGCCGCCCTGCGCTATCTCGGCCTCGATCCGAATTCGACCAAGGCCGAGGATTTCAAGAAGGCCGAGGCGCTGCTGACCTCGATCCGGCCCTTTGTCCGCAAATTCCATTCCTCTGAATATATCAATGCGCTCGCCAACGGCGATATCTGCATCGCCTTCGGCTATTCCGGCGATGTGCTGCAGGCACGCAATCGAGCCGTAGAAGCCAAGAACGGTGTGAACATCGGCTACTCGATCCCCAAGAAGGGCGCGCAGATGTGGTTCGACGTCATGGCGATTCCCGCCGATGCGCCGCATGTCGCGGAAGCGCATGCCTTCCTCAATTACATCATGAAGCCGGAAGTCATCGCCAAGGCCAGCAACTTCGTCTCTTACGCCAACGGCAACAAGGCGTCGCAGCAGTTCGTCAACAAGGACGTGCTTGAAGATCCGGCTGTCTACCCGACGGATGAGGTCAGGAGCAAGCTGTTCACGCTCACCCCTTGGGATCCGAAAACACAGCGCGTCGCCACGCGCTTGTGGACAAAGGTCACCACTGGCCAATAATTCGAAGAGGCCCGGACGGCAACGTCCGGGCCTTTCCTTAGGAGGATAAGGTAAGAATGAAGAGCGTGCCGGGTAGGGGAAGAGCCGGTGCTAGAGCATTTCCAGGAAAAGTGCGCAGCGGTTTTCCGTCCGGAATGCGAAAAAACAAGATGGAGCATTTTCGCGATTCGAAGAAAAGCGGAAATGCTCTAGGACAGCCCGCCCGGCATCCATTTGGGGATAGATGATGAAGTCACTCGGTAATATCCGGCGTTCCTTTGCTCCTTGGAGCGACCCTTCGGCCAAGCCGTACATTTCCTTCAAGAACGTGACGAAGAAGTTCGGTGATTTCACCGCCGTCGACAATCTCTCCCTGGATATCTACAACCGCGAATTCTTCGCTCTCCTCGGCGCATCGGGCTGCGGCAAGTCCACGTTGCTGCGCATGCTGGCGGGCTTCGAGCAGCCAACGACGGGCGAGATCGTGCTCGATGGCCAGAACCTTGCCGGCACGCCGCCCTATCGCCGCCCCGTCAACATGATGTTCCAGTCCTACGCGCTGTTTCCGCATATGTCGGTGGAAAAGAATATCGCCTTCGGCCTGCGCCAGGACGGCATGCCGAAAGCCGAGATCGACGATCGCGTCGCGCAGATGCTGAAGCTCGTAAAGCTCGAGCAATTCGCCAAGCGCAAGCCCAACCAGCTTTCCGGCGGCCAGCGCCAGCGCGTGGCGCTGGCCCGCTCGATTGCCAAGCGTCCGAAGGTGCTGTTGCTCGACGAGCCGCTCGGCGCGCTCGACAAGAAGCTGCGCGAGGAGACGCAGTTCGAACTCATGGATCTGCAGCAGAGCCTCGGCCTCACCTTCGTCGTCGTCACCCATGACCAGGAAGAAGCGATGACCATGGCGGACCGCATCGCCGTCATGAGCCACGGCAAGGTGGTGCAGGTGGCGACACCGGCGGAAATCTATGAGGCGCCCAATTGCCGCTTCGTCGCAGACTTCATTGGCGATGTGAACATCCTCGACGGCAACGTTACCTCCGCGCAGTCTGGCATCGTCGAAATCGCTGTCGATTCCGCCCTCACGCTGCGCACCGCCTCCAGCGAGGCACCGGCCGCGGGAAGCCGCGCCAGCCTCGCTATCCGGCCTGAGAAGTTGAGGGTCACGCCGCGCCCGCCGGCCAACGCGTCGGTCAATGCCACCGAAGGCGAGATCTGGGATATCGCCTATCTCGGCGACATGACCGTTTTCCATGTGAAGCTGAAGAGCGGACAGGTGCTCAAGGCCTCGTCGCTGAACGCGGTTCGCGCCGTGGAAGAACCCTTCGCCTATGACCAGAATGTCTGGGTGTCCTTCGACGAAAATGCCGGCGTATTGTTGAAGGACTGATCATGAGAGCGCTCGGTTCCTCCCTCTATCAGCGCCTCGTCATCATCATTCCCTATGCCTGGCTGCTGATCTTCTTTCTCGCGCCCTTTCTCATCGTCTTCCGCATCTCGCTGTCGACCAAGGCGCTGTCCGTCCCGCCCTACGATCCGTCGTTCGCCTGGGCCGACAGCTTCGCCGACTGGTGGGACAAGCTGCAGACCATGTCGTTCGACAACTACGTATGGCTGACCGGCGATCCGCTCTATATGAATGCCTACATTCAGAGCCTTCAGATCGCTGGCATCTCGACGCTGTTGACGCTGATCATCGCCTATCCCATCGCCTACGGCATGGCGCAGGCGCCGCGCACGATCCGGCCCACTTTGCTGATGCTGGTCATCCTGCCCTTCTGGACGAGCTTCCTGATCCGCGTCTATTCCTGGATGTCGATCCTCAGCACCACGGGTCTGCTGAACCAGCTGTTGATGGCGCTCGGCATCATCCACGAACCGCTTGTCATCCTCAACACCAATACGGCCGTCTATATCGGCATGGTCTATTCCTATCTGCCCTTCATGATCTTGCCGCTCTATTCCGCGCTGGAGAAGATGGACGACACGCTGATCGAAGCGGCGCAGGATCTCGGCTGTACGCGGATCGGCGCCTTCTGGCGCGTCACCTTTCCGCTCTCCATTCCCGGAGTCATTGCCGGCTGCATGCTGGTCTTCATTCCAGCTGTCGGCGAGTTCGTCATTCCCGACCTGCTCGGCGGCTCGGAAACCCTGATGATCGGCAAGGTGCTCTGGACCGAATTCTACAGCAATACCGACTGGCCGCTGGCATCGGCGGTGGCGACCATCCTGCTTCTGGTATTGGTGGTGCCCATCGTCTTCTTCCAGCATTTCCAGGCCAAAGCCGACGAGAAGGGGAGATAGTCAATGATCCGCTGGTCTCGTTTCAACATCGTCTCGGTCACCCTCGGTCTGGCCTTCCTCTATCTGCCGATCCTGCTGCTGGTCATCTACTCCTTCAACAGGTCTCGGCTGGTCACGGTCTGGGGCGGTTTCTCGACCCAATGGTATGTGCATCTGTTCAGCAACGACACCATGCTGAGCGCCGCCTGGCTGACGGTGCGCATTGCGCTGCTATCGGCGACCATCGCCACCGTGCTTGGCACTATGGCGGCACTCACCTTGGTGCGTTACACGCGTTTCCGCGGCCGAATCCTGTTTTCGGGCATGATTTATGCGCCGCTGGTCATGCCTGACGTCATTACCGGCCTGTCGCTGCTGCTGCTGTTCGTGGCGTCCGGCGTCGACCGCGGCTTCTGGACGATCGTCTTGGCCCACACGACACTGACCATGTGTTTCGTCGCCGTCGTCGTGCAATCGCGCCTGCTGACGTTCGATCGATCGATCGAGGAGGCGGCGCTGGATCTGGGCGCTCCGCCGGTGCGCACCTTCTTCGAGATCACGCTTCCGATCATCGCGCCGGCCGTGTTTTCGGGCTGGGTCCTGGCTCTGACGCTGTCGCTCGACGATCTGGTAATCGCGACCTTCGCGTCCGGCGCCGGTGCCAAGACGCTGCCGATGCTGATCTACAGCCAGGTCAAGCTCGGCGTCACGCCGGAGATCAACGCCATCTGCACCATCCTGATCGGCGTCGTCGCCATCGGCGTCATCTGCGCTTCCATTGCGACCAAGCGTCGCGAGGTCCAGCGCCAAAGGGACGAGCACGCGGCGGCCGCAGCTTGAGACAAGGTTGCGCGGAGCGGATTATTGCTCTTGCGGCTGGGCCGGTTTCTGCAAAAGCGTCGTCACCGGCGAGACGACCGGATCCGGCCAAGTGCCGCCAATGAAGAAGGGCAGCATCGGCAGCTCCTCCGAATCGGCGGGCGCGGTTGCGTCGATCGCGCCTGAAAGCGCCAGGCCATTGCTGCGGAAGGGAACGACACCATTCAATGTCACGGTTTCGTTCCGCCCGGCGATCGTGGCGTTCTGGACCTCGGCCGATCCCTTTGCGAAGCTTGCATCGACATTGATGCTGTCGAAATCGAAGGATCCGCCGGCAATGTCACTCATTCGGAAGAAGGCTTTTTCCGCCGCCAGACCCCGGAAGGTCGAGATGTCGAATTGGCGGAAGGAGCCGGTGGTCGACTGGAAATGCATCTTTCCGGCGACGTCGCTGAGCGTGGCGACCCAGATCGGCTTGGAGGTGCTGAGCGCGAGGTCCAGCGACCCTGCTGTCATCAACGGCAGCGGGCCTGGCAGCTTCAACCGGGTAAAGAGCCCGCCGAAATCAGCATTGCGGATGGATATCTGCAATTTGCCGCCGCCATCGAAGTCTCCTGGAGCGACCTCCAGATGGGCGGTCAGCGAGCCCCCCTCGAAGCCGCTGTCGCCGATGTCGAATTTCGCCTTGCCGCCGGCGACGAGCAAGCTCGCGCCGATATTGTCGAACTGGAAGGGGCCGAGCGCCGCCTTGTTGGATGAAAGCGTCATATCGAGATCGAGCCGCTGCAGCGGATTGCCGTTCAGCAGCGCATCGAAGGCGGTCTCGGCGGCGAGACGCATGGAGAAGGCGGCCAGGAACGGATTGAGGTTCATCTGGTCGAAGGCGAGCGTGCCGGAAATCTTCGGCTTGCCAGCCGTGGTGTAGCTCAGATCCATGACGCCGGAGGCAGCGGAATCGTTGACCTTGAAATTCAGATTGTTGAAGCGCAGGCCGTTCTCGATCGCTGCTATATCGGCGTTGAGCGAGACGTTCTTCAGCGCATCGGCGGCCGGCAGGTGCTGTCCGCTCCACGCCAGGAAGGAAGGCACGTTGGGCACGCTGAGCTCGAGATTGCCGGCAAGCGTCGAAAGATCCGAGATGCTGGTGACGCCCGCATAAGTCCAGCTGATCAGCGGCGAAGAGAAACTGGTCCTGGCATCAACGCTCTTGCCGGCGAAAAGCAACAGAGGCTGGGTGGAATCGAAGTTGAGCTTGACGTCCTGCCCGTTGAAACGGGCGAGGATGACAGCCGTCATCGGGCGGGACAGCCGTGGCCACGATATGTCCGCATTGACACCGTTCATCTTGTAGACGTTGCCGCTGCGATCGTCCGTCATCTCGACGCTGCCATCCTCGATGGTCAGCATGCCGATGGCGGCATCCTGGTCCTTGGGTATCGACACACCTTGGCTGGACGAGGACGCGTCCACCTGCTCGATCGCCTTGGAAAGGCGGCCTTCGTTCGTCCAATCGATGAGGCCGTTCTCGTCGCGCCGGATGTAGAGGGTCGGGCGCAGGAAATGGAATTCATGAAAATGCGCGCGTCCGCGGATGGCTGAAAGCAGCGAGAAATCCGCCGATAGGCTGTCGACATGGCCCAGTACCTTGCCGTTCTTCGTCGGCTCGCGGATCGTAACCTGATTGAGCGTCACGCGCGGCGTCGGCCAGAAATCGAGAGTGGGATCGCCCTCGATCTGGGCGCGGTATCCCGTCCATTCCGAAAGCGCCTTTTCGATGCCGGAGCGAACCAGCCCGCTGGAGATCAGGAAAGGCGCCGTCGCTCTGAAGACAGCAAAGATGATGAGGATTGTTAGAAGAATGATACCGGTCGTGCGAACGACGCTCGGCAGCCAGCGCGAGGCCGATCGCATCGTCAACCACCATTTATTGTTTCTCGACGCTCTCATATCCCGTGGAAACTCTCAAACTGATAGGGACGATCTGCCTATGCTTGCCGGATATAGGAAATGTTTAGCGGATGCAAACATTGCACACTGGAAATGCCCACAACTCCATGACTTTATAGTGCGCTGCAACATTGGTATATAAGGCGAGAAGCAGGGAGGGAAATATGCAAGATCAACAGCCACTTTGGACGCCATCGGAAGAATTTCGCCGCCAGAGCCCGATGTTTTCCTTCATGCAGGAATGCAACCAGCGTTTCGGCCTGTCAATGCCCGATTTCTGCGGCCTGCATGCCTGGTCCATCGCCGATCGCGAGAACTTCTGGACAGCGGTCTGGGATTTCTGCGGCATCAAGGGAAAGCGTGGAGAGAGGGCGCTGATCAATGGCGACCTCATGCTGGAAGCCCGCTTCTTTCCCGATGCCGAACTGAATTTTGCCGAGAATCTGCTGTCGAGAAGCGGCGAGGGCGATGCGCTGGTGTTCTGGGGCGAGGACAAGGTGCGCGATCGCTGGTCGTGGGACCGGCTGGCGGCGATGGTATCGCGCCTGCAGCAGGCCTACCGCGCCCTCGGCATCGGCAAGGGCGATCGCGTGGCGGCAATGATGCCGAACATGCCCGAAACCATCGCCTGCATGCTGGCGGCCGCGTCGATCGGCGCGATATGGTCCTCCTGTTCTCCGGATTTCGGCGAGCAGGGCGTCATGGATCGGTTCGGCCAGATCGAACCGAAGCTTTTCATCGCCTGCAGCGGCTATTGGTATGGCGGCAAGCTGCAGGATGTCACGTCGAAGGTCAGCGCCATTGCACAGCGGCTGAATGTACCCACCCTCGTCGTGCCCTATGCCGGCAGCGCCGACGCGGTCGTGGCAGCGACGCCTGATGCGCGAACCCTTGATGCGTTTGTCGCGCCGTTCGAGGCGAAGGCGGTCGAGTTCGTCGCGGTGCCCTTCTCTCATCCGCTGTTCATCCTGTTTTCCTCCGGCACCACCGGCGTGCCGAAATGCATCGTCCATTCCACCGGCGGCGCGCTTCTGCAACTGATCAAGGAGCATCGGCTGCATTGCGGCGTCGTTCCCGGCGAAAAGGTCTTCTATTTCACCACCTGCGGCTGGATGATGTGGAACTGGCTCGTGACCGGGCTTGCCGCCGGCGCGACGCTCTGCCTCTACGATGGATCGCCCTTTGCGCCCGACGGCAACATCCTGTTCGACTATGCGCAGGAAGAGAAGTTCGCTCTGTTCGGCACCTCGGCCAAATATATTGATGCCGTTCGCAAGAGCGGCCTGACCCCGAGGACATCGCATGATCTTTCAAGCCTGCGATTGATGACCTCCACCGGCTCACCGCTGTCTCCGGAAGGCTTCTCCTTCGTCTATGAAGGCATCAAGGACGATGTCCAGCTCGCTTCCATCTCCGGCGGCACCGATATCGTCTCCTGCTTCGTGCTCGGCAATCCGCTGCAGCCTGTCTGGCGCGGCGAGATCCAGGGGCCAGGTCTCGGCCTTGCCGTCGACGTCTGGAACGAGGACGGCAAGCCGGTGCGCGGCGAGAAGGGCGAGCTGGTCTGCGCCAAGGCCTTTCCCTCGATGCCTGTCATGTTCTGGAATGATCCAGAGCGCGCCAAATATCATGCCGCCTATTTCGAGCGTTTCGACAATGTCTGGTGCCATGGCGACTTCGCCGAATGGACCGAGCACGGCGGCCTGATCATTCACGGCCGCTCGGACGCCACGCTCAATCCCGGCGGTGTGCGCATCGGCACGGCCGAGATTTACAATCAGGTCGAGCAGATCCCGGAGATTCTGGAGGCGCTCTGCATCGGTCAGGATTGGGACGACGATGTCCGCGTCGTCCTTTTCGTCCGCCTCGCCGCCGGCGCTTCGCTGACGGAGGAGCTGGTCAAAGCGATGAAGACGCTTATCCGTACCGGTGCTTCGCCTCGCCACGTGCCGGCCAAGATCATCGCCGTTGCCGATATTCCGCGCACGAAATCCGGCAAGATCGTCGAGCTTGCGGTGCGCGATGTCGTGCATGGCCGGCCCGTCAAGAACAAGGAGGCGCTTGCCAATCCGGAAGCGCTGGATCTCTTCGCCGGGCTGGAGGAGCTGAAGACTTGAGCCGTACCCTAAAACTGAGGGGCAAACGATGACCCCCCTCTGCTAACTTCGCGTTAAGAAAGATTGGTCAAAGGTAAAAGCCGACTTGAGACCGTTCGCATGAGCTATGAGCGGATTGGAGCTTCCCCTGGCTCCCGAGACATGAAGTTAACCGACTCGAGCTTTCGTTAGGCAGCATCAACTTCAAAGGCAGCGCGTTCGCTGCCTTTTTTTCGTTCCGTCGCACGCAAATACGCGCCCGCTCTGTACATTGGCCTACCGACCAAGTATGTGCAGGCTTGAAGAAGAGGCCTGCGACGTGCGGGCCACGATGATCCGTGCCGCTTGGCACGCGAAGAATTCCGAAAGACAAGATATGACCGAATTCGAAGGCATCGTTCCTGCGATTGCCCAGGCTTTGGCAAAGCGCGGTTACGAAGTGCTGACGCCGGTGCAAAAAGCCATGCTCGATCCCGACCTTGCCGGCAAGGACGCGCTGGTCTCGGCCCAGACCGGCTCCGGCAAGACGGTAGCCTTTGGCCTGGCGCTTGCCCCAACCCTGTTGGATGGCGCAGAGCGCTTTGGCCGCGCCGGCACGCCGCTGGCCTTGGCGATCGCGCCCACCCGCGAACTGGCGCTTCAGGTCCAGCGCGAGCTGGAATGGCTCTATGAATTGACGGGCGCCACCATCGTCTCCTGCGTCGGGGGCATGGACATGCGCACCGAAAAGCGGGCGCTGGAGCGCGGCGCGCATATTGTCGTCGGCACGCCGGGCCGCCTTTGCGACCATATCCGCCGTAATTCGCTCGATATTTCCGAGCTGAAGGCCGTCGTACTGGATGAGGCCGACGAGATGCTCGATCTCGGCTTCCGCGAGGACCTTGAATTCATCCTGGAAACGTCGCCGGCCGAGCGGCGGACGCTGATGTTTTCCGCAACCGTGCCGCGCTCGATCGCCAAGCTTGCCGAGAATTACCAGCGTGACGCCGTGCGTATCGCCACGGCTTCGGAAACCAAGCAGCATGTCGATATCGACTATCGCGCCCTGACGGTTGCGCCGAGCGACAGGGAAAACGCCATCATCAACGTTCTGCGCTACTACGAGGCGCAGAATGCCATCGTTTTCTGCTCGACGCGTGCAGCCGTCAACCATCTGACGGCGCGCTTCAACAATCGCGGCTTCTCTGTCGTCGCCCTGTCGGGTGAGCTTAGCCAGAGCGAGCGCACACATGCGCTGCAGGCCATGCGCGACGGCCGCGCCCGCGTCTGCATTGCCACCGACGTCGCTGCCCGCGGTATCGACCTGCCGGGCCTCGATCTGGTGATTCACGCTGATATACCGACCAATCCGGAAACGCTGCTGCATCGAAGCGGCCGCACCGGCCGTGCCGGCCGCAAGGGCGTCAGCGCTCTGATCGTGCCGCTCAGCGCCCGCCGCCGCACCGAACGCCTGCTGGAGGCAGCTCGCCTGCGCGCCACCTGGGCGAAGCCGCCGTCGGCGGATGAAGTGAACGAACGCGACGACGAGCGTCTGCTCGCCGATCCGATTTTCTCCGAACCGCTACGGGATGAGGAGCAGTTGCTGGTAAAGCGGCTGCTGGAAAGCCATGGCGCCGAACAGATCGCGGCCGCATTCCTGCGTCACTATCGGGCGCGTCACTCCGCGCCGGAAGAGCTGCAGGACGTGCCGGCTGAAGGCGAGCGCAAAAAGCCTCGCCGAGACGATTTTCCTGTTTTCCGCGATGACGCGCCCGGCTCTTCTTCCTCTGGACGCAACGATTTCACCGACGGCGTCTGGGTGTCGCTTTCTGTAGGACGCAAGCAGAACGCCGAGCCGCGTTGGCTGATCCCGATGCTCTGCCGCAACGGCAACCTGACCAAGCGTGACATCGGCGCGATCAAGATGCAGCCGGAGGAAACCTTCGTCGAATTTTCACAGGAAGGCGCCGAGCGCTTCCTTGCAGCTATCGGGCCTGACAAGACGCTGGAAAGAGGCATCCGCGTGAAGCCGCTCGCCGGAGTGCCGGATTTTTCGCAGGCGAGGAGGGAAGGGGATTTCGAGAAAAAGAAACCCTTCGCCGACAAGGGCGCCCGCCCTCAGGAGGGCGGCAAGCCGAAATGGAAATCAGACCGCAAGCCGGAACGGACGCAGGCAGGCGAGAGCGTTGCTTCGGAACGCCAGGATAAGAAGCCCTGGGTGAAGAAGCCCGGCAAACCGCATTTCGCCAAAAGCGATGCAGCCCCGGCGCCCGGCAAGCCGAATTCGCGAGCCAAGCGCAAGGCGACGAAGGTTCGGGGGGAGTAATTTCCGCTGTGCTGCGCCTGGGTCAGGCGCGGCGCATGCCGGCGCGATACGAATTGAGCTAGGGATAGGCATAGAGAGAATGTCCGGCCCGCGCCATTTGCAGGCGCTCGAGGACTGAGGCAGAATGCCGCCATCGAATATGCGGCAGGATAGGCTCATGCTCATTGGTTCATGTCATTGCGGCAAGGCAAGTTGGACCCTCGAGGGTGATCCAGGCTCGATCACGGCATGCAACTGCACTCTCTGCCGGCGCTATGGCGCGCTGTGGGCCTATGACTACGAAGGAGAGCGTATCTCCATCGCCGGAGAGACTGCCTCCTATACGCGCGCCGCAGAGAAGCAGCCCTCTCTCGAAATACTATTCTGCCCAGCCTGTGCCTGTGTATTGAGCTGGCGCGGCTTGAGGCTTCAAAGGGACGGCCGCCGGCGCATGGCCGTCAACCTGCGGCTTGCACCACCGGATCTTGTCTATGAATTGCCGATCGATCATTTCGATGGGCTGGACACGTTTGAAGACCTACCTTCCAAAGGCCGATGTGTGCGTGATCTCTGGTTTTGACAGCGGCAGCCCCGCCGAAGGTTACGATGCACCTTGGCTGCAGCTATTGCCCGATAGTGGTGCGTTTCCACCACCATCAAACTAAGATCATCTTCAATTCGCCAGCACCCTCGGCGACGGGAAGGTGATTTCCACCAGCGTTCCTTCATTGGGCGCGGAGTTGATCGAGAAGCTCGCCCGGTTGGCGTCGACCATGGCTTTCGTCAGCGGCAGGCCGAGGCCGGTGCCGTCGCCGCGCTTGCGGGAATTGGTCGACACCTGTCGGAAAGGCTTCATGGCCTGTTCCAGTTCCGAGCGTGTCATGCCGACGCCCGTGTCCCGGATGCGCAAGACAACGCTGCCATTGCCTTCATAGGAGGTCGACACGACGATCTGGCCGCCTGAAGGCGTGAAGCGGATGGCGTTGGACAGGATATTCAGCGCGATCTGCTTGATCGAACGCTGGTCGGCCACGACATTCGGCACGGCTTGCGACAGCGCGGTGCGGATGATGACGCGCTGGCTGTTGGCCTGTGGCTGCACCAGCGAGACCGACTCGGTGATCGCCTCGTTCAGGCCGACCGACGCGAATTCCAGATCCATCTCGCCGGCCTCGATCTTGGAAATGTCCAGCAGATCGTTGACGATGTCGAGCACATGCCGGCCGGAGCGGCCGATATCGGTCGCATATTCGATATAGCGCGAATGGCCGATCGGCCCGAAACGCTCGCCGGCCATCATGTCGGAAAAGCCGATGATGGCATTGAGCGGCGTGCGGATCTCGTGGCTGACGCGGGCGAGGAAATCCGTCTTGTGGGCATTGGCGGTTTCGGCGGCGCGTTTGGCGTTGCGCAGCTCTTCTTCAGTCCGCTTCCATTGCGTGATGTCGCGGATGACGGCGCAGTAGCCGTTGGAGGAATTGAGCCGGCCCATGGTCATGAACAGCGGCACGAAGCCGCCAGACGCTTCGCGACCGATCACTTCGCGACCGTCGTTGAGCACGCTTGCGACGCCGTGGCCGGAAAGGCCGCTGAGATAATCGAGCACCGCCCTCTGGCTTTCATGGGCAAACAGCATGGTGAAAGGTTTGCCGCGGGTTTCCTGGTCGTCGTAGTTGAAGAGCGCGCTCGCCGAGCGGTTCACCGAGCGGATCTCGCCCTCCTGGCCGATGATGATCACCCCGTCGGTCGCCGTTTCCAGCGTCGAGCGCAATTCCTCGATCTCGACCTGCAGCTTGGCGACCTTTTCGAGGATGCGTTCGGGGCGGGCTTCCTCGGCAACCGGTTGCGGCGGGGCAGACGGCTCGCTCTTCTCCACCGGCATCAGCGCCAGCATCAAGGCGGTGCCGTCCTCCCAGCGGATCGATTGCAGCCGCGCGGTGACCGGCACCAGCGCGTCGTCGGCGCGCACGACCATCATCGTGCCCGGCTGCTCGGTCTTGCCTTCCAGATCATTGCGCTGCAGGAGCGCGTCCAGACCCCCGACGTGCTCGAGATCCGTCAGGCTCTCGTAACCGGTCAGCCGCAGAAATTCCGGATTGCCGTGGATCAGCCGATCGCCGGCATGAACGAGGATGGCCAGCGGCAACTGATCGACGATCTCAGCCGACAGGCCGGTGTGCATTTTTATGCGCGGCGGAATGGCGGTGCTCAGAACATCAAGCGGATCGAAATCCTCTTCCGGCTCGGCTGAGGCGCCTTGCGTTTCGGCGGGAGGATTGCCGGTGGCGGCATCGTCCGGTTTCTCCGCAGCGTCGGCGGGTTCCTGGCTCGGTTCGGATGCCAGTTCGCTCGCTTCCGCCGCAACGTCGGCATGCTGAGCGTCGACATTGTCGTTTCCGACGGTCGTTTTGGCCGTGTCGGACAGGATTTCGTCAGCCGCGTTCGGTTGCGGCGCGATATCGACGCTTTCCTCAGATTGCTCAGTGGGCGGCTCAGTGCGCTTGCCGAAGGGTTCGAGCTGCCGAGCGATTTCCCGAAAGGCGGCCTGCTCGCTTGCTGAAAGGCCGGCCGGTGTCAGCGGACGGCGCTCGTAGAGCCGTATGACCTTGTCCGACTCGCGGCGGTTCGGCGTGTCGGCGATCTGCAGAGCCGGTGGCTCCTCGCTTGTGGTGGGGGCGTCTTCAATCGTTGCATGGCCGATATCCTCGGCTTGTTCGGTCGCGGTTGCGTCTTCCGGCTCGGGAGCTGGATGTTCGGTCGCCGCCTCTTCCATCTCCGCCGTTTGGTCGATAGCGACAGGGGGCGTGGACTGGTCGTCCTGCTCGCCCAGGGTCATTCCACGCTTCGTCGGATCTTCGATGGTATCCGCCAGACGGACGACGCCGAAGCCTCTGAAGCCGTCGAATTCGCGGCTGCGCGTATAGGTCGGCAAGGCGGCTAGGTCTACCGGCACCATCAGGCCCGTGCCTTCCACCGGCCAATAGATCGTCCGACCCGACCAGGTGTCGCGCCGCGCCAGCAGTTCGGCGATCTTGCCGTCCGGATCGAGATTGAAGCGGGCGGCGACATCGGTAAAGGCGGCGCCTGCGAGCTGCGCCGCGTGCGGTCCCACAGCATCGGCGAACTCACGCGAAACCTCGCTGAAGTGGCCTGCGGCATCGATCTTCCACACGAAGCGGGTGGCGCGGCCGTTGCGCTTGAAAGTGAAGCTCTCCGCGTGATCGTCTTGGGCAGCGGGCGCTTCGGACGCGGCGGCCGGCTCGGCGCTCACATCCGTTGGGGCATCGGCGATATGGTCTTCACCATCATCTGCCGCTTCCATATTCGGTTCGTCGGATTGGGCGGCCGCTTCGACATCGGCGTCGCTTGCGCCATCCATCAGGGCTAGCGCATGCGTGTCTTCCGCTGCGCTATCGGTGGCCGGAGTTGCCTCGGCCTGTTCGTCCGGCTGATATTCCGGCGTCTCGTCCAGTTCCTGAATATGCGCCACCGCATCGATGACGTCGCCGAAGGGCGCTGTCGCAGCGGGGTTGGGAGCTTCCTCCAGGGCCGCACCTTCCAGTTCCCGGCGAGCCTCTTCCGCCTGCGGTTCGGCCGAAGCCGACGCGGCGCCGAGGCTACCTGTCGGATCGAGGTGACCGAGGGCGGTTTCGACGACGAACAGCAGGTGCAGGGCGGGGATTTCCGACAGCTTGCCGATGGCGGCCGGCAGATAGCCGCGACCGGTCGGGATCGGTCGCTTGATCAACCGGTCCGGCTGCGCGCCGGCCATGGTCGTCAGCATTCTCGCCGTCTGCGGCGTGACGCCCAGCGTGCCGAAGCGGGCGGATGCGGCGATCACTTCGCCGTCGCGGCCGACGACGGCCATGTGGGTATCGGGGTCGTCGAACCCATCGATCATGCGCTTGGCGCATTCGGCTGATGCCATCGGCTTGGCCGAGACCGGCGAGGAAAACAGGATTGCTTCCTCGTCCGCCTGAATGCGGATGAGTTCGACCGCCGCGTTGACGACCGCGCGCTGGAAGCCGGAGGCCATGCGGATCAGGAAAGTACGCTGGTCGCCAATGCCGCCAAGTCCGCGCGCCGTCGCTTCGATCTGGCGGAACGAGACGTCGCCGGGCTTCGGTCCCTGATCGAGGAAATCGTAGATGACGTCGTAGCCGAAGAGGTTGGCGCCGGCGCCATTGGCCCACAGCACGCGATCCATGCCGGTCGAGAACATTACCATGGCTTCACCACGGGCAAAGCGTTCCCGAACGCGCGGATGCACGGCAATGTCAATGAACGGATATTGAACTGCGGGCATATTCCAACCTGTTTTGCGGGCGTGACCGCCTCTCGTGTTTTAACGGTTTATTAATAACCGTACCCCGCTTTTGGGTCCAGCAAAGGCCCCATCTTTCGGCCGGAAAGGTTAATACGTTGTGCGTCGCACAATTATGTTGCACTGCACAATTTTTTATATTATATAAGCCTCACACAGTTCACGAAGGGTGCCTCGAAGAGGACCCGTATAGGAGCGTAATCATGGCTACTGTAAAGAAAGACGACGTTTTTTCAACGGCTGCATTCGATCCTTCCAAGGTCTCCGAATCCTTCCGCGAATTCGCGGAAAAGGGTGCTGCCCAGTCCAAGGAAGCCTTCGCTAAGATGAAGGCTGCCACCGAGGAAGCCGGCAAGACCGTCGAAGCGACGGTGCAGACTGCACAGGCTGGTTCCGTTGAGATCGGCCTCAAGGCAATCGACGTTCTGCGCACCAATGCCGAAAGCTCGCTGGCACACATGGAAGCCCTGCTTCGCGTCAAGTCCGTTGCCGAACTGTTCGAACTTCAGACCTCCTTCATCCGCAAGCAGGCCGAAGTCACCATCGAACAGGCCAAGTCCATTCAGGAAACCACCAAGAAGGTTGCTGAAAAGCTGGCAAAGCCGGCCAAGGATGCAGCCGAAAAGGCAATGGCTTCCTTCAAGGTCGCCTGATTTCCCAAAAGCCTCCCAAGGCATGAACGTCCCGTTTTCAGGTGAAAGCTCTGAAGGCGGGACTTTTCGTTTAGGGACGGTTCCTGTTCGTGCAAATGCTGGCGGCGCACCACCATCCGGATATCTTTGAAGCTTTTTTGTATTGCGGGGAGATAGGACTTGAAATAATTTCAAAGTCCTCGTATGTCACCCCCGTTCGCGGCGACGCGAGCATGTGCGGTTGTAGCTCAGTTGGTTAGAGCGCAGGTTTGTGGCACCTGAGGTCGGAGGTTCGAGACCCCCCAACCGTACCATTCTCTCCCCAGTCGATCAGACATGATAGCTCTCCCGGCACCGGCCGAGGGCTATTCCTTGCTTTCAGGTTTCTTTACGACATGCCCCGGCGAGATCGGATCGCTTGCGGGAAAGGTTTCCTCGAGCGCCTCTTCGAGGTAGTCGTCCTGTTCCTTGTGGTCTTTCTCAGCCTGCTTCGGTTTCTTTTTCTCGCTCATCATCCTTACTCCCCAAAGTGCTCCTGAAATAACTAGACCACGGGATGCCCTTGTCCAGCGTAGCCTCATCTGAGCGCCGTGTCGCGCGCTTCTTGGGACTCACCGGGAGATGCTCTTAGAATGTAATCCGCGACACGATCGTAGCGCGGCCACGTGGTGGTATTGCGGGCGTCTCGGGGGGAACTCTGAATGTCTTTCGCACGGCGCGCGGCGCGGCGCCGGGGATGGCGCTTTCGACTGCGGCGATATCCTCGGGTTTGACTTTGGAGGCGCTGCAGGCACCCTGTTTGTTCCAGAGGCTTTCAGCAATGCTGCTGCCCACCGCGGCGGTGATGGCTGTTCCGGCTATATCGTTCTGCTGAACTTTATTTGCTTTCACCATCCCCCGGATGGCCTCGCCGAGTATCTTGGCGGAATCCTCGAACGACACGTTGCGTACCTGGTCGAACCGCTTGCTATTCTCGCCATCCACAATGCAATGGTGCGCCGTGAACAGCCAGTCGTGGATCATGTAGGCCGGCGCATAACCCCACGGCGACAATCCTTTGAAGACCTGCGCGATCTTCGGAATAGAGCCACCGTCCGTGTACATCAAGCCGGGCTGGATTTCGGCGCCGGGTAGAGAGCGATCAGCTCGGCGGAACGTCAAGGGATCGGCAGGATCGGGAACGAAGACGAACTTGCCATCTCCGCTGGAATCACCCTCGCCAACCCACATCACCAACAGGCTGCCGGTTAGCGTCGCCGGAGCAAGCTGTGAAAAGTCGACAGTCGTGCATGCGCTGAGACCAACGGCAAGCGCCGTGAAGAATACCCCGCCTTTCAGCATCAAGCGCTCCCTCGGAATCTGCTCGAATGAAATGAAAGCCTGCCACTCTACTTATGCACGAGCTGGCCGCATGCGCAAATAAAACCGAAAGTCTTGCACGGCGAGGACGCGGTGCCGGCCTCCGACGATGGACCAGCGAGACTTCCTATGGAACCCTGCCTGCTCCCGACCGTTAGCCAATATCAGCAACAAGACGGAAGGAACTGGCATGTCCGTGCCGCGCGAGCCGATTCCCGAGACGCCACCGATGCCTGATCCGGGTTGGGCACCGAAGCCGCCGATTGAGGAGCCGGATCCGGATAGGATGCCGGATGAAATTCCCGTGCCCAATCCTGATGAGAACGAGGAGCCGCCGAAACATGCTTAGGGCGAGGCGGGCCTTTACAGGAACATCCGCCGTTCTTCGCTGACCAGTTCCTGCAGGAAATCCGACACGGTGCGCACTCGCACGAGATCGCGGGCACTTTCGTGATAAACAGTCCAATAGGCGCGCTTGATGGAGATATCGGGCAGGATGCGGGTGAGTTCCGGGAATTGCCTGGCGATGTAATCGTGCAGGATGCCGATGCCGGCGCCGGAGCGAACCGCTTCCGTCTGGCCGATGGAGGTGGAGATTTCGAAAGAGGCATCCCAGCTGCGCATGATCTCGCCGGAGAAATTTAGCGAGGCGGTGAAGATCAGGTCCTCGACATAGCCGATGCGCGGATGCAGCTTCAGCGCTTCCACGCTATCGGGCAGGCCTGCCTGCTCCAGATAGGCTTTCGAGGCATAGAGGCCGAGCGTGTAATCCGTCAGCTTGGAGGAGACCAGGCGGCCCTGCTCGGGGCGCTCGAGCGTGATCGCGATGTCGGCCTCGCGCTGTGACAGCGAAAAGGAGCGAGGCACCGGCACGAGCTGGATGCGCAGCTCCGGATAACGCGCGATCAGCCGTCCGAGCCTAGGCGCCAGGAAGGAGACGCCGAAACCGTCAGGCGCGCCGATGCGCACCGTGCCGGTAATGGCGCTGTCGAGGTGGCCGACGCTTGCCTGCGCGCGCAGCATCTCGGTTTCCATGCGCTCCGCCGCATGCAGGAAGATCTCGCCCTCTGCTGTCAGCTCGCAGCCATTGGTGCGGCGCACCAGCAGCCGTGTCTTCAGCCGCTCCTCCAGCGTCGTCACCCGCCGGGAGAGCGTGGCATGGTTGACGCCGAGCCGCTTGGAGGCCGCCAGAATCTGCCCCGTGCGGGCGACGGCGAGAAACATGCGGACATCATCCCAATCCATATGCGCATCCAGGGCTTTAATTTTTGCACAACGGTTGCTTATAGCAGCTCATTGATTTGTGCAAATTGAAGTGCGATCCTGTATACATCCAAGAAAACGAGGAGGCACATCCATGCAAGAGATCGGTCATTTCATCGGCGGCAAGCACGTCGCCGGCACCAGCGGACGCACAGCCAACGTCTACAATCCGGCAACCGGCGAAGTGCAGGCGACTGTCGCGCTCGCCAGCGTCGCGGAGATCCGCGCAGCGGTCGAAAATGCCAAGGCAGCGCAGCCCAAATGGGCGGCCACCAACCCGCAGCGCCGCGCCCGCGTTTTCTTCAAATTCGTCGAGCTTCTGAACAAGCACATGGACGAGCTGGCCGAGATGCTCTCCAAGGAGCACGGCAAGACGATCGAGGATTCCAAGGGTGACATCATCCGTGGCCTGGAAGTCTGCGAATTCGTCTGCGGCATTCCGCATCTCGCCAAGGGCGAGTTCACCGAGGGCGCCGGCCCGGCGATCGACATGTATTCCATTCGCCAGCCGGTTGGCATCGGCGCCGGCATCACGCCGTTCAATTTTCCGGGCATGATCCCGATGTGGATGTTCGCTCCGGCGATCGCCTGCGGCAACGCTTTCATCCTGAAGCCTTCCGAGCGCGATCCTTCCCTGCCGATCCGCCTGGCCGAACTGATCATCGAAGCCGGCCTGCCGGCAGGCATCCTCAACGTCGTCAACGGCGACAAGGCTGCGGTCGACGCCATCCTGGCCGATCCGGATATCGCTGCCATTTCCTTCGTCGGCTCCACGCCGATCGCCCGTTACGTTTACGGCACGGCTGCCATGAACGGCAAGCGCGCCCAGTGCTTCGGCGGCGCCAAGAACCACATGATCATCATGCCGGACGCCGACATGGATCAGGCCGTCAACGCCCTGATGGGCGCCGGCTATGGCTCGGCCGGCGAGCGCTGCATGGCGATTTCTGTCGCGGTACCGGTCGGCGAGGACACGGCCAACCGCCTCGTCGAGAAGCTGGTGCCGAAGATCGAATCCCTGCGCATCGGTCCTTATACCGATGACAAGGCCGATATGGGTCCGCTCGTCACCAAGGACGCTTATAACCGCGTCAACGGCCTGATCGACCGCGGTGTCGAAGAGGGCGCCAAGCTCGTCGTCGATGGCCGTGGCTTCAAGCTGCAGGGATATGAAGACGGCTATTTCGTTGGCGGCTCGCTGTTCGACCACGTCACGCCGAGCATGGATATCTACAAGACCGAGATCTTCGGACCGGTTCTGTCCGTCGTCCGTGCCAAGAACTATGAAGACGCGCTCGACCTGCCGATGAAGCATGAATATGGCAATGGCGTCGCCATCTACACCCGCGACGGCGATGCTGCCCGCGATTTCGCCTCGCGCATCAACATCGGCATGATCGGCGTCAACGTTCCGATCCCGGTTCCGCTCGCCTATCATTCCTTCGGCGGCTGGAAGGCTTCCAGCTTCGGCGATCTCAACCAGCACGGCACGGACTCGATCAAGTTCTGGACGCGCACCAAGACGATCACCGCCCGCTGGCCGTCCGGCATCAAGGATGGCGCCGAATTCGTCATGCCGACGATGAAATAAGGATCGCCATTATCGAATGATTTCAACCGCCGTCCGACATATTTCCGGGCGGCGGTTTTTTGTTGCGATTGTTTTGGGTAGAGTGAGCTTGTCTACGCCATTGTTTTGCTCTAGAACAAAACAAGAACAGTGGGAGGACCGCATGGTGTCCGTGACCTATCAGATCGACTATCTTGAATTTCCGTCGAAAGATGGCCTGAAAACCCGGCGCTTCTTCCAGGAAGCTTTCGATTGGAGCTTTGTCAGCTACGGGCCGACCTACCATGTTATCGAGGCGGCGGGTATAGACGCCGGCATCGACGGCGATGCGGGGGAAGCGGCCGGGGCGCCGCTGCCTGTGGTGCGCACCACCGATCTGGAAGAGGCCCAGCGCGCAGTCGAATTCGCCGGCGGCGTCATAACCCGTCCTGCCTTCGATTTCCCCGGCGGCCGACGCTTTCACTTCCGCGAGCCGGGCGGCTGCGAAATGGCCGTCTGGGTCTCCGCGCCCTGAGCACCCAGGCCAGTGTGGCATTAAGGTTGCAGCTACGGGGGCTATTTGCCCCCCTGGCGGGCGAATGCTGCCGTCGGATATTTTTCCGTTGATCGGCGCTTATTTTCCTGCTCTCAAGTGCAACGGTAAGGCGAGTGGTGTGTCGCGCAACACATCTCCCCGCGGCCCGTGCTCATGTGAGGTGCCTCCGGGAAACGCTCGTCCTCTCGTGGGGTAGGGGACTACAATATGGCAACTGTCGAGCAAAGCTATCCGTTGGGCGGAAAGCCCTTTTTCCAAAGGGCTTCCTTCACGGGCAACGCCTCCGAATATTTCGGCATCTGGATCGTCAATATTCTGCTGACGATCGTTACGTTGGGCATCTATTCGGCCTGGGCAAAAGTACGCCGCAACCGGTATTTTTATGGGAATACCGCCCTTCTGGGCCACAGCTTCGAATATCATGCCAAGGGCAAACAGATACTCATCGGCCGGCTGATCGTGTTCGGCTTTCTTATCGTGGTGAATATACTTTCACACGTGGCGCCGTTGGCGGTGCTGGCGATCTGGCCTGTCATGCTTGTGGTATTCCCATGGTTTCTCATGCGCGGACTGAGGTTCAATGCGCGCGTGACAAGCTATCGCAATGTGCGCTTCGATTTCGTCGGGACCTATGGCGGCGCGTTCAAGGCGATCTTCCTGGGTACCCTGGTAACGGTGATATCGGTCGGGCTGCTGTCTCCGGTCGCAACCCGCTGGTTCTATAAATACGTCTTCGACAATCTGCGTTACGGAGATCGACCCTTCTCGACCGAGCCGCGATTGGGCGCGCTGTACGAGGCGTTCATCACCGTAGTCGCGATTGTGATCGCCGGCCTCGTGATCTTGGGGCTTTTCGGTGCTGCCGCGGGCGGTTTCAGCGGCAACTCGATGGGTCGGGGAATGGGTAGCATCAGCCTGTGGCATTGGATGATTGTGCTTATTTTCCCGATTTACATATTGGCCGGCCTCTACTATCGCGCGACGGTGCGCAACATCATCTGGTCGGCCGCGATGATCGATCATCGCCATCAGCTCAGGAGCGATCTCGGTCGCCGGCGCTATGCGTGGATTGCGATTTCCAATGTCGTTGTCACCTTGGTAACCCTCGGATTGATGCGCCCCTGGGCGGCAGTGCGCATGCAAGTTTTTCTTACCGAGCATACTGCTGTCCATGTCGACGGTGAAATCGGCGTGGTCTTCGACCAGATCCGCTCGACCGGCAACGCCATCAGCGCGGAATATCTCGATGTCGATGGATTCGACTTTGGCTTCTGATCCGCAAGCGATCGCGACGGGCATCTGGCATCCGCCGCATTCCAGCCGGGAGGTTCCGGCCCGGCTGTTGGATGTCGGCGGATCGCTCATCGTGCTGTCTGACGAAGAGGGAGACGCGAGCAAGCGGCTTGCCTGGGGCATCCGCTCCGATATCGACGTCAGCCAGCGCGTGGGCTCCATCCCGCGCCGTATCGTGTTCGGAAACGAATCGGTTTTCGAAACCCGCGATAACGACGCCGTCGATGCCTATCTGCAAAGCCGCGGCGAAAAGCGCAGCAGCTTTGTTCATCGGCTCGAGATCGTCCGCCCCCGGCTGATCGCCTTCGCCCTGGCGGTATTCGTCCTGGCCTCGATCATCTATCGCTATGCAGTGCCGGCCCTCGTGGAGGTCGCCGTCTTGGTAACGCCGCCGGTGGTGCCGAAGATGATGTCGGCGGGAACGCTGAAGACATTGGATCGAGTGACCTTCGGCCCCAGCAAGCTTCTCGAGGCGCAGCAGGCGGAAATTCGCGATGATTTTACCAGGATAACCGCGAACGCTGAGGGCGGTGCGGGCCGCTATCATCTGAATTTCCGCGATGGCGGCCTCATCGGCCCCAACGCCTTCGCGCTGCCGGACGGCAATCTCGTCCTGACCGATCAGCTCGTCGAGCTGGCCGGCGGCGACAAGGAGATGATCACCGCCGTGCTCGGCCATGAGATCGGTCACGTCGAATACAAGCACAGCCTCCGCCAGCTGTATAGCGCCGCCGGTGTCGCCGGTCTCGTGTTGCTGATCGCCGGAGACGTGGGTTCTGGCGTTCACGACGTATTGACACAGGGCGGCGGCCTTCTCGCGCTTTCCTACTCCCGGCAAGCCGAGGCGCAGGCCGACCGCCGCTCGGTGGAGCTGATGCTGGCCGCCGGCGAAGACCCGGCAGCGTTGTCGCGCTTCTTCGATCTCCTCGAAGCCAAGCTCGATGATCATGGTGATACCAGCATGCTGTCGACCCATCCGGGTACGCCGGAGCGCAAGCAGGCGATCCTCGATTATGCCAGGGAACTGCAGGAGAAGCAGGCGAGGACGGGCGGATGAGCAAGTCGGCGCCGTCAGAATAACGTGAATATGAATTTCATATTTTGGAATTGTTCAAAACTAAGAAAGTCTCTATATACGGATCGACCCCCTAAGCAGCCTCGATTCCAGGAGATCGGCATGCGCTTGACGAAACAGACCAATTACGCGGTGCGCATGTTGATGTATTGCGCCGCCAACGACGGCCATTTGAGCCGCATCCCGGAAATCGCCAAGGCATACAGCGTTTCCGAGCTTTTCCTCTTCAAGATTCTGCAGCCGCTGACGAAGGCAGGTCTCGTCGAAACCGTACGCGGCCGCAACGGCGGCGTGCGCCTCGGCAGGCCTGCGACCGCCATCAGCCTTTTTGACGTCGTTCGTGTCACCGAGGATAGCTTCGCCATGGCGGAGTGCTTCGAAGAGGGCGTGGTGGAATGTCCGCTGGTGGATAGCTGCGGTCTCAATACGGCGCTGCGCAAGGCTTTGAACGCTTTCTTCGATGTTTTGACGGAATATTCCATCGACGATCTGGTCAAGGCGCGTCCGCAGATCAACTTCCTGCTCGGCCTGACTGATCTGGATCACCGGGCGATCGCCAAGAAGCCGCGGATCGCCGCTCCCGCAGCCTGATCGCCCTTCGCGAATTCCATCATGTTTGCGATCCGCAGTTGCCTCCGGCCGCTGCGGATTTTTGTTGGTATTGCCTCCTATCGAGGCAATAGAGGGTTAGCCGATTGCAAGAGTAAAATGTCAAATCATTCTGAAACTGCTAAATCGGCGCAAAATTTTGCCAGATTATTACCAATTCAAAGGCTTTTTTGTCCAAAAATTTCCAAACTCCATAATTTGGAAAAAATTTAGGCGGCGCTTGTTGCTTTCAAACTTAAAATAAAGTTCCATCGGCCCGATCCGGAAGGGAACCTCTGGGGTGTCCACGGCTTCAAAAGAATAACAAACCTGGGAAACGATATCATGAAAAAGATCTCTGTCCTGCTGGCAGTGACAGCCTTGACTTCGGTCATGGCGACGTCCGCCTGGTCGAAAACACTCGTTTATTGCTCGGAGGGCTCGCCGGAAGGATTCGATCCGGGAATTTATACTGCCGGTACCACGTTCGATGCTTCTTCGCGTACGGTCTACAGCCGCCTCGTCGAATTCAAGCACGGCAGCACCGAGGTCGAACCTGGCCTCGCCGAAAGCTGGACCGTTTCCCCCGACGGCAAGGAATACACCTTCAAGCTGCGCAAGGGTGTAAAGTTCCAGACGACCGATTTCTTCACGCCGACGCGTGACCTCAATGCCGATGACGTTATTTTCTCCATCGGCCGTCAGATCAGTGCAGACGGCCCCTGGGCCAAGTATGTCGCCGGCGGTTCCTACGAATATGCTGATGGCATGGGCTTCACCAAGCTGATCAAGTCGATCGACAAGGTTGACGACCTTACCGTCAAATTCGTGCTGAACCATCCGGAAGCCCCGTTCCTCGCGGACCTCGCCATGGACTTCGGCTCGATCCTGTCGAAGGAATATGCAGACAAGCTCCAGGCCGACAAGAAGATGGAGCAGATGAACCAGCAGCCGCTCGGCACCGGCCCGTTCACCTTCGTCGCCTACCAGCCGGATGCCGTCATCCGCTACAAGGCAAACGAGACCTATTTCAAGGGCAAGGAAAAGATCGACGATCTCGTCTTTGCGATCACGCCGGATGCATCCGTCCGCGCGCAGAAGCTGAAGTCCGGCGAGTGCAATATCATGCCGTACCCGAACGCGGCCGACATCAAGGATCTGAAGGCTGACAAGAACCTCAAGGTTCTCGAGCAGGCCGGCTTGAACGTTTCTTACCTCGCCTACAACACGCTGATCGCGCCTTTCGACAAGGTCGAAGTGCGCAAGGCGCTCAACATGGCCGTCAACAAGCAGGCCATCGTCGACGCCGTCTTCCAGGGTTCGGCTTCGGTCGCGACCAACCCGATCCCGCCGACCATGTGGTCCTATAACAAGGACGTCAAGGACGATAAATACAACCCTGACGAAGCCAAGAAGATGCTTGAAAAGGCTGGCGTCAAGGATCTCAGCATGAAGATTTGGGCGATGCCGGTGTCGCGTCCCTACATGCTGAATGCACGCCGCGCTGCCGAGCTGATGCAGGCTGACCTTGGCAAAATCGGCGTCAAGGTCGAGATCGTCACCTATGACTGGGCTCAGTATCTGAAGCTTTCCTCCGCCAAGGACCGCGACGGCGCGGCCATCCTCGGCTGGACCGGCGACAACGGCGACCCGGACAACTTCCTTGACACGCTGCTCGGCTGCGATGCCGTCGGTGGCAACAACCGTGCGCAGTGGTGCAACAAGGAATTCGACGACCTGGTGAAGAAGGCCAAGCAGACGGCCGACGTCAAGGAGCGCACCAAGCTCTACGAACAGGCCCAGGTCGTGTTCAAGCGTGAAGCACCGTGGATGACCATCGACCATTCGGAAGAGTTCATCCCGATGACGAAGAATGTCACCGGCTACTTCCAGGATCCGGTCGGCGTTCACCGCTTCGACGGCGTCGATATCGCCGAATAACAAAAAGTCTGTGAGAATGCCCGGCTAGAACCGGGCGACCCGGCGGTCAGGCAATCTGCCTGACCGCCGGAAAAATTTGGACAACTGTCATGTTGCGATTTCTTTTCAGCCGTCTTGCGGTGCTGATCCCGACATTCCTCGGCGTATCGATCGTCGCCTTCTCTTTCATCCGCCTGCTTCCCGGCGATCCCGTCATGCTGCTGTCGGGCGAACGCGTGATGTCGCCGGAACGCCATGCCCAGATCTCGCACGATCTCGGCTACGACCAGCCGATGGTCGTTCAGTACGGCAAATACATCTGGAGCGCCTTGCACGGCGACCTCGGCACCTCGATCACCACCAAGCGTGACGTGCTGACCGACTTCTTCACCTTCTTCCCGGCAACGCTCGAGCTGTCGATCTGCGCCATGATCCTGGCGATCTGTCTTGGCATTCCGGCCGGCGTTTTCGCCGCCGTCAAACGAGGGACATGGTTCGACCAGACCGTCATGGGCGTCGCCCTCGTCGGCTATTCCATGCCGATCTTCTGGTGGGGCCTGCTGCTGATCATCGTCTTCAACGGCTATCTGCACTGGACGCCGGTTTCGGGCCGCATCGGTCTCATCTACTTCTTCAAGCCGATCACCGGCTTCATGCTGATCGACAGCCTGCTGTCCGGTCAGAAGGGCGCTTTCTGGTCCGCGCTCAATTCGCTGATTCTGCCGACGATCGTTCTCGGCACCATTCCACTTGCCGTCATCGCGCGGCAGACACGTTCGGCCATGCTGGAAGTGCTCGGCGAGGATTATGTGCGCACCGCCCGCTCCAAGGGCCTGTCGCCGCTGCGGGTCGTCTCCGTGCATGCGCTGCGCAACGCCATGATCCCTGTGGTCACCACCATCGGCCTGCAGGTCGGCGTGCTGCTCGGCGGCGCCATCCTGACGGAGAGCATCTTTTCCTGGCCGGGCATCGGCAAATGGATGATCGACGCCGTCTTCAAGCGTGATTATCCGGTGGTGCAGGGCGGCCTGCTGCTGATTGCCGGCATCGTCATGCTCGTCAATCTGGCTGTCGACGTGCTCTACGGCTTCGTCAATCCACGCATTCGTCATTAGGAGCGGCTCATGAGCACGGTTAGCGTCAAATCCGACCGCCCCTCCGCTCTGGCGGAGTTCTGGTACTACTTCTCTCGCAACAAGGGCGCCGTCATCGGCCTTGCGATCTTTCTTTTCGTCCTGTTTCTGGCGATCTTCGCCGGCCTCGTCGCCCCGCATGATCCCGATGCCGCCTATGGCAGCGACATGCAGCGCCTGCCGCCGTTCTGGGCGCAGGGCAGCAACAGCAGCTTCCTGCTGGGCACGGATGCCAACGGCCGCGATCTCCTGTCGCGCCTCATCTACGGCACACGGTTTTCACTGTTCATCGGCCTCGTGGTCGCCTCGCTTTCGGCAATCGCCGGCATTCTGATCGGCCTCCTCGCCGGCTATGTTCGCGGCCGCACCGATACGATCATCATGCGCATCATGGACATCATCCTGGCCATCCCGTCGCTGCTGCTTGCCCTGGTGCTGGTGGCGATTCTCGGGCCTGGCCTGACGAACGCCATGATCGCGATCTCCATCGTCAACCAGCCGCATTTTGTGCGCCTGACGCGCGCATCGGTCATGACCGAACGCGACAAGGAATATGTCATCGCCTCGCGCGTCGCCGGTGCCGGTCCGCTGCGGCTGATGTTCAAGACGATCCTGCCGAACTGTCTGGGGCCGCTGATCGTGCAGGGCACGCTCGCGTTCTCCTCTGCCATTCTCGATGCCGCGGCTCTCGGCTTTCTCGGCCAGGGCGCCCAGCCGCCGACGCCGGAATGGGGCACGATGCTCGCCGACTCGCGCGAGTTCTTCCAGAGCAACCCCTGGCTCGTCACTTTCCCCGGTCTCTGCATCCTGATCACGGTCCTCGCCATCAATCTGATGGGCGACGGCCTGCGCGATGCCTTCGACCCGAAGCTGAAGAGGTCGTAATGGCGCTTCTCGATATTGAAAATCTCACCGTTGAATTCCAGACCTCGTCCGGCCTGTTCCGGGCAGTCGACGGTGTCTCGCTCACCTGCGACAAGGGAGAGATCCTCTCGATCGTCGGTGAATCCGGTTCCGGCAAATCGGTCTCCATGCTCGCCATGATGGGGCTCTTGCCCTGGACGGCGAACATCACCGCCGACCGCATGATGTTCGATGGCAAGGACCTGCGCGGCATCTCCGCGCGCCAGCGCCGCAAGATCATCGGCAAGGACATGGCGATGATCTTCCAGGAGCCGATGTCGAGCCTCAATCCGTGCTTCACGGTCGGCTTCCAGCTCGGCGAGACCCTGCGCATCCATATGGGTCTCGACCGCAAGGCGCGCCGCCAGCGTTCGATCGAGCTTTTGAATCTCGTCGGCATTCCGGCGCCCGAAGATCGCCTGTCGAACTTCCCGCACCAGATGTCGGGCGGCATGAGCCAGCGTGTCATGATCGCCATGGCGCTCGCCTGCAATCCGAAGCTTTTGATCGCCGACGAGCCGACCACCGCGCTCGACGTGACAATCCAGGCGCAGATCCTCGATCTGCTCGCACGCCTGCAGCGGGAGCACGGCATGGCGCTGGTGCTCATCACCCATGACATGGGCGTCGTCGCCGAAACGGCTGAGCGCGTGCAGGTGCAGTATGCCGGCCAGAAAGTGGAGGAACAGCCGGTCAAGGCGCTGTTCCGCGATCCGCATCATCCCTATACGGCCGCGCTTCTCTCGGCGCTGCCGGAGCGTGCCGTGGTCGGCGAGCGCCTGCCGTCCATCGCCGGCGTCGTCCCCGGTCAGCACGATCGGCCCACGGGCTGTCTCTTCGCACCGCGTTGTTCCTTCGCCACGCCCGAATGCGACAAGGGCGTCACACGCCAGGGCGTCGATCTCGGCAGGACCCTTTGCAACTATCCGCTGGAACATGGCAAGCCGCTCGGCCATCCCGGCATTGCCGCCACGCAAGCAGCAGGAGGTGCGGCATGACCGGCGCTGTTCTCGAAGGGCGCGATCTCGCCCGTTTCTACACCATCAAGCGCGGCAGTTTCAAACCGGAGGCGACCGTCAAGGCGCTGAACGGTGTCAGCTTCAGCCTGCAGTCGGGCCGCACGCTCGCCGTCGTTGGTGAATCCGGCTGCGGCAAGTCGACGCTCGCCCGTCTGGTGACGATGATCGAACACCCGACATCAGGTGAATTGCTGATCGACGGCAAGCCGGCGAAGCTCGGCGATCGCAGCCTGCGCAGCGCCGTGCAGATCGTCTTTCAGAACCCCTATGGCTCGCTCAACCCGCGCCAGAAGGTCGGCTCCATTCTTGAGGAGCCGCTGAAGATCAACACCGATGACGATGCCGCGACCCGCCGCCGCAAGGCCGAGGAGATGATGGCGCGCGTCGGCCTGCGCCCGGAGCATTACGACCGTTACCCGCATATGTTCTCCGGCGGCCAGCGTCAGCGCATCGCCATTGCGCGCGCCCTGATGCTGCGGCCGAAGGTGCTGGTGCTTGACGAGCCGGTTTCCGCGCTCGACCTGTCGATTCAGGCGCAGGTTCTCAACCTCTTGATGGATCTGCAAAAGGAGATGGGTCTTGCCTATCTCTTCATCTCGCACGGCCTTTCCGTCGTCCGCCACATCGCCGATGACGTGATGGTGATGTATCTCGGACGACCGGTCGAAACCGGCACGGCCGAAGAGGTCTTCAGCCGCCCGCGCCATCCCTATACCGCGGCACTTCTGTCTGCGACGCCGATCGCCGATCCGGAGCGCGAGAAGAACCGCATCCGCCTGCAGGGCGAGCTGCCATCGCCGCTCAACCCGCCGACCGGCTGCCACTTCAACCCGCGCTGCTGGCGCGCGCAGGACAAATGCCGGCAGACCGCGCCGGAATTGACCGGCGAGGGAACGCATAAATTTTCCTGTTTCTTTCCGCTGGATTGATCCAAGTTGTGAAACAGGCAGGTCCGGCTTTCCCGCGCCTTTTTGCCCGGCACTGCCTCCGTCACAGTTGCAGATGCCGATTGGCTTGCTCAGCCTAACCCTCTCCCCGCGTGCGGGGAGAGGGTTAGGCTGAGGGGCCAGGCACTTGGATGCGTCAACGGTGGAACCTGCCTGACTGTCATTATCGGCCATGGTTCAAGGCAGAAAACAATATGAGTGAAATATCCAAGATTCCCCTTGCCATCATCGTCATGGGTGTGAGCGGCAGCGGCAAATCCTCGATCGGCGAGGGCGTGGCGGCTCGGCTCGACATACATTTCATCGAGGGCGATGCGCTGCATCCGGCGGCCAATGTCGAGAAGATGAGCAAGGGCATCCCGCTGACCGACGAGGATCGCTGGCCGTGGCTCGAAAAGATCGGCCAGGAGATCACGGCAAGCCTTGCCAAGGGCGAGGGGATCGCCGTTTCCTGCTCGGCGCTCAAGCGCATCTATCGCGAACGCCTGCGTGCTGCTGCCGGCGGCCATCTCTATTTCATCTATCTTGACGGCTCCAAGGAGCTGCTGACCAAGCGCATGGGCGAACGCAAGGGCCATTTCATGCCCGCCTCGCTATTGGAAAGCCAGCTGCAGACGCTGGAAGTGCCGACCGGCGAGCCTGGTGTCGTCACCGTCGATATCGACGACACGATCGACGGCATTGTCGAAGCTGCTCTCAAGGGCCTTGCGGCAATCCGCTAGGCTGAAGATCACGGCGCGAATCGATCCGGCGCATAAGCCGAAATATCGATGAAAGGCTTCTCGCCGGTGATGAGCTCGGCGAGCACGCGGCCGGTCACGGGACCGAGCGTCAGGCCGTGATGCGCATGGCCGAAGGCGAACCATAATCCCTCGTGGCGTGGCGCCTTGCCGATGATGGGCATCATGTCGGGCGTGCAGGGGCGGGCGCCCATCCAGGGTTCGGGGTCGAGCCGTTCGCCGAGCGGGAAGACGGTGCGGGCGACGGCCTCGGCGCGGTCGAGCTGCACCGGCGTCTTTGGTGCGTCGCGCAGCGCGAATTCCGCCCCCGTCGTCAGCCGGATGCCGCGGCTCATCGGCGCCAGCAGATAGCCGCGTTCGGCATCCAGCGTCCAATTGTTGAGAACGGCATTGCCCTCGGCGGCATAGTGCATGTGATAGCCGCGCTTCACGCCGAGCGGAAAGGCATAGCCGAAGCGTTTCGTCACCAGGTCTGCCCAGGGTCCGAGCGCGACGACGACATCCTCCGCCTCGATCGACCCTTCCGCCGTCACCATTCTCCAGGCCGAGCCGGATCGGCCAAGCGAGACGGCGTCCCCCGTCGTCACGCGGCCGCCGATGCTTTCGAAGTAACGGCGATAGGCTGATGTCAGCCCATGCGGATCGACCACCGACCATGGATCGCGCCAGCGCAAGGCGCCGGCAAAGCTGTCTTTGAGATGCGGCTCCGCCGTCGCCACGTCCGCGCTGGTCAGCGCATCGTAGGCGATGCCGAATTCGCGGTTGAGACGTTCGGCTTCGGCAAACTCCGCGTCGCGTTTCTCGTTCGAGCGGAAGAGCTCCACCCAACCGTTCTTGCGGATCAGCTCCTTGGCGTGGGCGGCTTCGATGAGGTCGTTGTGTTCGCTCACGGAATGCTCGATCAATGGTGCATATGCGCGCGAGATCATCTCATGGCGCTTGGTGTTGGAATTCCACCAATAGCGGGCAAGGAAGGCGATCTGCGCGGGGAGCGCGCGTAGATGGTAATGCGCATCGACGCGATTGTTGAAGGCGTAGCGCAGCAGCAGGCCGAATTGCTGCGGAAAGCCGTAGGGCACCACGCCCTCGCGCTGGATGAGGCCGGCATTGCCGAAGGACGTTCCCTGGCCGGGCTCCTTCCTGTCGACGAGGACGACCTGGCGTCCCCGCCGCTGAAGGTGGATTGCCGTCGATACGCCGACGATGCCGGCGCCGAGAACGATTGCGTCCTTTGTCATTTTCCCCTGCTATCCGCATGTTCATGGCACTCAGCGCGATCTCACGGAAGGTTTGATATCGTTGCGTGGACTGCGCCCTAAGCATCGAAAATGCCTGCCAAATTTCAGCGGCGCAAATGAAAAATGCGGTCAGGCCGCAGTCTGTCTCAAGCAGGCGTTCTCGGCGCGGATGCGGATAGTGAGAATGATGCCGTTCAGCAGCGAAAAGATCGCTGCATAGAGCGGCATGCCGAAGCAAAGCGGCAGCACCGCTATCTCGGCGACGACAATCACATAGTTCGGATGATTGAGGAAGCGATAGGGCCCATTCGTCACAAGGGGCGCTCCGGGCAATATGATGATACGCGTCGTCCAGCGCTCCTTGAGCGTGGCCAATACCCAGAGACGCAATCCCTGAAGCACCATGAACAGGAGGAGCCAGACGGGATCGACCGGCCGGCCGGTGGCAAGCAGCCACAGGCCGACGAGCCATGCCGCATGCATCGCCACCATGAAGGGATAGTGCTCCCCAGCGCATTCCCGGGCGCCGCGGGCAAGGAGGGCGGCGGTGTTGCGCTTCGCATAGGCCAGTTCCGCCAGCCGCTGCAATGTCACGAAACTCAGAAGAGCGATCGATGGCCACAGCATCATGCGACCCTCTTCAGCGTGATGCAGCTCGCCGTAAACCCCGGCCCCATCGCAACCAATGCCGAACGTTCAGGCAATCCAGCGGCGATCGCGCGTTCCAGCACGAACAACACGGTGGGGGAGGACATGTTGCCGTAATCACCGATCACCTCGCGTTCTATATCGAGCGAGCCGGGCTCGAGACCGAGCGCGCTTTCCAGCGCCGCAAGCACCCTGGCGCCGCCGGGATGGCAGATGAAACGGTCGACATCCGATAGCGAGAGCCCGGCTCGATCGAGAATGCCTTCAATCGCGGCTCTGACATGGGTCTCGGCAAAGACTGGCAGCGATTGCTCGAGGACGATGCCGAAGCCGGTGTCGTCGATCTTCCAGCCCATGATGCCGAGACTGTCGGGGAAGAGATGCTCGCCCGTCGATTCGATTTCGGCGATGCCACCATCTCCGGCCCTCAGGACGCAGGCCGCCGCCCCGTCGCCGAACAGGGCCGTGGCGATGATGTTGGGTCTGGTCAGCTCGTCCAGGCGGAAGGCCAGCGAGCAGAGTTCGATCGAGACGAAGAGGACGACTGCGCCCGGCCGGCTTCTCGCCATTTTCGAGGCAATGGCAAGGCCGGAAACGCCTGCCGCGCAGCCGAGCCCGAAGATCGGCACCCGCTCGATATCGCAGCGAAAGCCGAGCTCGCCGGCGAGCCGCGCTTCGAGGCTTGGTGTCACAACGCCGGTGGAAGAGACCGTGACGATGCAATCCACCTGATGAGCTTCGATCCCGGCGCGTTGCAGCGCCCCTATCGCGGTCCGCCGGAAGAGCTCGGTTGCGACTTCGACATAGGCCGCCATGCGATCCTGCCAGCCATGTGGCTGTTCGAACCAGGAAAGCGGCCGCGCCACATGGCGCTTGCGGATGCCGGTGCTTTCGAAGACGCGGGCCAGATATTTGAAATCCTGGAATCGCTCGGAAAACAATCGGCCCGCCGTTTCGGCGGCCTCCGATTGGAGAATGATGTTGTCGGGGGTTGCGACGGCAAGGCTTAGAAGTTTGACGGTATCGATCACGAGTTTCTCCTGCTGCCCTTGGAGGGCGTGCCCTGTGAAACACGCAACGATCGACATCTATTCGATGCCGGGGCGGTCACAAAAGAGTGACGACCGCCAAAGGTCTGAAGAAAAAATATTCTCAGGCGATCCGAATAAAAGCAGCAGGCGGTGTGTTCTCCCCTCGCAACGTCCATTTTGCCAAGGAGACATTCCATGACGACCACAGCATTCCGCCTGGCTTCCATTGCCCTCGGCGCAGGCCTCGCCCTCAGTGCCTTCACCGTTCCGGTTTTCGCAGCCGGCGACAATTCCAGCACGACGCCGACCTGCAAGAAGGGCGAGATCTACGACCAGAAGACGAAGAAATGCGTCAAGCAGCAAGGTGCCAACGTCACGGACGAAAACCGCGCTGACTATGCATATTCGCTGGCCAAGAAGGATCATCGCTATCAGGAAGCGTTGGCGGTCCTCGACACCATGCAGAACCCCAACACGGCCGAAGCGCTGAACTATCGCGGCTATGCCACCCGCAAGCTCGGCCGCACCGATGAAGGTATTTCCTACTATACGAAGTCCGTCGCCATGGATCCGAAATACACGCTGGTCCGCGAATATCTCGGCGAAGCCTACGTCATCAAGGGTCAGATGGATCTCGCCAACGATCAGCTGAGTACGATCAAGGCGCTCTGCGGCAACACGACTTGCGAGGAATACCGCGATCTTCATGCGGCTATCCTGAACCCGTCGAGCCTTTGAGGCCGGGATCGGTTCAACGACAAATGTCATGAGCAGGGAGCTTTGCGAGAAATATGGGAACCATGCCGGTCGCTCGTACCGCAATTTCTGCTTATAGTCTGATAGCATCGGAGCCGCCGAGAAGGCCGGCGGCTCCTGCAAGCGCTGATGTCGCGGAGGATGCCATAGCGAGCGAAGAGGATATCAGGGCGGGCCTGTCCCAACATCTGACGCGGCTGTGGCGCTATGGCGTGGTGCTGTCGCGCCAGCGTGACGTGGCCGACGATCTTGTTCAGGCGACCTGTGTCAGGGCGCTGGAGCGGGCGGCCCAGTTTACATCAGGCACGAGGCTGGATCGCTGGCTGTTTGCGATCCTTCATTCCATATGGCTGAACGAGGTTCGTTCGCGGCGGGTGCGCCTGGGACAGGGCTTTGTCGATGCCGATGAGACGCTGGTTTTCGACGGCGCGCGGGAAACAGAGACGCATATTCTCGCCGGCCAGGTGTTGCGACGGGTGCAGGCGCTTCCGGAGGCGCAGCGCACCGCTGTATTTCTCGCCTATGTCGAAGGACTTTCCTATCGCGAGGTGGCCGACATTCTGGCTGTGCCGATCGGAACCGTGATGAGCCGGCTGGCGGCGGCGCGGGCAAAGCTTGCTGAAGGCATGGGGGCGATGGACGACGGACGGCCTTCGGGGGGCGGGCGACTGGGGAACGGAAATGAGTGAATTGAACAAAGGAAACATGCCCTCGGACGAGCAGCTCACCGCCTTCATTGATGGCGAGCTGGATGCGCCCGATCGCGAAAGGATCGAACGACTGATCGCCGCCGACGAGCGCGTGGCGGAGCGATTCGATCTCCTGTCGCACAGCGCCCTGCCGTTCCGCCAGGCGTTCGAGCCGCTGCTTGCCGAGGCCCCCGCTGCCAAGCTGGAAGCCATGCTCGCCGCCATTCCCGCAGTCCAGGAGCGCAAGACCGGTGCCTTCGATGTCAGCCGCCGAGGCTTCCTTGCGGCAATTGCCGCGAGCTTCGTAGCGGCCATTGCGGTAGACCGCGCGGTGATCGGCATTGGCCATCGTCTCGCCGGGCCGGACGAAGACACCGAATGGCGTGCCGTGGTTGCCGAATATCTCTCCCTCTATACGGCGGATACATTGAGCGCACCGGGCGGCGACCGGGCGCAGCAGACAGCGCAGCTGAACGAAGTTGGCGCTAAGCTGGGCCTGTTGCTGGCGCCCGAAACCGTCGTCATGCCGGGCGTCGACTTCAAGCGTGCCGAGATATTGAATTATGACAGCAAGCCCCTCGCGCAGATTGCCTATCTCGATCCGCAAACCGGACCCATGGCCCTTTGCATCGTCCAGTCCGCCAGGGGAGCGGCTGCGCCGGATATGGAAAATCGCCGCGGCATGAATATCGTCTACTGGTCGAGCGCCACACACGCCTTCATGCTGATCGGCCACGCACCGATCGATCGGATGAAGGCATTGGCGGATAACGTCATGGGCAGGCTCACGGCCTGAGATAACCGGCCTCTTGGAGAGTGCTCTGTTCATCGGCTCAAATCGCGCCGTTCGGTCGCGGCTGCCATCAGCGCAAACGGCAGTTTGCGCTGATGTGGTCGTTTCTTCCGATCTCTGATGCGCGGTCGGAAGAAACGGAAATGCTTAGCCCACGAGTGGACGCGGAAGCACGAGGTCAGAAACCTTGTAGATGTGAAATTCGCTTTCAGAGACGGTATCGAGCTTCTTAAATTTTTCGAGAAAGGCCGGATCGGAAAAGAATTCGTCGACATTGTTCTCGTCGCGGATCGCCTCGATATTCACGACGGTTTTGCCGTCCGTACTTTTCGACAGGTTGCTCCATAGAAATCCTTCCTTCCGTTCCGCAACATAGTGCACGACATCCTGGATGATTTTGAATGCTTCCTCCTGCTTGCCCGGATGGGCATGAATGACGTTCACGACGAACACGGTGGGCTGAGAAGCGAATTGGAACTCGGCTTTTTGGGGATGGGTCACGCGATCTCCGTTCAAAAGTTGTCGGGCGGAATTTGCCGCGTTGCGAGAGATAGCCGGCGACAAAGGCGGAAAAAATGGGCTAGTCATCCGCAGATAATGGACGTTGACGTCCGCAATGGGATTGCTCGCCATGGACAATATCGCCGCGTTGAATGTGTTCGTGATTGCGGCGGAAACCCGCAGTTTTGTCCGCGCCGGAGAGATACTCGGCGTTTCCTCGTCGGCCATCGGCAAAACCATGGCCCGCTTGGAGAAAAGGCTTGGCGTACGCCTGTTTCACCGAAACACCCGCAGCATCGCGATTACCGCCGAGGGTATTATGTTTCTCGAGCGCTGCAGGCGAATTTTCTCCGAGATAGAAGCGGCAGAACAGGAATTGTCGCAAACTATCGCCGCGCCCCGTGGCTGGCTCCGCGTGAGCTTGCCCCTCGCCGGCATGCTTTTCATGCCCACGATCACCAAATTCATGCGCGCGTTCCCGGACGTGATGATCGACCTCGATTTTACGGATCGCCTGGTCGATGTGATCGAAGAGGGGTTCGACGCAGTGGTGCGAACGGGCGAAATGACCGACAGCCGCCTGATGGTGCGGACGCTCGGAAGATTCTCCCACCGTGTTGTCGGGTCGAAGGAGTATTTCGACCGCTTCGGGATTCCCAAAAGGCCGGAAGACCTTTCCGCACACATGTGTCTCCACCACAAATATCCGTCAACCGGCAGGCTGGAACGCTGGCCGTTACGCTACGATGCTGGGGTGGGAAAATTGGAGCTGCCTGTATCGTCGATGGCAAGCACGCTCGAGCCGCTGATCAGTATGGCTGAGGCTGGGCTTGGTGTCGCCTGCCTGCCGCTCTTTACCATCGGCAGGCAAATTGCGGAGGGAAAGCTCGTCTCCGTTCTGGCCGACTATATCGAGGATGTCGGCGAATTCCGCATTCTCTGGCCGTCGAGCCGTCAATTGTCGCCAAAAATACAAGCCTTTGTAAAATTCATGGTGGAAAATCTGTTTCGTCCCTGATGGCCGCCGTTTCGGGTTAGGGGGATGCTGGAAGCAGCGCGACCGAATAGCTAAAATGGCGCGATCTAAAAAGAATTTGGCGAAAACCCATCCTGCTGGTATTCTCGGCCCAACGAAAATCGAATGAGCGCCTGCAGCATGCCGGAAGGTGTCGCTCGGCGCGGTGGAAAAGATACGTGAGTGACCCCGACAGCGGCAAAGCGCCGCAGGCAGACGGGGCGTCGGAAGCAGAGCGCAGGAAGGGTAAATCCTCCCGGCGCGCGAAGCGCAAGCGTGGCGGCCATGGCCGTCCGACCGCTCATTCTGCCGAGGCCAGTCAGGCAGGCAAGCCCAGCCCGGCGGCGACGCGCCCAACAGAGGATGAAGCCGGTTCCCCGGCCAAAAAGCGAAAGCGCCGACGCCGCGCCCGTGGCGGAGCCCATGGTGATGGGCAGCACGCTTCTCCGATACAACAGCCCTCGTCCGCGCCGGAACATCGTGCCGCGTCGGATCATGGACATCCCTCATCGCACAAGAGCGGCAAGAACCGGCGCAAGCACCGCAGCAAACGCGGCTTGCAGGGCCGGCCACTGGCGCATGAGAAGACCGCACAGATTGTCGCCCCGACGAATGCGTTTGCCGCCGGGCACGTGCAGGTCCATGAGGATCATCGCCATGACCGGCAATCGATGCCGCGGCGTGAGGGGCATGCGCAGCATCATCATGCCGAAGGCGATTCCCGTCCGGTCGACCTTTACGCCGCGCTTGATCTCGGCACCAACAATTGCCGCCTGCTGATCGCGCAGCCGACGCGCCCGGGGCAGTTCCGGGTCATCGATGCATTCTCGCGAATCGTGCGTCTCGGCGAGGGGCTTGGCGCCAGTGGACGGCTGTCCGGCGATGCCATGGACCGGGCCGTCGAGGCGCTGCGCATCTGCGCCGCCAAGCTGAAGACGCGTGAGATCCGCCGCATGCGGCTGATCGCGACCGAAGCTTGCCGCGCGGCTGACAATGGCGAGGCCTTCCTCGAGCGCGTCACCGCCGAAACGGGATTGCAGCTGGAGATCATCGACCGCGAGACCGAAGCGCGGCTTGCCGTCTCCGGTTGCTCGTCGCTCGTCGGGCCGGAAGCGCGTTCGGTCGTGCTTTTCGATATCGGCGGCGGCTCCTCCGAGATTGCCGTCATCCGCATCGGCGAAAACCGCTCGAGCCGGCTTGCCAATCATATCACCCATTGGACCTCACTGCCCGTCGGCGTGGTAACGCTTTCGGAGCGGCACGGCGGACGCGACGTAACGCCGGAGCTGTTCGAGACGATGGTGTGCGAGGTTGAGCGCATGCTCGAACATTTCGATTGCCCGCCGGTACAGGGGGCCGCACGCGATAGCGGCGATTTCCATCTGATCGGCACGTCGGGCACGGTGACGACACTTGCCGGTGTGCATCTCGATCTGCCGCGTTACGATCGGCGCAGGGTCGACGGTGTCTGGCTGTCGGACGACGAGGTCAGCGCGATGCAGGCGAAGCTGCTCTCGTGGGACTTTGCCGGCCGCGCCGCCAATCCTTGCATCGGGCCGGATCGCGCTGATCTGGTTCTTGCGGGCTGCGCCATTCTGGAGGCGATCCGCCGCCGCTGGCCGAGCCCGCGCATGCGCGTTGCCGATCGTGGCCTGCGCGAGGGATTGCTTACCGACATGATGGCGGATGACGGCGTTTGGCGGCGGGGCCGCTCGCGCCGCGGTTATCGACCGAGGGACGTAAAGGGGCCGCAGACTTGAGTAAGCCAACCATCGCCGGCAACCGCACGGGCCGCAAGCTCGGCCAGCGCGTCAAGAAAAAGAAGCTGAAGGCCTCCTCGCGGGAGTGGCTGCATCGGCACATCAACGATCCCTATGTGCAGCGAGCCCAGCTTGAAGGCTATCGCGCCCGCGCCGCCTTCAAGCTGCTGGAGATCGACGAGAAGCACCAGATCCTGAAGGGCGCACGCCGCATCATCGATCTGGGTGCGGCACCGGGAAGCTGGTCGCAGATCGCGGCCAAGGTGACCGGCTCGACGGAAGACGATATTCGCGTCGCGGCCATCGACTTTCTGGAAATGGCGCATCTGCCTGGCGTCACCATCCTGCAGCTCGACTTTCTCGACCCGGACGCGCCGCAACGGCTGGTCGATGCTGTCGGCGGTGAGCCGGACTTGGTGATGTCGGATATGGCGGCGCCGACGACGGGCCATCACCGCACCGATCACCTGCGCACCATGCATCTCTGCGAGGTCGCGGCGCATTTCGCAATCGAGGTTCTGGCCGAGGGCGGGCATTTCCTCGCCAAGACCTTCCAGGGCGGCACGGAGCGCGACCTGCTGAACCTGCTGAAGCAGAACTTCCGCCAGGTCGTCCATGTGAAGCCGGGTGCATCCAGGGCGGAATCGGTCGAAATGTTCCTGCTGGCAAAAGGCTTCAAGGGACGCAATGTCGAGCACGGCACAATAAGCGCTTGATTGAGCAGTCGCTTTTGGTCGATGATGTGGTCCCCTCGATACTGAAGGCGGCTCATCATCACCATGCTTCTTTACGTCACGCTCGGTTCCAACGACATTCCGCGTGCTCGCGGCTTCTATGACGCAGTTTTGCCGATCCTCGGCTACCGGCGTCAACGCGAATCGGACGAGGAAATCGGCTATGCCGCCGATGGCGACGTCCGTTGCCGGTTCTGGGTGGTGACCCCCTATGATCACCGCGCCGCAACGATCGGCAATGGCTCGATGGTTGCTCTGCATGCGGAAAGCCGCTCGGATGTCGACGCCTTCCATGCCGCGGCCCTGGCCAATGGCGGCACCGATGAAGGCAAGCCCGGCCTTCGTTCCTTCCATGCCAATTTCTATGCTGCCTATGTGCGCGACCCCGATGGCAACAAGCTGAGCGCCGTCTGCGAAAGACCGGAATAGGCGCCGACGCCTGACTGACGCGTCATCATTTTGCGGCCGGCTGCTGCACCTGTGGCTGCGCGGTGGCTACGCGCTTCAGGCCGGCCTTGTGGCCGGAGACCGTGGCGCCGGCGCTGCGATCCATTCTGATGAAGGGAATAGTGGCAAGCACGGTCAGGGCCGAGATGCAGAAGAAGGCGATGTGGAAATCGCTGACCTGCAGTTCCGTGCCGCGGAAGAAAGTCGAGGTTTCCAGGATCATGGCAGCGACCGCGACGCCGAGCGCCAGGCTGATCTGCTGCATGACGGAGCTCATGGAGGTCGCCTGGCTCGCCTGCTTGTCGCTGATATCGGCAAAGGCGAGCGCATTGATGCCGGTGAAGAAGAACGAGCGCGAGAAGCCGCCGATCAACAGCACTCCGATGATGATGAGATGCGACGTCCACGGCTGGAAGAGGCCGGTGCAGATCGTCGTAATTGTCGTGACGGCCGCAGCCGAAAGAAGTGCTGTCTTGAAGCCGACGGCGGTAAAGACCCGGCGCGCGATGAACTTGGTCGAGATCGCGCCGATCGCGCCGGCAAAGGTGATCAGGCCGGACTGGAACGGATTGAGGCCGAAGCCGAGCTGCAGCATCAGCGGCGTCAGGAAGGGCATGGCGCCGATGCAGATGCGAAACAGCGTGCCGCCGGTGACGGAAGCGCGGAAGGTGCCGTTCTTCAACAGAGACAGGTCGAGGATCGGTGCGGGGTGGCGACGTGCGTGGCCGATATAGAGGAAGCCGCAGACGAAGCCGACGACGATGGCCGAGATGCCGATGTATGGCGGGAGCGCCGGCAGGCTGATGACCGACATGCCGAAGACGACGCCGGCCGCCGCGAAGGACGTCAGCAGGAAGCCGATAGCATCGAGCTTCGGCGGCATGGTGGCCTCGACTTCCGGCAGGAAGATTGACGACAGGATGACGCCGAGAATGCCGACGGGTACGTTGATCAGGAAGATCCAGTGCCAGGAGGCATAGGTGGTGATGAAACCGCCGAGTGGCGGGCCGGCCAGCGGGCCGACAAGTGCCGGAATGGAAAGCAGCGCCATGGCCGAGACCAGATCGCTCTTCTGCGTGGTGCGCACCAGCACCAGGCGTCCGACCGGTGTCATCATCGAGCCACCGACACCCTGCAGGAAACGGGCAAAGACGAATTCCAAGAGGCCGCCCGAAAAGGCGCACATGATGGAGCCGATGACGAAGACGCAGATGGCGATGCGGAAAATGTTCTTCGCACCGAAGCGGTCCGCCATCCAGCCGCTGATCGGGATGAATACCGCGAGCGACACCATGTAGGAGGTCAGCGCCAGTTTGAGGGTGATTGGGCCGACATGCAGATCGTTGGCGATCGCCGGCAGCGCTGTCGCGATGACCGTGGAATCCATCTGTTCCATGAAGAGAGCGACGGCGAGGATCAGCGGAACGATGCGATTCATAGGCGCTTGCCTTGATGGGTCTTATCTTCGGGAAGGCGGACCGCTGGGGAGGCAGTCAGCCGCTCTGTAGTCCTATGTGAAGCCGCTGCCAATCCCGGATTCTGCTCCATGATCGCTCGGAGATCACGTCTTCGTGATGTCCGCTGCCGCGTGGCGCGGAACGCAGGATTTGACATATGCTAAGAGCATGGAAATGCTAAACGCATAAAACGCCGCCCGTGTATTAGCGGAATTGGATTGTCTTGTCATGACCAAATTATCGGTCACGCAAGATCATATTCCCGGCCCTCGTTGCCGGCGGCGATGATAGGCGCAGCTTACGCTGCCCCAGTACAAGGAGTGACATCATGACTGCCGTTCCGCCCCCAGACGCGCACCAGTTCAAATTGGGATCCTGCACCGTCACCGTCATCAAGGACGGTGCCAGTGTCATGGACAACCCGTGGGAAATCTTCGGCTCGAACCAGGCACCGGATACGGTCCGCAAACTGCTGGAGCAGAATCTCCTGCCGACGGAAAAGCTTGTGAACAGCTATACGCCCGCCATTATCGACACGGGTTCCGACGTGATCGTCGTCGACACCGGCATCGGCGCCGCCGGCCGCGCGCGCGGTCTTGGTCGCTTTCGCGAGGGCCTGAAGGCCGTTGGCTATACGCCGGAACAGGTGACCGTCGTCGCTCTGACGCATCTGCACGGAGATCATATCGGCGGGCTGATGGAGGATGGCGTCCCGGCATTTCCGAACGCCCGCTACGTTGCCGGCGAGATCGAATATGGCTTCTGGACCGACAAGGCGCGCGAAGGCACGCCCGCCGAAGGCGGCCAGAAGTCCGTGCTTGCCAATGTGGCGCCCTTCGCCGAGAAGATGACCTTCCTTAAGGATGGCGACCAGATCGTCAGCGGCATGACCGCCATGCTCGCGCCTGGTCACACGCCCGGCCATCTCGTGTTTCATCTGGAATCGGACGGCAAGCAGCTTGTCATGACCGGCGATACCGCCAATCACTATATCCTGTCCGTCGGCCGTCCGGACTGGGAAGTCCGCTTCGATGTGGATAAGACTCAAGCCGCCAAAACCCGGCGGCGCATCTTCGATATGATCGCCGCCGACCGGATTCCCTTCCTCGGCTTCCACATGCCTTTCCCCGCCGTCGGCTTCGTCGAGAAGCAGCCGGAAGGCTTCCGCTACATTCCGAAGACCTATCAGTTCGACTTGTGAGGGCAGGGGGATAGTCCTGCCTTGGCTCCCGGACATAAGCCTTACGCTACAGTCGTGGAATAGATCATCACCCTATCTCGCGACGGAACGGATGGCGGCTGCAAAGGCGGCCGGCGCTTCCTGCGGCAAGTTGTGACCTACCTTGGGAATGACGCGGCGCTCATAAAATGGTGTTGTGAAATGGCTGGCGGCGTAGTCGATCGCATCTGGTGGATCGACCCCGTCGTCTGCTCCCTGCAGAACGACAGTCGGCACGGTGATGTCAGGCTGTTTCGCTAGTAGCGCCTCGATGGGCTGCAACGCCGGATCCCCAGGGATGCCACCGAAGCGATGCCGATAGGAGTGAATGACGATGTCAACGAAATCGGGATTTTCAAACGCGAGATAGCTCTGTTCGAAGGTGGCGTCATCGAATGTCCATGTCGGAGACCATATCCGCCAGATGAAACGGCAAAGGTCGCGGCGATTCTGAGCAAGCCCGGCTCGGCCGCGTTCCGAGTGGAAATAGTACTGATACCAATAACGGCATTCTTCCTCCGGCGAGACCGGGTGTTCGGCCATGGCGATATTCTGGATGTTGTATCCCGTTCCGCAGCTCACCAGCCCTCGAACGCGCTCGGGCCAAAGTGCTGCGACGATACAGGCTGCCCGTCCGCCCCAATCATAGCCCCCGAGCACGGCTGAAGGGATGGATAGCGCATCCATGAATGCCAGCAGATCGGCGCCGAGCGCCGCTTGCTCTCCGGAGCGGAAGGTCTCATCTGACAGGAAACGGGTCGGGCCGTAGCCGCGCAGGAACGGCACGAGACAGCGCCAGCCCTCTGTTGCAAGCTGTTGTGCGACCTCGTCGTAGGCATGGACATCATAGGGGAAGCCGTGCAGCAGGATGACCGGCTTGCCGTCGAGCGGTCCGGTTTCGTGATAGGCGATTTCCAGGACTCCGGCGGTGACGGTCTTCATCCCCGATCTCTCTTCCGTTCAAAGCTGCGCGCCCAGTATGTCCCAGCATGGCAAAGGGAACCTCATACGGCAATCGAAATCCCGAATGCCTGCAACGGTTGCATGCCTAGAGAGCGGATTTCCATAAAAGCCGCCCAAACACTCGCCGTTTGCAGTTTCATGGCACGGTGTGGGGGATGGTGTTATCCACCGGGCGCTTTTCCCTATTCCCTTCCTGTCATAGACGTGTTACCAGCCCTCGCCAACTTCCAAGCAACACTTGCAAGATCGCCCGGTAGACGATTCGTTCCGGAGCCTTGCTGTTTTTCACAGACGAAGGAATTTGGCCATGGCACGCATTATTGAAACGTCAACCGGGTTGGATGCTCTGACATTCGACGACGTGCTCCTGCAGCCGGGACACTCCGAGGTCATGCCCGGCCAGACGAATATTGCCACCCGCATCGCCCAGGACATAGAACTGAACCTGCCGATCATGTCAGCCGCGATGGACACGGTGACGGAAAGCCGTCTTGCCATCGCCATGGCCCAGGCCGGCGGCCTCGGTGTTATCCACCGCAACCTGACGCCGGTCCAGCAGGCCGAAGAGGTCCGCCAGGTCAAGAAATTCGAAAGCGGCATGGTGGTCAATCCGGTGACGATCGGTCCCGACGCGACGCTTGCCGAGGCACTCGCCCTGATGAGGGCGCATGGCATTTCCGGCATTCCGGTCGTTGAAAAGTCGCAACTCCCCGTTGGCATCCTCACCAATCGCGACGTCCGCTTCGCTTCCGATCCTCAGCAGAAGATCTACGAGCTGATGACCCGTGAAAACCTCATCATGGTCACGGACGGCGTGCAGCAGCAGGAAGCCAAGCGCCTGCTGCACAAGCATCGCATCGAGAAACTGCTTGTTGTAGACGGCGAAGGTCGCCTCGTCGGCCTGATCACGGTCAAGGATATCGAGAAGTCGCAGCTCAACCCGAATGCCTCGAAGGATGCGCAGGGCCGCCTGCGCGCCGCCGCCGCCATCAGCGTCGGCGACGACGGCTTCGAGCGCGCCGAACGCCTGATCGAAGCCGGCGTCGACCTCCTGGTCGTGGATACCGCCCATGGCCATTCGCAGCGCGTTCTCGACGCCGTCACCCGCGTCAAGAAGCTCACCAACTCGGTCCGCATCATGGCCGGCAACGTCGCTACCTATGACGGCACGCGAGCGCTGATCGATGCCGGCGCGGACGCCGTCAAGGTCGGCATCGGCCCCGGCTCCATCTGCACGACCCGCATCGTCGCTGGCGTCGGCGTGCCGCAGCTCGCGGCCATCATGTCGGCGGTCCAGGCCGCTCAGGACCAGAACATCCCCGTCATCGCCGATGGCGGCATCAAGTTCTCCGGCGATCTGGCCAAGGCCATCGCCGCCGGCGCTTCCGCCGCTATGGTCGGCTCGCTGCTGGCCGGCACGGATGAAAGCCCGGGCGAGGTCTATCTCTACCAGGGTCGCTCCTTCAAGGCCTATCGCGGCATGGGCTCCGTCGGTGCCATGGCGCGCGGCTCGGCCGATCGCTACTTCCAGGCTGAGGTCCGCGACACGCTGAAGCTGGTGCCGGAAGGCATCGAAGGCCAGGTACCCTACAAGGGCCCGGTCTCGGGCGTGCTGCATCAGCTCGCCGGCGGCCTCAAGGCTGCGATGGGCTATGTCGGCGGCGCCGATCTCAAGGACTTCCAGGAGCGCGCCACTTTTGTGCGCATCTCCGGCGCGGGCCTGCGTGAAAGCCATGCCCATGACGTCACGATCACCCGCGAAAGCCCGAACTATCCGGGTGGAGGCGTCTGATTGATGGCAGATCAAGCCCAAGGCAGCGTCAGGTCCCTGCAGGGCCTGACGGCGATCCTCGCGGCTCTCTGCCTGGCGCTGTTTGCCTGGATCTATGCCGGCTTCGTCACTGCCTTTCGCAATGCGGCGGGGCAGCAGATGCTGGATGCGCGCATCGGCGGCTACGAGCAGGGTGATGTCATTGCCATGGTGCGCTATCTCAAGGATCATCCCGATCTGGCTGCAATCCTGCATTCCATGTATCTCGGACCGGAACTGGTCTTTCCGCTGGTGCGGGCCGGCCTGTTGTTCTGCCTGATGCGTCTGATCGGTCCCGGCGGTTTCTTCTTCGGCCGCCCCCTTCCGCCGGGCGCGACCACAGTCATTTTCTGTCTGCCGGTCTTTTATGGGGTTGTCGATTATGCCGAGAATATCGCCGGCCTCATGCTTTATCCGCCGGCGATGCCATCGGACTCGACCGTAACGCTTCTTTCAAGCGTGCTGCCAATCATCGTGAGGCTGAAGTTCCTGACGCTGGTAGTGACCGTTATTCTGCTGGCCCGTTTCGCGATTTTTCGCTACCTCTCGCCGGACGGCTCCAGACCGTCCTGATCGACCGTTTCGGCTTTCGGAAATTCCAAGGGAGTTGGCGACTTGACAGGCTATGAAATGTTCTGGCCGATGGTGGCGCATGCGGTGCTTGTTTTCATTCTCTATGCATTGCTGGGTTGGCGTCGCCGCGTTCTGGTGAACGACGGCCGGATCAAGCCCTCACAATTTCGCGAAAACCATGCCGGCGACGAGCCTGCGGAAAGCCTGGTGGTGCGCAACAGCATCGCCAATCAGTTCGAGCTTCCCTTGCTCTTTTACGTCTGCTGCATCGTGCTCTATGTGACCCAGGCGGATAACCTGCCTGCCGTGATCCTTGCCTGGCTGTTCGTCGCCACGCGCTATGTGCATGCCTTCGTGCATGTGACCAGCAACAACCTGCGCTACCGCAGCCCGCTCTTTGCCCTGGGCTATATTGTGCTGGCCGGCATGTGGGTCTGGCTCGGCGTCTGGCTCGCCTTCTCCTAAGCGGCGTGCGTAATCGCTGATAGTAACCTGCGGTAACGTATTTGTGTTCTTCCTTTGTCGTTACGCTGCGACCCGGCGACCTATCTTGTCAGCGGGTGGCTTGCAGCAACGTGCCGGCTGCCGGAGAAAAATAGGGAGAACAGGACCATGAGCACGGACAAGCCCATCGTGACGCAGGCGATGATCAACGCCTATGACGAATATACGCATCTGACGCTCGATCGTCGGGGCTTCATGGAAAAGCTGACGAAGCTTGCAGGCTCGGCCGGAGCTGCCGCCGCCATCGCGCCGCTGCTTGCCGCCAACAAGGCGAGTGCCGAGGTCATTGCCGCCGACGACAACAGGGTGAAAGGCAAGGATGTCACCTACGCCGGCAGCAAGGGCGAGATGAAGGGGTATCTCGTCCGTCCGAAGGATGCGGCCGGCAAGCTCGGCGGCGTCATCGTCATCCACGAAAACCGTGGCCTCAATCCGCATATTCGTGACGTGGCGCGCCGTATGGCACTGGAAGGTTTTATCGCGCTGGCGCCGGACTTCCTGTCGCCGCTCGGCGGCACGCCCGAGGACGAGGACAAGGCGCGCGACATGTTCACCAATCTCGACCCGGCGCTGACGGCAGCCAATGCCGAGGCGAGCCTCGCCTATCTCGCCAAGCTCGACGGGGCCAACGGCAAGGTCGGCGCTGTCGGCTTCTGCTGGGGCGGCGGCCTTATCAATCGCTTCGCGACCATTTCGCCGGAATTGAAGGCCGGTGTCGCCTATTACGGCGCGCAGCCGCCGGCGAGCGATGTCCCGAACATCAAGGCCGCTCTTCTGCTGCATTATGCCGGCCTTGACGATCGCATCAATGCCGGAATCGATGCCTATCGCAAGGAGTTGCAGGCCGGCGGCAAGACCTTCGAGATCTTCGTCTATGACGGGGTCAACCACGCCTTCAACAATGATACGTCCGCCGCCCGTTATGACAAGAAGGCTGCGGATCTGGCCTGGGGCCGAACCGTCGAGTTCCTGAAAAAATACGTGGCGTAGGGCGCATCATACGTCGTCGATGCCTCCCGATGAGGCAATCATCATGCACCAAGGCCGAGACCATGGCCGGCCTTGGTCGTCGCAGCCGCAGCGTGCATCTCGACTATACTTAAAATTGGAATTTTCCCTTTTACGCGCGTTGAACGCGTGTATGCCATAGCGTCTCCACGCCCCGCGTCGTTCCGCATGACAAGGAAACGGGAAATGCATGAGTCCTGATAGCCCCGCCCACACCACGTTCCGCAAGAGGCCGCAGCAGGAACGAAGCATCCAGCGTGTCGACGCCATTCTCGCCGTTGCCGCCAGGTTGATCGCGGAGAAGGGCGTCAGCGCGGTGAAAATGACGGAGCTGGCCACCGTGGCCGGGATCCCGATCGGTTCGATCTATCAGTATTTCCCGGACAAGGCCGCGATCGTCAGGGCCTTGCTCGAGCGTCACGCCAATCTCATCCAGCAGAAGGTCGGGGAAGCCTTCGCCGCCGTAAGGTCGCTTGACCATGCCGTGGAACTGGTTTGCGGCATGATCGATTGGTACTACCGCGAATTTCGCGGCGATCCGGCCTATCTGGGCGTATGGTTGGGAACGGAGATAGACAGGGATATCCTGCAGCTCAACATGCAGCACAGCAATCACGTCGCTGAAATATTCCTCAGTAATATCCAGCCCTTCCTGCCGGCCGAAAGCCGCATCGACCTGAAGGCGCGCACGCAGCTCTTCAGCCATCTGATCGGCGCATCCGTCCGCTTTGCCATCATGAGCGACCATGGAATGTCGATACGCTTGCTGCATGAATGGAAACAGGTGATCCGCGCTACGCTGCTGGCAGAGCCGGCAGCGTAGCAAGATCGGGCAAAGAGGCGCCGGTTGCCGAAAAGGCGCTTACCAGCCCGGCAGGATATGCCCGGCGCGCAGCCTTGGAGAATAGCGGGTGTAGGTCTTCACCTCGCCATCGAGGTCGTCGTCGACCGCTGCCGGCGTGATGTTGTCCAGGCAGGCGGAGATATGGGCGGTGATGGCGTTCATCAGCGACACGGAAAGGCCCGCCCGCTTCATGATGCCGATCTGCACTGGCGGCAGGGGCGGGAAACCGTCGGCCTGGGTCAGCACTTTCATGCCGGTCCTGAGCGCCGATTCCGGCATGACCGAAACCGCCATCCCGGCGAGCACCGCCGCCGCAACCACGGTGCAGGACCAGCTGGTGAACAGGATCTGATAGTCGCGGCCGCCGGCATCGAGCGCCGAGCAGGCAAGCTGGCGCCACTGACAGTCGCGCCGCCCGACGGCGAGCGGGATGGGTGCATCGTCGCGCAGCGGATGGTTGGCCGAGCCGACCCAGCAGAGCGGCTCCGTCCGCACGACATCGGACATTCTCTCACGCGGATTGTGCGTGACGAGCGCGATATCGAGCTCGCCGCGATGCATCCGCTCGGCAAGATCGACCGAGGGTTCGCAGACGATGTAGAGCTCGACGTTCGGATGCGTCTTGGCGAAGCGGCCGATGATCTCGGGCATGTAGCGGTCGGCGTAATCATCCGGCGTGCCGATCCGCAACGTCCCTTCGAGACGGTTGTCGTCGAAGGCGGCCATCGCTTCGTTGTTCAGGCGGATGATGCGGCGGGCGTAGTTGAGCAGTTTTTCGCCTTCGGCGGTCAGGCGGTTGCCGCGGCCGTCCTTGATGAAAAGCTGCTTGCCGACGCGCTCTTCCAGCCGGCGCATCTGCATCGAAACCGCCGACTGTGTCTTGAATACCCGGTCGGCGGCCTTGGTGAAGCTGCCGGAATCCACGATTGCGATGAAGGTCTGCAATTGGTCGAGGTCGAGCGGCGCGGCCATGGTCTCACCTATAAAGGAGTTTGATAGTTATCATTAGAAACATTCGTTGGACTGATCAATAGGGCTTTGGCATCTTCCTGATGCAATTCAGCATACCAATCGAACAGAAGCTCTTATCGAACTTCTCCCGGCCGACGCCCCTTTCCCAGATCATCGGGAAGGGGCTTGGCTAGCGTGTGCCTCAAGGAAAGGACTACGGAAATGCGCACGACAGATCGGACACTTCACCTCGGCCCTGCAACACGGTCGCTGCCGTTGACGGCACGCTTGATGCTTGCTTTCGCCAATGTGGCATCCGGCTGGCGCGCAATCCGCAATCGCCGCGAGATCCACTATCTGAATGAGCTGAACGACAGCCAGCTGAAGGACATCGGCCTGACCCGCCAGGACCTCGACGCCGCGCTGATCACCTCGACCTTCTTCGAGGACCCGTCCAGCCACCTGACTAATTCCGCGCGTCGCCGCACACGCCTCTCCGCCTTCCGCAGCTTCCGCGACTGAAGTCGGAAAATAGTTTCCCCGCAGGGTGATAGCCAATAAGCCCTGCCTCTTTCCCGGTGTTCGGCCTCAGGCCAACACCGGGTTTTTTCTTTTTGTGGATATTGTTCCGACGGCAGACCATGGGCGGACAAGTTGCCTGCAGCGGCAATTGCCTTATGTTACCGCTGATCGAAATTGCAGGGATGTGGCGATGGCAACCGTGATCTTCTTCCACTCTGTCTATGGCTTGCGTTCTCTCGAAAATGAGGCCGTCGAGCGCGTGCAGGCGGCCGGACACAAGGCTTTCGCACCGGATCTCTATGAAGGGCTGATCGCCCGATCGATCGAAGAAGGCTTTGAATTCAAGGACGAAATCGGCTGGCCGACGATTTGCGAGCGCGCGGAATGGGCGATGGCGGGCCTGCCTGCATCGACTGTGCTCGCCGGGTTTTCGATGGGCGCCGCCGTTGCGGCGAGCCTCTGGCCGAAACGGCCGAAGACCGCCGGCGTCCTTTTCCTGCATGGCATCGCCGGAATTGCCGACAATGCCCGCAAGGGCCTGCCCGTTCAGCTCCATCTTGCCGAACCGGATCCGTTCGAACCGGAGGAGGATGTTGCCGCCTGGCGATCGGCGGCCGCGCGGTCCGGGATCGCGGCGGATATATTCACCTATCCCGGCGGCGGCCATCTTTATACCGATGCCAGCCTGCCCGATTATGATGCCGCGGCTGCCGACCTCACCTGGAAGCGAGTCATAAGCTTTCTTGATGCCGTCGACGCCCAAGCTTGAACTGAAACTATTTGTCGCCTAACTTATGGGCATCAGTCATTCAAACAGGATGTGTGCCGCAATGGATTCCAACCCGACCGCAATGCCGTTCAGCCTTGCCATCGGGGACATTCGTATCCATGCCTTCATCCATCGTTCTATCCAATCTTTCTTGGTCCACGCCTGACGGCCGGCCGCTTCTTTCCAATCTCGATCTGAGCTTCGGCACCGAACGCACGGGCCTTGTCGGCCGCAACGGCGTCGGCAAGACGACGCTGCTCAAGCTCGTTGCCGGCGAATTGCAGCCCCGGTCCGGCACGGTCTCCTTCAACGGCAGACTGGGCATCCTGCGTCAGAGCGTTCAAGTGCAGGCCGGTGAAACCGTCGCCGATCTCTTCGGGGCGAGCGAGGCACTGGCCGTCCTGAAGCGTGCGGAGGCTGGCGGGGCAACGGCCGAAGAACTCGCCTCGGCGGACTGGACGCTGGAGGCCCGCATCGCCTCGGCGCTCCATCGCGTCGGGCTCGATGTCTCGCCCGAGACACTTCTCGTCACCCTGTCTGGCGGGCAGCGCACGCGATGTGGCCTTGCGGCGCTGATCGTCGACGATCCCGATTTCCTCATTCTGGACGAACCGACCAATAATCTCGACCGCGACGGCCGTGCCTCGGTGATCGATCTGCTTTCGAACTGGAGAGCGGGCGCGATCGTGGTCAGCCATGACAGGGAGCTGCTCGATGCGATGGATGCGATCGTCGAGCTGACCTCGCTCGGGGCGACACGTTACGGCGGCAACTGGAGCCAATATCGTGAACGCAAGGTCCTGGAGCTGGCGGCGGTCGAGCATGAGTTCGCCGAGGCCGAGAAGCGCGTAGTTGAGGTCGCACGAAGCGCGCAGGCAACAGTCGAGCGGCAGGCCCGCCGGGACAAGGCCGGCCGGAAGATGGCGGCCAAAGGCGGCATACCGCGCATCATGCTCGGCGGATTGAAGGAGCGAAGCGAGACGACGGGCGGCGAGAACGCGCGTCTTGCCGAGCGCCGGCGCGCCCAGGCTTTGCAGGATGCCGCAGCCGCCCGCGAAAAGATCGAGATCCTGCAACCGCTGACGGTCAAGCTGCCGACATCGGGATTGCCGGCAAGCCGGATCGTTCTGAAGATGGAGAAAGTCACCGCCGGCTATCAGCCGGAACGACCGATTATCAGCGATTTCGATTTCGTCATCACCGGCCCGGAACGCATTGCGATCACCGGGCCGAACGGCTCGGGCAAGACGACGCTTCTGGCGCTCGTCTCCGGTGCGTTGGAGCCATGGAGTGGGACGGTGCGCGTCGTCTCCTCAGCCATCCTGGATCAGCGCGTCAGCCTGCTCGATCCATCGCTTTCGATCCGCGACAACTTCCGCGACATCAATCCGGATGCGGACGAAACGGCCTGCCGCGCCGCGCTCGCGCGCTTCATGTTCAGGGCGGATGCGGCGCTGCAGATCGTCTCCACCTTGAGCGGCGGACAGCTGTTGCGCGCAGGCCTTGCCTGCGTGCTCGGCGGAGCGGTGCCGCCAGCACTGTTGATCCTCGACGAACCCACCAATCATCTCGATATCGATTCGATCGCGGCGGTCGAGGCGGGATTGCGCGCTTATGACGGCGCGCTGCTGGTGGTCAGCCACGACGAGATATTTCTGGAGAGCATCGGGATATCGCGTCGGCTGGAATTACCCTTGCGGACGACCGATTGGGCAGGGACCACCGATTGGGCAGGGACCGTGGAATGAGGAAAAACTGCGTCATGCGGTTAAGCTCGTGACGTGTGCAACACCCCCGCCTCTGCCATGAGCGGGGCGGGGGAGCTCCAAAACAATCGGATCCAGAGAGCGTCAGGCGGCGCCGACGCCCGCGATGCGATCCAGTTCGGCAATCTCGTTCTTCGGCAGCACGAGCCCGGCGGCGGCGAGATTCTGCTGCAAGTGCTCGAGAGACGAGGTGCCGGGAATGAGCAGGATATTCGGTGCGCGTTGAAGCAGCCAGGCGAGCGCCACCTGCATCGGCGTAGCCTTCAGGCGTGCGGCGACATCGGACAGGGTGGAGGATTGCAACGGGGAGAACCCGCCGAGCGGAAAGAACGGCACATAGGCGATACCGTCGCGGGCAAGCTCGTCGATCAGAGTGTCGTCGGCCCGGTGAGCCAGATTATACTGGTTCTGCACGCAGACGATCTCGGTGATCCCACGTCCCTCGGCGATCTGCTTGGCGGTGACGTTGCTGAGCCCGATGTGACGCACGAGACCCTGCCTCTGAAGATCAGCCAGGATTGTCAGGGGCGCCTCGATCGACCCCTCGGCGGGACCATGCACATCGAGCATGATGCGAAGGTTGACGACGTCAAGCACATCCAGCCCCAGATTGCGGAGATTGTCATGCACCGCCTGCGTCAGCTCCTCGCGAGAGAAGGCCGGCAGCCATGAGGCATCCGTGCCCCTCCGGGCGCCGATCTTGGTGACAATGACGAGATCGTCACGGTAGGGGTGGAGCGCTTCGCGGATCAGCCGGTTGGTAACGTGCGGGCCGTAGAAATCGCTTGTGTCGATATGGTCGACGCCAGCGGCGACCGCTGCGCGCAATACGGCGAGCGCCGTCTCGTGATCCTTGGGCGGCCCGAACACGCCGGGGCCCGCAAGCTGCATGGCGCCGTAGCCGAGACGTTTGACGCTATAGTCGCCGAGGGTAAAGCTGCCGGATTGATCGATGTTGGACATGATTATCTCCATTCAAGATGGAACAGAGATATGCGCAATCCCGCTGTTTGATAACCGGGTGCAATCAGTACAGGTTGTGCGGAATTTCGAACAATGGATGTCGAGTTTGCTTGAGATCGTTGTCTCTCCATGTCGCGCTGTTCGGTGCGACGGTGGATTATCATGAGCTGCTCCGTCCGCGTCTCGCCGGATCATATATCATCGGTGGTGGGCTCACTCAGGCGCGTGCGGAGGAGCTCTTAAGGGAAGGCAAAGCCGACGCGGTGGTTTTGGCACGGTCTTTCTCGCCAACCCGGATTGCCGGAGCGTTTTCGTCGCAACGCGCCTCTAAACGAACCGGATCGCTCGACCTTCTGTGCGCCCGGAGCCAAGGGCTATATCGACTATCCGACGCTTGCCGCGTAGGCCCATCGGTCGCCTCCAGCCTGCACGCCGCGTGTGGCAGCGCGGTTAGAGCATTTCCAGGAAAAGTGCGAAGCGGTTTTCCGTCTGGAATGCGTAAAGAAACAAAACGCTCTAGGACTTGCCTTCGGGCGTCTTGGCCGGGCTGCCGTTCTGCATATAACTATCGAAGATCGTTTCCATGTTCTTCTGGTAGTTCTTCTGCACTTCCAGGCCGCTGTCGAACATGGCGTTGAACATGTCGGTATAGGCGGCCATGTCGACGCCGGCGGCGGGCTTCGCCTTGGGTTCTTCCTTCGGCGGCTCGACTGGCGACATCGGAAAGTTGCGCATCATGTCCTGAAACGCCTTGGCAAAGGGATTGTCGAGGAAGGGATTGGCGGGTTCGGCCTTCCCGTGCTTGGCCGGATCGCCGCCGAACATCAGTTCCATCGCCTGGGTGAAGGGGTTGTTGAAGATGTTTGCCTGCGGAGACGGCCGCTGCTTCGGCGCGAAACCGATGGTCTGCAGCCAGCCTTGCATCATCTCGCCCATCGCCGTGTTGAGGAAGGGATTGGCCATTGGCGGTATCTGGCCGCTGGTCTCCTTGAACAGGCCGCCCATTAGCGTATCGGCCATGGCGGGCAGCATGCGCTTGTAGATCTCCTGGCCGACGCCGGTCATTTGTGCGGCCTGCGCCGCGATCGCACGGGAGACTTCCTTGGAGCCGAAGAGGCGCGCCAAGACGGCGTTGCCATCGGCAATGCCTTCCGGCGTGAAGGCCTTGCCCATGTCCTCGAAATATTTGGCATAGTTGCCTGAGGTGATGTCCTGCATCACGCCCATGAAATTATAGGGGTCCGCCGCGCTGCGCTTGAAGCCGGTCGAGAAGGCCGGCATCAGCGCCGCCATCGCCTTGGTCGCCTGTTCCTGCGCGAGGTTGAACTGCTTGGCCATGGCCTCAGTCGCGGCGCCGTTCTGTGCCTGCATCATCATGTCGAAGAGTGGCAGCATCGAAGTCCCTTTCCCCGCAGTAACGCCGCTTCGGAATCACGCGGCGCATGATTCCGATAGTATAGCGGGAAAAAAGAGAGCGCATACCGGTTTCTGCCGTCGTGCCGTCCAGGCGATGAAGGCAGGCAGATCCGCTATCAGTATTGATATTCTTCGAAGATCGGCTCGACCGACTGGTTCCAGCGGCCGTTGTAGAGCATCAGCAGATCGTCGGCGAGCGTGCCCTTCTTGGCAAGCACCTCATCGAGCGGTGCGAGGAAGACGGTTTCGTCCTGCCCGTCGCCATTCAGCCGCGCGCGGTTCTTCAGGCCGATGCGGGAAATGCCGACGACTTCGCGGGCAATGTCCATCAGGCCATGCCCCTTGATCACGGCCTTCAGGCCTTGCGCCGGCACGACGTTGCGCAGCGCATTGACCTCGTCGAAGCTCCAGTCCTTGGTCAGCTCGTCGGCAGCCGTCAGCGCGGCATCGTCGTAAAGCAGGCCGACCCAGAAGGCCGGCAGGGCACAGATGCGCCGCCAGGGGCCGCCGTCGGCGCCGCGCATCTCCAGGAAGCGCTTGAGACGCACGTCGGGGAAGAGCGTCGAAAGATGGTTCGTCCAGTCGCCCATCGTCGGCTCCCAGGCCGCGATCTCGCCCTTCAAGGCGCCGTTCATGAACTGGCGGAAGGTGACATGCGTACAGTCATGGTAGCGACCGTCGCGGACGACGAAATACATGGGAACGTCGAGCGCCCATTTCACGTAGTCTTCGAAGCCGAAATCATCCCGGAAGGTGAAGTCGAGCAGGCCGCCGCGGCTGTTGTCGGTATCGCGCCAGATGTCCCCGCGCCAGGAGGAAAGGCCGTTTGGCTTGCCCTCGGTGAAGGGCGAGGAGGCGAAGAGCGCCGTTGCCAGCGACTGCAGCTTCATCGACACGCGCATCTTGCGGCGCATGTCCTCTTCCGACGAAAAATCGAGATTCACCTGGATCGTGCAGGTGCGGTACATCATGTCGAGACCCTGGGTGCCGACCTTCGGCATGTAGCGGCTCATGATCTCGTAGCGGGATTTCGGCATGCGCGGGGTTTCGGCCAGGGTCCATTTCGGGCTGCCGCCAATCCCGAGGAAGCGAATGCCCATCGGCTCGGCGATCTCGCGCACGGTTGCCAGATGGCTGTTGGATTCCTTGCAGGTCTCGTGGATGGTTTCGAGCGGCGCGCCTGACAATTCGAACTGGCCGCCCGGCTCGATCGAGATCGCGCCCATGCCTGTGGGCTCACTGAGCCCGATGATGTTGCCGCGATCCATGATCGGATCCCAGCCGCTCTTTTCCTGCAGCCCCTTCAGGAGTGCGGAAATGCTGGCTTCGCCGAAATAGGGCACAGGGCTGTTGTCGGCGCGGAAGAACACGAACTTCTCGTGCTCCGTACCGATGCGGAAGTCCTCCTTGGGCCTGCTGCCGGCGGCCAGATAGGCCGTCATTTCCGAGACCGATGAGAGCGGAGTCTGGTCGGTGGTGTCGCGCGCCATGGTATTACCTTAGATCTCGGAAAGAGAACCCGCGCCAGCCGCAGGCCAATTGGAAGGGTGATTGACGCGGATTGAGGTACGGTGCAAGTGAATTTCTTTCAAGGGTCGTTCAAAAAAATAGGATTTTGTGTCTTAGAGGTCGCATCGCGACTGTGCGACTCGCCGGCATATTTGCACAAGTGTTCAAGACCTCCAGCCATTCCCGCGGATAGTTTGCTTCGACTGACAATGAACGGAGCATATCCATGTTCGGTGAAAATGGCCTTTATCCCATCCTGACGCTGCTTCTGGCGTCCTTGGTCATCATGGGGAGCCCCGGTCCTTCGACGATCAGCGCGACGGCGATGGGTGCTGCTTATGGCTTCCGGCGATCGCTTGGATATGTGTCCGGCCTCATCGTCGGCACTGTTGCGGTATTGCTGGCCGTGGCAGCCGGCGTCGTTGCCGTATTGCTCTCCGTGCCGCATGGCGCGCTCGTGCTGACGGTGGTTTCGGCTGTTTACATCCTTTACCTCGCCTTCAGGATCGCCACGGCGCCGCCGCTGGCACGCAGTGACGATCAGGTCGCCGCCCCCGCATTTTCCGGTGGCTTCCTTTTGGCTGTCGCCAATCCGAAGGCCTATGTGGCGATCGCCGCAGTCTTCGCCGGTGTCAGCGTCTTTCAGGATCGGCGGCTGCTCGATACCACAGTGAAGATCGCGCTGCTGACGGGGATGATCGTCGCCATCCATATCGTATGGCTTCTCGTCGGCGCCTCTCTGTCGCGCTTCCTTCAGCATCCCACGGTTTCGCGGGCGGTCAACATCTCCCTGGCTGTCCTGCTGGTCGTTGCGACGGTGTTCGCCGTGGTGGGCTGACGGCGAGGCGAGCCTAGAGCGGTTACGCGTTTCACGGAACCGCCTGACCGCTCTATGCTATTGTTTTTACGCAATTCCGGACGGAAAACCGCTACGCACTTTTCCTGGAATTGCTCTAGTTCCAGTCGCCGATCGCGGCCTGGATCACGGCCATGGCCGCGACGGCGGCCGTGTCGGCGCGCAGGATGCGCGGTCCCAAGGGGATGGCCGTGACGAAATCGAGGCTGCGCAGCAGCGCGCGCTCTTCTTCCGAAAACCCGCCCTCGGGGCCAACCAGCAACGCCAGATGCTTCTCCTTGACCTTCGTCAGCAGCGGCAATGGATTCTGGCCGGCATCGCCTTCGTCGCAATAGATGATGCGCCGCTCGCGCGGCCAGCGGGCGAGCAGATCGGCAAGCTTCACCGGTTCGGCGACATCGGGAATGCCGAGGATGCCGCATTGCTCCGCCGCCTCGATGACATTGGCCCTGACCTTGTCCAGATTGGTGATTTTGCCCTGCACATGCTGGGTCATGACCGGCTGCAGCAGGCCCGCGCCCATTTCCACGGCCTTCTGCACGAGATAATCGAGCCGCCCGACCTTCAGGGGCGCGAAGAGATAGTGCAGGTCGGAAGGGGCCGGCTGCGGCCGTGCTTCCTCGACGGGCGTGAGCTGTATGCGCTTGCGGGAGGGGAAGGAGATGCTGGCTCTCCATTCGCCGTGGCGGCCGTTGAAGATCAGCAGCTCCGCGCCGTCCTCCATGCGCAGCACGTTGGCGAGATAGTTGAACTGATCCTGATCGGCTTCGATGGCACTGCCCGCCTCGATGTCTGAAGTCACGAACAGCCGCTGCATGCGGAAATTGGCGCGCATGGATACCTCTCGAATCCCTTAGATGAAGAGCGCGACCATAACCCAATACACGACGGCGGCAAGCACAGCCGACATCGGAAGGGTGATCGCCCAGGCGGCGATAATGGTCATGAAGTGCGAGCGGCGCACCAGGCGCCGGCGATGGATTTCGTCAGGGTTGCGTTCGTCGGTATTATTGGCCTCGTGCCAGGGGATGCCGGCGGCTTCAGCCTTGCCGCGCATGTAGGCGAGCCTCCGCCTGGAGTGGCTGGTATACCATTCGCGGAAGAAGCCGACGCCGAAGACCGACCCGACAGCGATATGGGTCGAGCTCACCGGAAACCCGAACCAGGCCGCGACGATGACGGTGAGCGCCGCCGATGTGGCGACGCAATAGGCCCGCATTGGATTGAGCTTGGTGATCTGTTCGCCGATCAGGCGGATCAGGCGCGGGCCGTAGAGCAGCACGCCGACAGAAATGCCGCAGCCGCCGATGAGGACGACCCAGTATGGGGCGTTCCGGGTGGTGGTTTCCGCCACTACGCTGAGCGAGCCGCCGAGGCCGATATCGCGAACGATCGCCGCAAGCGGACCGATTGCATTGGCGACGTCATTGGCGCCATGCGCAAAGGACATCAGCGCTGCCGCACCGATCAGCGGCAGGCGAAAAAGCTTGCGCAACGAACTGTTCTTGTTTTCGAGCCCGGTCGATTGCGCCGCCACCAGCGGTCGCGCGCCGAGCCATGTTATGACGCCGACGCCAAAGCCAAAGCCGATTGCGATATTCAGCAGGCCTGAGATCGCCCCTTTGGGCACGAGCTGCACGATGAGATAACTGGAGAAAGCGCCGGCCATCAGCCCGATCAATATTGGGATCCAGTATCTGGCGGCTGCGAGCTTGTCGTCGCGATAGATGATGGTGCTCTTGATGAAGAAGAGGATGCTGGCGGCGATGGCGCCGCCGAGAAAAGGCGTCACGACCCAGCCGGCGGAGATGGCCGCCAGCATTCGCCAATTGACCAGTTCCGGACCGACGGCCGCGGCGCCCGCGCCGACAACGGCGCCGACGATCGCATGCGTGGTCGAAACGGGGGCTTTCAGCCAGGTGGCGAAGTTGATCCAGAGTGCAGCCGCCAGAAGTGCCGCCATCATCAGCCATGCGAGCTTGCCGCTGCTGATGATGCGGTTGGTGTCGACGATATGCGTCGAGATGGTGTTGATGACCGGCCCGCCCGAGATCGCTGCGCCGAGAACTTCGAATATGGCCGCCATGATCAGCGCTTGCGTCATGGTGATCGCGCGTGCGCCCACCGCCGCACCAACATTGTTGGCCACGTCCTTGGCGCCGATATTCATGGCCATGTAGCCGGCGAGCGCCACGGCGGCGAAGATCAATGTCGCGCGCGGTTGGTCGAGTACGTAGATACCGGCAAAAACCATGGCGAGGCCAAGGAAGATCAGGCCGATGCCGGGCGCAACCAGACGCTTGGTGACGTGATGGGTCGCATCCTCGACATAGGTGAATCTGTCGAGGTCCTTGTCGAGTGTCCGCTTTACTGGTGTTGCCGGCTGGTCGGGCATGCCATTCTCTGAATCGAAACCTCTCGTATTGCGCTGCCCGACGGGCGGCGCAATATGCACCCTGCATCCTGGCACAGTTTCTTGTGAGTATTGTGGCTTACTTCGTCTGTTCCACCGCGGATGTTTGCGTCATCCGCTGTGCGAAGACAAGGATGAGGTCGCGCAATTCCGGCTCGCGAACGCGCTTGACCGCTTCGTCGCTAGAGACCCATTCGATGGAGCGTTCGCCTTTTTCCTTGAAGTTCTTGACGAGTTCGCTGACTTCGAGTGCATAGACCTGCACACGGCACGGCACTTGAATGCCGTCCTTCAGTACCTTGTCGTAGCTGAACGCGCCGAGCGGCGCGGTTTCCACGGTGCCGCGCACGCCGGCCTCCTCGAAGGCTTCACGCGCCGCGACTTCATGGGAGAGCTTGCCCGGCATCGGCCAACCCTTGGGAATGACCCAGCGACCTGTATCGCGGCTGGTCAGCAGCAGCACTTCGAGATCGCGTGTCTTCTTCTTCACCCGATAACAGAGCGCGGCATACTGCTGTCGCGGCGGACGCCGAAACATCAGTTGCACATCATTCGCTATGCGGCTGAAAATGGCCAATTGTCGGTTCACCTTTTGGGGCTGGAGTGAAGGTTGTATTCTATAATAACATCGTGTGGAAAAGTTTTGCGGTCCATATGGCGGTATATGGTATTTCCCCACAAATTTATTGAGTGGTGAGTAGTTAAAAGTGGCAGGATTTGCCTTCTGATATTCGCCGGCGATTGTGCTGAAAGCGACATTCAACAGCATTTTTATGCCGCAGACGGCGCAGTTGCTTAAACGGGCCCACTATCATACTGGAAAAAAAGATAAATCTTTGTCATGTCCCAACATGCTTCGTCCAGACGCCTGCCACCCTTGAACGCGCTGCGCGCCTTTGACGCCGTCGCGCGTCGTGGCAGCATCCTGAAGGCGGCCGATGAACTCGGCGTCGTGCGCGGTGCCGTCAGGCAGCAATTGAACGTGCTGGAAGCTCATTTCGGCGTGTCTTTGTTCGATCGGGAGAACGGCCGGCTCGTCCTGACGGCGAAGGGCAGGGCGTTCGCCGATTCCATCGGTGTCGCCTTCGGCATCCTGGCGCGGGCCTCGGCGGAGCTTTCGGCCGGGAACCGGCGCTCCATCCGGCTCGGCGTTCCCTCGGCCTTTGCCGTCTGGTGGCTGATGCCGCGCGGTGCCGATCTGCAGGTGGCACTTCAGGACATCGACATAGATATCGTGCCGATGGCGACAGTGGAGCCTCTGGTCAGACGTCCCGATCTCGAAGCGGTGGTCATGGGTGGCGAATACAGGCCGACGCGCGATATCACGGCCATTCGCTTCATGGAGGATGAGTTCGGCCCGGTCGCGACTGCGGAGGTTGCGGCTCGTCTCGGCCTTGCCGCCGGCGTTCCGGCTTTGGCCGGCGCTGTCGCCTTGGGTAGCCGTTCCGCCCCAAGCCTTTGGAATGACTGGTTCGCGGAAAGCGGCCATGCACCCGTCCGGTTTGCCGGCAATCGTGAGTTCGAGGATCTGCTGCTTGCGATCGGCGCCGCCCGCTCCGGCCTTGGGGTCGCCATCGCGCCGCGCACGGCCATCGGCGAGGACCTCGAGCGCGGTACTTTGGTAGCGCCTTACGGCTTCATTCGCCGGCCGGCCGGCTACAGCCTCAGCATCCGCAGCGGCGACGCAAAGGACCCGGATTTGGCCCGGCTGGCGGATTGGTTGATCGCCGCAGGCGCTTAGCGAGCCAGCATGGCAGATTTTCTGCCATGCTGTGCATTCCAATGTCCATCGACAGGCCGCCGACCGGCATGCCAGATCACGACATGAAACCAGCCGCCAGGAGCGCATCATGGATCAGTCTTCTTCTTTGTCCCGCATCGATTGGGTTGCCGCAAGCTGCCGGCTGCTGGCGGCGACGACCAAGGAGTTTCATGCGACGAAGCCCTTTGTCGGTCTCACCATCGGCACCGGCATTCATCTGGAGCCGAAGACGGTCGCCCTGTTGATGACGCTGCGCGCTGGCGGCGCTGACCTCGTCTGCACCGGCAATCTCAACAGCACCCAGCCGGAAACCGTCGATTATCTCCGCGCTCAGGGCATCACCGTCTTTGCCACGCAGACAAGCAATGCCGATGAGCATGGCGCGAGCCTCGATGCGATCCTTGCCGAGAAGCCGAACTTGCTGCTCGACAATGGCGGCGACCTATTCGTTCGCGCCGCCGAAAAGCCCTATGCCAATCTTCTCGGCGGCACCGAAGAGACGACGTCAGGCCGCACCCGGCTGCTGCCCCTGCGCGACAAGCTCAACATGCCGATCCTGGTTATCAACGACAGCCCGATCAAGCAATTCGCGGAAAACCGGCATGCCGTTGGCCAAAGCCTGTTCGAGAGCTATCTGCGCTTTACCAACCGCTCCACCAATGGCAAACGCGTCACCGTCTTCGGCTACGGCGCCTGCGGCAAGGGGGCGGCGGCATGCTTCCGCAACGCTTTTTCCGCGGTCAGCGTCGTCGATATCGATCCGGTGACGACGCTGGAGGCGCATCTGGACGGCTTCTCGACACCGTTGCGCGAGGCGGCAATCCGCTCTGCCGATATCCTCGTCACGGTCACAGGCTATCCGGATATCATCACCGCGGCCGATCTGTCGCTGATCAAGGACGGCGCAATCCTGATGAATGGCGGCCATTTCCCGCATGAGATCGATGTCGAGGCGTTCCGCAACAGCCCCGAAGTCGCCGGCATCGATCGCTATGCCGCCGAGCATATCGAGACCGTACGCATGCGTGACGGCCGCGCCTTCCACATCCTCGGCAGCGGCCATATGGCCAATCTGGCCGGCCCACGTCCGCTCGGCAACAGCGTCGAATCCATGGATCTTGGCTTCACCTTGCAGGCCCGCTGCCTGGAGCGCGTTGCCAAGGGCGGTCTCGGCAAGGAGGCCTGCGTCATTCCCGTTCCCAAGGATATCGACGCCATGGTCGCTTCCGCCTATCTGGACCTGGCGCGCTAGCAGGCCATGCGGTCAGGCCCTGGCCAGAGCCTCCGGCAGCCATCGGTCATAGAGCCCGGCCATCTCGTCGCCGAAGCAGCAGAAGATGATTTCGTCAAAGGCGCCGTCTTGGCTTTCGGCAACGGCGGTGCGTGTCGCGATCCCGGCGGCCGGTGCAGCGGGAAAGCGATAGATGCCCGTGGAAATGGCAGGAAAGGCGATAGTCTTCAGGCCGTGCTGCCGAGCAAGGCCGAGGCTGTTGCGATAGCAGCTTGCGAGCAGGTCCTCCTCGCCGTCGCCGCCACCATTCCAGACGGGGCCAACCGTGTGGATGATATGCCTTGCCGGCAGGCGATATCCTTTGGTGATCTTCGCCTGTCCGGTCTTGCAGCCGTTCAACATTCTGCATTCCGCAACGAGTTCCGGTCCTGCTGCGCGATGGATCGCACCATCGACGCCGCCTCCGCCGAGCAGGCTGCTGTTTGCCGCATTGACGACAGCGTCGACCGAAAGCTTGGTGATGTCGCCAAGAATGACGGTGAACCGCGTTCTGGTTGTGGGGGATAGATCGGAGCGGATGCTTTCAAGGGCGGACATGCTGATCTCCTCGATCCTCGGAAAAGCTCTTCTACCGCTCCCAATAGGGCAAGGGGCCGTAAAGTTCCGTCAGGAAATCGATGAAGACCCGGACCTTCGCCGGCAGGAACTGCCGGCTCGGATAAACGGCCGAGAGGGTGACATTGTGCGACCCTTCATAGGCCGGCAGCACCTGCACGAGGCGGCCGTCCCGAAGCTCGGGGCCGACGTCCCAGGTGGAGCGCAGCGCGATGCCGAGACCGGCAATGACGGCTTCGCGGATCACCTCGCTGGAATTGGTGATCAGCTTTCCCTCCGGCCGGAAGGTCAGCCCTCCCTTCGGACCGTCGAGCCGCCACGGATCGTGATTATGCGCCGGCAGGCAGGTATGCCGGCGCAGATCCTCGATATCCTCGGGCATGCCGTGGGCAGCGATATAGGCGGGCGAAGCGCAGAGCACCCTGCGCACCGGCGCCAGCCGGCGGGCCACGAGGCTGGAATCGGTGAGTTCGGCAATGCGGATGGCAAGATCGTAGCCGCCGCCGACGATATCGACGAATTCGTCGCTCAACACCAGATTGATCGCCAGTTCGGGATGGGCCTGCATGAAGGATATCAGGTGTGGGGCGATGTGCAGCCGGCCAAAGGACGTCGGGGCCGATATCTTCAGTGTGCCCTGCATCTGCGCCGAACGGCCGGCAATATAGGCTTCCGCCTCTTCCAGCCCGGCGAGGATGGCAAGCACCCGGTCGTAGAAGCCCTGGCCGGCTTCCGTCAGCGAAATCTGTCGTGTCGTGCGCTGCAGCAGCCGCGTGCCAAGCCTGTCTTCCAGGCGCTTGATGCGCTTGGAGATGACAGCCGGCGAAAAGCCGAGCGCGCGGCCGGCGAGCGACATGCTGCCCGTTGCGACGACGCTGGCGAAGATTTCGAGATCCCCTAGGTTTGTGGTCATTCGCAACTATTTCCTGTTTTGGAATAAATGCTTATCATTTGCGCCGATTTTGGGAAGGCGGTAAGCGTGTTATGCGTTAAAAGAGGCTGCGTCGAAGTCGGATGCAGGAGGAGGACGACATGGCCGAGGCCATTTCATTTCTGGAGCCGCGCGCGGACGTTCTTGCCCGCCGCAGCGCCATCGTTGCCGACCTTGCCGATCTTCTGGCGCCCGAATGTCTGATCCATGAGGCGCGCGAGCTCGTCCCGTTCGAAACCGATGCCTTCGTCTCCTACCGTCGCGTGCCGCTCGCCGTTGCGCTGCCGCGCTCGACGGCTGAAGTGGCGGCCGTGATGAAATACTGCCATCGCTACGGCATTCCCGTCGTGCCGCGCGGCGCGGGCACCTCGCTTTCCGGCGGCGCCATTCCGCAGGAAGACGCCGTTGTGCTCGGCCTTTCCAAGATGAACCGCATCCTCGACATCGATTTTGCCAATCGCACGGCGACGGTGCAGGCCGGCGTCACCAACTTGAGCGTCTCTGAAAGCGTCTCGGCCGATGGTTTCTTCTATGCGCCGGACCCGAGCTCTCAGCTCGCCTGCACCATTGGCGGCAATGTCGGCATGAATTCCGGCGGCGCGCACTGTCTGAAATACGGCGTCACGACAAACAATCTGCTCGGCGTCAAGCTGGTGCTGAGCGACGGCACGATCATCGATCTCGGCGGCAAGGCGCTGGATGCGGCAGGCTACGATCTGCTCGGCCTCGTCTGCGGCTCGGAAGGCCAGCTCGGCATCGTTACCGAGGCGACGGTACGGCTGATTGCCAAGCCCGAGGGCGCCCGGCCGGTGCTGTTCGGCTTCGACACATCGGAGGAGGCGGGTGCTTGCGTCGCCGATGTCATCGCGGCCGGCATCGTTCCCGTCGCCATCGAATTCATGGACAAGCAGGCGATCGAGATCTGCGAGGCCTTTGCCCATGCGGGATATCCGCTCGACGTCGGCGCTCTGCTGATCGTCGAAGTCGAGGGCTCGGAAGCCGAAATGGACGACATGTTGAAAAGCATCGTCGACATCGCCCGCAGTCATAACGTCAAGACCGTGCGCGAATGCCAGTCGGCGACGGAGGCGGCGCTGATCTGGAAGGGCCGCAAATCCGCCTTCGGCGCCACCGGCCGCATTGCCGACTACATCTGCATGGATGGCACCGTGCCGCTCAGCCAGCTCTCCTATGTTCTGCAAAAAACCACTGAGATCGTCGATCGCTACAGTCTGCGGGTCGCCAACGTCTTCCATGCCGGCGATGGCAATATGCACCCGCTGATCCTGTTCGACGCCAACGATCCCGAGGAGGCGGCCAAGGCGGAGGCGGCCGGCAACGATATTCTGCGGCTCTGCGTCGACGCCGGCGGCTGCCTCACCGGCGAACACGGCGTCGGTATCGAGAAACGCGACCTGATGCGGCATCAATATGCGCAGGTCGATCTCTACCAGATGATGGCGGTGCGTGCGGCTTTCGACCCGGGCTGGATCCTCAATCCCTCCAAGGTCTTCCCGCTGGATGGACGCAACGCGGCATGAGCGAATTCCATCCGAAGACGGAGGGGGAGGCGGCCTCCATCATCAGCGACCATGCGGCGCGCGGCGCGGCCTTGGCCGTTGTCGGCGGCAATACGCGCTCCGGCTTCGGCAATACGGTTGCCGCCGAAGCCACACTGTCTTCGCGCAGCCTCACCGGAATCGTCGCCTATAATCCCGGAGAGATGGTGATGACCGCGCGTGCGGGCACGCCGGTTGCCGAGATCGAAGCGGCACTGACCGAAGGCGGCCAGATGATGACCTTCGAGCCGATGGATCACCGGCCGCTGATGGCGACCGAGGGCGAGCCGACGATCGGCGGCGTTTTTGCAGCCAACATTTCCGGCCCGCGCCGCTTCGTCAGCGGAGCCGCGCGCGACAGCCTGCTTGGCGTCCGCTTCGTCAATGGCAGGGGCGAGATCGTCAAGGCCGGTGGGCGGGTGATGAAGAATGTCACCGGCCTCGATCTGGTCAAGCTGATGGCGGGCTCGCATGGCACCCTCGGCCTCCTGACCGAGGTCACTTTCCGCGTGCCGCCGCGAGCGAAGACGGAGGAGACGATCGTCGTTTCCGGCCTCAACGACGCCGAGGCGGCCAATGCGATGGCCGCCGCCATGGCGCTGCCGCTCGATATATCGGGGGCAGCCCATCTGCCGCTTACGGTCGGCTGGTGCTTCCTGGACGGCAAGCTGCCGGAAGGCGAGGCGACGGTGTTGCGCATCGAGGGTCTGCCTGGCTCCGTTTCGGTAAGAGCGGAGAAACTGATTGCCGCCATGAGCCGCCTTGGTCGCGTGACGCGTCTCGCGGAAGAAGAAAGCCACAGGCTTTGGCGGCAAATCCGCGATGTGAAGCCCTATGTCGATGGCACGATGCGCCCCGTCTGGCGCGTGTCGGTCGCGCCCGGCATCGGCCACCAGCTCGTTGCCGCGCTTCGCCTGGAAGCCGGCGTCGATGCCTATTATGATTGGCAGGGCGGTCTTGTCTGGATGCGGATGGAGGCGGAGCCGGAAGGTGACGTGCTGCGCCGCTATATTCATGCGCTGGGTGGCGGCCATGCGACCTTGCTGCGCGCCACGCCGGCCCACCGCGCGACGACACCGGCCTTCCAGCCGGAGCCAGAGGCCGTGGCGCTGCTTTCGGCGCGCGTGAAAGAAAAATTCGATCCGGCGGGGATTTTTAATCCCGGGAAGATGGGGTGATGCGGATGGCGTCTTTGGCTTGGCACCCCCTCACCCTAGCCCTCTCCCCGTGGGGGAGAGGGGTTCACCCGATTCTGCGCCGCTTCTCGATGACCTCGCTGGCAAGAAGACGGCGAGAGTGCCTGTCTCCCCTTCTCCCCTCGGGGAGAAGGTGCCCGATAGGGCGGACGAGGGGGCTCTGCGCGGATAAGCGAGCGGTTTTCTCTTCATCGGTGAGAAAGTAGGGAAAGCCTGATGCAAACCAATTTCACCCCTGCCCAGCTTGCCGATCCGCATGTGGCCGAATCCGAGGCCATTCTGCGCAAATGCGTGCATTGCGGCTTCTGCACAGCCACCTGTCCCACCTATGTGACGCTTGGCAACGAACTCGACAGTCCGCGTGGCCGCATCTATCTCATCAAGGATATGCTGGAAAACGGCAGGCCCGCCGATGCCGAGGTAACAACGCATATTGACCGCTGTCTTTCCTGCCTCGCCTGCGCGACCACCTGTCCCTCGGGTGTCGACTACATGCACCTGATCGACCACGCCCGCGTCCATATCGAGAATACCTACAAGCGCCCGCTGATGGATCGGCTAACCCGCAATGTGCTTGCGGCCGTCTTGCCGTATCCCGGCCGCTTCCGGATGGCGTTGCATCTCGCCAGCCTTGCCCGGCCGCTTAAAGGTGCATTGAAACGTATCCCGACCCTGAAACCCTTTGCCGCCATGCTCGATCTTGCGCCCCGCACGGTTCCTGCACCCTCCGCGTTTGCCAAGCCCGGTCGGCACGAACCGCAGGCGGAGCGACGAGGGCGGGTGGCGATCCTGACGGGTTGCGCCCAGCCGGTGCTCGATCCGGGGATCAACGAGGCGACGATCCGCCTGCTGACGCGCCTCGGCGTCGAGGTGATCGTGCCGCAGGGGGAAGTCTGTTGCGGCTCGCTGGTGCACCACATGGGGCGGGAAGAGCAGGCGCTCGCCGCCGCCCGTGCCAATGTCGGCGTGTGGATGCGCGAGATCGAGGCCGGAGGGCTCGATGCGATCATCATTACTGCATCCGGCTGCGGCACGACGATCAAGGACTATGGGCACATGCTGCGCCTCGATCCCGCCTATGCCGAAAAGGCGGCCAGGGTTTCGGCGCTTGCCAAGGACATCACCGAATATCTCGCGAGCCTCGATCTGCCCTCGCACACGCCACGCGGCATCGCGGTTGCCTATCATTCCGCCTGCTCCATGCAGCATGGGCAGAAGATCACCATGGCGCCGAAACTCCTGCTGAAAGCGGCGGGCTTCACGGTGCGCGACCCGGCGGAAGGGCACCTCTGCTGTGGTTCGGCCGGCACGTACAACATCATGCAATCGGAGATTTCAGCCGAGCTGAAGGCCCGCAAGGTCAGGAATCTCGAAGCGACGAGGGCCGATGTCATCGCGACAGGCAATATCGGCTGCATCACGCAGATCGCGACGGCGACGGGCATTCCCATTCTGCATACGGTCGAATTGCTGGATTGGGCCTATGGCGGCGACATGCCGGCAAAGTTGAAGGGACTGGAGCCTGCGGCAGCCTAGCATTACAGTTGCATATTTCTATAAACTCTGAATCTATGGGTCTCCATGATTCGGAGGTCATGGATGATGGGTGCATCAATCGAGACGACGCTGGAACTTTGGGCATCGTCGCTGCGTGACGTCAAGGCTCGTATGCGGCGACTGTTTACGCAGGAGCGAGTTGCAGCATCCGCGAACCTTTTCCTGGACGGCTTGCTGGGTGACGAGCGGCGAAAGACAGGTTGGATGCGCGCTGAGGCGGCCGGGGATCCCGGTCCGTGGCGGCAGCAAGCCATTTTGGGTCGCGGACGCTGGGACGCGGATGGACTTCGCGACATCGTGCGAGAGTATGTTGTGGAAAACCTCGCCGCCGATGATGCGGTCCTGGTCATCGATGAGACGGGCTTCCTCAAGCAGGGCAAGACATCGTGCGGTGTTTCGCGTCAATATACAGGTTCGGCAGGCAAGATAGCGAACTGCCAGATCGGTGTGTTCGCCGCCTATGTGTCCGTTCGCGGTCATGCCTTTATCGATCGAGCCCTGTACTTGCCCAAGAGCTGGACCGGTGATCCGGCAAGGCTTGCAGCCACCCATGTTCCTGAGGCTATAGCCTTCGCTACCAAGCCAGGCCTGGCTGTCGATATGATACGGCGTGCGCTGGCAGCCGATGTGCCGTTTTCATGGGTGGCTGCAGATGCGGTCTATGGCGTCGGGGACGTTGAAGGGACCCTGCGCGGAGCCTGCAAAGGCTACGTTCTTGGGGTTAAATCGGACCACCATTTCGGCTCCTGGTCGGGCAAGCCTCCGGTCGCCGGCACAGCTCAGGAGATCGCCCGTGACCTCGATCCAAAAGCATGGCAGCGTCTTTCCGCCGGTGATGGCACCAAAGGCGCGCGGCTTCATGACTGGGCCTACTGCGAACTCGCCGATCTCCATGCCGACGAATATAACGAGACGGAAACGGGCCTTTGGACCCGTGGCCTCCTGATCCGGCGCAATATCAGCGACGGCGATCTCGCATTCTTCACCACATGGTGCCCGGCCGGAACGGGCATCCAGACGCTCGTTTCCGTTGAAGGCCATCGCTGGGCCATCGAAGATAGCTTCGAGACCGCCAAGAACGAGCTCGGACTCGATCACAACGAAACCCGGTCATGGCATGGCTGGCATCGCCACGTCTCCCTGGTCATGCTCGCCTTCGCCATGATGGCGGTGATCCGGTATCGCGCCAATGACGTGACGCCCCAAAAAAGACCGCGGATGCCGCCCATCAGGATTTAATCCGCTGGTCTATCCAGGAAGTCCGGCGCATCGCCACAAGGCTTGCCCAGCGTCGCATAAAGCCCGCCTACGTCATCGCGTGGTCATGCTGGAGGCGCGCCCATCAGGCTGCCGCTCGACGAGCGCATTTGAAAGCAAAAATGCAACTGTAATGCTAGGTCACATACCCATAAAATAGTTTTTGTTTTTAATGGATTGTGATTCACTGCTTCCGTTGATTTGGAGGCAGTGATGGCTCGCTTTGATTTGACGGATTTCGAATGGTCGGTGATTGAACCGCTTCTTCCAACGAAGGTACGCGGCAAGGCGAGGGTTGATGATCGGCGGGTGCTGAATGGTATCTTCTGGCGACTGAGAACGGGTGCGCCCTGGGCGGATATCCCGGCTCGATATGGTCCCTATACCACCTGCGTAAATCGCTTCAACCGGTGGCGCCATGCTGGGCACTGGGAGCGTATTCTCAACGCAATATCAGAAGCTTACGATGGCGACATCCAGATGATCGACAGCTCGTCAATCCGCGTACATCAACATGCTGCCAACGGCCAAAAAAAGAAGAGCGATCCGGTTGCATGGGTCGCTCGCGTGGCGGACTGACAACCAAAATCCATGCACTTGTCGATGCTGATGGCCGTCCAATCTTGCTGAAGCTGACGCCAGGCCAAGCGCATGATGGACGTTCGGCTGCCGATATGTTCGAGACTGTTCGGGCCGGAAATATCCTTCTGGCTGATCGTGCCTACGACAGCGACGCGTTGCGCCAAAACCTCAAAACCCGTGGCGCATGGGGATGTATTCGCCCTATGCCAAACAGGGTCAATATTCCCGTCTTCAGCCCATGGCTCTACAAACAGCGCAACGCGGTCGAGCGGTTCTTCAACAAACTCAAACACTTCAGAGCAGTCGCAACCCGATACGACAAACGCGACGACAACTTCCTCGCATCCGTCCAGCTAGCCTCAATTCGAATTTGGCTCCGATCTTATGAGTCGGTCACCTAGAGCAACTCCAGGAAAAGTGCGCAGCGGTTTTCCGTCCGAAAGTGCGTAAAACAACATAGAGCGGTTAAGCGATTCCGTGAAGTGCGCAAGCGCTCTAATGTAATTTGTCCGGCGGGGTCGGGCGGTATGTTTGCCATTCGATCTCGAATTTATCAGCAGCGATCTGCGTCATGCTGATGCGCTCCTGCCCTTCCTCGAAGAAGATGCCGTCTACGAGATCCGCAACGCCGTCGTAAAACGAGCCTTCCACCAGGCTGGTGATGCGCCGCATGTCGTGCTCGCGCGCGGAAAAATCGGCAACCGACATGCATTGCCGGCGACCGTCAGCGAATACGTCGATCAGCCGCGGAACGTCGCCGGCGACATCGACCTCGTAGTAGACGACGACCGGCTCCTCGCTTTCCGGATGGATCCAGTCACACCGATAATAAGAAAAGCTCATGCTCTATTGCATAGCACAAAATCCCCTAAGCCTGAACCGGTTTAGGGGATCCGTCGCTAGCCCAGCCAAAATATTTCTAGAAGCTGAACGAGACACCGAAGTTGAGGGCGTGGGTGAAGACCCTGGTCTTCAGCGTGTCGCCGCTGTCGATCGAGACATTGTCCACGAAATTGTAGTTGCCCTTGTATTCGACGAAGGTCGACCAGCGCTTGCTGAACTGGTAGCTGACACCGGCCTGCGCCTGCAGCGACGCGCCGCCGAATTCGTAATCGAAGGTGCGGCCGGACGAGCGCGTCACTTCGACATGCGGCACGTTGATGCCGGCGCCGAGGCCGACATAGGGCGTCCACTTGCGGGTCGGATCCTGGAAGCGATAGAGCGCGTTCAGCGTCAGCATGTTCAGGCCGTCGGTGAACTCGAAATGTGACCAGCCGGGCGTATTGCCGAGATCGCCGTAAACCTTCGCATGGGTGTAGTCGAGCGACACGCCCCAGTTCGACTTGTCGAATTCGTCAAGCCACCAGATGCCGCGGAAGCCGAAATAGGGCGGCATCTTGAAGGATTTTCCCGACCAGTTGGGGTCGAAATCGGCGCCGTCCGATGTCTTCACATTGCTGCCGGTGGCACCCTGGAAGCCGCCATAAGCTGAAAACTGCATTTCCGCCGAGGCAGAGTTGGCGGCGAATAGGAATGCTGAAATCGCAAGCGCGGCGACAGCCGGCTGCTTGATGCGAAATGCGCGATGCATATGAAATCCCCGGATGGCAAATTGATGCTATCTAAACGCGCTTCCATGACAGTTCTATTGCACACACTGGTAACTGGATGTGGCTTAGGCGGGAAAACTGACACGAAACTGAATATAAGCGGCCATTTTCCGGCAGTCAGTCCCGATAAGTTCGAGGATGTAACAACAACGCAACAGTGGGCTTCGCCGTACCGGTACGAAACAGAAACGGAGCCGTGTTCCAAGGCGACACGAGCGCCCTGAGCCTGTCCATGGCTCAGGGCGCTCGTGATTCAGGCTTGAGTGTGAGTCGCGAACGGGATCAGCCGGTCAGCCGCCGAAGATCGTCCTCAGCACGTCGACACCGCGATCCTGATAGCTGACCTCGCCCTGCTTGTTACCGGGCCCGACGACGATGACCTTGGTGCCGATCGGCACCCGATCGTAGAGATCCGTCACATCCTTGTTCATCATGCGGATGCAGCCGGAGGACATGTTCAGGCCGATGCTCCAGGGCTGATTGGTGCCGTGGATGCGAAAGGCTGTGTCGTTGCCGTTGCGATAGAGATACATGGCGCGTGCGCCGAGCGGATTGTCCTCGCCACCTTCCTGGAAGGCTGGCAGCTTGTGGCCCTTCTTGGCTTCGCGGACACGCATTTCCGGCGGCGGCGTCCAGCCCGGCCATTCCGCCTTGCGGCCAACCTTGACGACGCCCGACCATCCGAAGCCGTCGCGGCCAACGCCGATGCCGTAGCGTCGCGCGCGGTTGTCGCCTTCGACGAGATAGAGATACTTGTTGTTGGTATCGATGATAATGGTGCCCGGCTGCTCGTTGGTCGCCAGCCTGACCAACCGCCGCTGGAACTGTGGCTTGACCTGGCCCCGCGGCTCCATCGCCACCCGGATCACATCGCTGCGCGTGGCCGACGCCGCATAGGGTGCGGAAGCGCTGAAAGCCGCGGCGTTCGATGCCGCAAGAAGACACGCCGTAACGACGCCTGCCGCCACGACGGATAGTGCTGGTTTCATATGTCATTCCCCTCGCTGAATTCAGCAAGAAACTACCGAAACCTGCGAGGGGATCAAGATCAAAATGTCCGATGCGAAGATTGGCCTCAAAGGAGCGCCATCTCTTCTGTCGTCCGGTCGGCTATAGTCGGGGCTGTAGTGTGTGGGAGGATAAGGCTGGCGCGGCGAACCCCGAGGCTCCTTCGATCGGGAGCGAGATCGCCGCGCATTCCCCAGAGTGATCTGCAGATCACATTACGATAACGCGGGTTCCGACCTTCACCCGGTTATAGAGGTCGATGACATCCTCGTTTCGCAGACGGATGCAGCCTGACGAGACGGCGTTGCCGATCGTCCAGGGCGCGTTGGTGCCGTGGATGCGATAAAGGGTTGAGCCGAGATACATGGCGCGCGCGCCGAGCGGATTGCCTTCGCCGCCTTCCATGTGTGCCGGCAGATAGTGCCCCTTTGCAGCTTCCCGTGCCACCATTTCGGACGGCGGGTTCCAGTCCGGCCATTCCTGCTTGCGGGTGACGGTGTGGGCGCCGGCCCATTCGAAACCGGGCTTGCCGACGCCGACGCCATAGCGCCGTGCCTTGCCGTCTTCCATCACCAGGTAAAGGAAGCGGTTGTTGGTGTCGATGACGATGCTGCCGGGTTTTTCCTTGGTCTGGTAGTCGACGACCTGCGGCAGGAATTGCGGATCGATCTGGCCGCGGATTGCCGGATATTGCGGGCGGGCCATGGCGACCTGTTGCACGACGGGACGCGAGAACAGCCCACGCGGCTGCACGACCTGGCGAACCTGCGGATTGACCTGCTGTTCGGCGGCACGCCGCGCCATCGGACGAACTGGGTAGACGACCGGCTGGACGCCGTTGCCGCCGAGCTGCATCACCCAGGGAGCGGTCAGATCGGGACTGACGATCACAGGCGGGCGCGACTGGTAGCGATCGTCTGCGAAGGCGGTTGAGGCAACCAGGCTCAAGGCGCCGGCAGCACATAGAATGGCGTGTTTCATCATCGGACAAACTCTCTACACATGGGCCGAGGATGGGCGCGACAGCGCCCGGTCACGACTATGGTGCCACCTGCGCGCGAGCGAATGGTAAACATCTATTCATCAAAATGCCGGAAAGCCGATAAAGCTTTGTCAGGGTTACCGCCTGGTTTGGAAATATGGTTTGCAAGTGGTAAATCTGGAATCGGAATGCGCGATCGCCGAAATGCGTCTATGATTTTAAGCGTTTGATTGATCTGATTTTATCCGATAGTTGCTTACCGGTTTCCGGTGGTGCCCGCTGAATTGGGAGACGAATCGCAAAAATGACCGAAACGGGCATCATCACCGGCGAGGACGGCAAGGACCGCTGCTTCTGGCACGGCAATCTGCCGGAATATCTGCGCTATCACGACGAGGAATGGGGGCGCCCGGTCGTAAACGACATCAGGCTGTTCGAGAAGATCTGCCTGGAGGGCTTTCAATCCGGCCTCTCCTGGCTGACGATCCTGCGCAAGCGCGAAAACTTTCGTGCCGCTTTTGCCGGTTTCGATTTCGAGAAGGTTGCCCGGTTCGAAGAGGCAGATATCGAACGCTGCCTTGGTGACGCGGGCATCATCCGCCATCGCGGCAAGATCGTCTCCACCATCAACAATGCCCGCCGCGCCATTGAGCTGCGCGGGGAATTCGGATCGCTCGCCCGCTATTTCTGGAGCCATGAGCCCGGCACTGCGGAGCGCCCCGATGTCTTCGACTTTGCGCACCTTCGCGCCAACCCGACGACACCTGCTTCCGTGCGGATTTCGAAGGATCTGAAGAAGCGCGGCTGGACTTTCGTCGGCCCAACGACAGTTTACGCTTTCATGCAGGCCATGGGCCTCGTCAACGATCACATAGAGGGTTGCTTTTGCCGGAAAGAGGTGGAGGCGATGCGCCGCGCATTGGTGCGGCCATGAAAGGTCTGGCCGTTGGTCTTTCGCTGTCCGTCCTCGCGCTCCTTGACGGCCGGGTCGTCTATGCGGAGGATACGCAGCAGCAGTTGCAACTGCCGCAGCTCGATCGGGGAGAGACGATCGAGAAGATCGGCCTGCCTGCCGTGCTCGAGAAATTGACGGGCTGGACGAAGTTCGGCAAGGGCAAGGTCTACATGCTGGCGCTCAAGAAGGGCCAGCATGTGCGGATCACCTTCAGTTCGAAGAGCCCATACACCTATATGGCGATTTTCGATCTGTCCTCGAACGATGACGAATCCTTCTTCGGCACGGACGAGGACGGCAACACCGCTGATGTCACAGTCAACGAGGATACCACCTGGCTGATCAAGCCCTATTATTCTCGCGTCACGCGTCGTCGCGGTCTCGGCGCGCCCTATGAAATCCTCATCGATCCCAATCCGCCGGCCGCGCAGCAACCGCCCGCCGATCAGCGGAAGGATCAGGGACCGATGCTTTTCCCGCCGCGTTCCAAGCAGGGGCAGTAGGGCTCAGGACAGCCCTTCGATTACGCTTGCCAATTCTCCGAGATGACCGATCTTGCGGAAACGCGGGGCTTCCGTGGGCTCCTCGACATGTTCGAAGGTCCAGGTGAGTTCGTGCGGCACGAAGACCCCGTAGCTGCCGGCGGCAAGCGCCGGCACGATGTCGGATTTCAGCGAATTGCCGATCATCATCGCCCGCTCCGGTCCGTCGCCCACCTTGGAAAAGATGCGGCGATAGGTGGAGGCGTTCTTGTCCGAGACGATCTCGACCGCATCGAAGAGATCGCCCAAGCCGGACTGGGCGAGCTTGCGCTCCTGATCGAAGAGGTCGCCCTTGGTGATCAGCACCAGCAGATAGTTGCCGGACAGCGCTTCCAGCGTCTGGCGGACATGCGGCAGCGTTTCGACGGGATGGGCGAGAAGATCCCGGCCAATATCGAGGATCTCGGCGATGACGTTCGCCGGCACATGGCCCTCCGTGATCTCGATCGCCGTCTCGATCATCGAGAGCGTGAAGCCTTTGATGCCGAAGCCGTAGTGGCGCAGATTGCGCTTCTCCGCCTCCAGCAGCCGCGCCGAAACACGGTCGCTGTCGGCATGGTCGGAGAGCAGGTCGATGAACTGCTGTTCCGTCAGCCGGTAGAATTGTTCGTTCTGCCAGAGCGTGTCATCGGCATCGAAGCCGATCGTGGTCAGCGGGCGTTGCGTCATCGGTATTTCCGTTCTGCGCAGGGGATGAAGGTTGGAGTCTATCCTGCGCCGGACTGGAAGCAAGAGCGAGCAATGGTAACCGCATCGTGATCGATCGGAGGTCTCGCGTTGAAAGCCAATTCCGGTGCATTATGTCGTTGTTGTCTCGATTGCGACGGCGCCAGAGCCGAGCTTCGACGACTGTCTTCTGACCTCTCCACGGCGGCGCGGACAAGCGGCTGCCATGCCGGGGCCAATTATAGCCAAGAGATAAGAACTCACAGACTGGAAGTCTCTTCCGGCTGACCACAAGGGAATTTTCTCCTATGCGTTACAATCAACTCGGTAATACCGGCCTGTTCGTCTCCGAGCTTTGCTTGGGCACGATGACCTTCGGCGAAGCCAATCCCAACAGCACCTGGGGCTCGATCGCCGACGTCGACCAGGCGCTGGCCGACAAGATCGTCGAAAGCTCGCTCGCCGCCGGCATCAATTTCATCGATACCGCCGACGTCTATTCGCTCGGCAATTCCGAAAAGCTGCTCGGCCAGGCTCTGAAGAACCTCCGTGTTCCCCGCAAGGATGTCGTCATCGCCACCAAGGTCTGTGGCGTCATGGGCGACAAGCCGAATGATCGCGGCGCATCGCGCGGCCATATCATGGACTCTGTGCAGGCAAGCCTCGACCGCCTGCAGACGGATCACATCGATCTCTACCAGATCCATGCGACGGACACAGTGACGCCGATCGAGGAGACGCTGCGGGCGATGGATGATCTCGTCTCGCGCGGTCTCGTCCGCTATGTCGGCGTTTCCAACTGGCAGGCCTGGCGCATCGCCAAGGCGCTCGGCCTGTCCGAACGCCGCGGCGTTGCCCGGTTCGAGACGGTTCAGGCCTATTATTCCATCGCCGGCCGCGATCTGGAGCGTGAAATCGTGCCGCTGATGGCCGAGGAAAAGCTCGGCCTCATGGTCTGGTCGCCACTCGCGGGCGGCCTGCTATCCGGTAAGTATGGCCCGGGAGCCCCGGGCAATGGCGAGGGACGACGGGCGAGCTTCGACTTCCCGCCCGTTGACAAGGACCGTGCCTGGGCCTGCGTCGCTGCCATGCGCGAAGTGGCCGACAAACATGGCGCAAGCGTCGCCACCGTGGCGCTTGCCTGGATCCTGGCGAAGCCTTTCGTCACCAGCATTATCATCGGCGCCAAGCGTCTCGATCAGCTCGATCAGAATCTCGCCGCCGTCAAGCTGAAGCTTGATGCCGACGATATCGCCAAGCTCGACCAGGTCAGCGCGCTTGCGCCTGAGTATCCCGGCTGGATGCTGGCCCGCCAGGGCGCCTTGCGCGTGCCCCAGCCCTTCGAACCGAAGGCTTGATTTATGCCGAGACCGAGCCGCCGTCTGAGGGACGGCGGCTCGCCTGTCGTCACAACTCGATGACGATCTTGCCGAAGGCACCGCGATCGAGATGATCGAAGGCGGCCGGAACCTCGCCGAAACTATAGCAATGGTCGATGCTAGAGACGCCTGCCGTCTGCAAACACCCGGTTCCACGCCAGGATCTGCACCGATTTTCTGAGCCCGGCTGACCAGAAGGGATCTTCCTTCACCAGTCGGTCGACATCATCGGAACTCTCAGCTTCGACGAGCCATAGCCCGCCGGCAAAAGTGTCGTCTTCCCGGTTGAGCGGTCCCGCCGTCTTGATGGAAGCTGCGTTCTCCTCCAGAAACGTGAAGTGGCGCCCCAGATATTCCTTGCGAATGGCGGCGGCATCTTGCCGTTCGTCTTCGAACAAAACCGCGAATAGTTTCATTATGGCCTCCTTGGCTGGATCTTCCCAGCCTATGACTGCAATAATGCGATTGCATGCGGTGAGTTTGCGGTAAGGGGCTGCAAAATTGCACGATATTGATTGGAATGACCTGCGCTATGTCCTTGCTCTGGCCCGCGGCCGCTCCCTCGCCGCGGCCGGAAGGGAACTCGGCACCGATGCGACGACCGTTGGCCGACGCCTGAGAATAGTGGAACGGCATCTCGGCGCGGCCCTGTTCCAGCGCGATGCAGGCGGCATGATGTTGCCGACGCCGACGGGCGAAATTGCTGTGGCGCGGGCCGAAGCGATCGAGGCAGAAGTCATGGCGCTGTCAGGGGCCTTGGAGGCCGCCGACCCCATGGCACTCGGCAGGGTGCGCTTGACGGCGCCGCCATCCTTCATCAATCGCCTGCTGATCCCGGCGGTACCCGGTCTCCTGTCGCAACATCCTGGCCTGCAATTCGAGCTCATCGGCGATGCCCGCAACTTCAACCTGACCCGGCGCGAGGCAGACATGGCGCTGCGGCTTGCAAGGCCGGCCGATATGGCGAACAGCAAGGTCGTGGCGCGACGCATCGCGACGCTGGACTATGCCGTCTATGTGGCGGAAGGGCAGCGGGATCAGGCGGAAAGCTTGCCCTGGATTGTTTATGAAGAGGCGATGGCGCATCTGCCGCACGCCCGCTGGATCGCAACCCAAGCGGAGAAGTCAGGCCGCGCCGGCGCTCTTGCGGTCAATGATGCGGAATCCCTGCTCCAGGCCGCGATTGCCGGGCTGGGGCGCGCGCTCCTGCCAAGAGTCTTGGCCGAGGACGCCGACGGTCTGTGCCGCGTCGACAGCGGGGACGGAAGCCTGCCGGTGCGTGAGGTGTGGCTGCTGATCCATGCGGAGTTTCGCCAACTCGCCCGCATCCGCGCCGTTTCGGGCTGGCTGGACAAGGTATTCTGCCGCCCACCCTCTCAACAGCCTGAATGACGGCAAGGGAGGCGGCGCTCGCGTGCCGCCTCCCGTTCTCGCGAAATTACTTGCCGTGCTTCTTCAGCCAGGCCTTCATCTCCTTGATCTCGGCTTCCTGCGCGGTGACGACGGCCTCCGCCAGTTTGCGCAGTTCGGGATCCTTGCCGTATTTCAACTCCACCTTGGCCATGTCGATCGCGCCTTGATGGTGCGGGATCATGCCGCGGACGAAATCCGCGTCGGCATCGCCGCTATAGGTGATCATCATGTCCTTGTGCATCTTGCCCATGGCATTGTTGAAGGCCTTGCTGGAGGCGCCCTGGTCGCCCATCGGCTTGCTCATGTCCATGCCCGACATGTCGTCGGCAAGGGCGGGAAGGGTAAAGGCAAAGGCGAAAGCGCCGGCGAGGATAAGGGTTCTTGACATAGACATAGGCGTCCTTTCCATTTCTGGACGATATCTGAATTTGAGCGGAGAACCCGCTCTTGCGATGAAAACAGAGGGTCGTCAGGCGAAACGGGGCGGCGGCGCCGTCGGCTCCGGGCGGGAGCCGGCAAGACGTTGGCCGGATGCCGGCACCGGATAGGAGAATGCATCCTGCCTGCTGTCGGCAGCCGCAAGCACTGGCGTCACGGCCAGGCAGGCCGCGCAGGACGGCACATGCGCCATGCCGCCGGCACAAGGATTTTCCGGCTTCCTGTCCTCGTGCTGAGCCATGTCGCCATGACCTGCCATGCCAGGCATATCGCCGTGCATGCTCATCGCGGATGCAGCCGGCATCGCCATCACGGAATCGCAGATAGGACAGCTCGCCAGCGCCGGCATGGCACCGTAGAACAGCCAGGCAATCAACATCGTCAGGATCGCGAAGAAGCGCATGAGCAAGAACCTAGCTGCGCGTGCTTCGAAGGCAAGTGCAAATTGCAGCGGCGCGACATTGTGTGGCGATCAGGGCCGCAGTTCGACCTGCTTGATGATTTCGACCGGAGGAAAGCTGATGCAATCGACGGCATCGAAGGTCACGGTGAATCCCGAACGTTTTCTCGCAGCCCATTCCAGTGCTTGCGCCGCCGAAGCAGCCGGAATGCTCATGGCGATGGTGCAATGCGGTTGCCAACGGTTCGGGCGGTAGTGCTCGTGGCAGAGAGAGGGATCGATGTCGTCATGGATAGCGCGATGCATTTGTCTCAGAACTCGATCGTCGGCGGGACGCGCCCATAGAACCAGCATCTCGTTGAGGAAATGGCCGATATCCGCAAATTCGATCGATATGGCCGGCATATTGCCGAACACTTTTTGGGCCGTCGCGAAGAGAACGGTCGGCAGAATGTCCTCGTAGATGGCGAAGGTCAGATGCGGAGGATCGTCCAGACGCGCCATGGACGGGATGCTTTCGAACCCGCTGGCCGCTCGCCAGAGATCCAAGACAGGAGCGGCGGTGGCATTCGAACATTTCAGAACGATCGCGTATGGCATGGCGTCTCTGTCGCCCTCTCTAGCTTTTGTCGGTTTTGCTAGGCGCTAACATATAACAATCCTTGCCGCATTCCGCCCAATCCGCTAGTTAACCGCCACTGTTCCCGTACCGGATTACCCTACAGATGAGCGACAAGCAGAAGAAACCACAGAAGCTCAAGGCCCGCCTGCCGCGCGGCTTTGTCGATCGTTCGGTCAGCGATATCCGCGCCGTCAACGAGATGACCGCAAAGATCCGTAGCGTATACGAGCATTATGGTTTCGATCCCGTCGAAACGCCGCTGTTCGAATATACGGATGCGCTCGGCAAGTTCCTGCCCGACAGCGACCGGCCCAACGAAGGCGTGTTCTCGCTCCAGGACGATGACGAGCAATGGATGTCGCTGCGCTACGACCTGACGGCGCCGCTCGCTCGTCATGTCGCGGAGAACTTCAACGAGATCCAGCTTCCCTATCGCACCTATCGCGCCGGCTATGTCTTCCGCAATGAGAAGCCAGGCCCGGGCCGCTTCCGCCAGTTCATGCAGTTCGATGCCGACACCGTCGGCGCGCCGGGCGTACAGGCCGATGCCGAAATGTGCATGATGATGGCCGATACGCTGGAAGCCCTCGGCATCAAGCGCGGCGACTATGTGATCCGCGTCAACAACCGCAAGGTTCTGGATGGCGTGTTGGAAGCGATCGGCCTTGGCGGCGCCGACAAGGCCGGCCAGCGGTTGAACGTATTGCGCGCCATCGACAAGCTCGACAAGTTCGGTCCCGAAGGCGTGGCACTGCTGCTCGGACCCGGCCGCAAGGACGAATCCGGCGATTTCACCAAGGGCGCCGGGCTCGATGTCGAGCAGATCGACAAGGTGCTCTTCTTTGTCGGCATCAAGGATTATGCCGAAAGCGCCGTCCAGCTCGCCGAGCTGGTCGCCGGCACCTCGAATGGCGGCGAGGGCGTCGAGGAGTTGAATTTCATCGGCAGCCTCGTCACAAGCGCCGGCTATCAGGCTGATCGCATCAAGATCGACCCCTCCGTCGTGCGCGGCCTCGAATATTACACCGGCCCGGTCTATGAGGCCGAGCTGCTGTTCGATGTCACCAACGAGAAGGGCGAAAAGGTCGTCTTCGGCTCGGTCGGCGGCGGCGGCCGTTATGACGGGCTCGTCTCGCGCTTCATGGGCCAGCCGGTGCCGGCCACGGGCTTCTCCATCGGCGTCTCCCGTCTGATGACGGCCCTGAAGAACCTAGGTAAGCTCGGCCAGGACGAGGTGATCGCTCCGGTCCTCGTCACCGTCATGGACGGCGATGTCGAGGCCATGGGCCGCTATCAGCGCTTTACGCAGCAGCTGCGTGCCGCCGGCATCCGCGCCGAGATGTTCCAGGGCAACTGGAAGAAGTTCGGCAACCAGCTGAAATATGCCGACCGCCGCGGCTGCCCGATCGCCATCATCCAGGGCGGCGATGAGCGCGCCCAGGGCGTCGTTCAGCTCAAAGACCTGATCGAGGGCAAGCGCCTCTCCGGCGAAATCGAGGACAATGCCAGCTGGCGCGAAGCCCGCGTCGCGCAGGACGTTGTGCCGGAGGCAGAATTGGTCGCCAAGGTACAGGAAATACTGGCGGCACAGGCGGAAGACAGGAAGAGGGCGGGCTGATGGCCCTGATCAACCTTCCGGATTTTGCCGGTGACCTCCTTGCCGAATTTACCGGCCGCCGGACGGAGCGGGTCGACACGCCCATCATCCAGCCGGCTGAGCCGTTTCTCGACATGGCGGGCGAAGACCTTCGCCGCCGCATCTTCATGACCGAAAGCGAGACCGGCGCCAGCCTTTGCCTGCGTCCGGAATTCACCATTCCCGTGTGCCTGCGCCACATCGAAACCGCGACCGGCACGCCGAAGCGCTATTCCTATCTGGGTGAAATCTTTCGCCAGCGCCGCGAGGGCGGCCATGAATTCTATCAGGCTGGCATCGAAGATCTCGGCGACCGCGATACGGCAAGCGCCGATGCGCGCGCCATCGGCGATGCCATCGCCATCCTCAACCGCCTGGTCCCCGGCAAGGCATTGTCGGTGACGCTGGGCGACCAGGCCGTGTTCGAGGCGGTCGTCCAGGCCCTCGGTCTGCCCTCCGGCTGGCAGAAGCGGCTGATCCATGCCTTCGGCAACATGATGCAGCTCGAAACCCTGCTGGCGCGTCTGGCAAGCCCGCATCCGGTCACCGGGCTCGATCCGCATGCCCTCGATTTCCTCAATCGCGGCGACGAGCAGGGGCTGGTCATTCATATCGACAACACCATGCAGGCGACCGGCTATTCCACCAATGCCAGCCGCTCGCCACAGGAGATCGCTCGCCGTCTTCGCGAGAAGCTGGTTCTGTCGGAAACCCGTCTCGATAATGCCGCCTTCGGCGTGCTGGAAGAGTTTCTGTCGTTGAGCCTGCCGCTGGCGGACGCGTCTGCAGCGCTGGCCGGCTTTGCCGACGCGGCTGGCCTGAAGCTGGGCGCGGCGCTGGAAGGTTTCGATGCCCGTGTCGCGGCGCTCGCCAATGCCGGGGTCGATACATCGATGATCGAATATCGCGCCGCCTTCGGCCGCCCGCTCGACTATTATACCGGCCTCGTCTTCGAGGCGACGGTGGAGGGATCGACGGCGGTGCTCGCCGGCGGCGGCCGCTTCGACCGATTGCTGACCCTGCTCGGTGCTAGGGATCACATCCCCGCCGTCGGCTTTGCGCTCTGGCTCGACCGCATCGAAACCGCGAGGGCAGCCTGATGACGATCACCATTGCGCTTCCCTCCAAGGGCCGGATGAAGGACGATTGCTCGGCGATCTTCGAACGCGCCGGCATGCCCATTGTCGCCGTCGGCAATGACCGCTCCTATCGCGGGCGCGTCGAGGGTTGGGACGATGTCGAGATCGCCTTCCTGTCTGCCTCGGAAATCTCGCGTGAACTCGGCAATGGCAGCGTCGATTTCGGCGTCACCGGCGAGGACCTCGTGCGTGAGGGCATGGCGGAGGCGGATCGCCGCGTCGAATTCTCAGCCCGCCTCGGCTTCGGCCATGCCGATGTCGTCGTAGCCGTGCCTGACATCTGGCTCGATGTCGACACCATGGCCGATCTCGGCGATGTCGCCGCCGATTTCCGCGCCCGTCATGGCCGCAGGTTGACGGTCGCCACCAAATATTGGCGGCTGACGCAGCAGTTCTTCTCCAGCCAGCACGGCATCCAGCTCTATCGCATTGTCGAAAGCCTCGGCGCTACCGAGGGTGCGCCGGCCGCCGGCTCCGCCGATATCATCGTCGACATTACCTCCACCGGCTCGACGCTGAGGGCGAACCATCTCAAGGTTCTGTCTGATGGCGTCATCCTGCGCTCGGAGGCGTGCCTCGTTCGCGCCCGCAAGCAAAGCCACGAGGGCAACCCCATGGTTCAGCGCATCGTCGCGGCGGTGCGTGCCGCGCTCTGATTTTTTGGATATTCACGCATGAAAAAAGCCCGCCGGAGCGATCCGGCGGGCTTTTTTAGTCCTGGGAGATGCGCTGCAATCAAGCGGTGGCGTAAGCACCGCGGCGTGCGTCGAGCGAATAGACGCCTGCGCCGTTGGTGGCGAGCATGATGTAGGCGCCGGCGAGCGTGACGTTCTTCAGGAAGTTGACGAAGTTCAGGCCGTTGATCCAGCCGTTGGCGGCAGCCGGAAAGTCCGGAACGTTGACGGTCGGCAGGTGGAAGATAACACCGGTGAACACGCAGAAGGCGGCGAGCAACCAGCCGACGATGCGGACCTGGAAGCCGATGAGGACGCAAACGCCCGTGACGAATTCGAAGGTGCCGGCGAGATAGGTGAGCAGCGTTGCGTAGGGCATGCCGGCGCCGGCGATCATGCCGGCGGTGCCTGCCGGATCGGTCAGCTTGCCGAAGCCGGCGAAGATGAACATGAAGGCGAGCAGGATGCGCGCCACGAGGATGACGATATTGTTGGTGTTGGACATGATAGTCTCCAATGAAAGCGGTTGGGTCGGTGGCGACAATTTCTGGAGACGGATATTCGTGATTTTTGGGAGATTGAAAAGATAAACAACTGCGCACAATTAGTTCACAATCAGTGAACAATGCTGACGCTCAGCACTCTTCCCATCGGCTCCGTATCGGTTATGTTGACGCAAATTCATCCGCCAAAATCATAATCTTGGAAGGAGCCCCCATGGCCGATCTGTCGTCTTTTCCAATCACGAAGCGCTGGCCCGCCAGTAATCCGGATATCATCCAGCTCTATTCGCTGCCGACGCCAAATGGCGTCAAGGTGTCGATCGCGCTCGAGGAACTGGGTCTGCCCTATGAGCCTCATCTGGTTTCCTTCGGCACCAACGACCAGAAGTCGCCGGAATTCGTTTCGCTGAATCCGAACGGTCGCATTCCCGCGATCATCGATCCCAATGGTCCGGACGGCAAGCCGATCGGCCTGTTCGAGTCCGGTGCGATCCTGGTCTATCTCGCCGAGAAGACCGGCAAGCTTATGCCCAAGGACGCGGCCGGCCGTTACGAGGTGTTGGAATGGGTCTTCTTCCAGATGGCCGGCATTGGTCCGATGTTCGGCCAGTTCGGCCACTTCTTCAAGTTTGCGGCTGATAAGGTCGCCAACAATCCCTATCCGGTCGAACGTTATCGCGACGAGGCCAAGCGTCTTTTAGGGGTTCTGGAAGAGCGCCTGAAGGGGCGCCAGTGGATCATGGGCGACGAATACACCATTGCCGACATCACGACGTTTCCGTGGGTTCGCGGCGTCGATGTGTTTTATGGCGGCCGGGACGTTCTCGAATTCGAGAGCTTCCCCTCGGTCATGAGCTGGCTGGAGCGCGCTCTTGCACGTCCGGCGAGCCAGCGCGGGTTGAACATTCCAAAGCGGGATTGATTGGCTCCGATCTCCTCGGGAGCAGGTCGGTCAGGTCCGTCTTTGTCGCGTCCATGTGCCTGGCCTCTCACGCCAGCACGCTCCCCGTAGACGGCAGGGCAATTGCTTATGGGGCATGCCAGTGCCGTAAGCCCCTTTTCCCCGAGGGGAGAAGGGGTTGTGCGGCGACGATCTCATCTCATATGCGATTCCCCTGCCGTAGACGGGGCGAGGGGGTCGGTCCCGCGTTTGCGGCGGGATCTCACTCAGCAATGAAGGTGCCGATTTTAGAGGACGAAACTCCCTTTCCCTGCTTGCGGGGAGAGGGTTGGGGTGAGGGGCGGTCCCGCAAGTGAGACGATGGTAAATTCACCTGACCATCATCGACAGTGGCTTCTACTGCCGGATGGCCAACTGGCTGCCCGGCTCCAGCTTGAAGCGCGGAAACAGGAAGACGCCGACCAGGCTGCCGGCATGTTTTCCGTCGGCGGCGATGGATTCGCCGACGCAGAAGATTGGCTGGCGATGACCGCCGGTACCAAGGATCGTCGTTGAGTAGCAGAAGCAGGATGCAGCGGTAGCCCCTTGCTCGAAAATATCGAGGATGCGGATGCGATCATGCGCATCATAGCAATGCATCAGGCTCAAGAGACCGCATTCCGAGGAGCTCAGCCCGTGCAGCATGGTGCTCCACTGACCGAGCCGGATGATGCCGCTCGACAGGTCGCCCGTCCAACCTTCGGAAACGCAAAACTGCGCCAGAAGATCGGGATCATGCCCCTCGAATTCCAGCGAGCCGGGAGCAAAGGGTGCGGAAAAATTGGCCTTGGCAATCTTGAACAATATGATCCTCACTTGAGCGCATGGTCCCCCGAGCGCGCTTCATTCGAATTCCGTCCATCTTCGGATGGAACGTCTCCCCCGCATGTCGCGCTTTCAGGAAAAGCAGAGCCGCATCTCCGCTGATTCCGTCTTTCGCCATGCTTTTCGGGTTGTCGATCCCGTCTATGAAGTCATTTCAAGTAATAAATCCGGACGCCATCATTCCATGATGTCATGATTGTACGCAGGCGCTGATTAATCGTGCCGAAAATAAGTAAAATTTGTGTGCATTGCAGCTTACCCTCTAAAATCGCTGCGCTGGGATTTATAGGGACTTTTTTGAAAACGGCAATGGGGCAGTTTGCGTAAATTTGCATGGCCATGAAACTTGCCGAACTTGCATCAAAACTGTTTCGGCACAAATGAAAAGGGCGACCCGAGGGCCGCCCTTCGTCAATTCCGGATGCCGGATTGAACAATCGTAATAAGGCTAAAGCCCTGTCACATCATGTCCATGCCGCCACTTCAGGCCGCTTGACGGCCTGAAGCATCAAAGATGCATGGGCGAAGCTTTATGGACATTCCTGTGATTGGGCCGATGCCCTATCACATCATGTCCATGCCGCCCATGCCGCCCATGCCGCCAGGCATAGCCGGAGCGTCCTTCTTCGGCAGTTCGGCGATCATGGCTTCGGTGGTGATCAGCAGCGAAGCAACAGAAGCTGCGTTCTGCAGAGCCGTGCGGACAACCTTGACCGGGTCGACGATGCCCATGGCGATCATGTCGCCATATTCAGACGTCTGAGCGTTGTAGCCGTAGTTGTCTTCGTTCTTGTCGAGAACCTTGCCGACAACGATCGAAGCTTCGTCACCAGCGTTTTCAGCGATCTGGCGAACCAGCGCCTGCAGCGCACGACGAATGATGTTGACGCCGGCTTCCTGATCCTGGTTCTCACCCTTGGCGGTGATCTTCGTGGAGGAACGCAGGAGAGCGATACCACCGCCCGGTACGATGCCTTCCTGAACAGCAGCGCGCGTCGCGTTGAGAGCGTCGTCGATGCGGTCCTTCTTTTCCTTCACTTCAACTTCCGTCGAGCCGCCAACGCGGATCACGGCAACGCCGCCAGCGAGCTTGGCAAGACGTTCCTGCAGCTTTTCGCGGTCGTAATCGGAAGAGGTTTCTTCGATCTGAGCCTTGATCTGGGCAACGCGGCCTTCGATGTCGGACTTCTGGCCGGCGCCGTCGACGATCGTGGTGTTTTCCTTGGAGATCGAAACCTTCTTGGAACGGCCGAGCATGTCGAGGGTGACCGACTCGAGCTTGATGCCGAGGTCTTCGGAGATGACAGTGCCGCCCGTGAGGATGGCGATGTCTTCAAGCATGGCCTTGCGGCGATCGCCGAAGCCAGGAGCCTTGACGGCAGCGATCTTCAGACCGCCACGCAGCTTGTTGACGACGAGCGTTGCAAGAGCTTCGCCTTCGACGTCTTCAGCGATGATGAGGAGCGGCTTGCCGGTCTGAACGACGGCTTCGAGAACCGGGAGCATGGCCTGCAGGTTCGAGAGCTTCTTCTCGTGCAGCAGGATGAACGCGTCTTCGAGATCGGCGATCATCTTTTCCGGGTTGGTCACGAAGTAGGGGCTGAGGTAGCCACGGTCGAACTGCATGCCTTCGACGACTTCGAGTTCGGTTTCGGCGGTCTTGGCTTCTTCAACCGTGATGACGCCTTCGTTGCCGACCTTCTGCATGGCTTCAGCAATATCGAGACCGATCTGCTTTTCGCCGTTTGCCGAGATCGTGCCGACCTGTGCGACTTCTTCTGACGTGTTGATCTTCTTGGCCTTGGCCTGGAGATCCTTGACGACTTCTGAAACGGCGAGATCGATACCGCGCTTCAGGTCCATCGGGTTCATGCCGGCTGCAACTGCCTTGGCACCTTCGCGAACGATGGCCTGGGCGAGAACGGTTGCAGTCGTCGTGCCATCGCCGGCGATGTCGTTGGTCTTCGAAGCAACTTCGCGGACCATCTGGGCGCCCATGTTTTCGAACTTGTCTTCGAGTTCGATTTCCTTGGCGACCGTGACGCCATCCTTGGTGATGCGCGGAGCGCCGAAGGACTTGTCGATAACGACGTTACGACCCTTCGGGCCGAGCGTTACCTTGACTGCGTCGGCGAGAATATCGACGCCACGAAGCATCTTTTCGCGGGCGCTGCGGCCGAATTTTACTTCTTTAGCTGCCATGTCTAAAAACTCCTGAATTCGCATTGTCCGGGTTTATGGCCCGTCAGCTGTATCGGAAAAGGGGAAACCGGCTGGATTAGCCGATGATGCCCATGATGTCGGCTTCCTTCATGATGAGAAGGTCTTCGCCGTCAAGCTTGACTTCGGTGCCCGACCACTTGCCGAACAGGATGCGGTCGCCGGCCTTGACGTCGAGCGGGACGATCTTGCCGGAGTCATCGCGAACGCCGGAGCCGACGGCGACGATTTCGCCTTCCTGCGGCTTTTCCTTGGCGGTATCGGGAATGATGATACCACCCTTGGTCTTTGCTTCGGACTCGACGCGACGAACGACGACGCGGTCATGAAGGGGGCGGAAATTGGTGCTTGCCATTGTCTAATCCCTCGATCAAATGACATTCACGGATCAGCGGGGGATCCGTATGGGCTGTGTTAGCACTCAGCATTGGCGAGTGCTAGCGACGGTGATTTAGGGGTGGCTAGCAAACGAGTCAAGAACGTGCCCGTGAATTTTTTCAAACCGCTCTTCATTGACTTGCTGCCGGTTTTGCCGGAAAATCGTGGGCATGGGGTTTGCGGATACCCCACGAGGCGTCATGCCGGAGTTTCGCGTCCATCTCTTTTGGAAGGGACGTAACATGACTTCGTTCAGCGCCATCACCCCCGAAAAGCTTCTTCGTCTGCTGGGTACGCCGAAAGCGCCCGCGATACTCGACGTTCGCAGCGTCGAGGATTTCGACGCCGATCCCTGTCTGGTGCCGGCCTCGCGCCGCCGGGATTACAAGGATGTTCAGGCTTGGGCCGCCGAATTTCACAACCGGAATGTCGTTTGCCTCTGTCAGCACGGCGGCAAGCTCAGCGAAGGCGTCGCCGCCTGGCTGCGGCTGGCTGGTGCCGCGGCGGAAATCCTCGATGGCGGTCTCGACGCCTGGCGGGCGGCAGGATTGCCGTTGATCCCGGTTTCGATCCTGCCCGATGCCAACGCGTCCGGTGCAACCGTGTGGGTAACCCGCGCCCGGCCGAAGATCGATCGTATCGCATGTCCCTGGCTGATCCGCCGCTTCGTTGATCCCGGCGCTTCGTTTCTCTTCGTGACGGCTCAGGAAGTCGACGGCGTCGCCGAACGCTTCGGCGCGACACCCTTCGATGTGGAGGGGGTATTCTGGAGCCACCGCGAGGAGGAATGCACTTTCGATACCATGGTGAAAGAATTCCGGCTCGACCTCCCGGCTCTTCACCATCTTTCCCGCATCATCAGGGGCGCCGATACCAACCGGCTCGATCTTGAACCGCAGGCGGCTGGCTTGCTTGCCGTTTCGCTCGGCCTGTCGCGCATGTTTGCTGACGATATCGAACAGTTGGATGCGGGCATGTTGTGTTATGACGCGCTTTATCGCTGGTCGCGAGACGCGACCCAGGAAAAGCATGATTGGGTATCGCATGGAGCAAGAAGATCGTGAGCGAAACCGTTTTGGCTGACGATCTGGTTGCGAGCCCGTCCCTCAGCGAAGCTACACGCGTGTGGGCGCGCGTCGGCGCCTTGAGCTTTGGCGGCCCGGCCGGGCAGATCGCCCTCATGCATCGCATGATCGTCGACGAGAGGCGTTGGGTCGATGAGCAGCGCTTCCTGCATGCCTTGAGCTACTGCATGCTCTTGCCAGGCCCGGAGGCACAGCAGCTTGCGACTTACATCGGCTGGCTGCTGCATGGCTGGCGCGGCGGTTTGATTGCCGGTCTGCTGTTCATCCTGCCGGGCTTTGTCGTCATTCTGGCGCTTTCGGCTTTCTACGCCATTTTCCATGACACCAGCCTGCTTGCCATGATCTTCTTCGGCATCAAGGCGGGCGTGCTGGCGATCGTCTTGCAGGCGCTGATGCGGCTGAGCGGCCGTGCCCTCAAGAGCCGCTTCCATGTGGCGATAGCGATTGCCAGCTTCGTCCTTCTCTTCATCTTCGATCTGCCCTTTCCCATGGTCGTGCTGCTGGCCGGCCTTACCGGATATGGGCGGGTCCTCTATCGAGCCTGGCGTGACGAACAGTGGCGACCACGATTGCCGCGCCTGACGGCGCCAACCAGCCGCTTCGGATGGCTCGGAGGCGCTCAAGCGAAGGCGTCCGTCCTGACGATCCTGCTTTGGGTATTGATCTGGCAGGCGCCACTGTTGTTGGTGCATGCTCTGCACGGTCCACAGGATGTCGTCTCCGAGGCGCTCAGCGGTGAAACAAGCGTATTCGGCGCCATTTTCTCCTTTTTCTCACGCATGGCGATCGTCACCTTCGGCGGCGCCTATGCTGTTCTGGCTTATGTCGCGCAGACGGCGGTACAGCATTATGCCTGGCTGAAGCCGGGCGAAATGCTGGATGGTCTCGCACTTGCCGAGACGACTCCTGGGCCCCTCGTATTGGTTTTGTGCTTCGTTGGCTTCATGGCGGGATTTCGCAATCCCTTCGGCTTCGATCCTCTGTTTGGCGGCTTTCTCGGAGCGAGCCTCGCGGCCTGGGCGACATTTGCGCCGAGCTTCCTCTTCATCTTCGCCGGTGCGCCTTACATCGAAAAATTGCGCGGCCATGCGGGTCTTTCGGGCGCGCTTGCCGCCATCACGGCGGCCATCGTCGGCGTTATGACCAACCTTTCGGTTTGGTTCGGGCTGCATGTGCTGTTTGCGAATGTCGATCGGCTGGTGCTGTTCAGTCACCCCGTCAGGATTGACGGCGGCGATTTCGCCAATGTACCGATCGCTGGTATCGCGTGGCCGAATTGGGGCACCCTTGATATTTCGGCGCTGTTGCTCTTCGTCCTCGCGGCCGTCCTGGTTTTCCGTCAGCGCGCCGGTGTTGCCACCGTGCTCGGCGTTTCCGCCGTGGCGGGTTCCCTGCTCCGGCTTGCCGCTTGAGCCCCGTGCGACGCAAAAACCTGCGTATCGCTCTTGTAATTTGCCGGCCGGTTTGCGATGTCAGCCCGTGATTTATTTGACGCGAGGACCGCATGGGCAAACGTATCGGAAGCTTTCGCGAGATCGGCGGACTTTATGATGTTGCGCTCTGCGATGTGTGGGGCGTGCTTCATAACGGCGTCTCCGGTTACAAGGAAGCGTCCATCGCGCTGGAAGCGGCCCGCACCCAGGGTCTGACCGTCGTGCTCATCACCAATTCCCCGCGCGTCGCTCCGAGGGTGGTCGAGCAGCTGCGCGTGATCGGTGTTCCCGACAGTGCCTATGACCGCATCGTCACATCGGGCGATGTCACCCGCAGCCTGATCGCCGAGGGTCCGAAAAAAGTGTTCCTGCTGGGGCCGGAGCGTGACATCGGCATCCTCGAAGGGCTCGACGTGCAGCGTGTCGAGGCGGGCGAAGCCGAAAGCATCGTCTGCACCGGCTTCTTCGACGACGAGACTGAAACGCCTGACGATTATACCGACATGCTGACGGCTTGGGCTGCCCGCAAGGTGCCGCTCATCTGCGCCAATCCAGACCTCGTGGTCGAGCGCGGCCACCGGATGATCCCGTGCGCCGGCGCCATGGCCGCCTATTACGAGCGGCTCGGCGGGCAGACGCGGATCGCCGGCAAGCCGCATCAGCCGATCTACGAAGCCGCGATTGCGGCAGCCCGCGAGGTGCGAAGCGAATTCCCGCTGTCGCGCGTCGTCGCCATCGGCGACGGCATGCCGACCGACGTGCGCGGCGCGCTCGATTACGGCCTCGATCTTCTTTACATCAGCCATGGCATCCACGCCCGCGAATACGTCGTCGACGGTCACACCGACGAAGCCGCACTCGGCGCCTTCCTGGCGCGCGAGCAGGCCTCGCCGAAGTGGTGGATGCCGCGCCTTGCTTGACCGGAGTGGCAGACGATGACCGTTTTCCATCGCAACGAGACCCGCGACCCGCTTCCCGACGATCTCAAGGGCGGCGTCATCGCCATCGGCAATTTTGACGGTGTGCATCGCGGTCATCAGTCGGTCCTCGATCGGGCGCTGGAGATCGCCAGGGAGCGGGGCGTTCCAGCTCTGGTGCTGACCTTCGAGCCGCATCCCCGCACCGTGTTCAAGCCGGATCGGCCGGTCTTCCGCCTGACGCCGGCACCGCTGAAGGCGCGCTTGTTGGAAGCCCTCGGCTTCAACGCCGTCATCGAATATCCGTTCGATCGTACCTTTTCGCAGCGCTCGGCGGATGAATTCGTCCATTCGATCCTCATCGACTGGTTGCATGCCTCGGAAGTCGTCACCGGCTTCGATTTCCATTTCGGCCACGACCGTCAGGGCGGCCCCGCCTTCCTGATGAACGCCGGCAGCCACAATGGTTTCGGCGTGACGCTTATCGACGCCTTTCGCGACGAGAATACCGAGGTCATCTCCTCGAGCCGCATCCGCACGCTGTTGGCCGAGGGAGACGTGGGCCAGGTCGCCGGCATGCTCGGATACCGCTATACCGTCGAAGCGCCTGTCATCGGCGGCGAGAAGCTCGGTCGCACGCTCGGTTTCCCCACAGCCAATATGCAGCTTCCGCCGGAAATATCGCTGAAGGCCGGTATCTACGCCGTGCGGTTCCGTGCAGCGGACGGCGTCATCCGCGACGCGGTTGCGAGCTACGGCCGCCGTCCGACGGTCACCGACAACGGCGCGCCGCTGCTCGAGACCTATGTCTTCGATTTCAGCGGCGACCTCTACGGCCAGATCTGTTCGGTTTCCTTCTTCGGCTATCTCCGCCCCGAACTGAAGTTCGACGGCCTAGATGCGCTGGTCGCGCAGATCAGGAAGGACGAGGATGAGGCGAGGGCGCTGCTCGCCGGTGTCCAGCCGCTTGGCGAAATCGATCGCTGCATCGCCTTTTCCTGATATCATGCAAGGGGTTGGCTGGGCGAAGCGTGCCGCACCGCAGCATTTTTTTGCCTTGAGCCAACCTTCATATGCGTTAATCCTTATCGGCGATGAGGCGTGAGTCGGCGCGCCAGTCTCCGAAAGGTATTCGAATGGATAAACGCTTTGGAACGGCGGCCTGCTGGCTGCTCGTCATTCCCTATATCGGCTTGCTCTGGGTCCCCTTCTACAACAGCCATGATCCGGTCTTGCTCGGTTTCCCCTTCTTCTATTGGTATCAGCTGGCCTGGGTGCCGATCACCGCTGTCCTGACGTGGATCGCCTATCGGAGCATGCGCCATGACGACTGAGATCGATCCGACCGCACTCGCCGTCTTCATCTTCTTCTTGGCGCTCGTGACCGTCATGGGCTTTGTCGCCGCGCGCTGGCGCCGGCCGAAGACCCTTGCCCATATTGACGAATGGGGCCTTGGCGGCCGCACCTTCGGCACGTGGATTACCTGGTTTCTCGTCGGCGGCGACTTCTACACGGCCTATACCGTGATCGCCGTCCCGGCCCTGGTCTACACGGTCGGTGCCTATGGGTTCTTCGCGCTGCCCTATACCATCGTCGTCTATCCTTTCGTCTTCATGGTGATGCCGCTTCTCTGGAGGCGGGCAAAGGATCACGGCTACGTCACCGCGGGCGATGTCGTGCACGGCCAATACGGCTCGCGGGCGCTCGAATTGGCGGTCGCGCTCACCGGCGTCATCGCCACCATGCCCTATATCGCCTTGCAGCTCGTTGGCATGACGGCAGTGTTCAAGGCCCTCGGGCTTCACGGCGAACTGCCGCTCGCCGTCGCCTTCATCATCCTGGCGCTCTACACCTATTCGGCCGGCCTTCGCGCCCCGGCGCTGATCGCCTTCGTCAAGGACATCATGATCTACATCGTTGTCATTGCCGCCATCGCGCTCATTCCGGCGAAACTCGGCGGTTACGCCAATGTCTTTGCCGCCGCGGATGCGGACTTCCAGGCCAAGGGGGCAGGCAGCCTGCTGCTCGGCGGCAACCAGTATGTCGCCTATGCGACGCTGGCGCTCGGCTCGGCGCTCGCGGCCTTCATGTATCCGCACACGCTGACCGGCATCTTCGCCTCCAACAGCGGCAATACCATCCGCAAGAATGCCGTGTTGCTGCCGGCCTATACGCTGCTGCTCGGCCTGTTGGCCCTGCTCGGCTATATGGGCCACGCGGCACATCTGAAGCTGGATAGCCCCAATGATGTCGTTCCGGCGCTGTTCCAGTCGCTGTTCTCGAGCTGGTTTGCCGGCTTTGCCTTTGCGGCCATCGCCATCGGTGCGCTGGTTCCCGCCGCCGTGATGAGCATTGGTGCCGCCAACCTCTTCACCCGCAACTTCTGGAAGGCCTACATCAATCCGCAGGTTTCCGATGCCGGTGAGGCAAAGGTCGCCAAGATGACCTCGCTCGTCGTCAAGGTCGGTGCGCTTCTCGTCATCATTTTCCTGCCGACGCAATTCGCGCTCGATCTGCAGCTCTTGGGCGGCATCTGGATATTGCAGACGCTGCCGGCCCTGGTCTTCGGCCTCTATACCAAGTGGTTCCGCGCGCCGGCTCTGCTTGCCGGCTGGTTCGTCGGCTTCTTCGGCGGGACCTACCTCGTGTGGGATGCCGGCTGGAAGCCGCTGCACATAGTCGCGCTCGGAGACGCAAGCTTCACCGTCTATACGGGGCTGCTGGCGCTGGCAGCAAACATCGTTGTGTCGGTGATCCTCAATGCGGTCATGCCGGCGCGGGCGACGGCACACGCCTGATCGAAGCAATATCCTGTCGGCCGCGGGCGGAAACGTCCGCGGCCTTTCTGTGCGTTGCCGGCACTGTTTCCTCTTCCTTTCCTTGGAAAAAACGCCTATGAACCGGCGATCATGACCCAATTTCGGCTGAGCCTATCGATACGAATTATTGGCCCGGCCTTCCGCGCGCTTTAAGCTGCCGGGAGGTCCGGGTTCTTGGCGCCCGTTCCCGAGGCGCTTTCCGCCGCCGAAAAATCCCCATATGGCTGCGCCTGTTTGGCGCAAGACGCCCGAGACACCGAGGCAATTGTCAGAACTATGACCGATACCGCTGAAAAGATGGATTATTCCAAGACCCTTTACCTGCCGGAAACCGATTTCCCGATGCGCGCTGGACTGCCGCAGAAGGAGCCGGAGCTGGTGAGCCGCTGGCAGGACATGGATCTCTACAAAAAGCTGCGCGCCTCCGCCGCCGGCCGCGACAAGTTCGTGCTGCATGACGGCCCGCCCTACGCCAATGGCCACATCCATATCGGCCATGCCCTCAACAAGATCCTGAAGGATGTCATCACCCGCTCGTTCCAGATGCGCGGCTATGACAGCAACTACGTTCCCGGCTGGGACTGCCACGGCCTGCCGATCGAGTGGAAGATCGAGGAAAAATACCGCGAGAAGGGCAAGAACAAGGACGAGGTTCCGGTGAACGAGTTTCGCCAGGAATGCCGTGATTTTGCCGCCGGCTGGATCAAGATCCAATCCGAGGAGTTCAAGCGCCTCGGCATCGTTGGCGATTTCGATAATCCTTATCTGACCATGAATTTCCATGCGGAATCCCGTATCGCCGGTGAGCTCTTGAAGATCGCCCGCAGCGGGCAGCTTTATCGTGGCTCCAAGCCGATCATGTGGTCGGTGGTCGAGCGCACGGCGCTGGCGGAAGCCGAAGTCGAATATGCCGATGTCGAGAGTGATACGATCTGGGTGAAGTTCCCGGTCGTTGAAGGCCCGGCCGAGCTTGCCGGGACCTTTGTCGTCATCTGGACGACCACGCCCTGGACGATCCCCGGCAACCGCGCTATCGCCTATTCCCAGCGCGTTTCCTATGGCCTCTACGAAGTGACGGAAGCCGCCAATGATTTTGGCCCGCGCCCCGGCGAGAAGCTGGTCTTTGCCGACAAGCTGGCCGAGGAATCCTTCGCCAAGGCAAAGCTACAATACAAGCGCCTGAACGATGTCACCGCAGACGATCTGGCAGCGCTCACCTGCGCGCATCCGCTGGCTTCGCTCGGCTACGGGTTCAAGGTGCCGCTGCTCGACGGCGATCACGTGACCGACGATGCGGGTACCGGCTTCGTGCATACCGCACCCAGCCACGGCCGCGAGGACTTCGACGCGTGGACGGGACATGCGCGTGCGCTCGAAGCGCGGGGCATCTCGTCCACCATCCCGTTCCCCGTCGATGACGCCGGCTTCTACACCGCCGATGCCCCCGGGTTTGAAGGCGGCCGCGTCATGGACGACAACGGCAAGAAGGGCAATGCCAACGATCTCGTCATCAAGGCATTGATCGAGACGAACACGCTCTTCGCGCGCGGACGGCTGAAGCATTCCTATCCGCATTCCTGGCGCTCGAAGAAGCCGGTGATCTTCCGCAACACACCGCAATGGTTCGTCTACATGGACAAGGACTTCGCGGACGGCTCCACGCTGCGGTCGCGCGCGCTGAAGGCGATCGACGATACACGCTTCGTGCCTGCTGCCGGCCAGAACCGTCTGCGCGCCATGATCGAGCAGCGCCCGGACTGGGTTCTGTCGCGCCAGCGCGCCTGGGGCGTGCCGATCTGCATCTTCGTCGACGAGCAGGGCAACATCCTGCAGGATGACGGCGTGAATGCCCGCATCCTCGAAGCCTTCGAAGGCGAGGGGGCTGACGCCTGGTTCGCAGACGGCGCCCGCGAGCGCTTCCTCGGCGAGAAGGCCAACGAGCCCTGGACGCAGGTCATGGATATCCTCGATGTCTGGTTCGACTCGGGCTCGACCCATACGTTCACGCTGGAAGATCGTCCGGACCTCAAGTGGCCGGCGGACGTCTACCTCGAAGGCTCGGACCAGCATCGCGGCTGGTTCCATTCGTCGCTGCTCGAAAGTGCCGCGACGCGTGGCCGCGCGCCTTATGACACGGTGGTCACGCATGGCTTCACCATGGACGAGCAGGGCCGCAAGCAGTCGAAGTCGCTCGGCAACGTCGTCGCCCCGCAGGATGTGATGAAGGACGCGGGCGCCGATATCCTGCGCCTCTGGGTCATGACCACGGACTATTGGGAGGATCAGCGTCTCGGCAAGGCCATCATCCAGACCAATGTCGATGCCTATCGCAAGCTGCGCAACACCATCCGTTGGATGCTCGGCACCCTGGCGCACGACACGGGCGAAGTGATCGCTTACGCCGACATGCCGGAGCTGGAGCGGCTGATGCTGCATCGCCTCGCCGAGCTCGATGAGCTGGTGCGCGAAAGCTACGACGCCTTCGACTTCAAGCGCATTGCCCGCGCCCTCATCGATTTCGCGAATGTCGAACTCTCGGCCTTCTATTTCGATGTTCGCAAGGATGCGCTCTATTGCGACGCGCCGTCGAGCCTGCGCCGCCGTGCGTCGCTCGCTGTCATCCGCACTATCTTCGATTGCATGGTGACGTGGCTGGCGCCGATGCTGCCGTTCACGACGGAAGAGGCGTGGTTGTCGCGCAATCCGTCGGCGGTATCAGTTCATCTCGAACAGTTCGTCGCCGTACCAGTCGAATGGAAGAACGAGGCCCTGGCCGAGAAGTGGAAGAAGATCCGTGCCGTGCGCAGCGTCGTCACCGGCGCGCTGGAAATCGAGCGCAAGGACAAGCGTATCGGCTCGTCGCTGGAAGCTGCCCCGGTCGTCTATGTCGCCGATCCGGAGCTGCTGAAGGTGCTTGAAGGACAGGATTTCTCGGAAATCTGCATCACTTCGGGCATCACGATCGAGAGTGGTGAAGGCCCGGCGGATGCTTTCCGTCTCGATGATGCCGCCAAGGTCAGCGTCGTGCCGAAGCTTGCCGAAGGCCGCAAATGCGCCCGCTCCTGGCGCATCACCACCGATGTCGGCTCCGATCCCCAATACCCGGATGTCTCGGCGCGTGACGCCGCGGCCCTGCGCGAATTGATGGCTGTCAACTGAAGAAAATTGCCGGGTGAATTGCCTTTGCGGCGTTCATCCGGTAAAAGCTGCCTGAAAATGGCCTGATTTTTACGGCAGTTCCCGTTGAATGGGGTTCTGCTACATTTTGTTCCGGCATGGCTGGGAAGGGTTTTCATGAGAGCGATGCATAGCGTTCGTGTCGGCGTCAGCTTGGCGGCACTTGTGATTGGCTGCGGCGTGATGTCTGGCTGCCTCAGCAGCCCGACTTACGGCACCGACAAGACGGCAGGTGTGCAGCTTCTGGACGATCTTGGCGATATCGCTTCCATTTCGGCCGCGACGCCGAAGGACAAGGGCGTGAAATATCCGAACCGCCCCGGTCTGGTCGTTCCTCCCGACAAGGACAAGGCCAACCTGACTCAGCCGCAGCAGTCGCTGGCAAGCAAGGATAATCCGGCCTGGCTGGAATCGCCTGAAGACGCACGCAAGCGTCTTGCCGATGAAGCCGACCAGAAAAAGAACGACGTCAATTATCGTTCGCCGCTGGCTCAGGCCGACAGCACCAAAAACCGCATGACCGAAGCACAGCAGACGGCGGCCTATCGCGCCGCGCGTCAGGATCAGGCCGGCACCTATATCGACCAGCGCCGCTACCTGATCGACCCGCCGCAGCAATATCGTCAGGTTTCCGATCCGACTGCCCTCAACGATGTCGGTACGCCCGAGTCGAAGAAGGAAAAGCAGCGCAAGAAGGACGCCGAAGCCGCACAGCAGACCAACAACAGCAGTTGGTGGAAGCCCTTCCAATAAGCAGTTCACAGGGCGGCCTTCCTGCATAATTCTCTAAATAGGAATCGATTAGGGAAAATTATGCAGCATTTTAAAGTGTTGCAGCGCCGCGCGGCGCTGTAAGCCGCCGCTTTTCAGCCTTCGGAGCGTTTCGGTTGAAAGAAGCCTCTGAGGATCTCGGCAGATATTGTTTCCCCGATACCGGAGTAGACTTCCGGCGCGTGATGGCAGGTCGGCTGATGGTAAAAGCGTACGCCATTGTCGACGCCGCCTCCCTTCGGATCCTCGGCGCCGTAATAGAGGCGGCGGATGCGCGCAAACGAAATCGCAGCGGCGCACATGGTGCAAGGCTCCAACGTGACGTACAGATCGGCGCCCGCAAGACGCTCTTGCCCCAGGTCCTCGCAGGCCAGGCGGATGGCGACGATTTCAGCGTGTGCGGTAACGTCGTTGAGCTCGCGGGTGCGATTGCCGGCCTTGGCGACAACCCGGTTGTCAAGCACGAGGACAGCGCCGATCGGCACTTCGCCACGTTCGCCGGCGCTGCGCGCTTCGGCCAGCGCAAGCTCCATGAATTGATTTGTAGCCGCCATTCAAGATTTTCCACTTAACCGCAAGGGCGCGACCTGATAGGAACACGCCTTAAAAATTCAGGCAAACAACAAATGACAATGAATGACAAGCCCAAGCGGCCTGGGTCTAAACCCTTTGCTGGCGACAAGCAGACGATAAAACGCGATGGCGCGAAGCCGGTAAAGGCCGCGGTAGCCCGCGCTACGGATGAGACAGTAGCCGGAGACGGAAAGGCGGAACGCATTTCCAAGGTGATGGCGCGCGCCGGCGTGGCCTCGCGCCGCGACATCGAGCGCATGATCATGGACGGCCGCGTCAGGCTGAACGGCGTGCTGCTGGATACGCCGGTCGTCAACGTGACCCTCACGGACAAGATCGAAGTGGACGGCATGCCGATCCGCGGCATCGAGCGCACGCGCATGTGGCTCTACCATAAGCCGGCCGGTCTGGTGACCACCAATGCCGATCCGGAAGGGCGCCCGACCGTCTTCGACAACCTGCCCGAAGAACTGCCACGCGTCATGTCGATCGGCCGCCTCGACATCAACACCGAAGGCCTGCTGCTGTTGACCAACGACGGCGGGCTCGCCCGCGTGCTGGAACTGCCGACCACCGGCTGGCTGCGTCGCTACCGCGTGCGCGCCCATGGTGAGATCGATCAGGACGCGCTCGACAAGCTGAAGGAAGGCATTGCCGTCGACGGCGTGCTCTACGGCTCGATCGAGGCGACGCTCGACCGCACGCAAGGATCCAACGTCTGGATCACCATGGGCCTGCGCGAAGGCAAGAACCGCGAAATCAAGAACGTGCTCGGCGCGCTCGGCCTCGAGGTCAACCGTCTGATCCGCATTTCCTACGGCCCGTTCCAGCTTGGCGATCTGCCGGAGGGTCGCGTATTGGAAGTGCGCGGCCGCACGCTGCGCGATCAGCTCGGCCCGCGTCTGGTCGAAGACGCCAAGGCGAATTTCGATGCGCCGCTCTACAATGCCCCGGCGGTTGCCGGCGAGGATGAGGCCGAGGCTAAGCCGGCAGCACACACCGCAAAGGAAGAGCGCCCGAGGCGTGACCGCGAGCGTCCCGAGGACAAGCGCGAGCGCGCCTTGAGCCGCCTCGACACCAAGCGCGACGATCGTCGCGACGAGGGACGCCGCGAAGGCGGCCGCAAGGAGGATGACCGCCCGAAGCGCCAGCCGCTCGGGTCGCGCCGCAGCGCCAATGTCTGGATGGCGCCCGGTGCCCGTCCGCTCGGCGAAAAGGCTGCCGCGAAAGCTGCCAAGAATACCAGAACCGCCGCCAAGCGCGGCGAGCCCGAGCGTCCGCAACGCAGCGGTTTCGACCGTCCGGACGAAGGCCCCCGCGTTCGCGTCAATCGCGTCGACGAGGCGGATGGTGAATGGATCCGTTCGAGCGAGGAAGCACCGCGCAAGTCGCGCGGCGATGACGAAGGCTCCGATCGCAAGCGCTCAGATCGCCCCCGTGGCGACCGTCCTTTCGGCGATAAGCCCCGTGGTGACCGTCCCTTTGGCGACAAGCCCCGTGGCGAGCGGACGTTCAGCGATCGTCCCCGCGGCGAACGTGGCTCGCGGCCGGAGGGTAGTGACCGTCCCCGCGCGAAATCTTTCCAGGGCGAAGCCCGCTCCGAGCGTCCCCGTAGTGAGCGCCCGGTCGGGGATCGCCCGCCGCGTGGCGACCGTCCCTTTGGCGATAAGCCGCGCGGTGCTCGCCCTTATGGTGACAAGCCCCGTGGCGATAGGCCATTCAGCGACCGTCCCCGTGACGACCGCCGGCCCCGCGCCGAGGGCGAGGAACGTCCGCGCGCAAGATCGTTCGATGGCGAGCAGCGTTCCGAACGTCCTCGCGGCGATCGTCCATTTGGGGATCGTCCGCCGCGTGGCGACCGGCCCGCTGGTGATCGCCCGCAGGGCGAACGTTCTTTCGGTGACCGGCCGGCCGGCAAGCCCTTCGGCAAAAAGCCGGGAGGCGGCAAATCCTTCGGCGGCAAGCCGGCTGGAAAGCCTGGCGGTTCGCGCGGTTTCTCAGGCAAGCCCGGCGGCGCGGGCCGTCCGTCCGGTGGCCCAACTCGCAGTGGCCCAAGTCGCAGCGGCCCGAGCCGTGGCGGCCCTGGTAGGGGCGGCCCCAAGGGCGGAAAGGGTTGACGCGCGGTGAGGATCGTCGGCGGTGAGTTTCGCGGTCGCTCTCTTGCAACGCCGAAGTCGAACGATATTCGTCCGACGGCGGATCGCACGCGCGAGAGCCTGTTCAATATTCTGAGCCACGCCTATCCCGAAGCCATCGACGGCACGCGGATGATGGATATTTTCGCCGGCACCGGCGCAGTCGGGCTGGAAGCGGCATCCCGTGGCTGCCGCCATGTGCTTTTCGTCGAAAGCAGTGTCGAGGGCCGTGGCTTGCTCTGGGAAAATATCGATGCGCTTGGCCTGCACGGCCGCACGCGCATGCTGAGGCGCGATGCGACGGATCTCGGCAGCGTCGGTAACCTCGAACCTTTCGATTTTCTCTTCGCCGATCCACCCTATGGCAAGGGGATGGGCGAGAAGGCCTTTGCGGCCGCCGCAGCTGGCGGCTGGCTCGTGCCGGGCGCCCTGGCTATCCTCGAAGAGCGGGCAGACGTGACGATTGCCGTCCCGTCGGATTTCCTGTTTCTGGAGGAGCGGACCTTCGGCGACAGCAAGATGCATTTCTTCCGTTATCAGCCACAGGCGGCCTGACGGGGGAAGGAGAGAAAGATGGGCGACTACGCTGATTTCGTCGGCAGCGACTATACGCTTGCTGTCTCCAGCACGCCGAGCGTGGCGGTTGCCTTCGGCTGTGGCGGCGCGCGGGGTCTCGCCCACATCCATATCATCGAGGCGCTGGACGAACTCGGCATTCGCCCCGTTGCGATCGCCGGGGCTTCCATCGGCTCGATCATGGGCGCTGCCATGGCGGTTGGCATGAGCGGCGCCGAAATCCGCGATCATACCCTCGCAACGGTCGGCAATCGCCCCGCCGTGCTCAACAAGATCTGGAGTTTGCGGCCGGTAAACATGCGCAGCATCCGCTTCGGTCAGTTCAATCTCGAACGCATCCTGCGTACTTTCCTGCCGACCACCTTTCCTGAGAATTTTGCGGATTTGCACATACCGCTGAAAGTGGTGACGACGGATTATTACGAGCAGGCCGAGGTGGTGATCGAAAAGGGCGAGCTTTTTCCGGTGCTCGCCGCATCCGCTGCCATCCCTGCCGTTTTCATGCCGGTCAAACTCGGCGAACGGGTGATGATCGACGGCGGCATCATGAACCCCGTTCCTTATGAGCATCTGGCCGGGCTTGCCGATATCATCATCGGCATCGACGTCGTCGGCGGCCCGGAAGGCAATGGCAGGCATATTCCGAACCGCATCGAAAGCCTGTTCGGTGCCGGCCAGCTGACCATGCAGTCCAACATCGCCTTGAAACTGCGCCTGCAGGCACCGCAAATCTTCCTGCGGCCGGCTGTCGGCCGCACCGGTGTGCTTGACTTCCTGAAGGCGCGCGAGATTCTCGCGATGTCAGCCGGCGTCAAGGACGAGCTGAAATTCGCCCTCGACCGGGTGATAACAGCGAAGAATTAGGCGCTATTCCGAACCAACATCCTGTCAAAAGATACTAAGCCCGCTCCGGCTCCTCCTGCGGCAGCGCCACGAGATCGTCAGCGTCGCTATACGCTTCGGCCGCGCGCTTCGGCTTGACCAGCGGTTCCGGCTTGACAGGACGTGAATAGAGCATGTCGGTACCCGCCTGCAGCCCCTCGCTCACCTGCAGCACGAGCCGTTGCTCGTCGCGCTTGCGGATATCCTCGCCGATCTCATAGGCCTCGGCTTCGCTGACGCCGAGGGCCTCCAGCGTGCGGCGGCCGAAGAGCAGACCGGATTCCAACGTCTCGCGCAGCTCGTAATCCACGCCCTTGTGACGCAGTTCGATCGAATGAATGCGGTCATAGGAGCGAACGAAGAGGCTCGCATGCGGATAGTCCGTCTGGACGAGCTCGACGATCTTGTCGGTAACCTCGCGCAGATGCGTGCTGACGACGACGATCTTGGCGCGATCGATGCCGGCGGAGCGCAGCACCTCCTTGCGGGTGCCGTCGCCGAAATAGATGCGGAAACCGAAGCTCGACGCCTGGCGGATACGATCGGCGGAAAAGTCGATGACGGTGACGTCCCGGCCGCTGGCGAGCAGGATCTGCGCGGCGATCTGGCCGAAACGCGAAAAACCGATCATCAGCACATCGGAACCGGCGCCCTCGAAATCCTCGTCCAGTTCCTCCTGCGTGTCCGCCGTTATCAGGCGTTTCGAAAGCGCCGCGCTGAGCGGCGTCAGTGCCATGGACAAGGTGACGATGGCGATCAGCATCGATGCGGTGCTGGCCGAGAAGAGGCCGCCGCTGGCGCTGGCCGCGCTGAACAGCACGAAGCCGAATTCGCCGCCTTGCGGCAGCAGACCGGCGATGCGGACGGCGTCGTTATGCGGCGAGCCGGCCACACGGCAGAGCGCGTAAATCACGATTGCCTTGACGATCATGACGACGGGAACGGCAAGCAGGATCAGCACCCAGTTGTCGACGATCACGTCGAGTTTCAGCGACAGGCCCACGGCGATGAAGAAAATGGCGAGCAACACGCCGCGGAAGGGCTCGATATCCGCCTCCAGCTCGTGACGGTAGGAGGATTCGGCCAGCATCACGCCGGAGAGAAAAGCGCCCATTGCCATCGAGAGGCCGGCAAGCTGCATCAAGGTCGCCGATCCCATGACCACCAGGAGGGCAGCGGCAATCATCGCCTCGCGCGCGCCGGTGCGGGCGATCACCTGGAACAGCGGCGTCAGCAGATAGCGACCGGCGATGATCATCGCCGCCACCGCGCCGACGGCGACCGCCAGGTCAGGCAGGGGATTGGTGGCCTCCTTCGGCCCGTCGAGAACGGTGACGAGCGCAAGAAGCGGCACGATCGCCAGATCCTGCAGCAGCAGCATGGAGAAGGAGCGCTGGCCGTACTTCGTGTTGACGTCGCCCTGCTGTTCCAGGATCTGCATCGCGAAGGCGGTAGAGGAGAGGGCGAGGCCGAAGCCGATGATGATGCTGCCCTGCCAGCCGGCAATATTGGCGAGATAGGCGGCGAGCGTCAGCGCCAGTCCGCTGAGGATCACCTGCGCGGAGCCGAGACCGAAAATATCGCGCCGCATCTGCCAAAGCCGAGACGGCTTCAGTTCGAGGCCGATGATGAACAACAGGAAGACGACACCCAGCTCCGCGACGGCGAGCACGGCTTCGCTGTCGCCAATGCCGTGCAGGATCGGGCCGATCACCACGCCGGCTGCCAGATAGCCAAGCACTGTGCCCAGCCCCAGTTTCTTGAAAATCGGCGCCGTGACGACGGCGCCTCCGAGCAGCATCAGGGTTTCGGTGAAAAGGCTATTGGGGGCGGACATCGTCTGTTTCTTTCCGTAGGGCAGGCGGTGTTGCAACACATGACTACGATAAACAGCCATGCGTGAAGAGATTAGAACAAGAATCGGCTCGGCCGCCCTTGATGCTTTATGTAGTGCACAATAAATGGAACGCGAATGAAAGGCCAAATCATGTCTTCAGAAATCGATTCCGCCGCTCTGCTTTCCCGTGCCAGCCAGTTGATCGACCTTGCCCGGAAAGCCGGGGCGGATGCGGCCGATGCCGTCGTCGTGCGATCGCGAGCCCAGTCCGTCAGCGTTCGCCTCGGCCAGGTGGAGGGCACCGAGTCCTCCGAAAGCGATGATTTCTCACTGAGGGTCTTCGTCGGCAACCGTGTCGCCAGCGTTTCCGCCAATCCCGGTTTCGATCTGCAGGCGCTTGCCGAGCGTGCCGTGGCAATGGCAAAGGTGTCGCCGGAAGATCCGTTCGCCTGCCTTGCCGACGAAGGCGACCTTGCCAAGAGCTACCCCGATCTCGAACTCTTCGATCCCACAGAGGTTTCCTCCGCCGAATTGCGGGAAGCAGCGCTTGCGACCGAAGCGGCGGCGCTCGCCGTGCCCGGCGTCAGCAATTCCGTGGGTGGGTCTGCGTCCGCCGGCATGGGCGGCCTGGTTCTCGTCACCTCACATGGCTTTGCCGGCCACTATATGGGATCGCGCTTCGGCCGCTCCGTCAGCGTCATTGCCGGTGAAGGCACCGGCATGGAACGCGACTATGATTTCGACAGCCGTCTCTATTTCGCCGAGCTGGACACGGCCGAGGAGATCGGGCGCCGCGCTGGCGATCGTGTCGTCAAGCGCATCAATCCGCGCCAGGTTCCCACGGATAAGAACGTCACCGTCGTGTTCGATCCGCGCGTCGCGCGCGGCTTCGTCGGCCACATCGCCGGCGCGATCAACGGCGCCTCCGTTGCCCGCAAGACCAGCTTCCTGCGTGACAAGATGGGCCAGCAGGTCTTGAAGGCCGGGCTTTCGATCACGGACGATCCGCTGGTCGTGCGCGGCCCGGCTTCTCGGCCCTTCGACGGCGAGGGCGTCTCCGGCAAGCGGCTGGTCATGATCGAGGATGGCGTGCTGAAATCCTGGTTCCTCTCCACGTCAGCTGCGCGCGAGATCGGCGGTGGTCTCAAGACCAACGGCCGCGGCGTTCGCGGCGGCACGACGGTATCCCCGTCCTCCACCAATCTGGCGCTGGAACCGGGCGATATATCCCCGGAGGAGCTGATCCGCAGTGTCGGAACCGGTTTCTACGTCACCGAACTTATCGGTCAGGGCGTCAACATGATCACCGGCGAGTACAGCCGCGGCGCCACAGGCTTCTGGATCGAGAACGGGGAGTTGACCTTCCCGGTTTCGGAGGTGACGATCGCCTCCAATCTGAAGGACATGTTCATGCGCGTGACGCAGGCCAACGACATCGACCGCGATTTCGGCGTCGCCGCCCCGACGCTTGCCATCGAAGGCATGACGCTGGCAGGACGCTGAGGAGTAAGTAGAGATTGGAATCTGTGAATGAGCGATAGCCAGAAGGCCGGCCGGCTGAGCGATGTGGACCTGATTGTCGAGGCCGCGCTCGAGGCAGGCAGGATCGCTCTCGGTTTCTTCCGGCAATCGCCGGAGGTCTGGTGGAAGAATGGTGGCCTCTCTCCGGTGAGCGCCGCCGATTTTGCCGCCAATGAAAGCCTTGCCGCTATCCTGCGTTCGGCGCGCCCCGGCTATGGCTGGCTCTCGGAGGAGACCGATGACGACGCCGATCGGCTGTCGCATCAAACCGTCTTCGTCGTCGATCCGATCGACGGCACCAGGGGCTTCCTCGCCGGATCGGACTTGTGGTGCGTCAGCGTCGCCGTCGTCACGGATGGTCGCCCGGTGGCGGGGGTTCTGTACGCGCCGTCCCTGGATGAGCTGTTCGTGGCGACAGCCGGAGGCGAGGCGTCGAAGAACGGCAAACCGATCCATGTCTCGCAAAGGTTGGGCGACGATCCTCATCGGCTGGCGACGGGCGAAGATATGCTCACGGGCTTCGATCCGGATTTCCGCAAGACGGTCGAACGGGTGAAACACATCCCCTCGCTTGCCTATCGCCTTGCCATGGTTGCGGATGGCCGCCTGGAAGCAACGCTCGTCAAGCGCAATTCCCACGACTGGGATCTGGCAGCCGCCGACCTCATTCTGGAGCGGGCCGGCGGCGCGCTCGTCGATCTCTCCGGCAATGCGCTGCGCTACAATCGCGCCGAAGTATCGCATGACGAGCTTTGCGGCGCGCCGGCATCGCAGCTTCCTGAATTTCTCCGTCAACTTTCGCACCGACGAGACAGTTGACCTTTTGGTCAAAATCCCGCAGATGAAGGGCGGAGGGGGACGACAGTAGAAAGAGACGAAAATGACTGATACCAGCGGCAAAAAGCAGCTCCTGCACCTAGTCTTCGGTGGTGAATTGGAAAACCTCGAAGAGGTCCAGTTCCGCAACCTCAACGAACTCGATATCGTCGGCATGTATCCCGATTATGCGAGTGCCTTGACGGCGTGGAAATCCAAGTCGCAGCAAACTGTCGACAACGCCCATATGCGTTATTTCATCGTCCATTTGCATCGTCTGCTCGATCCGCAGGAAAAAGCGGGATCTTGAGGTCGTTTCATACCGAAATTTGCATTTGATATTTCCCTCCGATGAGGCGTTATCGCTTTAAATTCGGCTGTGAAACAGTATCTTTGACACAATAAGAACGAAAAATCGGCCGTTTATTCGGCCGTTTGATAATTGGGATTTGGCATCGATGATGATCAGCTGGGATAGGAGTCGATCGAGATGAGCAGCCTCAGGGCGCGCTTTGCCTTGAGCGCCTATCGTTTTGGCGGGATCGCTGTCTATCCGTTCATCGGGCCTTACCTTGCGGTTCGTGCCGCGAAGGGTAAGGAAGATGGTTCCCGCAAACTGGAGCGTTCCGGCTATGCGAGCGCCAACCGCCCGCAAGGGCCGCTGATCTGGTTCCATGCCGCAAGCGTCGGCGAGACCTCGGCGGTCATCCCGCTGATCCGCGAAATCCGTCGTCGCGACATTCACGTCATTCTGACGACCGGCACGATCACCTCGGCAAAGGTGGCGCATGAGCGTCTCGGCGAGGAGGTCATCCATCAATATGTGCCCCTCGATCTGAAGCCGGCGATACGACGTTTCCTCGATTATTGGCAGCCCGATTGCGCGATTTTCGCCGAATCCGAGATCTGGCCGACCACCATCACCGAGCTTGGTCGCCGGCGCATTCCGCAGATCCTCGTCAATGCCCGCATGTCGGACCGCTCCTACGCCCGCTGGAGCAAGCATCCCTCGCTTGCCGAAGCGCTGTTCGAAAATCTCGCTTTGGTCGTTGCCCAGTCCGATCTCGATGGAGAGCGCTTCCGCGATCTCGGCGCCGTGCAGGTGACTAGATCGGGCAATCTCAAGGTGGATACCGACGCGCCGTCCTGCGATGCGCCAACGCTTGCCGGCTACATGAAGCAGATCGGCGGCCGCAAGACCTGGGCTGCGGTTTCGACTTTCGAGGGCGAGGAGGCCGCTGCAGCCTCCGTCCACAAGATGCTGAAGGAGCATAACGGCCAGCTCACCATCATCGTGCCACGCCATCCCGAGCGCTGCGATGCGATCGAGGCGATGCTCGTGGAACAGGGGCTGAAGGTGGCGCGCCGCACTCGCAACGACATACTGTCATCCGACGTGGATGTTTTCCTTGGCGATACGATCGGCGAGATGGGCCTTTATCTGCGCATGACCGAAGTTGCCTTCATGGGCAAATCGCTGTTCAACGAGGGCGGCCAGAATCCACTGGAGCCGGCCATGCTCGGCTGCGCGATCCTGACCGGCGGCCATGTCCAGAATTTCCGCGATGCCTATCAGGTGCTTGCCCGTCGCGGCAGTGCCCGCATGGTGCGCGACACCGAGATGCTGGCTCGCGGCGTTCATTATTTGCTGACCAACGACACGGCGCGGCGCGGCATGATCGATGCCGGTTTCGTGGCCGTGCATGAGATGCGCGGCGCCCTGGCAGCAACGATCAAGGGGCTCGAGCCCTATATCAATCCGCTTACGGTGAAGGCGCGGCTGCTGCCGAAGACGATGGCGAACGGCTAGGAAAGGAACGGCATGGCGGCGGTCAAGCTGGGAGCGATTGCGGGGCTTCTTTTCGACAAGGACGGCACGCTGCTCGACTATGACGCGAGCTGGTTGCCGGTCAATCGCGAGCTTGCCCGAATTGCCGCGCATGACGATGCCGTCCTCGCGGATCATCTGCTTTCCGCATGCGGCATGGATCCCAAGACAGGCCATATCGTGCCGGACAGTCTGCTGGCGGCCGGCAACACGCGCCAGATTTCCGAAGGTCTTGTGGCGGCCGGCTCGAAGATGGACCTATCGGAGCTGATAGAAAGGCTCGACGCACTCTTTGCGCATGCGGCGGATTTTTCCTCGCCCGTCACCGATCTCGCCGGCTTCTTCCGTCGGTTGCATGAACGGGGCTACAAGCTCGGGGTCGCCTCCAGCGATAACGAGCGCTCCATTCGCCAGACCGCCCGCCGCTTCGGTTTCATCGACTATCTCGATTACATCGCCGGCTACGACAGCGGTTTCGGCACCAAGCCGGAGCCGGGCATGGTGCTCGGCTTCTATGCGGCAACCGGTCTTTCGCCAGTACAGGTCGCTGTCGTCGGCGACAACAATCACGATCTTCACATGGGGCGCAACGCCGGCGTGGGGCTGACCGTCGGCGTGCTGACGGGAACCGGCTCGCGCGAGACGCTGACAGCCGCATCCGACTATTGCCTCAACGACATTACCGAACTGGAGAGCCTGCTCATGCCGGTCGCTCAATTGGCGTGATCTTGCCAAAGGCTTGCTTTTTCACCCGATCTGCCCTTTTCTGCCGCCTTGCTGAAGGCACAGGGACGAGGCTGGATTAGAAATATGGTATCGGAAGCACCACCTTTCTGGTGGCGAAAACCGGATTGGCGTGCCTGGGGGCTCTCACCCTTTTCCTTCCTCTATGGTCGCATTGCCGGACACCGCATGGTGAACGGCAAACGAGCCTCCGTGCCGGTGCCGGTCATTTGCGTCGGCAACTTCACGGTCGGCGGGGCCGGCAAGACGCCGACGGCGCTCGCTCTGGCCCAGGCTGCGAAAGCCAAGGGCATGAAGCCCGGGTTCCTCAGCCGGGGCTATGGCGGCTCTCTCGATGTTACCACAGTGGTCGATCCCGAGCATCACCATGCCACGGCTGTCGGCGATGAGCCGCTGCTGCTTGCCCGCGAGGCGCTGACGGTGATTGCCCGTCGCCGTGCCGAGGGCGCGGAGCGGCTTGTGCGTGAAGGCGCGGATCTCATCATCATGGATGATGGTTTCCAGAGCGCGCAGCTAGCAATCGATTATGCACTGGTGGTGATCGATGCCGGCAGAGGCATCGGCAATGGCCATCTCGTTCCGGGCGGTCCGGTGCGCGCGCCGCTGCGCACGCAGCTTCTCTATGCATCCGCTTTGTTGAAGGTCGGCGATGGCAATGCCGCCGATCGCATCGTTCGGCTTGCCGCGCGGGCCGGAAAACCCTTCTTCGCCGCCTCCGTCAAGGTGCGCGGCCAGGAGGATCTGCGCGGGCGCAATGTGCTCGCTTTCGCCGGCATCGCCGACCCCGGCAAATTCTTCCGCACGGTCGAGACGCTCGGGGCGAATATCGCCATCCGCCGCACTTTCGGAGATCATGAGCATCCGGGCGAGGACGAGGTTGCGGATATTCTCGATATCGCAGCGCGCGAAGACCTCCAGATTGTCACGACATCCAAGGATTACGTTCGCCTGATCGGTCATCACGGCCGCGCCGATGAGCTGCTTGAGCGTTGCCGCGTCATCGAGATCGATATGGTTTTCGACGATCCGCAGGCTCCAAAGCTGATCATCGACAGGGCGATCGCGACGGCTCGCGAACGGCGCTTACGGGAAGGAAGGACCGGCAAAAGCGGCTAGAGCGGTTGCGCGTTTCACGGAATCGCCTGACCGCTCTGGCTTATTGTTTTTGCGCAATTCCGGACGGAAAACCGCTACGCACTTTTCCTGAAATTGCTCTAAAGCTGCCGGCCCGTGTCAGGCAAAAGCCAAGATATTCAGCGTTTCTGGTTGGGAAGCGCGCCGGCCCGCTTTTCGGCCTCCAGCGAGGACATCACATCGGCATAGGGTTCCTGCCGGGCAACGCTCCAGTAGCGCAGCTCATCGAGCGCAATGCGCTGGCCGGTCATGGCGCAGATGACGTACGAGCCGGGCATCAGGATCTGGAAGTCGCCGTCGAGGTAGCGAACTTTCGCCTCGCGGTTCCCATGTCCTTCGAAAAGATTCATCTGATGCCGTCCTCGATCTCTGTCACCTGTTTGCCATACCGCGCCGGACGGGACTTTTCCAGTCCTTTCGAAACGGGGCGTCTTCAGCTGCGCCCGAAGAGCCGTTCGATGTCCGAGAGCTTCAGCTCTATATAGGTCGGCCGGCCGTGGTTGCACTGGCCCGAGCCCGGCGTCGCTTCCATCTGGCGCAGCAGCGCGTTCATCTCCTCCGGCCGCAGCCGCCGCCCTGAGCGTACCGAACCGTGGCAGGCCATGGTCGCGGCCACATATTCCAGCTTCGCGGCAAGCCCGGAGGCGGTGTCCCACTCGGCGATCTCATCGGCCAACTGCCGGATAAGCCCTTGCGCATCGACCTCGCCAAGCATAGCCGGCGTCTCCCGCACGGCAATTGCGCCAGGACCGAAGCGCTCGACGGCAAGGCCAAGCTCGCCAAGCTCTTCGGCGAACACCATCAGCCGGTCGCAATCCTCTTCCGGCAGGTCGACGATCTCGGGGATCAGCAGGACCTGCGAGGATAGCCGCTTCGAATGCAGGGCCTTGCGCATCGCTTCGAATACCAGCCGCTCATGCGCCGCATGCTGATCGACGATGACGAGGCCGTTTTCAGTCTGCGCGACGATATAATTCTCGTGCAGCTGGGCGCGGGCAGCGCCCAGCGGAAAGCGGGACGGTTCTTCGGCACGCATCGGCTCTATCGGCTGAGCAGCCTCGGCGCGGGCAGTGGGCATGGCAAGCCCGTCGAAGGCAGCCTGAGACCTTTCCGTGAAACCGTATCCTCCGGCTGTCGCGGTCCTCTCATAAGGGCGTGATGGCGATGTTTCTGGCGTCCAAGGAGCGGCCGCGGGCGATGGCCGCCATCCCGGCTGGAAGCCCGAGCGGCCGGCGGTGAAAGCGCGCAGCATGCCATCCGCCCCCGTCGTTGCGGCACGATCGCCCTCCCGCACCAATGCCTCGCGGATCGCGCCGACGATCAGGCCGCGCACGAGGCCGGGATCGCGGAAGCGCACATCCGATTTCGCCGGATGCACATTGACGTCCACGAGCGCCGGGTCGACCGTCAGCGAGAGGACGGCGACGGGGTAGCGGCCGGAGGGAATGGTTTCGGCATAGGCGCCGCGGATCGCCGACAGGATCAGCTTGTCCTGCACTGGCCTGCCGTTGACGAAGGCATATTGGTGTGCCGAGTTGCCGCGATTGAATGTGGGAACGCCGGCAAAGCCGGTGAGGCCCACATCCTCGCGCATGGCGTCGAGCGCGATGGCGTTATCCTTGAAATCCGCGCCGAGCACTTGCGCCATGCGCGCGAGATGATCGTTACCGGTCGCTGGAAATTCGAGCGTCGAACGATCGCTGCCCGACAGCACGAAACGCACCTGTGGGAAGGCGATCGCCATGCGCTTGACGACCTCGGTGATGGCAGCGGCTTCCGCCCTCTCGGTCTTCAGGAATTTGAGGCGCGCCGGCGTCGCAAAGAACAGGTCACGCACCTCGACGATCGTGCCGGGATTGGCCGCCGCCGGGCGCAGATGCAACACCTTTCCGCCGGCAACAGCAATCTCCGTGCCGCCGGCCGCACCCGTCCTGCGGCTGGCGATCGACAGCCTTGCCACGGAAGCGATGGAGGGCAGGGCCTCGCCGCGAAAGCCGAGCGTGCGAATATCCTCCAGCGTATCCGAGATTTTCGACGTGCAGTGGCGCCTGACCGCGAGTTCGAGGTCTGCCTCTTCCATTCCGGAGCCGTTGTCGCTTACCCTCAGCAGCGCCTTGCCGCCGCCTGCCGTGGCGATTTCGACGCGCGTTGCGCCGGCATCGATCGCGTTCTCGATCAGCTCCTTGGCAGCACTTGCCGGCCGCTCGATGACTTCGCCCGCGGCGATCTGGTTGATCAGTGTTTCGGAAAGTTGCTTGATGGCCATGGCTTCATTCTCGTGGATTCGCGGCAGTGTGAAAAGAGGAAAGGCGGCGCTCGTGTCATCATCCACCCGTTTCCATCCAGGGGCTTTGTTAAGAAATTTAATCAATGTTTAAGGGAATGATGACAGGTTGCGTGACAAGAAGCTTGAAATGACTACAGGTGGCGCGCTTCGTGCACGCTGGAGGCTCTTGATGGCAGGTTGGTGGCCGTCAACTCTCATGAGCCAGGTTCCATCTGTTTCAAGTGGCAAGGCCAGCATGATATTTTCATAAATTTGCCTTGCAGAGTGAGTGCCGCTCTGTCGATTTTTCGTGCTGTGAAACTGGTTGGGTGTAGGGATCGGACGAATGACTGCCGGAATTGAAAAGGCAGCCTTGGCAATCATGACTGAAGATGCGCTTTCCGGCGGCAATCTGCAGACAATGCTCTTTGACGCCCTCTGTGACGGACTGTCCAGCGCCCTCTTCGCGTACGACAAGAACGATCTGCTGTTGTTCGCCAGCCGCCAGGTCCTGAACTTCTTTCCGATCCAACCTGAATTCCTGCGACCCTCGACGCGACTGCGCGACTTCCTGGGCGCCGTGTTCGACACGGGCATACGGACTCGGGACCGCGGCCAGGCCAAGTCTTCGGCCAACCGTGAAAACTGGATCTCGCAGCGCATCGCCTCGCACTGGCGCGAGCGGTTTGAGACGACCGAACACTTTTCGGATGAGCGCTGGGTTCGCATCATCAAGCGCCGACTACCGTCTGGCATTGGCGTCTGCATCGTCTCCGATATTTCCGAAGTGAAGAAACGCGAGGAGCAGTGGCGCGTCGACATGGAGCGCGTGCAGCTTACTGAGGACATCCTCGACAACCTGCCGTTCCCGCTTTTCGTCAAGGACCAGAACATGGTCTATGTCGCTGTCAACAGGGCGTTCTGCGATAAATACCAGGCGGTGGCCGACGAGGTGCTGGGTCGCAAGGGCACCGATCTCTTCTCCACCGATCTTGCCAATCGCTTTCATGAGAGTGACCGGCATGTCATCGAGACCGGCGAGATGTCGATCTCGCAGCAGCGTCAGATTGGCCGAGACGGCGTCGTGCGCGATATCGTCACGCGCAAGCAGCGCATCGGCAAACCCGGCCGTTACTTCCTCGTGGGCACCATGCAGGATCTGCCGAAGGACGGAGGCGATTTCGAGGAATTCGCCCATGCTTCCCAGATCAGGGAGAACAACGACCGGTCCTATCGGCGCGCCTATGTTCCCATGGCTGCTTTACAAACCATTTCGCGCCGTCCGGCTGCCATGGAGACCTTCGTCCCGGAGAATTTCAGTGGCCGCAGGATTCTGGTCGTCACGGCCGATTTTGCTGCAGAGACGGCCGCGCTGAAAACGCTCGGGAATTACGGCTTCGAGGCATGTGTCGTTCATAATGAGAACGAAGAGGCGGCGTTTCTCGATGTGGCAAGCGCGCACGGCGTCAAGATCGATCTTGTGATCGTCGACAACCAGCTCGGCAAGCGCGGCATCGAACTGGCCGAGCGGCAGAACGTCTCCGCTCTCTCCCTCGATGGTTCGCAACTCTCCACCGAGCTCACATTCCTGATAGCACGTCATTTCAACCGGAATATACGCGGCGAGCTCGGGGACATTGCCGAGCCGGGGATAGGTCAGGAATGGCGGGTCGCCGCCGGTGAAAGCCGCAGCATCCAGATCCTCGTCGCCGAAGACAATGATATAAATCAGATCGTCTTTTCACAGATTCTCGAAGGCCTCGGGTACAGCTATGCAATTGCTGCGAGCGGCGATGAGGCAGCGCGAATGTGGAGCGAGCACCGCCCCGAACTGATCCTTATGGATATTTCGCTGCCGGGCCTCAACGGCTTCGAGGCGGCGCGCTTGATCCGTGGCGCGGAAAAGGGCAGCGGATCGCATACGCCGATCATCGGTGTGCTGCCCCAGGCTTTCGAGCGCGATCGCAAGGAATGCGGGGAGGCTGGCATGGATGACGTCATCCTGAAGCCCGTCAGCCCTGATATTATCGAGACCGTATTCCAGAAGCACCTGTGCAGCGCCGCTAAAGCAAAAAACAGATAAGTATCGCAATGGTATAGCGCCGACGGCAAGTTATCGCTCACATCGAATGAGTATCACCCTGCCATCCTTTGTTAAGACTTAGCCCTCATGCTTTTTCCAGGGTGGAGAAAACGTCGGAATCGAATATGAAATCGGCTGAAATACCGCTTGGGCCAGTCAGTCAGGAAGCGCAGGCAACAGCATATACCGATCCGCTGACCGGATTGGGCAATCGTCATCGCATGCGCGAGCGCACGCGACAGCTTTCGCTTGAGCGCGCCAGCGATCCCGCCCCCTTCACCATCGGCATCGCCAATCTGGATGCCTTCAAGCCGATCAATGATCTTTTCGGCGTCGAAGCCGGCGATGAAATTCTCTGCCAGGTTGCGCATCGCCTCAAGGCGTGCATTCCGGATGGTGCGACGGTGACCCGCCATGACGGCGACGAATTCGCTTTTGTCCTGCCGCTGGTCTTCGAACGCGTCGGCGCCGAAAAATTCGGCCAGATGATCCGCGAAGTGCTGTCGGCGCCGTATGATCTCGGCGACCGCAACGTTCGCCTTTCCGCCTCCTTCGGCTTTGCTATCCATCCCTTTGCCGGCGACGAATTCGACGATCTCCTCAAGAACGCCGAGACCGCGCTTTATCGCTCCAAGCGTCGCGGCCGTGGCCAGATCACCGTCTATTCCAAGGAGATCGCACAGGAGATGAAGCGCGCGACGCAGCTCGAGCAGGCGCTGCGCAATGCCATCATTTCGGATGTCATCGATGTGCATTTCCAGCCGATCGTTTCGCTCGCCAATAATATGGTTCTCGGTTTCGAGGCCCTGGCTCGCTGGAACGATCCCGATCTCGGCTTCGTCTCACCTGCCGTCTTCGTGCCGCTGGCCGAGGAGCGCGGCTTTATCGACGCATTATCCGAGGCCCTTTTGCGAAAAGCTGCCGAGGCTGCGCTCTCGTGGCCACGCGAGCTTTTTCTGTCCTTCAATCTGTCCTCGGCGCAGTTGATGGACCCCGGCACCAGCAGCAGCGTCCTTGCCATTCTCGCCCGCGTCGGCCTGGACCCGCATCGCCTGGAGCTCGAAATCACCGAAACGGCGGTCATGAGTTCGGCCGACACGGCGCATCGCATCATTGCCGATCTCAGGGCAGTGGGCGTGCGTATCTCCCTTGACGATTTCGGCACCGGGCAATCCAGCCTCGGCCGCTTGCGTGAATTCATCTTCGACAAGGTGAAGATCGATCGCGCCTTCGTTTCGCGCATGAATTCGGACAGAGCCTCCGAACATATCATCAAGGCGGTTCTTGCCATGTGTGAAGGGCTGGAGCTGCGTGTGGTCGCCGAAGGCATCGAAGAACATGCGGAAGCCGCAAAGTTGAAGGCGTTGGGCTGTGCCATGGGGCAGGGCTATTATTTCGGCAAGCCCGTGGATAGCGTCGCCACGCTTCGCTATCTGCAGACCCATTATTTCGAAGCCGCCAGCGAGCGCGAGATCGCATAGGCTGAAAAATAATCCAAAAAAGGCGGCCCCTGAGGGCCGCCGCTTGTCCGTCTATCTGACCACCTGGGTTACTTGTTGGTGGTCGACGATGTCGTCGTGTTGTCCGTTGCCGGCATTGTCGACGTTCCAGCCGAACTTGCGGCCTTGTCGGAAGCTTGCATCGCAAGCGTCTTGAACTCCGGCGCAGCCTTCAATGACTCAGCCGTTTCGGTCGTCGTCAGCTTGATGGTGCCATCCTGAGCATTCTGGGTGGCACTGATCTTGTCGAACGGGACTGCGACGTTCTTCTGGCCCATGCCAAGGAAGCCGCCGACGCCGACGATCGCGGCGACAACACCGCCCTGCTTCTGCAGGATCAGATCGTTGATGCTGCCGATGCTTTCGTTCTTACCGTTATAGACAGACTGACCCATATAGGTCTTGGCGCTGATCTGGTCTGCCGACTGTTCGGTCAGATTACCGGCTTGTTCCGTGCCGGTCATGGCGGCGGGAGCCTGTGCCTTGGTCTGCGGAGCCGCACTATCCGGCTTCGTTGTGTCGGGTGTGGCCGGAGCCTTCTGCGACAACGGTGCGCCGCTGCCGCCGGTCGACGGTTGCTGCGACTGCGCGAAAGCCATTGGTGAAAGAACGGATGCAGTGGCAAAGATTGCGCCTGCGGCGACGGAAGTGAAGAGTTTCCCAGTCATCGTGAACCTACCTTTCATTCTGATGGGCATGCTTTAAGAAGCGCATGCATACCAGTACGAGTGGAGCCTTTGTTTTGCCGACCATCATCGTACCGGTCGTAGAGGCTAATGGTTCACGGAGGCTTTGGTTCCGTCAAAAGTTGCAGTAAGAAAATTTTTCGGAGCAACAGACCGAGAGAATATTGTGAAAAAACAATTTGTTATGAAGATCAAAAACAACCTGGAAGATTGAGCGGAGTGGTGATGAAGGATCGTGCCCGCTCATCTTTGGTGGCACGGGGCTTGGTCTGTTACGGCGCTAATTCGCATCGCGGGCACCACCTTCGCACCCGCAACGCGCGAAGGTGGCCGTCGTTCAAAGCTTGTATCGCGGATCGAAAACGCCCCTGACCGTCGCGCCAAGTTCCAGAAGCGCACCGGCCTGCGGCTGCATGGAGCGAGCTTCGTCATCAAGCCCTTCCCAGGCGGTCGTCACCGCCAGCCGATCAGCGTTCTTGCCGATGAAGGCGGGGCAGGAGGGCTGCATCGCGGGCACGCGATAGCGCTCGATACGCAGGCCGTCCGGGCTGTACTTGTCAACGAAGCCGGAACCCCAGCGCGCATTCCAGATATAGCCGTCGGCATCGCAGACCGAGCCGTCAAGACCGCCTGGGTCCTCCATGCTGTCGACCATCACAATCGGTTCACCTGCCGGAAGCCCGGTCTCCGGATCGACCAGCACGCGCATGAGCTGGCTGACGCGGGTATCGGTGAAATAGCCGATCGTGCCATCGGGCGAAAAACAGATCGAATTCGGAATGCTGATCTGGTCGAAGATCTTGGTGACCTTGCCGCCGGCTGCCACATGATAGATGGCGCCCGCCTGCATCTCGGCGCGCTTGCCCATGGTGCCGATCCATAGGGATCCGGAGACATGCGTACGCCCGTCATTGGAACGGTTCTCAGGCTTGTCGGCTTCGATCGCCGCATAGAAGCTCAGCTCGCCGCTGGCGATGTCACGCAGGAATAGCCCCTCTTCGGTGGCGATCATCTGCCGCTCTGCGTCGACGCGGGCGAGCACGCTCGCCATCATCGGCAGCTCGTGAACCTGCTTCTTGCCGGTCGGTAGATGCAGCTCGTGCAATTCCTTCCCGAGGATGTTGAACCACCAGACCGTGTCCGTATCGGGATCGTAGGTTGGGCCTTCGCCCAGGACAGATGAAGTATTGCAGAGAATATTGCCCTGAAAATCATGAATATCGGTCATAGATCAGGCTCCTATGGCTTCGTCATAGGCATAGATGGTTGCCTTGGCGCGTTCGGCAACCTCCTCCGCCGTCATTCCCGGCTTGTAGAGGCTGGTGCCGAGGCCGAAAGCGAGAATGCCGGCCTTGGTGTAATCCGCGAAATTCTTGTCCGAAACGCCGCCGACGGCAGCGATAACAAGCTCCGGCGGCAAAACGGCGCGGATAGCGGTAATGCCGGAAGCGCCGAGCACACCCGCCGGGAAAAATTTGAGACCCGTGGCGCCGGCCCTTGCCGCGGAAAGCGCCTCCGTGGCGGTGAACACGCCGGGCATTGTCACCATGCCCTTGTCGCGGGCGCGGCTGATGATCGCAGGCTCGACATTCGGCGTGACAAGCAGCTTGCCGCCGGCGCCATCCAGTCTGTCGACGTCCTCGATGGTCAGCACGGTGCCGGCTCCGATCAGGCAATCGGCAGGCGCCATCTTGGCGGCGATTTTGATCGAGCGGAAAGGTTCGGGCGAGTTCAACGGGATCTCGATGGCGGTGAAGCCGGTCTCGATCAGAGCGCCGACGATATCGGCCGTTTCCTCCGGCTTGATGCCGCGAAGAATGGCAATGAGCGGGCGCTTCATGGGAGGGAAAGGAATGCGGGTCGTCATCAGCTTTTGCTTTCGTTCTTGAGCCAGATCGCTTCCGCCGCCGCGGAAAGTCCGCGACGGACGGCGGCATCGGCATCGATGGTCTTGTGGGAGAGAGATAGGGTGCGGAATGCATCCTCGTAGAGAGCCTGCAGGCGTCCGGAAGCGACGAGCATGATGGATGCTCCTTGTCCGGCGGAAGCCAAAGCGCCGGCAATCTCGGCGCCGATCAGCGTGCCTGATATCAACGCCTGGGCGCCGGCAGCCGTCAGTCCGTGCAGAAGCTGGCCGGAGCGGGCGGTGAACAGCAGATTGGTAGCGAGCGCCGGCTTGTCGAAAGCAGCCTTGAGCGCGGCTTCGAAGGCCCCGGTATCGGTGGGCATGTCGGCGCTGCCGGCAACGGCATGCGACAGGATGCTGTGCTTGGTGATGACGTCAAAGAGTTCGCCGGTCATGAAGGTCGAGAAACCCATAACCTGGCCGTCGACCACGCGCACCCATTTCGAATGCGTCCCCGGCATGCAGACGAGCTGCTCGCCCTTTGTATCGGCGGCGATCGCGCCGAGCAACTGCGTTTCCTCGCCGCGCATGACGTCAGGCGCTTGCCTGCTGCGTTGCGCGAGACCCGGCAGGATACGAACATCGCGCGACTGTCCGGGGACGGCGACCGCGCCAGTGAGAATGGCGGCAAGCGATGTCGGCGTGTCGATGTAACCGGCTTCCACCCAGCCCTGGCGCGCGCCAGCCATGCCGCAGACGATCACGGGAATATCTGCCGGCGCCGAGAGTGCATCCAGGTGTGCCTGCAATACCCTTGCAAAGCCTGTCTGGGCCGCCGTGGTCATGCCTTCGCCGCTGCGCCGCTCCCCCAGAATGCTGCCATCCTGGCCGATCAGCCATAGCCGAAAACTGCTGGTGCCCCAGTCCACCGCGACATATGCGGGTTTCGTCATAAGAAAATGCTCCGATTCTTCACTAGAAAATGCCGCCATCGACGGTAATGGCTTGCGCGGTGATGCTGCCTGAGCAGTCCGAGGCGAGGAAAAGCACTGGCCCCACAAGATCGGCGGCCTTCAGCACATGCTTGAGGCATTGCCGTTCGACGGTTTTGGCCATGCCTTCCTCCGTCAGCCAAAGCTCAAGCTGTCTCTCCGTCACGATCATGCCGGGCAAAACGGCGTTGACGCGGATGTTTTCCGGGCCGAGGCGGCCCGCGAAGCTCTTGGTGAGCCCGATAATGCCGGATTTCGCAGTTGCGTAGGAAGAAAGCGCCGGCGGGTTCATCCTGAAGACGATCGAGGAGAAGTTGATGATCGCGCCGCCACCGGCCGCCCGCATGGCGGGGGCCGCCGCCTGCGATACGAAGAAGACCTGCTTGAGGTTGATCGCCTGGTTGTTGTCCCAATATTCCTCGGTGGTCGTGTCGATATTGTGCCGGTCGTCCCAGGCCGCGTTGTTGACAAGCACGCGGATCGCGCCGAGATCGGATTCGACCGCTGCGACCGTGTTCCTGATGGCGCCGACATCGCGCAGATCGGCGTGATAGAAGACGACAGGATGGGCCGACTGTGCCGAGAGCTTGGCGGCAAGCGCCTTGCTCGGCTCTTCGGCAATGTCGATGAAGGCGACTTTCGCGCCCTGCCGGGCGAAACCTTCGACGAGTGCCGCGCCGATACCGGAGCCGCCGCCGGTGATCAGCACGGTTCGATCCTTCAGATCGGGAAATTGTGCCTGCGTCTCGGTCAAGGTTTCTTCCCTCCCAGGATCGATGATGTCTCTAGTTCCATTATTTGGAACGAAATTTGACTATGTGGAATTATCGGATTACCCTCCCATCGTGTCAAGGATGCGGCGGCAGTGCCAGCGATAAATGAAGGGCGCATGGGTCTGAATTCGGATGGTGAAAAAGCGGATACCCGCCGTGGCCGCGAAACCGGCACGCTTGGAAAGCTCATGGCGCTGGTCGACCATGTGGCGCTTGCCGATGGTCCGATGCGTTTTACCGACATCCTCTCATTGTCCGATCAGCCGCGTGGTACGCTACATCGGCAATTGTCGCACCTCGTCGAGGAAGGACTTTTGGAGGTCGATCGCGACGGGCGCTATCGTCTCGGGATCAGGCTTCTGAACCTTGCCTCGCGCAGCTGGGCGCGCAACGAATTCCGCGCCGTGGCCGAACCGCATTTGCGCCACTTGCAGGAATTGACCGGCGAAACCGTGCATCTCGGTGTCTTGCGCGGCTCCGAGGTCATCTATCTCGACAAGGTCGAAGGCCGACAGTCCGTGCGCATGTATTCCCAGATCGGCAATGCCTCGCCGGCCTATTGCACGGGGGTTGGCAAGGCGGCGCTCTCCGCACTGGACGATCTAGATCTCGCTGGGCGGATTGCCGCTCTCGAGTTTCGAGCCTACACCGCGCATACTCATCGCAATGCCGCGCGGCTGCTTGCCGATATCGTGGAGATCAGGGTGCGCGGCTATGCATTCGATCGCGAGGAGCACGAGAGCGGCATATGCTGCGTTGCCGCACCGATCCGCGCAGATGATGGCGGTATGCTGGCGGGCGTCTCGGTGACCGGTCCGGCCTATCGCGTGACATCGCAGAAATTGCAGCAATGGGCGCCCCTGGTGGTGGCCGCCGCCGATTCGATCATGACGGACATGCGCAACCGGCTGGGTCCGAAGCGATAGCTCCGACATGTTTTCCTCAAGGGACCGCTGAATTATATTGAATTAATGCTTCAGGCGCTGGATCTTAGCAAAATTGCATGCTTGTCTTGAATTTGCTTGTTGAGAAGCGCGCAAGAACTGCCATTATCCCTCGCGTGACTACTGGGCGCGCGAAGGGGTTTGGTGAAATGACGACCGGACATCGTAGTAACGAGCGTTGACGCGAGCGAGATCCTGAGAAAATTATATTTGAACAAGTGCCGGCTACCGACGTTGGTACGATGACCTCCCGGGGCCAAGAGACGGAAATTTCGTATTTTTCCCTTTTTTACATAAAGAAGACTGATGATGGCGGCATTGGTGCAGGTGGGAACGTCTCCTCGCGGCGAGGATTATATTGACGAAGTCAGCAGGCTGAAGACCCAATTCGACGTGTTTCGGTTCATGAAACGATTGACGGAGGTCTATCGTTGCCGGGCCTTCATGGTCGTCAATCTGCCGCCGATCACCTCCTTCGAGTTGCAGAGCAGTTCGGTGATCAACAACTGGCCGGCTGAACTTCTGTCCATCTATGATCAGGAAGCGTTGTTGCCGACCAGCCCGGTGTTGCAGCGCCTGCGAACCTCGACCTTGCCCTTTGTCTACGAGGTCTCCACGAGCCCGAATAGGGAAGAGAGCAAATCCCAGTTCGCGGTTGCCTTGTTTGAACGCTTTCGCATGACGCGCTTCATCTATCTGCCGGCCCATGATGTCTCAGGCGTTCGCGGAGCGGTTTCGCTGGCCGGCGATCGCGAGCCTTTCTCGCGCGAAGAGGTCAAGGATCTCTTCTATATCGCAACCCATATCTTCGATAGGCTTGCAGAGATCCGCAATCTCGATATCCGCGTTGTCGATGCACTTACCGATCGCGAGATCGATTGCCTGAACTGGACGGCGGCCGGCAAAACCAGCGCCGAAATTGCCGAAATCCTCACGCTCTCGGAACATACCGTCAATCACTATCTGAACCGGGCCACCAAGAAACTCGATACCGTCAACCGCACGCAAGCGGTTGCCAAGGCGCTCCGCGTCGGGCTGATAAAATAGGCCTTGCTCGCCGACGCCCGGTCCGGGTGGATATTTTGTTTCGCGAGCGATCGACGGCCGAACTGATCCCAATTGAACGAAATTCAGGCAGCATCCTGAGTGAATTTTGTGCGCTGCAAATAAAAACTGATGGAGCGCTTTGCGGCACTTTCGCTGCGCAATTGAGCGTGTGTTCCTCAAGTGTTTGAAAAATATAAGCTTCTCTGTTTCCTCCGAAATTGGCACGCTTCCTGCTTGTTAACAGGCAGAGGTCCAGAGGGGACTTTGATAACAGCGCCGATCAATGCGCGCGGATCAGACGACCGTCGTCGATACCATCGCCCTAGCTTCTCCTGGCGAAAGGTATCGGCGGCGGTTGTTGCTTATTTGGCACGTCGATCGACATCGATGGGGCCGAAAGCACGATTTTTGCGACCTTGCCCTACTTCTTTCCCAACTTTGCTTTATGTCGGCCGTCGCAAATAACTTTCGTCTTGGGAGAGCGTTGCGGCTGGTAAGGGTCATAGACCCGGCGGACCTGCTGGCCGCAGCGGACGACGCTTTTTGTCGAAGCCCCCTGGATTTCGTTTGGCGAAGCCCTCCCGCTCCACTATCTAAGCCAGAGAGATTCCGGAAGGCACGCGACTTGATGCCTTGCTCCGGATGAAGATTGCGCAGTGAGGATGCAATGGCAGACATCACCAAGGAACAGGTGCTGGAGACGCTGAAGACGGTTCGCGGCCCGGATCTGGAGCACAATATCGTTGAGCTCGGCATGGTGTCGGATGTCTTCATCTCCGATGGCAAGGTCTATTTCTCCATCACTGTTCCCGCCGAACGCGCCAAGGATCTGGAGCCGATGCGCCTTGCGGCCGAGCGCGCTGTCAAGCAAATGCCCGGTGTCAAGGGTGCCATGGTGGCGCTGACTGCCGACAAGAAGGCCGGCGCCCCGGCTGCGCGCCCGGCGCCGCCGCAAGCTGCCCCGCATCCCCATTCCCATCCGCATGCCCCGCAGCAGCCGCCCCGCGCCGCCAAGATCGGCGTTCCCGGCGTCGGCGCCATCATCGCGGTCGCGTCGGGCAAAGGCGGCGTCGGCAAATCGACGACGGCGGTCAATCTTGCGCTCGGCCTGCTTGCCAATGGCTTGCGCGTCGGCATCCTGGACGCCGACGTCTATGGCCCGTCGATGCCGCGCCTGCTGAAGATCTCGGGCAAGCCGTCACAGATCGATGGCCGCATTATCGTTCCCATGGAGAATTATGGCCTCAAGGTCATGTCGATGGGCTTCCTGGTCGAGGAAGAGACGGCGATGATCTGGCGCGGGCCGATGGTTCAGTCGGCGCTGTTGCAGATGTTGCGCGAGGTTGCCTGGGGCGAGCTCGACGTGCTCGTCGTCGACATGCCGCCCGGCACGGGCGACGTGCAATTGACCATGGCGCAGCAGGTGCCGCTTGCCGGTGCCGTCATCGTCTCCACCCCGCAGGACCTGGCATTGATCGATGCGCGCAAGGGCCTCAACATGTTCCGCAAGGTTGAGGTTCCCGTCCTCGGCATCGTTGAAAACATGAGCTATTTCATCGCCCCGGATACGGGCGCGCGTTACGATATTTTCGGCCATGGCGGCGCGCGCAAGGAAGCCGAACGCATCGGCGTGCCCTTCCTCGGCGAAGTGCCGCTGACCATGAGCATTCGCGAGACCTCCGACGCCGGCACGCCGCTCGTCGCCGCCGAACCGGAAGGCGTGGTCGCCGGTATCTATCGCGAGATCGCCGCGAAGGTCTGGGCACAAGTGGCCAATACCCCGCTGCGCGCCGCGCCCGCCATCGTGTTTGAATAATTCACCGCGGCATATCCGCTTTCTCCGTCACGACGGATTGTCTTGCCGGCATCGTGTGCTATGACTTCGCAGAATTTGGGAATCTGCGGTGAAAGCGCGCAATGAAGAGGTTGTGACTTGATTCTTTGCGAGCTTTGCTGCATATGCGCCGCCGGCGTGGAACTGGTCTGGCGTGTCCTATGACCGCCCTCCGCCGTTCGGTGGTTTTATTTCGTCCGGCTAGGCTGGGTCACCGGGACGGACGAAGGATTGGTACAGCAGCGCAATGGAACATGGACACGGATTCCCGGCCGGACCGGCGGGATACGACCGGAGTTTTATGAGTTTTTTTCATTGGCCATTGGTGGGATCGCGGCGAGTGCGTGCAAAGCGCCTTGGCTGTAGCTTTGTCTCCGCTGCTCTGGGAGCCAGCAGTTGATAACTGCCCATTGCTCAGATTCAAAGCCGCTTGAGCTCCACGACCTTTCGGCTGCCGCGCACTTGCCCGACAATGTTATCTGGATCGACATGGTCGACCCTACGCGCGAGGAAGAAGCCAACATCGAGCGCCTGCTTGGGCTCCAAGTGCCGACGCGAGAGGACATGAAGGATATCGAGCCGTCGAGCCGGCTCTATGTCGAGAACGGCTCGGTTTTTCTGACGGCCTCGCTATTGTGGAAGGCCGATACCAATCTGCCGATGCTGACCGATGTCGCCTTCATCCTGACGGGACATCGGCTGGTGACGATCCGTTATGCGCAGCCGAAATCCTTCGCGCTGTTCATCGCGGCTCTGCCGCGCATTCCCCCGGAGCGGCGTACCGGTATCGCGCTCCTGACCATGCTTTTGGAAACGATCGTCGACCGCACCGCGGAGGTCCTTGAACAGACGGTCTCCGGTATCGATATATTGTCGGCGCATGTGTTCGGCGATCGTGTCAAGAAGATCCGCCGCCCGTCAAACTATCTGGAAGAGAAGCTCAAGGACATTGCGGGCTACCATCGTACCATCAGCAAGGTGCGTGACAGCCTGAGTTCTTTGTCGCGGCTGCTGACCTTCCTTTATACCATATCCGCCATGCAGCAGGACCAAGAGGCCAAGGAATTGTGCCGCAATGTCTCGCGGGATGTGCAATCCCTGTCGGAGCATGCATCTTTCGTCGCAGGCAACATCACCTTCCTGCTGGATGCATCGCTCGGATTGATCAATATCGAGCAGAACGCCATCATCAAGATCTTCTCGATAGCATCTGTTGTGTTTCTGCCGCCGACGCTCGTGGCATCCGTCTATGGCATGAATTTCGAGCTTATGCCCGAACTGCATTTCGCCTACGGATACCCGGGCTCGCTGCTGCTGATGGTCATATCCGCCATCGTCCCGTTTTTCTTTTTTCGCTGGAAAGGCTGGCTCTGAGAGTCTAGTGGTCCTGAATGTCTAACCAAACCGATCATTCTCCCGACGGGAAAATGAACCCTCGTAAGCTCGCCTACCTCGCCCTCGGATCGGTCGGCGTCGTCTATGGTGACATCGGCACGAGCCCGCTCTATGCCTTTCGCGAGGCACTGAAACCGGTGGCCGTCGACGGCCTGACGCGCAACGAAGTGATCAGCGTCGTCTCGCTGATGTTCTGGGCGCTGACCATCATCGTCACGATCAAATATGTCCTTTTTCTGCTGCGCGCCGACAATGACGGCGAAGGCGGCACGCTGTCGCTCCTGGCGCTGCTGATGAAGACGGCAAACGGCCATACAGCCGTCCTGATGCTGCTCGGATTGTTGGGCGCCGCACTTTTTCTCGGCGACGCGATGATCACTCCGGCGCTCTCGGTGCTTTCCGCCGTCGAGGGTCTGAAGCTGGTGACGCCGCAGCTGTCGGCCTATATCGTGCCCATATCGGTTGCGATTCTGGCGCTGCTTTTTGCCATCCAGTCGCATGGCACCGGTGCCGTCGCCCGTTTCTTCGGCCCGATCACGGCGCTGTGGTTCATCGTCATGGGCGTTGTCGGCATCATGCACATCTCCGATGACTACGGCATCCTCGCGGCCTTCAATCCCTGGTATGCGGTCAATTTCCTCGTCAAGGAGGGTTTTCTCGGCGTGGTCGTGCTCGGCGCCGTCTTCCTGACCGTGACCGGCGCGGAAGCGCTGTATGCCGACCTCGGCCATTTCGGCCGCCGGCCGATCCAGTGGGCCTGGTTCGCGCTGGTGTTTCCGTCGCTGACGCTGAACTATTTCGGCCAGGGCGCCCTGGTACTGCGCGAACCGCTTGCCATGTCGGATCCCTTCTTCCTGATGTATCCGCGCTGGGCCATTCTGCCGGTGGTCATTCTCGCCACCATGGCAACGATCATCGCCAGCCAGGCCGTTATAACAGGCGCTTTCTCGCTGACACGCCAGGCCATCCATCTGGGCTTCCTGCCGCGCATGGAAATCCTCTTCACCTCGGAGACCAATACCGGCCAGATCTTCCTGCCGTCGGTCAACGCCGTCCTGTTCTTCGGCGTCATTTTCCTGGTGCTGAGCTTCAAGACCTCGGATGCCCTGGCGACGGCCTACGGTATTTCGGTCACCGGTGCGATGGTCGTCACCTCGATCATGGCTTTCGAGTTCGTCCGCGTTCGCTGGAATTGGACGCTGCCCATGGCTATCGCCGTGCTGGCGCCGCTGGTGCTGCTGGAATTCGTCTTCCTCGGCGCCAACCTGCTGAAGATCCACGACGGCGGCTATGTACCGGTGCTGATCGCAACCGCCTTCACCGTCATCATGTGGACCTGGCGTCGCGGCACCGCGATCCTCATGGAAAAGACGCGGCATACCGATATCCCGCTGTCATCCTTCGTCAGCTCGATCGAGCGCAAGAGCGATCACTCGCCGGCGCATGTACCGGGCACGGCGATCTTCCTGACCAGCGATCCGGAATCGGCGCCCGCCGCGCTGCTCCACAATCTGAAGCATAATCACGTCCTGCACGACAAGAACGTCATCCTGACGATCCGCACGATCAACAAGCCGCGCGTCGCCCAGGAAGACCGCTACTCGGTCGAGAAGGTCTCCGACCGGTTCTCGCGTGTCGAGCTGCGCTTCGGCTTCATGGAATCGCAGAACGTCTCGCAGGCGCTCGCGACCCTGCGCAAGACCGGCCTGAAGTTCGACATCATGTCGACCTCTTTCTATCTGGGCCGTCGCAAGCTGGTGCCCGATGCCAAATCCGGCATGCCGCATTGGCAGGATCGGCTCTATATCGCGCTTGCCAATGCCGCGACGGATCCGTCGGACTACTTCCGCCTGCCGGCCAACCGCGTGGTCGAGCTCGGATCGCACGTCATCATCTGAGGCAGATGCTATCGCTGTTTTGTCAAAGGTGGCCCGGTGGATATCCGCCGGGCCTTTTTTCTTTCAGGCTGTCGCTCGCCCATTGATGAACGCGCCTTTGCGCGAATTAACCATCCATCAAGGTTAATGGGAGATTATTCCGGCTCTTAGTTCCGAGTGCCGTTTGGAGTCCGGTGTTGTCTCGTTCGCCTCATATCAGCCGAAAATTGCGGGTTCTTCCAAAAAATTGGATATCTCCAGCCGTCTTCGGGCTTTGCGCCTGGCTGATCTTTCCATCGACGGCTGCCTACGCCGATCTCGCCGGCCTGCTTTCGGGCATCGACAGGGAAGGCAGCAACTGGCGCATGGTGATGACCAACTCGCCGGCCGGCTCCACCCACCAGGCAGAACTGGCCTTCGGCGATGCAAAGACGGCGGCTGCCGTTGGCGATGGCGGTCTCGTGATGCCCGATGGCCGCCGCGTAGCCTTCCTTTCCGAGCAGAAGGGCAGCGATCCCCGGCCGGATGAAGAGCGCATTAATCGTCGGGACAAGAAGGGCCGGATAGTTTCCGTCGCGCCGATGTTGCCGCCGAAGGATTTTTCTGCCGGCTCTGTGCTGCAGCGGCAAAGCATGCTGTTTCGGCAGGAATCGGACACCGGCGAGCGGACCGCGTTCCTGAAGCCGAAACTCGGCGGCAAGGAGATCCAGATCGCCACCGCCTTCTACAAGAAGCGGCCGCCGCAGCCGGACGATGGTGTGCCGACTTATCTGGCGGGCCTGGTCACCAATCAGAATGCCGATGTTCTGGCCGCCGCCTATGCGTCGCCGGCGCCGGACTATGCTCGGACTTCGCCCTTCGATTCCATCCTTGCCAAGGATCAGGACGGCGAGGGTCGTTTTGTGCCGCAGATAGGACCGAAGGATCATCCCTGGGCTGCCAATGTCCTGCCGCCTTCGGTATTCTCCTCCGATGAGCAGCAATGCCTCGCCACCGGCATCTATTTCGAGGCGCGTGGGGAATCGGTAAAAGGGCAGGCGGCCGTCGCCCAGGTCATTCTCAATCGCGTTCGCAATCCGGCCTACCCCAAGACCATCTGCGGTGTCGTCTACCAGAACGACGACTGGCACAATGCCTGCCAGTTCTCCTTTGCCTGCGACAGCGTCAAGGACCGGGTCAACTCGCCGGAGCATTGGCGCATCGCCCGTCAGGTTGCCATGGCCGTCACCGCCGGCAAGATCTGGCTTCCGGAAGTCGGCTCGGCCACCCACTACCATGCTGTTTATGTCAGGCCGAAATGGGCGGCATACATGGTGAAGGTCGGCCGCATCGGCATGCACATCTTCTATCGCACCTATGGCGGCGGATGGAGCTGACGTGATCGTGCCGATGAATTGAGGCGCCCTGAAGCCTCATGGCTGGCAAAAAAGCCACAAGAGACTGCCGGCTGAAGAGGATTCTTCGGCTCAGTTTCCGCCCGGTAAGGCTTCTTTAGCGTAAACTCATGATTTAATTGGGCTAATTAATGGCTGGACAGATGGTGTCTACGCCTTGACTATGCTTTTTCCTAAAACTATGTTGCGCGCGACTTCAAAACGGGCCGAAAGGTGGCGAAACCTGCCGTTCGTTTACGCGTTGACCGGGGAAATGGGATACGCGCAACGAAAATGGGAGGATGCCACCATGACGGATGATCGCGACGAAGGTCTGGAAAAGCGGCGTGCGGAGCTGGGAGCCGAACTGGCAAGCAAGCGCGCTGCGGTGAGAGAGGATGAATCGGGGGAGGTTCGCGCCGAGGTAAGCCGCAAGGGCTACGCTCAGGCGATGAAGCTTTCCAGTGAGTTCATTGCTGCCATCATCGTGGGCGCTGTTCTGGGCTATGTCTTCGACCGTTTTGTCGGTACGGCGCCGTGGGGCATGATTATCTTGCTGCTTCTCGGATTTTGTGCCGGCGTGCTGAATGTGCTGCGCTCCGCGGGAAAGGTGGCGACACCGGTACTCGAAGAGCGCGGGCCTGACAAGAAATGAGCGGAAACAACGCCGGGGGCGCTGTTTCCAAATGAGAGGCATCCGTTCGGCAGAGCGGAAAAATGAAAGAGAACAAGCGGTGGCAAACGGACCTACCCATCAGTTCCTGATCTTCAAGATTATCCCGATCGATATCGGTGGAATTGATTTTTCGTTCACCAACGCTTCCTTGTTCATGGTCGCCTCCGCAGTGCTCTCTGCCGGATTCCTGTACTATGCCAGCGCACCGCGCGGCGTCATTCCGACGCGGGCTCAGTCCGTGGCGGAAATGGCCTATGAGTTCATCGCCTCCATGTTGAAGGAAGGGGCGGGGACGAAGGGAATGAAGTTCTTCCCGCTGGTCTTCTCGCTCTTCATGTTCGTGCTGACGGCCAATCTGCTCGGCATGGTTCCTTATTTCTACACCATCACCAGCCAGATCATCGTCACCTTCGCGCTGGCGCTTCTGGTCATCCTGACGGTCATTATCTACGGTTTCCTCAAGCACGGTTTCGGTTTCCTCAAGCTCTTCGTGCCGCAGGGCGTCCCGGGCATTCTTCTGCCGCTGGTGGTGATCATCGAGATCATCTCGTTCCTGTCCCGGCCGATTTCGCTCTCCGTTCGTCTTTTCGCCAACATGCTCGCCGGCCATATCACGCTCAAGGTTTTCGCAGGCTTCGTCGCCTCACTCGGAGCCCTTGGCGCGCTTGGCATCGGTGGCGCAATTCTTCCCCTCATCATGACCGTCGCCCTCACCGGTCTCGAATTCCTCGTTGCCTTCCTCCAGGCTTACGTCTTTGCGGTACTGACTTGCATGTACCTCAACGACGCAATCCACCCGGGTGGCCACTAAGGATAAAGACATTGGCGTCTAAGGGCGTCAGTCATTCACCGCACAACCATTTCAAAGGAGTTCAACATGGACGCGGAAGCAGCAAAGTTCATCGGCGCAGGTTTGGCTTGCTTTGGTATGGCCGGCACGGCTCTCGGCCTCGGCAATATCTTCGGCAGCTACCTGTCCGGCGCACTGCGCAATCCGTCTGCCGCTGACAGCCAGTTCGGCCGTCTGGTATTCGGCTTCGCCGTTACGGAAGCTCTGGGCATCTTCTCGCTGCTCATCGCTCTCCTCCTGCTCTTCGCCGTCTGATATCAGCGGCGTCATAGATCACGGTTCGCGGGCAGCGAGCCGTGATTCTTTGTATTTGCAGACCACCTGGAGGTGAGCATGTTTGTGACCCCGGCATACGCTGACGAAGCACCGCCGGCCGCCGGCGAGGTGCACACGGAAACGGGTGCGCCCGAGCAGGGCCATCACGCCGGCGTATTCCCGCCGTTCGACCATACGACCTACGCCTCACAGCTGCTTTGGCTGGTGATCACCTTCGTTATCTTCTACGTGGCCATGCAGAAGATCGTCATTCCGCGCGTTGGCAAGATCCTGGAGAGCCGGCATGACCGTATCGCCCAGGATATCGAGGAAGCCTCGCGCCTGAAGGCTGAAGCCGACGCTGCCGTCGCGACCTACGAAAGCGAATTGGCAGCTGCGCGCGCCAAGGCAAATTCGATCGGCGCCACCGCCCGCGATACCGCCAAGGCAAAGGCCGAGGAAGATCGCAAGGCGATCGAGGCAAGCCTTTCCGAAAAGCTCAAGGCCGCTGAGGCTCGCATCGGCGAGATCAAGCAAAAGGCTTTCGGCGATGTCGGAGCGATCGCGGAAGAGACGGCTGCTGCCGTCGTCGAGCAGCTGGTCGGCAACGTCGCCGGCAAGGCTGATGTCGCTTCGGCTGTTGCCGCAGCATCCGCCAAGCGGGAGGGTTGATCCATGACGTTTGCTCTTGATGAAACTTTCTTCGCTTTTGTCGCGCTTCTCATCTTCCTCGGCCTGATCGTTTATCTGAAGGTTCCGGGCATGATGGCAAAGTCGCTGGACGACCGTGCCGATCAGATCCGCAACGAACTGGCAGAAGCAAAGCGCCTGCGCGAAGAGGCTCAGCATCTGCTGGCCGAATACCAGCGCAAGCGCAAGGAAGCTGAAGCAGATGCGGCGAACATCGTTGCGGCTGCCGAGCGTGAAGCCCAAATGCTGACGTCGGAAGCCCGCAAGAAGACGGAGGAATTCGTCGCCAACCGCACGGCGCTGTCCGAGCAGAAGATCAAGCAGGCGGAAGCCGATGCGATGAAGGCGGTTCGTTCCGCTGCCGTTGACCTCGCGATTGCGGCTGCGGAATCCGTGCTTGCGCAGAAGACCGGTGGAAGCGTTCAATCGGGCCTTTTCAACGACGCAGTCAACGAAGTGAAGACCCGGCTGAACTAAGCCGGAGAGATCGAAATTCAAAAGAGCCCTGCCTCGGCGGGGCTTTTTTTGTTTTGGCCTCCCGTCTTCTCGGTGTTTGACTAAGGGCCCCTTCCGCATCTAGATCATTTGGGCGCGCAGGGAGGGTCGATGCAGATATTGGACGGCGAGGAACCGTTTCGTCAGGGCGATCACATCCTGCGGCCGGTTCGCCCATGGACACCAAGCGTTCATGCTTTGCTCGCCGCCTTGCGGCGACATGGTTTTGCCGCAGCTCCGCCGCCGGCTGGATTTGATGCGGTCTGGGAGAAAGTGACCTATCTGCCCGGCACCACCGGCGATCTCGACGACAACGTCGAAATGCGCTCCGAACTGGCCTTGCGGTCGGCGGCGTCTCTGCTTCGTCATTATCACGATTGTTCAGCTCGGTTTCTGCGCGACCTTGCAACGGAATGCATATGGCAATTGCCGGCCCGAACGCCGCGCGAAGTCATCTGCCATGGGGATTTCGCACCCTATAATGTCGTACTGAACGGCGGCGAGGTGACTGGTATCATCGACTTCGAGACGGCTCATCCCGCCCCTCGGTGCTGGGATCTGGCCTATGCCGTCTATCGCTGGGCGCCGCTGTCCTCAGGCATCGGGGTGGAAAGCCTGGATGGGCTGGACAACCAGATCCGGCGTGCCCGCATCTTTGCCGATGCCTATGGAATGTCGGCTGCAGAACGCCGCTCTCTGCCCGATGCCATCGTCGAGCGGCTGGAGGCGCTGCTGAGCTTCATGGAGCAGGAGGCGGCGCGCGGCGTCGAAAAATACCGGCGGGACCTCAAGGAGGGACATGATCAGGGCTACCGCCTGGACATTGCCTATATGACGAGATGGTCGGCGGAAATTACGGCAGGAATGACCGAGTAACAGATAGCAGCGATATGATCTTCAGACGGCTTCCTTCTTCAGGGGCCGAAAGCTCATGCGGTGCAGGGAGCACGGGCCATGCAGCTCGATGCCGGCGCGATGCTGGGCAGTGCCATAGCCGGCATGGGCCGCGAAGCCATAGGCGGGAAAAACGTCGCCTGCTCGCGCCATCATCCGGTCACGCGTCACCTTCGCGACGATCGAGGCGGCTGCGATCGAGAAAGAGCGCGCATCGCCCTTGACCACAGCCTTGCCAGGGCAGGCAAGGCCCGCGGGCACATCGAGGCCGTCGGTCAACACATAGCTTGCCGGCACCGCCAGGCTGCAAATGGCACGGCGCATCGCGTCGAGGCTTGCCTTGCGGATATCCGTCGTGTCGATACGGGCTGCACTCGATGAGGCAATGGAAACGGTTGCCGTCGCGAGGATTTCGACAAACAGCGCTTCGCGTCTGGCGGCGGTGAGCTGCTTGGAATCGTTCAGCCCCTGCGGAATGCGTTCGGGATCGAGAATGACTGCCGCTGCGACGACAGGCCCTGCGAGGGGCCCACGGCCTGCCTCGTCGGCACCGGCGACCGGCCAGTGTCCGGCGCGGCGGGCGATCAGTTCCAGCTCGAAGGTCGGGATGATTGGCGCTTCGTCGAAAAGCATGGGAGAATCGGGTGATGTGCTGCGTGGCATGCGGCAAAGCTCGCACACCACCCGATCTCCTGCAAGCCCCCGGTGGATCAGGGCGGCGAACCTGGGGGGCTCTCTTCCAGCGGGCACAGGGAAAAACCCGCGAGGAAAGGTCAGAGCAGCGACAGCTGGACGCCGCTGCCGTCAGGCGGCACGAACAGGTCGTCGCGCAGCGCGATATTGCGGCGTGTGAGATCGAGCCGTCGCGTTGCCATTTCGAAGCGACGGCTGATCTGCCAGGCATAGGGTCCGGCACCCTTCATGCGTTTGCCGAACTCCGCATCGTAATCCTTGCCGCCGCGCATCGAGCGGACCAGCGACATGACGTGGCGGTAGCGATCCGGATAGTGCTGCAGCAGCCAGTCGCGAAACAGCGGGCTCACTTCCAGAGGCAGCCGCAGGATCACATAGCTTGCCTCCAGCGCGCCGGCAGCCTTGCCGGCATCGAGGATGCGCTCGATCTCATGGTCGTTGAGGGCGGGAATGATCGGCGCCACCATGATCGAGGTGCGGATGCCGGCCTCGCTCAGGGCCTGGATCGCCTCCAGTCGCCGCGGCGGCGTCGCGGCGCGCGGTTCCATGGTGCGCGCCAGCTTCCGATCGAGCGTCGTCACCGACAGGCCCACCCGCACCAGGTTCTTGGCGGCCATGTCCTTGAGGATATCGATATCGCGCATGACCAGCGCTGATTTGGTGACGATAGCGACCGGATGGTTCGCCCTGTTCAGCACTTCGAGGATCTGGCGCATGATCCGCCATTCCTTCTCTATCGGCTGATAGGGATCGGTGTTGGTGCCGATGGCGATGACGCGCGGCTTGTAGCCGGGCTTTGCCAGTTCCCGCTCCAGAAGCTTCGCCGCATCCGGCTTGGCAAACAGCTTCGCTTCGAAATCCAGCCCCGGCGACAGGCCCATATAGGCATGCGTCGGCCGCGCGAAGCAGTAGATGCAGCCGTGCTCGCAGCCGCGATAGGGATTGATGGAACGATCGAAGGGAATATCGGGCGATTCGTTGCGCGTGATCGCGGTGCGCGGCTTCTCCACCTGCACCTCGGTCTTGAAGGGCGGAAGCTCCTCCAGGGTCTGCCAGCCGTCATCGAAGGTCTCGCGCTGCCGAGCTTCGAACCGGCCGCTCGGGTTCAGCCCGGCGCCGCGTCCGCGCCGGCGCTCGACGTCGACCCTGAGGCCGGCGTCGGCGATCAAGGCGTTGGCAATGTCTGGCGTATTGGCAGGCGCGAATGCGGCCTGCCCTGCAAGGGACTGCTCGTTCATCGGTAGCTCCAGGGCGGTTCGTGGCGCCGCACGCCGCGTCTAAGATGATTAAATTCCTATCCGACAAATGAGAACAATGCAAGAACAAAATACGAAATTGCACTCCGCCGCGACCTTTGAGGCTGTGTATAAGCCTTCCCGCTAAACCTTCGGGTTTGAGGGGTTATGCGCTGGCAATAAATTGTGCGCCGCTCTATAAATGGGCAATGTTGACGGTAATCATCGAATGTCAGGATCAGGAACCTGAGCTGGCGCAGACATTGGCGGCATTGGTGGCGGGCGCTATCGAGGGCCTGGTTTGCGATGTCGTCGTGCTCGATCACGGCTCGCGGGACGGCACCTCACGGGTGGCGGATGCCGCCGGCTGCCGGTTCTATTCGCAGTGGGATATAAAGGACATATTGCGCACGGCGCGCGGCGAATGGCTGCTGCTGGTCGAGCCCGGCGCGCGCCCGCAGGCCGGCTGGATCGACGAGATCGCTGAATATGTTTCATTGAACAAGGTGCCTGCACGCTTTACCGCATCGCGCGGTTATCGCCGGCCTTTCCTGCAGCGCATCGGCCGCGGCACACCGCCCCTGGAGCTGGGATTACTGCTTTCCAAGCCACAGGCCATCGCCGTCGCCAGAACCGGCATGCGGCTGGCGGAATTCGCCAAAGGTCAGAAAAGCCGCAGGCTTTCAAGCGAGCTCATTCCATCCTGGGTCGCGCGGGCGGCGCGATAGAGCTTTCATCGTCCCAGATTCCATTTGTAAACCTGGGAATAGCTGTCATAATTTTGTTGTGGCGGCACCTTTCGCGTATCGCGTCGGGCGGCCGACCACGAAGATGCCGGTATGCGGCGGAACTGGTCAGCGGAACTCTCCTTTTCCGCCGAGATTTCGGCGAAAGGAGGTGCGTTATGAAACGCACGATGCTCTACCGCCTTATGGCAACGGCCTTCGTTGCAAGTGCAATTCTCTATCCCGGCGTTGCCGCCTCCCAAGCGACACTGGCTTGCGCCAAGCGCGTTGATATCATCGCATTCCTTGGCGACCATCTTTCCGAAAAGCTGTCGGCTGCCGGCAAGCTCGATCCCAACACCATCGTTGAAATCTACGCTGCCGAAAGCGGCAACTGGACGCTGATGATCAGCGACGTCTCCGGACGGAGCTGCATCATTCTCAGCGGTGATACTTGGGAATCAATTCCTGCCCTGCCGGGGCCAAAGGCATAGCGGGCTGCGAGGCCTTGCGGACACGCAGGATCTATTTGGAACCGCCACCGCGCTTCAGATGCTCGTCGAGGCGGGGCATGATCTCCACGAAATTGCAAGGCATGTGCCGGTAGTCGAGCTGCGCCTTCAATATGCCGTCCCAGGCGTCCTTGCAGGCGCCGGGAGAGCCCGGCAGCACGAAGATGAAAGTGGCATTGGCGACGCCGCCGGTTGCCCGCGACTGTATCGTCGCCGTGCCGATCTTGTCGTAGGAAATGCGATGGAAGACCTCGGAAAAACCGTCCATCCGCTTTTCGAACAAGGGTTCCAGCGCCTCGGGCGTGACGTCGCGGCCGGTAAAACCGGTGCCGCCGGTGGTGATCACGACGTCGACCGCATCATCAAGTGTCCAGGCTTCCACCTGGGCGCGAATGCGCTCCTTGTCATCGGGAACGATGGCGCGGCCGACAAGCCTGTGACCGGCTTCGGCAATGCGTGCGACCAGCGTTTCGCCGGACTTGTCGTCGGCCAGCGTGCGCGTATCGGAGACGGTCAGCACGGCGATGCCGACGGGAATGAAGGATCTTTCGGTGCCTGGGCCTGCCATCATGCCTCTCCCGCAATCGTCTCGGTCGCCTGGAAATACCAGTCCGGCCTCTGTCTGTGAAGCAAGGCAGCCGCAGCCTCTGCCTGCTCGATGGTATCGAAGATGCCGAAGCATGTCGCCCCGGAGCCGGACATGCGCGTCACAATGGCATGCTGGCTTCCGATCAAACCGGTGAGCGTTGAAATCTCGCCGCAAATCATTCGCGCCGGCGGCTCGAGGTCGTTGCGCAGGCTTCTGATCGTCTCGATCCATTCGTCGCGCCCCTGCGGCATCCGCGACGGGAACAGGAGCGGCGGATTGTCCTTGCGGGAAAGCCGGCGGAATACCTCCGGTGTCGAGACGCCGACAAGGGGATTGCCGAGAACCATGGAAAAGGACGGAAAATCCGGCAGGAGTTCGATCGCCTCGCCAATGCCGCGCGCCACCAACGGCCGGCTCGCGAGGCACATCGGCACATCCGCCCCGAGCTTCAGCGCAATTGCCTTTGTCGTTTCTTCCGGCAGTGCTGCGCCCCATAGCCGCGTCAGCCCGCGTAGCGTCGCGGCCGCATCCGCCGAGCCGCCACCGATGCCCGAGGCGATCGGCAGGTTCTTTTCGAGATGGATGTGAACGGGCGGCGCATCGATCTCGAAAAGAACCTGCCGCAGCAGATCTCGCGCCTTGAGAACGAGGTTGCTTCCCGCTTCTGCATCGGCGGAGAGAAGAGGGGCAAAGCGCCCGGAAAGGCTGAATTCGTCATGCTCGCTGGTGCGAAAGGCAAGGCGGTCGCCGTGGCGGGCAAAGCTCACCAGCATATCGAGCAGATGATAGCCGTCGGCGCGGCGGCCCATCACATGCAGCGCAAGATTGATCTTTGCGGGCGCTTCCTCCGTGAGGTCGAAATCGCCCGCTGCCAAGATCGCGTTCATGAAAAGTCTTAGGACTTCTTATCGACCGGAGCAGGCGCGTTCGAATCGGGAGCGGGCGCCGGTGCCGGATCGGGCTGCTTGGTCTTGTCGACCGTCTTCGGATCGGTGTCGAGCGCAGGCAAGCCCTTGTCGACTTTCTCCTTGATCTTCGGAATATCGGCTTCTTCCGGCTTCGAGGCCAACGCCCGATTCCACTGGTAGACGGCTTCGAGCTTGCGGTTTACGCGCCAATAGGCATCGCCCAGGTGATCGTTGATGGTGGGATCGCCGGCCTTGAGCTGTGCGGCGCGCTCCAGCTCGTTCACTGCATCGTCGAAGCGGTTGAGGCGGAAATAGGCCCAGCCGAGCGAATCGACGATGTAGCCGTCATCCGGCTTGAGGTCGACGGCCTTCCGGATCATGTCCAGACCCTGGTCGAGGTTCATGTTCATGTCGACCCAGGAATAGCCGAGATAGTTCAGCACCTGCGGCTGATCCGGGTTGAGTTCCAGAGCCTTCTTGAAGTTCGGCTCGGCATCGGCCCACTTCTTCAGCCGCTCATAGGCGATGCCGCGCTGGAAGAACACGGCCCAGTCGCTGCGCTTCGGCACGGGGCCGATGATCTGCACGGCCTTGTCGTAGTTATCGGCCATGGCCTGGAAGTCCTTGGCATCGGAAAGGACGCTGCCATAGGCCAGATAGCTGCGGACGTCGTTGGGGTCGGAATCGATCAGCGCCTTCAGATGCTTGCGGGCATCGTCAACCTTGCCGGCCTGCGCCAGAGCAAGCCCGAGTTGCAGCTCGGAGATGCGGGCCATCGGCGAATTGTCCGGCACCTTCCTGTAGAAAGCGATGGCGCGATCGGTCTGCTCCTGCTTTTCCGCAAGCCCGCCGAGAAGAACCAGCGTATCGGCGGCCTTCGAATCGAGCGAGTTGGCGATCTGCAGATAAAGCGAAACGACATCTTCGGCGCCGTCCCGGTTGAGCGCGGCACCGATGGTGAACAGCACGGCCGCCGCGCCCTGCGTCGCGTCAGTTACCTGCTGCTCTGGCGTATCACCCTTGCTGATGCTGTCGCGAAGCGCATTGAGCGGCGCGTAATTGCTGACGAGGTTGTCGCCGACCGAAATTGCATCGAGAGCCTTCTGCTTGTCGCCGGCCTTGGCCTCGAGGCGTGCCAGTGCCATGACGGAGCGCATGAAGGTGTCGGGTGCCGTTGCGCCACCCGTCTTGTCGAGGACGGCGTCGTTGAGATGCGAGCGTGCCGATTTCAAATCGCCTATCGTCAGGGCGATGGCGCCGGCATGATAGTTCTTGAAGATGTTGAACCAATCGGGGCCCTTCATCTTGTCGATCATCGCGATCGCTTCCTTGCCGCGGCCGGAGCCAGCGCGGGCCCAGGCGGAGAGCAGGTTGGTCATCATCCGGTCGAGATCGTTCGGACCGTTATACTTCAGGATATCCTGAGCGCTCCTGTATTCATGGCGGCGGATGGCGTCCATGCCGCGCACGATCGTCGTGACGCGCTCGACGGAGGGATCGCTCTTCAGCTCGTTGGCGTATTTCACGCCTTCTTCAAGATTGCCGTTGAGCAGCAGCGAAATCATCAACCGCTGACGGATTTCCGGATTGCCCGGCTCGATCATCAGCGCCTTTTTGTAGAGCGCGATGGCGGTGTCGTAGTCGTGGTCGACATCGGCTGTGCGGGCGGCCAGGAAAGCCCCGGCAAAAGTATCGACATTTTCCGGATCGAAGGCGACCGGGGTGTTGATCTCCGGCGCTGCCGGCTTGTCCTCAGCACGCGCGCCATTCAGGGCGGACACGGAAAGGATCGCCGCCAAGGCTACGCCCGAGAGGAAACGGATGGCAAGTCTCTGCCGCATTAGAAAGCCTTTCATCAAGGGATGGCCAGCGAAGTCGCCGGCGGCATAAAGCATTCGTGTCAACTGATTCACAACAGGATGGCTTTTTTGAAGCGGCCCTGCAAGAAATTCGGTCCGCCGCTATCAATTAACGCGTTCGATGCAGAAATCGATCACTTCCAGAAGTGCGGATTTCCAGGGCGTTTCCGGCAAAGGCGCCAGGGCGTCGCGGGCGATGGTGCCATAATGAATGGCACGGGCGATTGTGTCGGCAAGTGCGCCATATTTCGTGATCAGGCCCAGGGCCTTCTCAAGGTTCTCGTCGCTGTTGTTGCCCGTTTCGATGGCGTCGCGCCAGAAGGCACGTTCCTTTTCGGTGCCGCGGCGATAGGCCAGGATCACCGGAAGCGTGATCTTGCCTTCACGGAAATCGTCGCCGACATTCTTGCCGAGATCAGCGGCCTTGCCGCCGTAATCGAGCGCGTCGTCGACGAGCTGGAAGGCGAGGCCGAGATTGGTGCCGTACGATTTCAGCGCATTGCGCTCAGCCTTGCCGGCATTGGCGACAATCGGACCGACTTCGGCGGCGGCGGCAAAAAGCGCCGCGGTCTTGGCGCGGATGACCGAGAGATAATCGTCCTCGGTCGTTTCCATGTTCTTGGAGACGGAGAGCTGCAGCACTTCGCCTTCGGCGATGACGCAGGCAGCCGAGGAGAGTACATCGAGCGCCTCGAGCGAGCCGACTTCGACCATCATCCGGAAAGCCTGGCCGAGCAGGAAGTCGCCGACAAGGACGCTCGCCTGGTTGCCCCAGATCATGCGGGCGGTGGACTTGCCGCGGCGCAGGTCGCTTTCATCGACCACGTCGTCGTGCAGCAATGTCGCCGTATGCAGGAACTCGACGGATGTGGCGAGCTTGATGTGATTGTCGCCCTGGTAGTTATAGAGCGCCGCCGAGGCGATGGTCAGCATCGGCCGCAAGCGCTTGCCGCCAGACGAGATGAGATGCTCCGCAACCTCGGGAATCATCTGTACATCGGAACCGGCTTTCGACAGGATGAGCTGATTGACGCGTTCCATGTCCGCCTTGGTCAGATCCACCAAAGGCTTGATGGATGCCAGTTTATTCTTGCTTTCTTCCAGCGGTATCACGACGCCCAACGATCCGGACTCCTGTTCATTTTCTGCAAAGCACCATAAGAAGGGGCGAAAGAGGCGGCAAGAGGCGAATTGTCTCGTCGCGTAAATTTGACAGGAAACTCAAGGCTTATGCACGAACTCATCCGCACGAATGATCCGGTCCTCCTCTCTTTTGCGGAGAGCCTGATGAAAGATGCCGGGATTCATTGCTTCGTCGCGGATCAAGCCATGAGCATTCTCGAAGGCTCGCTCGGCATGCTGCCGCGGCGCTTTCTGGTGGATGAGGAGCGCGCCGATCGGGCACGGCGTATCCTCGTCGACGCCGGCCTCGGCGACGAGTTGCGCCCGGCGCGTGCCTGAGGTGCGCTATGACCGATAGCCCCTCGGAAACCATCGACGCCTTCCATCGCGGGGCGTTTCATGTCGTCCAGCCGAAGGGCAGGGGACATCGTTCCGGCATGGATGCCATGCTGCTGGCAGCTCTCGTCGCCGACGAGCGCCCCATCCGGGTGGCCGATCTCGGCGCCGGCGCGGGCGCGGCCGGCATGGCGGTGGCGTCGCGGCTCGATCGGGCAGATGTGGTGCTGTTCGAACGCTCGCCCGACATGGCCGAATTCGCCCGCAAGAGCCTGTTGCTGTCAGAAAATGCCCGTTTCGCCGGCCGTGTCTCGGTCCTCGAGGCCGATGTGACGCTGACCGGCAAGGACCGCAATGAGGCGGGGCTGATCGACGACAGTTTCCATCACGTCATCATGAACCCGCCCTTCAACGACGCCAGCGACCGGCTGACGCCCGATGCGCTGAAGGCCGAGGCGCATGCCATGACCGAGGGGCTCTTCGAGCGGTGGATACGCACGGCGGGCGCGATCATGATCCCCGGCGGCCAGCTGTCGCTCATTGCCCGGCCGCAATCGATCGGCGAGATCATCGGCGCCTGCGGCCGCCGCTTCGGCGGCATCGAGATCACGCCGATCCATCCGCGCGAGGGCGAAAACGCGGTGCGCATCCTGGTGACGGCGATCAAGGGATCGAGGGCGAGGCTGGCGCTGCGCGCGCCGCTGATCATGCACGGCGAAGGGACGCACAAATTCTCCGATTTCGTCGACGATATGAACAACGGTCGTGCCGCCTATCCGCGCAAATAACGCGTTGCCGGCGTGAATCGGCGCATGAAATGCGATCGGCGATGTTGCGTTTGCCGTTTCCATGCATACATCACGGGCAGCGAACATCATGATTCAAGGTGACGAATGGTTGGGTTTTTCAGGCGCATGCTTCCGAAGCGGTTTCGCAAGGAAAGGGTGGTCATACCTGTCGTTCGGTTGAGCGGTGTCATCTCCTCCGGCGGCGGTCCGCTGCGGCAATCGCTGAATCTGGCTGGCGTCGCGCCGGCATTGGAAAAGGCCTTCGATATGAAAGACGCGCCGGCCGTCGCCATTGCGGTGAACTCGCCGGGTGGATCGCCAGTACAATCGCGGATGATCTATAATCGCATCCGCGATCTGGCTCTTGAGAAGAAAAAGAAGGTTCTGGTCTTCGTCGAGGATGTGGCGGCTTCCGGCGGCTATATGATCGCGCTCGCCGGTGACGAGATCATCGCCGACGCCACCTCCATCGTCGGCTCGATCGGCGTCGTCTCCGGCGGTTTCGGCTTTCCGGAGCTGTTGAAGAAGATCGGCATCGAGCGCCGCGTCTATACCGCCGGCGAGAACAAGGTGATCCTCGATCCGTTCCAGCCGGAAAAGGAAAAGGACATCGACTATCTGAAGAGCCTCCAGCTCGAGATCCACAAGGTCTTCATCGACATGGTGCGCGAGCGGCGGGCGGGAAAGCTTGATGCGGACGATACTGTGTTTTCCGGCCTCTTCTGGACGGGAGGCCGCGGCCTTGAGCTCGGCCTTATCGACGGTCTCGGCGACATGCGTCAGGAATTGCGGAAGCGTTTCGGCGACAAGGTCAAGCTCGCGCTGATTACCACGCCACGCAGCCTTTTCGGCCGTCGCGCCCCCGGTGTTTCTCTGTCTGGTATCGATGGTCTCGGTGCCGGCCTTGCTTCCGGGCTTGCGGAAGTGGCAGAGGAAAAGGCATTGTGGAGCCGGTACGGATTGTAATCGGGAGCGCTGGGTAATGCCCCAGATCATCTTCTTCGTCGCCGCCGTCGGCGGCCTGTGGTTTTTGTATCGGCGCTTCGTCCGCGACGCCCAGAGGCTCGCCGAGAAGTCCCGTCGCGCCGAAACGGAGCGGCGTACCGGTGCAATCGGGACCCTGGTCAAGGATCCGAAGACGGGGGAATACCGCGTCAAGCGGGAGGATGAGTAGCATTCGCGGACACGGCGGCGCGCAACGGCAAGGCGACAGCTTGCCTGTCAAAGTCTTGACCCTTTCGCCCGGTCGTGGCACCTGTCCGCCAAACCATTCGCTAGCGGAAGAAATCAATTCCCATGACTGCCAACGTGCCCGACCATATGAACCCGAAGCGCTCCTTTCAGGCGCTGATTCTGACGCTGCACAATTATTGGGCCGACAAGGGTTGCGCGGTTCTGCAGCCATACGACATGGAGGTCGGTGCCGGCACGTTCCATCCGGCGACCACGCTTCGCGCGCTCGGCCCGAAGCCCTGGCGTGCAGCCTATGTTCAGCCGTCGCGCCGCCCGTCCGATGGCCGCTATGGCGAGAACCCGAACCGTCTGCAGCATTATTATCAGTATCAGGTCATCCTGAAGCCCAATCCGCCGAACCTGCAGGAGCTCTATCTCGGCTCGCTGAAAGCGATCGGCCTCGATCCGCTTCTGCATGACATCCGCTTCGTCGAGGACGACTGGGAGAGCCCGACGCTCGGCGCATGGGGTCTCGGCTGGGAGTGCTGGTGCGACGGCATGGAAGTGTCGCAGTTCACCTATTTCCAGCAGGTCTGCGGCATCGAATGCGCGCCGGTTGCCGGCGAACTGACCTACGGCCTTGAGCGCCTTGCGACCTATGTCCAAGGCGTCGACAGCGTCTACGATCTGAATTTCAACGGCCTCGAGGGCGAAGACAAGATCAGCTACGGCGATATCTTCCTGCAGGCCGAGCAGGAATATTCGCGGCATAATTTCGAATATGCCAATACCGAAATGCTGCATCGCCATTTCATCGATGCCGAGAAGGAATGCCAGGCGCTGCTGGCCGCCGGCGCGCCCGGCGACAGCGATAACCAGCGCCTGCACAAATGCGTTTTCCCGGCCTATGACCAGTGCATCAAGGCGAGCCACGTCTTCAACCTGCTCGATGCCCGTGGCGTCATCTCGGTGACCGAGCGTCAGAGCTACATCCTGCGCGTGCGCACGCTGGCCAAGGCCTGCGGCGAGGCCTTCCTGCTGACGGATGCCGGCGGCGCCAATTGGCATCAGCGGGCGGCCTGAACGGCTGGAAGTAGCAGCGCTCGCCTACTTTGCGGGCTGCGGCATTGCTCCGCGGCCCAATCTTGGGCTTGCTCCGCGGCGAAAGCCGGGTGACATTGCCGGCAAATCTGCCTAGTGTCCCTGCGGTTGCAGTCGCCCCGGGGAGTCGAGATGTATATTCTTCTAGCAATCATAGTGCTGGCAGCGCTCTATGTCGTCTTCATCTACAACGGGCTCGTTCGCGCGCGCCAGGTCGCGGAAGAGGCATGGTCCGGCATCGACGTGCAGTTGAAGCGCCGCGCCGATCTCATCCCCAATCTGGTCGAGACGGTCAAAGGCTATGCCGGCCATGAGAACAAGACGCTCGTGGAAGTCACACAGGCCCGCAATGCGGCCCAGGCTGTGCCCGCTGGTGACGTTGCCGGCCGCGCCGTCGCCGAGGGCATCCTCAGCCAGGCGCTCGGACGTCTGATGGTCGTTTCCGAAGCCTATCCCGATCTGAAGGCCAATACCGGCTTCGTCGAGTTGCAGCAGTCGCTGGAGACGACGGAAAACGAGATCCAGATGTCACGCCGCTATTACAACGGCGCCGCGCGCGATCTGAACGTCAAGGTCGAGACCTTTCCCAACAATCTCATCGCCGGCCCCTTCGGCTTCGTCAAGAAGGCCTATTTCGAGATATCAAACGAAGCGGATCGCGCCGTTCCCACGGTAAAGTTCTGAGATTCCCGCTATCGGTTTTTCATGCGAGGCGGTAAAGGAAGCCGACCGACGGCCATCGGCCGCCTTCCTGACTGACCAAAGAGAATGATGATGGGTAGAGCAAAACTCACGATTATCCCACCTGGCAAGCCGCTGACCGGCCGCGCCATGCCGCCGGGATCGAAGTCGATCACCAACCGCGCGCTGCTGCTCGCCGGCCTTGCCAAAGGCACGAGCCGGCTGACCGGCGCGCTGAAGAGCGACGATACCCGCTATATGGCCGAAGCGCTGCGCGCCATGGGCGTGACGATCGATGAGCCGGATGCCACGACCTTCATCGTGACAGGCAGCGGCAAATTGACGGCGCCGTCCGAGCCGCTTTTCCTCGGCAATGCCGGCACGGCAACACGCTTCCTGACCGCCGCCGCAGCACTGGTTGACGGCAAGGTCGTGGTGGATGGTGACGCCCACATGCGCAAGCGGCCGATCGGCCCGCTGGTCGACGCGCTGCGCTCGCTCGGCATCGATGCTTCGGCTGAAACCGGCTGCCCGCCCGTGACTATCAACGGCACCGGCCGCTTCCCGGCAAGCCGCGTGCAGATCGATGGCGGCCTTTCCAGCCAATATGTCTCGGCGCTGCTGATGATGGCTGCCGGCGGCGATCGCCCTGTTGATGTCGAGCTGCTCGGCGAGCATATCGGCGCCCTCGGCTATATCGACCTGACGGTTGCGGCCATGCGCGCTTTCGGCGCCAAGGTCGAGCGCGTGAGCCCGGTTGCGTGGCGCGTCGAGGCCACAGGCTACCAGGCCGCTGATTTCCTGATCGAGCCGGACGCCTCGGCCGCAACCTATCTCTGGGCGGCCGAAGTGCTGAGCGGCGGCAAGATCGATCTCGGTACGCCGGCGACGGAATTCTCGCAGCCGGATGCGCGAGCCTATGATTTCATCTCGAAGTTCCCGCATCTTCCGGCCGTCATCGACGGCTCGCAGATGCAGGATGCCATCCCGACGCTTGCCGTTCTCGCCGCCTTCAACGAGACGCCGGTGCGCTTCGTCGGCATCGAGAACCTGCGCGTCAAGGAGTGCGATCGTATCCGCGCGCTGTCGAGCGGCCTGTCGCGCATCGTCCCGAACCTCGGTACGGAGGAGGGTGACGATCTGATCGTCGCTTCCGATCCGAGCCTTGTCGGCAAGGTTCTGCCGGCCGAGATCGACAGCTTCGCCGATCACCGTATCGCCATGAGCTTTGCACTCGCTGGCCTGAAGATCGGCGGCATCACCATTCTCGATCCCGATTGCGTTGCGAAGACCTTCCCGGCCTATTGGGATGTACTGGCATCGCTGGGTGTCGCCTACGAAGACTGACGCCTCGCTTCAAAAGGGAACCGAGCGCGGAAACTATGTTTTACGCTGGACGGCGCCCAGGAGGGCGCCGCGGTATCTCTTGGGGGTGTGATGACGCGGCTTTCCGGGCTTCTCCTGGCTTTGCTCCTGCTGCTTTGCGCAACGGCTGTAACGGCGGCAGAACTCATCACCAATTTCGACCAGGCAATCGCCCTGCATCGCGATGGTTCCATGCGGGTTATCGAGACGATCTCGGCGAATGCGGAAGGCCGTGATATCCGACGGGGCATCTTCCGGGACTTTCCGTTGACAATGACCGATGCCAACGGCCGCGAGATCGAGGTGGATTTCAAGGTCGTTTCCGTCGAGCGCGACGGGCAGCCGGAGGATTGGCGCAGCGAGCGCATCAGGGGCGGTGAGCGCATCTATATCGGCAACGCCGATCGACTCCTGAACCCAGGCCCGCACACGTTCCGCATTACCTATGATACCGACCGGCAGATCCGTTATTTCGACGATCACGAAGAGCTTTACTGGAACGTGACAGGCAATGGCTGGCTGTTCCCGATCATCAATGCCAAGGCGACTGTCACATTGCCTGACGGTGTGGAACCCCAGCAGCTTGCCTTTTTCACCGGGCCGCTCGGCGCCAACGGGAAGAATGCAAGCGCGAGCGCACAGGGCAATATCGTCACCTTTGCAACGACCCGACCCCTCGCTATGGCCGAAGATTTGACGATCGCCGTCAAGCTTGCGAAAGGGACGATCACGCCGCCGAGCGCCAGCCAGCAATGGGGCTGGTTTTTTCGAGATCATCTGGATACCAGTATCGCCATCGGCGGTCTGTTCGTGCTGTTTATCTATTACATGCGCAGCTGGGTCAGAGTCGGGCGCGATCCGCCGCCGGGCGTGATGGTTCCACGCTGGGACCCGCCTGACGGTGTTTCGCCGGCGCTGGTCAACTATATCGACAACAAGGGCTTCACCCGCTCGGGATGGACGGCACTGTCGGCGACGGCGATCGATCTTGCGGTGCGCGGCTATGTCATCCTCGACGATCTGAAGGAGAAAGTGGTCATCCGCCCGACCGGCAAGGCGGCCGGCAGCAATCTGGGCGGCGGCGAAAAGGTGCTGATGCAGGCTGTCGGGCCGTTTTCCCCGCTTGTCATCGACAAGGAAAACGGCCAGGCGGTGCAGAAGCTCGGCTCGCAGTTTCGCAGCGCCATCGAGCGCGACCATCGCGATGAATACTATAAGGCCAATGCGTTCTACACCATTTTCGGCGTTGTGCTGTCGGTCCTGATCCTGGCGTCCATCATCATCTTCGGTCGCCTGCATGAGAATGCCCTGCCGCTGATCATCGTGCCCGGTTTCCTGTCGATTTTCGTGACGATCTTCGCGAGCATGATCGGCCGCAGGTTCCGCCGCCACAATACCAGCCTCGGTCAGCGAATTCTGTCTGTCCTGGTCTTCGCCTTTTTCGGCTTCGTCTTCGTATCCATCGCGGTCAGCGGTTTTGCGGCTGCAGTCATGCCGCTGTGGGAAGCGGGCTTGCTGCCACTGACGGCCGGCATCGTCGGCATCTTCGCCCTCAACGTCGTCTTCTATTTCCTGATGGGGGCGCCGACACCGCTCGGGCGTAAGATGATGGATGGCATCGACGGTCTTCGGCAATATCTGACGCTGGCCGAACGTGACCGGATGAACATGCAGGGCGCGCCGCAAATGTCGCCGCAGCATTTCGAGAAGCTGCTGCCCTATGCCGTCGCTCTCGGCGTCGAAAAGCCCTGGTCCAGTGCTTTCGAGACCTGGCTCGCCACCGCAGCCGGCGCATCTGTGGCGGCGACCTATGCGCCGGTATGGTATTCCGGCAACTTCAACCCCGGCAATATCGGCGGAACCATCGGCGATTTTTCCTCCTCCATGGCCTCCACCATCGCCTCGACCATTCCAGCCCCGGTATCCAGCTCGTCCTCTGCCTTTTCGGGCGGCGGAGGCGGTGGAGGTGGCGGCTTCTCCGGCGGGGGCGGCGGCGGTGGAGGCGGTGGGGGCTGGTAGTTGTCCACCTCCCCCTTGAGGGGGGAGGTCGCCGCGCAGCGGCGGGTGGGGGTGACCGTTGTCTAGCTGCGGAGGTTGTCGCGATCACCCCACCCCGGCCTTCGGCCGACCCTCCCCCTCAAGGGGAGGGTGTACGCCGCGATTTTCGATTGTAAGAGACGTGGAACCTTGATGCCCCAAAAGCCCTCCAAGCTGGATCGTTTCAAGATCGTCAATAGCCGGCGCTTGCGCGGTGGTTCAACGGCTGCGGAAGCCAAGCTTTGGAAGCATTTGTGGCGCATTCCAATCGAAGGGACGCATTTTCGGCGGCAGGTTCCGATCGGGCGTTATTTCGCTGATTTCGCCTGTCATCAGATAGGTTTGATTATCGAGCTCGACGGCAGCCAGCACGCAGACGAAGCGGCAAGACGTTATGATGCCGAACGAACGTCCTATCTCGAAAATGAGGGCTACCATGTCGTTCGCTTCTGGAATGCCGAGGTCATGGATGAGATCGAGGCTGTTCTGGATACGATATTTGCCATTGTGCAGCAGCGGCAAATTTTGCTAGCAGAGGCCGACCGTTTTCACCCCACTCCGGCACACCGTGCCGACCCTCTCTCTCAAGGGGAGGGTGAGGAACCTTGACATGCCCGATCTCCTGCTCGAACTTCGCTCCGAGGAAATTCCCGCCCGTATGCAGCGCAAGGCTGCGGGCGATCTGAAGAAGCTGGTGACCGATGCCCTGGTCGAAGCGGGTCTTTCCTATGAGGGTGCGAGGGAATATTGGACGCCGCGGCGCCTCACGCTCGACATTCGCGGCCTGACGGCGCGCTCCGCCGATGTGCGCGAGGAGCGCAAGGGTCCGCGCACCGATGCCAATGAAAAGGCGATCGAAGGCTTTTTGCGCGGAGCAGGCCTGTCTTCCATTTCAGAAGCACAGGTGCAGAGCGACCCGAAGAAGGGTGATTTCTACGTTGCGATCATTTCCAGGCCCGGTCGTGCAGCGGAAGAAATCGTCGCTGCCGTTATGCCTGATATCGTCAGAAATTTCCCATGGCCGAAATCCATGCGCTGGGGCAAGGCCTCGGCTAAGCCCGGCTCGCTGCGCTGGGTGCGCCCGCTGCAGTCGATCGTCTGCATGTTCGGCACGGAACACGAAGAGACCGCCGCCATCCCCTTCGAGATCGACGGCATCATCGCCTCTAACGTGACCTATGGCCATCGCTTCCATGCGCCTGATGCGATCACCGTCAAGCGCTTCGACGACTATGTGGCGAGCCTGGAGAAGGCCAGCGTCATCCTCGATGCCGAGCGCCGCAAGGATATCATCCTGCATGATGCCCGCGACATCGCCTTTGCCAACGGCCTGGACCTGGTCGAGGACGAGGGCTTGCTGGAAGAAGTGTCCGGCCTGGTCGAGTGGCCCCAGGTGCTGATGGGCTCCTTCGAGGAAGACTATCTGTCGATCCCGTCTGAGATCATCCGTCTCACCATCAAGACCAACCAGAAGTGTTTCGTTACTCGCCCGCAGGCGGGCGAGACGCTGTCCAACCGCTTCATTCTCGTCTCCAACATCCAGGCGACGGATGGCGGCAAGGAAATCATCCACGGTAACGGCAAGGTCGTGCGTGCCCGCCTGTCCGACGCGCTGCATTTCTGGAAGCGCGACCAGGGCGACCTGCCGGATCTCGAAACGCTGGAAGCTTCAGCCGCCAAGTTCGGCCTCGACCTGACGAAGCCGCTCGATCAGCGCATGGCCAAGCTCGATGCGCTTGATGTCACCTTCCATGCCAAGCTGGGCAGCCAGGGCGAGCGTGTCGCCCGCATCCGCATGCTTGCAGCTGAACTCGCCAAGATCACCGGCGCCGATCCGGCTTTGGTCGATCGCGCCGTGGTCCTGGCCAAGGCTGATCTCCGCACGGAAGCCGTCGGCGAATTCCCCGAGCTTCAGGGCCTCATGGGCCGCAAATATGCGGTGCTGCAGGGCGAGGACGCCTCGGTCGCCGCCGCCATCGAGGATCACTATAAGCCGCAAGGCCCCTCTGACCGCGTCCCCGAGGACAAGGTGGCGATCACGGTCGCGCTTGCCGACAAGCTGGATACGCTCGTCGGCTTCTGGGCGATTGACGAAAAGCCGACGGGTTCGAAAGATCCCTACGCGCTGCGCCGCGCCGCTCTCGGCGTCGTCCGGATCCTGCTGGAGCGAGGCGTGCGTCTGCCACTGCTGGCAACGACCGACGATGCTGATCTGCTGGCCTTCTTCCATGATCGCCTCAAGGTCTATCTGCGCGATCTCGGCGCCCGTTACGACTTGATCGACGCCGTGCTGACGCCGGAGACGGATGATCTCCTGATGATCGCCCGTCGCGTCGAGGCGTTGACGGCCTTCATTACCTCCGAGGATGGCAAGAACCTGCTCGCCGGCACCAAACGCGCCACCCAGCTTCTGGCCGCCGAAGAGAAGAAGGGCACGGTTGTCGCCGACAGCGTTTCGGAAGCCCTGCTGAAGCTCGATGCCGAAAAGGATCTCTTTGCGGCCGTTAAAGCAGCCTCCGCCGAGGCCTCCGATGCGATCGCCAAAGAGGATTTCCGCTCGGCCATGGCAGCGCTTTCCAAGCTGCGCGCGCCGGTCGACCGCTTCGCCAAGGACGTGTTCGTCAACGATGAGGATGCCGCTATCCGTGCCAACCGCCTGGCGCTCCTGCGCCTGATCCGCGCGGCAACCGGCACGGTCGCTGATTTCTCCAAGATTGCGGGATAAAGCCGGAGGGGCGATGACCGGAAAAATCCTCGTCAGCGCCTGCCTCATGGGCCATGCCGTCCGCTATGACGGCCGTTCCAAGCCGCTCATCCATCCGGCGATCGATCGCTGGCGCGAGGAGGGGCGGCTGGTGACGATCTGCCCGGAAATGTCCGCCGGTATGGCTGTGCCCAGGCCGCCAGCCGAAATCGAAAACAGCGCCGCAGGCGAGGATGTGCTCGCCGGCACCGCACGCGTGATGGAGATCAGTGGCGGCGACGTAACCGAGGGGTTTCGGCAGGCCGCGGAGAACGCGCTGGCGCTCGCGCGAGAAACCGGCTGTCGGTACGCTTTATTGATCGACGGCAGCCCCTCATGTGGCTCGGGCTTTATCTATGACGGCTCCTTTTCCGGGGGGCGGCATCCGGGCCATGGCGTTACGGCTGCGCTGTTGCAGCACGCCGGCATCGAGGTTTATTCCGATCGTGAGATAGACAGGCTGGTCGTGCGGTTGGCAGCAGACTGAAGCAGCCGATCGCAGCTTAAACGAAAACCGCCGGACGCAAGCCCGGCGGTTTCTCTTTTCTGACTTTTCCGGCTCAGGCCGCGCGACGACGATGATCCTCAGCCGGATGGCCATCGTTGACACGGAAGCCACGGATGAGGGCGAGCAGGTCTTCCGTATCGCCGGCGAGCGTCTCGGCCGATGCCGTCGTCTCTTCTGCCATCGCGGCGTTCTGCTGGGTGGCGGCATCGAGCTGGTTCATCGAGGACGAGATCGAGCGCAGCGTGGTATCCTGCTCGGAGGCGCTGTGGGCGATCTTCGAGACGATCTCGTTGGCCGCCTTGATCTGGTCGGAGATACGCTTCAGCGCTTCGCCTGCTTCGCCGACAAGGCGGACGCCCTGGTCGACCTGCCCGGAGGAACGGGCGATCTGGTCCTTGATCTCCTTGGCGGCCGCCGCGGAACGCTGGGCCAGTTCACGCACTTCCTGGGCGACGACGGCAAAGCCCTTGCCGGATTCGCCGGCGCGGGCGGCTTCGACACCGGCGTTCAGGGCAAGCAGATTGGTCTGGAAGGCGATCTCGTCGATGACGCCGATGATCTTGCTGATCTCCGACGAGGACTTCTCAATCCCGCTCATCGCTTCGATTGCCTGGGCAACCACGGCGTCGCTGCGCGATGCCTCGGTGCTGACGGCGTGAACGCGTTTGCTGGCCTCATGCGCGCCTTCCGCGGTCTGGCGGACGGCGACGGTGAGTTCGTCCAGTGCCGCCGAGGTCTCTTCCAGGCTGGCGGCCTGGCGTTCGGTGCGCTGCGACAATTCGTTGGAGGCGCGACGAATCTCTTCCTTGCTGAGGCCGATATCATTGCCTTTGGCGTTGACACGGCCCATCGCAGCCTCGAGGTGCGAGAGCGCCTCGTTGAAGTTGTTGCGAAGGCCGGCATAGCTGGCACCGAGATCGCCGCAACGCACCGTCAGATCGCCGCGGGCGAGATCCTCGAGCGCCTTGCCGATGACGGAGACGACGCGTGCCTGCTCGCGCGCTTCATCCTGCTGCTGCTGCAGGTTCTGTTCGCGCTCGTTGCTGATTTCCAGCTCCTGCGCCGCCTGGCGGTCGGCGAGTGCATGACGTTCGCGAATCTTTTCCTGCAAAGCCCTGGTCGCCTTCGCCATCAGGCCGATTTCGTTGCGCATTTCGATATGCGGGATGGCGGTCTTCACGTCCTCGTCGGCGACAGCCTTGAGGGCAGCATGGACATCGGTGAGCGGCTTCGTGATGCCGCGGATGAAATAGAAGGCAGCCCCGATGCCGACCAGGGAGACGATGCCGCAGATCATGAGCGCACGCCACATGGTGGCATTGATCTGCTCCTGCAGGTCATCCATGTAAACACCGCATCCGAGCACGATCTGCCACGGAGCGAATGCTGCCGAATAGCTGCCCTTCAGGAAGAAGTCGCCGTCGGGGTGGCCGGGCTTGTTCCAGTAATAGATGGTGCGGCCGCCGCCCTTGATGCCCTTCTCCACCATTTCCTTGCTGAAATGCGTGCCGTTCTTGTCGACCTGCGAGGACATGTCCTTGCCGATGTTGACCGGGCTCGGATGAATCCGCTGGATCACATTGTAATCGAAGCCGAAGAAATAGCCGGCCGGCGCGAAGCTGACATGCGACAGCACCTTGAACGCCTCGGCCTGGGCAGCGTCATGCGTCATCTCGCCGGATTTCTCGCGCTGGTAATATTGGTTCAGAACCGAGATGCCGGATTCGACCTGCGTGCGCAGCATATCGAAACGATCATCATAGATGGAATCGGCCTGCGACCGGATTTGAAAATAGGTGGCTACGGCAAAGGCGGCCATGAGGACGCCGAGCAGGGCAAATAATTGATGTGCGATCTTGAGATTTTTCATAACGTCTCCCACAGGTAATTAAATACCGGTGCGGTATCCTACCGCCTGTGCGATCGCCTGAGAGATTCCCAATACGCTTGCCGCCGCTCGAAATGACATGCTGCTGTCCGGTGGACAGTAAAATCTCATTTTATGTCTAAAAAACCTTTAACTTGAGCAGTCTGGTTGTATTTGCCGGGAGTTGAAACCTGGGATATGGCGTGCGAGATAAGTAATATTTATTCAGACTCGAGAATAACTCGAGTGAAGATCAGAATTTCTCGGGATTTATTTTAGAAGTAGCAAATGCGCTCCAGGACTTAGCCTGAGCGTATTGTCCTGCCATCGCGGCTCGGCCCGCCGACCCGAAAGGTGGGCGGGCGAGGCAGGACATGAAAATTCGCAGCTATTGACGAAGCTGGAAGCCGGAGAGATCGAGCGGCGCAAGCTCGGGAGTCTGGGCGATTTTTGGCACGGCGGCGGTCTTTGCCGCCGTATCGATGCCGTCGATGGATTCGCCGGCCGCAGCCAGGGCCTCGGGAGTCGGCTTGGTGACGAACACGACAGGAGAGCCGCCCATCCAAGCCTCAGTGCGCACCACCTTCTTCTCGCCGTCGATGCTGCGGATGGCGATGGATTGCGTACCGGGCGTCAACGTCGGCACGACATATTCCTTTTCGACCGCCGGCGGCTTGAGGGGAGGGCACTGGACGCACGTCTTGTCGACAATGCTGCTGTTGCGGTCGAGCAACTTGCCGTCGATAGGCTGGATAGACGAGGCCATGGCGGAGCTGCCGGCCAGTACGCATGCCAAGGTCAGGAAGAAGGAACGCATAACAAACAACTCCGTCTATGTTGACGAAGACATTAGCGAGCCTTTGTTTCCATACCGTCAGGAGATTAGGTAAAAATTTAGTGGACCGCACATTGAGAGAGGATGCGCCGTTTACGCCTCGCGCTCGACCGCGCGCCAACCGATGTCGCTTCGGTAGAAGCCGTTTTCCCAGCGCACCTGGCCGGCAAGGGCATAGGCGCGCTTCTGCGCTTCGCTCACGGTCTTGCCGGTCGCGGTAATGGCGAGCACACGGCCGCCGGTCGCGATCAGGGCGCCATCTTTGAGGGCTGTGCCGGCATGAAACACTTTCGCCTCATCGGCGTCTGCCGGCAGCGCTGATATCGGCGTGTTCTTGGCGTAGGAGCCGGGATAGCCTTTCGAAGCCATGACCACGGTCAGCGCGGCGTCATCGCTCCATTCGGCGTTGACCTGATCCAGGGTGCCGTTGGCGCAGGCGAGAAGCAGCGGCAGAAGATCGCTCTTCAGTCGCATCATCAGCACCTGGCATTCCGGATCGCCGAAGCGGACATTGTATTCGATCAGTTCCGGCCCCTTCGCGGTGATCATCAACCCGGCAAAGAAGACGCCGGAGAAGGGATGACCGCTCTCCGCCATGCCGCGCATCGTCGGCTCGATGATGTCCTTCATTGTGCGATCGACCATGTCAGGCGTCATGACCGGGGCCGGGGAATAGGCGCCCATGCCGCCGGTGTTCGGGCCGGTATCGCCGTCGCCGACGCGCTTGTGGTCCTGGGCGGTGGCCAGCGCCAGCGCATGCTTGCCGTCGCAGAGGCAGAAGAAGCTTGCTTCCTCGCCGTCCAGATAGGCCTCGATCACCACCTCCGCCCCGGCCTCGCCGAATGCGCCCTCGAAGCAGTCGTCGATGGCTGCAAGGGCTTCGTCGATCGTCATGGCGACCGTCACGCCCTTGCCGGCGGCAAGCCCGTCGGCCTTGACGACGATCGGAGCCCCCTGCGCGCGGACATAGGCCTTGGCCTTTGGCGCGTTGTTGAAGCGCTGATAGGCGCCGGTGGGGATATCGTAGCGGGCGCAGATATCCTTGGTGAAGCCCTTGGAGCCTTCCAATTGCGCCGCGGCGGCGGAGGGGCCGAACACGGCGATGCCTTCAGCGCGGAGTTTGTCGGCAATACCGGCAACCAGCGGCGCCTCCGGGCCGACCACGACGAAATCGATGGCTCTTTCCTTGCAGAAGGCGACGACGGCGTCATGATCGTCGATATCGAGCGCCGCCAGCGTCGCATGTTCGGCAATGCCGGGATTGCCTGGGGCGGCATAGAATTCCGTCATGAGCGGCGATTGCGCCAGCTTCCAGGCCAGTGCGTGCTCGCGTCCGCCCGATCCGATCAACAGAACTCTCATGGCTTGCCCTTTCGTTGCATCCTTTTGCGCGGTTAAGGGGGGTTGGGCCAAAGGTCAAGCATCAAATCCTGTGGAGGCATGGCGGTCAACATTGCCATGCCTTTTTATGTCGCTAAAGCGGGGTGCGGTTTTGGATGTCAGGTCGCCTTTCCCCCGCCGGATCGGGGTGATCTGCGTCGAAAACAGTTTCTTATGTTCGCGGGATCGTGCTTATGGTCCCCTCACGATTGTCCAGTCCAGAGAGTCACATGGCCGCTGATATCCGTTCCCTTGCCGCAACCATCGCCGCCGAGATCAATTCCCGCCCGGATCAGGCCAAGGCCGCCATCGAGCTCCTCGACGAAGGTGCGACCGTGCCGTTCATTGCCCGTTACCGCAAGGAAGTGACCGGCGGTCTCGACGATGGGCAACTGCGGACGCTGGCGGAACGGCTCGTCTATCTGCGCGAGCTGGAAGCCCGCCGTGCCGCGATCGTCGAGTCCATTACCGGCCAGGGCAAGATGACCGATGAGCTGATGGGCAAGATCGCCAAGGTTGCCACCAAGGCCGAGCTGGAAGACCTTTATCTGCCCTATAAGCCGAAGCGCCGTACCCGCGCCGAGATCGCCAGGGAACGCGGCCTCGCTCCGCTTGCCGACACCATACTTGCAGACCGGACAAAGGAGCCTGCGGTTCTCGCCGAAGGCTTCATTACAGCCGATGTGCCCGACGTGAAGGCGGCGCTCGAGGGCGCGCGCGACATCATCGCCGAAGGCATTACGGAAAATGCCGACCTGCTCGGCAAGCTGCGCGGGCATATGAAGACGACCGCCATCCTGAAGGCAACGGTCGTGGATGGTAAGCAGGAGGCGGGCGCCAAGTTCTCCGATTATTTCTCACATCAGGAGCGCTGGGCAACCGCGCCGGGCCATCGCGCGCTTGCCATGCTGCGGGGATGGAACGAAGAGGTTCTGACGCTGACCATTGATGTCGATGTTGACGCCATCTCGCCGAACAAGCCGGTCGAACGGATGATCGCCACGGCCTATGAGATCGGCCCGAGCCGGCCCGGCGACCGCTGGCTGATGGAGGTCGCGAGCTGGACATGGCGCGTGAAGCTTTCCATGTCGCTGTCGCTCGACCTGATGCGTGAGCTGCGCGAGCGCGCCGAGGAGGAGGCGATTCATGTCTTCGCCCGTAATCTGAAGGATCTGCTGCTCGCAGCCCCCGCCGGTTCACGCGCCACGATGGGTCTCGATCCGGGCATCCGCACCGGCGTCAAGGTGGCGGTGGTCGACGGCACGGGCAAGTTGCTGGAGACGACGACCGTCTATCCCTTCCCGCCGAAGAATGATGTGCGCGGTACGCAGGCGACCTTGGCGGCACTGGTCCGCAAGCACAAGGTCGAGCTGATTTCCATCGGCAACGGCACCGGCAGCCGTGAGACGGAGAAGCTTGTGGCCGACATGCTCGCCGATCTGCCGGCGCCGAAGCCGACCAAGGTCATCGTCTCGGAGGCCGGCGCCTCCGTCTATTCCGCCTCGGAGACTGCGGCACTTGAATTTCCCGGCCTCGACGTCTCGCTCCGCGGAGCCGTCTCCATCGCCCGCCGCTTGCAGGACCCGCTGGCCGAACTCGTCAAGATCGAGCCGAAGTCGATCGGCGTCGGCCAATACCAGCACGATGTCGATCAGCTGAAGCTGTCGCGTTCGCTGGACGCGGTCGTCGAGGACGCGGTGAATGCCGTAGGTGTCGATCTGAACACGGCTTCCGCTCCGCTGCTGGCCCGTGTCTCGGGCCTCGGCCCGTCGATCGCCGATGCGATCGTCAAGCATCGAGACGGCGAGGGGGCCTTCGAGACCCGCCGCGATCTGTTGAAGGTTGCCCGCCTCGGCCAGCGCACCTTCGAGCAATGCGCCGGCTTCCTGCGCATTCCCAACGGCAAGGAGCCGCTCGATTCCTCGTCGGTGCATCCGGAAGCCTATGGCATCGCCAAGAAGATCGTTGCCGCCTGCGGACGCGACCTGCGCAGCCTGATGGGAGATACGGCAAAGCTGAAGGCCCTCGATCCCAGGCAGTTCATCAACGAGAAATTCGGTCTGCCGACCGTGCGCGACATCATTTCCGAGCTTGAAAAACCTGGCCGCGATCCGCGCCCGAGCTTCAAGACCGCGACCTTTGCCGAGGGCATCAACGAGATCGGCGACCTGAAGCCAGGAATGCTTCTCGAAGGTACGGTGACCAATGTTGCCGCCTTCGGTGCCTTCGTCGATATAGGCGTCCATCAGGACGGATTGGTGCATGTCTCGCAGCTTGCCGATCGCTTCGTGAAGGACCCGCATGAGGTGGTCAAGGCTGGCGACGTCGTGAAGGTCACGGTCGTGGAAATCGACGTGAAGCGGAAGCGAATCGCTCTCTCGATGCGCAAAGATGGCGGCACTGTGGCGCCGCCGCCGGCACGTGATTCGCGAGAGCAAGGTGGGGCACGCAACGCTGGCGGTAGGGGCGATAGTCGTCCGAAGGCGGAGCAGCAGGGCAGTTTCGGTGCCGCTCTGGCCGATGCACTCAAGCGAAAATAAGGACTTAGCGAGAGACATTGCAAGAATGTCACACTCTGGCAGTGTTGTTGCCGGAGTGCTACAGAGTGCGAAAAGGTGCGCTTGCCACAATGTTCTGAAGCGCTAGAGTCAGCCCTAATGTCATGTCATAACATTCGAGGCGTCCATGGCGTCGGCACTCTTCTCTCTTGTTACGAAACTTGTCCGTAAAGGCTCGCTGAAACTTACGCTCGCGTCCGGCGAGACGCACATGATCGGCGATGGGTCCGGCGAAATGGTCGCCATCCGCCTCGCCGACCAGCAGGCGGAGGACGCGATCGCGCGCGATCCGACCTTGAAGCTCGGCGAAATGTATATGGAAGGGCGCTTCATTCTCGAGCAGGGGGATATCTATGAATTCCTCTCTCTGGTGAAGCAGAACACCACCAACGAAATCTTCGATCTGCGCATGGCGGCCCTCCTGATGGGGCGCATCGTCTGGCAGCAGCTCAAGAGCCGGTCGCCGATCAATCGCAACAAATACAATGTTGCGCATCACTACGATCTTTCGGCCAAGCTGTTCGATCTCTTCCTCGATGATGATTGGCAGTATTCCTGCGCTTATTTCGTGCCGCCTGGCATCAGCCTGGACGAAGCGCAGGTGGCCAAGAAGCGCCATATCGCCGCCAAGCTGCTGGTTGAGCCCGGCCAGCGCGTTTTGGAGATCGGCTCCGGCTGGGGCGGCATGGGCATGTATCTCGCCGAAGCCAATCCCGGCCTCGATTTTACCGGCATCACGCTCAGCGAAGAGCAGCTCAAGGTCTCTCGTGAACGCGCAGCCAAGCGCGGATTGTCCGACCGCGTCCGTTTCGAGCTGCAGGACTACCGTTACATGGCGGGCCGGAAGTTCGACCGCATCGTCTCTGTCGGCATGTTCGAACATGTCGGCATCGGCGCCTATCGCAGGTTCTTCAAGAAGGTTTCGGAACTGCTCGACGACAACGGTGTGATGGTGCTGCATTCCATTGCGCGTCCGAAGCCGAGCTTTGCCACCAATGCCTTTATCGAAAAGTATATCTTCCCGGGTGGTTATATTCCTTCGGTCGGCGAGACTTTGCCGCCGCTGGAAAAGGCCGGGCTTCTGGTCAAGGATGTCGAAATCCTGCCGATGCACTATGCGCATACGCTGCGGCACTGGCGCCAGCGCTTCGTCGCGCGAAAGGCGGAAGCCGTGGCGCTCTACGACGAGAATTTCTTCCGCATGTGGGAATTCTATCTGGCCGGCTCGGAAATGGGCTTCCGCTGGGATGAGCTCTTCATCATGCAGATCCAGATTGCCAAGAACCAGTTCGCCGTTCCCGACAACCGCAACTATATTGGCGAGCGCGAGGCGAAGCTGAGGGAGTTCGAGGCGACACGGGCGCCGCTGGAGAAGATAGTGTTCTAAACCTTCGCCGTTGTTTTGAATGGTTGCGCCGGATTTTGGATTTCCAAAGTCCGGCGCTTTAGCGTTCAGTCCCGGCAGGTAGCGAGGATATGGGTGCTATTTGACCACTTTGACGGTCAGATTCTCGTCGCTGACTTTACTTCCGTACAATACGGTCACCCGCAGGGTGAATTGATCGGTGCCGACGAAACCGGGATCGGACGTGTAGTATATCGTAGTACCTTCAATGGGCTTGCCGCTGCAGATATAGGCATCGCTATCCTTGTCGTATTTGACGTGAACCGTGCCATGTTCGAATGTGACTTTGCCATGGCTGGGCTGCTTGACCACCGCCGTATAGGGGTAGGAGTTGAAGGTGCAGTCCCGCTTCACCGACGAAGCCATTCCGAGCGCGGTCTTCTTGCCCGAAATGACTCTGTGCGAATATTGATCTTGCTTGGCGCCCCCGATCGGTGCGCTGACACAGCCGGAAAGCATCAAGCCGATGCTGAGAAACGCACCGAGATAAATCCAAGATTTGGTTTTCATTTTGCCTCTTGTTCAACCTTCATATGAGCAGGTCACTGCTCAAATTCTGGCGTCGCGCCATTACCTTGGATTGAGTAGCGCATGCCGAAATTAAATCGCTGCGACAGATCGGCGCAAGCCGGAGACCAGCGCAAGTCTCATCGAGAATTTTGCCGTCGGTCCCGAATTCGACCGCGCGTGGTTAAGAGAGCGGTAACGCGATCCGAATAGTTTGAGGCAACTCTAGGGCCGCGTGTATGGCCCTTTGTATTGCGTATTATGGAGTTGCATTGTGTTTACGAAATCGCGTCTGCTTTTCACGTTCGGCTTGTTCGCTGCCTCAGCCGGTGCGGCTTCGGCGGGAGACGGCCAGCATTTCTGGTCGGGTAACTGGTACCTAAGCGTCGGTGCGGCCGGTTTCTCGGCGCCGAAATTCGAAGGCAGCAAGCACAACAAGCTGCAGTGGTCGCCGTTGATCTCCGTCGGCAAGCAGGGTCCGGGTCCGCGTTTCTCCTCGCGCAACGACAATCCGTCCTTTGCTCTGATCGAGAGTGACGCCTTCCGAGTCGGTATCGTCGGCAAGTTCGTGCCGAGCCGGGACAGCAGCGACGGTCGTGAGCTGAGGGGCCTGAAGAAGGTCAAGTGGGGCGTTGAGGCCGGCGGTTTTGCCGAGGCCTATCCGACCGACTGGCTGCGCGCCCGCGTCGAAGTCCGCCAGGGCATTCGCGCCCATAGCGGCCTCGTTGCCGATGCCGCCGTCGACGCCTTCACCGACATCACTCCGGAACTGCGCTTGTCCGGCGGCCCGCGCATGACGCTCGCCTCCAACGATTATTTCAACACCTATTACGGCGTCAACGCGCGGGAGGCGGCCGCCTCCGGCCTCAGCCGTTACAACCCGGGCGGTGGCGTGAAATCCGTCGGTGCCGGTGGCGCATTGACATGGAAGCCGTCCGAGAATTGGACCACCAGCACTTTCCTGGAATATACGCGTCTTACCGGCCCGGCCGGTGACAGCAGCCTCGTGCGCGAGCGTGGCGACCGCAATCAGCTGCTGATCGGCGTCTCCGCCAGCTACAAGTTCAACTTCACGATGAACTGAGAAATGAGCGGGGTTTAGGCTCCGCCGCTTGACCTTCAGCGTCGGATATCACTACTAATCGCCTATGCAAAAGACAGGCGACATCAACGGGCGCGTCGCTGACGCGCCATCCGGAAACTGGGTTTACCGCGTTCTGCCGCCGGTGCTTTGGCCCTATGCGCAGCTTGCGCGCTGGGACAGGCCGATCGGCTGGCAGCTTCTGATGTGGCCGTGCTTCTGGTCGGTGGCACTTGCCGCCAATGCCTCCATTTCCATGGGGCATGGTTCGCCGGGTTTTGTGGTGATCTATCACCTCATCCTGTATTTCGTCGGTGCGGTCGCCATGCGCGGCGCCGGCTGCGCCTATAATGATCTGGTCGATCACGGGATCGACATGAAGGTCGCGCGCACGCGCTCGCGCCCACTGCCGTCTGGCCGCGTAACACGCTTTCAGACCAAGGTCTTCATCGCGCTCCAGGCTCTGGCCGGCCTTCTGGTGCTTTTGCAGTTCAATTGGTTTGCCGTCCTTCTCGGCGTGCTGTCGCTTGCGATCGTCGCGCTCTATCCTTTCGCAAAGCGCTTCACCGACTGGCCGCAGTTCTTCCTGGGTCTTGCCTTTTCCTGGGGTGCTTTGATGGGCTGGGCCGGCCTTTTCGGCAGCCTGTCGCTTGCTCCGATCGTGCTTTACGCCGCCGCCATCCTCTGGACGATCGGCTACGACACGATTTATGCGCATCAGGACAAGGAAGACGACGAGCTGATCGGCGTCCGCTCGACCGCGCGGCTCTTCGGCGACCAGACGCGCCTCTGGCTGATCGGCCTCTACGGCGCGACAGTGCTTCTGATGCTGGTTGCCTTCGCCCTGGCCGGAGCCGGCTGGCTTTCCTATGTCGGCCTGATCGTCGCGGGCGGTATGTTCGCCTATCAGATCGCCGTGCTTGACATCAAAGATGGCGAGCAGTGCCGAGCCCTGTTCCTATCCAACAACCGGGTTGGCCTGATTGTCTTTGCCGGGCTCTTCCTGTCGTTCCTGCTTCTTGTTCCGTGAGCATGTAACCATCGAGCATGGCTGGCGATGAGCGTTTGCTGAGGCCATAAAATCTGTCAGCCGCAGGATTGCACATCCCACGGCCGATCTTTGGTAATGTCGGAACTTAATCCTGACAGCTCAGTGCCGCGCAATGATCTCGCGGCCTTCGATCTTCATCTTGATGCCGAGCTTGCCGGTCGAGCGGCGCACGAGGAAGCGCGGGCGGCGATCGGCGAAATAGGAATGACGTCGACGCGGTTGGCTGTCCAGCGCGCGGACACTGCCCAGATGCTCTTCCAACGGACGGGCAACGCCATCGGCCTCAATCATCAGCATCGGGATACGGAAGGCTTCCGACCAGGAGCGCCAATCGGCAGCGATGTCGCTGAGATCGTGGGCAACAAGGAGGGGGATGCAGAGGTCCGGATCGGAGTGATGCAGTTCAAGCGTAACGGTGACTTCGCCGTCACCATGGTCGATGGCGCGAGCGGCGACACCCATGAAAGCGCGTTTTGGCAGGGCGACGGACAGCGGCAGGCCGCTGGACGGCAGGATCTTGCGCAGCACGGCGCCGCGCTCATCGATCGTGATGGTAACGTCACCCTCGGCACCCCGCATGGCATAGCTGACCTGTTGCGGAAAGCGCGTCGGATCAAGCCGCAGTGTGGTTCCAGCCCAGTCGGGCTTCAGGACGGTATTTGTCATCGATTTTCTACCCTTGCTTTACCTGAGAGCCGGTTTTCCGGTCTTCTCTCGGAGAACTTTTGTCCTCTCGTTGCTGGGCAGATTAGGCGCGGTCCCTTCCAGACAGCTTAAAAATTGCGGTTAAGAAAACTTTGCGTCCTCAAATGGTTAGCGAAATCGAATGCATCAGGGTTTCCATAAAGTGAATGCAAGGCACGGCGGCTGCTCCATCGCGGTACACGCAAAGGATGAGGTGTTGTAAGTCTCAGGTAAGGTTTGTGTGGGAAAATGCTTCCAGATTCGCGGGCTTGTACGAGCTTATATTAGAGATCTATTGGGATTTTGCTGATGATTTCCACTTATCTTGGTTATACGATTGCAACCAGAGATATGTCAACGTCGCTCAATCAGGTGGCATCACAGTCTCAGAATAAGCGCCTGATCGACTATTACAATGCCAATATCGGCAAAGTAAAGAACGTCGATGACTTCGTGAATAACTATCAGCTGTACAGTTATGCAATGGAGGCCTACGGGCTCTCCGACATGACATACGCCAAGGCCTTTATGAAACAGGTGCTGACCAGCGACCTCAGCGATTCCACCAGTTTCGCCAATAAATTGACCGATCCGCGCTACAAGGAATTTGCCGCGGCGTTCAATTTCGGTACGGGCAGCACGAACGCGGCGCAATCCAGCAAGCAGGAAGACGATCTGATCGGGCTTTATCAGCAATCATATACGAATGAGGCGACGGCTGCCGCGACGGAAACGAGTTACTACAGCCAGAACATCAGTTCGGTTAAGTCTGTCGATGACCTGCTCGGCAACACGCGCCTGAGGAACTACGTCCTGCAGGCCTACGGCATCGATCCGACTTACGCATCGAATTCGATCCTGAAGCAGATGCTGACGAGCGATACCAGCGATCCAAACAGCTACGTCAACCAGAACGGCAGCGCCGCCGACAAGGCTCTCGCAGCGGAGTTCAATTTCAACGCGGATGGCACGGTCAAGACATCCACGGCCGACAGCGACAATGCCTATTACGAGGCCAATATCGGCAATGTCACGTCGGTCGATCAGCTGACGTCCAATCCGCGGCTGTTCCAGTACGTCAAAACAGCCTTCGATATCCCGGTCTATATCACCGCCGACCAGTTCAATGCCTCGGCCAAGGATGCGGGCGTTGCGAGCTCGAACGGGCTGACCAGCGTCATGGCCGAATTCAATTTCCAAAGCAATGGGACGGTCGCCTCCGGCTCGCAGGCGCAGACATCGGCTCAGATGAGCGCCACGACCACGGCCTATACGACGAATTACCCTGGGGGGCCGCAGACCCTCGGCCAGCAGGCCGATGTCATGAGCGCCTATAACTCCGGCGTGCCCTCGTACACCACCAGTGTCGGCGCGGCCGACAACGCTCTGTACTATAAGGACCATATCGGCTCTATCACGTCAGTCGACCAGTTGACGTCGGACGCCCGCCTCTTCGACTTTATCAAGACGGCCTACGGCGTCGATGCGAGCACACCCGCCATCGTCTTCAAAAATGCCTTTTCCGATCCGACGACCGCTTCCATCTTCGGCCTGACGGATGTCGTCGCCGCGTTCAATTTCCAATCGGACGGCACGCTTGCTTCTGGCGATACGGCCCAGTCCCAAAGCGCGATCGATGCTGCCTCGACCGCCTATATGACGAACTATCGGTCTTCGCAGTCGAACCTGACGACCGATGCGGTCAACAACTACAAGAACCGCATCGCCAACGTGAAGACCATCAAGGATTTCTTCACGAGCAATACCGCCGATAGCAGCACGTCCAACGACAGCATGCCCGAACTCTACCAGATGGCTCTGCGCGCCTACGGCATCGGTTCGAACGAGGTCACGAAGACCCAGCTGACCAAGATCCTCGAAAGCGATCCCTACGATTCCAAGAGCTATGTCAGCTCGCTTAAGGATTCGCGCTTTACGGCGCTTGCCAAGGCCTTCAATTTCGATAGCGCTGGCAATCTGAAGCCTCCGGTCCAGTCCCTGTCGCAAACGCAGACGAACAGCTATATTTCTGAATATTCCAGCCGCTCCACGGCAGGATTGACGGGCGCCCTGCTGACCAAGGCGACCAATGACGCCAAGACTGCCGGCACCTATTTCGCGACCAACATCGTCAATGTCACCAGCGTCACCGGTCTGCTTGCCGACAGCAAGCTCACAAATTTCATCCTGACCGCCAACGGCATCGATCCGAAAACCGTCGACACGGCGACGCTGAAGAAGGCTTTCGCCTCCGATCCGTCCGACTCCAAGAGCTTTATCAACACCGCTGATGGTGCCAAGTTCAAGAGCATCGTCGAGGCGTTCAATTTCGATACGAGCGGGAACCTGACGGACAGCAAGCTCGGCACCGCACAGAACGGGGGCGCTCTCGCCCAGACGAACGATCTCTACCTGCATCAGACGCTCGAGGATCAGGAAGGACAAACCAACGCCGGTGTGCGCCTGGCGCTCTACTTCCAGCGCAAGGCGCCGAGTATCAATTCGATTTACGACATCATGGGCGACACCGCGCTCTACCAGGTCATAACCACCACCTACAGCTTGCCGAGCTCGATCTCTTCCATGGATGTCACTACCCAGGCCAATATGCTCAGCAAGTTCGTTAACGTTTCCGATCTTCAGGATCCGGACAAGGTCAATAAGCTGCTGCAGCGATTCTCTGCCATGTATGACCTGGAGAACAATACCGCGTCGTCCACGTCGCCGGCCCTGTCGATTCTGACGAGCTCTTCATCGGGCGTCGGCATCAGCGCCGACACGCTGCTGTCGATCGCGCAGCTGTCCTCGTCCAAGTAACGAACCCCGCAAAAAAAATCCGATCTGCATTGCCGCCGCGTTTCCGCGCGGCAAGTGCGCCCATTTGCGCGGAATTTTCGATGTTGTTCGGGCGGCACAGACAGCAGGAATACGTGCTTTCAGCAGCGGTCAGAAGGAACTTATTAACCATCCTTGCCCTATTCGATTTGAGAAGCCATCGGCAATATCAATGACTGGGTTGCAGGTCTCATGCGTCTTTCCCGAACGACACTTTCGAATGCGTCACAAGGCGTCCAGCCGGAGGGCGAACTCGACCCGGAACAGGCCGCCGAGGAGGCGCGTCGGATCGAGCAGATTGCTGCCCGCCGTGCATTCCTGGAAGAGAAGATTCGCAACGCCCGCGAAGCCAAGCGCAAGGCCGAGGAGCATCGCCGCGCCGAGGAATTGCGGCGTGCCGAAGAGGCAAGGCAGCGGACGGCCGCCGTACCGAAACCGGTCGTCGAGGCTTTGCAGGCGAAGCCCGCGGAGAAGGATCCGGTGATGACCGTCCTGCCGCATGGAATTTCGGCGGAGGATCTTGCCTCGCCCGGCTGGCAGAACGCTTTTCTGATGGGTCCGAACGTTCGGTTCACCCGCACGCGGGAAAACGAGATTATCAGCCGTCGCCCGCCCGCCGAGCTGCCGGCCGAAATCACGCCGCCGGTCTCCACTCATGCCGCGATGCGGGTCATGGAACCGCCCGTCATCGAGGTGCCGGCCACCCTCGCTGCGCCACAGCCGGCGCAGCCCGCCGAGTTCCATCTGCCGCTGCTTGAGGACATGCCTTTTGCGGTGGAGAGCTACATGCCATCAGTAATTCAGAAATCTCCGGCAACCGAGCCGGACGCATTGGAGATGACCGTTATCGCTACCGCATTTTCGAAGGCTCCGGCGACCGCGCTGGACGCTTCCCCAGTATCGTTGAATGTTTCCGAATCCGTTGCCGCGCCTGTGGTCGAGTCGCGGCTCGCTCATCTCTCCGATTTCGCTTTCTGGGACGCGATGCCCTTCGACGGCGAATTCGTGTCCGCCATCAGGGGCGCGCCGACCCAGCCGGTGATGATTTCCGAGCTTAAGGTTGAAGCCGAATCGATCGTCGCGAAGTTCCGCATCGTGGAATGCCGCCGACCGGCTGCGGTTGCGGAGATTCAGCGGACTGTCGAAGCGGCTTCTGCCGTTGAAGCTGCTGTGTTGGCCGAAGCCGTTCCCAGCCTCTCGACGGCAACAGTCAGCACGCCGGCCATGGACGAACTGGCGGCTTGGGAAGCTGCCGTTCTGGCGCCGGTCGTAGAAGAGGCATCAGAGATTGCCGCACCTGCCGTTGTCGAGCCGCAAGTCGTAGCCCAGCCGGAGGTATTTGTACCGCCCGCTTTCGTAACGGCCGTCTACGGCGCTGAGGCCGCTCCGGTTGCCGAATCTCGTCCGGCCCCGGTAATGGTCGTGGCACCTATGCCGGCCAAGGTCGCAGCACCTGCACCTGCCGGGCCGGTTGCCAAGGCAACACCGACCGTTCCCGCCGTCGAAGCCGCTGCCCAGCGGCTGATCGATGCGCCACCGTCGCGGATTACGCCACGTCGACCCGCATCGCTGACGCCGCCCGAGTGGCGCCCGATCGCCCAGAGCGGCGAGGGAGAATATGAGTTTCCGCCGCGCGAGCTGCTGCAGGAGCCTGCGGTTCGTTCCGGCGTGATCATGACCCAGGAAACGCTGGAGCAGAATGCCGGCCTGCTGGAAAGCGTGCTGGAAGACTTTGGCGTCAAGGGCGAGATCATCCACGTTCGCCCCGGCCCCGTCGTCACGCTCTATGAATTCGAGCCGGCACCCGGCGTCAAATCCTCGCGCGTCATCAATCTTGCCGATGACATCGCCCGCTCAATGTCCGCATTATCAGCCCGCGTCGCTGTGGTCCCCGGCCGCAACGTCATCGGCATCGAACTGCCGAACGTCACCCGCGAGACCGTCTATTTCCGCGAGATGATCGAATCCCCGGATTTCGAAAAGAGCGGCTACAAGCTGGCGCTCGGCCTCGGCAAGACGATCGGCGGCGAACCCGTCATCGCTGAACTGGCGAAGATGCCGCATCTGCTCGTCGCCGGCACCACCGGCTCGGGCAAGTCGGTCGCCATCAATACGATGATCCTGTCGCTGCTCTATCGCATGTCGCCGGAACAGTGCCGCCTGATCATGGTCGATCCGAAGATGCTGGAACTGTCGGTTTACGACGGCATCCCGCACCTCCTGACCCCCGTCGTCACCGATCCCAAGAAGGCCGTGATGGCGCTGAAATGGGCGGTGCGCGAGATGGAGGATCGCTACAGGAAGATGTCGCGTCTCGGCGTGCGCAATATCGACGGCTACAACAGCCGCGTCGCCACCGCCAAGGAAAAGGGCGAGACGATCCACGTCATGGTCCAGACCGGCTTCGACAAGGGCACGGGCGCCCCGATCGAGGAAAGCCAGGAGATGGACCTGACGCCGATGCCCTATATCGTCGTCATCGTCGACGAAATGGCCGACCTGATGATGGTCGCCGGCAAGGAAATCGAAGGCGCGATCCAGCGTCTGGCGCAGATGGCGCGTGCCGCCGGCATCCACCTGATCATGGCGACGCAGCGTCCGTCGGTCGACGTCATTACCGGCACGATCAAGGCAAACTTCCCGACGCGTATCTCCTTCCAGGTGACGTCGAAGATCGACAGCCGCACCATCCTCGGCGAGCAGGGCGCCGAACAGCTGCTCGGCCAGGGCGACATGCTGCATATGGCCGGCGGTGGGCGCATCTCCCGCGTCCACGGCCCCTTCGTCTCGGACGAGGAAGTCGAAAAGGTCGTAGCCCACCTGAAGCTGCAGGGCCGCCCGGAATATCTCGACACGGTCACCGCCGACGAGGACGAGGAAGACGACGAAGAGGATACCGCAGTCTTCGACAAGGGCGCCATCGCCTCCGAAGATGGCGACGACCTCTACGAACAGGCGATCAAGGTCGTCATGCGCGACAAGAAGTGCTCGACCTCCTACATCCAGCGGCGCCTCGGCATCGGCTATAACCGCGCGGCCTCGCTCGTCGAACGCATGGAGAAGGACGGCCTCGTCGGTCCCGCCAACCATGTGGGCAAGCGCGAGATCATCTCGGGCAACCGCAATGGTGGGGGGCAGGGAGTGCCGACGAATAATGCGAGCCAGGAAGATTTCGATTGATCCGGAAGGCACCCAGCCAGGTGTAATCCAAACTTAACTGGGAAGCGGCCTTTCGAATGGAAGGCCGCTTTTGTTTTGTCAGACGCGCTCGAGCTTGATGTGCGGCGAGGGCGGCAGCTCGACCCGGATGGTATCGTCACACTGCACCCGGCCACCCTGCGATACGATGCCCATGATGCCAGCCTTGCGGACCGGGCCGCCCTCGGCATCGCGATCGAGCACGGCATGCAGCAGGCCTCTCTGGAAATCGTCTATCTGCTTGCAGGGGTTTCGCAAGCCCGTCACCTCGACGATCGCTTCTTCGCCTATATGCAGACGCGTTCCCTGCGGCAGCGAAAGCAGGTCGATGCCTCTCGTCGCAATGTTCTCGCCCATGTCGCCCGGAGCGACGGAAAATCCCTTTTCGGTAAGTTCGTCGAACAGCTCTTCGTGGATGAGATGCACCTGGCGCAGATTGGGCTGCGTCGGATCGACTGCGACGCGCGAGCGATGCTTCACCGTGACCCCCATATGCGCGTCGCCTTCCACGCCGAGGCCCGTCAGCAGCTGGATGTGAGTCCGGTTCTGCTTGCTGAACCCGTGCACATTGCTGCTGCTGACTGAGGTTACATATATGCGCTTGCCGCTCATGCCGAACCCTTTCATAAACGATCCAGATCTCTATAAATTGGTGTATACCAATTTCAAGGCGACGGAATTGTGATGGATGAGAAAAATCGGCAGGGTGACGGCGTAAAAACCCTTGGTGGTTGGGTGGCCGTGGCGACCGAGCTGCGAGCCGCCATCGACAGAGGCAGGCACGCTCCGGGTAGCCGCCTGCCGAGCGAGCGCGCTTTGTCGGAACAATTCGGTGTATCGCGGGTGACGATGCGGCGCGCGATCGCCGAGTTGGAGGGGGAGGGGCTGTTGCGCGTGGCGCGCGGAAGCGGCGCTTATGTCCGCGCCGATATGCCCGTCCGCTTCAAACTGGGTGACAAGGTGAGGTTCAGCAAGGATCTGACCACGACGGAGGCAAACCTCACCCGCAAAGTTCTTTCGACCAGCGAAATTCCAGCCAATGCCAATATCGCGACGAGGCTCAATCTGCAGCCGGGCGAAATGGTGCTGGAAATGCGCGTGGTTGCTTATGCCGACGAACTTCCCGTCTCGGTTGTCATGCGAAGTTGCTCCGCGATGCGCTTTCCCGGCCTGACGGAAAAGTTCGCCGCAACGGGCTCGTTTACAGTGGCGCTGAAGGATTACGGTGTGACGGACTATTGGCGCCGCTCCACCGACATCACGGCGCGTATGCCGACCGAGGCCGAGGCGCGCCTTCTACAGCAATCGCGTCTGAAACCGGTTCTTGCCTATGCCGGCGAAGACGTCGATGCCGACGGCACGGTCATTTCGTGCCAAATCGGCTGTTTCGCTTCCGAGCGGGTCGTTGTGACAGTCTAAAATCTCAGGGCCTGAGGACCTTCCCCGGATTCATGATCCCAGCCGGGTCGAATGCCATCTTGATCCGGCGCATCAGGTCCATCTCGATATCCGAGCGGATCGAAGCCAGTTCGTCGCGTTTCAGCTGGCCGATACCATGCTCGGCGGAGATAGAGCCGCCATGCTGCAGCACCAGCCCGTGCACGATCTTGTTCATCTCGTGCCAGCGGCCGATGAATTCTTCCTTATCGGCGCCCACGGGCTGCGAGATGTTGTAGTGAATATTGCCGTCGCCCATATGGCCGAAGGCGCAGATGCGAGCGCCGGGCAGGGCCGCGATAACCGCCTTTTCCGCCTCGGCCATGAATTGCGGAACCTGCGCCACCGGCACGGAAACGTCATGCTTGATCGAGCCGCCCTCCGGCTTCTGTGCATCCGACATGCTTTCCCGCATGTGCCAGATGGCCTTCTGCTGTGCTTCGGAGCTGGCGATCGTTGCATCCTGGATCAGGCCGGCCTCGTAGCCTTGCTCCAGCAGCGTCGTCATCATCCGCTCTGCGGTTTCGGCTGAGTCCGAGGTGGAGATATCGATCAGCACGTACCAGGGATACGCTGTCTCCAGCGGATCGCGGACTCCGGGGATGTGGCGGGCGGTGAATTCGATGCCGATGCGAGGCATCAGTTCGAAACCGGTCAGCGCCGTGCCGCAGAGGCTCGAAGCGTTCTTGAACAGGGTCAGCGCCTCATCCACCGATTGCAGGCCGGCAAAGGCGACCTGATGGCCGAGCGGCTGCGGGAAGAGCTTCAGCACTGCGCCGGTGATGACGCCCAGCGTGCCTTCGGCGCCGATGAACAGATCGCGCAGATCGTAGCCGGTATTGTCCTTCTTCAGGCGGCGCAGCCCGTTCCAGATCTCGCCAGTGGGCAACACAACTTCGAGGCCGAGGCAGAGTTGGCGCATATTGCCATAGGCGAGAACGGCCGTGCCGCCGGCATTGGTGGAGAGGTTGCCGGCGATGCGGCAGGAACCTTCCGAGCCGAGCGACAGCGGAAACATGCGGCCATGTTCGGCCGCTGCCTTATGCACGTCCGCCAGGATGCAGCCGCCATCGACGATCATCGTATTGCCGACCGGATCGATATCGCGGATGCGGTTCATCCGCTCCAGCGACAGGATGATGTCGGAGCCACCCTCGCGCGGCGTCTGGCCGCCGACGAGGCCGGTATTGCCGGTCTGCGGCACGATGGCCGTGCCGGTCTCGCTGGCGAGCTTGAGGATCGCTGACACTTCTTCCACGGAGCCGGGCTTCAGCAGCATCGGCGATGCGCCGTGGTAGAGGCCGCGGTTTTCCACCAGATGCGGTGCGATCTCCACGGGGTCACGCGTCGCATGCTTTTCGCCCACGATGGCGGCGAAGCGGTCGAGAAGGGCGGAGGAGGGGGCGAAGCTGCTCATGGTGTGTCCTTTGCCGATAGGGTTCGGGCCGATTTAGTCTCTGGAACTTGCTGATCTTCTTCGAATTGTCATCAAGTTCCAGCTATTCGCTTTTGCATGATCCCCAAAACCGCTTCGCACTTTTGGGGATCATGCTCGGGGCGCGGCCGCGCGGCGCAGCCGGTCGTTGATGGCCTCGCCGAGGCCATCGTCCGGAATGTGGGAAAAGGCGATCGTCACGGCACCCGTCGCATCGGCGCGCTTCATGAAATCGAAGAGGTTGGCGGCGGCTTCCGAAAGATCGCCGCTAGGGCTGAGATCCAGCACGGCAACGGCATTTTCGATGCCGGCAATCGCGGGTGTCCCGAAGCGGATCAGAGCTTCGTCCGGCGAAACATCGGTCGCATCGAGCCGCACGGCTGCGCCCGGCGCATAATGCGAAGCAAGCATGCCGGGTGCTTCGATGGCAGGTGCCGCACCTCTCTTGCGCTTCACGGCCTTGCCCGCGATCCGTTCGATCTCGCGCGCCGCCAATCCGCCCGGCCGCAGCAGCCGCAGCTCGCCGTCCTCGACCTTGACGATGGTCGATTCGACGCCCACCACCGAAGCGCCGGCATCGAGGATCAGCGTGATCCGCTCTCCGAGGTCGTCGTCGACATGATCGGCGCTGGTGGCGCTGATCTTGCCCGACGTATTGGCGCTTGGGGCGGCCAGAGGCTTTCCGAAGGCGCGGATCAACTCGCCGGCAAAGCCCTGCGGCACGCGGATGCCGACCGTGTCGAGACCGGCGGTCGCCAGCGGATGGATGCCGCTTTCAGGCCGTAGCGGCAGCACCAGCGTCAGCGGACCGGGCCAGAAGGCTTCCGCCAGCTTGCGGGAGATGGGATCGAAGATCGCGTAGCGTTCAGCCATGGCCAGATCGCTCATATGGCAGATCAGCGGATTGAAGCGCGGCCGGCCCTTGGTTTCGTAGATACGGGTGATGGCGGCCGGATTGGTGGCATCGGCGGCAAGCCCATAGACGGTCTCCGTCGGCAATCCGATCGGCAACCCCTCGGCAAGCGTTGCCGAGGCGACCTCTATCGCCGTTTGCGGATGTTCAAGGATGTCTATGTGTCGCGCCATGGCCTGCCCGTTTGCAGTTCAGGCCGTTCTTATGCTTTTCAAGTTTTCGGATCAATGATCAAAGCTGGCGAATGATGTCGCGAAGCTGCTCGTTGCGGGCGCCGAGCAGCAGGACGTTGCGGATGGCGGTCTGCGGATCATGGGTGTGGAAGAGCACTCCGTTGCCCCGGATGTCGCGATTGATCGTCAGCTTCTTTTCCGACGCTTCCTTGTCCGGATGGACGGCGACGGCGAAATACATTCGCGAATATTTCAGGCTGATGTCTTCGAAGAAATTGTCGTTCTGGCCGAGGCGGGCAAAGAAATTGGCGATGTAGAAGGCCCAGCTTACCTCCTCATATTTCGCGAATTGCGTTCGCGCCGCGGTGACGTGGCAATAGCCGAGATGCGGCGTATCCCGCAGGGTGTGATGGAAGATCAATTTCGGAAAGCGGATCGACTGGTGAAAGCTGTTGAGACGGCCATGGGTTGTCTCGCCGGCGTTCCGCAGCTTGCTCGCCGTGCGTTCGGCCACTTCCTCGAACGTGAGGTAACGTCGCTCCTCGGCGAGCCAATGCGTCTTGTCGCGATTGATGCGGCCGGTGCGGAGAAATTCCGTATACCCCGCCGCCGGCGGTACCGGCTCCGGGTTGGCGGGTTTCTTGGCATCGAAATATCTGAGTTTTGCCATGCCGGCTCGCCATCGAGGTCTGGATGCCGAATGATAGATCGTCTAGCTTGAGCCGGGCTGAAGCGCGCGCTCTTGCTGGCGGATCGTTGAAAAGGATCAGAATCATGCCCGGCATTACCGATCTCAAGCTGCTGCTGGCGGACATGAAGCCGAATCTTGCCGAGGGCGAGTTCGTCTATTGCAGCGTGCCGGCTTCGGCGCTCGCCGATCATATTCACCTGGAGCCGATCGGGCTCTTTCGGGAAAGGGAGGGAGTGACGTTGATCCTTCCTCTGGAAGCAGCGCGGCAGGCAGGGCTTCCGACGGCCCCCGCCATGCGGATGATCACGCTCGATATCCATTCCTCGCTGGAGGCGGTCGGCCTGACCGCAGCCTTTGCCACGGCCTTGGGAAATGAGGGCATCAGCGCCAATGTCGTCGCCGCCTACTATCACGATCATATCTTCGTTCCGGCCGTTGATGCCGGCCGTGCGGTGGCGGCGCTGCAGGCGCTTTCGCAGGCGCACGCGCGCCTTTGATCGCCTGCCATCGGCGGACCTGTCGCATTCAGAATAAAGCGTCGCTCGCGAGAGGTGGGAGGATCACTATTCCTGCATCCCACGGCGATGCATAAGAGATTGAATTGTCTTCCTATATTGCCGCTATGCGCAACCGTCCGGGCGTCTCGTTTCGTCTGTCGCCAATTTCGAAGCCGATGTCGCATTGTAGCGCAGCGGCTGAAGGGGCCGAGAGCTATGATGTCATCAATCTCAAGGTGCCGTCTGCTAGGGAGGCGGAGAATTGGGAAGCCGGTCAAAATCCGGCGCTGCCCCCGCAACGGTGGTGGAGTAAGGCATGGCGGATAAAGCCACTGGGTCGGGTCGACCTGGGAAGGTGCCATGGGGTCCTGGCGACAGGGCCGCTCCAGAGCCCGGAAACCAGCCTTGGGCACATATGGTTTACTGACCGCGGCGGGCGGTCGGGACATTGCTTTGGGCCGTTCCCACCGGCCGTGCATGTCCTTCGCCCGTTTCTTGGTACTGCGCAAGGATAGGCAAATGGATATCAGCAGCAATGTTCTGCGGCAATTGAAGAATCGCCGTGAGGGTTTCAGCCTGGAGCAGCCCTTCTATACTGACCCGGATTACTTCAAGCTCGATATGGAGATGATCTATTATCGGGATTGGCTGTTCATCGGCCATGATTGCGAAGTGCCTCGCGCGGGTAATTATTTCACCGTCCAGATCGGCGATTATCCCGTCGTCATCGTTCGCGGTCGCGATCAGGTCATCCGTGCCTTCCACAATAGCTGTCGTCATCGCGGCTCGCGGGTCTGCACGACCGAGCGCGGCTCGTCGGCAAAGCTCGTCTGCCCCTATCACCAGTGGACCTACGAGCTGGACGGCTCGCTGCTCTTCGCCCGCCAGATGGCCGAGGATTTCGACAAGAGCCAGTACTCGCTGAAATCGGTTCACTGCGAAAGCGTCGGCGGCTATATCTTCATCTGCCTTGCGCAGAATGCGCCGGACTTCGCGCCGGTTCGCGCCACGATCGAGCCCTACATAGCCCCTCATCGCCTCAGCGAGGCCAAGGTCGCCTTCCAGAGCACCATCATCGAGAAGGGCAACTGGAAGCTCGTCTGGGAAAACAACCGCGAGTGCTATCATTGCGCTGCCAACCATCCCGAACTCTGCCGCACTTTTTCGGAAGCGCCGACGGTGAGCGGCGTGCAGGGGGCAATGAGCGATCCCGTGATCACAGCTCATTGGAAGCGCTGTGAAGCTGCCGGCCTGCCGAGCGAATTCAAGATCTCGCCGGACGGACAGTTCCGCACCGCACGCATGCCGCTGATCGAAGGGGCCGAAAGCTACACCATGTCCGGCCAGAATGCCGTCAAGCGGCCGCTCTCGCCCGATGTGACGATCAACAACATCGGTACGATGCTGCTGTTCCATTACCCGACGACCTGGAACCACATGCTCGGCGATCACGCGATTTCCTTCCGCGTCCTTCCGCTCAACGCCGAGGAAACCGCCGTCACCACCAAATGGCTGGTGCACAAGGATGCGGTCGAAGGCGTCGATTATGATCTCGAAGAGCTTACTCACGTCTGGACTGAGACCAACGATCAGGACCGCCGCATCGTCGAGGAAAATGCCTTCGGCATCCGCTCGCCTGCTTACGAGCCCGGTCCCTATTCGGAAATCCATGAAGGCGGCGTCATGCAGTTCGTCGAGTGGTACTCGAATTTCATGATCAACCGGCTGCAGGGCGATCAGGCCAAGCTGTCGGCGGTTGCCTGAGCATGAACATGACCGTCTCCCTCCGTCATCGACATCTCGACCAGATGCAGCCCTGGAGCGACAGGCAGCATCTGCTCGAATGCCTCTCGGTCACGCCGGAAGCGCCCGATGTGATGACCTTCACATTCGGGTCCGACAAGGACAACTGGTTCCGTTACCTGCCGGGCCAGTTCGTGACGCTGGAGCTGCCGACGGCGCCCGAGCCGGTCATGCGCACCTATACGCTGTCGTCGACACCGTCGCGGCCCTTTTCGGTCGCCGTGACCGTCAAGGCGCAGAAGGACAGCATCGGCACGCGCTGGATGTTCGAGAACCTCAAGCCCGGCATGCGCATCAAGGCTTTCGGTCCCCTCGGCGATTTCAGCCATATCCGCCATCCCGGCGAGAAATATCTCTTCGTGTCAGCCGGGTCCGGCGTGACCCCGATGATGGCCATGACCCGCTACATGGCCGACACGGCGCCGTTGTCGGACATCACCTTCGTCAATTGCTCGCGCAGCCCGGCCGACATCATCTTCCGTTCGGAGCTGGAATATCTCGCCCGCTTCATGCCGAACCTCAATCTCGGCCTGATCGTCGAGGGCTGCGGCCGCACCGAGCTCTGGTCGGGGCTGAAGGGTCGCATCGACAAGGCCAAGATCGGCTTGCTCGCGCCGGATTTCATGGATCGCACGATCTTCTGCTGCGGTCCGGAAGTCTTCATGGATGCGGTCCGCTCCATGCTGGAAGCGCATGGCTTCGACATGTCCCGCTACCATCAGGAAAGCTTCCAGCCGGCGAATGCGGCAACGCCGCTTGCCGAGGTCACCGACGATGCGTCGACTGAAGCTGCAACCACGATCCGCTTCACCATGGCCGGCAAGGACGTCGTCTGCGCGGCGGGGCAGACCGTGCTTCAGGCCGCGCGCGGCGCGGGCGTACGCATCGGTGCGGCCTGCGAATCCGGCCTCTGCGGCACATGCCGCGTCATGAAGCTTTCCGGCGAGGTCGAGATGAACCACAATGGCGGCATCCTCGATGACGAGATCGAGGAGGGCTATATCCTCGCCTGCTGTTCGCGGCCGAAGACGGATGTCCAGGTCGAAGCCTAGAGCAAACTCTAGGAAAAGCGTGCAGCGGTTTTCCGTCCGGAGTTTCGCGAAAAAATATCATAGAGCGGTAACGCTATTCCGTTGTCGCTCTAGAAATCCTGATAATTCAGCTCATTGATCTCCACCGGCTCAGACCGACGGGTCGAGGCCGTGACGATGGGATCGATCACCAGCGAGATAAGCGTCTGCCGCGGTCCGTTGCAGGTCGGTGCCTGTGCGATCATCACGTCGGGCGCAGGCAACGGTTTGGCAGGCAGTAGCTCGCCTTGCGGCCAGATCTTGGCAAGCTGTATCTTGGTCATTGGTACAATATTGACGTCGATATCGGTCAATGTGCCCGGAACGCGGTAGGGGCAGCTCTTTTCGGAACAATTGTCCGATGAAGCGAACTGCCAGATGGCATAGCTGTCCCAATTGCCGAGCGGGAAGGTGCCGATCACGTCCGGCTTGTAGCGCGCGTACCACAGCGGCAGCCGCGACAGCAGCGGATAGATGTCGCGATGATCGGCGATGTAGCGGGCGATGTTGTGGTTGGTATAGAGGATGGGGTAGCGGCCGGTTCTGACCTTGATATGGGCGACGAAGACCTGGGCATCCTCCAGCGACATGAATTGCGTGGAGTCCATGCCGTCGATATCGAGCACCATCAGCTCGTCCGGCTGCGGATCGGCATAGTCGAGAAAGTGATTGGCCTGGTCGATGGGATTGCCGGGCCGCCCCAGATGGTAGGCGCCCCACAACAGGCCGTTCATCTTCGCCAGCATGCGGCGCGTCTGATACAGCTCGCGACTGACGGCGTATTTGCGCCACATCGTCTTGCAGTGTGCGACCGTGTCGCCGGCATGGTCGCCTGTACAACTGAAACTTTCGGGTAGACCGTCGGAGGCCTTGGAGATGAAGCCGGCGATCCGCTTGTCCTGTAGAAACGCATTCCAGTCGATGGTGTTCAGTTCATAGGCGTCGATGATGAGGGCGTTTCTCGGATCCGTCCAGGGTCGACTTTCACCGGCCGAAAGCTTCGTAGCCGGCCCCATGAGGGCCAGGACCATCAGAAAGCTGCAAATCAAGGCGTAAGTCTGCCGGGATCCTTTCATGAAATAATAGTAAGGATTGCTGGTTAATCTTGGGTTAAGGATGAAATCACTATAAATTCATCGTGGAGCCCTCGCATAACTCCTTAAATTGGTAGGGATTTGAGGAACAGAATAACGTGTTGCCGCGTTTCTCGCCGTCTGTTCGGACATGCGACGAAGCAGGCATTTCAACCCTGCTCGGGAAGCATCCCGATATCGAACGCCAAACGCCTGAGCACAAGACAAACCAGGGAATGGAGATAAGAATGCTTGGTTTCCGTGCGAGAATTGCGACCATCGCTATTTCGGCCGCTGTTACCCTGACGAGCTTCACGCCGTCCTTCGCATTGCAGATGCCTGCCGCACCGGTTGCGCCCGCCGAAAAGACCGCGCCCGCCAATATCGAGCAGGTTCAATGGCGCCACTATCACGGTGGTTACTATCGCCGGGGTTGGTATGGCGGCTATCGCGGTTATTCGGGCTATCGCCATGGCTATCGTTACCATGACGGCTATTGGTTCCCGCTGGCCGCCTTCGGCGCCGGTGCGATCATCGGCGGCGCGATTGCCAGCCAACCGCGCTATTACGCCGCTCCGCCTCCAGCCGGCGGCATCAACCCGCGTCACGTCGAATGGTGCTCGGATCGCTATCGCTCCTATCGCGCTTACGACAACACCTTCCAGCCCAATCAGGGCCCGCGCCGTCAGTGCTACTCACCCTATTATTGAGCGACGCTTAGAGGTTCATCGATGCGAGCCGCCCGGCACATGCCGGGCGGCTTTTCATGCATGGTCAGATGTCAGAGAATGTTGATCCGTTTGAGCAACCACCATGCCAGCAGCATGGACGCGGCGATGAAGCCGATCGCATATTGCGTACCGCCTGTCCCGCCGGAGAGCGGCAGGTTCGATGTGTTCATGCCGAAGAAGCCGGTCACCAGCGTCGGCGGCAACAAGAACGCCGTCATGATCGACAGGATATAGAGATGGCGATTGATCTCGGAGGCGAGCTTCGAGTCGATTTCTTCGTGCAGTAACCGGGCGCGCTCCTGGAGCGCATAGATATCATGCTCGACCGCTTCGAGCCGGCTCGTCAGGCGCCCCGCGACATCCTCGAAGCCGAGCGGCATTTCCTCGTCGTCCGAGGCGGCGGCGTGGCGCATCAGCGACAGGACTGTGCGCAGATGGCGATGCAGCCGTACGATCGTCCGTCGGATCGGCGGAAGCCGCGTGCGCTCGTCGCGCGACGTGTTCCCGTGAAGGAAGTCCTCGATAGAATTCAGCTCTTCGCTCATCTCGATGACGACCGAGATCATGGAGCGCTGGAATTCGACGACCAGCAGCTCGAAAATATCCAGCGGACGGGAAAATCGCGCCGCATTCTTTTCGATCAGCATCCGTCCCCGGTCCAGACTGCGAAGCGGCTGCAGCCGGCTGGTGATGAGCATGCGGTCGGTCAGCGCAAAATGCAGCCAGCCGATGTCACGAGTGTCCTGACCGAACTCATGCTGGAAGTCGACCAGCGTGCCGAAGAGCATCTGTTCATCGACGGTAAGCATCGCATGCGTCTCGTGCGTGGTCAGCGCTGTGCGTGCCGCTTCGTTCAACCCAGGTACGTCCGCAAGGAAGGTTGGGACGCGGGCATCCACGAGATTGAGATGCAGCCAGAGGAAACCGTCTCCGCCAAAGAGCGTGGCGCGATCGGTATCTTCGGGCAACCGCTCCGGCTTGTCTGCGCCGGGATGGAGACGATAGGCCCAGACAAAGCCGGGTATCGTGATGGCAGACGTGATTGTGTTCATGGCCAGATCATTCGGATTGTCGGAACAGTTGCCTTAGTCTTCGTTCATGACGATTGTTTATGCAAGTCTGCCCGTTGTTGGAATAATCGCATGCGCGGGCGCAGATGTCTCAGCCGCGCAGCGCGTGCAGGGCGAATGTGTCGTTCGAGTTCGCAATCAAGTGGAAATGAGCATCGCATCGCCTTTGTAAAATTGACGTTTACGTAAAAATCAACTAGCTATAACAACACGTCGACGATGGCCTGGGTGAGGCGGGCCATCGGACCACAAATGCGGAGGAAAGCATCATGTACAAGGCGCCTGTCGAGGAAATCGCATTCACGCTGAAGCATGTCGCCGGCATGGAGCGGGCGATGGAAGAGGGCATCCTCGGCGATCTCAGCGCCGACGTCCTCGATGCCATCCTGGCGGAGGCTGGACGTTTCGCCGGCGACGAGATGGAGCCGCTTGCCGAAATCGGCGACAGGCAGGGCGCGAAGCTGGTCGACGGCAAGGTGGTTCTTCCGGACGGATGGGAAAAGCTCTATCGCGACTGGATCGCCGGCGGCTGGAACGGGTTGACCGCGCCGGAGGAGTTCGGCGGACAGGGCCTGCCACATATGCTGAATATCGCGACGCTGGAAATGTGGAATTCCGCTTCGATGGCGTTTGGTCTTGCCCCGACGCTGACCATGGGGGCGGTCGAGGCACTCATCGCCCACGGCAGCGAAGACCTGAAAAAGACATATCTGCCGAAGCTCGTATCAGGCGAGTGGGCCGGCACCATGAACCTGACCGAGCCGCATGCCGGTTCCGATGTCGGGGCGCTGCGCACGCGTGCAGAGCGCCGCGACGACGGCACCTATCGTCTCTTCGGCCAGAAGATCTTCATCACCTGGGGCGATCACGAGGCGGCGGAAAACATCGTCCATTTCGTGCTCGCCCGGCTTCCGGACGCGCCCGCGGGCACGCGCGGCATATCGCTTTTCCTCGTGCCGAAATTCCTCGTAAACGATGACGGATCGCTTGGCGTCCGTAACGATTATTTCGCCCATTCTCTGGAGCACAAGCTCGGCATCCACGGCTCGCCGACCTGCACGATAATTTATGGCGATGGCAAATATGGCGCCGAAAAAGGAGCTGTCGCCTGGCTTGTCGGCGAAGAGAACAAGGGACTCGCCTGCATGTTCACGATGATGAACAATGCGCGCCTCGCCGTCGGCATTCAGGGCGTGGCGATTGCGGAAGCCGCCACCCAGAAAGCCATCGCCTATGCCAGCGAGCGCACGCAGGGCCGCGCGCCGGGCACGACGGCGACGGGCATGAGCCCGATCATCGAACATCCCGATGTCGCCCGCATGCTGCTGACCATGAAGGCGCTGACGCAGGGTTCGCGCGCCATCTGCTATGCCTGCGCCGAGGCGATCGATATGTCGCATCGCGATCCCGAAAAGGCACGCTACTGGCAGGAGCGCGCCGCACTGTTGACGCCGATTGCAAAATCCTTCTCGACCGATGCCGGCGTCGATGTCGCCTCGCTTGGTATCCAGGTCCATGGCGGCATGGGCTTCATCGAAGAGACGGGAGCGGCACGCCTGCTGCGGGATGCCCGCATCGCGCCGATCTATGAAGGCACCAACGGCATCCAGGCGATCGACCTCGTGACCCGCAAGCTGACCATTGCGAACGGCGATCAAGTGCGCGCCTTCCTCGGCGAATTGCGCGGGATCGCCGATGCCGTCGCCAGATCCAATCTCAACGGCTTCGGGGAAACGGCGCCGCGGCTGGAATCGGCCATCGCCGATCTCGAAAAGGCAAGCGAATGGCTGCTCTCGCGACAGGCCGAAGGCGCCGTCGCCGAGGCGCTGGCGGGTGCGACGCCCTATCAACGGCTCTTCGGTCTCGTGCTGACCGGAGCTTATCTGGCCAAGGGCGGGTTGGTCGATGCGGCGGATGGCGAGGCCGGAAAGCGCATCGCGCTTTGCCGCTTTGCTGCCGAGAATCTTCTGGCCGAGACCGCCGCTCTCACTGACCGTATCGTCGCCGGCGCGTCGAGCCTTGAAGCTGCCCGCATCGCGCTTGCCTGAGGAGATCTAATGACCGACCATATTATCATCGAACGTCCCGAGACCACGCCGCATGTCCAGATTATCCGGTTCAACCGTCCGGAAAAGAAGAATGCGATCACGCGCGCCATGTACCAGGCGATGACCGATGCGCTGAAGGCGGCGGACGACACGCCGGATATCCGCGTCAACGTCTTCCTCGGCACCGAAGGCTGCTTTTCCGCCGGCAACGACATGGCCGATTTCCTGGCCTTCGCCATGGGCGGAAGCATGGGCCGCGAAGTGCTGGATTTCCTTGCCGCACTGGCGACGGCGAAGAAACCGGTCGTCTCGGGCGTGGACGGCTTGGCGATCGGCATAGGCGCCACGATCCACCTGCATTGCGATCTGACGGTGGCTTCCGACCGTAGCCTGTTCAAGACGCCTTTCGTCGATCTTGCCCTCGTCCCCGAAGCGGCCTCCAGCCTGATTGCGCCGCGCCTGATGGGTCATCAGCGCGCCTTCGCCCTGCTCGCCCTCGGCGAAGGCTTCTCCGCCGCCGAAGCAAAGGAGGCCGGCCTGATCTGGAAGGTGACCGCACCCGAAGCGGTGGAGGCTGAAACGCTATCGTTGGCTGCCAAGCTTGCGGCCAAGCCGCCGGAGGCGCTGCGGATAGCGCGTGACCTGATATGGGGCGAACCGGACGCCATCCTTAGTCGTATCGCTGAGGAAGCCGAGCTTTTCGCGACACGGCTGAAAAGCGCCGAAGCCCGTGCAGCATTCGAGGCGTTCATGAAGCGGTAACTACATCACCCGCCCTCATGGTGAGGAGGCCTGAAGGGCCGTCTCGAACCACGAGGGTCGGCCACCCCAACGCGCGTCGAAGAGAACTACTTCTCCAGCGCCACGACGACCTCGACATGCGAGGTCCACAGGAATTGGTCGATCGGCGTCACTTTGGTGATGCGATAGCCCCCTTCGGTCAGCAGCGCGAGATCGCGTGCCAACGTTAAAGGGTTGCAGGAGACGGCGACGATCTTCTTGACCTGGGAGCGGGCCAGTTCCTTGCACTGGAATTCCGCCCCGGCGCGCGGCGGATCGAAGACGACGGCGTCGTAGACCTTCAATTCCTGCGTCATCAGCGGCCGGCGGAAGAGGTCGCGGCGCTCGATGGTGACCGGCTTTAGCCCCTGTGTGTTGCGGGCGGCGTAATCGAGCGCGGCCAAGGGCTTGGCCTCGCCTTCCACCGCGTGCACCCGTCCGATCCGCGCCAGGCGAAGCGAGAAGGTGCCGCTGCCGGCGAAGAGATCGGCGATGCGCTTGGCCTTGCCGACATGGGTCGTGACCAGCTCGGCCATGGCGTCTTCGGCCTGCTTGGTCGCCTGCGTGAAGGCGCCGGGTGGCGGCGAGACCTGCACGCCGCCGAAATCGATCGTCGGCTTTGCCGGTTCCACCAGGATTTCGCCGTTCACCGAGACGCGCGCGATGCCGCGAAGCGTGAGCACGGTTTCGATCGCGCTCCGACGCTGCTTGTCGGAAAGGGATTTGACGTCGTCGACGGCGAGATCGAGGCCGGAAGGCATCTCCAAAACGGAGATGCGGAAGGCTTCCGCGTTGACGGCGAGTGCCGCTGCGACCGCCGTGATCGCCGGCAATTGCGACATGATCCCGGACGAGGCGATGGGACATTCCTCGATTGCGACGATGTGGTGGCTTTCGGCCTGGTTGAAGCCGATCAGCGTGCCCTTCTCGGTCTTGCGCGCCGCGAAGACGACCTTGCGGCGCTCGCCGGGATGGGCGGCGATAATATCATCCACCTCGGGCGTCAGGCCCTTGGAACGGAGCGCGTCGATCACGAGCTGCCGCTTGAAGGCACGGTAGGGCGCATCGGCATAGTGCTGCAGCGTGCAGCCGCCGCAGGTGCCGTTGACGCCATCGGGACCGAAGTGCCGACAGTGCGGTTCCCGCCGGTCTGGCGAGGCCGCTGCGATCGACATCAACGTGCCCTGGCTTTTCACCCGCGCGATAGCGACGCTTTCGCCCGGCAGCGTAAAGGGCACGTAGATCGGGCCATCAGCGCCTTGCGCGATGCCGTCGCCCTGGGCGCCGAGCTTCTGGATGGTGACGGTTTCGGTGCTCATGACTTGATCCCTGCGAGAAGAAATTCGTGGTTGCCGTCGCCGCCTGATATCGGCGAGGCGATGAGGCCGAGGCTCTGCCAGCCCATATCCTCGCAGAACCAGCGTTCGAGCTCGGCAGCAACGGCGGGAGCAGAGGAGGGGTCTTTCAGAAGACCGGCCTTGCCGATCGCATCGCGCCCTGCCTCGAACTGCGGCTTCACCAGCAACACGGCGCGCGCGCCCGGCTCCGCAAATGCCAGCGCCGGCGCCAACGCCAGCTTCAGCGAGATGAAGGAGACATCGGAAACGATGAACGAGATCGGCTTGCCGATATCCTCGGCCGTGAGGTTGCGGGCGTTCAGCCCCTCTATACTAGTCACGCGCGGATCGGCCGATATGCGTGGATGCATCTGCCCATGGCCGACATCGATGGATGTGACATGCGCGGCGCCACGCTGCAACAATACCTCGGTAAAGCCGCCGGTCGACGCGCCGACGTCGAGACAGTGCTGCCCTTTCGGGTCGAGCTGGAAATGATCGAGTGCCGCGACCAGCTTCAGGGCCGCCCGCGAGACATAATCCTGGGCCGGATCGTCGATCGCGATCTGCGCCTCTTCGGTGAACAGCGTGCCCGGTTTGGTCACAACCTTGCCGTCGACGGTCACGGTGCCGCGTTGAATGGCATCGCGCGCCCGCGATCGGCTGGCGAAAAGCGAAAGGGTGACGAGAAGCTGGTCGAGGCGTTGCGGTTCTGACATAGGCAGTCCATGCCGGGCAATGCAGTGCGTTGCAAGCCTTTTGTGCCGATGTCGCCGTTGACGCCGGGCTGCAGTCGGCCATAATCGCACAAATCAACGGTTGAGAGGGCATCATGCGAAGAATCGGTGGCTATGCGGCGCTATTGGCGATGTTCGCCGCTCCGGCCTTTGCGAACGACACCATGGCCGAGTTGAAGACCGGCGGTCTCGCCTATGTCCGCACCGGCGATATCAGCATGGACGAGGAGAAGCTCTTCATTTCCGCGGCCCAGGTGCGCGTCGACTATGTCTTCGAAAACACATCCGACAAGGACGTCGAAAGTCTCGTCGCTTTCCCGATGCCCGATATCAAGGGTGATGTCGACAGCATGGTCGATGCCGGAAATGTCGACGCTGACAACTTTCTCGGCTTCACCGTGACGCAGGACGGCAAGGCGATCGTACCGACCCTTCAGCAGAGCGTCACGGTCGCGGGCGTCGACATGACGGATGAATTGAAGGCGCGCGGCGTACCGTTACTGCCGCTCAGCAAGACGGCCATGGATGCCGTCGCCAAGCTGCCCGTCGATGTCTTGGAAGACTGGACGGCTCGCGGGTTGATCGTTGATGACGAATATGACAATGACGGCCAGGGCATGAAGCATCATCCGACGCCGATGTGGACGCTGCATACCACCTATTGGTGGCGCACCAAGTTTCCGGCCAAAGCCAGGATCGGCGTACAGCATAGCTACAAGCCGAGCGTCGGCGGCACCGTGGCCATTACGTTTGCCGGCGACCAGGACTACCAGAAGCAGCAGCTGCAGGCCTACCGCAGCAAGTATTGCGTCGACGATGCCTTCCTGAAGACGGCGACCAAGCTTTCCGCCACGGCCGACAAGGGCGGCCGCACCTATACCGAGAGCTGGATCTCCTATGTGCTGACCACAGGCGCCAACTGGTCCGGCCCGATCAAGCATTTCGAGCTGACGGTCGACAAGGGCAGCCCGGAAAACTACATCAGCTTCTGCGGCACCGACGTCAAAAAGACCGGGCCGACCTCCTTTCAGATGGCGGCGCAGGATTTTTATCCCGAACACGATCTGGATATCTTGATCCTCGCCGCGACCCCCGGGAACTGAGCCAGGTTTAAACGGCGTATCGTCAAAATTAAATAATTTTAAAGCCGTAGCCTCTACCGATGTCCGTGATTGCGATGGTCTGTTTCAGGATCAACGCCTGCCATGACGGCTTCACGCTTCCGCGTCCCAATCATACCCTTCCCTGAATTTTTCGAGCATCCGCCGTCCTTTCCCACGGCCTATCGATGCTCGCCAGGACCGGCGCTCAGGAGGCGCTCGCTTATGTTTGCGAAAAAACTGTCGCTGAATGGCAAGCTTGCCATAACGTTCACGGCGCTGATCGCCATTTTCGCCTGCGTTTCGGCATTCGTGTATTCCAAGGAAGAGATGTCGGCTGGAGCTGCGGCGGAGCAGGCCAGGTCGCAGCAGCTCGTCAATCTCATCGACGACTCCTTGCAGGCAATGCTGGAACAGGCGGTCAACCTGCGCGGCTTCCTCCTGCTCCACAGCGACAGCACCTATGCCGATGTTTTCGCCAATCGCGACCGGATGTTGAAGAGCATTGCCGCGGCCAAGCAGGTCGCTGCCGACTCTCCGGATCTGCTGCAGGCCATCGACAACATGCAGAAGGCCGCGGATATCTATTTCCATCAGCTTGCAGAGCCGCAGACGAAGGCTCGCAAGGAAACCGACATGCCGCTCGACCAGATCGTCAAGATCGGTCAGAACGAAACCAAGGGCCAACTCGACGGTTTCCGCGAGGCGGCCGCAAAGATCAAGCAGGCAGCCCGCGCCAAGGCCGGCGACCTGGCGGCGACGCAGGATCAGGCCAATGGCGATCTGCGCCTGACGCTCGTCGTGGGCGGCATCCTCGTGGCGCTGATCGCCGCCGTTCTTGCCTGGCTGCTGTCGCGCATCATCGTTCGCCCGATCGTCGGCATGACCGCCGCCATGGGACGTCTGGCCGGCGGCGAGCACGATATCGACGTTCCAGCCGTTGGCCGTGGCGATGAAGTCGGCAGCATGGCCGATGCCGTTCTCGTCTTCAAGCAGGCGGCGATCGAGAAGCTGCGCCTCGCCGGCGAGACCGATCGCATGCGCGATGACGCCGAGCGTCAGCGCCAGGTGAGCGATGATCAGAAGGCGCGCGAAGAAGGTGAAATCCGCTTCGCCATGGAGACGCTTGCAGGTGGGCTCTCGGCTCTCGCCGCCGGCAATGTCGCGGCGCGTCTCGACCGCACCTTTGCGCCGCAGTTCGACAGCGTTCGCGCCGATTTCAACAATGCCGTCGAAAAGCTGGAAGCGGCCTTGCAGTCGGTTGGCACCAATGCCGCCGCCATCAATGCCGGCGCCGACGAAATCCGTTCGGCCGCCGACGATCTTGCTCATCGTACCGAGCAGCAGGCCGCCGCCGTCGAGGAGACTGCCGCAGCCCTGGAAGAGGTCACCACGACGGTCCGCGATTCGGCCAAGCGCGCCGAGGATGTCGGCCATCTCGTCGAGCGTGCACGCCTCGGCGCCGAGAAGTCCGGTGAAGTGGTGCGCAAGGCGGTATCCGCCATGCAGCAGATCGAAAAGTCCTCGGGCGAGATCAGCAACATCATCAGCGTCATCGACGATATCGCCTTCCAGACCAATCTGCTTGCCCTGAACGCCGGTGTCGAAGCCGCCCGCGCCGGTGATGCCGGCAAGGGTTTTGCCGTCGTCGCCCAGGAAGTCCGCGAGCTTGCCCAGCGGTCCGCCAATGCCGCCAAGGAAATCAAGGCGCTGATCACCACGTCGAGCGATCAGGTCAATACCGGCGTGTCCCTGGTCGGCGAGACCGGCAAGGCCCTGGAATTGATCGTTTCGGAAGTTCGGGAAATCAATCGTCACGTCGGCGCGATCGTCACGGCGACCCGCGAGCAGTCGACCGGCCTGCAGGAGATCAACACTGCGGTCAACAACATGGATCAGGGCACGCAGAAGAATGCCGCCATGGTCGAGGAACAGACCGCAGCCAGCCACGCACTCGCCCGCGAAGCCGCGGCACTGAATGAGCTGTTGCGCCAGTTCCGGCTCAGCAATGCGCCGCAGGCAACGTCCGCGCGTCCCGCAGTCGCAACGGCACGCTCGAAGCCTGCTGTATCGCCGGCCCGGGCGCTCGGCCGCACGGTGGCCAAGGCCTTCGGCGGCAAGGCAACCGCGGCTGCGGCCGCCCAGGACGAATGGGAAGAGTTCTGATCGTCCTTCGATGAGCGACCCCGCCTGGGTCGTTCATGGCGAATCATCTCCGTAAACAGCATCGGCCTGCCGCTCAGCGACGGGCCGATGCTATTGAGAGGCCGTGAAAAAAACGACGAGGTCTCCAGCTCCGTTCTATTTTGGCGCATCTGTCGCGACAAGGGACAACAGCTCTTTTGCGTGGCACGCGTGCCTTGAGCGCCATCAACGCCATGCCAACCGCCCTTCTCGTCAGCATTTGTTAAATATTTAAGCGACGAGAGGGTTGCGCTGAGCTTCGAACCACCTTTTTTATAGGCCTCGTGATGATTGCCGAGGGAGATTCGAATGGGACGGCTCGTCCGAGTTCCGACCAATGAAACACAGAGACTTTTAGCGGTACGCTCCCTGAACGCGATTCATAGCAGTCCGACGCCGGAGCTTTCCGTCCTTGCGGAGCTGGCAAGGGGCGTTTTCGGCACACCCTATGCGGCGATCAATATCATCGACGAGGACTGGCAGCGCATTGCGGGGCAGGCGGGCCTCGAGATTGCCGAATGCTCCCGCGATATGTCGATCTGCACGCGCGTGGTCTTTGACGACGAATTGCTTGTTATACCCGATCTGGCTGAAGATACCGAGTTGATGGTCGCGCCCTTTGTCGTGGAGGATCCGCGTTTTCGCTTCTATGCAGGCGCACCGGTCCGATTGGAGAATGGCCAACCCGTAGGTGCCTTCTGCATTCTCGATCAGTCGCCGAGGCGCTTTTCCCCGAGCGAGGAGCAGAGCCTTTTGCGATTTGCGCAGATCGCAAGCGCTCTCCTGTGTCTTCAGAAGACGAATCTGCTAATGGGTATCGCTGAAAACGACTTGCGCACTGCCGCCATGACCGACCCTCTGACCCGCTTCTTCAACCGTTCGGCATTGGATGCCGTAGTCGACGGAGCATTGAGCGCCGCTGTTGCAGCTGGCCGGAATTTCGGCGTCCTCTATCTCGACATGGATGGCTTCAAGTCGATCAACGACCGCTTCGGTCATAATGTCGGCGACGAAGTTCTGTGCGAGGCGGCAGCACGCATCCGCTCGGTCATCCGTACCGATGATATCGTCGTTCGTATGGGAGGCGACGAGTTCGCGATATTCGTGCCGGCCCCGCCCGACAGGAACGCGCTTGTTTCATTGTCCGAACGATTGCTTATGGCATTCAGAGCGCCGTTTACGGTCGATGGCGTATCCATTTTCGCAAGGCTGAGCATCGGCGCTGCACTCGCGCCCAACGATGGCGCGACGCGTATGTTGCTGCTAAGGAATGTCGATGCTGCGCTTTATCAGGCAAAGGCAGCCGGCCGCGACCGCGTGGCAGTTTTCAATGCGCTCGATTCTTGATGGCATCAGGCGGCCGTAGACCCGCCTGATCCTATCCGCATTATCCGGCAGCCTCGACGATCCGGCCGTGGCCCAGCGCCCTGAACACCGTCTGCACGATGCCTGCGCGGTCGAGGCCGGCTTTGGCATTCATGACTTCGGGCTTCGCCTGGTCCATCCAGATATCGGGCATGACGAGCGTGCGGATCTTCAGGCCGTTGTCGAGCAGGCCCTCGCTGGCGAGGAACTGCATGACCTGGCTGCCGAAGCCGCCGACCGAGCCCTCTTCGATGGTGATCAGCATCTCGTGGTGGGCAGCAAGCTGGCGAATGAGATCGTGGTCGAGGGGCTTGGCGAAGCGGGCGTCTGCGACCGTCGTCGGCAGGCCGGCGGCGTCGAGATCCTCGGCCGCGGCAAGGCTGTCGGCGAGACGCGTGCCGAAGGAGAGCAAGGCGACTTTCGACCCCTGCTTGACCACGCGACCCCTACCGATCTCCAGAATCTGGCCCCGTTCGGGCATTTCGATGCCGACGCCTTCGCCGCGCGGATAGCGGAACGAGATCGGCCCTAGATCGTAGGCGGCCGCCGTCCGCACCATATGCTTCAGTTCCGCCTCGTCGGCGGCAGCCATGATGACGAATCCGGGCAGGGTCGCCAGAAAGGTCGTGTCGAAGGACCCGGCATGCGTCGGCCCGTCGGCGCCGACGAAACCGGCGCGATCGATCGGGAAGCGCACCGGCAGACCCTGGATCGCCACGTCATGCACCACCTGGTCATAGGCGCGCTGCAGGAAGGTGGAATAGAGCGCGGCAAAGGGCTTGTAGCCCTCGGCGGCAAGGCCGGCAGCAAAAGTCACGGCATGCTGCTCGGCGATACCGACGTCGAAACAGCGCTTGGGGTAGAATTCCTGGAGCTTGTCGAGGCCGGTACCATTAGGCATGGCGGCGGTAATGCCGACGATCTTGTCGTCGAACATCGCCTCCTGCACGAGAGCATCGGCAAAGACGCTGGTGTAGCTCGGCGCATTCGGTTTCACCTTGGCCTGCGCGCCGGTGATGACGTCGAACTTGTTGACGCCATGATATTTGTCGGCGGCCGCCTCGGCTGGGGGATAGCCCTTGCCCTTCTGCGTCACGACATGGATCAGCACCGGACCTTGCGCATTGTCGCGGACGTTGCGCAGCACCGGCAGCAGATGCTCGAAGGAATGGCCGTCGATCGGGCCGATATGATAGAAGCCCATCTCCTCGAACATCGTTCCACCGGTCACATAGCCCCGTGCGTGCTCGACGGCGCGTGTTATGGCGCGATCGACCTTCTTGCCGAGATAGGCCGTCAGTTTCTTGCCGAAATCGCGGAAGCCCATATACGTGCGGCCGGAGGCGAGGCGGGCGAGATAGGCGCTCATCGCGCCCGTCGGCGGCGCGATCGACATATCGTTGTCGTTGAGGATGACGATCAGCCGCGCGTCGAGCGCGCCGGCATTGTTCAACGCTTCATAGGCCATGCCGGCCGACATCGCGCCGTCGCCGATGACGGCGATGACCCGGCGGTCGGTTCCATCAAGCTCGGCGGCAACTGCCATGCCGAGGCCGGCGGAAATGGACGTGGAGGAATGCGCGGCGCCGAAGGGATCGTATTCGCTTTCGGCGCGGCGCGTGAAGCCCGAAATCCCGCCTTCCTGGCGCAGCGTGCGGATGCGGTCGCGCCGTCCGGTCAGAATCTTGTGCGGATAACACTGATGCCCGACATCGAAGATGAGGCGATCGTTCGGCGTATCGAAAACGCTGTGGATGGCAATGGTGAGTTCGACGACGCCAAGACCGGCGCCGAGATGTCCGCCCGTGCGCGATACCGCATCGATCATTTCGTCACGGACTTCGCGGGCGAGTTGCGGCAAGTCCCGGTCCTCCAGCTTTCGCAGGTCGGAAGGATAATGGACCCGGTCCAGCAGCGGCGTCTCTGGCATTTGTGTCAAGGCAGAAGCCTCTTTCTTGCTATTCTTGGGCGGTTGCCCGCCTTTACGTCAAAACAGATTGCGACAAAAGACGCCGAATTCAAGGAGTGCCCGAACAAGAAACATTTGGCACTGTTATGAACCCGTCAGCCCTCCGGCAAGGGAATAAACTCTTCCTCGTCGCCCGGCACGATATCGAAACGGCCCGTGCGCCATTCTTCCTTGGCTTTTTCGATGCGTTCCTTGGAAGAGGATACGAAGTTCCACCAGATATAGCGCTTCGAATTGAGCGCCGCACCTCCAAAAAGCATGAGATGACAGCCTTTTTCCGCAGCTTCCAGGGTGATGGCATCGCCGGGGCGGAAAACGAGGAGCTGATCCTGCGCGAAGTGATCGCCGGCGACGATGAGCGAGCCGGAGAGGATATAGACCGCGCGCTCCTCATGGGCTGCACCAAAAGGAAACGTCGTGTTCGGCTGAAGCTGCAGATCGACATACAGCGTGTCGGAGAAGGATTTCACCGGTGATTTCAGGCCTTCGAAATCTCCGATCACCACGCGCCCGGTTACGCCTCCATCGGCGATGACAGGCAGCTCGTCTTTCTCCGTATGGGCAAAGGAAGGATCGATCTCCTCCTTGTCGTCGGGGAGCGCCAGCCATGTCTGCAGGCCCGACATCGCAAAAGGATGATCGCGCAGATTTTCCGGGGTGCGTTCGGAGTGAACGATCCCGCGTCCGGCCGTCATCAGGTTGACGTCGCCGGGGCGGATCACCTTGGCCGTGCCGAGGCTGTCGAGATGGCGGATCTCGCCGTCGAACAGATAGGTGACAGTGGAAAGGCCGATATGCGGATGCGGGCGCACGTCAACCGCTTGGCCCGGCCGAAAAATTGCAGGCCCCATGCGGTCGAAGAAGATGAACGGCCCCACCAACCGTCGGCGGCTGCTTGGAAGAGCTCGCCGCACGGAGAAGCCGCCAAGGTCGCTGGTGCGCGGAATGATGAGATTCTCGATCGCATCGCAGGCGAAGGCGTCACCGGCTTGCGGATCGTTTCCTGGGAAGAAAGACATGGCGGTTCTCCTTTCGGTTGAGGCTCAACCTACCGGGAATGTCAGGGAAACTCAAACTTTCCTGTCTTATCTCACGCGCCGTCCAGCGGCTCCGCGCCCTGCGGCTTGCCGGCGCGGTCGAGCCGGATCTTCTCGATGCGGTTCTCGGCGGCCGACAGCAGCGCCTCGCAATGCTTCTTCAGTGCCTCGCCGCGCTCGTAGATGGTGATGGATTCATCCAGTGCCACGTCGCCGCGCTCCAGCCGCGCAACGATGCTTTCAAGCTCCGCCACGGCCTTCTCGAAGGAATAGCCTGATACATCCACCTTGGCGCTTTCGCTCATCGTCAACCCTTCATCATGCGCAGAATATGCAGACCCGCCGATTCGGCCAGCCCTTCCAGATCATAGCCGCCTTCGAGCAGGCTGACGACCCGGTTGTTGGCGCTGCGATCGGCGACCTCCAGGATCCGCCCCGTCGCCCAGTCGAAATCCTCGCCGGTGAGGTTCAGTTGTGCCAGCGGATCGCGGTGGTGGGCATCGAAGCCGGCCGAGATGATGATGATGTCTGGGCGGAAATCATCGAGCGCCGGCAGGATGCGCGACTTGAAGGCCTCTCGGAAATGATCGCCGCCGGTATTGGGCGAAAGCGGCGCATTGACGATGGTATTGTGCGTGCCGCGCTCGTCCTTCTTGCCGGTGCCCGGATAGAGCGGCATCTGGTGGGTCGAACAGAAAAGCACGGATGGATCGTCCCAGAAGATGTCCTGAGTGCCGTTGCCGTGGTGCACGTCCCAATCGACGATGGCGACGCGCTCGGCGCCATGAGCATTTTGCGCATGGCGGGCGGCGATCGCCGCATTGTTGAAGAAGCAGAAGCCCATGGCCTTGGTCTTCTCCGCATGGTGGCCGGGCGGGCGGGCTGCGACGAAGACATTGTCGGCAGCGCCGGAAAATACGTCATCGACCGCGGCCATGGCGCCGCCGACGCCGTGCATGATCGCCTGCAGCGTCTTCGGGCTGGCATAGGTATCCGCCTCGATCTGGTTGATCTCGCCATCGTTGCCTTTGTCCGGCATCGACCGCAGGACGAAGTCCAGATGCTCTTCGGGATGGGCAAGCAGGACCGCGTCTTCATTGGCCGCAGGGGCCTTTCGCCGGTCGAGCCGCTCGAAATTCGGATGCTCCAGCGCGATGTTCAGCGAGCGCAGCCGGTCCGGCCGTTCCGGGTGGCCAGGCGGTACAATATGCTCAAGAAAAATCGGGTGTTCGTAAAGACGTGTGCTCATGGGGCCAATCTATAAATGAGGTGTGACGCCTATTACAGGACATGGACAATGTCACTACAATGTCAACAATCCATCTTAACCACTTTGGAGCGGCGCCCGTTTACTTATTAAGGCGCGATGTTAAGCTTTCATTAAGGTGCGTATGGCGTTGGGCAGGGTTTTCACGTGATGACGAGTGTAGAGCGATCCGATGTCATCGAGTTGAGAGTGCCACCGCGCGATGTCGACCGGCACGGTCATATGTTCATCGCCTCCTATATCTCACAGGCGGAGACGGCGCTCTCGAATTTCTGGCGCACGCGGCCGCTGGTCGACGACGAACCGGCCTATGTCGCCACCAAGGCATCCTGTTCCCTGCACCGGGCCTTGCATTACGACGACCTTGCCCGCTTCTCGATCAGCGTCAACAAGATCGGCGGCAAGTCCATCGGCTTCGTCGTCATGGTCGAGACCGGCAATGAACTGGCGGCCGAGGTCGAGATTCTGTGGCTTGCCGTGCGTGGCAATGAGCACGACCCAGCGCCGCTGCCAGAGGACACCCGCGACTGGCTCTACAAATATCTGACGTGATGCGTTCGCCGATTGCGTTTTTTCCGCCCTGAGCCGAGTTCAGCTCCGCTGCGGCAGAAGCGGATAGCCGGCCATGACGGCGCGACCGACGAGGGCAGCAACGACTGCCTTGATGAGATCACCCGGCACAAAGCCCAGGGAGCCGAAGAACGCTTTGGTGAAGCCGATGTTGATGGCCAGCCAGGCAATGCCGAAGGCATAGAGCACCACGACGCCGCCGATGACGGCGGCGATGAAGAAGCCGATGCCCTGGTTGAGGCTGGTCTGCTCCGGCTTCACCAGCCGCTCCGAGAGATAGCCGGTAACGAAGGCCGCGAATATCCAGCCGATGAAGAAACCGGCCGTCGGGCCCGCGAAGACGGCAAGACCGCCGCGGCCGCCCGATAGCACCGGCATGCCGATTATCACCAGCAGGACGACGATCAGCACCGCGATCGTACCGCGCCTGGCGCCGAGCACCACGCCCGCCAGCATCACGCCAAGCGACTGCGCGGTGATCGGCACGGGAATGATGCCGATCGGAATCGGCGGCAACAGGCCGAGCGCCACTATGATGGCGGCAAAGAGTGCGGAGAGGACAAGATCGCGGGTATTCATGGCGGCTCCATCCGAAAAAGATCTATGTTCAATGCCGCCGAATGCCGCGCGCGTCAATCGCAGCCGCGATATTGTCAGCGTCGCGCAGCGTGAGGATGATCAGCGGCACAAGCGTCGTTGCCAAGCGTATTTTGATTCCCCGCGCTTCGTGCGCTTCGCGGATGGCGCGATAGCGGTCGAGAATCTCAGGCACGAAACGCAGGACGAGGCCGACCGCGAGCCCGATATCGGCCGCCCTGAGCAAACCCATCTTCTCAAGCGGCGTCGCAAGAACGGTGATTTCATCGATGAAGGCGGCCATCGATGTTGTCGCCGTTACAGCGGCTGCAAACAGCGCAAGCGCGGTCAGCCGCAGCGCCACCACGACGACAAGGTGAAACGGACTGAAGAGCAGGTTCAAGAGTGAAAGCACGGCAATGGAGATGAGGATCGGACGGAGCCGCCTCAATGCCTCGCCGACCGAGAGGCCGCTGCGAAAATAGAGGCCGGCACCGATGAGGTTTGCGAGCTCGAGCAGCGCGGTGGAATCCGCCAGGAACAATAGAATGCCGAGCGCGGCAAGCGTTACGAGTTTCACGCGCGGTGTCAGCCGATGCATCCATGTATCCGCGTCCACGTGCAGCGTTTGCATCAGCTCGCCATCTCCTTGTAGTGGGCGATGGCTTCCGCCGCCGGTGCGTCGACAACGAGGCGGCCCTGATCGAACAGCAGCACCCGGTCGAAATCCTCGACCAGCGGCAGGTCGTGGCTGATGATGATGACGTTTTCCGGCAACGCTGCGATCGTCCTCTGCACCAGCGCCCTGTTCTTCAAGTCGAGCTGGTTGGTGGGTTCGTCGAGAATGAGGATATCGGGGCCGGTGACCAGCACCGAGCAAAGAGCTGCCATCTGCAGCTCGCCGCCCGAAAGTTCATGGGCGCGCCGCGCGCCGAGATGGCTGACGCCGAACCGCTCGAGAATGCCGTCCACCGCCGCCTCGATCTGCACCTTGTCCAAGCCGCGAGCCTTGAGCCCGAAGGCGATGTCGTCGCGCACGATGGGCAGGATGATCTGGTTCTGCGGCGACTGAAAGATATAGCCGACTTTTCCGAGCACGGAGGCGGCATCGCTGGCCGTATCGAGCCCGTCGACGACGACGCGGCCGGTGGTCGGCTTGGCGAGCCCGTTGATCAGCCGCGCAAAGGTCGTCTTGCCGGAACCGTTGAGGCCGATGATCCCGACGCGCTTCTCCTGAAGCGTCAGGTTCAGCGGGTAGAGCGCGGTCCGTGTGCCGAAGTTGACGCCGGCATTGTCGAAGCGGATGTCCAAGCGGCTTGCCTGTCCCATGGTGATGTCGCGGTCCTATAGCGCATTACGGCGATTTATCAAATCAGGGGCTGTTTGAAAGCATGGGAATTTATGCCTATGATCGCTCCATGACGAATCTGCTTTCGAATCGCGACGCCCGCCGCGTCTTCCTTGCCAAGCAGGGGCTTGCCAATCCGCCGAACCGCGCCTTGACCAAGGCGGGGTTGCTGCAGCTCATCCACGATATCGGCTTCGTGCAGGTGGACAGTATTGGTACCGTCGAGCGGGCGCATCACCAGATCCTGTTCTCGCGCAATCAGACCTATCGACGCGAACATCTGACCGAGCTGCTGGAAAAGGACGGTGCGCTGTTCGAACACTGGACGCACGATGCCTCGATCCTGCCGAGCGCTTTCTTCGTTTATTGGAAGCACCGGTTCCGCCGCGAGGAGTTGGCGCTCGTCGAGCGGTGGCGCAAATGGCGCGGCGAGGGTTTCGAATCTGCTTTTGAAGAGACCTACGAGCGTGTGCTGAAGAACGGCGCCATCATGGCGCGTGAGATCAAGGCGGAGGGCCATGTCTCGGGCGGCTGGTGGAATTGGCATCCGAACAAGACCGCGCTCGAATATTTCTGGCGTACCGGCAAATTCGCGATCGCCGGCCGCACGAATTTCCAGAAGGTCTACGATCTGGTCGAGCGCGTCTTGCCGGATCACGTCCATACACCGGAGGTCGATCATGAGGAATTCGTCGAATGGGCTTGCCGCAGCGCTTTGCAGCGCCTGGGCTTTGCCACCTCAGGCGAAATCGCTGCCTTCTGGGATCTGGTGACGCCGCAGGAAGCTAAGAAATGGGTGGAGACGCATCGCGACGAACTGACGGAAATGCTGATCGAACCGGCCATTGGCGGGAAGCCACGCCCCTCCTTCGCGTTCACCGACTTCCATGCCATGCTCGACAGTTATCCGGAAGCGCCGGCGCGTATCCGCGTGCTCAGTCCCTTCGACCCGGTGCTGCGCGACCGCAACCGCACCGAACGCCTCTTCGGTTTCTTCTACCGCATCGAGATTTTCGTACCGGAGCCCAAGCGCGAATATGGCTACTATGTTTTCCCTCTGCTGGAGGGCGACCGGCTCATCGGCCGCATCGACATGAAGGCCGACCGCAAGGTGGGTACATTGGACGTCAAGCGCTTGTGGCTGGAACCGGGCGTCAAACCCTCTGCTGGCCGGCTTGAGAGGTTGGAAGCGGAGCTGGAGCGTGTCGCCCGTTTCACCGGCGTCGAGAAGGTCGTTTTTCTCGAGGGCTGGCGGGGCTAACCACCTCCCCCTTGAGGGGGGAGGTCGCGCGGAACGCGCTGGTTGGGCTGACAGTTGGTTAGCTCTGGCAGCGGGCGCAAATAACTCCACCTAACCCTCCCCTCCAAGGGGAGGGTTAGGTGGAGGGGCCTATGAAAAGGGAGAGATACTTGGCACCAATTCTTGAGGGCCGCAATATCAGGCTCCGCCCGCCATGTGCTGATGATGCAGATGTGCGTGTTGCTCTCGGCAATCATGCCGAGATAGCGGGGATGTACGGCGTGAACAGCGGCGACGTGAAGCCGATTACCCAGGAAGGCGCGACCGCGTGGCTGCAATGGCTTATCGATCATCCCCATGCGTGGATCATCGAAATCAATGGCATCTTCGCCGGTGAAATCAGATTGGACAACGTCAATCGCCAAGACAGGCGCGCGACGATGGCGATCGGTATCAACAATCCAGCCTTGCTAGGCAAAGGCTTCGGCACCGAAGCGATCACCGTTCTGCTGCGCCATGCTTTTGGTGAAATGGGGCTGCATCGTATCGGAATACGCGTGCTCGCCTACAACAAACGCGCCATCCGCGCCTATGAAAAGTGCGGCTTTATTGTCGAAGGACGGGAGCGGGAGACGGCCTATGTCAACGGCAGTTGGCACGATGACATCATGATGGGCCTGCTCGATCGAGATTTCTCGTCGCTGCGGCCGCGAGACTGATTTTATCCGTCAGAACTGCGTGCCGCGTGCGGTTGGTCGGCTTTTGCTCACGTTGCTGGTCGATGTTGGCGCGACGCTCGTAGTGCCTGCAAATTCGGTTTGAGATAAGGCGGTGACCAGATCACAAGCCCCGTCAAAATGCCGATTATGAAAATGATCTTTGCAGCGATGGCGAAAGCTGTCCCAAGCAATCCTGTCCAAAACAATGCGCGGTAAGAGCCGTAACGCGCTTCGAGTGCCTCATACAGCAGATTCCCACCGTCAAGCGGAAATGCCGGCAAAAGATTCACGCCACACCAAACAAGATTTAACACGCCAAGCCAAAGCAACGCTGTGAAAAGCGGTGGAACGGCAGTGGGTGGGGGCCGAAACCAAGGTGCCTCTGGACTTGGCGCAACAGGACTGAGGGAATTCTGGATAGCGGTATGATAGGCCAACAAAAGCACGAGCCCGAGCACGAGATTGATAATGGGCCCCGCGATCGTAATCAAACGCCGCTGAATATGGGTGCTCCCCTCGGTTTCCAAAATAGCTTGACCACCGCCTGCATGCAGGCGGATTAGCGTTGGGGTAAAACCGAGATACCGCGCCGTAAGAGAATGGCCGAGCTCATGAGCCAGGATCGAAAGGATGATGCCTACGGCCACGAGGCTTGCGGCGATGAATCCCGTTGCGCTAAACCTACTCCACAGGGGAAAAGTGATGAAGAACGCAACGATCATGATACCACCGTGCAACCAGATCGGCGGCAACCCGGCAATCGTTAGCTCCAACCCTTCATCGTAACAGGTCAGCTTCAACGGCTATAGACCTCGTACAGGCTTCGCCAGGAACGATCGCGCTGTCTCGCCCATTAGCGGGCGAGATCAACCCCTCAGCAAATCTCCGTCTTGGCGATCTTGATGCCGAAGCCTTCGAGGCCGACATAGTGCCGTTCGCGGCTGGTCAGCAGCTTGATGGAGCTGACGCCGAGATCCTTGAGGATCTGCGCGCCGAGACCGATTTCCAGCCATTCGCTTTCGCGCGCCTGCGCCTCGGCATGGCTTTCACGCTCGGCCTGTCGCGCTTTGCGGCCATTGTCGAAATGGCCAACGCCCACGGAACCTTCGCGCAGATAGACGATGATGCCGCGGCCTTCTTCTGCGATCTTCTTCATGTAGAAATCGACGGGACGGCGCTTGCCGAAAATATCCTCGGCAACACTCTCGGGATGCAGGCGCACCGGAATGTCGATGCCGTCGCGGATGTCTCCGAAGACGACGGCGAGATGCTGCATCGTGTCCCAGGGCAGCGAATAGGTATGCGCGCGCGCCTTGCCGAACGGCGTGTCGATATCGAAGCTGGTGCCGAGCTCGATCAGCGTTTCCTTGCGCTGGCGATAGGCGATGAGATCGGCGACGGAGACCATCTTCAGCTCATGCTGTTCGGCGAAGCTGACCACCTGCGGGCCGCGCGTCACCGTGCCGTCGTCATTGACGAGTTCGCTGATGACGCCGATCGGCGGCAGGCCGGCGAGCTTGCAGAGATCGACCGCGGCTTCCGTGTGGCCCGAGCGCATCAGCACGCCGCCTTCGCGGGCGACGAGCGGGAAAATATGGCCGGGGCGGACGAAATCGGTCGGGCCGACATTCGGATTGGCGAGGTTGCGCACGGTCAGCGTCCGGTCGTCGGCGGAAATACCCGTTGTCGTGCCGTGCTTGAAGTCGACGGAAACGGTGAAAGCGGTCGTATGGGCGGAATCGTTTTCCGCCACCATGGCATTGAGGTTCAGGCGCTTGGCCTCCTCGCGCGGCATGGGCGTACAGACGATGCCGGATGTATGGCGAACGATGAAGGCCATCTTTTCCGGCGTGCAATGAACCGCGGCAACGATCAGGTCGCCCTCGTTCTCGCGGTCGTTGTCATCCATGACGACGACGATTTCGCCGGCTTCAAAAGCCCGGATGGCATCGACAACGCGCTTCTGGTCGTAAGGCATCAAGAAATCCCTATCTCTGCCGGCCCGTCTGGCCGCGATCTCTCAGATAATGATCGGCAACGGCGCAGGCAACCATTGCCTCGCCGATCGGCACGGCGCGAATGCCGACGCATGGATCATGCCGCCCCTTGGTGCGCACGTCGACATTGTTGCCATCAGCATCGATCGATCGGCGTTCCGTCAGGATCGAGGACGTCGGCTTGATGGCGAAGCGGGCGACAACCGGCTCACCGGTGGAAATGCCGCCCAGAATGCCGCCGGCATGGTTGGACAGGAAGATGCGGTTGCCGTCGTTGCCCATGCGCATTTCGTCGGCGTTTTCCTCGCCCGTCAGTTCGGCAGATGCGAAGCCTTCGCCGATCTCGACGCCCTTGACGGCATTGATCGACATCAGCAGCGAGGCGATATCCTGGTCGAGCTTGCCATAGATCGGCGCGCCGAGGCCCGCCGGCACACCTTCGGCCACGACTTCCACGACGGCGCCCACCGAGGAACCGGCCTTGCGGATGCCGTCGAGATATTCCTCCCATACCGGCACGATCGCAGGATCCGGTGCGAAGAACGGGTTCTGGTCCACCTGCGCCCAATCCCAGTTGGCACGGTTGATCTTGTGCTTGCCGATCTGCACCAGCGCGCCGCGGATTGTGACGCCGGGCACGACGAGGCGGGCGATGCCGCCCGCGGCAACCCGCGCTGCCGTCTCGCGGGCAGACGAGCGGCCACCGCCGCGATAGTCGCGAATGCCATATTTGATGTCATAAGTATAATCGGCATGGCCGGGGCGATAACGGCGCGCGATCTCGCCATAATCCTTCGAGCGCTGGTCGGTATTCTCGATCAGCATCGAAATCGGCGTGCCCGTCGAGATCATCGTTTCGCCGTCCTCGTCCATCATCACTCCGGACAGCACCTTGACGAGATCGTCCTCGCGCCGCTGCGTCACGAAGCGCGATTGGCCGGGCTTGCGTTTGTCGAGCCAGACCTGAATGTCCTCGAGCCTGAAGCGAAGGCCGGGAGGGCAGCCGTCGACGATGCAGCCGAGCGCCGGCCCATGGCTTTCGCCCCAGGTAGTGACGCGGAAAAGATGACCGAATGTATTGTGCGACATGAAAAACGACCGGATTGGTGCGGTCTGCCGGGCAGGCCGCGTCTTGTCTCTTGCGATTGCGGCACACTCATAGGACAAAAAGCCGGTAAGACAAAATCTTTCTTTCCGCGATGGCGCAGTGCCGGTCTCCACCCTCCGTCATCGCCTCTTCGGTATGGTAAACAAGGATTAAGCCGTGCTGTGGATTGTGACAATGCATTTATCAATTGGGCAAGCAAAGTCACCGTTGTGGGCAACTTCCGCCATATTCGAAGTGTTTTTTAGGCTGCATAACAAATCAAAATCGAATTGACGTATAAAGGGTAACGACCATGCGCTTTTTTGTAGCGACGCTTTTGGCCACGGCAAGCCTGCTTGCTCCCGTCGCGGCCTTTGCCGAAAGCGCTGACGTCGAGTCCACGATCAAGAAGGTCGATACGAAGAATTTCAACATTACGCTGGACGATGGCAAGAACTATCAGGTGCCGGAGGATTTCGATTTCAACGGTCTGAAGGCCGGCGTGAAGGTTGTTGTCTTCTACACTGAGGTCGACGGCAAACGCGTCGTCAACGATCTCGACATCGTTCAGTAAATATTGATGCCGCCGGACAAACTGGCGGCTCGTGAACCGTGTCACCGGCTGTGTTGACGTGTTGTTTTATCCCGGTCCGGAAGAAAGCTGCCGCGTACTTTTCCGGGGCTGCCTCAGATCCAGCCGATGATCTTCATCTGCGGATCGACCTTCAGAATCTGATCCTGGTGGATCGGAATTTCCGCCGCCTCTTCCTTTGCGACATCGCCGACCAGACGGAACAATGTGCGGATGACGCCGCCATGCGTGACGCAGACGGTTGGCCGTTCGACCGAGGTCAGCCAGGAGCCGACACGCCAGGAAAGGATTTCATAGCTTTCCGCATCTTCGCCGGGCGGGATGAAATCCCATTTGCCGGCCTTGCGCTCGGCAAGGCGCTCGGGTTCGGCAGCCTTCAATTCCCTAAGGGTGAAGCCTTCCCAGGCGCCGAAGGACACCTCGACCAGCCGTTCGTCGGTGCCATAATCCTTGGGCGGCAGGCCCATGGCCTCCCGCGCGATCTCCATGGTCTCGCGGGTGCGCCGCAACGGGCTTGCGACGAAATCGAACGGCTTGTTTTCGAATGCGAGGATTTCGCGAAGGTCGATGCCGTTCTGCCGCGCCTGTTCTCGGCCGATGGCGTTGAGGTCGATGTCCTTCTGACCCTGCAGGCGGCGCGCGGCATTCCAGTCGGTCTGACCGTGTCGGATCACATAGAGGATGGGCGGCACGGTCAGATTTCCTGTTGATCAGTCCTTCTGGACGGAAATGTCGGGCGCGTCCACGGACTTCATGCCGATCGTGTGGTAGCCGGAATCGACATGATGGATTTCGCCGGTAACGGCTGTCGACAGGTCGGACAGGAGATAGAGAGCGGAGTTGCCGACTTCGTCGATCGTGACAGTCCGCTTCAGCGGCGCGTTGTATTCATTCCACTTCAGAATATAGCGGAAATCACCGATGCCGGAAGCAGCGAGCGTCTTGATCGGGCCTGCCGAAATCGCGTTGACGCGAATGCCGCGGCCGCCGAGATCGACGGCGAGATAGCGCACGCTTGCTTCCAGAGCAGCCTTGGCGACACCCATGACGTTGTAATGCGGCATGACCTTCTCTGCACCATAATAGGTCAGGGTGATCATCGAGCCGCCATCATTCATGATTCGCTCGGCGCGCTGGGCTACGGCGGTGAAGGAATAGACGGAGATGTCCATCGTCCGCGTGAAGTTATCGCGGCTGGTATCGAGGTAACGGCCGGTCAGCTCATCCTTGTCGGAGAAGGCGATGGCGTGCACGACAAAATCGATCTTGCCCCATTTCGCTTCCAGCGCGTCGATGACGGCGTCGATCGTCGCGGGCTCGGTAACGTCGCAATGGCCGGCCATGAAGGCGCCCAGCTCCTGAGCCAACGGCTCGACGCGCTTCTTCAAGGCATCGCCCTGCCATGTCAATGCGATTTCGGCTCCGGCTTCCGAACAGGCTTTGGCAATACCCCACGCTATCGAACGGTTGTTTGCTACGCCGAGGATGACGCCGCGCTTGCCTGCCATGAGGCCAGTGGTTTGAGCCATATTCTGCTCCCTTGAACTTTCGAATGATCCTGCCTATGGCATAGGCCGTCCCCCTGTTCAAGCATCGTCAGGATCATCAACTGTTAGGGATCGTAACAAAGGGTGCTGTTTTCACCAAAATTTCACAGGAAAAGACCTTCCCGCATGCTGCGCATCAAATCGGTAATCTTATCATCCGGTTTTTCCCACAGCATCAGTCGCAATTCCACGACGAGATCGCCATTTCCGCCATTTCCGTCCGGTAATCCCTCGCCGTGGACTCGGATAATCTGATCCGAACCGGACCAGGCAGGCACCGTGAGCTTGACCGGCCCGCTCAACCCTTCGACTGTCGTCTCGCAACCGAGCACTGCATTTTCGATGGTAACCGGCAGCGTCGTGCGGACGTCATGGCCGTTGAGTGTGAAACGCGCGTCAGTGGAGAGATGGACGGTGACCGCCACATCGCCACGCAGCATCCCCTGAAGCTTCAATCCCTGTCCCTTCAGATGAAGCACCTGGCCGTTACCGATATCCGTCGTCGCCTGAAAGCGCGCCTCGCGACCATCGGATAGCGGAACGGTGATCCATCGCCCCTTCAGCATGTCGTCGAGCGTTACTGTCGCTTCGGCCGCGACCTCCGGGGTCTTTTCGGGCGCCTTGTCCGGCACGCTGCCCGTGAAGCGACGCACGATGGAACCGAGAATGCGGAAGGGGGAGCGCGCTCCGACAGAGGCGGTCCCCGTTGCCAGCTGCTCCTCTTCCGCCCGCTGTTCTTCCATCGCGGCCGCGTTCGGCTCGCGCTGCTTCTCTGCCTGTTGCGCGCTCATCTCGGATGCAGCCTGGTCCTGCTGCGCGCGGCCGGCTTTCACGCCGAAGATCCGCTCGACCATATCTTCCGGCGCCTCGCCTGTGCCGGCCTGTTGTCCCGAAGCGGCGGCTGCCGCTGCCTTGCGGGCGTTTGCGCGGGCAAGCTCCTCCATCACCCTTTCGGCATTGGCGCGGGCAACCCTGGCACGTTCCGCGGCTTCACGGGCAGCCTGTCGCTGTTGAATGATGGTCTGCTCCGCGGTCTGGCCCTTCGCTTCGGCCATACGGGCGACTTGATCGTAGCGGCTGCGCTTTTGCGGATCCTTCAACGTTTCATAGGCGCGGCCGATTTCGGCGAAACGCTCCGTTGCCGTCGGATCACCCATATTGTGATCGGGATGGGCGGTCTTTGCGAGATTTCGCCAGGCTGCCTTGATTTCGCCCGCCTCGGCATCTCTTTTTACGCCCAGTATCTTGTAAGGATCGCGCATTCCTGTAGCCACCGTCTTATGGGTGTGCCTGGCCCCACGGCGGCACCCCGAAACAAAAACACAACGATCGCACCTCGTTTTCTCGCGTCCCCGAAGGGGGCAAGGTCGATGCGCGTACGAGCTGATCCTGCGGGAATAGTTGCTAATCAGGCGTTACGCCGGACAGTGGGTGGCGCCCTGCATCTTCGGGGATGGTTAGCCAATTACTAACGATCGCTGCCAGATATGGGATTGGATGCGGAGCGCATTGTTCCGCCAGGTCTCTTCGCGAGCCGGAAAAAGGGAGGGGCGGCGGTCAGCCGGCCTGTTGAAAGCTCAGCAACTGCCATTCGCCCTGACCGATGAGGCAGGTCCGGCCGGAGAAATTGGCGATGCCGTCATAGGAATGGCGGGTGGTGCGAAACTGGCGGCAGACAAGACCCGCGGCATTGCTCTCGACGATCGTGCCGATGACGCCGGCGCTGCCGGTGGAGGCATTCGCCCAGGGAATGGGTTGTCCGTTAAGCTTGTGAAGATCCGCAGAGGTCACGGCGTTGCGCACGGTGGCTTCGTCGGAGATGCTGTCGGTGGTCACCGGAGCAGTCGGGACCGTGCCCGTCGATACGCTGCGGTCGACCTTGGCCGAGCTCAGATAGTCCATGCCGCCGCCGACGCAGCCGCCAAGGGTGAAAAAGGAGACAAGGGCGACAGCCGTCGTCACGCCTTTTGCAAGCTTGCGCTTTGTATGAACGGTCGACTTTGCTATGACTTCCACCCGGATATCTTGGCCTGCCTGAGAGGCTGGCGATTTTTAGGAATTGCGGAGCATTTGAACTAATATGTCGGAAAACGAGTTAACAAGCGGTGACTTCACCGAACAGAACGAGCCTTTCACTCTTTTCGCGGCCTGGCTGCGCGAAGCAGAGACCACAGAGCCAAATGATCCGAATGCGGTTGCCCTGGCGACGGTGGATGGGGATGGATTGCCAAATGTCCGCATGGTCCTTTTAAAGGGTTTCGATAGCGACGGATTCGTATTCTATACGAATTTCGAAAGCCAGAAAGGTCAAGAAATTCTTTCCCAAAAGAAAGCAGCCATGTGTTTCCACTGGAAATCGCTGCGCCGGCAGGTGCGCCTGCGCGGATTGGTTGAAGTGGTGAGCGACAAGGAGGCAGATGAGTATTACAAGACGAGGGCGCGCGGCAGCCGCATCGGCGCCTGGGCTTCGAAGCAGTCTCGCCCTCTGGAGAGTCGGTTTGCGCTGGAAAAGGCCGTTGCGGAATATACGGCCCGTTATGTCATAGGCGACATTCCACGCCCGCCCTATTGGTCCGGCTTCCGTATTCGGCCGCTGTCGATCGAATTCTGGCACGATCGCCAATTCCGCCTGCACGATCGAATCGAATTTCGCCGTGACGTGCCGGAAGGCGCGTGGCAAAAGGTGCGGATGTATCCGTGAGGCCTACGCCGTTGTCCGGCGGGCCTACGCCGTTTCCCGGCGACCCATCAGCCGCAGGGGGATGCCGGAGGCGAGCGCCGCGGCATAGCGCGCCTTCTGGTAATGACCGTTCAGGGATAATCTCGGCAAAAGCGTGAGGGCATTGGCGTTTGCTGTAATTGTTCCGGGGCGTGTCGTGACGCCGACCGAGAAGCCGAGCTCCGCGGCAAGCCTGCCTTCGCGCGGCGAGACCGCCTGGGCCGTGCCATAGGGATAGGCGATCGCCATCGGCCGCCGTCCCGTAATATCGGCCACATAATCGGCCGAGAGCGCCATTTCGACAGCAGCCTCCGCTTCGGGCAGCCTGGCCAGTGCCCGGTGGCTCACCGTATGCGCGCCGAGCGAAGCCAATGGATGATGGGCGAGATGCCTCAACTCCGTCCGGTCCATGATCGACGCGCTCACGATGTCGAGCGGCTCCAGTCCCTTCTTTCGCGCAATGTGATCGATCCGGGCGATGGCCTCGCTTTCGTCGCTGTCATGAACGAAGGCAGCGAAGCGCGCAAAGGCGGCGTATCGCTGGCTCTCCTTGCCGAGCGGCAGAAATTCCTCACCGGCGCCGAAATCGAAGGTCAGCCGATCCAGCCGGCCAAGCAGCTCAGCCAGCGTTTCCCACCAAAGGCTATGAGTCCGCTCTGAAAGCCCCTGGGCAACGAAAACGGTGAACGGCGTGTGGTGGCGGGCGAAGATCGGCAGGGCATGATCGAGATTGTCGCGATTGCCGTCGTCGAGCGTGAAGGCGACGAAGGGCGGTTTGCCATGAGCGTTCGCCACGCGCTCCGGCAGCGCATCAAGGGCAATGAAATCATAGCCATCCTGCTTCAACCGGACGATCGTGCGGTCGAGAAAATCGGGCGAAACCTCGAGATGTGCATTGGGGGCGAAGCGGCGGGGGAGGGCGGGGCGAACGTGATGCAGGGTGAATATGACGCCCATGCCGGCAACGTCTCGCATTAGGCCTGCGCCTTTAAGAATTGCGGCGGCTTCCAGCCCGCCGGAGATCATCGTGCGCTTGAGGCGGACCTTGATGCCTGGTTCCATGCGGCTTGACCCGGTTGACGAATGTCAAGGCTGTAGCGCATCCTCCGTTAAGTCTTGCTGAATCTTTGCCATATTTCCAATGCGTTAACAGTTATTTTACCAGGAAAGACAAAATTGAGGAATTATCGAGGCTATTGCCTCAATATCGCACCGATATCAGGTTTTTTGTCGCAAAATCATACAGGGATTGATGCGGTGTGTTGGCATTCATTCGGTTGGGGACAATTATGAAAAGACTTTTGATGGCCCTGTCGGCGGCCGTCTTGCTGTTGAGCGCTCCTGCGGCGAGCTTCGCCGGCAGTGCCTATTTCATCATGGATGCGAAGACCGGCAAGGTCCTTGCATCGAGCAATGCCGATGATCTCAACCATCCTGCATCGCTGACCAAGATGATGACGCTGTACCTGACCTTCGAGGCGATCCATCGCGGCAAGCTGAGCTGGAACACCAGGATCCCCGTATCGAGCGCCGCCGCGTCCAAGCCCCCGACCAAACTCGGCTTGAAGCCCGGCGGCACGGTCACCGTCCGCGAAGCCGTCGACGGCATGATCATCAAGTCAGCCAATGACGCCGCCGCTGCGATGGGCGAAGCTCTTGGCGGCAGCGAAAGCGGCGTTGCCCGGCTGATGACGCAGAAGGCACGCGAACTCGGCATGCGCCGCACCGTTTTCATGAATGCTTCTGGCCTTCCGAACATGCAGCAGGTGACGACCGCCCGCGATATGTCGACGCTTGCCGTCGCCCTCATCAACAACTACCCCCAGGAATACCGGCTCTTCTCGCAGGCAAGCTTCAACTATCGTGGCCGATACGTTCGCGGCCATAATAACCTCATGTATCGTTACGAGGGCATGGACGGCATCAAGACCGGCTACACCAACGCCTCCGGCTTCAACATCGTCAGCGCCGTGCGTGACGGCAACCGTCGTGTGATCGGCGTCGTCATGGGCGGCGCGACAGCGCGTAGCCGAGATGCCCTGATGGCGTCGCTGCTCGATCGCAACGTGCCGAAGGCGAGCCCGGTTTCGACATCGCGGCTCGTTGCCAGCATCGGCAACATCAGGACGAAGCAGGTCGAAGTGGCATCGGCGTCCGACAACGTCGCCGTGGATATCGACGCGCAGACCACCGCCACGACGCGTAAGCGTCTGGAGGTCGCTCCGGTCGCTCCGCTGGCATATGCCGCCACGTCGAACGTCACCGTGCCGATGGATCGTCCCGTCGCGATGGACGAAATCATGAGTGCCGGCAAGCCCGCTGCGACCGGCGGCTGGCAGGTGCAGATCGCCGCCACCCCAAGCGCACAGGCCGCCAAGGATATTCTGTCCGAGGCGAAGTCTAGGACTGGCAATGCCCTCGCCAACGCCTCGCCCTATACGGAGGCATTCGGCAAGGGCGGCAACACGGTCTATCGCGCCCGCTTCGTCGGCTTCTCCACCCGTGACGATGCAAGCTCGGCCTGCGCTGCGCTGAAGCGCAAGGATTTCGATTGCATGCTGCTTCCGAACAAGGGCTGAGCATAGCGATAGTTCGAAAAGTCGAGCCGGCAGGGCAAAAAAATCCGCCGGCTCGACTTTTTTGATGGAATCGTTCATTGATGGCTGGAACATAAAGGGAACGATATCGATGCTATCCGAACTGATCCAGCAATTCGAAACAGCCTCCGCGACCTATGCCGCCGACAATGGCCTTGAGCGCGACGACGACTGGTTCGTCCTGAAACTTCAGGAGGAGATGGGCGAACTCACGCAGATCTGGAATAAGACGACAGGCCGCGGGCGACGCAGGGGCATGAGCGACGAGCAGCTGGCGACGGCGCTCGCGGATGAAACGGCCGATCTGCTCGGCCATGTCCTGCTTTTCGCGCATCGAAATGGCCTCGATCTCGCTGCCGCAGTCGAGCGCAAGTGGTGCTTTCGCCCTCGTGGAGATTGAGGGTGAGGGGCGGTCTAGAGCAATTCCAGGAAAAGTGCGTAGCGGTTTTCCGTCCGGAATTGCGTGAAACAATAGCATAGAGCGGTCAGGCGATTCCGTGAAACGCGTTACCGCTCTAGGCCTTCGTGCCGCCCACCGTCACCTGATCCATCCTCAGATGTGGCTGGCCCACGCCGACGGGAACCCATTGGCCGCCCTTGCCGCAATTGCCGATGCCGGTATCTAGCTTCATGTCGTTGCCGATCATCGAGACGCGCTTCATGGCGTCGGGGCCGTTGCCGATCAGCATGGCGCCCTTGATCGGCGCGCCGACCTTGCCGTTCTCGATCAGATAGGCCTCGGTGCAGCCGAAGACGAACTTGCCTGATGTGATATCCACCTGGCCGCCGCCGAAGGAAACGGCGTAGACGCCCTTCTTCACCGAGGCGATGATCTCTTCGGGCGTCTTGTCTCCGCCGAGCATATAGGTGTTGGTCATGCGCGGCATCGGCGTGTGGGCATAGCCCTGCCGACGACCGTTGCCCGTCGCCTTCATGCCCATCAGGCGGGCGTTCTGCCGATCCTGCATGTAGCCGACCAGCTTGCCGTTCTCGATCAGCACGTTATAGGCCGAGGGCGTGCCTTCGTCGTCTACCGTGATCGAGCCACGGCGGCTTTCGATCGTACCGTCGTCGACGACGGTGACACCCGGTGCGGCGACCATCTGACCCAGCAGTCCGGCAAAGGCCGATGTTTTCTTGCGGTTGAAATCGCCTTCCAGCCCGTGACCGACGGCTTCATGCAGCATGACACCCGGCCAGCCGGATCCGAGCACGACATCCATCGTGCCGGCAGGCGCATCGATCGCCTCCAGATTGACGAGTGCCTGGCGCAGTGCCTCGTCGGCGCCGTGGCGCCAGTTGTCCTGCGTGATGAAATCACCGAAACCGATACGGCCGCCCGTGCCGAAGGAACCGGACTCCTGCCGGTCGCCGTCACCCACGACGACGGAGATATTGATGCGCGTCATCGGCCTGATATCGCGCACGCGATGGCCGTCGGCGCGCAGAATGTCGACCACCTGCCAGCTTGCGGCGATGGATGCCGTCACCTGGCGCACCTTGCCGTCCTTGTCGCGCAGATAGCTGTCGATCTGCTGAAGCAGCTTCGCCTTATCCTCGAATGTCGGCGCGCCGATCGGATTCTCGTCGCTGTAGAGCACCTTGTTGGTGCGCTGCGGCGCGGCCGCATAGGAGCCGGCGTAACCCGCCGTGACGGCGCGCACGGCATCGGCGGCCCGCTTCAGCGCAGCTTCGGAGAGATCGCCCGCATGGGCGTATCCGACCGCCTCGCCGGCAACGGCGCGCAGGCCGAAGCCCTGTTCTGTGTTGAAGCTGCCGCCCTTCATCCGTCCATTGTCGAATGTCAGCGATTCCGCCTGGACATGCTCGACGAAGAGCTCGCCGTCATCGGCGCCTGAAAGCGCCTCGGCGACGATGCCGCGCAGCTTGGTTTCATCGGCATCGAAAAGAGTAAGGAGATCGGTATTCATGGGTCAGGTGCTCCGTTCAGAGCCGATGTAGGCTTCGCATGGCGCAAGAGCAAGCCCATCCCCTCAGGGAAGGGCGTCGTAGCCTTCTGCAAAGCCCTTCAGATCGACCGGAATGCCGATGCCTTCCTCCGGCGACTGGAAGACGATGAAGGTCGCGGTGGCGCCGCTGCGCAGCGTCTTCAGCAATTCGTCTTCAAGCACGACTTCCGCATAGCAGCCGTCGGCAAAGCAGCGCACGAAATAGGCGCGACCGATATCCTTGCCGTCGATATTGAGGCCGAGGCCGTTCGGCAAAAGTACGCCGAGCGGCGCGAGCACGCGCAGGATCTTTGACTTGCGATCAGCGGTCTTCAGGACCACGACGGAAAGGCCGATCTCCGGGCGATCCTCTGCGATCACGTTCTGCATCAGGGCGCACTGCTCGGCAGAAGCACCCGCCGGCTTGTCGCAGACGACGGACCAGGCCCCGTGGCTCGAGCGCACCGTGCCCGGAGGTTGTGGAACCTGGCTGGTCGGAACTTGCTGCGTATGGGGCTGCGGCTGGCCCTGTTGCTGGGGCTGCAGCTGTTGGGTCTGCTGCGCCGGCTGAGTCTGTTGTGCCTGCTGCGCCCATGCAGGCACAGCGATCGATGCCGCAATGCTGCCGGTAACAAGCCAAAGCCGGGCAAGGGAACGAAAACCCATGGAAACCTCTAGATTCGAATCAGTGCCGATATTGTTGAAGCCCAGGCTGGCAAATGAAAAGCCCCGCGTGCTGGATTCCAATCGACTACGGCGGAAATACGACGTGTACTCCATTTTGTCCGTGTGACGCCATGGACCGCGATGCAATTTTTCGTATGATGATGAAATGCTTGCCATGTCCGGCTGGCAAAAGGGGACGGCATATTCGCGCAAAAATGCCGCACTAACAAATGGCGGGAGTTGTTGCGGAGTACCCCAAACTGTGGTTTGAAGCGCAATAGACTGTAGGGATACTGCGTTTGAGGTTGATCTGGGATCAAACGCTGGAGGGAGAGACATCGTGATTAAGAGAGCTTACGCGGCTCTGACGGCTCTGATCTGTCTGCTTTTCGCGACAGGCAGTTATGCCGATCAGCCGAGACCTTGGGAAACCGGTATGCAGGAGGCGGCGACCGGCAATATGCATCAAATCCGCTGGTTTGAAGCATACACGCTTTGGTTTATCATCCCGATCACGCTGCTTGTTCTCGTCCTTCTGGTCGTCGTTATCGTGAAATTCCGGGCTTCCAAAAACCCGGTGCCCTCCAGGACGAGTCACAACACGCTGGTCGAGGTCGCCTGGACCATAGGTCCTGTCCTCGTCCTTCTGTTCCTGGCCATTCCTTCCTTCAACCTTCTCACTGACCAGCTGACTTTCCCGGAGCAGACGGACGTGACCGTCAAGGCGACGGCGACGCAGTGGCAGTGGAATTATGAATACGAGAACAGCGGCACCACGCCGCTCGCCTTCGATTCGTTCATGTTGAAGGAGCCGGATCGGGCGGCCGCCGGCAAGGAAGACAAGTCGAAATATCCTCGGCTCCTTGCCGTCGATAACGAGATGGTGGTGCCGATCGGCAAGAACGTCCGTGTTCTCGTCACTGCCGCGCCGACCGATGTCATCCATTCCTTCGCCATGCCTGCCTTCGGCATCAGGATCGACGCTATTCCTGGCCGTCTGAACGAGACCTGGTTCAAAGCTGACCGCGAAGGCCTGTTTTACGGCCAGTGTTCCGAGCTCTGCGGCAAGGATCACTCTTTCATGCCGATCGCCATCCGTGTCGTCTCCGACGATCAGTACAAGCAGTGGATGGCTTCCGCTGCAACTGATCTGAGCAAGGCGAACAAGGCTCTGATGGCCGCCGTCGACCAACCGGCAACCGTCAAGGTCGCTGAAAACACGGCGAAATAAGGAGGGGTAGGGACAATGGCTGGATCCACGGCACACGACGATCATTCGCACGATCTTCAGGACGCCCATGCGCATGACGATCATCACGCTCACACGCCAAGCTTTGCCGAGCGCTGGCTGTATTCGACGAATCACAAGGACATCGGCACGCTCTATCTGATCTTCGCGATTTTCGCGGGTGTGATCGGTTTCCTGCTGTCCGTTGCCATCCGCATGGAATTGCAGGAGCCCGGCATTCAGATCTTCAGCGGTCTGGCGTCCATGGTCTATGGCTATTCGGGCGATGCCGCCATCGACGGCGGCAAGCAGATGTACAACGTCTTCGTGACAGCCCACGCGCTGATCATGATCTTCTTCATGGTCATGCCGGCGATGATCGGCGGCTTTGCCAACTGGATGGTGCCGATCATGATCGGCGCGCCTGACATGGCGTTTCCGCGCCTGAACAACATCTCCTTCTGGCTCATCGTTCCGGCCTTCCTGCTGCTCATTCTTTCGATGTTCGTCGAGGGTCCCGCGGGTGCTTATGGCGCGGGCGCCGGCTGGACGATGTATGTACCGTTGTCGGGTACCGTCGGCCATCCGGGCCCAGCGATCGATCTGGTGATCTTCGCGCTGCATCTTGCCGGCGCCTCGTCTATCCTCGGCGCGATCAACTTCATCACGACGATCCTCAACATGCGTGCCCCGGGCATGACGCTGCACAAGATGCCGCTGTTTGCCTGGTCGGTGCTGGTCACTGCCTTCCTGCTGCTCCTGTCGCTGCCCGTTCTTGCCGGCGCCATCACCATGCTGCTGACCGACCGCAACTTCGGCACGACGTTCTTTGCGCCGGAAGGCGGCGGCGACCCGCTGCTTTATCAGCACCTCTTCTGGTTCTTCGGCCATCCGGAAGTCTACATCCTGATCCTGCCCGGCTTCGGCATGATCAGCCACATCATCTCCACCTTCTCGCGCAAGCCGATCTTCGGCTATCTCGGCATGGCCTACGCCATGGTTGCGATCGGCGCGGTCGGCTTCGTCGTCTGGGCCCACCACATGTACGTGACCGGCCTGTCGCTCGACACGCAGCGCTATTTCGTGTTCGCGACGATGGTCATCGCGGTTCCGACCGGCGTGAAGGTCTTCTCGTGGATCGCGACGATGTGGGGCGGCTCCATCGAGTTCCGCACGCCGATGATCTGGGCGCTCGGCTTCATCTTCCTGTTCACGCTCGGCGGCGTCACCGGCGTTCAGCTCGCCAATGCCGGCCTCGACCGCGAATTGCACGCGACCTACTTTGTTGTGGCACACTTCCACTACGTGCTGTCGCTCGGCGCGGTCTTTGCGATCTTCGCCGCCTGGTACTACTGGTTCCCGAAGATGACCGGCTACATGTACAACGAGCGGATCGGCAACTGGCACTTCTGGATCACCTTCGTCGGTGTGAACATGGTGTTCTTCCCGCAGCACTTCCTCGGCCGCGCGGGCATGCCGCGCCGCTACATCGACTATCCGGATGCTTATGCGGGGTGGAACTTCGTGTCCTCCATCGGCTCCTATGTCGCAGCGGTAGGCGTTTGCTTCTTCTTCTGGGGCGTTATAGATGCATTCGTGAAGAAGCGCGTTGCAGGCAACAATCCCTGGGGTGAGGGTGCAACCACGCTTGAGTGGCAGCTTTCGTCGCCGCCGCCGCACCACCAGTGGGAAGAGTTGCCGCGCATCAAGTAAGCCTGTTTCCGGACGCCGTGATGAGCGGCGTCCGGCTCAACTGACAATTGGAAGAGAGAATGACGGTCATCGACAATCACGAAGCGCTCGCAAAGAAAGGCGAAACCGGCTTGTCGGAAGCGAGTGCACGCGATTATTTCGAGCTTCTGAAACCGCGGGTCATGTCGCTGGTCGTCTTCACCGCCTTTACCGGCCTGGTGCTGGCTCCCGGTCATATCAATCCGATTCTCGGTTTCATCGCCATTCTTTGCATAGCCGTGGGTGCCGGCGCATCCGGCGCCTTGAACATGTGGTATGATGCCGATATCGACGCGGTGATGAGCCGCACCGCGCGCCGGCCGATACCCTCGGGCCGCATCAGGGCCTCCGAAGCGCTGGCGTTCGGCCTCGTGCTGTCAGGTTTTTCGGTGGTGATCCTCGGTCTTGCCGTCAACTGGCTCTCCGCCGGGATACTCGCTTTCACGATTTTCTTCTACGCCGTCATCTACACGATGTGGCTGAAGCGTTCGACACCGCAGAATATCGTCATCGGCGGCGCCGCCGGCGCCTTCCCGCCTGTTATCGGCTGGGCCTGCGTCACCGGTAGTGTGTCGATCGAGAGCATCGTGCTCTTCCTCATCATCTTTCTCTGGACGCCGGCGCATTTCTGGGCGCTGGCCCTGTTCAAGATGGGCGACTACGAGGCCGTCGGCGTCCCGATGCTGCCGAACGTCGCTGGTATCCCCACGACCAAGAAGCAGATCGTCGTCTATGCCGTGCTGACCGCCATCGTCGGTGTGGTACCGGCTTTCATGGGCTTTGCGAGCCTGGGTTACGGCGTCGTCGCCGCGGTGCTGGGCGCGATCTTCGTGCACTGTTCCATCGCCGTCTGGCGCATGGCCGATGGCGACAAGAAGATGGTTCCGGCAAAGAAGCTCTTCGGCTTTTCCATCATCTATCTCTTTGCGATCTTTTCCGCGCTGCTGATCGACCGGCTCATTGCCGTGTTGATGTCGAGCGGCGGCGGAGGCTGGCTATGATCGACCTCGTCAAATTGACGGAAGCACAGAAGAAATCGCGGCGAGGGCGCAATATCGCGCTCGGCCTAGTACTGGCCGGCCTGGTGATCCTGTTCTACACGATCACCATCATCAAGGTCGGCACCGGACACGGTTGAGGAGGGATGATGGAGGAGGAGGTCACGAAGAGCGCAAGAACCGGCACCCGTAACAACGGGCTGGTCGTTGCCATGTGCCTGAGCTTCGTCATCGGCATGAGCGCCATGTGTGCCGCCGCTGTGCCGCTTTATCGCATGTTTTGCCAGGTTACGGGCTACAACGGTACCACGCAGCGTACGGAACAGGTATCCAGCGTCATTCTCGACAAGTCGATCCAGGTTTCCTTCGACGCCAATGTCGCGCCCGGCCTGCCCTGGGATTTCAAGCCGGCGCAAAAATCGGTGAACCCGAAGATCGGCGAGACGATCGAGGTCAAGTTCCTGGTGGAAAACAAGTCCGACAAGGTGGAACGCGGCCAGGCGATCTTCAATGTCACGCCGCTCGAAGCCGGTGTCTATTTCAACAAGGTCCAATGCTTCTGCTTCAATGAAACAGATCTCGCGCCCGGGGAAAAGCGCGAGATGCCGGTGGTCTTCTACGTCGATCCTGAAATCACCAAGGCTGCGGAAACCAAGTCGATCAACGCGCTGACACTGTCCTACACATTCTACCCGCGGGAGGGCGCAAAGCCCTTGGCGTCGAATGACGGCGCAGTGCAGCCGGCGGAAAAAAAACTTTGATGGAGAGTGCTTTTCGGGTTCACCGGAAGCAATATGGGAAAAAGTTATTCGGGGATTGCTGACATGGCCGAAGCGCATCAGAAGAAACACGATTATCATATTATCGATCCCAGCCCATGGCCGTTCATCGCGGCCATCGGGGCCTTCGTGATCACCTTCGGCGGCGTCGGCTTCATGCGCTACCTCAATGGCGGCGCGCTGCATCTGTTTGGGATCAACTTTGCGCAGCCCTGGCTGTTTTTCATCGGCCTGGCTGTCATCCTCTACGTCATGTACGGCTGGTGGTCGGACACGATCAAGGAGGCGCATGAAGGCGCGCATACACGCGTCGTCTCGCTGCACCTGCGCTACGGCATGATCATGTTCATCGCCTCCGAGGTGATGTTCTTCGTCGCCTGGTTCTGGGCCTATTTCGACGTCAGCCTGTTCCCGAACGAGGCGATCCAGGCTTCGCGTACGGCTTTCCTCGGCGGCCAGTTCCCGCCGAAGGGTGTCGAGGTGCTCGATCCCTGGCACCTGCCGATCTACAACACCATCATCCTGCTGCTGTCGGGCACGACGGTCACCTGGGCGCACCATGCGCTGCTGCATGGCGACCGCAAGAGCATGATCCAGGGGCTGACGCTGACAGTCCTTCTCGGCGCGCTGTTCTCCTGCGTGCAGGCCTACGAATATGCGCACGCACCCTTCGAGTTCAAGAACTCGATCTATGGCGCGACCTTCTTCATGGCGACCGGCTTCCACGGCTTCCACGTGTTGATCGGCACGATCTTCCTGCTGGTGTGCCTCGGCCGCGCCATCAGGGGCGATTTCACCCCGAAGCAGCATTTCGGCTTCGAGGCGGCCGCCTGGTACTGGCACTTCGTCGACGTCGTCTGGCTGTTCCTGTTCTTCTGCATCTACATCTGGGGCAGCTGGGGTGCGCCGGTCGCGGCCGGCTGATCGCCAATATCCCATTGCAATGAAATGGAAGGCGGGCACCAGGTGTCCGCCTTTCTGTTTGGGCGGCTTCAGCCGCCCGCCGCAAGCCGCTCGAATGCCGAGGGGCTCGGAATGCCGCGATCCAGAGCCTGCTTGATCTCATCTGCGCATGCCTGCGGGCTTTTTGCCGAGGTATCGACCTCCAGATCGTAGATGCCGGGCCGATGCACCTCTTCCTGCCAGGCAAGCACCGGCGCGGGAACGGCCATATCAGGGCCGATCGGAACGTAGATTCCTTGCCTCTCCGGGCTTTCCGCCAGCCGCCGCTGCATCACCACATCGAGAGAACAGCGCACGCCGACGAATAGAACCGGCAACCCGGCCAATTGCCAGGCGCAATCCGCCAGAATGCCGAGCGGGCTCGAATAGGCGTCGTGATGGCCGAACTCGGCGACGACATTCAAGCCCATGCGGCTGTGAGCGGCGATCGACGCATACAGTGCGGCATAAAAGCGCGGAATGAGCGGTTCGAGATCGGGCCGCTCGCCGCCGGGGCGCAGGCCGATGCCCGGACGGTAGCGCGCCGGCGTGATGTGCCTGATATAGGCGTCGACGCCGAGATTGACCCACACGCCGTCGAATCCGGCCTGGATGGCCTCGACGATGCTGGATTTTCCCGACCGCGGCGCACCGTTCAGGATGATGATGCGGCCCGTTGAGCCACCGTCGCCATGTTCCATGAAATAGGTCCCTTTTGCATATATTCCGGCCCGAATGCGACGATGTCAGAGCTTTTCGATTGGACGGACGCACCCATCGCCGCTACTGATGATGACAGGGGGCGGGATCGGAATGCTCGTCCGCAATGACAGGCCGATCGAGACAGAACTTTGACCTCAGAGCAAGACAAAGGCCCCGACGGGGCACCCCGTGATGACAGCACCCTCTTTGCCCCCGTCGATCCGTTCAAGGTCGGTATCCAGGGATGTTGCCCGCGCTGCGGCCATGGCAAGCTCTTCGATGGATTATTGTCGATAAAGCCGCGTTGTTCCGCCTGCAATCTCGACTATACGTTTGCCGATGCCGGCGATGGGCCGGCGGTCTTTGTCATCCTGATCGTCGGCTTCATCGTCATCGGTCTGGTCCTGTGGATGCAGATCAATTATGCGCCGCCGGTGTGGGTCTATATCGTGCTGTTTGCGCCGCTCACCATCATTCTGTCGCTGCTGTCCCTGCGGTGGTGCAAGGGCATTCTGATCGCGCTGCAATATCGCAACAAGGCCAGCGAAGGGCAGATCAGTCGTGACTGAGTCTGCTGTATCAGTCCGCCGCGCCAATCCTCTGTGGCAAATCGGCAAGGCGCTGATCCTGCTCGCCGTCCTTGTCATCCTGGTTTGTTTGGGCACCTGGCAGGTCCAGCGGCTGCACTGGAAGGAAGGCCTGCTGGCCGACATTGCCGCGCGCAAGGATGCGCCTGCCGTGCCGCTGTCGGCGATCGAAGCGATGGCCGCTTCCGGCGGCGACATAGAATATCGCGTGGTGACTACCGCCGGTCACTATCTCAACAACAAGGAACGGGACTTCCTCGCCACCTATGCAGAGGAGCCGGGCTTTCACATCTATACGCCTTTGCAGCTTGACGATGGCCGCTTCGTCTTCGTCAACCGGGGTTTCGTGCCGTCCGAGGCCAAAGAGCCGGAAATGCGCAAGCAGGGGCAGCTGACCGGCGAGCAGACCGTCACCGGCCTTGCACGCGCCAAGCTCGTCGACCGGCCCTCGGGCATGCCGGACAACGATACGGTCAAGAACATATTCTTCTGGAGGGACCTGGATGCGATGGCATCCAGTGTCGGGCTGCCCAAGGACAAGGTGCTGCCCTTCTTCATCGATGCCGACAAGACGCCCAATCCTCAGGGCTTGCCGATCGGCGGCGTGACCATCATCGATCTGCCGAACAGCCACCTGCAATATGCGGTGACCTGGTATGGCCTGGCGGTGGCGCTGGCTGCCATCGTCGCGATTTCCTGGTGGCGTAAACATCATCCGGACGCGCCATCACAATAGAATAGCTTCATTTCGATGGAATATTCGGCTAGAGCATGATCCCAAAAAGTGCGCAGCGGTTTTTGGACAAGATCATGCGGACTAAACGGAGCAGGCGGCAGGGCGCACCTATCTGTAGCTCTGCCACTGTCGCGGATTTCGGAAGAGACATGAACATAGCCGTTTCCAAACCTGACCTGACCATCCGGCTTTGCGGGCCGCGCGGTTTTTGCGCCGGCGTCGATCGCGCCATCCAGATCGTCGTGCTGGCGCTGAAGGCCTATGGTGCGCCGGTCTATGTCCGCCACGAGATCGTGCATAATCGCTATGTCGTCGAGGGGCTGGAAGCCAAGGGCGCCATCTTCGTCGAGGAGCTGGACGAGATCCCGGCCGAGCATCGCGCCCAGCCGGTCGTGTTCTCCGCCCATGGCGTGCCGAAATCCGTGCCGGCCGATGCCGATGCGCGCAATCTCTTCTATCTCGACGCGACCTGTCCGCTGGTTTCCAAGGTCCACAAGCAGGCCATGCGCCACAATCGCCTCGGCCGCCATGTCGTCCTCATCGGCCATGCCGGTCATCCGGAAGTGATCGGCACCATGGGCCAGCTTCCCGAAGGCGCGGTGTCGCTGATCGAGACCGTCGAGGATGCCGACGTCTACGAGCCCGCCGATCCCGATAATCTCGGCTTCGTGACCCAGACGACGCTTTCGGTCGATGACACCGCCGGCGTCATCGCGCGGCTGCAGGAGCGCTTTCCCAATCTCACCGCCCCATCAGCCGATTCGATCTGCTATGCCACGACAAACCGCCAGGAAGTGGTGAAGGAGGCAGCCCCCGGCTGCGATCTCTTCATCGTCGTCGGCGCGCCGAACTCCTCCAATTCCAAGCGCCTCGTCGAAGTGGCGCTGAGGGCAGGGGCGACGAAATCTGTGCTCGTCCAGCGCGCTTCGGAGATCGACTGGGACAATATCGACGACATCAGCACTGTCGGCCTTTCGGCTGGTGCATCTGCGCCAGAGGTTATCGTCAACGAGATCATCGAAGCGTTCCGCGCCCGCTACAATGCCGTCGTGGAGCTTGCCGAGACGGTGAAGGAAACCGAGAATTTCCTCGTCAATCGCGAGCTGCGCAGCATCGAGCTGACGACCGCCGACATGGCCTTCGTCAACGGCGAATAACCGATCCCAAAGCGCCCAAATTCAGGACTGTTTCGTGGCTGTTTATACCGATATTACCGAAGACGATTTGAAGTGGTTCCTGACGGAGTATGATGTAGGCGAACTGCTCTCCTATAAGGGCATTGCCGAGGGAGTCGAGAATTCGAACTTCCTGCTGCACACGACGCGCGATCCGCTGATCCTGACGCTTTATGAGAAGCGCGTCGACAAGGGCGACCTGCCGTTTTTCCTGGGGCTGATGCAGCATCTGGCAAGCCGCGGCCTGTCCTGCCCGCTGCCGTTGCCCCGCCGCGATGGCGAGCTGCTCGGCCATCTCTCCGGCCGCCCTGCCGCCCTGATCTCCTTCCTCGAAGGCATGTGGCTCAGGAAGCCCGAGGCGCATCATTGCCGCGAGGTCGGCAAGGCGCTGGCCGCCATGCATGTCGCCGGCGAGGGCTTCGAAATCCGCCGCCCGAATGCGCTGTCGCTCGAGGGTTGGCAAGGGCTCTGGGAAAAGTCCGAGGCGCGCGCTGATGAGGTCGAGCCCGGCCTGCAGAACGAGATCCGCAGCGAGCTCGATTTCCTTGAGCATCATTGGCCGAAGGACCTGCCTGAAGGCGTCATCCACGCCGACCTTTTCCCGGACAATGTCTTCTTCCTGGGCGACACGCTTTCCGGACTGATCGACTTCTATTTCGCCTGCAACGATCAGCTCGCCTACGACGTCTCGATCTGCCTCAACGCCTGGTGCTTCGAGAAGGACTACGCCTACAACGTCACCAAGGGGATGGCGCTGCTCGACGGCTATCAGAGCGTGCGCCCGCTGAATTCAGCCGAAATCGCCGCCCTGCCGACGCTCGCGCGCGGCTCGGCGCTGCGCTTCTTCCTGACCCGCCTTTACGACTGGCTGACGACGCCGGCCGGCGCCATGGTCACCAAGAAGGACCCGATCGAATATCTGCGCAAGCTGCGCTTCCACCGCCAGATCGCCTCCGCAGCCGAATACGGGCTGAAGGCATGAAGCATGTCGATATCTTCACGGACGGCGCCTGCTCCGGCAATCCCGGCCCCGGCGGCTGGGGCGCGGTGCTGCGCTACGGCGACGTCGAAAAGGAACTTTTCGGCGGCGAGGCCGAGACCACCAACAACCGCATGGAACTGCTGGCGGCGATCTCGGCGCTCAACGCGCTGAAGAGCCCCTGCGAGGTCGATCTTCACACCGACTCCAAATATGTGATGGATGGCATCTCCAAATGGATTTTCGGCTGGAAGAAAAACGGCTGGAAGACCGCCGACAAGAAGCCGGTGAAGAACGCCGAGCTATGGCAGGCGCTGGAAGAGGCCCGCAACCGGCATCAGGTGACGCTGCACTGGGTGAAGGGTCATGCTGGGCACCCGGAGAATGAGCGCGCGGATGAGCTGGCGCGCAAGGGGATGGAGCCGTTTAAGCGGAAGTAGGGGGTTGGTGTCGTTCGTTCTCGGCCCAGATTTTCTCCCTTAAGGCCACTCCGATCGTCGATTCTTGTCGGCCGTCAGCATCGCGTCATCACAGTGGGTAGTCCGAATAAATCATCCTGAGATTTGGATCTTTGGCGATGCTGACTGGAGTCACGAGGCTCTGATTGAGGATGTATTTATAGCACTGATCGAAATCGTAACCGCGTTCGGTGCATTCGCTATCGCGCTGCCATCGTGACTGAACCAGGTTTTTGACAAGCATGTTGTCGATGTTTAGCTCAGATATTTTCTGTGCCTTGCCAATGTCGATGCCGGCAGCCTTGTAGGCGAGATAGGGCAGTTCGCTGCAATAAATCGCATCATTGTTGAAGGAGAAAAAGAGGTCGTAGGGTTTACCGTAGAGCGTGCGGGAGTAGGACAGAAGTTGCCGTGCTTTTTCGGGTGTGAGGCGCGGGTCGCGATAGATCGCCACTCGCCTCAACAAGCCGCGATTGATCCAGGTCTTCAGGGGTGTTTCTTTGACCCGTGCCGCGGCCTCGATGACCGTGATTGCGCCATTGTCGTTTTTGATGATGCCCATGTGCGAAAAGGCGGAGCCAGTGGCGAATATGATCGCGCTTGATTGGCTACTGGTCGATGTCTGAAAAATCAGATCACCGTCTTGAAGCGGCGGATAGTCACCGCCTGCAGTGGCATAGAGCGTTCCTATGATAAGACAAGCGAACAGAATTGCCACGGCCATCAGCTTCTTCATGCTATCCTCAGAACCGATTGAAAGCCTTCGATCAATTTGTCTTGCAAGGCTCTTTTGCGCTGAAACATGGCACTCGGAAGGCCAATCATAAAATAGATGACGGTGAGGATCGCAATTTTAACAATGGTTCTCGGGCGGATCGTCCATCAAAAATACGGACAGATCCAATCAGCCTTTGGGGTAGGGGAAGAGGACCGACTTTGCCAGGCCTTCAAAGTCCGCTTCTGGTCCACTGAGAACATTGAGCCAGTCACCACCAAAAAGCCTCAACATCACCTCACCCCATCTTGCCCCATCCCCCTTTCCCTCTATGCTGCCTCCAACATCCAGGGAGGCTGTATCCATGATCCTGCACTGCGTTTTTCTTCGGCTTAAATCCGCCATGACACAGGATGAGAAGAAAGCTCTTTTCGAATCCGTGGCCGCTTTGCAGCAGGTCATTCCCGGCATTGTCGATGTCAAATACGGGCCGAATGTCTCGCCGGAGGGGCTGCATGGCGGCTTTGTCGATGGTTTTGCCGTAACGTTCGAGAGCGCCGAGGCGCGGGATGCCTATCTGGTGCATCCGCAGCATGTCGCCGTCGGCGAGCGGATCGTCTCTTCGACCGATGGCGGCCTGGCCGGGCTGCTGGTCTTCGATCTCAATCTTTAAGCAAAGCGGGCTTTAAGCAGAACGGGCCGCAGGCAAAACATACCTGCGACCCGGTTTGCTCAGTGTTCGTTCAGTCGGCGGCTCAGCTCGACTTCGCCATCGCGGCGGCCAGCTGGTCAACGTTATAACGGAACATTTTCTCGTAAGTCGAAGCCGGACCATTGGCCTTGGAAAGGGATTCGACGTAGAGCTCGCCGCCCGGCTCGGCGCCGGTGGCCTTGGCGACCTGCTTGACGAGGCGCGGATCGTTGGAGTTTTCGAAGAAATAGGTCTTCACATGCTCCGTCTTGATCTGCTCGATCAGCTTGGCGACATCGGCGGCAGAGGCTTCGGTTTCCGTCGAGACGCCGAGCGGCGACAGGAAGCTGACATTGTATTCGCGGCCGAAATAGCCGAAAGCGTCGTGGCTGGTCAGCACCTTGCGGCGATCGTCGGCAATCTTGTCGAAGTTGCTGTGGGCATAGGCGTCGAGTTCGGTGAGCACCTTGGTGTAGCGCTCGGCATTGGCCTTGAAATCGGCAGCGTCGGCGGGATCGGCCGCGGAGAGCGCCTTTTCGATATTGGCGACCCAGACCTTCACGTTGACCGGGCTGTTCCACACATGCGGATCGGTGACCGTCTTGCCGTCATCGACCATGGTGCGGGTGTTGATGCCATCGGAGGCGACGACTGGCGTTCCCTTGTAGCCCGATGCGCTGATCAGCCGGTCCATCCAGCCTTCCAGGCCCTCGCCGCTGACGAAGGTGACCTTCGCGGCGTTGAGCCTCTTGGCGTCGGCAGGCGACGGCTCGAATTCATGGGGATCGCCGTTCGGGCCGACGAGGCTCGACACCTTCACATGGTCGCCGCCGACCTGCTTGACGACATCGGCAAGCACGGTGAAGGAAGCGACGACATCCAGCGTCTCGGCGGCGGCGGGGCGGGCGACGCCAAAGGCGACGAAGGCCACTGCCGTGGCTGAGAGGAGCAGTTTCTGTTTGTTCATGCGAGACTCCTTGTTCGGATTAGCCCCGGAGATGGGGACGGGGAAAGAACCGCCGGGCAAGGCCCGAAGGTGCGAAGAGGATGGAGAGGCCGTAGATCAGGCTTGCCGTGATGATGATGGTCGGGCCCGAGGCAAATTCGAGATGGTAGGAGGCGATGAGGCCGATATAGCCGGAAGCCGCCGCCGTCCCCGTCGCGATCACCATCATCACGGGCAGGCTGCGCGACCAGAGCTGCGCGATCGCCGCCGGCAGCATCATCAGCCCTACGGCCATCAGCGTGCCGAGCGCCTGGAAGCTGGCGACGAGATTGAGCACGACGAGCAGCAGGAACAGGAAATGATAGACCGGCCCACGCCCGCCAACCGCGCGCAGGAAGCCCGGATCGAAGCATTCCATGACCAGCGGCCGGTAGATGACGGCAAGGGCCAGCAGCGTCACCGTCGTGATCGCGCCGATCTGATAGAGGGCAGGGGCGTCGATCGCGAGGATCGTGCCGAAAAGCACATGCAGGAGATCGATATTGGACCCGCGCAGCGACACGATGAGCACGCCGAGCGCCAGCGACGTCAGATAGAAGCTGGCAAAGCTCGCATCTTCCTGCAGCACCGTCATGCGGCTGACGAGGCCGGAGAGCAGCGCCACCGAAAGGCCGGCCACCAGCCCCCCAAGCCCCATGGCCGTCAGCGACAGCGAACCGGCGATGAGATAGCCGATGGCAGCACCGGGCAGCACCGCATGACTCATGGCATCGCCCATCAGGCTCATGCGCCTGAGCATCAGGAAAACGCCGATCGGGCCGGAGCCGAGGCCGAGGCAGAGGCAGGCGATGAGCGCGCGCCGCATGAAGCCATAATCCGCGAAGGGCGCGAGGAAGATATCGTAGGCGGTCATTCGGCCGGCTCCCGCTTTGCGAGACCATTTTCGGCAAGCTCATCATCCGGCAGGCAGGCTTCGGCCTCCTCGTCCCAGCGCTCGGCCATGGCCCGCGCCCTGATGAGGTTGGCGGGGCTCATCACGTCCTGCGTGTCGCCCCATCCCACAAGCTCGCGGGCAATCAGCATTGTCTCGGGAAAGTGAGCGCGCACCTGATCGAAATCATGCAGAACGGCGATGACGGTGCGCCCTTCGTTGTTCCATCGCAGAACGAGGTCGAGCAGATCGCGCGTCGTGCGCTGGTCGATGGCGGTAAAAGGTTCGTCCAGCAGGATGACGCGCGCGTCCTGCAGCAGCAGTCTCGCGAAGAGCACGCGCTGGAATTGGCCGGCCGAGAGCGAGCCGATATGTCTGTTTTCGAAACCGGAAAGCCCGACGACCGAAAGCGCATCGCGCGCCCGCTCCGCATCCTGGCGCGAGAAGCGGCCGAATGCGCCGGCATTCTTCCAGGCACCGAGCATGATCGTGTCGGCGACCGAGATCGGAAAGCGGCGGTTGATATCGGCGGCCTGCGGCAGGTAGCCGAAATCGTTGCGCGTCAGCGCCCCGCGATCGATCGACCCTCCCGCCGGCCTGAGTTCACCGACGATGGCTTTCAAGAGCGTCGATTTACCCGCACCATTCGGCCCGGCGATCGCCGTGAGGCTACCGGTCCGGAAGGCGCCGGAAATGTGGTGCACGGCGGGATGACGCTCGTAGGTGACGGTAAGATTGTCGAGACGGATCAGATCGCTCATGCCAAGGCCACCGCCCAGCCGATGGCCGCCCAGAGTACCGCTATGCCGACCGCGACATAGGCAAGGCGCACAAGAGCGGAACGCCCCATCAGGGAGGACGCGAAGGGGTTGTGGTCGAAAGGCATGTGGGGGCTTTCATTTATGTAATAACATTACGTGTTGTAGCCGAGAAAATGCGGCGGAAAAGAGGCGTGGGCTGGATTACCTGCCGATTGCTACGAACGATATTGGAATATCTCTCGGCCAATGCCGTTGGCTCCCAATCGCCATGGCGATTGCTACAAAGTTATCTTGCCGCGATATTGAGATCTGGAGAATGCTGGACAGGGCTGGAAGAGGAGGCTGTCTTGAAATTGCGGCTGGAGCTATTTGTTACCGACGTTCAGGCATCGATAGAATTCTATCGCCGGGTGCTGAATTTCCAGGAAATTGGTCAGGCAAGCGCGGACTATACGATGCTCACGAATGGCGAGGCGGCCATTTCTGTCAACAAGCGGGAGGCCCTCGGACACGATCATCCCCTTCGAGCCACCGATGGAGAGCGGCTCGGCCTCGGCGTCGAAATCGTATTGAACGTTGCGGACATAGAGGGCTTCTACGAGACCACCAGAACGCGTGGTCACCCGGTATCCGAGCTTGTCCTGCAACCATGGGGTCTACGCGATTTTCGCATCATCGATCCGGATGGCTATTATATCCGGGTGACAAGCAGACATAGGGCATAGAAATGGGAACACTTGGGCATACCCAAGTATTCCCGATTCAGTCTGGAGCGGCAGTCATACGACCGGCCCCCTCAATCCGTCGAAATCTCAAAGCTGCTCGATCATCGCGGCAGCACCCGAAACCGTAGCCTGGCCCGGGCTTTCCTCGATGTTCAGCGACTTCACCACGCCGTCTTCCACCAGCATGGAATAGCGCTTGGAGCGGATGCCGAGGCCACCGGCGGAGAGGTCGACTTCGAGGCCGAGCGCCTTGGCGAAGGAGCCGTCCCAGTCGGCGAGGAAGTGGATCTTGCCCATGCCGCCGGATGATTGCGCCCAGGCGCCCATCACATGCCAGTCGTTGACCGAGATGACGGCGATATCATCGACGCCCTTGGCGAGAATGGCGTCCCGGTTTTCGAGATAGCCAGGCAGATGGTTGAGCGAGCAGGTGGGCGTGAATGCGCCCGGAACGGCGAAAAGCACGACGCGCTTGCCGGCAAAAAGCTGCTCGGTGCTGATCTCGACCGGGCCGTCGGCGGTCTTTTCCTTGAAAGTGGCGGCGGGCAGTTTATCGCCGATTGCAATGGTCATGGCTCTCTCCTTGGGGCGCGATCTCGGGGGCGTTTGAACGGCCGCCGATTGGATAGGGATTGTTGGGCGAACTATAGATCGGAGCTATTCGAACGCAAGCGTGGTTTCCATGGCGCGATCGCCGTCGACGACGAGGACACCCCAGGTCTTGCCCTTGATATCGTAATTCTTCGGCAGCTTGGCGATTGCGATATCGGCCGAGTAGGCGGTGCCTTCCCGCTTCGCATTCGCTTGCTGGAAAAACACGTAGCCCGTCGGCCCGGTGACATAGATCGCCGGATTTTCTCCGGTCGCGTCAGGCAGGGTGAGGTGCAGCGAAAGGTTTTTCGCATCCGCGGAAAGGCTGTGGCTCTCAAGGGCGAAATCAGAGGATGGAGCCTGCGGCAGGGAGGCCTTGGCTGCGTCCAGCAGTGCCAGTTCATGCGCCGTCGGCTGTTCGCTCGTCGGCAGCGCCAGCGAATACTCAGCCTGGAATGGAATGCAGATCTCCTTGCAGAAACCGATGAAGGCGGTCAATTCCAGTTTTGCCGGCGTCTTGCCCTCGATGGTGAAATCGAGCGGCAATGTCACCGGCGCGTCATAGCCGATTTCCTGTATGGCGCCGACCGTGATCCTTTTCGGGATCGGATAGCCGGTCTTCTCCAGCTTTATTCCGCTATTGGGGGCCAGCGTTACCTGTGGCGGGATGCCGCTCTGGCCCGGTTCGCGCCAATAGGTGATCCAGCCGGGCTGTGGTTCGATCTGCAGCGCGGCGCGGATATGCCCTTCGGCGTCCGGTGCCAGCGCAACCAGGCGCATGCGGCCGCCCTGATTGTGCACCCAATCAGTCGTTGCAGCGAAAGCGGCGGTACCGATGCACAGGATGGCGGCAAGCGTTTCGGCAAGAAGCGTTGGCAGGCGGGGGAGGGTAACTGTTCCAATCATGAGAGCAGGATTTAGCGGATTGGCTGGCCCGGAGCCAGCGCGGCTTAAAAAAGAAATGATCATTTTCAGTTGATTGATTTATGACATTGCCCCATCTTCTTTTTTAGCGGTGCAGTTATGGACTGCGGTCAGGAGGCACAATGTCCCTATCGACGCTGAAGAATAGACGCGAAAGAGGTTTTCTCGACGGCCAGTTCCTGATCGCCATGCCGGGCATGGAGGACCGGAACTTCAACCGGACGGTTATTTATATTTGCGCTCATTCCGATGCCGGGGCCATGGGCTTCGTCATCAACCGGGGCCAGAAGCTGACCTTCACGGATGTCCTTTTGCATCTCGATATGATCAAGGACGACGACGCCATCGTTCTCCCGCCCGTCGCGCGCGATTTCCCCATCCAGACCGGGGGACCGGTCGAAAGCGGCCGCGGCTTCGTCCTGCATTCCGACGACTATATCAGCGACAGCAGTATTCCGGTCAGCGACGATATCAGCCTGACGGCGACGCTGGATATCGTGCGGGCCATCTCCAAGGGAAGCGGCCCCAAACGCGCCACCATGCTGCTCGGTTACGCCGGCTGGGGCGCCGGCCAATTGGAGGCCGAGATCGGCAATAACGGCTGGCTGAACTGCCCCGCCGAAGAGGAATTGATCTTCGACCGAAGCCTCGACGACAAGTACGAGCGCGCCTTGGCTTTGATGGGTATCAACCCCGCAATGCTGTCGCCGCATGCGGGGCATGGCTGAGGCGAACTGCATTATATTGGAACGAAGTAACGCCCGTGACGTTTTCATGGCAGGGCAACGGCAATAACGCTGTGCCAATTATGGAGGTGTTAGACATGGGTAGCACGACCGACAAGGTATCCGGCAAGGTCAACGAAGTGGCCGGCAAGGCCAAGCAGATGGCCGGCAAGGCCACGAACGACAAGGAACTGCGCGCAAAAGGCGCGGCCCAGGAAGCCAAGGGCAAGGTGCAGGGCGCCATCGGCAAGGCCAAGGATAAGGTCAAGGGTGCAGTGGATCGGATGTAATCCGGCTGCTCGCCAATTTCAGGTCGCTGTGCAATCTGAGATAGTGCCGCAGAAGCGGCCCGCTAAGTAGAGCCTGTCTCGGAGACGAGACGGGCTCTTTCGTGTCGATGGGACGTTATTTCGAAGAGGGTTTCCATGCGGCTTTTCACTTGCGACCATTGCGGCCAGCCGGTGCATTTCGACAACAGGCAGTGTGTCCGCTGCGGTCATCAGCTCGGATTCGTCCCGGATCGGCTGGCCATATATGCGCTGGAGGCCGAGGAAGGAGCGAATTGGCATCTGGTCGCCGAGCCATCGAGCCACGTCCGTTTCTGCGCCAACGCCGAACTCGATATCTGCAATTGGCTTGTCGATGCGGACGACCCGCAGCCATTCTGCACAGCCTGTCGTCACAACCGCCTGGTGCCCAACACGGATACCCAACAGGGCATAGACCGCTGGCGGCGCATCGGTCAGGCCGAGCGGCATCTGTTCTATTCGTTGTTGCGCTGGAACCTGCCGCATCCTGATCGACAACAGGATCCTGTGGGCGGGCTGGTGTTCGACTTCCTCGAAGATGAGGTGCAGGGCAGCAATGTCGTGCCCGCCAGGACCGGCCATGAAGAGGGGCTGATCGCTATTCGTGCCGCCGAAGCCGACGACGTGACGCGCGAACAGGCGCGCGCCTCCATGAACGAGCCATACCGCACGCTGCTCGGCCATTTCCGCCACGAGACCGGCCACTTCATCTGGAACAAGCTCGTGCGCGACCGCGGCCGGTTCGATGTTTTCCGCACCGTCTTCGGAGACGAGAGAGCGGATTACGGCATGGCGCTTCAGTCTCACTATGACAATGGCCCGCCGCCGAACTGGCACGAAAACTTCATCAGTGCCTATGCCAGCGCCCATCCCTGGGAAGATTTTGCGGAATGCTTTGCGCATTACCTGCACATCGTCGATACGCTGGAAACCGCGCGCTCCTTCGGTTTGGCGGTCGACCCCTTTGGTTATCACGAGATGGCGGCGGAGGTGGATTTCAATCCCTATAGAGCCGAAAGCGCCGACCAGCTCGTCAGCGCCTGGATCCCCTTGAGCGTCGCGATCAACGCCATTCAGCGCAGCATGGGGCAGCCGGACTCCTATCCCTTCATCCTGTCGCCGCCGGTGGTGGCGAAGCTGGACTATGTCCGCACCCTAATCAACGACGCCTGATCCGCCACCCCAGCCGGGGAGGGGAAGGTCTATGCACGCTTCGTCAGAGGAAAGCGTTCCTTCAACAGCCTGATCACGGAATCCGTGCCCATCGGCGGCCCGAAGATGAAGCTCTGACCGTAGGTGCAGCCGATCTTGGCGAGCTCCAGCGCATCCTCTTCGGATTCGATTCCCTCGGCGACGACGCGCATGTTGAGTTCGCGCGCCATGGAAATGACGGAACGCAGAAGGATGGCCTTCTTGTCGCTCTCGTCGCGGACCATCGCCTTGTCGAGCTTGATCATGTCGAAGGGGAAGCGGGTAAGGTAGGCGAGCGAGGAATAGCCGGTGCCGAAATCGTCGAGCGCCAGGCCGATGCCGGCTTCGCGCAGCTTGTCGAGCACGAGCCGCGCCTGCTCCGGGTTCTCCATCACCTGCGATTCCGTCAGCTCGAGCTTGATGCGGCTCGGATCGCAATGGGTCTTGGCGAGCAGGGCACGGATATCGTCGTAGAGCTCGTTGTTGAGCAGCTGCACGCTGGAGAGATTGATGGATACGAAGAGCGGCAGGTCGCCGGTCTGTCGCTGCCAAGCCATCAGATCGTTGGTCGCCTGCTCCAGCGCGAACATGCCGAGCGGACCGATAATGTCCGAGGCCTCGGCGATGGGGATGAATTCCGTTGGCGGAATATTGCCGCGCTTCGGATGTTCCCAGCGCATCAGCGCCTCGAAGCCGGCCACCTCGGCGTCTTCAAGCCGCACGATCGGTTGATAGACCAGCGAGAGTTCCTTGCGTTCGACGGCGCGGCGCAGGTCTGTTTCGAGCTGCAGACGGTCAGTACCGAAGCTGCGGAAGGCGGGCTGGAAGGGCTCGACGCGATTGCCGCCGGCGCGCTTGGCGCGGTACATGGCAAGCTCGGCGTCGCTGAGCATGCCGGGCGCATTTTCCTGCTGGTCGACCCAGGACGTCAGCCCGACCGATGCCGTCAGGATGATCTCGCGATTGGCGAAGTTGATCGGCACCATGATCGCCTTGCTGATCGCGTCGGCAAAGTCGGCCACCTTGGCCGGATCGCGCTCGGAAACGAGGATCAAGCCGAACTGGTCGCCGGAAAGGCGCGCGAGCGTGTCCTGAGGCTTCAGCAGGCGGCGAAGGCGTCTCGTCAGCGCGATGAGAATATTGTCGCCCGCAGCGACGCCGAGTGTGTCGTTGACGAGCTTGTAGCGGTCGATGTCGATCACCATGACGGTCGGCCGCAGCTGGTTGCCCTCCGGCGCCAGCGTCAGAACGGCCTGCAGGCGATCGAGAAAGACCTGTCGGTTCGGCAGTCCGGTCAGATTGTCGTGCACCGCGTCGTGCAGCAGCCGCTCGATCGAATTCTTCTGCTCTGTGATATCGACGATGGTGCCGACGCAGCGAATGATCTCGCCGTTCGATCCAAGCACCGGCCGCGCGCGGATCGACAGCCAGTGGAAATGTCCGTCTTCGGCGCGGATGCGGAATTCGTGGTTCAGCCGGCCGCGACGATGTTCGAGAAGCACGTCCAGGGTCGCGCGGAAGCGGTCGCGGTCGTCGGGATGCAGCCGCGGCAGCCAGTTGCGCGCCGCGCCATGCATGGTGCCCGGCGACAGGCCGAGCTTCGTCGAGATGTCGGGCGTCGTCACCACGCGGTCGCGTGCTACATCCCAGTCCCAGACGGTGTCGCCGGAGCCGGTAAGCGCTAGGGATTGCCGTTCGAGATCCGAGAACAGGCCCTGCTGGAATGCGCCGCCGGCAAAGGCATGCTGCATGACCGTGAAGCCTATCAGCAGGACGATCAGCACGAGGCCGCCGCCGAGTGCTGGCTGGATGATGTCGTTGTCGAGCTTGCCCGTCACCGTCATCCAGGCGCCGAACAGCCAGACGAGGATCAGCGCCCAGGCAGGCACCAGCAGGATGGCGCGGTCATAGCGGCTGAAGCCCAGATAGATGATGAGCAGCAGACCCGCAGTCGCAGTCAGTGCCAGCGACAACCGGGCGATGCCGGCCGCGATCGACGGATCGTAGATCGCCACGCCGAAGAGCAGGGCGAGGCCAAGGACCCAGGCGAGCGTGACGTAGCCCAGGTGCGCATGCCAGCGATTGAGGTTGAGATAGGTGAACAGGAAGATCACCAGGCTTGAAGCGAGCGCCACCTCCGCACAGGCGCGCCATATTCGCTGATCGCTTGACGTGATCATGATGAGCTTGCCGAGGAAGCCGAAATCCACACAGATATAGCCGAGCACCGCCCAGGCGAGCGCTGCCGTTGCCGGCAGCATCGAGGTGCCCTTGACGACAAAGAGAATGGTCAGGAACACCGCCAGCAGGCCGGCAATGCCGAGCACGATGCCACGATAGAGCGTGAAGGCGTTGACCGTATCCTTGTAGGCGTTGGGTTCCCAGAGATAGAGCTGCGGCAGGTTCGGAGACGAGAGTTCGGCAACGAAGGTGACGACGGCGCCGGGGTTCAGCGTGATGCGGAACACATCGGCCTCGTCGCTCGGTTGCCGGTCGAGCGCAAAGCCTTCGCTCGGCGTGATCGCGACGATGCGCTGCGAGCCGAGGTCCGGCCAGAAGACCTTCGAATTCACCAGGCGGAAATGCGGGGCGACGATGACGCGTTCCAGCTGCTCTTCGGAAACATTGGCGAGCGCGAAAACGGCCCAGTCGCCCTGATGGTTCGGTGAGGAGGATCGTACCTCAATCCGGCGCCGGATGCCGTCGGCGCCGGCGGCCGTTGAGACCTGAAAGGCCTCGCCCTGGTTGGTATAGATCTCCGTTGTTGCCGTCAGGTCGAGGGCTGTGTCGTCGCGGGAAATCTTCACGGGCTCGGCTGCGTGCGCCATGCCGGCAAACAGGAGCAGCATGGTGGCCGCGAGCGTTGCGAGCAGCGCGCAGAGCCGCTTGGCGGTCGGCATTGCTGGCATCAATCCGGTGGTCATCGCTGGTCGTATTTTCGGTTCGGGTCGGCATCCGCTGCCAACCTTGAAAACATGACATGGTCGCGCCACTGACCGTTGATTTTTAGATACCCGCGCAAATGACCTTCTCGCTGGAAACCGGCCTTTTCCAAAAGCCGCATGCTACGCTCGTTATCCGGAATACAGGCTGCTTCAATACGGTGCAACTCAAGTCCGGAAAAGATATAGGGTATAACCAACTGAAGTGCGGCGAACATATGACCCTGACCGGAATAGCGCTCGCCCATCCAGTATCCGATCATGCAGCTCTGCGCAGCACCGCGGCGAATGTATCCGATCGTTATGCCTCCGACCAACGTCATGTTTTCCCTAAGGAAAATGAATAACGGTATGGCCTGGCCGGAACTATATTCCTGCTTGCCCCTGATGATGCGCGCCCGGTAGGCGCCTTCGGTCAGCTCGTCATGCCGCCAGGTCGGTTCCCAAGGCTCCAAGAAGCGGCGGCTTTCGGCTCTCAGCCTGTGCCATTGATTGAAATCGGAGTAACGCGGCAGGCGCAGCAAATATTGGTCGTTTTCGAGTTCAACCGCGTCCGGATGACGTGAGAGAAACCGAAAGACAGATTTTTGCATGCCGCCAAGCACTCCCCCGAGAATTGAACCCATCGGCCCGCGGCGTGGCCTTAGCCGCTCGCGCTTCTGGAGGCGGGCGCCGGCGACGACAGCGACATGACGATGTCTTCCATCGGTGCAAGCTGTTCCAGCGGCCCGATCGCCGAAAGCGTCGGTACTGTATCGAAGAACAGGCGGCCGGCAAGATCCGTCAGCCGGTCGATGGTGATGCCCTCCAGGCGCTCCAGCATCTCCTGGTTCGGGATCGGGCGGCCATAAAGCATCATCTGCCGGGCGATCTGGCCGGCACGGGCAGCCGGACTTTCCTGGCCCATCAACAGCTGCGCGCGGATCTGGGCGCGGGCCCGCTCGATTTCCTGCTGCTGGATCTCGTGTGAGGACTTATGCAGCTCTTTCACGATGACGGGCAGCAGCTCCGGCAGGTTCTCGCCGCCGGTGGCGGCGTGGATTCCGAAGATGCCGGTATCGGAGAAGCCCCAGTGAAATGCGTAGACCGAATAGCAGAGACCCCGGAATTCGCGCACTTCCTGGAAGAGACGCGAGGACATGCCTCCGCCGAGGATATTGGCAAGGATCTGCGAACAGTAGAAGTCGCGCGTGTGGTAGGCACGCCCCTCGAAGCCCAGGAGGATCTGCGCATCCATCAGGTCGCGCGTTTCGCGGATGTTGCCGCCGATATAGCGAGCCGGCTCGATCACTGGCGAAGTGGAGGGTTTGGTCGGCAGGCTGGAGAAGCGCTCCTCCACCTGACGCACGAAGCTTTCGTGATCGACCGCACCGGCCGCCACGACGAACATGCGATCGGTCGTGTAGTTGCGGTCCAGATAGTGACGAATCTGCTCTGGCGAAAAGGAGACGACGGTTTCCGGCGTACCGAGAATTGCGCGGCCGAGCGTCTGGCCGCGATAGGCGACCTCGGAGAACTTGTCGAAGACCACGTCGTCGGGCGTGTCGTTCGCCGCATTGATTTCCTGCAGGATAACCTGCTTTTCGCGGGCCAGCTCCTCCTCTTCGAAGGCGGACTCCGTCAGGATGTCGGCAAGAATATCGACCGCGAGCGGCACATGGTCCTTCAGCACGCGTGCATAATAGGAGGTCGTTTCGGTCGAGGTAGCGGCATTGACTTCGCCGCCGACATTCTCGATCTCCTCGGCGATCTGCCGCGCGGAACGCCGCGCCGTACCCTTGAACGCCATATGCTCGAGCAGATGCGCGATCCCGTGTTCCGCTTCGGTCTCGTTACGCGAACCCGACTTGATCCAAACGCCGAGTGCCACGCTTTCGAGGTGTGGCATCGATTGGGTTGCTACTGTCAGCCCGGACGCAAGCCGGGTGCATTCCACTGTCATCGCTTGTCTTTCCGCGTCTGTTGTTCCCCGGCCCGGGCATGCTCGCCGATAAAACTTTCCACGGCTTTAAGCTCCGGATCGAGAACGTCGAAACGCTCCTCCCTGGTCATCAGACCAGCAAGCCACGTTGGAAGCGCCGGGTCAATACCACATGCGGATTTTACTGCGGCGGGGAATTTCGCGGGATGCGCGGTGGCAAGCGTCACCATCGGGCTCGTCGACCGCTCGTTTTTCTCCGCCACGAAGACGCCGATGGCCGTGTGTGGATCGAGTAGGTAACCCGTTTCCGCCAGCGTTTTGCGGATTGTCTCTGCCACCTGCTTTTCGCTGGCACGACCGGCGCGGAAGTCCTTCTTGATGAACTTCAAGGCCTTTTCGCTGATCGAAAAGCCGCTCGACTGTTTCAGGCTTTCCATCGCGGCGCGCACCTTCGAGGCGTCACGGCCATTCGCTTCGAACAGCAGCCGCTCGAAGTTGGAGGAGATCTGGATATCCATCGACGGCGCGGTGGTTGCCTTGACGGCGCGCATCTCGTAGCGGCCGGTCTTCAGCGTGCGCGCCAGGATGTCGTTCTCGTTGGTGGCGATGACCAGGCGGTCGATCGGCAGGCCCATCCGCTTGGCGACGTAGCCGGCGAAAATATCACCGAAATTGCCCGTCGGCACGGTGAAGGAAATTTTCCGGTCCGGGCCGCCCAGCGCAACGGCCGTGGTAAAATAATAGACCACCTGCGCCATGATTCGCGCCCAGTTGATCGAGTTGACGCCGGAAAGCCTGACCTTGTCGCGGAAGCCGGCATCGTTGAACATGGCTTTGACGAGGTTCTGGCAATCATCGAAATTGCCGTTGATTGCCAGAGCATGCACATTGGCTTCGGTCGAGGTGGTCATCTGCCGCTGCTGCACCGGCGAGACCTTGCCATGCGGAAATAGAATGAAGATGTCGGTGCGCTCGCGGCCGGCAAAGGCGTCGATTGCCGCGCCGCCGGTATCGCCCGATGTGGCGCCGACGATCGTTGCCTTTTGCCCGCGCTTTTCCAGCGCATAGTCCATCAGCCGCGCGAGCAGCTGCATGGCGACATCCTTGAAGGCGAGCGTCGTGCCGTGGAACAGCTCCATGACGAAGCTGTTCGGGCCGGTCTGCACCAGTGGCGTCACCGCCGGATGACGGAAGGTGGCGTAGGCGTCGTCGATCATGCCGCGGAAGACATCGGCGGGGATTTCGCCGTTGGTGAAGGGCGACAGGACGGCGAAGGCGACGTCCTGGTAGCTCTTGCCGCGGAAGGCGCGGATCTCTTTTTTCGTCAGGGTCGGCCATTCACGGGGAACGTAGAGCCCGCCGTCACGCGCAAGGCCGGTCAGGAGGGCGTCGCAGAAGCCAAGGGCAGGGGCTTCTCCCCGCGTTGAGATATAGTCCACGGTCTAGAATTCCTTCGGTCGCAAAATTGCCTGAGTGATCGGTTGAGAGAGTAGAGGAACGAAACGACGGCGGCCTGTCTTTTTGCGTCGGATCAGCCGCGTGGTTTTCGCGTTTGCGCAAGGCGCGTGGGATCAGCGCCGGCGGGCGACAGTTTGTGCCAATATGTCGATCTCGAAAAGTGAGCCAAAACGGTGTCTACCCAATCGATTTTTCGCTGCGTCGCTGGTATAGACCATCGCCAAGTGTCATAAAAGGCCCGTCCGACAGGCTTCAGGCCGATAATGTGAATTGTATGGAGAGGGTGGAATAATAGTGTTTGGCAGGGTTTCGCGTCGTCTTTTTTCCGCTTCGCTTCTGGCATTGCTGACTGGTTGCAGCTCTCTTGGCCTCGGCGGCAACAGTGACAAGCAGCCGGGAACGGATGTTACGGTCGCACCGCAGGCGGGTACCACCGGGGCTGCTCCCCAGGTAACTGGTGGTCAGGCCTATGTCGCCGGCAAATGCCCGCAGGTTACCATCCCCGACCAGGCCGCCGTCTACCGGACTTACGCCAAGGGCGCCAAGGATGACCCGAACCAGTTGACCTATCAGGCCTCGCTGGCGGAGGCGACGCGCCAGTGCACGACCGATGGCACCAATCTCGGGATTCATGTCGCCGTGCAAGGGCGTCTGGTCGCCGGCCCGATGGGTAGCTCCGGCAAGGTGACCCTGCCGATCCATGTCGCCGTCATGGACAACGAGACCGCGCTTTACAGCAAGACCATCAACTACACGGCTGAAATTCCACCGGGCGAGAGCACGGCCCAGTTCCTCTTCAGGGACGACGATATCAGCGTTACCGGTGGTTCAGGCGGTTTTACCATCGTCCAGGTCAGTTTCGACCAGGGGCCGCAGAAGCCTGACAAGGGTGAGAAGCCGGCACGCAAGAAGCGCCACTAAGCGCACGTCGCCTGCGCATCCGAACTGCGCCGCGATTGTGTGGGCGCATATGTCATTCGCACGAAATGAAAAAGGAAAGGCCCTGTCTCGCGGCGGGGCCTTTTCTTTGCAGCCTGCGATATCTCACAAAACGCCATCCCATTCGGCCAGGGCCATGACGATGCCAGGCAGGTCGGCCATACGGGCAATCACGGTCTCCGCGCCGGCATCGGTCAGCTTGTCGGCATGCGAGGGATAGGTATGCGAAGCACCGGTGAAGCCGATGACGCGCATGCCGGCGGCGCGCGCCGCCTGGACGCCGTGGACCGAATCCTCGACGACGATGGTATTGGCTGGGTTGGCGTTCATCTGCTCGGCGCCATGCAGGAAAATGTCCGGCTTGGGCTTCACACGGTCGGCGCCGAGATCCTTGGCGGAGTAGATATGCGGCGCGAACAGCGTGAGGTAGCCGACCTTGGTGAGCATCATGTCGAGACGCGCGGAGCTGGAGTTCGAGCAGACACAGCGCGGCATCGGCAGTCGCGACAGCGCGAGCGGAACGCCGGAAATCGCCTGGACATCGTTGGCGAGCCGCAGATCCAGAAGTTTTTCCGATTTGTCGAGCAGCGATGCGGAGAGCGGGATGCTGGCCTCGCGCTCGACTTCGAACAGAATGTTGTGCCAGGTCATGCCGGCAAAGCGCTCGCCCATTTCCTCGGCACTGATGGGATAGCCTGCATCCGTCAGCAGTTTGGATTCGACGTCTGCCGCGATGATTTCCGAATCGACCAGAACGCCGTCGCAGTCGAAGATGATGAGGTCGAAGCCATTACTCATGAGAATTGCTGCCTTTGATGAGGGCTGGGTTCGGCATGTTCGGTGGAAAACCGTCAGTGTATCGGAACATGCTCAGAAAAAATGACCGTCGCGCTTTACACGATGTGCCGGCAAAGCTCAACCAATTGGCGGGCATGGCTGTGCTGCGCTGACGGAAAGGGTCGGCGAAGTTCAAAAGGCTTCATGACTTCAGCATGTCGCTCGACAATCCGTAAGCCCGGCTTTAAGGATCGGCCATGGCCAAGGAGCGTCACGACACCATTGCCAGCCGCATCAGCCGGGTGCTTGCCGACCGCATCATCCGTGGTGAGATCGCGCCCGATGCGCGGCTGCGGCAGGATCACATCGCCGAGGAGTTCGGCACCAGCCATGTGCCGGTGCGCGAGGCATTCCGGCGGCTGGAAGCGCAGGGCCTGGCGATCAACTTGCCGCGTCGCGGCGTTCGCGTCGCCTCCTTCGATCTCGAGGAGGTCCGCGAAGTCGCCGAAATGCGCGCGGCACTCGAGGGTCTCGCCTTGAAGCATGCGGCGCAGCACCTGACGCCTGCCATTCTGGATGCCGCCGAGGAGGCGACGCGGGAAGGCGATGCCGCCGGCGATGTCCATGCCTGGGAAGAGGCCAATCGCCGCTTCCATCGTCTCATCCTGGCGCCCTGCGGCATGGTGCGCCTGCTGGCCGCCATCGACGACCTGCATGCCGCCAGCGCCCGCTTTCTCTTTTCCGCATGGCAATCCGGCTGGGAAAAGCGCACGGATCACGATCATCGCGCCATCCTGGCCGCACTCCGCCAAGGGCGCTCCGACGAGGCTGCCGCCATCCTGCAGAAGCACGTCCAATGGATCGGTCGCGCTCCCGTGCGCACTCCCTCAGGCTCGACGCGCGAGGCCTTCGCGATCGTCGGTTGAGCACTCGAAAAAATTATAGATAATTTTTGGCGGAAACACTCGCGCGAGTCATCTTTCGATGGCAGGAGTTGGCTCATTCTATCTGATCTGCGGTACGGGACTTGGTCTAAAGCTCCGTACCTGAAGGCGGTACTACCATTTTTCTTCCCTTTGAAATCCATGCTTTCCGGGCCCTCCTGCCCCAAGCAGCATAAATTTACGCATCCGCCGCTTGCCTCGATCTATAAACTCGGACATAAAATAGATGGGAATTAAAAATTATCTATAATTTCTAGAAGGAGAGCTCATGTCCCTGCTGCATCATCACGAAGAAGCCACCTTTGACCCGCTGCGCCTTGCTCAACGGTCGCTGGTCGTCAAGGCCGCCTTCGTTCTCGCCGGAACGCTGGCGCTGGCGCTCGCGTCGCAGATTTCGGTGCCGATGGTGCCTGTGCCGATCACCATGCAGACCTTTGCGGTCACCATGATCGGCGCGCTCTACGGCTGGCGTCTCGGCGCGATCACTATTCTGGCGTGGCTTGGCGAAGCCATGGTCGGTTTTCCGGTTCTGGCCGGCGGCGCAGGCGGCATCGCGCCCTTCATGGGGCCTACGGCCGGCTATCTCGTCTCCTTCCCGATCATTGGCGCGCTGGTCGGCTGGCTTGCCGAGCGCGGCTGGAGCGGCGACCGCGTCGTGCGTAGTTTCCTCGCCCATCTCTCGGCCAATATCCTGTGCCTTGCGATCGGTGGCGCATGGCTTGCGGCATTGATCGGCGCTGAAAAGGGCTGGCTCTTAGGCGTCGCTCCGTTCATCCTTGGCGCCGTGCTGAAATCCGCGCTTGCGGCCGCAGTATTGAAGACCGCCCAGGTCTATAGCGGCAAGGCAAAGCTGAATTGACTGTTCGGCTTCGCGCCCACCATCTGCTCTGCATGCTGACCTTCGTCGGTGAAGGCTATACGCCGGCCTTCACCGACAATTATCGCCGCATTGCCGAGCGTCTGACAAAAGGGGAGGAGATCAAGCTGGTCTCCGGGCCTGACGATATCTGCGCACCGCTTCTGGACAAGATGGAGCCGCACTGTTTCAAGGCGTCGGTCATCGAGCGGGACGCCGCTGCTCTCGCGGACGTGGTGGCCCTGCTGGGAGAAGAGATCGAAATTGGCGCGATGCTGGCGCCCGATGCCGCCCTGCTTGCAAAGCTACGGCGGAATTTCGCCAGCGGTGAGATTCGCCACGCCTGCCTTGGTTGCGAATGGGGAGATCTCTGCAGCCGAATTGCAGCCGGCAATTTCGCCGACGTCCTGATCGGCCACGCCTAGGAGAGCTCGCCCGCCTCGATCGGAAAGAGCGCCAGAAAACGGCGCTCGCCTTCCGGCGTAAAGAAGATCGAGCGACTGTTTTCGGTTCGCCGCGCCCAGCCCTTGTCGAGAAAATTCGCAAGAAGTGCCTTGCCGAGGCTGCCGGCGAGATGGGCGCGGCGTTCACTCCAGTCCAGGCAGGATCGACAGAGCGGACGGCGGCTCGACCGCAATCCGGATATGTCTATGCCGATCGAACCAAGGTGGGTCTCGCCCTGCGCCGTCAGGCTCAGGCCTTCGCCCATGGCTGAAATCGAACCACCTTCTATCAGACTGTCGAGCATGCGCACGCCATAGTCACCGGCAAGATGATCGTAGCAGATGCGCGCCTTGCGCAGCGCCGGCTCCTTCGGGCCGGGGCGGTGGCGCAGGTGTCCGCGGCTGGCGGCAAAACCCATGATCCCCTCAAGCAGCTTGCCGACGCCATCATCCGCCAGCGCGAAATAGCGATGCCGGCCCTGCTTGCGCTGCGCCAGTAAACCACCCGCTTCGAGCTTGGAAAGATGGGCGCTTGCCGTCTGCAGCGTCACGCCGGCCGCAGCCGCCAACTCTGTTGCCGTCAGCGCGCGGCCGCCCATCAAGGCCGTCAGTATGTTTGCTCGCGCCGGATCACCGATCAACGAGCCGATCTGCGCTATGTCAGGACCTTCTTTCATACTTCGATCGTAGCCGAAGCATCTCCGTTCTTCAATGTGCGAAAACATCCGTATCAGCAAAGGAGAAAGCCATGATCACCTGTTTCATCCGCTATCAGATCGACCCCTTCAAGCAGGAGGCCTTCGCCGAATATGGCAAGGCTTGGGGCCAGATCATCCCGCGCAATGGCGCCGATCTCATCGGCTATTTCGCCCCGCACGAGGGCTCATTGACGACAGCCTACGGCGTCTACAATATCGAGAGCCTGGCCGCCTACGAGGCTTATCGCAAAAGCCTGGCCGCCGATCTGGAGGCCCAGGCGAATCACGATTTCTCCCGCCGCGAGCGTTTCATCTTGCAGGAGGATCGTATTTTCCTGAAAAATATATCCCTGCCGCATACGCCGAGGATATCGCCATGATCGCAGTCATTTTCGAAGTCGTTCCCCATCCCGATGAGCGTCAGCACTATCTCGACATAGCCGGAAAGCTGCGCGCCGAACTCGAAACGATCGACGGTTTCATCTCCATCGAGCGCTTCGAGAGTCTCAGCCAGAGCGGCAAGATCCTGTCGCTTTCCTTCTGGCGCGACGAGGCGGCGGTCAAGGAGTGGCGCAACCGCGAAGCCCATCGCGCGGCGCAGAAGGCCGGTCGAGGAACTGTTTTTGCGGACTACCGTCTGCGTATCGCCCATGTCGTCCGCGACTACGGCATGAACGAGCGGGACGAGGCGCCGGCTGATAGCCGGGAAATTCATGATTCAGCCGAGAGAGCCGGGGCCTGATAGTCGGCCTCGGCAAAGTCAAAGCTGCTGTATGACAAGTGAGCGGATACGGTCGGCAACCGATCTGTCGGCCGGGGTATAGATGACCAAACCGAGATCGGGTCGGCCGTCGACGGCAAAGGCGGAATATTCCAGCTCGATAGGGCCAAGTTTGGGATGGCGCAGGTGCTTTAATCCTTCCCCCTGGACGTGAACGTTATTCTCAAGCCACAACGCTTCGAATTCCGAACTGACTTTGCAGAGTTCATCGACAAGCTCGCTGACTTCCGACACCGCGCCGGCGCGGGCCGCATCGGCCCGGAAGGCTCCCACCACAAAACGGGCTAGGTTCTCCCAGTCATGCTGTGAAGCGCGAATGGCGGGATTGCCGAATAGCAGGCGCAGAATATTGCGTTGCTCGACGGGAAGTGCGCCATAGTCGGTCAGGACCACGGCTGCGGCGCGGTTCCACGCGACGACATCCCAGGTGGCGGTCTTGATCAAGGCGGGACTTGCGTCGAGCGAGTCCAGCAGGCGTTGCAGCCGAGGAGTGACGCCTTCGGTGGTCCTGTAACGAACCTCGGGTGGCCGCCCGAGCCCCAACATGAAAAGATGTTCGCGCTCCGGTTCGGTCAGCATCAGCCCGGTGGCGATCCGGTTCAATACGTCCGAGGAGGGAGAGCCGCCGCGACCCTGCTCCAACCATGTGTACCAGGTGGGGCTTATGTTGGCGCGTTGGGCCACCTCTTCCCTGCGCAGTCCGGGTGTGCGTCGGCGCCCCGAAAAGCCGAAGGTCGCCGGATCAAGCCGGTTGCGGCGATCCTTCAAGAAGGCTCCCAATGAGTTGCCGGTATTGATCGGCATGATGATCCTGTTAGCAATTATAATATGATGAGGTCACTACTTTAACAGAATAAAGGATGGTCGGATAGTGCGTGCTCGACCAACAAGGAGACGTCATCGTGCGTATCTTTCTTACGGGTGCGACCGGCTTTATCGGTTCAGCCCTTGTTCCTGAACTTATAAACGCTGGCCATCAGGTGATCGGCATGACCCGGTCGGACGCCGGAGCGCAATCGCTGGCGGCTGCAGGCGCCGAAGTGCACAGGGGAACTCTTGAGGATCCGGAGAGCCTGCGCAGCGGCGCGGCGAAGGCGGACGGCGTGATCCACACAGCCTTCGACCACGATTTCTCAAGGTTCGTGGAAAATTGCGAAAAGGATCGACACGCCATCCGGGCGCTCGGCGCCGCACTTGCCGGCTCGGATCGGCCGCTGGTCATAACCTCCGGCACCGGCATGGGTAATCATAAGCCCGGCCAGCCCGGGACCGAAGATGTCTTCAACACCAGCCATCCCAATCCACGTATCGCTTCCGAACTGACGGGCGCTGAGCTGTTGAATGCGGGAGTGAACGTATCGGTGGTCCGATTGCCGCAGGTTCATGATACGCGCAAGCAGGGCCTCATCACGCCGTTCATCGCCATCGCTCGCGAAAAGGGCGTCGCAGCCTATATCGGCGAAGGACGCAATCGCTGGCCTGCTGCGCACCTGCTCGATGTGGCGCGTCTCTATAGGCTCGCACTGGAAAAGCGGGAACTGGGAGCACGTTACAATGCGGTTGACGAAGAGGGGGTTGAAGCCCGCGAAATCGCGGAGGCCATTGGCCGCGGCTTGAATGTGCCGGCCGTGTCCATTTCGCGCGAGGAGGCAGCGGATTATTTTGGATGGATGTCGGCGTTTGCCGGCATGGATTTCCCCGCTTCCAGTGCTCAGACCCGGGCACGGCTCGGATGGCATCCGACCGGTCCGTCGCTGATCGCCGATCTCGACGCAATGCAATACGGTGAAGTGGCTCGCTGAAGCATTGACGCCAGGTGTATGAAGGCAGGGCCGCGGATTTCCGCGTCTCTGTCGGCCCCATGTTATTGTTTTTACGCAACTCCAGGACCAGTTCGTCAAAAGCGAACGGCACGGGCTCAGCTTCGATCGAAGTCGACGGCGCTGCCAAAATTGTCCAACAGATTGATCTTTGGCTGCGAATGCCGGGGACCGTCCCGATGGTCATCTGTGCCATTGGCGTTGTCGGCGCCATTTAAGCCGTTCCACCGGAATTTCGAGAAAATGCTCTCCGCTTCAGCCTTTGGTAACCAAGTTAGGTAACCATAACACCCAGTTAAGAGCATCGAGTAAGTGTAACAGAGAGTATCACATGGCGTCAGTTTTCCCGCTTGCCGACCTCAGGACCTCAGCAGTTCCGGGGTCCTGGATCGACACGATCATCAAGGGCGATTGCGTAGCGGCTCTTGAAGCACTACCCAATCATTCCGTCGACGTCATTTTTGCCGACCCGCCCTATAATCTCCAGCTGGGCGGCACGCTGCATCGTCCCGACCAATCGCTTGTCGACGCAGTCGATGACGAATGGGACCAGTTTGCCTCCTTCGAAGCCTATGATGCCTTCACCCGCGCCTGGCTGCTTGCCTGCCGCCGCGTGCTGAAGCCGGCAGGCACGATCTGGGTCATCGGCTCCTATCACAACATCTTCCGTGTCGGCGCGACGATGCAGGACCTGAATTTCTGGATCCTCAACGACATCGTCTGGCGCAAGACCAATCCGATGCCGAATTTCAAGGGCCGCCGTTTCCAGAACGCGCATGAGACCATGATCTGGGCGAGCCCGAACGCCAAGGCCAAGGGCTATACCTTCAACTACGACGCCATGAAGGCCGCCAACGACGACGTGCAGATGCGCTCGGACTGGCTGTTTCCGATCTGCAGCGGCAACGAGCGGCTGAAGGGCGAAGACGGCAAGAAGGCGCATCCGACGCAGAAGCCGGAAGCGCTGCTCGCCCGCGTCATCATGGCTTCCTCCAAGCCCGGCGACATCATTCTCGATCCCTTCTTCGGCTCGGGCACGACCGGCGCCGTCGCCAAGCGCCTCGGGCGCCACTTCGTCGGCATCGAGCGCGAGCAGGATTATATCGACGCTGCCAGTGCTCGCATCGCCGCCGTCGAGCCGCTCGGCAAGGCGGAACTGACCGTCATGACCGGCAAGAAGGCCGAAGTTCGCGTCGCCTTCAACGTGCTCATCGAGAGCGGCCTTATCAAGCCCGGCCAGGTGCTGACGGATGCGAAGCGTCGCTATAGCGCCATCGTGCGCGCCGACGGCACGGTTGCTTCCGGCGGTGAGGCCGGTTCCATTCATCGCCTTGGCGCGAAGGTCCAGGGCCTTGATGCATGCAACGGATGGATGTTCTGGCATGTCGACGACGGGCGGTCCCTGCGCCCGATCGACGAGCTCCGGGCCATCATCCGCAGCGATATGGCAAAGGTGGAGTAGCCTCAGTCGCAAGCGCGGGCAGGTCCGATTGTAAACCGCCTCACGGTTTCCGGGACGTCGCCTAAGGCCGGATCCGAATACCGCCTTCTTCCGTCATGTACCTCCAGTTAGGGAAGAAGGCGAAACGCCCAGGGCCTTACCGCACGATACGTCCGGTAAGGCCCTGGGCGTCTCTTTAGCTTCCGGTCTCAGAAGTCCTGATAGTCCGTGACGTCGACGCGCACGACGCGACCGTCTTCGTCGAAGGTGATCGTTTCCTCGCCCTCGCGGATCAGCGGCTTGCCTGTCTTGCTGTTGGTGGCGCGAACGGACCAGACAGCGCGGCCCGAAAGCGGTGTCAGCGTTTCCACCAGCGAATTGGACGCCGTCTGGTCGGGATATGTATCGAAATAACCCCGGAAGGCCTCCATGATTTCGGCGCGGCCGGAGAGGCTGCCGACACCGTTGGAGACATAGGTGGCATTGTCAGCGAAGAAATTCTCGATCGCCTCGTAGTCGAGACGATTGATGGCGTCGTGGAACAGGTCGATGCGTTCTGCGGGATCGAAGATCATCGGTTCAAACCTTTATGCCATGGGCGGCGAGATCGCTGCGCAGCTTCTCGGCGCCGGTGAAATGGACCGCGTGCCAGCCGGCGGCCTTGGCGCCTTCGACATTGGCGAGCGAATCGTCGATGAAAATCGTTGACGCGGGGTCGAGGCCGAAGCTCCTGGCATGCGCATCGTAGATTGCGACATCCGGTTTGATCAGCCCGATATCGCCGGAGACCGTGACGCCGCGCGGTTTGTTGAGGAACGGAAAGCGCACCTGCGCCTCGCGAAACGTGTCGGAGGCGAAGTTGGTCAGCATGGTGACATCGCGTCCCTCAGCGATCAATCCTTCAAAGATCGCGACGCTGTCGTCATAGGCGTGGGGCACCATTTCGTTCCAGTGCTTGCGGAATGCACGGATCTGTTCCGCCCGCTCAGGATGTTCGGCGATCAACAGCTCTTCCGCTTCTTCCCACGTACGGCCGCGATCCTGCTCGATGTTCCATTCATGGGTGCAGACGTTCGCCAGGAACCATTCGCGTTCGGCATCGTCCGGGATGACGCGGCTGTAGGGAAGGGTGGGGTCGTAATGAAGAAGAACCTTGCCGATATCGAAAACGATATGCCGTATTTCCGTGGTCATGAATGAGTTCCTGATGTTTAGGCACTGGCTTTAATGAATGCGCGAGGAATAGCCTGGGTGATCGCTTTTTTCATGACGGTTGGTAAGGCTTGCGCTTCAAGATTTGTAACCGGTTCCCACCATCCGTCATTGCGGTTGCTGCCCGATGCCACCTGAGCGCGATAGATCGACAGCCGCAGTTCGAAATGGGTGAAGACGTGCGTCACGGTCCCCGCTGCCTGCCAATCGGCCGGGAAGGGGGCGGCGTCCGTGCCGGTCTCACCATCGATCCGTGCCGTCCAGCCGGTGGTCGGAACCTCGGTCATGCCGCCGAGCAGCCCGCTGGCGATGCGCCGGCGCAGATAGATTTCGCCCTCGCCATTGACCGCCACGAAGGCTGCTCCCTGCCGCACGGGCTTATCTTTCTTTGCCGCCTTCACTGGAAAATGCTCAGGATCATGCAACGCCAGCGCCACGCATGCATTGTTGAAAGGACAGAGCGAACAGACCGGTCGTTTCGGCGTGCAGATCGTAGCACCCAGATCCATCATCGCCTGCGCGAAATCGCCGGGGCGGTCGGCAGGCGTTAGCAATGCCACTTTCTGCTTCATTATGGGCTTGCCTGCAGGCAACGGCGTCGAGATAGCATAGAGCCGGGAAATGACGCGCTCGACGTTGCCGTCCATGACGGCCGCCTGCCGGTTGAAGGCAATGGCCGCGACGGCCGCCGCCGTATAGTCGCCGATCCCCGGCAGAGCCCGCAGACCGTCCTCGGCATCGGGGAAGCGCCCGCCATGGTCCGCCGCCACGGCTTCAGCGCATTTCTTCAGGTTTCGGGCACGCGCGTAATAGCCAAGGCCGGCCCAGGCGGCCATCACATCGTCGGTGGGAGCCGCAGCCAGATCGCCGACTGTCGGCCAGCGCTCGAGGAACTTGGCGAAATAGGCTTTGACCGCAGGCACCGTGGTCTGCTGCAGCATCACCTCCGACAACCAGATATGATAGGGGTCTGGCTTGACGCCGCGCGCGGCCATCGGCGGCGAGACGCGCCAGGGCAGGTCTCGATGATGGCGGTCGTACCAGGCAAGCAGGGATGCGGCCGAAGGGGATTGCGAAGTCTTGGTCATGATTTGCCGCGTCGAGGGGAAGTGCTCTATACTTGGCTAAGCTGCGTCGGGCGATCAAGGTCCAGAACGTACAAAGCGTGTGCCGGAACCCGATTGAGATGAGTTATCCCCGAAAAGGCGAGAAGCAGATTTCCGAGCTGACCAACGGCATCGTCGATCCCGTGCTGGCGAAGCGCGCCGGGATCAATACGGCGCTGCTCGGTTCCTGGGATGAAATCGCCGGCGAGGATTTCGCGGAATGCACGCGGCCGGAAAAGATCGCCTGGGCAAGGCATGGAGGTTCGGGCGATGACGGCCGCTACCAGCCCGGCGTACTCACCATCGCCTGCGAAGGCGCCCGCGCGCTTTTTCTCACTCATGCGCAGGGCGAGCTCATCCAGCGCATCAACGGTTTCTTCGGCTTCCACGCCATCAGCCAGATCCGCATCGTGCAAAAGCCGGTCTCGACCGCGTCGAAGCGCTCCCGCACGCCGCCGCCGCTGAAGGGCGAGGCTGCTCGCAAGCTCGAAGGCATGATGGATGGCATCGAGGACGAGAAGTTGCGGGCGGCTATTCAGAGGTTGGGCACCGCGATGGTCTGGAAGCGGCGGTAACAGACCGGGCGAACCGCATATTTCCTGAATTGTGGAAGAAATTTAAGTTGTTTGTCTTTGCCAGGTCACAATTCTTTGAAGAAAGTTGCCCAACCGTGCCTTGTTAGCGGCAACCAGCCGTTATATCGCATGAAACATTCGAAGACCTCTTTTAACGACGGGTGACTCTATGCCGATGTCCGACATGTTCTTGACCAAACGCCACCTGCTGGGCGGTTCTGCCGTTGCAGCGCTTTCCGTGGCGTTCTCGGCCTTTGCCGACACCGCATCCGCCGCAAATGCCTCGACGGCCGCGGGCGGACAGGAGACCACCAGCTCCGGCGACGACGCGGTTCCCCCGGCGGATGGCGATGTCAACATGAGCGAAGTGCTGAAGCCCGGCGCGCTGCCGGAAATCGCACTCGGCAAGGAAGATGCTCCGGTCAAGATCGTCGAATATATGTCGCTGACCTGCCCGCACTGCGCGCATTTCGCCGTCACGACCTTTGACGCGATCAAGCAGAAGTATATCGACACCGGCAAGGTTCGCTTCATCATCCGCGAATTCCCGTTCGATCCGCGCGCCGCCGCAGCCTTCATGCTGGCCCGCTGCGCCCCGCAGGAACAGTACATGCCGATGGTCGAAATGCTGTTCAAGCAGCAGATCGCCTGGGCGTCTCCGGATGTCGATGGCCGCTCCGCACTGCTGCAAATGTCGAAACTCGCCGGTTTTACTGAGGATAGCTTTACGAAGTGCTTGACGAACCAGAAGCTTCTGGATGATGTCAATTCAGTAAGGGAACGCGCGGCCAAGGACTTCGGCGTCAATGCGACACCGACCTTCCTGATCAATGGCAAGCGCTACGCAGGGGACATGTCTGTTGGTGCCATGTCGAAGCTCATCGACGGCCTTCTCTGATCCGCGCCTTTTTGATGCACAGGCGGGCGGCCGAGGCCGCACGCCTGCTTTCTATCACCTCCCCCTCCAGGGGGGAGGTAGCGAGGAACCCGCCGGTGGCGGTGATTTCTGGGGTGAACGCAGGATCGCCCCACCTCGAACCTTCGGTCCGACCCACCCCCTCAAGGGGAGGGTGGAGATCAGCCTATGAAATTCAACAGGCTTAGACTGGTCGGTTTCAAATCCTTCGTAGAGCCGGGGGAATTCGTCATCGAGCGCGGCTTGACTGGCGTCGTCGGGCCGAACGGCTGCGGCAAGTCCAATCTGGTCGAAGCGCTGCGCTGGGTGATGGGCGAGAATTCCTACAAGAACATGCGCGCTTCCGGCATGGATGACGTCATTTTCTCCGGCTCCGGCAACCGTCCTGCCCGCAACACCGCCGAAGTCGGCCTTTATCTCGACAATAGCGACCGCACGGCGCCGGCCGCCTTCAATGATAGCGACGAGATCCAGGTGACGCGCCGCATCGAGCGCGAGCAGGGCTCGGTCTACCGCATCAACGGCAAGGAGGCCCGCGCCAAGGATGTGCAGCTTCTCTTCGCTGACGCCTCGACCGGGGCGCGTTCGCCATCCATGGTCGGGCAGGGGCGCATCGGCGAGCTGATCCAGGCCAAGCCCCAGGCACGGCGGCAGCTGTTGGAAGAGGCCGCTGGCATTTCCGGCCTGCATTCGCGCCGTCATGAGGCCGAGCTGCGCTTGCGTGCGGCCGAGGGCAATCTCGAGCGCCTGGACGATGTGACCTCGCAGCTCGAAAGCCAGATTGAGAGCCTGAAGCGTCAGGCGCGTCAGGCCAGCCGCTTCAAGATGCTATCAGCCGATATCCGCGCCCGCGAAGCCATGCTGCTGCATATACGCTGGGTGCAGGCGAAGGAGGCCGAAGCCGAGTCCGACAGTGCCCTCAATCAAGCGACGGTGTTGGTTGCCGAAAAGGCACAGATCCAGATGGAGGCGGCGAAGGCCCAGGGCATCGCCAGCTTCAAGCTGCCCGAACTGCGCGAGGACGAGGCGAAGGCTGCTGCTGCGCTGCAACGGCTGCAATTCGCCCGCAACCAGCTGGAAGAGGATGCTAACCGCATCCTGCGCCGCCGCGACGAGCTGACCCGCCGGCTGGCGCAACTGGCCGAGGATATCAGCCGCGAGGAGCGCCTTGTCGCCGACAACGCCACGATCCTTGCCAGGCTGGACGCGGAAGAAGCCGATCTTGCCGAGACCCTTGCCGATTCCGGCCGTCTTGCAGAGGAGACACGCGAGGCGTTCGAGGAGGCTGCCGCAAAGCTCGCCGATAGCGAACGGATCTTCGCCGCGCTGACGGCCGAGCGTGCCGAGGCCGCAGCCGCCCGCAACCAGCTTGAACGCGCCATCCGTGATCTAGCCGACCGCAAGATGCGGCTCGAACGCCAGGCCGACGAGGCGAACCGCGAGCTTGCCGCCATCGACGAGAAGATGGCCGATCTGCCCGACCCCGACGAAAAACGCAGCATGGTCGAGGCGGCCGAAGACGTCGTCGCGGAAGCGGAAGCCGCAATCCAACTCGTGGAAACGGCTCTTTCCAAAGCGCGCGAAACCGAAGCCCTGTCGCGTGGACCGGTCGAGCAGGCGCGGGCGGCGCTGAACGCGCTTGAAACGGAAGCGCGCACCATTTCCAAGATGCTGGCGGCGGGCGACACGTCTGGCGCCTTTTCGCCGGTTGCGGAGGATCTGCGCGTCGATCGCGGCTTCGAGATTGCGCTCGGGGCGGCGCTCGGTGATGATTTGGAATCGCCTCTTGATCCCCAGGCGCCGATTTATTGGTCCGACAATGGCAGCGGCGCGACCGATCCGGCCCTGCCTGACGGAGCCGTGCCGTTGATTTCACATGTCGGTGCGCCGGCAGCATTGACGCGGAGCCTGCGTCAGATCGGCATCGTCGCGGCGGGCGACGCTGAGCGGCTGATGCCGGCGTTGAAGCCAGGGCAGCGGCTGGTCACCAAGGATGGGGCGGTGTTCCGCTGGGATGGCCATGTGACCGGAGCCGATGCGCCGAGTGCCGCGGCCCTGCGGCTGGCGCAGAAGAACCGCCTTTCCGAACTGGAAGCCGAGGCCGAGCTTGCACGCGACGTGCTGATCGAGGCTGAAGAGCATCTGTCGGCCGCCGCGGAGGCGATCCGGGCGGAAGAGGGGCGTCTGGGCACCGCCCGCGACGCCAGCCGGCTTGCCGCCCGTCATCTCGCTGAAGCCCGTGAAGCCTTGGCTGCGGCCGAGCGCGCGTCCGGCGATCTCATCCGTCGCCGGGATGTGATCGTCGAGGCGGTCAGCCGGCTGCGGGAGCAGCTCGAAGACGTGGCGATGCAGGACGAAAATGCCCGCATCGAGCTGGAAGATGCGCCCGATCTCGCAGCCATCGATCTGAAGTTGAATGCCCAGCAGGCTGAAGTCGCGACCGATCGCGGCATCTTGGCCGAGGCCCGCGCCCGCCATGAGGGCCTGAACCGGGAAAACGAGGCGCGGCAGCGGCGCATCCTGGCGATCCAGCAGGAGCGGGATACCTGGCGCCAGCGCGCCGCCAGCGCCGAGGAGCATATCCAGACGCTGCGCGACCGCGAAGAGGAAGCGCGTGACGAGGCCGCCGAGCTCGATCTCGCGCCGGATGAATTCGATGACAAGCGCCGCGCGCTGATGAACGAATTGCAGAAGGCCGAGGAGGCGCGCCGCGTGGCCGCCGACCGCCTGGCCGAAGCGGAGACCGTTCAGCGCGAGGCCGATCGGCACGCGGCTACAGCACTGTCCGAACTGGCGGAAAGCCGCGAAAAGCGCGGCCGTGTGGAGGAGCGGCTGGCGTCCGCCCGCGAGCGCCGGCAGGAGAGCGAGCTGCGCATTCGCCAGGCCCTGAACGTCGAGCCGCATGAAGCGCTCCGGCTCACCGGCCTGTCGGCGATGCAGAGCACGCCGGATTTGCGCGAAGTCGAGCGCGAGCTGGAACGGCTGAAGATCGAGCGTGAGCGCCTGGGCGCCGTCAACCTGCGCGCCGAGGAGGAGAGCCGGGAACTGAGCGAGCGGCTGCAGGCGCTGATCAAGGAGCGCGACGACGTCATCGACGCCATCAGGAAGCTGCGCGGAGCGATCCAGAGCCTCAACCGCGAGGGCCGCGAGCGCCTGATCGTCGCCTTCGACGTCGTCAATGCGCAGTTCCAGCGGCTGTTCACGCATCTCTTCGGCGGCGGCACGGCCGAGCTTCAGCTCATCGAATCCGACGATCCGCTGGAAGCGGGCCTGGAAATTCTCGCCCGCCCGCCGGGCAAGAAGCCGCAGACCATGACGTTGCTGTCCGGCGGCGAGCAGGCGCTGACGGCCATGGCGCTGATTTTCGCCGTATTCCTCACCAATCCCGCGCCGATCTGCGTGTTGGACGAAGTGGATGCGCCGCTCGACGACCACAATGTCGAGCGCTACTGCAATCTGATGGACGAGATGGCCGCATCGACCGAGACGCGTTTCGTGGTGATCACCCACAATCCCATCACCATGGCCCGCATGGATCGCCTCTTCGGCGTGACCATGGCCGAGCAGGGCGTGTCACAGCTCGTCTCCGTCGATCTGCAGACCGCCGAGCGGCTGCGCGAAATCGCCTGAGCGCCTTTCCACGGGCAAGAAAACGGGTCTGATATCGACAAGAAATTGCGGTGTCGGCTGCCGTGCAGCCGTAAAGCGTGATAGCTTTGTTTTCGATCAACAATATGTGGCGCTAATCCGCCCGGAAGGGAAGCATGTCTGGATCTGGTGGCGGTATTTTCGATTTCTTCGGAATACTCGCCGTGCTGCTGCTCGTTGCCGCCAACGGTTTTTTCGTCGCGGCGGAGTTTTCTCTCGTTTCCGTTCGTCGCAGTCGCGTGACGGAGCTGGTTGCCGAAGGGCGGATGAACGCCAAGTCGCTGCAGAAGGCGGTCGACAATCTCGACGCCAATCTGGCGGCCACGCAGCTCGGCATCACGATTTCCTCGCTCGCACTCGGTTGGGTCGGTGAGCCGGCGCTCGCCCATCTTCTGGAGCCGCTTCTCGATTTCCTTCCCGGAGCATGGGCCGCGGCCAGCTCGCATGCGATCGCCGTCGTCATTTCCTTCGTCATCATCACCGCGCTCCACATCGTGCTCGGCGAACTCGCTCCGAAGAGCCTGGCATTGCAGCGCAGCGAGGATACGGCCCTCGGCGTGGTGCGGCCGCTCGGTCTTTTCCTCTTCCTGCTGCGTCCCGCGATCACCGTCCTTAACGGCCTTGGCAATCTGGTCCTGCGTCTCTTCGGGCTGCGGCCTGGGACTGGCGAGGGCTCGCTGCATTCGCCCGCCGAGATCAAGCTTTTGATCGCCGAAAGTCAGGAAGCCGGCTTGTTGGAGCCAGCCCAACAGGATCTGGTCGAACGCATCTTCAACATCGGCAATCGCGATGTCTCCAACATCATGACGCCGCGGCTGGAGGTTGATTGGATCGATGCCGACGATACGCCGGAGGAAATGCAGAAAACCATCCGAGAAAGCCGTTTCGAGCAGCTTCTGGTCGCCCGCGGATCGATCGACGAGCCTATCGGCATGATCCTGAAGAAGGATCTTCTCGATCAACTGCTGAACGGCGAGCCGCTGAACCCGATGGCCGTCATCCGCCAGCCGCTGGTCGTGCACGAGGCGACGGCGGTGTTCAAGGTGCTCGAAAGCTTCAAGCGCGCACCCGTGCGCCTCGCCATGGTCATCGACGAATATGGCAGCCTGGAGGGCATCGTCACGCAGACCGACCTCCTGGAAGCGATCGCCGGCGATCTGCCCGATATGGATAACGAGACGCCCGATGTTGTCGAGCGCGCCGACGGCTCATTGCTGATGGAGGGCATGATGCCGGTCTATGACGCCTTTGCGAGGCTCGGTCTGCGCGAGGGCGAGGAAGACGTGACATTCCATACGCTCGCGGGCTTTGCTCTTTACCAGTTCGGCCACCTGCCCGACGTCGGCGAAAGCTTCACCTTCGGCGGCTGGCATTTCGAAATCGTCGATCTCGATGGGATGCGGATCGACAAGATTCTGGCGCGGCGGGAGGCGGGGGCTTAAACGCCGGCCGACGGCAGCGACGAAATACCGCTTGCCCACCCTCTCCCTCGCTTTTGGAATGGCCGGAAGGCCTCCGATTTCGATCAATCGATTGAAATCGGGAGCCTGTGGGTCATATTTATTGTGCAGCGCAACATTTTGCCGCATTTGTCGATTTTCATTTGCCGCTCAATGAATTAAGTTCAACCCTAGGAGTTGGACGGGGACAATGACGAAGTGGGTCTATACATTCGGCGGCGGCAAAGCCGAGGGAGGCGCCGGAGACTTTGAGAGGCTCGGCGGCAAGGGTGCCAATCTTGCCGAAATGTGCAGCCTCGGCCTGCCGGTTCCCCCTGGCCTGACGATCATCAGCGAGGCCTGCTCTTTCTATTACAAGAACGGCCGTAATATTTCCGATGAGCTGAAGCCACAGGTCATGCAGGGCCTGAAGCAGATGGAAACCATCACGGGGCGCAAGTTCGGCGATACCGAGCGGCCGCTATTGGTCTCCGTTCGCTCGGGTGGTCGCGCCTCCATGCCCGGCATGATGGATACCGTCCTCAATCTCGGTCTCAACGATGCCACGGTGCAGGCTCTCGGCCACGATGCCGGCGACGCGCGTTTCGCCTGGGACAGCTATCGCCGCTTCATCCAGATGTATGCCGATGTCGTCATGGGACTCGACAACGAGGTCTTCGAAGAGATCTTGGAAGATGAGAAGGCCCGTTTCGGTCACGAGTTCGATACCGATCTTTCCGCCGTCGAATGGCAGCACGTGGTCTCCATCTACAAGACCGTCATCGAGGAGGAACTCGGTGTGGCCTTCCCGCAAGATCCGGAGGTTCAGCTCTGGGGCGCCGTCAGCGCCGTCTTTTCCAGCTGGATGAACCCGCGCGCCGTCACCTATCGCCATTTGCACAATATTCCCGAGGCCTGGGGCACGGCCGTCAACATCCAGGCGATGGTGTTCGGCAACCTCGGCAATGCCTCCGCGACCGGGGTGGCCTTCACCCGCAATCCGTCGACCGGGGAAAAGGAGCTTTACGGCGAATTCCTCGTCAACGCGCAGGGAGAGGATGTCGTCGCCGGCATCCGCACGCCGCAGAGCATCACCGAAGCCGCCCGCATCGCTTCCGGCTACGACCGGCCGTCGATGGAAAAGGTGATGCCGGAGGCGTTCGCCGAATTCCGCCGCATCTGCGCGCAGCTGGAGACGCATTACCGCGACGTCCAGGATCTGGAGTTCACCATCGAACGCGGCAAGCTCTGGATGCTGCAGACCCGAGCGGGCAAGCGCACCACCAAGGCGGCGATGAAGATAGCCGTCGATATGGTCGGCGAGGGGTTGATCACGGAAGACGAAGCCGTCACGCGCATCGATCCGACGACGCTCGATCAGCTTTTGCACCCGACCATCGACCCGCGCGTCCGTCGTGAGGTCATCGGGTCCGGTCTGCCCGCCTCACCGGGCGCGGCCACCGGCGAGATCGTCTTCACGGCCGAGGAGGCGATCATCGCCGAAGAGGAAGGCCGAAAGGCTATTCTCGTGCGGATCGAAACGAGCCCGGAAGACATTCACGGCATGCATGCCGCCGAAGCGATCCTCACCACGCGCGGCGGCATGACCAGCCACGCCGCCGTGGTCGCCCGCGGCATGGGCATTCCGTGTGTCGTCGGCGCCGGCACCATGCGCATCGATATGCGCAATGAAAAGCTGATCGGCATCGGCGTCACGTTGAAGAAGGGCGACATCATCACCATCGACGGATCCACCGGCCAGGTGCTGAAAGGCGAGGTGCCGATGATCCAGCCGGAATTGTCCGGTGATTTCGGGCTCATCATGGCCTGGGCCGACCGGTCGCGGCGCATGACAGTGCGCACCAATGCAGACACGCCGGCCGATGCCCGTGCGGCGCGCTCATTCGGCGCCGAAGGCATTGGTCTTTGCCGCACCGAGCACATGTTTTTCGAGGGAGACCGCATCCATGTGATGCGCGAGATGATCCTTGCCGAAGACGAGGCGGGGCGCCGCGCCGCCCTTGCCAAGCTGATGCCGATGCAGCGGCTCGATTTCACTGGCCTGTTCACCATCATGCATGGCCTGCCTGTAACCATCCGCCTGCTCGATCCGCCGCTGCACGAGTTCCTGCCGAAGACGGACGAGGAAATTGCTGAGGTTGCCGGAAGCATGGGCATGGAGCCGGCTATTTTGCGCCAGCGCGTCGATGCCTTGCACGAGTTCAACCCCATGCTCGGCCATCGTGGTTGCCGGCTGGCGATTTCCTATCCCGAGATCGTCGAGATGCAGGCGCGAGCCATCTTCGAGGCGGCGGTTCTGGCGGCGCGCGAGACGGGTGCCCCGGTCGTGCCCGAGATCATGGTGCCGCTCGTCGGCCTGCGCTCGGAGCTGGACTACGTCAAGGCGCGGATCGACGAGGTGGCCCGCGCCGTCATGTCGGAAGCCATGATGAAGATCGATTATCTCGTCGGCACGATGATCGAGCTGCCGCGCGCGGCGCTGCGCGCCCATATCATCGCCGAGGCTGCCGAGTTCTTCTCCTTCGGCACGAACGACCTGACTCAGACCACCTTCGGCATGTCGCGCGACGATGCCGCCGCCTTCATCCCGACCTATCAGCGCAAGGGCATCATCGAGCACGATCCGTTCATATCGCTCGATTTCGACGGCGTAGGGGAGCTCATCCGCATCGCCGCCGAGCGCGGCCGCCGCACACGCAACGACATGAAGCTCGGCATCTGCGGCGAGCATGGCGGCGATCCCGCCTCCATCCATTTCTGCGAGGATATCGGGCTGGACTATGTGTCCTGCTCACCCTTCCGCGTGCCGATCGCGCGGCTTGCGGCAGCACAGGCGGCGATCAAGGGGCGAGCCTGATTCTCTGGAGCATTTCCAGGAAAAGTGCGCAGCAGTTTTCCGTCCGGAATGCGTAAAAACAAGAAGATAGATCGTTTTCGCGATTCGGAGAAAAGCGGAAATGCGCTGATGGCGGAACGCCGCGCCGCTCAGCGGCGCCAATAGCCGCGGTTATGGTAATATCCCGGTCCGCCGACCACGATTGTCGGTCCCCAGAAGAAATCATCATTGCTTTCCATGAAGGCACGCTGATCCGCGCGTCGGCTAAGATCCTGATTCATCAGGCAGTTGGCGAAATTTTCCGAGCCGCGCCGAAAACCGTAGCTGCCGCATCTGGCTTCGTCCGCCGCGCGAATCTCCTCCGCCGTCTGGCAGGAAGAGAGCACGAACGTCATGGCGAGAAGGGAGAGTACGGGAGCGACGATACGCATGACCTGATGTCCTAAACGCAAATATGCAGACGCGAATTATAGCGCCGCGCGGTGCCGCGCGAAAGGCCTATCATCGGTTGCCGGCGCGAATGCTCAGGCAGCTTCTCTCGGTTTTTTCGGCAGCCGCTGCAGCAGATCGACGAAGGCATCGGCGAAACGCAGCAGATGCTCGGTTTCCTCATCCGGTTGCAGCAGGCGGATTTCCGCGCCGTCTTCATCGAGAGCCGCAAAGAGGGTGCGCATCGCCGCGTCTCCTTCGGGAATCCTGATGACAGCCAACCTGCGGCAATCCGGAATCAGCCCCGCGGCGGGAAGATCGAACAGAAAGTCGCCGCTCACGGCCGAAGCTGCGCTTCGCACGGCCTCGCAGAAGGAGGCCTCGCCACCGGAAAAACCTTCGAGCGAAAGTTCAAGCTCGAGAAGTTCGAGCGGCAAGGTCGGCTCGACTGCATCGGCCGCGGCAATGGCCGCTCCCGGCAGCGGCTTGGCAGCGATGTCTTTGGAAAGCATCGGTTCCATCTCATCAAGTCCTTTCACAGCCTCGATAAAACACTGGAAGAATGGCCTTTTTTAGGAATTTAAGCAAGCGCTCACATTTTTGTTCTAGCCGTTACTGGCTTCAGCTCTGACAGGACATTGCTCGTCGACGCCATGACATTCGATTTATTTTCGCTGTTTCTTGTTCTAAACATAGATCGCTTTCCGGGATTCGGTGCATCCGGCTTCCGATCCGACGCGCCGATGAGCCCTTGATGACCATTCGCTTCGACCGTCCCGTTTCACATGCCGCCCGCGCCGGGCGTTTGATCGCGTCCTTTGCGCTGGTGCTTTGCGGGGTGACCTTGATCGGTCATCGTTTCGGACCGTTGGAAACGCCTTATTTCGTGCTGCTGCTGTTGATCTCCGCCGGCTGTGCCGCCCTGGCGGTAGTGCTTGCGATGCTCGGCCTTGCCCAGCTCTGGCAGAGCGCCGCCATCGGCGGCGTCTCAGCCGTCAAGGCACTCATCTATGCCACCTTGCCCTTGGCTATCGTCGGTTACGGCGCCGAGCGCTATTGGACCCGGCCCCCGATCTACGAGATATCGACCGATCTCAGCGACCCGCCGGAGTGGCTGGCGACGCCGGATGCCAGGCAGATCTGGCTGCCGGCACGCCATCTGGTGACGCAGCAGGAGCGCGATGCGCAATCTGAAGCCTATCCGGCCCTGATCAGCCGCCGCTACGAAGGGGCCACCGACCGGGTATTGGAGGCGGTGCGCAAGGTTGCGAGGGACAGTCATATCACCATCGTCAAGGCCGATGGCGCCGATGTCGCCGACCCGAACGGCAATGCGAAGCCGAGGCACCGTACCCGCCCGCAGAACACCGGCCCGGCACAGGACGACAGCACCACAGTCGGTGACGTGCCCGATATCGTTCCGGTGCCGAAGCCGCGCCCCCTTCGGGATGGCGTGGCCGATCTGATCCGTCAGAACACGGACGTTGTTCTGCAGGGGGCGACCCGCACCCGCATTTTCGGTCTCCCATGCGATGTGCTGATCCGTCTTCGCGAGGAGGCCGAGACGACGCTCGTCGATATCCGCGTTTCCTCCCGCTACGGCCAGAATGATCTCGGCGTCAGCGCCGATATGGCGGACGGCTTTCTGAAGGCGCTGGATGCGGAGCTGCTCGGGATCGCCGGAGGCTGACGCGACTCAGGCGGGTCTATACGCTCCGGTGAGCGCCGGCGGCCCGTCGGTTTCCACCCGGCCTTTTTCCACGAGATCTTCGAGATGCGCCAGCACCGAAAGCGCCGCCGCGCCGTGGAGACGCGGGTCCGTATCGCGATAGATGGCTTTCACCATGTCGAGGATCAGCCGGTCGCCGGCCTTGATGCGCTCCAGTACGGCGCGTTCGCGCATGCGGCGATGGGTTCTCAAGCCGCGCATGAAAGAAGCGGGTTCCCTCACTGGGCCACCATGGCCGGGCAGAAACAGGCGATCTTTTCGAACAAGCAGCCGCTCGAGCGAGGCCATGTAATCGGCCATCGAACCGTCCGGCGGGGCGACGATCGACGTCGCCCAGGCCATGACATGATCGGCCGAAAAGAGGATGCCGCTGCCTTCAAGCGCAAAACAGGCATGATTGGCCGTATGGCCGGGTGTCAGCAGCGCGGTCAGCTGCCAGCCGTCTCCCGAGACGCTTTCGCCGTCAGCAAGCACGATATCCGGCCGGAACTCCATATCGGAGCTTTCGGCGAAGGGATTGACCTCGCCCTGATAGAGCGGCCGCGCAGCGCGATGTGGCCCTTCGCCGACCGTGAGCGCCCCCGTCGCCTCTTTCAGCCGCCTTGCGAGCGGCGAGTGATCGCGATGGGTGTGGCTGACGAAGATATGCGTGACCTCGCGCCCCTTCAGTGCCGTCATCAAACCGGCAAAATGCTCCTCGTTCTCCGGTCCGGGATCGATGACCGCCACGGACGAGCCGCCGACGATGTAGCTGTTGGTGCCATGAAAGGTGAAGGCGCTGGGATTGTTGACCGTCATCCGCTCGATGCCGGGCGCAACGGGAACAGCGCGGCCATAGGCCGGCTCGAAAGCAAGGTCGAAGTCGGGCGTGCTCATGATTGCTTATATTCGATTTCGATAAAGGACATCGGCTCGGCGCCGGCATTGACCACATTATGCTCGACGCCGGCCTCGCGCCGGTAGGCGGCACCCTTGGCCATGTCGACGCGCCGGTCACCGCCAGGCTCTTCCAGAAGAAACCGGCAATCCGTCATCGGCACCACGACATAGCCGAGGCCATGCACATGATGACCGGTGTCGGCGCCTGGCTCGAAATCCCAGCGGGTGATGCGCACGACAGCATCATCGAGAAGCACGGTCGGGACAGCCGGCGGGCGGGCGCGAAACTGGCTCATCGGATCTCCTGATTGGATTGCAGTGCGGCAAGACCTATCATAGCGACCCGAGAAGCGCACAGAAATATGCATCCACGCGCAACTTAGTGATTGTGGCCGGATGCGACCTTTGCTAATCAGACGCCGATTTGGCTGAGTTGCGGCCACTTCCTCTGTTGGGGCGTCGCCAAGCGGTAAGGCACCGGTTTTTGGTACCGGCATTCCCAGGTTCGAATCCTGGCGCCCCAGCCATATATCTCTGGGTCCGTTCCGGCTATTGTCTTGTAGAACACAAGGGCAGTCTTTCTTTAATTTATGAAGGAAATTCGCTCGAGAAATCCCAGTATCCGCTCCCCTTTATTCCCAGCGCTTAAATATTGTTTGACCATTTTCAGACACTCTCATCGCCATCATCTCGATACAGGCGATCATGAACCAGACCTCCCCAAAATTGCTGCTCTCCATCGTTGCCCCCTGCCACAATGAGGAGGAGGGGCTGAAGGAGTTTTGCCGGCGGACGGTGGCGACGGCGCGGGGTGCGGTCGGTGAAGCCTTCGAGGTCATATTGGTGGATGATGGTTCCGCCGACGGCACCTGGGAGATCATCGCCTCGCTTGCGCAGCAGACACCGCAGGTGCTCGGCGTGCGCCTGATGCGCAATCATGGTCACCAGCTTGCCGCCACCGCAGGCCTTGCCGCCTCGCGGGGCGAGCGGGTGCTGCTCATCGATGCCGATCTCCAGGATCCTCCGGAACTGTTGCTGATGATGATGCCGATCATGGATCGCGGCGCGGATGTCGTCTATGGCCAGCGCGTGCGCCGGCAGGGGGAGAGCTGGTTCAAGCTCACCTCCGCCTCGCTCTTTTATCGCCTGCTGTCGCGGCTCGCCTCGGTTACGATCCCGCGCGATGTCGGTGATTTCAGGCTGATGAGCCGCCGAGTGGTCGATATCCTGCTGTCGATGCCGGAGCGCGATCGCTTCATTCGCGGCATGGTGAGCTGGATCGGCGGGCGGCAGGTGGCGCTGCCCTATGAGCGCGATGCGCGTTTCGCCGGCACGACCAAATATCCGCTGCGCAAGATGATCAATTTCGCGATCGACGCCATCACCAGCTTCTCCACCGTGCCCTTGCGGATCAGCACGTGGCTCGGCCTTGCGAGCGCCGGTTGCGCGGCCTTGCTGTTGCTCTACACGCTCGCGCGCTGGATTGCGGGCGAGACGATCGTCGGCTGGTCGAGCATCATGGCGGCGATCACCGCCTTCAGCGCCATCCAGCTTATCTGCATCGGCATCATCGGCGAATATGTCGGCCGGCTGGTGCAGGAGAACAAGAGACGGCCGATGTTCATGATCGAAAGCCTCGTGCAGGGCAATCGATCGCTCGATATCCCCGGCGATTTTTCCGAAATGGACGCAGCGACCAAACGCCGTGCGCTGGAGCAAGCTTTGGGTGGACCGGGTGAGGCGGGCAACAGCGCGGCGCAAGTCAGGGCAGCACGCTGATGTCCCATCAGTCCGCCAATTCGTCATGGGGCGGGGCGACGGCCGCGGCTCCGGCGCGGACCACTGTGGAGGCGGATGCCGTCGTTGTCAGGCAAAGGCCCGATGTCGTCATCGCTGCCTTCGTGGCGGCAGTGGCCGTCTTCGTCGCCATTTTCAAATTCCCGCCGATCCTCGACTATCCCAACCACTATGCGCGCATGTGGCTGCTTGCCGGCGGCATCGATACACCGCCGTTTCAGCAGATCTATGCGATCGATTGGAACAGGAGCTTCACCAATGTCGGCATCGATCTCATGGCCTATTGGCTGGGACCGCTGATCGGTGTCTCGCTGCTGGCGCGCAGCCTGCTTTTCCTGGCGATCGTGCTGCCGCCGCTCGGAGCGATCGCTCTGCACAGGCGCTTGTTTGGCGGCGGCTACTATTGGCAGATCGCCATTCTTTATTTCGCCTGGTGCGCAACGCTGATCGGCGGCTTCATCAATTTCCAGATTGGGCTCGGCATGGCGCTGTTCTTCGCAACAGCCGATCATGCCCTGCAATCGCGAAACCGGGCCGCGCTGTTTGTCTTTCGCCTGCTGGCTGGCCTGCTGCTCACCACCATGCATATCTTTTCGCTCGGCTTCTACATGGCGCTCGTCTGCGGGCTCGAGTTTTCGCCCACCATGGCGGCGATGAAGTTATTTCGCGATTTCATGCGCTTATGCGGCAGGCTGGCGATGGCGATGCTGGCCTGCGCCTTGCCGGCGATCTGTCTTTTCCTCTACCAGCCGGTGCTGCCCGATGCCGGCAACGGCAATCTCGGCGCGTCCTGGAATAATTCCCTGGTTCTGATCCTGGCCAACCTGATGTCGGCGTTCTGGAGCTATACGGTCCTGGCGGATATGCTGTTCCTGATCCCGCTGATCCTCGTCTGCACCAATGCTGTGCGGACACGCCGGCTGCAGCTGCATGCGGGGCTTGCGGTCACGGCAACCGGCCTGCTGCTGCTCGCCTGCCTCTCGCCGCGCCATCTATTGGCTACTGGCTGGATCAGCTGGCGCTTCCCGATCATGGCGGCGCTGGCGGCCATGGTAATGGTATGTCCCTTGCCTCGCCTGTCGCGCCGGCAGGCCCTGCTTGTCGTCACCATGATTTCAGCGGTTGCGCTTGGCAGGACCGCCTGGATCGGTTTCAACTGGTGGCAGGGCGAGGCCGAGGTCGCAGATGTTCGCACCGTGCTTGCCGCGGTACCGGAGGGCGCGGCGATCCTGCCTGTCATGCGGCAGCAAAAGAGTACGCCGCATGTCGTCGACCATCGTTACTTTGCGTGGAATCAGGACACGTTCCGGCATTTGCCGACGCTTGCTATCCCTTATGCGCATAGCTTCGTGCCGACGGTCTTTACCGCCAAGGGCAAGCAGCCATTGACCGTCCTGCCGCCCTGGAGCGATATCGCTGTGCCGGAAGGCAATCTCCTCTCCGTTGGCCTGCTCGATTGCCCCGATGAGATCGGCACCGTCAGCAGCTTTGCGCCCTATCTCGTCAATTGGCGGCAGCGCTTCGACTTCATTCTGCTGGTCAATGCCGATGTCGAGGATCGTTTTGACGGCACGATCCCGAGCGGCGTGCGGCTTGCCGCGGAAACGCCCTTTGCCAAGCTCTATGCTATCGACAAGGCCTTCGTGCCGCCTGCGGGTGCGGTGCCGCCGAAGAGCTGCGCCGAGTTCGCCGCGGCAAATGACTGAGGCCGCATCAAGTCAAACAGGCGGCTCCTTCGAGCCGCCCGTCGAATTGGTTTCCCGATAAAGTCCCTGTTTCAGCTCGCCTTTTCCGGCGGAGCCAGAAGTTCGGCGCAATAGGACGAGCCGCTGACGCCCGGCTGGTCGCCGAGGATGTGGACCGAGCGGATGACATAGCTCTGATTGGTGACGATATCGGCCTTGCAGCTGAGATAGCGCTTGCCGCCCTTCTTGCCATCCTTGGTCGCGATCGTGATCGTCTTGTAGCCGCCGCGCCACGTATAGACGCGATTGCCGCTTTCGTCGCGGTCGGAGAGCGGCGGGCCGTAGGCCGCGAAGAAGCGTCCAGCGGACTGGCCTTCCCAGCGATCCTGAACGGGGTTGCTCGCCATCAGCGGCAGGCCTGTTGTCGTTGCTGTCGTGGTGCTGCAACCGGCTAGCGCCAGCAACAGTCCCGCCGCGGTGATCATGCGGATATTCATCGTGTCGTCCTTGAGCTTCTGTCACGCATTCGGTCGCGGAAAGGCCGCTGTCCCACGACGTTTCCACCTGTCCCGCCTAGGGCTTTAGCGCCAAAGCCGGCAAAAGAAAATTCCCATCCGCGTGTACAAGTGGGATTTTAGTCAATCTGTTGCGTCTTTTGCACGCCGGCCCTTCCAGCGCCTGTTTCCTGCCGATTTTCTAGGCAGCGGCCCTGTAATCTTTTCGTCAAAAATCAAACGGTTTTTTGAGATTGGTGCTTGTGCATCAAAAATGGCTGGTCTATAGAAGCGCCGCTGGTCACGGAGTGTAGCGCAGTCTGGTAGCGCACCACGTTCGGGACGTGGGGGTCGAGTGTTCGAATCACTCCACTCCGACCAGCTTAAAACACTGATCTTTCTCCCGAAAAATCCACCCAAAGCAGTCATCAGAGCGGCGTTGTACTACGGCGAAGCTGGCCATACCCTTGGAGGTTCGTTGAGTTGCCTTCAAGGCTGTGCGCGCCGTTATCGCGCGCCACGGACATCCAGACCGCGTTGAGGATCTGCTTTTGCAAAACCGGCTCTTTTTGTCGCCCAAAGCACCATATACAAAGGAGGCGCGCATGCACCCGACTCGACCGTCGGACGGCTTGCGGGCGCAGAAGCGGAGTGACGGGATGAGTCTTGTTGAAAGGGTGGCTGGGTTGGCCGGAGAGGGACTTGCGTGGCGGCGGCAGCGCTATGGCGCGTGGTCTCGCGACGCTATCGGACAAAAGCCGGGGATTGCAACCGGCGTCGGTGTGTTGGCTCTAGGTGCCGCATTTCTCCTTGCTTCAGGCGGAGATCCTGCGCGCGCCGCTGATTGCGGCAATGTCGCAGCGCCCGGTCTCGACTGGAGCGGATGCAGCAAGACCAATATCATGTTGCCAAGCAGCGATCTGCACGGCGCCAATCTTGCCGGCGCTCACTTCGACAGCACGGATCTGAGCGACGCCAATCTGACCTCCGCCAATCTTGAAAAGGCGACGCTGGTGCGCGCATGGTTGAAGACAGTCCTTGCCGACGGCGCGAATTTTTCAAGGATCGAGGCCTATCGCTCCGACTTCAGCAATGCGTCTGCCAATGGCGCATCTTTTGCCAATGCCGAGCTGCAACGGGCAGAATTCGGCGGCGCTAAGCTTGCCAATGCGGATTTCCAGAAGGCCGAGCTCGGCCGCGCCGATTTCGACAAGGCGGTCCTGTCAGGCGTGAATTTCTCCTTTGCCAATCTCTCCCGTGCGACGCTGGCCGGCGCGGTGATGCAGGGGCCGGTCTCCTTCGGCGGGGCCTTCATGTACCTGACCCGCATCGAAGGTCTTGATCTGACGGCTGCCACTGGCCTCCAGCAGGCGCAGATCAATCTGGCTTGCGGCGACAATACGACGAAGCTGCCCTCGTGGCTGCAGGCGCCCTCCGTCTGGCCATGCCCGCCGGACGATCCGGATGACAAGGACTGACGCTGGTCCTGAGAGAAGAGATCCTTAAGAAGGCAGTGTGCGATGTTTGCAGAGAAGACGATTGAGCACGACAGCAAGCCCGAATTCTATCGCGAGCTTGCCGGCCAGCTGCAAGCCTCGCTTGATGGCGAGGCGGATTCGATTGCCAATGCAGCCAATACATCCGCGCTGATCTTCCAGATGCTGCCCGATCTCAATTGGGCCGGCTTCTATTTCCTGCGGTCGGGTAGCGAGCTTGTGCTCGGGCCGTTCCAGGGCAAGCCGGCTTGCGTTCGCATAGCCGTCGGCCGCGGCGTCTGCGGAACGGCGGTCGAGAAGGCACAGTCGATCCTCGTGGAAGATGTTCATGCTTTTCCCGGTCATATCGCCTGCGACGCGGCCTCGCGCTCGGAGCTGGTGGTGCCGTTGGTCCGCAATGGAAAGGTTTTCGGCGTCATCGATCTCGATAGTCCGGTTGCCGGCCGCTTCGATCGCGATGATCAGGCCGGCATCGAGGCGCTTGCCGCAATCTACACCGCCTCTTGCCAAACGGGCGATTGAGCGCCGACACCGTGGAGTGTCACGCGCTCGTGATCGATATGGCAAATTGGACCGGCGATACCTATATCTCGCCTCGCAACCACTCCCATAACGCTGATCGAGCTTGATATCCGCCAACCCGCTTCCTTTCGCTGGTCCCGGTCAAGTTTGAAATGCGTGCCAAGGGCAAGGAGAACAACATGGGCAATTATAGCAAGACAGCAGAATCGATAGCCAAGCTTACCCCTGAGCAATATCGCGTGACGCAGCAAAGCGGCACGGAGCGCCCCGGTACGGGCGAACTTCTCTATAACAAGCAGTCGGGCATCTATGTCGACATCGTATCGGGGGAGCCGCTGTTTGCCTCTTCCGACAAATTCGATTCTGGCTGCGGCTGGCCGAGCTTCACCAAGCCGATCGAACCAGCCAATGTCAGCGAGCTGACCGATATCTCGCACGGCATGGTGCGCACCGAAGTGCGCTCGGCGCATGGCGACAGCCACCTGGGCCATGTTTTCCCGGACGGACCGCAGGATCGTGGCGGCCTGCGCTATTGCATCAATTCCGCCTCCCTCCGCTTCGTGCCGCGTGACCGCATGGAAGCCGAGGGGTATGGTGCCTATATCGATCAAGTGGAGGATGTAAGATGACTACGGAGCGTGCAGTTCTCGCCGGCGGTTGTTTCTGGGGCATGCAGGATCTCATCCGTCGTTACAACGGGGTCATCTCGACGCGCGTTGGCTACAGCGGCGGCGATGTCCGCAATGCCACCTATCGCAACCATGGTTCGCATGCCGAAGCGATCGAGATCGTTTTCGATCCGCAGAAGATCAGCTACCGTGACCTTCTGGAATTCTTCTTCCAGATCCACGATCCGAGCACCCGTAATCGCCAGGGCAATGATGTCGGCATGAGCTACCGCTCGGCGATTTTCTACACGAGCGAGGAGCAGAAGCGGGTCGCTCTGGACACGATCGCCGATGTCGACGCCTCCGGCCTGTGGCCGGGCAAAGTCGTCACCGAGGTAGCGCCGGTCAGCGACTTCTGGGAAGCGGAACCGGAACACCAGGATTATCTGGAGCGCTATCCGAACGGCTATACCTGCCACTTCGTCAGGCCCGGCTGGAAGCTTCCGGTCCGGCATGCCGACGCAGCGCAGCGCGCGGCGTCCTGACGCGGGGAACAGCTCAATCGGACGGCTGAAACCCTATCTCGGCACATGGGATGTGAGGCGCCGGATCATCGACCGCCTCAATCATTCGCTGGTAACATTCGAAGGGCAGGCTTTTGTGACGCCTGTCCAGTTCGAAGAACATGGCGATACGCACAGCGATCATGCGACGCTTAGAAGCAGCCGCACCTATCGGCTTGACGATGCGGTTGAAGATCTCGTCGTCCGCTTTCCCGGCCTTGCCGAATTCATCCGTATCGGTGACGGCGCGTCACAGCATGTCGTTCATCATTGCGGCCCCGATCTTTACCGGGGCCGTTTTTTCTTTCGAGGGCCGGACGCCTGGGCCGAGATGTGGCACGTGCGCGGGCCTCGGAAGCATTATCTCAGCCTCGCGCACTATCGACGCGCTTAATCAAAGCCGCCTGTTCTGGTTGGGCTTGCCTTATCGGGCAAGCCGCCGCCTTGCCTGCGCAGCTTGCGCCAGATCCTCCAATGTGCGGATGGAGGTCTGCCAGTCAATGCAGCCGTCGGTGATGCTCTGGCCATAGACCAGCGGCTTGCCGGGAACGAGATCCTGGCGGCCGGCGATGAGGTTGCTCTCCATCATCATGCCCTTGATGCGCCGGTCGCCGGCCGATATCTGCTCCGCCACGGCGCTGACCACCACCGGCTGGTTTTCCGGGTTCTTGCTGCTGTTGGCATGGCTGGCATCGATGATGATCCGCGGCTCGAGCCCGGCTTTCAATGCCAGTTCCGATACGGCCTGCACGTTGGTCGCATCGTAATTCGGCTCTTTGCCGCCGCGCAGGATCAGGTGGCAATCCTCGTTGCCGCGTGTCGAGGCGATCGCCGCCAGACCTTCCTTGGTCACGGCCGGGAAATGATGCGGCTGCGAAGCCGCTACGATGGCGTCGAGCGCGATCCGCACATCGCCATTCGTCCCGTTCTTGAAACCGACAGGGCAGGAGAGACCGGACGCCAATTGCCGATGCACCTGGCTCTCGGTCGTCCTCGCACCGATCGCGCCCCAGCTTACGAGATCGGAGATATATTGCGGCGTGATCGTATCGAGATATTCGCAACCGGCCGGCAGACCGATTTCGTTGACATCGACCAGAAGTTTCCGCGCGATGCGCAGGCCTTCCTCGATGCGATAGCTGCCGTCAAGATGCGGGTCGTTGATCAAACCCTTCCATCCGACGGTGGTCCGCGGCTTCTCGAAATAGACCCGCATGATGATCTCGAGATCGTCGACGAAACGGTCGCGCTGTTCCTTCAGCCATGCCGCATATTCACGCGCGGCATCCGGATCGTGGATGGAGCAGGGGCCAATGACCACGATCAGCCGGTCGTCCTCATCGCGCAGGATGTTATGGACAGCGTTGCGCGCCTCGGTGACGGTTGTCGTCACCGCTTCGTCGCGGGGGATCTCATCTATGATGCGAGAGGGCGGCGTGAGCGCCGTGATCTCGACAATGCGCAAATCATCAGTGGAATTCAGCACGGTATCGGTTCCTTGTAAGATCATACCGCGGCGACAAAAAAAGCCGCCAGGTAGACTAGCGGCTGTTCGGGTCTTTGGTGTCGCGTCAGTGTTAACTACGCACAGGCCCGCCTCCGCTGAAAGCAGCGGTACGAATAAAATCGCGAGGCGTATACGCAGATGATCGACATGAGTTGTCTCTACGACAAAAAATGCTTGATGTCGATGATGTTGATGCGGGCAAAATGAAGGAGATTGGCTGCGGCGCCGCCATTCCATCTTACTGACAGATCCGGTCTTCAGCGCCTATTTGCGGATCGTCTGTCTGGGTGAGATATTCTACAATTCTCTACGGATGCCGCTGTTGTTCGTTTGAGAGGCACGGACCCCAAAATTTAACCCCTGCCTCGGAAGGACCGGCCCGACTTCGCTGGAAGTCGGACCAGTCCCCATCCGATCAGGGGTCAAGTCAGATCAGATCTCGAAAACGAGGTCTTAGAAGCTACGCTGGAAGCGCAGAACGCCAGCCCACTGGTCCTGATTGATGGAGTCCCAGTTGGTGTATGAAACTTCCGGCTGAACCAGGAGGTTCTTGACCGGGTTCCAACGAAGGTTGGCGGTCGCAGCGAAGATCTTCGAGTCGGTGTAGGCAACCTGAGCGTTGGCCTGCAGCTTGGCGTCGATCGGAACGGTGACGCCGCCCCAAACAGCCCAGTCACCCCAGCCGATGGTCTTGGCCGGGCCAGCGCCGTTCGAGCTTGCGTACTTGTTCAGCTTGTCGCCGTCGGTGTTCCAGCCGCCCATGACGAAGGCCTTGAAGACGCCGAAGTCGGCATCGGCGCGGGCCTTGATGGCGCCTTCTTCGACGATCGAGTCGTAGCCGCCAACAACCTTGAAGCCAAAGTTGCCAACCTTGTAGCCGGCACCGGCAACAACGTCGGGAGCGTAGTGGTCGGAGCTGTCTTCGCCGTTGACGCCCTTGGCGCCCGAACCGGAGTTGCTGTCTTCGACCGAGATCACAGCCGTGAAGCCGTTGCCTGCGTCGTAGTTGTAGGTCAACTGGTTCAGTTCGTACGGACCGTCATAAACAACGTCGTCGTTGATGACGTTGCCGGCGTAACCGATGTAGGAGTTGTACTGCGAGTCGGCCTTACCAATGGTGAAGCCACCGAGGCTGATATTGGCGAACAGCAGCTTGGTGGTTGTCGAACCGCCATCCTGCCAGTCGAAACGATAGACGGTGTTGGTCTTCAGCGGACCGTATTCGGTGTCCGATGCGGTATCGACGCTCAGCTGAGCGCGGGTGTGCCACAGCGTGCCGTAACGGTCAGCCGGGTTGTAAGCGTTGTACCACTTGCCTTCGGTACGAACCATACCGCCGACCTTCAGGCAGGTTTCCGTGCCCGGGATGAAGAAATAACCAGCGCCGTACGCGTCGCAGATGCGGACGTATTCGAGCGGTTCCGGCTCAGCGGCGACGACAGCGTCGGCTGCCTGAGCGCCAGAAACTACTGCCAGAGCAGCAGCGGAGCCGAGAAGAAGGCTCTTGATGTTCATAAAAACTCCAATCCAATATAGATTGGGCACAGGCTGTCGCGTCGAAAAATCGACGTGCCTTGACCCTATCCCTGTTTAAAAACCCCGACTCGGGAGAAACGGGCCCCACCCGCTTCTGTTCGCTATTAAAGACGAATTCCTGTAAAGTTATATGATATATTTTTCTCGGGATGACTTTTTCGTGAATTTTAAATTCCAGTTGCAGGAAAGCAACATCTGCAAATACAAATAGTAAGTGCGCCATAATATTGGCTGCGCAATAGTCATTCTTAAGAATAGATCGCTGAAAAGGACGGCCTCGGCTGTCGTTCGAATGGCTCAGCGGAGTGGCAGATGCGACTGGAGAGGCCGAGCCGACATGCGCTCAGGCGAGGGCAAAAGCCAAGCATGCCTGCGCCACTGTCAAGCTGGCGTGAGGAGGCAGGCGCCGGTTTGCTCAGTACGACACGGTTCGTTTCGAAGCCGGAGATATCAGCTTGCTGAGCGCCGCGCCGATCATGATGCCCCAAAGACCGCTAATCATGCCGATGATGATATCAAGGGATGAACCGGAATCGCCGCTCGCCAGGAAATGCGAAAGCCAAAGTGCCAACACGCTGCCGATCATCAAGAGGCAGGTGAAGGATGGCGACTGCGGGTAGGCCAGTCGCGCAAGCATGCCGGCCACGCAAAGCGCGCCGGCACGAAATAGGTCGAAGGGATTGCCAAACGCGGCTTGCCAATTGAGATGCGCAAAGGTCACGGCGATGAGCGCCGCGATATAGGTCCATGCAATAATCTTAAAAAACCGGTCTGATATCATTGGGATATGATATAGCAGCGGCACATTTAAACTCCAGTCTTCTGCCATTCCAAAGGCTGCGATCGATGCGATGCGGCGCGCACAATTTATGTGGCGGCGAAACATTCCGTTGCGTTGTGGCAAAGATTTCTGCGTTCTTTGGCCTTCGATTTGCCTTGCTGGCATGCCTCTCGCCGGCTTATGCCTCCGACTCCGTCAGAGCCTCGTCGTCGTCGGGCACCTGGTTCGCGGCTTCGCTGGTGTCGCTCGACGATCCTCGTCCGAGGGAAGAGAAGACGACGATCGCGGTGATGGCGGTGATCGCGGTCAGGAGCCAAAGCAGTGCGCTGAACGCATCACTATAACCGTGGATCAGTGCGGCTTGTCCGATCGCAGGTGCGTTCGCTGCCGCGGCGGAAAGATCGCCGGTGACGAGCCGTTGCGCCGTGGTGGCCGCGTGCTCGCCCGCCGATGTGCCGAGATTGGACTGTATGAAGGCGCTCAAAACAGCGCTGACGACGGCAAGGGCGACACCTTCGCCGGCGACGCGGGTGGTGCTGAAGATACCGGTCGCCATGCCGGCGCGTTCCTTCGGAACGACGCTGACGGCCAGCCCGTCCATCAGGCCCCAGGGCAGGCTGATGCCGGCGCCGATCGTCAGCAGCGGGCCGATCAGCGCCGACGACGCCGAACCGGCAGCGAAATGGCTGAGCCAGAAGAGACCCACAGCCGAAATGACAAGGCCGGCACCGCAGATAGCGGCGGCACTGAACCAGCGCGTCAAAAGGCCGGCGGCGATCGGTAGGATGAGAAGCGGCGCCGAAAGGGCGATCATCATTCGGCCGGCGGCAATCTCGCTCATGCCTTCGATGCCGACGAAGCGCACCGGCAGCAGGATCAGCAGCACGACGAAGGCATAGGCCGGCGCTGCCGCCAGCAATTGCACGCCGACGAAACGCGGATAGCGAAACAAGGTGAGATCCAGCATCGGCCGCTTCACGCTACGTTCGATGATGCCGAAGGCCAGGAGGAGCAATGCGGCGCCGGCTAGCAAGATAATGACAATCGGGTCGCTCCAGCCGGTTTCCGGCGCGCGCAGCACGCCATAGGTGAAGAGCGTGAGGGCGAGCGTGAAGCTCAGCGCTCCCGGCCAGTCGAGCCCGGCCGCATCCGGATCGCGGGATTCGCGCAGAAAGCGCGCACCGAGGCCGAGCGCGAATAGAGCCAGTATAACGACGAGGAGGAAGATAGAGGGCCAGCCGAACGCATCGATCATCAGGCCGGAGGCAATCGGCCCGAAAGCCAGACCGACGCCGAAGCTTGAGCCGACGATGCTGAAGGCCCGCATGCGTGCCGTGCCATCGAATTCCTGGGCAAGGGATGCCATGCCGCCCGAAAAAGCGGCGGCGGCGCCGAGGCCCTGCAGGGCTCTCAATATGTCGAACCAGACGATGTTGCCGGCAAACGCCAGTCCGGCCGAAAACAGCGCGAAACACCCCACTCCAGTCAGGAAGATGCGCCGGCGGCCAAAACTGTCGGCAAGCGCGCCGGCCGCCATCAGGCAACTGCCGAAGGTCAGCATGAAGGCATTGGTCACCCAGTTGAGGGCGATCGGGCTGCCGCCGAGCGTGCGGCCGATGGCCGGCAAGGCAACGGCCGGGCCGGTGAAGGTCAGGGGCATCGCCGCTGCGGCGCAGCAGACTGCGACGAGGACGAAGAGTTTTTCGGTCGCAGTTGCGACCTTTGTCTTGCTGAGGGTCATCGGGATTTCCGTTGGGTTTGAGCAAGGGCGAGCCCACGGGCGGCTTGGGAACGATGAAGGCTTGAACGCCTTCGCCCATGGGCTTCAAATGACCCGATGAAGATAGTTTTGCTGTAATCGGATGATAATAAGGCTATAACTCCATATATACCGGAAAAAAACGCTTGAATGAGGTGCGCATGGATCGCTTGAGCGGCTTGAATGCTTTCGTCCGGACGGCGGATCTCGGCAGCTTTGCCGCTGCCGGTCGCGTGCTTGGCCTTTCGGCCTCAGCGGTCGGCAAGGCGGTCAGCAATCTGGAGCGGCAGCTTGGCGTTCGGCTGCTGCAGCGCTCCACTCGCAGCATCCGCTTGACCGAGGAGGGGCGCCTCTTTCATGAGCGCTGCCGACGCGTGCTCGACGATCTCGACGACGCGCAGGCCTCGCTTGCGCAGGCGGTGGCGGTGCCGCGCGGGCGGCTGCGTGTCAGCGTTCCCATCGTCAGCTATCATTTCCTGCTGCCGATCGTGCCGGAATTCGTGGCCCGCTATCCCGATGTCGAACTCGACATCGATTTCAACGACCGCATCGTCGATATGATCGAGGAGGGGGTCGATGTGGCGATCCGCAGTGGCGATCTGCCGGATTCGCGTCTGATGTCACGCACCTTGCGGCCGTTTCAGATGCTGCTTTGCGCGGCCCCCAGCTATCTGGAGCGCCACGGCGTTCCCGATTGCCCGCGCGCGCTCAATGAGCATGTGGCGGTGCGGTTTCGCTTTCCGAACAGCGGCAAGCTGCAGGATTGGCCCCTGACCTTGCCGGAGGGCGAGCCAGAACTGCGCATGCGAACGGCTTTTTCCTGCAATAATATGGAAGCCGTGCGCGGTGCCACGGTCGCCGGCCTTGGCATCGGATGCATGCCGGATTTCCTCGCGCGCAGTCCGCTTGCGGAAGGAAAGTTGCGAACTGTTCTCGATGATTTCATCAATGAGCCCGGCCATTTCCATGTGCTCTGGCCCTCGAGCCGTCATTTGTCGCCCAAGGTCCGCGTGTTCGTCGATTTTGTCGGCGAGCGGCTCTTTGCAAAGAGCTGCGAAGTCTTGCCCGTTGCTCTCAAAGCTTGAATCAAGGCCTATCCGGGCCACTCTTCAACGGCGATGCAAAATTGCGGAATGAGATAGCAACTGTGTCGGCGGCAACTTTGCGCCAACAGCGGATTTTGCGAAGGTGCCGATGCACGCGGCATGCTTGGCGATTAGGCAGAGCCCTATATGGCGGCGTAGCCGGGCGAGCAGAGCGAGTGACTTCCGTTTATGTCGTGTTTGTTGACGCGATTGCACCGCTGCGTCGCGGGTCGGTCGGTGATGCTGAAAACGACTGCTCTGCTCGCCAGATTCATCTGCCTTTCATATGCCGGGAGTCAGGACACGGCCTCAGGCGTCCTGAGCCAACGCGAACCGCTGTGCGACTCGTGCCACGCGCTCGCCGTAAGTCCGGGCAGTCTCCAGATCGCCGACCGACATTTCGTTCGGGGCTGCGTCGGCATCGGACTGCGCCATGGGCGCGATATACGATCCCATCCTGTTTGCATCGTCCCGCGTCGACGCCTTCACGTTCGCTGGCTTTATCCCCAGGCTGACCCACAGTCCCCCATGCTGTCCTGCCAGAAGAACGAAGTATTCAAGCGTGTTGAGCTTGTCGCCGTTCAGGCTGGCGCTGTTGGTGAAGCCCCCGAAAACCTTGTCCTGCCATTTATTGGTGAACCAGGCCTTCGAGGAAGTGTCCGCGAACTTCTTAAACTGCCAGCTCGGGCCACCCATGTAGGTTGGCGATCCGAAGATGATGGCATCGGCGGCATCCAACGCGGCCCATCCGTCATCGGAGAGGTTGCCGTCTGCATCGATGGCGTAAAGCACTCCGCCCGCACCTTCCGCGACGGCTTCCGCCATCCGCTGGGTGTGGCCGTAGCCGGAATGATAGACGACGACTGTGCTTGCTGTACGATTTGACATGCTGGTTTTGGCCTCCTTCGGGCCGTTGTTTTGTGCTGTCCGGAAGCGAGTTCGCTCCGTCTGGCGTCTTCTTCGAGATGGATTGATGACGGGAGTTCGGACGACACCCGATGCCGCGGCGATGGAGACCGTTATCCAGCCGGTTACGCGCTGGTTCTCATGGTGCCGCCTCTGCTTGCCGCAAGATGCTCAGGCGAGGCCGCTGAGACCGGCCAGTATCAGCAGTAGTAGGAACAGCATTGGCGGCGGGAGTTCCCGATAATTCCGGATACGGACAATGGACGCAATTGCGGCGAGCATGATGCAGGCACCCAATCCGACCCCGATGTAGCGGGTGCCGGCTGTGATCAACAAAAACGCGGTTACAAGCTCGAGGGCGGACGTTACCCAACACCACCAGAATGGGAATCCAAGTTGCACGAAACCCGCGCGGATTTTTGGCTGACCACTCGCGTTGACGATAGCGCCGACGAGGAACGCCGCGGCGGCCAGCCAGACGAGGACGTTTTCGAGCGTCGTTGCGCCCGTGAAAGTTTGAATTGGAAGATTCATTGATTTTCTCTTCGCTGATGAATCATGCCGTTCTGGATATTCTAGCAACGAAATATATTCTAGCATCGCTAGATTGTCAATCGCTGCTCTTTTTGATAGCTTTGGACTTACAAAATTCGCGCGCATGAAGATGAGGGCATGAGGTGGGCAGCAGCGAACGCAAGATCAGGGAACGTGAGGAGCGCGAACGCCGGATAGTCGTCGCTGCGAGGACGATCGCGGAACGTGATGGCTGGCCTGCCGTCACGATCCGGCGTCTCGCCGACGAGATAGAATACAGCCAGCCCGTTCTCTATTCGCATTTCGGAAATCGCGATGAGATCGTCGGAGCGGTCGCTCTTGAGGGCTTCGGCGAATTGGCCACGATACTCCGCGCCGCGATCCGGCCATCCTCCACGCCAAAGGAATCAGTGGAAGGCGTCGCGACCGCCTATCTCGATTTCGCTTTCGCCCGGCCTGCGATGTACGAGGCGATGTTTATCCTTCCAACCGGCCTTCGCTTCGCCAGGTCCGACACGCCGGCACCGCTCCGTGCGGGTTTCGGAGCTATGGCGACCGTGATCGCGCCGTTCTCCCAGGATGTGGATACCGCTACCGAAACTTTCTGGGCGGCACTCCACGGATTGGCGGAGCTTGAGCGCCACGGCAGGATAAGGCCCGCTTTCCGGTCTCACCGTATCACGCTCCTCATGCAGATGGTGTCGGGTCAACTCTGAGAGCGGGTCTTGCGATTAATCCGGTCCCGCATAAGTGGCTTGGAAAATGTGGGACAAGGCAAAGGACCAAAGCTCTTGGAGTTTGGCTGCCGAAACATGCCGTTCGATGGTGGCATTTGCTCCATTAGACAGTAAAATTGAACCACGCGACGCCAAACCCGCCCGCAACCGCCAAAATTTGGAAATCACGATGACTGTTTCTGGAGTCCCATTGTCCATTCCCTGACCCCCTATGTCGCAGGGGAGCAGCCGGCCATGGGCGATGTGATCAAGTTGAATACCAACGAAAACCCCTACGGCACCTTTCATCGGGACTGGTTCGAGAAACATCGCGATTTGATCATTGCCAGCCGGGAACGCCTTTCCATGGCGCTGAAAGAACTCGGCTTCGACGTGCTGCCGTCCTCTGCCAATTTTCTGTTCGCGCGGCACCCGGATCAATCGGGCGCGGAGTTGGCGGCACAACTCAGGAGCCGGGGAATTCTGATAAGGCGTTTTTCCCGGGGGCGCGTTGGCGACTACCTGCGCATCACCATTGGAACGGACGCCGAATGCGAACGGCTTCTGGCGGCTCTCGGCGAAATATTGCGCTGATCCCAAGTGTAGGGGGGCATTCAGCAGCAGAGAGGCCGACGGAGGTCGGCCTCTCTGCTGCTGAATGCCCAGCCGTGATCAGATATCGCTGGCTGCGTTCGACCAGATTTCCGCGGCCTGCGCCGAGGTGACGCGGCGGACTTCCGTCTCGTCGCGGCGGCTGGCGAAGAGTTCGCTCGCCATGATTTGCTCGGCGAGATCGGCCGGCAAGGACAGGAGAACGCGCTGGCCCTCCTTGTGGATACCGCCGACATCGGTGCGCTTGCCGGTGATCATGCCGCCGGCGACCGTGTTGTTGCTCTCGGGATCGATCAGGATGAAGGAGCCGGTCGAACGGTTCTGGTCGTATGGGTCGAAGACGGCGGCTTCGTCGAAGGAAAGGCGAACCTTGCCGATGGCGTTCATCCACAGCGATTGAGCCGGTGCCCAGGCGCCGGTCTTCAGTTCGAGCTGAGCGATCGGCTGCACCTGCACACGCTGGCGGCGGCTGCCGCTCTTCAGCCAGTAGCGCTTGCCCGGCTCGATGCCCTCAGGCTGCAGCGCGACGATCTGCGCATCGAAGGAGAGGCCGGATTGCGGCTGGCTGTCGATCGCGACAATCATGTCGCCGCGCGAGACGTCAACCTGGCGGTCGAGGACGAGCGTGATCGCATCGCCGGCAACGGCGGCGTTGCGCACCAGATCGAAGGTGACGATCTTCGAGACGTTGGCGACCATGCCCGAAGGCAGGATCATGACGCTGTCGCCCGGCTTCACCGAGCCGCCGGCAACCGTGCCCTGATAGCCGCGGAAGCTTTCGCCGGGGCGCGAGACGCGCTGCACAGAGAGACGGAAGCCGACCGTCTGCGCCGAGCGAACGGTTGCCGATTCCAGCGCCTCGACCAGCGTCGGGCCATTGTACCAGGGCATGGCGGCCTGGCCGGAATAGACGACATTTTCGCCCTTCAGCGCCGACATTGGAATGGCCGTGATCTGCTTGACGCCGAGCGAAAGGGCGAATTCGCGGAAATCGTGCGAGATCTTCTCGAAGCCGGCGCGGTCGTAGTTCGTCAGGTCGATCTTGTTGACGGCCAGCACGAACTGCTTGATGCCGAGCAGCGAAGCGATCGTCGCGTGGCGGCGCGTCTGCTCCAGAATGCCCATGCGGGCATCTACAAGCAGCACCGCCAGATCGGCGGTGGAAGCGCCCGTCGCCATGTTGCGGGTATATTGCTCATGGCCGGGCGTGTCGGCAACGATGAAGGAGCGCTTGTCGGTCGAGAAATAGCGATAGGCGACATCGATGGTGATGCCCTGTTCGCGCTCGGCCTGCAGGCCGTCGAGCAGGAGCGCGAAGTCGGGCAAGCCGAGATCGTTCTGCTTGCCGGTGGAATCGCGCTGCAGCGTGGCGGCCTGGTCTTCCTTGACCGCCTTGGTATCCCAGAGCAGGCGGCCGATCAGCGTCGACTTGCCGTCGTCGACGCTGCCGCAGGTGAGCAAGCGAAGCGGGCGCGAGTCGCGGACGGCCTTGGCCGGTTCGGCGGCGGCCCCGACAGCGGGCAGGGTGACGGCGGCGTTGGCGTTTGCGGTCATCTCAGAAATATCCTTCACGCTTCTTCTTTTCCATGGAGCCGGACTGGTCGCGGTCGATGGCGCGGCCCTGACGTTCGGAAACCGTGGCGATTTCCAGCTCTGCAATGATTTCTTCAAGGGACGTGGCGGTGGAGCGGATCGCACCGGTCAGCGGGAAGCAGCCGAGCGTACGGAAGCGGATGAGTTCCTCGCGCTTGACTTCATCCGGCAGCAATTCGAGCCGCGGATCGGCCGCCATGATCATCATGCCGTCGCGCTCGACGATCGGGCGCTTCGCGGCGAAATAGAGCGGCACGATCGGAATGTCCTCGGCCTGGATGTAGCGCCAGATGTCGACCTCGGTCCAGTTGGAGAGCGGGAAGACGCGCACGCTCTCGCCCTTGCGGATCTGGCCGTTATAAATGTTCCAGAGCTCCGGGCGCTGATTGCGCGGATCCCAGCGATGATCGGGCGTGCGGAAGGAGTAGATGCGTTCCTTGGCGCGCGAAGCCTCCTCGTCGCGGCGGGCGCCACCGAAGGCGGCATCGAACTGGCCGGCATCCAGCGCCTGGCGCAAGGCCTCCGTCTTCATGATGTCGGTGTAGCCAGCCGAACCATGGGTGAAGGGCGTGATGTTCTCCGCCTTGCCGCGCGGGTTGATATGCTCGATCAGGTCGAGATCGTACTTCTTCACGATCTCGTCGCGGAAGGTGATCATCTCGGCAAATTTCCAGCCGGTGTTCACGTGCAGCAGCGGGAAGGGGATGCGGCCGGGATAGAAGGCCTTGCGCGCCAGATGCAGCAGCACCGAGGAATCCTTGCCGACCGAATAGAGCATCACGGGACGCTCGAATTCGGCCGCAACTTCGCGAAAGATATGGATGGCTTCGTTTTCCAGCGCCTTCAGGTGCGGATCGAGCGGCGGCTTGACGCTTTGCGGATTGGAAAGTTCCGTATCCGGACGGCTATCGGGCATGTATGACTCCAGAACTTCAATTGTCCCGACCGGAAATTTGGCCGGAAAGAATGGCTGCGTTGGTTCCCGGTAGATCGGCGGCGATGAAACGCGCTTCAGATCGGAGCCGGGAACCGGCGAGGTATGCTATTGAGCGGCGACCGTGGCCTCTTCGTGAACATGCAGGCCGCATTCACGCTTTTCGTCGTTCTCCCACCACCAGCGGCCGGCGCGCTCGGGCTCGCCTGGCTTGATGGCACGGGTGCAGGGTTCGCAGCCGATCGACGGATAGCCGCGGGCATGCAACGGGTTTACCGGGACGCTGTTATCCGCGACGTATGCGCGGATAGCATCGATATCCCAATCGGCCAACGGATTGATCTTGATCAGGTTGCGCTCCGGGTCGAATTCGGCAAACGGCGTATCGGCGCGGTTGGTGGATTGGCCGCGGCGCAGGCCGGTGATCCAGATCGTGGCGCCGGACAGTGCACGCGCAAGCGGCTTCAGCTTGCGCACGCCACAACAGGCATGCCTGGCTTCGACGCTCTCGTAGAAGCCGTTGAGACCGTACTTTTCGGCATAGGCGTCAATATCAGCCTTTTCCGGTTCGTAACGGACGATATGGATGTCGTACTGGCTTTCCGTCTCGTCGATCAAGGCGAGCGTTTCAGGAAAGAGACGGCCGGTCTGCAGCGTCGCGACTTCGATCGGCAGGCGATGGTTGCCGATCTCCGCCGTGATGACCTGGTCCTCTATCCCGAGCGAGGTCGTGAACACGGCGCGGCCGCCAAGGCTGGCGACCAGGGACAGACGGCCTGCAAGATCGAGCGATGCCAAGCGGCTGTTCAGCGTCGCGGCGTCTTCAATAAGGGTAATGGCAGTCATGGGGGATCCTGTCCTGATATTCTCAGGAGTATCGCAGCTCGCAGGGGCAGCGGACAGAAAAATAGATTTCGAAAGCAAGCGGCTGGAGAGTAAATATCTCCATGAAGCTGCGCCGATAAGGAAAAGCGACCGCCTCGGCTGTTAACCAAGGCGTTTTGCCACCTGAAGCGGCTGCTCGGAAGCACCTGAAATGGCTAGCCATCTTTAAGTGCTTGCTTTAATGTCTATAGAAATAGTAGAGTTACACATAGCTTGTCAAACGGAAATCGGAAGTGATGGCCAAAATGATGCGTATTGGCGGATTTTGAGTTAAACTATGAGCATAGAGACAAAAGAATGAAAACAAGGCTGGGTTGCCAGCGTTTTCCCGACGTTGCCCCATTGGTGTCTTCGCTCCGGAATTAGCCGTGGACGAAGTCTGCAGAGTTCTCAAACGATCCGGCTGAACCGATCGGCCGAACGTATCGCATGTGTGTGTAAGCGGTTCGAAATGATTACTCAGAAAGCAAAATATGCGCTGCGTGCGCTATCGGCCCTTGCCCAGTCCGAGGCAGGCGCGCCGATGATGATTTCCGATATCGCGGCGCAGCAAAGGATCCCGAAAAAGTTTCTGGAGCAGATCCTTCTCGACCTGAAGCATCAGGGCATCGTGATCAGCCGGCGCGGCAAGCAGGGAGGTTATCTCCTCCGCAAGCCGGCCGACGAAATCACCTTCGGCGAGATCCTGCGCGTTATCGACGGGCCGCTGGCGCCGCTGCCCTGTCTGTCGCTCACCGCCTATCGTCGTTGTGACGATTGTGACGGTGAGCAGACCTGCGAAATCCGGCATGTCTTCGCCAGGGTCGCCGATGCAACCCGCAAGGTTCTTTTCTCGACGACCATCGCCGATGCGGTGGCGCAGCCTGACGGTGCCGCGGTCACGAGGCTGATGGCCTGACCTTCAGTGAGCGGCGGTTTCCTCGCCCGCTTCCTTCTCCATGGCACGCCGCGCGCGGATGGCCGCCGCGATGAAGACGCGCGACAGGCCGTGATAAAGCGGCTCGCGCGACAGCAGCCGCGACGTCACATAACCGATCATCGAGACCGCCATGATTGGAATCACTGCCTGATGGTCGCCCGTCATTTCCAGGATGATGACGAAGGCCGTCATCGGTGCCTGGACGACGCCGGCGAAATAGCCGGCCATGCCGAGAATTGCCGCAAGTGCGACACCGCCACCGACGAGTTGGCCGACCGTGCTGCCAAAGCCGGCGCCGACGGCAAGCGAAGGCGCAAAGATGCCGCCGGGAATGCCTGAGATCATCGACAGGAAGCTCGCAAGCAGCTTTTCGACGAAGAAGAGCGCGGGCAGGGCATGTCCCTCCACAGCGCCGCGGGCTTGGTCGTAGCCGGTGCCGAAGGTCTGGCCGCCCGAGAAGACGCCGATGGCGGCCACGACGAGGCCGCACAGGCCGGCAAGGATCAGCATGCGCTGGAGCGGCTGAGGCTGCGCCCAGCGGCGGATGCGGATGCCGGCATAGAGCGCAAATCCGCTGAAGGTGGCGCCGAGAGCGCCGCCACCGACGCCGCAGATCAGCATGACGATCCAATCCCTGAGCATCGTCGGCGCGGCATCTGCTGTGCCGAAATAATTATAGCTGCCGGAAAGGCCGAGGGCTGCAAGGCCGGAAAGGATGACGGCCGTCAATACCAGGCCGTTGGCACGCGATTCATAGGTGCGGCTCATCTCCTCGATCGCAAAGACGATCCCGGCAAGCGGCGTGTTGAAGGCTGCGGCGATGCCGGCCGCGGAGCCGGCAAGGATCAACCCCTTCGCCTGCGCCATGCCGCCAAAGCGGGCAACGGCCAGCATGAAGGACGCGCCGACCTGCACCGTAGGTCCTTCGCGGCCGATCGAGGCGCCGCTGAGGAGCCCGAGAACGGTCAGCACGATCTTGCCGAAGGCAAGCCGTAGCGACAGCAGTTTCGTACGGTCCTCGGGGTGATGCAGATGCCGCGCGGCGATTGCCTGCGGAATACCGCTCCCTTGCGCGTTGGGAAACAAGGTCGTGGCCAGATAGGCTGACAGCACGAAGCCAAGCGGCGTCAGCACGAGCGGCAGCAGCCAAGTCCATTCTCCGGAATGGGTAACACCCGCAAAGGCGCGCTGCGCCAGATCGGCAAGCTTCGCAAAGCCGACACTGATCACGCCGATCGCTAGAGCCCCCGTCCAGAAGACCAATCGCGGCCGCCAGAGCTGAAATGAACCCCAGAAGACGCGGGAACGGCGGAGCAGCTTGGACTTACGATAGATGGGGGGCATGAGGCTTTTTAACCGGTGGATCGAGCGATGTGTCCATTTAGGACTCAAGTCTGAACAGTCTGCTTAAAAATGGCGGATGAGGATACTCACACTGTCTTACAAGACTTCAATTAACCGCGGACGTTTACATGAGCGTTGACATGTTCCAATTGCATCGCAATTGCAACGCACAAAGGTGGGTCATGAAATCCGCTTCCATTCCTTCGTTAAGAGTCGACCCGGAACTGCGCGCCGCCGCTGAGAGTGTGCTGAAAGAGGGGGAAACGCTCTCGGCTTTTGTGGAGAATTCGCTAAGGGCTCAAATCGATCACAGACGGGCACACGCGGAATTCATCGCGCACGGCTTGGCTGCGCGAGAGGAAGCCAAGCGTACAGGGATCTATTATAGCGCCGATGAGGTGGTTGGCGAATTGAAGGAGATGCTTGCAGCAAAGATAGCGCGCAAAGCAAATTGAAATATGCAGTTCGCTATGCCAGCTCGGCTCGTGACGATATCAAGCGGCTTTATGCCTATCTGCTCGACCGCGATGAGAACCCCGCCAAACGTGCCATTTCGGTCATTGAAAGTGCGATGAAGATGTTAGCGGACTTTCCGTTCAGCTGCCGCAAGGCATCGGTGGATAATCCATTTCTCCGCGAGCTCGTCATTCCGTTTGGGTCTGCCGGTTACGTCGCGCTGTTTGAAATCGAGGATAGCGAGACGGTGACGATATTGGCGATCAGGCCTCAGCGCGAGGAAGACTATCACTGATGCCTGTCGATCTTATCGGTCGCTCGTCTCCCAGCGCGGATTGACCCACGGTTCCTGATTCGAGCGCGCCAGCCTCTGCTTGCCGAGGATATGGTCGGCGGCCTTTTCGCCGGTCATGATCGAGGGGCCGTTCAGATTGCCGTAGGTGACGTGCGGGAAGATCGAGCTGTCGGCGACACGCAGCCCGTCGACGCCGATAACGCGGGTGTCCGGATCGACCACTGCCATCGGATCGTCCTTCGAGCCCATCCTGCAGGTGCCGCAGGGGTGATAGGCGCTTTCCAGATGCTCACGCAGGAAGGCGTCGATCTGTTCGTCCGTCTGGACGCCCGGGCCTGGCTGGATTTCCGGCCCGCGATAGTCGTCGAAGGCTTTCTGCCCGAAGATTTCGCGGGTAAGGCGCACGCAATGCCGGAATTTTTCCCAGTCCTCCGGATGGCTCATGTAGTTGAAGCGGATCACGGGATCGGCCTTCGGATCGGACGAGCGTAAGGCGACTGCGCCGCGCGACTTGGACAAATTGTAGCCGACATGCGCCTGGAAACCATGGCTCTTGGCCGCCGCCTTGCCGTCGTAGCTGATGGCGACCGGCAGGAAGTGATACTGGATGTCGGGCTGCTTGACGCCGGGTGCCGAGCGCAGGAAGGCGCAGGCTTCGAACTGGTTCGAGGTGCCGAGGCCCGATTTGAAGAACATCCATTGCGCGCCGACAATCGCCTGCATGTACCAGGGCAGCCAGGAATAGAGCGAAACCGGCTTCAGGCTGGTCTGCTGGAAATAGAATTCCATGTGGTCCTGCAGGTTGGCGCCGACGCCGGGGCGGTCGATCTTCACCTCTATGCCCATATCGCGCAGATGCTGCGCCGGTCCGATGCCCGAGAGCATCAGCAGCTTCGGCGAATTGAACGAAGAGGCCGAAATGATCACCTCGCGGTTCGCCTTGATGACTTCGATCTTGCCGCCGCGTTCCACTTCGACGCCGGTGGCGCGACCATTTTCGATGACGATTTTGCGGGCGAAGCAGCGGATGAGCTCGACATTCGGCCGCTTGAGGGCGGGCTTGAGATAGGCTGTCGCCGCAGACCAGCGCCTGCCCATCCAGGTCGTCTGCTCCATCAGGCCGAAGCCTTCCTGCTTTCTGCCATTATAGTCTTCGGTCGCCTCGAAGCCTGCCTGCTTGCCCGCCTCGATGAAGGCATGGAACAGCGGATTGCGGGCGTCCCCGCGGCGCACATGCAGCGGTCCATCGGTGCCGCGCCAGCCTTCCTCGCCGCCGTGCGAGTGTTCCATCCGCTTGAAATAGGGCAGCACGTCGGCATAGGCCCAGCCTTGGGCGCCGAGTTCTTCCCAGCGATTGAAATCTTCCGCATGGCCTCGCACATAGACCATGCCGTTGATCGAGGAGGAGCCGCCGATCACCTTGCCGCGCGGCGCGGTGATGCGCCGGTTGTTAAGTTGCGGCTCCGGCTCGGAAAGATAGCCCCAATTGTAGCGGTCCATGCTCATCGGCCAGGCAAGGGCCGCCGGCATCTGGATGAAGGGGCCGAAGTCGCTGCCGCCGAATTCAAGGACGATGACCGAATGCTTGCCATCCTCCGACAGGCGGTAGGCCATGGCGGAGCCGGCCGAGCCCGAGCCGACGATGACGAAATCTGCTTGCATGACCATGTGCTCCAGGTGGATAGCGGCGAAAGTCGAGGCGGTTCTATACCCTCCCCTCGAGGGGAGGGTCGGCCGAAGGCCGGGGAGGGTGATCGTCGGCATGCGCATAGCGGCTGGTCACCCCCACCCGCCGCTATGCGGCGACCTCCCCCTTTAAGGGGAGGTAGATCAATAAGGCGCCTGCACCGGCCCCATACCGACGTAAACGGTCTTCAATTCCGAATAATGCTCTAGTGCTGCGAGCGAATTCTCGCGGCCGAAGCCGGATTGCTTCGAGCCGCCGAAGGGAATTTCCACCGGCGCGAGATTGTAGGCATTGATCCACAGCGTACCGGCCTCGAGCTGGTCGACGACGCGGTGGGCGCGGGTGAGATCGGCGGTGAAGACGCCGCCGGAGAGGCCGAATTCGGTGGCATTGGCGCGGACGATGACCTCAGCCTCGTCATCGAAATCGAGAACGCACATGACCGGCCCAAAGATCTCCTCGCGGGCGATGGTCATGTCGTCGGTCACGTCAGCAAAGACGGTCGGCTGAATATAGTAGCCTTCGCCGGAGACATTGTTCGGAATGCCGCCGCCGGCCACCAGTGTCGCGCCTTCCGCCTTGCCCTTTTCGATATAGGACAGCACCTTCTCGCGCTGCGCCCAGGAGACCATTGGGCCGATCTGGGTCGCCTCGTCCATCGGGTCGCCGATTAGCATCGCTTCGGTGCGAGCCTTCAGCCTCTTCAGGAATTCGGACTTGATCTTCCTGTTGACGAAAACGCGGGTGCCATTCGAGCAGACCTGGCCGGTCGAATAGAAATTGCCGAGCATGGCGCCGCCGATGGCGCTGTCGATGTCGGCATCCTCGAAGACGATCAGCGGCGACTTGCCGCCGAGCTCCATGGTGACATGCTTGAGGTTGCCCGCGGCCGCAGCGGCGACCTTACGGCCAGTGGGCACCGAGCCGGTCAGCGAAACCTTGGCGACGTCGGGATGGTTGATGAGCAGCGGCCCGGTTTCGCGGTCGCCCTGGATGACGTTGTAGAGCCCCTTGGGAAGACCGGCCTCGATGAGAATCTCGGCGATCTTCAGCGCGCCGAGCGGCGTGTTCTCCGAAGGCTTGAACACCATGGCGTTGCCCGCCACAAGTGCAGGCGCTCCCTTCCAGCAGGCGATCTGCTGCGGATAGTTCCAGGCGCCAATCCCGACGCAGACGCCAAGCGGCACGCGCTTGGTATAGGCGAAATCGCCGCCGAGCGGGATGTAGGAGCCGTTGAGGCCGGCTGCCGCGACGCCGCCGAAGAATTCGAAACTGTCGGCGCCGGAAGTGGGGTCGGCGACGATGGTTTCCTGGATCGGCTTGCCCGTATCCAGTGTCTCGAGCTCGGAAAGCTCGCGGTTGCGCTCGCGCATGATGTCGGCGGCACGCTTCAGGATGCGGCCGCGCGCCGTCGGGCTCATCGCAGCCCATTCCGGCTGCGCCCGCTTGGCGCTGGCAATGGCCCTCTCGACGATATCAGGTGTTGCCGCGTGCAGCCGTGCGATCACCTCGCCGGTGGCGGGGTAGATGCTTTCGATGACGGTTCCGTCGGTATCCTCGACATATTCGCCGTCGATGAAATGCGAGGCTTTCGGTTGTGCGCGCATCATAGAACCCTCAGTTCTTCGTAAGACACCATGACATGCTCCCGAAAGGCAGGTCGTTCGGTCAGGTTTTCGTAATAGCGCTCCAGCCGCGGAAGGGAGGGGCGCGGGATATCGATGTCGAAATAGCGATAGAGCACATGGCCGAATTGTATGTCGGCCAGCGTCAGGTCATCTCCTGCAAGGAAGCGATGCCGCTCGAGTTGCCTCTCGGCGATGTCGAGTTTCGCGCCGAGCGCAGTCAGCGCCGCCGCAATGGCCTGTTGGTCTTGCAGAGCCGGTGCGGTGCGCACCACGCGCCAGAACACCGGGCCGGTGAAATTCAGCGTAATGTTGAGCTTGGCCCACTCAGCCCATTTGTCGATCTGAGCGCGGCGTCGCGCGTCATCCGGCCAGAAGGCCTCATCGCCATGTTGCGCGGCGAGATAGCGGATGATGGCGCCTGTTTCCCAGAGCGGCTCGCCATCATCCTCGCGCAGCACCGGAACGGTGCCGTTCGGATTCATCCCTAGAAATTCAGCGGTGTCGTTGACGCCATATTTGAAGCCCGCATCGATGCGTTCATAGGCAAGGCCGAGCTCGCCGATGCACCACATCAGCGCCTGTACGTTGGATGACGATTTACGGCCCCATACGGTCAGCATGCTCTTCAGCCTTTCAGCGCGTTGAGGTAGGTCGTCAGGTAATCCTCGGTCAGCGCGATCGACGCCTCGATGCTGATCGGAGCGGATCGCAGGCTCTGACGGATATAAAGCCCGTCGATCATGGCAGCGGCACCTTCGGCGATACGCTCCGCGTCCTCGGCCGGGCACAGAGGCTTCAGATTTGCCACCAGGTTCGAATGCAGCCGGCGCGCGTAGATAACGAGAAAGCGGCGCGTTTCCTCGGAGCGTTGCGCCTCGGCATAGAAGGCGAGCCATGCGGCGATCGTTTCCGGTGCGAACTGGTCCGCCTGGAAACTGACGCGAATGACGGCTGACAGCTTCTCTCGGGGTGTTCTCGCGGCCCGGAGCGCCGTCACGACGCTGTCGCGCAGGCGCTGTAGATGAGCGCGGACGGTTTCGATCAGCAACTGTTCCTTGCTGCCGAAATAATGATGCGCGAGGGCAGGGGAAACGCCCGCCTGCTTGGCGATTTCGGACATGGTAACGGTCAGCGAGCCGTGATCGCCGATCACGCGCATCGCCGCATCCACAAGCGCCTTGCGGCGCACCGGTTCCATTCCGACTTTCGGCATGCGTCACTCCTGAAGGCTTGGAGCGAGTGTATTTTTGATTGACTGATCAATCAACAAAAAAATCTCGTGCCGGACCGGGCCGCGTCAAAAAATCCGCAGCCTCTTTCCGAGTTGCATTTCTGTGCCATACTTCCTGACAGGAGGAGGTACAGTCATGGTCGATATTCCTAATGAAGTTCTCCCATCCGCGATGCGCGACAAGTGGGGTTGGTTTGTTGGCCTCGGCATCTTGCTGCTGATTTGCGGCGGCATAGCTCTCGGCAATCTGTTTATCGCCACCGTAGCCTCGGTGTACTATGTCGGCATGCTGATGCTGATCGGCGGCATCGTGCATCTGGCGCATGCCTTTCAGGTACGGGGTTGGGAGCATATCCTGTTCTGGGTGCTCAGCGGTCTGCTCTATACGCTTGCCGGCGTCCTTGCCTTTACCAATCCCTTGCTGGCCTCCGAGGCCTTGACCCTGTTCCTCGCCATCGCGCTGCTCATCGCCGGCACATTTCGCGTCTGGGTCGGCCGCAAGGTAAAGCCCGAGAGCGGTTGGTTCTGGATCGTCATCAGCGGCGTTGCAACCGCCATCGCCGGCATCGCCATCGCGCTTGGCTGGCCGGTCAACAGCCTGTGGGTTCTCGGTCTTTTCCTGGCGTTTGATCTGATTTTCCAGGGCTGGACGCAGGTGGCCTTCGGCCTCTTCCTCAGGCGGTAGACCGCTTCCTAAGGAGTAACGAACTACTACTTTTTGACAAGGAGCGTGAGCAGCGCTACTCTTTGCCTGTTGCCGTGTAAGGCGGAACGGCGTCGAACGAATGTAACGACGGTGCCATCAACTGGAGCATGCATGTCCAAAGGACATGTCTCACAGGCACTGTTTAAGCCCGCAGAATATGTCTCCAGCGAAAATTCCGCTTAAACAACGTCAAGGGAGGAATATCATGCCGATGGTAACGGTTTCCATCTCTCCGCTTCAGGCCGCAGGCATTCGTGCCGCAGTCGACACCGGCACCTACGCCTCGAGCAGTGAAGTCGTGCGGGAGGCCCTGCGCATGTGGGATGCCGCACGCAAGCGCGGCGACATTTGCGATGCGCCCCAAGCAGCCAAAGATCTGGAAACGGCGGTAAAAAGCAGCCGTTGCGTTGCTGACATGTTCGCCGACTACGAGGCGGAGAGACGCCGGCACAACTGAGCCGCAAGGCCTCCGCAACATCGGAAGATCGTCGCGGATCCCTTGCTCGTGGCCGCTGAATGGATGGTTAATATACCTTTACCATTCACGAAACTTTCACACAGGGGAAAGGTTTCGTTGACGTCTTCTGGCGCATCTTGGGTTGAAAACGCGGTAAATACAAAGTTTTACTCAAATAATTAGATCAAGAATCCGCAAGTGGAGATGGGCATGTCCCTGACTGCCGCAGTCGAGCCGGGCCTATTGCGCCGGTATGCCAGCGACCAGATTGTCACTCTCGCCAAACTCGTTATCGAAAATGCGTTCCAGCCGATCGTGGAGGCCGGCACCGGCACTGTTTTCGGCTATGAATCCCTGATGCGCGGACAGGAGCGTATCGGTTTCGACAGCCCGGTCGATATACTCGACGAAGCCGAGCGCACCGGCCAGCTTTTCGGGCTGGAGCAGATGGTCACAAGCCGCGCACTGGCGAAATTCGCCACCCTGCCCAACGCCGTTGCCGCCACTCTTTTCCTCAATCTCGATGTCCGGTTGATCCCGCAGGGCGTCGCACTGGTCGATGGCTTGCTGCAGCACATGAGAAAGGCGGGTGTCGCCCCTTCCTCCGTCTGCTTCGAGTTTTCCGAGCGCTTCGACAATACGAGCGTGCCCGAGTTCCGTGATCTGGTTGCACGGATGCGCAATGCGGGCTTCAAGCTGGCTATCGACGATTTCGGCGTCGGCCACGGCGAAATGAAGCTTTTGTCCGATTACCCCGTCGATTACCTGAAGATCGACCGGCATCTCATCGTCAATATCGATCGCAGCGCCCGCAAGCGCCACATTCTCAGAAACCTCGTCAATATCGCCCATGTCCTCGGCACCCGCGTCATCGCCGAAGGCATTGAAACCGAGGCGGAGTTCCTGACCTGCCGCGAATTCGGGGTGGATCTCGTCCAGGGTTGGTTCATTGCTCGCCCGACGGTTTTGGTCAATGAACTGAAACAGAGCTACCCGCATCTCCAGGACCTTGGCAAAACGATGCGCAACAGCCAGTCCCTGGACGAAATTCTCATCCGCAAGCAGATCGAAGTGCTGCCGACCATTCGTGAGGGCGACAGCATGGACAGCGTCTTCGAGCTCTTCCGCCGCAATCCGCGCCGGGCCTATTTCCCGGTCGTGAACGCCAATGACGAGCCGCGGGGCATCATCCATGAATACCAGCTCAAGGAATACATCTATCAGCCCTTCGGGCGCGATCTCCTGAAGAACAAGGTCTACGAGCGCTCGATCTCGCATTTCGTCGAGATGGCGCCGATCGTCGGCCTCGATTCCGATGCCGATACGCTGATGGCGATCTTCGCCAATATGGAAAGCAGCGATTGCCTGATCGTCACCGAGGGCACGCATTATGCCGGTATTGTTTCGGCCGCGTCGCTGATCAAGGTCATCAACGAAAAGCAGCTCAAGATCGCCCAGGATCAGAATCCGCTGACCGGCCTGCCGGGTAACCGGGCGATCCATGATTTCATGCAGGGTGCCGGTCGCGACGGCGATGAGGTCAGGCACTTCTGCTATTGCGACTTCGACAATTTCAAGCCGTTCAACGATGCCTACGGCTTCCATCTGGGCGATCATGCCATCTCGCTGTTCGCGGCGCTGATGCGCCGCTACTTCTTTGCCGAGCGCAATTTCCTCGGCCATGTCGGCGGCGACGATTTCTTCATCGGCGTCGCCGGCTGGAGCATGGAGGAGCTTCGCGAAATCCTGGACCGGCTGCTTGCCGATTTTCATGCCGATGTTCTCGATCTCTATTCGGCGGAAGACCGGGCGGCCGGCCGCATTCGCGGTCATGACCGTAGCGGCGTCGAGGCCGAGTTCCCGCTGATGCGCTGCTCCATCGGCATCCTGCAACTGCCAGAAGGTTTGGTGATCGACAATATCAACCGCGTCAGTACCTCCATCGCAGGCATCAAGACGAAGGCAAAGGAGAGCGCCGCCGGCGTCGCATTCCTCAGTCTGGCCGAGACGAATTGACGCCCTCCCGCATTCGCGCCTTTTCAAGCGCCCTGCGCTAAACTATCTCCACTGCTTTACTGGAGAGGAAAATGTGCCATGCCCTTGCCGTCTGAAATGCGTTTCGTGGATTTGCCGTCTTTCGGCGGACCGGAGGTCATGACCATCGCCCGGAAGCCTCTGCCGGTTCTGAAAGCAGGCGAGATCCTGGTTCGTGTCGAGGCCACCGGCGTCAACCGGCCGGATGTGGCGCAGCGGCAGGGCACGTATCCGCCGCCCAAGGATGCCAGCCCGATACTCGGCCTCGAAATAGCCGGCGAGGTCGTCGACGTCGCCCCCGGCGTCAAGGAATTCGCCATTGGCAACAAGGTCTGCGGCCTTGCCAACGGCGGCGGCTACGCCGAATATTGCGTGCTGCCGGCCGGTCAGGCCCTGCGATTTCCCAATGGCTATGATGCAGTGCGCGCCGCGGCGGTCCCCGAAACCTTCTTCACCGTATGGGCCAATCTCTTCCAGATGGCCGGCCTGACCGAAGGCGAAAGCGTGCTGATCCATGGCGGCTCCAGCGGCATCGGCACGACGGCGATCCAGCTTGCCCGCGCTTTCGGCGCAACTGTTTACACGACGGCCGGATCGAAAGAAAAGTGCGAGGCGTGCGAAAAGCTCGGCGCGAAGCGGGCTATCAATTACAGGCAAGAGGACTTTGCCGAGGTCATCAAGGCGGAAACGACCCATGGCGTCGATATCATCCTCGATATGATCGGTGCTGCCTATCTGGAGAAGAATCTGGCCTCGCTCGCCCGCGACGGCTGCCTCTCGATCATCGCCTTCCTCGGCGGCGCCGTGGCTGACAAGGTCAATCTGCAGCCGATCATGGTCAAGCGCCTGACGGTGACCGGGTCGACCATGCGCCCGCGCACGGCGGAGGAAAAGCGGGCCATCCGCGACGACCTTGTCTCCCAGGTCTGGCCGCTGCTGGACGAGGGCACGATTGCCCCCGTCATTCATCGGGTATTTGCCTTTGACGATGTGATCGAGGCGCATCGGTTGCTGGAGACCAGTGACCATATCGGCAAGATCATGCTGAAGCTGGCTTGATCGTCACGGACAAGGCGATGGCGATCAGGCCGGGCAGTGCCGTCAGTGCGTAGAGCCAGGTCGCCGCTGACAGGCTTCCGGCAATACCGCCCGGATGGGTCAGTCCCGCGCCGTTGACGATGACGCCGGCGAGCGCCGCACCGAATGCGCCGCCGAGCGACTGAACCATCGAGATCGCTGCCGATGCCTTGTCCTGCTCGACCCGGCTGGCGATACTGATGATCCTGGTGACGAGATGTGCCCAGCCGATGCCGACGCCGAAGCCCATCAGGAACATGGCGGCGACGGCGGGCGCGAGCTGGACAAGATCGCCAAAGGAAGCGGTGGTCGCCATGAATGGGATCAAGGATGCGGTGGCGGCCGTTTCAAGGATGCAGCCGGTTACGATGGCGACGGCCGCCCGCCTGCCCGAAAACGAGGCGCTGAAGAAAGCCCCGATCGTCCAGCCGAGCGCTACCAGCGCAACGAGATAGCCCGAGACCAGGGGCGTCACGCCATGCAGCGTCTGCAGGAAATAGGGGATGTAGATATCGCTCGTCAGCACCAGCATGAGCGTGAACATCGTCAGATAGAGCCGTGAGATCGGGTCGGTGATCATGGCGGTGCCAAAAGGAAGCAGCCGTGTGTCGCTGTTGCGCTCAATCATGACCATCGCCGTGACGAGCAGGATCGAAACGGCGATCAACACGATCTTATAGGATCCATGCCCGCTCGTGCCGGCGATGCTGACCAGCAGGACGGCGGTCAGCAGAAGCACGATTTGGATAAGCGGCGTTTTGCCGCCCGCCCGGTCGTCGGCGACGTCAGGCAGCAGCCACCGTGCTGAAACTGCCATGACCAGGGTCAGCGGCACCAGGACGATGAAGGCCTCGCGCCAGGCGCCTCCGGCGGCAAAGAAGCCGCCCAGCGTCGGTCCGAGCACTGTCGCTACGCCCCAGATGGCAGCATAGAGCGTGGACGCTTTGCGCCACAGAGGCTCGGGATAGACGAAGCGAATGAAGGCATAGGCGAGACCGGACAGCATGCCGGCGCCATAGCCCTGCGCGGCGCGACCGACCAACAGCGCCGGCATTGCCGGCGCGGCGGCGCAAATCAGGCTGCCGGCGCCGAATAGGATGGCGGCCGCGATATAGACAGCACGCAGACCCATGCCTTTCGGCCTCGTTGCGACGGTGATTGAACCGAGTACGCCAGCGGCGACGAAAAGCGTCGTCATCCAGGAAAACAGCTCCAGGCCGCCGATATCCCGAACGATCGAAGGTGCAACCGTGGCCATGATATAGGCTTCCACGGCATAGAGCGTAACGCCACCGCCGAGCATCAGCGTCGCAGGCAAGAGCCTTGGCGAGAATAGCGTGAAGAGGGAGGCGGGTTTGGGCGGCATGGTGTTTTCGATGCTCGACATCGGAAGATCCTCGGCGTTTCCCTAGTAGGTAATTATTTTCCAAGTTATAATTTGGAAAATTACATCACTGCGAAATTAAAACAAGTTATAACTTGGAAATTGGATTTGACGGCGGCGGAACCTCTCGCCGCAGCCAAGGGTTCGGAGCAGTCTCGGCTGGGGTCTTTTTGAGAGCCGTCGATGTCATCGGAGATTGGCAATCCGGGGTGCAGCGGCTATCACTGGCCATCCCGGCAAATCAGAGGCTGCATTCCGTCATGTCCAATCCCGTCTGCGTCGAAGTCACCCGTGGTGCCCTGGTGGAGAGCCGCCATCGCGGCTCCGTCGTTGCGGTCGACGGAGAGGGGAAGCTGGTCTTTTCGGTCGGCGATATCGAACGGGGCGTGTTTCCCCGCTCGGCCTGCAAGGCGATGCAGGCTTTGCCGCTGGTCGAAAGCGGTGCCGCCGATGCATACGGTTTAGGCAACAGGGAGCTGGCGCTTGCCTGTTCCTCCCACAATGGCGAGGATGAGCATGTCGCGCTCGCCGCATCCATGCTCGCCCGCGCCGGTCGTGATGTCGGCACGCTCGAATGTGGCGCGCATTGGTCTTCCGATCTGAAGACCGTCATCCATCAGGCGCGCACCATCGACAAGCCGACGGCGCTGCACAACAATTGCTCGGGCAAGCATGCGGGCTTCGTCTGCGCCTGCTGCCATCAGGGTATCGATCCGACAGGTTATGTCGGCTACGACCATCCGCTGCAGCAGCAGATCCGCGAGACGATGCAAAGCCTCACCGGGGCGGTTCTCGAACATGACAATTGCGGCACGGACGGCTGCTCGATCCCGACCTATGCCGTACCGCTCAAGGGGCTGGCGCACGGCTTTGCCAAGATGGCAACCGGCGTCGGCCTGGAGCCGCTGCGCGCCAAGGCGTCACGCCGGCTGTTCGAGGCCTGCATGGCCGAGCCTTTTTACGTTGCCGGCACCGACCGCGCCTGCACGAAGCTGATGCAGATCGCCCCCGGCCGCATCTTTGCCAAGACCGGCGCCGAAGGCGTCTTTTGCGCTGCAATCCCCGAACAGGGCATCGCCATCTCAGTCAAATGCGACGACGGCAATGGTCGCGCCGCCGAAGTTATGGTGACGACGGCGCTCTCCCGTTTCTTCGAAAAAGATGGCGAAGTTCACGCCGGCCTTATGGCCATGGCCAACAGACCGTTCAGGAATTGGAACGGCATCCATGTCGGGGATATCAGGCCGGCGGCGGCTTTGATGGCGTAGTATTCCCCAGCTGATTCCGCTCAATTGTCGTTCTATTCGGCCGGCACGTGCTGCCGTACGATCCTGTATTCCTGCCAGATCAGGATCATCACCACCAAATCGAAGACGGTGAGGATGATGAGCCCGATGCCGTGCGTCTCGGTGAAGCGGTAGAGTTGGTAGGCGATGAAAAGCGCCAAAGCCACCAATGATGCCGGGTAGGCCCACATCTTGCCTCTGAGCAAACCGATGACGAGCAGTATCTTCACCAACCCGTGGCTCAATAGGTAATAGGCATAGAAGTTCTTGGTGCCGACGGAGAAACCCTGCGCCCAGGCAAGCAGATGCGTCGCAACGAAGTCTTTCGGATCGTTGAGCAGTTCGGGCTGTGAGACCCTGTTCGCCAGCCGGAGGATCGACTCGGTGCTGACAAGCCCAAGGACGATGCCGCCGATGCATTCGATCAATGCATGCGCGCCCTTCAACAGGACGCTGATTTCGAAGAGCTGATGAATCCGGCGCTCATTCATATGCGATCGTAACCTCTTTGGGATGCTCTTGAAATGCACTGGTATCAGGCCGGCATAGGATCAATCTTCGGCCGGATCATGATCATTGCGAAGCAATTTCCAATGCCGCATTTTTTCCGGCTGTTGAATGGTGGCACTTTCATCAGGCCGTCAAGAGGGACACCTCCGCATCGCGATAGGGAGCCAGGCTTTCCTCAGGGACATCGGACGATACGATCAAGCCGGAGACGCTCGTCATCGGCAGGATTTGGCAGGGAGAGGCGGCATTCAGCTTCTCGCGCGTTGCCAGCACATAGGTTTCCGCCGAACATTGCGCGATGTGCCGCTTGATGGCGGCCTCCTCGAAGTCACCGGTCGAGAATCCGCGAGCGGGATGGATGGCGGTGACGCCGAGAAAGAACGTATCCGCCCTTATCGAAGCGATTGCCGCCATGGCCACGGCGCCCGTTGCCACCATCGAATGCTTGTAGAGCTTGCCGCCGATCAGAATGACGTCGGCGGCGGAATGATGTTCCAGCTCGCCGGCAATCGTCGGGCTGTGGGTGACGATGGTGACGGGCAGATCTTTCGGAAGGTGACGGACAATCTCGGCGTTGGTGGTGCCGCCATCGAGGAATACGGTCTGGCCAGGCCGAACCATGCCAGCCGCATGGGCGCCGAGCCGCCGCTTCTCATCCGAGGAGACGCTTTGCCGGGCCGAAAAGTCCGGCAGATCGGGCGAGAGCGGCAGTGCACCGCCATGCACCCGCTTCAGCAGTTTTTCCCCAGCCATTTCCCGCAGGTCCCTGCGGATCGTGTCCTCGGAGAGGCCGAGATCATCGGCCAGCGCCTTGGCGATGACTTGGCCGTCACGGCGCAGAATATCGAGAATGAGAGCTTTTCTTTGGCCGGTGAGCATGTTTATTTCCGCACGATAATTCATGAATTTTCATGAATCTACCAGAATAGAGTCGACAATCAAGAAAATATGCGCATATTCGTGCAAATTCCTGCAGTAAGCAGGAGGAAAAGGAGATGTGACATGTTGATCCTGATCGCCGGCCCCTATCGTTCCGGCACCGGGGATAACCCCGTTAAAATGGCTGAAAATCTCAAGCGCCTGGAGGCGCCGTCCTATGCCCTGTTCAAGGCCGGGCATCTGCCTGTTATCGGCGAATGGGTGGCCTTGCCGGTTTGGCATGCCGCCGGCGGCAGGAGCGTCGGCGACGACCTCTATGAGGAGATCTTCCATCCGACCGCCGGTCGCCTGCTTCAGCTTTGCGAGGGTGTTCTGAGATTGCCGGGCGAGTCCAAGGGCGCCGACAATGATGTCCGCATCGCCCGCGAGCGCGGCATTCCCGTCTGGTACAAGCTGGAAGACGTGCCCGGCTGCGCCTGATCGCTAGCCGCCCATCCTCGTGATCCGATGTCATGCGGATGGGCATGCCGGCTTGATCGATCAAAACCTTTTGTAGCGGCTATCAACGCCAGCCACTTCCGTATTTGCCAGGTTGCCTTTAGCTTTCCGCTGGAATCCAACCAAGGAATGGAACATGCTCACACTCTATTTTGCACCGGGCAGCTGCGCGCTCGCCAGTTTGATCGCCCTGGAAGAGGCGGGTCTTGCCTATGAGCCCCGGCGTCTCATCCTTGCCAACGGCGATCAGCGCCAGCCGGAATATCTCGCCATCAACCCCAAGGGACGGGTGCCGGCACTGGTGACCGACAGAGGCGTCATCACCGAAAATATTGCGATCATGACCTATATCGCTCAGATCGCGCCGGCAGCAAAACTGGCACCGTTCGACGATCCCTTTGAATTTGCTGAGATGCAGGCCTTCAACAGCTATATTGTCTCGACCGTCCATGTGAACCATTCGCACAAGGGACGCGGCTATCGCTGGACCGACGATGCGGCGGCAATCGAGACGATGAAGGCAAAAGTGCCGCAGACCATGGCCGAAAGCTTCGCATTGATCGAAGACAAGATGCTGAAGGGGCCTTGGGTGATGGGCGAGCAATATACCGTCGCAGACGGCTATCTCTTCACCATGGAAACCTGGTTGCCCGGCGACGGCGTTGATCGCGACGGTTTCGCGAAGGTCAGCGCTCATTATGCTCGCATGCTCGAGCGCCCGGCCGTTCAGAGAGCGCTTGCCGTCGAGAAGGGCTGATCACATCTGGCGGAATGCCGCCAGAAGCTTCTTCGGCGCGCGGTACTGCCACGCCTCGATCAAGCGCTGCTGCAGTTCCTCGTTGCCGATCGCGGTAATGCGCAGGGGCAGGGATGGCCAGCCGACATAGTGATCGGTCTGAAAATAAATCTCCGGCGCCATCTCCATCAATTGCTCCTTGCGGTCGATGGGGATAGCCAGCACGACGGTCTCGTTGTTCTTGACCGTAACGAATGCTTTGCCGCCGACTTTGAAGGCGGGCAGGCCATAATGCGCACCAGGTTCGACGCCCGGCAGTTGCGCCTGCGTGATGAGCAGCTGCAGGCGGGCAGCGATGCTATCGATGTCGAAAGGTGAGGCCATGCTCGTGCCGGGGATATAGGGTCTCTCTTACGCGCATTCTTCCGGCCGAACGGCGCGCTTGTCCATCGGCCGCCCCAGATTTTCCGGCATCAGCGGCAAGTCGGCCAACTCCTCAAGCGACATGGCCGCGAGTGTAGGATGTTGCAGGGGATCGCGTTCTTCTTCGCGAGCCTCTTCCAGCAAATGACTGAAGAAAAGCTTCAATATAGACATGGCATGCCTCCTTGGATCTCCGCATCGATGCAACCATGAGGGCATCGGCCAGTCGGGCGGCGGCAGTTTTCAATTCCATGCTGCAATAATCGCGGCTATGACCGCTTTATGCAATTGAGAATGACGAGATGCTGATATAGATAATCTATATGAAGAATCTCAACAGCGTTCATCTGAATGGTCTTCGCGCCGTCGAGGCGGTCGGCCGGCTTGGCTCCTTGCAAGCCGCCGCTGATGAGCTCGGCGTGACGATCGGCGCCGTCAGCCAACAGGTCATCAAGTCCGAGGCTCAGCTGGGCCGGCCGCTGTTCGAGCGCACGCCCAAGGGCATGACGGTCACGGAGACGGGAGCTTCGATACTGGCGCGGCTTCGGGAGGGCTTTCAGGCGCTGTCGGCTGCAGTCGCCCTTGCGCAGCACAGGGACGACAATATCCTCACAATTTCAGTTGCGCCGGTTTTTGCTGCTCGTTGGTTGGTGTACCGGCTTGATCGCTTCGCAGGCCGCCATCCGGATATCCGCTTGCGCATCGATGCCACCACGCAGCTGGTCAACCCTGCAACCTCGGATGTCGATATCGGCATCCGGGTCGGCAGCGGGCATTGGTCGGGCGTCAAGTCCGAGCTGTTGCTGGCGCAGGAGATCTTTCCGGTCGTCACGCCGCAGATCGCCGCGACGCTTCGCGAGCCCGCCGACCTATTGAAAGTGCCTGCCGTCATCGACGGACACGCGATGTTCAAATGGGACGTCTGGCTTCGCGAGGCTGGCCTCTCCGGCCGCTGCATGGAGGAGCGGCATATCTTCAACGACGCATCACTCTGCCTGGATGCTGCCATGGCGGGGCAGGGCACGATGCTCGCCTGGCAGACGCTGGCAGCCTATGCGCTGGAGCAGAAGTGCCTCGTCGACCCCTTCGGCATCCGCGCCAGAACCGGTTTCGGCCATTACTTCATCACCGCCGAAGGCGTGCGCGAGGCGCAGAAGGTCACCGCCTTCAAGGCCTGGATCCGCGAGGAGATGGAAGAAAGCATGCGCCTCTTCCAATAGCGGGGATTCAGACCGGCTCCTTGCCGCGGGTTGCCTGCATGGCCTTGTAGCCGTCGCGTGACTGGCAGCGTTCGATCCAGGCTTTTACCTTCGGTCGAGCGTCGAAGAGTTCCTGCTCCGTCTGCGCATAGCGCAGCACTTCCGCCAGGTTGAGATCGGCGGCGGTAAAGCGGTTGCCGACGAGGTAGTCCTGGTTTTGCAGGTGCTTTTCCAGCACATCCAACGGCTTCTTCAGCGAGCGGCAGGCAACTGCGATCCCGGCCTTTCCGGGCTCGCTGTTCTCCTGGGCATTGTCATAGATGCGGACGATCGCGACGCTGTAGGGCTCGACTTCGGTCGCCGCCCACATGGTCCACATAGACATCATGCCTTCCTCCTCGACAGTCTTGCCGGCGAGCGGGCCGCCATATTTGCGGGCAAGGTAAAGGTTGATGGCGAGCGATTCATGCATGACGAGATCACCGTCCTTAATGCAGGGGATCATGCCCATCGGATTGATGGCCAGAAACTCCGGCGACATCGTGTTGATCGGGGCATCGACGGCAAGGGGATTGGCGACGCGCCCAGCCTGGATGACCGGCACGGAGTTGAACGCGATGCCGATTTCCCTAGCCATCCAGTAGTTGCGCGATGCGCGCGAGCGATAAACGCCATAGATCGTCAGCATGTCGTTCTCCGATTTTTGAGTCGGCAGGACGTTATGCGCGCGTCCTGTCAAACGGAAGAGGCTTGCGCTGATATCTGAGATCAAAGCTTTTGATGAGCGGTGGGCCGCCTGACTAACCCTCGTGGTTCGAGGCCCTGCCGCTTCGCCGGCAAGGCACCTCTCACCATGAGGGTTGGAGAGAGCTCTGAGATCAACAGTGGCGGTTAGCCCGGATGCTGGAGCCTCGAAGGGCGAGGCGGATGGCGGGCGCTGGGGGCAAGCACGAAAATATCCGCAAGCCGCCCGAAATCTTTGCAAATCATGCTGCCGATGCCCAGCCTTCGTTCGGAAATTAGCGCCCGTGCATGTTACATTGGGGTTGTGGTTTCGTCGGGTGCGGTAGGAGGCATTCGGTGAAATACGCGCAATTGGTGACTGCGATCTCGGGAGGAGAGCAGATGCTTGCAACCAGCGTATCGCTAGACGACAAATATACCGCAGAGGAAGGCCGCGTTTTCATGACCGGCCTGCAGACGCTGGTTCGACTGCCCATGACCCAGATGCGGCGTGACCACGCCGCCGGTCTCAATACGGCAGCCTTCATTTCAGGCTATCGCGGCTCGCCCCTCGGCGGCTACGACCAGCAACTCCTGAAAGCCAAGACTTACCTGGACGCCCACGACGTCACCTTCCAGCCCGGCATCAACGAAGATCTTGCGGCCACCGCCGTCTGGGGCACGCAGCAGGTCGGGCTGTCGCCCGGCGCGCGCAAGGACGGCGTGCTCGGCATCTGGTATGGCAAAGGCCCGGGCGTCGACCGCTCCGGCGACGTGCTGAAACATGCCAACGCCGCCGGGACATCGAAGCACGGCGGCGTCCTGTGTTTCGCCGGCGACGACCACTCGGCCAAATCCTCGACGATTCCGCACCAGACCGACCATGATTTCATGTCGGCTGTCATTCCGGTCCTTTATCCCTCCTCCATTCACGAATTTCTCGAATACGGCCTGCTCGGCATCGCCATGTCACGCTATTCCGGCTGCTGGGTCGGCATGAAGTTCATTGCCGACACCGTCGAGACGACGGCCGCCGTCGATCTCTCGAGCGAAAAGCGGCAATTCGTGCTGCCGACCGATTTCGAGCTGCCGCCCGGCGGCCTCAATCTTCGCTGGCCCGATCCGCCTCTGGTGCAGGACGATCGTCTGCAGACCTACAAGGCCTATGCCGCCATCGCCTTTGCCCGCGCCAATCGCGTCGACGAAATCACCCATGACGTGCCCAATGCCCGCTTCGGCATCATCTCCTCGGGCAAGGCCTATGAGGATGTGCTGCAGGCGCTGCGCGAACTGGAGATCGGCCCGAGGGAAATGGCCGCGATCGGCCTGCGCATCCTCAAGGTCCGCATGCCCTGGCCGCTGGAGCCGGAGGCCGTGCGGCATTTTTCCGAAGGGCTGGACGAGGTGCTCGTTGTCGAGGAGCGGCGCGAGATCATCGAAAACCAGATCAAGCAGCAGCTCTTCAACTGGCGCGCCGATGTCCGCCCGCGCATCGTCGGCAAATTCGACGAACACGACAAACCCTATCTCAGCCTCTCGGCGGCACTGACCGTCGGCGCTGTCGCCAGAGCCATCGCCGGGCGCATCGTCAAGCTCGATCTCGACCCTTCGCTGCACGACCGTATCGCTGCTAAACTCGCCTATCTCGCCGAGCGCGGCCAGATCAGCCGCAGCCATGTCGCACCGGTGAACCGCACGCCTTTCTTCTGCTCCGGCTGTCCGCACAACACCTCCACCCGCGTCCCCGAGGGCAGTCGCGCCATCGCCGGCATCGGCTGCCACTACATGGTCACCTGGATGGACCGCAACACCGAGACCTTCACCCAGATGGGCGGCGAGGGTGTGCCCTGGACGGCGATTGCCCGCTACACCGACGAAAAGCACATGTTCGTCAATCTCGGCGACGGCACCTATTTCCACTCCGGCATTCTCGCCATCCGTCAGTCCGTTTCCGCCAAGGTCAACGTTACCTACAAGCTGCTCTACAACGATGCCGTCGCGATGACCGGCGGGCAGCAGATAGACGGCTATCTGACGCCGGAGCTGGTGACGAAGCAGCTGCACGACGAGGGCGTCACGCCGATCTACCTGCTCTCCGACAATCCCGGCGTCTATCGGGCCTCCGAGCTTGCGCCTGGCGTCAAGGTATTGCACCGCGACCATATCGATCAGGTAATGCTGACGCTGCGCGAGACGCAGGGCTGCTCGGCGATCGTCTATGTGCAGACATGTGCGGCAGAGAAGCGCCGCCGCAGGAGCCGTGGCCTGATGGAAGACCCGGCCAAGCGCGTCTTCATCAATCCGGCGGTTTGCGAAGGCTGCGGCGATTGCTCGGTGCAATCCAACTGCATTTCCGTCGAGCCGCTGGAGACAGAATTCGGCCGCAAGCGCCAGATCAACCAGTCGAGCTGCAACAAGGATTTCTCCTGCGTCAAAGGCTTCTGCCCTTCCTTCGTGACAGTCCATGGCGGCAAGCGCCGCAAGCGGAAGGCGCTGGAACACGCGGATGTCGAAATGCCCTTGCCGAAGATCCCCATCGTCGGCGAACGGCCCTGGAACATCGCCATTGCCGGCGTCGGCGGTACCGGTATTCTGACCATCGGCGCCATTCTCGGCATGGCCGCCCATCTCGACGGCAAAGTGCCGATGATCCTCGACATGGCCGGCCTCGCGCAAAAAGGCGGCGCCGTCATGAGCCATCTGCGCATCGGCCTCAATCAGGCCGACGTCACCTCGTCGCGCATCGTCAATGGCGGCGCCGACCTGCTGTTGTCAGCAGATGAGGTAGTGGGCGCATCCAAGGATGCGATCACGCTCTGCTCGTCGACGCGCACCACAGCCATCGTCAATACGGGCCTGATGCCGGTCGCCGATTTCGTCCGCAACCGCGATTTCGATTTCAAGGTCGGCTCGGTGCAGCATGCGATTGCCAAGACTGTGAGCGATAAGTCCGTCTTCCTCGATTTCGGCCATGTCGCCACCGAGGTCACCGGCGATGCCATGTCGACCAATATCATGCTGACGGGCTTTGCCTGGCAGCGCGGCTTGTTGCCGTTGTCGCTCGAAGCGATCGAAAAGGCGATCGAGCTCAACGGCGTCGCCGTCAAGGCCAACCTCGCGGCCTTCCATTGGGGCAGGCTTCTCGCCCATGATCCGCAATCGGTACACGACATGATGGCCGAGCCGGATGTCGGCAAGACGCTGGCGGAAATGAGCCTCGAAGAACTTATCAGGCATCGCAAGGCGCATCTGACAGCCTATCAGGACGCCGCGCTTGCCGACCGCTACGCCGCCTTCGTCGCCCACGCCAACGCCCTGGCCGCAAGGGAGCGCCTTTCGGACAAAGTACCCTTCGCCGTTGCCGTCACCTATGCCCGGATCTTGGCCTACAAGGACGAATACGAAGTGGCGCGGCTTCTGACCGATCCCGCTTTCGAAGCACATCTGCGCGACGAGATGGAGGGCGATTTCAAGCTGGCCCTCAATCTCGCGCCGCCCATCCTCGGCGGCAAGGATCCGAACGGCCGGCCGAAGAAGCGCGAATTCGGCGCCTGGATTCTGCCGCTTCTTCGCATGCTCGCGCCGATGAAGCGGCTGCGCGGCACGGCCCTCGATCCCTTTGGCTACATGGCGGAGCGCCGGCTGGAGCGCCGGCTGATCACCGAATATGAAGGCATCGCCGGGCGCGTGCTTGCGGGCCTCAATCACGACAACGAGGCGGAAGCCCTTGCCATCCTCTCATTGTTCGATGAGATAAGAGGCTTCGGCCCGGTCAAGGAGGAGGCTGCCCGGAAGATCATGGCCAAAATAGCCGACAAGCTGAAGGCCTATGAGGCGCCGCGGGAGAAGCAACGTGTTCCGGCCGATGCAGCCTGACGGCTTCGGGGCGGATATGAAACAAGCCTATCGACAGATGCGTTTGAGAAGCACGGGAGGAGAAGCCGGATGTTTGAAGGGGGATTGAACTTCGCACTTGGCGAGGAGATCGATGCGCTGCGTGATCAGGTGCGCCGCTTTGCCGACCGCCGCATCGCACCGTTTGCCGACGAGATCGATCGCAACAACAGTTTCCCGACGCATCTGTGGCGGGAGATGGGCGAGCTTGGCCTGCTCGGCGTCACCGTCGACGACGCCTATGGCGGCGCCGGCCTCGGCTACCTCGCCCATACCGTCGCGATGGAGGAGATCAGCCGCGCCTCCGCTTCCGTCGGCCTGAGCTATGGCGCCCATTCCAATCTCTGCGTCAATCAGATCCACCGCAACGGCACGACGGCGCAGAAGGAGCGCTACCTGCCGAAGCTGGTTTCCGGCGAACATATCGGCGCGCTTGCCATGTCGGAACCGGACTCGGGATCGGACGTGGTGTCGATGAAGCTGCAAGCCGAAAAGCGCGGGCACCGTTATCTACTGAACGGCAGCAAGATGTGGATCACCAACGGCCCGGACGCCGATGTTCTCGTCGTCTACGCCAAGACATCGCCGGATGCCGGACCGCGCGGGATCACCGCTTTTCTCGTCGAAAAAGGGTTCGCTGGCTTTTCCGTCGGCCAGAAGCTCGACAAGCTCGGCATGCGCGGTTCGAATACCTCGGAGCTGATCTTTCTGGATTGCGAAGTGCCGGAGGAAAATGTCCTCGGCCAGATCGATGGCGGCGTCCACGTGCTGATGTCGGGTCTCGATTACGAGCGCGTCGTACTATCAGGCGGTCCCGTCGGCATCATGGCCGCGTGCATGGATGTCGTGCTGCCCTATCTGCATGAGCGCAAGCAGTTCGGCCAGTCGATCGGCGAGTTCCAGCTCATGCAGGGCAAGCTTGCCGACATGTATGTGACGATGAATGCCGCTCGCGCCTATGTCTATGCGGTCGCCGCCGCCTGCGACCGCGGCGAGACGACCCGCAAGGATGCGGCTGGCTGTATTCTTTACTCCGCCGAAAAGGCGACGGCTCTTGCGCTCGAATGCATCCAGGCGCTCGGCGGCAACGGCTATACCAACGATTATCCCGCCGGCCGGCTGCTGCGCGACGCTAAGCTTTACGAGATCGGCGCCGGCACCTCCGAAATCCGGCGCATGCTGATCGGCCGCGAACTGTTCGCCGAAACTGCCTGATTGCGCAATTCCATTCCCATTAACGGTGAAGCCGCATGACCGTCCTGAAATCAGAGATATCGACGCATACGGATCGCTTCAGAGACAATCGCGTCGCCATGCTGGAGGCGATCGGCGTGGCGGACGCTGCCGCCCTGCAGGCGACGGACGGCGGCGGTGCGCAGGCGCGAGAGCGTCATGTCAGCCGCGGCAAGATGCTGCCGCGCGACCGGGTGATGGGACTGATCGATCCCGCAACACCGTTTCTGGAGATCGGCACGACGGCAGCCCATGGCCTCTATGGCGGCGACGCGCCGGGCGCCGGGCTCATTGCCGGCATCGGTCGTGTTTCCGGCCGCGATTGCATGATCGTCTGCAACGACGCCACGGTCAAAGGCGGCACCTACTATCCGATCACCGTGAAGAAGCATCTGCGGGCGCAGGAGATCGCGGCGGAAAACAATCTGCCCTGCCTCTATCTGGTCGATTCCGGAGGGGCCAATCTGCCGAACCAGGATGAGGTCTTTCCGGACCGCGATCATTTCGGCCGCATCTTTTACAATCAGGCCAATATGTCGGCAGCCGGCATTCCGCAGATCGCCGTGGTCATGGGCTCCTGCACCGCAGGCGGCGCGTATGTGCCTGCCATGTCCGATGAGGCCATCATCGTCGAAGGGCAGGGGACGATCTTTCTCGCCGGCCCGCCGCTGGTGAAGGCGGCGACCGGCGAAGTGGTTTCGGCCGAAGATCTCGGCGGCGGCGATGTTCACACGCGTCTTTCCGGCGTTGCCGACCATCTGGCGCGCGACGATGCGCATGCGCTTGCCCTGGCGCGGCAGGCGGTCGCCAATCTCAATCGCCGCAAGCCCATGACGGTCGAACTGTGCGCGCCCGAGCCGCCGCTTTACGATCCGGAAGAAATCCTCGGCATCGTCCCCTCCGATCCGCGCACGCCCTATGATGTGCGCGAGGTGATCGCCCGCATCGTCGACGGTTCGCGCTTCGATGAGTTCAAGGCCCGCTATGGCGCGACGCTGGTCTGCGGCTTTGCCCATGTCCACGGCATTCCGGTCGGCATCATTGCCAACAATGGCGTGCTGTTTTCGGAATCGGCGCTGAAGGGCGCCCATTTCGTCGAGCTTTGCTCGCAGCGCAAGATCCCACTGGTCTTCCTGCAGAACATCACCGGCTTCATGGTCGGCAGAAAGTACGAGACGGAGGGCATCGCCAAGAACGGCGCCAAGCTGGTGACGGCGGTCGCCACCACCAAGGTGCCGAAGATCACCATGCTGATCGGCGGCTCTTTCGGCGCCGGTAATTATGGCATGGCCGGCCGCGCCTATTCGCCGCGCTTCCTCTGGACCTGGCCCAACAGCCGCATCTCAGTGATGGGCGGCGAACAGGCGGCCGGTGTGCTTGCAACGGTGCGCGGCGAGGCGCTGGCCCGTGCCGGCAAGCCCTGGACGAAGGAGGAAGAGGCCGCCTTCAAGGTGCCGACGCTCAAGATGTTCGAGACCCAGAGCCACCCGCTCTATGCCTCGGCCCGGCTTTGGGACGATGGCATCATCGACCCGCGCAAGAGCCGTGACGTACTGGCTCTATCGCTTTCGGCCGCGCTCAATGCGCCGATCGAAGACACACGCTTTGGCCTGTTCAGAATGTGAGGAGATTGAGATGAAACGCGATACCATCAATGCCAAGAATGCGCCGCAGCCGCGCGGCGGCTATGCCCAGGCGGTAAAGCTCGAGAATTTCGAGAAACTGCTGTTCATCAGCGGCCAGATTCCGACGACCGCAGACGACGCGCTTCCCGAGGGATTCCAGGCCCAGGCCCGCCAGGTCTGGCTTAATATCGATGCCCAGTTGAAAGCGGCCGGCATGGGCAAGACCGATATCGTCAAGGTGACGACCTTTCTTGCCGATCGTCACCACACGATGGAGAACCGCGAGATCCGCAGCGAATATCTGGGTTCGCTCACGCCGGCCATGACGGTGGTGATTGCCGGTATTTTCGATACGGCCTGGCTGCTCGAAGTCGAGGTCATCGCCGCGCAATAGGGTCCGCTGATGTTTTCGAAGATACTGATCGCCAATCGCGGAGAAATCGCCTGCCGGATCATCCGGACGGCAAGACGCTTGGGCGTTCGCACGGTCGCCGTCTATTCGGATGCTGATATCGGCGCGATGCATGTGGCGTTGGCCGATGAAGCCATTCATATCGGCGCGGCCGCCGCCGGCGAAAGCTATCTTTCGAAGGAGAAGATCATCGCGGCCGCCGGGCGGGCCGACGCGGAAGCCATTCACCCCGGCTATGGCTTCCTGTCGGAAAATGCCGATTTTGCCGAGGCGGTCGAGAAGGCCGGACTGGTCTTCATCGGCCCTTCGCCGAGCTCGATCCGCGCCATGGGTCTCAAGGATGCGGCCAAGGCGCTGATGGAGCGGGCCGGCGTGCCCGTCGTGCCCGGTTATCACGGCGAGAGGCAGGAGCCGGGCTTCCTGGCCGAGCAGGCCGGTAGCATCGGCTTTCCCGTGTTGATCAAGGCACGGGCGGGCGGCGGCGGCAAGGGCATGCGCCGCGTCGATCGGCCTGACGATTTTCCGGCCGCGCTGGAAGCTGCAAAGCGGGAGGCGAAATCGGCCTTCGGCGATGATGCCGTGCTGATCGAAAAATATCTCATCCAGCCTCGCCACATCGAAATCCAGGTTTTCGGCGATAGCCAGGGCAATGTCGTGCATCTCTTCGAGCGCGATTGCTCGCTGCAGCGCCGGCACCAGAAGGTGATCGAGGAGGCGCCGGCGCCCGGCATGACGCAGGAGATGCGCAACGCCATGGGCGAGGCGGCGGTACGGGCTGCACGGGCCATTGACTATCGCGGCGCCGGCACAGTCGAGTTCATCGCCGATGTCTCTGACGGCCTGTCGCCGGATCACTTCTTCTTCATGGAGATGAATACCCGCCTGCAGGTCGAGCATCCCGTCACCGAGGCGATTGCCGGCGTCGATCTGGTGGAATGGCAGTTAAGGATTGCCGGTGGCGAGCCTTTACTGAAGACGCAGGCCGAACTTGCGATAAACGGTTGGGCCTTCGAAGCGCGGATCTACGCAGAGGATCCATCGCGCGGCTTCCTGCCGGCAACCGGCACGCTGTCGCATCTGAGGTTTCCCGATGGCGATGTCCGCATCGATGCGGGCGTGCGCGAGGGGGATAGCATCACGCCGCACTACGATCCGCTGATCGCCAAGCTGACGGTTCACGCGCCGGATCGCCCGGCAGCACTTGCCAGGCTGACGCGAGCTTTGGAGCAGACGCAGGTGGCGGGAACCACCACCAATCTCGATTTCCTCATTCGCCTCAGCCGCCAGCCGGATTTCTTCGCCGGCCGTCCGGATACGGGGCTGATCGACCGGGAAGCGGAGGCCCTGACATCGGCGCAACAGCCTGACGATGCGGCGCTCGCTATTGCAGCCATTGTCGAGGCAGGCGGCTTTGCCCGGCTCGATGGAAGTGATCCCTGGCATGCGCTCGGCGCCTGGCAGCTCTGGGGCGAAATGAGCCGGCCCGTGACGCTGCATTTCGGCAGCGGGCAGGCGAATTGCCGCGTGATCGCAAAAGGCGGGCAGCTTTTCAGCGTCGCCTTCGATGACCGCACCATTCCGGTCCGCCTCATGGCAGATGGCAATGGTGTCCGTCGCGTCGAGATCGACGGCCGGCAGTCGAGCGTCGATATGTTCGAGGCATCGCATGGCATGACGCTGTTCCTCGACGGGCGCACGCATCATTTTCATCGGCTCGATCCGCTGGACGGCGGCGAAGAGGCGACCGCCGGCGGCGATCGACTGATCGCCCCGATGCCGGGCCTCGTCAAGATCGTCCGCGTCCGCGAGGGCGAAACGGTGGCCAAGGGGCAGGCGCTGATCATCATGGAGGCCATGAAAATGGAATTGACGCTGACGGCGATGCGCGACGGCGTCGTGGAGAGCCTGCATGTCGGCGAGGGCGATCAGACCAGTGAGAGCGCCGTCCTTCTGTTGCTCCGCCCGGAGGATACGGCATGATTGAAGAGCCCTCCGACCATGTCACGATCGTCGAGATGGCTCCGCGTGACGGTCTGCAGAACGAAAAGCAACCCATCGATACGGCAAGAAAGATCGAGCTGGTGAACCTGCTCTCCGATTGCGGTTTCGAGCGCATCGAGGTCACCAGCTTCGTCAGCCCGAAATGGGTGCCGCAGCTTGCCGACGCCGCCACCGTCATGGCCGGGATAGAGCGTAGACCAGGTGTGCGCTATGCTGCGCTGACGCCGAACATGCAGGGTTTCGAGGCGGCACTTGCGGCCGGTGCAGACGAAGTGGCGATCTTTGCATCTGCTTCCGAAACATTCTCCATGCGCAATATCAATTGCTCCATAGCCGAGAGCATCGAGCGCTTCCGGCCGGTGGCGGCCGCGAGCCGCGATCACGGCCTTCCTCTGCGCGGCTATGTCAGCTGCGTCGTCGAATGCCCTTATGAAGGCCCGGTATCGCCGGAGAAGGTTGCCGATGTTGCCTGGCAATTGCGGGCGCTCGGCTGCTATGAAATCAGCCTCGGCGATACGATCGGCAAGGGAACGCCGGAGGCTGTCGACAGAATGCTCGCGGCGGTTCTGGCCGAACTTCCCGTCGCAGCACTCGCCGGCCATTTTCACGATACGTCCGGGCGCGCGCTCGACAATATCGCTGTTGCCCTGGAGCGCGGCTTGCGGGTGTTCGATGCCGCCGCCGGCGGCCTCGGCGGCTGCCCCTTCGCACCTGGCGCAAAAGGCAATGTCGATACGGTGGCCGTGCATGACTATCTGGTTTCGCGCGGCTTCCGGACCGGCCTTGACGAAGAGAAGCTCGGCCGAGCCGCTGCCTTCGCGCGAAGCCTGAGGAGTGCCGCATGATATCGAAAACGATCCATGTCCTTGTCGATGAGCGTGGTGTCGCCCAGCTGACGCTGGCGCGCCCGGAAAAGCACAATGCCCTGTCGGCAGAGATGATCGATGACTTGACCGCTGCAATCCATGATCTCGGCCACGACAAAACTGTCCGCGTCGTCGTGCTTGCAGGCGAGGGGGCAAGCTTTTGCGCCGGCGGCGATCTCGGTTGGATGCGCGCCCAATTCGACGCGACGCGCGCCGGGCGCATGGTTGAGGCTCGCCGGCTTGCCATGCTTTTCAAGGCATTGAACGAATTGCCCAAGCCGCTGGTCGCGCGTGTCCACGGTAATGCCTTCGGTGGCGGCATCGGCATCCTCAGCGTGTGTGACTTGGTGATTGCCGCGTCCACGGCACGCTTCGGTCTGACGGAGGTCCGCCTCGGCATCATCCCCGCCACCATCAGCCCTTACGTCGTTGCCCGCATCGGCGAGGCGAATGCCCGTCCGCTCTTCCTCTCGGGCAAGATCATCGATGCCTGGCAAGCGCATGCCGCCGGCCTGCTTTCCCGTGTCGTCCCCGAGGAGGCGCTGGACGAGGCCGTCGAAGCGGAAGTCCGGCATTTCCTTGCCGCGTCTCCGCAAGCTGCAGCCCGCGCCAAGGCGCTGGCTCGCTCGGTCGGCAGGCCGATTACCGACGGCATGATCGATCACGTCGTCGAGCAATTGGCGGATGCGTGGGAGAGCGAGGAGGCAAAGGAGGGCGTTGCCGCCTTCTTCGAAAAGCGGCCACCGAACTGGCGAGAGGCCTAGACGACCCTGTTACGCTCGATGGTCAGTTGCGGGAACTCGCCGTTTCCCACCGCCAGGTCGCCGGAAGCTGGCTTGTCCCAGCGAAAGCCCATGATCGCGCCTTTCTCCATTTCCTGGAAGAGATTGTCTGAGATGAGCGCCGAGCCGGCGCCATCCGCTACCGATACGACGCAGCCGATGCCGGCATGGCGGATAATGTTGCCTGTGGCGACGACGTTGCGGAGATAAGGCCCCCAGCCGAGTTTCAGGCCCCAAAGCGGCGCGTTTTCGATGACGTTATCGGCAATCAGCGTGTCGGCCTCGGCCGATATCCCGATGCCGAAACCGCTTTCCTGAGCGTAAGGCGCTGTTAGCGACAGGTTGCGGACGATATTGCCCGTCACGGTGGCGAGCCGGCCGCCTTTGTCGAAATTGGCGACGGCGATGCCGTTTGCCGCGCCGTCGATCAGGTTGTTGTTGATGACGGCGCCTTCGAATTCGAATTCGCAGAAGATTGCCGTCTCGCCGGAGCGCAGGCATTGATTGGCCGATATCTGGACGTTCGATGCCGAATTGGCGCGGATCGCAGTGAAGGCGCAATCGGCAATGCGGTTGCCGGAAACCAGAACATCATCGGCCCGAAAGACGTTGATGCCGTTGCCGTTCTGGCCGGTGCCGCCGCCATTGGCGCCGATGCGGGCTATGCGGTTGTCGGTGACGCTGCTGCCGTCCTCGGCCTTCTCCCAGCGATGGATGAGGATGCCGCCATTGCCACAATCCTCGACGCTATTGCCTGTGACCGTCAATCCGGCCGATTGGACGGAATAGATGCCGGCCTCGGCGGCGCCGGAGATGCGGCTGCGCTCGATCCGGCCGCCGCAGCGCTCCAGTTGCAGCGCATGTTTGCGGCTGCCGGCAATCAAGCAATTGTCGATCAGCACCTCGTCGACACCGGTGAATTGCAGGAGACCACCGGCATAGTCGGCAAGCCAGCGATTGCCGCCATCGAAGACGATGCCGGAAAGCTCGATGCGCCTGGCCTTATCGGCGTTCATCAGGTGGCCGTCGCCGCCATAGACGAGGCGCGTGGCGCCGGGCACGCCGGTTATGCGGGTATTATCAGGCAGCGTCAGGTTCGAGACGGTGTAGTTGCCTGGCGGCAGGAGGAGAGGCACGTTGTTGCGCGCGGCACTATCGATCATCGCCTGCAGCTTGCCGCTCTTGATATCGCTCGTGCCCGGCGTCGCCTTGTAGGCGATGGCGTCGATCGGGCCGCGCAGCGCGGCGCCGTTCATCCCGGCAAGCGGCGCAGCAAAAATGCGGGGCGCAAACAGGCCGGCGGCGGCAGAAGCCGCCACAGAGGCGATGAACGCGCGGCGCTGGATCATTGCGGACTCCCGAAATAGCACTCAGCAAGCAGAAATCGTGCCACGAGCATCTGTCCCGTTTTGGCACGCATGCGACGCCGAATCTGCGACTTGGACGCTTTCCTCCTGGGCGTCGGGCCGCGCGCTTATCGTTTCGTTTACCGATCCGGCCCGGACGATGGCTGGAATTCGATCGGTTCGCGCTGTGGGCGAATCGCGGCGCATGCTAGCTCTGCCACATGCGGATCGCAGCCTTTCAACGTATGGCACTCTTCGACGCCGTCGATCGGACGACGGAGGTGCTGGCGCGCGATGTGGCATGGGCGGAAGCACAAGGCATCGACCTCGCCCTTTTTCCCGAATGCTACCTTCAGGGACACAGCTACAACAAGGCGATTGCCAGGCGGCGCGCCCTCTCTCTCGATGATCCCGCCCTGAATACCTTGATTGGCCGCTGCGCGTCGGCAAGGACGACCGCGGTCATCGGGCTTTTCGAGCTGCGAGGGGAGGCGATCTACAACAGCGCAATCGTCGTCAAGGCAGGTCAGATAATCGGGGTCTATGCCAAGGCGCATCCCCTCGAGAGCGGCTGCACGCCGGGAACGGATTTTCCTATCTGGGCACTGGACGATTGGCGCTTCGGCATCAATATCTGCGCCGATCTCAGATATCCCTACACGGCATCCCGGCTTGCCAGAAAGGGTGCCGGCCTCATCTGCAATCCCATCAATCTTATGCTGCGGCCTCACAAGGCGGAGATGTGGCACAAGCCGGGCATATCGAGCCTGCAAATATGCGCCAGGCACACGAAATGCTGGGTCATGGCGTCGGATGTCGTCGGCAGCAATGACGACGGCTGGCTCAGTTATGGCAGCTCAGCGATCGTCGATCCCAACGGCGTCGTCGTCGCGAAGGCGAAGCCGTATAGCGAGGATGTGCTGGTCTTCGATCTGCCCGATCGACAGCATGAAGGCAAATTCGATCAAAAAGCTGGTGTCATCGCTACATAATCGCGCAAATCACGCTATCCTTTCATCCATGAGACCAGAACAACTGCTTTATCCAGCGCCCGAGGGATTGTTCTGTCCGATCGGTGGCTTCTATATCGACCCCGTGCAGCCGGTCGAACGGGCGCTCGTCACGCATGGCCATTCCGACCATGCCCGCTCCGGCCATACCCATGTGCTCGCCACGCGCCAGACCCTGGATATCATGCGTATTCGTTACGGTACCGGCTTTGCCGGCTCGGAACAGGCGGTCGGCTTCGGCGAGGAGGTGACGATCAACGAGGTTAAGGTGCGGTTCCATCCGGCGGGTCATGTTCTCGGCTCGGCGCAGATCGCGGTGGAGAAGGATGGGCTGCGGATCGTCGTCTCCGGGGACTACAAGCGCCGGCCGGATCCGACCTGCGCCGCCTATGTACCCGTTCCCTGCGATGTCTTCATCACCGAGGCTACCTTTGGGCTGCCGGTGTTCCACCATCCCGACCCGATGGAAGAGACGCAGAAGTTTCTGGCTTCCCTTCGCCAATTCCCGGAGCGGACCCATCTGATCGGCGCCTATGCGCTTGGCAAGGCGCAGCGCGTCATCCGGCTGCTGCGCGATGCCGGCTACGACGAGCCGATCTATATTCACGGCGCGCTCGAGACCCTGTGCGATTACTACGTCAGTCAGGGCATTATGCTCGGCGAGTTGCGGCCGGCAACGGTCGAGAGCCGCGATCAGTCGATCTTCCAGGGCGCCGTGGTCGTCGGCCCGCCATCGGCATTTTCCGATCGCTGGGCAAGGCGGTTTCATGATCCGCTGCCGGCCTTTGCCTCCGGCTGGATGCTGGTGCGCCAGCGTGCCAAGCAGCTCGGCGTCGAGCTGCCGCTCGTCATCTCAGATCATTGCGATTGGCCGGAGCTGACGGAGACGATTTCCGAATTGAAGCCGGGCGAGGTCTGGGTCACCCACGGACGCGAGGAAGCGCTCGTCCGCTGGTGCGAGCTGCAGGGTATTGCGGCGAAGCCTTTGCATCTCATCGGCTATGAAGACGAGGGCGATTGATGAAAGCCTTTGCCGATCTTCTCGACCGCCTGGTGCTGACGCCGAGCCGCAACGGCAAGCTGAAGCTGTTGACCGATTATTTCCGCGACACGCCGGACCCCGATCGCGGCTATGGTCTCGCCGCCATCGCCGGCACGCTCGAGGTTCGCAACGTCAAGCCCGCGATGCTGCGCGAACTCGTGCTGGAGCGCATGGACGACGTGCTGTTCCGCTATTCCTACGACTATGTCGGCGATCTCGCCGAGACCATATCGCTGGTCTGGGACAAGGAAAGCGACATCGTGCGCCCGGCCGGCGAGCAGCCCAGGCTCGGCGAGGTCGTCCGCGGCATGAATGCGCTTGGCCGTACCGAGGTGCGCAGCTTCGTTCGAGACCTGCTTGATCGGCTGGATACCTCGGGCCGCTTCGCCTTCCTGAAGCTCGCCACCGGCGCCTTGCGCATCGGGGTATCGGCCCGGCTCGCCAAGCAGGCACTGGCAGAGCTCAGCGGCAAGGACGTGACCGAAATCGAAACCCTGTGGCATGGTCTGCAGCCACCCTATGAGAGCCTGTTCCGCTGGCTTGAAGGGCTGGCAGAGCGGCCGGTGCTGGCGACGCCGGCGATCTTCCATTCCGTCATGCTCGCCAATCCGGTCGAGCCAGGCGATCTCGACGGGCTCGATCCGAAGGATTTCGCAGCCGAGTGGAAATGGGACGGCATCCGCGTCCAGCTTTCGCGTGCCGGGTCCACGAGCAAGCTCTATTCCCGCTCCGGCGACGATATCTCCGGCGCCTTTCCCGACATCGTCGATGCGATGAGCTTCGAGGGCGTCATGGATGGCGAGCTGCTGATCGGCGGCACGGTGCGCTCCAACAACCCGACGCGCAGCTTTTCAGACCTGCAGCAGCGCCTTAACCGCAAGACGGTCACGCCGAAGATGCTGGAGGAATATCCTGCCTTCATCCGCGCCTACGACCTGCTGTTCGACGGCGAGGAGGATGTGCGCGGCCGCGGCTTTCTCGATCGGCGCGAACGGCTGGCTGAGATCGTCGAGGCGGCACCCCATGACCGTTTCGATCTTTCGCCCCTCGTCGAGTTCACCTCCTGGGAGGAACTGGAGTGGCTGCGCGCCTCGCCGCCCGATCCGGTGATCGAAGGCGTGATGATCAAGCGCCGGGACAGCGCCTATCTTGCCGGACGGGCCAAAGGCCCTTGGTTCAAATGGAAGCGCGACCCCTACAATGTCGATGCCGTGCTGATGTACGCGCAGCGCGGTCATGGCAAGCGTTCCAGCTATTATTCCGACTTCACCTTCGGCGTCTGGTCGATGACGCCGGAGGGCGAGCAGCTGGTGCCCGTCGGCAAAGCCTATTTCGGTTTCACCGATGCTGAGCTCGAAGTGCTCGACAAATTCGTTCGCAACAATACGGTCGATCGCTTCGGTCCGGTGCGGGCGGTGCGCGCCGATCGCGATTTCGGCTTCGTTCTCGAAGTCGCCTTCGAGGGGATAAACCGCTCCACCCGTCATAAATCCGGTGTTGCGATGCGTTTTCCCCGCATTGCCAGGCTTCGGCCGGACAAGCCGCCCTATGAGGCGGATCGGCTAGAAAGTTTGATCGCACTGATTGACGCGAAGGCTCCCGCTGTTGATGAATAGGTGAGGGCGATTCCTCACCACAATGTGAGTTGGCCCTGCCTTTCAACCCGTGCAATTTTGAACTGCGCCGGGATAATTGGACAGAGCCTATGACCATGTCTGACGACAACACATTCCGTCCCAATCGCCGCGGCGTTCTTGCCGGCCTCGCCGCCGCGCTTTTCGCTCCCAACATCGTTAGGGCTGCCGATGACAGCACGGCCGGCCCTAAGCCTGCCGATGGCAAGAGCGCCGTCGCCAAGAATGAGGAAAAGGCAGCGGATGCGCCGCCGCTGCTGTCGGGCGATTATGCCAAGGAGCGCCACCTGTTCCGCACGGATCTGCTCAGCAAGGGGCCTGCTCCCGACATATACGAACCGCTGGTGACGCCGTCGACCGCCGACCAGCTTTTCTATCGCAGCGGCGTCGGCAGCGAGTTGGAGCTCGTCGCCTGGGTTTCCCGCTACACGCGAACGGCCAAGCCGAAACCGGCCGTGCTTTTCCTGCATGGCGGCAACGCTATCGGCCAGGGTCATTGGCAGCTGATGAAGCCTTATATCGAGGCTGGCTACGTCGTCATGATCCCTTCGATGCGGGGTGAAAACGGCCAGAAGGGCAATTTCTCCGGGTTTTATGACGAGGTTTCGGATGTGCTGGCCGCTTCCAACCGGCTGCGGCATCTGCCCGGCGTCGACCCGCATCGCATGTTCCTGGCTGGGCATAGCGTGGGGGGTACGCTGACAATGCTCGTTGCCATGTCGACTAGGCGCTTCCGCGCGGCCGCGCCGATATCAGGCAATCCGGATGCTTATGCCTTCTTCAGCCGTTATCCGCAGGATATCCGCTTCAATACCAAGAACCCGCGCGAATATCAGATGCGCTCGCCGCTCTGCTATGCGCACAACTTCAAATGCCCGATGAAGCTGTTTCACGGCACTGAGGAGGCTCATTTCGACTCGCGGCTCGCTCTGCTCGCCAAGCGGGCGACGGCGGGCGGCGTGAAGATGGACATGGAAACCATGCCGGGCAGCCACAATTCCGCGCTGCCGGGCGAGATCGAGCAAAGCATCCGGTTCTTCGAAAGCGTGGCCGCCTAACAGTAATTCCAGGAAAAGGCACAGCGGTTTTCCGTCCGGAATTGCCTCAGAGCAACGTATAGAGCGGTTCGGCGAGTCCGTGAAACGCTGCGCCGCGCTATGTATTGGCTATGCCATCAGTCTTTCTATCAGTGCCGCCGCCGCTTCCGCGATCACCGTTCCGGGCGGGAAGATCGCGTCCGCGCCGGCGGCCTCCAGCGCTGCAAAATCCTGGGGCGGGATGACGCCGCCGATGGCGATCAGGATATTGCCGGCGTGGCGGCGGGCGAGCGCTTCCTTCAGCTCCGGCACCAGCGTCAAGTGGCCTGCAGCCAGTGATGATGCGCCGAGGATATCAACACCTTCACGGACGGCGACATCGGCCACTTCCTCCGGTGTCTGGAACATCGCGCCGACGATGACATCGAAGCCGAGATCGGCAAATGCCGTTGCGATGACCTTCTGGCCGCGATCGTGACCGTCCTGACCCATCTTGGCGATGAGGATGCGGGGTTTCTCGCCACGCGCCTTGCGGAAGGCTTCGACCTTGGCGACGGCCTTGTTGAATGCTGGGTCGGCATCGCCGACTTCCTGGCGATAGACGCCCGAAATGGTCCTGATCTCGGCAACGTGCCGGCCATAGGCCTTTTCCAGCGCCAGCGAAATTTCGCCAACCGTCGCTCTCGCCCGCGCCGCCTTGACCGCGAAGTCGAGCAGATTGCCGGTGCCGTTGCGCGCGGCGTCTGCCAGAGCATCCAAGGCGGCTTCGACCGCAGCCGTCTCGCGCGTGCCCTTCAATTGCTGCAATTTCGAGAGCTGCCGGGCGCGCACCTCGGAATTGTCCACCTTGAGCACGTCGACTTCGATGTCCTTTTCCGGCCTTGAAAAATTGATGCCGACGAGGATCTGATGGCCGCTGTCGATGCGTGCCTGCGTGCGCGCGGCCGCCTCTTCGATCCTGAGCTTCGGAATGCCCTTCTCGATCGCCTTCGCCATGCCGCCGAGCGCCTCGACCTCCTCGATATGGGCAAGGGCGCGGGCTGCAAGATCATGGGTCAGCCGCTCGACATAGGCCGAGCCGCCCCAGGGGTCGATGATGCCTGATGTGCCGGATTCCTTCTGCAGCAGGATCTGCGTGTTGCGGGCGATGCGGGCCGAATGATCGGTCGGCAGCGCCAGCGCCTCGTCGAAGGAATTGGTGTGGAGCGACTGCGTATGCCCCTGCGTCGCCGCCATGGCCTCGACCATGGTGCGGATGATGTTGTTCATCGGATCCTGCGCCGTCAACGACCAGCCGGAGGTCTGGCTGTGCGTCCTGAGCGCCAGGGATTTCTGGTCCTTCGGCGCGAAATTCTTCTGCATCAGCGCGGCCCAGATCAGGCGGCCGGCGCGCATCTTGGCGACTTCCATGAAGAAGTTCATGCCGACTGCCCAGAAGAAGGAGAGGCGGGGGGCGAAGCTGTCTATGTCCAGTCCGGCAGCGACCCCGGCCCGTGCATATTCTATGCCGTCGGCGATCGTATAGGCGAGCTCCAGATCCGCGCTCGCACCGGCCTCCTGCATGTGGTAGCCGGAGATAGAGATGGAGTTGAACTTCGGCATGCGCTGGCTGGTGTAGCTGAAAATATCCGAAACGATCCGCATCGAAGGCTGCGGCGGATAGATATAGGTGTTTCGGACCATGAACTCCTTGAGGATATCGTTCTGGATCGTGCCGGAAAGCTTGTCCTCGGAAACGCCCTGTTCCTCCGCCGCGACGATATAGAGCGCCATGATGGGCAGCACGGCGCCGTTCATAGTCATGGACACGCTCATCTCGTCGAGCGGTATACCGTCAAAGAGCTGGCGCATGTCGAGGATGGAATCGATCGCGACGCCTGCCATGCCGACGTCGCCCGCCACGCGCGGATGATCGCTGTCATAGCCGCGATGGGTGGCGAGATCGAAGGCGACGGAGAGGCCTTTCTGTCCGGCGGCAAGATTGCGGCGATAGAAGGCGTTGGATTCCTCGGCGGTGGAAAAGCCCGCATACTGCCTGATGGTCCAGGGCTGCTGGACATACATGGTCGGATAGGGCCCGCGCAGGAAAGGGGCGGCGCCCGGATGGGTATCGAGGAAATGCAAGCCGGCGAGGTCGCTCTCACCGTAGCTGCGCTTGACGGCGATCCCTTCCGGCGTGTCCCAGGCCGGCGCGCTTGTCGTGCGTGTCTTGGCTTGCGGCTTTGCCCAGGGGATATTGGCGAAATCGGGAATCAGGGTCATGCGGCCGGTACCTCCGCGAATGCCGAGCCTGCGTTACGCCCAGCTGCGACGAATTCGATGATCGTTCTCATGCCCCCAATCCTTCATCCAGCCGTATCGGCGTCAGCCCCATCCCGCCAACGAGCGGACCCAGCGGCCCCAAGACCGCAACCGGCCGGTCCGCCTTCATCGCAAACAATGTGGTTCCGACAATCGGCTTGGCGATGCGGCTTGCGCGCGCCTCGGCAACCATCGCCGCCAGCCGGCCGCTGGCGATGACGTTCGCCAATCCGCCGTCGCGTTCGATGCCGGTAAAGATCTCCCATGCCTTTTCGGCAAGAGCGTCCGTCAGCGCCTCGATGCCGCCGGCGCCGGCGGCGGGATCGGCGACATGGTCGAGATGGCTTTCGGCGATCAGAATCGTCTGCGTATTGCGCGCCAGGCGCCGCGCCAGCGGATCGGGGATGCCATGCGTCAGGCTGTGCGGCAGCACGGCGATTTCGTCGGCGCCGCCGGTGCCCGCCGCAAAGACCGCGATCGTATTGCGCAGAATGTTGGTCTCCGGATCTAGCGTCGTGAGCATGCGATAGCTCGTTTCCATGAAGATATGCGCGGGCTGCGGATCGGAGGCGCCGCAGGCCTCGGCGATGCGGCTGAAGATCAATCGCGCGGCACGGACCTTGGCCATGGTCGTGAATTGGTTCTGGTCGGCTGAAAGGCAGAGGCTCGTTGCGGCCAGAACGGCCTCCGGCGAAAGTCCCACCTCATCCAGCGATCGCAGATGGCCTGCGAGGCTTGCGGCCATGACCGCCAGCTCCTGCGCCTCGGTTCCGCCGGCATTGTGGACTGAGCGGCCGTCTGCATTGACGGTGGTGCCGGGCAGCTTCTGTTCGGACAAACGGCGAATGTCCCTTGCTGTCTCGGCCTGTTTGTCGCCCATCGAGAAAGCGTCAAGGCCAAGATGCAGCGCCGCGGGCGGTTTTTCTCCGAAGGCAGCGATCAGAGTCTTCGCGGTGTCGGGAGTGAAGCCATCGAGGCGCAGCGAGACATTCTTGCCCGACATCACCGTGACAAGCCGGTTGGCGAGCGCCTCCCTCTCCGTGTCGATTCCGGTGCCGAAGCCTGAGGCCGAGGTTTTGGAGACGAGGCAAATCCCGCTTGCACCGTTGGCAAGATCGTCATCGAGCTGTTGCAGGGCACGATCCATGTCGGGATCGTCCAGTCGCTGGGTGACTGTCCAGGGGAGATCGGCTCGTCCGCGCGATAGTGGCGCGCAATCGCGGCGGCGCTCGTAGAGTGGTTCGATCGCGATGCCGTCATCGGTTTGCGAGACCAGCGTTTCCTGAAAATCCTTGCCCTTCAGCGCCCGTTCCACCAGCTTGAGCCATGTCTTGCGATCGGCTCCAGCGAAGATGTTCGGGTCGAGACTGTCGATATTCATGCCATCCTCCGTCCCGCTATGGTCTAGCCCATGATGTCGCGGGGGAAAACAGGAGTTTGGCCAATCCGTGCAATATCTTCGCCCGTGACGCCAGCCTCGCTCCAGCCGCGCCGGTCATCATGCCGCCGACCCGACGTGTGTTCCAACTGGTTTCCGATGATGGCCGATCTGCTGCCCGTTTCCCGCCACCTGCTTGCCGCTACCGCTTTGGCGACATTGTCCGCCTGCAGCGTCATTCCTGATACCGGTGCGACTGATCCTGATCGGTTCGTGCAGGAAACGTCACCGGTCTTCTATCGGCCCGAAGGCATCGATCCGCAGAAGGTGCGGCGCCTGCCGGTGCAGCCCGTGCCGCAATCGCGCGATCTCTTCCGCACGCAATTCCATCAGACCTATGGCCTGCCGACCTTCAATCCGGTGCATCAGGCCATGTATGCGCAGCGAGACGAGGACGATTTCACGCTGCCGGCCATCCCCTACAAGCGCATCGATCCACGTTTCCTGCGGCAGGAGGTGGACTACACGACCAACGAGCGGCCCGGCACGATCGTCGTCGATACCAGAAGCCACTATCTCTATTTCATCGAGCCGGGCGGCAAGGCGATGCGCTATGGCGTAGGCCTCGGTGCGGCAGGTTACGCCTGGCATGGCAGGGGCGTCATTCAGTCGAAGCAGAAATGGCCGCGCTGGACTCCGCCCGCCGAAATGGTTGCCCGCGAACCGCAGATGAGGCCGCTTTCGGCAGAGCGCGGCGGCATGAATCCGGGGCCGACCAATCCGCTCGGCGCGCGTGCGCTCTACATCTATCAGAATGGCAAGGACACGCTTTACCGCGTCCATGGCACGCCGGATTGGCAGTCGATCGGCAAGGCAGCATCCTCCGGCTGCGTGCGCATGCTCAACCAGGATGTGATGGATTTATACAGCCGCGTGCCCGACAAAGCGGAAATCGTCGTTTTGTAGCGGTAATTTACCACAAATTTTCGTGATGTTGCATAAGTGCGATAGCCGCGCTCGGCTGCGCTCTTTAGTTTTGCTCCTGTCTCTGCGAACCTCGGGGCAGCCGAATCAGCTTTTTGTTGCGGGTTCTTGCTTCCCTTCAATAGGAACGATGCTGTCGACATGAGCCTGCCTTCATCCTTTTCCCGACGTAATTTCCTCGCCCTTGCTGGCATCGGTGCCGTCTCGACGCTCGCCGGCTGTGCCTCCACCATCGACAACGGCCCTGTCGTCAGCCCGGTGCAATATACCGGCGCGCCCAGGCCGTTCCGTACCTGGCTCTCCAGCTATGACGGTGAGCAACCGGATCCAGCCGTGATCTATGCGGCCATGGACGATGGCGGCTTCCATCTCCCGGCGATTCCCTATCAGCAGATCGATCCGCGCTTTTATCGCCAGCGCGTCGTCGATCCCACAGGCGAAGCGCCGGGCAGTGTAATCGTCAATACCACCCAGCGCATGCTCTACGTCACCGAGCAGGGCGGCACGGCGATGCGCTACGGCATCGGCGTCGGTCGCGAAGGCTTTGCCTGGCAGGGCCGCGGCGTCATTCAGTGGCGCAAGAAGTGGCCGCGTTGGAATCCGCCGGACGAAATGGTTGCCCGCCAGCCGGAGCTCGTCAAGTTCTCCATCGCCAATGGCGGCATGGATCCGGGTCTGAAGAACCCGCTCGGCGCGCGCGCTCTCTATATCTTCGAGGGCAAGCAGGATTCGCTTTATCGCCTGCACGGCAACCCGGACTGGCGCTCCATCGGCAAGGCCGTTTCTTCCGGCTGCGTCCGTCTGCTGAACCAGGACGTCATCGATCTCTATGATCGCGTGCCGGAACGCGCGCCGATCCTGGTGACGTCTTAACATCGAGTTATTGTCGTAAGCGGGACGCCACGAATGCGGGCGTCCTTCCTCGCCCCTCTATCCTACCGAACGGGCGGGCGAGATGACCTGAGGCAGCCGCCGCTCACTCGGCCGTCAGATTGATCTTCAATTGCTGTAGCCTGTCGCGCAGATTGGCGATTTCAGTCATGTCGCAGCCGGTGGCCTCGCCGATGGCGTCCATGATGGTGCCGACCTGGCATTTCATGCCGGTACCCTTCTCCGTCAGTGAAATGATCACCTGCCGCTCGTCCTTCGGGTCGCGCGTGCGGCTGATCAGGCCAGCCTGCTCCAATCGCTTCAACAGGGGCGACAGTGTGCCGGAATCAAGATCCAGCTTTTCGCCGATGGTCTTGACCGAAAGGCGACCCTTTTCCCACAGCACGAGCATGACGAGATATTGCGGATAGGTGAGGCCGACGCGATCGAGGATCGGCTTGTAAGCACGGTTGAAGGCATGTGCGGCGCTGTAGACGGCAAAACAAAGCTGCCTTTCAAGCCGCTTTTCTTCGTCGGGGATCATGCTTTGCCCATTTGGCTTGTCCGTCATTGCTGCTCCGCCATTTTTTTGTTGGGTGCATTGTCACAAATTCACTTTGCGAAATCAAATTGCAAAAATATATATTGCGCACGATTAAATCGTGATATATAAAATCGACATCCAACCCGAAGGAGAGATGACATGCCTATTCTCTACACCACCAAAGCTTCCGCCACCGGTGGCCGCGCTGGCCGCGCTGTTTCCGAAAACGGCGTCCTCGACGTCACTCTGACTGTGCCGAAGGAACTCGGCGGCGATGGCGCTACCGGCACCAATCCCGAGCAGCTCTTTGCGGCTGGTTATTCTGCCTGCTTCCTCGGCGCTTTGAAATTTGTGGCAGGCCAGCAGAAGGTCAAGATTCCGGAAGACGCCAAGGTGACCGCGACTGTCGGCATCGGCCCGCGCGCGGACGGCGGCGGCTTCGGCATCGAGGTGTCTCTGTCCGTCCACATTCCCGGCATGGACAAGGCCGAGGCTGAGAAGCTCGCCGCCGCCGCCCACATCGTCTGCCCTTATAGCCACGCCCTGCGCACGTCGACCGAAGTGCCGGTCACGGTCGCCTAAAACGAAATCCTCTCACGCGGCCGCGTGAGAGGCGGACAAATCAAAATTGGGAGCGGTGAGCTTTTTGCTTGCTGCTCCTTTTCTTTTGCAAGAAATATGCTATATATTTTCTCAGGAAAGGATAAGGCGATGGCAAAAGCTCAAATAGCAGGTCATTCGGCGCCTGGTGAGGCTGCCGTCATCACCAAGGCGGTTGTCAATGCCGCCGAGCGGCTGGGATTGAATGCGCGCATATTGGCTGCGGTGATCGGCGTTTCCGAGGCGACCGTCTCGCGCATGAAACGGCAGGATCACCTTCTGGAGCGTGACAGCAAGCCATTCGAACTTGCCGTGCTTTTCGTTCGCCTCTTTCGCTCGCTCGATGCCATTGTGGGCGGCGATGAGATGGTGGCGCGCCAATGGCTGCGCAACGGCAATCTCGCCCTTGGCGCCGCGCCGCAAGATAAGATTACCTCTATTTCTGGTTTGACCGATGTCCTTGCCTATCTGGACGCCCGCCGCGCTCTCATCTGAGGCGGGGGCAATTTCCGGCCGTTATTGGCGGCTGGTGGAATCGCAGCATCAGGTCTCGACGCTGAAACTGGTCGATACGCTGGAAGAGCAGGCGCTCCTCGAAAATCTTCTGGAAGAAAGCAAGCCGGTCCTGCCGCCGGAATGTGCCGGGCTCGACTATCTGCTCGCCACGCCCTTTCGCTATGGCGCGATCTATCCGCACGGTTCCCGCTTCCGCCGTGCCGGCCGCACGCTCGGCGTTTTCTACGCCTCCGAACAGGTGGAGACGTCCCTAGCGGAAATGAGCTTCTATCGGCTGCTCTTCTTCCGCGATTCCCCGGATACCCCGCTGCCCACCAATGCTGCGGAATATGCTGCCTTTGCCGCGGCGATCGAGACGAAGGCGGCGATCGATCTGACAAGGCCGCCGTTGGATCGCGACCTGCGGCAATGGACCGATCCGGTCAATTACGAGGCATGTCAATCGCTTGCCGAGGCAGCGCGGGCAGGGGGCATCGAGGCGATCCTCTATCGCTCGGTCCGGGATCCGCAAGGCGGCAGAAACATGGCGCTTCTAACCGCCAGGGCCTTCGCGGCGCGCGAACCTGTGGAACGACAGACCTGGCGCATCAGGCTGTCGCGAGCCGGTGTTCAGGCGCTGTGCGAATTCCCCAGGCGCCGTATCGGCTTCGAACGGAAGGATTTTGGCAGCGATCCCCGCCTGGCGGGATAGCGGCTCAGAGCAACGCCGCCAGGTCACTCCGCAACCGGTCGCCATTGCCATCGGGCAGACGCTCTTCCAAGGCCGCATGCGTTGCCTTCCAGATCGGCACGGCGGCGGCGAGCATCGCCCTGCCTGATGGTGTGAGGCTGAGCAGGCGGGCGCGGCGATCCTTGGGATTGGGCATGATATTCACCCATCCGCGCCGCTCCAGCGGCTTTAAGGCTGCCGTCAACGTCGTCTGATCTATTGCAAGCAGTGTCGCGACAGGACCCATGGGCGCGGGCTCCGGCCTGTTCAAGGACATCATCAGGGAAAACTGCCCGTTGGTGAGCCCGAGCGGCCTCAGCGCCTCGTCGAAACGTCGCGCCAGAGCTCGCGCCGCACGCTGGACATGCAGGCAAAGGCAGGTGTCACGCACCAACAGGGTAGTTTCAAAGGGAATTTCGATCGCGTTTGACATGATTCATTAATATTGATATCAATATATTTGTCAAGATTTGGACTGGAAAACGCCGGAGGAGGGCGCTGACAATGAACCAGGTCGTTTCCCGAGACGTATGGCTGGAGGCCCGCCGTCAATTGCTTGCCAGCGAGAAGGAGGCAACGCATTTGCGCGATCGCGTCAATGCGGAGCGCATGGCCTTGCCCTGGGTGAAGGTCGAGAAAGACTATGTTTTCGATACGCCGACCGCCAGGAAATCGCTTGCCGATCTCTTCGATGGCCGCAGCCAGTTGATCGTCTATCACTTCATGCTCGGTCCGGATTGGGAGGCTGGATGCCCTGGCTGCTCTTTCCTCGCGGATCATCTCGATGGAACGCTTGTGCATCTCAACCATCATGACGTCACATTGGTCGTCGTTTCCCGTGCCCCGATCGACAAGGTGGAGGCCTACAAAAAACGGATGGGCTGGAACTTCCCCTGGGTATCGTCCTTCGCCAACGACTTCAACTTCGATTATCATGTCTCCTTCTCGAAGGAGCAGCTTGCCGGCGAGACGGTCTTCTACAATTTCACGCCCATGGATTCGGCTGAAGGCAATGACGAGCTGCCTGGTCTCAGCGCTTTCTACAAGGACGAGGTTGGTAATATTTTCCATACCTATTCAAGCTATGCCCGCGGCCCGGAAGAGTTGATCGGCACGCTGATGATCCTTGATCGCGCACCCAAGGGGCGCAACGAAAGCAGCACGATGAATTTCGTTCGTCGTCATGATGAATATGAGGATACCGCCAAGGCGCATTCCTGCCATTGAGACGCTACAGGACTGTGATATTTGTTGATTCCGTGGGAGCAGGGGTCGAAATGTTGTGTTTTGTATTTAGGTAAGACCTAGCGCTTGCTTGCAGCGAAACAAACAGATCGATTATCGTTCAGCCGTCACTTTCATCGGCGATGATGGCTCGCGCTGACAACCGGCTCAAATTGAGCTGGACGAATGCCACAAACGAATAGGGAGAGATTCGATGGCTGAGAAGGGTTATTTTGTCTGGTACGAGTTGATGACCACCGACATGGCAGCGGCAGAGGCTTTCTATCGGAAGGTTGTCGGCTGGGACGCAGAGGACGCCGGCATGCCGGATGTCGGCATGGCCTACACGCTGTTCAGCGCCGGTGCGGGTCCCGTCGCCGGATTGATGGTGCTGCCTGAAGAGGCGAAGGCCATGGGGACGCCCCCCTGCTGGACCGGCTATATCGGCGTGCCTAACGTCGACGAGGCAGCCAAGACCATCGTCGCGAAGGGCGGCAAGGTCTATCGCGAGCCGACGGATATTCCGGGCATCGGCCGGTTTGCTGTGGTAGCCGATCCCTATGGAGCCGCCTTCTGCATCTTCACGCCACTACCCGGGCAGGATTGGGGTCCGTCGGAGCCCGCTGCTGCCGGCTATATCGGCTGGCATGAACTCTATGCCGGCGACGGTCAGAAGGCCTTCGATTTCTATTGCGAGATGTTCGGCTGGGAATCGAGTTCCGACTTCGATATGGGCCCGATGGGCACGTACAAGATCTTCAAGATCGGCGATCGGGACTTCGGCGGCATCATGACCAAGCCCGCGGAAATGCCGGTGCCGGCCTGGAATTTCTACATCAACGTGCCGGCGATCGATGCGGCGATCACGCGTATCAGCGAGGGCGGCGGCGCGATCGTCAACGGCCCGATGGAGGTTCCCGGCGGTAGCTGGATCGTCCAAGCCACCGACCCGCAGGGAGCGTTTTTCTCCCTGGTCGCGCCGATACGGTGATCTCTACCCTCCCCTTGAGGGGGAGGGTCGGCCCAAAGCGCCGGGGTGGGGTGATCCCCAAGTTTGCGGCATGTCACCCCCACCCGCGGCTTTGCCGCGACCTCCTCAAGGGGAGGGTACCCTTCTACCGCTTCAAGCTTCCCAGAATCCCCCGGACCAGCGCGCGGCCGACCTGCGTGGCGACCGTGCGCGCCACGCTCTTCAAGGCCGCTTCCATGATCGTCTCGCGCTGATAGCCGGAGCGGCCGCGGCTTGATGTCTTGTTGCTGTCTCCGCCAAAGCCGGGGAGTGTCCAGCCATCACCAGCATTATCGCTCTGCGGCGCGGCTGCCTTGCGCGCGCGTTCGGTCAGGATTTCATAGGCGGATTCGCGATCGATCGTCTGGTCGTACAAGCCTGCGACCGGGCTGGCGTTGATGACGGCTCGACGTTCCGCATCGCTGACGGGACCGATACGGCCTGACGGCGGGCGGATCAGCGTGCGCTCGACGATCGACGGCGCGCCCTTGCCCTCGAGCATCGAAACGAGCGCTTCGCCGGTGCCGAGTGTGGTGATGACTTCAGTGCAGTCGAAGGCGGGATTGGGCCGGAATGTCGAGGCTGCGGTCTGCACGGCTTTCTGCTCGCGCGGCGAATAGGCACGCAGCGCATGCTGCACACGGTTGCCGAGCTGCGCCAGCACCGTTTCTGGCACATCGAGCGGATTCTGCGTCACGAAATAGACGCCGACGCCCTTGGAGCGGATCAGGCGCACGACCTGCTCGACACGCTCGATGAGCACCTTCGGCGCGTCGTTGAAGAGCAGATGCGCCTCATCGAAGAAGAAGACGAGCTTCGGCCTTTCCGGATCGCCGACCTCAGGCAGCTCCTCGAAGAGTTCCGAGAGCAGCCAGAGCAGGAAGGTGGCATAAAGGCGGGGGTTCATCATCAGCTTGTCGGCGGCCAGCACCGAGACCTGTCCGTAGCCGTCGTTGCTGACGCGCATGATGTCGGAAATTTTCAGCGCCGGTTCGCCGAAGAAGTTTTCAGCACCCTGCTGTTCCAGCACCAGAAGCGATCGCTGGAGCGAGCCGACCGACGATTTCGAGATCAGGCCGTATTTGCTGGAAAGCTCGCTGGCGTTTTCGCCCATATAGTTCAGCAGCGCCTGGAAGTCCTTGAGATCGAGTAGCGCCAGACCGTTTTCATCGGCGATCTTGAAGGCGATGTTGAGCACGCCCTCCTGCGCCTCCGAAGCGTCCATCAGGCGCGCGAGCAGCAGTGGCCCCATCTCGGCGATGGTCGTGCGCACGCGGTGGCCCTTTTCGCCGTAGATGTCCCAGAAGATGACCGGGAACTGATCGAATTCATAAGGGGACAGGCCGATTTCCTCGGCTCGCTTCAGCAGGAAGTCCTTGGCCTCGCCCTTGACGGCGATGCCGGAGAGGTCGCCCTTGATGTCGGCGCAAAACACAGGCACGCCGGCCTTGGAAAATCCTTCCGCCAGCACCTGCAGCGTCACCGTCTTGCCGGTGCCTGTCGCACCGGTGACGAGGCCGTGGCGGTTGCCGAATTTCAGCGTCAGGAATTCGTCCTTGTTGATGCTTTCGTCCGGATTGCGGCTGGCGCCGACGAAAATCTGTCCATCCTGCTGCGGCATGGTGTCGTCTCCCTTTGGGCGGCGGCACAGCAACGCTTAAAGGTTGCCAGAACCGTTCATCGATTTGTCCTGACACTGTTATAAGAACTGACTTGAACGGGGACAACCATTCGCGTCACGGTTATGTTTCTGGTAGTATAACGAGGTCCGGCGCGGCTTGTGTCGGTTGGCCCGTTCAGTTACGTTGACGTTAACGTCGTAAAAAGGCAGGAGGCCAAAGTGAACGAAGTTATTGATCAGATCGCAACCAAAGCCGGCATTGCTCCTGATCTCGCAGAGAAGGCCGTTGGCATGATCCTTGGCTTTCTGCAACGCGAGGCTCCGGATGGCCCCGTCACCAAGATGATCGAATCGATCCCCGGCGCGTCTGATCTCGTTGCGCAATACAATGGCGAGGAAACATCGGGCGGCGGCCTGCTCGGCGGCCTCCTTAGCGCCGTTGGCGGCGGTGGCGGCCTCATGGCGCTCGGCCAGCACTTGATGAGCAGCGGCCTCAGCATGGGCGAGATCACCTCGCTCGCCAAGGAAACGATCGCAACCGCCCGCCAGCATGCCGGCGACGAAGTGGTCGACCAGGTCGTCAACTCCGTTCCTGGCCTGCATCAGTTCCTCTGAGATAGGTAAGGCCTTTCCGGAAAGCTCGGAGAGGCCGGCAGCCACTGGCGCGCGTCGATTTTTGCAGGCGCCGCCAGCGAGCGATGGTCCAATCTTCATGTCTTCCGGCCTTCGCCATCCCTTGTGAGGCGAGGGCCGTGGCTTTTGGGGAGGTCGCCTCATGTCCGTCAGCGCTATTCCCTCCCTTTTGCCGAGAGGGCCGGGGCATCGTTTCGTGCTATACGGCGATTCCTGCTCCGGCGTTCCGGGTGCCCTGCATGAAGGCACCTTCGCTGCCGTAAACGCAGTCTTGCGCCGGCTCGATCCGCCGCCGGAATTCATTCTGTTTCCGGGTGACGAGATCATCGGGCTGACGGCCGATCCGGAAGCGCTGCGGGCGCAATGGCGGCATTGGCTCGATCATGAAATGGCATGGCTCGACCGGCAGGCGACGCCGCTCTGGCACACCACCGGCAACCACACGACCTATGACGAGATGAGCGAGCGGGTGTTCCGCGAGATGCTTCAGCTGCCGGAAAACGGGCCGCCGGGGCAGGAGGGACTGTCCTATTGGGTCCGCCGCGGCGATCTTCTGCTTGTTTTCGTCCATACGCTATGGACAGGTCTTGGCGGCGAGGGGCATGTCGAGACGGAATGGCTGGAGGCGACGCTGAGGAAGCATGCCGATATCAGGCACAAGATCGTCCTCGGCCATCATCCAGTCTTCCCGGTCAACGGCTTTTCTGGTGCCTACCAACGCGAAATCGGTCCCGAATATGCCGGGCGATTCTGGGATATTCTCGTGGAAGCCGATGTGCTTGCCTATGTCTGCAGCCATATGCTCGCCTTCGACGTTCAGGTTCATCGTGGCGTCCTGCAACTCTGCACGGCAGGGGCAGGTACTGCGCATCGGATGCCGGAGGAGGTGGAATATCTGCATTGCATCCAGGCCGCGCTGGATGCGGACGGGTTTCGCTATCAGGTGCTGGACACCGATGGCGTGGTTCGCGAGAAACTGCAATGGCCTTTTAAGCCGGCCGAGAATTGGCGGAATCTGTCGCCGGGATCGCATGCGGCAGGCTTCGGCGGCTCCAAAGGGCCGAACCATGTCGTCGAACTGCGGATTACGGGGTTCATGGCAAATGGGACTCATGCACCGGCGCAAACGCTCTTCTCCGCCTTCGATCCTCAAATCATCGCGCCGCTTTGGCTCGGCCAGCGCGGCCCGCATCAGACCTTGACCCTGATTCTCGGCCGCAAGCCCGGCCGCAGCCCTCATTATTGGTTCGGACCCGATCTGATCCCCGGCCAGCCTTTCGATATCGACATCGCCTTGCATGCCGGCATGGGACCGGGCGGCATGCTCTATCGCAAGCACGGGGATCACCGATGGAATTCATTCCACGGAGCCTCCGCAACCGGCCTCGAGCATATGGTCTGGCCGGCGCAATGGAGCGTGGGACATGGTCAGGGCGGTCCGGTGGATCGCCCTTTCATGGGTAGCGAACTCACCGTCCAGATTGGATGCGAAAGCTAGCGCTGTGGCAAGCATGTGCTTTCCGCCGCCGTTTCGGATTCTGCTAAACTGCTTGCCTGATCGAGTCGGAGGCAGGGAGTGTTGGCATGGCGAAATGGGATGGCGCCTACACTTGGCACAAACGGCCGTCGGCTGTCGGGGCGCCGGAGCGGCTACGCGTGGCGACGTGCCAGATCCCTGTCGGCCATGACATTGCAGCGAATACGACGCAGATTCTGTCGCTGATAGAAGCGGCGGCTGAGGCCGGCGCGGATGTCGCCCATTTCCCGGAATGTGCCCTGTCCGGGTATGGCTCTGCCAATTGGCCTGATTGGACCGGCTTCGACTGGGCGGCCCTTCAAGCGGCGCTGGAAAAGGTCCGATCGGCCGCGCGTGCGCATCGTGTTTGGGTCGTGACCGGCTGTGTGCACAATGACGAGGCCACCGGCCGGAAATTCAACTCCGTCTATGCCCTCGATCGTGATGGCAATATTGTCGGTCGCTACGACAAGCGTTGTTGTTCGGCCAATGATTTGCGCGCTTTCGAACTGGGCCGTCGACAGCTCGTTCTCGACATTGACGGCGTTGCCTGCGGCTTCCTCATTTGCCGCGATTGGAGTTATCCGGAGGTTTGGCGGGAATATGAGGGGCGTGTCGAGTTGGTCTTTCATTCCGCCTGCGCCGACGGACAAGGCCGTGACAAGAACGAGACGCACACCGTTCCCGCAATGATGCAGGCCTATGGCAGACAATATCTCTATGCGGTCAGCTCTTCCAATTCGTGCCGGCAGAGCCAGGACTACCCGAGCCTCTGGATCGAGCGTGGCGGCCATATGGGCGGCCAGGCTACGCGCCATGAAGCCGGCTTCACGATCAACGCACTTGCAGACGACCCGGAACAAGACCGCTTCTTTGCCGCGGTGCTTGAAGCACATCGCGCGGAGCGGATTTTATACGGGCTGGCCGAATAAAACGTAGATCGGCCGGGCCGGCATCTATCGATGCCGGCCCGTGCACATTCAAACCGTCTTTCTGCCCGGTTTATCGCCCGGCTGATGCCAGGTGCGGCCGTCGCGTCCGATGAGTTCGTCGGCGCAGGCCGGGCCCATGCTGCCGGGCGCGTAAGGATCGGGCTTGCCGCCCTCGGCCCAGAGATCGAGGAAGGGCTGCACGGCTGCCCAGCCGGCCTCGATGCCGTCGGCGCGCTGGAACAGGGTCTGGTCGCCGACGAAAAGCTCGTAGAACAGGCTTTCATAGCCCGTCTGCTTGCCGATATCGAAACGATCGGCATAGCGGAAATCGAGCGAAATCGGCGCGGTTTTCAGCACAAGCCCCGGCGATTTGATCGAGATTTCCATGTCCAGCCCCTCATCGGGCTGCACCTGGATGATGAGCCTGTTCGGCGGTAGCTGAGGGCGCGAATCGTGGCGGGGGAATTGTGCGAAGGGCACCTGCCGGAAGGTGATGACCACCTCCGTATCGCGCGTCTTCATCGCCTTGCCGGTGCGCAGGTAAAAGGGCACGCCGGCCCAGCGCCAAGTGTCGACCAGGAGCTTCAGTGCCACGAAGGTTTCCGTATCGCTGTCAGGCGCAATATCGGCGGTCTCAGTATAGGCGGGCAGATCCCTGCCGGCGAGAGGGCCGGCCGCATACGCGCCGCGCACACCGTTCTGGGTTGCTTCCTCACGCGAATAATGGCGCAGAGCTTTCAGAACTTTAGCCTTTTCGTTGCGGATCGATTCTGCGTCGAAGCTGTTTGGCGGCTCCATGGCCACCATCGCCAGGAGCTGGAAGAGATGGTTCGGCACCATGTCGCGCAAGGCGCCGGTCGCATCGTAAAACTTGCCCCGAAGGCCAACATCCACCAGTTCTGCTGCCGTGATCTGGACGTGATCAATGTAATTGTTGTTCCAAAGCGCCTCGATCATCATGTTCGCAAAACGCGTCGTCATGATGTTCTGGACGGTTTCCTTGCCGAGGAAGTGGTCGATGCGATAGATTTGGCTTTCTTCGGCATGATTGAGGAGTCGCGCATTCAGCGCCTGGGCCGAGGCAAGATCGTGGCCGAAAGGCTTTTCGATCGCGATGCGCCGGAATGCGCCCGTCGTTTCGTCGGTTAGGCCGTTTTCCGAAAGCTTTTCGGCGATATCACCGAAGAAACTCGGCGGCACGGCGAAATAGAAAGCCGCATTGGCGCTCGGCGCATGCGAAAGATAATCCGCGATACTCTTGTAGACAGCATTCTGGGTGAAGTCGCCAGAGATGTAGCTGATGCGCTTGCGCAGGCTTTGCCACGCCGCTTTTCGCTCCTGATCCTCGATGTCGCCTGATGTTTTCAAGAATGCATCCAGGCGCTCCAGCAGCATTTCGACGTTGCCGGGTTCGATGCCGATGCCGAGAACATGCAGATCATCGCCCACAAGCCCGTTGTGGGTCATGTTGATCAGTGTCGGAATAAGAAGGCGCCGGGTAAGATCGCCGGTCGCGCCGAAGATTACGAATGTCAGCGGCGGGGCCGGTGCAACCTCGGGGCTGGTCATGAGCGCATCTCCTTCTGGCGGCCATACAAGGGGCTTCTGGACGACATCGACTATCTCCTCGGAGCTATTGCTGTTTCAGCTTTGGCTGCTCGTGTTCTAGCGCGGGCCAACGCCGGTTGTCGATGGGATCGACAGACCGCTGTCAGCCCGACTTTTGGGATGGGGTGTCGCCTACTTCTTCACGGCGACCAGGAAGAGCCGCGGGAAGCGCAACAGCACCTTGCCGTCCACGAGCGGCGGATAGGCCTTTTCGATGCGTTTCAGATACTCGGCCGCGAAAGCGTCCCGATGCTCGGCGCCAGCGTGATCGAGATAGGGACGCAGGCCTGTGCCTTTGACCCATTCGACGATGGCAGCAGCATTCTCCAGCGCGTGATTATAGTTGGTGTGCCAGATATCGACGCGTGCCGACTTGCCGATCAGCCTGTTATAGTAGGCCGAGGGTGTGGGAAGGGGATTGCGGCGCACGCTTTTTTTCGCGAAAGCGTTGCTCCAGGGGCCGTTCTTCGCGGTTTCCTCCATCATCAGATGGTTGGGCTCGGTCAGATTATCGGGCATCTGGATAGCCAGTACGCCGCCGCGCTTCAGCCCATCCATCAGGTGATCGAAAATCTCAAGATGATCGGGCAGCCACTGAAAGACGGCGTTGGCAAAGAGCAGGTCGACGGGCTCTTCAGGGCGCCATGTGGCAAGATCGGCCTTGACGAAAGTCGTGCCGGGCATGCGCTTGCGCGCCGCTTCCAGCATATTCTCATCGCTGTCGAGACCGGAGACACCGGCGGCGCCATAGCGCTCGACGATCAATTCTGTCGAATTGGCGGGGCCGCAGCCGAGATCGATCGCTCGTTCGATGCGCTCCAGCGGCACCTGCGCCAGAAGATCGCGCGCCGGACGCGTGCGTTCATCCTCGAATTTCACATATTGGCCAGCAGACCATGCCATGAGCGTATCCTCTACCTAGATTGCATATTCCATCGGTTGAATCCGGACCTTGTCGATATTTCGGCCATTGAGTTTGACCACTTCGAAGGCGAGTCGGCCAGAGTTGAAGCGTTCGCCCTCATGCGGCAAATGGCCAAGGCCCCATAGAATGAAGCCGGCAAGCGTCGAATAGCGATCCGCCTCGTCGATGAGGTCGGTGCCGACAAGCTTCGACAGATGGCGAATGTCGATCCAGCCGTCGACGGTCAACGATCCGTCCTCGCCCTTGTCGATGGTCAGCGGCTCATTGTCCTCATCGGGGAATTCGCCGGCGATCGCTTCGAAGAGGTCGGTAGTCGTCACCAGTCCTTCGATTTCGCCATATTCGTCGAGAACAAGCGCCATCGCCTGGTTGGACTGGCGCAGCCGCTCCATCAACTTCAGCACATTGATGCTTTCATGCACGGCAAGCGGCTGACGGATGGAGCGCTTAATATCGATCTCGCCGTCCTGCAGCAGATCGCGCATGACGTCGCGCGCGCTGGCGATGCCGACGAAATTGTCGAAGCTGCCGCGGATGACCGGAAAGCGCGAATGGCCGATCTCGATGACGCGGCGTTGCTGCTCCTCGCGCGGCTTGTCGAGGTCGAGGCAGACGATATCCGTGCGCGGTGTCATGATCGAGCGGGCCGAGCGATCCGCGAGCGTCAGCACGCCGTGGATCATGTCCTTTTCCTCCGTCGAGAACACTTCCTCGGTCACCAGCTTTTCGGCTGTCCGCTCGCTCGTTTCGCCGAGAGCGCCCTGCGGCCGTTGTGCGCCGAGCAGGCCAAGAACGGCGTCGGCGGTGCGGTTGCGAATGTTGGTCGGCGTGATCAGCCGTTCCTTGTTGCGCCGGGCGAGCTGGTTCAGGGCCTCGATGACGATCGAGAAGCCGATTGCCGCATAAAGATATCCCTTCGGCACATGGAAGCCGAAGCCTTCGACAACAAGCGAAAAGCCGATCATCATCAGGAAGCCAAGGCAGAGGATGACGACGGTCGGATGTTTCGAGACGAAGGCCATCAGCGGCTTCGACAGGAACAGCATGACCCCGACGGCAATGATCACCGCAACCATCATCACCGAGAGCTCTTGCACCATACCAACTGCGGTGATGACACTGTCGAGCGAGAAGATGGCGTCGAGTACGACGATCTGGACGATCACCTGCCAGAAGACGGCATGAACGACCTTCTTTTCCCCCTGGGCCTCTTGTCCTTCCAGCCGCTCGTGCAGTTCCATCGTGCCCTTGAACAGCAGGAACAGGCCGCCGACGATCAGGATGATGTCGCGACCGGACAGGCCGAAGCCCCAGACGGAGATCAGAGGTGCCGTCAGCGTCACCACCCAGGCGATGGAGGCGAGCAGCGCCAAGCGTATGATGAGAGCCAGCGCCAGTCCGATCATGCGCGCGGCATCGCGCTGGTGCGGCGGCAGCTTGTCTGCAAGGATGGCGATGAAAACGAGATTGTCGATGCCGAGAACAATCTCGAGAACGATGAGGGTAGCAAGCCCGATCCAGGCGGATGGGTCGGATAGCCAGTCGAAGATCATTAATTCCTAAGCTTGGCGCCGGCCATGATAGGCCTGCCAATTCTTTCCTTCAGTTTTTCGGATGATATGCCGCGCGCCAATCCCAAAGCGCGGCTGGTACAGCCGGCGCTATCCGGATCGCATAGACCAAGCGGGTCGGCTTTCCTGGGACAAGAACTATAAGGCTCGCTATCGGGCATGGCCTGCTATCTGGACACGAAATCGCATTTGCGCAAGGGCGCGGGGCAGATCAATCTACCTGAGTTCCATGACATTTTTTCAAAAATGCTTTTTTGCCCATGGTTTCGACCACTCTGAAAGGTTGACGGCGGGCCGTATTGCGCTCGGAGTGAGATTCAAAATTGCGTGATGACGCTGATCCCCGTGCCCTCGGCCTTGTCCAGCGTCGTCAACGCCGGAACGGCCTCCTCCAGACTGATCCTGCGGCCGATCAGCTTTTGCGGCGCAATCTTGCCGGCCGCCAGCATGTCGAGCATGGCATCGTAGCGCCAGGCCTGCATGCCGTGGCTGCCGTAGATTTCCAGTTCATGGCCGATGACTTGCGCCATGGGGATCTGCGGCGTTGCATGCTCGCCGAGCATCAGGCCGACCTGAACATGCCGGCCGCGCCGGCGCAGGTTCTTGATGGAGTTGAAGCAGGTTGCGGGGTGGCCAAGCGCATCGATCGACACATGCGCTCCGCCCTTGGTGATCTCGCGCACCGCTTCCGCGACATCGGCGACGCTTGCCGCGTTGATCGTCGCCACAGCGCCGCACTCACGGGCGAAAGCCAGCTTCTCGTCCGAAATGTCGATGGCGATGGCATTCGCTCCGAGCGCGCTGGCGATCATGATCGCGGAGAGGCCCACGCCGCCGCAGCCATGCACGGCGATCCACTCGCCGGGGCGGGTTTTCGCCTGATCGGCGACGGCGCGGAACGAGGTGGCGAAACGGCAGCCGAGGCTCGCCGCCGTCGCATCATCTATCGTCTCGGGCAGTTGAACGAGGTTCGTGTCGGCATAGTCGATCGCGACATATTCGGCAAAGGAACCCCAATGAGTGAAGCCGGGCTGGAACTGGTTGGGGCAGACCTGCTGGTTGCCGGAATGGCATTCGGCGCAATGGCCGCAGCCTGATACGAAGGGAACGGTGACGCGATCGCCGACCTTGAAACGGACGACGCCGCGACCGGTCGCCACGACCTTTCCCGCAAGCTCATGCCCGGGTACGTGAGGGAGCCTGATATCTGGGTCATGGCCCATCCAGCCATGCCAGTCGCTGCGGCAGAGCCCGCTCGCGCCGACCGCGATGACAACGCCATCCTCGCCCGGCGTCGGGTCGGGCAGGGTGCGGATCTCGGGCATCACCTCGAAGGCCTCGTAATACATCGCTTTCATCGGACTTCTCGCTTTTCCTAACGGTCGTTGCAGGCCATCATTTTTCCTGATGAACCTATTCGTCAAGCTGTTGTTTCGGCGCATGAAAATTGCGCTATGAATGCGGTATCAGGCGCTTTGTTGCAAATGGATTTTGTCGCGCAGTTTCTGCTTGACCCTGGGATTGTGCGGTTATTTGCTTTTCGCCACGTTAGAGAGGAAACCACCATGGCCGTCGATACATCGCCCCGCACCACCACATGGACCCATGTCGAAGGAGAATGGCTTACCGGCAATCCGCCGCTGATCGGGCCGACCTCGCATGCCATGTGGCTTGCCTCGACCGTGTTCGATGGCGCGCGCTGGTTCGACGGCATCGCCCCCGATCTCGATCTTCACTGCCAGCGCATCAACCGCTCGGCTGTGGCCATGGGGCTGAAGCCGATCAAGACATCAGAGGAAATCGAGGCGCTTGCCTGGGAAGGCATCAAGAAATTCGATGGCAAGACGCCGCTCTACATCAAGCCGATGTATTGGGGCGAGCATGGCTCTGCAGGCAGCGTCGTCGCCGTCGATGCGGAATCGACCCGTTTCGCACTGTGCCTGTTCGAGGCGCCGCTCGGCGGCACTGGTGGTATCACGCTGACCGTCTCGCCCTTCCGTCGTCCGTCGCCGGAAACGGCGATGACCGACGCCAAGGCGGGCTCGCTCTATCCGAACAGCGGCCGCATGATCCTGGAAGCGAGGAAGCGCGGCTTCGACAACGCGCTCGTGCGCGACATGAACGGCAATGTCGCCGAGACCGCCTCATCCAACGTGTTCATGGTCAAGCACGGCGTTGTCTATACACCGGTCGCCAACCGCACCTTCCTTGCCGGCATCACCCGCGCCCGCGTCATCGGCCTGCTGCGCCAGGAGGGTTTCGACGTGCGCGAGGAGACCCTGTCTGTCGAACAGTTCACGGACGCCGATGAGATCTTCACGACGGGCAACTATTCCAAGGTCGTTTCCGTCAATCGCCTGGACGACCGCGAATTCCAGCAGGGGCCAGTCGCCCGCAAGGCTCTGGAGCTCTACATGCATTGGGCACACGGACGCCGCACCAGCGAAGAATGAGGGCGACGGGGAAGCACTAAGCCTCGGTGAAGCGCAGAGTTCGGCGGAGGCCGCTTTCCGCCGGATCATTCGTCAGCAATAGTCGATGCGCTTTCGGATCGGAACAAACATAGGCGCCAAGGCGCAAAAGAATAAATTACGACATAAGAAATATTGAGAATTAATCCCGCACCGATTGCTATTGTGGTAAAGTGAACTTGGTCGGCATAACCACTAAGGAGGCCGCCATGAAAATTTCTCTTCCTGCGTCTGTCTATCTCTTCGACTATTACAGGGTTTTTCTTCAGCTCTGTGTCGTGTTGGCGATTGCATTCATCATCTATTCGACGCTGTTCGGATTGACCTGGTGATATCGGAAGCGATCGAAGCCGTCGGCCCATGAAGGCGGACGGGTCCATATTATTAAGAGGTAGTCGACGATGAGCCTGAGCTTTCCCAACCGCAGCCGCAGTTACGATGCCTCGGCACGGCGCATCCGTTTCACGGGCCATGACGGCATGTTCGAGGTTCCGTTTCTCGTCGAGGCGGATGTCTTCCCGGGTGCCAGCACCGAGGCCGGCTATCTAGCCGCCTTCGATGCCGGTCGCGACGCGATCCAGAAGGTCGCAACGAAAGCCTATGGCTATGCCCGGCGGCGCCTCTATATCCTGACGGCGAATGATTTTCGCTGACGGGATTACTCGGTCTCTTTCCTAGGGCTGACCCACCAGCAGTAAATTGCCCCGATCGCCAGCAGCACACAGGTTCCGAGGAACACGGCGCGCATGCCGATATGGCCGCCGACGAAACCGCCCATGACGGGACCTGCCACCTGACCGACGTATTGTGAGGAGATGGAGAGGCCGAGGATGCTGCCGGTGGCTGCATCCGGCACATTGTGGCGGATAACGGCGGTGATGCAGGGCAGGAGCCCACCAAGTGCCACGCCCATCAGGAAACGCAGCGCGATCAATTGCCAGGCCGAGGTCACGAAAGCCTGCGGGATCAGCAGCAATGCTGCGACCGCCAGGGCTGCCATGATCACGGTCCAATGGCCGATGCGGTCAGCGAGCTTGCCGAGCCATGAGGCTGACAGGATGCTGCCCAGGGCCGCCGCGGCCATGACAACGCCGGATACCATTGTCACATTCGTATCGGCCACGAACTGCGCGACATAGATTGTTATGATCGGCTCGATCGACATGTTGGCCAGCATCAGCAGCAGGCCGATCGACAGCATGGCGATGACGGGGCGTTTGTCGGGGATAGAGGCCCAGCCGCCGCTGGCTTTCGCCGCCTTCTTCCGCGCCGCCGATTTCTCCTCCTTGATGAGGAACGTCGTCGCCAGGAAGGTGAAGAAGATCACGCCGCCGGCGAGCAGGAACGTACCGCGGATGCCGATCAGCGGCGGCAACGCGCCGCCGATCAGCGGTCCCACGAGGTTGCCTGCCATGATGCCGGCGGACAGCGTGCCCAGCGCCCAGGCCGAGCGATGCTTCGGCGTCTGCGTCGCCACCAGCACCATGGAGCCGGAGGCGTAGCCGCCGGCAAGGCCGGTGAACAGGCGCAACGCTACCAACTGCCAGACATTGCCCGCCATGCCCATCAGCGAGATCGCGACCGTCATGCCGAGGCTGGCGCGCACCAGCATCAGCTTACGGCCGTAGATGTCGCCGAGCCGCCCCCAGAGCGGCGCGACGAAGGCGGCGGCGAAGAACGTGGCGCCATAGGCGATCCCAGACCATTGCACGATCGCCGCCTTGTCGGTAACGCCGAGCTCCTCGACATAGATCGGCAGGAAGGGAAGCAGTAGCGTCATCGCCACGATGGTCGTGAAGGAGCCGACGAGGCAGATGATCAGGTTCCGCATCCAATGAGCGGTTTCCGGCTCAGCAGGTGCCGCTGCTTCCCATCTCGTCTCGGTCATTTCCTGGCCTTCGCATTCATTGTGTAAAACAATTCCCGGCTGCCTGACGCAAGGATATGACCCTTCGCGGCGGCGAGCAGGTCGGCGCGGGTGAACAGGTCGGGAAGGTTCAGTCGGTCGACATCCAGCGCGTAGACGGTGACATGATAGCTGTGCACGCGCTCGTCGTTCCAGGGCGGGCATGCGCCCATATACCCCCCATGCGGCCCATCCTTCAAGTTGCCGCCGCCGGCGCCGTTCTGGCCGCGCCGCCCGTGGTCCGTGCGCTCGAGCGGCAGGCCGCTCGCCGAGGGGCCACCGCCATCGGCGCCTTCGGCAAGCGTCGTGCGGGAGGCGGGAATATCGGCAAGGACCCAATGGACGAACTCCATCCGCTTGAAGTCTTTCGGGATGGCCTTGTCGTCCTTGTTGAACAGCGAGAAGTCGGTCGGCACATCCGGATCCACCATGGTCACGGCATAGGAGCGCGTGCCTTTCGGCCCCTTCGCCCATGACAGGGGAAGGCTCTTGTTCGGACCGGGCGCCGATTTGTCGTTCGGTGTCGAAATGCAGGAGGCATTCTCCGGCGACAGCATCCGGCCGTTGCTCTTTTCGATCGTCACCTTGAGATCGGCCGATAGGGCCGGCGTGGCGGCCGCCGCGGCTACAATAGCGGTGATGAGGGTGAGACTGTTTTTCATGACGTTGCCCTTTCGCGTTTCGTTCCATGCGAGCTTTCGAGGGCAGGGTCTAGCAAATCCACCCTGAGCACTGGCGCACGCAAACGCTCAATATTCGGCCAAAAACGCTCACGCGCTGCGCAGGCGGCCCGCGAAGCGGCGAGGGGAACGATAGCCTGTCGCAAGGGCCGCCTCGCGCAGCGACAATCCGTCTTCGACAAGCAGCGTCGTGGCCAAGGCAATACGCTCGCTCGCCAGCACGTCGCGCAGCGACGCACCCTCCCGCGACAGGCGGCGGCGCAGTGTTGCATTGCTCGTGCCGAGTTCGGTGGCGATAAGATCGGCGGTCCAGGGACGATCCGGCTGCCAGCGCACCAGAGCGCGTACGGCATCTGCGGTCGTTTCCAGCGAGCCCGGCAGCGCGCCGCGCATGCCGAGTACCATGAGCACTTCCAGGAGGCGATGCTCGATCAGGGCGGTCGGCAGGCCGCCGGCGGCGATACCTTCGCCGGCGTGATGGACGGCGGCGGCCAGCAGCGAATCCAGCGGCAGATCGATCTGCGAGGCGACGCGGGCGGGCGGGAAGGCTTTGGTGGCGCGGCGCGCGAGTTGGTCGGGAAAGGTGATGAAGATCGCCCGATAGATGCCGCTCTGCGGATCGGGATCGTTGACGACATCGCCGCTCCAGCCCGCGGGCAGCACGATCACCGTGCCGGCGGCAAAGCGCCGATGCCGTCCCATGCTCAGGATTTCCTTGGAGCCTTCGAGGATGGCAACAATCGAGAGCTGGGAAAAGGCCGAGCCGGCAATGCGCTCGCGTTCGCGCGTGACGAAGGTGAAGAGTGTGGAGTAGCTGTTTGCGCCGACCGGCATCGCGGCGGGACGATTGTCCTTGGCCGCCAGGCGGCGCAACTTTTCCAGTATGTAATTGTGGGCCTCGGACACGACGATGGCTTTCTGCAGATGAGGGGCGTCGTCAAGTTTGGACCACACGGGTGACGATGCCAAGGCCGCAAAGTGCCTTGTCGGTTCGGTTGGCATATGTTATAACCGATTGCGTTTTGCAATCAGTTTGCGGCTAACTCAACAAATTTGGGGTTGGTCGCCTGCCTTGGAGAGGAGACGCATCATGAGTTCTCTTGAAACTGTCCGCTGCGATACGGTGCGGCGCCTGTTTACCGCCTATGTGGCGCAGCATCCCGATACCGTCGCTCCGATGCTGGCCCCTGATTTCACCTTTTCCAGCCCGCGCGACGATCACATCGACCGGCAACGGTATTTCGAGCATTGCTGGCCGAAAGAGAAGGTGTTTCGTGACATTCACATCGAGCATCTGGTGCCCGATGGCGACGACGTGATCGTCAGCTATCGTGCCGAGAAGATGGACGGCAACAGTTTTCGCAATGTCGAACTGATCCGTTTCGCCGGCGACAGGATCGCCGAGGTGAATGTCTATTTCGGGCGGGACGTCTGACGCAATTCCAGGAAAGGTGCGAAGCGGATTTCCATCCGGAATTGCGTAAAAATAGCCGCTTCAGACGGCAGTGATCTTCGACAAGGCTGCCGCCAGAGCGGTCGTCGGACCACTCATGGGGTGGGCGCAATTTTCAGGGAGCAATTGCGCGGCGTCGGTCATAGAGGCCTGCGCGAAAACCACCGTGACGGGGCCGTCGCCATGGGCCGCCTCCACCGCCTTGGCGATGGATGCCAGATAGGCCGGCTGATCGCCCGCCCGAAACAATGCCCATGCGCCGGGGATCAATCGAACCTCGATCGCAGCACCGGTCGCTTCGGCCGCCGCCTCGAACAGCCCGGTGGTCGGGCCGATGGTCGTTTCGACGGTGCAGAGCACGATCACCTTGCCAGCCGCTTTGACGGCCTCTTCCGCAAGCACGCCATCGGCTCTGACGATCGGAACTGCTGCGTTTGCGGCGGCTTCCGATATCGCCGGGCCGAGAGTGGAGCAATTGAGGACGACAGCATCCGCATCCCGCGCAAGGCACTGCAGGACATCAGCCGTCTCCATCACGATATCGCTCGTCAGTCCTCCCAGCCGTTCGGCAGTCAAGAGGAGGTCGGCGCGGACATGATGATGAAGGGCGCCTGCCGGAAGGCCAAGCTGCCTTGCTGCATCCTCATAGATCGGGATATTGCTGTCGGCTGTGTGCAGGCAGGCTATTTTCACGGAATTTGTCTCGCTGAGGCCACTCGACACTGTCGGGATTCGCCGAGGCTAGCCTCTGGCGATCTCGTTGTCGACGCGTGTCATGTCGCAGATCGTGGCCGCGCTGCTTCAACCTGAGAGCAGCCTGACGTCGCAGCGTGCGCTATTCGGCGTCCGCAACGGGCGTGATCGGTTCGATATCGACTTCCTGCGTCACACGTTCCTGGGCGACGTCGTCATTGCGCATCCGGTATTGCGGGGAATTGTCCCTCGCCGGAAGAAAAGCCGTGATCCGGTAAATGTCCGCCGCTTTCGGGGAAAGACCTTTCCGGCTCTTGAGTCGAACGATCTGGCCGATGGGGAAACGGTGGATGGGCACGGTACACTTCTTCTTTCCGGCCACCTCTGTTGCATGGCCTTGTTATCATGGCGCTCTGGCGCGAATGTCGTCTATCGGGAAATGCATGTCCGGCAAGACGGCGGAGATGCCGCTTGCCGAACATCGTGGCCTGATTGTCGACGGAGTGATCGCGGGCTGCCAGTACATCCGTGGTCAGCGCCGCATTCCGTTCAAATCATGCCAATCTGAGCTTGGAAACAGAGCTGCGGCCCATGCCGTCCTGCTCGATTTCGAAGATCAGCTTCTGACCTTTTTTGAGTGTTTCCAGGCCGGATTTCACCACTGTTTTCGCGTTAACGAAAATAGCGACGCTGCCGTCGGTCGGCTGAATGAAGCCGTAGCCCTTTTCCAGGTCGAAATTCTTGACGATACCATTGAACATGCTGTCTCCCCGGGCCTGGCATGGTCAAATGACGGCAGCTGTGCCGTCCATATCCAGACCATACGGTTGAGGAGATCGGCGGGTCGAGAACTCTGACGCCGCGAAGAGCCAAGCCACCCAAAACGATCCTTTGCAACTACAGGATGATTAAGGCTTAAATAAGACCAGTCTTGGCTGAAAGCGCGAATAGACCGTCTTTGCTGCATTTAGATGGCGATACCACGTCCATGCTGGCTTGATCGGCGCAAATGGTATCCGGCTGATGGCGGGTAAATTTTCCTCCGGCCCGCGACTTTTTTGGCATGTCGCCGGTTGCCCTTCCAAGCATCCCCTCCTATGTTCCGGATCACCTGCCGACGCAATTTTTTGCCAAGAGGAGATATGACCATGGCTTTCGAATTGCCTGAACTTCCCTATGATTACGAAGCGCTTTCGCCGTTTATGTCGCGCGAGACCCTCGAGTATCACCACGACAAGCACCACAAGGCCTATGTCGACAACGGCAACAAGCTCGCCGCTGAAGCAGGCCTTTCCGATCTCTCGCTCGAAGAGATCGTGAAGAAGTCCTTCGGCACCAATGCCGGCCTCTTCAACAATGCTGCCCAGCACTACAACCACATCCATTTCTGGAAGTGGATGAAGAAGGGCGGCGGCGGCAACAAGCTGCCGGGCAAGCTTGAAGCAGCCTTCGCTTCCGATCTCGGCGGCTACGACAAGTTCAAGGCCGATTTCGCTGCTGCCGGCGCCACGCAGTTCGGTTCGGGCTGGGCATGGGTTTCCGTCAAGAACGGCAAGCTCGAAATCTCCAAGACCCCGAACGGCGAAAACCCGCTCGTTCATGGCGCCAACCCGATCCTCGGCGTCGACGTATGGGAACACTCCTACTACATCGACTACCGCAACCTGCGCCCGAAGTATCTCGAAGCCTTCATCGACAGCCTGATCAACTGGGACTACGTCCTGGAGCGCTACGAAGCCGCAACGAAATAAGCTTCGCCGTATCGGCTGGCTTTCACACCCGGCGTCACCTTGGCGCCGGGTGTTTTCTTATCCGCCGATCGTCAATAATGATGTTGTCCGCGTACCGCTTTGCCGGCCCAAGGAGGCTGCATGTCGTCCACACCGCTCTTCCGCTTCGGTGTCGTCGCAGATCCGCAATATGCCGATCTGGAGCCCAACCTGACCCTCAATCGCTATCCCGCGAACAGCCTTGTCAAACTTCGCGAGGCAATAGAAGAATTCAACCGGCACGAGCTCGCCTTTGTCGTGACCCTCGGCGACATCATCGACCGCGAATGGAAGGGCTTCGACGCCATTCTGCCTGTCTATGAGACCTTGCGCCACCCAAAGCATTTCCTGCTCGGCAATCACGATTTCGCTGTAGCGCCCGAGCATCTGCAGGCCGTTCACCAGCGCGTCGGCATGCCGTCGGCCTATTACGATTTCGGCCATGCGGGCTATCGCTTCATCGCGCTCGACGGCAACGAGATCAGTGTCTTTGCGCCGCCGGAGGGCGATCCTCGCCGGGATGAGGCGAAAGCGCTGATGAAGGCGCTGGAGACTTCGGGGGCGTCGAACGGCCAACGCTGGAATGCCGCCATCGGCAGTACCCAATATGCCTGGCTAGCGGCCAAACTGCGGGCAGCGAAGACGGCGGGCGAGAAAGTCATCGTCATGAACCACTACCCGATTTTCCCTGACGATTCGCATAACGCGCTCGACAGCGACCGTATGCTGGCGCTCCTTGCCGAACACGATCATGTCGTCGCCTATCTCAACGGCCACAATCACGCCGGCAATTTCGGCGTCGTCGGCGGAACTTATTTCGTCAATTTCAAAGGCATGGTCGATACCGAAGACAGCAACGCCTTTGCGATCGTCTCGGTCCATGAGGACCGGCTTGATGTTGTCGGGTTCGGTCGGGAGACAAGCAGAAGGTTGGCGTTGAGCTGACGCTCACTCCGCCGCCATCCGCATCTCTGCCACATCCCGCTTCGGCGGTGTGCCGAACATGCGGGTATATTCGCGGCTGAATTGCGAGGCGCTTTCGTAGCCGACCCGATAGGCGGCGCTCTCCACATTGGCGTGGCCGGCGACCATGAGCCGGCGGGCTTCGAGCAGCCGCATCTGTTTCTGATACTGCAGCGGCGTCATCGAGGTCAGCGTCTTGAAATGCTGATGGAACGAGGAGGGGCTCATGCGCGCGGCGGCGGCAAGTTGCTCGATGCGCACCGGCTCGGCGAAATTGTCGCGCAGCAGACGGATGGCGTCGGCAATGCGGCGGGTCTGGCCGTCGGGCAGCACCAGCTTGCAGACCTCGCCGCCGTTGGGTCCGGTGAGCAGCCAGAAGCAGATTTCTCGCATAATCGCCGGATAGAGCACCGGGATGGCCTTTGGGGTCGCGAGCAGCCTGGTCAATCGCGCCAGGCAATCGGCAAGCGGCTGGCTGAGATCTTCGACGAAGATGCCGAGACGGGCACTGCCGGCCGGCTTCGGCGGCGTGTCGAGCTGCTCCATCACCTCGCGCATCATGCCGACATCGAATTCGAGGGAGATGGCGATATAGGGCTTCTCCGGGCTTGCCTCGATCACCCGGCCGGATGCGGGCAGCTCGATGCTGATGATCAGCGCCTGCATCTCGGCATAGTCGATCACCCTGTCATGCAACATCAATTGCTTGGCACCCTGGACGATCACACAGAGCGCCGGCCTGTAGATCATCGCATGCGGCATCTTAAGCTCCGTCGAGCGCATGATGTGCAGGCCATCGATGCCGGTCGGAAATATCCCGTTGTCGCCGTCAGGGCTGGCTTCGATGAAGTGTGTGAGTGCGTCTTTGAGAGCGGATGACATCGATGGTCTCCAGGGCAGGGTGCCGATGTCGTCATCATAGCAGTGTGACATCGGGCGACAAGGTAGTTGGAGGAATAGGCAAGAAATTCGAGAGTTCCGGCATTCAAGGAAATGGCTCGACGGGCGTAGACTTCCGTCATCAAGCATTCTCTGGAGTATGGCAAATGACGACTGAAAATATTGATAAATCAAAGGCAAAGATCGCAATCATCACAGGCGGCAGCCGTGGTCTCGGCCGAAACACGGCCATTCATCTCGCCCGCCGTGGCGTCGATGTCATCCTGACCTACAACTCAAAGAAGGCGGAAGCCGACAGCGCCGTGGCCGAGATCGAGGCACTTGGACAGAAGGCCGTGGCGCTGCGGCTCGATGCTGGAAGCGTCGCCACGTTCGATGATTTCATCGCGGCCATCGGCCATGCGCTGCGCCAGACCTGGGGGCAGGACCGTTTCGATTTTCTCGTCAACAATGCCGGCACGTCCTATCACGCATCCTTTGCGGAAACGACGGAAGCCGAGTTCGACAAGCTCTACAACGTCCATTTCAAGGGCGTCTATTTTCTGACCCAGAAGCTGCTGCCGCTCATTCAGGATGGCGGCCGCATCGTCAACATTTCCTCCGGCCTTGCCCGCTTCAGCAACCCGGGCTCGTCGGCCTATGCAGCGATGAAGGGTGCGGTTGAAGTTCTCACGCGATATCTCGCCAAGGAGCTTGGTTCTCGTGGCATCGCCGTCAATACGGTGGCGCCGGGTGCGATCCAAACAGATTTCAGCGGCGGCATCGTTCGCGACAATCCCGAAGTCAACAAGATGGTTGCGTCGATGACGGCACTCGGCCGGGCCGGCCTGCCCGACGACATCGGCCCGATGATCGCCTCGCTGCTTTCGGAGGACAATCGTTGGGTCAATGGCCAGCGCATAGAGGTCTCCGGCGGCATGGTGGTTTGAATTAGATATACGGACTTGCTGTCCTTTTTGGCGTCGTATTTAGGATCAATCTTCGATGAGACGAGTTTTCGGGGCCACGCCATTCGGGCATGGTCCTGAGCCTCCGCAGTCGCTCAGGGCGCGGCAGCTTGTGCATTCACCTGCCAGCCATTCACCCACATCTGCCGCAACGCGTCTCCTTCGCCCTTGAACGATCGTCCGGTCGCCTCGCAGCTCTCGATTCTATCGCTGCGGAAGTTGCGGATCGCCTGGCGCAGCTCGCACCATGCGACGATGTTGGCGGTTTCGGCATAATAGATCAGCGCAATCGGGCGGATGATGCGCTCGGTCGCGCGGCCCAGTTCGTCGCGATAGGCGAGATCCAGCTTCTCCTCGTCACGAATGGCGCGGCGTACCAGCGCCAGATCGGTGGCCGAGGCCGATGGCGCGGCAAAACCCCAGGCATGCAGCGCGTTGGCGTCGATGGTCTGGCGCAGGGGCGGCGGCACGGCGCCGGCAATCTTGGCGCTTACCCGCTTGGCCGCCTGCTTCAACTCATCGTCGCCGGTGCGTTCCAGCAGCGCCAGCGACAAGACGATCGCCTCCATTTCCTCGATCGAAAACATCAGCGGCGGCAGGTCGAAGCCGGGACGCAGGATATAGCCGATGCCGCGCTCGCCCTCGATCGGCACCCGCATCGCCTGTAGTGCCGCGATATCGCGATAGACCGAGCGAACGGTCACCTCCAGCCGCTCCGCAATATCGGCGGCCGTCACCGTCCTTTTGGCCAGCCGCAGGATCTGAATGATCTCGAACAGGCGCGATGCCTTGCGCATTTCATCCTCTCCACCTGAAGACTACTGACAACACCCCGTCAGTTGTTCCGATCTATAAGGCTGTCTATCGAATTGAAAATCAACAATTTCCTCTGCTGGATTCGTGCAGGGGAGGATAGGCAACTGACATGGGTTACGCGGAAAATCTCTGGCTCTTCTTTCTTCTTCTCGTCGGCATCATCATCGTACCGGGCATGGATATGCTGTTCGTCCTTGCCAATTCATTGACCGGCGGCAGCAATCGCGGATTGGCCGCCACCGGCGGCATCATGCTCGGCGGCGTGGTGCATTCGCTGAACGGCGCTCTCGGTATCGGCCTGCTGATGCATTTCGTGCCCATTCTTTTCAACCCACTGCTCATTGCCGGTGGCGCCTATATGGCTTTCATCGGGGTCACGCTCATGCGCAGTTCCATAACCGTCGGGCAGGAAGGGCCGGCCGGCAGTCGCTCCGCCTGGAAGGCTTTCCGCCAGGGAGCGGTGACCTGCCTGATCAATCCCAAGGCCTATCTCTTCATCTTTGCCGTGTATCCGCAATTTCTGAAACCGGATTACGGGCCGATGTGGATACAGGCCGTCATCATGGGAGCCATGACCATAGTAACGCAATTTGCCATCTATGGCGGGCTTGCCGTCACCGCCGGGCGCAGCCGTAATCTGCTGATTGCCAATCCCCGCGCGACTGCCCTTGCCGGCCGCGCCGCCGGGTTGCTCCTTGTCGCGGTCTCGGCGTTCACCGTCTGGGAAGGGCTCAGGATGGCGTGACTTGGGGATGGCGCAGCCCGTGTGTCGGGAACATGACACTGATTTTGCTAGGTTCTCACCACTTTGTGACTTCATTGCCGGAGCGGAAACCGGCAAACATGTCACCCGTGACCATGCGCCGGCCGCGCACGCGGTCTTTGTGGCTAGTGAGAGGTAGGAGAACAAAATGAAGTGGAAAGCGATTGTGGCGGCAACGGCTTTGGCCGGCATCGCCCTGGGTTCGGTCGTCGCAGCCGACGGCACGCATGATTCCCGCATCGGGATGATGAAGAAGATCGGCGGTGCGACGGGCGCTCTCGGAGCGATTGCCAAGGGCGACAAGCCCTATGATGCCGACATCGTCAAGGCCTCGCTGTCGACGATCGCCGAAACCGCGAAGGCGTTTCCGGATCAGTTCAATCCGCAGAGCGACAAGACCGACGCCGAGGTCAACCCGAAGATCTGGGACAATCTCGATGACTTCAAGGCGAAGGCCGCAAAGCTCTCCACCGATGCAGAGACCGCGCTCGCCCAGCTCCCGGCTGACCAGGCCGGCGTCGGCGGAACGCTGAAGACCTTGGGCGGCAGCTGCGGCGCCTGTCATCAGGCCTACCGCATCAAGAAAGACTAAGCGGTAGGTCGGCCTCGTCTGAAAATTGGTTTCGGCATCCGCATCGGCCTTGCCGCCGATGCGGATGCCTTATGGTTTTAAAGCCGAGCTAAAGGGGTAGATGTGATGGCGCGGTTTGTCCGGTGGCTGCTTTGCCTTGTCGGCGTGATCGTTCTTGGCTGTGGCGCGTTCTATGTCGTGACCGCGCCGTCGCCCTTGCCGGCGAGCCATTGGGCCAACCTCGGCGATCCCGATGTCAAGAACGGCGAGATGGTGTTCTGGGCCGGTGGCTGCACGAGTTGTCATGCCGCGTCCGGTGCTCAAGGGGACGCGAAGCTGGTGCTGTCAGGCGGCCTGGCGCTCACCAGTCCTTTCGGCACCTTCCATGTGCCGAACATCTCGCCGGATGAAAAGGCCGGGCTCGGCAGCTGGACACTGGCCGATTTCGGCAATGCCATGAAGCGGGGTGTCGGCAAAAACGGCGAGCATCTCTACCCGTCCTTCCCGTACGGCTCCTATACCCGCATGAGCGACAAGGACATCAACGATCTCTGGGCCTTCCTGAAGACGCTACCGAAGAGCGACAATGTTGCCCCGCCGCATGAACTGCCGTTTCCCTTCAACATCCGGCTGGCGCTCGGCGCCTGGAAATTCCTCTATCTCAACGACCAGCCGCGCGTCGTGCTTGCCAATGCGGATGACAAGATCAAACGCGGCCAGTATCTGGTGGAGGGCCTGGGCCATTGCGGCGAGTGTCACACCCCGCGCGATGCTCTCGGCGGCTTCTTGAGCGGCCAATGGCTGGCCGGAGCGCCCAATCCCGAGGGCAAGGGGCAGATTCCGGACATAACACCCGGTTCCAAGAAGATCGGCAGCTGGAGCGCCGGGGATATCGCCAACTATCTCGAAACCGGCTTCACGCCCGAGTATGATTCCGCTGGTGGTTCCATGGCCGAAGTGCAGCAAAACATCGCCCATTTGCCGGCTGCTGATCGCGAGGCGATTGCTGCCTATTTGAAGGCGTTGCCGTCGCGGTGAGGCGAAGGGTTTGTTAGACCGCATCCGAGCGCCGGGCGAGATAAAGATGCGTTTCGTATCGCAGCTCGAATTCGCCGCCATTGGCATTGATGGCATCGGCAATGGCAGAAAGAAGCGCCGCCAGTTCCTTCGGCGGTAAAAGCCGATAGCCTGAAAGCGTACGCAGCAGGGCGGTATAGCTTTGCGCGGTATGCTTCCGGCTCCAGCGATAGCAATGCTGTGCCGGCGCTTCGAAATATTCGGATTGGCGCAGCAATTCCGCGAATGGACCGTCCGGCAGATACCATGCCTCTGCCGGAGGCCCGGAGAGTTGAGGTGCATGGCGGGCATGGATATCGGCGAATTTCTCCCCGAACGGCGGCTCGGGCGGCATTGGTACATTGCCGAAAACTGCCAGGGTTCCATCCGGTGCAAGCGGGGCAGCGGTCTTGGCGAAGCGCAACTCAGGCGAAACCCAATGGAAGGATTGTGCGGCAGCGATCAGCTTGAACGCTCCCACTTCGCCCGGCCAAGCCTCGAAGGTGGTCTGCACAAAGCGAACCTTGGCAAATTCCTTCAGACCTTTCCTTGCAACCGCGATCAATTCCTCGCCCGGATCGAGCGCGAGAACGGAAAGACCCCGCCGCGCAAACGCCTGCGTCGCCTGTCCTGTGCCGCAGCCGATTTCGAGGATCTCATCCCTGTCGTTGAGGCCGGCGAAGGCGATCACATCGTCGAAGAGCCTGTCGGGATAGGTGGGGCGGGCATTGTTGTAGAGGCTGGCGACGCCGTCGAATGTGAACCGCTGTTCCAAGGCACGCCTCCCGTTGCAGATCGAAGCCGACAGCCATTTTTCTAGCGCATTTGCGATAAAGCTTATAGCGGCAATAGCGCGGGATTCGGCAACGGGAGAGAGCAGTCGTGGACGTAAGGGTGGCGCATCAAGTTCCCTATTTCAGCCAATGGGAAACGCCTGACATGACGCTGGCTGTCGTGGCCGAGGGCGCGCAGGTGGCTTTGCTGAGGGACCCGCTCTGGGCGTCTTCCGGCGCAAGCAGCGTCGAAGATTATGCCCGCTGGGCCGGCAATCTCTGCGGCATGGCCTGCCTGAAGATGGTGCTTGCCGCACGCACCGGCAAAACAGTTCCACTCATGGATCTGGCGATGGGATGCAAGGAGCATGGCGGCTATGTCGAGGAGCCGGACGGCAGGATCAAGGGGTTGATCTATGCGCCCTTCGTTCCCTTCGTCAGGGAGCGCTTCGATCTGAATGCCAGGGTCGTCACCGGGATTTCCGCCGCTGACATTGCCGATATCCTCGGGCAATCGGAGTTCTTCATCGCGTCAGTGCATCACTCGATCCGCTGGCCCGAGACCGAGCCGCCGGCAAAGGGCGGCCATCTGGTGCTGGTGACGGCCATCGATGGAAGCAGGATCCGCTTCCACAATCCGTCCGGTCACGTCGATGCGACGCGTGAGAACGCGGAGATGTCACTGGAGGTATTCGAGAAGTTTTTTGCAGGCCGCGGGATCGCCATCGATCACTAAAGCTTGGAGCAGTCGACGGCAATCCCTGTAAAGGCCGGCATCAGGCCAAAGCCTGCAGATAGCGCATGCCGGTGACCGGACGCGGCTTGAAATCCATGTTTTCATAGAAGCGGTGCGCCTGAACATTGCCTGTCGCGGCGCCGACGGAAAGGAAGCTGCAGCCGGACTTGCGGGCCACTTCGCGGGCGCGGTCGACGAGATGCTGCCCGATGCCGTGGCCGCGATGGCCGTCGCGCACGAAGAGATGATGCAGGTCCATGCCTCGCTGTCCCTCTTGCGCCTTGTAGAGCGGCACGAGGATGGCGTAGCCGATCAGCCCGTTCTCGCCTTCGGCCACCAGCGCCGTGATCCAGGGCATCGGGCCGAAAAGATCGCGCTCGAGCTGCTCGGGTGTCGCGCCGGAAGGGTCGCCGTGATGGGCGGCCAGCAGCCGGATCATGTCGTTCAGCTCCGGCAGGTCGCGCGGGTGCGCATTGCGGATGGTCAGAACAGGCGGGCGGAGTAGTGAGATGTCGCTATCGTCTAGCATGGCATTTGCGTCCTTGTTTTTTCAATGAGCCGTCAGGACGCTGCCGATACAACAAAGCCGCCTGACGGCGGCTTGTTGACAAAATGATCTGTCTTGGCCGCCCCTTACAGGTACAGCCAAAAATACGAGCGATTATGGAGCGCGTGCTTGATCATGGCGCATAGATGATCCGGTTCAGCGTATTTGTCAATGGGGCGCCTCAATGCTCCGCTTCGCATAGTCCGTGGTCCGACAGTGCCCGGATCACATAGCAGTCTTCGATGCTGTGGCCGTCGCAATGCGACACGATACGCTCGAGCTCGTGCTCCAGCCTCTTCAGCTGCGCGATCTTGGTGCGCACATCGTCCAGATGTTCGCGAGCGATGCGGTCAGCCCCAACGCAGGGGCGGTCCGGATGCTGGCTGAGCGAGATCAGCTCCTTGATCGCGTCGATCGTCAAGCCAAGATCCCGGCCGTGGCGTATGAAGGCCAGGCGCTCCAGATCGGTCTTGGAGTAACGCCGCTGGTTGCCCTCGCTGCGGTCGGGTTCCGATATCAAACCCATCTGCTCGTAGTAGCGGATGGTCGGCACCTTGACGCCGGTACGCTTGGACAAGTCGCCGATCGATAACATGGCATGATCTCCGATACCTCTAGTCTCTAGAGCAATATATATGCGAGCGTTCAGGGGATTTGCAAGTGACAAGGCTTCCGTTGCGGCATCAATAATAGTATACCCCCCTATATTAAACATTGAGATTCGGATGTCCCATACCATTCGCCAGCAAGCCAAGCTCCTGTCTCGCGTCCGCCGTCTCAAGGGCCAGATGGAAGCGGTGGAACGCGCGCTCGAGGCCGAGCGGCCGTGCGGAGAGGTGCTGCAGCTCCTAGCCTCCATCCGCGGCGCCCTGACGGGACTGACCGGCGAAATTCTGGAAGATCATCTGCATGAGCATGTGCTCAATGCCGAGGACGAGCAAGCCCGCCGTCAGGCGGTCGATGAAATGTCCGATGTGCTCAAGACCTATCTGCGCTGATCAGGGCTTCGGGACGTTCAAGGAGAATGATGTCATGAGTGTTTCCTCGGATGCTGGCCACAGCCACGTCTTTCTCGGCTCGGATCATCAGCGCAATGAGCGTCGTATCTGGCTCGTCATCGCGCTGACGGCTGTTATGATGGTGGTCGAGATCGGTGCCGGCTCGGTCTACGGTTCCATGGCGCTGATGGCCGATGGCTGGCATATGTCGACGCATGCCAGCGCCATGCTGATTTCGGCGCTTGCCTATCTCTACGCCCGCCGGCATGTGCATAATGCCCGGTTTACCTTCGGCACGGGCAAGCTCGGCGATCTCGCCGGGTTCGCCAGCGCCATCGTACTTGCAGTGATCGCGCTGCTGATGGGTTGGGAGAGCCTGCTGCGGCTCCTTAATCCGGTGGCCATCAATTTCCGCGAGGCGATCGCCATCGCTGCGGTCGGCCTCGTCGTCAATATCGTCAGCGCATGGCTCTTGCGCGAGGATCACGATCATCATCACCATGGCCACTCCCATGACCATCATCACGACCACGGTCACGCCCATGGCGGCAAGGACAACAATCTGCGTTCGGCCTATGTCCATGTGATTGCCGATGCGATGACATCCGTTTTGGCCATCATTGCCCTGTCGCTCGGCAGCCGGTTTGGCTGGACCTTCCTCGATCCGCTGATGGGTATCGTCGGCGGCCTGGTGATCCTGCAATGGTCGTGGAGCCTGCTGCGCGCATCCGGCGCCATTCTGCTCGATTTCATTCCGCCCGGCGAAGACTTGCCGGACGAGATTCGCGAAGCGATCGAAACGGGCGAGGATCGCATCACCGATCTCCACGTCTGGCAGGTTGGGCCTGGACATCATGCGGCGATCGTCGCGGTGGCAACGCCCGTGTCGCGCGATCCGGCCTTCTACAAGGCTCGGCTTGCCGATATTCATGAGCTTTCCCACGTTACCGTTGAAGTGACTGTCGACAAGGCAGCATAGAATCCGGTAGCAATCGGGCCGGTCGGAGGCTTGCCATATTCCTCGCATAGCCCAAAATCTGCCGATTCCGCTGGAGGCTTTCGCATGCCCATATTGCTTACCCGCCGCCGCCTCGTGGCTGGCTCGGCGCTGTTCCTGCCCGCACTGACATTCGGTGCGAATGCACTCTTCGCGCAGGATGCCGGCACCTCGCCACAGGCGCCCGCCGCCCAAGGCGATTCCGCGACGCCCGACAGCGGGCAGGGCATGGACAGCGATAATGGCGCGCAGGGCAATTCGCAGCTGACTGACGACGTCGACAAGCAGCTGGCGGATCTGGAAAAGAAGACCGGCGGCCGGCTCGGCGTCTCTGTGCTGGATACGGAAACCAACATTTCCCTCGGCTATCGCGAGGAAGAGCGGTTCCCCCTGTGCAGCACCTACAAGGCGCTCGCCGTCGGCTTCGTGCTGACTCGGGTCGATCAGGGTGTCGAAAAGCTCGACCGTCGCGTCACCTACGGCAAGGACGTCGTGGTGACTTATTCGCCGGAAACCGAAAAGCATGCCGGCACCGATGGCATGACCATCGCCGAACTCTGCGGCGCCGCGATCACCTTGAGCGACAACACCGCCGGCAATCTACTGCTCCAGAGCTTCGGCGGTCCTGCGGCGTTGACATCCTGGCTGCGTAGCACCGGTGACACGGAAACCCGACTTGACCGCAACGAGCCTGACGTTAACCAGGCGATCAAGGACGATCCGCGCGATACGACGACACCGGATGCGATGCTGGATTCCATCGGGCTCCTGACACTCGGCAATACGCTATCCGAAACATCGCGCGATCAACTGATCAACTGGTTGGTCGGCAACACCACCGGCGATAATCGCCTGCGCGCCGGCTTGCCGAAGGAGTGGAAGGTCGGCGACAAGACCGGCACCGGCAACAACGGCTGCTTTGCAGATATCGCCGTCGTCTGGCCGCCGGATCGTGGCCCGATCCTGGTGACGACTTTCGTCGCCGAGGGGACCGCGCCTGCGAAGGATATCGAGGCCGTCTTCGCCGACGTCGGCAAGATCGTCACCGGAATGGTGGGGCAATAGCAGGAAATATCGCAGACAAAACAATATGATACGATCGTGACGTGAATCAGGATCCCATCGTCTTCATGTGGTTTCGCAACATGTTCAGGCGATGGATAATGCGGCGGAGGCGCTGTCCGTTTCCTTGTCTGCGTCATTCTCGTCGGTGCCGAGCTTCTGCTTGATCTCGGCTGCGATCTGGTCGTTGATGGCCTTCTGCTCAGCGGAAGGCAGGGCCTTCAAGGAATCTTCCGTCAGATTGTTCTCTTCCAGATATTGCGCCCGGATCTTTTCCGCCGGCGACATGTTCGCCCATTTGGTAAATTCGTCCAGAATGTCCTGGCTGGGCTGCTCGCTCAATGAGGTAGAGCTGCTGTTACTTGTGGTACCGGTGCTGTCTCCACCGGTGCTACCGTCGGTCGCCGAGGACGACGTCGAACCGATCTGGCTGAGCCATAAGCCGGATGAAATGGAGGAGGGGACGCCGCCGGATGCGATGGACGGTGCCTGCGTTTCCTGCTCGCTGCTATCGTCGGGCAAGGTAAAGGGTGAACTGCCGTCGGAGTCAGCATCCTGCTGGCTGCGTATCGGGGTGCTGAAATAATTCTGGGTGCCGTGATGCACTTTCATCGTCATATCTCCCTATGGGTTGACGGACGATGACTCCGCAAGCCTGTCCGGAGCTTAAGCGGCGGGCCTTGTCAGGTGCCGCAGAAGGTCTGCAGCACCCGTTCCGCCGGCAATGGCGGCTCGGCATAAGGCGCAAAGGCAGGCTGGTCCTCATAGGGTTTAGCGAGCACCTTCAGCAGCGCTTCGAACAGGGAAAAGTCATCGTCCTCGACCGCCGCCTGGATCGCCTGCTCGATTCGGTGATTGCGCGGAATGAAGGCAGGATTGGCCTTCCGCATCGCTTGGCCGCGCGCTGCTGCCGTCCGGGGATCGCGGCCGAGGCGCTCGCGCCAGCGTTGAAGCCACGGCGCGATGGATTGCGGATCCTGGAAGGTGGCGGCGAAATCCGTGACATCTTCATCCGCGGCGAGGGTCGCAAGGCGGCGGAAAGCGAGCGTGAAATCCGCGCTCTGCTCTTGCATCGTCGCCAGTAGCGATTGGATCAGGTCGAGATCGCCGTCTTCCTCGTTTGCCAGGCCGATCTTGGCACGCATGCCGGAGAGCCAATAGGCCTGGAAGCGCTCGCCATATGCTTTGATAATGGTATTCGCCAGGTCGATCGCCGTATCGACGGATGGGTCGATCAGGGGAATCAGCGTTTCGCCGAGGCGAGCGAGGTTCCACTGACCGATTGCCGGCTGGTTGGCATAGGCGTAGCGGCCGTTGCGGTCGATCGAGGAAAAAACGGTCGCCGGATCGTAGGCATCCATGAAGGCGCAGGGGCCGAAATCGATCGTCTCGCCCGATACAGTCATGTTGTCGGTGTTCATCACGCCATGGATGAAGCCGACGTGCAGCCATCGCGCGATCAGCGCTGCCTGCCGCTCGGCCACGGCCTCCAGCAGCGCGAGATAGGGGTTCGTTCGGTCTCTGATCTCGGGATAGTGCCGGGCAATGACGTGATCTGCCAGTGTCCGCAGGCTGTCCGTATCGCCGCGGGCGGCGAAGAACTGGAAGGTGCCGACACGGATATGGCTTGCCGCAACACGCGTGAAGATCGCGCCGGGCAGCACTTCCTCGCGGTAGACCGGCTCTCCGGTGGTCACCGCCGCAAGCGCCCGAGTCGTCGGAATGCCCAGCGCATGCATGGCTTCGCTGATGACATATTCGCGCAGAACAGGGCCAAGCGCGGCACGGCCATCACCGCGCCGCGAAAACGGCGTCGGACCAGAACCCTTGAGTTGAATGTCGCGACGTCTGCCGTTGCGATCCTTCACTTCGCCGAGAAGGATCGCACGACCGTCGCCGAGCTGCGGCACGAAATTGCCGAACTGGTGGCCGGCATAGGCCATCGCGATCGGCTGCGACCCCGGCAGGAGCTCGTTTCCGGAAAAGATCGCCGCGCCGTTGCGTTCCAGCGCGTCCACGTCTAGCCCGAGTTCCCGTCCCAGTGCCTCATTGAACTTGATCAGCCGCGGCGCGGCAACAGGTGTCGGCGCCTGATCCGCCAGGAATTGCGGCGGCAGGCGCGCATAGCTGTTGTCGAACGGAATGCTAGGTGCCTGATGCGCCTGTGTTTCGGAAAGGGAAGAGCTCATGCCTTTAAGGTAGGGCTGGCGACGAGGGCGTGCAAGGCGCTTGTTTCCGGTAGGAAGATATCCGTCCCTAGCCATCTTCCAGCTCTCGGGCCATCTCCGCCAATTTCCTAACCGTATTGAGATTTCTCGATGTTCCTGCCTTCAGTGCAGGCAGCTTCAGCTTGGAACGTCCCGAGCCGTCGGGGTAGTGGATATAGATTTCCCTGCCGGCAACCTGCACTTCTTCCCCGCCCGGCGCGACGAGCTTGTCCAGAGCATCCTTTGGCGCCGCCTCCGGAAGGAAGGTGATGAGCAGATAGTTCGGCTTGGCATGCGGGAAGGGCGAGCCTTCCGCCGCAGCTTCCAAAGCCTGACGGCTGCGCAGGATCACCCCGGGCGATTTGCCCATCTTGCGGGCCAGCGCCTCCTCCAAGCGGACCTGAACCTTGGCCTCATCCTCTTCGGAGCGAAAGAGCACATTGCCGCTCTGGATATAGGTCTTCACGTCCGTGAAGCCGATTTCCTCACAGAGCGCCTTCAGCTCCGCCATCGACAATGTGCCGGTGCCGCCGACATTGACGGCACGCAGCAGGGCGACAAAGACGGTCATTCTCTCCTCCCGGCTTCCGCCTACATCTTGTCCGCTACCTTGATGGCGAAGGAATATTCGAAAGCCACTTCCTCCAGGCGCTGGAAGCGTCCGGACGCGCCACCGTGGCCGGCATCCATGTTCGTCTTCAAGAGGATCGGCGCGTCGCCTGTCGTCTTGTCGCGCAGCTTGGCGACCCATTTTGCCGGTTCCCAATAGGTGACGCGGGGGTCGGTGAGGCCGCCGAGCGCGAGGATGGGCGGATAGGGCTTTTCCCCGACATTGTCATAGGGGCTGTAGGCGGCGATCTGCTCGTACTCTTCTTTGCTGTCGATCGGATTGCCCCATTCCGGCCATTCCGGCGGCGTCAAAGGCAGGGTGTCGTCGAGCATGGTGTTGAGCACGTCGACGAAGGGGACGGCGGCGATGATGCCTGCGAATTTCTCCGGTGCCATGTTGGCGACAGCGCCCATCAGCATGCCGCCGGCCGATCCGCCTTCGGCGATGATCTTCGCGTAAGAGGTGAACTTCTGCTCATTCAAATAGTCGGCCGCGGCGATGAAGTCCCTGAACGTATTGGTCTTCTTCTCCATCTTGCCGTCTTCGTACCACGAAAAACCCTTGTCCTTGCCGCCGCGGATATGGGCGATGGCGTAGACGAAGCCGCGATCTGCGAGTGACAGGCAATTGGTGTTGAAACCGGCGGGAATGGCGATGCCATAGGCGCCATAGCCATAGAGCAGGCATGGCGCGGAACCGTCGAGCGGCGTGTCCTTGCGATAAAGCAGGGTTACCGGCACCTGCTCGCCGTCCCAGGCGGGCGCGAAGACGCGGCGGGTGACGTAGTCGGCCGGATTGTGGCCAGAGGGCACCTCCTGCGTCTTCAGCAGGGTGCGCTCGCGCGTCACCATATTGTAGTCGTAGAGCTGGCTCGGCGTCGTCATCGAGGAATAGGAGAAGCGGATGACATCCGTATCGTATTCCGCGGCCCCCTGCAGGCCGAGCGAATAGGCTTCCTCTTCGAAGGCAATCGAATGTTCCTCGCCGCTGTGGCGGTCGCGGATGATGATGCGCGGCAGTCCGTCCTTGCGCTCCAGCCAGATGAGGTGTCGGGCATAGGCCATATGGTTGAGGATCAGCGTGCCCGGCTTGTGGGCCACCACTTCGCGCCAGTTTTCCTTGCCCGGTTTGTCGGCCGGCGTCTCCATGATCTTGAAATCCTTGGCGTCGCCGTCATTGGTCAGGATGTAGAAGACGTCGCCGCCTTCCGTCATCTCATATTCGATCCCCGTCTCGCGCTCCGCCACCAGCTTCGGCTCTGCGGTGAGGTCGGAGGTCGGGATGATGCGGTATTCGCTGGTCTCGTGATCGTGGATATCGATGAAGATGTAGTCATCAAGCAAAGAGCCGCCGACGCCCATGAAGAAGCCTGCGTCTTCTTCTTCATAGACGAGCCGGTCCTGCGATTGCGGCGTGCCGACGATGTGATGGAAGATCTTGGAAGGGCGATGGTTCTCGTCCTGCAGCGTGTAGAAGAAGCTCTTGCCGTCGGGCGCCCAGACGCCGCCGCCGCCGGTGTTTTCGAGCACGTCGGCAAGGTCCTCGCCGGTCTCGAGATCGCGGACCTTCAGCGTGAAATATTCAGAGCCCTTGTCGTCATATCCCCAGATGCCGCGGCTATGGTCGGTGGAGTGATCGAGGCCTGAAAGGCGAAAATAGGACTTCCCCTCATTCTCCTTGTCGCCGTTCAATAAAAGCTTGCGGTCGCCGCCGTTGCGGGCTTCGCGGAAATAATGCGGCTGCTCGCCGCCGGTGACGAAGAGCGTCCCGTAAGCGTAGGGGCCGTCCTTGACCGGCACCGAGCTGTCGTCCTCCTTGATGCGGCCCTTCATCTCGCCGAAGAGAACCTTCTGCAGCTCCTTCGTGTCGGCCATCGCGGCATTCATGTAGGCGTTTTCGGCCTCCAGATGCGTGCGGATTTCCGGGGCCAGGATCGAAGGATCCTTGAACATTGCCTGCCAGTTGTCGGCGCGCAGCCATGCATAATCGTCGCTGCGGCTGATGCCATGACGCGTATCCGTAATGGTTTTTTTCGGGGCGGCAGGCGGGGTGGGGAGGTTCTTGAAAACTGACACGGGAGCGCTTTCTCTGGTGTGAAAGTCGGATGCGAGGAGAACAGAGAAATAGAGGGCGGCTGCATGAGGTTCAATAGGCAAGTGCCCCGTCAAGTTTCATGCAAGTCGCCGATATTAGTCTCGATCGAACAGGCGGCTTGCGGGAAAACCGATTGGGGGCTGCCTTGATGAGACCACATTCTTTACCGAAGTCGGCATACAATGCGTCGACATAAGGGCGGTTGAACCGCCTTCCCCGAGGGGAGCGGACGCAATCAAATTCGGAAAAATGCAAGGGACCGGTCATCATGCTGAAACTCTTTGCCATCCTTATCCCTTTGGCTTCTTTCGCTAACTCTGCCTTCGCTGTTGATGTGACCATGAAGAAGGAGTTGGAAAAGCTTGATCCTTCCGAGCGGATGGCGCAGGCATGCGACGCGGAGGCCATGAAGCGGATTGGCACGGAAAAGACGGGTTTCAAGCCGGACAAGGTGATTGCCTATACGTTCGGCGACCCGGCGATGAACCCGGATTCGATGAATGCGCCCGGCGCGGTCTTCCGCAGCAAGGGTGACTGGTATCATCTCTCGTATATATGCGTCACCGGCCCGCAGCACATTCATGTTCGGGACCTGAGTTATCAGATCGGCGATAAGGTGCCGCGCGACAGCTGGCAGCAGCACTATCTTTACGACTGAGCGCCCAAGGCATTTTCAGGAAAATTGCGCAGCGATGCCGTGAAGCCGCTGGAAGGCTCTATCTCCGCTTTTGCACGTCCACGCGCGTGAGTTCCGACAGGATGTGTTCCTGCACATCCGAAGGCTGCCGGCGGACGGCATCCGTCAGGTCGCGCAGCGTCGCCCTGAGGCTATGAAGCTGATCGACCAGATCCATGACGACATCGACGCCGGGCTGGTTGAGGCCCATGGCATTGCTGAGGTCGAGAATAAGCTGGCCGCGCGCGATGTCCGCCTCGCGGAAATTCCGGCCCTGATCCGTCACTTCCGGCACCAGCCAACCCTCAGAGATCCAGACTTCCAGAACTGTGGTCTCGATTTCGAGGTGCAGTCGAAACTCTCTCTCATCCATCGCCTATCCTCCCATGGTCTTTCTGGGATCTTGCATCTTGCCGGCCTCCCATTCGGAGGCGAAACGCGTGAGCTCGGGATCCGCCGCGTCCGGAAGGACCACCTTCAGGGTGACGTAGGCGTCGCCGTTTTCCTTACCGCGCACCGGTGCGCCCTTGCCCTTCAGCCGCAGCACCTTGCCGGTATTGGAATTCGGCTGCAGTGTCACGGTGACAGGACCGGAGGGTGTTGGGACCCGGATCTTGCCGCCGAGCACCGCCTCCGTCAGCGAAATCGGCAGTTCCAGCCGGATATCGTCGCCGTCGCGGGTGTAGAAGCGGTGCGGACGGACATGCACCGCAATCAATGCATCTCCAGGCTTGCCGCCATTGATGCCGGGTTCGCCCTTGCCCTTCAGGCGCAGGGTCTGCCCGTCGCGGGTGCCCGGTGGTATCTGAACGTCGAGCGCCGGCCCGTCAGGCAAGCTGATCTGCTTCTTCGCGCCGTTGATGGCATCAAGAAAGTCGGCTTCCATCGAATAGTGACGATCTTGACCCTGCATTTGGGATTGGCCTCGGCTGCGCCGTGAGAAGAAGTTGGAAAATATGTCGTCGGCATCGCCGAAATCGGCGAATCCTCCGGCATTCCGATAGGGACCGCGCTGGCCTTCGTTCGCGGCATAATCGCGGTAGTAGTTGCGCGGTGCCTGCTCGGTGCCGCTGCTATCGATCTCGCCACGATCGAAACGCGCGCGCTTCTCCTCATCGCCTACAATGCCATAGGCTGCCGAGACCTCCTTGAACTTGTCCTCGGCCTGCTTGTCGCCGGGATTGAGGTCGGGATGCAGCTTTTTGGCAAGCTTGCGATAGGCGTTTTGAATATCCTTTTGCGGGGCGTCCCGTTTTACGCCCAGAACTTCATAGGGATCGCGACTCATGCATGTCTCTCTTTGGGAGCACGGAAAAATAGGCAGATAGTGATAGAGCGGCCTCATATCAATCGTAGCATAGACGCGGCCAGGTTGAAGCCCGGACCTCGATGCTTTGCAGAGTCACGGCATTTGTGATGCGAAATCGGCATGTTTGCCGTCGGCTTGCCATATTTCCGGCGTGTTGGCGGATGATGGCGGACGCCGAGGCGGAAAACCTATGGCAATCACGTGCCCCTTCCGCCAGATTTCATTTGCTCGATCCGCTCGGTGGCTGCCCGATGAACCGTTTTTTGCTGACGTCCGCATTCCTTGTCGCTGCCGTTCCGGTTGCCTTCGCCGCTCAGCCGACGCAACAGCCTGCCGGCTGGCCTGAACTTCCACCAAAGGCCCCTGTCTCGAACGTCAAGCTCGTCGAGCCGCATCTGCACGTCAATCGGGCAGGGAAGGGCGCGCCGCGCATCGCGCTGACGTTCGATGCCTGCATGGGCAAGACCGATCCGCGCATTCTCAGCACGCTGGTCGATCAGCATATTCCGGCGACGATCTTCGTCACCGCGCGCTGGCTGCGCACCAATCCGGATTCGCTTGCCGTCTTCCTCGCCCATCCCGACCTTTTCGAGCTGGAAAATCATGGGCAGAACCATATTCCGGCCGTCGATGTTCCGACCAAGGTCTACGGCATAGCCGCCGCAGGATCGCCGCAGGCGGTAGCTCAGGAAGTGAAGGGCGGAGCCGACGCCATGATTGCCGCCGGCATTCAGCAGCCGCGCTGGTTCCGTGGCGCGACCGCGAAATATACACCCGCCGCCATTATGCAGATCCGCGGCATGGGCTATCGCGTTGCCGGATATTCCGTGAACGGCGACAGCGGCTCGCTGCTGCCGGCCAAGATGGTGGAGAAGCAATATGCCTCCGCCAAGGATGGCGATGTCATTATTTCCCACATCAACCAGCCGACGCATGCGGCGGGAGAGGGCGTGGTGGCAAGCATCCTGGCGCTGAAGGTCAAGGGCGTGCAGTTCGTCCGCCTGCAGGATATCCCCGAAAAGGGCGACGACGGCACGACGAACTGATGGCGTAAGCCTCGGTTTGTCTCAGCCTGGCAATTGCGGCTGGGTTTTTTCCTCGATGAAGAGTTCATCGACGACGGTCATGACGATCAGCGAAAGCGGCAGCGCCAGCATGGCGCCGATGGCGCCCCACATCCATGTCCAGAATATGATGGCGAGGAACACGACAAAGGGGTTGAGCTCCCATTGCCGGCCCATGACCGCGGGAAACACCAGGTTCTCCACCGCAAGATGCACAGCAAAGAAGGCCGCAGCCGGCGCTAGAGCAAAGATGATGTCCGATTGCGTGATGATGCCGGCGATCGCGAGCGCAATCGTCATCGTCGTGACGCCGAGGAACGGGATGAAGCTCGAGAGGAAGGCAAATACGCCCCAGAGTATCGGCACGCTCATGCCGCCGACATAGGCGATAACAGTCATGGCAACGCCGATGCCGGCATAGATCAGCGAGGCCGTGGCGAAATAAAAACCGAGCACCCGCTCCACCGCATTGATGATGCGGATTGCCGTCAGTCTCGACTCCCTGCTGGAAAAGGTCATGATGATCGTTTTACGCAGGGTAACCCGGCCGGAGAGAAACAACAGGAGCGCAGCAAAGAAGATCAGTATTTGAACGATGGCCGGTGTGAGATTGCTGGAGAGAAGATGCAAGACATTGCCGCTGTTTTCCAGCAGCGTGGTGATGGACATGGGACCGCTCTGGAAAGTCTCCGGGGAAATATGCAGCCATTTGAACCGGTTGAGATAAGGCATCAGCCTATCGGAGGTTCGCTGGAAGAAATCGGGAGCCTCCTGAGCCAGCGTTGCCAGCGGCCCGGCGAGCGCGTTGACGACGAGGACGATGGCCAGTGCTACCGCCGACGACAGGAGAATGGCGTTGAGGACACGGGGCACGCCAAGTCTGCTCAGTTTCTCCGCCGCAAGACCAAGGATCATCCCGACCACGACGGCAAGCGTCACCGGAATGAGGATCATCGACATCATATAGACGCCTGCAAGCGCCAGGATGAGGAAGATGCCTATGGTCGCCCATGAGGCGGCGACATGGAGTTTGCCATTTGTTGGATAATCCGCCAGTTCGGCCGCGTCGGCTTCGTTGCCATATCCGCCCGCCGCGGAGCCGCTTTCCTGCGCCGCCGTTCCGCCTGCATGCCTGCCGGCGATTTTATCGATCTCCATCCCATCAAATCCCCGAAGGCACGATCGCCTTACCACTAAAACGCGAAAGGCCCGCTCCAGTTCCGGAACGGGCCTTGTCATGCTTGGTCAGCCGGGCAAATTACGCGACCAGGTTCAGCCCGATGCCCCAGGGATCCCGCAGCGAAACGCCGCCGTCGCGCTTCTGGGTCTTGATCTCATGCTGGTCGAGGGCGGCCACGGCCTTATCAAGCGAGACTTTGTCGTTGAAGCGCAGGGTGTAGTCAGAAAGGCCGGTCATGTGTTCGGAGCGCACTCCCGCGCCGCGGCTGTTCCAGGTGTTGGCGCCGAGATGATGGTGATAGCCGCCGGTCGCAAGGAAGGTGGCGCCGGGATAGCGCGCGGCCATGACCTTCATGCCGAGAACGTCGCGATAGAAGGCGTTCGCCTCTGCCACGTCGCCGACCTGCAGGTGGATGTGGCCGATCGCCGAGCCTTCGGCCATACCGTCCCAGCGGTCCTGCGGAGCGCTTTCATAGAGCTGCTGCAAGTCAAGCCTGAGGGTCGCCATCTCGACCGTGCCGTCGCTATGGAACGTCCACTGCTCGTGTGGCCGATCGGCATAGATCTCGATGCCGTTGCCTTCCGGGTCCGACAGATAGATGGCTTCGCTGACGATGTGGTCGGACGCGCCTTCGAGCACGACGTTATTATGTGCTGCATGACGAAGCCAGCGGGCGAGTTCGACCCGGCTCGGCATGAGGAAGGCGGTGTGAAACAGGCCAGCCGCCGTTTGCGGCGCGCGCACGGCCGCGCGATCCGTGGTGAGGGTCAGGAGAGGTTGGCCGGCGACGCCCAGGACTTCGCCACTCGCCGTCTTCTCGACCACCTTGAGGCCGAGCATGTCCTGATAGAAGCGCGACACCAGCGGCAGGTCGGTGACCACGAGATGCGATTGGCCGACATAGGCAGGACGCGTCAGTGCATAGGAGGGGGCGGTTTCGGTCATGGGTTATTCCAACCTCGATGTTCTGGAAAGGCAACCGGCGTGGACGGCAGGAAACCGTCAGCGGTGGGCGGGAGATTTTTCGCCGGTTGATATGCCTCTTCGATGTCCTCTCGCCCGCTGTACTTGCCATCCTATATGGCGGATTTCGATTGTTCACAGAAGGCCAGAAATTGCGGATTGAGCGTTCGCTCCCTGTTGACGAGATACTCCGCGCGTTCACGAAGATTTATTGAAATGCCCGTTTGGTGCGGTTGCTTCCACTTCGGTGAGGTGCAAGAATCGGGCTGTTACGGAATTGGAACGCGCACAGATGGCCGAATATAGAGGCGTTCGCTGGGCTTATGATCGATACGAAGTGATCGCCGACAGCATTGTCAACGGCGTCGGCGTCGTGTTTGCGCTGATCGGCGCGACCGTATTGATCTTCTACGCGACCGTCTGGAGCTCCTACGGTGGGATCGCTGCCGCCTGGATCTACGGCGTCGGTCTCGTGCTGACCTTGGGGATGTCCTTCGCCTACAATGCCTGGCCCGTATCGCATACCAAATGGTTCCTGCGGCGTTTCGATCATTCCTTCATCTATGTGCTGATTGCCGCCACCTACACACCCTTTCTCGAACGCGGCGCGGAGGATCCGCTGCTGCTTGCCATGCTGATCGCAGTCTGGGCTTTTGCAGCCTTCGGCATTGTGCTGAAATGCTTCTTTCCGGGGCGTTACGATCGGCTGGCGATCCTGCTTTATCTCGTCATGGGTTGGAGCGGCGTGATTGTGGCCAAGCCGGTCTCGACCTATATCCCGTTCGCGTCGATGCTGCTCATCGTCATCGGAGGGGTGATCTACTCGCTCGGCGTCATCTTTCATGTCTGGGAAAAGCTGCGCTTCCAGAACGCCATCTGGCATGGCTTTGTCATTGCCGCCGCCGCCGTGCACTATTCGGCGGTGTTGACGTGCTTCAGCCTGTCACCGGAAAACTTTTGACGACCTGCGCCGTCGGCGTGCATTTCTTCGTGGAGCGCAGGCTGCGCACCAGGCGCATGACCATGGCGTCGTAGCGCTGCATGTCCGCCTTCGAATAATCCATCTGGAAAAAGGCCGCTCCGCCGTTGCAGAGGGCTACGCCGCGCACATAGACGATACGACCCTGCTTTGTGCCGGAGAAGCTGATGCCGCGCGAGTTCGATTTGGAGTAGGAAATCTTCCAGCCCTGATCCTTGGCGAGCGCCACGCGCACATTCGCTTCCGTCGAGAAGTCGCCGTTGGGGATGATCGTGCTGAAAACCTGCAGCATGGCAGATCGATCCGCCGGCGACAGGGAAAGGCGGTTGGCATCGTCTGATGGGGCCGAGAGATGAAATTCCGACGGCAGCTCGATCGCATAGCCGAAGCCCGTATTGTCATAGGACCACCAGTCGGCGGCAAAGGCCGACGCAGGGGAAAGAAGCAGGAGGGCGGTCAGGCGCGCGAGCATTGCGGTTTCCGGGAGGCTGGATCTGCAAACCGATCAAGAATAGCGCATTTTTCAGCAGAAATTCCATAGCGATTCTAAGAATAAGAATAAAATAGCCTAAATTCGTTACAGCTTCATTGCGAGCCATGCACGTTTAGCGGCTTATTCGACACTGCAGCCATTTGTGCCGGACTTCTGAGCCGATGCTGTGAAACGATCGCCGTCAGAAACATGGTGCGCATCCTCAACCTGTAGGCTGTTCCTGCCGAAAGCCGATTTCAGTGGTTTAATCCCGGTTTTATTCCCGCAGGACTTGAGACGGTCCCGCCTTTCGCCTATCCCTGCAACCTAGCTCCGGCCATGCCGGATTCCGCATTGGTGTTCAGCAGGGAGAGGACATGGCCGGTTTCGCGGGCCTGACATTCCTGGCTCTATGTCTGCCCTTTTTCGGTGCGCTGATCGCGTCCGTCATCGTTCGGCGTTTTGGGCACCATGCGGCTTGGCCGTTGGCGCTGCTTCCTGCGCTGGCCTTTCTCCATTTTACGAGGTTTCTCCCCGACATTGCCTCGGGGCAGGTCGTCCGGGCCGGTTTCGATTGGGTGCCGAGCCTCGGCTTGCGCTTTTCATGGCTGCTCGATGGTCTGTCGCTGACCTTCGCTTTGCTCATCACCGGCATCGGCACGCTGATCGTTCTCTACTCAGGCGGTTATCTGAAGGGGCATGCGGATCTCGGGCGCTTCTTCTCCTTCATCTTCCTGTTCATGGGCTCGATGCTCGGCCTTGTCGTTTCGGACAGTTTCCTCACCTTGTTCGTCTTCTGGGAATTGACCTCGATCACGTCCTTCCTGCTGATCGGCTTCGACCATCAGCGGGAGGCGTCGCGCCGGGCAGCGCTGCAGGCACTGGTGGTCACCGGTGGCGGAGGGCTGCTGTTGCTCGCGGGCCTGCTGCTCATCTGGCAGATCACCGGGGTTGGCTCGATGTCCGACCTGCTGAAAGCCGGCGATGCCTTGCGCGGGAGCCCGCTCTATCTCGCAGCCCTGATCCTGGTGCTCGGCGGCGCCTTCACCAAATCGGCGCAATTTCCGTTTCATTTCTGGCTGCCGAACGCCATGGAAGCGCCGACCCCCGTATCGGCCTATCTGCACTCCGCCACCATGGTGAAGGCGGGCGTCTATCTGCTGATGCGGCTCAATCCGGCCATGGGTGGGACGATGGCCTGGCAGACGATCCTCCCGATTTTCGGCGCTGCGACGCTGCTGGTCGGAACCTTGCTTGCCATACGGCAGACCGATTTGAAGTTGAAGCTGGCCTATACGACGGTCTCCTCCCTCGGCCTGCTCGTGTTGCTCACCGGTTTCGGCTCGGATTACGCCGTCGAAGCCGCCGTCCTTTATCTGGTGGCGCATTCGCTGTTCAAGGGCGCTCTGTTCATGATCGCCGGCATCGTCGACCACGAGACGGGAACGAGAGATATCACGCGCCTGGGCGGCCTGCGCTCCGCCATGCCGCTGACCTTCGCTGCCGCCCTGATCGCCGCCATCTCGATGGGCGGCCTGCCGCCCGCTTTCGGGTTCCTCGCCAAGGAGGAGATCTATGCGGCTCTGGCACAGGCCTCGCCGGGCGCGATCATTCTGACGATCGTCGCCGTTGCCGGCAACGCGCTGATGTTTGCCATCGCCTTTGCCGTGGCGCTGAAGCCCTTCCTGGGACCGACGACCGAGACGCCGCAGCATCCGCATGAGGCGCCCCCACTGCTCTGGCTCGGACCGGTAGTGCTTGCCTTGCTCGGTCTCGCTTCGGCTTTGCTCTCGGGCCTATGGCATGCCTATGTCTCGTCGCCGATGGCCAGTGCCGTCAGCGGCAAGGGATTGCAGATATCGGTGTCGCTCGTCCCGCATGTCGGTCTGCCCCTTGCGCTGTCGGTGGCGACCGTGTTGATCGGCATCCTTGTCTATTGGAAGCTTGATCGCGCCCGCTTTCTCATGTCGGTCGTCTTGCGGGCTCTGGGCCCGGGACCGGACCGCGGCTTTGATGGCTTCATTTCCAGCCTGGTGCGATTGTCACACCTCGTCTCGCGCGTCCTGCAACCCGGCCGCCTGGAAATCTATGTCACCGTGACCTTTGTTTGCCTTGCAGCCACGCTGTTGATCCCGCTCACCATCCATGGCGAACTGCCGGCAATCCCCTCATGGCCGAATTTGCAATGGCATGAGGCGACGATCTTCCTCATCGCCGTTATAGGGCTTGCTGCCGTCGTCCTTGCGCGCGACCGGCTGACCGCTATCGTTTCGCTCGGCATTCAGGGTTTTGCCGTGGCCGTCATCTTCCTGCTGTTCGGCGCGCCGGATCTGTCTTTCACGCAATTCATGGTCGAGACCCTTTCCGTCGTGATCCTTGCCATGGTGATGACGCGGCTGCGTCTGTCTTCCTCGGATCGCCGTCCGCCGTTGAAAATGGTCGCCCATGCCGCGCTTGCGATTGCTTGCGGCGTCGGCTTCGGCCTCCTGTTGCTGAAGGCGACGCAGGCACCCTTCGACCTGACGTTGACGGCCTTCTTCAATCACTATTCGAAGCTGATCGCCCATGGCGACAACGTCGTCAATGTGATCATCGTCGATTTCCGCGGCACGGACACGCTCGGCGAGATCGCCGTTGTGGCCATTACCGGGCTTGCGATCTTGGCGCTGATCCGCATTCGGGCGGGCGGCGAGCGCAAGCTTGCGGCCAACGATCCTGATCTTGAGGAAAAGTTGGAGGCTGAGCGTTCATGAACACGCTGATCTTCCGCACCGCCGCGCCGTTTCTCACTGCACTGATGCTGCTCTTTTCCGTTTTTGTCCTGTTGCGCGGCCATAACGAGCCTGGCGGCGGCTTCATCGGCGGGCTGATCGCGGCCTCCGCCCTGGCGATTTATGGCATTGCTTGCGGCGTGACGGCGGTGCGGCGCGCGATCATGTTTCATCCGCTGGCGATTGCCGGCTTCGGCCTGCTGGCGGCGACCGTCGCCGGTTTCCTGTCCGTCTTCTCCGGCGTGCCGTTCATGACCGGGCTGTGGATCTATCCGCATGTGTTCGGCGTCGAAGTGCCGCTTTCCACCGTCATGCTCTTCGATATCGGCGTCTATCTGGTCGTCGTCGGCGCCATCACCTCGATCGCGCTCGCGCTCGAAGAGCGGGAGGTGGATTGATGGAGGTCGTCTTTTCCGCTTTGGTCGGCCTGTTCTTTACGGTCGCGATCTACCTGATGCTGTCGAAATTCTCGATCCGCATCATGCTCGGCATCGCGATCCTGGGCAATGCCGTCAACCTCTTGCTCTTTACCGCCGGCCGGGTAACTCCCGAGGTGCCGCCGATCATCCCGCGAGGTGCGACTACGCTCGATCTGGCTGCTGCCAACCCGCTGCCGCAGGCGCTGATCCTGACGGCGATCGTCATCTCATTTTCGTTTCTCGCCTTTCTGCTCGTCCTGACCTACCGGGCCTATCAGGACCTCAAGACGGACAATACCGGCGAGATGCTGGTGGCCGAACCGGACGAGCGGCCGCTGCCGCCTTTGGGTTACTAGCGATATGGCCGGACCAGCCGACACCGCTGTCGATCTCTCCGCCGCGCTGGTGGCTGCGCCAGTGCCGCTCGGGCATTGGCTGGTGATCCTGCCGGTGGCCCTGTGCATCAGCCTTGGCGCGATACTTCTGATGTTGCGCAACCGCACCGAATGGCACGCCTGGATCGCCATTCCCGGCCTGATGCTGCTGGTGCTGGTCGATGCCGCCTTGCTTTACAGGGTCGCCAGCGATGGGCCGGTGACGATGGTGATGGGTCGATGGCTGCCGCCGTTCGGCATCGCCTTCAGCGTCGATCTTCTCGGCGCGATCATGGCCCTGACGGCGGCTATCGTCGCGCTCGCGGGCGGCATCTATTCGCTCGGCGAGATTGTCACCAGCGGGCGCCGCTATGGTTTTTTCCCATTTCTGCTGCTGCTGCTTGCCGGCGTCAGCGGCGCTTTCCTGACCGGCGACGTCTTCAATCTCTATGTCTGGTTCGAGGTGCTGCTGATATCGTCTTTCGGCCTGCTGATCCTCGGTTCCGAGCGGGAACAGATCGACGGCGCGTTGAAATATGCCGTGCTCAATCTCATCGCCACCACGCTGTTTCTGGTCTCCGTCGGCTATCTCTACGCCATCTTCGGCACGCTCAACATGGCCGACATCGCGATGAAGGCGAGGGCTGGCGACAGCAGCGGGCCGCTGATGACGCTGGCAGGCCTGTTCCTGCTCGCCTTCGGCATGAAAGCGGCTGCCTTCCCCGTCAATTTCTGGCTTCCCGCCTCCTATCACACGCCGCGCATCACCGTTTCGGCCCTGTTCGCCGGCCTGCTCACCAAGGTCGGCGTCTATGCTCTCATCAGGGTTCTCGTCATGTTGCTGCCCGTCGAGCGCGCCGAGCTTGGCCCGGTCATTACCGTCGTCGCCATCGCGACGATGCTTGCAGGCGTGCTGGGCGCGCTCGGCGAAAATGATATTCGCCGCATGCTTGGCTACATGGTCATATCAGGCATCGGCACGATGCTGGCGGGCGTGGCACTCGGTAGCGCCGATGGTCTCAGCGGGACGATCTTCTATGCGCTGCACTCGATGGTGCTGATGACGGCGCTCTACCTGCTGGCAGGCCAGGCTGCCCGGCTCGGCGGCGGTTTTTCGCTGACTTCGCTCGGTGGGCTTTATCGGCGGAGCGGTTGGTTCGCCGGCCTCTCGCTGGTGCTGTTCTTCGCCGTCAGCGGCCTGCCGCCTTTTTCCGGCTTCTGGCCCAAGGTCGTTCTGGTGAAGGCGGCGCTTGCAACAGGCGCCTGGTGGCTGGCCGCCGCGATCCTGCTGGTCGGTTTCCTGACGACGATCGCCTTCGGCCGGGTCTTCCTGCTGGCATACTGGCGCCCGGGGAGTGAGGGAGGCGCTGTGGCCGTTGAGCCGATCAGATGGCAGGCCGGTCTGCCGCTTCTCGCTCTTGCCGCGCTGGTCGTCGGTTTCGGCCTTTTCCCGGAGCGCCTTTTGCATCTGACGCAGCGCGCCGCGGCAGACCTTGTAGATCCATCCGCCTATCTGCACTCTGTCTTTCCTGCTGCGGGGGGCGTGCAATGATCCTGTTCGTCTTCAATCTGCTGCTTGCCATCGTCTGGGTCGCCGTCACCGGCAGCGCCTCCTTCATGAATTTGGTGTTCGGCTTTCTTCTCGCGGCCGTTGCGCTTGGGATCGTGCGGTCGTCCTATGGCGGCGTCCTTTACCTCGGCCGTGTCCGCCGAATACTCGCGCTGTTGCTGTTGTTTCTGTGCGAGCTTGCCAAATCCGCCTGGGCCGTCGCCATGGCCGTCATGAGCCCGAAGATGGATGTAAAACCGGGGATTTTCGCCTTCCCGCTGAGAGTCGACCGCGATTTCGAAATCACGCTGCTTGCCAATCTCATCACGTTGACGCCCGGCACCCTTTCCGTCGATGTTTCCGACGACCGGAAGATCCTCTACGTGCACGCGCTCGACTGTTCCGATCCGGACGCCATCAGGCGGAGCATTGCCGAGGGCTTCGAGCGTCGGATCATGGAGGCTTTCCGATGATCGCCGCATCCATCGTTTCGGCCGCCGCTATGGTGGCGCTCGGCATTCTGAGCATCGCCTTTTTGCTGACCGTCTATCGCGTGGTCGCCGGCCCGACACTGCCAGATCGTGTTCTGGCGCTCGACATGCTGGTGGCGGTTGCCATCGGCTTCATCGCCGTCATCGCCATCAAAACCGGCTTCACGCTCTATATCGATATTGCCATTTCGCTTGGCCTTGTCGGCTTTCTTGCTACCGTTGCCTTTGCCCGTTTCATCCTCACGCACGCGCAGTCCAAAGCGCCGGTGCAACCTCACGTGGCGCGGGACAGTGGCAACGCGCAGCAGGGCAAGAAAACCCGCAAGAATAGTCGTCGGCAGAAGGGAGGGCGGTAGTGGAATTGTTCTGGGCTGTCATTGTTGCCGCTCTGCTGTTGGCCGGCGCACTATTCTCGCTGATCGCCGCGATCGGTATCGTTCGTCTACCCGATCTCTACAGCCGCATGCATGCCGCGTCGAAAGCCGGAACTGTTGGTTCCGGTCTTTTGCTACTTGCAGTCGGTATTCATTCGCAGGACTTATCGATATTGGCCCGTGCCTTGGCAGGTTTCGTCTTCTTCGTGCTGACCGCGCCGATTTCGGCGCATCTTCTTGCACGCGCGGCACATAAGGCCGGTCATCGGTTGACTTTGCCCTCGGTGAGAGACGAACTGTTGACGGGACAAATGCCGAAACGCCTGTCCAAAACAAGGCGCTAACAAACGCAAAGATTGTCGGAAAAGCAATACATGTTCGCCTCTTTAGTTATCTATTTTTAATAGATGAGATTTTTGAGAAGAAATGATGGGATTAAAAACTGGACATTTGGGTAAAGAGTGCTAATTCAGATTCAAGTAGAGTTTTGATGTTGAGTTAGTCTCGACCGGGTATAAGTTCTCGATGCTTTGATCTTTCTTTGGAGCAAAGCTGAACAAAGCTTTCTTCCGGTTAATGATTGGGGATCATTTTCCCTAATCACTAATTCTGACATCAGACGGTATAGAAGCGGTTTTCGTCGCATGACGTCTAGGGGTGGATTTCACGCGATAAGAAACGTGGCGTAAAGCACCGCTTTTTGCTGGAGGCTGCTACGAATGCGGGCAATGCGTTAGTGCGGATTGCCTGGCGCAACGAGACTTGGAATCGATATGATTTCCGGGGCTCCGCGCGGTTTATACAGCAATGCTGTGCCTTGCGCGCTCGATGGAGGCGCGGCCAGCAGGCAAGCCGATGAACAGGAGAACAAAATGACAGATACGGCCCTTGGCAATGGGCACGAGTTACTGGTTGAGCTGACAGCCGATATAGTCGCGGCTTATGTCAGCAACCATGTCGTCCCGGTCAGCGACCTTCCGAATCTGATTTCCGACGTACATTCCGCCTTGAGCAGCACCTCGGCTCCGGCTCCTGCCGTTACCGTGGTTGAAAAGCAGAAGCCGGCCGTATCCGTTCGCAAATCTGTACAGGATGATCAAATCACTTGTTTGGAATGCGGCGGCAGCTTCAAGTCGCTGAAGCGTCACCTGATGACCCATCATGGTCTCTCGCCTGAAGAATATCGCGAGAAATGGGATCTGGCGGCTGACTACCCGATGGTGGCGCCGGCCTACGCGGAAGCACGTTCACGGCTAGCGAAGGAAATGGGTCTCGGCCAGCGTCGCAAGCGCGGCACTCGTTAAGCGCCCAGGAGCGATTTCAGGAAAAGTGCGTAGCGGTTTTCCGTCCGGAATTGCGCAATAACAATCACGTAGGGCGGTTGGGCGATTCCGTGAGACGCGTAACCGCCCTAGCTGGTCTGCAGAAAAACCCGGCTTGCGAGCCGGGTTTTGTCTATCATCGTGACGCCAGCCGGGCCTATGCTGCGGCTCTCACGCGGGCTTCTTCGCGGATGCGCTTGATCATGGAGCGCAGTCCATTGGCGCGCTGCGAGGAGAGATGCTCGACGAGGTCGATCTTGCCGAAGACATCGAGCGCATCGAGCGCGGCAATTTCGGACGCCGGTTTGCCGGAATAAATGGCAAGCACGATCGCCACCAGCCCGCGCACGATATGTGCGTCGGAATCTCCCTCGAACGTCAGGACCGGATTTTCAGGGTCGCCGGACGCATGCGTCACGAGCCAGACCTGACTGGCGCAGCCCTGCACCTTGTTTTCCAGCGTCCGTTTATCTTCCGGTAGATCGGGCAGCGCCTTGCCGAGCTCGATCACGTAGCGGTAGCGATCCTCCCAGTCGTCCAGGAAGGAAAAGTCCTCGATGATCTTGTCAAGCGTTGCCATCAAATCGATCCAATTTGTCCATCGACTTTGGATATAGGCGAAACGACGGGCGATTTGAACCCGCGGATAAAAAGAACGCCGCTGGCCTGTCGAGGCTGCGGCGCGCAAGGTGGGCCAAAGAAAAGGCGTCAGGTTCGCGGACGCGGCATCGGCAGCGGCACGGAAGAGGGCAGCTTGACCGTGCCGGTGATCAACACGTCGGCGGTTTCGGTGCCGATGACGCGCTTGACGGGCATCGGTTGCGTCGTGGCGGCGACCTGTTCGGGGCTCACGCGCGCTGCCGCAGTGTTGACGGAAGAATTTGAAGACTGATCCTTGAAGTGGCGCCCGAGCATGTCGTAGGCGACGCGTGCGCCGTCGCGGGCCTGATAACCGAGGGCCGTCAGCGTTTCACCGCCCTTCATACAGACATCCGGCTTCTCGGAGCACATCGCGCCGACATATTGGACGACGCCTGTGGCGGCCGAAAGCGCGTCGGAGACCTGCACGGTCGGCTCTCCCGCCGGGCGGGGGTCGCCCTCGGGCTTCGCGAAGATCGGCAGGAACATGAGAACCAGCGAGAACCAGAACCCTGTTCTAATGAGAAACCACATTTCCTTGCCCACTTTCTCTGTCATCCGGCTCGGTCGCCGATTCGGACTTGTCTGTCCGATGTGGCTCGAACCCTATCCGGCAGAGGACAACATCACTTTTCAAAACTCCTCGGCATTTTCGGCTAATTTGATTCAAATTTTAGCTTTCCGAATTCGAACCGCATTTAGATCAAATTGTAGCGATTGCTGTTAAGCATGTCTCGCCCTATCCGCCTGATATGCAGGGCTTTGCGGCCACAGGCCCTGTCGCAAAAGTTAACGCACGACGGAAATCTAAATAAAATCCGTTGCTTACCCGCTGTTAACCACAAAAAACAAAGGTCCCGCTTTCTGCGCCAAAACGGGATTTTGGAGCTTTTTCGGCCGACCGGCGGGGCTTTCCTTTATTCTTTCCTTAAGTCGCCAGAGCCTATTGTGAGGTCCAATAAGTGACCGTTTTGACGGGTTGTAGTGTGCGCGTATTGAGTAACATGACTGTCGGGGCTGGAGCCTTCGTAGACCGGGTAGGCGGAAGCTGGCTCTCCCGGACGAACGGGAATAGCGAAGTCCGTGGGCAGGAACTGGCGATCCTGCGCCGGCTTGCGCTTGCCTCATCCGTGGCTCTCTTTGCGGTTCCCATCGGGCTTTCATTTGTCACAAGCCCGGCCGTGGCACTGCCCGCGGGCGTCGCCACCGTTTGCGCCGCTTTCCTGTTTTCGGCCGTGGGCAGCATCGCGCTGTCGCGGCAGAGACCTGATTCACAAACCACCGAGGCGGTCATCGTCGAGCATCATGACTTGATGCTCGAAGCCGCTTTCGGGCTCGTCCTACTGCTCGATCCACAAGGCAATGTGACTACGGTTGGCGGCCGCGATCGCGCGGAATTCCTGAGCTGGATGCGGGACCCGACCGGTCGCGGCTTCATCGAACAGATTCATGTTTCGGACCGGATCCTTTTTCTGCAGGCGGTCGATGTGCTGCGTCAGGGCCGCGATGCATTCGGCGTAGACCTGCGCCTGGAACGCTCGACCGTCCTGGGCGGGGATGAGCAGTTCGTCCATGTCCGCATGGAGCTGACGGCACGACGCGACGGCGAAGGCCGATTGACGACGATCGTCGGCCAGCTGCGGGATATCTCGCAGGATAAGCAGCTTCGCGAGGATGCCGCGCGCAAGACCGCCGAGGCGCAATCGGCCAATGACGCCAAGTCAAGCTTCCTTGCCGCCGTCAGCCACGAGTTGCGGACGCCGCTCAATGCGATCCTCGGCTTCTCCGATATTCTCGGCGGCGAATATTTCGGCAAGCTGGAGAACAATCGGCAGCGGGAATATGTCGGCCTGATCCGCCAGTCCGGCGCGCACTTGTTGTCCGTGGTCAATACCATGCTCGATATGAGCAAGATCGAGGCAGGGCGCTATGAGCTTATGCTTGAGTCCTTCCCGATCGAGGACTCCATTGCCGCATGCGAAGCCATGCTGGCGCTGCAGGCGAAGGAAAAGGGGCTGACCTTGACGAGCCGCGTTCAGCGCGGCCTCGGCGAGATCGTCGCCGACCAGCGTGCTCTCCAGCAGATTCTGATCAATCTCGTCGGCAATGCGATCAAGTTCACCGATGCGGGCGGCGCCGTCACCGTCGATGCGGCATTGGCGGACGGGATGCTGAAGCTCTCGGTCGGCGATACCGGCATCGGCATCGCGAGCGAGCGGCTGGCCTCGCTCGGGCAGCCTTTCGTGCAGATCCAGAACGATTATACGCGCCGCTACGCCGGCACCGGCCTCGGCCTCTCGCTGGTCAAGGGACTGGTGGCGTTGCACGGCGGAAGCTTCTCGATCGCCAGCGCACCGGGCGAGGGCACGGTGATCACAATCCTTATTCCGTTCGACGGTTCGGCCGCCTTGACGACACAACAGTCTGTGGATGCCAATCGCCCCGTCGATTTTCCGCCGCGCCTGAAACATACTATGGAGACGAATGAAAGGCGAAACGAGGAAGAGATGAATGGCCCCGCAAAAGCGAAAATCGCCTAAGGGAAGAGGTAAGGGCAAGCGCAAGCAGCCCGGCTTCGCTTCTCGTGGAGCGGTTGCCGTGGGCAGCCTCGGCCTGCGCGGCGGCGCCGCGTTGGGTGGCCTTGGGCTGCGCGGCGCGGGTGCTCTTGCCGGTCTGGTCGGCGGTGCGGTCGGCAGGCATCCGGCAATCGCCGGCGGTGTTGCTCTCTTCCTCGGGGTTTTCGGCTTTGTAACCGCCAATGCGCTTTGGTATCAGCCAGGCGCGCATCCGTCGCCCTTGCTGCGTACCCGCGATCCTGGCGCTCCCTATCAGATCCCCGGCCGCAAGTCGTTCCTGCATGCGCAGCAGGCCGATGCCGGCAATGTCACGACATTCCGCATCGAGCGACAGGCTTCCACAACCGGTTCCACGCCTTCTGCCGCGGCGGGCCAGGCGGCGAGCCCGACCGCCGGACAAGCGCCGGCCGCCACGCCATCGAAGCTGGTTGCCGACGTGCAGGCCGAACTCATCCGCCATGGTCTTTATGATGGCGCAGCCGACGGCGTTACCGGATCCCGCACGACCGCTGCCATTCTGTTTTTCCAGGAGGCGTCCGGCCTGGCCCAGACGGGCGCGCCCACACCCGAGCTCCTGGCCGCGTTGAAGGCGGCCAATGCCGGCGCTGTGCCTGCCGGCAAGACGAATGTTGCGACCGTTCCTGCGGAGCGCCCCGTCAATGTGTCGGCTACCGCGCAAGCCATCGACCCGGTTGCCACCGCCATCCAGAACGCCGAGAAAAACATGAAGCCCGGCGCAGTCGCTGCGAAGGCCACGCCGAGCGATGCAGTCGACAAGGTCAACATGGTGATGCAGATCCAGAAGGGTCTGAGCAACATCGCCTACAGCAACGTCAGCGTCGATGGCGTCGCCGGCGAGCAGACCAAGGCCGCCATCCGCCGGTTCCAGAAGCATTATCGCCTGCCGGAAACCGGCGAGCCGAACATCGCCGTCCTGAAGAAGCTGCAGGATATCGGCGCGCTTTAGCGCGTGCGTTCAATTGCTTCGCCGGCCGCTTCTCGTTATAGCTCGGCCATGAGATTGCGCAGCGACATTTTTGTGTCCGCCTTGACCCGACGTCTGTTCGCCCGGGGCGACTTTGCCGCCGTCGAGCGGAAGGGCGAGGAGCAGGCCGGAGCGATCTTCATCCGCCAACGGTTCCGTGACGGGTCGGAGACCCTCTATGCCCCGGCACCGCAGAGCTTCTTTGACGATGAGGAGAGCGGCACCCGCCTGTTCGAGATCCGCATTAATCGCAAGGAAGCCGCCGAGATTCGCCAGACGCTCGATCGCGAGCTGAAATTCGATCCGGATCTATGGATCATCGAACTGGAGACCGACGATATCGCCGATATCGTCCCGCTCGTCGACCAACGTCCCAACCCTCTGGATTGACGGCCGCTATCGCCGGCCTACCACGCGCAGCTCCCGGATCGTACCGGACTTGGCGCCGAAGAGAGGTTCGGCCGGGCGAGGGGCCGGATTGTCCTGTGGCAGATAAGTGTAGCTGTCGGCGCGGCGCCACGCATCTACTCGTGCCTGGCTTTCCTCGGTATCGATTCCATCCAGAACCAGCCACGCGCGGCTGACGCTGCCATGCCGCTCCGCAAGATGCGGATAGAAGCGCTCAAGCGAATAGACGGCGTCGGCGAGGCCCATGCCGAGGCTGACCAGCGTCACCGCCAGCTGCTGGCCTGATGTATCGATCATGATGCGCTCGGTGAGCCAACGGCTGGAGGAGAGCGCATCGGCCAATGTGGTGGCAAACTGCAGTGCATCGCGTTCTCGCGCGAAACGTACGAGCAGGGCTTCCTGCGTTTCGCTGAGGCTGCGCAAACCGAGGCGATCCTGATCGTCGCGGGCCAGGTGACGAGCGGCCTGCTTGATTTGCTGGCGCAATGCTTCTTCGCGCGACAGCCGTTCGGATTCCAGCGGGTCGGTCTTCGGCGTTGCTTCCCTCGCCGGGGCGTCCGCTGTCGTTATGCCGCGATCGGGCTCGGCCTGGTGCAGGCCGACAAGCGCGTCGATGACCTTGGGAGATAGGGACGGCCGGCGGACGATTGCCCGCGCATGCGCTGCCCCTTGCGTGCGGGCAATGGTGATGAGGGTATCGTCATCGATCGCCTGCGAGCTGGTGAGGAACGGAGCGGCGATCGCGATCGGCTGACAACCGATGAACAGGGCGACGGCTTGAGGCACTGTCGGACATTGGGAAAGGGCGGCAACGGCCTGCCGCTTTGCCTCTTCGGACGATGCCTGGAAAACCGGGGTGAAGAGTTCCGCAAACTGGCGAAGTTCCGATTTCGACGGATGGTTCATGCCCTCGAAGCTGGTGATCGTCGCCATTAGAACCACGTCCTTCTTGCGGACTGTCGCAGGTTCTTCGAGGTCTCGAAACCGGTCACGCACGCCAACACCCATACTGATACGCAGAACAAAAACGCTGGGAGCCGGATTGTTGGACCTGTACCCCACCGCGCCTCTATCCGGTCGGGCCGGGTCGCCCTTTTACCGTTGGGAACGGCTTCGGCGGCGATTGTCGAAACGGGTGTGGACACGGTCGTCCTTATCTGGCTTTTACAGAAGACTAAGGCCGGCAAGGTTAATGGTTGATGAAAACTTTATTAAAATGCCAATAAAAATTGCGCGTTAAGCTTGCGCGAGAATATCGGCCGGATTTATGCCGGATAAGCTGCAGCCGAGGGGGAGCACCCTGCTGCAAAAACGCATTCGCAGCGAGGCATTGATGTGACGGCTCAACCTATAGGGGTTTGGCTTGGCATGTCGCCATAAAGCATTGCAGGCTTGTCTGAAGCCGCGCGTTTCGCTTCGATCACAGTCTAATTGGGAAGAAGTTGCCTAGATTCCTCTCTGCTCACGCAGCGCGGCGAGCAGCTTTTCGGAGGTATTGTAGCCGGACTGAAATAGGCCAATGGCCGCAGAGGCCGCGAGCTGGGCTTCAGCACTTGTGATATCGATCCGCTTCTCTGTGCACCATGTATCGAGCGCCCCGCGCAGGACCATGACATCCTCAGGTAAGAAGACGGAATTGCCCGTCGCATGCATTGCGTCGCCCTCAGTTTTCGCTTTGACAATACGTTAATTTTCTGTGAGCGCAAATAATATTTGCGTGACGCTTTTTTGCAACGCGATGGTCGGTTGCCTATTCGCCAGCGGCGCCCATGATTCACTTAAGGATATGATATTGCAGGGTTTCATAACCAAACCGATTCCGGTGATTTTTTATCGGCTGGTGAAACTAATCCCGCCTTCACAGCGTTATGAGGGTATGACGACTCGTGCCTAGGGTGAAATGCGATGATGATTAGCATTCTGTTAACCGCGCTGTGTCTGAATTCGGTCAAAAGCAGTGATTTGCAGAATGCGGTCGTCAATAAAGTTAGCATGGGAGCCACAACCGGTACCCATGCCACGGTGTCCAGTAAATACCGTGAGAAGGCGTGAATGTCTTTCGTCTTGGCCCAAAGTATGAGGCTGGGACTGGAAGAAGCGCTAGCCCGCTCTGAGGACGGGCAGGGTGAAATCAGTCGCAAGTTCATCCGTCTCGAGACGCAAATGGAGACGAGAATGGCAAAGATCATATCTCTTTCGGAGCGGCGATCGCGAATGCCGCCACGCGCTCAAAAGGAGCCGGTGGAAGCAAAACTATTGCTGTTTACCGGCGTTCGCTACGAGCATCTGGACACCGTAACCGACCGCCCGGGGGCGGGGGGCAAGCGGGCAAAAAGCAAGTAGCTGCCCATCATATGGACTGTCGCGGTGGGATCGGCATCGCGACAACACATCTTCGCTGCGGTACGCAGCCTTCAGATCGCAGCGCCTGTCCCGCGAGCCATGGGCTCAGACTTTGTTCTGGCCCATTCTCAGTTGTCATTGAATTCGTCACAGCCGGCTTCCGACAGGAAGTCACGGGCCGCATCGTCGAAGCTGGCCTGCGGCGCCATCGTATGCAGAACCGCATAGCCCTGGGTGCGCGGCACTTCGACGAGGATCGATTGCGCGAGGGACGGCGGCAGGGCCTTGCGGATGCCGGTGAGCTGTATGGGAGATGCCAGCAGCAAATCGAGCGTCCCGCCGACGGATGTGCGGTCACTCATGCTGAACACCTCGTTGGATGCCGCGTCGTAGACGGCGAGCGACCAGAAGGGCACCTTGCCTTTGGCGGTCAGGTGTACCGGCTTGTCTTCGATGTCGAATGCGCAAACGGCGGTCCGGATATAGGGGTCGGTATTGGAAAGCCCCGCATCGTCATCCTTGTCGTCGAGCATGTAGAAATGGTTTTCGTCGCCTTCGTCGGACACCCGGGTATAGGCGTCGCGATCCGAGAAATGCGGCAGTGACAGAATGATGACGAGATGCAGCAGCGCTGCGCCGAATAGGCCGGTCAGAACAGCGAAAACGAATCTAAACATGGCCGCATCCGATCTTCTCGAGTTTCGGCATGGTCAGATCGATCAGCCCGGAATTGCTGGCCGCAGGCGAATCCAGCAGCGTCCATACCAAGCGAAAATTGCCCGCGGCGGGGAGCGCGAGCCAGTTGCCTGCATGGGCGTCGGGCGAAATGGTAATGTCGAAGCTTGAATCCGGATTGCGCAGCACGATCCAGGAATTGATCATCGACGGTCGTCCCGCAGGCCCGGCCAGCGGTTCGCCGTCATTACCAGCGATGAAAAGCGTCCAGAGCCGCGCCGGCGGCGTCTGGCCGCTGATGCGATAGCTGCAACTTGTCGTCAGCCGCCCGCCGGCACTATCGTCGGAAGCGGTGAACACCAACCCCTCCGCCGTGCCGTAGAGCAGTCGGCCCGCGCGGGCGCGATGCGATTTGGCATAGGGATCGGCCTCGGCTGTTTGCATTTCCGGAAACGCCTGCCAGACGCCTAGCTTGATCGCACCGAAACCGGAGGTCACATCCAGCGCAAAAAGCGTGAACAAGATCCCGCCGCCAAAGGCGATCAGCAGTGAAAGCGCAACAAGAAGGGGAACTCGGAACACCCTGGGATCGTCCTCGTGACAAATCAGTGTCGATTTATTCCTGATTCTGAAGGTAGGGGGAAGGGCGGGCGTCGTTGGTTCGATATCACCGATGGGCAAAAACGCGCGAAGGAGCCTCGTGAATGCGAGCATCTGCCGGGGTTGCTTGCTCCCGCAGCTGGGATGTCGAGTTCAGATGTTTTCCTGTATCTTTTCGGTGGAAAGCCGAAAGGAGCGGCGGCCAATCGCGGATCTCGCTCCTCTTGCCCCGAACGACCGCTACTCCGCAGCAGCCAACTTCTGCGCTTCGAGCGCTGGAGCCGTCTTCAGCCTTTCACCGATATCGCGAAGGATCTTCGTGGAATCCACCGACAGCGAGCGCGGTCGCACGAGCGGCGGCAGACCGCCATCCGTCGTGTCCGCCGGCTTCTTGGCCGCCACCGTCTGCGGCTTCTGCACCGGGAATGGATTGCTGATGCCTGGAATTGGTTTCAGCACGACCCCCTGGTTCGCATAGTCCATGATCTTCTTGAAGGTCATGGCCGGCAGCGTGCCGCCCGTCATGTTGTTGGTCGAGGTATAGTCGTCGTTGCCGAACCAGACGGCGCAGGTGTAGTTGCCTGTAAAGCCGATGAACCAGGCGTCGCGATAGGCTTGAGTTGTGCCGGTCTTGCCGCCGATGACGATGCCGTTGTCCAGCGCTGCCTTGCGGCCGGTGCCGATCACCGGAACCTGCGTCAGCATCTGGTTCATGTAGGAGGTGGCTTTTTCGCTGAGGACGCGCTTGGCGGACGGCTCGTCGCGACTGAAATCATAGATCACCTTGCCGTCATAGCCGGTGATCTGTTCGATGCCGTGGCGCCGCGACTGCATGCCATCGGCCGGGAAAACCGCATAGGCCGTGGCCTGGTCGAGCACGGTCACTTCCGATGTGCCGATCGGAATGGTCTTGTCGTTGCGGATCGGCGTCTCCACGCCCAAGGCCTTGGCCATGTCGCGAATGGGCTGAATGCCGAACTTCTCCTTGGCCAGACGCACCGGAACCGTGTTGATCGACTGCGTGATCGCCTGCGTCAGCGTCACCTTGCCTTCATAGCGGTTCTCGTAGTTGTGCGGGCTCCAGTTGCCCCAGGTGATCGGTGCGTCGACGATGGTGGATGTCGGCGTCATGCCGTTCTCCATCGCCACGGAGTAGGTGTAGATCTTGAACGAGGAGCCTGGCTGGCGCAGCGCCTTGGTCGCGCGGTTGAACTGGCTTTCGCCGTAGTCGCTGCCGCCGACCATGGCGCGGACCGCGCCGCCGCTTTCGATGAGAACGCTGGCGCCCTGCTTGGCATGGTAGCGCTCGCCATATTCCATCAGGCTGGACTGGATCGAATCCTCCGCCGCCTTCTGCAGCCCCATGTCGATAGTCGTGCGGACGATCAGCGAGCGTTCCGGAAAACGCGTGGCGAGCCGCTGCACTTCATCGAAGGACCAGTCGAGGAAGTAGTCCGGAGAGTCGATCTGGGCGCGGTCGACGACGGAGGCGGGATTGCGCCGTGCGGCGATCACCTGGCCCTCGGTCATCAATCCGCTCTGCACAAGGTTGGAAAGCACATCGTTGGCACGGGCGCGCGCGGCCGGCAGATTGACGTGCGGCGCATATTTCGCCGGTGCCTTGAACAGGCCAGCGAGCATCGCGGCCTCCGCCAGATTGACGTCGGTGATGCTCTTGCCGAAATAGAATTGCGCCGCAGCGGCCGCGCCGAAAGTGCCGCCGCCCATATAGGTGCGGTCGAGATAGAGGCTGAGGATCTCCTTCTTGGAGAGATTGGCTTCCAGCCAGATCGCTAGAAAGGCCTCCTTGATCTTGCGATCGATGGAGCGTTCGTTGTTGAGGAAGATGTTCTTGGCAAGCTGCTGCGTCAGCGTCGAGCCGCCCTGCACGACGCCGCCGGCCTGCGCATTGACCGTCACTGCGCGGAACAGGCCGATCACGTCGATGCCGAAATGGTCGAAGAAACGCCGGTCCTCGGTCGCCAGCACCGCCTTGATGAAATAGTCCGGCAGCTGGTCTACGGGAACGGAATTCTCGTGAATGATGCCGCGATGGCCGATGACGTTGCCGTAGCGGTCGAGGAAAGTGACGGCAAAGTTGCCGCGATTGCGCCAGTCGCCCTGTGTCGCCTCGAAAGCCGGCATGGCGAGCATCAGCATGACGACGGAGCCGGCCGCGCCGAGCGTCAGGCCTTCGCCGAGCAGTTCGAAAACGATGCGTTTCCAGCCGCGCACGCGGAAACGGCGGAAGAAAATCGTGATATCTTCCCAGGCTTCGCCAAGCCGAAAACCGGCATTCCACAAGGTGGAGTCGATCCATGAATCGATACGCAGAAAGAAATAGCGTTTCCGGCGCGGCGGCTTTCCGGCCCCGCTCTCCTGTTGCGTCCCGGGCTCTGTCTTCGGCCCGTCTTCTGGATTGGATGGGTCTTCCACGCGCTACTTCCCGACCACAATACTGCTGCGTGTCTCCTTGTGGCGCACGCAAAGCCCATTATCTCATAGAGTGGCGAATTGAATAATTGGTTGATTTAGAGAAAAGAACAAGAGACACGCATGTCGCGGCCCGCATTTCCTGCCTGGGCGGCGAGGATGATGAGGATGGACGAGATACCTTTCTGGAAAAGCAAGGCGCTGGCGGAGATGAGCACGCCGGAATGGGAAAGCCTTTGCGACGGCTGCGGCCTCTGTTGTCTCAACAAGCTGGAGGATTGGGATAGCGGCGACGTCTATTTCACGTCGGTCCGCTGCAAGCTGATGGATGGCGAAAGCTGTCAATGCACCAGCTATCCGAACCGGTGGGATTTCGTGCCCGATTGCGTGCAGTTGACGCCGGAAAAGGTACCGGAGCTGGCATGGCTGCCGCCCACCTGCGCCTATCGTCTCGTCGACGAAGGCCGTGACCTCTATTGGTGGCACCCGTTGATATCTGGCGATCCGGAAACGGTCCATATCGCCGGCGTCTCCGCGCGGGGACGCACGATCAGCGAGAACGACGTCGCGCTCGACGATTTCGAGGACTATGTCGTCGACTGGCCGTTGACCGTGGAAGACCACATGGAGCCTAAACCTCCGGTAAAACCATAGATTTCGGCGCCACGTTTCGCCATGCCCGACGCACGAGCGCCTTTACCGCCTTACGATCCGCGCCGTGATGGAAAAGCCGCGTCGATCCCTTGAGCCCCCAGCCACCCGGCACGGCCGCGACATGCTGCGGCAAGGTGGCCAGCGCCATCTGCTGCTGATCGGGCGTCAGCTTGACCACGCAGAAATCGGGGCCTGGGAGAGTCATGAAGATCTTGCTCCGCACCCGAAAGTCACGGATTCCGAAATGTGAGCTTTCTGCCGTCTCCGGCAGCCCGAGAGCAAGGGCAATGAGATCCTCGTCTTTCATAAGGACGACAATATCATGCCGGGCTGCGATGCGGAAACTGGTTGCCTGCGACGAAACGGTTTCATGGGTGAGCGGCCGATTCATTGAATTGATTCCGCGCGCATGATATCGCGCGGTGCCTTCGCACACGCACAGGGAGCCGTCGCGTGATCCGTCATATCGTCTTCTTCACCGTTCCCGATCGCGCCAATCTTGAGGACGTCCGCTCCGGCCTGTCGATCCTGACCGCCATCCCGCATGCGCGCCTGCTGGAGATCGGCACGAATGTAAAGACCGACCAGCTCGGCACCGAAGTCGATATCGTCGTCTATGGCGAATTCGATGACGAGGCCGCGCTCGCCGCCTACAAGGCGCATCCGAATTATCAGCGCTCCATCGATCGCGTTCGCCCGCTGCGGGAAATGCGGATTGCCGCCGATTACGAGACGACGGTCGCGATCCGCGAACCGTTCTGAACGAAGCCTTGGCGGGGCCTTCCATCGCCAGCAATTTCAAGCGATTGAGCGCTCGAACGGAATCGGATTGTCGCCGAGCGGATTCATTGCGAGAGGTCCTTGAATCAACGTCTAAGGTTCCTGACTCTTCCACAGAAGAAGCGCCCTCAACTGATTCAAAAGACTCAAGGAAAACTTGGTGTTTTACGTTCGTAAAACACTTGAGGGCCGATTGGGTTGGCCAAGCATGCGCGATCGATCATGACGCGCTTATGAGGCAATGATAATCAAGAATGATTAAAAATGCCTGAGTCTTGGATTTATGCATGTTGCCGCCAACCGGATACATGAGCATGGATAAGAGATTGGCATCGATAACATTCGATAAACTGCCGCCGCCGCCGCTTTGGAACTTCGCATATAATAGATTCAAATAGTTAAATTCAATTTTTAGCTTGCTGCACGTCCTGCGAGCGGAAAATTACAGCCCATTCATTTGCCATTCAGACGTGTTTGGGTACATATTTGCTCAAGTTAATGTCCCTGTGGGAAGTCTGAAGCATGGCCTCATTTTTAAGCATAGCAGCAGCGGCGGTCGTCTTGGCCGGCTCGGCTGTTTTGCCGGCGCCGACGTCGACCCTGGTGGCCCGCGCCAACAGCGATTGCAGCGAGGCTGCGGCCGCTGTCGTTGAAAAGACGGGTGGGCAGCTCCTTTCCGCGCAGCCGTCCGGCGATAGCTGTGTCATCACCGTTCTCGTACAGGGCAACGGGCAGCGTCCGCGCAAGGTGACGATGAAGGTGCCGATGTGAAGCATGAGCATCTTGGGTCATAACGCACAGCGGACGTTCTAAAGCCTTGAATCTCACGCAAAATCTTATCGTTTCCATGATTCCACTGTAGCTCGATTTACAGTACTGTTTCTCGAACCGGGGAAATTGGGTCCAACATGCGCATTCTCATAGTCGAAGACGATATCAATCTGAATCGCCAGCTCGCCGAGGCCTTGAAAGAGGCAGGCTACGTGGTCGATACGGCCTTTGACGGCGAGGAAGGCCATTTCCTGGGCGATACAGAACCCTACGACGCCATCATTCTAGATATTGGTTTGCCGGAGATGGATGGCATCACCGTGCTGGAGAAATGGCGCGGCGCCGGGCGGGCCACGCCTGTGCTGATCCTGACCGCTCGCGACCGCTGGAGCGACAAGGTGGCCGGCATCGATGCCGGCGCCGACGATTATGTCGCCAAGCCATTCCATGTCGAAGAGGTGCTCGCCCGTATCCGCGCATTGATCCGCCGCGCCGCAGGCCATGCCTCCTCGGAAATCATCTGCGGTCCGGTGCGGCTCGACACCAAGAGCTCGAAGGCGACGGTCGACGGCAAGCCGCTCAAGCTCACCTCTCATGAATACCGCTTGCTTGCCTACCTCATGCATCACAAGGGTGAAGTCGTCTCGCGCACGGAGCTGGTCGAGCATATGTACGATCAGGATTTCGATCGCGATTCCAATACGATCGAGGTTTTCGTCGGCCGTCTGCGCAAGAAGATGGGCGTCGATCTGATCGAGACGGTCCGTGGCCTTGGTTACCGAATCCAAGCTCCGACCAATGCGAATTAAGTCGCTCACCGCTCGCGTCCTGCTGTTGACCACACTCTGGTCCGCCGTGGCGCTGGTGGTGATCGGCCTGGTTATCTCCAATATCTATCGTAAGAGTGCCGAGCGCGGTTTTGAGGACCTGTTGCGCGCACAGCTTTCCAGTGTGATCAATTCGGTCACGATCAGCGATCAGGGTGAGTTATCTGGCAAGCCGGAGCTTGGCGACCTGCGCTTCGCCCAGCCGAAGACCGGCTGGTACTGGATAGTCGAACCGCTCGGTACCTATACCGCGACACCGCTGGTCTCGCCGTCCCTCGGCGCATCGAACCTGCCGGTGCTGTCGGTGCTGGAGGCACCCTTCGACAAGCAATACCAGCGCTATTACATCGTTACGGATGCCTTCGGAAACCGCGTGCAGGTGGCTGAAACCGAAATCCAGTTCGATACGGACCATGCAGCTCGGTTTCGCGTCACCGGCAATGTCGCTGTCGTCGAGGACGATGTCCGCAATTTCTCCCACAGCCTCTATTTTGCGCTCGTCGGTTTCGGCGTCGGCAGCCTCATCGTCAACGCGCTTGCCATTCTCTACGGTTTGAAGCCGCTCGATAAGGCCCGCGCGGCGCTGGAGCGCATCCGTGCCGGCGAGAGCGAGCGTTTGCAGGGTGATTTCCCGCGCGAGATCCTGCCGCTTGCAAATGAGGTCAACGCCCTGATCGAAAGCAACCGACGCATCGTCGAGCGAGCCCGCATGCAGGTAGGCAATCTCGCCCATTCGCTGAAGACGCCGATCGCGGTGCTGCTCAACGAATCCCGTGTGCTGGAGCGCTCGCACGGCGATCTGGTGAAGAATCAGGCCGAGGCTATGCAGGGGCAGGTGCAATCCTATCTCAACCGTGCCCGTATCGCGGCGCAGCGCGAATCCGTGCTGGCGCGCACCGAGGCGGAACCGGCGCTGGAGCGGCTTGTCCGTGTCATGCGGCGGCTCAATGCGGACAAGGAGTTCGAATTGTCGGTTGCTCCCAATCTTGCCCTTGCCATGGAGCAGCAGGATCTGGAGGAGACGGTCGGTAACCTGCTGGAAAATGCCGCCCGCTTTGCCGAGCACAAGGTGCGTCTTTCCGCGAGCGAGGCGCCGCCGGAAATCAAGGGCATCGATCCCGTGCGGCGTCATTGGGTGGAACTGGTGGTCGAGGACGATGGACCCGGCCTCGAGCCGGATCAGATCCGCGAGGCGATGAAGCGCGGGCGCAGGCTGGACGAGAGCAAGCCGGGCACCGGTCTCGGGCTATCGATCGTCAGCGAGATCACCAACGAATATCAGGGGCGGCTGGAACTCTCCCGCGGTGCCTGGGGCGGCCTTCGCGCCAGCCTAATTCTGCCTGGTCTGACGAAGGATGTTGCGTGAGGCACGGCATGATGACAAAAAGATGTGGTGGGTCATGATGATGCCGCATCGCAGTACCTATAGTTTGCTTGTTGATACTGGTTCGGTTGTATGAAGCTTCGTACCTTTTTCTTGATCGCCCCCTCCGTTTTTGTCGCGATTGCGCTTTCAGGTTGCTCGACGACGAGCGGCAAGGGCGGCGGCATAAGCCTGCTCCACTCTTCGAAGTCCGCGGGGTCGACGACCTATATTGTCGCGCTTGAAGGCGGCATTGTCGGACGAACCGGCATCAAGCTCAGCGATAGTGACCTGCAGCGGGCGCTGGAAGCGGAGTACCGGGCGCTGGAGAGCTCGCCGCTCGGTCAGCCCGTGGTCTGGAACGGCAGGAATGCCAGCGGCGAGGTCATTGCCGCTGCTCCCTATCAGGTCGGCTCGCAAAATTGCCGGCAATACACGCACACGATCACGGTCGAGGGAAAGCCGACCACGGCAAGGGGTGCCGCATGCCGCAATGACAACGGCACATGGACGCCGCTCAACTGAGATGGTCTTAGCCCTCGCGCCAGTGGGGAGAGAGTGGCGCCAAAGCGCCGGGTGAGACGGCGTTGCACCGTCAGGATTGCCTTCGTCGTTTCGCTCCTCATCCCCTCATTCGCCCCTTGGGCAGCTTTTCCCGCTGGGGCGAAGGCATAGTAGGCGCGGCCAAACGCCTCAAATCTTCGTCAACGGGGCTTTCGCGGTTGGAATAAGCGCCTCGTTAAAGTATTGGGCGTCTATGCTGTTCTGGATTCTCGTGGCCGTTCTGACGGCTGTTGTCGGCGCTGTGTTGCTTCACCCTCTTCTGCGTGGTGCAAAGGAGGCTGGCGACCGTCGTTCGGGAGAGGCCGAGGTCTACCGCGATCAGCTTCGTGAACTGGATCGCGATCTTGCCGGCGGGCTGATTTCCGCGGAAGAGGCCGGCTACGCCCGCGCGGAAATCGGCCGACGCCTGATCGCCGCTTCCAAGGAGGAGGCGAGCGAAGCGAAATCGTCTCAACGTGGCAGCTATCGCCTTTCCCAGGCCTTCATCGTCGTCATGCTTCCCGTCGTAGGGCTCTGTCTTTATCTTGCCAATGGCGAGCCCGGGCTGCCGTCGCAGCCGCTGGAAGCGCGGCTCGAAAAGCCCGGAAACGATCTTGCCATCTCGATCGTCAAGATCGAACAGCACCTCGCCAGGAACCCGGATGACGGCAAGGGCTGGGAGGTATTGGCGCCGATCTACTTCAAGACCAACCGCATAGGCGATGCGGAGCTTGCCTATCGCAACGTCATCCGCCTGCTGGGGCCGAACGCCGCGCGGCTCGGCGATCTGGGCGAGGTGTTGGTGGTCAAGGCTGATGGTATCGTAACCGCGGATGCGCGCAGCGTACTGCAGCAATCGCGGGCGCTTGATGACGCCAACCCACGAACGCTCTACTATCTGGCGCTGGCATTGGAGCAGGAAGGCAAGGCGGCGGATGCGAAAGCCGCATTCGAGGCTCTGGCGAAACAATCGCCGCCGGATGCGCCGTGGCTTGCGGCCGTCGACCAGCATATCGTCAAGAACGGCGGCAAGCCGGTGGCGTCCGCAAATGTGAATGCGCCCGGCAATCCGACGGCCGAGGATGTCGCGGCTGCGAATAGCTTGAATAGCGGCGATCGCCAGCAGATGATCCGCGGCATGGTCGATAGCCTCGATGCCAAGCTCAAGGAAGATCCGAAGAATTTCGAGGGCTGGATGCGGTTGATCCGCTCCTATGTCGTGCTGAACGACCGGGATCGCGCCGTCGATGCGCTGAAGCGCGGCCTTACGGCCTTCCCGGCGGATGGTGGGGAGGGACAACAGCTCCTGGCGCTGGCAAAAGAATTGGGACTGCCGACGGAGGTGACGCAGCAATGACCCGCAAGCAGAAACGTCTGGCTGTCATCGCCGGCGGCATGGGGTTCATCGCCATCGCCGTGCTGCTCGTCCTGTTCGCCTTCAGCCAGTCGGTTGCCTATTTCTACATGCCTGGTGATCTCGCCAAGACGCCGGTCAATGCCGGAACGCTCATCCGCCTGGGCGGACTCGTCGGCCAAGGCTCCGTCGTGCGCGGCCAGGGCACGCAGGTGCAATTCTCTGTGACCGACGGCAAAGATACGATCAAGGTGAGATATGACGGCCTCCTGCCTGATCTCTTCCGTGAGGGACAGGGTGTCGTGACCGAAGGCAAATTCGAGCCGGGCAGCGATGTCTTCGTTGCGGACAGCGTTCTGGCCAAGCATGATGAGCGCTACATGCCGAAACAGGTTGCCGACAAGCTGAAGGCGGATGGCGTCTGGAAGGGTAAGGAGGCGACTCAATGATCATCGAGCTCGGACATTATGCCCTGGTGCTCGCGCTGGCGACCGCGCTTATCGTTTCCATCCTCCCCGTGATCGGCGCGCGGCGCGGCGATGTGTCGATGATGGATATCGCGCCGGTCGGTTCCGTCGTCACGTTTGTGCTCGTTGCTTTTTCCTTCGGCGTCCTGACCTATGCCTATGTGGCCTCCGATTTCTCGGTGCTGAACGTCTGGGCCAATTCCCATTCGCTGATGCCGCTGATTTTCAAGATCTCCGGGGTGTGGGGCAATCACGAGGGATCGATGATGCTCTGGCTGTTGATCCTGTCGCTGTTCAGCGCACTCGTCGCCTTGTTTGGCCGCAATCTGCCCGATGTGCTGCGCGCCAATGTCCTCGCCGTACAATCCTGGATCTCGTCGGCTTTTCTGGTCTTCATCCTCTTGACCTCCAATCCCTTCATCCGGCTTGACCCGGCGCCTGCCGAAGGCCGGGACCTCAACCCCGTCCTGCAGGATATCGGCCTCGCCATCCATCCGCCGTTGCTCTATCTCGGCTATGTCGGCTTTTCCGTCTGTTTCTCCTTCGCCGTTGCGGCGCTGCTGGAGGGCCGCATAGACGCTGCCTGGGCGCGCTGGGTCCGGCCCTGGACGCTGGCTGCCTGGAGCTTCCTGACGCTCGGCATCGCCATGGGCTCCTACTGGGCCTATTACGAGCTCGGCTGGGGCGGCTGGTGGTTCTGGGATCCGGTGGAGAATGCCTCCTTCATGCCCTGGCTTGCCGGGACGGCGCTCCTGCATTCCGCACTGGTCATGGAAAAGCGCGATGCTCTGAAGATCTGGACGGTTCTGCTGGCGATCCTGACCTTTTCGCTGTCGCTGCTTGGTACATTCCTTGTGCGTTCCGGCGTGCTGACGTCGGTCCATTCCTTCGCCAGCGATCCGACGCGGGGCATTTTCATTCTCTGCATTCTCCTCCTTTTCATCGGCGGCGCGCTGTCGCTCTTCGCCTTCCGTGCGCCGAAGCTTGCCGCCGGCGGATTGTTTGCACCGATCTCGCGCGAGGGCGCGCTGGTGCTGAACAACCTCATCTTGACGGTTGCCTGCGGCACTGTCTTGACCGGCACGCTGTATCCGCTGGCGCTGGAGACCCTAACCGGCGACAAGATTTCCGTGGGGCCGCCGTTCTTCAACATGACGTTCGGGCTGTTGATGATGCCGATCCTCATTGCCGTGCCATTCGGCCCGTTGCTGGCCTGGAAGCGGGGTGACCTGCTCGGCGCGCTGCAGCGGCTCTATGTTGTGGCCGGTCTTGCCTTCCTTGCCGGACTTGTTCTTTTCTACTTGCGGCACGGTGGCCCGGTGCTCGCCGTTCTCGGCCTTGCCGCCGGCTTCTTCCTGGTCTTCGGCGCCCTGGCCGATCTCTGGTATCGCGCCGGCGTTCGCAAGGTGGCGGCAAATGTCGCTTGGCGCCGTCTGCGCGGGCTGCCGCGCTCCGCCTTCGGCACAGCACTTGCCCATGCCGGTCTCGGCGTCACCGTGCTCGGTATCGTTGCCGTGACGACCTTCGAGACGGAGAACATCACCAGCATGAAACCGGGCGAGACGGCCGAACTCGGCGGCTACAGCCTGCGTTTCGAGGGCATGCAGCCGGGCGTCGGCCCGAACTACACGGAAGATCGCGCCCGCTTCACGGTAAGCCGCGGTGGCGTCGCCTTCGCGAAAATGTCGTCGTCCAAGCGCGTCTTCACCGCCAACCGCACGGCAACCACCGAGGCCGGCATCCTGACGCTTGGGCCGAGCCAGCTCTACGTGTCGGTGGGTGACGCCAGCAAGGATGGCGGCATGGTGGTGCGCATCTGGTGGAAGCCGTTCATTCTCTGCATCTGGATGGGCGCTCTCGTCATGGCCATCGGTGGCTTCGTTTCGCTTAGCGATCGCCGCCTGCGTGTCGGCGCGCCGAGCCGCAAGGTAAAGCAGGCGCGCCCCGCCTTGGAGCCGGCGGAATGAGCAGAGGTTGGTCGACATCCCATCTCGCGATCGCACAGGCTCTGGCGACCTTTGCACGCCTGTGCCTCTGTCTTGCGGCGATCATGGCGCCGATGCCGGCCTTCGCCGTCAATCCGGATGAGGTCCTGCCCGATGCGACTCTGGAAGCGCGGGCGCGCACCATCTCATCCGAATTGCGCTGTATGGTCTGCCAGAACCAGTCCATCGACGATTCCAATGCCGATCTTGCCCGTGATCTGCGATTGCTCGTGCGCAAACGCCTCGTCGACGGAGATACCGACAGGCAGGTGCTCGATTACATCGTTTCCCGCTACGGCGAGTTCGTCCTGCTGAAGCCGCGTTTCACGGAAAAGACGCTTATACTTTGGGGCGCACCGATTGCGCTCTTTGTCGTAGGTGGATTTGCCCTTGTCGTCTATGCCCGTCGCCGTGCCGGTAAGCCGACCGGCAAGCCTCTCACTCCGGAGGAAGAGGCGCAATTGGACGATATCCTCGGCAAGTGATGCGGTCGTCATTTACCCGCACGCCATTGCAATCATTTCCATACATTACGAATTTTTCATGGGGCGGACAGTTCGTTGTAACGTCCGGCGCCCTATATCTTTACCATCACGCATCATAACCGGTTTCCCATCCGTGGAAATCTGACGAGAGAAGAGAAGGTAACTCGCATATGTTCAGGAATATCAAGAACACCTTGTCCCGTAGCACCGCTATGAAGGCTTCTGTCGTCGCCGGCCTCGCTGTCGCTGCTCTGACTACGGGTGTTCCGGCTGTCGTCAGCAATTCCTATGCCGATGTCGTCAATGTGCAGGCGCCGCAGGTGCCGAGTTTCGCCAACGTGGTGGATGCCGTATCGCCAGCGGTCGTCTCGGTCCGTGTCGAATCCCGCATCAATACGGTTGCCGATGAAGACGATTCCTTCGGCCTCGGCCGTGGCTTCGACGATCTTCCCGACGATCATCCGCTGAAGAAGTTCTTCAAGCAGTTCGAGCAGCAGCAGGGCCGCGGCCAGCAGAAGGGCCAGAACCAGCAGAAGAACTCCGAGGACGGCAAGGGTCGTCTGCGGCCGGTCGCTCAAGGCTCCGGCTTCTTCGTGTCGGAGGACGGCTATATCGTCACCAACAACCACGTCGTTTCCGACGGCGCTGCCTTCGTCGTCGTCCTCAACGACGGCACCGAGCTTGACGCCAAGCTCGTCGGCAAGGATTCGCGCACCGACCTCGCTGTTCTGAAGGTCGACCCCAAGGGCAAGAAGTTCACCTATGTCGGCTGGGCCGACGACGCCAAGGTTCGCGTTGGTGACTGGGTCGTTGCCGTCGGCAACCCGTTTGGTCTTGGCGGCACGGTCACCGCCGGCATCGTTTCCGCTCGTGGCCGCGATATTCATTCCGGCCCCTATGACGATTATATCCAGATCGACGCACCGGTGAACAAGGGCAATTCCGGCGGTCCGACCTTCAACCTCAACGGCCAGGTGGTCGGTATCAATACCGCCATCTTCTCGCAGTCGGGCGGCAGCGTCGGCATCGCCTTCGCGATCCCGGCGACAACAGCCAAGGATGTCGTGACCGATCTGATCAAGACCGGCACCGTTTCGCGCGGCTGGCTCGGCGTGCAGATCCAGCCCGTCAGCAAGGATATTGCCGAATCCCTCGGCCTTTCCGACGCAAGTGGCGCGCTTGTCGTTTCCCCGCAGGACGGCTCTCCGGGACAGAAGGCCGGCATCAAGAACGGCGACGTGGTCACGGCAGTCAATGGCGAACCGGTCAAGGACCCGCGTGACCTCGCCCGTCGCATCGGCGCCATGCAGCCGGGTGCCAAGGTCGAGGTGTCCCTGTGGCGTAATGGCAAGTCCCAATCCGTCACGGTCGAGCTCGGCAGCTTGCCGGCCGATCAGAACCAGGCTTCCAACGACGACTCGCAGCCGAACCAGCCGCAGCAGCCGTCCTCCGAAAAGGCTCTGGCTGATCTCGGCATGACAGTCGGTCCGTCCGACGACGGCAAGGGTGTGGCGATCACCGCTGTCGATCCCGACTCCGATGCTGCCGACAAGGGCATAAAGGAAGGCGAGAAGATCACTTCCGTCAACAACCAGCAGATCTCGAACGCCGGCGACATCTCCAAGGTCATCGAACAGGCGAAGAAGGACGGCCGCACGCGCGCGCTGTTCCAGATCCAGTCCAACGATGGCAGCCGCTTCGTAGCCCTGCCGATCAACGCCGGCTGATCCCATCAGCCGACTGAATGCATTGGGAAGCCGCGCAGGCCACGGCTTGTGCGGCTTCCCTTTTCAAAGCCCCCACAATGACTGGCTTCAAGGCAGGTGAAAAATGACGACCGCTGGCCAACATGCCGTGACCTCTTCCGATTCCGGTTGTGCCGATACGCCCTCGGCGGGTAATGTCGCCCACATGAAGATTCTGATCATCGAAGACGATCTCGAAGCGGCGGCCTACCTCACCAAGGCGTTTCGCGAGGCCGGCATAGTTGCCGATCACGCAAGCGACGGCGAGAGCGGTCTCTTCATGGGCACCGAGAACACCTACGATGTTGCCATCATCGACCGCATGCTGCCCCGCCGCGACGGACTGTCTGTCATCAGCGAATTGCGCCGCAAGGGCGTACACACGCCGGTCCTCATTCTCTCCGCGCTCGGCCAGGTGGATGATCGCGTCACCGGCTTGCGTGCCGGCGGCGACGATTATCTGCCGAAGCCCTATGCTTTCAGCGAGTTGCTGGCGCGCGTCGAGGTCCTCGGCCGTCGCAAGGGTACGCCGGAGCAGGATGTGCTCTATCGCGTCGGCGATCTGGAGCTCGACCGGCTGTCGCATGAGGTGCGCCGCGGCGGCAAGGAGATCCCGCTGCAACCGCGCGAATTCCGCCTGCTGGAATATCTGATGAAGAATGCCGGCCAGGTTGTCACCCGCACCATGCTTCTCGAGAATGTCTGGGATTACCATTTCGATCCGCAGACCAATGTCATCGACGTACATGTCTCGCGGCTGCGCTCCAAGATCGAGAAGGATTTCAGCCAGCCGCTGCTCAAGACGATCCGCGGCGCCGGCTATATGATCAAGGATGAGGGATGAGTCGCTTTCGCGTCCTCTTCAAGTCCACCGCAGTCCGCCTATCCGCCCTCTACATCCTTCTTTTTGCGCTCTGTGCCGCCACGCTCGTTTTCTACGTGACGGCCATGTCCGAGCGGTTGCTGACCGGTCAGATCCGCGATGCCGTTCAGCAGGAAGTCAATCAGGTCAAGCGTGCCTACGATATTGGCGGCCTGAACCTGCTCTTGCGCACGATGGAGCGTAGGGCCCGCCAGCCAGGCGCCAATCTCTACGTCATTGCCGGCCCCTCCGGCGATATCCTCGCCGGCAACGTCGCCTCGGTGCAGCCCGGTGTACTCGGCCAGGCCGGCTGGACGGAACTGCCTTTCACCTACGAGCGCTATACCGACGCAACCAACGATCCGGAGCGCCGGCATCTGGCGATCGCCAATATCTTCATTCTCGACAACGGCCTGCGCATCCTGATCGGCCGCGACCTCGGCGAACCGGAGCGCTTCCGCCTGCTGGTACGCCAGGCGCTGATGCTGGCGCTGGCGATCATGGGTGTCGGTGCGCTGGTCATCTGGTTCGGTATCGGCCGCAACGCCTTGAAGCGCATCGACCGGATGACGGATGCCAGCCGTAAGATCATGGCGGGTGACCTTTCGCAGCGCCTGCCCGTTGGGGGCTCCGGCGATGAGTTCGACCGCATGTCGGCATCGCTGAACGCCATGTTGGGGCGCATCGAGAAATTGAACGAAGGCTTGCGGCAGGTCTCCGACAATATTGCGCATGACCTGAAAACGCCGCTGACGCGGTTGCGGAACAAGGCTGCGGAGGCGGTCGACAATGGCGATAGCGAGGGCCGTCGCGTCGCGCTCGAGGGCATCATCGGCGAATCGGACCAGCTGATCCGCACCTTCAACGCGCTGCTGATGATTTCCCGCGTCGAGGCGGGGTCCGTGGCGGCCGAAATGACCGCCGTCGATCTTTCTTCCATCGTCGCCGATACGGCCGAACTCTATGAACCGGCCGCCGAAGAGGTTGGCCTGGCGCTCACAGCCGACATCGAGCCGGATGTGGAGGTGCAGGGCAATCGCGAACTGATCGGTCAAGCGCTGTTCAACCTCATCGACAACGCCCTCAAATATGCGGCCGGTTGCCGTGGCGAGCCGGCGGTGACGTTCAAGCTGTCGCGCACGCATGATGCTGTCATGCTTGCCGTTGCGGACCACGGTCCCGGCATTCCCGCCCATCAGCGCGCCGATGTGATCAAGCGCTTCTTCCGCCTGGACGAAAGCCGTTCCAAGCCGGGAACGGGCCTTGGCCTGGCGCTGGTGGAAGCCGTCATGGAGCTGCATGGAGGCCGGCTCGAGCTTTCGGATACCGATCCCGAGCATTCCGATGCCAAGGGACTAACGGTCACCATGATCTTCCCCACACAGAAACAATAGACTAATCCTGCCTTATCCGATTGCTCTTGGGGAGAGCTGCATGACGACGACGCAAGGCGATTTGTTGCGGGATGTCCCGCCTGGGCGGCTGCGGCCGCTGAACCAGACGGAATTGAAGTCCACGCTCGCCGATCTCAAGCAGATCGCCGGCGTGGAGCCGGCAATCGCCGCCCTGCTAGGCGGCGAGAGTTCCCTGCGGGATTTTGTCGTCGCCGCGCTGGCACTGTCGCCCCATCTGCGCGAAATGGCCAATCTCGAACCGTCGCTGCTCGTTGCGGCCATCGAGAAGCCATTGTCGCCGCAGATCAAGGCACTGGTCGAACAGGCCCGTCGTGCCTGGTTGCCGGCGGAAGACGGTGGGGCGTCGCCTTCGGAATCCGAAGTCATGAGCCGTCTGCGTGTGGCCAAACGCCGGGCCGCCTTCCTGATCGCGCTTGCCGACCTTGCGCGTATCTATGACGGGAGGGTGACCACCCGCTGGCTGAGCGCCCTTGCGGAAGCTTCCATCTCCGCGGCGATCGACCATCTGCTGTTGTCTTCGCACGTAGCCGGCAAGATCTCGGTTGCCGATCCCGCCGCTCCAAGCCGGAAATCGGGCCTGATCGTGCTCGGCATGGGCAAGCTCGGTGCTGAGGAGCTGAACTACTCGTCCGATATCGACATCGTCGTTTTCTTTGACGAAACGGCCGGTATCGTTCCCAATCCGGAAGACGCGATCGATATCTTTCCGCGGCTGATGCGCCGGCTGGTGCGCATTTTGCAGGAGCGCACGGCCGACGGCTACGTGTTCCGCACCGACCTGCGTCTGCGGCCCGACCCCGGTTCGACGCCGCTTGCGATCCCCGTCGATGCGGCGATGATCTATTATGAGGGCAGGGGGCAGAACTGGGAGCGTGCCGCTTTCATCAAGGCCCGGCCCGTCGGCGGCGACATCGCCGCGGGGCAGGCCTTCATCCGCGATCTCGTGCCCTTCGTCTTTCGCAAATATCTCGACTATGCCGCGATATCGGACATTCATTCCATCAAGCGGCAGATCCATGCGCACAAGGGGCACGGCGCCATTGCGGTCAAGGGCCACAATGTCAAGCTTGGCCGCGGCGGCATTCGCGAGATCGAGTTCTTCGTACAGACGCAGCAGCTGATCGCCGGCGGCCGCATGCCGGCGCTGCGCTGCCGTTCGACGGAGGAAACGCTGGCGGAGCTGACCAAGGCGAAATGGATAGACGCGGAAACGCGCGACGAGCTGGCGGCCGCCTACTGGTTCCTGCGCGATGTCGAGCACCGCGTGCAGATGGTGCGCGACGAGCAGACGCATCTGCTTCCGGAGACGGACACCGAGCTGAAGCGCGTTGCTTTCATGATGGGGTTTGCCGACGTATCGGCTTTTTCCGTGGCTTTGGTAACGATCTTGAAAACGGTCGAGCGACGCTATGCCCGCCTGTTCGAGCAGGAAACAAAACTGTCGACCGAAACCGGCAATCTGGTCTTCACTGGTCAGGGTGATGATCCCGATACGCTGGAGACGCTGCGACGTCTCGGCTTCGAGAGACCTTCGGATATCTCCAACGTCATCCGCACCTGGCACTATGGGCGATATCGCGCCACGCAATCGGTCGAGGCGCGCGAGCGGCTGACCGAGCTGACGCCCGAGCTGCTGAGGGTCTTCGGCGAAAGCAAGCGGGCAGACAAGGCGCTGCTGCGCTTCGACAGCTTCATCTCCGGATTGCCGGCGGGCATTCAGCTCTTCTCGCTGCTCAGCACCAATCCGGCATTGCTCTCGCTCATCGTCAACATCATGTCGTCGGCACCGCGTCTCGCCGAGATCATAGCCGCCAAGCCGCATGTCTTCGACGGCATGCTGGACCCGGGTCTCATGGCCGAACTGCCGACACGGGACTATCTGGCGGAGCGCATCAGAAGCTTTCTGGCGCCGGCGAGGCATTATGAGGAGGTGCTTGACCGCTTGCGCATCTTTGCGTCCGAACAGCGCTTCCTGATTGGCATTCGCCTGCTGACGGGCGCGATCGGCGGTTTCATGGCCGCCCGCGCCTTCACCTATCTCGCCGATCTGATCGTCGAGGCGGCGCTGGATGCTGTAATGAAGGAAATCCGCGCGGCCCATGGCGAATATCCCGGCGGCCGCGTCGCCGTCGTCGGCATGGGCAAGCTCGGCAGTTTCGAGCTCACGGCAGGTTCCGACATCGATATCATCCTGCTCTACGACTATGACGATACGGCAGGTGAATCCTCAGGTCCGAAGCCGCTGGATGCGACCCGTTATTTCACCCGCATCACCCAGCGCCTGATCGCGGCTCTTTCGGCCCCGACGGCCGAAGGCGTGCTCTATGAGGTCGACATGCGCCTGCGCCCCTCGGGTAACAAGGGCCCGGTCGCCACGCGCATCAACTCCTTCGAAAGATACCAACGCGAGGAAGCCTGGACCTGGGAACATATGGCGCTTTCGCGAGCGCGCTTGATCTGCGGCGACGAGGAACTGACGCTGAATGCCGAACGCATCATCGGCGAGGTTCTTTCCGCAAGGCGAGATATCGCCAAGATCGCCAAGGATGTCCTGGAGATGCGCAGACTGATCGAACAGGAGAAGCCGCCGGAAAGCATCTGGGATCTGAAACTGATCCCCGGCGGGCTGATCGATATCGAATTCATTGCGCAATATTTGCGGCTCATCGCGCCGACTCGCGGCGTCGGCATAGATGCTAACGGCCTCAGTACGGCCGATGCATTGAAATTGCTAGGCGGCAGTCTGATGGATCGCAACGATCTCGATGTTTGTCTGGAGGCCCTGCATCTCTATACAGCGCTGTCGCAGCTGATCCGGCTTTGCATCGACGGTTTGTTCGATCCGGGACATGCGCCTTCCGGGCTGATCGAGCTGGTCTGCCGTGCAGGCGACTGTCCCGATATTCGCACGCTCGAAGCGGAGCTGAAGCGGCTCTCGAAGGCGGTACGAAAAATATTCCAGACAACGGTGGGAAGCTGATCAGCGCCGATCAGGAATGCGAATAGCGATGACCGTGCCGACGCCCTCGCGGGAGCGGATACGCATGCGGCCGTTATGCAGCGCGGTCAGCGATCGCGAAATCGCGAGCCCCAGGCCGGAGCCTCCTTTGCTTTTCGCATATTGGCTTTGCACCTGCTCGAAGGGTTGGCCGATCTTGCTCAGGGCCGATTTTGGAATGCCGATGCCGGTATCGGCGATGATCAGCACCACGGCATCCTCGACCTTGCGGGTACGAACCGCGATGCGGCCGCCGTCATTGGTGAATTTCACGGCGTTGGAGAGCAGATTGAGCACGATCTGCTTCATGGCGCGGCGATCGGCGCTGAGCCTGATATCGGCAGAGATGCACTGCTCGACGAGAATGTTCTTGTGTGTGGCCGGAATGCGGGTGAGACGCAGGCATTCCTCGATCAATGGAGCGAGGTCGACCTGCTCGCAGCTGAGCTTGATATGGCCGGCCTCGATTTTGGACATGTCGAGGATATCGTTGATGACGTTCAGCAGATGCTTGCCGCTGTCATGGATATCCTTGGCATATTCATTGTACCGCGCCGAGCCGAGCGGGCCGAACATCTGATCCTGCAGGATTTCCGAAAAGCCGAGGATGGCGTTGAGCGGTGTGCGCAGCTCATGCGACATATTGGCGAGGAATTCCGATTTCGCCCTGTTGGCGGCCTCGGCGCGTTCTTTTTCGCAGAGGTAATTGGCATTGGCGGTCGACAGTTCCGCCTTTTGCCGTTCCAGGATCTGGCGTGAAGCCGAGAGATCGTTGATCGTCGCCATCAGCCGTCGCTCGGATTCGCGCAGCCGTTCCTGGTTGCGCTTCAACTGTGTAATGTCGGTGCCGACGGAAACGAGGCCGCCGTCACGGGTCCGGCGTTCGTTGATCTGCAGCCAGCGCTCATCTGCAAGCTGGACTTCCGTCGTCTGCGAATGATTGGAGCGGCCGGGATCGACAATGCGGCGCTCGATGACTGGCCGAGCCGCGGCGGCGTTGACCATGGCGCGTTCGGCCCCCGGCACGAGCACCTTGTCCGGCAGTCCGTAAGCCTGCTGGAAGTGGGCGTTGCACATGACAAGGCGATCATTCTTGTCCCACAAGACGAAGGCTTCTGAGGTGCATTCGATCGCATCGGCCAGCCGCTGGTCGGCTTCGGCGTAGCGCTGCGCCAGCCGATGCTGTTCGGTGACGTCCATGGCGATGCCGATCATGTGCACGCGGCCGGAATTGGTGCGAATGACCTGGGCGCGGGCACGCATCCAGACATAATGCCCCTTGGCATGGCGAATGCGAAGAATCTGGTCCACCTGGCCGGCGCTGCCGCGGGTGACGGAGCGGGCCAGCATATGCAGGCTGTTGTCATCCGGGTGCATCAGGCGTGCCGCATCGGTGAAGGCGAGCGGCTTGTCGGCGGCCGGCATTCCAAGCATGTCGTACATCGACCGCGACCAGAAGAACTTGCGGCTGGTGAAATCGAAATCCCAGAGGCCGCAACGGCCGCGGGAAAGGGCCGTCTCGACGCGCAGGTTGGATTCGAGGAAGATTTCGTCGGCATCGCGGGCCCGCTTCACCTGCGTGTAATAGGCATAGAGAATGACGAGCAGAATGGACGAAATGCCGGCAAAGAGCGTGACGTTGAGCGTCAGCTCATCGCGCCAGAGCTTGTCGATCTGCTCCATCGAAGCGGCCGACAGAATGAAATCGCCCTTGTCGCCGATCAATGAAATCGCCGCATAATAAGGCTCGCCGTCGATCATCGTCTCGATGACGCCGGCGTGATCGCCGAAATTCCGGATGGCGGATACCTCGGGAAAGAAGTCGAAGATCAACATGCCGATATAGGCGGAGCCGGCGGCGGATGAGCCGAAAACCCTTCCGCTCGACTGCACGAGCAGAACGAATGCGCCGCTATCCAGCCGATCCTGCGGCAGGTAGGTCGCAAGCTTCCGCTCCGCGTCGCTCCGGTTGCCGGCCTGGAACAGGCTGGCATCGTTTGAAAGGGCGGCCGATGCGGCGGCGATGGAAAGCGAGGTCGCGCGCCGGGCTGACGCCGCCATCCGGCCGTGTTCGGTGACCATGCCGAAGAAATGCGAGGCGGCAACCACCATCAGGAAGGAAATGATGAGGACCGGGATGATGCGCTTGAGGATATGTTCGGTCTGCGGGAAGCGACGCGACATCGTCTCCACCCGGACACCCGTCCGATCAGTAACGCCGCTATGCCAGGATTTCAGACCGTCGAAATTAACACGCAGCCGTCCATCGGCCGCGGTTGCCCGCCGCACGTCCACCATCGCTCTAGCCTTGTCCCTCGTGTGATTCGCTGCGCCGCTCGCCCGAATCTGCCTTAATGAATCACTCGTGATTCGCCTTGTCCAGAGGGCGAGGTAAAACTTTCTTAACCATCTGCGATTTCAGCATCTTTTGTACACGCACCGGTAAGTTGCGTGCATTCGGGACTCGTTGAAGCTGAAAAAGATGCCGCAAGTCAGCCGTCTCGATCGACGGCCGGCAAGACCGGGATCATTCCTTCAGGATACGCTCCACGATATCCCGCACGTCGCTCGAAAGACCGCCGGCCCGTTCGATCCGCACCAGAGCCGAGCGGGCATGGTCGGCGCGCACCGGTTCCAGCAGGCGCCAGGAGCGCATCGAAGTCAAAATACGGGCGGCAAGCTGCGGGTTGCGTTGATCGATGTCGAGGATCTCGTCGGCGAGGAAGCCGTAGCCGGCGCCGTCGGCCCGGCCGAAGCCGGTCGGGTTGGCGAAAACGAAGGTGCCGAGCACGGCGCGCACGCGGTTCGGATTGGTGCGCTTGAACAGCGGCGTTTCCATGAGCCGCTGGATGCGCTCCAGCGCGCCTGCGCCGGGAATCCCGGCCTGGATGGCGAACCATTTGTCGATGACCAGAGCATTTTCGGAGAAGCGCTCGCGGAAATGCTCGAGGGCAGCGGCGGTTTCTGCCGTATCGGGAAAGCGATGCGCGAGAATGGTCAGTGCGGCGCTGAGATCGGTCATGTTGTTTGCCGCGTCATAGGCGGCCTTTGCACGGGCGGGCGTACCATCCAGTTGCGACAGATAGGTCAGAGCCGCATTGCGCAGCGCCCGGCGCCCGGCGCTTGCCGCGTCCGGGCTGAATGATCCTGGCGTCTGCATGCTGTCGTAAAGCGCAGCAAAGATGTCCTTGCCGGTTTCGGCGACCCGCTTGAGGATCGCCTGGCGAGCCGTGTGGATGGCATCGGGATCGTTGTTGCCGCCGAGTTCGCGGGCAATGTCGGCTTCGCTCGGCAGGGCAAGCGCCTGTGCCCGGAAGGCCGGCTCCAGGCTGTCATCGCCCGCTGCCGCCAGCAACGCGTCGACGAAGGCGGAATCGCAGGTGACGGCAATGCCTTGACGTGCATCGCGAGCCGCCTGCAGGAGGTTAGGCAGCCCCAGGTCGATCAGCGCCTGCCAGCGGGCGAAGTGATCGGTTTCGTAACGGGCGATCAGCGCCAGATCCCGGGCGCTTTGGTTGAACTGCAGGTTGATCGGTGTCGAGAAGCTGCGGTTGAGCGACAGAACCGGCCGCGAGGGGATGCCGTGGAAGACCACCGTCTGCGCCTTTTCCGTGAGGTGCAGGACGTCGTCGGTCAGTTCCGCTCCGGCCACAGACGACGGGGCGATCACAGCACCGTTTTCGGCAATCAGCGCCAGACGCAGCGGAATATGCAGGGGCTTTTTGGTCGTCTGGCCCGGCGTGTTTGGCTGCATTTGTTCGAGCGACAGCGTGAAGGTCTTGGCGGCGGCATCATAGTCGCCGGAGGCGGTCACGAGAGGTGTGCCTGCCTGGTGATACCAAAGCGAAAACTGCGTGAGGTTGCGGTCGCTGACATCCTCGAAACATCTAACGAAATCCTCGATCGTCACAGCCTGTCCGTCGTGCCGATCGAAGTAGAGGTCCATGCCCTTCTTGAACAGATCGCGGCCGAGCAGGGTCGCGATCATGCGCGTGACTTCGCTGCCCTTCTCGTAGACCGTCGTCGTGTAGAAATTGTTGATTTCGCGGTATGTCGTCGGACGCACCGGATGGGCGAGGGGACCGCTGTCCTCCGGAAACTGCTCCGACTTCAGATGACGGACCTCGGCGATGCGCTTGACCGGCCGCGAGCGCTGGTCGGCGGAGAATTCGTGATCGCGATAGACGGTCAGGCCTTCCTTGAGACAGAGCTGGAACCAATCGCGGCAGGTAATGCGGTTGCCCGTCCAGTTGTGGAAATATTCATGCGCGATGATCGCTTCGATATTGGCGTAGTCGGCATCGGTAGCGGTTTCCGGATCGGCCAGCACGTATTTGTCGTTGAAGACATTGAGGCCCTTGTTTTCCATCGCCCCCATGTTGAAGTCCGAAACGGCGACGATCATGAAGATGTCGAGGTCATATTCGCGTCCGAACCGCTCCTCATCCCATGTCATGGAGCGCTTCAGCGCATCCATCGCGTAAGCCGCACGCGGCTCTTTGCCATGCTCGACATAGATCTTCAGCGCCACCTCGCGGCCGGACATGGTCGTGAACGTATCCTCAACGACGCCAAGATCGCCCGCCACGAGCGCAAACAAATAGCTCGGCTTCGGATGCGGATCGAACCAGGCGGCGAAGTGCTTGCCTTCGCCGTAGCCGGCGCCGCCGAGGAAATTGCCGTTCGACAGCAGCAGCGGGTTTGCTTGCTTGTCGGCGATGATATTGACCGTATAGGGAGCGAGAACATCCGGTCGGTCGGGGAAATAGGTGATGCGGCGGAACCCTTCGGCCTCGCACTGCGTGCAATAGACGCCGCCGGTGCGATAGAGGCCCATCAACTGTGTATTGGCCTCCGGATTGATCACCGTCGTGATGGTGAGCTCGAAGGGCGTGCTTTCCGGCAGGTCGCGAATGGTCAGGCTGTCCGGCGAAGCTTCATATTGTCCGGCCGGAACTTCGTCCTGATCGAGCAGCAACCCGGAAAGAACCAGCTCATCGCCGTCGAGCACGAGCGGGGCTTTCGGATCGGTGCCTTCCCGCCGGTGAAAGATCAGCCGCGCTTCGACCTTGGTCTCGGTCGGATGCAGATCGAAAGTGAGATCCACGCGTTCCAGAACGAAGTCGGTGGGACGATATTCTGCCAGATAGACAATCTGGCCGGTGTCTGTTCGCATGGTCCATCCTGATCAAGGCTTATGCTATGGCGGGCGCAATCCGAAGCCTTACCTCGGACTGGAAGTCGCCGCATCATTACATCGAAATCTGAACCAAAGTTAAAGTCATATCATTACATCGTTATGTTTTGTTATGGCACAGCAAGTATTCGATCGACGGGCAGCTTCCGTTTCAGGTTGAATGCCACTCTTGGATGTGTATCCGGCCGCTGCGTAATCATTCTCCGGCTGTTTTTGCCTGCCTTTGCAGCGAATGCGGTCACATCGTTCAGACGGGTCGTCATTGCCTTGCTGTCATCGAAAACAGCGTGCGCAGACAGAGAAGAGTTATTTAAAGTAAATTATTTGTTTAATCTCTTACGGTATGAGTGCGTCTACACAACTATAGCATGCTATAGGCTTTCGGAATTATGATCGATTCCGGTGAACTCGTTCACAAAAATAAAACATCCTGTATTATCGGCAGTTGAGAAGGGCACCCCAAGGAGGCCCGATTGAGCTTTTCCATTGAGCAACTTGCTCGCCATCCTAAATTCATATCATCGCTGCGCTTCCTCGCGGAATCGTTGCGGAACCGCTACGATCATGGCCCGCGAATTGCGCGAATGCTTGCCTCGCATCAGCGCTGGCTTTTGACCCAGACGGCCTATGCGCTTCATTTCGAATACGATCCGGCGGTACCCGGCTCCGGTCTGACCGTCGTCAGCCTTCGCGATCTTATCACGCGTCATCGGGTCGCCAGCCGCAACACGGTGCTGAGCTTTGTCGAGGAGCTGCTCACCTATCGCTTCCTCGTGCCGGCCCCCGGCCATGTTCGACGCCCCCGGCGCTATGTGCCGACCGAGATCAGTCACACGGCGATGTTTGGCTGGTATCTGTCCAATCTGGCGGCGCTCGATCTGCTCGACGATGGCGTGCGTGCGGTCGCACTTGCCACCTCTCCGGCGCTGATGGATCTGGCACAACCGCGCATGGCGCGTCACTGCCTGGAGGCGGAAGTCTGGCGCGAGCCGCCGGAAGGCGTTGGCTTGTTTTTATGGACCGAGGCCGGTGGTCTTGTCGTCGACCACATCATGGCGAAAATGGATCTGAGCGCGGAGATGGAAAGCCACATCGATATCGGGCGCGTCGACGCGCGCGCACTGGCGGCTCACTTCATGATATCCCGGACCCATCTGCAACGCCTTTTGCGTAAATCCGCCGATCGTGGCGACATAGGCTGGTATGATGAACCCAAGAAGACACGCATGTGGATATCGCGCGATTTTCTGGATCAGTATTGCGGATGGCAGGCTGTGAAGCTTGCGGCGATAGACGAGGCTTTCGCCTGGGCGCAGTCTGCCGCAGGGCGCCCCGATCCGAAACAATAATGGCGGCGAGATGCAGCCGGGCGTCGATACCCGGCGGTGCTTCATGAGATCTTTTCTGGATAGTCTAAACGACGGGCCGGATCATCGATCCCGCCCGTGAGGCCTCATAGAGGAATGCTGGCCACTGCTGCCCGTGCGGGGCTCGAGTCTTTGCATTCGTCCCTGCCAAGATTGCGAGCGCGCTCGAATTCCTCGGCAGCGCGCACCGCGGAGCCGATATGGCCGACCGAATCAAAGAGGGTGATGAGCGAACGCAAACCCGAAGACATGCTGCAATTCCTGAAAATCAAAGGCGAGGCTATGCCGCAACCCGCGGCCGCGCTTGTTCAGCAGGCGCGGAAATCGGCGAAGATGGCGGTCGGACGGCTGACGCGCGCCGAGATTCCGGTGCCTCGGGCTGTCATCTGCTCGTTGGCAGCGACGCCGAGATTGCGATGTCCGTTTGTAGCGCGCACGGGCTCGAGAGCGCGACGCAGGGTGTCAAACCCGCAGTGAATAGGACGAAAACGTGAACTCATGGCCTTGGTTCCTTTTGAGATTCCTCCCAAGACACAGCTATATATTGCAGTGCAACATATATTTCGCAATGCACAGCCGCGAAAGACTGCCATGCTACAAATGCATGGCTAGTGTCATTTTTTGTTAACTGTGGCGAAAATCAGCCTAATATTTCGGCGTCGAGACGATTCTTGAAAGCGAGCAGATCATTCCATGCCAGCCGCTTATTGATCGGCGCGGTGAGCAATTCCTGCGGATGAAGGCTGGCGATTGCCGGGATCGTTCGGCCGAGAATGCTGATTTCCCGCCATTGTCCGCGCAGTCCGTGGATGGTCTCGCCGCTGTCGAAGAAATGACGCGCGGTGAAATTGCCGAGCAGCAGCAATGCTTTCGGTTCCGTGAGCGCTATCTGCCGCTCTATGAACGGACGGCATATCTCGATTTCCGGTGCCGAGGGCGTGCGGTTGCCCGGCGGTCGCCACGGAATGACGTTGGTAAGCAGGATATCGTCGCGCCGAAGGCCGATGGCGGCCAGCATCTTGTCCAGCAACAATCCGGCGCGGCCGGCAAAGGGCACGCCTTCCCGATCGTCGTCGGCACTCGGCATCGGGCCGATCACCATGATCCGGCTTTCGGCCGTGCCGCTCGCAAAGATCGTCGAGCGGGCGCTGTTTTTCAGATTGCAGCCGTTGAAGGCCTCGATTGCAGTCTTCAGCTCGGCAAGCGACCGCGCGCTTTCAGCCGCGAATCGGGCCTGCTCCATAACCTGTTCGTCGGGGATCGCGGGCGCATTGCGCGGCGAGGTGGGGGGCGGGACAGCAACTGGCTTCGCGCTCTGACGACGATCCGGCTGCGCTTTCGCCGCAGGCGGCGGCGCTTCGTCACGCGACGGCGCCGCCCTTGCCCCCAGTCGTGCGGCCCGCATGGCTTCGAATTCGGCAAATCGGTCGACCGGCTGCTCTTCCAGCAGCCAGTCGACCCCGGCATCCGCATGAAAATGCAGGAGAGCGGCAAGTTCGGCCGGTGTTAGGTCGCTGGCGGAGATCATGGACGAACTGTAGCCAATGCGGCACAGGAACGAAAGAGCAGGGCAGCGTGCTCTATCACGCCGTCCACTGGGCGATGTCCTCGCGCTCGCCGATCAGCGCAAGGCCATGGGCGATCGAGAGCAGCTCGCCGCCTGTCTCGATGCGCTCCTGACCGAAGCGTTCCGTGAAGATGCGCCGCACAGCCGGCACGAAGGACGTGCCGCCCGTCAGGAATACCTTGTCGATCGCGTCGGGTGACGTCCTCGTGGTCGTCAGCACATCGTCCAGCGCGCCTTCGATACGGGCAAGGTCGTCTGCGATCCACTTTTCGAAGTCCGCCCGGCGGACACGCGTGCGGCCGGCCTTGCCGAGGGGTGGGAAGTTGAACTCCGCCTCTTCATCAGCCGAAAGGGCCATCTTCGTTGCCGACACGGCCTGATAGAGCGGATAGCCTTCGTCATGCTCGACGAGTTCGATGAAGGTCTCCAGCTTTTCCGGCTCCAGGCTGCTGCGAACCAGCGTTTTCAGGTCGGCATATTCGCGCGAGGTCTTGAAGATGGAGAGTTGGTTCCAGCGGCCGAAGTTGGCATAATAGGAGGTGGGCATTTCCAGCAGCTTGTCGAAGCTCCTGAAGAAGCTGCCCTTGCCGATTGCCGGCGAGACGATGTTGTCGATCATCCGGAAGTCGAAATGATCGCCGGCAATGCCGACGCCGGAATGGCCCATCGGGGTGGCGGTGAGCTTGCCGGCATGGGTCTCGAAGCGGATGAGCGAATAGTCCGTCGTGCCGCCGCCGAAGTCGGCTACCAGCACGGTCGCATCCTTCTTCAGATGCTGGGCGAAGTAGAAGGCGGCCGCCACCGGCTCGTAGACGTAGTGGATTTCCGGGAAGCCGATGCGGGACAGGGCCGCGTTGTAGCGTTCCGTGGCGAGTGCGGGGTCGGGATTGGCGCCGGCAAAATGCACCGGCCGGCCTGTAACGATCCGTGAGACTTCGGTGGGCCAGCCGTCTTCCGCATAGGCGCGCAGGCGCCGCACGAAAATCTCCATCAGATCTTCGAAACGATGGCGTTTGGCGTAGATGAGCGTGCCCTGGAAAAGCGCGCTTGCCGCAAAAGTCTTGATCGACTGCAGAAAGCGACAGTCACCGGGATTGTCGATGAACTGCCGGATCGCCGCATGTCCGGCCTCGACCTTCAGTGCCGCAGCGCCCAGCGCCGGGTCCTTCATGAAGGAGAGCGCCGTGCGCATGCTGTCGGACGTGCCTGTTGCGCTGTTGAAGGCGACCGATCGGGTGTCGGGCCCATCGGCCATCGCCAGAACCGTATTCGTCGTGCCGAAGTCGAAACCAAGCGCCCGAGCCATGCCCGCACTCCTTTCCGTCAAAATTTTCAGGATTGGGACAAAGCCCCTGTGAGGCGCGAGACGCGCCACTATCGCAAAGAGGGCGCGTCATGACATGGCTGGGTAGCAAGTGCAAGACTTGGCGATGGGTTTTATTTGGCCTGTCCAAAGACGCGGGCGGTGACATTCCCGCCTTGCGCGATGCCATCGGCAATTCCGGGCATGCCAAGCGAAGCAGGCGCCTCTCGGCGCCCGTTGATCTCATTCGGCGGCGATAGCCGTCGGTCTGTCTTTCGGATGCTGGTCCGTGTCCTTGCGTTTGCCGAGGCGAGCCAGAAAGTCGCTCAGGCGGTTCATCTCAAGGAAGATCACCGGCGTGATGAACAGCGTCAGGATCTGCGAGACGACCAGACCGCCAACGACCGCGACACCGAGCGGCTGACGCAGCTCCGAGCTCGCGCCCCCGCCGACGGCAATCGGCAGGGCACCAAGCAAGGCGCAGAAGGTCGTCATCATGATCGGCCGGAAACGGCGAACGCAGGCTTCATGGATCGCCTCCGCCGCAGATACGCCACTGCCCGATCGCAGCGTTTCCAGCGCCACGTCGATCATCATGATCGCGTTCTTCTTGACGATACCGATCAGCATCAGCAAGCCGATGAGGGCGATGATCGACAGGTCGAAACCGAAGAGCTTGAGGGAAAGCAGCGCGCCGAGGGCGGCGGCCGGCAGGCCGGACAGAATGGTCAGCGGATGGATAAAGCTCTCGTAAAGCACGCCGAGGACCACGTAGATCGTCAGCACGGCGGCAAGGATCAGATAAGGCGTGCTGCCCTGCGACTGCTGGAAGATCTGGGCGGTGCCGCCATAGGACGTGAAGACGTCCGCCGGCATGTTGAGATCCTTCTTGATCTGATCGATCTGTGCCGTGGCGTCACCGAGGGCTTCGCCCGCAGGCAGGTTGAAGGACACGGTGGTCGACACGAGCTGGCCGGTCTGGTTGATGGTGACCGGGCCGGTGGTGCGCTCGACATGGGCGAAGTTCGACAGCGGAACCAGGGCGCCGCTTGCGGAGGCGACCCGGATTTCCTGCAGCTTCTGGTCGTCCCAGGGTTTGCTGGTGTCGAATTCGACGATAACGTCATAGCTGTCGCCGGTGGTCTGGATCTGCGCGGCGTTATAATTGCCGAACGCTTCCTCCAGCGTGGTGCGCAGCACATTGTTGTTGATGCCGTAGTTGGCCGCCTTTTCGGTGTCGACGACGATATTGGCCTGCAGCGCATTGTTCTGCTCATCCGAGGCGACATCGGTGAAGCGCGGATCGCGCCGCATCTGGTCTGCGATCTTGTTGGACCAGAGGTCGGTCTTGTCGGCGCTCAACGCCTGAATCACCAGCTGGTATTGGCTGGCGGTCTGGCGGCCGCCGAAGCGCAGGCTTTGTTGCGGTGTGATGTAGGCCTTGATACCGGCGATCGTGCCGATGGTGGTGCGTATTTCACGCAGCGTCTGGTCCAGCGGCTCGCGCTGATCCTTCGGCTTCAGCTGGACATACATCGTACCGTTGTTCAGCGGCTGGCGCGCACTGCCGCCGACGATCGACATCACGTGGTCGACGGCGGGGTTCTTTTTGACGAGGGCTGCGGCCTGGTTTTGCAGGTCGCGCATGGCCGAATAGGATATATCCTGTCGAGCCTGGGTGGAGATCTGCAGGCGGCCGATGTCTTCCGTGGGGAAGAAACTCGCCGGCAGCACCATGAACAGATAGGCGGAAAAGCCGATGGAACCAAAGAAGCACACAAGCACGGTCGCGCGATGGCGCAGACACCAGGATACGCCTCTGTCGTAGCCGCGCTGCGTCCAGTCGAAGCCCTTGTTGAAGAGACGAACTGGCAGCGGTGGCTGGCCATGGCCGCTGGAGAGGCGGGAGCTGAGCATCGGTGTAACTGTCAGCGAAACGATCGCCGAAGAGACGATGGCGATGGCGACCACCATGCCGAATTCGTTGAAGATGCGTCCAACGACGCCACCCATCAGAAGAATCGGGATGAATACGGCGATCAGCGATATCGACATCGAGATGATCGTGTAGCTGACTTCCGCCGAACCCTTGATCGCCGCCTGCAATACCGGCATGCCTTCCTCGACATGTCGCAATATGTTTTCCAGCATGACGATTGCGTCATCCACCACGAGGCCGACCGCGAGTGTCAATCCTAGTAGTGAGATGTTGTCGACGCTGTAGCCCAACACATACATCATGCCAAAGGTCGAAATCAGCGACAGCGGCACGGCAAGGCCGGGAATGATCGTTGCCGTCACATGGCCGGTGAAGAGATAGATGACCAGAACGACAAGGCCGATCGTCAGCAACAGCGTGAACTTCACGTCGGAGATGGCGTCACGGATCGGTTGCGCCGAGTCGTTCATGACGCTCGTCGTGACCGAACCGGGAATTTCCGCATGAAGCTGCGGCAGTTTTGCGTTGATTGCATCGACGACGTCGACGGTGTTGGCATCCGGCTGACGCTGGATCGCAAGAATGATGGCCCGTTTGCCATCATACCATGAGCCGGTATTGGTATTTTGCACACTGTCCTGGACGTCGGCGACATCGCTGAGGTGGATCGCCGCGCCATTGGGATTGGCAATGACCAGCGACTTGAACTGCTGAGCATCGGTAAGCTGCGTGTTGGCGTTGATGGTCATGCTCTGTGCGTTGTTCTGCAGAGTGCCGACCGGAACCTGGTTGTTGGCGTTGACGAGCGCGGTGTTGACGGTGTCGATGCCGATGCCGCGGTCCTGCAGCTTGCTCGGATCGACCTCGACACGCACGGCGTAAGTCTGCGCGCCGAAAACGGTCACTTCGGCAACGCCCGGGAGCGTCGACAGCGAAGGGGAGATGATGTCTTCGGCAATTTCGTCGAGCTTGCTGCGCGGCATTGTATCGCTCTGCACGGCAAGAAGCATGACCGGCGCGTCGGCCGGATTGGTCTTGCGGTAGCCCGGCGGGGTCGTCAGGTTATTGGGCAGCTGGCGCGTTGCATTCGAAATTGCCGCCTGAACGTCGGCGGCGGCGGCATCGATACTGCGATTGAGATCGAACTGAAGTACGATGCTCGTATTGCCGAGCGAGTTCGTGGCCGAGATTTCACTGATGCCTGGGATGGTTTCGAACTGCTTGATCAGCGGAGTGGAAACCGATGTCGCCATGGTCTGCGGCGAGGCGCCGGTCAACTGTGCCGAGACGTTGATCGTCGGAAAGTCGACCTGGGGCAAAGCCGCGACCGGCACGAGCTGATAGCCGGCCAAACCGGCCATGACTACACCCAGCGCCAGAAGCGTGGTCGCCACCGGCCGTTGGATACAGAAATTGGGGATCATTGCTGTGCTCCAACCGTAATCGTTTCGCTCTTCCGGCCCGACTGATCATCGGCTGCGGCAAGGTTCTGTGTCTTTCCGTCGTTGAACTGTTCGACGACGGTCTGACCATCGGTCAGCTGTACCTGTCCCTCGACGACGACATGATCTCCTTCCGAAAGACCTTTGGCGACAGCGGTAAAGCCCCCGTTCTCGCGCTGTACGGTGACCGGCGTCATATGAACCTTGCCGTCTTTGACGACAAAGGCGAAGAAACCGTCAGCGCCTGGGCTGATGGCAACCGTCGGAGCGACGATCACAGGCTGAGTGTCGGTAAGGTGGACGATGATGTTGACCGATCGGCCAGGCCAGATAGCACCATTGGCATTGGCGAACTTTGCCTTGGCAAGGATGGTGCCGGAAGCGGCATCGACCGAATTATCGAAGAAGCTGATTTCGCCCTGGCGGGACTTGCCCTTATCCGAACGCGGAACAGTGCTGACCGGCACGGTGCCAGCCTTCAAAGCTTCCTCCAATTCCCGCAGATGATTTTCCTGCAGATGGAATTGTACGTAGATCGGATCGTATTGGGTGATGGACACGATCGCCGTACCGGGAGTGACATAAGCACCTGGGCTCGGGACGACATTGCCAAGACGCCCATCATACGGGGCTCGGATTTGTGTGTTTTCCAGCAGCACCTGGTCGGATGCAAGCTGAGCCTTGTCAGCGTTGACGTCGGCGACGGCGGTATCGCGTGCCGCAACTGCCTGATCGACCGTCTGCTGCGTCCCGGCGTTGGCAAGCAGGCTCTTGGCTCGGGTGAGGGCTGATTCTGCCGCCACAAGCGTTGCCTGATCCTTGGCTATGGTCGCTTGATCCTTGTCGACGGCGGCTTGTGCAGTCCGTGCGTCGAGCTTTGCGATCAGATCGCCAGCCTTGACCATCACGCCGTCCTTGGCTTCGATCGATGTGATGATGCCGGATTCCTGCGCGGCAATCGTCGTCGCATTCTGCGCAACGGCCGAGCCGGTAGCGGTGACGTCATTTGGAAGGAGTGTTTTTGTTACCGCAACGGTCTTGACGACCGAAGACAGTGCCGCGCGCTTGTGGCTACCTGTCGCCGTTTTGCTGCCGTCCTTGGTTTCTGCGGAGGCCTGATCAACAAATGCCGAAAGAAAAGGAATACGGTCACGATAGCCCCAGACTGCAAGGGCAGCGACGACTAGAAGGCCGAGGGGAAGCCAAAATTTTTTCATATTGAAGAACCGGTCGAAGCGAGTTGCAGAAAGCGCGATGACATCGAGGTGTATTTATTGCGTCGCACAACAAAGACGGGCTTCGCCGCAATCCATCACATCGCCGTTACCGCTAACGTTCGGTAATTCTGTCCCTATAACCTGAATTTATGAACGCTCATCCAGTGCAATTTACCACAGTTCGACATGACGAAAAATTAAAGCTTGGAAAGCTTTCGACTTGCTCTGCATTGTGCGGCGCAGCAAATAGTCAGATGATTATTTTTTGATTGCCGCCATGTAATAAATGGAGGGCTGCATACGCTTTTACAGCGCTTATCGCGTAAAGACAGGCCACAGGCGTCATGGCGGCCCCGTCTTCGCTCACGGAATTGTGTTGTCAGGCCCCATTTACAAAGGCCTGTTTTCGATTTGCCGATGACGACTTTAGAGCAATTCCAGGAAAAGTGCGTAGCGGTTTTCCGTCCGGAATTGCTCAAAAACAATAAGCCAGAGCGGTTAGGCGATTCCGTGAAGCGCGCAACCGCTCTAGAGGGATCGCGCAGCGCCTCCATCGCAGCGAACCATCGTCCCGGTCACGTAGCTTGCGGGTTCGCTGCAGAGAAAAGCGGCCGTTGCCGCGAATTCCTCGACGCGGCCATAGCGGCCGGCGGGAATGCGGTGCTGACGCTCGGTGCTGACCTCTTCGAGGCTCTTGCCGCCGCGCCTGGCCGTTGCGGCGTCGAGCTCGGCCAGTCGATCAGTGGCGATGCTGCCCGGAAGGAGCATGTTCACCGTGATCCCTTGTGCCGCCACTTCGCTCGCCAAGGTCTTGCTCCAGCCGGCGAGCGCCGGGCGCAGCGTATTGGAGAGCGCCAGATTGGGGATCGGCTCGATGACGCCGGAGGAGGCGACGGTGAGGATGCGTCCCCATCCTTGCGCCTTCATGCCAGGCAACAATGCATTGGTCAGGGTGATGATCCGCGCCACCATGGAGATGAAATAGGTCTCCAATCGCTCGGCGGTCATATCCTCAGTCGTTCCCGGCGTCGGGCCGCCGGTATTGTTGACGAGAATATCAATGCCGCCGAGTTTCTCGGTAACGGCCTTGCCGATGATCTCGATGAAATTCTCGTCGTTGAGATCGGCCCAGATCCAGTCGGCCCGGCCTTTCCCCTCGGCGTTGATGGCCTTGCAATTATTGTCAAGCCTCTCGCCGTTGCGGCCGCAAAGCAGGACGTTTACTCCCTCGCGTGCCAGCGCAACGGCGATGCCATGCCCCAGCCCCTTGGAAGAGGCGAGCACCAGCGCGCGTTTCCCGTCGATACGAAGATCCATCTTGATCACCCTTCTGCTATCTCGAAGTTCTCAAGTGGAACTTATAGAGCGGCATCAGCCGATTTTGAAAGCCACAGCGTGACAGCGGCCAGGTAAAAGAGATCGAAAGTTGACGTTAACGTAAAGGTAATTTAACTTGATTGCTAGTTGGACGAATTGGAGGATTGCCTGTCGCTTCCCGGCTCGACAATCCCTTCCCATTTTGACAAGAGATAACCGAAATGGGGAAGACGCCCAAAGGGGACAAGGCCGCGCTCCCATGCCATCGGGCGCCCGGCCAATCGGAGAGAGTATATGACTGACGCGAGCGAGCTGCCTGAACGCGAGAGCATGGAATTCGACGTCGTGATTGTCGGGGCGGGTCCTGCGGGGCTTTCTGCGGCGATCCGGCTGAAACAGGTCAATCCGGACCTGACCGTCGTCGTGCTCGAGAAGGGCGCCGAGGTCGGCGCGCACATCCTGTCGGGTGCCGTCGTCGATCCGATCGGCATCGATCGCCTGCTGCCTGGCTGGCGCGAGGAGGAGGGCCATCCATTCAAGACCGAAGTGACAGCGGATCACTTCCTGTTCTTGGGCCCAGCCGGCTCCATCCGGCTGCCGAACTTCATAATGCCGCCGCTCATGAACAATCACGGCAACTACATCGTCTCGCTCGGCAATGTCTGTCGCTGGCTGGCCGAGAAGGCGGAAGGCCTCGGCGTCGAGATCTATCCCGGCTTTGCCGCAACCGAAGTGCTCTATAATGACAAAGGCGCCGTCATCGGTGTGGCCACCGGCGACATGGGGATCGAGAAGAACGGCGAGCCCGGCCCGAACTATACGCGCGGCATGGAACTGCTCGGCAAATATGTGCTGATCGGCGAGGGCGTGCGCGGCTCGCTCGCCAAGCAGCTCATTGCCAAATTCGACCTCTCGAAAGATCGCGAGCCGCAGAAATTCGGCATCGGCATCAAGGAACTCTGGCAGGTCAAGCCGGAGAACCACAAAAGGGGTCTGGTGCAGCACTCCTTCGGCTGGCCGCTCGGCTTCAAGACCGGTGGAGGCTCATTCCTTTATCATCTGGAAGACAATCTGGTCGCCGTCGGCTTCGTCGTGCACCTGAACTACAAGAACCCCTATCTCTATCCCTTCGAGGAATTCCAGCGCTTCAAGACGCATCCGGCGATCCGCGGCACCTTCGAGGGCGGCAAGCGCATCTCTTACGGTGCACGCGCCATCACCGAAGGCGGTTATCAGTCGGTGCCGAAGCTGACCTTTCCCGGCGGCGCGCTGATCGGCTGTTCGGCCGGTTTCGTCAATGTGCCGCGCATCAAGGGCAGCCACAATGCGGTGCTGTCGGGCATGCTGGCAGCCGACAAGATCGCCGCGGCGGTCGCCGCGGGCCGCGCCAATGACGAAGTGATCGAGATCGAGAACGAATGGCGCCAGACGGATATCGGCAAGGACCTGAAGCGGGTGCGCAATGTCAAGCCGCTGTGGTCGAAATTCGGCACGCTGGTCGGCGTCGGCCTTGGCGGTCTGGACATGTGGACGAACCAGCTGTTCGGCTTCTCATTCTTCGGCACGCTGAAGCACGGCAAGACGGATGCCCAATCTCTCGAGCCCGCGTCCAAGCACGAGAAGATTAACTATCCGAAGCCGGATGGCGTCCTGACCTTCGATCGGCTGTCCTCGGTGTTCCTGTCGAACACCAACCACGAGGAAGACCAGCCGGTGCATCTCAAGGTCAAGGACATGGCGTTGCAGATATCGTCGGAGCACGACATTTTTGCCGGCCCCTCGACCCGCTACTGTCCGGCAGGCGTCTATGAATGGGTGGAGAAGGATGGCAAGGAGACCTATGTCATCAACGCCCAGAACTGCGTCCACTGCAAGACCTGCGACATCAAGGATCCCAACCAGAACATCAACTGGGTACCTCCACAGGGTGGCGAAGGGCCTGTCTATCCGAATATGTGAGATGCAATGACAGAGGTCGGGCAAGGCGCCTGGGCGATCCGTCTGGCTCGGCCGGAAGAGCAGCATTTGCTTGCTGATATCGAGATCGATGCGTTCTGGGCGTTGCATGAGGCCGGTGCCGTGGCCTGCGAGCCGACATCGCTGTCAATCGAAGTGCTCAGGCAGTCACAGGCGGAGCAGCTGCTGCTCGTCGCCGTCGATGACGGCGACCAGCCGTTCGGCTTCCTTGCCGGCATCCTCAAGGACGGTTCCGTTCACATTGCCGAAATCGATGTCGTCAGGCACTGGCAGAAGAAGGGCGCCGGAAGGCGTCTGATGGAAGCTGTCATAGCGGCGGCGAAAACGCAGGGTGCTGCAGGCGTCACTTTGACGACGGACCGGCATGCCGCCTTCAACGCGCCTTTCTATGCCTCGCTGGGATTTCGAATATTGGGCAATGAAGAAAGGCCGGCTGAGTTGACGCGGATCCTGGAGAATGAGGTCGCGCACGGCGCCGATCCGGCCAGACGCGTGGCGATGGCGCTTCGGTTCTGATCCGTATCCCAGGGTGGGCCAGATCGCCAATCCGAAGCGCCATGATGTCGAAGACAGGAATTAATGCTGGGCGCTTTTCCGGGCGAGCAGACCGGTGGAGAGAGCAACACCTATGCCGGTGACGAGGGCGGCTGCAATGCCAGCCGCTCCGATTTTCTCACCGAGCAGGAACCCGCCGCCGATGGTGGCGAGAACAGGCGTGATGGCGGTGAAGGCTGCGGCCTGCGTGCCGCCGAGGGCCTGGACGGCAAGACCGTAGGCCAGGGTGGCGGCAAGGCCGGACAGCAGCCCCTGGCTGACGATCTGCAGGCCGATTTCCGGCAACGGCACCGATGCGAGCGAGCTGCCGAAGACGAAGGCCAGTCCGACATGGATGAGGAAGGACCAGACAGCGATGATGGCGCTCGATTGCAACGCGCTCAAGCCCGAGCGGCGGAAGGCATGGGTGTAGCTTGCCCAGAGCAAGGCTGCGAGCGGCAGCAGCGTGAAGCCTTCCCAGGAGATCTGCACGCCGTAAAGACTGCGTGCCAGCAGGATGACGACGCCGGCGACGATGCCGGCAAGGCCGAGCCAGCGGGTCACATCGAGCCGTTCACGAAACAGCGTCACGCCGATTAGGGCGGCGGCCAGCGGCATGGAACCGCCGAGCAGGATGCCGGCTGCCGAGGCCGGGGTGAATTGAATGGCGAAGGTGGTCAACTGAAAGAACAGGGCGCCGGAACCGCAGACCATCAGCGCCAGCAGCTTCAGTGGCACGCCTTTCGGCAGCAGGCCGGTCCGCCACCAGACGGGGGCCAATACCAGGGCCGGCACGCCGTAGCGGATCAGGCCGAGGTCGATCGTGCTCATCTGCGTCTCGGCCGTGTGGCGTGTCGCCAGAATCCAGTTCGCCCAGATCAACACGGTGACGATAGCGCCCGCATAGCCGATCGCTGTGGGGCTGATTTTGCGGGTGGGGAGGGTCAAGGCGGTCATCGACATATCCTTTCCAACGATCCAGTTTGTCTTTCGATGGGAAGAAGATAGCGCCGAAGGCTGAGGCATGTCCTTGCTAGTTATGGCTCCAAAAACATGATACAGGCAATAATCTGCCAATATGGATGCTTGAGTTTCTCAGATATGCCAAAGCTGGATAAATTCGATATTGCCATCCTCAATTGCCTTCAGGAGGACGCGCGCGCCACCAATGTCGAGATCGCCGAGCGGGTCAATCTTTCGCCGTCGCCCTGTTTGAGGCGCATCCGCAACCTGGAAAAATCCGGCCTACTGCGCGGTTACCGCGCCGATATCGATCGCAAGGAGGCCGGCCTCGGCCTCACGGTTTTCGTTGAACTCAAGGTCGGTCATCACTCGAAGGAAAATTCCGAGGCGCAGCAGGCAGCATTGCTCGCCATTCCGGAGGTCGTGGCCTGCCATTTGATTTCGGGAACGGCCGATTTCCTCGCGGAGGTCGTGGTGGCGGACCTTGCCGCCTATGAGAAGGTGATGTCGGAAAAGCTTTTGGTGCTTCCCGGCGTGGTCGATCTGCGCTCGAACTTTGCGATCCGCACGATCAAGACCAATGGTGCCCTGAAACTGCCACAGCCTGAATGAAACAGGCGAAGTGAAAATGAAAAGGGGCCGTTGCAGGCCCCTTTTTGGATGAGAGCCTGATGATCCTCAGAGCATCGTTCCGCTGAGGATCATCAGTGCGACCGAGAAGTAGATCACCAGCCCGGTGACGTCGACCAGCGTCGCAACGAAGGGCGCCGATGCGCTGGCCGGGTCGAGCCGCAGCTTCTGCAAAACGAACGGCAGCATCGAGCCGGCAAGCGAACCGAACGTCACGATGCCGATCAAGGCTGCAAAGACAGTAAAGGCGACGAGCTGCCAGTGCGGACCGTAGTCGAAGAGACCGATGGTCTGCCAGAGCACGATGCGGGCGAAGCCGACGAGACCGAGAATTGCGCCGAGCACGATGCCCGTCGGCAGTTCACGCAGAGCCACGCGCCACCAGTCCGCAAGCTTTAGCTCGCCGAGCGCCAGCGCCCGGATGATCAGCGAGGTTGCCTGCGAGCCGGAATTGCCACCGGAGCTCATGATCAGCGGGATGAACAGCGTCAGCACGACGGCTTTTTCCAGTTCGCCTTCGAAATGCTGCATGGCGCTTGCCGTCAGCATTTCGCCGAGGAAGAGGGCGGCAAGCCAGCCGGCGCGCTTGCGGATCATGCCGCCAAAGCTGATCTTCATGTAGGGCTGACCGAGTGCTTCCATGCCGCCGAACTTCTGTGCGTCTTCGGTCGTATCGGCAATCATCGTGTCGATGACGTCGTCGACGGTGACGATGCCGAGCATGTGGCCCTTGTCGTCGACAACCGGAAGCGCCAGCAGATCGTGGCGCCGGATCAGACGGGCGACGTCCTCCTGCTTCATCAGTGGCGGCGCCGTTACCGGCGTGCCCTTCTGTGCGACGGTGAGGATACAGGCGTCGGGCTCGCCGGTGATGAGGCGGCGCAGCGTCACGACATGCAGCAGCACATGTGTCTCGTCGTCGAGCACATAGATGGCATAGACGGTTTCGCGGGAGCGCTCGACCTGGCGAACGTGGTCGAGCGTCTGCGCAACGGTCCAGCTTGCCAATACGCTCACGAACTCTGTCGTCATGATGCCGCCGGCGGTGCGCGGCGGGTAGCCCATCAGGCCCTGGATCGCTTGCCGGGCATGCTCGTCGAACGTGGCGAAGAGCCGGGCACGGGTGTCGATATCCATCTCGAGCAGCACGTCGGCGACACGGTCGTTCGACATGCCGTGCAGCAGCCGGGAGGCGTCCGCATTGCCCATGACTTCGAGAATTTTGGATGCGTTGCGCAGTTCCGGCCGGTCGAGAATGCGCACGGCGCGCTCTTCCGGCATTTTGGCGAGAATGCGCGCAGCCTCGCCCACATCGAGCACGTTCAAGGACTCGACGCGTTCCGCGATGGTTACGGCGCGGTTGTTATTGATGAATGCACGAGCGGCGTTGCCAGCCCGCATGGGGAAGCTGTTGATATTCATTAAAGCTCGCCTTTCCAGTCGATCCGCCGTCGTAGCGGATCGTGGCGAGCCGACAGGAGTCGGTTAGTGCACGAATGCTACTGACGGCAAAGGCAATCGACTACTACTGTCGCTAGGCATCTAAAGATGGCTCCGGTTAATCGGCATGGAAAAACATTATTCCCCACGTGGGGGAGAAGTCGCGCCGAAGGCATAAAAAGTCAAGAGGTGGAAGCAGTTAAAGGCACTATGTCGCAAGAAAAATTTCTTTAGGCGGCCGAAAGTTTGTGCGTTGCAACAAATTCCGTTGCGAATGCGTTAAATAGCTTGGCCGGACGCCTCGCGCCCGGCCATATTCGCTGAAAATTTCAGTCTCTCAGAAGCCCACCAGGACGACCTTGCCCTTCATTTTTCCGGTTTCGACCAGGGCATGCGCCTTCTTCAGATTCGCCGCGTTGATCGTGCCTGCGGTCTCCGTCAGCGTCGTACGGACCTTGCCGGCATCGACCAGTTCGGCGACCTTCGTCAGCAGCCTGTGCTGCTCGATCATGTCGGCCGTGTTGAACAGCGGGCGGGTGAACATCAGTTCCCAATGGATCGAGGCCGACTTGCGCTTGAAAGGCATGACGTCGAGCGTCTTCGGATCGTCGATCAGCGCGAACCGGCCCTGCGGGGCGATGGCATCGACGATGGACGCGATGTGGTCAGCGGTATTGGTCGTCGAGAAGATGAAGGCGGGCGCGCCGATGCCGAGCGCCTCGATCTGAGGCGCAAGCGGCTTCGAATGGTCGATGACGTGATGCGCGCCCAACTCCTTGACCCAGGCCTGCGTTTCCGGCCGCGAGGCCGTAGCGATGACGGTGAGGTCGGTCAAGGCGCGTGCGATCTGGATCGCAATCGATCCGACGCCGCCGGCACCGCCAATGATGAGGATCGCATTTGCCACGCCGGGAACGGGATCCTGCACCTTCAGGCGATCGAAGAGCGCTTCATAGGCCGTGATCGAGGTTAATGGCAGCGCAGCCGCGGCCGCAAAATCGAGGCTCTTCGGCTTGGCCCCGACGATGCGCTCGTCGACGAGATGGAATTCGACATTCGAGCCGCCGCGGTTGATGGCGCCGGCATAGAAGACTTCATCGCCCGGCTTGAACATCGTGACCTCGGGACCGACGGCCCTGACGATGCCGGCCGCGTCCCAGCCAAGGATCTTGTATTCGCCTTCGGGCGGCGCGGCGCTGGCACGGACCTTAACGTCGACCGGATTGACGGAGACCGCCTTCACTTCGACGAGCAGGTCGTGGCCCTTGGCCTCGGGTGTCGGCAGGTCGATATCGATGAGCGATGTCTCGGCGGAAATGGGCTGAGGTTGCTTGTAGGCGACTGCACGCATGGGAGAAGCTCCTGGTTTTGTTGCACACAGGCTAGATGCGCATTATCATCAAAGGGCGCAAGAATGCACAAATTCTGTACGTAGGTACAAAAAGGATACTGTCGATGTCGCTTCCCCGCTCCAAGCTCGTCAGGAATTTTCCGGGATGCCCGGTCGAGGCGACGTTGAGCCTGCTCGACGGCAAATGGAAGGGCGTGATCCTGTTTCACCTGATGGAAGGAACGCTGCGCTTCAATGAAATCCGCCGCAAGCTTCCGTCGGTGACGCAGCGCATGCTGACGAAGCAACTGCGCGAATTGGAAGAATCCGGGCTGGTCTCACGCACCGTCTTTCCGGTCGTGCCGCCGCGCGTCGAATATGCTCTGACGCCGCTCGGCACAAGCCTGCGGCCGATCATCAAGGCGATGGCTGTATGGGGCGAGGAGAATGTCTTCTGCCACAATGGCCGGCAGGAACTGGCCGCACCCGCGGCCTCATGCGTGGCCGGTACGGCGCTCCAGGCCAACTGAAACGGCAAAGACCGCAAGACCGGCGACCGAGAGAACCGCGCCGACATAGCCGGTCGCAGCCGCGGTGAAGCCCCAGGTGATCACCATGCCGCCGAGCCATGCGCCGAGCGCATTGGCGATATTGAAGGCGGAATGGTTTGAGGCGGCAGCCAGCGTCTGCGCATCCGCCGCCACATCCATCAGGCGGGTCTGCACGGCCGGACAGGCGGCAAAGCCGCAGCCGATCAGAAACACGCAGACGCAGAGCATCACCGGATTGGCGGCCGTCAACGAAAACAGCGTCATGATGATGATATTGAAAATCATCATGCCGCCGATCGTGCCCTTGAGCGAGATGTCGCCGAGACGGGAGCCCACGACATTGCCGACATTCATGCCGATGCCGAACAGCGCAAGCACGACCGGCACCATGCTTGCCCCAAGGCCCGCAACCTGTGTCGTGGTGGTGGCAACATAGCTGAAGATCGAGAACATGCCGCCGAAGCCGACGGCGGCGATGCCAAGCGTCAGCCATACCTGGATGCGCTTGAGCGCGCCGAGTTCGCGGGTGATGCTGGCGCCTTCCTCGACCCTATCCTTGGGGAGGAAGAGGGCGATGAGCAGCATGGTCGCGAGGCCGATGCCACCCACCATCATGAAGGCCGCCCGCCAGTTCAGAAGCTGGCCGAGGAAGGTGGCGATCGGCGTGCCGATCAGCGTGGCGATCGTCAGGCCGAGCATGACTTGGCCGACGGCGCGGACGCGGCGGTGAACCGGCACCATCGATGCGGCAACCAGCGCGGCAACGCCGAAATACGCGCCATGCGGAAGGCCGGTGATGAAACGCAGCGCCGTGAAGCTTGCGAAGGTCGGTGCGAATGCGCTGGAAATATTGCCGGCGGCGAAGATCGCCATCATCAGCAGGAGCAGCGTGCGCCGCGCCATCTTGGCGGCGAGCACGGCGATAATAGGCGCACCGACGACGACGCCGAGCGCATAGGCGCTGATGACATGACCTGCTTCCGGCGTGGTGACGCCAAAGGTGTCGGCAACATTAGGCAGAAGTCCCATGATGACGAATTCACCGGTACCGATGCCGAAGCTGCCGACCGCGAGGGCCAGTGTCACGAGCGCGATGGCCGTGCGCGAAGGCGCTTCCAGGACGGTTTGGGTATCGAGGACGTCGGCGGCAATATCGCTCACGAAAGCTCCTTGGCGACAAACCCGGGCAAGGCGCCGCGAATCATGCAGCGAGCCCGGAACCCGGCATTCGATGCATCATGGGGAAATAAAGGACTGGAGGGGCATGGACATACCTCAGGCGATAGTATCGATGGCGTCGATATTTCTGTCGCGTGCATTTTTTGCAGTGCAGCATGTCGTACGCTGCATAAGTGAACATTGGTCCGATCGGGCAGAGCAGTTGTAATGCTTGAAATCGCTTCATTCGGAACCATCTGTGGGGGAGGCGCACGGGGGCATTCGCCCCTTCCCGAAATACAATTTGCGGAAAGACCAAGAGCCCCAATGAAGTTGATCGGCTTTTTCAACCGCGATGGCGGTACCTTCCGGACGACGGATATGGCTGCCTATGAGGCGAAGGCGGAGCAAGTCTTCCGCGATGCCGGTCATGATTTCGAAGCCGTGGTCGTGGCGGGACGAGACGTCGTGTCGGCGATGGAGCGCGCGGCGCGCCGGGACGACATAGACGGTATCGTCGCCGGAGGCGGCGACGGCACGATTTCGGCCGCCGCCGCCATCGCCTGGAAGACCGGCGTCGCCCTCGGCGTGATTCCCGCCGGCACCATGAACCTGTTTGCCCGTTCGCTGAGGTTGCCGCTCGATATCTGGCAGACGCTGAACGTGCTCGCGACAGGTGAGGTCGACAAGGTCGATATCGGCAGCGCCAACGGTCGGGCCTTCGTGCATCAGTTCTCAGCGGGCCTGCATGCGCGCATGGTGCGTTATCGCAACGGCTATACCTATCGCTCGCGCATCGGAAAGATGTCGGCCAGCACCCGTGCCGCCTTCGGGGTCATCGCCAATCCGCCGGAATTCGATGTCGACTTCGAAGCCGGCGGCGTTCGCGAACGCCGGCACGTGTCGGCGATTTCCGTCTCCAACAATCCCTTTGGCGCCAATGCACTGCTCTATGCTGACAATCTGCAGGGCGGTGAGCTCGGCTTCTACATGGCAAAGCCATTGCGGCCGCTTGGCGTGGCGCGTCTTGTCGTCGATATGCTGCGCGGCCGGTTTCGTGAGAACACCGATGTCATGGTCATGCATGCGCCGGAAGTGCATCTGCATTTCCCGAAGCTGCGCCAGCTCGCAAACTGCGTCATGGATGGCGAGTTGCTGCCGCTGGAGCGCGATGTAACGCTCAAGGTTCATCCCGGCGAACTCAAGGTGATGGTCCGCGAAGGCACCGCCGCCAGCGTCGAGCGCGAGGGTGCCGTCAACAGCCTGGCCGTCTGAAGCGGTCAGAGACGCGGCAGATAGGTTCGATAGTCGAAATCGGAAACGGTGCGCAGAGAGCGGATGGCTTCCTTGTGCTTCGTATCGCCGTAGAGCTTTTGATATCGCTCGCCAAAGATATCGGCGATGAAGACAGAGCTGCGGAAGCGTTCGACGGCGGTCAGGAAGTCATGCGTCAGCCGCGGGGCATTGGCCGGCACGTAGGTCGGTGTCGTCTCCTCGCCGGGGTCCAGTTGGTTCTCTAAACCGAGCAGCATGCCGCCAAGGATTGCCGCCAGCATCAGATAGGGATTGGCGTCGGCGCCGGCGACACGATGCTCGACGCGCGCGCCAGGTCCATCCTTTTCGGGAATGCGCACTGCGGTGCCGCGATGGCCATAGCCCCAGGTCAGGTCGACGGGGGCGAAGGAGCCCGGCTGAAAGCGGCGGTACGAGTTGGCATAGGGCGCAAAGATCAGCTGCGCATCCTCTAGCGTTTGCAGTAACCCGGCGCAGATCGATTTCAGCTTCTTCGGCTCGCCGCCTTCCGCATCGAGGATATTGCGGCCCTGATCATCGATGATGCTGGCATGTACATGCAGTCCGGAGCCGGCGTGATCGGTATAGGGCTTCGCCATGCAGGTCGATTTCAGGCCGTGCTTGCGCGCCGCCTGCTCGGCCACGCGCTTCAGCATGATGCAGTCGTCGGCGGCGGCAAGGGCATCCGGGCGATGCAGCAGGTTGACCTCGAACTGGCCGGGGCCGAATTCCGCCGTCGTCGCGTCCGCCGGCAGCGCCTGCGCCCTGGCATAGCTGCGCAGCGTTTCAAGATAGCCGTCGAGCAGGTCGACCGCGTCCATGTCGTAGAGCTGGTAGCCGTTCGGCTCGTCGCGATAGGTCAATGCCGGCGGCGGCGAGGGGATGCCTCTTTCGCGCCAATCGCCGGCAAGCAGATAGAATTCCAGCTCGGTTGCGATGACGGGGGTCAGGCCGAGCGCCTTGTAGCGGTCGACCACGGCCGCAAGAATGGCGCGGGGATCCTGAAAGCTCGGGCTGCCGTCGAGCTCATGCATGGTGGCCAGCACCTGCTTCGACCCAGGCGGTGCCCAGGGCATATCCGCGAGTGTGCGCCGATCAGCGACACAGGTACCGTCTGGATCGCCGATCGTCAGCGACAGGCCTGTCATGTCGTCATTGTCGTCGCCCCAGATATCGAGCGACTGCGTCGAGGTCGGTAGCCGCACGGCGCCGGACCAGACCTTCTTTTCGGCCGCGATCGGGATCTGCTTGCCCCGCAGCCGGCCGTTCATGTCCGATATCAGCACCTCGATACGCGCATTACCTTCGGTTGCGTTGTCGGCCGCCATACTCTTGTAAATCCCCAATGCTCACGGCATGGTCGTAAACCATGATAGCTATCAGTCAAGTCTGGCGACGCTGAGTCTCCGTGCCAGGCCCCTCACCCCAGCCCTCTCCCCGCATGTGCGGGGAGAGGGGACTCTCCGATGCCCATCTTCGCGCAATGCGGTAATTGGCACGAAAACTCCCTCTCTCCGTTTGACGGGGAGAGGGCTGGGGTGAGGGGCCATGCACACAATTGCGGCGTCGGCGGACTCGCCTGGCAGAAACCAATTGCAATGAGGTGAGTTTCAATCATGCCCGACATGCCAAGCCGCTCCAATCTTGCCGCTCTCGATGCCGCCCATCATCTCCATCCCTTCGCCGATATGAAGAAGTTGAACGCCGACGGCGCACGGATCATCCAGCGCGGCGAGGGCGTCTATATCTTCGACAGTGAAGGGCGGAAATATCTGGATGGCTTTGCCGGCCTCTGGTGCGTGAATATCGGCTACGGCCGCACGGAGATTGCCGATGCCGCGATCCGGCAGATGAACGAACTGCCCTACTACAATACCTTCTTCGGCACGACGACAACGCCGGCGACGCTGCTGTCTGAAAAAGTCTGCGCCCATGCCGGGCCGCATTTCAATCACGTCTTCTTCACCAATTCCGGCTCGGAGGCCAACGATACCTGGTTCCGCATGGCGCGGGTCTACTGGAGCGCGGTCGGCAAGCCCAGCAAGAAGACCGTCATTGCCCGCAGGAACGGCTATCACGGGTCGACTGTTGCCGGCGCCAGCATGGGCGGAATGAAATACATGCACGAGCAGGGCGACCTGCCGATCCCAGGCGTCGTCCACATCGGGCAGCCCTATTGGTACGCCGACGGCGGCGAGCTCTCGCCGGAGGAGTTCGGCCTCAACGTCGCCCGAGAGCTGGAGGAGAAGATCGATGAGTTGGGCGAGGACAATGTCGGGGCCTTCATCGCCGAGCCGGTACAGGGCGCGGGCGGCGTCATCATTCCACCTTCGACCTATTGGCCGGAAATCGCGCGCATCTGCAAGGCCCGGAACATCCTCTTGGTCTGCGACGAAGTAATCTGCGGCTTCGGTCGCCTTGGCTCATGGTTCGGCTATCAGCATTTCGGCGTCGAGCCCGATCTCGCCCCGATCGCCAAGGGATTATCGTCGGGCTATCTGCCGATCGGTGGCGTACTCGTCAGCGATCGCATCGCCGACGTGCTGATCAACGAGGTCGGCGAGTTCAATCACGGCTTCACCTATTCCGGCCACCCGGTATGTGCGGCCGCCGCACTGGAGAATCTGAGAATTCTCGAGGATGAACGGCTGGTCGAGCGCGTTCGCGACGATATCGGTCCCTATTTTGCCGAGGCCTGGGGCAGCCTTGCGGATCATGACATGGTCGGCGAGGCCGTCAGCATCGGCCTCATGGGCGCATTGCAGCTTGCCGCCGATAAATCCACCCGCCGCCGGTTCGAGAAGCCCGATGCGATAGGCTCGGCCGTCCGCAACCACGCGCTCGCCAACGGTCTCGTGCTGCGCGCGACGGCCGACCGCATGCTGGCGTCGCCGCCGCTCGTCATCAGCCATGAGGAAGTGGATGCCATGGTTCGCATCACGCGGCTGGCGCTCGATGCCGTCTGGGCGGAGGCGAAGTCGTAATCAGCGCTTGCCCGTCGGCGTCGGCGCATCCCACTTGCCCGCCTTGTGAAGGGCAAGCGTCAGCGCCGCGACATGGATGACCTGGATCATCTTGCCATCCAGCGCCAGCTCGATCGCCTGCCGGATCGGCATGCGGATCAGGCGAATGCGTTCGGTCGGGTCGTCCGCCGGTCTGGCGCTGAACTCGACATTCCGGGCGATGACGATGTGCGCCAGATTGGTGTGAGTGGCCGGATTGGGCGCAAGCTTGCCCACATAGTCCCAGTCGGTGGAGGAGAGGCCGGTTTCCTCGCGCAGCTCGCGCGCCGCCGCCTCGACCGGGCTTGCATCGCTCGCGTCTATGGCTCCGCCGGGCAGTTCGAGGGCCACGACACCCAGCCCATGACGATACTGTTGGACGAGATAGATATGATCCTCGGCATCGAGCGCAATAATCTCGACCCAATCGGGATATTCCAGCACATAATAAGGCGCGATTTCCACGCCTTCCGCTGTGACGCAGCTATCGGCCCGGACCTTCAGCCACCGGTCGTGAACCAGATAAGTGGAGCTCTTTCTCTCCCAGGGCGGAAGATCGGCGGTGTCGGTCAGTAGGTGTGTGACGTCGTCCTTCGAGTCCATGTACGGTTCGAGCCTCTATTTCGGATAGACCCACGCATAGGCGAAAGACGCCATGTCACCCGGTTTGCCATGAATATATTGCACATCCGTGAGCTTGATGTCCGGCGTCGCATATTGCAAACCGAGAGTGTCGCGCAGCCAGTTCGACAACTCCCGCGGCATGACACCATTGTCCTTGCCCGGGCGCCACACGATCAGGATCGGCTTGTTTGCGCTCCACTGATAATCGGCTTTCAGATTTGGAAAGAAGAGCGACATGGCCGGCACGTCGGGAAGCTGCAGGTGCAGGTTGCCGGCGGGCAGCCATCCGTTCGTCAGCATCAAGCCCGGCCGCTTGCCTTCGCTCGCAAGGATCTGCCGCACGAAGGCGGGATAGGGGGTGTTGTAGTGGTCGTAGGCGCCAAACAGCATCGGGAAGATGGTGCGGGTCAAAAGCAGCGCCGGGATAACGACCATCATGACGAGCGGGACATAGAAGAAACGCTTGCCGAAATCCGCGGCCGTGATTCCGGCGACTTCCATCTTCAGGCATAGATAGATCGGCAGCAGGAAGAGGAAGGGCAGCAGCCAACGGTCGCGCAGATCCGTCATGCCGATGGTGACGATCAGGATCAGCACGATTATGGCGATGACGGCAAACAGGATTTCGAAGAAGCGGGTCCACTCGTTCGACCGGCCGCCGAAGTTCTTCAGCAAGCTCTTGCCGAACACCAGCGCATAGACGATGAGCGTCGGTGCGCCGATGATGACGATCAGCTTTAAGAATTTCAACGGCCCTTTCACGAACTTGGCGAAAGCGCCCTCCGGCGCCTCCTCCGCCATGATGCCGAGCGTGCGGCCGGAGGCGAGGTCGAAATTGTGGATCAGCCAGATCCCGTGCGGCAGGAAGATCACCAGGGAAATGAGGATGGTCAGCAGGAAGCGCTTGTCGAAGACGCGGGCACGGCCCTGCGGGTGCATCAGCACGGCGACCAGGGCGCCGGCGGCGAGCAGCGCGAAATTGTATTTCGACAGCATGCCGAGGCCGAGCGCCAAGCCGGTGAATGCATAGGAACCAAGGCTTGGCGCCTTCAGCGTGCGGATGGCGCCGCAAAGAAACAGGTTGATGGTGACAAGCTGCGCGACCGTGTGCGTCAGGTCGCGCTGGGCCTCCCAGAAGAATTGCGGGATGGTGAGCAGCGACAACGTTGCGATCGCCGCGAAGACCTTGTCGGTCAGCACTTCCCTGGCCAGCCTGTAATAGCTGAGATAGACGAGGAAGAGGAAGATGTTCTTGACGGCGGAGATTGCAGTCAGCGACAGGCCGAAGACGGAAACGACGACTGCCTGCACCCAATTGTATAGCGGCGGCTGGGAATCGTAGCCAAGCGTCAGCCATTGCGAGAACAGGGCCTGCTGCGACTCGTCGAAGCGCATGCCATGCGGGATGGCGAGGCGCACCAGGAACTCGATGATGAAGTAGCCAGCGAGAAGCGGGATGATGGCATCCGGTCGGCGGACCAGAAACCTATGCATCCTGGTGATCCCGATCGAAGATCTTGCGCACGATATAGTTCGGCGAAAGATCGTCGCGATAGTAGATGCGCGCGATCATCTCCGCGAGGATGCCTGTCGTGATCATCTGGATCGATGACAGCAGCAGCACGACGCCGACCAGCAGCAGCGGCCGGTTGCCGATGTCGCTGCCGAAAATGAACTTGTCGATGAAGAGCCAGAGCAGGATCAGGCTGGCAAGAGCGCCGAGGCCGAGGCCGAGTGAGCCGAAGAAGTGGCCCGGCCGCGCCTTGTAGCGCATGAAGAACATCACCGACAGCAGATCGAGAATGACGCGGAAGGTGCGCGAAATCCCGTATTTGGAGGTGCCGTGCTGGCGCGCATGATGGGTGACGGGGACTTCGCCGATACGCGAGCTCGGCACCACGCCGGCGACCCAGGCGGGGATGAAGCGGTGCATCTCGCCCATCAGCTTCACCTGCTTGATGATCGAGGCGCGATAGATCTTCAGGCTGCAGCCATAGTCGTGCAGCTTGACGCCGGTGATGCGGCCGATCAGGTAATTGGCGCACCAGGAAGGGATCTTGCGAAGCAGGAGCCCATCCTGGCGGTTCTTGCGCCAGCCGACGAGCAGGTCGAGCTGTCGCCGTTCCAACTCTTCGACCATTGAAGGGATGTCTTTCGGGTCGTTCTGAAGGTCGCCATCCATGGTGGCGATCAGCCGGCCACTGGCGGCGTCGATGCCCGCCTGCATGGCTGCCGTCTGGCCGAAATTGCGCTGAAGCTCGACGATGCGCAGCGTCAGCCCGTCGCGCGGCAGCGACCGGCGCGCATTGGCAAGGGTTGCGTCCGTGCTGCCGTCATCGACCAGGATCAGTTCCCACGGTCTTGCAAAGCCAGCCATGGCGGAGCAGATGCGCTCGACGAGCGGCCCGACGCTTTCTTCCTCGTTGAAGACGGGCACAACCAGCGAAAGCTCAAGAGGGCCTGCCGTATCGGCCTGGGGGAGGGTCGACTCTGCCGTTGTCTGCAACTCTTCTTTCTCCTAAAAGACCGGCAGAACCTGCCGGACGGAACGAGCGATATGTCCGGCCTCAGCCACCGCTCGCATTGGGTGCCCTAACTACATGAAGACTCCGACGGTTGCCAGCCGACAGAATTGGTTTATTCGCAACCGAATGACGCTGCTCACTCTCGCGGTGGTCGTCGCTTATGCCGCCTTCATCGAATGGTTCTGGGGGTGGAGTTCTATCCTGGCGCAGTGGGGCAAGGTCGGCCTTCTGCCGATCCTGCTCGCCCTAGCGCTTTTGACCGGCACCTACTTCCTGCGCACCTGGCGCATCTATGATTATTTCCCGAAGGAAACAGCTGGCCATTTCGCAGCGCTCTTCCGTGTGACGCAGGTGCATAATCTGCTTAATATCATGATGCCGTTCCGTACTGGGGAGACCAGTTTCCCGGTGCTGATGCGCTCCGAATTCGGCATACCGCTGGCGCGCGGCACATCGGCGCTGTTCGTCATGCGGCTGCTCGACCTGCATGCGCTGCTGGCGGCGGCCGGCGTCGGTCTTGCGCTTGCTTCGCCTTACCGCGTTCTGGCCTGGATCGTATGGCTGGCTTTCCTGTTCTTGCCGGTCGCAGCTTTCGTTTCGCGCCGGCCGCTGATCCGCCTTGCCGCCAGCATTCTGCCGAAGAAGGCGCAAGGGCTGGTACATGAGCTGGAGCGCGGCCTGCCTGTCGATGCCCAGGCCTTTGCGCGCGCCTGGCTGACGACGGTGGTCAATTGGCTGGTCAAGGTCGCGGTACTTGCCTGGGCGCTCGGCCTGATGAATGTCACGCCGTTATCGGCAAGTTTCGGCGGCGCGCTCGGCGGCGAATTGTCGTCAGTGCTGCCAGTGCATGCGCCGGGAGGTGTCGGCACCTATCCGGCCGGCATCACCGCCGGCGCCATGGCATTCGGCGCTTCGGGCGAGAAGGCTGCGCTCGAGAACCTGGCGCAGGCGAGCATCAACGCCCACCTCCTGATCGTCGTTTCGGCACTGACGGGCACCGCCATCGGTCTGCTTGTTTCCAGAAAGCGTGCCTGATCCGGCTAATGCCGGGTTTTGTCTTCCAGTTCGGCCAGCCGCTTGCGCAGAAACGCTTGCTCCGGCGCCTGTTGGCAAAGCGAAAGCGCCATCTCGTAGGATTGCCGTGCTTCCTCGTTGCGCTCGAGTTGGCGCAGGAAATCAGCTTTGGCAGCGTGGGCAAGGTGATATCGCGCCAGACGCTCCTCGCCGAGCAGGCTATTCACGATGGCGAGCGCCGCTGCCGGCCCATCACACATCGAGACGGCTACCGCCCGATTGAGTTCGATCACCGGCGAGGGATTGGCCAGCAGCAAAAGGTCATAGAGGGCGACAATCCGCCGCCAATCTGTGTCGTCTGCTGTCGCGGCGCGCGCATGTTCGGCGGCGATGGCGGCTTGCAGGGCGTAGGTGCCGACGCCGTCCGCGGTCATGGCCTCGGCCGAGAGAGCCAGGCCCTCGCGAATCCTGCTGCGATCCCAGAGCGAGCGGTCCTGATCGGCGAGCAAAACCAGCTCACCGGCGGCGTCCGCGCGGGCAAGCCGTCGCGAATCCTGCAACAGCATGATCGCCAGCAGTCCCGAGACTTCCGGATCCGGCAGAAGCTGCAGCAACAACCGGCCGAGCCGGATGGCCTCGGCTGCGAGATCGGCGCGAACGATCGTTGCGCCAGAGGATGCGGAATAGCCCTCGTTGAAGACGAGGTAGATGACGTGCAGCACCTGGGCCAGCCGCTCCGGCAGCTCCATCTTGTCAGGCACCTCATAAGGAATGCCGGCCGCGCGGATGCGGTTCTTGGCGCGGACGATGCGCTGGGCGACGGTTGGCGCCGGAATCAGGAAGGCGTGGGCGATCTCCTCCGTCGTCAGGCCGCACACCTCGCGCAGCGACATCGCCATCTGCGCTTCCGCCGGAATGAGGGGATGGCAACAGGTGAAGACCAGCCGCAGCATGTCGTCCTCGATCTCTTTGCGTTCAGCGATCTCCATCGTCTCCCCCTCCGGATAGAGGCTGTCGGCGATATCGGCCTGGGCAGCATCGAAGCGCACCCGCCGCCTTATGTGATCGATGGCGCGAAAGCGGCCGGCGGAGACAAGCCAGGCATAGGGATTGGCCGGAATCGTCTCCTCCGTCCATTGCTGCGCGGCCGCTGCGAACGCATCGTGGAGCGCCTCCTCGGCCCGATCGAAATCGCCGAGCAAGCGGATCAGCGTTGCCAGCACGCCGCGCGAATGGCTGCGATAGATGCTGTCGATGGTCTGGTTCAGCGACACGGCGTCAGCGTTTCTCCGCTAAGTCTCCCCGAAGCGTCAGGATACGCACCGGACGAATCTCGATGGCACCATAGCGTGCCGAGGGAATGTGTTTGGCGATATCGGTCGCGCTATCCAGATCGGGCGCATCGATGAGATAGAAACCGGCCAGATGTTCCTTCGTCTCCACGAATGGCCCATCCGTCACCGAAAACGTGTCGCCCTGCGGTCGGATGACGATCGATTTATCTCGGAGTTCCAGCGCATCCGAAACGATCAGGCGGCCGTCCTGCCGCAGACTCTCATCATAGACGAAATGCTCGGCGATCAGATGGTTCATCTCGCTTTGAGTCAGCCTTCCGTCGACGTCGACTGATGTGTAGATCAGGCATAGAAATCGCATCGCTCTCTCCCTTAGCGCCTATTCATCCGGAAACCGGATGTCGAAGGCCGCACGGACCTCGATCATGCCGTAGCGGGCGACGGGGAAGGTGGCGGCAATGCGCGTGGCTTCCTCCATGTCCCTGGCCTCGATCAACACGAAGCCGCCGAGATGCTCCTTCAACTCCGCGAAGGGACCGTCGGTGATCGCGGTCTCGCCCTGGCGCACCCGGACCGTTCTGGCGGTCTCCGGCTCCCGCAATGCATTGGCGACGATGATATGGCCGCTGGCGCGCAGCCGGTTGTCGTTGTCGATGGACTCCTGCGTCAGCTGTCGCCCTTCCTCCTCGGAAAGCTTGCTGATCTCGGCTGTCTCGAACCAGACCTGACAAAGAAATTTCATCGCCGCCTCCTCAAAGATCCGAGCCGAAGGAATGGATAGGCCGCACCTCGATGCTTCCGAGCTTTGCAAGCGGGATGCCGGCAGCAACCCGGATTGCGTCGTTCAGATCCTTCGCATCGATCAGGATGAAGCCGCCTAGATATTCCTTGGTCTCAATGAAGGGACCGTCCGTCACCGCGGTCTCGCCGTTGCGGACCCGCACCGTAACCGCCGAGCTTGGCGACTGCAGCGCCTCGGCATGGATCATGTGCCCGCTGGCCATCAGATCCCGGTCGTAGCCGAGCGAATCCGAATCGAGCCTGTGCTTTTCCTCCTTGGTCATGGTGTCGAGCATCGAACCGTCGAACCAGACCTGGCAGAGATATTTCATCGCAGCTGCTCCTCTCGCAATTTGATAACAGCCATAGACGAGCCGGCCGTACGCAAATCGACAGCCCGATCCGCAGCATGACAAAAATTTTCGGCCCTGTCGAAAAAGCTCGACCCCGGTCGACCAGCTCCGTCGTCACGAAAGGAGAGACGGAGATGTACGGTCTGGAAGCCGCAATCGTGCACTACTGGCAAAAGAAGACAATGTCGGAAGAAGAGCTGCTTGACGCGGCGGATGTCGGAAGGGTCGTGTTCCGCATCTGGATGGGGTTCGCGGGCTTTGCCCTGCTGATCCTGTGCCTGAGCTGGGGTGCGGCGCCAAACGACGAACGGCCGCAAGTTGCGGCCGCTGCCAAGATAGTTTCGATACCGGCAGAAGGGCGGTAGGGGGAGAGCCCCAGCCTATTGGCCCGGCTTATTGAAACGCCGTTTCGAAGAAGCTGCGCAGCTTGCGCGAGTGCAGCTTTTCCGGCGGCATTTCGGCCAGTTTCTGAATGGCGCGGATGCCGATCTGCAGATGCTGGTTCACCTGGGTGCGATAGAAGGCGGTCGCCATGCCCGGCAGCTTCAGTTCGCCATGCAGCGGCTTGTCGGAGACGCAGAGGAGCGTGCCGTAGGGAACGCGGAAGCGGAAGCCGTTGGCGGCGATGGTCGCGGACTCCATGTCCAACGCCACGGCGCGGGCCTGCGACAGGCGCTTGACCGGGCCTGCCTGATCGCGCAGTTCCCAATTGCGGTTATCGATCGTGCCGACTGTGCCGGTGCGCATGATGCGCTTCAGCTCGAAGCCCTCGAAACCGGTGATTTCGGCGACGGCCGCCTCCAGCGCCACCTGCACTTCGGCGAGCGCCGGGATCGGCACCCAGACCGGCAGATCGTCGTCCAGAACATGGTCTTCGCGCATATAGGCGTGTGCGAGCACATAGTCGCCGAGCCGCTGGCTGTTGCGCAGGCCGGCGCAATGGCCGAGCATCAGCCATGCATGCGGGCGCAGCACGGCGACGTGGTCCGTGATCGTCTTGGCGTTGGACGGGCCGACACCGATATTGATCATGGTGATGCCGGCATGCCCCTTCTTCTTCAGATGGTAGGCCGGCATTTGCGGCAGGCGCGGCGACGTCACATCGCCCTCGGGCCGGCTGGAGCCGGCCTTGGTGACGATATTGCCGGGTTCTACGAACTCGGTGTAGCCGTCTCCGCCGCTGGCCATCAGATCCCGCGCCCATTTGCAGAATTCGTCGATATAAAACTGATAGTTCGTGAACAGCACAAAATTCTGGAAATGCGCGGCGCTCGTCGCGGTATAATGCGAGAGGCGGGCCAGCGAATAGTCGATACGTTGCGCGGTAAACGGTGCGAGCGGCGAGGGCTCTCCCGGAGGCGGGATATATTCGCCGTTGGCGATCTCGTCGTCCGTCGTGTTCAGATCCGGCGTATCGAAGAGGTCGCGCAGCGGAATATCCTCGAAAGCCGCAGCGGAGGCCTCGACATGCGCGCCTTCGCCAAAAGCGAAATGCAGCGGAATGGGCGTCGACGATTCGGACACGACCACCGGTACATTGTGGCTGCGCATCAAGAGCGTCAGCTGCTCTTTCAGATAATGGCGAAACAGTTGCGGACGCGTGATGGTGGCCGTGTAGACGCCCGGCGCGGTGACGTGACCATAGGAAAGACGCGAGTCGACATGGCCGAAGCTCGTCGTTTCGATACTGACCTGCGGGTAGAAGGCGCGGTAGCGCGCCGTGATCGGCGCACCCTTGGCCAACTCGGTGAAACTGGCGATCAGGAAGGCGGTATTGCGATCGTAAAGCTCCGTCAGCGCGTCGACGGCCTTGGCCGAATCATCGAAGGTCCGGGGCTGGACCGGGCTGGGGGAGGAGATGTCGAGGGGTGAAAAAGGAGAGATTCTGTTGCTCATGAGCCATTATAGAGTGTCGTTGTTAACAAGCAAACGACGTTGAAAGAGACGGCTCTGGATTTTCGCAGCTATTTTCTTGCAATCGTGCCTCCAGCCCAGCCATCCGGGATGGAGAGATGTTTCCTTATTGCACGGTCGTGCAATAAGGCGCGCCGGTTTGCAGGCAGGTGAAGCTTGCCCCGAAATGCGATTGCGCGCCGCTGCGGCCGGCGTGTTCGACCGCAACAGAGAAGCTGAATGCGAAGACGGCTGCAAACAGCATAACGATGACAAAACGCCGTGCCATGATAAACGAGTCCATGTTCCTGACCCTACCCGTGCCCTATACTGGACACTGTTTTGCCATGGTCAGGCTGAACAGGTGCTGAGATACCGGTTCATCCAGCGTTCATGAATCTTACCGGACTTGATTGTCGATTTGCATGCCGCGCCTAATGAGGCCTGCCCGAAGGGTCGCGGGCAGGCGCACAGGATCACGCATTTTTCGGACGGTGCGCTCCTTAGAGCGGTTACGCGTTTCACGGAATCGCCCCACCGCTCCATGATGTTGTTTTTGCGCAATCCCGGACGGAAAACCGCTTCGCACTTTTCCTGGAATTGCTCTAGAGCCTCGTCCAGGTCTGCGACTTGCAGAAGATTTTCAGGACGCAGCCCTTCATCCTGACGGTATTGCCACTGACGGAGCCGGAGCCGCTATAGGTCTTGTCCTCGGAAGGGTCGGTGAGTTCGCCCGTATAGCTGCCGTCCTTGCCCTGCATCTTGCCGATCTGCCGGCCGGCATATTTGCCTGTTTTCAGCGTCACGCAATAGCTGTCCGCGCAAGGTGTGATGGCGGCGGTATCGCCTTCCACGGTCTTCCAGTCGCCCACGATCGGCTCGTCAGCGAAGGCTGCGCTTGCGCTGACGAGCAGCGCCGCGGCGAGAATGGTTACACGGATCATTTTGTTGTTCCTCCCCAGGGTGCCGTCCGGCCCTGCGACCGGAAATACGCCAAGATTATCTAACGCGAACGTAAAGGTAAATATGGTTTCCAAGCGCAAATTCCCGTTATGCTGGCCTCCAGCGTCCTGTCGAAAAATACTGTTTCCGATGACTACAGCTCATTTCGTGGTGAACGAAGGGTTTAAATCCAGATCCTAACAAAACGTAAAATTCGCGCAAAAGTCCTTAGTTTGCAAGGCAAGCGATGTTTAACAAAATCCCAAGTTTACCAAGCATTTGTACTTTGTTTGCACCGAATTAAGCATGCATTTTAGCCGTTTTTTGAAAGCCGTCTGCGATTGTGAGGTCATCAAACGAGCGGGGCAAACCCGCCGGCCGGAAGGACCGGAAAGCCGCGAACGACGGCAAGGTCCTAACGGAAAAACAGGGCAAGTACGAACAGAAGTAAAACAGGGATAAAACCGATGGCACGCTTCGAAACACCGATGTCTGAAATGGCCATGATGGGTGGCAACAGCGCCGATGCCCTTTGCGAGCTGGGCGTGAACTACGCGACCGGCAGGGGCTGCACCGCAGATCTCGTGGCCGCCCATAAATGGTTGAATATCGCGGCCATCCGTGGCAGCGCGCGGGCCGCCGAGCTTCGTGCCGACGTCGCCGCAACCTTGACCAAGATGCAGCTCGCCGCAGCGCTCCGCGCCGCCCGCGAGTGGATGACCACGCACTGAAGCGCGCCAACTAAATACGACGGCTGACCTCGAAAGAGGGGATGTCGGCGGACGACGGAGAGGCGAACCGCCGAAACAACGAAAACCGCGACCGGCCGGAACAAGGCCGGCGCGGTTTCTTCGTTTGAGATTCAACCGATCGCCTTCAGCACCTTAGGCAGCGCTTCGGCCAGCAGATCCAGATCTTGGGCAGGTCCGACACTGATGCGGATGCAGCGGTTGAGCGGCGCGACGCCCGGCATGCGGATGAAAACACCGTGCTGGATCAAGCCATCGACGATCGCGCGGGCATAAACGCCCTCGCGGCCGCAGTCGATGGCGACGAAATTGGTAGCGGAGGCAAGCGGCAGGAGCCCGTTGTCCCGCGCGATCACGCCGATCTGCTCACGAGCCGCCTGGATCTTGCGGACGACCTCGGCGAGATAGGCCTGATCCTTTAGCGCGGCGAGCGCCGCCACCGTCGCCAGCCGGTTCATGCCGAAATGATTGCGGATCTTGTCGAAGGTCAGCACCGTCTCGGGCATGCCGATGGCATAGCCGATGCGGGCTCCGGCAAGACCATAGGCCTTGGAGAATGTGCGGGTGCGCAGCACGTTCGGCAAATCGATCAACGTTGAGATCGCCGGCAGGGAGCTCGCTGGTCCCGTCTCGCTGTAAGCTTCATCGAGGATGAGCAGGCAATTTTCGGGCAGGGCGCGGGCAAAGGCGACGATCTTGTCCGCCTCCCACCAGCTTCCCATCGGATTGTCGGGATTGGCGAAATAGACGAGCGGCGCATTCTCGCGTCTGACCGCTTCAAGCAGCCCATCCAGATCTTCGCGATCGTCGACATAAGGCACGGTCACCAGGCGGCCGCCGAAGCCCGAGACGTGGAAATTGAAGGTAGGGTAGCCGCCAAGCGAGGTGACGACAGGCGTGCCCGGCTCGATGACCATGCGCGCGATAAGCCCAAGCAGGCTGTCGATGCCTTCGCCAACGGCGATATTGGCGGACTGGACGCCGAGATGCGCGGCGAGCGCCTGCTTCAGCGCAAAGTTTTCCGGATCGTTATACATCCAGATGTCGCCCGCCTGCTCGCGCATGGCTGCGATGACCGAGGGCGCGGGGCCGAAGCCGTTTTCATTGGCGCCGATGCGGGCTTTGACCGTCAGCCCGCGCTGACGCTCCAGCGCTTCGGGGCCGACGAAAGGCACGGTGGAGGGAAGGGCGCTGATCAGCGGCGTGAAGCGCGAAAAGGCGGACATGCTGGCTTGTTTTCCCGAATTCTGTTGCAAGGTGCGGCAGAATAGGCGCTTGGCGTGCCGTTGCAAGAGCGGAAAGCTGCGGGATCTGCGCCTACCGTCTCCTGCCGCGCGCGGCGAGCGCTTCGGTATTGCCGATCATGAAATCGGCGCGAACGACGCGGCGCAATGTCTCCGGCTCGATCAGGTTGATGAAGCGGACATGGATGCGGTTGCCGTTGCGGCTCGTTTCGGCGCAGGCGATGCGATAGGCGAGGCCGAGAATGTTCAGGTAGTAATGGCTCGGCAGCCCGACGGTCGTGGCGACGACGAAGCTGGCGCCGCCGCGCGAGATGTCGACGATCTCGGCGCTGCGCATGGAAATACCGGTGAGACAGGGACGTACCGCCACGAGACGCGCCGGCCTCTGGACAAAGAACCGTTCCCAACTCCGTTCGTAGACTTCGGATTTGACTTTCGCCAGATGCGTTGCGCGAAGCATTGTCATTCCCTGTTGAAGAGCAGACCGAATTCATCTCGGTTACACCATGAACCTTGCACGGAGGTTTTGCGGAAGCGTCAATTGCATTGGTAGAATTTTAACGGGTTCGCCTTTTGTGCCGATTTGGATGCAGCTTGACAGGAACATTGGCTTCGATCATACGGATTGTCGGTTTGAGGCGCCTGCCGCTCGCGGATAAAATCCAAGGTGAAGTCCTCGCAGTTTTGGTCACAGCCACATAGGGCATGCTGACTGACGGCAATGCGAGCCCCGTTCCACGGTCGTAAATGCGTGCCTTAGCAAAGGCTGACCTCATGACGACGACCTATCCGTCCATAGATGAATTAAAGGTGCAGGCCCGGCGTTTGCGTCAGGCCATGGCTGAGCGCGGCGATGACATGAGCCATAGCGCCGCGCTGGAGCTCATCGCCAAGCAACATGGCCTGCGAGACTGGAACACGCTCTCAGCGCTCGCGGCCAAACCGAATGACAGGCCCGATGCGCCCTTCGCGGTCGGCGCTGCCGTTCGCGGCCGCTATCTGAACCAAGCCTTCACCGGCAAGGTTCTGGCACTATCAGCGAAGTCCGGCGGGCTTTACAAGATCACCATTCACTTCGACGAACCGGTCGACGTGGTCGCCTTCGAGAGCTTTTCGGCCTTCCGACAGCGCATCAACGCCCAGGTCGACGCCGATGGTATCTCGCCGCGCAAGACGTCGAACGGCGTGCCGCATCTGGTGCTCGACATCTGATTTATCCCGTCATCAACGAATCTCGAGCTTCGCCTTTCGCAAGCGGCTCCGCCTGGATCTTCACATGACACGTCATTCCGAAACCAACATGTTCCTCACCGGCTGGCTGCCCGGCGTTTTTGCCAAAACCGCCGCGCCGATCGTCGTCATCACGACAGTCAGCGGCCTTTTTGCCGTGGTCGACGCCTATTTCCTCGGCGTCTACGTCGGCGCCGCCGCGCTGTCTGCGGTCAGTCTCATCTTTCCCGCCTTGATGTTGCTCATTGCGCTGCAATCGCTGGTCTCGAACGGCATGGCGAGCATTCTCGCGCGCCGCCTCGGGGCCGGGGATCGTGTCGGGGCAAGGAGTGTGTTCGCCGGCGCCCATGCGCTGGCGATCGCCGTCGTGATCCTCATCAACATCGTCTATTGGGCGGCGGGCCGACAGCTCATCGTCATGGCGGCGGCAGGAAATGCAACGGTTGCCGCCAATGCCGAAGCCTTCATGGGCGTCATGGTCGCCTTCGCGCCGATCAGCTTCTTTTTGTCGCTGCATGTCGATGCACTGCGTTGCGAGGGGAGGCTCGGCTTCATGACGCTGGTGACGCTTGCCTCGACCCTGCTCAATATCTTCGCCAACTGGCTGCTGATGGCCGTGGCCCATTGGGGTGTCGTCGGCTCGGCCGGCGGTTCGATCCTCGCGCAATTCATCTGCCTGGCGATCATTCTCGTATATCGCCTGCGTCGTCCCGGTGCGCTCGCGGTCGACATGAAGCTGCACCTGCGCGAATGGCGCGGCATCTTCGCGTTCGGCGCGCCGATGAGCCTCGGCTTCATCGGTATCTCGTTGAGCTCGGCGGCAATCCTCTTCAACCTGTCGATCTGGCACGAGGGCGACTACGTCTCGACCGTTGGCGCCTATGGGATCGTGACGAGTGTGATGACTTTCGCCTATCTGCCGCTTCTCGGCCTCAGCATCGCGCTGCAGACCGTATCGGGCCACAATCATGGCGCGGCACTTCCGGCCCGCGTCGGCCGCAGCGTGCTGATCGCGATGGCCTCGGCTCTGATCTATTGCGCCATGGTGGAACTGATCGTCGAAATGCTGGCGGGACATCTGGGGGCGATCTTCGTCGCGGATCCGCTGATCGTCGCGGAAGTCGGCCGTATTCTGCCATGGACGATCGGCGCCTACTTCCTCTTCGGCCAGGCGATCATTCTATCATCCTATTTCCAGTCGGTCGGCGATGCGAAACGCGGCGCGATCTTCGGCTTGTCGCGGCCCTATCTGTTCACGCTGCCGCTGACATTTCTTTTGCCGCTCTTCTTCGGCGAAGGCGGGATCTGGATGACACCGGTCTTTGCCGAGGCGGGAATGATCCTGCTCATCTGGCTCGTGCTGTCGCGCAACGCCAGAAACCGGGGCTGGCGCTTCGGCCTGTTGCCGGCATGAAACAGAAAGGCCGCGCTCTCGAGGCGCGGCCTTTCCTTTCGGAGGCCAGTTAGGCCTTGAGCAGCCATTCGTGTTCCGGCGCGTTGTAGAATTTCCAGATGCGCTTCGGACCAGCCATGACGTTGAGATAGTAGAGATCATAGCCATGGCACGCGGCGCAGGGATGGTATCCCTTCGGCACCAGCGTCACGTCGCCGTCCTCCAGCACCATTACCTCGTCCAGCGATCGGTCGTCGGTATAGACGCGCTGGAAACCGAACCCCTGCGGCGGGTTGAGGCGGTGGTAATAGGTCTCCTCGAGGAAGCTTTCGTTCGGGAGGTTGTCCTGGTCGTGCTTGTGGGGAGGATAGGACGAGGTATGGCCGCCTGGCGTGATCACTTCCACGACAAGCAGCGAATGTGCCGCGCCGTCGTCTTCCGGCATGATGTTGTTGACATGGCGAACGTTGGTGCCCTTGCCGCGTGTCAGCGCGGGGTGCGTACCCGGCGGGATGGCGCGCGCCTCATAGGAGCCGCCGCCCGGAGCCGAGCAGACGGCAAGTTCCAGCTCGGTTTCGGCCGTGACCGACCAGCTCGAGCCGGCCGGAATGTAAAGTGCATGGGGCGCGCCCTCGAACGGGCTCATGCGGCCGCCGAGCACGCCGAAATCCTTCGCGCCCGCCTTGGCGCTTCCCTTGCCGCTGACCCAGACGAGGCAGACTTCGCGATCGCCGGTTTCCGCCGAGGCCGTTTCGCCCGGCTTCAGGCGATGGAGATCGAAGCCGACATAGGTCCAGCCGGCGCTTTGCGGCGTGACATGGGTGACGCGGCCATGGGAGCCATCAGGTTTGACCTTGAGATTTGGCATGGGCGTTCTTCCTCACTTACTTGGGGAAACCCTCGGTTTCCACCGTATAACCTGCGGCCGTCATGACGCGCATCAATTCGGCATGGCCGATCTCCGCCATTTTCCGCGGCGGAGCCTTGCGCGGGTCCTGTTCGGCCTCGACGACGAACCAGCCTTCATAGCCATAATCGGCCAGGCGCTGGACGATGGCCCCGAAATCGAGCGAGCCGTCGCCCGGCACCGTGAACGCGCCGAGCGCCACCGCGTCGAGGAAGGACTGCCGGCTGCGATCCAGCCCATCCACGACAGGCTTGCGGATATCCTTGACGTGGACATGGTTGATGCGGGCGTGGTGGTTGTCGATGGCGCGCAGGACGTCGCCGCCGGCAAAAGCGAGGTGACCCGCGTCGAGCAGAAGCGGAATCCCTTCGCCGGAATAGCGCATGAAGGCGTCGAGCTCCGGCTCGGTTTCGACGACTGCGGCCATGTGATGGTGATAGGAGAGCGGCATGCCCTGCTCGGCGCACCATTCGCCGAATTCGGTCACGCGGCGCGCATAGGCCTTCATCTCCTCATCCGAAAGGCGCGGCTTGGTGGCGAGCGGCTTGGAGCGGTCGCCCTGGATGGAGCGGCCGACTTCGCCATAGACGATGCAGGGTGCGTTGACCGCCTTGAACAGCGCGATCATCGGAGCGATGCGGTCCTTGTTGGCGGCAAGTTCCTCGTTGACCAGCGTGCCCGAAAACCAGCCGCCGCAGAGCGTCACGTCGGCGGCGCGCAGGATCGGCAGCATCTCCTCAGGATTGCTCGGGAAACGCCGACCCTGTTCCATGCCGGTGAAGCCAGCACCGCGTGACTGGCGCAGGCATTCTTCGAGAGATACGTCGTCGCTCAGCTCCGGAAGATCGTCGTTCCACCACGCGATGGGCGACATGCCAAGTTTGGCCTTCATCAATGGTCTCCTTGAAAATAGTGTTGGAGGAGCCGAAACGCTCCTCCGGAAAAATGAAAGAAATCGATCAGCCGATACGCTGGACGGCGCGCGCTTTTTCGTAGGCGGCACGGGCCTTGTTGACCTCAAGCCGGGGGCTGACTTCGGGAACGGCGACGTCCCACCAGTGACCGCCTTCATCCGTCGTGATCAGCGGATCGGTGTCGATGACGATGACCGAGGTGCGCTCGTTCTTCTTCGATGCCTCGATCGCCTGTTCCAGTTCGGCGATGGAGGCGACTTTCACGGCAACCGCGCCCATGCTCGCGGCATGCGCCCTGAAGTCGATGTCCGGCATCACCTCATGGTACGAATCCTTCAGCAGATTGTTGAAGTTCGCGCCGCCGGTTGCCATCTGCAGCCGGTTGATGCAGCCGTAGCCCCTGTTATCGAGGAGGATGACTGTGAGCTTCAGGCCGAGCATGACCGAGGTCGCCAGCTCCGAATTCAGCATCATGTAGGAGCCGTCGCCAACCATGACGACAACGTCCTTGTTCGGCCGCGCCATCTTTGCGCCGAGGCCGCCAGCGATCTCGTAACCCATGCAGGAGAAGCCGTATTCCATGTGGTAGCTGCCGGGCGCGGTTGCCGGCCAGAGCTTGTGCAGCTCGCCCGGCAGGCCGCCGGCGGCGCACAGCACGATGGTTTTATCGCCGCCGAGCGTGCGTGTGACAGCGCCGATCACCTGGGCGTCGGAGGGCAGGGCGGCATTCGTGGTCGCCATCGCCTTGGCGGCGGCCTCCATCCAGACCTTCTTCTCCCGCGTTGCCTGCTCCGCGAGCGAGGCCGGAGCCCGCCAGCCGGCAAGGCCGGCGCCGAGTGCCTTCAGACCTTCGCGCGCATCCGTCACCAGTGGGTGACTATCGTGCTTCAGCGCGTCATAGGCCGCTATGTTGAGGCCGATCAACGCCAGCTTTTCGTTCTTGAATAGCGCCCAGGAGCCGGTGGTGAAGTCCTGGCACCGGGTGCCGACGGCGATCACCAAATCGGTGTCCTCGGCAATGGCATTGGCGGCCGACGTGCCTGTGACGCCGACCGAGCCGAGCGCCAGCGGATGCCTCTCGTCGATCGCCGACTTGCCGGCCTGCGTAACGACGACGGGGATGCCATGCGCTTCGGCGAAAGCAGTCAGTTCCTTGGTCGCCTGTGAATAGAGCACGCCGCCGCCGGCAAGGATAACAGGCTTTTCGGATTTGCGGATCAGCGCAACGGCATTCGCCAGCTCGTCGGCATCCGGCTGCGGGCGTCGCGTCGTCCAGACATGTTCCTCGAAGAAGCTCTCGGGATAGTCGAAGGCTTCCGCCTGCACATCCTGGCAAAGCGACAGGGTCACCGGACCGCAATCGAGCGGATCGGTCAGTACCTGCATGGCGCGCTTCAGCGCCGTGATGATCTGCTCCGGCCGGGTGATGCGGTCGAAATAGCGCGAAACCGGGCGGAAGGCATCATTGGCGGAGACCGTGCCGTCGCCGAAATCCTCGATCTGCTGCAGCACCGGATCGGGCGCGCGGTTGGCGAAGACGTCGCCGGGGAGGAAGAGAACGGGGATGCGGTTGACATGCGCGACACCTGCGGCAGTCACCATGTTCAGCGCGCCGGGGCCGATCGATGTTGTGCAGGCCATGAAGCGCTGGCGGAAGCTCGCCTTGGCATAGGCAATGGCGGCATGGGCCATGCCCTGCTCGTTGTGAGCGCGATAGGTCGGCAGCTCCTCGCGCACCTGATAGAGCGCCTCGCCGATGCCGGCGACGTTGCCGTGACCGAAGATCGCCCAGACGCCGCCGAAGATCGGCTGCTTCTGCCCGTCGATGATGGTCATCTGCTTCTTGAGGAAATGTGCGACGGCCTGCGCCATCGTCAATCGGATCGTCTTGCCCATGGGGCGCCTCCCAAATGCTTTTAAACTATTGCAGGCCGCGGGTTTTCAGCCACGCCTGGGTCAGTTGCCGGAAGCGGCTGGCCATGTCGGCAATCGCTTCCTCGTCGTTCATGCTGCCTGACAGCCAGGCCCGCGCCGCATCGGAAAAGATCGTTCGCCCGACGGCGAAACCCTTGACCGAGGGTGCGGCCAGCGTCGCCTCGAAGCTGCGGATCAGTTCCTCTGCCGGTGCCTCCAGACCGAGCAACACGATACCCCGGCACCATGGATCATTTTTGGCGATCACGGCATCGATTTTTTTCCACGCGGCGGTCGATTCCTGCGGCTCCAGTTTCCACCAATCCGGTTTGATGCCGAGCGCATAGAGCTCTTCCATGGCGGTCGGGATCGTGTCGTCGGTGAGCGGACCATTCTTGCCGGCGATGATTTCGACCAGCAGTTCGCGGCCGACCTTTCGCGCTGCCTCGAACAGCGTCCGCAGCTTCTCCTGCTGCTCCGCCTTCAATTCCTTCGGATCGTCCGGATGGTAGAAGCAGAGGCATTTGATGCAATGATTGAGCGGCCATTCGACGAGCTGCGAACCGATATCCTGGCTGAACTCGAATTTCAGCGGTTTCGATCCCGGCAGTTCGACCGGCCGTCCAATCCAGGAGAAATTCTTGGTTGCGGCATCGAAGAAGGCATCGCGGCCGAAGCGCTCATCGATCAGCATGCCGTAGCCAGGCCGGCCGTCGGCCACCCGCGCCGCCGCCTCGACGGCCAGTCGCTTGAAAGCAACGATCCTGTCATGGCCGACACCCAGTTCGTCGGCAACGCTGACGAGCTGCGAGCGGTGATCGATGGCAAGCGCCATCAGCAGCGGGATCTCGTCACCGCGACGGGTCGTCGCCCAATGGACGTGGTTGATCGCCTCATCCTTGCGCAATGCCCGGTGCTTGCTGCCCGTCTTGAGGAAGAAATCGAGCTCTGTCCAGGTCGGATATTCCGGCGAGCAGAGCAGACGGGAGACAGCGAAGGCGCCACAGGCATTCGCCCATGTGGCGCAGGTCTTCAGCGGTTCACCGCGCAGATAGCCGCGCAGGAAGCCGGACATGAAGGCATCGCCGGCGCCGAGCACATTGAACACCTCGATCGGGAATCCGTCGCCGACGATGCCGGCCTCGAGGTCGTCCGAGATCGGGCCTTCATAGACGATACAGCCCATGGCACCGCGCTTCAGCACGATGATCGCGGGCGACAGGCGGCGGATTTCCTTCAGCGCGCCGAGCACGTCGTCGACGCCCGAACCGATCATGATCTCCTCTTCCGTACCGACGATCAGGTCGCAATCCGGTAGCGTCTCCCTCATCTTCGAGGAAACGCGATCCGACTTCACATAGCGCTCGAACCCCTCGGCATGGCCGGCGAGGCCCCAGAGGTTCGGCCGGTAATCGATATCGAAAATCACCTTGCGGCCGTTCGCCTTGGCGATACGGATTGCCTTGCGCTGTGCGGCCTCGGTGTTCGGCTTGGAGAAATGCGTTCCGGAAACCAGAACGGCAGCGGAGGACTTGATGAAGTCCTCGTCGATATCGCTCTCCTCCAGCGCCATGTCGGCGCAATCGGAGCGATAGAAGATCATCGGCGAGACGCCCTCGGCCTCGACCGCGAGCAGCACCAGCGCTGTCAGGCGCTCCTTGTCCGTCGCGATCCCGTCGACGGCGACACCTTCGCGCGCCGACTGTTCGCGGATGAAACGGCCCATCTGTTCGTCGCCGACGCGGGTGATGAGGCCGGATTTCAGTCCCAGCCGTGCCGTGCCGATGGCGATGTTGGCCGGGCAGCCGCCCACCGACTTGGCGAAGGATGCGATATCCTCCAGCCGCGAGCCGATCTGCTGACCATAGAGATCGACGGAGGAGCGGCCGATGGTGATCACATCGAGTTTCGCCTCCGGCCGAGCGTCCGGATTGTCGTGTGCCATGATGTCCTCCCGTCCCAGCATGACCCTCTTGCTCTTCAGCTTGCGCCGGGATCATGCATTATTGAAAGTGCCGGTGTTCGTTTTGTCCCGGTTGTGGTCGATCGGGCGGTCATCTCCCACGACCGTGATCCTGGCGGTAATGAAACATTGGTTCCGATATTTTGTCAATTCGGAATGTTTATTCCATTTTCGTTTTGTCTGCTTTTATCACGCTTTTTCGCCGACGCTCCGCGATGGCGACGGGAAAGGCCATGATGAGCGCCATCGAGGCCGACAGCGAGCGGAAGCCGGCAAAGTCGGCTTCGGCCACTTCGAACCAATGGGTGGCGCAGGCGGTGAGCGGCGAGAAGGCCGAATCGGTGATGGCGATGACGGGCACTTGGCGCGCGGCGAGATCCTCCGCCTGCGCCAGACTATCGGCGGCATAAGGGGAAAAGCTCGCGGCGATCGCCGCATCTTTCTGCGTGGCGAAGCGGGTAATCTCGCCATCGATGCCGTTCGGCGAGGCGACGATCTGGTGGCGTATGTTCAGCTTGGAGAAGGCGTAGGTCATATGCGCCGTCAACGGGTATGAGCGGCGCTTGGCGATGAGATAGATCGTCTCCGCGGCAGCAAGCACATCGATTGCTTTGGTAAAGGTTTCCGTCTCGATGGTGGCGGCGAGTTTGTTGACCGATTGGCTGGCAGCAGAGAGGAAGCCGGAGAGAATGCCGGCCTCCTCGTCCGTGATACCGGAGCGCTCCAGCGTTACCAGCCGCTCTTCGTAGCTCAGCGTCCGATCGCGCAGCCTCTCGCGAAAGATGCTCTGCAGGTCGGAAAAGCCCACGTAGCCGAGATGGTGGGCCAGGCGCACCAGCGTCGACGGCTGGACTTCGGCCGCCATAGCAATGCTGGCTGTCGTACCGAAGGCGATCTCGTCGGGATTGGCAAGCGCGAAGGCAGCCACCTGTGCAAGGCGCTTCGGCATGGCATTCTTGCGCTCTATGATAATGCTGCGCAGGCTTTCGAAGTCACGCGGCACCCTGATCTGCGTGTCGATGCTATTGTCCATGCCCCCGTCCTTCCGCCGCTACACCCGCTAATGAAACAAATATTCCATATTCGCAACGATAGCGGATTTTGATTCATCCAGCACGAATATTTTTAAGTGAATGATTTGAAACATATAACTTAGATTTTTTGTGAGTTGTGGCGACGGCCGCCGCAAGAGTGCGCTTGTCAAAACGGTCCAGATATTCCAAAAATCAGCCCAACTTCAGGAGATGATGTGGGGAGGACAGGCAAATGAAGCCGTTGGGCGTTGGATTGATCGGAACCGGCTACATGGGCAAATGCCATGCGCTGGCGTGGAATGCGGTCAAGACCGTGTTCGGCGATGTCGCGCGGCCGCGCCTGGTGCATCTGGCCGAGGCCAATGCCGATCTGGCGAAGGCTCGGGGCGACGAATTCGGCTTCGAAAAGGCGACGGCCAACTGGCGCGAGCTTGTTGCCGATCCCGATGTCGATGTCGTCTCCGTCACGACGCCCAATCAGTTCCACCCGGAAATGGCGATTGCAGCTCTCGAAGCCGGCAAGCATGTCTGGTGCGAAAAGCCGATGGCGCCTGCCTATGGCGATGCCGAACGCATGTTGGCTGCCGCCAGGGCTTCCGGCAAGGTTGCCGTTCTCGGCTACAATTATATCCAGAACCCGGTGATGCGGCACATCAAGGCGCTGATCGGAGAGGGTGCGATCGGCGCGGTCAATCACGTCCGCGTCGAGATGGACGAGGACTTCTTGGCCGATCCAAACGGCCTGTTCTACTGGAAGAGCGAGCTTGCCTCGGGTTACGGCGCTCTTGATGATTTTGCCGTGCATCCTCTCTCGCTGCTGTGGTTCCTGTTCGGTCATGTCGAAGCTGTCATCACCGATATGGCGAAGCCCTATGCCGAGCGGCCATTGAAGGACGGCGGCCGCCGCACCGTCGAAAATCACGATCTCGCCAATGTGCTGATGCGGCTGGGAGGCGGCATTTCCGCCGTGCTCATGGCCAATCGCTCGGCCTGGGGCCGCAAGGGCCGTATCGCCTTGCAGATCTTCGGCTCCAAGGGGTCGATCTCCTATGATCAGGAGCGCATGAACGAATTCGAGCTTTACCAGGCCGAGGGCAGGGATAGCGAACAGGGATTCCGCAAGGTTCTCGCCGCCCCCGCGCACAAGCCCTACGATCGCTTCATCCCGGCGCCCGGCCATGGCCTCGGCTTCAACGATCTGAAGATCATCGAATGCCGCGAGCTGATCCGCGCCATTTCCGGGCAAGCTGCGTCCGTCGTCGCTTTCGCGGATGGCCTGCGCATCGAAAAGTCTGTTCATGCCATGGCGCGATCGTTCCACGAGCGGCGTTGGATCGAAATCGTCGATTAGGCATTGTGCAGTCGGGTGGACCCACCTGGTGCGGCACACGTGCGGCAGAAAAAGAGATGGAGCGGCAGTCCGGCTTCGGCCGGACGTCCGCCGCTCTTGGCTGCCGGCCTAACTTTCTCCCGATCCTTGGCGCAGGGTCAGTCGTCATTGACGCTTGCAGGTGTAAGCGTTACCCCTGAAATCCATAGACGCATCCGTCCCGCATCACGCCGGCGGATCGCCATGATAACAATGGAGTACGGATCGTGACGGGCAGATTGGTCATTATCGGGGCCGGGCAGGCGGGCTTTGCGCTCGCAGCCAAATTGCGGGCACTTGGTGATTCCAGGCCCATCACCATCGTTGGTGCGGAGGAGAGCCTTCCCTATCAGCGACCGCCATTGACCAAGAAATATCTGCTTGGCGAGATGACATTCGATCGCCTGCTGTTCCGCCCGGAACATTGGTATGCCGACAACAATGTCGATATCCGTCTGTCCACCTGGGTCGAGCAGATCAACCGCGCCGCAAAGCAGATCGTCATGCAGGACGGCTCGGTGCTGGGCTATGAAACGCTGGCGCTTGCGACGGGGGCCACTCCGCGTCGACTGCCGCCTTCCGTCGGTGGCACGCTCGAAGGCGTCTATCTCGCCCGCGACAAGCGCGATGCGGATCTTCTTGCGGGCGAGATGCGCCCCGGACGCCGGGTCCTCATCATCGGTGGGGGGTATATCGGACTTGAGGCGGCCGCCGTCGCGCGCCATCGCGGCCTTGAGGTCACCCTGATCGAAATGAGCGACAGAATCCTGCAGCGTGTCGCGGCCAAGGAGACGGCCGATATCTTCAGGGCGATACACAGCAAGCATGATGTCGTCATTCGCGAGAAGACCGGACTGAAGCAGCTCGTCGGCAGGAACGGTCATGTCGCCGCCGCGGAGCTTTCGGACGGATCCACCATAGATGTCGACTTCGTCGTCGTCGGTATCGGTGTCGCCCCGAATGACAGGCTCGCCAAGGAAGCCGGCCTTGAGGTCGGCAACGGCATCGTCGTCGATTCGTTCGCCCGCACCTCTGATCCATCCATTTTCGCTGTGGGCGATTGTGTCGAGCTGCCATGGGAGGGCGGGCGGATCCGACTCGAATCGGTCCAGAACGCCGTCGATCAGGCGGAAGCCGCAGCCGAGATCATTGCTGGTGGCAACGAGGCCTATGATCCGAAGCCGTGGTTCTGGTCGGATCAATACGACGTGAAACTGCAGATCGCCGGTTTCAACCTCGGCTATGACGAAACGTTGATGCGCGCCGGCGCCCGCGAGGGCTCCGTTTCCGTCTGGTATTTCAAGCAGGGCCGTTTCATCGCTGTCGATGCCGTCAACGACGCAAAAGCCTATGTTACCGGCAAGAAGCTGCTGGAAACGGGCGTCAATCCGTCGAAAGCCGTTCTGGCCGATCCTGCTGCGGATATCAAACAGCTCCTGGTTTGATATCAACTGCAAGCCGGCTATGAGGTTCGCCTCCGCAGGCTGCTCTCGCCGTCTTAATGCATGGAGAACATGTGCGGAGATGAAAAAGCGCTTGCGTCGATAAATGAATGGCCCTATCAGGGCCGCACCGGAGAGGTGGCCGAGTGGTCGAAGGCGCTCCCCTGCTAAGGGAGTATACCAGAGATGGTATCGTGGGTTCGAATCCCATCTTCTCCGCCAGTCCCACCGTTTCTACGCCATGTCGCGATATTCTGCTTAACCGCCGCCGAATGCCGCACGGCATCAGCGGAAGCGGGAAAGCGTTTCAGTCGTCTTTTCCCACAATTGTCGCCGTGCTTCCTCGTTATCCGCGGGGGCAACAGGCGTCAGCAGGCGCGCACTCTTCGCCGAGACATATGCCCCGGTCTGTTTGCCGAAGGCCGGATCGGTGGCCAGCTTCACGATGGCCCCTGCGCCACGCTCGGGATTGCCAATGCCAAGCCACGTCAGCAACCCGGCGACTGGACGAGCAAAGCTGAGTTCACGGCCGAGCCCGGTGACATTGAAACCCGGACATAGGCAATTGACGACGACCCCCGTCCCGTCGAACTGCCGGGCTAGTTCGAGGGAGAACATGATGTCCAGAAGCTTGGTGCGGCCATAGATCCTTGATGATCCCCGTGCGGTGAAGGGGGCGATGTCGAGCAAATCCTTTTCGATGTCGAAAGCGCCACTCTGGCGCGAGGCTTCCGAGCCGACGGTAACGATGCGCGATGGCGCAGAATGCACGAGGGTTTCGCGCAGCGTATCCGTCAGCAACCAGGGAGCGAAATAGTTGACGGCGATCATTTCCGCATAGCCGTCCGCGGTGACGCGCTGCTCGAAGGCGTGCAGTCCCGCATTGTTGATGAGCACATCAATGCGCGGATGCCGCGCAGCAATGGCCTTGCCGGTCCTCACCACCGCCGCCAAGTCGGAGAAGTCGACGAAATGCACATCGACCGGCGTGCTGGGCGCGACTGCCTCGATCGCGGCGCAAGTTTGGTCGGCCTTGGCCTTGCTGCGCGCGGTCAGGGTGAGGTGCGCCCCGCATCGGGCCAGGCTCAAAGCGGCGAGTTGACCGATGCCGTCGGTGGCGCCGGTGATCAGAATTTTAGGACGAGCGGACATTTGGCACAGCACCATTTAGTTGATATATGTCCATTAGTGTGATTGGTGGACAAATGTCCACTAAATTTCTTTGAGGGGTACGCAAATGAGCAAGACGCATACGGAGCTTGTGACGGAATTGGGTCGCGAACTGAACGCCCTGCTCGTGGCGTCCCGCACGGTCATAGCCGCTTCGGCCGCCCGGTTTCGTCCTGATCTTCAGCCGGCCGCCTACCAGCTCGCGGCCATGCTTGCCGGCCAGGGTGCCACAAAGGCAGGGCGCCTCGCGGACCGGCTCGGTATGGACAAAAGCGCCGTCAGCCGGTTGGCAAAAACGCTTTGCGACAATGGGCTTGCGCAAGCCTCTGCTGACCCGGACGACGGGCGGGCGATCGTCTACAGCCTGACGGACGCGGGCCGTGAAGGAATTCAAGCCGCGGACGCGGTCAAATCCGACGCGTTCCTTTCGCGCGTAGCTGGGTGGGAGAATGAAGAACTCACCCTGTTCATCGGCTTACTGAGAAAGTTCAATCGTTTTTGAAAAGCATATGGCGGCGCGGGCATTTCGACGACAAACATCCGGCAAAATGCGGCTTTAGAGGGCTATGGCGTAGACGTAGTGCTCATCATCATCGGGCGCGGCCCGCCAGCCTCCCGATTTCCCTCGATGGCCCGATAGAGCCGCCGACCACCGCATACCACACGCGGGGTAGGAATCACCGATTCCACGCTATAGCCCGATACGGCGCCATCAAATCATAGTTGAGTCCAGCCGATATCGTCCCGTCGAACATCTGGAAAGTCGTCAGGGAAACGGCTCGGTAGCCGTTTTGACCGCCCGTGGCGACTGGTGCTGATCACCGCAGATGAGCCGTTGGCTGGCTGATGCCCGGTTGGCTCGCGACAGCGCGCCCAGCAGCGTCGAGGTGAACGAGGCCCGCAGCGCGTCACGCAGTTCCATGTGAAGTGCGCCAAGGGCGGGTTCGTCCTTGTAAGCGGCAAGGAGACTGGGTGGCGGCGGGGCATAGGCCGACGCCGCGCCCGCTGAAAGGAGGCTCATCAGGCAGAACATTTGCGCGCCATCGCCAAGCTCCGGCACATGGTGTCGCAAGAGTTCAGTCATGGTCGCGAGCCTGCCGAGGGAGGACCGCTTGTGCCTCTTGATCGTCTCGACCGAGACATTGTGCTCCAGGACGCCGCTCTGCGCGCCGAAGAGGCTGCACAGCGCCGACTTCTACGACCAAGCCGTCCAACGGCGCCTGTGGACCGTCTCCGAAGAGCTTACCGGAGTGACCTTTCCGGTGAGGTGAAGCGGCGTCAAACACCGCCAATTGTCCGATATGGCCGCCCGCCGATTGCCGCAAAATGCGAAATATCTGCTTATCTGTCGGATGATTATAACGATCTCGCAGTTCTCATCTTCGTCAGGCGTGGCCCGCCATTCCTATCGAATCGTCAGTATTAGCCGCCGGCCGTTCCTCAAATCGGAATTGCGATAGATCCGCCAACACAGGCCCACCTCCGTTGCTGCCTGTTCAATTCTTCCACGGATGCGTTGCGGCATCGCAATAATCTCGCCATGGGGCCGCTCCGTCATCCAATAGCGAATCGTCCACGACGGAATCATTTGGGTACCTGCATCGATTTGGGACGGCAGGTGAGCTGTTTCGCCGCCGCCCACTACCTGCAATCGCAACGGTAAATGTCGTAAATGATCCCTGAGACGTCGCGAAAGCCTGCAATTCGCCATGGAACGGCTATTTTTGCGCCCAATTCCATTTCTTCGGCGATGTTTGCGCCTGTCTCGTAAGTCCCCGTGGATTAAAGATTTTCTTAACAAAGTCTAAACCTATATTGCGGCGGGGTTGCCGATTTGTGTCCTTTCGGCAACAGGACTTAGGGAAGGCTAACGCAAATCCCCCTTTCCGAGTAGATGTCGATTGCGTGACAGAGCGCGTCTTGTATTTTCACTCTCGGAAGCGAGGGCGATTGATCGTCCACTTCTTGAAACGCGAGGATGGGACAGGGAATACCTTCGGGTAGTTCTCATTCTCGAACAAAACTTTGACTGGAGGTCAATAATGAACATCAAGAGCCTTCTTCTCGGCTCCGCTGCCGCTCTGGCAGTAGTTTCCGGTGCTCACGCAGCCGACGCTGTCGTTGCTGCTGAGCCGGAGCCGCTTGAATACGTCCGTATCTGCGACGCTTACGGCGCCGGCTACTTCTTCATCCCAGGCACCGAAACCTGCCTCAAGATCGGCGGCAAGGTTCGTACCGAAGGTCAGTGGTACGACGCTTACAACCCGAACAGCCGTTTGGGTACGCTGTGGCACACCCGCGCTGAGTTGAACGTCAACACTGCGACCGATACCGAATACGGCCCGCTGAAGACCGAGACCATCATTCGTTGGGACTGGAACGACGGCAACGCGACCAAGACCAACCTGCTGTGGGCTTACATCAGCCTCGGTGGCTTCACCGTTGGTAAGACGGACTCGCAGTTCAACGTCTTCACCGGTTATGCCGGCGACGTCATCAACGACGACGTGGTCTATGACGGTCCGTACGAGCTGAACCAGATCACCTACAACTACGATGCAGGCAACGGCTTCACGGCTGTGATCTCCGTCGAAGATTCCAATTCCGGTACGGGCGCCACTGGCTCTAACGGCGAAGACAGCTCCGACCATTACGCTCCTGACGTTGTTGCCGGTGCCGGCTTCAAGTCTGGCGCATGGGGCTTCAAGGTCGTTGGCGGCTACGACTCGATCGTCGAAGAAGGCGCCATCAAGGCTCGTGTCGATGCTGACTTCGGTGTCTTCTCGGCCTTCTTGATGGGTGGCTGGAACACCGACGGCGACAAGCTGAACAAGTACGCTGGTTCGAACGGTGCTGGCGATGCTTCCGGTATCGGCTGGGGTGACTGGGCTCTTTGGGGCGGCGCAAGCGTTCCGATCAACGAAAAGCTGAAGTGGAACTTCCAGGTCGCCTACACCGACTCGAAGATCTTCGCTGCGACCACGAACCTCAAGTTCAACCCGGTCAAGAACCTGCTCATCGAGCCGGAAGTTTCCTACACCAACTGGGATTCGATCAACGAAGACCAGTGGGCTGGTATCCTCCGCTTCGAGCGCAGCTTCTAATCTGATCTGACGTCTGTCATATCTGATTTCTCTCACTACGGTGAGGAAGAGCCCGGCCTTAACGGCCGGGCTTTTTCGTGTGCGTGATCGAACATAAATCGCGTGTGATTGAAAAGACAAAGACGACTTTTGATTCTTGATTTTTCTAATGCACTATATCCTTATATTCCGGCTTTCCTTCTAAAGTAACTCCAAGTAAAGATCGGCTTTGAGTCCAGCGGATTTGTGACGGTTTTGCGACGTGATTTTTGTGCAACGCACTTTTTGAAACGCGCGTCATAAATGCCGATAGTTTGTATCTGATATTGCTCTGAAAAAAACGATCTGTAGGTTCCAAACCGGAACCGAGACTCACTTTAGTCTCGGTTCTCCCAGATCAGGGGTCAACTTTGAACATCTAGGTGGGGTGGGGCGCGTCGTTTTTCGGCGTGATTTCTCATGCCTAATTGATATTGGAACTGGAGTTACTATGAACATCAAGAGCCTTCTTCTCGGCTCCGCTGCTGCGCTGGCAGCAGTATCCGGTGCTCATGCGGCTGACGCTGTCGTCGCCGCTGAGCCGGAGCCGCTCGAATACGTCCGCATCTGCGACGCTTACGGCGCTGGCTACTTCTTCATCCCAGGCACCGAAACCTGCCTCAAGATCGGCGGCCAGGTCCGTACCGAAGGCGGCTGGTACAACGCTTACAAGGCTGGTCAGGACCAAGGCGCCCGCGGCACATATTGGCATACCCGCGCTCAGCTGAGCATCGATACCGCAACGGACACCGAATACGGTCCGCTGAAGACCAACACGGTCTATCGTTGGGACTGGAATGACGGCAACGCCACCACCACCAAACTGCTCTGGGCCAATATCAGCCTCGGTGGTTTCCTCGTCGGTAAGGCCGATTCGGCCTACTCGACCTTCCTCGGCTACGCCGGCGACGTCATCAACGACGACGTGATCGAATACGGTATCAATGGTACCGACGAACTGAACCAGCTCACCTACAATTATGATGCTGGTAACGGCTTCACGGCTGTAGTCTCGGTGGAAGATTCCAACTCCGGTACGGGTGCCACGGGTGCAAACGGCGAAGACAGCTCTGACCACTATGCGCCGGACGTTGTCGCCGGTGCTGGCTACAAGGCTGGCGCTTGGCAGTTCCGTGTCGTAGGCGGCTATGACTCGATCGTTGAAGAAGGCGCTGTCAAGGCTCGCGTCGATGCCGACTTCGGTATTCTCTCCGCGTTCATCATGGGCGGCTACAACACCGACGGCAGCAAGCTCAACAAGTACGCTGGTGCTGGCGGCGCTGGTATCGGCTGGGGTGACTGGGCTCTCTGGGGCGGTGTTGGCGTTCCGGTCAACGACAAGCTGAAGTGGAACCTGCAGGTTGCTTATGACGACCTGAAGACCTTCTCCGCGACCACGAACCTCAAGTTCAATCCGGTCAAGAATCTGCTCGTCGAGCCGGAAGTGACCTACACGAACTACGACTCCGTGAACAAAGACACTTGGGCCGGCATCCTCCGCTTCCAGCGCAGCTTCTAATTCGGTTCGCCGAATCGGATTCGATAAAACTTCTGATCAGACCTCCGATCAGAAAAAACTGGCCCGGTTTTCCCAACCGGGCCTTTCCTTTTGTGCAGTCCTGAATGGCCGAGGGTGCCGTCAAACCGCCGAGAGAAAAGACCGAATTGCATCTGGAATGTCGCCGAGATGCAAAATGGGGGCATGCCCTTGCCCGGTGGCGGTCTTGATGACGGTTCCTTGGTGACGGCTTGCCATTTCGGCGGTGGTAGCAGTTGTCAGAAGCTTTGAATTCTCGCCGCGAATCACCATCAGCGGTATGCCATGGAAGCCTTCGAACTGTGCCCACAGATCAGGAAGCGGCGCCTCGAGATCAAGCGATTGCATCTGTGCCGCGATAGCGGGGTCGTAATCGGCAACGGGCTTGCCGTCGGCGAAAGCATAGATCGCGCGCGCCATATCCTGCCAGTCGCCGTCGCCGAGGGCGGTAAAGGCGCTGCCATGATTCTGCCGCAGGATATCTACGGCTTCATCCCAATCAGCAGGTTTTCTGTCACGGTTAAGGTAATCGCGGATATCGACCAGCCCGACCTTTTCCAGGACAGGGCCAATATCGTTGAGAATGACCGCTTTCAGGACATCCGGGCGGCTGGCCGCAAGCATATGCAGCACGAGACCGCCGCGCGACGTACCGATGAAGATGGCCTGTGGGATATCGAGGGCTGCGCAGACGGTCAGCACGTCCTGAGCTTCGACGGCAAGATTGTAGTGGGATTTGTCTGCATCCCATGCGGATGAACCGCGTCCGCGAGCGTCGAGCGTAATCACCCTGCGGGGAACCGTGGGGTCCCGTGACAGAAGCAGGGCCAATTGGTGGAAGTCCCGGGAATTACGCGTCAGCCCCGGCAGGCAGATGACGGGCGGTCTCGCCAGATTTGCTGATTGGCCGCCGCCATAATCCCGGGTGTAGAGTTGCAGCCCGTCCGGGGCTGCTATCGTTCGGGCAATGAAGCCGCTTTGATCGTCGCTGCGCATGCATCGTGCCTCGTGCTTGGGATATCGCGAGGGATGTAACGTCATTTCCGCAGCATGCACAACCGTGGTTGTGGCTTCGGCTTAGCCGCGACCGCTGACGAGATCGTGCACGATGTCGGTCTTTTGTCCGAGGCGTGCCTTGTAGACCTGATAGTTCTCCATCACCCGTTGGACATAGTTGCGGGTTTCGGGGAAGGGGATGCGTTCGATCCAGTCGATGACATCGTCCAGCGACTTGCCGCGTGGATCGCCATAGCGGCTGATCCATTCCGGAACCTTGTTCGGACCGGCATTGTAGGCGATGAAGGTGAGGATATAGGAACCGCCGAAGGTGTCGATCTGCTCGCCGAGATAGTGGGCGCCGAGTGTCGCGTTATAGCCGGCATCCTGCGTCAGCTTATCGGCGGAATAGGCCATGCCGTGTCGGCCGGCGACGGCCTTCGCCGTCTTCGGCAAAAGCTGCAGCAGGCCGCGCGCATTGGCCGAGGAGACGGCAGCCGGATTGAAGGCGCTCTCCTGCCGGGCGATGGCATAGGCAAGCGCCTTGCCGGAGCCGGAAATATTGGCATTGTTCGGAATGACGCCGATCGGGAAGGCCAGTGCCGCCACATCGACGCCGCGGCCATAGGCGATCTTGCCGACCTGCAGCGAAAGCTGATGGTTGCCCGAGCGCTCGGCCTGCGCCGCCAGCATGGCGATCTCGCCTGGGCTTTGCAATTGCTTCGCCAGCGCCCGGTAGAGTGCCTCGGCGCGCCAGCCATGTCCCGCCGCCTCCAGACGCGAAATGGCCTGCACGGACTCGCGTGCCTGGAAGCGTTGCCGGTCCTCGGTCGAAGGCGATGGATAGGAGACATTCAACGTCTGCCGGCCAAGTTTCTCTGCCGCAAGCTGGCCGTAGAATGTGCTCGGGTAGGAAGCAGCCTTGGCATAGAAATCGCCGGCCTTGCCTGGTCCGCCGCCTTCGGCCGCACGGCCGAGCCAGTACCAGGCGCGAGACTGCGAGATCGGTCCATTCGAAACCTGCAGGATCTTGCGGAAATGCATTGCCGCAGTTGCGCCGTCCTGCAGGCCGCGCAATGCATACCAGCCGGCGTGGAATTCGGCCTCGCCGACATCCTGCGGGCTTTCCGCAACATTGGTGTCGACGACGCCATAGGCGGCCTTGAACTCACCCTGATCCACCAGCCCGCGGCTGACGATGCGTTGTTCGTTCCACCATTGGCCGGGATCGACGAGCACGCTGCGGTCGCGCGGCATCTGCGCCAGAAGGTTGGCGGCATCGTCATATTTGTTCTGGCGGCGGAGGTTTTCGATCCGCATGAAAAGATAGGCCGGGTCCTTGCGCCATTGCGCATCCATGGCTGCAATCAACCCATCGGCCTTGGCTGAGTGATCATTGACCGCTGCCCACGCTTTGTAGAGCGATTGGGCCTTCCCGAGATCGCCGAAGCGCTTCGCTTGCGCGGTGCGATCGCGGTAAAGCAGATAGTCCATGCGCGCCTTGTGATCGGCAGGCGACAGCAGGCCGGAGAATTCCGCGAGGATCTTGTCCTCAAAAGGCTTGTCCAATGCTTCGTTACGCCAGATCTTGCGGATCAGCTTGGCAGCTTGCGCCGAGTTGCCGCGCGCGACGAGCGCACGTGACAGGATCACCGAACCTTCGACGGTTTCCGGCTGGGTGTTTTCGAATGCGGCAAGGATTTGATCCGTCGGCGGATTTTCGGTGTAGAGCGCCCGTTCCGAGTTGCCGCGCAGGCTGCCGAGTCCAGGCCAGCCGACAAGCTCGCGGGCGGCGGCAGCAATCTCGCCGGAGGGAATGCCCGGCTGACCTGACGTGGCGATCGCCCAGGTCAGAATATGGCGGTCGAGCGTGCCTTCGCCCAAGCCGTTGCGAATGGCAAGCGCCTGCATGGGGTTCTTGTTAGAGAGTGCGTCGAGGCCGGCCTTCAGGTCGCCGCTCACGGGTGCAACGGCAGGGCCGCGCGGGATCGAGGCGGTGCTCATCGGATCGGGCATCGCCATGGCCACATCGGCGCCGTCGCGGGTCGATGTCTGTTCACCGGGAAGCTGCGAGGCAAAAGCGCCCCATGCGACCGCCAAGCCTACAGCGGTCCAGATCGTGACAGGTCTCTTCATCCGGCTACTCACAAAACTATCAGGCCCCTTCCATTTGCCAAATGCTATATTAACGAAACCTTACCGGGGTCCGAATTTCAATCAATTATCATATCGGAAACTGCCCTTCACCATTCAAAGCGTGCTTGTCGCCGTCAAGCCGGCGCTTTATGGTGCGCGGATTCATAACCATGGATTGCGGCTGAAGCATGAAAGCAGCGCCGCTAGGAGACTTGCATGTTCCAGGGGTCCATTCCCGCACTCGTTACGCCCTTTACTGACGCCGGCAAGGTGGATGAGGTTTCCTTCGCCTCACATGTCGACTGGCAGATAAAAGAGGGTAGCAGCGGCTTGGTGCCTGTGGGCACGACGGGTGAATCGCCGACCCTGTCGCATGAGGAGCACAAGCGCGTCGTCGAGCTCTGCATCGAGGTGGCGAACAAGCGTGTTCCGGTCATGGCGGGTGCCGGCTCGAACAACACGCGCGAAGCGGTCGAGCTTGCCCAGCACGCCGAGAAGGTCGGTGCCAACGCGGTTCTCGTCGTCACACCCTATTACAACAAGCCGACGCAGAAGGGCCTCTATGCTCATTTTGCTGCCGTCGCGGAGGCGGTGAAACTGCCGATCTACATCTACAATATTCCGGGTCGGTCAGTTGTTGACATGACGCCGGAGACGATGGGCGCGCTTGCCAAGGCCTACGCCAATATCGTCGGGGTGAAGGACGCGACCGGCAAGATCGAGCGTGTCTCCGAGCAGCGCATCACCTGCGGCCGTGATTTCCGCCAGCTTTCCGGCGAGGATGCAACGGCACTCGGCTTCAATGCCCATGGCGGCGTCGGCTGCATTTCGGTAACGGCCAATGTTGCGCCGCGCCTTTGCGCCGAACTTCAGGCGGCGACGCTTGCCGGCGACTACGCCAAGGCTCTGGAATATCAGGATCGCCTGATGCCGCTGCACAAGGCCATCTTTATTGAACCGGGACTTTGCGGCGCCAAATACGGTCTCTCGCGCCTCGGCCGCATGAGCCGCAACGTCCGCTCGCCGCTGCTCTCGACCTTGGAGCCGGGTACGGAGGCGGCAATCGATGCGGCAATGCGCCATGCCGGCCTGCTGAACTGAGCGTATAGCAAGCGCATCGCTGGAATCTCCGCCGGGCCGCTCTCTTCACAAGGAGGGCGGTCTCGCCTATTTAGAGTACAGGAACTTGGCGCGCCGACGGCTGCCGCCGGAATGACATAAGAAAAGAAGAAGAAAAATCATGGCCCCCAAAGGCAGCCAACGCGTAGTCAACAAGATCGTGGCGGAAAACCGCAAGGCCCGCTTCAACTACGAGATCATCGATACCTATGAGGCGGGGATCGTGCTGATGGGCACGGAGGTCAAGTCCTTGCGCGAAGGCAAGGCCAACATCGCCGAATCCTACGCTTCGGACGAAGGTGGCGAGATCTGGCTCATCAATTCCTATCTGCCGGAATATCTGCAGGCGAACCGCTTCAATCACGAGCCGCGGCGCCGCCGTAAATTGCTGCTTTCCAGCCGCGAGATCGGCCGGCTGCGCTCCGCCATCAATCGCGAGGGCATGACGCTGGTCCCGTTGAAGATCTATTTCAACGACAACGGCCGCGCAAAGCTGGAACTGGCCCTCGCCAAGGGTAAGAAGCTGCACGACAAGCGCGAATCCGAGAAGGAGCGCGATTGGAATCGGCAGAAGAGCCGGCTGTTGAAGGACAACCGGTAAGGGCGGCGGCAGGCAAGCGCGGGGCATAGGTCAGGCATGGCCGACAGGTGCCGGCGAAAACCTTGCCGGCTCTATTGCTCGTCGGCATCCGTTTGCGCATGGCTTACCTCGGCCGAACGCTGAGGGCGCTCCGACGGTTCGCGTCCGATTTCAGCTTTCAAGGACACGAGATCGATGAAATGATCAGCCTGACGACGCAGGTCGTCGGCGATCATCGGAGGCTGGGTTGCCATGGTCGAGATGACCGAGACCTTGCGGCCACGGCGCTGCAGCGCTTCCACCAGGGTGGTGAAATCGCCGTCTCCGGAGAAGATCACCAGATGGTCGACGGTTTCCGATTGCTCCATGGCGTCGATCGCCAACTCGATGTCCATGTTGCCCTTGATCTTGCGGCGTCCCATGGAATCGGTGAATTCCTTGGCCGGCTTGGTGACGACCTTGTAGCCGTTATAATCAAGCCAATCGATCAGCGGGCGGATCGAGGAGTATTCCTGGTCTTCGATAAGCGCCGTGTAATAATAGGCACGCAGCAGATATCCGCGTTTCTGAAATGCTTTCAGAAGCTTACGATAGTCGATATCGAAGCCGAGGCTCTTCGATGCAGCGTAAAGATTGGCGCCGTCTATAAAAAGGGCAATTTTTTCGCGTGGGTCAAACATCGCTTACATATCCACTGTTACAAAAATGCATTATTTTTTCAAAGTGAAGCTAAAACAAGGCCTTGTATGGCATTGCAGAATAATTCGTATTACTTTATGAATTATTCATATAATCGAGATTTAGGGCACGAAAGGTGATATTCCAAGCAATCTTAGGTAGAACTAGCTATTTGTCTAGGGGAATTTTAGCACCTTCTGGGATGGCGCGAGAGCACTCAAACAGGAAAAACTTGAATTTGCCTTCGTTTGCTTGTATCGGCGTGTCTACTCCGAGACATGATGACGACATCACGACCGCAAAGGACAGGCAATGGCCCGTGTCACAGTAGAAGATTGCATTGATAAAGTTGAGAACCGGTTCGAGCTCGTGCTGCTCGCCAGCCACCGCGCCCGCCTGATTTCGCAGGGCTCCTCGATCACGATCGATCGCGACAACGATAAGAATCCCGTCGTTGCGCTGCGCGAAATCGCCGACGAGACCCTGTCTCCGGACGATCTCAAGGAAGACCTGATCCACTCGCTGCAGAAGCATGTCGAGATCGACGAGCCCGAGCCGGATCCGGCAAGCCTGCTGGCGACCGGCGGCGCTTCCGCCTCCAGCGATGAGGAAGAAGATCTCCCGGAAGCCGTTACTTTCGACCAGATGTCGGAAGAAGAGCTTCTGGCGGGCATCGAAGGCCTGGTTCCGCCGGAAAAAAGCGACGATTACTGATCGTCGAGCTTGATGCTCCGGGCAGGAGCGATATGATGAGGGGATGCGTGCGCCGGTCATATGACTGGCGCGCTTTTGTTTTTGCGGGAGTAGCTTTGGAATGATGCGGCAATACGAGCTTGTTGAGCGCGTGCAGAAATACAAGCCCGATGCCAACGAAGCTCTGCTAAACAAGGCCTATGTTTATGCGATGCAGAAGCATGGCCAGCAGAAACGTGCCAGCGGCGATCCCTATATTTCCCATCCTCTCGAAGTTGCTGCCATTCTGACGGACATGCGTCTGGACGAGTCGACCATCGCGGTCGCTCTCCTCCATGATACGATCGAGGATACGACGGCGACGCGCGCCGAGATCGATGAATTGTTCGGCGAGGATATCGGCCGTCTGGTCGAAGGGCTGACCAAGATCAAGAAGCTCGATCTCGTCACCAAGAAGGCGAAGCAGGCGGAAAACCTGCGCAAGCTGCTGCTCGCCATTTCCGACGACGTCCGCGTGCTTCTGGTGAAACTCGCCGATCGCCTGCACAATATGCGGACGCTCGATCACATGTCGCCGGAAAAGCGCGCCCGCATTTCCGAAGAGACGATGGAAATCTATGCGCCGCTTGCCGGCCGCATGGGCATGCAGGATATGCGCGAGGAGCTCGAGGAGCTGTCCTTCCGCCACATCAATCCCGAGGCGCACGATACCGTCACCAAGCGCCTCGAAGAGCTGTCGCGGCGCAACGAAGGCCTGGTCAAGAAGATCGAGACCGAACTGCGTGACCTGCTGGTCGCCAACGGCCTTGCCAATGCCATGGTCAAGGGCCGGCTGAAAAAGCCCTATTCGGTCTTCCGCAAGATGCAGTCGAAGTCGCTGTCCTTCGAGCAGCTTTCAGACATTTACGGTTTCCGTCTTCTCGTCGACGATATTCCGTCCTGCTACCGCGCGCTCGGCATCGTGCATACGCGCTGGCGCGTCGTTCCGGGCCGCTTCAAGGACTATATCTCGACGCCGAAGCAGAATGACTACCGCTCGCTGCACACGACGATCGTCGGCCCCTCCAGTCAGCGCATCGAACTGCAGATCCGCACCAAGCGCATGCATGAGATCGCCGAATTCGGCATTGCCGCCCACACGCTCTACAAGGACGGCACCAGCACCAGTACCGGCAACAACGGCGACGGCGAGCTCCTGTCGCGGGAAAGCAATGCCTACTCCTGGTTGCGTCATACCATCGAGGCGCTGGCCGAGGGCGACAGCCCGGAAGAGTTCCTCGAGCATACGAAGCTCGAGCTGTTTCAGGATCAGGTCTTCTGCTTCACGCCCAAGGGCAAGCTGATTGCCTTGCCGCGCGGCGCCACGCCGATCGACTTTGCCTATGCCGTCCACACGAATATCGGCGACACCACGGTCGGGGCCAAGATCAACGGCCGCATCATGCCGCTGGTCACGCGGCTGACCAACGGCGATGAGGTCGAGATCATCCGCTCCGGCGTGCAGGTGCCGCCGGCCGCCTGGGAAGAGATCGTCGTGACCGGCAAGGCACGCGCCGCCATTCGCCGCGCCACCCGGCTTGCCATTCGCAAGCAATATGCCGGCCTCGGCCATCGCATTCTGGAGCGTACCTTCGAGCGTGCCGGCAAGGTCTTCTCGCGGGAAGCATTGAAGCCTGCCCTGCATCGTCTCGGCCAGAAGGATGTCGAGGATGCCATTGCTGCGGTCGGGCGAGGGGAAATGTCGTCGCTCGACGTTCTGCGCGCCGTCTATCCCGACCACCAGGACGAACGCGTGACCGTCAAGCCCGCCGGCGACGAGGGCTGGTTCAATGTTCACAGTGCCGCTGGGATGATCTTCAAGATCCCCGGCAAGAACAAGGCCGATCTCGCCGACGGCGCCGATGCGCCGCCGATCCGTGGCCTGGCAGCCAATGTCGAAGTGCATTTCGCACCGACGGGCGCCGTGCCCGGCGACCGCATTGTCGGTATCATGGAAAAGGGCAAGGGCATCACCATATATCCGATCCAGTCGCCGATCCTGCAACGGTTCGACGATGAGCCGGAACGGTGGATCGATGTGCGCTGGGATCTGGACGAGGCCAACAAATCCCGTTTTACCGCCCGTGTCCTCATCAACGCGCTGAATGAACCCGGGACGCTCGCCAAGGTCGCGCAGACCGTTGCCGATATCGACGTGAACATCCGCATCCTCAACACGGTTCGCGTTGCCGCCGATTTCACCGAGATGGCGTTGGATGTCGAGGTCTGGGATCTGCGTCAGCTCAACCAGCTTCTCGTGCAGCTCAAGGAACTTGATTGCATCGCGACGGTGAAGCGGCTTTACGAGTGACATCGGCCGCCGCCGCTGTCGATCCAGTGCAGGCTGCATATTTTGTGATCATTTTATGACCAAATTCGAGCGGCTTTCTGGATAGGTATGCACTGAACGCATTGCTGTGTCTATTTTAGAGCGGTGGTAATTGACCTCCGTCCAGCCTATCTTCTGGTCATCGAAGAAACGAAACAAAGATGAGAGAAGACAATGTTTAGCCCGATCAAGAAATTCGCCCGCGCCCTGCGTGTTCCGAGTGTTGAAGAACGCGAAATGGCTTATCTGAACGGCTCGCACGACCGTTTTGACCTTGAATATCGTCAGCGTCAGGTCGACCGCGGTCTGTTCCGCCAGCGTTAATAGCTGTTAATACTTTCAAGACCAGGAGGGGCGCGCCATTGTTGCGCCCTTGGAGCAGTCGCCAACTTGCGATAATGCTTCCAGAAAATGTCAGAGCGTTCTCTTTCCTGCCCCTGAACAGGTGACGCTCCCAAAAAGGGCCGCACTTTCGGTTCTTAATCAGCGCGTGATATGCTTGGCCGGTCTTGTCATGACGGCCCCCAGTGCACTAGATAAGCCGCATGCTGTTTCGTCGCCGAAAACCACTGACACTGAAAGAAAAACTGCGGGAGCACATTTGGCCCCGCAAGGGTTTCCTTCGTTCGTTCCAATATTTTGGCAAGCGTCTCGTCCGCCTTGCCGCCTCGCCGCACTCGGTTGCGGCCGGTTTTGCGGCGGGTATCGTCGTGTCCTGGACGCCGTTCATCGGCGTGCACTTTGTGATGGCGATCATCATCGCCTATCTGATCGGCGGCAACGTCATCGCCTCAGCCCTCGGCTGCCTGGCAGCCGGCAATCCTATTACCTACCCCTTCATCTGGGCCTTCACCTGGGAAATCGGCCATCTGATCCTGGCGCGCGACAGCGGCGGTCAGGGCGGTGGCAGCATCGATCTGCCGGCGTTGTGGCACAAGGGCGATCTCCTGCAGATTTGGGACCCGGTTTTGAAGCCGATGCTGATCGGCGGCATTCCCCCAGCGATCGTTTCGGGTGTGATCGTCTACGCTCTGACCTATTATGGCGTGAAGACCTTCAAGATGCGCCGCAAGGAGCGCCTGATGGAGCGTGCCCGCGAGCGCCTGGCGCTTGTCGACAACGCGTCGAGCGTTTGACGAAGTCCGACTGCGCCCCGGCCGGCTGGAGGGCCTTCTCATGATCATCGGGATAGGCAGCGATCTCATCGATATCCGCCGCGTCGAAAAGACGATAGAGCGCTTCGGCGTCCGCTTCACGGACCGCTGTTTCACCGACATAGAGCGGGCCAAATCCGAGCGCCGCAAGAACAAGGCCGCCTCCTATGCCAAGCGCTTTGCCGCCAAGGAGGCCTGCTCCAAGGCTTTGGGCACCGGTCTGGCGCAGGGTGTCTTCTGGCGCGACATGGGCGTCGTCAATCTGCCGAGCGGCAAGCCGACGATGCAGTTGACCGGCGGGGCAGCCGAAAGGCTGGCCGCCATGCTGCCGGCAAATCATCGCGCCGCCATTCATTTGACGATAACGGATGATTTTCCTCTTGCTCAGGCCTTTGTGATCATTGAGGCGCTGCCGATGGACGGCTGAATCGCCACCGGATGTCGCTTTTGGCACCGGTGCCATTGCCGCCGCGATATGAAGCGGGTAGAGAGTGCCTGAATGGAAGTTGCGCCGGTGGGGTGCGAAAAAGGAATAAGACTGCGTGTCCGAGAAAGCCGTAAAACAGCAGAACGCCCTGTGGGAAAATATCAAGGTCATCGTTCAGGCGCTTGTCCTGGCCATGATCATCCGCACGGTTCTATTTCAGCCATTCACCATTCCGTCCGGTTCGATGATGCCGACGCTGCTGGTCGGCGACTATATCTTCGTCAACAAGTTCGCCTATGGCTACTCGAAGTATTCGCTGCCGTTCTCGCCGGATGTGTTCAGCGGCCGTATCCTCGGCAGCGAACCGAAGCGCGGCGACGTCGTGGTTTTCCGCTTCCCGCCGAATCCGGATGTCGACTATATCAAGCGTGTCATCGGGTTGCCCGGCGACCGCATCCAGGTGAAGAACGATATTCTTTATATCAATGGCCAGGCCGTGCCGCGTGAGCCGCATGGCACGTTCTCGTCGGATTACAGCCAGGAGCCGGGCGACAATATCCCCGTCTACAGCGAGCGGCTGTCTGATACGGGCAAGGTCTACGACACGCTGGATCTTTCGCCGAACTCGCGCGGCGACAATACCCAGGAATACGTCGTCCCGGCTGGGCACTACTTCATGATGGGTGATAATCGCGACAATTCCGACGACAGTCGCTTCGATGTCGGCTATGTGCCGGCTGAGAACCTGATCGGCCGCGCCAGCATCATCTTCTTCTCGCTTGGGCACGATACGTCGTTCCGCGAGATCTGGAAATGGCCGACCAACATGCGTTGGGATCGCCTCTTCAAGGTTGTCGAATGACGAAAGTGCAGACGCTTTCGCAGGCGGATCGTGCCAAACTTGAATCTGCGATAGGCTACGAATTCGCCGAAAGGGAACGCCTCGATTGGGCGCTGACGCATGCCAGCGCCCGCACGCAAAAGACTGATAACTACGAGCGGCTGGAATTTCTCGGCGACCGGGTTCTTGGCCTGTGCATCGCCGAGCTGCTGTTCAAGACGTTCGGGACGGCGACCGAAGGCGAGCTTTCGGTGCGCCTCAATCAGTTGGTCAGCGCCGATACCTGCGCCGAAGTCGCCGATGAAATGCAACTGCATCTCTATATCCGCACCGGCGCCGACGTGAAGAAGCTGACCGGGAAGCGCATGCTCAATGTGCGTGCCGATGTCGTCGAAAGCCTGATTGCAGCGCTTTATCTGGATGGCGGCCTCGAAGTAGCCCGCAAGTTCATTTTGCGTTATTGGGAGCGCCGCGCGGTTCGGCCCGATGGCGCAAGGCGCGACGCCAAGACGGAATTGCAGGAATGGGCGCATGCGAAATTCGGCGTCACCCCGGTCTACAGGGTTGATGATCGCAGCGGACCGGATCATGATCCCCGCTTCACGGTGACCGTGGAAGTGGCGGGAACGGCGCCCGAGACAGGAATAGAACGCTCCAAACGCGCGGCTGAACAGGTTGCGGCGACGCGGATCTTGGAGCGCGAAGGTATATGGCAGCCTCAGTCGACTGAGAAATGACTGCCTGGAAACGACGGAAAAGATGACCAATCAGCAAGACACGCCCGCCGACGACGGCGCGGTTGAACAGACCGGTCCGACCCATTCGGGTTTCGTGGCCCTCATCGGCCCGACCAATGCCGGCAAGTCGACGCTGCTCAACCGGCTCGTCGGCGCCAAGGTTTCGATCGTCAGCCATAAGGTGCAGACCACGCGCGCGATCGTTCGCGGCATCGCCATCCACAACAATGCGCAGATCGTTTTCATGGATACGCCGGGCATCTTCAAGCCGCGCCGCCGTCTCGACCGCGCCATGGTGACGTCCGCCTGGGGCGGCGCCAAGGATGCCGATCTCATCATGCTGCTGATCGACAGCGAGCGGGGATTGCGCGGCGACGCCGAGGCCATTCTCGAAGGGCTGAAGGAGGTTTTTCAGCCGAAGATCCTCGTTCTCAACAAGATCGACCGTGTCCGCCGCGAGGACCTGCTGGCGCTTGCCGCCGCTGCCAATGAGAAGATCGCCTTCACGCAGACCTTCATGGTATCGGCCGAAAACGGCTCCGGTTGCGACGATGTTATGGACTATCTGGCAAAGACCCTGCCGGAAGGGCCTTGGTATTATCCGGAGGATCAGATCTCGGATCTGCCGATGCGTCAGCTCGCCGCCGAAATTACCCGTGAAAAGCTGTTCCTGCGGCTTCACCAGGAGCTCCCTTACGCCTCGCATGTCGAGACGGAAAAGTGGGAAGAGCGCAAGGATGGCTCTGTTCGTATCGAGCAGGTGATCTACGTCGAGCGCGAAAGTCAGAAGAAGATTGCGCTCGGCAAGGGCGGTGAAGCGATCAAATCGATCTCCACCGCATCGCGCAAGGAACTCTCCGCGATCTTGGAGCAGCCCGTGCATCTCTTCCTCTTCGTGAAGGTGCGTGAGAACTGGGGAGACGACCCCGAGCGCTTCCGGGAGATGGGGCTGGACTTCCCGCGTTGATGGAACTTTGCTTCGCTGAGTGCTTTATATTGCAACAGCTTATCGGGCCTGCCGCTTGAGCTGATGCAACTCAGGGAGGCGCTCCATGGCGAAGGCCGCGACGATGCATGGGCAACGAACGCCATGCCAACAATGTCCGTTGAGGTCTCTCCCGCATTTTCGCGAATTCGACCGCGATGAGCTGAATTTCATCAGCAGTTTCAAGAAGGGCGAGCTTCTCGTCGACGCGGGCGCCACGATTTTCCTCGAAGGTGCGCACAGCGCCCACCTCTTCACGATCCTGTCCGGCTGGGGTTTCCGTTACAAGACGCTCGAGGACGGCCGCCGGCAGATTCTGAACTATGTCATGCCTGGCGATCTCGTTGGCTTGCAGGGCTCGATCATGGGAGAGATGCAGCACTCCACCGAAGCGCTTTCGCCGATATCGCTCTGTGTTTTTGAACGCACGGAATTGATGACGCTCTACAATTCCCATCCGCCGCTTGCCTTCGATCTGACCTGGATTGCGGCCCGGGAAGAGCGAATACTGGATGAGCATCTGCTGAGCATCGGACGCCGGTCGGCAATCGAGCGAGCAGCCTATCTGATCGCCTACCTGTATCAGCGCGCCAGCGCCCTTCGGCTGTTCAATGGCAGCAAAGTCATTCCGATCACGCAGCAGCATGTGGCCGACACACTCGGCCTTTCCGTTGTCCATACCAATAAGACATTGAAAAAACTGGCCGAACGCGGGCTGATTCTCTGGCAGGAGCGCGGATGCAACGTTCTAGACGTGAAAAAGCTCGCCGAAATCGCCGGTTGGGACGGGCTTGATTCGGGCAAGCGGCCCTTCATTTGAAGGCAATTCATTTCGTCAGCGACATGTCTTTTTTAAATGTCGGCGGCAACTGTATCAGCATAGATTACTATCACCGTCACTTTTCGACCAGTTTCACCTTTTACTAACCCCGGCAGCAGAAGCGATTGGAGCATGTTGACGAGCCCATAGTGCCGCATTGCAAAAAGTGCGAAGCGGTTGAGAGGCGAGGTCATGTCACAAGGGACCGAGCCAGCACGGATGGGGAAAACCATCCATTCAATACGGGCCGATGATTGGCGCCGGAGGGATAGATGTGGACTTATTTACGGGGGGCGCCGCTTGGCGCACACACGCAGGGATGGCGCTGATATGACATTTCAGCGCGTCCTTATTCTCGAAGACAATCTCATTATTGCGATGGAGGCGGAGGAAATACTGCGTCTTGTCGGGATCGAGCAGGTGGAGATTGCCTCGAATCTGGAACAGGCGGTCAACGCCATTCATTCCGATACTTATGATTTTGCGATGCTGGACGTCAATCTCGGGGAGTCGACAAGCTTTGGCTTTGCCCGGCTGCTGGCCGAGCGCGGCATCGCCTTCGGTTTCGTCAGCGGCTATTCCGATACGCTCGATTTCCCGCCGGACCTGCGGCATGTGCCGCTTTTGAACAAACCTTTCGATGAGCAGTCCATGCGCCTCTTTGTCGAAAGGCTGACAGCGGTCGGCAGATCTTCCGCCATGTGACAGCCGCAGCTATTTGTCCTAAACTCGAATCGCGAATTCTTTTGGGGCAGACCAGCCAATGCAATGGCAGGACCACGCAATCATCTTGGGCGTCAAGCGTCTTGGCGAGACCAGCGTCATCGCCGAGGTGATGACGCGGTCGCGCGGCCGGCATATGGGCCTGGTGCGAGGAGGCCGGTCTCGTACCATGCAGCCGGTGCTGCAGGCCGGTAATCTGGTCGAAGTGACCTGGCGGGCAAGGCTGCACGAGCATCTGGGCGAATTTCGCATGGAGCCGATTGCATTGAGAGCGGCGCGGCTGATGGAAACGGCGACCGCCGTCTACGGCGTGCAGGCGATGGGCGCCCTGTTGCGGCTGCTGCCGGAGCGGGATCCGCACCCGCACCTTTACGATGCGCTCGATGTCATCCTGGAAAACCTGGAGAATCCCGCCGATGCCGGCGAGCTTTTCGTGCGTTTCGAGCTCGCGGTGCTGAACGATCTCGGCTTCGGTCTCGATCTGACCGAATGCGCGGCGACCGGCATACGCGAAGACTTGGCGTTCGTTTCGCCAAAGACCGGGCGCGCCGTCTGCCGTGCTGCAGGTCTGCCGTGGGCCGACAAGATGCTGGTCCTGCCGCCTTTCCTCACGATCGGGGCCGTCGTCGCCGCGGATAGCGAAAGCCTGGCCGCCGCTTTCCGCCTGACGGGTTTCTTCCTGCATCGCCATGTCTATGAGCCGCGCGGCATACAGATCGCCGCAGCGCGCGAGGGTTTCATTCAGGCGGCGCTGAAGGCGGTCAATTCCGTTGCGTTGGATGATACGACGGCCTCGCCAGTTCTCATCGCAAAGCACTGAAAAGCGGGCTGTGCGCCCGTGGCGCGATTCCCAGAGCAATTCCAGAAAAAGTGCGCAGCGGTTTTCCCTCCGGAATTGCGTAAAAATAAATGGATAGAGCGGTTTGGCGATTCCATGAAACGCTGAACTGCGCTATCGCCGCTTGAAGGCCCAACCCTCCGGCCGTTCCTCGATGACCGTCACCGCATCGCCGATCTTGACTGAGCCTTCGCCGCGCGGCACGACGTTCCAGCCGAACAGGGGACCGGGAACGCGGCGATCGGCGGACATGCGGACGCGACCCATGGCGGGCATCGGGTTCGGCACGTCGCGGGAGCCGGTCTTCTGATCCTGCGTCGTCATGATACAGCGCGCGCAGGGCTTCACCAGATCGAGGCGGATGCCGCCGATCTCGATCGTCGCCCAGCGGTCTTCCGGCCACGCCTCGTCGCAATCGATGACGATGTTCGGACGGAAGCGCTCCATGCCCACAGCGCCTTCGCCATGGGCAGCAAGATTGGCGTTGAGCGCCTTCAGCGAGCCGGTTGTGGTGACGAGGATCTGGTATCCATCCGAAAAGGTGACCGGCGTATCGTCGCCCGCCCATTCCGGATTGGCGGCGCGCTTGGCAAGCCCGTCGAAGAACACCATCTTCACGTCGCGCTTCAGCCAGTCGGACAGGGCCTTGTTGGTTTCTTCATCGGCAACCGATGCGCTGACGGCCGATTTCCAGACGATGACATCCATGCGATTGTCGGGGTGCGGCGGCGGCACGATGATGTCGGGCTTGCCCTCCATCTTCAGGCGCAGGTTGGAGGGGCCGGGCTGGATATCGATCTGCGCAAGCGCCTGCAGCTCGCGCTGGGTAATGAAATGGCCGGAGGGATCGACCAGCATGGCACGGCGATCACCGGTCAGCCCGAAGGCGTCGATGGCAGCCGATGGAATGGCGATGCCACGCGCGCTCTTGAGCGGATAAATAAAGAGATCGCTGACCCGCATAGTGTAGCCCTCAGATTTCGTCGATGAACATTGCCAGCACCGTCTTCAGCCGGTCGTGCCGCGCGCCTGCAAATCTGCGGCCGGTCTCGGTCTGGAAGCCATCCGCCAGTTTGAACAGCTTTGTCTCGAAATGGTCAATGGCGAAGCGCTTGTCGTCGAGCGGTCTCTCCGTTGCAAGCGGGTCGAACGGGTCGTAGAGGCCGGAACCGAGGCGGCCTGCGATATAGAAGCAGCGCGCCGCGCCGACCATGCCGATCGCGTCCAGCCGGTCGGCATCCTGCAGGATCTTCGCCTCGAGCGTTTCCGGCGGAAGATTGGCGGAAAAACTGTGCGTGGTGATCGCATGCGCCGTGGCCGCAATGTCGGCATCCGTCCATCCGAGCTGCCGCAGGATGCCCGAGGCCTTCTCGGCCGCCAGCCGCGAAGCCTGCGCGCGATGGGGCGAATTCTTCTCGACCGCAACGCAGTCGTGCAGCAACACGGCCGCGGCGAGTATCCGGGCATTGCCGCCGTCCTCGGCCTGGATAGCCATGGCGTTCCTGAAGACGCGCAGGATATGGGCAATATCATGCGAACCGTCATCGCCGTCGGCGGCATGCGGGATAAGATCCGCCGCCAGCGTTTCGAAGGGGGCAAACGCCCGCGCCATCCTGTTGGTGTCCATTATCGCACTTGCTCCGGAATGATCTGTCGCCAGGTTCCCTCGTCCTACCGGGACAAGGGATTCGCCGCAATCACCCCGTCGTCTTCTTGCGTGTCAGGATCTTCTGGTAGAACAGGCCGATGCCGATCAGGACAGCGCCGAGGCCGATGAAGGACAGGGCGCGCAGGAAACCCTCGAGGTTTGCCATATCGATCAGGAAAGCCTTTACGACGGCAATGAAGACCAGCGCCGCCGAGGCGATACGCAGGCTGCGTGCCTCGAAACGGGCGCCGAGCCCGAGAAGGGCGATGCCGATCAGCAGCCAGACGACGGAATAGGAATAGAGTTCGCCCTGGATGAAGCCGTTCCAGAAAGGAATGTATTCCCCCTGCCATAGCCGGCGCACCGATAGCGTCGCCCAGGCAAGGGCCATGACCGCGCCGGCAACGGCCAGCATGCTTACATAGGGTAGGGGGCGTCGGTTCCGCGCATAGAGCGCCAGTCCGCCATAGGCGATGGCGGGCAGGAGATAGCCCAACAGCAATAGATTGAACAACGGAATCCGACCGGCGCTCTCGCCAGTGATAAACGGGTTTAATCCCAGCAGATGCAATGTCAGGATCAGGATGACCGAGAGGGTGCCGAGAGCCATGCTGCCATAGCGGAAGACAGGGCTCGCGGCGCTGAGGTCGAGGGCCATCAGCGTCGCGGAAGCACCGATCGCCAGCAGCGTGTAGATCGATTGTTCTCCGAGTGTTGGCACGGCGTCATTGAGGACACCGCCATTCATGGCATGGCGCACCAGGATGGCGATCGTCAGCAGCAAGAGGAAGGAGGCCAATGCCTGCAGCGCGTTGCGCAGCCGGACACTTGGAGAGTGACGGACCGTGAAAGCCGCCAACACGGCAAGTGCGGCAGGAATGCCGTAGCCCGCCAGCAGCATGTTGAAGACCGGTGTCGTGCCGAGCTCGGACGGATCGACGATGGTCGGCTGCCAGGCGATGCGCGCCATGGTGATGATCAACGCGGCGACCATGGTCCAGGGAAGGACCGGCCAGTCGCGCACGCGCGCCGCCGAAACATAAGCGATGCCGAGGACCGGCAGCAGTATGGTAGGCGCGGCGTCATGCGCAAACATGTGCAAGGCAAAGACCATGGCGCCGAAGGAGCCGGCGGCGAGTATGTTGGTCGGCAGGTTCAGCCCTTCGCCCGAGCGGCGATGTTGCCATTCTGCGAGCGCCATCAGGACTATGCCCAGCCCGATGCCATAGAGGCCGTGCAGCCAGTCGAACGTCCAGTTGCCGAAATTGATGAAGCTGATCGTCGCGATCGCCAGCGGCGTGGCGGCCATGATCAGGCTCCAGAGCGCGGCGAAGGGCTTCTCGCCCTCTGCGAACCGCCTCAGAAAGAAGGCGCCGACCAGCACGAAGATGGCTCCGAGACCGAGCGCTTCATAGAGCACCATGCTCTGCATCGTCACGATACCGTCGGCGCTGTTGGGCTCGACACCGGCAATCCAGTTGGTCAGAACGCCGGACACGCCAACGACGGCGACGACGGCTGACAGGATCGCCGCCCAGCCCGCATGAATGCGGCCAGCGCCGAAAGCCGCCACTGCCGCGACGATCGCCGCGAACATGAACATGGCATCGACGATGGGATATCCAGATTGGAGACTGTAGGTCAGCAGGTGGAGTGATACCGCAAGGGCGCCGATCGACGCCGTCAATGTCATGCCGAGCGGCGGTCGGGCAAGGAACGCGCCCCAGCCGCCGGTGCTCGCTAGCTGCATCGAATCGGCCGCCATCTCTGTCCCTATGCCATCTGCGGCCTTCGCGGCAGTGGCAGCCAGGTAGCGTCCCGGCCAGATGAAAATGGTGCCGCCGATCATGGCAAGCATGGAAAGCGTAACCGGCGTGAAGTCCACGACTTCGCTGTAGGCGACATAGAGCATCGGCCAAAGGCTGAGCAGCGCATTGGCAAAGGAGGGCGTAATCAGCCAACGCCGCAGCCGCGACGCGAGCAGGGTCGCAAGCCACGTCAGAACGAGATAGCCGAACAGGACCCATGGCTGCGGCGCCGTCGACGCGATCAGGGCGGGGGTGACCATGGAGGCGAGCAGACCGAGGCCGGCGAGCGCCTGTCCGTGCTGCAGCGACAGTGCAAGCGTTGCAAGCGAGATCAGGCCCAGAAGAACGAAGGCCGTCGCCGGCCCGATGAAGCCATAGATCCCATGCGCCGCATAGGTCGATCCGAACAACGCGACGACGCCGGCTGCCGTCAGCACGCCGGGGATCATCGCGTTCTGGAAGGCATTGCCGAGAACAGGCGCTGAGCGTCGGCGAATGATTTCGCCTGCCGCGACGAGGATCAAGCCGAAGATCGCCGCGAGCACAAGCCGGACGCCCGGGCTCAACAGGCCGCTCTCGATCGAATACTTGACCATGAAGATACCGCCAAGCGCGAGAGCGATGCCGCCGACCCACACGGCCCAGCGCGCGCCGATCGTGCTTTCCAGGCTCTCTCTCGGCTGCGGCGCTTCCCGCGCCGCGATATCCGGACCACCATCCGTGATCGTGTCGTCCGTGAGTGCATCGGGGATGTTGCGCGCGGCGATGGCAGGTTCTTCGATGCCGGCCGCGGTAGGCTCTTTGATTGCCGCTTCGGTCGGTGGCTCCTGGATGGCTGCTGCGGGTCCCGCGGCGGCGGCGATCGCCGGCTCCGTCATGCGGACTGATTCGCCTGCGTCCGCCATCAGCACCCTGCCAGCGAGCGCATTTTGCAACTCCTGGACGCGCGTTTCCAGCCGCTTTATCCGCAGATTGTATCCTCGCAGTATGAAAATACCGACGATCAGGATGACGAGCGGCAATAGTTCCATCATGTCCTCTCTAGGCAATCCGCCGCACAATATACCAATCGGCCAGAACGGTAAGACCAGACAGTAAAATTTGCTTATGATTCCAGTTGATTATGGCCATCGTCTCGATAAAGCCATGCGGAAGAAATATTAGACAATTACGATTTACTGCTTGAAAACTATGGTTAATACTCATTAACAATTTGTCTTTACGAGCCGAGCAAAGCAGCTTATCAAGGCTGCATAGTTCAACTCTGAATGTATTGCGTACAAACGATGTCGCATGAGGCGGCTCCTACCTCAGGAGGTTTGTATGTCCCATGTTTCTTCCATATCCAGCAGCTCCTATCCGTATCGCGGCACGCTTTCGCGTCTCGATGCCAATGGTGACGGCGTCCTCAGTCGTACGGAGCTCGAAGCCGGCGAGCGTCCAGGCATTCTCGAAGCCAATACTGATAGCTCCGCCAGCGCATTGGGTGGCCTCATCGCAAAGCTGATGCAACTGCCGAGCGCCGATGCGGCATCCACGGCCACGTCGCCGCAATCCAATATTGCGTCTGGCGTGGACCTTCTGTCGCCAATGGATGCCTACAACAACACCTATGGCCAGTACGACGTCAGCGGCATAGCCGCCTGATAGATGTCCGCTGCAGTGTTTTGGCGGCCAGCCGGATATGCCGGCGGGCCGCCTTGTCTATTTGATGCAGCCGCATTTCCCCTCCTCGGAACACTCGTCTCCGCCAAGCGTTAGATACCGACACGCAAGGGAGAACTGTTCCATGAAACGGATGATGATCGCTGCAATTCTCACTCTCGCCGCGGCCTTGCCCGCCGCAGCGCAGAGCCAGGGAACGGCGACGGCCGATTTTGTCGGTCTCGATGGCAAGCAGGCGGGGCGGGCAACGCTGACCGAAGGCAAGGCGGGCGTGCTGATCGAGATGGAGGTGTCCGGCCTGCCGTCCAATCGCTGGGTGGCTTTCCACATTCATGAAAGCAGCCGCTGCGATCACACGCACGGATTCGAGTCCGCAGGCGGCCATTTCAATCCCACAAAGGCCGAGCATGGTTTCCTTGCCGCCAAGGGACCGCATGCGGGCGATATGCCCAACCAATATGTCGATCAGGACGGCAAGCTGCACGCCCAAGTGTTCAACGGCATGGTGTCATTGAACGGCAAGAATGGTATTCGCGGCCGGACGCTGATGATCCATGCCGACTCGGATGATTACCGCAGCCAGCCGGTTGGTGGTGCCGGCAAGCGCCTCGCATGTGCTGTCATTCAATAGATGAGACGGTCAGGGTGATTCGGACCCTTTATGCTGCCGGTGTGTAGCAAAGGTTGTCTTCGCCGCGCCAAGGCCCATTGGCGATATGATTCGGTAGCTGTCAATTGAGGTTAATGATCAATTAACACATATCTTTAATCACGCGACCAAATCGACCTATTCTATCCGCAGATGAATAAGTGTGCCGGGGGGTAACCGAACACGCCGATGGCGTTTGCTTTAGGAGATTTGGATGAGTGGAGTTTCTTCAGTTGGAAGCAGCATGACGGCTGCCTCGTACAGTCCCCTTGATAAGAACCAGGACGGCATTGTGGACGCCCAGGAATTGCAGCAGGCGGCACAATCCGGTCTCCTGTCGGCAAGCGTCCTCAGCGACGAGGACAATGGCAGCAGCAGCGATCCGAGCGCGACCGATGTTTTCTCCGGCAATCTGGCATCCATGCTGCTGCAGATGCAGCAGACAGGCGCCAGCCAGTCGAGCACGGCTTCGTCCACTGGCGGCTCATCCAGCCAATCGCCCATGGACCAGCTGTTTGCCAGCCTCGACACCAATAAGGATGGCAAGGTTTCGGCGGACGAGTTCGTTGCCGGGCGACCGAAGGACATGAGCGAAAGCGACGCCCAGAACCTTTTCAAGAGCATTGATACGCAAGGCTCTGGCTCGCTGTCGAAGGATCAGTTCGCCGAAGGCCTCGATGTTCTCAAGCCCCTGGACGCTTCTGCCGCCGACATGCTGTCCCTGGAGCCGACGTCCAGCGGCAGCAGCGCAACGAGCTTAGCCACGACTGCCAAGAATAACGCGCTGGATAACTTCCTTGCCGAAATGCAATCGTCGATGAATCTCTATCAGAATACCTACGGCCAGTATGATCTTGACCAGACGGGCAGCGCTGCGGCCTGATCCATCGGGATGGATTGTTGCGATACGGATGGAGGCTGCGCAAGCGCAGTCTCCGTTCTTTCATAGAATGTCGCTGTGCACAGCCAATGGCAGGATGAAAGGCGCGTTGCCATCGGCATCCGCGCCGCGTCCGATCTCCTTGACCGCCGCGACCAGCCGGCCCTTGCGCCCGAGCATGTCGTCACCGATTGCGATCAGCCGGGCATTTGGTGTCGCATAAGGGGAGGCCGAGCGCAGGCGGCGGACGAGCGCCAGATCGTCCTCTTCCGGATGAACGGCGAGGGCCGCGATCAGCGCCGCGGCTGGCGAACGCGATACACCCATCCAGCAATGGATCAGCAAGGGCGCCGCGCGATCCCATTCCGCTGCAAAATCGATGATGGCGCGAACATGCGCCTCCTGCGGGGCGATGAGATCGCCGGTGCCGGCAAAGCTGATATCGTTCATGTTGAGCAGCAGATGACGTTCCGCCTTGATGACGGCCGGGCGGTGAAAGGCATGCTCCTTGGCCATCAGGCTGATCATTTCGCGCGCATGATGGCGAACGGCCATTTCGGCGATGCGTGCCAGCGGCGATACGACGATCGTCGTCACGCACCGATCCTCATCGACGTGCGCTCGGCCTCGATCGCCTCGAAGCGCCTTAGGAACAGCCGCTGCGCCTCGATGGCCGGCATGGGTTCGATCGGCAGCATCTCGCGGGTGATGTCGCGGGGTTGACCGAAGAACTTGCGCGCCTCCTCCGGCGTGAAGCCGGCAAGCAGTGTCGCCTCGAAATAGGCCGAGACCGTATCGGCCTTCTTGATCTTTTCCTTCAGCTGCGGAGCGCAATGCGGGGGCAGGGCAAAACGACGATAGATCGCCGCTTCGAGCCGTTTCTCGACCGCCTTGTAGTCGCCGCCGACCACCGACTTGAACGGCGAGATCATATCGCCGATGACATATTCCGGTGCGTCGTGCAGCAGCGCCGCCAGCAATTCGTCCGGCGTCGCCGGGTTCAGATGACGAAAGATCGCTTCGACGATGAGGCTGTGCTGCGCCACTGAAAAGGCATGATCGCCATAGGTCTGGCCGTTCCAGCGCGCAACGCGGGCAAGCCCATGGGCGATATCGCTGATCTCGACGTCGAGCGGCGACGGATCGAGCAGGTCGAGCCTCCGTCCCGATAGCATGCGCTGCCAGGCGCGCGCAGTCTTGGCCGATGTCATGCCGAAGCCTCGTCGGCCTGGGAAGGGAAGGAGAGGCCGGACCAAGCAGGCAGCGATACCGAGACGTCGGTATCATCGGCCCGGATGGGTGTTCCTGCTGCCATGGCTTCGCCCGCGCGGTCGATGCGGACGATGGCAAGACCCTTGCTGCCTGCGGTCGAACCGAGCGTGCCCACAGGCTTGCTGCCCACGGTGAGTTCCGTGCCGGAGGCGGGCAGGTCGGCATTGCCGCTCACGATGACGACGCGCCTGCGCGCCGTGCCGCGATGCTGCATGCGGGAGACCACCTCTTGGCCGACATAGCAGCCCTTGCGGAAGCCCAGGCCGCCGTTGAGGTCCAGCAGCACATCGTGAGGAAACGCGTCCTGCAATGCGAAATCGCGGCCGGAAACGGCAACACCGTTGGCGATGCGCAGCGCGTCATAAAGCGTCTCGGCATCGTCCCCATGTTGGCCCGATGTGCGCGTCAGCGTGATGCCTGCCTTGGCGAAGCGGCTATCCTTGGGGCCGTCGGTTGCCTTGTCCGCCCAGGCGACGGTAACGCCTTGAATATCTTCGACGCCGAAATCGACCTTGGCGCGCAGCCGGTACATGGTGAGCCGCTTCAGAAGGCCATCGCGCTGTGCCGTGTCTGTTTCGAGCAGAAAGCCGGAGCCATCTCGCCAGATCATGAAGTCGAACAGGATCTTGCCCTGCGGCGTCAGCAGCGCCCCGGGGCGCGCTTCGTCGGCGCCGAGCGAGACGAGATCGGTGGTGATGAGATTGTGCAGGAACGATTCCGCCTCGGCGCCGGCGACGCGGATGAAGGAACGGTCTCTCAGGAATACGGCTGGCATGATGGATCCGCTGATTTGGGCTATGATCCAGAGGTAGGGCCTTCGACCGGGAACCGCAAGTTCTCCGACCAGATCATTCGCCCGACGTGAAAAATTTCCACTTGCCGTCCGGCGTGATGCCGACGCGATAGAAATTGTAGCCGCCGAATTCCAGCATATCGGCGTAGTCGCCCGCCGTGACGATGCGCATCAGGTCGACCTTTTCCGGGGTGGAGAGCGTCTTGATGTCTTTCTGCGCGAAGTAGGGCCAGACATAGATTTCGTCCGGCGTACCCTGGCCGACATGGGCAAAGCCGGTCGACATGATGTCGAGGAGGATGGACAGGATTTCGATGCCGTCCGGATCGCCCGAAAGATCGTGCAGGGTCTTGATCGGATCCTCGCCGGGATTGTCGGCGGTGACCTGGGTCTGCTTGAGACCGCCACCGATATTCATCAGCGGGCGCAAGCGCTCGAGATCGCCTGAGGCTGCCGCCTCCACGATCGCCTCACGGAGCTTTCGCACCGGTTCCGGCGCCTTGTTGATGTCGAAGAGGAACTCGACCGACTTGTTTGCGCTTGCTGCATCGCCATTGCCCTGGTCGGCTTGCTTGTTGACCAGCGGATCCGGCGTCGGGAGCGTAGTGGACGGCGCTTCCAGTGCTTGCTCGACAGGTTTCTGGTTCTTCTGCTGAGCGGAGGCGCCTGGAGCGTTCGGTTGGGAAGCTGGTGGATTGAGCTGCGAGAAGGCTAGTGCCGGCAACGGCAAGGCAACGGAACCGGCAATCATGGTTACGGCTGCAAACGAGGCAATGGAACGGCGACACTCGTTGCCCGGAAACATATGCATAAACAATCTCTGGTTACTATTGCAGGGTACGGTTCGGAGAGAATTCCCCAGCGAGCATGCGTTCCCGAAGCGATTCGAGCAAGGCTTCCGCGCCCTGCTCACCCTGTATGCGGATGGTCTCGCGAATGGCATGCGCGATGGCGGCGTCGGCGATGATCTCGGGCTCGATACCATCAGCCATGCCGTCAGCCCAAGCCTCGTTCTGGTATTCCAGCGCTGCCTGCATTTTTTCATGGACGATCATGTCGTCGATTTCGTTCAGGCTGGTTTCCATTGATTCTTTCCTCGAGACGTTCATGTCCTTACCACTTGCTTAACAACTTTATCAGCCTTTTCCTAAAACGACACGGCTGGGTGCGAAAAGGGGTTAATAAATCGTTAATTTCCAAAGCGGGCGGTGATTTCTGTCGCCAGTGTTGCACCTTCGTTACGGTATCGCTCCTCGGCAACGAGGGCCTGCGGCGTGCAATTCGTGTAAACCGATGCAAAGGACCTATACCCACGGTTGAACGCGGCGGTCAATTTTTCCTTCCTTTTCGGCTCGCCCTTGGTTTCGGTGTCAAGCAGCTGCTGCATATCTCCCCGCCATCCGTCTTCCGATGCTGCGCAAAGATTGCGCAAATAATCGATCGAGCCGAGGATTTCGGCGAGCCGGGACAGTTGCTCATCATAGGGCGTGGGTCGTTCGGCGACCGCGGTGTCGGGCGTCTGTGCCTGTGGCGCGTTCGCGACAGGTTGCGCCGCGGCCGGAAGCGCGGCGGCGAGCACAAAGCAAATCAGAAGCGGTCGGCCAAGACGGTTGTGAATCATGTATTCAGTTGAGCGGACAAGCATGACGTGAACAAGGCATAGCATGCGCTTTCCAACCCGTTATTGCCTCGCATCGTTAATATCGCGGCTGGGGATGCGTACCAGTCGCCGCAATCCTTTCCACGCATTCGAGCACGCTGGCCGGAACCGGCAGGGTTCGGACCTCCTCCAGCGAATACCAGCCGATGGCTGCGGCATCGTCGGCGGCTTCCGCAATGGCTTCTCTGTCGGCATCGACGAGGAAGACCGACAGCAGGAAATGGCTCGTCAGCGTTCCGTCCGCCGCATGGGAGCGCAGATCATAGGTTTCGAACAGGCGAGGATTGCGTGCGCTTATGCCTGTCTCTTCCTTGAATTCGCGCAGGGCCGCTTCCGCCGGCGTTTCGCCGTCTTCGGCCCTGCCGCCCGGAAAAGCATACATGTCGGCAGATGGCGGGTTGCTGCGCAGGACAAGCAGGAATCGGCCGTCGCGTTCGAGGATGGCGGAGGAGGCGGGGCGGGGAAAGGACGTCATGGCATCGTTTCATATTCGCATGATGAGACGTCTACATCTCTACAGGAACCGAGCCTTGCTGTCCTCCGGGAAAGCCCTTTAACTCGCTGCCGACAGGGGCGGCGATTCGTATGCGCCGAATGTGCGGGCGACCATGGGAATGATCTACGGACTGTATGCTCTCGCGGCCTTGGCCGAAATTGCCGGCTGTTTCGCCTTCTGGGCATGGTTTCGGCTGGCAAAGCCAATCTGGTGGCTTGCGCCGGGTCTTGTGTCGTTGGCACTCTTTGCGTGGCTGCTGGCACTGGTGCCGAGCGAGGCCGCCGGGCGTACCTTCGCCGCCTATGGCGGCGTCTATATCGTTGCTTCCATCCTGTGGCTCTGGCTGGCGGAGGGGCGGCTGCCGGACCGCTGGGATATTTCCGGCGCGGCCATCTGCCTTGCCGGTGCGGCGATCATTCTCTTCGGTCCACGCGGCTGACCTTCCGCTTGACCCGGCGCTTTCCGGGTGCAAAACAAGCCCCATGTGCGGACGCTTTGCTTTGACATCGACGGCGGACTATGTGGGCGAGGCGCTGGGCGTCCTGCTGCGCGACGATTTTCCGGCGCGTTACAATATCGCTCCGACACAGCCGATCCTCGTCGTCATATCCGGTGAGAGGCAGCAGCCCGGCAGCAATCTGCCGGATCGCCGCGCCCTTTTGGTGCGCTGGGGCTTCATGCCCGGCTGGGTGAAGGACCCGAAGGAGTTTCCGCTTCTGATCAATGCGCGCGCCGAAACGGCAATCGGCAAGGCATCCTTCCGCGCCGCCATGCGCCACCGCCGCATCCTCGTTCCGGCGTCGGGCTTTTACGAATGGCATCGCCCGTCCAAGGAAAGCGGTGAGAAGTCGCAGGCCTATTGGATCCGGCCGCGCGCGGGCGGCGTCATCGCCTTTGCCGGGCTGATGGAAACCTGGTCGTCGGCCGACGGCTCGGAAGTGGATACTGGTGCCATTCTGACGACCGCGGCAAACAGCGCCATGCGCCCGATCCACGATCGCATGCCCGTCGTCATCAAGCCGGAAGATTTTGCCCGCTGGCTCGATTGCAAGACGCAGGAGCCGCGAGATGTCCTCGATCTGATGACACCGGTTCAGGAGGATTTTTTCGAAGCTATTCCGGTTTCGGATCGGGTTAACAAGGTCGCCAACATGGGGCCGGACCTGCAGACGCCTGTAACGGTTGAGCCTGTGAAAAAGCCGTCGAAGAAAACGGATCCCGAGGATGGCCAGCTAAGCCTTCTTTGATCGGCCGCCATTCGGCGACCGGTGTCGGGATATGTCGCCGAGCCATGGCTGTTTGGCAGCCGGCCGGCGATTGTCGACCTCAGGCGATTTTCTTCTTGAGAGGCTTGGACTTCAGCATCAGATGGGCCGCAAGAACGGCTTTCAGGCCGAGCGGCCGATAAAGCATGCTGGGATCGATCTTTGCCTGCGGTTGTGCCGCTTCGTCTTTCTTCTGCGTCATGATTAACTCCTCACCAATGCTCCCCGGAGCATTTTCCGATTCACTGTCGTGTATCGCTGTCTCGTCGTAAATCATGACAAATCGAAGGCGTTTTCCAATCAGCTTTTGTAAACAATGACCACATTTCGCGAGATTAGCATCGAATCTTCGTGTGAAATCCATCCTGATGAGATGCTAATATTCCGTTAAAAGGCCCGGCTGCGCGTACCATCAATACCGCCCGGTGGCTGTTCTGGCTCTCTTGATTGCTAAGGGGAGCTTACAAACTTGCGGTTGCGCACGATGGCGTCACGGGAGCACCGCCCTGGGCATGCCTCGCGTGCCGGCTAAATATGCCGGCCGATATCGTCGTTGGAATCGTCGACGTCGGGGTCGCCCGGTCCGTTGATGGTGTAGGTGCCGTATTTCTTCGCCCAGGAACGTGCACCGAGTGGCAGGGACAGCAGGTAGACGATGACGGTCACGACCATGACATGCCATGTATAGCTCATCAACAGCGCCACATAGACGACAAGGGCGAGCATGATCGGCAATACGAGGTCGCGCCGGATGCGGCTGCCTTCCGTCTTGCCGGACCAGACGGGCAGGCGGCTGACCAGCAGAAAGCCGATGAGCACGGTGTAGGCGGCACCCCAATAGGCGAAAGTCCTGTCCGGCGTCAGACCGAGGAAGCCGAGATAGACGGGCAGCAGCACCAGCATGGCGCCGGCAGGCGCGGGGACGCCGACGAAATATTCCGATTGCCAGGACGCCTTGTGTTCGCGCTCGGTCATGACGTTGAAGCGCGCGAGCCGCAAGGCGGCGGCGATGGCGTAGATCAAGGCGGCGATCCAGCCGAGCGAGTGGGCCTGATCGAGCAGAAAGACATAGACGACCAGCGCCGGCGCAACACCGAAGTTGACGATATCGGCCAGCGAATCCATCTGTGCGCCGAATTTTGAAGTTGCCTTCATCAGACGTGCCACACGTCCGTCCACGCCGTCGAGGAAGGCCGCAACCAGCACGGCGACCACGGCAAGCTCGTAGCGGTTTTCGAAAGCGAGGCGGATACCCGTCAGTCCCGCGCAGATCGCCAGCACGGTGATCATGTTCGGCACAATCAGCCGCAGGGGAATTTCCCGCAGGCGCGGCCCGCGCGCTTCGTCATTGGATCCATGCGGCTCGAAAGGCGGAAAAGGCGTCTTCATTTCGTTCGTTTCTCTGGGGCTCAGCTGCGACGGCTAACGGTCGGGCCCTTGGGCGAGCCGAATTCGGCAATCACGGTTTCGCCAGCGATCGCCCTTTGGCCGACGGCCACGCGCGGCGAAGCACCCTCGGGCAGGAAGACGTCGAGGCGTGAGCCGAAGCGGATCAGGCCGATGCGCTCGCCCGCGTCCAGCGGCTCGTTCGGGTTCACGAAACAAAGGATGCGGCGGGCGACGAGACCGGCGATTTGCACGACACCGATTTCGCCGTGCTTCGTTTCGATGACGAGGCCGTTTCGCTCGTTCTGCTCGCTGGCCTTGTCCAGTTCCGCATTGAGGAAGCTGCCCTGGCGATAGGCGATGTTGGTGATGCGCCCGCGCATCGGCGAACGGTTCACGTGGCAGTCGAAGACGTTCATGAAGATCGAGACGCGCAGCATCGGCTCGGTGCCAAGGTTGAGCTCAGCCGGCGGCGTGACCATCTGCACGCCGGAAACCTTGCCGTCGGCCGGCGATACGGCGAGGTCGTCATCCTGGGGCGTCATGCGCTCGGGATCGCGGAAGAAATAGGCGCACCAGAGCGTCAGGATCAGGCCGATCCAGAAGAGCGGCTTGAAGATCCAGCCGAGCACCAGCGACGCGACGAAGAAACCTGCAACGAAGGGATAGCCTTCCTTATGCACCGGAACGATGACGTTGCGCACGCTGTTCAACAAGCTCATCTAAAGCCTACTCCGTTAAGGGCACCCTCGTGAAAACCGAACCCCGGTTGCGGAACGAGATGATGCCGGTCAAAAGATGAGAACAAGATAAGCGGTCTTGCTCTGATTACCAGTCGACGGTGACTACAGGCAAATGCCGTCATGAGCAATGCTCTCGCACGCTCGCCCCCAATGCAATCCCGCTCTCTTCTGCGGCCTCCACTACCTGGCGTTTTCCAGATCCGCCTTCGTAAAGACTGGAAGGACAGAGAGTTCTGGAAGGCCTTGGATTGTCGGCGCGCCATCCCCGCGCCAGATGGCGCAGACGACGGCAAGGATGTGTGCATGCTCGCCGAGCGCCAGGCGATAGGCGTCTTTCACTGCGCCGCCCGTCGTAATGACATCCTCGATGAAAGTGACGCGGCGACCCGAAACATTCTGTCCCTCGATGGCCCGGCATGTCCCATAGGTCTTCGCTTCCTTGCGAACAAACGCTGCGGGGAGGCCGATCTCGAGCGAGATTGCTGTTACAAGCGGAATGCCGCCCAGTTCCAGGCCCGCCAGAATCTCGGTTTCGGCCGGGATGATCTCAGCCATGGCGCGGGCCAGCGGCTTTAGAAGAGAAGGTGTGCCTTCGAAGCGATACTTGTCGAAATACCGGTTGGAGATCTGACCCGAACGGAGTGTGAATTCACCCTGCAGGCTTGCCACTTCGGCAATACACCGGGCGAGATCGCCTTTCGTGTAAGTTACCCCATCAGTCATCATCGAACCTCCCATATCGCAAAGCTTCTCGCGTATACGCGCGAAATCATCCGACCGTAAACCGCATAATTTTAGCAGTCGTGGCGGGAAGTGCTGGTGGCGGGAAGGGGCAAATATGCGCCAGGCTCGGTATGCGCAAAAGGCAAGCCGCCGGAGACGATCCGGCGGCTTGGGGATGCGATGCTGTCGTGAAGTAGGGATCAGAGGCCGAGAGCGGCGCGCAGTTCCGCCTTGGCGCCCTCGTATTCGCTCTTGTAGTCGTCATGAGCCATGATGGTTTCGGCGATGACGGTGCCGGCGATGCGGCCGGCTTCGATGTCGGATGCATAGTGAATGCCGCCGACGATGCGGTTATGGCCGTATTCCCAGGCGCGGGCCATGATGACAGCACGCTTCTCCGGCACCATGTTCGAGAGCACGATGCCCATCAGCGTGCCGACCGTGGTGTGGCCGGACGGATAGGAGCCGGACTTGGAGAGCGGTACGATCGGCTTTACGAGATCGCTGTAGAGATGCGGACGCGGGCGCTTCCAGACATCCTTGGCCGGATCGACGACGGCGCCTTCCGTCTCGACGATGCGATCGAAGAATGCGGAGAATTTCGGCAGATTCTCCTTGGTGAACTTCGGATTGTCGATGACATCGGAGAAGCGCCAGACATTCTCTTCCGCATCGGCCACGGCGCGTGCCGCCATTTCCGGTGTGCGGGTAACCTGAATGGTCAGGATTTCGCCCAGCTCGGCCTTCATCTGCGCCGAATCATTGGCGGGCGGCGGCGGCAGCAGATTGAGGAGATTGATCTCCTTGGCATCCGTGAACGGCTTGGCATCCTCGGCGAAAACCGGCGAGGTAACGCCGACAACGAGCAGCAGTGTTAAAACTTTGGCAAAATTACGCATTTGGGGCTCCCTTGAAAGTGAGAACCGTACCTAGCAAGCTGTCGTCTCAACCTCGTGACAGCTGCCCTGTGTAATATTTCTGCGCGATATTGCCTGGGGTGACCCCTCGGAGCAGCAGTATGCCGCGCCTCCGCTCAGCTTGCCGGCGCCAGCCGGTTGACCACGCCCAGGTCGTCGTTTTCGCGCACCTGCTTCAGAAGCTCCTCGGCCTGCGTTGCCTCGCGTTGACGGTTCCACATGGAGGCGTAGAGCCCATTCTGGGAGAGCAGGTCCGCATGCGTGCCGCGCTCGGCAATCACGCCGCTTTTCAGCACGATGATCTCGTCAGCGCCGATCACGGTCGAAAGGCGATGGGCGATGACCAGCGTGGTGCGGTTCTTCGAAACGACATCGAGGGCCGCCTGGATCTCGCGCTCGGTCGTCGTGTCCAGCGCCGAGGTCGCCTCGTCGAGGATCAGAACCGGCGGCGCTTTTAGAACGGTGCGGGCAATCGCGACGCGCTGCTTCTCTCCCCCTGACAGTTTGAGGCCGCGCTCTCCGACCTTCGTCTCGAAGCCGTCGGGCAGATGGCGGATGAAATCGCCGATTTGGGCGATCTCCGTCGCCGCCGCTACCTCCGCGTCGCTTGCGCCCGGCCGACCGTAGCGGATGTTGTAGGCGATGGTGTCGTTGAAAAGCACCGTGTCCTGCGGCACCATGCCGATCACTTTGCGCAGGCTCTTCTGCGTCACCGTGCGCAGGTCCTGGCCGTCGATGGTGATCGTGCCGCTCTGCACGTCGTAGAAGCGGTAGAGAAGGCGCGACAGGGTCGATTTTCCCGCACCCGACGGACCGACCACGGCGACTGTCTTGCCGGCGGGCACATCGAAGGAAATGCCCTTGAGGATCGGCCGGGCAGCATCGTATGCGAAATGCACATCCTTGAACGAGATGGCGCCGTTGCCGATAATCAGATCCTTTGCGTCGTCAGCGTCTGTCACCTCGGGCTTGACCTCCAGCAGGTCGAACATTTCCTCGATATCAGTCAGGCCCTGGCGGATTTCGCGGTACACGAAACCGATGAAATTCAACGGCACGGAAAGCTGCAGTAGCATGGCATTGATAAAGACGAAGTCGCCGACGGTCTGGTGCCCGTTGAGAACGGACAAGCCGGAGATGACCATCATGACCGTCGAGCCGAGGCCGAAGATCACGCCCTGGCCGAAGTTCAGCCAGCCGAGCGATGTCCAGACGCCCGTCGCGGCCTTTTCATACTTCGCCATCGACTGATCGAAACGCCTGGCCTCCATCTCCTCGTTGCCGAAATACTTGACGGTCTCGAAATTCAGAAGCGAATCGATCGCCTTCGTATTGGCGTCCGTGTCGCTGTCGTTCATCGTGCGGCGGATGGAAATGCGCCAGTCGCTCGCCTTGACGGTGAACCAGATGTAGAGCCAGACCGTGACCGCCGTCACGGCGAGATAGGAAAAGCCGTAGCCGCGCCAGAAGATGATGGCGGTCAGCAGGAATTCGATGAATGTCGGAAACGTATTGAGGATGGTGAAGCGGACGATGGTTTCGATGCCCTTGGTGCCGCGCTCGATGACGCGCGAAAGGCCGCCTGTCTTGCGCTCCAGATGGAAGCGCAGCGACAGTTCGTGTATGTGCACGAAGGTCCGGTAGGCGAGCTGGCGAACCGCATACTGGCCGACGCTTGCAAACAGCGCATCGCGAAGCTGGTTGAGGCCGAGCTGTATGAGACGTGTAGCGTTCGTGGCGACGATGAGTGCGATGGCGCCGACCATGAAGGCCGGCAGGATGCCCTGCATGTCGAGCTTGCCGTTCAAGGCGTCGACGGACCATTTGAAGAAATAGGGAACCAGCAGCAGGAAGAATTTCGAGACCAACAGGAAGACGGTCGCCCAGACGACGCGCATCTTCAGGTCCATGCGTCCGGCCGGCCACATATAGGGCCAGAGATTGATGATCGTATTCAATGGATTGCTGGAATCCGCCGATATGGTTTTCTTGCGGTCTGCCATGTCCGTCTCCGGCGAATAATCGAGGCAGCCGGACGTTGACGACCACTGGGGCGGCCCGGCTGGGATTGCCTTCGCATGCAAAAGCGCGGCCGTCACGCGAAGGCGATGAGGGTTGCGCGACGCTTATACTATTTTTATGCCGCGTAAAAGCATCGGCCAGGCGGCGATCGCGCCTGGCCGATGCATGACCTTGTCGAGGGAGCTCCAGGCTATTGTTTTTACGCAGTTCCGGACGGAAAACCGCTGCGCACGTTTCCTGGAATTGCTCTAGAGATGCTCGCCCGAAAGCCGCTTGCGATGAAGCTCTTCGGCGTTGGGAAGCGCGTCCTTCGGAAGGCCGAAGACCTGTCCGGGAAGGATCCTGTCCGGATTGTTGATCTTGTCCTCGTTGGCCAGATAGATCGTCGTGTAGCGCACGCCGGCGCCATAGATACGGCGTGATATTTGCCACAGCGTATCGCCGCGACGGATGATGACGGCGTTGGCATCCTGCGAGAGCGGAGCCTGCTCCAGTGTCTTCGGACCGCTCTCGTTCGACGAGACCTCCGTATTCGGCTGGGCCGGTGCCGTCTGTGCCGGCGCGGTGATGGCCGCGATCATGTGTTCGAGATTGGGTAGCCCATCGCCGACCGACTTCGGATCCTTCGGAAGAGCCTGCAATACGGCAAGCGCCTTGAGGGCGGCGGCCGAAGCGTCGGCAGCAGCCTTCTTCAGGTCCGCGCTGGCGCCAATGGCCGGCCGGAATTCCGAAAGCGACTTCAGCGCGATCTCCGTGCCGGAGCGTGCAGCGGCAAGCTGTTCCACATTCGGCTGCTTGCCGTCAGTAAACAGGCCCTTCAACAGTGCGAAAGCCTTGCCGGCACCTTCTCTGAGCTTGGCAAGCTCGCCCTCGTCGAGCGGCACCATCGCGGCGGCCACCGACTGCGTCTGGGCGCCGGTCGCAGCCGGCGTCTGCGCGGCAACGGTCACCTGGTTGCCTTCGGGGCGGGTGAAATTGACGCTGGTGCGCACAACGACCTTGCCTGCGCTGTCGAGCACGTCGACGCGAATCTTGTGGTCGCCGACAGCGAGCGGCATCACGCCATCGACGACGAAATGCCCGTCGCCACCGGCCGCGATCTCTCCGATCAACTTGTCGTCGGCATAGGCGCGCACCTTGGCGTGGGGCTTCGTGGTGCCGGCAACGAAGATATGGTCGTTTTCGATTTCCACGGCGTTGACCAGGACATCCGGCTGCCCATCCGTCGTCGCAGGCGTGCCGGCAGCGGGGTTGGCGGATGCCACGGCGCTACCGTCCTGTTGCGGCTTAGCGTCGGATGCATTGCCCTGAGCATTGGCTGTCGGCGCATTCTGCTCGGCGGCAGTCACGCGGCCCTGCTTGGCCGAGGGAGCCGTGATGATACGGCTGGCCGTGCCCGGCTTCGACACCATGGCGAGAAGCTGTGTCGAATCATCCTTCGGGACTGAAACGGTGGCCACTTCCTCGGAGTTGACGGGCTTGCCGTCCTTGCCGGTCGCGCGCAGCACCAGCTCGTGATCGCCGGGCGGCAACGGATTGTCGAGTACCGCGGCAAAGTCGCCGCTGGGGCCGACATTGGTGGTGGTCACGACCTTTTCGCCATCGACGATCTCCAGCTTGGCGTTCGGCTCGGCCGAGCCGGCGATGACGGTGGATCCATCGGGTTCTACGCGCAGCACGTCGAACGACGGGACCAGGGATTTCGTCGCTGCCTCGGTCGTTGGTGCAGCGCCGCCGGTCAGCGCCGCCAATGCCTTGTCGATTGCAGCGCTGGCCTCGGCCGCGTTGTCGGGAAGCGACTGGACAATGGCGAGCGCCTTGTTCGCGCCATCCTGTACCTTTGTGACGAGGCCGGTCGCCGTCTGATCCGTGCCGGCGGGAAGCGCAAAAGCGACGATCGACTGAAGCGCCGTGATCGCCTTCGTCTTCGCGGCTGCGAAAATATCCTGGCTCGGCGTCGTGCCATCCTTGAACAGCGCCTTGAGGTCGGCAAGCGACGCTGTCGCGGCACCCGTCAGATCGGTAAGCTTTTTGGCGAGATCGGCCGTGTTGGCGGCGTTCGACACCGCATTCTGTGTCGACTGAGCTGTCTCGGCAGCCTTTTGCGCACTATCCTCGATCGTATTCTTCACCGTGTTGCTGGCCTGATTGACCGCATCGCCTATCGGCTTCTTGTCCCCGTTGATGCGCGGCATCACGAAAAAGACCATCAGTATGGTCGCAATTATCAGCACCAACAGAGCCAGCCAACCGGCACGGTTCTTCATCATTATTTATCTCCAGGCGGCGAAGTCGTCGCAACTCCTGAAATTGCTAGCGATTTCGCCTGTTTTTACAAGCTTTCTAAGCCATTTTCGCATGTCCGGGCACAAGTTTTCCTTCGAAAAATCTTGACTGAGCATTTGCAGCATAGTTGTTTGCATCCATGACCGACGATTCTGCGCCAATTCGATCCATTTGCGTTTATTGCGGCTCAAGGCCGGGGCGCGATTCTTCCTACATGGCTGCCGGCCGCGAGCTGGGCAAAAGCATAGCCGAGAACGGCCTGCGCCTGATCTATGGCGGCGGAACGAAGGGCATCATGGGCGCTGTCGCAAGCGGTGTGCTCTCGCACGGCGGTCAGGTCACGGGCATCATTCCGGAATTTCTGGTCGACATGGAAGCGACGCGCCATTCGCTCGGCCAACTGGACGAACTCATCATAACGCCAGACATGCATGCGCGCAAACATGGCATGTTCGAGCGCGCCGACGCCTTCGTGGCGCTGCCTGGCGGTATCGGCACTTTGGAGGAGATCGTCGAGATCATGACCTGGGGCCAGCTCGGCCGTCATGAAAAGCCGATGGTTTTCGCCAATATCAATGGTTTCTGGGATCCGATGATGGAGCTCATCCGCCACATGACGGAGGAGGGCTTCGTTCACACCGCCCATCGTGTCCAGCCGCTGGTCATCGACAAGATCGCCGACATCATTCCGGCTATCCGCAAGCACGCCGCTGAAACGCAAGGCGACCGCGGCGGTGAAGAGGCGGTCATTTCCAAGCTCTGAAGGGCGCTGGTAACAGCCGCCAATTCCGTCAGCGCGTGCGGCTCCGCCTCAACATCGACCAGCTGTAAAGCGCCAGGCCGGCCCAGATCAGCGAGAAGGCGATCATTTGTGTCGTCCCGAAGGGTTCCTTGAACAGGAAGACGGCAATCAGGAAAACCATCGTCGGCACGATGTATTGCATGATTCCGACGGTGGACAACTTGAGGAGCTTCGCGCCGTTCGCAAAGATCATCAGCGGCAGGGCGGTGATCAGGCCGCATCCAAGCAGCAGCGCGGTATCGGTAAGGCCCGTTCGATAGAGATGGCCTTCGCCGCGCGCCTCCAGATAGACGATGTAGAGCGTCGCCGGGATGCAGAGAAGCAGCACTTCGAGGAAGAAGCCCTGATTGGCGCCAACCGGCAGCGTTTTGCGGAAGAAGCCGTAGAAACCCCAGGAGAAGGTCAGCGTTAACGCGACCCAGGGCAGGGTTCCCGCCTTGATGGTGAGGATGACGACGGCTGCCGCAGCCAGTCCGATCGCGACGATCTGCGCCGGCGCCATCTTTTCCTTCAGCAGCAGCGAGCCGAGCGCGATGCTGAACAGCGGGTTGATGAAGTAACCGAGCGCCGCATCTAGCGAATGACCGGCGCCGATCGCCCAGACATAGGTCCCCCAGTTGATGGTCACAAGCGTCGCGGTCAGCGACGCCATCGCGACCGTGCGCGGATTGCTGAGCGCCGCCTTGACGTTGCCCATGCGGCCGAGCGCCAATAGCACTGCGCCCGCGACGGGAATGGACCAGAGGATACGGTGAGCGATGACCTCCATCGCCGGGATGTGCCCGAGCGCCTTCATGTAGAGCGGCAGAACGCCCCACATGAGGTAGGCCGTCAGCACGAAGCCGAACCCGCGTGCACTGTCTTCGTTCTTGATCTCAGGGGCGACCGTATCGGTGGCCATGAATGTTTCCCGCCATATTCTGTTCTTTGAGACGGGATTACTCCAATGCGGGTGACGTGGCTAATTCATTTCCTTGACGGCATCGTCAAGGTTTTTGATAGGCGGCGGATCACTCCGCCGCGATTCTGCCCGCCATATGACGGTTCTTCATCAGCTTGTAGATGACGGAATCCATCAGCGCCTGGAACGAGGCGTCGATGATGTTTTCCGAAACGCCGACCGTCCACCAGCGCACGCCGTCGCTGTCGGTGGATTCGATGAGGACGCGGGTCACGGCCTCCGTGCCGCCATTGAGGATACGCACCTTGAAGTCGGCCAGTTCCAGATCATCGATCTCGTGCTGGTATTTGCCGAAATTCTTGCGCAGCGCTAGGTCGAGCGCGTTGACCGGGCCATCGCCTTCGGCGACCGACATGATGGTCTGGCCGTCGATGATGATCTTGACCACCGCTTCCGAGACGATCTTCACCCGGCCGTGGGAATCGAAGCGACGCTCGACCATCACGCGGAAGCCGTCGATCGCGAAGAATTCCGGAATGGTGCCGAGCGTGCGGCGCGCCAGCAGCTCGAAGCTGGCATCGGCGCCTTCGTAAGCGTAGCCCGTGGCTTCCCGTTCCTTGACGATCTGGATCAGCTGGTCGAGCTTGGGGTCGTCCTTGCCGACTTCGATGCCTCGCCGCTTCAGGGCATTGATGAAGTTCGACTTGCCGCCCTGGTCGGAAACCATGACCTTACGGAAATTGCCGACGCTTTCCGGCGGCACATGTTCGTAGGTTCGCGGATCCTTGAGCAGGGCCGAGGCATGGATGCCGGCCTTGGTGGCAAAGGCGGAAGCACCGACATAGGGAGCCTGGTGGTCTGGCGAGCGATTCAGCAACTCATCGAAGGCGTGCGAAAGACTGGTGAGCCCGACGAGCCGCTCGGCATCGATCGTCGTTTCGAATCGCTCGCTATAGGCCCGCTTCAGCGCCAGCGTCGGGATCAATGTGATCAGATTGGCGTTGCCGCAGCGCTCGCCGATACCGTTCAGCGTTCCCTGGATCTGCCGCACGCCGGCCTCGACGGCGGCAAGCGAATTGGCAACCGCCTGACCGGTGTCGTTATGGGCATGGATACCAAGACAGTGCCCCGGAACGCCACAGGCGATGACGGCTTCGACGATGGCGCGGATTTCCGGCGGCTGCGAGCCGCCATTGGTGTCGCAGAGCACCACCCAGCGCGCACCCGCCTCATAGGCGGTCTTGGCGCAAGCGAGTGCATAGGTCGGATTGGCCTTGTAGCCATCGAAGAAGTGCTCGCAGTCAACAAGGGCTTCCTTGCCGGCGTTGACGGCAGCGTTGACGCTTTCGGCGATGCTTTCGAGATTTTCCTCGTTGGTACAGCCGAGCGCCACCTTGACGTGATAGTCCCAGCTCTTGGCCACGAAACAGATCGCGTCCGCCTTCGCCTGCAAGAGGCTGGCAAGGCCGGGATCGTTGGAGGCAGAAATGCCGGCGCGCTTGGTCATGCCGAAGGCGACGAAAGAGGCCGATTTCGTGCGCTTCTCGTCGAAGAAGGCCGTATCGGTCGGATTGGCGCCGGGATAGCCGCCCTCGACGTAGTCCAGGCCGAACTCGTCCAGCATGGTTGCAATGGCAATCTTATCCTCGACGGAGAAATCGATGCCGGGCGTCTGCTGGCCATCGCGGAGCGTCGTGTCGAAGAGATAGATTTTTTCGCGTGTCATACTGTTTCCTCCGGCGAGCCGGTTTGATGGTGGGTGCCCCTCATTCGTCCTCTCTCGGTTTCGCTTTGCCAAACCGTTCGAGTCCACCTTCTCCCCGTTTACACGGGGCGAAGGGGCTTGTGAGGTCGTTCTCTCTCCCCGCGTGCGGGGAGAGGGGGCTTACTCGGCATTACACTTTCCCGGCAAACTTGTCCGTCGCACGGATCAACTGATCCAGGATACCCGGCTCGGAAGAGGCATGGCCCGCGCCCTCGATCAGATGAAACTCCGCCTTCGGCCAGGCCTTGTGCAGCGCCCAGGCATATCTCGCCGGGCAGGGCATGTCGTAACGGCCATGAACGATGACGCCGGGAATGTCTTTCAGTTTGTGCGCATCGCGCAGGAGCTGACCTTCTTCCAGCCAGCCGGCATTGACGAAGAAGTGGTTCTCGATGCGCGCGAATGCATGCGCATATTCCGCGTCCTCGAACTGCACGCTGACGGACGGTTCCGGCAGCAGCGTGATCGTTTCGCCTTCCCAGATCGACCATGCCTTGGCGGCCTCCAGGCGGGCTGCCTTATCGGGATGCGTCAGCAGGCGGTGGTAGGCCGCCATCATCTCATGGCGCTCGTCCGGCGGGATCGGCGCCACGAAGCGCTCCCACTTGTCCGGAAACATCTCCGAGACCCCGAACTGATAATACCAGTCGAGCTCGGCTCTCGTCAGGGTGTAGATGCCGCGCACGACCAGTTCCGAAACGCGTTCCGGATGCGTTTCTGAATAGGCGAGCGCCAGCGTCGAGCCCCAGGAACCGCCGAAAACAAGCCATTTCTCCACGCCGGCCATTTCGCGAAGCCGCTCGATATCATCAACCAGATGCCAGGTCGTGTTGGCTTCGAGGCCGGCATGCGGCGTCGACCGTCCGCAGCCTCGCTGGTCGAACAGGGTCACGTCGTAAAGCGCCGGATCGAACACGCGGCGATGGCTCGGCGAGATGCCGCCGCCCGGACCGCCATGCAGAAAGACCGCCGGCTTGGCGCCGGGCGTTCCCACACGCTCCCAGTAGATGACATGCCCATCGCCGACATCGAGATGGCCGGAGGCATAGGGTTCGATTTCCGGATAGAACGTCCGCAGGATCTCCGTCATATTTTCAGTCCCCCGGCCGGCCAGACGTCCGTATCGTGATCGGGATGCTGGAAGGAAATGATCCGCTCCTGCTGGGCATAGAAATCAGGATCCTGGAGCACGGGCTTTTCGAAGATGGTCTCTACCCAGGGCAGGCGCGAGGCATGGTTCACCTGGATCTGCGGCGCGAGATCATCGCGCTCGTCGAAGGCGCCGATGGCAATCTCCAGGCCACCAGGATGGCGATAGGTCATCGGCGTGCCGCAATTCCTGCAGAAGCCGCGATCGATGTTGACGGAAGATTGGAAATAGGTCGGCTCGCCACGCGTCCATTCAAGACCATCGTTCGGTGCCGTGACAAGAGCGGAAAAGAAGCTGCCGAACTGCTTCTGGCACATGCGGCAATGGCAGATCGACGGGCGACCGAGCTCTCCGCGAATGCGAAACCGCACCGCGCCGCATTGGCATCCTCCGCTTCTGGTGACTTCAGTCATGGCGCTTCTCCTGGGGCCAGGTTGAGGTATCGTGATCGGGGTGTTGGTGGTTGGATAGCCGGATCGACGAAGCGCGATCGGAGCCATCTTCATCCGGTTCCATCGGCAGCACATCCAGCGCATGGAACCAGGGCATCTTTGCCGCAAGGTTCGATTGCGCGACAGGCTGGACCGCCATCGGCTCATCCAGCGAGCCAAGCGTGACATTGATGAAAGCCGTACCCGGAATATCATAGAACAATGGCGTGCCGCAGGCGCCGCAAAAGCCACGGCGCACGAGATCGGACGAATGAAACCATGAAGGTTCGCCGCGCGTCAGCTCGAAATCGGCGCGTTGGGCGCTGCCAAGCGGGAGGGCGTAGTTGCCCGATGATTTCTGGCACATGCGGCAATGGCAGAGATGCGGATAGCCGAGCGCGCCGGCGGTGCGATAGCGAACCGCGCCGCATTGGCATCCACCGCTATATCCCGCAGTCATCGTCATTGACCGGTCTCCGCTGGCCATGCTGCCGTATCGTGGTCCGGGTGCTGGTACGACACAAGCTCCAGCACGAAGGGCGCCTGCTCTGCGTCTTCTTCCGTCCGATGGCCCGGCAGCAGATGCAGCCGGTCGACGAAATCGATCTTGGCTTCCGTTCCGTATTGCACGACGGGCGGCAGCTGCGAGGGATCGTCGAAGGCGCCTGCCGCCACCGCCACACCATCCGGCGCCTCATAAGTCAGCGGTGTGCCGCAGTCCCCGCAGAAACCGCGCTTGACGTAGTTGGAAGACTGGAACGTTTTCCGTTCCCCGCGTGTCCAAGTCAGCTCCGCGCCGCGCGTCGAGACCAGCGGTGCGTAATAGGCGCCGAAGGCTTTCTGACACATGCGGCAATGACAGATCGACGCATCCTTCAGTTCGCCCCGCACCCGGAAGCGAACCGCACCGCATTGGCAGCCACCTGTGTAGGTTGCACTCACCGCTTGACCTCCCAAGTCGTGATGCGCTCGCCCGTTGCCGGATCCTTGCCATCCTTCAGCTGGATGCCCCTTGCCAGAAGGTCGTCACGGATCCTATCCGCTTCGGCGAAATTCTTCGCCTTCAGCAGTTCCAACCGCTGCCGCACCTTGGCATCGATCTCGGAAGCGACGGCTTCATCGACTTCCGCCTTCTTCGGTAGCAGGCCGAGAAGGGCGGCGCTCGCTGCAAAGACAGGCAGGAGGCTCGCATCGGCATTGGCGGCCTGGGCCAAAGCATGCAGCGCCTGAATGGCGACGACGGTGTTGAGGTCGTCGGCAAGGGCGGCGAGAACCGTCGCATCAGGTGCTGTACCGCTGGCATCCGCTGCCGGCCATTTGGCGATCAGCCGCTCGGCTTCCTCCAGACGTTTGACGGAAAAGTCGATCGGCTCTCGGTAATGCGTCATCAGCATGGCGAGCCTCAGCACTTCGCCCGGCCAGGTCCGGCCGCCGAGTTTTTCCGTCTGCAACAGCTCATGGATGGTGACGAAGTTGCCTTCCGATTTCGACATCTTGCGGCCTTCGACCTGCAGGAAGCCGTTATGCATCCAGACGTTCGCCATCGTATGCGTGCCGTGCGCGCAACGCGACTGGGCAATTTCGTTCTCGTGATGCGGGAAGATCAGATCCAGCCCGCCGCCATGAATGTCGAAGACATCGCCAAGATAGCGCCCGCTCATGGCCGAGCACTCGATGTGCCAGCCCGGACGGCCACGGCCCCAGGGGCTTTCCCAGCCGGGCTCGTTCGCGTCGGAGAGCTTCCACAGCACGAAATCGCCGGGGCTTTTCTTGTGTTCGTCGACAGCGATGCGGGCACCCGCCTGCTGCTCATCTAGATTGCGCTTCGAAAGCTGACCGTAATCGGCCATCGACTTGGTGTCGAACAGCACTTCGCCGGCCGCCTGATAGGCGTGGCCTCTTGCAATCAGCTTCTCGATGATATCGATCATCTGGGCGATGTTGTCAGTCGCCCGCGGCTGCACGGTCGGCTCCAGGCAGCCGAGCGCGGTCGTATCCTGAAAATACTGCGTCTCGGTCTTTTCCGTCACCAGGCGGATCGCCTCGTTGAGCGGCAGGCCGGGATGGTCGCGTAGCGCCCGTGCGTTGATCTTGTCGTCAACATCGGTGATGTTGCGCACGTAGGTCACGTGGCTCTCGCCATAAACCTGCCGCAGCAGCCGGAACAGCACATCGAAGACGATGGCGGGGCGGGCATTGCCGATATGGGCGAAGTCATAGACCGTGGGGCCGCAGACATACATGCGGACGTTCTCGCGGTCGATCGGCTGGAAATCGACTTTTTCGCGTGTCAGCGTGTTGTAGAATTTCAGTTGCGGCGCGGCGCCCATTTCACTCTCCCAAAGGCATAGATCCGAAAAAAATCGTCACCGGCCGGCCGGAACGTTTGTCATCTTGGATTTTGGGAGACGAAAACGGCCAGACCAGCGAAACGCTAGTGAATAATTTTCCGGCAGATAATGCAGATAACCGTTTTCATGGCAGGCTTTATCGCGCGCCGGATGAATTTGGTCAAGTGGGGAGGGAGCCTCTCCCGTACGGGGAGAAGTTCTTTTTTACTCCGGCATCCGGTAGTCGACGAGCTTGTTCTCGCGCACGACGAAGAGCTTGCCGGTTTCGATGACATCGGCTGCGGTAAGCGGCAAGATCGCCTTGGCGACGTCGCGGGGATGCGGCAGCGTATCCGGATCTTCGCCGGGCATGGCCTGGGCGCGCATAGCGGTGCGGGTCGCGCCCGGATCGACGCTGGTGATGCGCAGCGGCGTGCTCTGGGTTTCGCCGGCCCAGGTCCGCGCCAGTGCCTCGACAGCAGCCTTGGATGCGGAATAGGCGCCCCAGAACGGCCTGCAGCGATGGGCGGCGGCCGACGACAGGATAACGGCGCGTCCCGCATCGGAGCGCATCAGCAGCGGTTCGACGGAGCGGATCAGCCGCCAGGTGGCTGTGACGTTGACGGTCATCACCTTCTCGAAGACTTTCGCCTCGATATGGCCGATCGGCGAGATCACGCCGAGCACCCCGGCATTGGCGACGAGGATATCGAGCTTGCCCCAGCGTTCGAAGATCGACCCGCCGAGCGCATCGATGGCGTTCATGTCGGCGAGGTCGAAAGGCACGAGCGTCGCAGACCCACCGGCGGCCTTGATGGCGTCGTCCAGCTCCTCAAGTCCGCCGACCGTGCGGGCGCAGGCGATCACATGCGCGCCAGCCTTGGCGAGTTCCAGTGCCGTAAAATAGCCGATACCGCGCGACGCGCCGGTAACGAGGGCGATCTTGTCCTTGAGGTTGACGCTCATGCTGTCTTGATCCGAATGCTATGGGGAGGAAAGGGGCAAGAAACGCCCCTTGTCAGCCGTTACCGGGGGTCAGCCGTTGCTGGCAAGCATGGAGAGCTTGCGCACGTTGCTTGTGCTTTCCCGGTCGAGCAGGCGCGTCGGATAGTCACCGGTGAAATAGTGATCGGTGAACTGCGGCTGCGCATTGTCGCGCGGCTCGCCGCCGACGGATCTGTAGAGTCCATCAATCGACAGGAATTCAAGGGAATCGGCGCCGATGAAATCGCACATGGCCTTCAGGCTGCCATACTGGTTGGCAAGCAGCTTTTCAGCGTCCGGCGTATCGATGCCGTAGAAGTCCGGATAAAAGATCATCGGGCTGGCGACGCGGATATGCACTTCGCGGGCGCCAGCCTCGCGGATCATCTGCACGATCTTGACCGAGGTCGTGCCGCGCACGATGGAATCATCCACGAGAATGACGCGCTTGCCCTCGATGATGGCGCGATTGGCGGAGTGCTTGAGCTTGACGCCGAAAGCGCGGATCTGCTGTGTCGGCTCGATGAAGGTGCGGCCGACATAGTGGTTGCGGATGATGCCGAGCTCGAAGGGGATGCCGCTTTCCTGCGCGTACCCGATAGCCGCCGGCGTGCCGCCATCCGGCACGGGAACGACGACATCGGCCTCGACGGGGGCCTCCCTGGCAAGGTTGATGCCCATGTTCCGGCGGGTGACATAGACGTTGCGGCCGCCGACCACGGAATCGGGACGGGCAAAGTAGACATATTCGAACAGGCAGAGTCGCTCGGGCTTGGAAACTTCCGGCTTGCGTGCATCGATGGTGATCGAGCCATCCGGCTGGATCTCGCAGATGACGACTTCGCCGTTTTCGATGTCGCGGACGTATTTGGCGCCGATGATGTCGAGGGCACAGGTTTCCGAACAGAAGATCGGCTTGCCGTCGAGCTCGCCCATAACAAGCGGCCGGATGCCGATCGGGTCGCGCGCCGCGATCAATTTGGTGCGCGTCATGGCGAGCATCGAATAGCCGCCTTCCATCTGGCGGATCGCATCGATGAAGCGGTCGGAGGAGGAGGCCTGCTTGGAGCGGGCAATGAGATGGAGGACGACTTCGGTGTCTGACGTAGCCTGAAAGATCGCACCGTCGGCGATCAACTGCCGGCGCATGGTCAGGCCGTTGGTGAAATTGCCGTTGTGAGCAATCGCGATGCCGCCGACTTCCAGCTCGGCGAACAGCGGCTGCACGTTGCGAAGGATGGTTTCGCCCGTCGTCGAGTAACGCACATGGCCCATCGAGCGGTCGCCGGGCAGGCGGGCAAGCGTGGCAGGATCGGTATAGTGATCGCCGACGAGACCCATCCGCCGCTCCGAATGAAAGCGCTGGCCGTCGAAGGAGACGATGCCGGCGGCTTCCTGGCCGCGATGTTGCAGGGCATGCAGGCCGAGCGCCGTCAGCGTTGCCGCGTCGGGGTGTCCCAGAATGCCGAATACGCCGCATTCCTCGTGCAGCGTGTCGCCGTCGATATCATTCTCGATGGAAAGGGAATGGTTCATGGCTGCGGGCCTTTGCTCTCAACGTGGGCGGATCGGGCGGCGTCACGACTGGATACTACAATAGCTGAAAATCCGGCCAGAAAATACATCGGGCCGGATCTTCCAGTTTCATGCCGCTCACATGGCGATTATCACGCGGCGGGTCAAGCCTGTAAACGCATTGTCAATTGTTTGTCTGTGGCGCCGGTGCATCGTCGGGCGGCGCGGTATCGTTCGTCGCACCGTTGTCGCCGCCCTGCTGGGGCTGCGTCTGCTGTTGCTGATTGGGTGCGATCTTGTTGATGATCTCGGGCGGCAGCATCGCCTGGATGTTGTCAGGAAGTGCCGACTTCAGCTTCTCAACCATCGAATCGAGGAAGGGCTTCGACTTGGCGTTGTTGACCCAGTCCGGACGGGCGGCGGGTGCCACGAGCCAGTTCCAGAAGGCCACCACGACAACCATCAGCAGCAGGCCGCGAGCCGCCCCGAACAGAAAGCCGAGTGTCCGGTCGAGTGCGCCGATGCGGCTGTCGATGATGAAATCGGCGATCCGGATGGTGATGAAGGAAATGATGATCAGCGCCAGCAGGAAGATGACGCCGGCCGAAGCGATCGTCGCGATCTTGGTGTCGGCCTTGTATTGCAGCGCATAGGGAACGAGCAGGGGATAGAGATAGTAAGCGGCGACGGCCGAGCCACCCCAGCTTACGATCGAAAGAATTTCGCGGGAAAACCCGCGGACCATGGCCAGAACGGCGGAGAACAGAAGAACGCCGATAACAATACCGTCGAAAATCGTAATGGGCATGTATAATCCACTTCAAGACTTGCCACGCCATGTTGGCGGGCATCGGCCTCAGTATGAGCCTCTTCTACGTCAAGGACGGCTGAAGTAAGGCTCAGTCTTCATCTTCCGCACGCTTAAGCGCACCTTTCGATCCGGCTATGCGCGCCACCAGGTCCGGCAGGCTTTCAACCTCACTCCAGCGTCCGCCGTTGACCTTCGGCAGGTCGGCGGAAGCGGCAGGCAGGAGGGCCGTAGAAAATCCCAGCTTCTCGGCTTCCTTGAGACGCTGGGCGGTGTGCGCAACCGGCCGGACGGCGCCCGACAGGCTGACTTCGCCGAAATAGACGCAATCTGCGGGAAGGGCAAGACCAGCCAGAGAGGAAACCAGTGCAGAGGCGACGGCAAGGTCGGCAGCCGGCTCAGAAATGCGGTAACCGCCGGCGACATTGAGATAAACATCGTGCTGGCCGAGCCGAACGCCGCAATGCGCCTCCAGCACCGCGAGAATCATCGACAGCCGCGCCGAATCCCAGCCGACCACGGCGCGCCGCGGTGTGCCGAGCGATGTTGCGGCGACCAGCGCCTGTACTTCGACCAGGATCGGCCGCGTGCCCTCCATGCCGGCAAAGACGGCGGCTCCCGGCGATTTCGAATTACGTTCACCGAGGAAAAGCTCGGACGGGTTCGCCACATCGCGCAGGCCCATGTCGGACATTTCGAAAACGCCGATCTCGTCGGTCGGGCCGAAGCGATTCTTGACTGTGCGCAGGATGCGATAGTGATGGCCGCGATCGCCCTCGAAATAAAGGACGGCGTCGACCATGTGCTCGACGACGCGCGGGCCGGCGATCTGGCCGTCCTTTGTGACATGGCCGACAAGCACCATGGCAGCACCCGTCTGCTTGGCGAAGCGGATCATCGCCTGCACGCCGGTGCGCACCTGCGTGACGGTCCCGGGAGCGGATTCGGCAAGCTCGCTCCACAGCGTCTGAATGGAATCGATAATGACGAGATCCGGCCGTTTGCCCTCGGCCAGCGTCGCCAGGATATCTTCGACGTTGGTCTCCGCCGCCAGCATCACGTCGGTATCGGCCGCTTGCAGCCGCTGCGCGCGAAGGCGAACCTGCGCCACGGCCTCTTCGCCCGAGACGTAGACGACCTTGTGCCCCTGGCGGGCGAGCGCCGCCGCGGCCTGCATCAGCAGCGTCGACTTGCCGATGCCGGGATCGCCGCCGACGAGGACGGCCGAGCCGCGCACGAAACCGCCGCCTGTGGCACGGTCGAGCTCTGAAATGCCCGTGAAGATGCGCGGTGCTTCCTCGATCTCGCCGGAAAGCGAGGTCAGCGTCACCGGGCGCCCTTTCCTGGGCGTCTTTGTCGGACCGCCGCCGATCCCGCCCATCGGATCTTCCTCGACGATGGTATTCCATGCGCCGCAGCTATCGCATTTGCCCGCCCAGCGATTGTGGATCGTGCCGCAGTTCTGGCAGATGAATTGTGTACGGCCCTTAGCCATCGGATGCTGGTCTCAAAGTTCAAATGCTCCGCTCTTCGAAGCGAATCGCGATCGGCTGACAGATAATGTCTTTCGCGGCCCATCAAAACTAATGATTTCCGTATCAACGCCGATCGTGTCAGCCTTTATGCTGGGTTTTTATGGATGATGACCGATGTTTGACTATTCGCTTGCGCACTGGATCGCTTTTCTGACCGCCGCGACGCTGCTCAACCTCTCGCCGGGGCCGGATATCGCCTTCATTCTCGGTCACACGATCAGAAGCGGCATGCGCTCCGGTTTCGCCGCTTTGTTCGGCATATGGAGCGGCGCGTGCCTGCATGTGCTGATGGCGGCAGCGGGACTGTCGGCGATCCTGGCCGCCTCGGCGCTCGCCTTCTCGACGATAAAGTGGATCGGGGCTGCCTATCTGATCTGGCTTGGCATACAGGCATTGCGCTCCAAGGGTGAAGCCGCATGGATCAAGGACGACGGCAAGACACTGTCCTCGGGCCGCATCTACCGGCAGGGCATTCTGGTTTCGCTGCTCAACCCCAAGGTCGCGATCTTCTTTCTCGCCTTCCTGCCGCAGTTCGTCGTCGAGGGCGCCGGCCCGGTCTGGGCGCAGCTCCTGCTGCATGGCAGCCTGATCATCGTCGTGGCTGCGTTCATCGAGCCGCCGCTCATCCTTCTCGGCGGTCGGCTCACTGAGGCGCTGCGGCGCAATCGCAGCGTCGGGCTGTGGCTCGATCGTGGATTGGGCGCGCTGTTCGTCGCTCTTGGCGTGCGCCTGGCGATTAGCGCGCGTTAGAGCATTTCCAGGAAAGTGCGCAGCGGTTTTCCGTCCGTAATGCGAGAAACAAGAAGATAGGGCTATGCCTCGGTCTCTTCCGAGATATAGCGCCGCTCGTGCCGCAGCCCCATGCTCGTCAGCATCTCGTAGCCGATCGTGCCGGCGGCTCTGGCCGCATCATCAACCGGGATATTGCTGCCGAATAGCTCGATATAGTCGCCAGCGCGAACCAGATGGTCCGGCAGGTCGGTCACGTCGAAGATGGTGAGGTCCATGGTGATGCGGCCGGCAACGGGCACCTTGTGCCCGGCAATGAAGCCCTGGCCGCCGGCAACGCCCGCCTGGCGCAGCGGCACACCGGCGCTTGACTGGCTGCGCATGTAACCATCGGCATAGCCGGCCGAGACGATCGCCAGCCGGCTATCGCGCGTCAGCTGAAGCGCGCGGCCGTAGCTCACCGTTTCGCCGGCCCTGACGGAGCGTGTCTGGATGATCCGGGCTTCTGCCGTCGCCACCGGCCGCATCGGATTGGCCATGCCGGGAACGGCCTCGGCGCCATAAGTGGCGATACCGGGGCGGGTAAGATCGAAATGATACTCCGGCCCGAGAAATATGCCGGCCGAATTGGCAAGGCTCGCCTCTATCCCCTCGAAGGCCGCGCTGACCTTGCGGAAGGCGTCCAGCTGCTGCCGGTTCATCGCATTCGACGGATCGTCGCCACAGGCAAGATGGCTCATGACAAGCACCGGCGAGAAGCTCGCAGGCCGCGAGACGTCGTCGGCGAGTGCCAGTGCATCCTCCATCGGTAGGCCGAGCCGGTTGAAGCCGGTGTCGACCTGCAGCGCGCAAGGATAGTCGCCATAGTCCGAAAGCACCGACATCCAGAAGGTCAGTTGCTCCTCCGACGCGATGATGGGTACGAGATCGTTCTCGAAGAATATCCGCTCCATCCCCGGCCAGATGCCGCAAAGCACGAAGATGCGCGCCTCGGGCGCGTAGAGTCGGAGCGTTGCGCCTTCATCAGCGGTCGCGACGAAGAAATCACGGGCGCCGGCCGAATAGAGGGTTTCGCCGATATCCTCGATCCCGAGCCCATAGGCATCCGCCTTGACGACGGCAGCGGTGCGGGCGCTGCCCGAGCGGCGGGCCATCTCGCGCCAGTTTTCGACAAGCGCGCCGAGATCCACCGTCAGCCGCAGGCCGGCGGAAGCGAAAGCGTCATAGTCATCGAAATTGTCTGTCATGGAGCCGCCTTAACGAAAAAAATGGCCGGAGATGATTTGGCTCCGGCCAGGATAGTGATCATCGATGAAAAGAAAAAGTGCTGCGGCACATATACGTGCCGCCTACCGCCTTTGTCAGTGCTCTTCATATTGAAGGAAGGAGGAATCGGCGAGATCGGCGAAGCGCGTGAATTCCGACTGGAAGGCGAGCTTCACCGTGCCTGTGGGGCCGTGACGCTGCTTGGCGATGATGACGTCGGCCGTCCCCTTCACGCGGTCGAACAGGGCTTCCCATTCGGCATATTTCGGATCGGCCGGATCGCGGGGCTCCTGGTTCTTCACGTAATATTCCTCGCGGAAGACGAAGAGCACCACGTCGGCGTCCTGCTCGATCGAGCCGGATTCGCGAAGGTCCGAAAGCTGCGGCCGCTTATCGTCACGGCTTTCGACGGCACGCGAGAGCTGGGATAGCGCGATGATCGGAACGTTGAGTTCCTTGCCTAGCGCCTTCAGGCCCGTGGTGATTTCGGTGATTTCCTGGACGCGGTTTTCCCCCGACTTCTTGGAGCCGGTCATGAGCTGGATGTAGTCGACGACCAGTACGTCGAGGCCGCGCTGGCGCTTCAGCCGGCGGGCGCGAGCGGCAAGCTGGGCGATGGAGATACCGCCGGTCTGATCGATGAAGAGCGGCACCTTCTGCATCATCATCGAGCATGCCACGAGCTTCTCGAAATCCGCATCGTTGATATCGCCGCGGCGGATCTTCGACGAGGAGACTTCCGTCTGCTCGGAAATGATACGGGTGGCGAGCTGTTCCGACGACATTTCCAGCGAATAGAAGCCGACGACACCGCCATTCTTCGCCTTGGTGGAGCCGTCCGGTTGCACCTCGCCTTCGAAGGAGGCGGCGATATTGTAGGCGATATTGGTGGCGAGCGACGTCTTGCCCATACCGGGACGGCCGGCGAGGATGATCAAGTCGGACCGCTGCAGGCCGCCCATCTTGCTGTCGAGTGAGTGAATGCCCGTGGAAATGCCGGACAGGCCGCCGTCGCGCTCCTTGGCCACGGCCGCCATGTCGATTGCCAGCGCCACGGCGTCGTTGAAGGCCTGGAAGCCGCCGTCGTAGCGACCGTTTTCGGCGAGCTCGAACAACCGGCGCTCGGTATCCTCGATCTGCGTCTGCGGCGGCATGTCCAGCGGCGCGTCGTAGGCGATGTTGACCATGTCCTCGCCGATGGTGATCAACGCCCGGCGCAGCGCCAGGTCGTAGATGGCACGGCCGTAATCCTCGGCATTGATGATCGACACGGCTTCGACGGCGAGGCGCGCGAGATATTGCGCGACCGTCATGTCGCCTACCTTCTCCTCCGCGGGCACGAAGCTCTTGATGGTCACCGGGTTGGCGGTCTTGCCCATGCGAATGATGTCGCCGGCGACTTCGAAGATCTTCCGGTGCAGCGGCTCGTAGAGGTGGATGGGCTTCAGAAAATCCGAGACGCGATAATAGGCATCGTTGTTGACGAGGATGGCGCCGAGAAGAGCCTGCTCCGCCTCGATATTGTTAGGGGCTTCGCGATAGTGCTGTTCGGCGGGAGCAATGGCGGCGAGCTTGCGCGCAGCTTCGTTCATTTTCCATCTCTTCGTACTTTGGAGTATCGAATGGTTTGCGATGAAGCGTTGTCATGGTCAACCGTGCAAATACGTCGCTTTGGTGAACGAGGGCAAATCAGGCCCCGCTATCAACATTGTTCCACTCGTCCACAGGGACAAGTTTCGGCCGTATAAAAAATCCCTTGTCGCCACTTTGCAACGCAAGGCCCGACACACGAATCACTTATGCAAGTTATCCATAGGTGATTTTAACCGGGTATTTCGCCCGGCGCATCAACTTGTGCGGCTATGATGCTTGAAAAGATAAGAAAATCCGGTTATTGCCTGAATAGGGTAGGCTGCTAATAATATAAAGTTGCAATAAATGTCCGGTGCGCCATCAAGACGTGAGCTTTTCGATGAAGTTTCCTCTTTCAATCGTAAGTTGAGAGCGGCATTCGATGCGCTGGTGCGTGAACATGGAATGACGCTCGCTCGGGCAAGGGTTTTCCATAGGCTCTCGCGTCGTGACGGGATCAATCAGCGGGAGCTCGCCGACGAACTTGAGCTCGAGACGCCAACGCTCGTGCGCATCCTCGATGCCATGGAGGGACAAGGTTTCATCGAGCGCCGCGCCGTACCATCAGATCGTCGCGCCAAGCAGATATTCATGACGGAATCCGGAAAAGTCGTCGCTGCCGAGGTCGAGGCTCTTGCCACCGGTGTGCGCGCGGATATTTTGGAAGGGATTTCGGACGAGGATATCGGCATGGCGCTTAAAGTTATCCGCGCCATGACGGCCAATCTTCAGAATGTGGGCAAGTCATGAGGTAATGTATGAGCGGCGAGCCAGGCCCGGTCCCCAAAGTGGAAGCCAACGCCGTCCCTGCCGCTCCACCGCCCATGCCGGGCTGGAAAGTGCCGCTCTATATAGCGGCATCCGTCATGTTCTTCCTGACGCAGGGCCTAGGCCTCAACCTCGCCTTCGCCAATCTGACCCAGATCCAGGGAACCATCGCCGCCACGACCACAGAATCGGCATGGCTTTCGGCCGCCTACATGGCGCCGAACGTCAGTCTCGCCATCGCGCTGGTGAAGATCCGGCTGCAATACGGGGTCCGTAATTTCGCCGAGGTCAGCATTCTCGGTTTCATCGTTGCTTCGCTGCTCAATCTCTTCGTTTCCGATCTGCATTCGGCGATTGTCGTCCGTTTCTTGAGCGGCATCGCCGGCGCGCCACTGTCGACGCTCGGCTTCCTCTACATGCTGGAAGCGTTCGAGCCGGCCAAGAAGATGACCGTTGGCGTCAGTCTGGCGATGACGAACACGCTGCTGGCGGCGCCGATCACTCGCCTCGTGTCGCCCTCGCTTCTCGACTATGGCGAATGGCGTGGCCTCTATACTCTCGAAATGGCTCTGGCGCTGCTTGTCATGCCGATCATCTATCTGCTGCCGCTGACGCCGCCGCCGCGCGTCAAGGTCATCGTTCTCGGCGATATTTTCAGCTACCTGCTGGTTGCCATCGGTTTCGGCTGTCTGGCGGTGGTTCTGTCGGTCGGTCGCCTCTACTGGTGGCTGGAGGTGCCTTGGCTCGGTATCGTGCTGGCGATCGGCATTGCTTCGCTGACCGCTGCTGTCGTCGTCGATCTAAGAAGATCGACACCGCTCATCGATGTTCGCTGGCTGTTGCGGCCGGAGATGCTGCACCTGACCGGCATCCTGCTGGTATTTCGCCTGATTGCCGCCGAGCAGACTTCGGTCGTCGTGACATTCTATCAGAATGCTGTCGGGCTGCTCTACGACCAGCTCTCCATGCTGTACTGGATCATCCTGGCATTTTCGGTCATCGGCGGGCTCATCTGCGCTGTCTTGATGACCTATGGGTTAAGCTGGCAGATCCAGTTCGTCGCGCTTGCTCTGATGGGGGTCGGTTCCCTCATCGATTCGCAGGTGACCAACCTGACGCGGCCGGAACAAATGTATCTCAGTCAGGCGATGGTGGCCGCCGGCGCAGCACTTTTCCTGCCGCCATCCATGTCGGTGGGCTTCAAGGCGGCTCTATCGAAGGGGCCGGCCTATCTGGTGACCTTCTTCGTCATTTTCACCTTCACGCAAAGCGTCGGCGGTCTGATCGGTTCGGCGTTCTACGGCACGCTGATCATCATTCGCGAGAAATTTCACTCCGCCGTGTTGACCGAGCGCGTGCTGCTGACCGATCCGCATGTGGCCGAACGCGTCAGCCAGCTTTCATCATCTTACGGCAAGGTGATCGGCGACAGTGCGATCCTCAAGGGAGAGGGGCTGGCGCTGCTTGGCGCGCAGGTGAGCCGTGAGGCCAACATGCTCGCCTATGGTGATGCTTTTCTTGTTGCGGCAGTGATCGCCTTTGTCTCGCTTGCCGGACTTTCGCTGCATGTATTCTTCCGCTTCGTCAAAACTCGGCTCGCTGAAGATCGGCCGCAGGCCATGGCATCCAACCCTTGAGGATATGAAATAGCTCCATGTCGAGGCTCGTTCGCTCTCCAATCGAAGTCATTGCGGTTCTTGCCGGCATCGGCGGCGTTATGCTGGTGCTCTATGCCTGGCACCTGCCGCCGTTCAGAAGCTCGGTCGAAACCACCGACGACGCCTATGTCAAGGGCTATGTCACGACCATCAGCCCGCAGGTCAGCGGCTATATCACCGACGTGCCGATCAAGGACTACAAGCTCGTCAAGCAGGGCGACGTTCTCACCAAGATCGATGACCGTATCTATCGGCAGAAGGTGGCGGAGGCGCACGCGACGCTTGACGGGCAGAAGGCGGCGCTCGCCAATTCGCAACAGCAGGAGCAGGCCGCCAAGGCCGGCATCGTCTCCAGCCAGGCGCAGATCGATAGCGCCAACGCCGCGCTGAAGCGCGCCCAGCTCGCCTGGGAGCGCGTGACGACGCTGGTGGCCAAGGGCGTGTCCACGACAAGCGATTCCGAGCAGGCGCAGGCGACGCTGCAGCAGGCGCAAGCAGCCGTCAACCAGGCGAAGGCGGCCCTTGACGTATCGCAACAGAACCTGACGACGATCATCGTCAACCGCGCCTCGCTGGAGGCCGGTGTCAGCGGCGCGGAAGCCGCCGTGCAGCTCGCTGATATCGATCTTCAGAATGCGACCATTGTTGCGCCGCAGGACGGCCGCGTCGGCGAGATCGGCGTGCGCCTCGGCCAATATGTGACGGCCGGAACGCAGCTCATGGGCCTGGTGCCGAAGGATATCTGGGTGATCGCCAATTTCAAGGAGACCCAGCTCGACGGCATGAAGCTCGATCAGCCCGTCACGATTTCCGTCGACGCGCTCGGACACCGCGAGATCAAGGGCCATATCCAGCGCTTCTCGCCGGCGGCTGGGTCTGAATTCGCCGTCATCAAGCCGGACAATGCCACCGGCAATTTCACCAAGGTCGCCCAGCGCATCGGCGTCAGAGTCAAGATCGATCAGGGGCAACCCTTGGCGGACCAACTGGCGCCTGGGATGTCCGTGGTCGTTTCGGTCGATAAGAACTCCCAGCCGGAGGTGGGCATCAACGACGACTAGAATGCTTCCGCATTTCCGCGAATCTCCCGTCATCTCATATCAGCAATGGTGTGGTTGAAGAGGCTTGGTAGGCGGGATCTGCCGATTCGGCAGTTCCTCATGCCTTCGAGAATTGAAGGAGAACAAGTTCGTGGTTTCGCCTATGCCTTCCTATGTCGATCACATCGCCGATCCAGATCGATCCTGCGCGATCGTCGTCCATCGTGGCGTGTGGCGCGCCGCGCCAGAGAACAGCCTCCTGGCGATCGAAAGAGCCATATCGGCTGGCTATGAGGTGGTTGAAATCGACGTCCGGCGCAGCAGCGACGGCGAGCTCTTCCTGTTGCACGACGACACGCTGGAGCGAATGGCGGGTCTTAACCGCGAGCCGGAGACGCTGACGCTGCAGCAATTGTCGAGCCTGAAATTGCGCAATCGCGATGGCGGCGCGACGAATGAGTTCACGGGCGAAAGACTACCGAGCCTGAAGGAAGTCTTTGACCTGACGCGGGATCGCATTTTCATCCATCTTGACGTCAAGCACCGGGAGATGATCCCCGACGTCATCGCCTGCGCCCGATCGATGGGCGTTGACCAGCAGGTCGACTTCTGGGGAGACTTGAGGAACCATCAGGATCTTTCATGGATCCGCGAAAAGGTGGAACCACATGGCGTTCCCTTCATGGCCAAAACGCGGCTGAACGCAGCGGATGCGGCTTCCCAGCTCGACCTTCTCTTCAAGCTGAGCCCGTTCCTGTGCGAAATCTATTTTGACCGGCTGGAGCAGGTCGTCGGGCAAGCGGCGCTTTTTCAGGAGCGCGGCATCGCTCTCTGGGTCAACACGCTCGATTCGGTCTCATGCGCCGGTTTTACCGATACCGCCGCGCTCAAGGATCCGGACGCGATATGGGGACGCCTGATTGATGCCGGCGTCTCCGCCATTCAAACCGATGAGCCGGAGGCCCTGAGAGCCTATATCGGCGCCAGGGCATGAACCCACACCAACGCAAAAAGAAAGCCCGGATCGTCCGATCCGGGCTTTCTCACATCCAGCAATGGACTGGAAATTATGCGTCGTCTTCTTCGGCATTGCCGTCGGCTTCCGGATCGAAGAAGTCTTCCGGACGCAGGGCGTCTTCGTCAACGCCGTAGATGGCGTCTGCGGAGGTGAGGGTCTCGCCCTTGGACTGACGCTCGGCTTCTTCAGCGGAACGGGCAACGTTGAGCTCGATCTTGATTTCGACTTCTGCGTGAAGCCCGATCGCAACATCGTGCAGGCCGATGGCCTTGATCGGCGTGTTCATGTGAACCTGGCTACGGCCGATGTTGAAGCCTTCGGCGGCGAGGATTTCGACGACGTCACGGGCGGCGACCGAACCGTAGAGCTGGCCGGTTTCGCCAGCCGAACGAACGACGATGAAGGACTTGCCGCCGAGAACGTCTGCGACCTTCTGTGCTTCGCTCTTGCGCTCCAGGTTACGGGCTTCGAGCGTGGCGCGCTCGGCTTCGAAGCGGGCCTTGTTGGCGGCATTGGCGCGGAGCGCCTTGCCGAGCGGCAGCAGGTAGTTACGGGCAAAGCCGTCGCGAACCTTGACGGTTTCGCCCATCTGGCCGAGCTTGGAGATGCGCTCGAGAAGAATGACTTGCATTTTCTTGTTCCTTTCGATGTCAGATTTTCGTGTCTGTTGGTTTGGATGTGTCGGCATTCTTGTTCGGAGTGAGCGATATCGCCTTGCGGGTATCGTAGAGGCCGAGAACAAGGATGATGAGGAGCGGCAGCGTCAGCAGGAAAGATGCCAGATAGCAGAGGACAAGCACGGGTATGCGCCAGTCCTTGCCGCGCGTCCGGTAATGCAGCGACGCAAAGCCGGAAGTGATGAAGCCCGCGCCGAAGGCGCCGAGGACGGCGGCGGCAATCAGGCCAACCACGCCGCCGAGGAACATGGCGACGATCGCCACGAGAAAGACGAAGATCGCGTTGCGGTTCATGCGCAGTGATGAGGGGATATCCTCCCTCGGGCGCAGATTATGCCTCGAGGCTGCAACGATGCGGATCGCCACATAATAGGCGGCCAGCAACATCATGACCCAGATCATGCCCCAGACGACTGGGATCATGTAGAGCATCAGCGACTTCATTTTCGCGATCGCAATCGGATCGAGCTGAAGGTCGGGGGATTGCTGGTTCACCGCGCTGACGTAGGCGTCCACCACCTGGCCGACCAGATCGGCGTTGTAGCCCATGATCGCGCCGGCGATGATAACAGTTACCGCCGTGAGGCCGCAGAGATGCAGCATGATGTCGGAGAGCGGATACCAGGCCATCAGGTGGTCCGGGCCCCCGAGCTCGGAAGCGGGACGCGCCAGATTGGCGAGATGGCTGAGCCAGGCAGGTATCAGCGTCAGTACGAGTGTAAATATCCCGAAATACATCGACTGCCAGACGGCGCCGATGACACTTGCCACCACGACAGCGACGACAACGGCCACGTTGCCCCAGCCGAGGCCGACGAGCAGGATAGGGAGGGCGGAAAGCGCGCCGAACAGAATAAACAGCAAAGGCTGAGTAGTCGCGCCATACACGAGTAGGGCGGCGGTCAGACCGGCAAGCGCGCCGATACCAAGCTCTTTTGCACTTAACTGTTTCACGTCGCTGTCCTGCTTCGTATCGAGCAGTTAGAGGATGCTTCCGAACCTCGGTTCTGAAAGCCGTCCCCAACATGGGGTTTCAAGGTCCCGATCCGCGCCCACCGCGAAAAGGGCAAGGGAAGGCATGACTGCCTTCCCTCAAATCATATCAGCGTCGGCGCTTATTAGGCGAGGACGTAGGGCAGCAGGCCGAGGAAACGGGCGCGCTTGATCGCCTGGGCGAGTTCGCGCTGCTTCTTCTGGGAAACGGCCGTGATGCGGGAAGGAACGATCTTGCCGCGCTCGGAAATATAGCGCTGCAGGAGACGGACGTCCTTGTAGTCGATGCGCGGCGCATTGGCGCCCGAGAACGGGCAGGTCTTGCGGCGGCGATGGAACGGACGGCGGACCGGTGCGGAGGAAACTTCAGACATTGTTCAAAATCTCCTTATACGCGGTCTTCGCGCGGACGGCGCGGACGGTCGTCGCGGTCACCACGATCCGGGCGCGGACCACGGTCACGGTCGCCGAAGCTACGCTCCGGACGGTCGCCATCGCGGCGCGGACGGTCGTCACGGTCGCGCTTCTGCATCATGGCCGACGGGCCTTCTTCATGCTTTTCAACAGCGATCGTCATGTAACGCAGGACGTCTTCGCTGATGCGCATCTGGCGTTCCATTTCCTGGACCGCAGCGGCCGGCGCATCGATGTCCATCAGGGCGTAATGAGCCTTGCGGTTCTTCTTGATGCGATAGGTGAGGGACTTGAGGCCCCAGTTTTCGATACGCCCGACTTTACCGCCGTTAGCTTCGATGACACCCTTGTACTGTTCTACGAGGGCGTCGACCTGCTGAGTGGAGATATCCTGTCGAGCAAGGAATACATGTTCATAAAGAGCCATGGATAGCTTTGCCTTTCTTGCGTTGATCTGAACCCGGGCTCTAGCGGCTAAGCCTCAACGACTGCTCCTGAGAGGGATAACCCCAAGCAAGAAAAGCGTTTCCGAGACGGTCGAGAGCGGAGACACGGGAGGCTGGAACGCTTCCGTTCCGACGATTTTCCCAAAAGAAAACCGGCCCTCCGTTCAGCCACCAGCCAGAAGACCGGGTTGCGAACAGGGCGGCTTATACGGATTTTTGCGGGAAAGGCAATAGGAGGGGCGAAATTGGGTTGTTTTGTGCAAAGGCAGCAGCCATCAGGTCAATTCGCATGCCGGTGTCCCGTCGCATTGCATGCAGCCCGCTCTCCCGTCATGATGGCATACATCAATTTCGGCCAACACGGACTGTTCATGCGCATCTTTCTCGTCCGCCACGGCGAATCCCTCGGCAACATCGATGAGCAGGCCTACCGGCAGTTCGGCGATCACAATGTGCCATTGACCGAGTGGGGTTATCGGCAGGTGCTGGAGGCGGGACGGGCCATCGCCGCCTATCTGAAGGCATTGCCGAGCGCCGAATTGCGCAAGCTGAGCATCTGGCATTCGCCGTTCTTGAGGACACGACAGAGCAAGGATGCCTTGCTGGAGGTTCTGCCCGCCGAGCTGATCGGGGACATTCGGGAGGACTATCTGTTGCGTGAGCAGGATTTCGGGCTTTTCACCGAAATCTACGATCATGCCGAACAGAAACGGAAATTTCCCGACGAGTTCGAGAAGTGGGCGAGGCTGCGCAACAATAGCGGCAAGTTCTATGCGCGGCCGCCTGACGGCGAGAGCCGGGCGGATGTTGCCCAACGTGTTCGCCTGTTTCTACAAACCGTCATGCACGACGCCGAAAACGGAAAGAACAATGTCATCATCGTCGGCCATGGCGTCACCAACCGGGCCTTTGAAATGAATTTCCTGCATTGTCCCGTCGATTGGTTCGAGCGCTCGGACAATCCGGGGAATGCCGACGTCACGCTGATCGAAGGGCGACATTCCGCAGACTACAGATCGATCCTGCTCCACAAGGCCTCGGATCGCGGGCAGGGGCAGGACGAGTTGCGTGAAGCGCATGGCTCCGAATTGATGCTCGCGCCAAAAGATCGTGCAATAGACCACCCGTAACGGCCGCTTCTTCCGGCCGCCACGGTCTGTCCATTTGCTACGCCTCACATCGGCATCGGATACTTCCGGTGGACCTGTTCGATCTCGGCCAATACCTCCGCGGGCAAGGTCACGTAAGCTGCGGCGATATCGGTCTCGAGCTGCGCCGTCGTCGTGGCGCCGATGATCACTGACGTCATGAACGGCTTGGTGAGGCAATAGGCGAGCGCCAGCTTGGACGGGTCGAGATCGTGCTTGGCGGCGATCTCGAGGTAAGCCTTGACCGCGGGTTCCTGCAGCGGCTGCAGGCGGCCGCCGATGTCGTGGTTGATCGAGCCGCGGGAGCCGGCAGGCCGTGCGCCGCCGACATATTTGCCGCTGAGGATGCCGCCGGCGAGCGGCGAATAGGCGAGCAGGCCGACATCCTCATGATGCGAAAGCTCGGCCAGATCGAGATCGAAATGCCGGTAGAGCAGATTGTATTCGTTCTGCGTGGAGACGACGCGCGGCAGGCCCATTTGTTCGGAAATCGTCAGATATTTCTGGATGCCCCAGGTCGTCTCGTTGGAAAGGCCGAGGGCGCGGATCTTGCCGGCCTTCACCATCTCGCCCATCGTCTCCAGGATCTCGGTGATATCGGCGACGGCCTTCTCGCGGTCCTGCGTAAAGGGGTTGTAGCGCCAGTTCTGACGGAAGTGGAAATGGCCGCGGTTCGGCCAATGAACTTGATAGAGGTCGATATAATCGGTTTTCAGCCGCTTCAGGCTGCTGTCGATCGCCGCGCGGATATTGGCGGCATCCGCGCCCTGGCCGCCGCGCAGATAGTCGCGCCCAGGGCCGGCGACCTTGGTGGCGAGCACGACGTCCTTGCGCTTGCCGGTCTTTTCGAACCAGGTGCCGATATACTCCTCGGTACGGCCTTGGGTCTCCGCGCCGACGGGCGTCGTCGGATACATTTCGGCGGTGTCGAAGAAATTGACGCCTTTATGGAGAGCGTAATCCATCTGATCATGCGCTTCGGCTTCGCTATTCTGCGTGCCCCAGGTCATCGTGCCCAGGCAAATTTGCGAAACGGAAATATCGGTGCGGCCTAAATTCTTATATTTCATGGGAAAACCTTGGAGATAGGGGAAATTCATGATGAAGAGAGTTGCGAGAATTTAGGCGTGAATTGAGCGAGCGCAAGAAGAAAATCGCTGCGTCCCGCGAGCGCAAAAGCCGTTGGCTGCGGGGTTTACGCTATTGACTCCGCCGCAAACAATGTCATTGGGAAGCGAAACGACCCCAAAAGGACGCTTGATAATGACTGTTGCTTTCACATTTCCCGGCCAGGGCAGCCAGGCCGTCGGCATGGGCAAGGACCTTGCCGACAATTTCGCCGAAGCGCGCGCCGTCTTCGAGGAAGTTGATGAAGCGCTCGGTGAAAAGCTTTCCGACGTCATCTTCAATGGCCCGGAAGACAGACTGACGCTGACGGCCAATGCGCAGCCGGCGCTGATGGCCGTGTCGCTCGCCGTCATTCGTGTTCTGCAGGCTCGCGGCCTCGATCTGAAGAGCAAGGTCTCCTATGTCGCCGGCCACTCGCTCGGCGAATATTCGGCGCTCTGCGCCGCCGGCACCTTCTCGCTTGCCGATACAGCGCGGCTGCTGCGCATTCGCGGCAACGCCATGCAGGCGGCAGTCCCCGTCGGCGTCGGCGCCATGGCTGCGATCATCGGGCTCGAACATGCCGATGTCGCCGCCGTCTGTGCCGAAGCTTCCGCGCTGGGCGCCTGTCAGATCGCCAACGACAATGGCGGCGGCCAGATCGTCATTTCCGGCGAGAAGGCGCCCGTCGAGAAGGCAGCCGAGCTGGCAACCGCCAAGGGCGCCAAGCGCGCCATCCTGCTGCCGGTTTCCGCCCCCTTCCATTCCGCGCTGATGGCGCCGGCCGCAGAGGCGATGCGCGAGGCGCTGGCCGGCGTTGCCAAGGCCAATCCGGTCGTGCCCGTCATCGCCAATGTCAAGGCCGCTCCGGTGACCGATGCCGAAGAGATCGCCAGGCTGCTCGTCGAGCAGGTCACCGGCCAGGTGCGCTGGCGCGAGACGGTGGAATGGTTTGCTGCCAACAATGTGACAACATTGTATGAAATTGGCGCCGGCAAGGTGCTGACGGGCCTGGCGCGCCGCATCGACAAATCGGTCAACGGCATCGCCGTCAACAATGCTGCTGATATCGACACGGCGCTTGGCGTATTGCTCGGCTGACAGAGATTAAGGAACGAGGGACAAACATGCTTGATTTGACCGGCCGCAAGGCCCTGGTAACCGGCTCATCCGGCGGCATAGGCGAAGAGATCGCCCGGCTCCTGCACAAGCAGGGCGCCATTGTCGGCCTGCATGGCACGCGCGTCGAGAGACTGGAGGCATTGGCCGCCGAGCTGGGCGACCGCGTCAAGATCTTCCCGGCCAATCTGTCGGATCGCGACGAGGTCAAGGCGCTCGGTGCCAAGGCCGAAGAAGAGCTCGGCGGCGTCGATATTCTCGTCAACAATGCCGGCATCACCAAGGACGGCCTGTTCGTGCGCATGAGCGACGAGGACTGGGATGCCGTACTGGAAGTCAATCTCACCGCCGTCTTCCGGCTGACACGCGAGCTGACCCATCCGATGATGCGCCGCCGCTATGGCCGCATCATCAACATCACCTCCGTCGTCGGCGTGACAGGCAATCCCGGCCAGGCCAATTATTGTGCCTCGAAGGCCGGCATGATCGGCTTCACCAAGTCGCTGGCGCAGGAAATCGCGAGCCGCAACGTCACCGTCAACTGTGTCGCCCCCGGCTTCATCGAGAGCGCCATGACCGGCAAGCTGAACGACAAGCAGAAGGAAGCCATCATGGGTGCCATTCCCATGAAGCGCATGGGCAACGGCGCGGAAGTCGCTTCCGCGGTCGCCTATCTTGCGTCCTCCGAAGCCAGCTACGTCACCGGCCAGACGATCCACGTCAACGGCGGCATGGCAATGATCTAAAGGGAATTGCTATTGGAGGGAACTTTCCCTCCAATAGCATGTTGAGCAACCCGGAGCCGGCTATTTTCTGGCTTTGCGACGGACTTAAACCGTGTTAAGCGGGCCATGACTGTGAACAGTCGTCCCGAAAATGCAGACGGACGGCGCCGCGCTTTTGGCGGCTCGGCCGGATCTCAGCGCCGGGTTGTACGGGTTTGCCAGCGGCGCCAGAACAGGTGCTGCAGGCTTGAATTAGGGTAGGGATGTCACAGGGCATTCTGATCAGGACATAAGGTCGAGGAAACCGACATGAGCGATATCGCAGAACGCGTAAAGAAAATTGTTGTTGATCATCTTGGCGTTGACGCCGACAAGGTCGTTGAAAGCGCAAGCTTCATCGACGATCTGGGTGCGGACTCGCTCGACACGGTCGAACTGGTCATGGCCTTCGAAGAAGAATTCGGCGTTGAAATCCCCGATGACGCTGCTGACTCGATCCTGACGGTCGGCGACGCGGTAAAGTTCATTGAGAAGGCTCAGGCCTAATCTTTCGTACTTTTTGAATGGGCGGGCTCAAGAGTCCGCCCTATTTCGTCCCGCGACGTCGGGCGCACCATATTTATACGCATATCATCATAAGAAGACGGGGGTCTGAGGGCGATGAGACGTGTCGTTATCACGGGTACCGGCATGGTATCACCTTTGGGCTGCGGCACGGAGGTGTCCTGGTCGCGTTTGATCGCCGGGCACAACGGCGCGCGCCTCGTGACCGAATTCGAGGTCGAGGATCTCGCCGCGAAGATCGCATGCCGCATTCCGTTTGGCGACGGCACCGACGGCACTTTCAATGCTGACGACTGGATGGAGCCGAAGGAGCAGCGCAAGGTCGACCCCTTCATCATCTATGGCATGGCAGCTGCCGATATGGCGCTGGCAGACGCCGAATGGCACCCGGCCACGGACGAGGACCAGATCGCGACCGGCGTCATGATCGGCTCCGGCATCGGCGGCCTGGAAGGTATCGTCGAGGCCGGCTATACGCTGCGCGACAAAGGCCCGCGCCGCATCTCGCCCTTCTTCATTCCCGGGCGTCTCATCAATCTCGTTTCCGGCCAGGTCTCCATCCGTCATAAGCTGCGCGGCCCGAACCACGCCGTCGTCACGGCCTGCTCGACCGGTGCGCATGCTATCGGCGATGCGGCCCGCCTGATCATGCTGGGCGATGCCGATGTCATGGTCGCGGGCGGCGCCGAAGCTCCGGTCTGCCGTATCTCGCTTGCCGGCTTTGCCGCCTGCAAGGCGCTGTCGACGGAATATAATGACGACCCGCAGAGAGCTTCGCGCCCCTATGACCGCGACCGTGACGGCTTCGTGATGGGCGAGGGCGCTGGCGTCGTTGTTCTGGAAGAGCTGGAACACGCCAAGGCCCGCGGCGCCAAGATCTACGCCGAAGTTGTGGGATACGGCCTTTCTGGCGACGCCTATCACATCACCGCTCCGTCGGCGGACGGCGAGGGTGCATTCCGCTGCATGACATCGGCATTGAAGCGCGCCGGTCTGACGCCGGCGGATGTCGACTATATCAATGCACATGGCACCTCGACCATGGCCGACACGATCGAACTCGGCGCCATCGAGCGGCTGGTCGGCGATGCCGCGTCCAGCATCTCCATGTCGTCCACCAAGTCGGCGACAGGCCATCTGCTCGGGGCCGCCGGCGCGATCGAGGCGATCTTCGCCACGCTCGCCATTCGCGACAATATCGTTCCGCCAACGCTCAATCTCGACAATCCGGAACGCGAGACCGCCATCGATCTTGTTCCGCACAAGGCCCGCAAGCGGGACGTCAATGTCGCACTGTCCAACTCCTTCGGGTTCGGCGGTACGAACGCATCGCTTGTCCTGCGCCGTTATGAGGCATAATAACAGCGCGTAACTGCGAAAGCGGGAATGCTCTTCGGCAAGCCTGCGCGCTGTCCTCGAATTTTATCGCGCCCCATGCATCCCGGGGATGCGCCGCGGTAATGTCTGATCGGTCGAAGGCGAAGCTTCATAAGGCTCCGCCTTATCCTCTGAACCTGTTTTTTGCCGCATTGCTTGGCCAAAGAGCAGGCAATCACGAAAAGGAAGGGATTGCCGGTGAGCGATACGAACCAGAGCAACGGAACTCCGAACGGACAGAAGGGGCCGATCATACCGAAATCGGCAAGCGAAGCCCTGCGTCCGGAGCGTGTTCCGGATCCGCCGAAGCGTTCACGCAAAGCCCGCAGTCAGATGGTGATCTTCCTGAACTTCCTGATGACGTTGGCGATTTTCGTCGTCGTCGCGGCCGTAGCAGGCACGTATTATGCTTTCTCTGTTTACCAGAGCCCAGGCCCGCTGACGACCAATACGAATTTCATCGTCCGTAACGGCGCGGGCCTGAACGAAATAGCCAATCGTCTCGAATCCAACAATATCATCAGCGACCAGCGCATCTTCCGTTGGCTGACGACCACTTATCTGCATGACGGCGAAACCTTGCGGGCCGGCGAATACGAGATCAAGGCGAGCGCTTCCATGAAGGACATCATGGAACTGCTGAAATCGGGCAAATCCATCCTCTATTCGGTCACTTTGCCCGAGGGTCTGACCGTGCGGCAGATCTTCAACAAGCTGCAGGCCGATCCCGTGCTCGAAGGTGATTTGCCATCTGCCCTGCCGGGAGAGGGCAGCCTGAGGCCCGACACCTACAAGTTCACGCGCGGCACCAAGCGCACGGAAATTATCCAGCAGATGGCGGCCGCGCAAGACAAGCTGGTCGAGCAGATCTGGGATAAGCGGGACCCGAACCTGCAGCTGGCGAACAAGCAGGATTTCGTCACGCTGGCCTCCATCGTCGAGAAGGAAACCGGTCTGGCGGATGAGCGCGCCCATGTCGCTTCCGTCTTCCTGAACCGCCTCGGCAAGGGCATGCGCCTGCAGTCGGATCCGACGATCATCTATGGTCTCTTCGGCGGGGAGGGGAAGCCTTCCGATCGCCCGATCTACCAGTCGGATCTGAAGAAAGAGACGCCTTATAACACTTATATCATCAAGGGCCTGCCGCCGACGCCGATCGCAAATCCCGGCAAGGATGCACTGGAAGCCGTCGCCAACCCCTGGAAGAGCCAGGATCTCTACTTCGTGGCGGATGGCACGGGCGGCCATGTCTTCGCCGCGACGCTGGAAGAGCACAACGCCAACGTCAAGCGCTGGCGCAAGCTTGCCGCCGAAAAGGGTGAAGATCCGAGCACCATCGCGGTTGACGGTCAGCCCGATGACGCTGCCGCAACCACTACCGGTTCGGGCACCCAGCAGAAAAAGAAGACGAACTGATCCTTGCTGCGCCATGGCCTCATTGAAGCGGTGGCGCGGATTCACTTTACATTGGTCCATAATCCGATGATTTTCAGCGGATTATGGATAGGAATTATCGGAGGCTTGCATGGCATTGCAGTCCATGACGGGTTTTGCCCGGCGTGAAGGTACGAGCGGGCGCAGTCGCTGGGCATGGGAATTGCGGTCGGTGAACGGCAAGGGGCTGGATGTCCGCCTGCGGTTGCCGCCAGGACTGGAGCGTTTGGAAACCGATGTCCGCAAGCTGATTGCCGACCGGTTTTCGCGCGGCAACCTGCAGGTCGGCCTCTCGCTATCCGTCGAGGAAAGCCGGGTCGAGGTCGTGGTGAACCAGGAGGCGCTGGCGGCCGTGCTGGCGCTGCGCGATCAGCTTGCCGGCATCGTCGATCCCGCGCCTCTGAGGCTGGATAGCCTCATGGCCGTTCGTGGGCTCGTCGAGTTCAAGGAGGCTGAAGAAGGCGAAGAAGTGCTTGCGGCACGCGACGCCGACATCATCTCCGGTCTTGAGGAGGCCCTTGGCGATCTCAGCGACATGCGCGGACGGGAAGGCCGGGCGCTTGGCCAGATCCTGCTCGGTCAGGTCGCAACCATCGAGGCGCTGACAGCTGTGGTCGAGCAAGATCCCTCGCGCTCACCGCGAGAGATCGCCGTGAGGCTTGCGGCACAGGTTGCCACGCTTCTGGACGGCTCGTCGGGCCTCGATCGCGACAGGCTGCATGCCGAGGCTGCCCTTCTCGCCACTAAGGCCGATCTTCGCGAGGAGATCGACCGCCTGAAGGCTCATGTGGCGGCGGCGCGCGATCTCCTTTCCAAAGGCGGCCCCGTCGGTCGCAAGCTCGATTTTCTTGCACAGGAATTTAACCGGGAATCGAATACCATCTGTTCGAAGTCGAATACCGCCGCGGTTACCGCCGCCGGCATCGAACTGAAGGTGGTCATCGATCAGTTCCGCGAACAGGTCCAGAATTTGGAGTAGGCTATGAAGCCGGCGACATCCACATCCATTCCGATTGCCCGCCGGGGGCTGATGCTCGCGATTTCCTCGCCATCCGGTGCAGGCAAATCGACGATCGCGCGTACCCTGCTGGACAAGGATAAGCAGGTAAGCCTCTCCGTCAGCGTCACGACGCGGCAGCGCCGGCCGAGCGAAATCGAAGGTGTGCATTATCATTTCGTTTCGCAGCGCGAGTTCGAGCGACTTCGCGATTCCGACTCGCTGCTCGAATGGGCCGAGGTGCATGGCAATTTTTATGGCACGCCGCGCGAACCGGTGGAGACGGCGATGGCCGAAGGGCGTGACATGCTTTTCGACATCGACTGGCAGGGCGCCCAGCAACTGCAGGAAAAGATGCCGGCGGACGTCGTCTCCATCTTCGTGCTGCCCCCAACGATGACGGAGCTGCAATCGCGCCTGCATCGCCGCGCCGAGGATTCGGAAGAGGTCATCGCCATGCGTCTCGCCAATTCCCGCGCCGAGATCGCGCATTGGCGCGAATACGACTATGTCATCGTCAACGACGACCTTAACGTCGCCTTCGACGCCGTACAGTCGATCGTCAAGGCCGAGCGTCTGCGCCGCGATCGTCGGCACGGCATGTTCGACTTCGTTCGAGATTTGCTGGAAGAAACGCCGAAGCGCTGAGGCCGATCGGAAGCTCTGATCCGGTCAAAGACAGTTTGCCAATCGGCAAAACTCTTCCACGGAGAGCGTCTCGGCACGCCGTTGCGGATCGATATCGGCTTTCAGCAGCAACGCTTCGCCGCCGAGCGGCTTCAGGCTCTGGCGCAGCATTTTACGGCGTTGGCCGAAAGCGGCTTGCGTTATCTTTTCCAGCTTGTCGACGGCGCAGGGGATGGGATTTTCCCTTGGCGTCAGATGCACCACCGAGGACGTCACCTTTGGCGGCGGCGTGAAGGCCTGTGGAGATATGTCGAAGGCCATGTGCGCCTCCGTGCGCCAGCCGCAGAGAACGCCAAGCCGGCCATAATGATTATCATCTGCCTGCGCAACGATCCGCTGGCCGACCTCTTTCTGGAACATCAGGGTCAGCGACTGCCAGAAGGGTGGCCAGCTTGGCGGCAGAAGCCAGTTGACCAGCAGCTGGGTGCCGACATTGTAGGGTAGGTTGGCGATAATCTTGACGGGACCTTCCGGTGCCATTGCAGCGAAATCCGTCTTCAGGGCATCGCCCTCGATCACGTCAAGCCGGCCAGGATAGTGATCGGCGATCTCAGCAAGCGCCGGCAGGCAGCGTGAATCGCGCTCGACGGCGATGACCTTGGCGGCGCCAAGCGCCAGAATGGCGCGCGTCAGCCCGCCAGGCCCTGGCCCAACCTCGAATACGGTGACGCCTTCAAGCGAGCCGGCGGTGCGCGCGACCTTCTGGGTCAGGTTCAGATCGAGAAGGAAATTCTGGCCAAGCGCCTTGCGCGCATCGAGGCCATGACGCTGGATCACGTCGCGAAGAGGCGGCAAGCCGTCAAGTGCAGCCATCAGCGATCGCTTCCAGTCTTGCCGCTGATCTCGCTGGCGAGCCTCAGAGCGGCCACCAGGCTGTCCTCCTTGGCGATTCCCTTGCCGGCAATGCCGAAGGCCGTGCCGTGGTCCGGCGAGGTGCGGACGAACGGCAGCCCGAGCGTGACATTGACGGAATCGTCGAAGCCGAGCGCCTTGGCCGGGATCAGGGCCTGATCGTGATACATGCAGATGGCGACGTCGTATCGGCGGCGGGCCTCGTCATGGAACATCGTATCCGCGGGAAGGGGGCCGAAGGCATCGATCCCCTCGCTGCGAAGAACGTCGATCGCCGGACGGATGATGTCGTCATCCTCCTTGCCGAGGGCGCCGTTTTCGCCGGCATGCGGGTTGAGGCCCGCAACCGCCAGCCGCGGCTTGAAGATGCCGAAGCGGCTGCGCAGATCGTGATCGGTAATTCTGCAGGTCTCGATGATGAGATCGGACGTCAGTGCCTGCGGCACGTCCTTCAGTGGAATATGAATCGTAACCGGAATGGCACGGAGCTTGGGACCGGCCAGAAGCATGACGGGCGTGACCCGTTTGCCGGTCGCGCGCGTTGCGAGATCCGCCAGGAACTCCGTATGGCCCGGAAAGCCGAAGCCGGCGTCATAGAGTACGGATTTGGCGATCGGGTTCGTGACAACAGCGGAAGTCTTGCCACTCATGCTGAGGGAGACGGCCATTTCAATAGCGGCGATCGTTCCCTTTGCCGTGCCGACGTGCGGCTGACCGGCGATAACATCCACACCGGCCTCGATCGGCAGGATCGGCAGGGCATCATGGAAAACATCGCAGGCGGTAGCGGGGTCGGCCTCTTGCAAAGGCACGTCGAGACCTAGCTGGGAGGCTCGCGCCGCGAGAACGCCCGCATCACCGAGAAACAGGAAGGGCGGCAAACCAAGCTCGCCGCGGCGGAGCCAGGCGGCCAGCGTGATATCGGGGCCTATGCCTGCCGGATCCCCTTGCGTCAGCGCCAGGGGCATGGAAGAGCGCGAGGGCATCGGCAGCGGTCAGCGATCGACAATCTGCGCCTTGGAGCGCAGTTCGTCCATGTACTTCTTGTCGTTGGGGTTGACGCCCTTGGCGTTGTTCTTGCCGATATCCTCGGCACGGAAGACTGCCGCGGCTGCGACGTCATCATTCACCTGACGCTGCGAGCAGATCGCGATATATTCGACGCCACGGTCCGTCACGACGGAGCTTGTCGTATTGCCCGAGGCCTTTTCGAGCAACGGTTTCCAGATTTCCGGAACTTCCGGTGCCAGAACGCGGCCGAGATCCTGAACGGAAACATCGCGCATGGTCGCAGCAAACACCTTCGCCTGATCGCAACCTGGGAACTTGGAGCGCGACGCTTCGGCCTCGGCCTTGCGCGAATTCAGGATCGCGTTCCGCTTCGCCGTCGGAACGACGAAAATGACCTGCTTCAGGAAGTATTCGGTCGTGACCGGCTTCGACTTGTTTTCCGTCATGCGGGTCACGAGGTCGTCGTTCGATATGCGGTTGCTCGAACCGAAGCGGGCATTCACCACGCGCGGCCAGCTCATGGAAATGGCAATGTAGGATTTGAAGTGGTCGACGCCCACGCCCATCTTGTCGAGGATTTGGCTGAGCTGCTGTGGCGACATCTTGTTGCTGGCGGCGAAACGACCAAAGGCAGCGTCGACCTCCGTCGTAGACACCGACATGCGCAGACGCGCTATTTCCGCACGCTTCAGCGTTTCATCGATGAGCTGCTCTTTCGCCATTTTGGCAAGATCGCCCTTCTGGCGCTGCAACTTGAGGAAGTTGACGCGCTTCGCAATGTCGCCTGATGTAATGACCTGGTTGTTGACAACGACCTTTACCTCACTTGCCGCGAAAGCAACATCGCTGCTCGGTACGGCGAAGCTTGCCATAACCAGGGCCGCGGCTCCGAATAGCAGAGCGCGCATCGGTGTCTTTCCAGAAAACATCAACTACCCCTTCCCAAAGGTCTTTCTTGTCGGCATGTGCCATATCGGAACGCCATTGGCGCCATAAGGCAACTTTGCGCCACATGTCTACATCAAGCGCGATGAATTGCAAAATCCTTGCGGCGAAACAATGACGCGAGGAATGATGATCCGTTTCAAAATGAAAGAGCCGGCTGTGAAGCCGGCTCTTTGCAATTTTCCTAGATATCAGAACGTTGCGTCTTGGACGCTACCGAGATTGACGTCCCCGAGCGTGCGGAAGGTCAGCCGGGCACCGACGGACCAATTGCTTGCCGACTGATCGGTCGTGTCCTTCTTGTTCAGGAACGAAATGCTGAGGATCGTGCATTCGTCCTCGTAAGACAGGCCTATGCCCTGACGGGTGACCTGGCTGTTGTTGATATCGTAGCTTACCGTCCCGAAGACCGACCAGTATTCCTTGAACTTGATCTGCGCGCGCGTCTGGATTTCATCCTGATCGCTCGTGAAACCATATTGCGGCTGAGCAGTAATATGGGTGTAGATCAAATTCGTCTGGAATATATCGTTCGCAAAACCGACCGATGTGTCGCCGCGGCGGAACGCGAAGTTCTTCTCGTCGAAGCGATAGGATGTCGACAGCGAGATGCCCTGCGGCGTCGTCAGACCGAACATCGTGACATAGTCGGAACGGGTTGTTTCAAGTCCCGAATCTGCGCCGACACCCGCCAGATCGGGGGTTGCGAAGGAGTTGCGACCGGCAAGCTGGTACGACTGGCCGAAGATGTGCTGCAACTTGTAGCCGTTGTCGAAGCTGCCCGTGTAGCGCCAACCGACGTTGGCGCGCGTGCCGCCTTCTATACGGTCGAAGCCGGAGAACTTGTCACGGTCGAACAGGTTCGTTGCGTCGAAAACGAAGCTCTGGGCATCCTCGTTGGGCAGCTGGCCGGCAAGTTGCTCGTCCGGGCGCACATAAATCTGCGCGATCGGCTCGAACACATGCGTGCTGTTGCTCGTCGTGATGAGGAACGGGTACTTGGCTTCGAGGCCGGCCGTCACCATGCCACGCGTCGCGTAATCGCTGGTGTCGTAGTTGCCGGAATATTGGCCGGTAGGCGAATCCATGCCGAGGCCGTAGACGTCCCCACGCGCGGCTGCCAACGGTGTCAGCACAAGGCCTCCATCGGTGGTGAAGGTGCGCTGCCACTGCACTTCGGTGCTGAGGCGCGTGTCGCTTCCGGAAAGACCAAGGAAGCGGTCGTTCAGGCTGGCGTCGCCAAGGTTGTTGACGTTGTCGAGCACAGAGGCCTTGTCACGCGACAGATGCGTGAGATTCATCGTCGCCGACAACTCGCCGCCATAGACCGACTTCGGATCGACGTAATGATAGTCGATGCTCGGATAAACGACGGCTTGCTGCTTTTCCGCAGTGCTGTTGTTGTCGGCATCCTGGATGTCGTAATAGAAAGCGCGCATATCGAAATAATTGCGCTTTCCGAGACCGGTCAGGTAGATGTCGTTGGTATGGGTGCTCTGGCTGAGACCCTCGAGCCCATATGTACGCGAGAAATTGTTGTCGCTCTGCGCCGTGACATCCCAGCCGAACGTCCAGCGGGGATTGATCTTGAAGTCCGCCTTGGAGCTGATCATGCCGCGCGTCTTGTGCTCGGCATCGCTGGTCCCTGCGGTGAATGAGCCGGGATCCATCTGACTGATGCCGGCGACACGCAGGACATGCGTGCCGTTTTCAAAGCGCTGACGGAACTCGCCCTCGAGCAGCAGGCCTTGGCCGGTGTAGCCTGTGGCGCTGACCGTCGCATCCATGCTGGGCGATATGACGTAATAATATGGAACCTTCACGCCAACACCGAGGTGCTGCGAGACGCTTACCGACGGAAACAGGAAGCCGGATTTGCGCTTCACCGTATTGTCGGGAACTTCGATCCACGGGACATAGGCGATCGGCAGGCCGAACAGCTCGAAACGGGCATGCTCGAGACGCACGGTATGCGTCACGCCGTTCTGGACAACGCGCCGTGCCTTGACCTGCCATAGTGGCGCCCGGCCCTCCTGGGAGCAGGCCATACAGGCCGTATAGACGCCCTTTGTCAGAATCAACTGATTGCCGCCGACGCGCTCGCCCTTTTCGGCGACCATGCGGGTGTTGTCAGGCATTTCGATGCGCAGCGAGTTGACGAAGCCGTCCGAGAAGCTGTCGGTGACATCCATTTTGTCACCGTACATGCGATTGCCGTCCGGCATGATCAGCTCGACATTGCCGATGGCCGTCATCCGTCCGGATTTCTGATTATATTCAACCCTCTGGGCGACCATTCTATAGCCGCCATAGTTGATCTGAACGGCACCGCTGGCGGTGACGATCTGCGCGTCCTTGTTATAGACTAATTCATTGGACGAGAGGACAAGCTTAGAGCCCTCCGGTACCTTGACCTGGATAGGAGCGGTTACGGCGCCAGTACCGCCATTGTTGTTGTTGGCCTGGGCATAAACTGCGACAGGGCTCATGATATACGCGCTTGCGGCCGTGCCCGTAACGAGGGCACCCACAAACTTCCTGATACTCTTGCGGTTGCCTGCCGCCACTTAGCCGTCCTCCTGATGAAGCAGGATCGTTGCTCCGAATGCCAATGCGACGATCACGGGTATCCATGTCGCCACGAAGGGAGGAACCACTCCGCTGCTCCCGAATGCCTTTACAAGCACGGTGACAACATAAAGCACGAAGCCTGAGAGGATTCCACCCAGAATCACGGAGCGCGATTGGTTGAATCTACTGAATTTTAACGAGACTGTTGCTGCGATCAATGTCATTGCCACCAGAAGGAATGGTTGCGATAGCAGCGAGTGAAATTGGGTTTGGAGTGCATTGGTCGATATGCCGAAGGAGCGTGCGACCTTTATTCGATTAGAAAGATCATAAAAAGCAATGGTTTCCGGCTGCGCCAGGCGCTGTGAGACGAAATCCTGTTTCAGATTCGTACGGACTTGTACCGAGCTCTTGTGGTCAGGGATTTCGCCCGGCCGCCGTTCGACGACATTGTTAAGAAGCCAGTAACCATCTTCCAACTTTGCCGACTGCGCATCCTGCCGGAGAACGATATTTCCCTGTGAATCGAAGTGGATAAAGACGACCGTCATCAACGTCGTTCCATTGTTCAGGACGGCCTTGGCGCCAATGATCACATCGTCTTTACCGTTCGACTGGCGCAGCCACGGTACCGAAAGTGTATTGTGATAGGACGGGTCGCCGCGCAGGTCGGCTTCCATCGTCTCAGCCTGTCGCTGGCCCCATGCCGCCACCGGATTGAGGGCGAACATGGTCAGCAGGCCGACGCAGAAAGCGCCCATTATGAACGGCATCATGAATTGCCAGACCGAGATGCCGGCGGCGCGCGCTATCACCAGTTCGCGGCGGCGGTTGAGTGCGATCAGCACCGTCATGCCGACGAAGAGGGCGATGAACGGCACGGTCTGCTGCAGAATGAACGGCAACCTGACCATCGTCATCACCAAACCGAGGGGAACGGTATACCCGGGCAGTCCCGCGAGTCGGCCGGCGGTCTCACTGAAATCGACGAGATAGACGATCGAGATGACACCCAGGAAAAACCAGAACGTCGTCACGATGTAGCGAGTGAAGAAGTAGCGCCCGAGTGTGCCGAAGATCATGCGCCGCTCCCGTTGGAATTACCGGGTGTTGCAGGCATGCGATCCTGGACTTTTTGTCTCCAGTTGCTGAGCCGGTTGCGGATCGAGACCGGCATCGTCATCTTCCGGTTTCTGAACAGCAGCACGATAGCGATGAGAGCCGAGATGATGTTGATGCCGTAGAGAACGCCAATGAAATTAGGCGCATTCTCGATTTGGTTGGCCGCATAGAAATCCGCCCAGCGCAGCGCAAAAGCTATGGTCAGCGCCGACACCATGGGATGCAGACGTGCTTCGCGATGCGACCGAGCGTCGCCGGCGATGACGAGCGATATCAGCGCAAATATGGCGGGAAGAGCCCAATCGTTGAGGCGTCTGTGCAATTCTGCCCGGTAGCCGGTAGGTTTGGCCTTATAGTCCGCGTCGTTCGGATCCGGATTCAACAGGAAGCCGAGGTCACGGTCGCTGGCGCGCACGGTCGCCTGGCCACGGCTCTGCGTCATGTCGGAGAGATCGAAGGAATAGGAATCGAAGTTTATGATTGAGACATCGCCATCGGCTGTTTTGCGATGGACTTCGCCGTCCTTCATCAAAAGCGACGTGCCGCTCGGATCGACAGCGCCTTCCTTCGCATAATAGATGAGATCGAAGGCAGGATCGCGGGAGTCAACGACGAACAGCCCCTTTAGAATACGTCCCGACAAGCGCTGGCTGATCTGTACGTAAAGACCATCCTCGATACGCCGGAAGTTCTTCTCTTCGATGACGGTGGAAAGAAGGTCGGCATAGGCCTCCGCGACCATCTGGCGGGCAGCGACGCGAGCCCTGGGCTCAACCACATTATCAACGAAGAAGGAGAAAACACTGATCGCTATGGCAAGAATCATGATCGGTCGGATGATGATGCTTCGTCTCGCACCGGCCGCTTCCATGACCGTAAGCTCCGAATCGCTGTTCATCGCCGTCAGCGTCTGCGTGATGCCGATGACCAATGCGAAGGGCAGAACGATCGGAATGATCGTGGGCAGGATAAGGGTCGCAAGCTTTGCGAACGACCCGATCGACTGGCCGCTGTCGGTCACGAGATTGATGCGCTGCAGCACCTGGGTCGTCCAGATAATAGCGAGCACTGGCAGCAACGCCACCAGGAACATCATACCGACACGCCGTACGATATAGGTTTCGAATAACTTCATGCCGGCCCTTAAACGCAACGCCCGTCGAGCGAGCCGACAGAGATTCATCCTCATCTACGCTGTTTGCGTTTTTTTGGCGACAACCAACTCGCAAAAAAATCGTTAATTTTCCGAGATTCTTCTGTTGTGTGTCGTTTGGGATAATGCCAGCAGCGCGGCGAATATGACAAGCGAGGAAAGCCAGCCAAGGACGGCATCGGACAGGTAGTGGCCGCCGAAAGCCACTCTGAGCGCCGGAATGACGACAGAGACGGTCGCGATCGGCAGGGCGACGGCCCTACGAAGCGGTTGCGGGATGATGAAGATCAAGCAGAACAGCCAACCCGCGGCTGCTGCTTCGCCCGAGATGAACGAGCAGTTGCTGACACATTTGCCGGCGAAGGATCCCGCATGCACGAAATCGAGCGTGCCGCCGAACAGATCGGTTTGCCTGGGGCGGGGACGGCCCGAAAAGGCTTTCAGCCAGAGATTGACGATCACGACCGGACCAAGCAGCAACGAGCCGAGCGCGATCTTGAGGTTGCGGGCTCTGAGCTTGTTGAAGGTTGCACCGTGGTGCTGCCAGCACTGGAGCAGCATCCAACAGAGGATGACGGCCGAGATATAGGGGAGCTGGAAAAACACCTCCCGCAGCAGGCGCAGATGCTGATCGTCACCATAAGGGAAAATGCCGCAGATCTGATCGGGCCTGGCAAGGGCGAGACATTGCTTGGGCAGGAAGAACGCGTTCGCGACCGCGAGGTCGATCTGCGGAAAGAGCGAGAACAGACCCAGCAGCATCCACCAGAGACAGAAGAGCGCGATGAAGATGTCACCCGCCGTGCGCGGGCGCAGGTTTTCAGAAAAGCGGTCTTCGCGGTCGAGGCTGTTGAAGTCTATGATCAAGGTGGCTTTCCGGCAAAGAATGACGTCGCCCGATGGCGGCGAAAACACCAATGCGCTGAGCCTAGCTGCGCTAAATGACAGGGATTTGAAGCGGCGAAGTCCGTTTCTTCGGGGAACGCTTTGCCAAAGGCTTGTATTGCCTAGGCAAACCTTGAATGATGACCACCGAAATTATTCTTGTAATACGCATGGTAATCGGAGCCGAAATGTCTGTGAAATTCGAGATTTCCTTCGCCAATTCGGTCCGCCTTAGTGGTGGTCTGGCCATTCTCCTGAAAGACACCGATAGTGAGCTGCCGGCGGGTGCCGAGAGCGCCGATCCGGCTCATGTTTTCGCCAAGGCCGCGCCCATTTCCGGCTTCAAGGCCAAGGCATTGAACAGCCTTGATATTATCGCTCCCGAAGCCGCGCCGGTCGACAGGATCGTCGTCATCGGCACCGGCAAGGCGACGAACCTGAGCGTTCATGACTGGCTGAAGCTCGGCGGCAGTGCTGCGGCCAAAATCCGCAATGCGGAGAAGGTGGCCATCTTCCTCGATGCCCCGGCCATCAAGGTCGGAGCCAGGGAGGCCGCGGATTTCGCGTTGGGCATGTTGCTGCGCGCTTATAGCTTCGACACCTACAAAACGAAGAAGGGCGATGACGACGAGAAGGCTGCTGCCCGCAAGCCCGTCAAGGTCACGATCGTCACCCAGGAGGCCGCTGCCGCCAAAAAGCTTTTCGCGGCTTCAGAGGCTATTGCCGGCGGCGTGATTCTCGCGCGTGATCTCGTCAACGAGCCGCCGAATGTCCTCGGTCCCGTCGAGTTTGCCGCCAAGGCGAAGGAGCTGGAAAAGCTCGGCGTCGAGGTCGAGATCCTGACCGAGCGCGAGATGCGCCGGCTCGGCATGGGCGCGCTGCTCGGCGTCGCGCAGGGCTCAGCCCGGCCGCCGCGCCTGGTGATCATGCACTGGAAGGGCGGCAAGTCGAAGGACAAGCCGGTCGCCTTCATCGGCAAGGGCGTCGTCTTCGACACCGGCGGCATTTCCATCAAGCCGGCCGCCGGCATGGAGGACATGAAGGGTGACATGGGCGGGGCCGCAGCCGTCACCGGCCTGATGCACGCGCTCGCCGCACGTGGCGCCAAGGTCAACGCGATCGGCGTCATCGGCCTCGTCGAGAACATGCCTGACGGCAACGCCCAGCGGCCGGGCGACATCGTCACCTCCATGTCCGGCCAGACGATCGAAATCATCAACACCGACGCCGAAGGCCGGCTCGTTCTCTGCGATGCGCTCTGGTACACCAACGATCGCTTCAAGCCGCAATTCATGATCAATCTGGCGACCCTGACCGGCGCGATCCTGGTTGCCCTCGGCAATCTGCAAGCCGGCCTGTTCAGCAACGACGACAAGCTGGCGAACGAGCTGACAGCTGCTGGTCTCGTTACCGATGAGCGCCTGTGGCGCATGCCGCTCGGCAAGGACTACGACAAGATGATCGACAGCAAATTCGCCGATATGAAGAATACCGGCGGCCGCCATGCCGGCTCGATCACCGCCGCCCAGTTCCTCAAGCGCTTCGTCGGGGAAACGCCATGGGCGCATCTCGATATCGCCGGAACGGCGATGGGCTCGGTTCAGGATGAGATCAATCAATCCTGGGGCTCCGGTTTCGGCGTGCGCCTGCTCGACGAGCTGGTCCGTGCGAACTACGAATCGTGACCAGGCTGGCCTTGTGAGATAGAAGAGGCGATATGACCGACGTTCTCTTCTATCACCTGACGGAATCGAAACTTGAGGACGCCCTGCCGCCGCTGATCGACAAAAGCGTTGAGCGCGGCTGGCAGGTTGCTGTCCAGATGCTTGAGCCGGCGCGGCGCGATCTCCTCGATGCCCATCTCTGGACCTACCGCGAGGACAGCTTCCTGCCGCACGGCACGGATGAAAGCGAAATGGCGGACCGGCAGCCGGTGCTGCTGACGGTCTCGCCCGACAACATCAACAATGCCAGCGTACGATTCTTTATCGATGGTGCAGAAGCCACGGACGTCGAGTCGTACCAGCGCGTCGTGTTGATGTTCGACGGATACGATCAGGAGCAGCTGGAAAGCGCGCGCGCCCAATGGAAGCGTCTGAAAGGCGAGGGGCATAGCCTCACCTATTGGCAGCAGACCCAGGACGGCCGCTGGGAGAAAAAGGCGTGACGCTTTTGCCGCTCCCGTTCCGGGAAGCGGCAACCAGGCTCATTCAGCCTCCGCCAGAATCTTGTCGATGAAGTCCTTCTTCGCCGCGGTGTAGGCCGCGCGGTTGTCGGCATATTTTGACGCAAGCTCCACCTTCAAAGCCTCATAGGCGTGAGCGATATCCGGGCGCTTGCGTAAGTGGTCGCGAAATACGATGAAATGACGCCAATTCGTGCCGCCGTGTTCGACGACGTGAACTAGGTGCGTGCGGGTATCCCCGGCGACATCGCGGCCGAAAATGTGATCGTCGGGGACAATATTGCTGCCGGCATAGTCATAGCCAATGGATGCCATCGGCTCGATACAGGCAAGGCCGTCCTCGAAGCGCCGAACGCCGACGGCAATGTCGATGATCGGCTTGGCCTTGATTTCCGGGATGGAGGTGCTGCCAAAATGCTGGATCTCGATGGCAAGGTCGCCGAGAGCGCCACGAATGGCAGCCTCCTCCAGCAAATAGGCCTCGTGCCATTTCTGGTTCGGCTCCGCAAGTTTGACTGTCTTATTGCGGACGCCAAGGCCGAAGGATTGTTCACGTTCCGATACCATCGGCAACTCCCCGATGTGATAATGCGCTAAGCTAGTATACTGCGTAGCCTATCTCACATCGGGGAATGCGATCAATCGTGAAACGCTTCCACAAACTTGCGCTTACCGAGCATGAAGGCGTCGGCGACGTGACGCAGCGGCGAAACGTCGACATCGGAGACACCGGCTTTGACGATCTCGGCAAAGCGACGATAGAGCGAGGGATACTCGGCTTCAGGCGCCGAGAAAGTCAGTTCGCCATTCACGGAAAGCTTGGAGCCGCCTTCTGAAAGAACCATCTGGCCCGCATCCGTCTCGGCGACGATATCCCAGCTCTGCTTGCCGGTCTGGCGCCAGTCGAATTCGGCATGAACCGGCAGACCCTGGCCGCTCTTGAAGCGCAGATCGGCCGCGATCGGCGAATCGCGATTCTCCGGGAATTCCAGTGTCGCGCCGGTCAGGAAGAGCGCTGGAAAAATATGGGTGACGATCGACAGCGCATTGATGCCAGGATCGAAGACGCCGAGTCCGCCGGCCTGCCAGATCCATTCCTGGTTCGGATGCCAGTGGCGCACGTCTTCCTTCCAGATCACATGGACGCTGCGGATGGTCGTGTCGGCGAGGAAAGCCTTGGCGGCCTCCACGGCAGGCGCATAGCGCGAATGCCAGCTCGCAAAGAGTGAGACGCCTTTGGTCCTTGCGAGATTCTCGAGATCGGCAACTTCGCTCAGCGTCGCGCCCGGCGGTTTTTCCAGGAAGACGTGCTTGCCGGCCGAAAGCGCCTTGTAGGCAGCCTCGTAGCGATATTGCGGCGGCATGCAGAGCGAGACGGCGTCGATTGCCGGCACGGCGTCGAGCATGGCCTCGATGGTCGTGAAGGCCGGAATGCCCTCGACGGTGCCATGACGGCTTGCCGTGGCGACCAGCTTGAAATCCGGATTGTTCGCGATGGACGGAAGATGCTGGTCGCGGACAATCTTGCCGACGCCGACAATAGCAAGGTTGATGGGGGACATGGGTGTCTCTCGATTAGTATGATTATTGATGCGATCTTTATCAGAATGCCGCATGCGGGCAAGGGCGGCAAATTGTAAATGCGTGCGCTCGGCTTTACGCGCGGGCATTGTACCGGAGCCATCATCACACTTGGAAAACCGGCTCGGGCTCTTGATTCACCGCTTGAAATCGGCACTCTGCCTGTGCGCGGCAAGAGATCCTGGGAAAGACCGCCGCGGGGGGAAATCATGAAAACATTGCTCGGCTTCAGCCGAATCGTGGACTATGCGACTGAGATCATTGGAAAATCAGTCTCATGGCTCATTCTGGTCGCCGTATTGGTCAGTGCCGGAAATGCCATTGTCCGTAAAATGTTCAACATCTCGTCCAATGCTTGGCTGGAGGCGCAATGGTATCTGTTCGGCGCCGCTTTCATGCTCGCCGCCGCCTATACGCTCCGGCAGAACGAGCACATCCGCATCGATATCGTCTATGGCTCGCTCCCGCGCCGGGCGCAGCACTGGATCGATCTCATCGGCCACTGCCTGTTCCTCATGCCGTTCGCACTGCTGATGGTCTATGACCTCGTGCCCTACGTGCGCATGTCTGTCATGTCCGGTGAGGTCTCCTCCAGCGCGGGCGGCCTGATCATCTGGCCGGGCAAGGCACTACTGCTGGCCGGCTTCTTCCTGTTGGCGCTGCAGGGTATCTCCGAGATTATCAAGAAGATTGCCGTCATGCGCGGTGATATGGAGGATCCGAACCCCTATGTGCCGACGCATGCGCCCCTCGAGGTGGAAACGCCGGTAGGGGAGACACGCCGATGATGGAATTCATTGCCGTGAACATGGCGCCGATCATGTTCGCCTCGCTGATCATCTTCCTGCTGATCGGTTATCCCGTCGCCTTCGCTCTCGCCGCCAACGGTCTCCTGTTCTTCTGGATCGGCGTCGAACTCGCACCCTATTCGGGTGGTTCCATCAATCTGTCATGGCCGCTCCTCAATGCGCTGCCGGATAGGTTCTGGGGCGTGATGTCCAACGATACGCTGCTGGCAATCCCGTTTTTCACCTTCATGGGCATCGTGCTGGAGCGTTCCGGCATGGCCGAAGACTTGCTCGACACGGTCGGCCAGCTTTTCGGCCCGATCCGCGGTGGGCTTGCCTATGCGGTGATTTTCGTGGGCGCACTGCTTGCCGCCACCACCGGCGTCGTTGCGGCTTCGGTCATCGCCATGGGCCTTATCTCGCTGCCGATCATGCTGCGTTACGGCTATGACCGGCGGGTGGCCTCCGGCGTCATCGCCGCCTCCGGCACCCTGGCGCAGATCATTCCGCCGTCGCTGGTCCTGATCGTGCTTGCTGACCAGCTCGGCCGCTCGGTCGGCGATATGTATGCAGGGGCACTGATCCCAGGCCTCATATTGACCGGCCTCTACATGCTCTATGTGCTGGTAATGTCGATCATCAGGCCGAACTCGATGCCGGCACTCCCGAAAGAGGCGCGCTCGCTCGGCTCCGGCGTGACCTCGCTTTTCGTCGCGTTGCTGGTCGGCGCCGGCGTCGCCTATGCCGCCCATGTCTATCTGACGCCGATCTACGGGGGAAACGCCGATATTCTCGGTGCAACTGTCGGCGTCGCCTTCATCTACGCCATCGCCGTCATCGACAAGACGATGAAGTTCAATCTGATGTCGCGGCTGGCGCAGCAGGTGATCATCGTGCTGATCCCGCCATTGGCGCTGATCTTCCTCGTGCTCGGCACTATCTTCCTCGGCATCGCGACGCCGACCGAGGGCGGAGCGATGGGGGCAGTGGGCGCGCTGGTCATGGCGGCGGCCAAGGGCCGGCTGTCCATGGACGTCGTCCGCTCGGCGCTGGCGTCGACCACGCGCCTTTCTTCCTTCGTGCTGTTCATCCTGATCGGCTCGCGCGTGTTCTCGCTGACCTTCTACGGGGTCAACGGCCATGTCTGGGTCGAGCATCTGCTGGTGTCGCTGCCGGGCGGCGAAGTCGGCTTCCTGATTGCCGTCAATCTCCTGGTCTTCGTGCTGGCCTTCTTCCTCGATTTCTTCGAGCTGGCCTTCATCATCGTGCCGCTGCTGGCACCCGCCGCCGATAAGCTGGGCATCGACCTCATCTGGTTCGGCGTTCTCCTTGGCGTCAACATGCAGACGAGCTTCATGCATCCGCCTTTCGGCTTCGCGCTGTTCTACCTGCGCTCGGTCGCGGCAAAGGTGCCCTATCTCGACAAGGTCACGGGTAAAAATACGGCTCCGGTAACGACCGGTCAGATCTATTGGGGGGCGGTGCCGTTCGTCGGCATCCAGGTGCTGATGGTGGCACTGACGATCACGTTCCCGCAGATGGTCATGCACTACAAGGGCGCGGGCACCGGGCTTGACCCCAATACGATCAAGATCGAAGTACCGGGCTTCGGCACACCCGGCCAGGACAATGGCGGCGGCCTCGGCCTGCCGGGCCTGCAGCTTCCGGGGGGCGGTCCGCCGAGCGACAAGCCGGCCGGGCAGGGCGGCGGGCAGCCAAATCCGCCGGCCAATGATCTCAGCCAACCGCCATCATTCAATTGAAGGCGGTCGTTATAGGCATGTTGGATTGCCTTCGGCCAGGGCAAAGAAAAACCCCGGAGCGCCGCTCCGGGGTCTCTTGTTTCCAGTTCGCTGATCAGATCTTGCCGGCGCGCTGCAGCGTCATCATGTAGACGTCATAACTATACTCAGCGACCTGCGCATAGAGATAATGCTGGCCGCGGAAGCCCTTGATCGATTCCCAGATCTTCTTGAAGGTCGGGTTCGAGGCTTCCATTTCGGCATAGACCTCGTTCGACTTCTCGAAGCAGGCGTTCATGATTTCGGTGCTGAACGGACGCAGCTTGGCGCCTTCGGCGACGACGCGTTTGATGGCGGCAGGATTCAGATAATCGTACTTCTGCAGCATGTTGGCGTCGGTCGCCTGGGAGGCGGTGCGCAGCAGCGACTGATAGGCCTTCGGCAGGCCCTCATAAGCCGCTTTGTTGAACATGAAATGCACGGTCGGGCCGCCCTCCCACCAGCCGGGATAGTAGTAGTAGGGTGCGACCTTGTAGAAGCCGAGCTTCTCGTCGTCATAGGGGCCGACCCATTCGGCTGCGTCGATCGTGCCCTTTTCCAATGCCGGATAGATGTCGCCGCCGGCGATCTGCTGCGGCACGACGCCGAGGCGCTCCACCACCTTGCCGGCAAAGCCGCCGATGCGCATCTTCAGGCCCTTGAGGTCGGCAACCGAATTGATCTCCTTGCGGAACCAGCCCCCCATCTGCACGCCGGTATTGCCGCCTGGAAAGCCGATCAGCCCCTGCGTTGCCAGGAATTCGTTGAACAGGTCGATGCCGCCGCCGTGATATTGCCAGGCATTCATGCCGCGGGCATTGAGGGCGAAGGGAACGGCCGCGCCCAGTGCCCAGACCGGATCCTTGCCCCAATAGTAATAGGCAACTGTGTGGCAGGCCTCGACGGTGCCTGCCGAAGTCGCGTCGGCGGCCTGCAGGCCGGGCACGATTTCACCGGCCGCGAAGACCTGGATGTTGAAATTGCCGTCCGTTGCTTCCGAGACGTATTTCGACAGCACTTCGCCGCCGCCGTAGATCGTATCGAGCGATTTCGGGAACGACGAAGTCAGGCGCCAATTGATTTTTGGATTGCTCTGGGCAACGGCCGGAGCCGCAAGGGCTGCGGCTGCAACCGAGCCGGCGCCGGCCACGCCGGCTTTCCTCAGAAATGAACGACGATCCATCTGTTACTCCCCCCGGATACGAGCGGGCGGGCTGGCCCGCTCTTCGTGATCACGCCGCAACTAATCATGCCGCTCGGCGCCTTTCAAGCGCATCCGAAGATCTTGCAACCACTGACTGATGTTTATCTCAGGAAACCGTTCTCCGGCTTCGGGCCCTCAGCGCGTGAACTTGATATCGGCCTGGGCGACGAGATTGGTCGCCGGTGCCGGAGCGTGCTTGTACTTGAGCGTCACGACCTTGTATCCCTCCTTCTCGAGGCGGATCAGAAGGGTCGGCAGCATGGTCACGGTACGCTGGTGGATGTCATGCATCAGGATGATGCCGCGGCCGCGCTCCTGTAGCTGCTTTATCGTTCGCGCCGTGACAGAAGCTGGCGTGGAAGTGAAATAGTCCTTGCTGTCGACATCGACGTCCATGACGATCATGTCGCGAGCGGCGACGGCGGCCCGCAGGCGTTTGGAGTCGGCGAGGTAGGGGAAGCGGAAGAAGGGTATTTCGGTGCCAATGACCTTGGAGACGGCATTCTTGCCCTTGGCGATCTCGGCCATCGCCATGTCGAAGCTCATCTTGTCGAGGTCGGGATGGCGGAAGGTATGGCTGCCGATGGTGTCGCCACGAGCGAAGACTTCCCGGGCGATCGCCGGGTGGGCTTGCGCCATTTCGCCGACCATCATGAACGTCGCCTTGACGCCGAACTTGTCGAGCGTGGCGAGAATGCGTTCGGTCTTGCCGGGGGCAGGGCCGTCATCGAACGTCAGGATGACTTCCTTGTCGGCCAGCCTGACGTCCTTGAGCGAAGAGACTTCCAGCGTCCGGCCAGCGAGATTGTGCGGGCCATTTATGCTCGCCAGGTCTCTGGTCTCAAGATCGGCGACGAGCCATTTGTTCGGCTCCATCTCGACCGGATCATTGGCTTTCAGCGGCTTGTGGCGCGGCTCTTCGGCCGCATAGCCGGTTTTGAGCGATGCTTCATTGCCCGGTTTCGTGGCGCATCCTCCCAGAGCCAGGGACACGGCAAGGCCAGCCAGTAAAACACGGTAGTTCATCGGAATCGCTCAACACTTATGTCAATGAAGGTTGGGCGTACTTTCCGTAGTTATGGTTAATGATCGGTTAGGATCGGCTCCGAAACCATTAAGAATTCACGCGCGCTAGCCGGAGATGGCGCTTTCATATTCCGATGAAAGTTCCAGCCATTGCTCCTCGGCTGCAGCGAGCTTTTCAGCGGCATCCGCGCGCTGTTTTGCCTTCTCAGCAGCCTTGGCGGGCGCCTTCTCGTAAAGAGCGGGATCTGCAAGTTCTGCATCAAGCGTCTGAATCAATTTCTCAAGCTTGGCGGTCAAGGATTCGATTTCGTTGATCTTCTTCTTGAGCGGCGCCTGTGAAGCGCGGCGTTCTGCATTGAGCTTGCGCTGATCCGCCTTGGAGACGGAATCGTCGTTGCCGTTCGCCTTGGCCTTGTCATCCCTCGGCTTCGGACTCGCGACGACGAGGCTGCGGTAATCTTCGAGGTCGCCATCGAAGGTGGAAACGGTGCCGTCGCGCACCAGCCACAGCTGGTCGACCGTCGCCTCGATCAGGTGGCGGTCGTGCGAGATGAGGATGACTGCGCCGGAATAATCGTTCAGCGCCTGGATCAGCGCATTGCGGCTGTCGATATCCAAATGGTTCGTCGGCTCGTCGAGGATCAGCAGATTCGGCGCGTCGAAGGCGGCAAGGCCCATCAGCAGCCTCGCCTTCTCGCCGCCAGAGAGATCCTTGACCTGCGTGTCCATCTTCTCCGTCGCCAGGCCCATCTGCGCGACGCGAGAGCGCACCCTCGCTTCCGGTGCTTCGGGCATCCTGCGGCGGACATGCTCGACAGCCGTCTGGTTCGGCATGAGATCATCGAGCTGGTGCTGGGCGAAGAAGCCGATCTTCAGGCTCGGTGCCAACTTCACATCACCGCTATCGGCATCGAGCCGGCCGGAGACGAATTTGGCGAAGGTGGATTTACCGTTGCCGTTGGAGCCGAGGAGGGCGATGCGGTCTTCAGCGTCGATGCGCAGGTTGAGGCGTTTCAGGATCGGCTTGCCGGGCTCATAGCCGACCGCGCCGCCGCTGACGGCGATAATGGGCGATGCGGGCTGCTTTTCGGGTTCCGGAAAGCTGAAGCCCATCACATGATCTTCGATGACGGCGGCGACAGTCCCCATCCGCTCCAGTGCCTTGACGCGTGATTGCGCCTGCCGCGCCTTCGTAGCCTTGGCCTTGAAACGATCGATGAAGCTCTGCAGATGCTTGCGTGCCGCGTCGTTCTTCGCTTTGGCTTTCGTCTGCAGTTCGTCGGCCTCCGCCTTCTGCCGCTCGAACTGGTCGTAGGAGCCGCGATAGAAGGTGAGCTTCTTCTGATCGAGATGGACGATGGCGTTGACCGCCGTATTCAGGAGGTCGCGGTCGTGCGAGATGATGATGACCGTGTGCGGATAGCGGCGGATGTAATCTTCCAGCCAGAGCGTGCCTTCGAGGTCGAGATAGTTCGTCGGCTCGTCGAGCAGCAAAAGGTCCGGCTCGGAAAACAGCACCGCAGCGAGCGCAACACGCATGCGCCATCCGCCGGAAAACGAGGAGGCGGGGCGCTTTTGCGCCTCGTGATCGAAGCCGAGGCCGGCAAGGATGCTGGCAGCACGCGCTTCGGCCGAATGCGCGCCGATATCGGCAAGCCGCGTCTGGATGTCGGCGATGCGATGCGGATCGGTTGCCGTCTCGGCTTCAGCAAGCAGTGCTGCTCGCTCCTTGTCGGCCGCGAGCACGATGTCGATCAGCGGCTCTTCCGTGCCGGGTGCTTCCTGCGCGACCTGGCCGATGCGGGCATTGCGCGGGATCGAGACCGAGCCGCTTTCAGGGGCAAAGTCGCCAGTGATGATCCTGAACAGCGTGGATTTGCCGGCACCGTTCTTGCCGACAAGGCCAGCCTTCGTGCCCGCCGGAAGCGTCACGTTGGCATGGTCGATGAGAAGGCGGCCGGCAATGCGGGCGGAAAGGTCTGAAATCGAAATCATGGCGCGGTTTTGGCCGAACTCGGCGCCGAAGGCAAGAGCGCGAAAGCGTTCAGGCGTCTGCGCGCCGCTTGGGCTCCGACAGGCTCGCGCAGTTCTTCAACCTCTCGATCAGCTCGGTCTCGTAGAGCATGAGATTGCTCAGCGACGCGTGGAGGCTGTCCAGGGCGGCGCTGGCATTCGGCGCCGTCCCGACCCCGCGGGCAAAATGCCGCTTCTTCTTCAGCCCTTTGGCAAGCTGATCCGCCACCTCGCGCAGCATGTCGGCCGCATCGCTTTCGGATTTCCGCGCGACCAGCCCGCAATGGCTGACAAGGCGATGCTTCAGGCCGATCTCATCGAGCTTGCTTTGCGAGGGGTGTGGGCCGAGCGCTTCGATCTCGCTGGCAAGACAACGGTCCTGGCCATATAGCGCCTCGTGAAAGAGCTGATAGTTGCGCGGCAGGTTCCTGACCTTCAGCCGCGTCATGAAGCGGCCGATGGTCTCGAGCTCGGTTTCTGATTCACTGTCATCATTGCCGATAGAAGATGCGGAAACGCCTGTCTGCGAACTCTTCATGCCTGCTCTCTGACTGCCACTTGGCTCACATATCTCTCCAACTTGCAGGCGCGCAGGTTAAGGCAACATGAACGAAATCGCCTATCCGCGTGATCGGACAATAAAATTAGCGGCTTGAGCAACGCCTGATCGCATCGAAGGGATCGCGGTTCGCCTATGGCTTACATCCACTGCCGCCCTTCACTGCGCAGGAAATGCAAGAGGTCCAGCACCAGCGATGGCTTGCCCAGCGTCGTCAGGATCATGTGGCATTGGCCCCGGTGATGGGTCTGATGATTGAACATATGTGCAATCGCCAGATGGAGCGGATGGATGATCGCGCCCGGCCGAAGGACGGATGTATAGGTGATGTCGGCCGCAAGGATGGCGGCATCCAGCGTCTCCACCCAATCGAGGATGTGCCGATCTTCGGCCTCGCGCATTTCTCGCAGCCCTGTAAGATCGTTATGCAGAACGACACCCAGCGCCGCCGGTGGCTCGCCGGTTCCACTGAAACGGTGCATCCACAGCCGGTCCGTCACCAGCAGATGGTTCAGCGTTCCATGCAGCGAGCCGAAGAAGGCACCGCGATCCTCGTGAAATTCCGCATCGCTGAGCCGGGCGGCGGCATCGTAGACTTGAACATTGGCCCAACGATTGTAGTCGGCAAGCATTTTGAAATGTCTGAGCATATGGCTTTTCCTCCATGGCTATGAGATCAGTCCGAACCAGAATTGAGCAAATGAACCGGACCATCCGCGAAGTCCGCTAATGAACGGTTGCTTCGCCGCTTAGTCGCTTGCGAATCGACCGTCCGTACTGTGACAGCGGCGTGAAATTGGGCTGTCCCCCTTGTTTTCGGGCTGTGGGGCGGGTAAAGACCGCCCACTTTTCTCTGATTACAAGGAACGGACCCATGGCGATTGAACGTACTTTCTCGATGATCAAGCCGGATGCAACGAAGCGCAATCTGACCGGCGCCATCACCAAGATTTTTGAAGACAATGGCCTGCGCGTCATCGCCTCCAAGCGCGTCTGGATGAGCAAGCGCGAAGCCGAAGGCTTCTACGCTGTCCACAAGGAACGCCCCTTCTTCGGCGAACTCGTCGAAGGCATGACCTCCGGCCCGACCGTCGTTCAGGTTCTGGAAGGCGAAGGCGCCATCCTGAAGAACCGCGAAATCATGGGCGCAACCAACCCGGCCAACGCCGCTGAAGGCACGATCCGCAAGATCCACGCTTTGTCGATCGGCGAAAATTCCGTTCACGGCTCCGACGCTCCGGAAACGGCTGCTGTCGAAATCGCTTACTGGTTCTCCGAAACTGAAATCGTCGGCTGAATCGGACTTTCAGCGCTTGCGCTGAACGATTTGAATTGACTCAAGAAAGCCGGGATTTTGCATCCCGGCTTTTTTCATGCCGGGCAGGCGGCATCGTGCCCATAGTCGATGCTGCCGTCACTTTTGAAGACATCCGGATTGGCGGTGTAGACCGGGCCGACGACGAGCGGTTTTGTCGGCAGCACGGTCTGGTCAAGGTCGGATTTCACCTCGGTCTTGATCGTCTGGATCGTCTTGTCGCTTGCATCCACCAGCTTGATCGAGACGGAATAGGGGCGATCCTTGCGCACGCAGCGCAGATCCGGGCTTTCGAGCGTGATCTTGTCCCAGAAGGTATAGATCTTCTGCCGAACCACAAGGGGGTCGCCCCCGGCGGGATTTTCGAATTCCGCGACGGCCGTCGTTCCCTCGGGGATCGGGGCAATCTTTTTCAGCGTGATCATGTAGCTGGCGGTCGCCACGCGATAGTTGAATATGAAGAGGCGGCCGCTGAGCTGGGTCGGACCCTCATCGTCTTTTCTCTGGCAGCCTCCAAGCGCCAGCCCTGCGATCGTGGCTGTCAGCAGGATCGTTCGGATAATCATGGCGCAGTCTCCTCCTTCTTGCGCCGGTAGTGCCGGCTTGCCTTGGCGCGGTTGCCGCAGACCGCCATGTCGCACCAGGCGCGGCTTTTGTTCTTGCTGCGATCGATGAAGAGCCAGCCGCAGTTGCGGCAGATCTTCATCCGCTCCGGGTCGGGCATGGCGATCAGGCGTAGCGTGGAGTGCACCGTCGCTGCCTCCAGTCCATCGGAGGAGGCTCGCCGTAGGACCTGCGCCAGCGCCGCCAGCAGGTCGGCGAGCAGCGCATCGGCTCCGCCGCCGAGGACGCGGGCACGAAAGTAGCGGTCGATCGCCTCGCGCAATCCGATGAAATCGGCCTTGTTTTCCTGCCGCACCGGCAGAATATCGCCGAACAGCGCCCGCTCGGCACAGAAATTCACTGCTGCTTTCGGAAAGCTTTCCATCTGCCCCGATCCCTCGAAGCGGTCGATCCGCCGTTCGTCGTCATGACGCAGGACCACGCTGTTGGCGACATCAAGCGCCAAGGCGCCACCGGAAAAGCGATGTGGGGTCCAGGAAAAGCTCATGCTGAAAATTATAACTGGTAAAATTGATTTTGCCAGTTACTATTTGCATGTCCTCGGAGGGGTCATGGCCTATCTTCTGCAGCAATTGGCAAATGCCGTTCCGCTCGCCGCGCTCTATGCCGCGCTTGCCTTCGGCTATGCCATCGCCTTCGGGGTCATGAAGCGGGCCGATATCACCTATGGAGCGCTCTTCGCCTTCGCCGGCCAGATGCTGGTGCTGTTCACCGACGTCGGCTACACCAGGATGTATCTGATCCTGCCGGCTGCCTTCGTCTTCGGCGCCATCGCCGCGGCCGCCTATACGCTGGGTACCAGTTTTCTTGTCGGCCGCGCGATCATGCTGCCGCTGTCGCGCAAGTCGCCGAATACGATCATCGTCGCAGCACTCGGTATGATGATCATCCTGATGGAGACGGCGCGGCTTGCCTCCAATACGCGCGGCATCTGGCTGCCACCCTTTCTGAATGGCGCTATCGTCTTCTGGGATAGCGGCGATTTCCGGGTGACGCTTACCGAGATCCAACTCCTCAACACGGCGCTGATGATCCTGGTGATCCTCGCCGGCGCCTATGTCCTTAGACGCACCGGCTGGGGACGCATCTGGCGGGCGGTGACCGACGACGCGCTGGCTGCCGAGCTTTGCGGCACAAGTGCCAACCGCGTCTTCCTGATGGCCTATGTCGCCTCGGCACTGGTTGCGACCATCTGTGGGCTACTGGCCACCTCCTATTACGGAACGATGGATTTCGGGGCTGGGCTGATGTTCGGGCTCAAGGTTCTGATGATCGCGGCCGTCGGGGGCTATTCCGACCCGCTGAAGTCGGCGGGCGGTGCGGCGCTGCTCGGTCTGGGGGAAACGATGTGGGGCGCCTACGGCCCGTTCCTGTGGCGCGACTTTGTCATCTTTTCGCTGCTCGTGCTGCTGCTGGTATTGAGCCGGCGCGAGCGGGTCGTTCCCTGAGGCCTATTTCTTCGCGGCCCATTTGGCGCGGGCGGTATCGTCGGCGTCCCTGGCCGAAACCCAATCGCCCTCCTTGCCGTCCTTGGCATGTTCCTTCTTCCAGAAGGGAGCCGAAGTCTTCAGGAAATCCATGACGAAATTGGCGCCGTCGAACGCTGCCTGCCGGTGCGGTGCGGCGGCAATGACGAGGACGATGTTTTCGCCGGGCGCGATCTTGCCGTAGCGATGGATGGCGGTCAGGCCGAAAAGCCCGAAGCGCTCGATGGCGAGGTCGGCGATGCGGCTGATTTCCGCCTCCGCCATGCCGGGATAATGTTCCAGCTCAAGCGCGCCGAGCGTGCCGCCTTCGTCGCGGCAGAGCCCGGAAAAGGTGACGACTGCGCCGATATCGAGCCGCCCCTGCGTGAGGCTGTCGATCTCGGCCTGGAGATCGAAATCTTCTTGCTGAACGCGGACGAGCGGCTGCACGGCCATCAGCTCACCCTCCAGTCATCGGTGGGAACAGCCCGATCTCGCGCGCACCGGCGATCGGCTCGTCGTGATCGGCATGTTCCATGTTGATGGCGACCCGGATCGCTTCCGGAAACTGAAGCGCTGTCTCGTATTCTTCCCCCAAGGTCTTCAAATGATTAAGGAGATCACCGACGGTGATCACCTCGGCGGGAAGAGAGATCTCCTCTTCGGCCTTGCCGATCCGCTCGCGCACCCAGGCGAAATAGACGAGCTTCGTCATCATTCATCGTCCACGATATGCTTCAGGCCGGCGCGGAAATAATCGTAGCCGGTGTAGATGGTCAGCAGCGCCGCGACCCACAGCAGGACGATGCCGATCTCCGTCGTATAGGGTAGCACCTTGTCGCCGGCCGGCCCAGCCAGCAGGAAGGCGATGGCCACGAGCTGCGCGGTCGTCTTCCACTTCGCGATGCGCGTCACGGGAACGCTCACTTTCAAGGCGGCAAGATATTCGCGCAGGCCGGATACCAGTATTTCACGGCAGAGGATGATGATCGCCGCCCAGAGCGACCAGCCGGCGATCGTGCCGTCGGCCGCCACCAGCAGCAGGATCGAGGCGACCAGCAGTTTGTCGGCGATCGGATCCAGCATGCGGCCGATATTCGAGGTCTGATTCCAGATGCGCGCGAGATAGCCGTCGAGAAAGTCGGTGAGCGAGGCGATCACGAAGATCCAGAGCGCGACCCACCGCGCGAAATCGGAACCTTCCAGCTTGCCCTCGACGAAGAAGCACAGGACGATCAGGGGTACGCAGAGGATGCGGCCGTAGGTAAGCAGATTGGGAATGCTGTAAGCGCGCGAAGCCATGGAAATCGTTTCGTTTCGGTTGTGTCGGCAGATCTCGGTGAGCCTTTGTCAAAGTCTCATCTCGCTCCAGCCATTTGATTGAGCATGATCTTATCCAAAAACCGCTCCGCACTTTTTGGGATCACGCCTAGATGATGGTTTGATTACCCTATCGTCAACATTCTTTCTGTTCTTTCACCGTCATTGCGTGGAATTTGCGACCGGCTTTTTATTTCGCGGTGTCTTCATGAAAATGGTTGTAGACCTGCCGTGCTACGGCTTCCGATATGCCTTCCACAGCCATCAGGTCGGACAGGGCGGCGCGCGATACGGCCTTGGCGGTGCCGAAATGCTGCAGCAATGCCCGCTTGCGCGACGGGCCGATACCGCCGATTTCATCCAGCGGATTCTTGATCATCTCCTTCTTGCGCCGGGCGCGATGCGAGCCGATGGCGAAACGGTGGGCTTCGTCGCGCAGGCGTTGGATGAAGTAGAGCACGGGATCGCGCGGCGGCAGGGTGAAGCTCTCGCGGGAAGGGGCGAAAAAGCGCTCGCGTCCGGCGTCGCGGTCGACACCCTTGGCGACGCCGATGGCGATGACGCTGTCGGTGATTCCCAACTCCTCGAGAATGGCCCGCACCGCTGTCATCTGCCCCTGGCCGCCATCAATGAGGATGATATCAGGCCAGGCGGGGAAGGGCTGGTCGGCTGCATCGGCGGCGGGAGCCTCCGTCGCAGCGCTGCGGTCGGGCTTGCCCTCTTCCTTCAGCAGGCGGGAGAAGCGCCTTGTCATCACTTCGCGCATCATGCCGAAGTCGTCGCCGGGCGTGATGTCGGTCGATTTGATGTTGAACTTTCGGTACTGGCCTTTGACGAAACCTTCCGGCCCGGCCACAACCATGCCGCCGACCGCATTCGTGCCCATGATGTGGGAGTTGTCGTAAATCTCGATGCGCTGCGGCACGTAAGGAAGCTTGAAGGTCTCCTTGAACCCCTCTAGCAGCCGCGATTGCGAAGCCGTCTCCGCAAGCTTGCGACCATGCGCTTCGCGGGCATTGGCAACGACATGATCGACCAGATCGCGTTTTTCGCCGCGCTGCGGCACGAGGATCGAGACCTTGTGGCCGGTCTTCTCGCTGAGCGCTGCCGCCAGCAGCTCGATTTCCTCGACCGTCTCCGAAAGAAGAATCTGCCTGGGCACCGGTTTGTCGTCGTAGAACTGCGCCAGGAAGGCGTTCAGCACTTCGGCGCCTGACAGTGATGGGTCGGCCTTGGGAAAATAGGCTCGATTGCCCCAGTTCTGGCCGGTGCGGAAGAAGAAGACCTGAATACAGGAGATGCCGCCCTCGTGATGGATGGCGAAGATATCGGCTTCCTCGACGCCGGCCGGATTGATGCCCTGATGGCTCTGTACGTGCGACAGCGCCGCCAGCCGGTCGCGAAAGACGGCGGCGCGCTCGAAATCGAGATCCTCGGCGGCGGCGTTCATCTCCTCGGCCATATGGGCCTTGACGTTCTGGCTCTTGCCGGAAAGGAAATCCTTCGCCTCCTGCACCAATTCTGCATAGCCCGAATCGCTGATCTCATGCGTGCAGGGTCCGGAACAGCGCTTGATCTGGTAGAGCAGACAGGGCCGGGTGCGCGTCTCGAAAACGCTGTCGGCACAGGTGCGGATGAGGAATGCGCGCTGTAGCGAATTGATGGTGCGGCCGACGGCGCCGGCCGAGGCGAACGGGCCGAAATAGTCGCCCTTGCGGGCGCGGGCGCCGCGATGCTTGAAAATGGCTGGTGCGCGATGGTCGCCGGTGATCAGAATATAGGGAAAGGACTTGTCGTCGCGCAGCAAGACGTTGAAGCGCGGCCGCAAGCGCTTGATCAGATTCGCTTCCAGCAGCAGCGCTTCTGTCTCGGTGCGGGTGGTGACGAACTCCATATTGGCGGTTTCGCGCACCATGCGGGCGATGCGGTTGGAATGCACCCGGCCCATGGCATAGTTGGCGACACGCTTCTTCAGGCTGCGTGCCTTGCCGACATAGAGCACGTCGCCGGCTTCGTTGAACATGCGGTAGACGCCGGGATTGTTCGGCAGGCGCTTGACGAATTCAGCGATCAGTTCCGCGCCGCGCAAGCCGGTCTCGTTCTTGCCGCCTTCGTTCCAGTCGACGGGCACGACAGGGGAGGCGGCGGCATCGCCCTCTACCTCGATGTCGTCTTCTATATCCTCTGATTCGTCGTAGAGAATGCCGCCATCGGGCAGCTTTCTTCCATTCATTCCGCACTCTCCGCCACATCAGGCGTTTCCCAGGCAAGATGCTGGCCGCCGTCGAGCGCTATCATTTGGCCCGTGATCGAGGGCGTGTCAAAAAGAAAGCGGATGGTGCGGCCGAATTCTCCGAGCCCCGGCGCGGCCTTCAATATGAGGCCGTCGATCTGGGCCTGAAAGTCCTCTTCCGACTGTCGCGCGCTGCGCACCGTCGGCCCCGGGCCAATCGCGTTGACGCGGACGCGAGGGGCAAAGCTCTGCGCCATCGTCTGGGTCGCCGTCCAAAGGGCCGCCTTCGACAGCGTGTAGGAATAGAAGCGTGGGTTGAGCGCCCAGACCCTCTGGTCGATCATGTTGACGATCAATCCCGGATTGGGCTCGGGAAGCTGCCGGACGAAATCGGCTGATAACATTGAGGGCGCGCGGACATGCACGGCAAAATGCGCCTCGAAGGCTTCAGCATCGAAACGCTGGGCGGAATCGCCGAGGAAAGCCGAGGCATTGTTGACCAGCAAATCAAGCGGACCTAGGGCGGCCGCGGCTTTCTCGACGAGGGTTGACGTTTCGCCCAAATCTTGCAGGTCGGCCTTGATCGCAATCGCCTTCCTGCCCATTTGCTGCAATTTCGCCACGATTTCCGCCGCCTCGGCGAAGGATTGGTTGGCATGCAGCGCCACCGCGAAGCCATTGGCCGACAGATCCTCGGCTATTGCCCTGCCTATTCTTTTTGATGCGCCCGTTATCAATGCCGTGCGAAGTTCTTCCTGGCTCAAGATACCGCCTTCTTCTCGTCGTTACCCAATCGAAGCTCATATAGGGCGTCGATACACCATATGAAAAGGTGCTTGAGCGAATGACGCTCTTGACATCTCTTATGTAGATCTTGAGATATATTTAGATTAAAATAAGTATACATGCTTTAACCATTGGTTATGGTTAACAATTCCTCTGTTGCGCTGAAGCAACATCGAAATTCAGCCATGTCTGTGCCACAATGATATCATATTTTGGCTCTTCCAATTCCTCATTTGCACTCCAATTTCAATCTCGATCCGGGAGGGATTTATTTTAATTGCTCGTGACGCTTCGAAGTCAAAGATTGTAGACGAAGCACACGGGACTGAAAGGAGAAAAGTATGCGTACTCTCGTAACGACCCTCATGGTCTCCGCTTTCGCTCTCGGCGGCTACACCGCAGCTCAGGCTGCTGACGCTGTTGAGCAGGTTCCGCAGCCGCCCGTCGCTCAGGAAGCAGCTCCGGTCGTCAACAATTGGTCCGGCTTCTACATCGGTGGCGAAGGCGACTGGAACAAGGGTCACTTCAACCGCACCGGCAACACCTACGCCTTCGGCGGTGGTGCCTTCACCGGCTACAACTGGCAGCAGGGACAGATCGTATACGGTGTCGAAGGTGACCTCGGTTACGCCGACTCGGAGACGTCCCGCAATGGCCTGACTGCCAAGAACGGCGTCAATGGCTCGGTTCGCGGCCGTCTCGGTTACGATTTCAACCCGTTCATGCTGTATGGCACGGCTGGTCTGGCGCTCGGCCAGAACAAGCTCTCGGACGATACCTCGTCTGAAAGCAAGACGGCTGTTGGTTACACGGTCGGTGCAGGTGCTGAAACCTTCATCACCAGCAACATCACGGCTCGCCTTGAGTACCGTTACACCGACTACGGCAAGAAGACCTTCAACCTCGACTCCGGCAGCTTCTCGCGCGGCTTCGACGAGCAGAGCGTCAAGGTCGGTATCGGCGTGAAGTTCTAATCACTTGACAGTATGGAATGAAGAAAAAGCCGGGGCTCTTGCCCCGGCTTTTTCTATTTCATGCTTCTGAATATTTATGCGGGTGAGGGCTTCCTGGGTGATGAGAGCGCCGAAGCCGCGCGGTGCACCTGTGATGAACCAAGCACCCATGACTTTCTCCTTTGTCGGTTGGCAGCGTGGAATTCGCTTGCAGGAGAGAAAGGTAGGATGGCCGGATGATCCGCATGCTGGAGGACTGGTGCCCCTACTATTCCGGCTTCTTCCTCTATTATCCGAGCCGTCGGCAATTACCGACGGCCTTGCGCGCCTTTGTCGATTTCGTGAGGAACGGCGATGTATACTGGAGCTAAGCGAGACAGCGTCAGGCCTGCGGCTTCATCGCCGGATAGTCGGGGAAATGCTTTTCGAACTTGCTCGCCCAGTTGATAAGCTCCGCATGGTCCGCCTCCCATTGGCCTTCGAAGCGGAGCTGCAGATAGCCGATAAGGGCGGCAAGCGCGAAATGTCCCGCATGCAGCTTCTTGCCGATCTTTGGTGGCTCTGCATCCAGGTGGGCGAGCGCGCGGCTTGCCTTTGTCCACTGCCGGTCGATCCAAGGCTGGTGCTGCTTTTCGGGTTCGCGGAGGCGCCGCTCGTAAACGATCGACAGAAGGCACTCCATGGTGCCGTCGCACAGCGCTTCCAGAACTTCGGCTTCGGTGCGCTTACCCTTCTTGGAAGGATAAAGGCCACCCTCCTGCCGGTCGAAGTAATGCATGATGGCGCGGCTGTCGAAAATCGCTTCGCCATCGTCGGTCAGCAAGGTCGGGATCTTGCCCAGCGGATTGTTGTCGACGAGTAGCGCCGGCCCGGCATTGGTATCGACACGGATCTCCTCGAGTTTGATGCCGAGATGGCGGGCCGCCATGCGCACCTTGCTGGAAAAGGGGGAGGTGGACGAACAGAGAAGTCTCATGGGATCACCTGTGGGATGGGCGGGAGGAAATTCAATGTTCGCCGCGCAGCCAGAAGGCGCGTTGCGAGGCGAAACGGTCCTGCGCCAGCAGATCCTTCAGCGCCGGCAACAGCGCATGCAACTCGTCCTTCAACGTGAAGGGCGGATTGACGATGATGAGGCCGGAGCCGGTAAGCCCGGCGAAGCCGCGGTCGCTTTTGACCGTCAACTCCGCGCAGAGCATCTTCGGCACCTCCAATGCCTGCAGTGCTTCGTGAAACTGCTTGATCGGCGCGTCCTTCTTGATCGGATACCAGAGGCAATAGGTGCCGCCGGGAAAGCGGTGCCAGGCTTTCGCCAAGCCGCCGACCAGCCGCTCATATTCGCCGTCTTCCTCGAAGGGCGGGTCGACCAGCACGATCCCGCGCTTTTCTTTCGGCGGCAGATGCGCGCCGAGCGCCAGCCAGCCGTCAAGCTCGGTGATGCGCGCATGGTGGTCGCCTTCGAACAGCCGGTGCAGCCGCTGGAAGTCCTCGGGGTGCAGCTCCATGGCTGATAGCCGGTCCTGCGGGCGGAACAGCATGCGGGCGAGCTTCGGCGAACCGGGATAGAATTGCAGGCCGCCTTCGGGATTGAGTTCGCGAACGGCGGTCAGATAGGGCTCCAGCAGATCGGCGACCTGCGGCACGAGTTCCGCTGCGAGAAGCCTGCCGATACCATCCTGCCATTCGCCGGTCTTCTGCGCTTCCTCCAAAGAGAGATCGTAGAGCCCGATGCCGGCATGGGTGTCCAGAACACGGAACGCTTTGTCCTTGTTCTGCATGTAGCGGACGAGGCGGGCGAGCACCGCGTGCTTGAGCACATCGGCGAAGTTGCCCGCGTGATAGATATGCCGATAGTTCATTGTCGGTGAAGTCCGCATGAATTGTTGCGATGGGCCGGATTATCCCTAGTGGCCGGTCATCGCTTGAAATATAGAAACATCATGAACATTGCGACCCCTATTCAAGCCAAATCCCGCATTGGTCACACGGCCTGTCCGCATGACTGTCCGTCAACCTGCGCGCTGGAGATCGATCTGACGGACGACGGCCGGATCGGCCGCGTCCGCGGCGCCAATGATCATTCCTACACGGCCGGCGTCATCTGCGCCAAGGTCGCCCGCTATGCCGAGCGCCTCTATCATCCCGATCGTCTGATGAAGCCGCTGCGCCGCGCCGGCGCCAAGGGCGAGGGGCGTTGGCAGGAGATTTCCTGGGACGATGCGCTGGACGAGATCGCCGAGGCTTTCGTCAAGGCCGAAGCCAAGGACGGCAGCGAGGCGATCTGGCCTTATTTTTATGCCGGCACCATGGGCTGGGTCCAACGCGATTCCATCGATCGCCTTCGCCATGCGAAACGTTATTCCGGCTTCTTTTCCTCGATCTGCACCAATCCGGCCTGGACCGGTTTCACCATGGCGACGGGCGTGCTGCGCGGCCCCGATCCGCGGGAGATGGGCCGCACCGACTGCGTCGTCATCTGGGGCACGAATGCGGTCGCGACGCAGGTCAATGTGATGACCCACGCGGTCAAATCCCGCAAGGAGCGCGGCGCCAAGATCGTCGTCGTCGATATCTATGACAATCCGACGATGAAGCAGGCCGATGTGGCGCTGATCGTCAAACCCGGCACGGATGCGGCGCTCGCCTGCGCCGTCATGCACATCGCCTTCCGCGATGGCTATGCCGACCGCGCCTACATGGCCAGATATGCCGATGATCCGGCAGGCCTCGAAGAACATCTGAAGTCGAAGACCCCGGCCTGGGCAGCTGGCATTACCGGCCTTTCGGTGGATGAGATCGAGGCCTTCGCAAAGCTGGTGGGGACGACGAAGAAAACCTATTTCCGTCTCGGTTACGGTTTCACGCGCCAGCGCAACGGCGCCATCGCCATGCATGCGGCCGCCTCGATCGCCACCGTTCTCGGTTCCTGGCAATATGAGGGCGGCGGCGCCTTTCATTCGAACAGCGATATCTTCCGCATGGACGCGAGCGAGCTGACCGGCCGGTCCATGAAGGATCTGGATATCCGCATGATCGACCAGTCGCAGATCGGCCGGGCGCTGACAGGCGATGCCGTGGCGCTTCGCCATCGCGGGCCGGTGACGGCCATGCTGATCCAGAATACCAATCCGGTGAACATCGCGCCCGAGCAAAGGCTGGTGAAGCGCGGCTTTGCCCGTTCCGATCTCTTCGTTGCCGTGCACGAGCAGTTCATGACCGACACGGCCGAGATGGCCGATATCGTCATTCCCGCCACCATGTTCGTCGAGCATGACGACATCTACCGCGCCGGCGGCCAGAATCATATTCTTCTTGGCCCGAAGCTGGTCGAGCCGCCGCCGACCGTGCGCAGCAATCTCTTCGTCATCGAGGAGTTGGCCAAGCGTCTTGGGGTCGCAGATCGCCCCGGCTTCGGCTTTTCCGCCCGCGAGATGATCGACCGGGTTCTGTCGAGGAGCGGCTTGCCGGATTACGATTATTTCCTTGAGCATAAATGGTTCGATCGTCAGCCGGCTTTCGAGGATGCGCATTTTCTGAACGGCTTTGGCCATCCCGACGGCAAGTTCCGGTTCCGCCCGGACTGGGTCAACCAGCCGGCCCCAAACCGCCCGCCTGCGTCAGTCGGATTGCTCGGTCCTCATGTGGAGTTGCCGGAATTCCCGGATCAGGTCGATGTCATCGAAGTGGCCGATCCGGATCATCCGTTCAGGCTCGCCACCTCGCCGTCGCGCAACTTTCTGAATTCGAGCTTCGCGGAAACCAAGACGTCGCGGCAGAAGGAAGGCCGCCCCGAGGTGATGATCAATCCGGCCGATGCCGCGGCGCTCGATGTCATCCATGGCGATCTGATCCGCATCGGCAATGCGAGAGGCGACATCCGCCTCCATGCGCGCGTGACGACAGAGGTGAAGCCGGGTGTGCTGATCGCCGAGGGGCTCTGGCCGAATAAGGCCCATGTCGATGGCGAGGGCATCAACGTCCTCACCGGAGCCGATCCGGTCGCGCCCTACGGCGGTGCGGCCGTTCACGATAACAAGGTATGGCTGCGCAAGGATATGGCATGAGCGAATTCGGAAAGGCGAAAGCCGAAATCGTCAACGAGAAGACGTTGGCGGATCAATGGACCCGGCTCAGCAGCTATGATGTCGACTACACGGATTCGCGCGGCGAGAAGCATCGCCTGAAGCGCGAGATCTATCACCGCACGCCGGCCGCCTGCATCCTGCTCTACGATCCCGCCCGTGAGACGGTCGTGCTCGTCCGGCAATACCGTCTGCCGTCGCAGCTTGCCGGCCTGCCGGCATGGATGATCGAAGTGCCCGCCGGCCTGCTCGATGGCGACGAGCCGGAGGCAGCGATCCGGCGCGAGGCCATGGAGGAGACCGGGTTTCGCGTGCGCGATGTCCGATTTCTCTTCAAGGCGATGACCTCGCCGGGTGCCGTGACCGAGATCATCCATTTTTTTGCCGCCGTGATCGATACGTCCGATCGGGTCGCCGATGGCGGTGGGCTTGCCGAGGAGCATGAGGATATCGAGGTGTTGGAAATTCGATTGTCCGATGCGATGGCAATGATCGAGGCGGGCGATATCCACGATGCCAAGACGGTCATTCTGCTGCAATGGGCGACCCTGAACAGGGCGAGCCTGCAGTAGGTCCATCGAAGTCAGGGAGCTGGGCCCAAAACTATGCTGCCGCCTTCATCACCGTGTCACGAATCGAGACTACCGGGGCGTGCTGGCCGAAGACGTCCGGACGTGTCCGTGCCTTTCAGATGATAGACACTGTTTCAGGAGAAAGCCGATGTGGCTCAGCAATTTCACGCTCGTTCTTCCCAATGAAGTCGTCGACCAGGGTGCCGTGCGCATCGAGGATGGCGTGATTGCCGAAATCCGCTCCGAGCCGGTGGAGCAGGCGACCTTCGATGGCGGCGGGCGCCTGCTGATGCCCGGTTTCGTCGATCTGCATTGCGATATGATTGAGCGCGAGATCGCGCCGCGGCCGAACGCCATGATGCCGATCGATTTCGGCATTCACGAACTGGACAAGAAGCTGGCCGCCGCTGGCGTCACCACGGCATTTGCCGCGCTCTCCTTTGCGACCGAAAGCGTCTACGGTCACGTCCGTTCGCTCGAAACCACCTCGGCTGTGATCCGCGGCATCAACAGTTTGCGCAATGACCTCCTGATCGATCACCGCGTTCATGCCCGCTATGAAATTACCAATCTGGGCGCGGCGCTGACCCTGGAGCGGCTTTTGAAGGACGGCGACATCGACATGGTCTCCCTGACCGACCACACGCCTGGGCAGGGGCAGTACAACGATATCGAGAGCTACATCCGCAGCATGTCCGAGCGTCGCGCCATGTCGCGCGAGGCTGCCGAGGAAGTCGTGGCGAAGCGCATCGCCCAGCGCCAGGATCCGGAAATCGAACGCAAGCTGCACGATGTGGTCGAGCTTTCGCTGAAGCACAAGCTGTCGCTCGCCTCGCATGATGACGACAGCGCCGAGAAAGTGGCGGCGATGCACGATCTCGGCGTGACCATCAGCGAGTTTCCAGTAACGGGACCGGCCGCCGAAGAGGCTTGCCGCCGCGGCCTCTGGACGCTGATGGGTGCGCCGAACGCGCTGCGCGGTCAGTCCATGTCCGGCAATCTCAGCGCCCTGGACGCTGCCCGCGCCGGCCTGCTCGGCATCATCGCCGCCGATTATCACCCGGCCGCTTTCGTGCCGGCGATCTTCAAGATTGCGGAGGTTGTTGGCGGTGGCCTGCCGGCGGCGGTTGCCATGGCAAGCGCCAATGCTGCCCGTTCGGCCGGCCTTAATGATCGCGGCGAGATCGCCGTCGGCCAGCTTGCCGATCTGGTTGCCGTCGAACCCGGCTCGGTTCATCGCATTCGCGCGACCTTCCGCGGCGGCCGCATCGTCTATAGCGACGGCACGCTGCATCCGCTGATGGCGATTGCGGCTTGAAGAGAAAATCGAAGGGGCGAATTAGGCGCCGTTCGGCTCCATAACGCTCTATTTAAGCCATGTCCCCAAGCAGTGACACGACCTGCCGTCCATGGGCGGCAGCTGTTCTGGCAAGGCTGATGGCCTTGCCGTCTTGCATCCCGACTTTGCCTTCCGCGAGCAGCCGCAGGGACTGCGGATAGAGCTGATGTTCGACCGTCAGCACACGGGCAGCCAATGCGTCCGCCGTATCGCCGGTCAACACCGGCACGGCCGCCTGGCCGATCACCGGGCCTTCGTCCATGCCTTCGGTGACGAAATGCACTGTGCAGCCGGCAACGCGCATGCCGGCGTCGATGGCGCGTTGATGCGTGTGCAGACCGGGAAAGAGCGGCAGCAGGGAAGGGTGGATATTGATGATCCGACCTTCATAGCGCTGGATGAAGCGGCCGGAAAGCAGCCGCATGTAGCCCGCAAGGCAGATGATGTCGGGAGACAAGGCTTCCAGCTGCGAGAGGATCGCCTCTTCGTGGGCGTCCTTGCTGGTAAAATCCTTGCGGACGAAGGCGAAGGTGGCGATGCCCTCGGCGGCAGCTTTTGCCAGTCCGCCGGCATCCGCCTTGTCGGCGATGACGGCGACGATCTCAGCCGGATAGTCGGGAGCCGCCGTCGCCTTCAAAAGGGCCATCATGTTGGAGCCGCCGCCGGAAATGAAGACGACGACGCGTTTGCGCGGCGTGTTCATAGAGCGAGCGTACCCTTGTAGACCGTGCCTCCAGCGTCTTCGGTGCGAGCAATCATGCGGCCGAGTGTTACCACAGCCTCGCCTTCGGCTTCGAGCGCTGCCTTCACGGCTGCAACATTGTCTGCCGCCACGACCACGATCATGCCGATGCCGCAGTTGAAGGTGCGCAGCATTTCCTTGGCCTCGACGCCGCCCGTCTTGGCGAGCCAGGAGAAGACCGGCGGCACCTTGACGGCGGCAAGATCGATTTCGGCGGCCAGATGCTTCGGCAGCACGCGCGGGATATTTTCGGGAAAGCCGCCACCGGTGATATGGGCGAGCGCCTTGAGCGCATGTGTCTCGCGGATGGCTTTCAGCAAGGGCTTCACATAGATGCGCGTCGGCGTCAGCAGCGCTTCGCCAAGTGCCTTGCCTTCTGCGAAAGGCGCCGGCGCGTCCCAGCCGAGGCCGGAAATCTCTACGATCTTGCGCACCAGCGAGAAGCCGTTGGAATGCACGCCCGAGGAGGCGAGGCCGAGAATGATGTCGCCTTCGGCGATGTCGCCCGATGGCAGCAACTGGCCGCGCTCGGCCGCGCCGACGGCGAAGCCCGCCAGATCGTAATCACCGTCGGAATACATGCCCGGCATCTCAGCCGTCTCGCCGCCGATCAGTGCGCAGCCCGCCTCGCGGCAGCCGGCCGCGATGCCGCCGACAATCGCCGCGCCCTGATCGGGATCGAGCTTGCCGGTGGCGAAGTAATCGAGGAAGAACAGCGGCTCCGCACCCTGGACGACGAGGTCGTTCACGCACATGGCGACGAGGTCGATGCCGACGGTGTCATGATAGTTCGCATCGATGGCGATCTTCAGCTTGGTGCCGACGCCGTCATTGGCGGCGACCAGCACCGGATCGGTGAAGCCTGCGGCCTTGAGATCGAAGAGACCTCCAAAGCCGCCGATTTCGCCGTCGGCGCCGGGACGGCGCGTCGAGCGCACGGCGGGTTTGATCTTTTCGACCAGCAGATTGCCGGCATCGATATCGACGCCCGCGTCGCTATAGGTCAGACCGTTTTTTCCAGACTGGCTCATGCTTCCGCCTCCGATGGCCGCCCTTCCGTCGCGACAGGGCTCTGATCGGGTCGCCATTGCATGATAGGGGCGTTTATGCAAGGCGCAAGGGCGGCCAACCCCTCGATTTTCCCCGCTTCACAGCGCAACAGGCCGATTTCCGGCCGCAGGCTTGACCATAATTGCAGCATCATCCTATGTCCTAAGCAAGCGGCAGACGGGCCGGAAACAGCGGGGAAGTCGATGGAGCAAAAAGTCAGCGGGGCGAGCCTCAAGCGGCAACTCACTTTCTGGGTGATCGTGCTCGTCGTCTTCATCGGCTTTCTTTATCTCTTCAGCACGATCCTGCTGCCGTTCATAGCGGGCATGGCGGTTGCCTATTTTCTCGATCCGGTCGCCGACCGGCTCGAAAGGATCGGCCTCAGCCGCCTGATGGCGACGGTGGTCATTCTTGTCTCATTCGTGCTGGTCTTCGCGCTGGCGCTGACGATCGTCATTCCGATCATCATCAATCAGTTCAACGATTTCATCCAGCAGATACCGGCCTATGTGCAGCAAATGCAGCAGCTCGTCGCCAAGGCGCAGACGATGGTGCTGCCCGATTGGATCCGCAATCAGCTCGGCGCGATCAAGGACAATTTCTCCAGCATAATGTCCGATGGCCTGAGCTTTGTCGGCGGTCTGTTTGCGCAGATCTGGAGCTCCGGCAAGGCCCTCGTCAACATCATCTCGCTGCTGGTCGTCACGCCGGTCGTCGCATTCTACATATTGCTCGACTGGGACCGGATGATCGCCAAGGTGGATGACTGGATACCGCGCGACCACGTCGCCACCGTCCGTCAGATCGCAACGGAGGTCAACCAGGCGATCGCGGGCTTCATTCGCGGGCAGGGCTCGCTCTGCATCATTCTCGGCATATATTACGGCGTCGGTCTTTCGCTCGTCGGCTTGAACTTCGGCCTTTTGATCGGCCTGTTCACGGGCATGATAAGCTTCATACCCTATGTCGGTTCGCTGGTCGGCCTCATTCTGGCTGTTGGAGTGGCGCTGGTCCAGTTCTGGCCCGACTATCTCTGGGTCGGCCTGACGCTCGCCGTCTTCTTCACCGGCCAATTCCTCGAGGGCAATGTGCTGCAGCCGAAGCTCGTGGGCGAAAGCGTCGGCTTGCATCCCGTCTGGCTGATGTTTGCGCTTTTCGCCTTCGGCGCTCTCTTCGGCTTCGTCGGTCTGCTGGTCGCAGTTCCTGCCGCCGCCGCCTGCGGCGTCCTTGTTCGTTTTGCCCTTTCGCGATACCTTCAGAGCGATCTCTATTACGGACGCTCGGAAGCCGGCAAGGCGCGCAGAGCCAAGGCCGGAAAGCCCGAGAACAACTAGACATGACAGACGCAAAGAATGCTGATGTGAGGCGCAAACCCGCCGAACAGCTACCCTTGGCCTTTACGCACGACCCCGCAAGCGGTCGCGACGACCTGCTCGTCGCCGATCCCTTGAGCGCGGCGGTGAAGATCGTCGATTCCTGGCCGCATTGGCCGTCGCCGGTGGTGATCCTGGCGGGTCCCATCGGCTCGGGCAAATCGCATCTTGCCAGTATCTGGAGTGAAAGATGCGGCGCGATATCAATCCATCCCGTGGCGGGCTCGGACGCCGCCGTTGCTGCCGCAAACGGCCCGGTCATTTTCGAGGATGTGGATCGCCTGGGCTTCGACGATACCGAGCTCTTCCATGTCATCAACAGCGTTAGGGAGAACGGCACCAGCTTGCTGATGACGACGCGGCTCTGGCCGATGTCCTGGCCGGTCACGCTGCCCGATCTGCGCTCCCGCCTCAAGGCTGCGACGGTGGTCGAGATCGGCGAGCCGGACGAGGAATTGCTGTCGCAAGTCATCGTAAAACTCTTTGCCGACCGCCAGCTTTATATCGATGATAAACTCGTCCTTTATATCGTCAATCGAATGGAGCGTTCCATGAGCGCCGCGCAGCTGATCGTCGACCGGCTGGACCGGCTGGCGCTGGGGCGAGGCACGAGGATTACGCGAGTACTGGTCGCTGAAGTATTGAATGAACTGGGCAATTCCGGTCAGCCGGATTGAGCCGACGTCGAGCTGTCACAGTTCCGTCGTCAAACTGATATACGTGGCACATGGGTTAGAGATGAGGGTAGGTGGAACATGGACTCGGCACTAACGGAACATCAGGACGCCAGCCAAGAGACCCCGGAGGCCACTCCTCCGATCAACGAGCTGCTGAGCAGCCCTGAACGCTTCATCAACCGCGAATTTTCCTGGCTGCAGTTCAACCGACGCGTCCTCGAGGAGACGTTGAACACGGCGCATCCGCTTCTCGAGCGTGTCCGCTTCCTCTCCATTTCCGCCGCCAACCTCGACGAATTCTTCATGGTGCGCGTCGCCGGCCTCGAGGGTCAGGTCCGCCAGAAAATCCTCGTGCGCACGCCGGATGGCAAAACGCCAGCCGAGCAGCTCGATGATATCCTGCGTGAGATCGACAATCTGCAGATGGAGCAGCAGGCCTCGCTCGCCGTCCTGCAGCAATATCTTGCCAAGGAAGATATCCTGATCGTCCGTCCCGCCGCCCTTTCCGAGGCCGACCGGCAATGGCTCCACACCGAGTTCGAACAGGCGATCTTCCCGGTTCTGACGCCCTTGTCCATCGATCCGGCCCATCCGTTCCCGTTCATTCCGAACCTCGGCTTCTCGATCGCGCTGCAGCTGAAGAGCATGAACGGCCGCGAGCCGATGACGGCGCTGCTGCGCCTGCCGCCGGCGCTCGACCGCTTCGTCCGGCTGCCGGACGCGAGCAACGTCATTCGCTACATCACGCTTGAAGATGTGGTGAACATCTTCATCCACCGGCTCTATCCAGGCTACGAAGTGCAGGGTTCGGGTACGTTCCGCCTGATCCGAGACAGCGATATCGAAGTCGAGGAAGAAGCCGAAGATCTGGTGCGCTTCTTCGAAACCGCGCTGAAGCGCCGCCGCCGCGGCTCGGTGATCCGCATCGAAACCGATTCCGAGATGCCGCTCGAGCTTCGCCAGTTCGTGGTGGAATCGCTGAACGTGCCGGGAAACCGCATCGCGGTTCTGCCGGGCCTGCTGGCGCTCAACACGCTCTCCGAGATCTGCAAGGCCCCGCGCGACGATCTGCGGTTCGAGCCCTACAATGCGCGATTTCCTGAGCGCGTCCGCGAACACGCCGGCGATTGCTTCGCCGCCATCCGCGAAAAGGACATGGTGGTCCACCACCCTTACGAATCTTTCGACGTGGTCGTGCAGTTCCTTCTCCAGGCTGCGCGCGATCCTGACGTTCTGGCGATAAAGCAGACGCTCTACCGTACCTCGAACGACAGCCCGATCGTGCGTGCGTTGATCGACGCCGCCGACCTCGGCAAATCGGTAACGGCCCTTGTGGAGCTCAAGGCCCGCTTCGACGAAGAGGCAAACATCCGCTGGGCACGCGATCTGGAGCGCGCCGGTGTGCAGGTCGTGTTCGGCTTCATCGAACTCAAGACCCATTCGAAGATGTCGATGGTCGTGCGCCGCGAGGACGGCAAGCTGCGCACCTATTGCCATCTCGGCACCGGCAACTACCATCCGGTCACCGCAAAAATCTACACTGACCTGTCATACTTCACCTGCGATCCGAAGATCGCCCATGACATGGCGAATATCTTCAACTTCATCACCGGCTACGGCGAGCCGGAACATGACATGAAGATCGCGGTTTCGCCTTACACGCTTCGCACCCGCATCCTCCAGCATATCGAGGGAGAGATCGAGTTTGCCAAGAACGGCCACCCGGCGGCGATCTGGATGAAGATGAATTCGCTTGTCGATCCCGACATCATCGACGCGCTTTATCGCGCCAGCAACGCCGGCGTCGAGATCGATCTTGTCGTGCGCGGCATCTGCTGCCTGCGTCCGCAGGTGCCTGGTCTTTCCGAGAATATCCGCGTCAAGTCGATCATCGGGCGCTTCCTTGAGCACAGCCGCATCTTCTGTTTCGGCAATGGTCAGGGCCTGCCGTCGGACAAGGCGCTGGTCTATATCGGCTCAGCCGACATGATGCCCAGAAACCTCGATCGCCGTGTCGAAACCCTTGTGCCGCTCACCAACAAGACCGTGCATGAACAGGTGCTTTCGCAGATCATGCTGGGCAATATCATTGACAATCAGCAAAGCTACGAGATATTGCCGGACGGTACTTCACGGCGCACGGAAGTGCGCAAGGGAGAAGAGCCTTTCAATGCGCAGCAGTATTTCATGACCAATCCCAGCCTGTCCGGCCGGGGTGAAGCCTTGAAATCCAGTGCGCCGAAACTGATCGCTGGGCTGTTGTCGGGCCGCAACAAATAAAACTGGACCTGCATGGTTGAATCAGAAGCCCAGGGGCGCCTTCCCGGTATTGCCCCGGTCTCCGTCGTCGATATCGGGTCGAATTCGGTCCGTCTTGTCGTCTATGAAGGCCACTCACGGTCACCGACCATCCTTTTCAACGAGAAAGTGCTTTGCGGCCTGGGAAAAGGCATAGCACTGACCGGAAAGATGGACGAGGAAAGCGTGGCGCGGGCGCTTGCGGCCCTGCATCGTTTCAAGGCGCTCTCCGATCAGGCGCGTGCATCGACCATCTATGTTCTGGCGACCGCCGCGGCGCGCGAAGCGAGCAATGGTCCGCAGTTCATTCACCAGGCCGAAGCCATTCTTCAGCGCAAGGTGCGCGTGCTTTCGGGCGAAGAAGAGGCACGTTTCTCCGCGCTCGGCGTCATCAGCGGTTTCTTCCACCCCGATGGCATTGCCGGGGATCTTGGCGGTGGCTCGCTGGAGCTGATCGACATCAAAGACCACGAGATCGGCAAGGGCATCACGCTGCCGCTCGGCGGCCTGCGTCTGTCCGAATATGCCGGTGGCTCGATCGACAAGGCGCGCGGCTTCGCGCGCAAGCATGTCAAGACCGCGAAATTACTGAGCAAGGGCGAGCGCCGCACGTTCTATGCGGTCGGCGGTACATGGCGAAGCGTCGCCAAGCTGCACATGGAAATCCGCAAATATCCGCTGCACATGATGCAGGGCTATGAAGTGCCGCTCGATGAGATGCTGCGTTTCCTGGATCAGATCGTCGAAGCGAAGGATTCGAAGGATCCGGCGTTTCAGGCGGTGTCCAAGCATCGCCGTTCGCTGCTGCCCTTCGGTGCTGTCGCCATGCGCGAAGTGCTGACGGCCATGAAGCCGTCCGTCATCTCCTTCTCCGCTCAGGGGGTTCGCGAAGGTTATCTTTATTCGCTGCTGACGGAGGCGGAGCGCAACAGCGACCCGCTGCTCACCGCCGCCGGCGAGCTTGCTATCCTGCGCGCGCGCTCGCCGGAACATGCCCGCGAGCTTGCCGATTGGACCGGGCGGATGATGCCCTTCTTCGGGATCACCGAGACCGACGAGGAAAGCCGCTATCGCCAGGCAGCCTGCCTGCTTGCCGATATAAGCTGGCGCGCCCATCCGGATTATCGTGGCTTGCAGGCGCTGAATATCATCGCCCATACGTCCTTCGTCGGCATCACCCATGCCGGCCGCGCCTTCATCGCGCTTGCCAATTACTATCGTTTCGAGGGATTGAACGACGACGGTGCGACCGAGCCGCTGGCAACGATCGCTACGCCGCTCTACATCGAACGCGCCAAGCTGCTCGGCGGCCTGTTGCGCGTCGTCTACCTATTCTCGGCCTCGATGCCCGGTATCGTCCGCAACCTGTCGTTCCGCCGTTCGACAAAGCCTGATCTCGATCTCGAATTCGTCGTTCCGGCCGAATATCACGACTTTGCCGGCGAGAGGCTGGACGGCCGCCTGCAGCAGCTCGGCAAGCTCACCAATCGCCGCCTGGCCTTCTGCTTCGAATAAGCTTTGTGTTGCATGGGATTGAAGCCTCTCCCTGCACGGCAGGGAGAGGCGGTTTCATTGTGCTTACTTCGCGTTCAGGAAATCACCGACTTCAAGAATGCTGAACTCGTTGTCGTCAGCCTTGTCGACCGCGCGGCCTGCCGAGAAGGGCAGGTTGTTGTCGTTGCCGATGATGATATGCGTGGCATCGACGCGATCGACATTCTCAATGGTGACGAAGGGCATGTCGTAGAAGCCATCGCCGCCACCCTGGCGACGCTTGTGATCCGGGTCCTCGATGCGCAGCAGATCGATATAGCCGATCTTGCGAACGGACTTGCCGACATTGGCGTCGCTGAACTCGATCTTGTAGACGCGCTTCAGCTCGGCGGGAGCCTCGAAGCAATCCGGCTTCGGCTGCTTGGGATCGGCGCAGGCCTTGTCCTTCGTGCCGGCGCCATTGTCGCGTTCGATGACGAGGGCTGTCGTTTCATCGAGCATGTTGAAGTCGCCAATCGACACACCCTTGTCCGCGAACGGATAAAGCCAGCTGCGGCCGGTCCAGCCCTTCGAGGCGACGTCGAACTCGATGACGCGGATGGCGGTGTGGCCGTCGACGCTTTCCATCTGGCCGTCATCCTTGTAGATCGCGCCTTCCAGCAGGCCGTAAAGCTTCGAGCCGTCCTTCGACAGGGCAAGGCCTTCGAAGCCGCCCGAACGCTTCAGGTTGAAGGCCGGCATCTTCTGCGTCGGGTTGCCCGGCAGCTGCAGCAGGGCGTTGTCCGGAGACATGACCGGCTTGCCGTCGACTGTCGTGGCGAAGACGTCGGTCAGCTGACCATTCGTATCGAACTTCAGCAGATAGGGACCGAATTCATCGCCGAGCCAGAAGCCGTCGGCGACCGGCTGGATCGATTCGATATCGAAATCGGAGCCTGTGAGATAGCGCTTGCCGGAGCCTTCGAGGACGATCGGGAAGGGGGCTTTCTTGTTCGGATCGGACAGGAACAGGTTCTTGACGACATCGACCTTGCCATTGTCCCAGTCGAACTTGAGCTGATGCAGGAACAGCATGGCGTCGCTGGAATTCTGCTTAGAGCCGAAGCCGTTGTCCGACAGCGTCCAGAAGGTGCCGTCAGGCATGGCCTTGATGCCGGAAAAACCCTGGATCGGCTGGCCGTCGAAGGGCAGCTTCAGATCGGTTACGCGGGCGCCGTCCTTGCCCGGCACGGTGCCGAGAGCGTCCGTGCGCTTGCGATCCGGCGTCGTGAATTTGCCTGACGTTTTCAGGAAGTCGGGTGCATCGGCCGGAGCGGCGATAATTGTGTTGGCGGGCAGGATGGCTTGCCCGGCAAGCTTTGCCGGAAATTGCTTTTCGTCGGCATGGGCGGAAGCGGCAAGCAGAATGAACAATGCCGTTGAGGCGGAAAGAATTCGAGTCATCATGTCACCTTGTTGGCCAGGATTGGCGAAAACAATCCCGCTTAACAGGCGAGCCATGTCGACGAATTAACGCTTAGGTGAAGATTTGGTGACTGTGGACAACCCATAGGATGTGAAGCTCAGGCGTGCATCGATGCCGAACATACAGCCGCCGCTTTGCATTTCTTACAATCTGCCGCGGACTGTCTTGATGGCTTGCCGGCTTTGCGTGTGAAGCGCGATGACGCCGAGGTGCTGATCGCGTCCGCGAACGGCATGCTCCCCGAGGTTTTCCTTGATGATCGTCTCGGGAAGCTCCAGCCGTCTGGCAAGGTCGCTCGAAATCAGCACCTGGCGCTCCAGCGTCTTGCAGAGCTGCTCCAGCCGGGAGGCGATGTTCACGGTGTCGCCGAAATAGGCGATCTTGTGATGGTCGACGCCGATTTCCGCCGTGACGATGCTGCCGCCATGCAGGGCCGCTCTCAGGCGCGGCACCCTGCCATAGGATTTCAACCACGTCTCCGAGTTCGCTTCGATATCGTTGAGGATGTTGAAGACGCAGCGCACGCAATTGGCATTCTTGATGCCGCGGCGAAGCGGCCAGGTGATGATGGCGGCGTCGCCGATATAGTCGTCGATCGCGCCCTTGTGCCGCCATACCGGTTCGGCAAGCGCGCCGAACACCGCGCCCAGAAACTCTTGTGTTTTCAGGTCGCCGTGCTCCTCGGCAAAAGCGGTGGATCCGACGAGATCTATGAAAAGGAATATACGCTCTTCCTGCACCGGATTGCGATATCGGCCAGTCAGCAGGCTGAGAAAGACGTCGCGGCCGAGCAGCTCCCGCACGCGACCGACGAAAATGATGACGGCCGTTACCATGACGGCATAGATGTAGACGTCTATTTTCAACAGCGTGAGGTCTTCCCACGAGCCTTCGACAAGACCGAGCAATTTCAGAATACTGCCTGCCATGGCATAGCCGACGCTCATCAAGGCGAAATCGACGATGAGGGCTGAAAGGATAAAGGCGGGGGTCGGCAGGCGATGCATCCATACGTTCAGCCGCGCCAGAATCATGCGGCGTTCGAAGGCCAGCAGCGGCATGCCGCAGAACAGTGCAAAGATCGCACCGATATACATCGGCGCCTGCGGAAAAAACACTATGCCGTAGACAACGCCGGTCGAAGCGACAAGCAGTGATGTAAGGATCCAGTTGCGCACCGAATGGAGAATACCCATTCACTTTTCCGCCGAAAAAAGACGCCCGTCATCGACGCGGGACTGCGCCGACAACACTTCTGCGCCATCGAATATAATGACTGCATCAGACGTTCATTCCACGAGATTTGCGGCGCTATCGTGGTGGCAACCAGCATCTCCGTTCGCGAATCATACGCAATCGCAGCGCGCCGGGAAAGGATAATGTCGCGACTAGAGGATGACCGTTTCAACCCGCTTTCCGACGAAACGCAGGGCCACCTGGCCTTGAATCAGCTGCAAGGCCGTTTCGCCGAAGAGATCGCGTCGCCAGCCGGTGAGGGCAGCCACCTCGGCGTTCTCGCCTTCGGCCGCGATCTTGTCGAGGTCTTCGCTGTTGGCGATCACTTTCGGCGCGACGCCGTGCTTTTCGGCGATCAGTTTCAACAGAACCTTCAGCAGTTCGGCTGCGGCAGCCGTGCCTTCCGGAGCCTGCTGATGGCGCGGCGGATGCGGCATGTCGGACTTCGGCAGCGCCAGGGCTTCATTGATCGCCTCGATCACGGCCGCGCCGGCAGTCGAACGCTCCCAGCCTTTCGGGATGGTGCGCAGTCGGGCAAGTGCTTCGCTGTCCTTCGGCTGCTGCTGGGCGATTTCGTAGATCGCGTCATCCTTCAGCACGCGGGCGCGAGGAACATTGCGCGCGCGCGCCTCGCGTTCGCGCCATGCCGCCACATATTTGAGGATTGCCAGTTCCTGCGGCTTGCGCAACCGCATCTTCAGGCGCTGCCAGGCATCGTCGGGGTGCAGGTCGTAAGTCTCGCGCGCCTCGAGAATTGCCATCTCCTCCTGCAGCCAGGAGGCACGGCCTTCTCGCTTCAGCTGCTCGTCGAGCGAAAGATAGACGTCGCGCAGATGGGTAACATCGGCGAGCGCGTAGTCGAGCTGCTTTTCCGAGAGCGGCCGCCGGCTCCAATCCGTGAAGCGCGAGGACTTGTCGATATGTACGTTCTTGATGCGGCTGACGAGCTGGTCGTATGAGACGGAATCGCCGAAGCCGCAAACCATTGCGGCGACCTGCGTGTCGAAGATCGGATGCGGAATGAGATTGCCGCGATGGAAGATGATTTCGATGTCCTGGCGCGCGGCGTGAAAAACCTTCAGCACAGCCGGATTTGCCATCAGCTCGAAAAACGGCTGAAGGTCCAGCCCTTTGGCCAGTGGGTCGACCAGTACCTCGGTCGTCGGGCTCGCCATCTGTATCAAACACAGCTCCGGCCAGAAGGTCGTTTCTCGCAGGAATTCCGTATCGATGGTAATGAATTCCGACTTGGCCAGCTCTTGGCAGGCCGCCTCCAATTGGGCGGTAGTTTCGATCATCTCAACACATTCATCGATAAAACAGTTGCTTAACTTCCTTCTCCTTTCAGCCGGATATGTCAATACTTTCGCGGACAAAGCTCTTGCCGCATTTCGCTTTTGGTTGAAATTATCCGGAGCGATGCCATTTCGACCGCACAATCCGGATCGAAAGCGGTTTGCGGCCTCGCCTTAGGCCACGCGCACGTAGCTGGTCATCCCGGTCTTCTGATGCTCGATGATATGGCAATGCAGCAGCCAATCGCCAGGATTGTCGGCGACGAATGCGAGCTGCACTTTCTCGTCCGGCTGGATCAGATAGGTGTCGGATACGAACGGCTGCACCTGCCGCGTCGAGGAGGAGATGACCGTGAAGCTCATCCCGTGCAAATGAATGGGATGGCTATGCGGCGTGACGTTCTCCATGTCGATAACATAGCTCTTGCCCAGCTTCAGCTCGGCAAGCGGGGCGGTCGGATCGGGAGTGTCGCCCGGCCACGGCACCTTGTTGATCGCCCAGAAACTGTAGCCGAGCGAACCGCAGATGCTATTGTCAGCCGTATTCTCGGCCGTGGAGCTCAGGATCAGCGGAAGGTGTGTTGCCGAACCGAGGTCGGCCTTCTTAACCGGATTGTCTTCCAGCGGCGCCAGATCGCGGACGTCGCGTTTCAACGAGCTGCCCACCGAGCGCAGCGTCGCGAGCACCTTCGGGTCGGTGCCTTTGATATCCTCCAGCTTGACGATCGCTCCCTCGCTATCAGGCATGCGCACGGCCAGCTCCAGCCGCTGGCCCGGTCCCAGCTGCAGGAGATCCAGCGGAAAGCGCTGCGGCACCGGATTGCCGTCGATGGCGATCACGGTCGCCTCGCCACCATCCAGGCGGAAGGAATAGATGCGCGTGACATCGGTGATGGCAACACGCAGGCGCACCAGGCCGCCGGAGGGAGCGTCATATTGCGGCTGCTGCTGCCAGTTCGCTGTTCGCACCGTTCCGTAAGTGCCGGATTTGGCCGCATCGCGCGGGCGAAACTGCGCGATGAACTGGCCGTCGCCGCCCAGCCGCCAATCGCGCAGATTGAGCACCACTTCCGAATCGAATGCCGGATCCTTTGGATTTTCGACGACGATCACGCCGGTCATTCCATGGCCCATCTGCTCCAGCGTGTTGCAGTGCGGGTGATACCAGAATGTGCCGGCATCGGGTGGCGTGAAGGCATAGTCGAAATGATCGCCGGTATAGACATAGGGCTGCGTGAGGAAGGGCACGCCGTCCATGTTGTTCGGCAGACGGATGCCGTGCCAATGGATCGTGGTCGGATCGTCTATGCCGTTGATCAGGCGGGCGGCGAAGGATTCGCCCTTTTTCATGCGCACGACAGGAGGCATCCCGCCGTCGCCATAGGTCAGGACGTCCCTGGTTGCCCCGCCATCCGTCAGATTGGCCTGGATCCTGGCCGTCTTCAGCACCCGCGGCTCGGCCGCCACCGCTTTGTCGGCAAACCTGCTCGCGATACCGATGCCGATACCATAGGCGCCGGCCACGGCGGAAGCTTTCAAGAGATTGCGACGGGTAAGGATCGGCATGCCGGGCTCCGGAACGATGAGATATGGATGCCTGTTTAAAGTTGACCTTGGTATTCAGCAATAGCACTGCCCTAGCCAAACTGCCGCAGCGGCTACTTGCGGATGTCGGGATAGGCGGCGGATGAAACAGCTTTAAGTCGACTTCCGGCGTTCGAGCCTTGACAAATCGGGCGCGCCATGCGCTTTTCCGCCCGATTTTCTCGTCGGCAGGCGAGGGGCTTGCATGTCCTTTCGCTGCGGCCCGCCAAGTCCAGGATATATAATTATGCATCGCTATCGCAGCCACACATGCGCCGCCCTGCGCAAGTCCGACGTCGGTTCGACTGTCCGCATTTCCGGCTGGGTTCATCGCGTCCGAGATCATGGCGGCGTGCTGTTCATCGACCTGCGCGATCACTACGGCATCACCCAGGTCGTCGCCGACCCCGATTCTCCGGCCTTCAAGCTCGCCGAAACCGTGCGGGGCGAATGGGTCATCCGCATCGACGGCCTGGTGAAGGCGCGCACGGAAGACACCGTCAACAAGACCATGCCGACCGGCGAGATCGAGCTCTATGCTCAGGAGATCGAAGTGCTCTCCGCCGCCAAGGAATTGCCGCTGCCTGTTTTCGGCGAGCCGGACTATCCCGAAGATGTGCGCCTGAAGTATCGCTTCCTCGATCTGCGCCGCGACACGCTCCACAAGAACATCGTCAAGCGCACGCAGGTCATCTCCTCCATGCGCCGCCACATGGGTGACGTCGGCTTTACCGAATACACGACCCCGATCCTCACGGCCTCGTCGCCGGAGGGCGCGCGCGACTTCCTTGTGCCGAGCCGTATCCATCCCGGCACCTTCTATGCGCTGCCGCAGGCGCCGCAGCAGTACAAGCAGCTGCTGATGGTCGCCGGTTTCGACCGTTACTTCCAGATTGCCCCATGCTTCCGCGACGAAGACCCGCGCGCCGACCGTCTGCCGGGCGAGTTCTATCAGCTCGACCTCGAAATGAGCTTCGTGACGCAGGAAGACGTCTGGAACACAATGGGCCCGCTGATGACCCAGGTGTTCGAGGAATTTGCCGAGGGCAAGCCGGTCACCAAGGAGTGGCCGCGCATCCCCTATGACGTCGCCATCCGCAAGTATGGCTCGGACAAGCCGGACCTGCGCAACCCGATCGTCATGGAAGCGGTGACCGAGCATTTCGCCGGCTCGGGCTTCAAGGTCTTCGCCAACATGATCGCATCGAACCCGAAGGTCGAAGTCTGGGCCATCCCGGCCAAGACCGGTGGTTCGCGTGCGTTCTGCGATCGTATGAACGCCTGGGCGCAGAGCCAGGGCCAGCCGGGCCTCGGTTATATCTTCTGGCGCAAGGAAGGCGAAAAGCTCGAGGGCGCCGGACCGCTCGCCAAGAACATCGGCGAGGAACGCACCGATGCGATTCGCACCCAGCTTGGCCTTGACGACGGCGATGCCTGCTTCTTCGTCGCCGGCGACCCCGCCAAGTTCTACAAGTTCGCCGGAGAGGCCCGCAACCGCGCCGCCGACGAGCTGAACCTGATCGACCGCGACCGTTTCGAGCTTTGCTGGATCGTCGACTTCCCGTTCTTCGAATGGAGCGAGGAAGAAAAGAAGATCGATTTCGCTCACAACCCGTTCTCGATGCCACAGGGCGGCCTTGAGGCGCTCCAGAACCAGGATCCGCTCACGATCAAGGCGTATCAGTACGACGCCGTCTGCAACGGCTTCGAAATCGCTTCGGGCTCGATCCGTAACCAGTCACCGGAAACCATGGTCGCCGCCTTCGAAAAGGTCGGCCTCAGCCAGGCTGATGTCGAGGAGCGCTTCGGCGGCCTCTACCGCGCCTTCCAGTACGGCGCGCCTCCGCATGGTGGCGCTGCCTTCGGGATCGACCGTATCGTCATGCTGCTGGTCGGCGCGAAGAACCTGCGCGAGATCTCGCTGTTCCCGATGAACCAGCAGGCACAGGATCTCTTGATGGGCGCCCCATCGGCTGCAACGCCGACGCAGCTGCGCGAACTGGCCATCCGTCCTGTGCCGCCCGTCAAGAAGGACTGAGCCTTTCAGGCCATATGAAATGCAAAACCCGGCGACCGAAATCGCCGGGTTTTTTGTGCTTAATTCGACGACCAGCCTAGTCGTTTGATGTGATCTTCAGGCCGATCATCTTTGGGATCGACTCTTTTGCGTTTCTCGCTGCTTCGATGACCGTCGACATCGGGATGGGTTGGGCGGGGGTCGCGCTAAACGTCAGGCTTCCGGGATTGTTGGAATATTCAATAATCGCTCCTGAAAGCATCCTTTGGAGATCGGGAATATCAAGCTCTGCTGTTAACGCCAGCATTTCTTTAGCGAAGCGGTTCGCAGATTGTGCACGCGTCACATGGTCCCATTGACTCACGTAGTCGAGCGCGCGGTTGGTGACTGACGCATCGTCAAAACGGATCTGCGCGCTATTCAACGTCAATTGTTGAACGAATGCGAGAGCCAGCAAGTATTTAGCATTTTTGGTATTCTCATCGTCCTTGGCGCCGGTCATGGAGGAGTAAAGTGCAACCGTGGTGTTGTAGAGTCCCGGGGTGATGCCCGAGAAGCTGAGCTGTACATTCAGCTTCCCCATATTCTCCAGATCGATCGTGTAGTCCGTCAGATCATACTTGCCGGTCGAAAACTCCCAGCTGCTTTTCATGGAAAATGTTGCGTGCAGGTTTTGCAGCCCAAAATATCGAATTGCTTCAGAGCTTACTGGCATTTGAGCAAGGGAGAGATCGGCGACAATTCCGTCGATTGTGAAGCTGGAATCGACGCCTTTTCTGTCTGGACGTTTCGTTGAGACAGAATTGGCAGTGGATATGGAGAAAAACTTTTCACCGACTTTTAGAGAGGACACCGGGCCAGCATGTGCGTGATAAGTGAATACCGAGTCGATATCGCTCAGCGTCGCATTCGCGGGAATCTCGAGATCGTCCACCCTGAGTCCCGCTGCCCTGGCACTAAAGTCTTTTTGCTCTGTTGTAACATCGGGAATGAGCACCTTCTCGATTGTATAACCGCCCGCCCGTTCGGCCACGCCAGTCATCGTGACATCGCCGAGGGCAAACCCGGTTCTTCCTCGCGTATATATCGCGTTTTTTAGGACGACGGTTGAACCGTTAACATCGACGTTTCCGGCCTCGATCGAGTCGCCTATTTGCGCGGCTATCGCATTGTTAAGCTTCTTTAGGACGTCGGCACCATCCAACGCGAAGGCGGAGTTGGCAAAGAACACAAGTCCTGCGCTGACTGCGATCAGCTGGGTTGCGCGATAGAAAATCATGGCTGCGTCGTCTCGACTAAAAGATGTTGATCTACACGGCTGGATTGCGCATTGTGTTGCAATCTCTAGCAATATGTCATCGAAATTCCAATAATAGTTGTATTCGGAATTCGGTATTTTGAGCTTCATCTGGGCTGTTTGCAAAAGCGTAACGGCTCATGCTTTCGCAGCGTCCATTTTCATGAAATGCAAAACCCGGCGACCTTTTCGTGTTTTGTTGGGGCCTAGAGTGCGGCGTAGATCGCGTCGCGAAGATCGATGGTGAACTGGCCCCACATACCCTCGAGCGCCGTGTTGGTCAGCGCCACGGCCGTCAGCTTTTTCTTAGGATCGATGAACCAGCTATGGCCATAGACGCCGCCCCATTTGATTGTGCCTGCGGAGAAGGGGACCTGCGCCTCGACAGGGTCGACAACGACGGACCAGCCATAGCCGAAACCGAAGCCGGGTTGCTGCGGCTGCATATGGCCACCCGCCTGATCGGCCATCATGGCCTTCACGGTATCGGTCGACAGCAGCGGAGCACCGCCCTTGCGCACGGTTTCGAGGATGGCGAGCACGTCGCTCGCCGTACCGACCATGCCCGCGCCGCCGGACTGATAGGAACCGGGATCGAAAATTCTGTCCGGCGCAAAGCGGATCGTGCCATCGAGTATGGGCATAATCGCCTCATCCCCCATCCGCTGCGGTTCGGGCTCCGCATTCATATAGGCCGCAGCGAGGCGGTTGCGGTCGCGCACCGAAAAGGCAGTGTCGGAAAGCCCAAGCGGTCTCATGACCAGTTCCGCGACTGCCGTGTCGAGATTGCCGCCGGTTTCCTTTTCGATGGTGCCGCCAAGCACATCCATCGCTAGGGAATACTGCCAGCCTTCGCCAGGTGCAAAGAGAAGGGGTGCGGTTGCGAGGCGCTGGAGATTGTCCGCAATCGAACGGCCCGGTGTGTCGAGACCGTCGGATACGCCGGCACGATGATAAGGACCGTCCTGCTCCTCGGCGAAGGTGTAACCCAGCCCGGACGTGTGCGTGAGGAGGTGCCGGATGCGAATGACCGGCTCGCTCCCGTCGGGCAGGCGGGGCCGGAAATCCGGCAGCCATTTGGTGATCGGATCATCGAGCCCGATGCGGCCCTGTTCGACAAGCCGCATGGCGGTAATGGTGACGATGGGCTTGGTGATGGAGGCAAGGCGGAAGATCGCATCTTCCTGCATTGCCACATCGTTTTCTCGGTCCGCCAGACCGGCGGCGCGGTGATAGGCCAGCTCTCCGTCCTTTGCGATCAGGACAACCGCTCCGACCAGCCTCTTATCCGCCAGGGCGGCTTGAATTGCGGCATCAACGCCTTCAGCAAGGCCGCCGTCGCTCGGGCGCGCGGAATTTTCCAGGGGAAGACTCATGGGGCAAAACCTTCTATAATCACAATGACCATTCCTGAATAAACCAGATCGGGAAATAATTCTAGAGTGACCATTGTGAAAAATAGAAAAGAGACGGAAAATTCTTCACTGCGCAAGCGCGGGCGCCCGCCTGCCTTCGATCGCGAAACGGTTCTTGCCGCTGCGCGCGATACATTTTGGCAGCACGGCTACGATGGCTCCTCCATCGCGGATCTGACAGCCGCGATGCGGATTACGCCGCAAAGCCTCTACGCGGCCTTCGGCTCGAAGGCAGAGCTTTATCGCGAGACGCTCGAGCAGTATCGGCGCATGCCCCGGCCTGAACCGGGCAATCCATTTGAGGCGAACGTGGATACGGTGAGCGCTTTCGAGCGCTTCCTCACGAATTCTGCAAAGATCTTCACGGCGCCGGAACATCCGAAAGGCTGCATGATCTCGACGGCGGTGCTGAACTGTGCCGAGGAGAACGAGCCGATCGCCCATCATGTCTCGTCGATGCGCCTGCAGACGCTGGATGTGTTCACGACGAGGATCGAACGCGGCATGGCGGAGGGCGATATGCGGCCGGATACCAATGCGCGCTCGCTTGCGCGTTTTCTGGGAGCGATCGTGCAGGGCATGTCCGTTCAGGCGCGGGATGGCGCCACTACCGACGAACTGCTCGCCCTGATCGGGCATGCGACCAGTGAGCTTCGAAAATATCAGCTTCAGCAACCGGCCGATCGTTGAAGACGAAAAAACCCGGCGACAGAGATCGCCGGGTTCCTGAATTGCCAGATGAAAGGCCGATCAATCGTTCGACGAAACCTTGAGGCCGATGACCTGCGGGATCGACTGCGGGGCGCCCATGGCGGCACCGATGATCATCGGCACCGGAACCGGCTTGCCCGGAGCGGCGGTAACCGTCAGGCTCTTCGGATTGTCGAGATAGGCGCTGACAGCCGTAGACACGGCGTTCTGCAGTTCCGGAACGTTGAGCTGCGCCATCATGATCGGCGTCATCGCCTTCAGCGTATCGGCCAGCTGCTTGCCGGTGACGCCCTGCTGCTTGCCGGCGAAATCGAGTGCGCGAGCGGTGATCGACGCGTCGTCGAAGCGGATCTGGGCGCTGTTGAAGGTCAGCTGCTGGAGAAGGCCCAGCATGGCGAGACCGGCCGACTGCTGTGCTTCCTGCTGGTTCGGATTGGCACGTACCGTCTTCAGCGCATCCTGCATCGACTTGGCGAAGGCAGGTGTATAGCCGGAAATGCTGAAGGCCAGGTTGAGCTTGCCGATATCCTTGAAATCGAAGGAATATTCGGTGATGTCGATCGTGCCTGGCCCGATCGCCCAGCTGCCCTTCATGGCGATCGCGCCATTGATCTCCTGCAGGTTGAGCGCGGCGATCGCATCCTTGGCCTTCGGGTCGTCGACCTTGCTGAGGTCGGCCTTGACGCCGTTGATCTTCGCATCGAAGTCGAGGCCCGACTTGTCGTCGCGCTTGGTCATCGTCGCGTCGGCGTTCTCGATCGAGAACACCTCGGCGCCGTCCTTGGTGACGGACAAGGTGCCGGCATGCGCACTCTTGTAGAACAGCAGCGAGCCGAGATCGCCCTTGGTTGCGTCGGCCGGTACTTCGACACCGCTCAGTGTGAGATCGGCGGCGGCGATGGCGACACCGTCCTTATCGATATCAACATCCGGAAAGGCGACTTCGCCGATCGTGTAGCCGCCGTCTTCTTCCTCAACGTCGCTCATGGTGATGTCGCCCAGCGGAATGCTGTCCTGCATCCCGGCTGCCTTGAAGCTGGCACCTTTCAGCGTCACGGTGGTGCCGTCGATGTCGACGCCATTAGCGGCAATCGAGCCGCCTTGCTGTCCGTAGACATCGTTGATCTTCTTCAGGAGGTCGTTGCCATCAAGCGCAAAGGCCGAGCTGGCGATAGACAAGATTGCGGCGCTGCACAGCATCAGCCGCGTTGTCCGATAGAAAGTCATGATGGCGTTTCCTCTTTAAGCCGGTGGTGTTGTAGGCGGGGCGTACAGATTGAGCGTGTACCGCGGTGTTTTATATTGATCTTTTTCCAAAATTCCAATGACAATGAGGTTGCGAGCAAGTGCAGCAAAAATATGTCTGTTTCGGCATCGCAACCCGCGTTGAACGGCTTCATCCACAGGTGCTTTCAGCGGATTTCTTGCCGGGAATCGGTATTTTCGATAGTCAAGGATCATGGGACAAAATCTTTTACCGCCTGGTGGCGGCGATGACGACAGCATCCTTCCGGTCGACCTGAAGGCCGCGCTCGAAGAGCGCTACCTGGCCTATGCCTTGTCGACGATCATGCACCGCGCACTTCCGGACGTGCGCGACGGCCTGAAGCCGGTGCACCGCCGCATCGTCTATGCGATGAGCGAAATGGGATTGCGTCCCAATTCGGCCTTCCGCAAATGCGCCAAGATCGTCGGCGAGGTGATGGGTAACTATCACCCGCATGGCGACCAATCGATCTATGACGCGTTGGCCCGTCTGGCGCAGGATTTCTCGCAGCGCTATACGCTGGTCAACGGCCAGGGCAATTTCGGCAATATCGACGGCGATAGCCCGGCCGCGATGCGCTACACCGAATCCAAGATGACGGCGGTGTCCGAGCTGTTGCTCGAAGGCATCGACCAGGATGCGGTCGATTTCCGCGATACCTACGACGAGTCGAATTCCGAACCCGTCGTTCTGCCGGGTGCTTTCCCCAATCTGCTCGCCAACGGCTCTTCCGGCATCGCCGTCGGCATGGCGACCTCCATTCCGTCGCACAACGCCCATGAGCTTTGCGACGCGGCATTACATCTGATCAAGGACCGCGAAGCCACCGTCGAGAAACTGGTGGAGCTGTATATTCCCGGCCCGGACTTTCCGACGGGCGGCATCATTATCGACGATCGCCGGAGCATCATCGAAAGCTACAGGACGGGCCGCGGGGGATTTCGCGTCCGCGCCAAATGGGAGATCGAGGATCTCGGCCGCGGTGGCTACCAGATTGTCGTTACGGAAATTCCGTTCCAGGTGCAGAAGTCACGGCTGATCGAGAAGATCGCCGAGCTGCTGCTGGCACGCAAGCTGCCGCTTCTGGAAGACATTCGCGATGAATCCGCCGAGGACATCCGCGTCGTCCTGATACCGAAGAGCCGCACCGTCGATGCGACGATCCTGATGGAATCGATGTTCAAGCTGACGGAGCTGGAGAGCCGCTTCCCGCTCAACATGAACGTCCTGTCCATGGGCCGCATCCCGAAGGTCATGGCGCTGAACGAGGTGCTGAAGGAGTGGCTCGACCATCGCCGCGAGGTATTGCTGCGTCGGTCGCGCTTCCGGCTCGCCGCCATCGAAAAGCGGCTCGAAATCCTCGGCGGCTTCCTGATCGCCTACCTCAACATCGACGAGGTCATCGCCATCATCCGCGAGGAGGATGAGCCGAAGCCTGTGATGATGGAGCGGTTCGGGCTCACGGACAATCAGGTCGAGGCGATCCTCAACATGCGGCTGCGCTCCCTGCGCAAGCTGGAAGAATTCGAGATCCGCAAGGAGTTCGACGGCCTGACCAAGGAAAAGACCGATATAGAATCGCTGCTCGCCTCGGAAGAGAAGCAGTGGCAGACGGTCGCCTGGGAGATCGGCGAAGTGAAGAAGAAATTCGCCAAGGCAACCGAGATCGGTCGTCGCCGCACGCAGTTCGCTGAGGCGCCCGAGGCCGACGACGCCGCGATCCAGCAGGCGATGATCGAGAAAGAACCGATCACCGTCGTCGTCTCGGAAAAGGGCTGGATCCGCGCCCTGAAGGGCCACATTTCCGATACGTCGTCGCTCACTTTCAAGGAGGGCGATGGGCTGAAGGTTGCCTTCCCGGCGCAGACGACGGATAAGATCCTGATCATCACGACGGGCGGCAAGGCCTATACGCTCGGCGGTGACAAGCTGCCGGGCGGCCGCGGCCATGGCGAGCCGCTGCGCATCATGGTCGACATGGAGAACGATCAGGACGTGCTGACGGCCTTCGTCCACGAGCCGCAGCGCAAGCAACTGATCGCCTCGACCTCAGGCAACGGCTTCATCGTGCCCGAGGCGGAACTGGTCGCCAATACCCGCAAGGGAAAGCAGATCATGAACGTGTCCTACCCGGACGAGACGAAGCTTCTGGTTTCGATCTCCGGTGATCACGCCGCCGTGGTCGGCGAGAACCGCAAGATGGTCATCTTCCCGCTGTCGCAGTTGCCGGAAATGTCGCGCGGCAAGGGCGTGCGTCTGCAGCGCTACAAGGATGGCGGCGTCGCTGACATCAGGTGCTTTGCCATTGCGGACGGGCTGACATGGGAAGACAGTGCCGGCCGGACCTTCACCAAGACCAGGGACGAGCTGGCGGAATGGCTGGGCGATCGCGCCGGCGCCGGCAGGGCCGTACCGAAGGGCTTCCCCAGAAGCGGTAAATTTTCAGGGTGAGTAGCGATCGGGCGAAGCCCGAGCAATCGACCCGGTGGGTCGATTGCAGCGACGAACGCCTTGAGCCCTAGCGAAGGGCCGGGTGGTGCGTCAGGGATCAATCGGTATAGGGGATGCAGACGTCACGTAGGAAACGCGTCGCGCCTTCTTCATCAATCTCTCCGGCGGCCACCGCAACGACGAAACTGTAGAGGTGGGCAGCGGGGGATATCAACCTGAGCGCATCATCCGGCGATCGCCGCTCGGGTCCTGACCCGCGCCTGCCAAAGCGAATGGGCGCCGAGCGCGAGGATCAGTATGGCCCCGCCGGCCAGAGCCATGTTGGTCGGCGCTTCGGCAAAGATCAGCCAGACCCAGATCGGCGCCAGGATCGTTTCCAGCAGATAGAACATCGCTACTTCCGGCGCTGAAAGAAAGCGCGTGCCTGTCGCAAGGCACCAGAAGGAGAGGGGCATCAGCACTGCGCCGTCGAGAAGAATCCAGCCGGGTTGGTCGATGGAAAAGCCTGAGGGAACGAGATGATAAAGCCCGGCTGCGGCCGGAATGACAGCCGATAGCAGCGATGCGAAGCCCATATCGCGCCGCGAGGCGCGGCCGATGGTAATGGCGCAGGCGATGGAGAAAGACGCCAGCACGGAAAGCGCATCGCCCAGCAGATGACCGCCCTCCATGCCGTCTCCGACGATCAGGCCGACGCCCAGGAGCATGACGGCCATGGTGACGAAAGTCGAAAGGGCCGGGCGCTCCTTGAGGAAGATCCACGAAAGAAGCGCCGTGAACATCGGATTGAGCGCGATGATGAACACGACATTCGCCGCCGTCGTGTAATAGACGGCGAGAAGAAAGGTGATGGTCGTCAGGCCGTAGAAGAGGCCGACGGGAAGCCCGAGCCAGCCCGGCAGCACACTTCGCAACGAGCCGGTAACGCGTCGGATGATCACAAGGACGGTCAGTGCCACGACGATCGTCGCCAGGCTGCGTGCTGACAGCACCGACCACACGTCACCACTGGAAAGGCGGATCAACGGTATGTCCATCGACAAGGCCAAACCGCCGAACGTGGTCAGCAACAGGCCCTTCCTGTGATCGGAGAGATTGGAGAACATTCAGCGGATGCTGCCGTCGTCGGCGTTCGTGGCAGGATCGAAACGCTCCCAGCCGCGCGGCGTCAGATGTTCCTGCGGTTGGAAACGTGTCTTGTAGTCCATCTTGCGGGAGCCCTTGACCCAATAGCCGAGATAGACATGCGGCAGCCCGAGCGCCTTCGCCCGCTTGATATGATCGAGGATCATGAAGGTCCCGAGCGACCGCTGGTCGTGATCGGGATTGAAGTAGGAATAGACCATCGACAGCCCGTCGCTCATCACGTCGGTCAACGCCGCCGCCAATAGCTCGCCTTTCGGGCGTTGCTCCAGGCCCGAGCCTTCTTCGCGCCGGCGATATTCGATGATGCGGGTGTTGACGTGCGTGTCCTCGACCATGATGGCATAGTCCAGCACGGTCATGTCCGACATGCCGCCCTGCTGATGGCGATAGTCGAGATAACGGCGGAAGAGGGAATATTGCTCGCTCGAGGGCTGTGCCGGAAATTCGGTGGCGATGACGTCGCTATTCGTGGACAGCACCCGCTTCATCGAGCGGCTGGCTTCGAATTCCTGGGCGAGAATGCGCACCGATATGCAGGCCCGGCAGGCTTCGCAGGCGGGGCGATAGGCGATGTTCTGGGAACGGCGGAAGCCGCCTTGGGTCAGAATATCGTTCATCTCGGCAGCGCGCGGGCCGACAAGGTGCGTGAAGACCTTGCGTTCCATCTCGTGCGGCAAATACGGACAGGCAGCGGGTGCCGTCAGGTAAAACTGCGGAGATGGCGTCGACTGCGTATTCATCTGCCGTTGATTGCCCCTTTTGCCGGCACCGGTTTTTTACAAGCATGGCCCAAGTTTAGAAAACGTCAACTACGTCCTTTGGTAAAGAACACAGTTTCCTAATTGACCATGCGTAAAAGCGTGTTTCTGCGGGCCAACAGGCTCCGCAGGGATCGAATCCTATGTTGCGGCTGGCGCCCCGTTTTATGCCGTACGGGCGATGACCGTGCCGAGCAACAGGTCGTGCACCAGGCGGCTGCGATCGGTGAAGAGGCCCGCCAGCAGAATAAGCGGCGTCAGGACGGAATTGAGTATCCAGAACAGCGCCAGATGGACGATCGCGGTCAGGAAATCCATCCGCCGGCCATCGACGCGCACCATCGTCAGGCCCATCGCGCGCATGCCGAGTGAAGCCTGATAAGGCCCACCAAGCGTCCAGCCGAAATAGAGGCCGGCAACGATGATGAAGAGCGCCGGATAAAGGAAGAAACCGAGCCCAAACGTCAGGATCGACACGAAGAACAGCACCACGGCCGCCGGGATGCAGAGCAGAGCGACGATGACATAGTCGACGATGAAGGCGAAGATGCGCCGGCTCAGCACGCCACTATAGGCGCGCCAGTCGTCCGGTGCTGCATAAAGCGGGCTAGGGTTCAGGCTCATCACTTTTCCTCCTTCGCGCATAACTCCTTCGATCGTCCAGATTTAAGGAAAGGCTTATGCGCAGATTAAAGAATCTACCGCGACCTTTGCGCGTCCGCCAGGACGCGCGGCGCAGTAGAGAAACATTTGCCGAACATATGGTATGAGGTCCGGCAAATACAATAAGCATGCGGCAGGCGTATGGCTGGAAACTATTTCTTTGCCAGGTGCCTCGCCACATCCATTGCGAAATAGGTGAGGATGCCGTCGCAGCCCGCACGCTTGAAGGCGAGGAGGGTTTCCAGCATCACCTTGTCGCCGTCGATCCAGCCGTTGGCGGCGGCCGCCTTGATCATCGCGTATTCGCCGGAGACCTGATAGGCGAAGGTCGGAAGGCCGAATGCCTCCTTCAGCCGCCAACAGATGTCGAGATAGGGCAGGCCCGGCTTGACCATCAGCATGTCGGCGCCTTCCTCGACGTCGAGTGCCGCGTCCCGCACGGCTTCGGTGCCGTTTGCCGGGTCGATATAATAGGTCTTCTTGTCGCCCTTCAGCAGGCCGCCAGTCGAGATCGCCTCGCGGTAGGGGCCGTAGAAGGCCGAGGTGAACTTTGTTGCATAGCTCATGATGCCGACGCTCTGATGGCCGGCGGCGTCAAGAGCCTGGCGGATCGCGCCGATGCGCCCGTCCATCATCTCCGAAGGCGCGATGATGTCGGCGCCGGCATCCGCCTGATAGACGGCCGCGCGCGCGACCTGCTCGACCGTCTCGTCGTTGACGATCTCGTTGCCGCGCAGGATGCCGTCATGGCCATGGCTTGTGAAGGGGTCGAGGGCGACATCGGTGATGACGCCGATGTTCGGCACCGCCTTCTTGATCGCCGCGCTGGCAAGATTGATGAGATTGTTCTTCTCGAGGCTGTTCGAGCCTGTTTCGTCGCGCAGTTCCATCTCGATGTTCGGGAAGGTGGCGAGCGCTGGAATGCCGAGATCGGCCGCCTCCTTTGCCGCCTCCACCGCCTTGTCCACACTCATGCGATTGACGCCTGGCATGGCGGGGATCGGCTCCACGATGCCGGTGCCGGGGATGAGAAAGATCGGCCAGATCAGATCGTCGACGGCGAGCCTGTTTTCCTGCACCAGGCGGCGGGTCCAGTCGGCCTTGCGGTTGCGCCGCATGCGCCGATGCCCGGTAATCTCATCAACGAGGTGCGTCTTGTTCTCCATGGTGCCGCCGTCCTTCTTCGTCTATCTATGGCCTTATTGTATAGGCAGCGTACCTATCACGCTGTCCCCAGGATTCAAAACCCGGCGAAAGGCCGCAGCCAAGATCGCTCTGGCGAGGCGAGTGCCTCCTACGTATTGTTCGCGCATGGAACCTGATTCTTCGACCGTACCCAAGAATTCGCTGACGGACATTCTGTTCGTGCTGTTCCTGCGGCTGATTGCGATCGCGTGCTTCTGGCTCGGCCTGCAATATTGGGCGATGCTGGTCGGCTATTCGCTTGGTGGCCATGCGCGCTTCGATCTGCTCGATCTGCCGTGGAAGGTCGCCAGCGCCGGGCTTGCCGTCGTCTTCCCCGTTGCGGCACTCGGATTGTGGCTGACGGTATCCTGGGGTCCGGTCATCTGGGTGCTGGCCGCGGGCGGCCAGGGATTGATGTATGGCGTCTGGCCGGAGATATTCGGATCCAATCCGCTGATCATGATCTTGCATGCCTGCGTGGCCGTGCTTTATTGCCTGTTCCGCATCCTTTTGTGGCAGGAGAAGCGGCGTCGCCGGCAGCAGCAGGTAATGGTTGATTTACCTTGAGACACCAAGACTTCGCGGTAAGATGCTGTTAAGCCTGCAGTTTAAGTAGAATTTTATGTGTATTCGATAGGGTCTCACTCAAGGCGGGAAGAAAACGACACCGCCAAACAAAACAGAGTGAGGCCAAGTCATGATGAACACGAAAATCAAGCCGCAGGCAGTTTCGAATGCTCGGGATCAGCAGGTTGATGACATCCGGGGCCTGTACATGGAATCCCTTCACCTGGTGGAGCGCCTTCACCGTCGTCTCCTCGATGTGATCAAGGACGAGTTCGACCGCCAGGGTCGCGACGACGTCAATGCCGTCCAGGCGCTGCTCCTCTTCAACATCGGCAATTCCGAACTGACGGCCGGCGAACTGCGCTCCCGCGGTTTCTACCTCGGCTCCAACGTTTCCTACAACGTCAAGAAGCTGGTCGATCTCGGCTTCATCAACCATCAGCGCTCGCGCATCGACCGTCGCTCGGTCCGCATCAGCCTGACGGAAACGGGCCAGGACATCGCCGAAACCGTTGCGAAGCTCTATGAGCGCCATATCGGCTCGATCGACAAGGTCGGCGGCATCGGCACCGACGAATTCACCCAGATGAACAAGCTCCTGCAGCGCCTCGACCGCTTCTGGAACGACTCGATCATGTACCGCCTGTAAGTAACGGCGACGGATCAACCGTAAGACCCTTCCAGTAAAACAAGCCGGACACGTTCCCTGCGTGTCCAGCTTGAACGCGTCGTAGGCCCCTAATTGTGCGCTTTTTGCCACGACCGCTCTTCAGCTTCTGTTACATGTGCCGTGCAAAGCGGTTGTACCATTGACGGCAGGTCAGGACAGGTTATGAACCGCGGATAACTGTGGTATTTTAGCAATTGCAATATGACTCTTCTGTCGCGGCAGCACGGCAAGGCAAGTTTCATGCCGGGCGACACGAATTGGCCATATTGCTATGACAGCGGAAACCGACGGCAAGCGGCGTTCTCAAATCTCGATCTTCCTGTGCCTTCGCTTCGCAATATTGTGATAGTTCGTGGCGAAGTTTTTGATGGTGCTTTACGGGAACGGATCGATACTGAGCTGCGTTACTTGGCGCAAGCCGCGCTATTTACTGCTTCCTCTCTAGGCTGCGCATAATTGGATCGCAGCGCTGAACGGTTGGGATATGTCGAAGAAAAACGGAATTGAACCCTTTTCGCGCCGCTCTTTCCTGCGGTCGGCCGTAACTTTTGGCGCTGCCGCATTGGCTGCGCCGGCCCTTGCGCAAAACGCGACTCCGCTGGAGGCGCTGATCAACGACCGTTCTCGCGGCAATTGGGACGACCAGTTCGACGCCAAGGCTGCGGCACGCACGGCAGCCGCCGTCCAGTCGAACACGCCAATCCTCGGCCCTGATTCCGTACCGAACATCCAGCAGGCGATTGCCCGGTATCAGAGCATCGTTGCCAATGGCGGCTGGCCGCAGATCAATCCGACGAGCCAGCAGTCCATGCAGCTCGGCGTCACCGATCCCGCCGTGCAGTCGCTGCGCCAGCATCTGATGGTCACGGGAGACTTGCCGCGCGAGGCGGGTATTTCCTCATCCTTCGATTCCTACGTCGACGGCGCCGTCAAGCGTTTCCAGGCCCGCCACGGTCTTCCGCCGGATGGCGTCCTCGGCGATTTCACGCTGAAGGCGATGAACATCTCGGCCAATGTCCGCCTGCAGCAGCTGAATACCAACCTCGTTCGCCTCCAGACGTTCCCGTCCGATCTCGGTCGCCGTCATGTCATGGTCAACATCCCGGCAACCCGTGTCGAAGCCGTGCAGGATGGCCAGGTGGCGCTGCGTCACGAAGCCATCGTCGGCCGGGAATCGCGCCCGACGCACATCATCAATTCAAAGATCTACGAGGTCATCCTCAACCCCTATTGGACGGCGCCGCGCTCCATCATCATCAAGGACATCATGCCGCTGATGCGGAAGGATCCGACCTACCTGACGAGGAGCAATATCCGCCTTCTCGACGGCAAGGGCCAGGAAGTTGCGCCTGAGACGATCGACTGGAATTCGGACAAGGCTCCGGACCTGATGTTCCGTCAGGACCCGGGCAAGACCAACGCCATGGCGTCCACGAAGATCAACTTCCATAACCCCAACAACGAATATATGCACGACACGCCGGAGCAGGGCCTGTTCAACAAGCTGATGCGTTTCGATAGCTCGGGCTGTGTGCGCGTTCAGAACGTGCGCGACCTGGCGACCTGGCTGCTGACCGAAACGCCCGGCTGGCCGCGCCAGCACATCGAGCAGGTCATCTCCACCCGCGTCAACACGCCGATTACGCTTGCGACGGAAGTGCCGGTTTATTTCGTCTATATCTCCGCGTGGAGCGCTGCCGACGGTATCGTCCAGTTCCGCGACGATATCTATAATCTCGACGGCAATTCCGAGCTCGCGCTCGAAACGACCCAGGGCATGGAGCAGCCGGTTCAATAATCGGCTTCCAACCGCAATTGAGATCGAAGCCGCGTCCCTGGATGCGGCTTTTTCATTGGCTGGCACCCCTCAGCGTAGAATGCCCAGCAAATGTCGCTGATCGTATTGCCCTCGCGCGACCCTGACGCTAATACCAATTGCATTGCCGTTCCGGCCCGTTCAGGAGCTTTCACGATGACCAATCCGTTCACCGAACCTTTCTTCAATCGCTCGCTTGCCGATACCGATCCGGAAATCTTTGGCGCGATCGGCAAGGAATTGGGTCGCCAGCGGCATGAGATCGAACTGATCGCCTCGGAAAACATCGTTTCCCGCGCCGTGCTGGAAGCGCAGGGCTCGATCATGACGAACAAATATGCCGAAGGCTATCCGGGCAAGCGCTATTATGGCGGCTGCCAGTTCGTCGATATCGCCGAAGAGCTTGCCATCGAGCGCGCCAAGAAGCTGTTCGGCGTCAATTTCGCCAACGTCCAGCCGAATTCCGGCTCGCAGATGAACCAGGCCGTGTTCCTGGCGCTGCTGCAGCCCGGCGACACCTTCATGGGTCTCGATCTCAATTCGGGCGGTCATCTGACGCATGGTTCGCCGGTCAACATGTCCGGCAAGTGGTTCAACGTCGTTTCCTACGGCGTGCGCGAAGGCGATAACCTGCTCGACATGGAGGCGGTTCAACGCAAGGCCGAGGAAACCAGACCGAAGCTGATCATCGCCGGCGGCACCGCCTATTCCCGCATCTGGGACTGGAAGCGCTTCCGCGAGATCGCCGACAGCGTCGGCGCCTACCTGATGGTCGACATGGCCCATATCGCGGGCCTCGTCGCCGGTGGCCAACATCCGTCGCCATTCCCGCATTGCCACGTTGCGACGACCACGACCCACAAGTCGCTTCGCGGCCCGCGCGGCGGCATGATCCTCACCAATGACGAGGATCTGGCCAAGAAGTTCAATTCGGCAGTCTTCCCCGGCCTGCAGGGTGGCCCGCTGATGCATGTCATCGCCGCCAAGGCCGTGGCGCTCGGCGAAGCGCTGCAGCCGGAATTCCAGGATTATGCCGCGCAGATCGTCAAGAACGCCAAGGCGCTGGCCGAAACGCTGATCTCCGGCGGCGTCGACGTCGTCTCCGGCGGCACCGACAACCACTTGATGCTGGTCGACCTGCGCAAGAAGAATGCCACCGGCAAGCGCGCCGAGGCCGCTCTTGGCCGCGCCTACGTCACCTGCAACAAGAACGGCATTCCATTCGATCCGGAAAAGCCTTTCGTCACCTCCGGCGTCCGTCTCGGCACCCCGGCCGGCACGACGCGCGGTTTCAAGGAAGCCGAATTCCGCGAAATCGGCAATCTGATCATCGAAGTGCTCGATGGTCTCAAGGTCGCCAATTCCGATGAGGGCAATGCTGCCGTCGAGGCCGCTGTGCGCGAGAAGGTGGTCAAGCTCACGGACCGCTTCCCGATGTACGGCTATATGGGCTGAGGAGGGCGGATGCGCTGCCCCTATTGCGGTACGGAAGATACCCAGGTCAAGGATTCGCGCCCGGCGGAGGATAATACCTCCATCCGCCGGCGGCGGATCTGTCCCGATTGCGGCGGCCGTTTCACCACGTTCGAGCGCGTGCAGCTTCGCGAGCTGATGGTCATCAAGAAGACCGGCCGCAAGGTGCTCTTCGATCGCGACAAGCTGGTGCGATCCTTCGAGATCGCCCTGCGCAAGCGTCCGGTCGACCGTGACCGTATCGAACGCGCCGTTTCCGGCATCGTTCGCCGCCTCGAAAGCTCCGGTGAGACGGAAATCAGCTCGGAACAGATCGGCCTCCAGGTGCTGGAGGCGCTGAAGACCCTCGATGACGTCGCCTTCGTGCGCTATGCCTCGGTCTATCGCGATTTTTCGCATGCCGAGGATTTCGAGCATGTGATCAACGAGATCAACGCCAAGATCGCCCGCGATCCGCTGGATCCTTGACCATGACGCAGCGGTCCGAGGACGAGCGTTTCATGGCTGCGGCAATCCGCCTGTCGCGCACGCATCTCGGGCTGACCTCCACCAACCCATCCGTCGGCTGCCTTGTCGTCAAAGACGACGTGGTCATTGGCCGTGGCGTCACGGCCGTCGGTGGCCGCCCCCATGCGGAGCCCCAGGCTCTGGCCGAGGCGGGCGAGTTGGCGAGGGGCGCCACGGCCTATGTGACGCTCGAACCCTGCTCGCATTATGGCAAGACGCCGCCCTGCGCCGAGGCGCTGATCGCCTATGGCGTCGCGCGCGTCGTGATCAGCGTCACGGATCCTGATCAGCGCGTTTCCGGGCGCGGCATCAAGATGCTGCGCGACGCCGGCATTGAAGTCGATACAGGCATTCTGGAGGAAGAGGGCAGGCGGTCTCTGGCAGGATACCTCATGCGCCAGACGAGAAACAGGCCCTATGTAACTCTGAAGCTTGCTATTTCCGCCGATGGAATGATCGGCAGGACAGGCGAGGGGCAGGTGCGCATCACCGGCGATATCGCTCGCGCCCAGGTGCAGATGCTGCGTGCCGAAAGCGACGCCATTCTCGTCGGCATCGGCACGGCGATAGCGGACGATCCGGAATTGACCTGTCGGCTTCCCGGCCTTGAGGACCGCTCGCCGTTGCGCGTCGTCATCGATGAAGACCTTCAGCTTCCGCTCGGCAGCAAGTTGGTGAGGACGGCGCGGCAATATCCGGTCATCGCCGTTGCCGGCCATCCGCCACCCTTCGACGAGAATACCGACAGCGCCTTTTTAGGCCGCCGTGCCGCTCTCGATGCCGCCGGCGTCGAGGTGTTGCAGTCTAATTCGGGCGAGCCGGGAGAGTTGCTGGAAGCATTGGGCACGCGGGGGATTTCCTCCCTGCTGGTCGAGGGGGGGGCGAAGACTGCGCGACATTTCCTCGATGCTGATCTGGTCGACCGCATCCTGCTGTTCCAGGGGCCGGCCGATATCGGCGAAGGCGGTATTGAATCGCCTATCGTCAAATCCAATATCCCACCCAGTTTCATGCATATCAGCGAGAGCCAGTTCGGCGACGATCGCTGCGACGAATACGAAAGAGGTTTTTGATGTTTACCGGAATTGTCACCGATGTCGGCACGGTCGAATCCGTTTCTCCGCTCAAGGAAGGCATCAAGCTGCGCGTTGCTACCAAATACGATCCAACCACGATCGACATGGGCGCCTCGATTTCCCATGCCGGCGTCTGCCTCACGGTCACCGGATTGCCGCAGGAGGGCAGCAATGGACGCTGGTTCGAGGTAGAAGCCTGGGAGGAAGCCCTGCGGCTGACCACCATCGGCACCTGGGAAGCCGGAGCCAAGATCAATCTCGAGCGCTCGCTGAAGATCGGCGACGAACTCGGCGGCCACATCGTTTCCGGCCATGTCGACGGCAAGGCGGAAATTCTCTCCGTGACGGCGGAAGGCGATGCGACCCGCTATCGCCTGCGCGCGCCGGCGCATCTTGCCAAGTTCGTCGCGCCCAAGGGGTCTATTGCGCTCGACGGCACGTCGCTCACGGTCAACGCCGTCGACGGCACCGACTTCGACGTGCTGCTGATCCGCCACACCTTGGAAGTCACCACCTGGGGCGAGCGCAAAGCGGGGGATTTCGTCAATTTCGAAGTCGATACCATGGCGCGCTATGCCGCTCGGCTGGCTGAATTTCCGGTCGCTCGTGAAGGGTGAACGTCACGCAGTAGCGGAGTAGGGGTGCCCATGAATGCCCCTTCTCGGCGCGTTGCGAGCGCAAGCAGATTCAGTCGATCGACCTGCAAGGCGATCAGCCGTTTCGTGCAAGCGTCTTTTCCATGCGAAAGTTCGCCAGCGTCTGCCCACGCTTTTCCACCTGCTGCGCAGCCACCACGACAAAGCCGCGTCGCTCGAAGAAGGGGCGAGCAGTCAGGCTGGCTTCCGTGAAAATTCGCGGAAGCTCCTGATTGCGGGCAGCTGCTTCCACCGTTGTTAGCAGCAGGCTGGCAACACCCTTGCCCTGATGATCGGGGTGGACGAACATCATGTCGAGGCAACCGTCCGCCTTCAGATCGGCAAAGCCGATTGCCACCGAGCCGTTCATTACAAGCCAGGTCGGTCGGCTCGCGCGCCATTGCGCCCAGACGTCGATGTCATCGACTTTCGCCCATGCAGCGATTTGCGCCGGATTGTAGTCCTTCGACGCAACCTCGCGAACGGCTCGGAGGAAAATCTCGATCGTGGCTTGCGCATCGGCCGGCTCGTAGGCCTTAATCGAGAAGAGCTCCTGCGAAGCCATCTTCGTTACACTTTCTGGAGTGGCGATCGGTTTCGCATCTATCGCTCGAACATGGCGTTGAGCTTGTCCTTGTAGTTCACTTCGCCGATCCGGCGGAAGCCGACCTTTTCCGCGATGCGCAGGGACGGCGCATTTTCCAGGTCGACGATGCAAGTCATGCGCCGGCCTGCGAACTGTTTGTCCGCCCATGCAATCGCCGCGCTCACGGCTTCCGTGGCATAGCCCTTGCCCTGCATCGGCGGCGTGATGCTCCAGCCCGCTTCCAGCGTGCCTTCCGTCGTCGGGCTCATATCGCGATGCAGATCGAGAAAGCCGACCTCGCCGATGAGCCTGCCGCTTTCGCGCTCCTCTACGGCAAAGAAACCGAAGCCGAGATGATGCCACATGCCGGCATAGCGCAGCAGGCGCGCCCAGACCTGCTCGCGCGTGGGCGACTCACCGCCGATAAAGCGGACAAGGTCCTTTTGTTTCCAGATGGCTGTGAATTCGTCGAAATCGTCCAGCCTGTGGCCGCGGAGCAGAAGTCGTTCAGTCGTCAATGTCGGAATCATGGTCATGTAGTTATGATGTCTTTGCTATCAGGTATGTATTTCCGTGGGTGTGATCAGTCGTTCGATGCGCCGGGCTCGCCATCCCAGTAGTCCACGTCGACGCTGGCGGCGCGGCCGATGACCCGGAATGCCGCTTCGCCGCCCCGATAGGTTTTCGCCAGGAACTTGCCCGAGTCCGGATATTCGACGATTTCCGTCTGCGCCTTGGTCGAAATCGCGAGATAGATCAGCACCGCGGGGCCGGTATTGATCAATTGATGCGCAGTCTCCGGGCCGCCGGTCGGAGCGCCCAGCACATCGCCTTTGCTGACGAGGATGCGCTGATCGCCGAAGCGATAGTCGCCTTCGCCGTCGAGAATGACGAAGAGCTCCTCTTCGACATGATGATTGTGAAATGGACAGCCCGATTTGCCGGGGGGCACTTCGTTGTAGCTGATGCCGATGTCTTTCAGGCCGAGCAACGCACCGAAGGAGGTGTCGCTGCCGGCGAAGAAGCTCCCCTGTTGCCAATGATCCAACTGAAGTTCGCCGACATTGACGGCGGGTCTGGATTTTTTCGTCATGAGCCTCACCCTTCCCAGGTCCGGAATTATTATCGAAGCAGTTGGGTGCGCGGAAGCCACAATTTCCATGGCTGTTCCGATGGCCCCCAAATAGGGCGAGAATCGGCGGCGGCCATTGAAAAACACTTGCCAAGCGAGGCCCGCCGTGGTTTGACCCGGCCTAGCAAGGTGCCGCCCCCTCTCAATTCGCAGGTGATATATGTCCAGCTCTCCCAATGCCCATATCCTCATCGTCGAAGCCCGCTTCTACGACGATATGGCCGATGCCCTGCTAGACGGCGCCAAGACCGCGCTCGAAGAGGCTGGCGCGACCTATGATGTCGTCACCGTGCCGGGCGCGCTGGAAATTCCGGCTGCGATCGCCATGGCTCTCGACGGTGCGGACAATGATGGCACGCAATATGACGGCTATGTCGCTCTCGGCATGGTCATTCGCGGCGAAACCTATCATTTCGACATCGTTGCCAACGAATCCTCGCGCGCGCTGATGGATCTGGCCGTCAGTGAATCGCTTGCGATCGGCAATGGCATCCTGACCGTCGAGAATGACGATCAGGCCTGGGTGCGGGCGCGCCGCTCGGAAAAGGACAAGGGCGGCTTTGCCGCCCGCGCGGCGCTGACGATGATCGCGCTGAGACAAAAGTTGGGTGCATAAGTTCATGAGCAATCAGGATAACGAGCGACCGGCAAAGCCCGCGAACCAGCGGGGGGCAGCTCGCCTTGCTGCCGTTCAGGCGCTCTATCAGATGGATATCGGCGGAACCGGCGTGCTGGAGGTGGTGGCCGAATACGAGGCACACCGTCTCGGGCAGGAGCTGGATGGCGAGACCTACCTGAAGGCCGACGCATCCTGGTTTCGCTCCATCGTATCAGGCGTCGTGCGCGAACAGACCCGGCTCGATCCGCTGATCGGCTCCGCCCTTCAGGACGACTGGGCGCTGTCGCGTCTCGACAGCACCGTGCGCGCCATCCTGCGCGCCGGCACATTCGAGCTTCTCGACCGCAAGGACGTGCCGGTTCCGGTCATCGTCACCGAATATGTCGAGATCGCCCACGCCTTCTTCGAAGAGGACGAGCCGAAACTCGTCAACGCCGTGCTCGACCGAATCGCCAAGCAGGTTCGCGGCGAAGCCAAGAAATAGGCTTCCTTGGAGGCGCTGACCGCTGCGGTTTGCACTTTCGTTTCCTTCGTTCGCGCCTGATTTCAGTTACGGATATTCTTTTGAACCTCCAGCGGGTGTTTTACCCGCGGGCGGTCTTGACGCGACGTTTTCCCAACAGCAATCTCGCATTGCACATCTGTCGGTCGTCTTGGAGGAGGGCGGTCACGGTTGTCGCAGGCGGCCGGGCGAGGAGTGAACCGCCGGCTTTTTTGGAGGGAAAAAGCGAAATGTCAATTCTTTTAGGTGTTATAGCGTGCGGGCTGCTCTCGGTGGTTTACGCCATCTGGACGACCCGGTCGGTGCTTGCTGCCGATCAGGGCAATGCGCGCATGCAGGAGATTGCGGGTTATATTCGGGAAGGCGCCCAAGCCTATCTGGCGCGTCAATATAGAACCATCGCAATTGTCGGTGTCATTGTTTTCATTGCAGCCTGGCTTCTATTGTCTGCCGAAGCCGCTTTCGGTTTCCTGATCGGCGCGATTCTCTCGGGCGCTGCCGGCTTCATCGGCATGCACGTCTCCGTGCGCGCCAACGTCCGCACGGCTCAGGCCTCGTCGCATAGCCTGGCGGCCGGTCTCGATATCGCCTTCAAGTCGGGCGCTATCACCGGCATGCTGGTTGCCGGCCTCGCATTGCTCGGCGTCTCCATCTACTTCTATGTGCTGACCGATATTCTCGGTCATGAGCCGGGCTCGCGCGATGTCATCGACGCCCTGGTATCGCTCGGTTTCGGCGCGTCGCTGATTTCGATCTTCGCCCGTCTCGGCGGCGGCATCTTCACCAAGGGCGCAGATGTCGGCGGCGATCTCGTCGGCAAGGTGGAAGCGGGTATCCCCGAGGACGATCCGCGCAACCCCGCGACCATTGCTGACAACGTCGGCGACAATGTCGGCGATTGCGCCGGCATGGCGGCCGACCTGTTCGAAACCTATGCAGTCTCTGTGGTCGCCACTATGGTTCTTGCCGCGATCTTCTTCGCCGGCACGCCGATGCTTGACTCCGCCATGATCTATCCGTTGGCGATCTGCGGCACCTGCATCATTACCTCGATCATCGGCACCTTCTTCGTCAAGCTCGGCGTCAACGGTTCGATCATGGGCGCGCTCTACAAGGGGCTGATCGCCACGGGTCTCCTGTCGATCGTCGGCCTCGCAGTCGCCACGTCGCTGACCATCGGCTGGGGTTCGATCGGCACTGTCGCAGGTTTCGATATCACCGGAACGAAGCTGTTCCTCTGCGGCATCGTCGGGCTGATCGTCACGGCGCTGATCGTCGTCATCACCGAATACTACACCGGCACCAACAAGCGGCCGGTCAATTCCATTGCCCAGGCGTCCGTCACTGGCCATGGCACCAACGTCATCCAGGGCTTGGCCGTCTCGCTTGAATCTACGGCACTGCCGGCGCTCGTCATCGTCGGCGGCATTCTTGCCACCTATCAGCTCGGCGGCCTGTTCGGCACGGGTATCGCCGTGACGGCCATGCTTGGGCTTGCCGGCATGATCGTAGCGCTCGATGCCTTCGGCCCGGTGACCGACAATGCCGGCGGCATTGCCGAAATGTCGCATCTTCCGCCGGAAGTGCGCAAGTCGACCGATGCGCTGGACGCCGTCGGCAATACCACCAAGGCGGTGACGAAAGGCTATGCCATCGGTTCGGCCGGTCTCGGCGCGCTGGTGCTGTTTGCCGCCTATTCGAACGACTTGAAATATTTTGCCTCCCATGGCGATCAATTCCCCTATTTCGCCAATGTGGGCGCGATCTCCTTCGATCTCTCCAACCCTTACGTCGTTGCCGGGTTGCTGTTCGGCGGCATGATTCCCTATCTCTTCGGCGGCATCGCCATGACGGCCGTCGGCCGGGCTGCCGGTTCGATCGTGGAGGAAGTGCGCAGGCAGTTTCGCGAGAAACCAGGCATCATGCAGGGCACCGAACGCCCTGATTATGGCCGCGCCGTCGACCTTCTGACCAAGGCGGCCATTCGCGAGATGATCATTCCGTCGCTGCTGCCGGTGCTGGCACCGATCGTCGTCTATTTCGGCGTGCTTCTGATCTCCGGCTCCAAGGCTTCGGCCTTCGCCGCACTCGGCGCGTCGCTGCTCGGCGTCATCATCAATGGCCTGTTCGTCGCCATTTCCATGACGTCAGGCGGCGGTGCCTGGGACAATGCCAAGAAGAGCTTCGAGGATGGCTTCGTCGATAAGGACGGCACGCGTCATCTGAAGGGCTCGGAGGCGCATAAGGCGTCGGTGACGGGCGATACCGTCGGAGATCCCTATAAGGATACGGCCGGCCCGGCTGTCAATCCGGCGATCAAGATCACCAATATCGTTGCATTGCTGCTGCTGGCCGTCCTTGCGGGATAGAGCGTGATGCCGAAAAGTGTGGAGCGGTTTTAGGACGACATCATGCTCCACCTTTTTTGATTATGGAGCGGATTCGGATTTTAGGTCGGTTCGACCTAAAATCACCCGCTCTAGCCGAAAAAAACCGAACGCATAAAGAAAACCCGCGAGGCGCTATGCCTCGCGGGTTTTTCGTTGGAGCATCTTCCCGGCCTATTGGCCCGGATTGAGGTTGTTGAGGAAGTTCCTCGCGCCGTTCACGCCCTGGCCGCCGCCCTGCAGGATCTGCTGCAGGAAGGTGATATCGCGGCCGCCGGTCGGTGTCGTACGGCTGATCATGTCGAAGACCCTGCCGTCCTTCAGCGTATAGTTGGCTTCCTGCTTCACGATACCGTCCTTGTCGAAATAGATCGCCAGGATGTTCTGGTCGACCAGTTTCGGTTTCATGAAGGCGGCGGCGCGCGTGCGCTTCTGGGAGATGTAGTAGAATACCTCGCCGTCGAAGGTCGCTGTGGTTGAGGGCGTACCGAGCGACAGCAGCACCTGCTCGCGGCTCGAGCCGACGGGCGCAAGGGCGAGCGACTGCTGATCGAAGATGTAGCCGTTGTTCATGACCTCGCCGGTCTGGCAAGCCGTAAGTCCTACGGTCGCAATCACCAGGGCGATGGCGGCACTGCTGCTGAAAGTAATGTCAGACTTGAAATACCGTCTGGTCAACGACATCTCATCTCCCCTAATGAATCAATCCGATGGCCGAGCGGCCGGTATGATCTTGCTGCGCACATCATTGTGGCCTTTCCGCGATGGAAAAAGCTACAATGGTGTTGTTCGTCACTCTTCTTCACCGACATCCACAGGGTGATGAAGGTAAGGGCGGGAGCCTTGAAGCGGGCACAAACGGCATTGCAATTCGCGCCTGCTTCGGTAAACCAGCTTTGGCGTGGATGCAACAAGGCCAAGCAAAAACGGGGCGCTCTGAAGGAGCCAATTCCGGGAATTTTCATGATTTTTGGGCTATTCCGCAAAAGAAATCACAATCAGATCATCGTCGTCAGGCAATATGAGGTCCTGACATCGATGGCGCGAGAGCCGGTTTTCTATACCGGCTACAACGTGCCGGATACGGTGATGGGGCGCTTCGAATTGCTTTCGGTTGTCATGATCCTTTTTTTCCGGCGGACGCGATCGTCCGCGACCAGCGGCCAAGAGCTTGCACAGGAAATCGTCGATGCGTTTTTCGAGGATATCGACTATTCGATCCGCGAGCTTGGAATTGGTGACAACAGCGTGCCGAAGCGCATGAAGAAACTCGCCGGCATGTTTTACGGGCGGCTCGAAAGTTATGCGACGGCCATGGACGGCAATGATCGTGCTGCACTTGCCGCAGCACTTCGTCGCAACATCTATCCGAAGACGGACGAGGGAGCCTCGATGGCGGCGCTGGCCGACTGGATGATGGACGCCGAGGCGCATTTGGCCGCCGTGACGGAGGCCGATATCGCCACGGGCTCGGCGACGCTGCCGCAGCCAGGCAAGCTCGGCCAAAAGGTAGGTTAAGGGGCAAAAAATGAAAACACACAACTCCGATAAAACGCCGTTTTCCTATCCGGTGAAGGTTGGCCATATCTCCGCCAATCCGGTGGATGTGCATGTCGAGGCGGATGATCGCGAACTTGCGGGCTTGGCGGCGCTTTGGGATGTCCTTTCCGTGGAAAAGCTCGAAGCGGATCTGAAGATCTCGCGCTGGAAGCGCGACGGCGTGCGGATCAAGGGCAATGTAAGGGCAAAGCTCGTCCAGGCGTGCGTCGTCACGCTTGATCCGGTCGAATCTGACATCGACGAGAATTTCGAGCATATTTTCGTACCTGAGGATTCCAAGCTGGCGCGCGCGCCCTCGGTGGCTGCGGGTGAAATGGTGCTCGATCCCGATGGACCGGACCTTCCCGACACGTTCACAGGCGACACGATCGATGCCGGTGCGGTCGTTGCGGAGTTCGCGGCGCTTGCCATCGACCCTTATCCGCGCAAGCCCGATGTCGAGTTCGAAGGACACATCGAAGACGCCGGCGAAAATGACAGGAAACCTTCCCCATTCGCCGTTCTGAAAGACTGGAAAAAGGAATAGACTCCGATGGCAACTGAGCACAATTCAGTTGTAACCGAGGGAGAAAACGGTATTTTGACGCCAAATTCGCCAGGCCCGGCGGACAAAAAGGACTAGGGACGCGTGATCAGAATTTCTCTTGACCTAATGGGTGGCGACTTCGGCCCTGAGGTTGTTGTTCCCGGCGCGGCCAAGGCGCTGGATAGGCATCCCGACATCACTTTCCTCATGTATGGACAAAAGGATCGCTGCGAGGCGATCCTTGCCAAATATCCGAAGCTTCGGGAAAGATCTGCCTTTCACGAATGCGATGTTGCCATCAGCATGGACGAGAAGCCGAGCCAGGCGCTGCGCCGCGGCCGCTACGTGTCCAGCATGTGGCGTTCCATCGAAGCGGTGAAAGTGGGGGCCGCCGACGTCGTGGTGTCTGCCGGCAATACCGGGGCGTTGATGGCAATGGCGAAATTCTGCTTGCGCACCATGGCCAATATCGAACGTCCGGCGATCGCCGCAATCTGGCCGACGCTGCGCGGCGAAAGCATCGTGCTCGATGTCGGCGCCACCATTGGCGCGGACGCGCAGCAGCTGCTTGATTTTGCCCTGATGGGCGGTGCGATGGCACGCGCGCTTTTCGAGATCGAGCGCCCGACCGTCGGCCTGCTCAATGTAGGCGTCGAAGAAATCAAGGGGCAGGAGGAGGTCAAGGATGCTGGCCGCCTGATCCGGGAGGCCAATCTCGAATCGCTGGAATATTCCGGCTTCGTCGAGGGCGACGATATCGGCAAGGGTACGGTCGATGTCGTGGTCACGGAAGGCTTCTCCGGCAACATCGCCCTGAAGGCTGCGGAAGGTACGGCAAAGCAGATCGGTTCCTATTTGCGCTCGGCGATGACGCGCACGCTGCTGGCCCGCATCGGCTATATCTTCGCCAAGGGAGCTTTCGACCTGCTGCGCGAGAAGCTGGACCCCAGCAAGGTCAATGGCGGCGTTTTCCTCGGCCTCAACGGCATTGTCATCAAGAGCCACGGTGGCGCGAATGCGGAAGCCTTTGCAGCCGCCATCGATGTCGGCTACGACATGGCCAAGAACGGGCTTACGCAGAAAATCGAAAACGATTTGAAGAAGTATCATGCTAAACGGCTGCCCCCCATCGGGCCGGAAGCGGCATGAGCGACGGGGTATAAGCAGAATGATCCGTTCAGTTGTCCGCGGATTTGGGGCGGCGCTCCCCAAGCGTGTCATGACCAATGCAGAGATGGAACAGGTTGTCGACACCAACGACGACTGGATTGTCCAGCGCACTGGCATTCGCCAGCGCCACATTGCAGGCGAAGGCGAAACCACGGCTTCGTTGGGTGAGCAGGCGGCACGCGCCGCCCTCGCCAACGCCGGGCTGACGCCCGACGATCTCGATTTGATCATCGTCGCCACCTCGACGCCCGACAACACGTTTCCCGCCACAGCGGTGAATATCCAGAACCGGCTCGGCATGCATCATGGCTTCGCCTTCGACGTCCAGGCCGTCTGTACCGGGTTCGTCTATGCCGTGACGACCGCCGACGCCTACATTCGCGGCGGCCTTGCCAAGCGCGTGCTCGTCATCGGCGCCGAAACGTTCTCCCGCATCCTCGACTGGACCGACCGCACGACCTGCGTTCTCTTCGGTGACGGCGCCGGTGCGCTGATCCTCGAGGCAGGCGAAGGGAGCGGCACAAACCGTGACCGCGGCGTGCTGACGGCAAGCCTGCGTTCGGATGGTGCCCACAAGGACAAGCTCTATGTCGACGGCGGTCCCTCCTCGACGGGAACGGTCGGCGTGCTGCATATGGCGGGACGCGAGGTGTTCAAACACGCAGTCGGCATGATCACCGACGTTATCGAGGCTGCCTTTAAGGCTGCCGGCGCGACGGCTGACGACCTTGACTGGCTGGTGCCGCATCAGGCGAACAGGCGCATCATCGATGGGTCCGCCAAAAAGCTCGGAATTGCTCCCGAGAAGGTTGTGATCACCGTCGATCTCCATGGCAATACGTCGGCCGCTTCGATCCCGCTGGCCCTCGCGGTTGCTGCCGGCGACGGCCGAATCAAGAAGGGCGATCTGGTCATGCTGGAAGCCATGGGCGGCGGTTTCACCTGGGGCGCAGTGCTGCTGCGCTGGTAGGCCTCATCTCTAAAAGCCGATTCCGAACAAGAGCTTGACCGTTTGGCGCAAGGGCAATAGTCTCGTACGGCTTGAATAAGATTACCTATCAATATGGGCGGGGAGCTATGACGGGCAAGACAGTGACGCGCGCAGATCTGGCGGAGTCGGTATTCCGGAAAGTCGGTCTCTCCCGGACGGAGTCGGCGGAACTCGTCGAGACAGTTATCGATGAAATTTGCAACGCCATCGTGCGTGGAGAAACCGTAAAGCTCTCCTCATTCGCGACTTTTCAGGTGCGTGATAAGAATGAACGCGTCGGCCGAAATCCGAAGACCGGCGAGGAAGTTCCGATCTCTCCACGGCGCGTCATGACTTTCAAGGCATCCAACGTCCTGAAGACCCGCATCCTCAAGGCTCATGCGAGCCGCAAGGCGAAAGCCAGACCGGTAAATCCGGCCTCCTGATCCATTCACGCCATTTGTTTCCCATCGGCAGGGTGCCTGCGATGCGACGCTTTTTGGATGTATTTCTCTGGCTTTTTGCAGTTTGCTTGTGTAGCGGCCGAAGAGATGACTTGAATTTCTCCTGGCAAACCGTTGAAATATGGTGAGTCGCATCATGATAAGATGCGGCGCCAATATCAGGTCTTGCGTGATTTGGCGCGAATGGCGCCGTAGTCGCGCTGTGGGAGTATGATGATGGACAAGAGCCCGGATGCATTTCGCACGATCAGCGAAGTTGCCGAAGACCTTGACCTGCCGCAACATGTCCTACGGTTCTGGGAAACACGCTTTCTGCAAATCAAGCCGATGAAGCGTGGCGGCGGCAGGCGCTACTACCGGCCGGAGGATGTCGACCTCCTGAATGGCATCCGCCATCTGCTGTACGATCACGGCTATACGATCAAAGGCGTTCAGAAGCTTCTGAAAACCAACGGCAACAAGTTCGTTATCGCCGTGGGGCACGGGGATCTCGCCAGCGTCGAGGCACTTGCCGGGGCGGCGCAGGAGCCTGCTCCGGTCGAACCGCGTGTCGGTTCCACCAATCCGGAAGACGACCAGATTGTCGGGCGCGCCAAGGCGCCGATAAGCCGTCGTTTCTTTAATTTCGTCAGCGGGGAGGACGGCGTGCCGGATGTCTCGCTCGGCAAGTCCAGTGTCGGCAAGGAGGATCGGGCGTTGCTTCAGGAAACGCTCTATGACCTGCTGGAGTGTAAACGTCTGCTCGATCAGGTGCGATAGAGCGAAGTCCGGTCGGCGGCATCGCCAGCGTCGTTCGGTAGAGTGTCCAAGGGCATGCCTTGCGTTTTTCAACGGAAGTGCAACCGAAACATGTGTATGCTTGCGTTGCGCACCTTGGGGAAGGCATCGGGATGCTCGCCCATATAGTCAGCTACAGTGCGTGATATTTTTGTCACATTTGCTACCCTTTTGCGTTGTAAAAAATAGTTCGGCAGCCTTATTAACTTGTCCGACTTTGGCGGCGGGTTCAGTTTGAAACCGAAGCCTTGTGCTTCGCCCTGTAATAGGGGAACAGCCAGTCAGGCCATGGAGGGGTGTGATGTTATCTGCCTTGAGGTCCATCCCTGATGGATAGTCGAATGGAGACATCATGAACATCAAGAGCCTTCTTCTTGGCTCCGCCGCTGCCATCGCCGCAGCGAGCGCTGCCCACGCTGCTGACGCAATCGTTGCGGCCGAGCCCGAGCCGCTTGAATATGTCCGCATCTGCGATGCCTACGGCACCGGATATTTTTATATCCCCGGTACCGAAACCTGCCTGAAAGTCGGCGGCAAGGTCCGTACCGAAGGCGAGTGGTACGACGCCTACAATCCGAACAGCCGGGTCGGCACGATGTGGCATGAGCGTGTGGAACTCAATGTCGATACTGCGACCGACACCGAATACGGTCCGCTGAAGACCAACACCATCTTCCGTTGGGAGTGGAACGATGGAAATGCGACCAGCGCCAAGCTGCTGTTCGCCAATATCAGCCTCGGCGGCTTCACGGTTGGTAAGCTCGATTCGCAGTACAACCTATACGTTGGTTACGCTGGCGACGTCATCAACGACGACGTGATCTATGACGGCCCGTACGAACTGAACCAGTTGACCTACAACTACGATGCAGGCAACGGCTTCACGGCTGTGGTCTCGCTCGAAGACAGCTACTCCACCTCCGACGGCAGTGCATCTTATGGCGCTGGCTGGTGGACGGACGACAAGTCCAACCACTACGCTCCCGATGCCGTCGCCGGCTTCGGCTACAAGGTGGGTAACTGGGGCTTCAAGGTCGTCGGCGGTTATGATTCCATCGTCGAAGAAGGCGCCATCAAGGCGCGCATCGATGCCAAATTCGGCGCTGTGGAAGCCTTCCTGATGGGTGGCTGGAACACGGACGGCGACAAGCTGAACAAGTATGCCGGCACCAACCAGGACGTCTCCGCTTGCACGACGTCGAGCGGTGCGGTCAATGCGGCCAAGTGCGGCTGGGGTGACTGGGCAGTTTGGGGCGGCGTCGGCGTTCCGGTCAACGATAAGCTGAAATGGAACCTGCAGCTTGCCTATACCGAATCGAAGATCTTCGAAGCGACCACGAACCTCAAGTTCAACCCGGTCAAGGATTTCCTGATCGAGCCGGAATTGACCTACGTTCACTACGACTTCATCAACGACGATACCGTCGCCGGTATCCTCCGTTTCGAGCGGAATTTCTGATCGGAAATGAACCGGATGTCTCGGCCTTTCGAGTAAGGCCGCAGACGCAAGCGGATCTCAAGGCCCTGCCGCCAGGCGGGGCCTTTTGTTTTGCCGCTCCCGTTGACGGGCTGAACCCGTTAAGCACGATACCATCTTTGCGCGTGATTTTGAGGGATTCTGCCGGTTTTTTGCGCGTTGCCTGACGGCATTGGCTTGCTAAGACTTACCGTTGGCTGTATTTCCCTGTCCCAGGGTTGTACTATAAATTGCCGGAGGGAATATGCGTATACGTGCCACCGTAGCGGCGAGCCTCATCGCCGTAACCACTATTCTATCGAGCTGTCAGACACCGCAGGAATCTGCGATGAATGCTGAAATGACGTGCCAGTCACAGGGTTTCCGCCCCGGTTCGCAGCGCTACAATCGCTGCGTCGGCGCCACTTACCAGGCAAATCGCGTCCAGGCGCAGCAAGCTGAAAATCAGGCAGCCGCTCTTGCCGCCGCCGGTATCATCGGTGGTGTTCTTGTCGGCGCCGCAGCCAGTGATCACCATCACCGCGGCTATTATGACCGCCCGTATTACCGTCGCTGCTATCGCTGCTGGTAGGCATCGCGATAGCCCGATCGCTCACATGTCGAAACAAAAACTCCGCCGGCTTCTCCCGCTGGTGGAGTTTTCATGTTTCCGGTCGCTCTTAGAACGGCTGAGTCATCTCCTCCCGGCTGACCAGCTTCAGGCTGCGGTCAGGCTGGATGATGTAGGTTTCAAAGACATCCTGACCCCATTGATTGGTGAAGTGATGCTGCAGCCGCGTGCCGGGCGGCGATTGCGTCAGCTTCATGTGCGGCTGGCCGTGATAGGTAATACTGCCGGGAATCGGCTCCAATGGCTGGGCTGTGGTGCATGCGGCAAGCAGCGGTGCGCATAGCATCAGGGCTATCAGGGGTTTCATTGCCTCAACTTTCCGATCGCTTCTTATTCTCTTAATTCCGTCTCGCAATAAAGACGAAAGGGCATCTGTGAGCTTGGGTCCAAATCACTATATAGAGGTAATATTGAAGCGTTCGGCGACAAGGCTGTCTCACGCATATGTGCTTGGCGCCGCTGCCGGATTTCGAAGGAGGCGCATATGTTTACGATTGCCAGGTCGATGACTGCCATGGGCTTTGGTTTGCTGCTGGCGGCTGGTGCCGCCATGCCGGCCGGTGCCATCACCATGCCGGCACTGTCGGTGCCTGAAAAGTCCGACGTCATTCAGGTTCACGGCCATGGCCATTGGCACAATCATAATCACTGGAGCGGTGGCCATCGGCGTCATGGTTCCGATAGCTATTATGATGACAATTCGGACAGCGGCGTGCTCTTCAAATCCTTCGTGACAGGCACGCTGTTCAGCGGGCAACGCGCCCGAGGCTATTACGACGGCCATGCCCGCGCCTGCGCAAGCCGCTACAGCTCCTACCGCGCCTCGGACAATAGCTATCAACCGAGCCGGGGGCCGAGACGCGAGTGCCGTTGAGCCGGAACTTTTTCTGAGCGGCCCGCCACTTTTCGCTTGCGTCGCGAAACTCTAAACTCTAAACGAAACAAGCCGTTTCGGCAGGTCGGGGCGTAGCGCAGCCCGGTAGCGCACTTGACTGGGGGTCAAGGGGTCGCAGGTTCAAATCCTGTCGCCCCGACCATTTATCTCCTTGAGCTCCCAATCGAATTTCCAGTGATTTAGCTGCACCACGAGGATGGCTGGCCCGTCCAGCGCCGCGCGAGTCCTTCTGAGACGAGTTGATCGCCGATCGAGCGGCCCGCGCGCATGGCGATGCGCAGTTTGCCGCCATTCTGGTCATCGCTGCGATTGCTGCCGGAAAGTACGAAGGTTCCGTCATTGAGGAGGGCCTGCAGCCGCAGTTTCGCGGCCACGGCCTTCTGCCTCTCGCTCGGACAGCGCGCGGCATCGGTGTATGGCACGTCAATGTCGGCCAGCTGGATCCTGACGCCATCCTGCCAGAACGTGTTGCCATCAACCACGCAGTTCGTTCCCGAGCCGGCGCCACAAAGCACAAACCGGCCGCCGGTCTGGCCCCGTAAGCCGGGCACTGGCCGTTCGATCGGCATCCTGCTGATCGGCATCGCGACGGGAATGGCGGCTGGCGGCACGGGCAGGGCGGATGTCGCACGCGGTTCCGGAGCGACCGCGACGGTCTTGACCTTCGGCCTGGTTGCCGGCACCGGCGCTTCCTGTGCCACATGCGGCATGGCAGCGACCGCGCCTGCATGGGCGAGCATCGACGGCATCTCCTTGCGATGCTGGTAGGCGTAGATGCCGGCCACGGCCGCCAGGCCGACGACACCCCACAGCCACATCGAATTGCCCGCCCTGGATTGCGGCTTGCGCCGTGTGCGCCGTTTCGCTTTCGCCATGGTATCATCCCTCAATTGCGAGGGGATTATCGCCGCGATTTCTTACCGATCCGTTGGCTTTCGCATCATTGACTATCGGGAGCAGGGATTCCTATTTCGCTGGTGCGGTGGCCGGCTTCAGTTTGACCGACATCGTCACCTGTCCGTTTACCGAGAGCCTCGGCCCGCGGCCGTCGGGACTGTTGACCGAGGTATTGCTCGACATCGCGCTGATCTCGCAGGCGTCGGCAATGGTATCGAGCAAGGTCGCGCAGCTGCTCGCGGCGATCTTGTAGAAGGATTTCAAAGCCTTCTCCTGCTGCTCCTCGTTGTCGCCGTCCGGTACCGAATAGGAAAGCGATATTCCCGACTGCACGGAAATATATCCTTCCGGCGGCTGACGAGGATTGCGCAAGGGAAGGTTCTGAAAGTTCTGTGCAAGGGCCGGCAGGGCCGTGCTGGCGAGTAACAGGCCGACAATGGCCGGGATAAAAAATCTGGTCATATCATCTCTCCGTTTGCGCCGTTGTCGCAAATGCGGATGAAGGCTTGGTGATGGCGTAACTTAAAATTGTAGCGTTGGCGGGATTGCCGCCCGGTTTGCGAATCAGAAATGCATTAGTGGCGGCGATCGCGCAAAAGCTTCCTTGCCAAGCCCGCGGCCAAGGAGCATAGTCTAGTGGTATCGTCGGGTATTAGCGGGCACCGGCGAAGTTGTTGCGTGCTTCTGCCCGAAGGACGAGGCAGCGCAAATGTTGGAAACCCCCATACATCCACGGGATTTGCCTTTGTTTTCGGACGATCTCGACCGTCTGGAGAAGGTGCTTGACGCTGTCTGTGAGGATCGTGGCATGAACCCGCGCAGTCCGGAAGCCGAGCGTCTGGGTGCATTGATCATCCAGCTTTACCGTCAGGGCGTGAAGGACGACGCCAAGCTTCTTGCGCTTGCAAGGGCTTATTTCTGACACAACCGCGTTTTTTTATGGCCCTGAATCTAATCGATTTAAGCTGATTTCACATAGCAGCAATGATGCTTTGTGCCTGTTCGAAGCTGCACCGCCATCCTATATTTGCTGCATTGCACAAAGAGAGTCTGTCTCTCGATGTCACTGAGCCCCCTGGGGGACAGTGCGCGGCCGCCGCGACGGAGGAAAACCACTAGCGGCGGGCGCGGAGAATCTGAAAGGTCCATGATGAATTTCAAAGTTCCGAGCCGGCTTCGCCGCCTGCTTGTCGATTCTGTCGAGCTGCCGCAGCTCATGTTTCCGGCGACACGGCCGCAATCTCCGCCACCACGTCGTCGCGTCCCCACGCGCCCGGTGCCGCAGCAACTGACGGAAGTTTTGTGGTTCGGTCGCAATCCAGGCGATCTTCGCATGCTCGAATATGTGCCGCCGGGCATCAAAGGGCCGATGCCGCTCGTCGTCGTCCTGCACGGGTGTCATCAGAACGCCGAGGATTTCGATCGCGCCAGCGGCTGGTCGGCTCTGGCTCGTCAGCACGGGTTTGCCGTGCTTTACGCCGAGCAGAAGACGTCGAACAATCCCAATCTGTGTTTCAACTGGTTTCGCCCGAGCATGGTGACGCGCGACCGCGGCGAGTTGGGTTCCATCCGCGAGATGATCGATTCCAGCCGACGGCTGCACGAGATCGACGATAACAGGATTTTCGTCATGGGTCTGTCTGCCGGCGGCGCCATGGCCGCGGCGCTGCTTGTGACCTATCCGGAGCTGTTTGCCGCGGGTGCCGTCATCGGCGGCTTGCCTTTTGGAGCCGCTCGCGATGCCATGTCGGCTATGGATGTCATGAATCGCGGCTCCACGCGTACGGCCGAAAAATGGGCCGATCTCGTTCGCGAGGTCTCTCCGAATGCCCGCAGCTATCCCGTTGTTTCCATCTGGCATGGCGATGCCGACGATGTCGTGTCCTTTGCCAACGCGGAAGCGTCGGTCGCTCAGTGGCTTGCCGTGCGCGATCGTCCGCAGACCAAGGGCCGCCTGCGCCTTTTCGAAGGCGGCGAGCGGCGCGAATGGCGCGACGATTATGGCAACATGATCCTGGAACTCGTCACGCTGAACGATTTCGGCCATGGCTTGCCGGTCGGTTCGGTCATCGAGGGCCGGGAACCGGCAAACGATACCGAGCGCTTCATCCTGGCCGCGGCCGTTTCCGCACCGGAGCAACTGGTCAAGAGCTGGGGGCTAGCGGCCTAGAGCCACCGCAAGAAAACTGCGGCAGTTTGCCGTCTGGAATGGCGGAAAAACAATGCCGTAGAGCGGTTCGGCGAAACGCATAACCGCTCCGGCCGTCAATCATCATTGGTGGCGTTCAGGTTTTCCGGCCGGATGCTGCCATCCTCGGCCCAATGCTTGAAGCGGACGCCGGCGCCGCCGGCGTCATCGCCGCCGCTGGCAAGGAATAGCACGCCCCGGGTTTCAAGGACGGAGCGAACCGTGGCAAGCGCCTTGGCATCTGCGGAATTGGCATCCGTTTCCAGGGCTTCGATCGTCGACACCGGAAGCTTGCTCTCGCTGGCGAGCGTCTCCGCCGTCAGTCCGAGCATGGCGCGCGCGCCGCGTAATTGTGCTGATGTAATCATGGTTTAACTGTATCGCATAAGCCGGAAAATCGGAACTCATTTCGGATGGAAACCACGTTCGAGTTTAGAATGCGGCAGCGCTCTTCGTCCGCTCTTTGGCGATCTCAGGCAATGGGACTTTTTCCTGCCGTTCCAGGCGAACAGGGGCGGGATAGCCGAGCAGGTCGTAATAGATCTCCTCGGTCGCATCGGCCATACCGTCGAGCGTATAGCCGTCCTTGCGGCGGCGTGCTTCGGCGGCAATGCGTGCCAGCAGATTGGGGTCGGCAAAGTGCGACATCGCGGCGGCAAGTTCAGCGGGATCGTCGCTGTTCGGTACGATGTAGCCGTTCCTATCGGGCTCCAGCACCGTGCGTGCGCCGCCGACATCGGCCAGCACCAGCGGCTTTCCTGCCGACGCCGCTTCCAGCATTACATAGGACATTGCCTCATATCGGCTCGGCATAACAACGACATCGAACGCATCGATGGCGGTAACGCCCGGTATGCTGCCGTCAAGGCGGGCGCGGTGCGCCAGCCCGGCGGCCCTGATCATGTCGTTGACGGCTTCCGCAAGTTCCCCGATCCCGATCATCAACAAATGCGCCTGCGGCAAGCCATGGGCGATGCGGGAAAAAGCTTTGACAAGCCGCTCCGGCGCTTTCTGCGGGGTCAATCGGCCGACGAAACCGAAGAGGAGGGCGTCCTGAGGGATGCCGTAGCGGGTGCGGATGGCAGCGCGTTGGCTGGTTGGCGGTGCGCTGACGCCATTGACGACGATGCGCAGACGCGCTTCGGGAATGCCCAACGACAGCGCGTGGTTATATTCGTCGCGGGAGACGCAGATCAGGCGGTCGGTCAGCCGGCTGCCGAGAAAGCGCTCGATGCCGCCATAGATCAATCGGCCCCTCGAGCCGAGTGTCGGGTCCATGGTGCGAAAGGCGTGCGGCGTGTAAAGGACCGGCACATGTCGTCCCGGCAGCCGCAATCGTGTCAATGCCCCGGCCTTCGAGCTATGGCCGTGGATCAGATCGAACGGTCCATTAAGGGCGGCGATCTTGCGGAGATGCCACCATGCGGTGATATCCCAGGGACCCGGAGCGCGCCGCATGGCAAGCGGAATGACGTTGTCGAGGCCCATGCCTTCGAGCTCTGCGACGAAGGCGGCTTCGGCGCGCAGCGGCGAATAGACGGCGGTCACCGAATGACCGCGCCGCTGCATCGCCCGGCACAGATCGAGGAAATGCCGTCCGGAGCCGCCGCCGCTTGGCTCGAGAACCTGCAGCAGCGACAGACGCTTGGTGCTACTATGAATGTTCACGGTGCTGCTTCCCTTCGGCTCAAGCTACGCTGATACTTCCGCTCGAGGGCGCCGCAGCCCCAGACGATGCCGATCAACATGTAGAGATGGCGCCAGTGGTCGGTATCGATGACATTGCCGATGCCGACATGGCCGAGAATGACGATCCAGGCGATCATCACGTAGGGCTGCCAGGGCCGTTCCTTCAGGAGATTGCGAAAGCCGATATAGATGGTCCAGCAGATCATGCTGACCCAGCAGAAGAAGCCGAGCCAGCCGTAGGTGGTCAGCGTCTTCAGCCAGGTATTGTGCTCGTCCTCGCGAAAGAGTTTGCCGAAGACCAGTGGCCCTATGCCGAGCGGCCGCTCCATGGACATCATGAAGCCGATGCGATGACGTTCGAAACGGCCGAGGTGGCCGCCGTCATAGTCCTGCACGAGTTGGGTACGCGTGGAGAACAGGTCGCTGACCTGATGGAATTGCAGCGCGACGACGAGCAGGACGACCATGAGAATGATCGCGGTCAGCGACATGACAAGGATGCGCAGCCGGAATGCGTTGCTGCGGTGCTTCAGCAGCATACAGAAGATCAGCATCGCCGAGGCGAAGGCAAACAGGGCCCAGGCGGCGCGGGAGAAGGAGAGGAAGATGCCGAAGGCCAGAATGAACAGGCAGATGCCCTTGATCGGCGCCTTCTTCAGATCGCCGATCAAGATACCGTGCATGAGGTATATGCTCGGTGTCACCAGATAGGGACCGAAGACGTTCGGATCCTGGAACGCACCCATCGCGCGGTCGTAGCGGGTGAAGATATCGAAGCCGGGAACGGCGTGGAAATAGCCGAGAATACCGAGGCTCGCCGTGATCAGCGCTGCCACGACCCAGGTATTGAAGATCAGCTTCAGCCGCTTTTCACCGTCCTCGATGATGGCAGCATAGAAGACGGAGCTGAGTGCCAGGAAGGTGGAGACGGCGATATAGACAGGACCGTCGAGATGGTCGCTGGCGTCGAGATTGCGCATCTGCGTGATCGACAGCATGCCGCCGACATTGAAGGCCAGAAACAGGGCCAGAAGCGGCGCGACGCTGCGGGATATCTTCAGCCCGAGAATGAACCAGGTGCCGATGAGAAAGGCGAGCCACAGCTCATAGGGGGCGGGTTCCGCGATCACGAAGCCCGACAGGAACACTCCGAAGGCGACGCCGGCCGTTCCGATCAGCCGTATTGTGGCGAGCTGCGGCTGCGCGACGCGAGACGATGGGAGGTCGATCGCGGTCAATAGGCGTTTTCCGTATTGAGCAGACGGAACGGCGTCAGGAAGAGGATCTTCAGATCGAACGCCAGCGACCAGTTCTCGATGTAATAGAGGTCGTATGCGGTACGGAACTTGATCTTGTCGTCGCTGTCGATTTCGCCCCGCCAACCGTTGATCTGTGCCCAGCCGGTCACGCCGGGCTTGACGCGATGGCGAGCGAAATAACCTTCGACGACATCGGAATAGGTGCGATTGTGGCTGGCGGCGAGCACGGCATGCGGTCGCGGACCGACGAGCGAGAGATTGCCAAGCAGCACGTTGAAGAGCTGCGGCAGCTCATCGATCGAGGTCTTGCGGATGAAGCGTCCGACAGGCGTGACGCGAGGGTCGTTCTTGGTGACGGCGTTGCGGGCGGTCGGGTCGCTCATGTGCGTATACATGGAGCGGAACTTCAAGACCTTGATGATCTCGTTGTTGAAGCCGTGGCGCTTCTGCATGAAGAATACGGGCCCTTTCGACGTCGTCTTCACGGCAATCGCCGCGCCGAGCATGATCGGCCAAAGAAGCGTAAGCGCCAGCACGCTGAAGAGGACATCGAAGATGCGCTTGGCGACGCCATCCCAATCGCGGATCGGCTTGTTGAAGATATCGAGCATCGGCACGGCGCCCACATGCGAATAGGCGCGCGGGCGGAAGCGCAGCTTGTTGGCATGCGCAGCAAGCCGAATGTCGACGGGCAGCACCCAGAGCATCTTTAGCAATTGCAGAATGCGTTCTTCGGCGCTGATCGGCAGCGCGATGATCAGCATGTCTATGCGCGTGAGCCGAGCGAACTCGACCAACTCGGAAACCGTGCCCAGCTTCGGATAACCGGCGACCATGACGGGCGAGCGCTTTTCGCCGCGATCATCGAAGATGCCGCAGATGCGTATATCATTGTCAATCTGATGCTCGAGCGCGCGGATCAGCTCCTTGGCCGGCTCGCCGCCGCCGACGATGACGGCACGTCTTTCCATGACGCCGTTGCGGGCCCAATGACGGATGCCGTATGCGAAGACCAGGCGAGCAACCAAAAGAAACACCGCGCCTGTCGCGAACCAGATGCCGAGAAGGCGGAACGAATAGATATTGTTGACGTCGAACGGGAGGAGGGCAAGGGTCATGACGATGAAGGCCGCTGCCCATGGCCCGAGAATTCGTTGCAGGAAACGCTGCGGCGCACGCAAAATCGGGATCTGGTATGCGTCGGCGACCTGCAGAAAGACGATCGCGAGGCCACTGAGCGCGACGGTCACCACGGCTTTCGAGAGGAAGGGATGACCGTCCGTCGTCATTCCGAAGAAGAGGATCGCCAGGCCGACGGCAAGCAGCGACAGGAATTCGAAGAGCCGATATTGCCCTATGATGATGGCCGGCGTCTGATTGCCTTCGCGAAATTGTTCGGCGATCTGCAGCGCATAGGCATTGATTTCGCCGGCCGGACGCTCGCTGCGGGCTTCTTCGGCGCCACGTGTGCGGATTTCGGAAACCTGCTTGCGAATATTGTCCAAGTTAAACTGCTCGGACTTGTCGATGTTGTTCATGGCAATTCATCCGGTCGTTACCGGAATTGGCCTAGCAGATATCAGCTAAAAAACGCTTACACCACTTGCTTGTATTCTAATGTTCTCCGTCTAATCCAAGTATATTATGATACAGGTGCAAAGTATCTCTTGCCATGGCGGAGGCTGAAAAGGCCGAGCGGATCGCCTGGATATTCGGCATGTTGCGGCTGCCCCAGCCCGGTTCCGTGATCGCTTCGGCCATGACGCGCGCCAGATCGTCGGCGTCGTCGGGTTCGGCGAGCGCCGCGCTATTTTCTCCGAGCGCCTCGGGAATGCCGCCGACGCGCGAAGCGATCACCGTCTTTCCTGCCGCAAGCGCTTCCAGAACGATGTAGGGCATGGCCTCTGCGCGCGAGGGAACGACGACGTTTTGAGACATCGAAAAGGCTTCGTGTACACGCATGGCCGGCAGCATGCCGATACGGTGACCGAGACCCTGCTCGATCATCATGGCGCGGTATCTGTCCCTGTCCGGACCATCGCCGATCATCAGCGCGGATAGTGGCCGGCCGATCCGCCGCTCTGTCTTTGCGAAAGCGTCCATAAACAGATCGGGACCCTTCAGGTCCCGCATCATGCCGATATAGACGAAATGCACGGAGTCCGATCGTGTGGGTATATTGCGAAAATCCCTCTCGCTGATGCCGTTGTATATCATGACCGAGCGCGTGCGCGGCTTGCCGACTTTCCTTTCGTAGGTGCGGCGCTCGAAATCGCAGATGAAGATCAGACCGTCGGTCAGAAATTCCAGTATCCGCTCCAGGCTGTGCACCAGCATTCCCTGTGGCGAACTGCGCGAAAAATGCAGGCTGCCGCCATGCGCAGTATAAAGGCGGGCTACGCGATACCTGTTCACCCGCAGGATCGAGCCGAGAACGCGCGCAAGCAGGCCGCCCTTGGCGCCATGCCCGTGCAGCACATCCGGCCGCAAACTCTTGATTTTCTTGTAACCGCGCCAAAGCGTCGTCGCGTCGGAGAGGCTGATTTGACGCCGGATAGGCAGACGGGTCACGCCGAGTGCCAGAAAGGGGGCGATGTCGTCGAACAGCCGGTCCTCATGCTCCCCGCCGGTGAGGCTGTCGCAAAGGATGCCGACTTCATGTCCCGCTTTACTCTGTTCCTCCGCCAGATCGCGGACGTGGCGGAAGATCCCGCCGACCGGAGACCTGAAGCAATGGAGGATACGGAGCGGTTTTGCCATGATCGGGCGCTGTCAGAACAATCGTTCTCTGACATAGATCGTATCGCCCGCCAGCACCGGATCGGAGATGCCGACGCGCCCGGTCATCACGTGGCCGTTGATCTTGCGCGTGACGTCTGCATTGGCCTGGTTGGCGCGGCTGGAGAAGCCGCCGGCGACTGCTATGGCGTTCTGCACGGTCATACCAGGCACATAGGAATATTGGCCCGGCTGGCCGACCTCGCCCATGATATAGACAGAGCGGTAGCGATCGACATCGATTGTCACGTCGGGATCGCGGATATATCCTTGGCGAAGCTTCTGCGCGATCTGGCCGGAGAGCTGCTGCAACGTCCGGCCGCGGGCAGGGACCTGGCCGATGAGCGGGAAGGCGATATAGCCGGCCTGGTCGACCGTGAAGGTGTTCGTCAGGCCTGGCTGATCGAAGACGGTCACACGCAGGCGGTCGCCGCTATCCAGCGTATATGGCTGAATCGTGGCTTCGCTGAAGGCCTTCGGCGCAGGCTGATAGGTGTTGCAGCCGGTGAGCGCGGCGCTCACGGCAGCCATGCCGAGTGCCAGAACAATCTTTGGCTTTGCGAAGGGCATTTCGCGCTCACAGGAGAGGAAAATCACTGTCGCCGTTATCGATCCGTTAGGGTTAACGGTCGGTAAATAGCCAAGAAAATTCTCTCGCAAATATTAGGCATATCGAAAGCGATGCATGCGAAATACTATTAACGCTTGGGTTACCATAGTCGTTTACGATTAATTTCGGCTTTATATTATGGAGTTCTTGTATATGTCCGGTGTCAACAACACCCAGCAGGATGTGGACATCGATCTCGCGCAGCTCTTTCGCGCCGTATGGCGGCGGCGATTGCGGGTCATTGTCATTACGCTGGCAGGCGCCTGTCTGGCATTTGTCCTCGCCAAGGTGGTTTCGCCGGAATATCGCAGCGAGACCCGTATTCTGATCGAGCAGCGTGCACCGGCCTTTGCAACGACGACGACCGGCAACGACGCTGGTTCGGCGCCTCTGCTCGACGAGCTTAACATCGCCAGCCAGGTCCAGATCCTGCAGTCGGCGGATCTGATCAAGCAGGTCATTACCAATCTCAAGCTCCCCGAGCACCCGGAATTCGCCGCAGCCAACAAGGGCTCCGCACTTTCCGATATTTTCGTCATGCTGCATCTGAAGCGCGGTGCCCTCGACAAGGCGCCGGAAGAGCGGATGCTGGATGCCTTCACCAGCCGGCTGCAGGTCTACCAGATCAACAGTTCGCGCGTGATCGGCATAAGCTTCACCTCCCGCGATCCGGATCTTGCCGCCAGCGTGCCGAACGCGATGGCGCAGGTCTATCTCTCGATGCAGAGCGGCGCCAAGCTCGATTCCAATAGCGAGGCGACGCGTTGGCTGGAACCGGAGATCAACAGTCTGCGCGAGAAGGTCAGCGAGGCCGAAAAGAAGGTCGCCGACTACCGCTCGGCCAACGGGCTTCTTCAAACGAGCCAGAACGGCAATTTCGCAACGCAGCAGCTTGGCGATATCTCAGGCCAGCTGGCGCAGGTGCGCGGCGATAAGGCCAATGCCGAAGCGCGGGCCCAGGCGGTGCGCAACGCGCTCGCCAGCGGCCGCTCCACCGACACGCTTGCCGATGTCGCCGGTTCGCAGGCAATCCAGCGGCTGAAAGCGACGGAGTCCAACCTGGAATCGCAGATCTCGGATCTGTCCACGACGCTGATGGATGGCCATCCCAGGCTGAGGAGCCTGCGGGCGCAGCTCGTCGACATCCGCCAGCAGATCAATCGCGAGACCCAGAGGATTCTGGCCAGCATCGAAAACGAAGCCAAGGTGGCGCAGCTGCGCGAGCAGCAACTGCTGGCGCAATCGAACACGCTGAAGGCCGATAGCGCCAGGGCAGGGGAAGACGAGGTCGGCCTCAATGCACTGGAGCGCGAGGCCGCGGCGGAGCGGCAATTGCTGGAAACCTATCTCGCCCGCTATCGCGAGGCTGCTTCCCGCGTGGACAAGAATTCGAGCCCGGCCGATGCCCGCGTGGTTTCGAAGGCGGTCGAGCCGGTCGATCCATATTTCCCGAAGGTCGGCCCGATCGTCGTGGTATCAGCATTGGCGACCTTCATCCTGACCGCCATCGTCATCATGCTGGCGGAACTGTTCAGCGGTCGCGCATTGCGGCCCGTCGGTCGCGACGAGAAGGCTTTGCCGGAAATGCCCGCTCGTCCTCAGCCTGATATCCAGACGGCGCCGGCGCTGGCCATGGTGAAGCGCGCCGATGTGCCGGCAAGCATGCTTTCGGTCCCGGCAGACGAAACCCTGGCGCAGGAGATGGCGGCGTCAGTCGATCCGGAGCTCAAGCCGAAGCCAGCGGTTCAGGAAGTGGAAGACGAGGAGGATTTCTCCATCCAGTCCGTCGCCGACTATCTGATCGCCAACGGCTCCAGGCTGGCGATTGCCATATCCCCGAACGGTGACAGCGGATCCACAGCGACGGTGATGCTGGCACGGACGATTGCGGATGCCGGAAGCCGTATCGTGCTGGTCGACATGACAGGAACGGGTTGCCCCTCCCGGCTCATGGCCGAGCACGACGAACTTTCAGGCGTGACCGACCTGCTGTGCGGCGAGGCCGCCTTTGCGGATACGATCCACCCTGATCGGCTCTCCGACGCCCATCTCGTGCCGCAGGGCATGAGCGATCTCGGTCGTGCGATGCGCGGCGCCGACCGGCTGTCGCTGATCCTTGATGCGCTCGGTTCGGCCTATGACATCGTTCTTGTCGAATGCGGCGCAGCCGATGTTTCCGGCGTCGCGCGACTGACGCGCAGCAAGGATACGGAGATCATTCTCTCCATGCCGGTGCCCGACGAAGGCCAATTCATTGCAGCGATGGCGGAATTCCAGAAGGCTGGCTATGAGCACATCATCCTGATGTCCGGATGGCGCCAGGAGCTCGATCCGGATACGCGGCGCGACGCGGCGTGATCAATCCCTGTCGTTCTCGTCGGCCACAGCCGGACCCGCGCCCCGCCGGGCCCGCAACCGCTGGATGAAGGCATAGAGCTGCCAGTTGGACTTGATGGCGGCCTTGGCGCGCGTGATGCTTCGTTCTGCCAGAGCCGCTACATGGCCGATGCCGGATATCGGCAGGAACAGATCATGCTGCGTGGTCTCCATCGGACACCAGGAGCGCTTGTAGTTCTGGTCGCCGATGCCGAAATCGAAGAGGGCGACGCCCTCGCGATGCAGACGCTCGATCATCAACCAGAACAGCAACTCGCCGGGGCTCGCCTCGGCAACCAGCGCCTCGTCGATCGAGGCAAACTGGCAGATGACGTGATCGCCCTTGCGAGACAGGGCCGCGACCGCCGCAATGTGCCCCTCATGTTCGCCCTTGAGCCGGAGGGCATGCATCTGCAGCGTGGCATCGACGCCATCATTCCCACGACGCAGCAGCCGGCGCAGAGCGGCTTGCGTCGGCGCATGGGCAAAGACGTCGGGCAAGCCGGCTTCCCGGAAGCGGGTCGCCTTCTGCTCGAAGAACAGGTCGAGCAGCCCGTCCTGCTGATCGGGCGCGGCGTTCACATAGTCATAGCCGCCCTTGGCATCGAGGAGACGGCTCTGGTGCTTGAACTTCTTGCGGCGGCGCTTGGCGTTCACCTGTTTCAGGCTCGCCTCGAAACTGCCGAGGAAAGGCAGTTGGAAGGCGTGGTTCTGGTTTTCCACGGCGGGTAGCGAGGCAAGCGGGCTTCTGCGGCCGCGCCAGTCGAGCGGCACGTTGCGCAGGATGACGATATCCGCCTTGCCGCGCAGGGCTTCTGCGACTGCCGTCGTCTGCGCGGACGTCAGGCCCTCGGCGGCGCCCTGCAGAAATTCGGCGGAGAACAGGCCGGTGTTGATGTTGCTATGGCGCGTGCCGATGAATTCGGCTCGGCGCACGCCGCGTTCGCGGATGATCTCCAGCGGCAGGATGAAGGCGGTATGATATCCAAGCGAGCCGCGAACGATAGCCAGCGGATGCCGAAAGGTCTCCACCCAGGCCGAGCACCAATCATAGCTCTGGTGCAGCGAAGCCAGGTCGTCTCGTTCCAGCACGCGCCATTCGGCCTCGAGCGCGGCTATGCTGTCGAAGACGTCGATGCGGAAGCCGCCGCCCTTAGCCGGCTGCGCTGTAACGGGCATGCTCCGCTCGCCCGTTGCCAAGGCAACGGCCGTGACGGCGATATCCCGTTCTTGCGTCTGCATCCGATCCTCTCCGCTCTGGCGGCGTTCGAACTCAGTCTTGCGGGTCGCGGCTTATTTTTGGCTTAAGATGGGACGATCCGCGCGCATATCCCGTGGATCAGGGTTAGCCTTGCGTAAATTGCCCCAGCGCAGCGGCTATTGCGGACGCGGCCCGGCCATCCATTTGATGATCCCCATGGCCGGCAGCACCCAGATGATGCCGCTGAACAGGAAGTAGAGGAAATGGACCCAGCCGGGTTGATCTCCGAGCGTGCGCACTGCAACGATCATGGCAACGATCGCATAGATTGCAACCAACAGCACAAGCAGGATCATGCCTATGAATTTGCGCAGGCGAAGGGGCACGGGGTGGTCTCTCCTCTTACGACGACATGCCGCGACGGCATGCCGCAAACTCCCGGGACTTGTTTTGCACGCCCCTATCGGGCAAATCAACAGCCTGATCGAAGGGAGACGTCATGGCTGCCACTAATTTCACGTCGGAACAGGCTATATTGAAGGAGGTGGTCCGCCAGGACCGCAATCGCCGCGCCATCCGCCTCTGGCTTGCCTGTGTGCTGCTGGTTCTCTTCGGCCTGGTGCTGGTGGGCGGTGCGACGCGCCTGACCAATTCCGGCCTGTCGATCACCCAGTGGCAGCCGATCCACGGCGTCATCCCGCCTCTCAATGCCCAGGAATGGCAGGAGGAATTCGACCTCTACAAGCGCATTCCGCAATTCCGGCTCCTGAACAAGGACATGACGGTCGGCGAGTTCAAGGGCATTTTCTGGTGGGAATGGGCACACCGCCTGCTCGCGCGCGCCATCGGCATCATCTTCGGCCTACCCCTGCTGTTCTTCGTCCTGACCGGCCGTGTCGAACGCAAGCTTTGGCTGCCGCTTGCCGGTATCTTTCTGCTCGGAGGCCTGCAGGGCGCGATCGGCTGGTGGATGGTGTCATCCGGCCTGGAGGCGCGCACGGACGTCAGCCAGTATCGCCTCGCCATCCATCTCGTCACCGCCTGTCTGATCTTTGCCGCCTGCATGTGGTTCATGCGCGCGCTGTCGCCGCATTCGAACGAACCGGCGCCGACCCGCTATTCGGCGAAGCTGGCGGGCCTCATTGCCATTATGGCGCTATTTCAGATCTATCTCGGCGCTCTCGTCGCCGGGTTGGATGCCGGCCTGAGTTACAACACCTGGCCGCTCATGGATGGCGCCATAGTCCCGGATGGATTGCTCGTACAGTCGCCGGGCTGGATCAATTTCTTCGAAAATCCGAAGACGGTGCAGTTCATCCATCGCCTCGGCGCCTATGCGCTATTCATCGTCGTCGCCATCAACATGATCATTTCGCTGGGCGCAGCGCCGCAGACGACACATGCACGCCGCTCGGTCGTCCTGTTCCTGCTTGTGCTGATTCAGGCGATACTCGGCATCACCACGCTGCTGCTGCAGGTGCCGTTACACCTGGCATTGGCGCATCAGGCGGGTGCTTTGATCGTCTTTGGTTTCGCGATCGCCAATTGGCGGGGCTTTTATGGCGAATTGCCGCGCCAGACGTCGATCGTCGTGGGAGATTGAGGCGCATCGCGCCTCAATTCAATCCTTCTTAGCGTGCTGAGGCGACACTTGCCGCCGACGACATCCGCGACACGACTTTCAAGTGCTTGATTTCACCGCGCTTGAAGGCGGCGAGGAAGCGATTGTAATCCTTAAAGACCACGCAGCCATTCGATTCTGCTCGGCCTCCTCTGAGCATGTACGTATGAGCCAGCAAGCCGTCGCGGCCATAGACGCGGGAGCCGCCTGTGGGTGTTAGGCGCAGCGCCTGTACGCCATGGAACGGGCTTTCCCTGTACGTCAGCTTATAAGTCTCAGGCGGCGTCGGGCCGGTATTTTTGCGGTCGACATAACGCGGATTGTCACGCATGTAACCGAGGCCGGAATGGGCTTCCAGACGCTCGCCGCTCGGCAGATAGACGGTCTTCGCCTCGATGTCGTAGATGGCCGTACCTTCGCCCGGGCTGATGGCGGCAAAGGGATTGAGGAACGGCTTCGTCTTGCGCACGGAGCTGTCGTCCGGATTCGCATAAGCCATGAGACGCGCCGGTGGCTGCGCGGGGGTATCCTTGATCGTTGCCCTGGCAATGGCGGCTGACGCTGGGATATTGGTGCGCTGTACCTCCGGCTCGCGGTCGGGGCGGGCCATCGGCACCACGCTCAGCACAGCTTCCGCCATTGCGATATCGGCGTCCTTGGCCGGCAGCGGTGTCGCTTCGGCAATTGCAGGCAGGTTTGCAACGGGGGCTGCCGACGCAACGGCGACCGGCTCCGGAACGGAGTTTGCCGGACCCACCGCCGGTATGGAGGCGGCGGCGTATTTTACTTGGGCCAGTGATTGGACCGCGGCGGCAAAGTTGACCGCGATCACCTTGCGCAGATGGTCGATTGCCTCCGGCGAGGCTGCCACTTCGACACGGCCGCTCTTAATGCTCGCTGCCTCGCTTCGAGCCAGCTTGATCTCGGATGTCTGTTGCGCCAGAGCGTTCGCCAGCTGCAAGCGCACGGCGTCCCGATTGGCGGTCTTCGCCTGAACTGCGTCATCCTTCGTCAGCTCATGGGTTGCCCCGCCCACCGGTGCGTTCGCCGGCGCGCTGCCGAAGCGGCTCCGCTCGTTCAGCGATGCGACCTGGCTGGAGAGGCGGGCAGGATGCGCCATGTGGCCTTGCGGCACGATGAAGGCGGATGCCCGCGGCGTCAGAAAATCATTGGCTGTGCTGGTCGCGCCGGGGAGGGACAGCACCATCGATTGCGTGGTGATCAGCGTGGCGGCGACCCAGGCGAAGGCCACCACGGCGACGCCGGTGGCCAATGTGCCGGGGCGGATGCTGAAGGATTTTTTCCGTCGCGAGGCGTAGCCGAAACGCGAATTGAAGCTACCGAAGCCATCGGTCACAAACGCCATGATACTCGTTATCCAAACTACACAGACACCATGCCGGCTCACAGATGCACACGCGTCTCGACGCGGAACCCGCATCACGACCACCACACTGCCGACTGTCTGGAAGCATGCCGAATTATGGTAACCAATTCCTTTACGCTGGTTCATTCTTGAATATTGATTGAAAATAGCGGTGTCTTCGACGGCCCAGTCATCCGGGCCAGCGAAGCGGTTAAGGAATAAATCCGGCCGACAATTGGTCGCGCCGCATCACAGCCGATCACTTTTTTGTGTAGAGGCTGCTAATTTAGCGACAAGGCGGAATTGTGGCCGCAGGCGCTTGGAGACTGTCGAATTGACGGGGGATCTCTGCGTGACACGAAGGAGCCCGGCCTGATCTATCCTCGACGGGATGATCGGGCCGGGTGCATGGAGTGTCCGCTTGTAGGCCGGCGTTCGGCGCCTCAGGCGCTCAGCATCAGATCCATATTCTGTACCGCAGCACCCGACGCACCCTTGCCGAGATTGTCGAGCAGCGCCACCAGATTGACCTGGCCGGCGCCCGGCGTACCGAACACGAAGAGCTTCATTGTGTCCTTGCCCGCCAGTTCAACAGCGTTGACGCGCGGCAGGGCACGGCTCTCGTCGAGCGGGACGACCTGAACGATATCCTGGCCGGCATAATGGGCTGAGAGTGCGGCGTGAATGCTTTCCAGTGTAGCACCTTCAGCCAGATCGCCGAGATACAGCGGCACCTGCACGATCATACCCTGCGGGAAGCGGCCGACGGATGGCGAGAAGATCGGTGCACGGTCGAGCAGGCCATGCGTCGTCATCTCAGGCACGTGCTTGTGGGTCAGCGACAGGCCGTAAAGGAAGTGCGGAGCGCTGATCGCATCCGGATGATCGGGGTTTTCCATCTGGGCGATCATCTGCTTGCCGCCACCGGTATAGCCGGAAACGGCATTGACCGTCACAGGATAGTCCGCCGGAATGATGCCGGCGGCGCGCAGCGGACGGATGAGACCGATCGCGCCTGTGGGATAGCAGCCCGGATTGGCGACGAAACGCGCAGCCCTGATCTTATTGCCCTGATTGCTGTCCATCTCGGCAAAGCCATAGGCCCAATCCGGATGGATACGGAAGGCGGTGGACGTGTCGATGACGCGGACATTGTTGTTGGCCGCGACCATTTTCACCGCTTCCTTCGACGCATCGTCGGGCAGGCAGAGAATGGCGATATCGGCGCTGTTCAGCATGTCCTCGCGCATGGCGGGATTGCGCCGTTCGGCTTCAGGAATGGACAGGAGTTCGACATCACGGCGGTCGGCCATGCGCGTGCGGATCTGCAAGCCCGTGGTTCCGTGTTCGCCATCGATGAAGATCTTCGGTGCCATCTTATTCCTGCTCTTTCAATAGGTTCAGAGTATTTCCGGACTCAGTTTGCCATGGAGTTGATTCAAAATGATAACGGCTGCAATTGTCTGGTCATGATCTTATCCGAAAACCGTTTCACACTTTTCGGGATCATGCCCTAACGTCCAGCCGCACGCCTTTCAGCGTGGAGACCGAGCATATACATCGCTACTGTTGCCCCTGCAATGGCGGCGATATCGGCATGGTCGTAGGCAGGCGACACCTCGACGACATCCGCGCCTCTGATGTCGAGCTGATCCAGGCGTTGAAGCGTCGAGAGGATCTTCGCGCTGGAGGGGCCACCGGCTACCGGCGTTCCCGTACCCGGCGCATAGGCGGGGTCGAGGCAATCGATATCGAAGGTCAGATAGGCGGGTGCGCCCTGGGTGTGGGAGATGATCGTCGAGGCGATATCGGCGGCGCTCATGTCTTCCACCTGATGGCCGTAGAGAATCTGGATGCCGAAATCATCAGGCGCATGCGTGCGTATGCCGATCTGGATGGAGCGATCAGGATCGATGAGGCCATCGCGGACAGCGCGGGCGACGAAGGAACCGTGGTCGAGCCGTCGGCCGTCATCAAACCATGTGTCCTGATGCGCATCGAACTGCACAAGGGCTAGGGGACCATGCTTGGCCGCATGCGCTTTCAGCAGTGGCCACGTGATGAAATGGTCGCCGCCCAGCGTCAGCATGAAAGCGCCGCTGTCGAGGATCGCTGCGGCCTGCCGCTCGATTGCGGCGGGCGTTTCCTGATGATTGCCGTAATCGAGCAGGCAGTCGCCGTAGTCGATGACGGACATCTCGGCAAAGAGATCGCGATTGAAGGGATATTGCGGGTCATTGTCGAAGATGGCCGAGGCGCGGCGGATCGCCTGCGGCCCGAAGCGCGTTCCCGGCCGGTTGGAGGTCGCGGCATCGAAGGGTATGCCCCAGACCACGGCATCGACCTCTTCGAGCGATTTTGTAAAGCGGCGGCGCATGAAGGATAGCGCGCCGGCAAAGGTCGGGTCGCTGGCGGCCGAGGTCAGATTTGTCGCGGTAAAGGCATGGTCAATCGACGTGCTCGGCAAGGGCGTCTCCTTTGCTCGCATGGAAATCATAGGCCCGTTCTACCCGCGCTATGCGAACCTTATATTGCTCGTACCAGCGCTCGCGCCCGAGCTTCTGCGCTGCCAGATGCGACACAACATTCTTCCAGGCAAGAATGCTTTCCTCGTCCCGCCAGAAGGAGATGGTGATGCCGAAGCCGTCGGCGCCCCGCGCGCTCTCGAGCCCGAGACAGCCGTCCTGCGCCAGTGCGAGTGTCTCCATGCGTTCGCCCATGGCTCCATAGCCGTTGTCTCCCGGCGTGCGGATGGAGGAAAAGGAAACGATGTAATAGGGCGGCTGCGGCGTATCCGCGAAATGCGATGGTCTGTCTGTGCTCATGGCGTGCCTCTTGGGGCGAACGGGATTCGCGAGCTTCGGTGTGAATCGCGAGGGAGCGGGCCTCGAATGCCTATTTGCCCGATCTGGCCGTGCATTGATATTCCTTTTTCACGCAGGCGATTTGCGGCGTGGAGCAATCGGCGCGACCATCGGTCACAACGCAGTAGGAACAGCTATCGGTGAACTCGCGGCAATCGGAGTTCGCTTGAAGAAAGTCCTTCATGCTCTGCATCTCCGCCGCCTTGTCTGGCGGCGGTGCCTGTCCGGCATCGTCGCAAAGGGCTGGCGATATGCCGGCAAACACGAACAAGATGGGCAAAGCGAATCTGAGCATGTGTGCACTCCTCATGAAGAAGGCCCGAGTATGCCATCGGAGGCATGACTTGCCTCGACAGATATGCACTTTTGCCGTGCACGTGTAAAAACAAAAAGGCCGGGTTCGCACCCAGCCTTTCCAAATTCCGATCTCGGGTAAGCGATTAACGCTTGGAGAACTGGAACGAACGACGTGCCTTCGCACGGCCGTACTTCTTGCGTTCGACGACGCGGCTGTCGCGGGTCAGGAAGCCGCCCTTCTTCAGGACCGGGCGCAGGCCGGGTTCGAAGTAGGTGAGCGCCTTGGACAGGCCGTGACGAACGGCGCCGGCCTGGCCGGAGAGACCACCGCCGGCAACGGTTGCGATGATGTCGAACTGGCCGTCACGAGCAGCGGCGAAGATCGGCTGGCGCAGGATCATCTGCAGAACCGGACGGGCGAAATAGGCCGTGTAGTCCTTGCCGTTGACGATGATCTTGCCCGAGCCGGCCTTGAGCCATACACGAGCGACAGCGTCCTTGCGCTTGCCGGTCGCGTAGGAGCGACCGAGCGAGTCAACCTTGCGGACGTGAACGGGAGCAGCTGCTTCCGATACCGTGCCGAGATCCTTCAGGGAAGAGAGATCAGCCATTATCAGGCGCTCCTTACGTTCTTCTTGTTGAGCTTGGCCACGTCGAGAACGACTGGCTGCTGGGCTTCATGGGGATGGTTCGAGCCGGCGTAGACGCGCAGGTTCTTCATCTGGCGACGGCCGAGCGGGCCGCGGGGAACCATGCGCTCGACAGCCTTTTCGACGACGCGCTCCGGGAAGCGGCCTTCGATGATCTGACGAGCCGTACGCTCCTTGATGCCGCCGGCATAACCGGTGTGCCAGTAGTAAACCTTGTCTTCGTACTTCTTGCCGGTGAAAACGATCTTGTCGGCATTGATGACGATGACGTTGTCGCCGTCGTCGACGTGCGGCGTGAAGGTAGCTTTATGCTTGCCACGCAGACGCATTGCGATGATAGAAGCGAGACGACCAACGACGAGCCCTTCGGCGTCGATGAGAATCCACTTCTTCTCCACCTCTGCAGGCTTCTGGGAGAAGGTTGCCATGTCGAATACTCTCTTTTAGGACCCCGGACCCGAAGGCATCAGGGCGTTTCTTGTTGCTTGATTTGGCGTGTAAACGCACGCCAAAAAGAAAGCAGCCCGGAAAGGCTGCGATCTGTGGCGGCTTATAAGGCGAACTGATGCCAACGTCAACATATCGAAATTTGGCGGCTGCAAAAATAAATAAGTGAAATCAACTGGTTACATAAGCGGTATAATTATACCACATACAGAGAGCGTCAACCCAGCCGCAAAACCAGGACGCCGGCGGCGATAATCGCGCCAGCGACGTAACGCCAGATGCTTGAGCGCTCCTTCAAAACGACGACGGAGATGACCAGCGCGAAGAGGATCGACGTCTCGCGCAGGGCGGCAACCATGGCGACCGGAGCCTTGGTCATCGCCCATAAGGCAAGCCCGTACGAGATGATCGAACCGCCGCCGCCGATAAGCCCGCGCCACCAATTGTAGCGGATGTGGGCGGCGACGGCATTGACGCCGCGCTGCGAGATTGCCCATGCAAACAGAAGGACCGGCGGCAGGAGCGACATCCACAGCGTATAGGATATGGAATTGCCGGATATCCGCGCGCCGATGCCGTCGACATAGGTATAGGTCGCGATGACAGCGGCGTTGGCAAGCGCCAGCACGATCGCGCGGCGGCTGCCTTTTCGTGCCTCGAAGGCAAGCGTCAATATCCCGGCGCAGATGGTCATCGTGCCGATCAGGGCGCCACCCGAAAGCGTCTCCTTGAGAATGAAACTGCTTGTGGAAACGATGATCAACGGCGCGACACCCCGCATCAGCGGATAGACGAGGCCGATGTCGCCGGCGCGGTAGGCCGCCGCGACAAGCTGGAAATAAGCGAACTGGAGGATCGCCGAAGCGCCGATGAACGGCCAGGCCGCGGAGGCCGGTAGCGGCAGGAACGGCAGCAAGGGCAGGGCTGCAGCCGCGCCACCAGCCGAAACCAGTGCGGCATCCAGCGACTTATCGGTTCCCGCCTTGATAATCGCATTCCATGTCGCGTGCAGTAAGGCACCGAAAAGGACAAGAGCGATGACGTCGAAAGACACAGGAACCTCTGAAATGAACGCTAGCCAACAAAAGCTTGATGTTTTGTGGGAAAGTGACTGCCATTTGACCCGTAATACGACAAAAAGCAACGGGATGTTCTAGTCGCAAACATGCCGCCGCCCGTTCAGATGGCGGGTTGTCGAGGTCAGTAGATGGGTTCGCCGTATGTTCCGACGCACGCCTCTAAAATTAGATATTACTAATTTATTGGAGCGTGAGGTGCGAACAAGTATCGCATGCCATGTGAACGCAAGGGTAGAATTAGGCCAGCCTTACTCGAAGAGACATCACATTGCATTGTTGAAAAAAATGACTACACAATCTTTTGGTGCGGCCTTGACCCGATGGAGCGGCCGTTAACGCTGACCGATCCTGCTGCAACGCAAAATAGTGTGGATAAAATTGCAGATATCGAAGAATATTACAGAGATTGGCGTTGGCAACGGTATAAATCTTTGAAAAAGCGGGTTATGGTTTCAGGTATAAAACTCCTGATGCAATGTTTCCTGCGGTATAGGTCGGCGAAGAACCAAAAAATATTCTGTGGAAAATTAATGAATTTGCATATATTGCGTGTTCGCAATCGGTTCTCATTTTCGGTCTTCTTTTATAAGACTTTACTAATTGAATATGAATGAATAGTGAACAGAAGTTGTATTTCATGAGAACGTGCTGGAGTTGACCGGGGTAAAGCGGGTGAAAGCGCTTTGGAACACACTCCCAATTGAGGCGCATCATTGCGCTATCGCAGACTGCCATGGCGGCAGCGCGCTATACTTAAGACAATCAAGGGTCGTGCCCGTCTGTGTGATCGAAAACGGTTGTATTCAATCACCAGCCCTGGCTGATTATGATCAGCGCCGGAAAATCAATTCATCGTCATCGAGATCAGTGGTCGGCCGACACGTATAGACAGGGCAGGAGGCGCGATCCTTCGTCGGCAGATAATCCTGATAGGTATAGTAGCCGAGGTCGCACGCATCGCTATTGACGACATAGCGATCGTAAAGCGTCATGTTGGGTGTTCTTTTGGCCGGATAGCGCATGATCACCGCGCGCTCGCGACTGATGGTCGCCCTGGCTTCGGCGCAGGTCATGGACATGGAGTTATATCGCGAAATCGCCATCGCCGGCGAGGCTGCCGATGTGATCAGCAGGCCCAGGAGTACGATCTTTTTCATCGGGTTAATCCTCCCTGAAGTTGTTATAATGTAATATATACGTGGAAACTGCCGCCGCGGTTTCTATATCTGTGGCGAAAACGCAAGTGTGATCGAGTTGGGAGGCTTGGTGATGAACCACAATAATTATGATGATTCCTATATTGCTGACATCCTTCTATCCGTAAGGACCATCGCGCTCGTCGGCGCTTCGCCCAATCCGGCGCGGCCGAGCAATGGCGTCATGGCCTATCTGCTGAACAGGGGGTATCGTGTCATTCCGGTCAACCCCGGGCAAGCCGGCAAGGAAATCCTCGGGCAGTGGGTCTACGCGCATCTGTCCGATATTCCCGAGCCGGTGGACATGGTCGATGTTTTCCGGGCGCCCGAATATCTGCGCGCGGTGGTCGAGGAGACCATCATGATTGAGCCAAGGCCGCCTGTCATCTGGGGCCAGCTCGGCGTGCGCGATGACGCGGCGGCGGCTAGAGCCGAGGCCGCGGGCGTCAGGGTCGTCATGGACCGCTGCCCGGCCATCGAATATCCGCGTCTGGTTGCCTGACCGGACGGGAAGCGCAGTTGCGGGCATGTGGCCGTTTATCGCGCGATCCGGCTGAAAGCGGGCACGTTTTTCCCGCGGGCCGGAAAGTGCAGCAAAGTTCGCGGTTAACTTTCATACGCCAGACGCTATGATTTCCCCGTCACAGATAAAACTGGCGGGAGGAAAAATCATGCCGACGAACAATCCGGGTTTCGACACGCTGGCCGTCCACGCAGGCGCGCAGCCGGATCCGACGACGGGCGCTCGCGCCACGCCGATCTATCAGACGACATCTTTCGTCTTCCAGGATGCCGATCATGCCGCGGCACTCTTCGGGCTGCAGCAGTTCGGCAATATCTATACGCGCATCATGAACCCGACACAGGCCGTGCTCGAGGAGCGGGTGGCCGCTCTGGAAGGCGGAACGGCGGGACTTGCGGTCGCTTCGGGTCATGCCGCCCAGATGCTCGTCTTCCACACCATCATGCGGCCGGGCGACAATTTCGTCGCCGCCAAGAGGCTTTACGGCGGCTCCATCAATCAGTTCGGCAATTCCTTCAAGAATTTCGATTGGCGGGTGCGTTGGGCCGATTCAGCCGATCCCTCCACCTTCGAAGCCCAGATCGATGACCACACGCGCGCCATCTTCATCGAGAGCCTCGCCAATCCCGGCGGCACCTTCGTCGATATCGACGCGATCGCCGCCGTTGCCCACAGGCATGGTCTGCCGCTGATCGTCGACAACACCATGGCAAGTCCTTATCTCATCCGGCCATTGGAACATGGCGCCGACATCGTCGTGCACTCGCTGACGAAATTCCTCGGCGGACACGGCAATTCCATGGGTGGTGTCATCATCGATGGCGGCACCTTCAATTGGTCGGCTTCCGGCAACTATCCGATGCTGTCGGCGCCGAGGCCGGAATATAATGGTGTCGTGCTGCACGCGACGTTCGGCAATTTTGCCTTCGCCATTGCGTGCCGCGTCCTCGGTCTGCGCGATCTCGGCCCGGCAATCTCGCCGTTCAACGCCTTCCTCATTCTGACTGGCATCGAGACGCTGCCGCTGCGCATGCAGCGCCATTCCGACAATGCGCTTGCCGTCGCGCGGTGGCTGAAGGAGCAGGAGAAGGTGGCCTGGGTGAACTATGCCGGGCTCGAGGATGATCCGAACCATGCTCTGCAGCAGCGCTACTCGCCGAAGGGGGCGGGATCGGTCTTCACCTTCGGACTGAAAGGCGGCTATGAAGCGGGCAAGGGACTGGTGGAGGGACTGGAACTCTTCTCGCATCTCGCCAACATCGGCGACACGCGCTCTCTGGTCATCCATCCCGCCTCGACGACGCACAAGCAGTTGACCGACGAACAGAAGGTCGCCGCCGGCGCCGGCCCCGATGTGGTGCGTCTGTCGGTCGGCATCGAAGACGTCAAGGACATCATCGCCGACCTGGAGCAGGCACTGGCGAAAGTCTGAGGGCCGCGTCGATAAAGGGCTGAAAAAGCCTGCCGGCTATCTTTGATGGGTCGTCGTTTCGTGCTTGTCTCGGTCCCGTGATCGCAAGGAAGCGACCGCGGACTGCTGAGGCTTTGCCGCCGAAGCGCATCGACAGGAGGCATTTGTGACGGCATATCTGCGATTGAATATCGATGGCGTCGAGCCGGAGACCGGCGCGCCCGCTGCAGATCGGCTCGTCTCGGGAACTCCGAGCTTTCGCACCTGGAACCTCGATGAGGCCGATGGCGGCCTTTACGCGGGTATCTGGGAGGCGTCGCCGGGCAAATGGAAAATCGTCTATGACGAGTGGGAGTACTTTCATATCCTCTCCGGCTATTCGGTGGTAACTGCAGAGAACGGCGAGGCTTTTCATTTGCGCGCCGGCGACCGCATGATCTTGAGGCCCGGCTTCAAGGGGACGTGGGAAGTCATTGAAACGACTCGCAAGGACTATGTGATCCGTCTCTGAAAGCCCCCTGAATCAAAACAAGGAGGCCGATGTTTTCCGCCGAACGGCAAGCTTTTCCATGTGCTTTCGGGATAGCCATTATCATTGCTGCAGGTTGTGTCACTGGCGCTTCATTAAACTGTCATCAAACTGAAACAATGCGTCTTTAGAGCCATCCTTGTCGCCAGGAGATTGAGGTGGGGAGGTCATCTATAATGAGTACCCCGTGCCGGTCTTCTGCTCGCCATCCTTTTGTTCACTTGAGGAAGTGAGTCTACTATGCTTAATCTGAAACTCCGTTCCCTTTGCCTGACCGCTGGCCTGGTTGTCACCATGGCCGCTTCGGCTATGGCTGCCGACATCACGGGCGCCGGCTCGAGCTTCATCGCGCCGGTTCTGTCCAAGTGGGCCGAAGGCTATAAGGCTGCGACGAACAATGTCGTCAACTACCAGTCCGTCGGTTCGGGCGCCGGCATCAAGCAGCTCCTCGACAAGACCATCGTATTCGGCGCTTCGGATAAGCCGATGAGCGACGCTGATCTCGAGAAGAACGGCATTGCCCAGTTCCCGATGATCTCCGGCGGCATCGTCGTTTCCTATAACGTCGCTGGCGTAAAGCCGGGCGAACTCGTTCTCGACGGCAAGACGCTGGCCGATATCTTCCTCGGCAAGATCGCCAAGTGGGACGATGCGGCCATCAAGGCCCTCAACCCCGACATTAAGCTGCCTTCCGGGCCGATCTCCGTCGTTTATCGCGCCGACAGCTCGGGCACGACCTTCAACTTCACCGACTACCTGTCGAAGGTTTCGCCGGAGTGGAAGGAAAAGGTTGGTTCGAACACGGCGGTCGAATGGCCGGTCGGCTTCGGCGCCAAGGGTTCCGAAGGCGTTTCCACCACTGTCAACCAGACGGCTGGCTCGATCTCTTACGTTGAATATTCCTATGTCGTCGCCAACCACATCGGTTTCGCGAAGATGAAGAATGCGGCAGGCAAGGTTATCGAGCCGAGCCTCGACACATTCAAGGCTGCCGCTTCCAACGCCGATTGGGCCCATGCCAAGAACTTCAACCTGATCATCACCAATCAGCCGGGCGACAAGAGCTGGCCGATTGCAGCTTCGACCTGGGTTCTGCTCTACAAGAAGCCGGCCGATCCTGCTCAGAACGAAGCAGCGCTGAAGTTCTTCAAGTGGTCCTATGAAAAGGGCCAGAAGGACGCGACCGACCTGTCCTATCTTCCGGTTCCGGAAACTGTTGCCAAGGTTGTCGAAGAGTCCTGGAAGAAGGACTTTGGCACGAAGTAATTTGTGCTGGATGAGAGTGCGGCGGACAGGGTTTGGCCCTGTCCGCCTTTCGTGACAGGACAAGGGGAAATCGATGGCTGACGCGACTCAGACGGCTGGCTTCCAGGCATTGGATACCACCGCCATCACGAGAAAATTCCGGAGACAGGACCGGATTTTCTATTTTATGACGCTTTGCTCGGCTGCTCTTGTCGTGCTTCTGCTGCTGGCAATCATTGTGGTTCTTGTCATCGATGCCTTGCCAACCTTCCAGGCCTTCGGGTTTTCGTTCCTCTGGGGCACGAAGTGGAGCGCTCCCGCCGATATTTATGGTGCTGTGCCTGCGGTGGTCGGTACGCTGGTGAGTTCGTTCATCGCCATGCTGATTGCCATTCCCCTGGGCATCGGCATCGCCATCTTCCTCACGGAACTTTGCCCCGGCAGCCTGCGGCGTCCGATCAGTACGGCCATCGAGCTTCTGGCCGGTGTTCCATCCATTATCTACGGCATCGTCGGTCTGTTCATTCTCGTGCCGCTGATGCAGACCTATATCCTGCCCTTCCTTATGATGACGGTCGGCCAGGTGCCGTTGATCGGCCTGCTGTTCCAGCCGCCGGCGCCGGGCGTCGGCCTGCTGACGGCAAGCCTCGTGCTGGCCGTCATGATCCTGCCGTTCATCACCGCGATCTCCCGCGATGTGTTCACCACCGTGCCGCCGATGCTGCGTGAATCCGCTTACGGCATGGGCATGACTACATGGGAAGTGGCTCGCCACATCCTGATCCCCTATACACGTCGCGGCCTCGTCGGCGGCATCATGCTCGGCCTCGGTCGTGCGCTTGGCGAAACCATGGCCGTCACTTTCGTGATAGGCTCGGTGAGCCGTCTGCAATCGTCGATCATTTCGCCGTCCACCACCATTTCCGCCCAGATCGCGAACAACTTCGGCGATGCCGACGGTCTGCAATTGTCGAGCCTGATTGCGCTCGGCCTGCTCCTGTTCGTCCTTTCCTTCTGCGTGCTTGCGGCGGCGCGGTGGATGATCGGCCGCGGCGACTCGCTCTGAGGAAAAAACCCATGGACAATGCAATTCGTCAGAACCTCGTGTCGAGGCGTTATGGGAAGAACCGGGTGATGATGGTCTTGTGCTTCATCGCAGCCGTCCTCGGCATATTCTTTCTGAGCGTAATCCTTGCGACCCTCCTTTATCGCGGTGTATCGGCGCTCAGCCTCGACGTGTTCACCATGTCGATCCCGGCCCAGGGCTCGCGTGGTGGTCTGATCAACGCAATCTACGGCACCGTGCTGGTCACGGGCCTCGCCATCGTGATTGCTGCGCCGATCGGCATTCTCGCCGCCACCTATCTGGTGGAATATGCCAACGGCAGCAAACTTGCCGAGGCTGCCAAGTTCCTCAACGACATTTTGCTGTCAGCACCCTCGATCATCATCGGCGTGTTCGTCTACGGTGCGGTGGTCGTGCCCATGCACGGCAACTCTGCCATCGCCGGCATCCTTGCGCTGGCGCTGATCGCCCTTCCGGTCGTCAACCGCACGACACAGGACATGCTGTTGCTGGTGCCAAACGCGCTTCGCGAGGCGACCGCCGCGCTCGGCGCGCCGCGCTGGAAGTCCATGATGATGGTGGTCTACCGTTCCGCCTGGACGGGCATCCTCACCGGCATCCTGCTGGCCGTCGCCCGCATCAGCGGCGAAACCGCACCGCTTCTCTTTACGGCCGGTTACAGCAAATTCATGAATGCAGACCTGACCGGTCCAATCGCCACGCTGCCGGTTGCCATCAACACGCTCGCCGCCGATGCAGGCGAGGATCTCAAACAACTGGCTTGGGCCGGCGCATTGATCATCACCGTTGCCATCCTTGCCCTCAACATCCTTGCCCGTGTCTTGAGTGGGCGTCGCCAATGACGCAGCCGCCGAACGATAGGAATGAAACCATGAACATGAGCGACAACAATTTCCAGAGCGTCAACGCACAGCCGGGGAAGGACGCCGTTTCTCAGTCGGATCTCGGCATGCTCGCGAAACTTCAGGTGAAGAACCTCGATTTCACCTATCAGAACGGCCATCGCGTTCTGAAGGGTGTGAATATGGACATCCGCAAAAATGCGGTCACTGCCTTCATCGGCCCTTCGGGTTGCGGCAAATCCACACTGCTGCGCACCTTCAACCGGATGTATGACCTCTATCCGGGCCAGACGGTTTCGGGCGAGATCCTGCTGGACGGCCGCAATATTCTCACCAAGGACGTCGATCTGAACGATTTGCGCGCCAAGGTCGGCATGGTGTTCCAGAAGCCAACACCGTTCCCGATGTCGATCTATGAAAACGTCGCTTTCGGCATCCGGCTCTATGAGAAGATTTCCAAGGCGGAGATGGACGTGCGCGTCGAAGCGGCGCTGACGGAAACGGCGTTGTGGAGCGAAGTGAAGGAAAAGTTGCACCAGAGCGGACTTGGCCTTTCCGGGGGCCAGCAGCAGCGTCTCTGCATCGCCCGCGCCATCGCGCTGCGCCCGGAGGTCTTGCTTCTGGACGAGCCGACTTCGGCTCTCGATCCGATCTCCACGGCCAAGGTCGAAGAACTGGTGTCGCAGTTGAAGGGCGATTTCACGATCGTCATCGTCACGCACAATATGCAGCAGGCGAGCCGCATCTCCGACAGTACCGCCTTCATGTATCTCGGCGACCTGATCGAATACGGCCCGACCGAGCAGATCTTCCAGGCGCCGAAGGTGAAGCGCACGGAAGACTACATCACCGGTCGTTACGGCTGATACGGTCCGGGCATCGCCTGAACCCAAGATTTAAGATGGCGCGCCGGTCGGACGCGCCATTTTGCATTTTAGCCATGACGTGAATTTTGCCGGTTGCCGTGCCGCGGGCTGCGAAAACAGCGAACACCCGCCTTTGGCGGGCGGCTCGAACTCACCAGGTCAGTTCGAGCTTGTCCAGGCCGTGGAATTGGTAGACGTCCTTGACCTCGGGCGTCCTCTTGAGCTTCAACCCAGGCAAGCGCTCGAAGAGGATCGGCAGCACGACGTTCAATTCCAACCGGGCCAGCGGTGCGCCGATGCAGAAATGGATACCCGCGCCGAACGACAGGATGGGTGCTTCGTTGCGGTCGGGCTTGAAGGTGAGGGGATCGGAAAATTTCGTCGGGTCCAGATTGGCGGCTGCAAGGATCATCGCCACCTTGTCGCCGCGCTGAAAGGAGATCCCGTCGATTTCCGTCAACTCCAGGCACCAGCGGTCGAAGATGTGCACGGGCGCGCAGATGCGCAGCGTCTCTTCCACCGTTCGTTCCGTCGTCGCCTCGTCCTTGAAGAGCTCGGCCGGCGAATAATCGCTTTCCAGAATGACGCGCACGGAATTGCCGATCTGATGCACCGTCGCTTCATGGCCGGCATTGAGCAGCACGATCGTCGTCGACACCAGTTCGTCTTCGGTCAGATACTGACCCTTGTGCTCGGTGGTGATCATGTGCGTCAACAGATCGTCGCGCGGATTGGCGCGGCGCTCGCGGATGACGGTTTTCACATAGTCGGCGAATTCCTTTGCGGCCTGATCCGCCGCGTCTTCGTCGGCAGCCGTACGGCCGAACATGTACATGCGGACATAGGCGTGGGACCACTTCAGCAGCTGTGGCCCCATTTCTTCCGGTATGCCGATCATCCGCGCGATCATGGTGACGGGAATGACGTCGGCAAAGGCCGACAGAAGCTCGACCTCACCGTCCTTCTCGAAGCCGTCGATCAGGCGGGTGGCCAGTTCGGCCAGTTCCGGTTTCATCTTCTCGACATGGCGGGACACGAAGGCGCGGTTGACGAGGGTGCGCAGGCGCGTGTGCTCGGGCGGTTCGATTTCGAGGAGCGAGTACTGTTCGGCAAGATCGAAATTCTTCAGATGCGGCAGAGGTGCCGGCATGCCGAGCTCTTCACGCGTGGCGATGTGCAGGATCTGGCGGCCGAAGCGGCGGTCGCGCAGCAGCCCGTTCACATGGTCATAGCCTATGAAATACCATTGTTTCTGCTCCTCCCAGTAAAAGGTGGGACATTGAGCATGCAAGGCGGCGTAGACCGCATTGGGATTCGTATAGAAGGCGGGATCGCGGGCGTCGAGAGAGACGCGGCGGGCCGCCGAATCGATGGAGAGGAGGGAAGATGTGATCATGATGACAAGGATTATCGGAATAAATCGCGCCGGAAAAGCCCGTCACATGCCGGCGAGCTTGCCCATGCGTCGCAGGGCGTGAATCTGGTCATCGAGTGTCGGAACCAGTTCGCCGCCATCTGTGTCTGGCGGCGCGTCGACCGTCTTTGCGATTTCCATTTCGTCGAAGACGATGATGCAATTGCGGCCTGCGCGCTTGGCGGCGTAGAGCGCGCGATCGGCGGAGGAGACGAGCCGATCCCAGCTGACAGTGTCACGCGGCATGATTGCCACGCCGATGCTGACCGTCGCCGGCACCAGGGAACGACCCGCGAGCAGCGGGACGCGGCAGAAATCGGCGCGGATCGTTTCCGCCAGCGCCTCGGCCTGTGCCTGATCGTCTATGGGGACGAAGGCGACGAATTCCTCGCCGCCCATGCGGCCGAACGCGCCGCCGCGCGGCACGAACTGGTGGGCGATGCGCGCAAATTCGATGAGAACGAGATCGCCCGTCTGGTGTCCGTAACGATCGTTGATCGTCTTGAAGTGGTCGAGATCGAACAACAGCGCGGCGAGCTTTTGCGGCTGCCGTTGTCCCTCTCCGGCAAGAATCTCGTAGCTGTCCTGAAGGCCGCGGCGGTTCAAAACGCCGGTCAGCGTATCGGTGATGGAAATTGCCCGCCAACGACGCTCCGCGCGCTCCATCAGCAACTTGCCCATCAATGCGACGGCGACCGTGATGAACAGCGCATCGCCGAGCGCCACATAGCCACGATAGATCAAGGCCTCTTCCTGCGTGGGAGCGAACAGTGCCATCCCGACGGAGGACACGAAGCAAAGGCAGGCTAGAGCCATGAACACAAAGCCTAACTGGCCGCGCGCCTGTTCCCGCCGACCTTCGGCGGGGCGGACCGCACAGGCGAGCAATGTCGCGCCGACCGCGCCGGCCAGGTCATGGACGATGATGCGATTGACGAAGCTGTCATTGACCCATGGCAGGCTGACGCCGACCAGCCAGATGACGGGTGGCAGCAGGGCCGACCATTCGAGCTTGCGCTTGTCGAGCCATCGAAAGCCGGCAATCCAGGCGCTTTCGCCAAGCAGCGCGATCGCATTGCCGATCTCGACCGACAATATGTCGGGAATGAAACCGCGGGCCGCCACCAGCGCAAATCCAATCGCATTCACGATAAAGCCCAGCGCCCACATCAGATAGGCGGGCGATCGGCGATCGTGCCACCAGGCAAGAAGAAATACGGCCGCCAGGGTGATGGCTTCCGAGCACCAGATGATCAACCCTGTGGTCATGTTAAGCACGATCAGCATTTCTCCTTGCCAGGGCCAACCCGTCGGCGCGAAAGAGCGGACGGTTCCTGCGACTGGCCTATCCTTGCCGAATAAGATGGTAAGTTCCTTAAGTGTCTTGGTAAATTTTGGCCGTTTCCGCCTGCACCGTACCGGCACCGTCCTTTATGCTTCCTTCACCCTGCGGTCGGGAAAAGCGGTGAATTGCGCATGGCACGACACCCGCCCGGTTGGCATTGCGAAAGCGGCGATTAGAAATGCTTTGTCAACGCTTCCTAGGGCATTAGTGCTTTTTGAGGTTATGCTTTCGTGCGTCTTGAAGTGCAGGGCAGTGACACTCTATGTAGGGGTAACGGATTTTATTCGATTCCCGGCGCTTTTGCCGCCGGGGCAAGCTTGGTAAAGGACGCACATGAGAAATCCAGTCGATACAGCTATGGCTCTGGTGCCGATGGTTGTTGAACAGACCAACCGTGGGGAACGGTCTTACGACATCTATTCCCGCCTGCTGAAGGAACGTATCATCTTCCTGACCGGGCCTGTCGAAGACCATATGGCCACGTTGGTTTGCGCCCAGCTTCTGTTCCTCGAGGCGGAAAACCCGAAGAAGGAAATTGCGCTCTACATCAATTCGCCGGGCGGCGTCGTGACTGCCGGCATGGCGATCTATGACACGATGCAGTTCATCAAGCCGGCCGTTTCGACGCTGTGCATCGGCCAGGCAGCCTCGATGGGTTCGCTGCTGCTTGCCGCCGGCGACAAGGATATGCGCTTCGCCACGCCGAATTCCCGCATCATGGTTCACCAGCCGTCCGGCGGTTTCCAGGGGCAGGCTTCGGACATCGAACGTCATGCGCGCGACATCATCAAGATGAAGCGTCGCCTGAACGAAGTTTACGTGAAGCATTGCGGCCGGACATATGAAGAAGTCGAGCAGACGCTCGATCGTGACCATTTCATGTCCTCCGATGAGGCAAAGGAATGGGGTCTGATCGACAAGGTGCTGACGTCGCGTACCGAAATGGAAGGTGAAGCCGCCTCTTGATTATCCTTGAGGTGGTGGCTTCCTCGCCACAGTTCTATCCCATTTGTGATCGAATAGGGGTTTAATGTGGAACGGAACGCGGTAATAGTAGGCATTCGTGCTATGTAGCGTTTTTATGACATAGCATTCGGGCATTCGAGGGGGATCGTTGCCACGCAGTTCCGTTTGTCGGGCCTGCGTTCAGTACCCTGAAGGGCGCCGCGATCTGCTAATAACGAGGTGCAGGTCCGGCGGATGCATAGAGTGGACCGCGATTTCAACTTGGAAATTGACGGCGTGCTGGAAGGAAAGTGATATGAGCAAAGTCAGCGGCAGCAACGGCGGCGACTCGAAGAACACGCTTTATTGTTCGTTCTGCGGTAAGAGCCAGCATGAAGTCCGGAAGCTGATTGCCGGACCGACCGTCTTCATCTGCGATGAATGCGTTGAACTATGCATGGACATTATCCGCGAGGAAAACAAATCCTCGATGGTCAAGTCGCGTGACGGCGTTCCGACACCGCAGGACATCATCAAGGTTCTTGATGAATACGTTATCGGCCAGAGGCAGGCGAAGAAGATCCTGTCCGTGGCCGTTCACAACCACTACAAGCGCCTCGCACATGCGTCCAAGAACGGCGATGTCGAGCTGGCGAAGTCGAACATCATGCTTGTCGGTCCGACCGGTTGCGGCAAGACCTATCTGGCTCAGACGCTCGCCCGCATCATCGACGTGCCCTTCACCATGGCCGACGCGACCACGCTGACGGAAGCAGGCTATGTCGGCGAGGACGTGGAGAACATCATTCTCAAGCTGCTGCAGGCTGCCGACTACAACGTCGAGCGCGCCCAGCGCGGCATCGTCTACATCGACGAAGTCGACAAGATTTCCCGCAAGTCGGACAATCCGTCGATCACCCGCGATGTATCGGGCGAGGGCGTGCAGCAGGCGCTGCTGAAGATCATGGAAGGCACGGTCGCTTCGGTTCCTCCCCAGGGGGGACGCAAGCATCCGCAGCAGGAATTCCTGCAGGTCGACACGACCAACATCCTGTTCATCTGCGGCGGTGCCTTTGCCGGTCTCGACAAGATCATCTCCGCCCGTGGCGAGAAGACCTCGATCGGCTTTGGCGCTGCTGTCAAGGCGCCGGACGATCGCCGCGTCGGCGAAGTGCTGCGCGAGCTGGAACCGGAAGATCTGGTCAAGTTCGGCCTGATCCCGGAATTCATCGGCCGTCTGCCCGTGCTGGCGACGCTGGAAGACCTGGATGAGGACGCGCTCATCCAGATCCTGTCCGAGCCCAAGAACGCGCTCGTCAAGCAGTACCAGCGCCTGTTCGAGATGGAAGACGTTGAACTGACCTTCCACGAGGACGCATTGCGCGAGATTGCCAAGAGGGCGATCGTGCGCAAGACCGGCGCGCGTGGTCTGCGCTCGATCATGGAGAAGATCTTGCTCGATACCATGTTCGATCTGCCGGCTCTGGAAGGCGTCCGCGAGGTGGTCATTTCCGAGGAAGTGGTCCGCGGATCGGCCCGCCCGCTCTACATCTATGCAGATCGGCAGGAGGAAAAGGCCAACGCGACGGCCTAACGATCCGATTTGTGTTCGTGAATCAGGGGCTCGTTGTCGACGGGCCCCTTTCTATTTGAAAAATCGTGCAGTTTGCTGATAAAGTCTGGGATAAGCGTGTGGGACCGCCGCCAAACCCGGTTGTGAAGAGCGCCTGCTGCAGCCATGATGGCATGATTCTGGAGCATCCGACGGATAGGGCTTGGGCCCGGCGTTTTTCCTCGGATCCTGATTTGTCGGCGGTGTTTGAGTGGCCGGGCGTCGGTGCTTTGTTGTTGCGTTCCTCCTCGTAAATATGCGGATCGCTGTCTGGCGACAGTGCGTCGCGCGCGACTTGAAATAGGCAATGTGAAGCTCCACTTGTTAACCAAGTGAGAGAGCCGGCTAATCCCCTAAGGCCGGCAGAGAGCCCGGGAACGGGACGACGGAAAGGAAATAACATGACTAAGAAAACGTCTGCGGCAAATGAGAGCATTGCCTATCCGGTATTGCCGTTGCGCGACATCGTGGTTTTCCCCCACATGATCGTGCCGCTGTTCGTCGGACGGGAAAAATCCATTCGTGCGCTGGAAGAGGTCATGGGCTCTGACAAGCAGATCATGCTGGTCACGCAGATCAATGCCAGCGACGACGATCCTGCGCCGGACGCGATCCATAGGGTTGGTACCGTTGCCAATGTGCTGCAGCTGCTGAAACTGCCCGACGGCACCGTGAAGGTGTTGGTCGAAGGCCGTGCGCGTGCGGAGATCGACGAGTATACCGGCCGCGAGGACTTCTATGAGGCCCTTGGCCATGTCTTGCATGAGCCGGAGGAAGATCAGGTCGAGCTCGAAGCGCTGAGCCGCTCGGTCGTTTCTGAATTCGAGAGCTATGTAAAGCTCAACAAGAAGATTTCGCCGGAAGTGGTTGGCGCCGCCAGCCAGATCGATGACTATTCTAAGCTCGCCGACACGGTTGCCTCGCATCTGTCGATCAAGATCACCGAGAAGCAGGAGATGCTGGAAACCACCAGCGTCAAGGGCCGCCTCGAAAAGGCGCTCGGCTTCATGGAAGGCGAGATTTCGGTTCTGCAGGTCGAAAAGCGCATCCGCTCGCGCGTCAAGCGCCAGATGGAGAAGACCCAGCGCGAATACTATCTGAATGAACAGATGAAGGCGATCCAGAAGGAGCTCGGCGACGGCGAAGAAGGCCGCGACGAGATGGCCGAGTTGGAAGAGCGCATCTCCAAGACCAAGCTGTCGAAGGAAGCCAAGGAAAAGGCCGATGCCGAGCTGAAGAAGCTGCGGCAGATGAGCCCGATGTCGGCGGAAGCCACCGTGGTGCGCAACTATCTCGACTGGTTGCTGGGTATCCCGTGGCACAAGAAGTCGAAGGTCAAGGCCGACCTCAACAATGCCGAGAAGATCCTCGAACAGGATCATTTCGGCCTCGACAAGGTCAAGGAGCGCATCGTCGAATATCTGGCCGTCCAGGCCCGCGCGACGAAGATCAAGGGCCCGATCCTGTGCCTCGTCGGCCCTCCGGGTGTCGGCAAGACCTCGCTCGCCCAGTCGATCGCCAAGGCGACCGGCCGTGAGTATGTCCGCATGGCACTCGGCGGCGTTCGTGACGAAGCCGAGATCCGCGGCCACCGTCGCACCTATATCGGCTCGATGCCCGGCAAGGTCATCCAGTCGATGAAGAAGGCCAAGAAGTCCAACCCGCTCTTCTTGCTCGACGAAATCGACAAGCTCGGCATGGACTATCGCGGCGATCCGTCATCGGCCCTGCTGGAAGTGCTGGACCCGGCGCAGAACTCGACCTTCATGGATCACTACTTGGAAGTCGAATATGACCTCTCGGACGTGATGTTCATCACGACGGCGAATACGCTGAACATCCCTGCGCCGCTTATGGACCGCATGGAAGTCATCCGGATCGCCGGCTACACCGAAGATGAAAAGCGCGAGATCGCCAAGCGGCACCTGCTGCCGAAGGCCATTAAGGAACACGCGTTGCAGCCGCAGGAATTCTCGGTCAGCGACGACGCCCTGATGGCAATCAGCCAGCAATACACCCGCGAAGCCGGTGTTCGTAACTTCGAACGCGAATTGATGAAGCTCGCCCGCAAGGCGGTCACCGAGATCATCAAGGGCAAGACCAAGTCCGTTGCGGTCACCGCTGCGAACATTGACCAGTATCTCGGCGTTCCGCGCTTCCGCCACGGCGAAGCCGAGGGCGAGGATCAGGTCGGTGTCGTCACCGGTCTCGCATGGACGGAAGTCGGTGGCGAGCTGCTGACGATCGAAGGCGTGATGATGCCGGGCAAGGGCCGCATGACGGTCACCGGCAACCTGAAGGAAGTCATGAAGGAATCGATCTCGGCGGCGGCATCCTACGTCCGCTCGCGCGCTGTCGATTTCGGCGTCAAGCCGCCGCTCTTCGACAAGAGCGACATCCACGTGCACGTGCCGGAAGGCGCGACGCCCAAGGATGGCCCGTCGGCCGGTGTCGCGATGGCAACCGCGATCGTCTCGATCATGACCGGCATCCCGGTTTCCAAGGATGTCGCCATGACCGGTGAAATCACGCTGCGCGGCCGTGTGCTGCCGATCGGCGGCCTGAAGGAAAAGTTGCTGGCGGCACTGCGCGGCGGCATCAAGAAGGTTCTGATCCCGGAAGAAAACGCCAAGGATCTGGCGGAGATTCCGGACAACGTGAAGAACAACATGGAGATCGTTCCGGTCTCCCGCATGGGCGAGGTGATCAAGCACGCGCTGGTTCGCCGGCCCGAGCCGATCGAATGGGACGGCACTGTCGAAACGCCAGTGATCGCAACCGTTGACGGCGTGGATGAAGTGGGCGCGACGATCGCTCATTGAGCGTTGTTGCCTCAATTATGTCGAATTGACATAAAAGGCGAAAAGACCGGCAAATTTGCCGGTCTTTTTTTGTGAAAAGCGTATGGCAACGCTTGCTTTTCCTTGATTTGCAGGGCTTTTGGGGTTGCGGCGGGTAAGAGCATTCGTATTCTTCGCCCCGCTATAGATAAGTCGTTTCATACCAGAGAAAGGGGTGGAAACATGAACAAGAATGAGCTCGTGTCCGCAGTGGCCGAGAAGGCCGGTATCACGAAGGCTGACGCTGCTTCCGCTGTTGACGCTGTTTTCGATGCCGTGCAGGCTGAACTGAAGAAGGGCGGCGACATTCGCCTTGCTGGCTTCGGCAGCTTCACCGTTTCTCACCGTGCAGCCACGAAGGGCCGCAACCCGTCCACCGGCGCCGAGGTCGATATCGCGGCTCGCAACGTGCCGAAGTTCACGCCTGGCAAGGGCCTGAAGGACGCTGTTAACAGCTAATCTCGTTTCCACCCGCTGCGAGGTGTTTGCCTTGCGGGTGTTGAACATGAGGGGTCCGCTTGGCGGGCCCCTTTTTTCGTTTTGAGGTAGGGAGGGCCGGATTTCGTTCGCTAGCCCTGACCAATAAGATGGACGGTCCGTGCGTTCTCTTGCGAAGAAAACGTCACGGGGTATTTTCGAATGCCTGACGTTGACGTTTCAGCCGAATGACCATTGGGATCATCAAGAAATGACCGCATCGCCTTCCTTTCTCGGCCTTCCCGATCAACTAACGGACGGCGGCATGCCCCGCGCGGTCATTTTCGCAGCTGGCCACGGCAGCACCTATCCCGGTAAGGACAGCAGTGGCTATGTCTTGGCTGCTGGTGCCATTCGTTCTGCGAGCGAGGTCGACGCGCCTCTGATCGAGCACTGGGATTTCGATGTCGGCGGACCGCTTTTCAACGGCAAGCCTCCGTGCTGTGTCGACGCCGGCGACGTCCCGACCACTATGTACGACAATGCCGGAAACCGTGCCCGGATCGAGGCGAAGACGCGTGAGATACTGGCGTCAGCGGCCGTACCGATCATGATCGGCGGCGATTGTTCCGTGACGATCCCCTTCCTCGCCGGATTTGCGGATCGCGGACCGGTCTGGATCCTGCAGATCGATGCTCACATCGATTGGCGAGACGAGCTGCATGGCGAGCGCTACGGCTATTCGAGCCCGATGCGTCGGGCGAGCGAGATGCCGCATGTTGGCGGCATGGTTCAGGTCGCTCTTCGTAGCGTCGGCAGCGCACGTCTTACCGACGTCAAAGACGCGCAGCGCTATGGCAGTCGTTTCGTGACGGCTCGCAAAGTGCATGCTGAGGGCGTTGAAGCCGCTCTCCAACATATTCCAGAAGGTGCGCAGGTTGTCGTTACCCTCGATTGCGACAGCATCGATCCCTCGATTATGCCCGGGGTAGCGGCGCGCACGCCCGGTGGCCTCACCTATACGCAGGTAATCGATCTGATTGCGGGTCTGGGCAAGCGCGCCAGGATTGCCGGCTTCGACCTGGTCGAATTCTATCCGCCTGCCGATATTGACGGTTTATCAGCCATCACCGCCGCGCGCATTCTTACCAACATGATCGGAACCATTGTCCGGCAGGTTTGAGCCCTGTTGGTATTCGGTGCTCCCGTCGCTCTGTTTCTCCGGTGACGAAAAATACCCTATATCAGGAGTGGCCGGGGATGAGGCCAGCCACTCCCTTATGCGAAGCCGCTGTGCTTACCAGCGATGGTGAACGTGCGGAGCGATGAGGCGCTCATAGATCTCGCGCGTAGCCGCCATGACGTCGGCTGACAGCGGCGCAAGGTCGGCCGCGGCTGCGTTGGCTTTGGCCTGCTCGGCATTGCGTGCGCCGGGGATGACGACGGTCACGGCATCGCTCATCAGGATCCAGCGCAGCGCGAAAGCCGCCATGCTGGCGCCTGCTGGAACCAGCTTGCGCACCTCTTCCACCGCCTGCAGACCCACCTCGAAGGGAACGCCGGCAAAGGTCTCGCCGACATCGAAGGCCTCGCCATGGCGATTGAAGTTGCGGTGATCATCGCTGGCAAATTGCGTGTCGCGGGTGATCTTGCCGGAGAGCAGGCCCGACGCCAGCGGCACGCGGGCGATGACCGCGACGTTCTTCCGCTTGGCTTCCTTAAAGAACAGGTGATCGGGGCGCTGGCGGAAGATATTGTAGATGATCTGGATGCTGAGCACGCCCGGATATTCGATCGCCTTCAGCGCCTCCTCGACCTTTTCGACGCTGACGCCGTATCCCCCGATCTTTCCGGCCTTCTGCAGCTCGTCGAGACCGGCGAAAACCTCCGGCCGATAGAGCACTTCGGTCGGCGGGCAATGAAGCTGGACGAGATCCAGGCTCTCGACGCCGAGGTTTCTCAGGCTGCGATCGATGAAACCTTCGAGATTGGCCTTGGTATAGCCGTCGGCGACATGCGGGTTCAGCCGGCGGCCGGCCTTGGTTGCCACCATCGGGCGCTGGCCGCCGCGGGCCTTCAGCACATCGGCAATGATCTTTTCCGAGCGGCCGTCGCCATAGACGTCGGCGGTGTCGATGAAGGTCATGCCGGCGTCGAGAGCGGCATTCAGCGCCGCACGGCCGTCGGCCTCGCTGACATCACCCCATGCGCCGCCGATCTGCCAGGCGCCGAAGCCGACGTCTGTCACGCTGAAGGATGTTCGCCCGAAAGCATGATGTCTCATGAGATGTCTCCTCTTCATTGGTCATGAAATGCCAGCGGAGTAGCAGCCGCTCGAACCCGCGACAAGGGTGCACCGGCGATGCAGGATCGCAATCGCGTGAGCGAGGAATATGACAGTTTCCACCCGCTTACGAAACCGTTGGATGAAGCGCGCGGTGCGGTGTTCATTACGCCTTCGTTTCCTTAAAAGGGGAGACCGGATATCTGACGACGATCGGAACCCATGCCCTCTTTCAGCTTCATCCACGCCGCCGATCTGCATCTTGGCAGTCCCTTTCAGGGGTTGGCGTTGAAGGATGCCGCTGTCGCCGCGATCTTCGTGGAAGCCAGCCGCAAGGCATTCTCGACGCTGGTGGGGCTGGCAATCGAAAAGCGCGTCGATTTCTTCGTCATCGCAGGCGACGTCTATGACGGCGACTGGAAGGACAACAAGATCGGGCTGTTCTTCAACCGCGAGATGGCGCGGCTGGAGCGGGCCGGAATTCCGGTCTATCTGCTGCGCGGCAATCACGATGCGGCAAGCGTCATCACCAAGACCATCACCTTGCCGGCCAATGTCCATGAATTCCCCACCGGCAAGCCCGGCAGCGTCAAACTGGATGCGCTGCAGGTGGCCCTGCATGGCCAGGGCTTTGCCGAGCGCTCGGCCAACGACAATCTGGCGCTCGCCTATCCCGCACCCGTGCCAGGCTGGTTCAACATCGGCATTCTCCACACCTCGCTCACCGGCCGCGAGCCGCATGCGCCCTATGCGCCTTGCTCGGTCGATGATCTGCGCTCGCGCGGCTATGACTACTGGGCGCTCGGCCATGTGCACGATTACGAAGTGGTGGCGCTTGATCCGCTGGTGATCTTTCCCGGCAACCTGCAGGGCCGCAATATCCGCGAACGCGGCGCCAAAGGCGCGGTATTGGTGAGGGTCGAAGACGGCCGGATCGAACATGAGCGCCTGATCGTCGACGAGGCGCGTTTCGCACAGGTCGATATCGTCATCGGCCCGGATGACGACCAGGCGGCGATCCTGCGCGGCGTCGAGCAGGCAGTGCAGCCGGTCGCCGATGACATGGCCGGGCGGATGACGGCGCTACGCATTCGGCTTTCCGGTGTCACGCCGCTGCACGGCGCGATAGTGGCCAACCGCCAGCAATGGCGCGACGAGGTCGAGGCTGCATGCCATCGCGTGCATGAGGATATCTGGCTTGAAAAGCTGGAGCTGCGGCTGGAGCCGCCGGTGGCGCAAATCGTAGACGTAGACGGCGCCCTCGATCTCCGCCAATTGCTGGCCGAGCATGCCGGTGACGCGGATATCGCTGTAGAAGCGGGTCGGTTTATCGATGAGATTGCGGTGCGCCTGCCGGGCGGGCTTGGCGCGGCAGCACAGCCATTGGATGACGACGTGGAGGCTCTTATCGAAGAGGCGCGACAATTGCTCCTGGCTCGCGGGCAGGGGGCAGGCTGATATGCGTTTCGACCGGCTCGATATTCTCCGCTACGGCGCACTGACCGACCGCACGCTCGATTTCCGTGCCGGCGCCAGGCTGCATGTCATCTATGGCCCGAACGAAGCAGGCAAGTCGTCCGCACTGAGCGCGATTTCCGATCTGCTGTTTGGTTTTCCCGCCGCAGCCGAACAAAGCTTTTTGCATGAGCCCGGCACCTTGCGGATCGGCGCGGCGATCAGCGCGCGCGACGGAACTCGGCTCACCTTCCGCCGCCGGCGTGGGCGCAAGAGCACACTTCTTGCACCCGACGAAAAGGAGACGCCGCTTGCCGAGGATGTTCTTGCGCCGTTCCTTGGCAATTTGAGCCGCGATGTCTTCGAACGCGCCTTCGGCCTTGATTCGCAACGGCTGCGACAGGGGGCGACCGCCATGCTGCGCAGCGGCGGCGAGATCGGCAGCCTGCTGTTTTCGGCGGCTTCCGGCCTGACAGGCCTTTCGCGGCTGCGCCAGTCGTTGGAGGCGGAAGCCGATGGCGTCTATGCGGCCAGGCGCTCGAAGGATCGTAGCTTCTACCAGGCCCTCGACCGCTATGAAGATGCCCGCAAGGCCGAGCGCGACCATGAACTCAAATCCGGCGACTGGAAGAAGCTGCTGGCGGAGGCAGCCGACCTCGAGGCTGAGCTGGAGCGTTTGCAGGCCGAGCGCCATGACACGCGACAGACCCTGGACCGGCTCACGAAGCTGAAGACCTTGCAGCCTCTGCTCGCCGAGATCGACGCGGAAGGCATGGCGCTTGACGGCCTTGCCGATCTCTCCGCCATCCCGGATGGCTTTGCCGACAGGCTCGAACACAAGCTGCGCGACAAGCAGGTTGCCGAAGAGGAGTTGCGACGGGCCCGGCAGACGGTCGTTCGTGCCGAGGAAGACCTGGCCCGCATCCATGTCGATGACGCGCTGCTGCAGATATCGGGCGATATTACACAGCTCTTTGCCGATACCGGCAACTATCGCAGCCAGCGCCAGGATCTGCCGCGCGTCGATCAGGAGCTCGCCGGTTATGAAGCAGCACTTGCCCAGCTTGCACGCCGTCTGGGCGTTCCCGATGTCGAACGATTGGAAAAGCTCCAGCCGAGCGATGTGGATCGTGCGCGCCTGTCCGAACTGGTGGAGGAGGGCAGGCAGCTCTCGCGTCAGCTGCAGGTGCTGGCTGAACAATCCGACAGCGAGCGCAAGCAGCTGGCGGCACTGGAAAAGGATAGCCTTGCCGGGCGCCTGATCGATCCGAGGCCTTCCATCGATCAATTGGAGGCACTGGCCAGCGACCTCTCCGTCTTGGCCCGTCTCGACGCCCTGGAGACGCAGATACGCCGCACGGAAGCCGATCTCAACGAGGCGGCCGCGCGGTTGCGGCCACCGGTCGGTGACATCGCCGTGCTTTTCGCGGCACCCTTGCCGGAAAGTGCCGAGATTGCCACCCATCGTGAAACGATCGATGCGGCCCGCACGAAAACGCGCGAGGCTGGCGATAAGCTGCGCGGTTATGATGAGCAACTGAACGAGATCGAACGGGCGCTGGCGGATGCCGAACGCACAGGGCCGATCGTCACGCGCGAACAGATCGCTGCGGCGCGAGAAAGCCGCGATGGGCACTGGGCATCCATCCAGGAAATGCTGGCGGCCGGTCACTCTCCCGACGCCAAGACGATTGCAGCGCTGACGGTGAGCGTCGCCGAGGCTGATCGTCTCGCCGATGCCGCGTTGAAGGATGCCGATCGCGTCGCGCGCCATGCCGATTATCGTCTGCGTCAAGTGCGGCTGAGACGGGAGCGCGAGGACGTATCCGATCGGCTGCAAGGATACGAGAAGGCACTGGCGGATGCCCAGGCATCCTTTGCCGGCCTTTTCGAAGCCTGCGGCGTCACCGCGCTCGATCCGTCGATTATGCTGGAATGGCGGCGAGGGGTCGAAGGGTTGCTGCGCGAGCGCAAGGCGCTGCGCGACTTGCTCGATGGGCGGAACGAGAATGTCTTGGCCGAAGCGCGCGTGTCTCCAGCCCTGCAGGATATTGCGGAGGCGACCGGCTACAAGAGCGGCCGCCTGCCGCCCGTGGCGATGGCCGAAGGATTGCGGAAGCACCTGCGTCTGGCTGCCGAGCGCTGGAGCGAAAGTCGCACGCGGGAAGGGGAGATAAGTTCGGCGCGCGACCGGCTGGCACGGTTTGACGAGCAGCGGCAGGCGCTGGAACGACGGCATGTCGATTGGCGCGAGGCGTTCGGCAAAGCCGTTCTGCCCCTTGGCCTGCCGACGGATGCGACACTGGAAATGGCGTCTGTGGCCCTGAAGGCATGGGAAGAGCTGCCCGATGCTTTGGCGGAGCGCGACAACCGGCTGCGCCGCGTCAATGGCATGCGTCGTGACATGGCGGATTTCGAGCGCCGGCTCGCAACCCTCGCTGCCAGCGCAGGCTATGAGCTTGATCATCTGCCGCCGGATGCCGCAGCCGAAGCGCTGCATACGCGTGCCAACGCCATGCGCGGCGAGTTGAAGAGGCGCGACGGCATTGAAGAGGATCGGCAGCACGCGGAAGGATTGGTCGCGCGCCACGAGGAAGCTCTCATGATCATATTGGCCGATCTAGATCATCTGACCGCGGATCTGCCAGGGGCTACGGATCTTCCCGCTCTGCTGTCGCGGCTGCGCGAGCGCACTCGCTTGAATGCACGGTTGGTCGAGAGCCGCGATCGTTTCCGCCAACAGGCGGATGGCAAGGCCGAGGCCGAGCTTCGTGTCCAGCTCGCCGATTTCGAACGGGTTGCAGCCGATCTGGAAATCGAGCGGTTGACCGAGGAAGACCAGCGGCAGTTCACCATACATGGCGAGCTTTCGGCGCGGCTGGCGGAAAACCGGCGCCAGCGGCAGGCGCTCGAGACCGGCGTCAGTGCCGAATACGCGGTTTTCGAAAAGCTTTCGGCCGAGCAGGAAGCGAAGGACCTGGCGCGGCAATGGGTGGTCCTGATGCTTGCCGCGCGAATGCTGGCGGGCTCGATGGAATCCTATCGCGAAAAGCAGGCGGATCCCGTCATCAAGCGGGCGGGCGACTTGTTTTCGCAACTGACCGGCGACCGCTTCGTTCGCCTTGTCGAGGCACATGACGAAACCGACGCGCGGCAGCTGCTGGCGGAACGCGTGGCTGGCGAGCATGTGCCGCTAGAAGGCCTGAGCGAAGGGACCCGCGACCAGCTCTATCTCGCCCTGCGCTTGGCTTTCCTGGAGGATTATTCCGCCCGCAACGAGCCGGCGCCGTTGATCATCGACGACATCTTCCAGACGTTCGACGACGAACGCGCAAGCGCCGGATTGAAGGTACTCGCCGGCACCGCAGAACGCTTCCAGACTGTCCTATTCACCCATGAGATGAGCCTGGTCGAGATCGCCAGACGCGAGATCGGTCGGGATTTGGACCTGATCCAGCTCTGAGCGCAGCGATCGGCGCGTCTATGACATCGAGGGGATATGCAATCGTGTGGGGATCAGGATCCTGGGGTCCGATTTGTCCCGACTGTAGGCCGGATTGAGTGCGCGATCGGCGAACGTCTGCGTCGCATGCAGCCGCCGAAGGTTCTCTTTTTCCTGGTCGAACCGCTTCTTTCGCTCGCCCGACTTGTCCGATCCCCGCGATAGCGATTCGTGGTGGTAAAGGCAGGCAAAGGGTGTCCAGACGATGCGAAAGCCGGCCTTGTAGGCACGCAGGCAATAGTCCACGTCATTATAGGCGACCGCGAAATTTTCCTCGTCGAACAGGCCGATCTTCCGGAGACAATCGCCCGAAATCAGCATCACCGCGCCGGTCACGCAGGTCATGGAATTGCGGACATGGAGCCGGTTCATCGGGCCGCCGAATTCCCTAGGCTTGCTCATGTACCAATGGCCCGCCAGTCCGCCGAAACCAACAACGACACCTGCGTGTTGCAGCTTGTCATTCGCAAAGAGAAGCTTGGCGCCGACGATGCCGGTTCTGTCATAAGCGAGGCAGGATACCATCTCCTTCAACCAGCCCGGCTCGATGACTTCGACGTCATTGTTGAGGATCAGGTAGTGTTCGCCTGTTGCCGTCTTCAGGCCGCGGTTGACGGAGCGCGAGAAGTTGAAGGCTTCCGGCGAGATGACGGCTGAAAAGTGCGGCTGCGTCCGGCGATAGTGATCGTAAAGGTTAAGGACCGACTGATCCGTGGAACCGTTGTCGATGACCATGACTTCGAAGTTGGAATAGTCAGTCTTTTCGAAGAGATCACGGAGGATACGGGAGATCAGGTCGAGATTGTCCTTGCTGGGAATGATGATCGAAACCTTCGGCCAGTCGCGCGGCGGCTCGAACGTGACGCGATGCAGCGTCTCCGTGAGGGCTCCCTCGACCTCAATCGCCTGCTGTTGCCGTTCAAATCGCTCCGTCAGCGCCTTTCTGGCATTCGCGGTGGCGGCATCCAGGAACTTGCGCGAATAGGTCCTGCCATTGCGGCGCCACCAATAGGCCGGGTAGGGCAGGTGGAGGATGCTTTCCTCCGGAACTCTCTCCAGATAGCGCAGCAGCAGGTCGTAATCCTGAGAGCCATCGTAACCGGTGCGAAGATAGCCGATCTCGCGAAGCCGGCTGTGGCGATAGATGGAGAAGTGGTTGATGTAGTTGACGCCCGTCAGCAGGACGGGGTCGTAGGCCGGCTTCAGCATAACGCCCGTCGGCTTGAGTGTGTCGTCGACAACCAGCTCGTCCGTATAGAGGAAATTCGCGCCCGGATTTTGCTCCAGCGTGTGCCTGATCATCTTGAAGGCGTGGGGAGCGATGACATCGTCATGGTCGAGAAAGGCGATCCACTGGCCGCTGGCATGGGATAGTCCGGCATTGGTGGCCGCCGCGATCCCGCCGTTGCGATCGTTCAGCACGAGGTGGATATTCGCTTTCGATTGCTGCGACTCATACCATTGCCGTGTTTCCGGGGACGTCGAACCGTCATCGCTCAGGATGAGCTCCGTGCCATTCTCCGCTTGGGCTTCGAAGGACTTGACGAGATCGTCGAGATAGCGGCGCGGCGCATTGTATACGGGAACGACGACGCTCAGCCAAGTTCCGGCTGTTGCCGAGACCGGCGAGGCAACGAGATCAGAGGCTAGTCGATAGCTCGCGTCAGCATATTGCGTCGTCAGGTTCGCAGACCGCTTTCCGAAATTCAGCCTCGGTATCTTTGTCCAATGTTGCGGAAGCTTGCCGAGATCGATGCGCTCTGCCTTCCCCTCCATGCCGAGGAGATTTGAAATATGCCGTTCAGCGGATTTCGCGGAAGCGAAAGCCGTAACGTCAAAGCTGAATGTCGTCGGGAAGCTGACCGGATCGGCGCGCAGGGCGCAGATGGTGCCCACGGACCCTATGTCTGCCGTAACGACGAACCGCCGCCCTTCCGGCAGGGATGTCGCATCCTTCTCCCGGAAGCCGCGGCCGCGATTGACATAGAATTTCGGATCGATGGCTTCATCGGTCGCGGCAATATGAATGACGACCAGTCTCTTTCGGACGGGCGGAAACCTGATTTCGAATGCGGGATCATCGCCCACGGACTTCCAAAGATTGGAATTCGCATCGGCGGGGAGTTTACGCTCGAGGTCGGCGTTCGGTAAGATCTTGAGTGTCATCGATGTCTTTATATCCAGACGCCGGCAGCGCGCATTGTCTTCATGATTCGGGCGCTAAGCCACGTCGCCGAACGGTTCAAAACGTATACCGGGAAATGCAGGCGTCGCGTGCTGCCGCATTTTTTCGATCGAGCTTCTTGTCGCGTCGCGAGCAACCAAGCGACGCGCCCGATCGCTGACGAGCTGGTCGATTGCCGTCAGCCATTCTTCGTGGGTGTTGCCGATGTGAAGCTCTGCGGCCATTGCGCAGCGTGCAAATGTCGGGCAATTCGAGAATATGGCTGCGGCCTGCAGACGGCTGATATCGATCCGCTTCGTATCGGCGCGGCTCGCATTGGTCTTCCCCGAGAGGAGGGGAGCGAGCGCAATATCGGCGCTGTGGCGCTCTGTCCTGGCAAGATAAGCCGACCAGGGGAGTGGTGGAATGATCGTTATTCTCGACGGGTCGATTCCCTGGCGGCTCCAGCGGCGTGCAAGATTGCCATTGGCGAAAACCTCGAAATGCAGATTGCCATGCTTTTCCATCGCGGCCTTGACGATCGGCATGAGGAATTCATGCTCACGGCGGTGAATGCCGGTCGCATGGTAGACCATTTTCAGCGGCGCAATGGTCTCATCCCCGATATCGAGCGCGGCATCGGCCGGATTTGCCGGCATCGGTGCAAGGATATCGATCTGGTGGCCTGCCGTGGCCAGCGTCCCCGCCAGGGCTTCCGTGGACGTCCAGATATGTGTCAGCAATCGATTGACCCTTGGCAACGGACGGACGGCCAGTTTGATCAGTCTGAGCTTGTAAGGCCAGCTCGCCTCCTTGCCGGTGACAACGGCCCGGATGTCGTCATCGACGAAATAGGCCACGCCTGCAAGGCTGTCACGCCTCTTTTCCAGCCAGCGTAATTGTGGTTGCTTGATGTAGCGGCAGATGATGACGAAGAGCCCCTCGCTATCGACCGTATCCAGGGGATCATCAAGGCCCTTCATGATGACCGGAATTTCGTCGAGCGTCTTGGCTCGTTCGTCAAGATAGTAGCTGACGCTGGGATTGGGGTATCGTGAGAGGATGAGGAGCCGTTTTGCGGTGCGATAAGTGTCTTTCGCATATGCCCCCGATGGTCGCGGTCTTGGAAGCAGTCCGTAGATGATATCGCGCAGAATTTGCATGGGGCTGTCCGCGCGACCTTATACCAAACGGCTTCGGACGTTCGTCAGCGCCCCGACAACCGCACCCCAAATCAACAGCGTCGCGGCGAAAACGCCGCCGATCCAGAGCGCTCGTTTGGGATACTCGGCATCATCGGGCAAATCCGGTGCGAGAAATGTATCGAGATAGAGCAGCTGCTGCTTACTGACGAACTGAACCTGCTCAAGGGTTTTCATGCTCGTTGCGAACTGCTGCTCGGCGAGGCTCTGCTCGAGTTCACGTTGAGACATATCGACCGACACGTCGGCAAGGTTTTGCTCCGATTTGTTCTGCCCGGCAATTTGGCTGTTCAATTGATCCAGTTGCTTCTGCTTGCTGTCGATTTCGCGTTTAAGCACTTTCATCTGCGGCGCATCGGCCGAAACGGCTCCGAGCAGCGCGTCGTATTTTTGCTGAAGGCCTATCCTCTCCTTCTGCACGGACGAGATCAGATTCGTTATAATGGTCGATGCCCCCTCGACACTGAGGATGCCCGTTTGGTTGCGGGCGCTCAGAAGCTCTTCTCTGGTGTTCTGCAACTGGTTCTTTGCGTTATCCAGGTTCGTTTGGGCCGTCACGATGACATCGCGCCAGATGCGGTTGTTGACGTCGTTGACCACGGCTTCGGAGGCGGTGACGACCTCCTTCAGTATCTTCTGGGCGTCGCCCGCCGAAAAAGCGCGGGCCTTGACCGTCACGATGCCGCTATTGGCATCGATGCTCACGGAAATCATATCCTCCCAGTAACGAAGCAGCTTCTCAGAACTGGCATCCTTCTTCAGTCTCGCAATGGGATCGATCGTTTCGCGCCCGTAGATATTCTGCAAGTCGACCTTGCTGGTCAGGGCCGCCACCATGTCCTTGCTTTTGATGAAATTGGTGACGATCAGCGTATCCTGGACGATTTGCGTCGATGGCAGGCCGGTAGCCTTGGCCAGCTGGTTTTTCCCAAGCGCCGGCGTCGAAGACCGTACCGTAAAGCGCGTTTCCGATTGATATTGATCGGATGCCAGGAAGACGAAATAATATATCGAAGCGAGATTGGGGACGACAAGCAGCAGAAAAGTCGAGGCCAGGATCGCCTTGCTGATGATTTGCTGCATTGGGCGCGGCCGCAGGCCGACCGCTTTGAACAATTGGCTCCGCCTTGACGTCGAAAAACGCAATTTCCGCGCGGTCACGGAGAGATTCGCGGCCACGTTGCGACTGTGCTCAGTCGCGCTGAGCTGGACTGTTTCGGTCACTTTTCCGGTGTCGTGCGCCATATTGGGCCTTGCTGCCAATCCCTCGTGTCTTATCGGTTCAGTCTATAATAGGCTTCGATTGCCTGCTCTACCTCATCGAAGACGATAAGCCTGCCGTCGACAAGTACCATACCTTTGTCGCAATGCGTTTTGATCATGCCCATACTATGAGAGACCATGATGATATCGGAATTCTTGCGTCTGCTCTCGAATGCGACCCTGCAACGCTCCTGAAAGCGTGCATCGCCGACGGCGAGAACCTCGTCCACCAAGTAACATTCAAATTCTATGGCCATGGAGAGCCCGAAAGCCAGTCGTGCACCCATGCCCGAAGAATATGTCCGCACGGGCGCATCCAGATAGTCGCCCAGCTCTGCGAACTCTTCAACAAAACGGGATACGCGTCTCACATCCTCGCCATAGGCGCGGGCAACGAAATGGACGTTGGCCCGCCCCGTCATGAACGGATTGAAGCCGCTGCTCAAGCCCAGCGGCCAGGACACGCGCACGTCCTTTGTGATCGTGCCCGAATTGGCCAGCATCGTGCCGGCGATCATTCGTATCGTCGTTGACTTTCCCGCACCGTTGACGCCGAGCAAGCCATAGGAATAACCCGACTGGAACTCGCAATTCACATGGTCGAGAATGATCTTTTTGCCGCTCTGCGTCTTGAAGAACTTCGAAACGTTCTTGAAGCGGATCATCGGGCATCCCTACTCATATGCGATGATCCTGTACGGACGCCCAGATGAGTGAAAGCGTTGCCCAGGCAACGGTCAGAGCAAGCAGTATGATCAGCGGCGTGCTGACGCGACGCGGGAAAATTGCCTCGTCCGGCAGAGTTGGATTGACGAATACCGCAAGATAAAGCGTCTTGCGCAACGCTTCCGCAAGGACGGCATCGTAATTTTTCTGCGAACTCTCGTAGAGCTTTTCCGCGATCAAGCGATCGGTATCGAGTCTGGAATATTCCAGCAGCGATTTTGCAAGACTTTCATTTTCCGGGCCTGTCAGCTCGGTTTTCATCTTGTCTATCTGCGCATCCAAACTTTCCTTGGCCAGGTTCAGTTGTTGAAAGGTCGGGGAGTTCTCGGCGTTGGACTGTCGCATCACGAAGAGGCGCGTTTCAAATTCGAGCTTTTGTGCCAGCAGTCCGGTCAAAAGCGTGCCACTGTCCTTGGCCTGCGTCTGCGGGCTGAGAAGGCCGGATGCATGCTGGAATTGATTCAGTGCAATCAAAGTGTCGCCATAGGCTTTGCCGCTTTTCTCGACGTCTGCCTTCATGCTTTGGACGATGTCGTTGCGTGCACGTGTGGAAAGCTCGTTGATCAGCTTTTCGCTCTCCTGAATGATCGCATCGGCAAGCTTTACGGAATCATCGGGTGTGAACGTCCTAACCTTCAGCGTGATGATGCCCGAAGAGACGTCGATATAGGCGCTGACGTGATCGTTCCAGTATTTCAGAAATTCTTCGTCGGATTCCGAAGCGCGAAATCGCGACAGAAAATCCGCATCTCCCCTTGCAAACATCGACTTGTAGTCGAGGTTTGCGCCGATCCGTTTCAGTATTTCCGTAGAATGGATGAAGCTGGTGACGACATAGGCATCCTGCGAAGCGGAGCGCATGTTGAGAACACCGGATGCACCCGCGCCGCCGGAGGGGTCGCTCCCATCACTGTTGCCATCCGCACCGGAGACTGCGCGAACGGCAAAGCGGGCCTCCGCGACATATTGGTCCGAAGCAATGAAAGCATAATAGACCGAGCAGGCCAGAAAAGGCAGGATGACGAGCAGTAGGAAGCCAAGTAGCCGTAGTGGCGGCTTCCCACCGGATTGGGTTTCCGGCTCTTGTCCGTCATGGACCGGTATGTACTCGATTTCCTCGCGCTCGCGGCGTTGTGGGGAGCGCCGCCGGAACAAGGCCGGCAGTATCTGTCGGGCCGGCCTTACGCGCGGGTATTCTTCAACTATCGCGTCTTCAATGACTGGTTTTGGCATGTCGGCTTACAATCGTTTCGCGCAGCTCCGGCGCGGGTGGTTTCATCGCCTCACGCACATAGTGATCGAAAATCAAATCTTCCTCGAGCATAAGTTCGGCAATATGCAATGAACGCAGTTGTGCTGCAATGTTTTCAAGGGTGCTATGCCTCGAGGGCAACGGGAAATCGTCAATCGGAATCCCGAGCAACTCGCCAACCGCATGTTGAAAGTAAAGACTGTCGCTATCATGGCCCACGATGGCAAAACGCGACAGAAGATCGATCGCGGCGGCCACATCGCTACGCGTGACGAGCTGTTCCGGTATCGTCGTGGCCAGCTGGCGGGTGACCGGTGACACGAGAACGCTTCTGACATTTTGAGGCGCTTTCTTGAGCGCCATTTTGAGAGAGGCGTCGCTCTCAAGATCGACGTCGGCAAAATGCTCCGCAGCGGGCGCCAATATGATCTTGTCGCGGTCGCCGAAAAAGGAAATTTGAGTTCTTGCCATTCGTTTCAGAAGAAATATCCGCAGGGCCAATTCGTAATAGGGGTCAGTCAGCAGAACGATTGCCTTGAATCCCTTGTCGAGAAACTCTTCGTAGTTCCGCAGCAGCAGACGTCCACTGATATAGATCGACTGGATGGCGTTCAGATGAAAGGCCTGAAGCGCCGTCTCGTGACCGAAACGCTCTACGGACGGCAGCTCATATTGAAAGTGGCGGCCGCAGTGATAGTCGAATTTGACCATCGGCAGGAGCTGCGTTTCAAGCCGTAAAATCTTCAAAGGAATTGTTTGCGGGACTTGCGGCCGCCGGTAGATCAACAATCCTGACTTCGCGTCATGGATCATCAGCGATGTTCGCTCAGCCAGATCCGGGATGATCGTCGTATCCAACTTGAAGCCGACGCGGCCGTTTTCATGCCGTCCCGAATCAATGACAGCCTGTTTGAGCTGATCGCATGGCAGGATCATCAAATCGCCGTTCGCATCGGATACCCTGATGTGCGGCAGGTCGGAAAAGCCGTCGGGAATAAGATAACCCTCGAGAATGGTGCCGTGATCATATTCGAGATTAAAAAGCACGGATATTCTCCGGCATTTGTACTCGGTCGGCGCTGCTTGTCGCACTGTGCTCGAAAAACACCAGGTTACCGGTCGCGCCCCGAAGCACGTCAAGACGACCCGCGATATGGCTGATCTTGAATCCCGGCATTCAAACCTCGTCAGGAAGCATCAGGCGCTTTGCGCGCCAGCAGCGAAAAGCTCGGGCCGCCAGGGTGGTTCAGGTTTTCGTCCCTGATGACGATGTCGCTGTAACCGAGCTTACGCAACAGCATCAATATGTCATCCCGGTGCATCCAGAAATGCCGGTCCTTCATACCGCCGCAGAAAGACGCGTTGGCATTGGCGTGATGATAGCTTCGTTCGTAGTAACGTACGGGAACCCCGTCGACCATTCTGGTTTCGACTTTGCCGCTGAAAGGCAGGCGCCGCACGTCACCCTCGGGCATTGCGTCCTCCAGAACGAAATGCGTCCAGATGAAAACCGCTTTGGTCCGGCTTGCCAGCAGCCGCAGGAATTCCCCGGGATCGGCCATGTGATAGAGAACGCCGGATGCCAGCGCGAAGTCATAGGTCTCGTCGCGTTCCGTCAGCCACGACTGGATGTCGCCCAGCATGAAGGAAGCGGTATCGATATTCAGAATCTGCTTGGTGACGAGGCACCTCAGGAAACAGAGACGATTTGCTTCGATCGCGTCGATTCGCGCCGGGAGATGGCTGTGCAGCATATAGGTGTGCATTCCCTCCAATGGTCCCACTTCCAGGACCTTCTTGCCTTCGATAGATCCGAACGATTGCAGGGCCCACGCTATCCGGTCGTCTGCGTAGAGGGGCAGCGCTCCGGCATTCAAGTTGAGGGCAGGGGGAAAAGCACAATTCCAGCCGGAAAGGGCATCGATCGCATTCTGATGGCTTGGGATGCCTTGCTCGTACTGGTCGAATATTTCCAAAGGGTCCTTTGACGACTTTTTCGGCGATCGCTTTGAAAAACCAAGCATTGACATAACCTTTATTTCCATCGGTATTTGCCGATTTGGAGAAATTACCACGCCAGTTGCGAGTGACGTACTATTCGTCCCGTCAATTCACAACCCTAGCGGTACGATTGAGCGCCGCTGCCCATTTCCGAACGGCCAAGAGCACGCCTCTCCGGGCAGAAAACCACACCGCCGGACGCCAAGTAGATTCTATTTCTATCTTTACCGCTCAATGCTTCTCTGGCGGGACTGCCGGGCTCCGATAGTTTCTGAATTCTTGTAATGCGCTATTCCTGGAAACAGCGGTTTGGAATTGATGCCTTCTACAGGCACCAGCAAGCCTATGAAAAGCGGAGAAAATGCCGATTCGCAAAACATGGTTTCGTGACTCAGCTCGATTTCTCCTGATCCTATTGTTTAATAGATCATTTCATCATTCAGAAAATATTAATTTAAAATCTCCAAATAATATTGACATAAATTGCCTTATTCGCACTTGGCGCTTATACGCAGCGGGGTCGATTGTTCATCACATATCAGGTGTGTTCGGATGATCGCACCGAATTTTTTTGATGGCGCTTTAGGTTGAATGGGCTTGTTGACGGCCGCTCGTTATGCTTTCAAGGCGTCTACATATTTGATGCATACTATGTCGGTCTGAACCATCAGGTAACGGCGGCAGCTAATAATTTGGGGTTGTTCAATTGATTCGGGTTGGCGCCGTATTTTGCTGCGTAATTCTAGCTGGATGCAATTCCGTCTCGAGCGAAGGGCCGCTGGCCGGTGCGATCACGAGCGATGCGGGACAATCCAGCGCCGAGCTTGGACGCAAGAATGCCGCCGTTTTTGATATTGTCGACATCGACAGCCGTACCGCGCGTCTGGTTTCGGATTATGTTTCTTCCACACTCAACCGCCGGTTTGGTATCGGCGGTGGTGTCGGACGGGTAGTTATCGGCGTCGGCGACGCATTGAAGGTGACGATTTTCGAAGCGGGCGCTGATGGCTTGTTTTCGACGGCACAATCGAAACAGGTGTCGCTCGATATCGTCGTGCAGCCGGACGGGACGGCGGCCATCCCCTATGCCGGCTCTGTTCGGTTCGCGGGCAAGACACTCGAGCAGGCTCGCAAGGCGATCCTGGCGGCTCTGGCCACCAAGGCTGTAGAGCCGGATGTCATCGTGACGAGCACGGGTACGGCATCGCGAACTGTTACGGTTTCGGGCGCGGTCGGGCGTCCCTCGATGGTTCCCTTGGATCTGACCGAGGAAAAGATCACGCAAGTCATCGCCAAGGCCGGCGGATCAGTGACGCAGCCTTATGAAACCTATGTTACGCTGGTTCGCGGCAGCAGGACCGGGACGGTTCTGTTGAAATCGATCATCGAGCATCCGTCCGAAGATATCTATGTTCAACCTGGCGACCAGATCTTCCTGGTGCGTGATCCCAGAACCTTCACATTGATGGGCTCCGTTCGCGGAGACGGCCGTCTCGAGTTCGGCGCCAACGACCTCAATCTCCTCGAGGCTGTTGCCTTAGGTCATGGCGCCGACGATGACTCGAGCAACGCCAAGGGCTTCTTCCTGTTCCGTTATGAAGAGCCGGATATCGTCAGGAGCCTGCTTGGCCCGGCGCGATTCCAGGAATTGTTGCGCAAGGGAATGGTCGCGGACCCCAAAGGGCGTTATCCGATCGTCTATCGTTTCGACATGTCGCATCCGGACAGCTTGATCGTAGGGCAGACCTTCCCGGTCAAGAGCCGCGACGTCATCTATGTGTCGCGCCATCCCTCCGTCGACATTCGAAAGTTCCTGACCCTTGTCGGTACGCCATTGGGCATCGCTTCTCAGGGTGCTGCGACAGCGGTCAATCTGGGCCAGTAACGTCAAGAAATGGAGATTTCGCGGCTTCGCCAAGGTCTGCTTTTACCTCCATCGGCGCATAGACACCGACATATGTATGATCGTGACGGATCACGCCTTGTCGCCGGGGTGGAATTGATCCCTGAAGTGATGTGAAGAAATGTCCGCAACCGACTCGAGCGCGGAGCGCGTTTCAGACACAAGCACTGATGGTATCGAGGATAGCATGTTGCTTCGATTGTTGCACTGCCGCATATTGCGCTGTACACCCGGATTTTTGTCGGTGACAACCACAGATAATTGTGGTGTGAACAGTTGATAATGAAATTGAATAGTTCGGTACGACGCGCTTTGTAAAATATTGCTGAGAGATCATGACGGTTGAAATTATCGGACGCGCAAGCGTTGCCCCTGGGGCGGGTTCGATCGAAGAGCTTCAGCTCGTCCTCAAGGAAGGGCGTTGCACTGTAGGCCGCATACCTGAAGAGCGCTGGGACCTTGCGCGCTTTTGGCATCCGGCCATAGGCGTTCCGGGAAAGACCTATAGCTACTCCGCCGGCGTCATCGAGAATATATTCGCCTTCGATCCTGCGGTTTTCGGCCTTTCGCAACGCGAAGCGATGCAGATGGATCCGCAGCAGCGCATCCTGCTCAATGTCGTCTGGCGGGCCTTGGAAGATGCGAACTTGCCGATCGACGGCTTTGAAGGCCAGCGGGTTGGCGTCTACGTCGGGGCATCCTCTCTCGAGCATGGCAATCTGACCCTCGAGGACCCTGCATCGGGTGGCCCGTATTTTATGACGGGCAACACGCTTTCCATCGTTTCCAATCGCATCTCGCATATATTCGGTCTGCGCGGGCCGAGCATGACGATCGATACGGCCTGTTCGTCATCGCTGGTTGCGCTGGATCAGGCGGTACGGGCGTTGGAATGCGGTGAAATCGACACTGCGATCGTCGGCGGCATCAATGTTCTGCTCCACCCCATGTCTTTCGTGGGCTTTGCTCAGGCGCGCATGCTGTCGCCGGAAGGCCTTTGCCGCGCCTATGACGACAACGGCCGCGGCTACGTTCGTGCCGAAGGTGGCGCGGCGATCGTGCTGCGCCGGACCGACGTCGCCTTGCGCGAGAAGGATTGCAGCCACGCCAGAATCCACGCGGTCGGGGTCAATTCCTCGGGCCGCACCAACGGCATCTCGATGCCGTCGCGCGAGGCGCAGGCCGCTTTGCTGCGTTCGATCTACGAAGGGCACAATATCGACGTCAATCGCATTGCCTTCGTCGAGGGTCACGGAACGGGGACGAAGGTCGGCGATCCCGCCGAGATCTGGGCGATCGGCGAAGTTATCGGTCGCAATCGCCGGGCTCCGGTGCCGGTCGGGTCGATCAAGTCCAATATCGGGCATACCGAGCCCGCATCGGGTCTTTTCGGCCTTCTGAAAGCGATGATCGCGCTGGAGAACAACTTCTTGCCGGCGTCGCTGCATTTCGACCAACCCAACGAAAACATCGATTTCGACGGACTGAACGTTCGGGTCAACACCTCAGCTATCGAGCTTCTTCCGGCGAAGCAGGCGCGCTTTGCCGGCGTCAACTCTTTCGGGTTCGGCGGCACCAATGCACATGTCGTCATCAGCGACCCCGATCCGGTTGCGCCGCCCGAACCGCAAATCCGCGGTGACGGAATGGTTTTCGCGGCAAGCGCCCACACGGCCTCGGCGCTTTCGAAATTGCTCGAGGACTACAGGACGCGCCTCGAACATGCCGAGCCCAAGGAGGCTCGCCAGATCGTCGCTTCGGCTGCAGCCAATCGCGAACCGATGCGCCATCGCTTCGCGGCGCGTGCCAAGGACAGCGCTGCGGTGCTGGCGGCGATCGAGGCACACCTCACCGGCAAGAGCTCCGTCGGCGAGGCCGGTGAAGCCCCGGCACAACCCGCCAAGATCGCCTTTGTCTTTTCCGGCAACGGCTCCCAATGGGCAGGCATGGGCGTCGGCGCCTATGAGGAAAATCGTCATTTCCGGCAGTGTTTTCAGTCATTCAGCGCACTTTTTGAATATTATCTGGGCGAGAAGCTGACGGATCTTCTGGTCGCCCCGGATCTTGCCTCGCGTCTGGCCGATACCAAGATTGCGCAACCTCTATTGTTTGCGGTCCAGGCTTCCCTTTCGGATTGCCTGTGGGCCATGGGCGTCAAGCCTGATGCCGTCTTCGGTCACTCCGTCGGCGAAATCGCCGCCGCCTACGCCGCCAAGGCACTGACAGCTGCCGAAGCGGTTGCCATTGTCGCCAAGCGTTCGCTGCATCAGGATCTTCTCGCCGGCGAAGGCAAGATGGCGGCCGTGGTCCTCAACGAAGAGGCAGCGCTTGCTTTCGCAAGATCGCATGGTCTCGACAATATCTGTGTCGCTGCGATCAATGCACCGAATTCGGTAACGATTTCCGGCCCGGTCAGCGAGATCGAGGCATTCAGGGATGCTGCGCGCAAATCTCAGATCGTGGCGCACATCCTCGACATCAACTATCCTTTTCATCATCCGATCATCGATCGCGCCAAGGATGCCTTCCTCGCGGATCTGCCCGATGTGGCGCCGGATAGCGGCACAGGGACCTTCATTTCGACCGTGACGGGCGAACTCAGCGATGGACGGTTGCTGGATACGCAATATTGGTGGCGCAATGTTCGCGATCCGGTGCTCTTCAAGGCTGGCTGTCAGGCCGCCATGGCGATGGGATGTAATCTCTTCGTTGAAATTTCGCCGCGCCCGATCCTTTCCAATTATGTAGCGGAGATCGCAAAGCAGGCATCGGTTCAAGTGGTCGCGATACCGACGCTGCTGCGCGAGGGGCATCTTGCCGGTCACGATCCGGTTTCGCAATCATTCGCCCGCGCGGTTGCCAACGGCGCGCCGGCGTTGCGTGCGCGAGGCAGCGCCACGCGCAATGCTTTCGTCAAGTTGCCGCCGTTGCCGTTCGAACCGATGGAGCTGCGCACCCAGCCGACAAGCGACGAGATCGATATTTTCGGCCGCGATCGCAAAAGCCCATACACTTTGCTCGGCTGGCGGACTGATATCAACGGCTCGAACTGGAAGAACCATCTCGACGCCCATCTTTTCGCCGACCTTGCCGAGCACGTCGTCGACGGCAAGGCGATCATGCCTGGGAGCGGTTTCATCGAGATTGCCGTTACGGCCGCACAGCGATATTTCGGGACAGACGAGGTCGAGATCGGCAATCTCGAGATCGTCCGGCCGCTTGAACTGCGCCCGGATCGCATGGTGGAGCTGTCGACGATCTTGTCGCCCGAGACCGGGGACATCGAGATCCGGTCGCGTGAGCGTCTGAGCAATGACGACTGGACCGTTCACGCCGTCGCGCGCTGCCGCAAGCCGCTTGGGGGTGAGGACCTCGGCGGCCATGTCGAAAGACGGGCCAAGGAGCGTAAACTCGTTCTGACCGCCGAAATGACCTACCAAACGGCCGAGCGTTTCGGCCTGCACTACGGCCCGCACTTCCAGCTTCTGTCGAAGGCTGTTGCGTTCGGCCACGATGTTATCGAGGTGGAACTCAATCCGGCGGCAGCACCCTCGCATCCGTTCGGGGCATATAATCTCAATCCCATGTCGGTCGACGCCGCGTTCCACGGGCTTGTGGCGCTGTTCGATCAGCTCTCCGGAGACGAAGCCGGTGCGCCCTATATTCCGGTTCGCTTCGGCGCGATCAGGGTTTTTGGCAAGGGACGGCCTATCGTCAAAGCGACGATCGAGATCGATCGGTTCAGCGCGAATTCGATCAAGGCCCGTTTCCGCCTGTTCGATGCGGGCGGCGAGCAGATTGTCATTCTTGACGATTGCCGTTTCCGCCGCACGCATCTGCGCCGCCGCGCGACACTTGATTCCGTCGCATTTCATTATGAGAGCATTCCTTCGACCGTCTTTGCCCGCCGCGAAAGTTCGGGAACGGTACTGCCTGATAGTTTGCCTGTGCCTGGCGCCGATCGGGACCATTCGCTCAACAATGCGACCCTTCTTCTCGACGCCGCGATCTATCGTGCCTGCCACGAGATCGCCTTGGCGGTTGCCGACAGGAGTGGCGTCGTCTCGTATTCCAGTCTGCCCGGCGAGCCCGAGTTCAGATCCTTCCTCGTAAACTGCCTCTATATTCTCGAGGATGCCGGCATAGCCTCGGCAAAGGGTGGCGATTGGGATATTCCGCGGGAACCGACATTGCCGCCGGTGGCCGAGCTTCTGCAGGAGATTTATCGCGAGGACGCTGGCCGCGTGGCCGAAACCGTTCTCGTCAACAATGCCTATCGCGAGACGCTTGACCGTCTGGCGGCCATGCGCCCGCATGTCTTGGGGCACGAATCCTCGGCATCGGGGATAAATGCGCCGAGTGCAGCGACGCTGGAGCATGTGCTCGTTCAATCTCCCTTGAGCGAAAGACGGCTCTCGATACTAGCGGCAGCGTTGACGTCGTCCATCGAGGCCAATCCGGAAACCATCGGGCATATTCTCGAAATAGGCTCGGTATCGCCGGCCTTCAGCCGCAGATTGGTTGCGATCGCGGCGGCGGCAAGTGCCTGCCTGATCATTGCCGAACCGCGCGAGCAGATGCGCCGCGCGCTGGAAATCGCCTTCGAGCGCGATCCGCATGTGATCGTGACCGAACCGGCCAAACTGGCGGATCGAACGGTCGCCGACATCGTCGTTGCGTCTGGTGATCAGGCCCAGCATCTTCTGCGGCACGACGACGGCGTCAGGGCGATCGTCCGGAGGACCGCGGCCCATGGCGGGCAGTTGCTGCTGGCCGATCGCGCACCGAGCGCCTTCAACGATTTCGTCCTTGGTCTGTCGGAAGGCTGGTTTGCGGACAGCCAGTCGCCGGAATTCCCTGTCGGGCGGCTCGGCACGCCGCAGCAGGTCGAGAATCTTCTGGCCACCCTGGGCTTTACCAAGACGCATGTTCACGAACTGACCTTTCCGGACGGCGCGTTGATTGCTGTGACCGCTGCCGCGGAGCGTCAGTTGGAAGCAAATGGACAAGCAGATGCCGCGAACCCGATGCTGATTTTGTCCGAACAGGGCAAGAAGGGCATAGGTAGGCTCGATAAGCGAACGATCGTCATCGATGTCGGCACGTCACCCGTAGATATTGTCGGCGCGCTGGAAACTCTCGACCGCGAACCGCGTCGGGTCGTCTATCTGGCGGATGGAAAGCGCGATCGTGATCCGACCGACTTGTCGCTGGCTCGTCTTTCGATATTCACCGAATTGGCAGACGCTTTGTCGCGACATGGCGATGGCGGAAGGCCGCGGCTGGTCATTGTCGCACCAGGCGGCTCGCCGCTCGCCAGCGCGTCCATCGATGTTGCCAATGCCGGCCTATGGGCCTTCGCACGCGTTCTCCAGAACGAGTATGACGGCTTCGACGTGCATCTGTTGGACGCCGATGCGAATGACAGGCGGACGATTTCTTCCGTCGAGATGCTTCTGGCCGCGGAGACGGATAACAGAGAGTGGATTCTGGATGGCTCCACGGGAGAAATCCGGGAAATCAGGGCCGCTGCTGGTCCCTTCGCCGCCGTCGAAACGAACCGCCACAACATTGCCGCCGCGACGATCCGGCAGCATGTAAGCGGTCGTCTGGATAGCCTGGCCTGGGAGGAAACAAACCTTCCTGTGCCGGAGGCGGGGGAAGTCGTTGTTGCCGTTGAGGCCACCGGCCTCAATTTCCGCGATGTCATGTGGGCGATGGGCCTTCTGCCGGAAGAGGCATTGGAGGACGGCTTTGCCGGTGCCACGATCGGCATGGAGTTCGCGGGGCGAATTCTGGCGGTGGGAGATGCGATCGACGATCTGCAGCCGGGCGACAAGGTCATGGGCATCGGCCCTGCGGCGTTTTCGACCCATGTGCATGTCCGCCGCGATGGCGTGACCAGGCTGCCGGAGAAGATGGAAACCATTGCTGCCGCGACGGTACCGGTCGCCTTCCTGACGGCCTACTACGCGATGGTCGAACTGGGACGCATTCAATCGGGCGAAACCATCCTGATCCATGGAGCCGCCGGCGGCGTCGGTCTTGCCGCGCTCCAGATAGCCAAGCTCAAGGGCGCCAAGGTGATCGCAACCGCCGGCACGGTCGAGAAGCGTCGCTTCCTCGAAATGCTCGGTGCCGATCATGTGCTCGATTCGCGCTCTCTGGATTTCGTCGCGGGCGTCCGTCAGTTCACGCGCGGCGAAGGCGTCGATCTCATTCTCAATTCGCTTTTCGCTGAGGCGATGGAGCGCAGCATCGAACTGGTCAAACCCTTCGGGCGTTTCCTGGAGCTGGGCAAGCGCGACTACTATTCCGACCGCAAGATCGGCCTGCGCCCGTTCCGGCGCAATGTCAGCTATTTCGGCATTGATGCCGATCAGTTGCTGGTCAATGTGCCTGACCTGACGCGGCGGATCTTCGCTGAAATCGGTCAGCTCTTTGCAGAAGAAAAACTGACGCCGCTGCCTTACCGCGCCTTCGATTATGATGAAATCGGCAACGCGTTCCGGCTGATGCAGAATGCCGGCCACATCGGCAAGATCGTCGTGCGGCCGCCCGTCATCGGTATCGATAGCGTCCTGCCAGCGCCGGCAAAGGTCTTGCGTTTCGATTCCGAAGGCATCTTCCTGGTTGTCGGCGGCATCGGCGGTTTTGGACTTGCCGCCGCCGATTGGCTTGTCTCCAAGGGTGCGCGCCGCATCGCTTTGTGCTCACGCCGGGGCGAAGCCGATCCCGAGACGAAGAAGGGAATAGGCGAGTGGGCAAAGCATGGCGCAACGACGACGCTGCACGCCTGCGATATCACCGATGAAGCCGCTGTCGAAGCGTTGCTGGTCTCGCTTCGTACCGAAGGTGTGTTGAAGGGCATCATTCATGCCGCCATGGTCCTCGACGATGCGCTTCTTGCCAACCTGACGCCGGAGCGCAATCGCCCGGTCGTAGAGGTCAAGATACGCGGCGCCGAAATCCTCGACCGGTTGACGCAGAAGGACAAGCTGGAACTCTTCCTGCTGTTCTCGTCGGCGACGACCATGCTCGGCAATCCCGGGCAGGCGAACTATGTGATGGCGAACGGCTATCTGGAGGGGCTGGCGCGAGCGCGCCGCGCGGCAGGCAGGTCTGCGCTCGCCGTTGGTTTCGGTGCTATCGCCGACAAGGGGTTCCTTGCCCGCAACGGCGAGGTCAACGAACTGCTGTCGAAGCGCATTGGCAAGGCCGCTCTGAAGGCCCGCGACGCCTTGGAGCAGGTCGAGCGCTACATACTGGCCGATACCGGCACGGTCGATGCCGCAGCCGTCATGATCGCCGAAATCGACTGGAACGCCGCCCGCCTGCTGCCAATTGCCGGCCGGTCGCTGTTTGAGCCGCTGATGCGCCATACCGGCAGCCATCAATCATTGAACGAAGGCGACGCCATCGATCTCAGGGAGTTGATCAAGGGCAAGTCGGAAGAGGAGGCGCAGGCCGCTCTTCATGCGCTCGTTGCCTTTGAGATTGCCGCGATCCTGCGTGTGACCGAGGATACCGTGACACCCGACAAGGTCCTGAAGGATATCGGCCTCGATAGCCTGATGGCCATGGAGCTCGGCATGAGCTTTCAGCAGAAGACCGGCTTCGACATTCCCCTGAGTGGCGTAGGCGAAGGCACGACCGTCAGCGATGTGGTCAGCCGTTTGCGTGACCGTGTCATGAATCGCGGCAGCGACGAGACGGAGGGCTCCGCGGTGAACGAAGACCAGGTGGTCGAACGTTTGGCGCGCAGCCATGCCGGGGAGCAGGAAAAGAGAGTCGCCCAGTGACGACGCAAGATGCCGATGGCGACAGAGCGGTGGAACAGACGAAAAGCAACCTGCTGGAACAGATGCGTCGCGTCGGTGAGTCTTCGGGGCGCAATCGGGCCGAACGCTTGAATAGGCAATCGCAGCCACAGCATCGTCAGGCGGCGCGCTTCGAGGATCTGCCGGAATACAAGCGCGTCGAGACGCAGCGCATGGCGGTCGCGATGTTGGGTGTCGGCAATCCTTTTTATCGCTCCCACGACGGCGCAGCCGGTGCGACGACCCGCATCGGCGGGCGTGAGTTCATCAACTTCGCCTCCTATGATTATCTGGCGACCAATACCGACCCGCAGGTCGCGACGAGCGCCAAGCAGGCCATCGATCGTTTTGGAATCTCCGCGTCCGCCAGCCGCCTCGTTGCCGGTGAGCGGCCGGGGCATGTGGAACTGGAACAGCGGCTTTCCCGTCTCTACGGCGTCGATGCCGCGGTTTGCTTCGTCAGCGGCTACCTGACCAATGTCGCGACGATCGGTTGTCTGATGGGACCGCAGGATCTGGTCATCCACGATGAGTTCATTCACAACAGCGCGTTGGCTGGCATCAAGCTCGCGGGTGCCGTGCGCCGGCTTTTCAAGCATAACGACGTCGAGAATCTCGAGGGCATTCTGAAGACGCTCTCGTCCGACTTCCGTCGTATCCTCGTCATCGTCGAGGGCGTGTATTCGATGGATGGCGATGTCGCCGACCTGCCGGCTCTGCTGGAGCTGAAGGCGCGCTACGGTTTCTGGCTGATGGTGGACGAGGCGCATGCGCTCGGCATCCTCGGCAAGACGGGTCGCGGCACCTTCGAGCATTTCGGGCTCGATCCGCGTGATGTCGACATCTGGATGGGCACGCTGTCGAAGACGACGTCGAGCTGCGGCGGCTATATTGCAGGCAGCAGCGCGCTTGCCGATATCCTGAAGGCGGAGGCGGGGGGCTTCGTCTACAGCGTCGGTCTCTCGCCGGTTCTCGCCGCCGCCGCCATCGCCAGCCTCGATATCCTGCAGGCCGAGCCTGAGCGAACCGAGCGGCTCAGGCGCAATGGCCACCTGTTTCTCGAATGCGCGAAAGCGGCGGGTCTCGATACCGGCCTGAGCGTCGGTTACTCGGTCGTGCCGGTCATTGTCGGCGATTCGCTTCGTGCTGCCCAGCTCTCGAACGATCTGCTGGCGGAGGGCATCAACGTGCTGCCCATCATCCATCCGGCCGTGCCGGAGGGAATGGCGCGGCTGCGCTTCTTCATCACCTGTAACCACACCGAGGAGCAAATCCGCCGTGCAGTTGCGCTTACCGCGAGGAAACTCAAGGATTTGCAGGACAGGAATTTCGGTCTGGCCTCGCTCGACATGGACAAGATGATGCAGTTGCTGCCGACGAGCCAAGCCGCAGGCAGGCCATAACTTAGGACGATCATTGCATGCATGTTATCGTCACCGGAGGCTCAAGCGGAATCGGTCTGGCGATAGCGAAACTCTATGCGACCAGAGGCGATCGAGTATCGCTTCTCGCACGCCATCCTGGGCGGCTTGAGCAGGCGCGGGCGGAGATCATATCGCTTTCCGGCATCGACAGTGCCCGTGTTCAAATAGCCTCCGTCGATGTGGCTTCCGCTGATCAGACCACGGCTGCAATAGAGATCTGCGAAGCGTCGTTCGGCCCCTGCGATATTCTGATCGCCTCCGCCGGCATTGTCGAACCGCGCGCTTTCGACGCGATGTCGGCCTCCATCTTCGAAGAGCAGATTTCCATCAATTTCCTCGGAACCGCAAATGCGGTGCGCTCGGTCTATAGGGGCATGAAGGCCCGCCGCAGCGGCAGGATCATGATGATTTCCTCCGGCGCTGCGTTGGTCGGCATTTTCGGCTACACGGCCTACTGCGCTTCCAAGTCGGCGCTGGTCGGCTTTGCCGAAGCCTTGAGCGCCGAAGCCGAGGCTTTTGGCGTCCGCATATCCATCTGCTTCCCGCCCGATACGCTGACACCGCAATATCGGCGGGAAATCTCCATGCGACCCGCCGAAGCGAAAATCCTCATGGGCTCTGTCAAGCCGTGGAGCGCGGAGGCGGTGGCCGCGAGAATCGTTCGCGGACTGGAACAGGGCAAGGCGAAAATCCATTTCGGTTTTTCGCTGGCGGCGCTTGCTTATTTCGGGCCGCTGATTAAGCCGCCGCTGATGTGGTTTATTTCGCGGAAAACGAGAAAAATAATTGGGCAAGAAGCAACGGAAAGCCTTGCCGACGTGACCGACAGAGGTTTTGATCATGGTAAGTAATACGAAATAATCGTCAGCGTTGTGCTATCGGCACACATGGCCGGAAAAAAGTGAGCGAGGGAATCGGCGCCCGCGCTTCACGGGTTGAAAAACGCTGCTGCAGACAGCGGGCATTTGGATGACATAGTCTTGAAACTTCATGATTTTCCAATTCTTTTGACTCTTGCCGGCTTCGCGTTTTCCTGCGTCGTGGTGTTTCTTACCGATAGCCTCGCAATGCCGGCGGCCATCAATGCGCAGAATCGCACCGAGAGAAGCTGGCAACGCCTGATTTACGATTGGGCGGCCAGAATTCCCGTTATCGTGCTGATTTATGCCGCCTTCTTTGCGATTTCCTGGCGTCCGATCTACAGCACCCAGGCGGTCATCAGCTTCTTTGTCATCTTCACCGGGATTTCGCGGGCAAAGTTCGAGTTCATCCGGGAACCCTTGGTCTTTTCAGACATCGCGCTTGTGGTCGACGTCTTCAAATACAAGGAGATTTTCTACGCGACGTCGCTGAATATCTTCTTCTGGGTAATCGCCTTCGGCTACGTCTTCGGCCTCAGCGGTCTCTATATGTATTGGGAACCGTCTGTCCTGCCGGCCGAGAACGGTGTTCTTTGGATTCTCCTGATGTTGGCCGTCGCCTTTTCGCCATGGCTTGCCCTGTTCAGCAGGATCATCAGCGAGCCGGTTTGCCATTTCACGCAGAGGTTTCTCGGCAAGGTCGACGTCAAGATGGATACGGTGCGATTCGGCACCTTCGCTTCGGTCGTCTTTCATTTCGTCATCTGGGTCGGCGTCAGACGCGAGGCGATCGTCACGCAGCTGTCGGAGCGCTTCATTTCAGCGCTGCAGGAGCTGTGGGAGCATGGCGACGACGAACCGCTCGTCGTCATATGGCAATCCGAATCCTTCATCGACCTAAGGCATTTCGGCGTCGAAAGCGTCAAGCTTCCCAATCTTGACCGGCTGCGCGCTCAGGCGGCTCAATGGGGCCGGATGACCAGCGTCTTCGAGGGGGGGTACACGCTGCGCACCGAATTTGCGATGCTGAGCGGGCTGCTGCCCGAAAACGTCCATATCGATGCGAGCTATCCCTATCTGCGCGCCAGCCACTACAAGGACGTCGTCTGGCCCGCACGGCTGAAGAAGGCCGGTTGGAAGACGCAGTTCATTCACCCTTACGACAGGACCTTTTTCCTGCGCCACAAGGCACTGCCGCAGCTCGGCTTCGACCGGATGATGATGCTGGATGAATTCGATCACAATCCGGAGCGCGATGGCCCCTATGTCAGCGACCTCACGCTGACGAAAAGCGTGATCAGGGCGATCGACGAGGATGGCACCGCCAAGAATTTTGTCTTCGTGGCATCCATGGCGAATCACGGCCCCTGGGAGCCCGGCCGATGCGGCGATCTCGTCAATCCGGTGGATATCTATAGCGAGCTTTTGATGCGCGCCGATCATGCGCTCGGCAATCTCGCCCATCATCTCGACAGGCTGGATCGTCCGGTCTGGCTATTGTTCTATGGCGATCACGCGCCCTTGCTGAAGGCTTTTGCCGATCCTTTCCCGGATCCGCGCACCGATTACATCATCGTTCCTCTAGGGCGTGCGCGGGCGCACACGCAGAGGCCGAAACCGCCGCAGGAAGAAGCGCCCTGGAACCTCATCGGCACCTTGCTGCGCTATGCGGGCCTTAGCACCGAGGTTCCGGAGAATGGCTGAAGGGCAGGGGCCCGGAGGCGTTTCCCCGCGAGTGTTTCTCTTCCTTCAGGGGCCGTCCTCGCCTCTATTCGTTGAGATCGCCAGGATATTGCAGGCCGCAGGCAGCCGATGCATCCGCATCAATCTCAATGCCGGGGATTGGATATCCTGGCGTTGGGGGCATGCCGTGAGCTACCGCGGCGATTTCACCGGCTGGCGCGACTATATTCACAGCCAAATCGAAGCCCACGGCATTACGGATGTGATTCTGCACGGTGAAGAACGCCCTTATCATCGCGTCGTCATCGAAGAAGCACAAAGGCTGGGTGCCAGCATCAACGTCGTGGAGATGGGATATTTACGGCCGGATTGGGTGACACTCGAGCGTGACGGGCTGTCTTCCAATTCCCACTTTCCGGCGGACCCCGCCTATATCATCGAGGCGGCGGCGAACCTGCCCGAGCCGGACTGGGCGCGGCGCTTCAGTCAGTCGTTCCTTGCCGAAGCGCTTTACGACCTCGCCTACTATCTGCCGACTGTTTTTCTGTGGTTTCTCTATCCCGGTTACCGGCGGCACGGGCTCTACCATCCGCTGATGGAGTACGCCGGCTGGCTGCGCAGGCTTCCCTCAAGCGACAGAAGGGCAGGCGAGGCGGAAAGCACTATTGAACGGATGATCGGCGGTGGGAGGCGATTCTTCGTCTACCCTTTGCAGCTTCAGACGGACTATCAACTGCGTTCGCACTCGCCCTTCCATCGGCAAGAGGATGCCATCAGGCTGATTCTCCGGTCCTTCGCCGCGAATGCGGCGCCCGAAACGCATCTTGTCGTCAAGCTGCATCCGCTCGACAACGGGCTCGTCGATTGGAAAGCCTATATCGCTCAAATCAGCGCATCGTCCGGTTTGTCCGACCGGGTTCATTTCATCGATGGCGGAAATCTCGAAAAATTAACCGCCGCAAGCCAAGGCATGGTGACGGTCAATTCCACGGCGGCATTTTCAGCTCTGCAGGCGGATAAGCCGGTCAAGGTCCTCGGCACGGCCGTCTACGACATGGCGGGGCTGACTGATCAGAAGCCCTTGGATCGGTTTTGGCTGGATCCGGAACTGCCTTTGGCAGAGCTCCGCGACGCATTCTTCAGGCTGCTTGCTGCAAGCGTGCAAGTGCGGGGCAATTTCTGCTCGAAGGCGGGCGCGCGGGCGGCGGCCGCACGGATTGCCGAAAGATTGCTGTCAGGAACGGTCAACCTGCCAGGCGCCTACATGGATAAGGCACCGCGGCAGAAGCCAGAGAAGGTCCATATACCGTGATCGCCCGAAGCATCGGCGATGCGACCCTGAAATTGACATGGCAGCCGCTTATATGCGGAATTGCAATAAACTTAACGCAGCGATTCGACGTTGGGATAGAGAACACAGAACTGTTTGCCGGGAGCAAACGTCATGGATGGCAGTAAGATGGAAAGATTTATGCTGAAAGAGCTGCTTATGATCATAGCGGCTCTCGTGCTCGTTTCCGTAGTGCTTCTGACGATCGTCATCACCGGCAATTATTGAGCGGCGCGCCATAGCGCCTTCGAAAAGCATTTCGCCAGAGAGCAATTGATCTGCTTCCGACACAATAATCTGATGAAAAATAGATCTGAAAAATGGTGGGCGATGAGAGCCCACAAGATAACCGGAAAAACAATAGTTTAACGGTAAGTGAGACATCTAAGAAAGTTGAGGCTTTTCAGTCTTTTGTAAATGGCAGTGTCTCATCAATCGACGATGCTGCGCGCTGGCTTGTCCTCAATCGTTCGGCCGTTGTTGGCCCGGTTATCCCCTTCCTGAAGGAAAAGTTCGGCCTATCGAACCCTGAAGCTGTCGAGGTGACGAAGGCCGCTCATGTGCTGCAGTACGGGAAAGCGCGATGACCGGCTCTTTCCCAGTCAGCAACGCGCTGCTGCGCACGCGCCTTCTGTCGCGCCCATACGACGACCGCGACCGCTACTTTGAAACAGGACAGGGCACGAGGCCCGCGAGCAAGGCATACGAAAAGCAATCGTCGGCACGGGCGGCTGAGCGCGTTGTAGCGCGAGCCCGCCGCCGTCCGGTCACCAGCGAGCAGCGCTCCAAGGAAATTCAGCGCCGCCGCACATGGTCGAGTGCTGGCAACATGCCGCCTGAAATCCGCGCCTGCTATTCCGAGGCCGAACGTGCAGCCCTCTGTGTAATTGCCAAACGTTGCAGCGAAAAAGGCTTCTGTGATCTCTGCATTGATGAGATCGCACGTTTAGCCGGCGTTGGTCGTACGTCAGTGCAGAACGCTCTTCGTAAGGCGCGCTCGAAGGGCGTTGAGCATATCTCCGTTCGAGAGCGCCCGCAGCGATCCGGCAAGAGCCTTACCAACATCATCAAGATTGTTTCGTCGTCGTGGCGCGGGTGGATCGAGCAGGTCATAGGGTTCAAACGTTTGAGCACTTCACTGACTCAAATAAAAACCTCTCCTTCCAAGTGTGTGGAAACTGAAAAATCGGCTTTTGAGAGGGAGTATGCAGCTTCCGTCCGAGAGCCCTCAAATCAACCGCCCACACGGCAGGCACGGTCCGCTGAGAAATGGTCGCGCTACTGGCGCACCTCGACCGCAGCGCGCGGTTAGGTCACCGAGGCGCGGGCAATGGCCGAACTGGATACGAAAACAATCAAAAGGCTGCGCAAGCTCCTGCCGATGCTGACCAGTGACCAGCCGGGGGAAGTCCTCGCCACTGTGGCAGCGATCCTGCGAGCCTTGAGCGGTAAAGACGCTTCGATACACGATCTGGTCGCGGCATTGGGTAGGCCGCGAAAGCCGCGCGTCATTGAGCGGATTGTCTACCGTGATCGTATCGTGGTGGAAGAGAGGATCGTCTACCGCGACCGCGAGGAAGCACCCAAAGAGCTTGTCGGCGCGGCCATGTCGGCTGATGAGGTGTTGAAGACGACGCGGATGCTGCTTGCGGACGCCTTCCTGAATGATCGGGAGCACGGCTTCGTTTGCAACATGCTGGCGCGCGCCGAATGCGGGGGCGACCGGTTCGCCATCACACCAAGGCAATTCATCTGGCTTCAAGAGTTGACGGTTCGTCATCGCGAAATGGAGGCGGCGTATGGCTGACACCCGCCCCCATTCAGGGACCGTGCGACCAAAGAGCCTGCTGGACGGGCCTGGGGGACTGCGCGATTTCGTCAGTTGCACCCTTTGCAAGCGGTACACGGATACACGTGTGCACACGTGTTTTGCACGCATCTGCACGGGTGGCGACCGTGACTAAGGCAAGCACCGATCCGAGAACGACGCTGCGCTGGTTGGGGCAGGTCGCGCAGTATGTGGCGGCGGGCCGTCCGCTCCCTTACCACCTCTCGCTCTTCATGCTGCAAGGGCTTTCACCCTTCCTCGAAACGGCTGGCGAAATCTCGCTTGATCAGGCGTTCGGAACGCGCCGGCACGGCGGTATCAGTGCCGCCAATGCCGTGAAGAACGCCCAGCGCGACGACATGTTGCGGCACCTGCGCAACATTCACCCGGAGTGGAGTGCCTTGGCTCCGAGCGTTGCCAGCCGCCGCATGCGGCAAGCCTTCGAACGCTACGAGGCCGGGCGCTGGAAACGCGAGAAAAGCGCCACCTCCGCGCCTTCCTCAGAGCCGGCGACCACCTTTTGGCGCGTCCTCAACGCCGGGATGCGCATGCCGCAAGAAGCCCGCCTTCGCCAGATCCTCGAACGTGAAATTCAAGAGGCTGTTTGAATTTCAGGTCGCGGGCGGGATTTTCCAAATCATCAACGGGGATATACCGAATGACCATCGACCTTAGCCGCCTGACTGTGCTCGGCACGATCAGCGCCCGCGAAAACGCCGCGCTGGAACAGGCCCGCGCCACGCTGGACGTGGAATTGTCCGCCTCGAAAGAGGTTCGTCGCCAGCTTCTCGCCGAGCAGCGCCGCGACGGCTTGGCCAGCGAGCGCGGCAGCATCCGCCGCCGCATCGACCAGCTTCGCACCAAACAGGCCGAAATCGACCAGCATATCGAGGAACAGGAAGCCTCGATCGAACTGCTTCAGGAGCGCGCCACCGCCGCGCATCGCCTACGCAAGACCTGCGAAGCATGGGCCGCGCAGCGCGTGCAGAACGGAGGTGCGCAATGAGCGATATCGATCTCCGCCGCATCGTGGAAAAGTCGGTTGCGGGCGGCCAAACCCTGATGACGACGCTTGAGGATATCCGCAAGCGCATCGTCCTCAAGCGCTATTCCATCACCAAAATCCAGCAGGCTCCGGTTTCGTCCGACGAAGCCTTGCAGCGTTTGAATGACTGGATTGAGGCGGCGACCGCTGGCAGCGCCGTCGAAAACCTTGCTGCTCGCTTCACTGCCCCCGGCTATCGCCAGCCGGCAAGCAGCGTTCCCTTGGAAATCATCGCCGCTGCGATCTTTGGGCCGCTCCGCGACCTGATCGGCGGCGCGATCTCCGAAAGCTACAGCTCGGCCAAGGGCATCTCCACCGCCGACCGCGCCCGCGAATTGGAGAAGGCCGAACGCGAGCTGCTTGAGCTTGAGTGCGCCGAAGAGGCGATCATTCGCCATGCCGAACAATGCGGGATCGACGTGCTTCGCCGTATCGACGCCGATCCGCGCGCCGTCCTTTCCTCCGGGGAGTTTTTGAAATGAGCGCTATCGTTGATAAGAATACCATTCGCCTGACCGGTTCCGTGCAATCCAGCGAGTTTCAGTCGGGTGAAGACGGTTTTAGCTCGACGGACGTGTTTTACGCGCTGGCCGGCTTCGATGACAAAGCCGCGATCACCGTCTACGTCAACTCTCCGGGCGGCATCGCCACCGAAGGCGCTGCGATTTACGCGCTCCTGAAATCCTATCCCGGTCGGCTCGATGTGGTCGTTGAGGGCATTGCCGCTTCCGCCGCCTCGTTGATCGCCATGGCCGGCAAGAAAGTCACCATGGCAGCGGGTTCCGTGATGATGATCCACGATCCCGCAGCCGTCACGGTCGGCAACAGCGACGACCATTCCAAGACAATTGAAGCCCTTGAAGCGCTCGCGACCGCCTACGCCCGTGTCTATGCGGCGAAGTCGGGCAAGAGCGTCGCTGCCTGCCGCGAAATCATGAAGGCCGAAACGTGGTTTTCCCCGGAAGAGGCGGCAAGCGCCGGTTTCGCGGATGCCAGCAGCGCCAAGTCCGGTTCGATTGTCGCCGCCTTCGATTACCGCCAATTCCGCAACGCGCCTGAAAAGCTGGTGGCGCTTGCGGCCTCTCAAAACTGGGGTTCCAGCAACCCGTCCAAGGCGCTGAAAACGCCGAAATCCAAGGAGAAAACTATGCCGCAGGATGATGCAGCCAACGCGGTCAAGACCCGCATGAAGGCCATCATGAAATCCGATGAGGCCGAAGGCCGCGAGGCTCTTGCCGAGTACCTGGCCTTCGAAACCAGCATGTCCGTTGAGGAAGCTATCGCGCTCATGAACGCCGCGCCGCGCGGCACCGATGGCGCGGCTACCCAGAGCGAACAGGAATACCAGCCGCCGCGCCTCTGGACGGCGAATGCTCAGGGCTTGAACCGTGGCGGCATGGCCCCTTCGGCAAGCGAACGTGCTGGCGCGGGCAAGCGCGCCAATCTCTCCGCCAACATGAAGCGCCGTTACGGGATCGAATAAGGAACCGCCATGCAGACGTTCAACTACAAGACGGAAAGCGATATCGTCAAAGACGAGGGTAAAAATCGCTTCTCCCGCGACACAGACACCCTCGCTTCCGGTTCCGGCAAGGTTTTGGCCGGAACCGTCCTCGGAAAGCTCACGAACGGCGGCAAGTTCAAGCCGCTCGCTCCCGATGCGACGGACGGCACGCAGATTGCCGCCGCCATCATCCTCCAAAATACGAACGCGACCGCTGGCGATCAGGAGGTGGTCAACCTCAAGCGCCGCGCGCAAGTCGTTCTGCAAAACCTCGTCTGGCCCGGCGCGATCACCACCGCGCAGAAGCTAACCGCCCTCGATCAACTTGCCGCCCTCGGCATCATCGCACGCATGGGAGTGTAAACCGTTGCCTACTCCACTCGACTATCTGAACGCTCCCGAATTTGCCGACGACCGGCTGACCGAGAGCATCAACATTCCGCCCTATGTGACCGGACGTCCGGCGCAGCTCGGTATCTTCTCCGATACGCCGATCCACACGACCTATGTTCGTCTCGGCGTTTCCGAGCAGGAATTGACCGTCATCCCGGCCCGCGAGCGCGGCGGCGAAACGAACCTCAACATGCGCGGCGACAAGAGCGGCGTGTCCTTCGATATTCCGCACTTCCCGCTCGATGATGCGATCACGCCGGCAGATATCCAGAACCTCACCACCTGGGGCGACGGTGACGTGATCATGGCGAGCCTTGAGGATGTCTACAACGACCGCCTCATCAACATGCGCGGCAAACACGACCTGACGCATAGCTACCTCGATTGGGGCGCGCTGAACGGGATCGTGCTGGACGGCGAAGGCAAGCAGTTGCTCAACGTCTACGAAAAGTTCGATCTGATCGAGCACAGCGTCGAATTCGATCTGGAGACCGCCACCACGGAAATCTCACCGCTCAATCGGCAGGTGAAGGCCTATATCCGTCGTGAATTGCGCGGCACGCCGGCAACCGGCCTTCGCGTCCTTGCTGGTGGCGAATTCTTCGACAAGTATGTGGGCCATCCGAACGTGCTCGAAGAGCTTCGTGGCTACAAGGGCGATACCGCCAATCCGGGCCGCGATGACATCCAAGATACCTTCACCTATGCCGGCCTCACGCTTGAGCGCATCGATGAAGAATACAAGGTGCGCCAGTCGAACGGCACGCTGGTTTCCCGCAAGGCCGTCGCTGACGATGAAGCGATTGTCGTTCCGCTCGGAACGCCGTTCTTCAAGCGCTATATCGCGCCCCCGGACACGATCAGCGGCGCGAACCGCCGTCCCGACCCGGATACGAAGGTGTTCGTTTCCACGGATGATCTTCCCCACGACAAGGGCCGCGAAATCCATACTGAATCGAATGTGCTGCCGATCTGCATTCGTCCGCAGCTTCTTATTCGTCTCAAGATGAAGTGAGGTCGGCCGTGGCGTAAGCCGCCAAACTGGCGGCTTACTCTTCCAAAACCCCAGTAGATGTCCACTCAATAACTCTAGCGACTTCCGCAACTCGGATATTCAACGGGCACGGTAGTCTCCTAGAAGCAGGCATGCTGACTATTGCTATTTGCTTGCAGCGCGAAGTGCCGCAAGGACATTTGGATCGTTGGCGAGCGTCTGCGCGATTGCAAGGCCATCACGGATATCCGCTGGGCCGCCGCTCGGATGCCGCTGATTGTGAATACAACGAACCTCTGCGAAAACGGTTTGCAAGCTCAATTTCGGGTGTACCCAATCTATATCCGGACCGAGATCAAGCCACGGAGGGCGACAGTCGCCAAATAGCATCATGTCCACGTAAAATGCGGGGCCAGGGAGCTTGCCTCTCGTTCCCGATTGTTCGGCGACATAGGCTTTCGTGAAGGCGAAGTTCGCTTGCAGCTGCGGTACGATATCAAAGTGCGGCCTCATTGCTGCTGCTTCGCGCACTGCTTGCTCGGCACCGATTTCCCCGATCTGCAGTCGTTCGACTATTGATTTGAGATGCCCGCGCGAGGCGTCGAGGCCTGCGCGACGCCCCAGCATCCGAAAGCCACAGGCCAAGACCATACGCGGTCCAGGGTGACCACTTTTGATGTCTGCGTTCCGGACGGCGTCGAACATCTGCCAAGCACGCACAAGGAAATCGTGAGTTGGCGCGCGTGCTCTCAGCGAGAGATCACGGTACGCCACCGCTCCATCGTTCATTACCAATGTCGGAAAGTATCTGGCACTGTTCTCAGCTACAATACGATGAAACGTTCTGATGCGAGCGAGGGCGTCGCGAGCGTCGGGGTGTAGTGGATTGAACCTAGAGGCGGAAATCATTTCACCGTAGCCAAGCAAATCGATCCAGCAGGATACGGCGACCTGAAAGGGAAACTTAGTGCTCTTGCCAACTGCTGTTGACGGATTCATGTTCCTTGTCCCTTCGGTATTCTGAGCTTCCTATTGGGCGCTGACAGCGACAGGTAATACCTCGCGATTTCGAGCACACGGATGGTACGACCAGCGTGAATTAATTGCCGACACCATCACTTTTCCCTAAGTGAGTTCAATGTTCCGAAAAGAACCTCAGCCCGTTCGAGCGTCTTCAAGACAGGCTCTGCATCCCCCGCCAGTGTGCTTGGATGCATCAGAAGCCAAGAAGCAGGCGTGAAGTGGCTATAGAGCGGTGTCGGTTCGGGTAGCAGGTTGAAATACGCCTCCGCCTTTTTCACTTGACGCTCGGTGCTTGTATCAGCGGCGTTTAGCTTCTCAGGATCAAGCCTTAGCGTGCCCACAAGCCCATAGGTCTCGTTGACAATCTGACAGAAGAGCTCGGGGTCGAAGAGGTCTTCGATGTCGGCCTCTTCTTGGCTCACAAATTCAGCTATCGACAGGACGCCGCCCGCCTTGATGACCCCAAACTTTTTGAGAGCCTCAAGCTTGTTCTTATCCTTCTTGGTGTAGTCAGACAGGGCGATCACATCTAGATTATTGCCAGCGAATAGCGAAACAAAGGATTGGATTTTGTCGATGCCTCCTGCGGGGCACATCACCCAATTCGGGTCGAGCCCGGTCCGATTACGGCGGAGCAACTCTGCGGATAGAGCCTGCAGATAAAGGATGTCGCCGGGACCTTCGACAAGTATCGTATGCTTACTGATAAAGAGTGATTGTGTTAGGGAGTAGCCGAGTGCTCCTTGCAGCGGGAACACGGAGTCCTTGTCAGCTTTGAGAACATCTTCGCGGACCATGGTGCCAGTCGGCGTTCGTCGTCCTCTTTCGTCCACCTTCACTAGGTCCTCGACGATCCGCGACGCCATGATGTTGTTATGGGGAACCATGAACGGGGAGTGCGTCGAGTAGATGATCTGGTGATGGGGTTCAAGCTTTTCTGTGAAGTACCTTAGCAAGTCCGCTTGCGCGAGACCGTGCAAGGTGAGACCCGGTTCGTCGAGCAGCAAGAAGATCTTGCCCGTAGCGTCCTTCTTCACTCGGTCGAATTTGATGAGGAAGGAAAAGAACCACGTAAAGCCCGCGCTCCGTTCTGAGAATGATGTGTCAGCCTTGTGAAGCAGGTTGTAGATACGGGCTCGTCCAACTGCGCCGGAATCAAATGGGGGCGGATCGCCCGGGAGGCCTTGTGCGACGCTCACGCGGATCTCGATATCTTGGTTCTGCGTCCAGTATTCAAGGATCTCTTCGGTGAGAACGTTGGATGCGGCCTGCAGCTTCGCGTTGAAGCTTTCGAAGGTGGTGGTCGCTAGTATTTCGCCAAGCGGAACACCGGAGTAGTCCAGGAACTCCCAAAACAGCCGGTCGCCGCGGAATGCATCGTCTTGGAATAGCGATTTATCGTTTGCGCGCTCGTTCAGCGACGGCAGATGCACCATAGCGTTCATGCGGTCGTAATTTGAGAAGTACATGAACTGCGGGAAGTGCGGCTCAAGAAGTTTTCGAGCTTTGTAGAAGACGGACTTATTCGGGTAGTCGTTCGCCAGATCGAGCAGTGCTTTGTGTTTTGGGCTGGAGGCCAATTCGGTGAGCTTCGCGATAAGCTCCTTAAAGGTGGTTGGATTTCCAACTTGGCTTTTCTCGGCTGCAGAGAATCCTCGTTGTGAGATGAGGAAGGCGACTGCGTTCGCTTCGTTGATCGGGACGGTCCAAGTGGTGCCGCTAGAATTATATGAACGGGAGATGGTTATTGTATTTCCAGTGACTGCTTCAGGCCCGAACTCTCCCTTTAGCTCATCAATCTCCGACTCTTCCAGTTGCCACAACGACCGGACGACCTCGGCTTGTCCTTCACCATGCCGCTCTTTATATCGTGCGAGGTAACGTTTCGGGTAGTCGCGTTCCAGCTCGTAAGACAATGGCGTTGCAGGATGTGGGTTGAGGCCCGCGATTGCCTGAAGGATTGCAGTCTTACCCGCCTCATTCTTTCCGATAAGGCAAGTAAGATGCTCAACGGAGAACTCCCCTGAATCTTCGATGGATCGGAAGTTTTTAATACGAACGCTTTTTAGCTCCATTGGGTCCCCGCAGTTTAACGGTAGCAACGTTAGTGTTAGCGTCAAATTACCGTGAGTCTTTGCTTAAGGCGACTAGTAGAAACGTCAAGTATCGAAAATTAAGCAGCCGACGCGAAATATCCGCTCATGGCCGAAAGCTGATCATGAATTGATTCCAACGGAACGTCTTCGCGAAATTGTCAGATTACGACTGAACGAGACTTATTTCCAGCTTCGAGCCCGTCGCCTCGGCGTAGCGCCGTAGGGTATTCAGCGAAGGCGATACACCGCCGCCTTCTAGCCGTGCAATTGCCGATTGCGTGGTGCCGATGCGGCGAGCAAGCTCCGCCTGCGAAAGATTCGCCTTCGTCCGGGCGCTGATCAGCGTTTCGACAAGCTGAAACTCTGCATCCGCCTTTTCGTATTCCTGCCGGAACTCGGGGTTGTTCATCAGCTTCTTTTTCAGTTCGGCAATCTTGGTCATGGCTTCACCTCGTTCATTCGCTCTCTGGCTATCGCCAGCGCGCCCGGTGGCGTCTTCTGTGACTTCTTCACGAAAACATGCAGTACGATGACGCGACGGCCCGTAACGGTCACATAGATGCCACGGGCGATGCCTTCGGCGGCTTTGGCGCGCAATTCCCAAAGCTTGCCTTCCAGATGCTTCACATGCGGTTCGCGCAATTGCTCAAGGCCGACATTCTCGACCGCTTCCATGAGGCGGATCAACCGCGCCTGAAGACCGGGAGGCAATGCCTCGATTTCAGCATCAGCGGCATCGTGCGTTTCGACCGTCCATCTCATGCGCGCTATATAGCGGATATGCTATCTCAAATCAAGTCGCCAACGTGAAGATGCCTAAAGCTGCCCTATCGGGAACGGTTATTCGTCATCGCGCGGCGGCAGTATAGCCGAGTAATCTGAGCTGGGTCGTGTCAACACCATGTGGCCCTTTTTGCCGATTGGATTCAATCGGACAAATTCTCCAATCTGCTTTGATGACAGTTTGGGGTACAGACTGGACTTCTTGCTGAAGTCCATGATCTCGGCGCGCTCCTCCAATAGGCGGCGTTCTTCTGGCGTCAATTGTATAAACAGCCTCATGATGTCATCTAGACGGCGTTGCGCGCTCCAAGCGCTCCGTTCTAGTTCGTTGATGATAGTCGTCTCCGGTGCCAAACTCTGTTTCAGGCGGTAGACCACTTCATCCATCAGAGAGCGACCGCTGTAGCCCGCTGCCGTCATCAGAGAAAAGTTCAATTCCTCATCGAAGTCGAGACCCGCATCTTCAAACTTGGGGAAATCCAGACTGTTCGCCAGCCTGTGAACGATCTCGGCGTTCATAGACCGGCCGCTTTTGGCTGCCTCGTCTTTGATGCGGTCTCGCATTCCCTCAGGCAAGCGCAATGGGAATTGGTCAGAGCCGCGCCCCGGCTTAAGGTCAGTCACTAAGCTTCTCCCCAGTTTTTTATATCACTGTAATTTATCTGTTTGACTGTCAATGAAATCACGGTAATTTACATCACGGTGATTTCATAGGGAGGGTTTGCTGTGGCATTAGCCGGCCGTGATTCAGAGAAATTTTTGATGCGTTTGCCGGATGGCTTGCGAGCACGGATTAAAGTGGCCGCGCAGAAGAACGTACGCTCGATGAACTCAGAGCTGCTTTATCAGCTCGAGAAGATTTATCCCGAAATTCAGGAAACAGAAAAAGCCGACGCAACGGCCTAGGAACCTGCGTCGGCTTTTTATCTAACCTCTTCGAAAGGTGCACCAAAGTGCAGGCGAAACGTACTACAGAAAACATCGATCATGCAACTGCTCTAGACCGGCTTTCCAAACTTGCCACGCGCCTCGACTGCCTGACCGGCGACACGCAGGACACGCTTTGCGCCGCCGAAATTGCGACAAGCCATATCGTTGACGTCCTTTTCCCAGGACGCAAGGCAAGCGATCATATCGAGGCGGTTTGGGCCGATGACTATTATCAGATCGATGCGCGCGAACGCAGACATATAGACTTCATGACGACCGACATGGTTGACCGTGCAGTTCGCGCCGACCGTATCGCAACCGAGCTTTCTGAGGAGCTTCTGCAACTCTCTTACGAAATGCGCGCCGCGGCTAAGGCCGACAAGGCATCCGGACTTGAAGATTGCATTTCCGCGTGGAAGGTCGTGCACGCCGCATGGATCGATACCGAAAAGGGCGGCACGGTTCCTACCAATACGTCCGAAGCCGACATGGAAGAGCAGGCGCTTTTGGCACTTGCTGCGTACCCTTGTGATTCGTTGGGCGATATCCAACGCAAAGCCAATCTGTTTCTGAGCAATGAGCATTTGTGCGGGGTGGCTTCGGACTATGCGCTGCACTTATTGCGCTCCTTTTCGGGAACGGAGTTCGCAGCAGACCGTGTTGAGGGACGCTCATGAAAAGTGTAGCCGGAGCAACCCTACGCTCGTTGTCGTTGCCTCGTTTCGCGCTTCGCCGAGACGAGGTTGCTGCTTCTCTGGCGATTTCACCCTCCCTGTTCGATAACTGGGTGCAGGACGGTCTTATGCCCGAGGGCAGGAAGATCGGCGGCGTTGTCCTTTGGGACACAGAGTTGATTCGCGCAGCGTGGCAGGCTCTGAACGAGTACCGCGAATCGCATGCAGACGACGGGGGTGAAAACCCGTTTGATAATATGGTGGCGTGATGAAGACTGAGCTTCGTCACTTGGTGCACGATCCCGACAAGCGCGGGAATGATCGCTACTACGTCCGAATCAAAGGGCGACCCAAGATCCGCATCCGAGAAACGTTCAAGGATGCCAAGGGCAACATTACCCGCGAATTCATGGCGGCCTATTGGGCCGCCATGGCCGCGCTTCAATCGGAACAGGCGCCAAAAAAGCCAGAACTGCCGCGCGAGGAGACCTTCAACTGGCTCTTCGACCAGTACTACCGGTCGGTTGCCTTCAAAAAATTCGAGGCTGATACGCAGAGGGACAAGCGTAGCGTTCTCAGCCGATTCGCGGAGAAGGCGGGCGAGCTGCCATATAAGAAGTATCGTCGCGAAGACATGGAAAAGAGCCAGCAGGCTCGTAAGGATACGCCCGGAGCGGCCGACAAGCTGGTGAAGGTTCTGCGCGCCGTCTTCAATTGGGCGATGAACCAGAAGCCGGCGCTTGCCAGCCATAACCCCGCCGTTGGGATCGAGCCGATCAACAAACGCAAGGGCGGATTCCATACATGGACGCCTGACGAGATCGACCAGTTCCGCGCCCATTGGGCCATTGGCACCACGCCGCGTCTCGCGATGGAGGTCATGATCAATATCGGCGCGCGCCGCTCCGACGCTGCGCGGATTGGGCCAAAGGACGAGTTCAGGCGTGAGGGAGAACGCTGGACGCGTTTCACTGCCTATAAGGGCCGCAACCGCTTCCCTGTGGAAATGGAGGCACGCCTTACGCCGGAGCTGATCGAAGCTTTGGAAAAGACGGAAACTGGCTCTGATTCGTACGTCCTCAGCGCTCGTACCACTCCTTATACTATAGAGAGCTTCGGCAACGCCTTCTCCCGCTGGTGCGGGGAGGCGGGTTTGCCGCATTGCTCGTCCCATGGCCTGCGCAAGGCTGCATCCGTCGCATACGCCGAAAGCGGCGCGTCCGCTCCGGAGCTGATGGCGCTCTTCGGATGGACGAACTTCAAGACGGCTCAAATCTACATCGAGAAGGCTGAAAAGCGGCGCATGCGCACGAACGCATTCGAGCGCAAAGCGGCGTACGAAAAGCGATCAAGTGTCCCACTTTTCGAGCCGAAAACGGCGAATGAGACAAACGAGGAATAAAACGATGGAAAATCAATGTGACTTTTTGGAAGTGGTGGGCGATGAGAGACTCGAACTCCCGACATCCTCGGTGTAAACGAGGCGCTCTACCAACTGAGCTAATCGCCCTTCAGCGGAGCGAGCCATTCGCCCGCCGCATTCGGTGGCCGTGATCTATGCGGAACGGCAAAAAACCGCAAGAGTGTTTGTGAAGATTTTTTGATTTTTTTGCTCCTTGCGCATGTTCGGCCGTCGTCATCCACATGCGCCGATAGGAAGGAAGATCGATTGCAGCGGTGCATGTGAGGCGCTGATGAAATGCGTGAGGCGGGAAGCTGCTATGCCAAATCGACGGGACGGAAAATTGCCGGCGAGCTTCTCCAAAACAATTAGCGCTCTGTCATCGATTTGTATTCAAACCTGCTTGACACCCAAACACGAACCCCGTAGTTAGCCGCTCATCGAACGGCGAGGCCGCTTTGATGGGTGCGAAAGCGCTCGGAATACTTGAAATGAATGCGGGTGTAGCTCAGTTGGTTAGAGTGCCGGCCTGTCACGCCGGAGGTCGCGGGTTCGAGCCCCGTCACTCGCGCCATTTCAAGGTAAGTTCCGGGTCTGGCGCTCGGCTGAAAGGCCAAACGATGCGCGGGTGTAGCTCAGTCGGTTAGAGTGCCGGCCTGTCACGCCGGAGGTCGCGGGTTCGAGCCCCGTCACTCGCGCCATTCTTTCCAAGCCATTACAATCAATCATCAATTTTTTGCGATTGCGAAAGACCCTTTTCGCGTTTGCGCGGATTTGTCGCGATGCAGTCGCAACATATTGATATCTACCGCTCGGTAGTACTCCAAACGACAGATTCAAAAGGCTTGCGCGCGCGCTCTGCCTGCGCTAACCACGGCTTTGTTGCAACGCTCTTTCGCCTGGCTTGGGCATTTGCTCAAAGGCGCCCCCCAGGCGCTCATGGCAGGCAGGGATGGACATGATGACTGGACTGCTCAGTTCCTATATTCCGATAGCGATTTTCATTGGTATTGCCCTGGTGATAGGCTTGGCGTTGTTGATCACGCCGTTTGCCGTCGCCTTCAAGGCGCCTGACTCGGAAAAGCTGTCGGCTTATGAATGCGGCTTCAACGCATTCGATGACGCCCGCATGAAGTTCGATATCCGCTTCTATCTGGTATCGATTCTCTTCATCATATTCGACCTGGAAGTCGCCTTCCTCTTCCCCTGGGCCGTATCCTTCGGTGCGATCGGCTGGTTCGGGTTCTGGTCGATGATGGTGTTCCTCGCGGTGCTGACCATCGGCTTTATCTATGAATGGAAAAAGGGAGCCCTGGAATGGGAGTAGCCCAAAGCAACACGACGCTCGTTGCGCCGCAGCCGAAGGGGATTATCGATCCCGCAACCGGCAGGCCTGTCGGCAGCAATGATCCGTTCTTCGGCGAGATCAACAATGAACTCGCCGACAAGGGTTTTCTGGTCACGTCTACCGATGAGTTGATCAATTGGGCTCGTACCGGCTCGCTGATGTGGATGACCTTCGGTCTGGCCTGCTGTGCAGTCGAGATGATGCAGGTCTCCATGCCGCGTTACGACGTCGAGCGCTTCGGCTTCGCCCCGCGCGCTTCGCCGCGCCAGTCCGACGTCATGATCGTCGCCGGCACGCTGACCAACAAGATGGCGCCGGCGCTCCGCAAGGTCTACGACCAGATGCCTGAGCCGCGTTACGTGATCTCGATGGGCTCCTGCGCCAACGGCGGCGGTTACTATCATTATTCCTATTCGGTTGTTCGCGGATGCGACCGCATCGTGCCGATCGACATTTACATACCGGGCTGTCCTCCCACTGCGGAGGCGCTGCTTTACGGCGTGCTTCTGCTGCAGAAGAAAATCCGGCGCACCGGCACGATCGAACGGTAAGGCAGGGGACAAGGCATTATGAGTGAAGCCCTGAACGAACTCGCCGCTTACCTCACGGAAGTTCGCAGCGCTCTGATCTCGTCGAGCGAGATCAAGTATGGCGAGCTGAATGTGACGACGACGGCCGAAAACGTTATCGCACTGCTGACATTCCTGCGCGACGACGCCAAGTGCGGCTTCGTCAACATGACGGATATTTGCGGCGTCGACTGGCCGCAGCGCGCCGAGCGCTTCGATGTCGTCTATCATCTGCTGTCGCCGAAGAAGAATCTGCGCATCCGCGTCAAGGTTCCGGTCGGCGAGGACCAGCCTGTTCCCTCCGCCTGCGGCATCTATCCCGGTGCCGACTGGTTCGAGCGCGAAACCTGGGACATGTACGGCGTTCTCTTCACCGGCCATCCGGATCTGCGCCGCCTCCTGACCGATTACGGTTTCGAAGGCCATCCGCTGCGCAAGGATTTCCCGACCACCGGTTTCGTTGAAGTTCGCTATGACGACGCCGCCAAGCGCGTCGTCTACGAGCCTGTGGAGCTGAAGCAGGAATTCCGCAACTTCGATTTCTTGTCCCCTTGGGAAGGCACGGATTATGTGCTGCCCGGCGACGAGAAGGCGAAGGCATAATTTGAGGCGTGTGGCGGGCTCGAACCTGCCATTCTCTGAATATCGGACAACGCGAGCATCGCCGCCATGACAGAACATAACGTTCGCAACTTCAACATCAATTTCGGCCCACAGCATCCGGCTGCACACGGCGTTTTGCGTCTTGTCCTCGAACTGGACGGCGAAATTGTGGAACGCGTCGATCCGCATATCGGCTTGCTGCATCGCGGCACGGAAAAGCTGATCGAATCGAAGACCTATCTGCAGGCCGTTCCTTACTTCGATCGCCTCGACTACGTGGCGCCGATGAACCAGGAACATGCCTATGCGCTGGCCGTCGAGAAGCTGCTCGGCATCGATATCCCGATCCGCGGCCAGCTGATCCGCGTGCTCTATTCGGAAATCGGCCGCATCCTGTCGCATCTCTTGAACGTCACTACGCAGGCCATGGACGTCGGCGCTCTGACGCCGCCGCTCTGGGGCTTCGAAGAGCGCGAAAAGCTGATGGTCTTCTATGAGCGCGCCTCGGGCTCGCGCATGCATGCGGCTTATGTTCGTCCGGGCGGCGTTCACCAGGATCTCCCGGAAAAGCTCGTTCAGGATATCGGTGATTGGTGCGATCCGTTCCTGAAGGCGCTCGACGATATCGATGACCTTCTGACCGGCAACCGCATCTTCAAGCAGCGTAACGTCGATATCGGCGTAGTCTCGCTGGAAGACTGTTGGGCCTGGGGTTTCTCGGGCGTCATGGTTCGTGGTTCCGGCGCCGCATGGGACCTGCGCAAGGCGCAGCCGTATGAGTGCTATTCCGATCTCGAATTCGACATTCCGATCGGCAAAAACGGCGATTGCTACGACCGGTATCTGATCCGCATGATCGAAATGCGTGAGTCCGTCCGCATCATGAAGCAGTGCGTCAACCGCCTGCTCGGCGACGCCAAGACCGGACCGGTCTCGTCGCTGGACGGTAAGGTCGTGCCGCCGAAGCGTGGCGAGATGAAGCGCTCGATGGAAGCGCTGATCCACCATTTCAAGCTTTATACCGAAGGCTACCATGTGCCTGCCGGCGAAGTTTACGCAGCCGTCGAAGCGCCGAAGGGCGAGTTCGGTGTCTACCTCGTCTCCGACGGTTCCAACAAGCCTTACCGCTGCAAGATCCGCGCGCCGGGCTATGCGCATCTGCAGGCCATGGATTTCATGTGCCGCGGTCATCAGCTTGCCGATGTCGCCGCAGTGCTTGGTTCGCTCGACATCGTCTTCGGCGAGGTGGATCGTTGATGCGAGCCTGGCAGGTCGTCATCCCCGCGCTTCTTGTCGCCTGCAGTGCTTCGGCCCAACAGGCCAGCTCGGCGCAGAGCTTGCCCAGCATCAATCTGCAGGGCTCGAAAGCAACGGGTGGCAACACTGCAAAAAGCGGAAATACGGCCCCGTCGGGCGCGGATTCGACCATGGCCGATCTCGTCTCGCGTGGTTATGAAATCAAGGCCGCTGTGCCGAACGGCGGCAAGTTCGTTGTGTTTATGCAGAAAGACCAGTCGGCCTACGCCTGCGAATTTTCGTCTCTGACGGATACGCGGTGTGGGTCCTTAAACTGAGATAAGGCGTGAAAGATGTCCGTTCGTCGACTAGCCGAAGATCAATTCCAGCCTGCCGCTTTCGCCTTCAGCGATGACAACGCGGTGTGGGCGGAAAAGACGATCAAGAAATACCCCGAGGGACGCCAGCAGTCCGCGATCATCCCGCTGATGATGCGCGCGCAGGAGCAGGAAGGCTGGGTCACCAAGGCGGCGATCGAGAAGATCGCCGACATGCTGGATATGGCCTATATCCGTGCGCTTGAAGTCGCCACCTTCTATACGCAGTTCCAGCTGCATCCGGTCGGCACGCGGGCGCATATTCAGGTTTGCGGCACGACGCCCTGCATGCTGCGCGGATCCGAGGGGCTGATCAAGATCTGCAAGAGCAAGATCAATGCGCATGCCTTCGACCGCAATGCCGACGGCACGCTCTCCTGGGAAGAGGTCGAATGTCAGGGCGCCTGCGTCAACGCACCGATGGTGGTGATCGGCAAGGATACCTATGAGGATCTGACGCCGGCACGTCTCGAGGAGATCATCGATGCGTTCGCCGCAGGCAAGGGCAGCGAAGTCAAGACCGGCCCTCAGATCGACCGCATTTTCTCCGCACCGGAAGGCGGGCTGACGTCTTTGACATCAGAAGAGCCGAAGGCGAAGACAACGGGAGCCAAGGCCAAGGCTGACGCTGTTTCGATCCCGCCGTCTGAAGCGGCGCGCCCGAAGAGCACGGATGCCGAAACCAACCAGAGCCTGAAGACGCCTGCAACCGCGCCGGCCGAGGCGGCAAAGAACGCCAAGGCATCGGAAGCGCAGCCGCTTTCCGCAACGGCAGCGTCTGCTACCGTGACGGAGAAGGCCGAGGGTGCGCAGAAGCCGTCTCTCACGGATAAGGATCGTCCCGCCGGCATCGAGAAGCCCGCGCAGCCGGACGATCTCAAGCTGATTTCTGGCGTCGGTCCGAAGATCGAGTCCGTTTTGCATGAGCTCGGCATCTTCACCTTCGCGCAGGTTGCGAGCTGGAAGAAGGCCGAGCGCGAGTGGGTCGACGGCTACCTGAATTTCAAGGGCCGCATCGAACGCGACGACTGGATCAAGCAGGCTAAGGCACTCGCTAAGGGTGGCGAAGCGGAATATATCAAGGTCTTCGGCAAGAAGCCGCGGTAAGAGGTGAAGCATGTTACAAGATCAAGATCGCATCTTTACCAATATCTACGGCCACAAGGACAAGTCCCTGAAGGGCGCGATGTCGCGCGGCCATTGGGACGGCACCAAGCAGATCCTCGAAAAGGGTCGTGACTGGATCATCAACGAGATGAAGGCTTCCGGCCTTCGCGGTCGCGGCGGCGCAGGCTTCCCGACCGGCCTCAAGTGGTCCTTCATGCCGAAGGAAAGCGACGGCCGTCCGCACTATCTCGTCGTCAATGCCGACGAGTCGGAGCCGGGCACCTGCAAGGACCGTGACATCATGCGTCACGATCCGCATACGCTGATCGAAGGCTGCGTCATCGCCGGTTTCGCCATGGGCGCAAACACTGCCTACATCTACGTCCGCGGCGAATATATGCGCGAACGCGAAGCCCTGCAGGCGGCAATCGACGAGTGCTACGATGCCGGACTTCTGGGTAAAAACAACAAGCTCGGCTGGGATTTTGATGTTTTCGTTCATCATGGTGCCGGCGCCTACATCTGTGGCGAGGAAACCGCGCTGCTCGAAAGCCTGGAAGGCAAGAAGGGCCAGCCGCGCCTGAAGCCACCTTTCCCGGCCAATATGGGTCTCTACGGTTGCCCGACCACCGTCAATAACGTCGAGTCGATTGCCGTTGCCCCGACGATCCTGCGCCGCGGCGCAGGCTGGTTTTCGTCCTTCGGTCGTCCGAATAATGTCGGCACGAAGCTGTTCATGCTGTCCGGTCACGTCAATCGCCCGTGCACGGTCGAAGAAACGATGGGCATCACTTTCCGCGAGCTGGTCGACAAGCATGCCGGCGGCATTCGCGGCGGCTGGGACAATCTGCTGGCCGTCATTCCCGGCGGCGCATCGTGCCCTGTGGTTCCGGCGGCTGACATCATCGACTGCCCGATGGATTTCGACGGCCTGCGCGATGTCAAATCGTCCTTCGGCACCGCGGCGGCGATCGTTATGGATAAGTCGACCGACATCATCAAGGCGATTGCTCGCATCTCGGCCTTCTTCAAGCATGAAAGCTGCGGCCAGTGTACGCCGTGCCGCGAAGGAACGGGCTGGATGTGGCGTGTTCTGGAACGCATGGAGCGCGGCAATGCGCAGAAGCGCGAAATCGACATGCTGTTTCAGGTGACGAAGCAGATCGAAGGTCATACTATCTGCGCGCTCGGTGACGCAGCCGCATGGCCGGTGCAAGGCCTGATCCGCAACTTCCGTCCCGAGATCGAAAAGCGCATCGACCAGTATACGGCCAATGCGACGAGCCACGGCGCGGTGCTGGAAGCAGCCGAGTAAGGATTGTCATGGCGAAGACCAAGGATATCAAGCAGGACAGCGGGGCGGCCGATGCATCGGCCGATTTCGCTCGCGTTGCTGCCGATATGCTGCGGAACGCGCCGGTCATGCCGATCCATCCGCTGATGGCCCATCCGGCAGCCGCGTTCGCCGCTGCGTCCGCCATAGGGTTCGGGTTCACGTCGCAGATCGCCGGCGCGTTCTTCGGTGCGCTGCAGGGCGCTGTCGAAGCGGCGAGCAAACGTTCTGTCGCGCCGGACGAAAAGGATGATGCCGTCGCCGCGGAAAGGCCGGTGGCAAAGAAGGATGGGGCAGGGGAAGCGAAGCCGGCAAAGGCATCGCCCGCCGCCAAACCCGCCGCTGCAAAGCCTGCCACTGCAAAGCCGGCAGCCGTGAAGAAGGTCGAGCCGAAGCCGGCTGCGGTGAAAACTGCGCCAGCCAAGGCGGTGGCCAAGACGAAAGCCAAGATCGCCGTTGTAGAGCCGGTCGCGGCGAAGCCCGTTGCGAGCCCTGTGCGCAGCCGCAAGGCCGCGGCGAAGGCTGACGACCTGAAGCGGATTTCCGGCATCGGTCCGAAACTGGAGCAGGTGTTGAACGGACGCGGCATCCAGCGTTTCGCCGATATCGTCGCCTGGAGCGACGCGGATATCGAGCGGATCGACGCGGAGCTTGGGTTCGACGGCCGCATCCGGCGCGACGACTGGGTCAGCCAGGCGAAGGCGCTCCTGCCGAAAGGGCGGAGTTAAGATTTTTCCCCGGCTGTTTCTCGCAGCCAGGGAGGTGAATGAAGGCGGTGGAAATGTTGCGGGCGCTATCCCCAATGTTTCGGTCGGCGCGCTGATCTTGCGGGGACAAGATTGGGCAAGGCTTATTGTGAGCAAACCAGTGCCACGCGGTTTCGTGCCGTGCCGGTGGCAAGCTGGTGTTGCGATTATGAAATTGTCTGCGGCCAGGTTCGGCTGGAGACGTGACATAGGACTGAGTGGACGATGGCTAAACTGAAGATTGACGGTAAAGAGATCGAAGTTCCGGATCACTACACGCTTATCCAGGCGTGCGAGGAAGCCGGCGCCGAAGTCCCGCGCTTCTGCTTCCATGAACGACTGTCGGTGGCAGGCAATTGCCGCATGTGCCTCGTCGAGGTCAAGGGCGGCCCGCCGAAGCCGCAGGCTTCCTGCGCCATGGGCGTGCGCGATATTCGCGGCGGCCCGAACGGCGAGCTTCCCGAAGTCTTCACCAACACGCCGATGGTCAAGAAGGCCCGCGAAGGCGTGATGGAATTCCTGCTGATCAACCATCCGCTGGATTGCCCGATCTGCGACCAGGGTGGCGAATGCGACCTGCAGGACCAGGCTATGGCCTTCGGCATCGACAGCTCGCGCTATCAGGAAGACAAGCGCGCCGTCGAGGACAAGTATATCGGCCCGCTCGTCAAGACCGTCATGAACCGTTGCATTCACTGCACGCGCTGCGTCCGCTTCACGACGGAAGTTGCCGGCATTTCCGAGCTTGGCCTGATAGGCCGTGGCGAAGATGCCGAGATCACCACCTATCTCGAGCAGGCGATGACCTCCGAGCTGCAGGGCAACGTCGTTGACCTTTGCCCGGTCGGCGCGCTGACATCGAAGCCTTTCGCCTTTACCGCCCGCCCGTGGGAGCTGAACAAGACCGAATCGATCGACGTCATGGACGCGCTTGGTTCCGCCATCCGCGTCGATACCCGCGGCCGCGAAGTCATGCGCGTGTTGCCGCGCGTCAACGAGCAGATCAATGAAGAGTGGATCTCCGATAAGACCCGCTTCATCTGGGACGGCCTGAAGACGCAGCGCCTCGACAAGCCTTACGTCCGCCAGGATGGCCGCCTGCAGCCAGCAAGCTGGAGCGATGCCTTCGCTGCTATCAAGTCGGCGGTTTCAGCGACCAGCGGCGAAAAGATCGGCGCCATTGCCGGCGATCTCGCTTCCGTCGAGGAAATGTATGCTCTGTCCGAGCTGCTGAAATCGCTCGGATCGGAAAATCTCGACTGTCGCCAGGACGGGACGGCGCTCGATCCGTCGCTCGGCCGCGCAACCTATATCTTCAGCCCGAGCATCGAAGGCATCGAAGCCGCCGATGCGCTGCTGATGATCGGCACCAATCCGCGCTTCGAGGCGGCAGTGATGAACTCGCGCATCCGCAAGCGCTGGCGTCGGGGCAAGTTCCCGATCGGCGTGATCGGCGAACATGCCGATCTGCGCTACTCCTACGACTATCTCGGCGCCGGCCCGGAGACGCTGGCCGATATCGTCAGCGGTTCGCACAGCTTCGCCGACGTTCTGAAGAACGCTCAGAAGCCGATGATCATCATCGGCCAGGGCGCGCTGATCCGCGAAGACGGCGCAGCCGTGCTGGCATCCGCGGCCAAGCTTGCCGCAGCCGTTGGTGTCGTCAAGGACGGCTGGAACGGTTTTGCCGTGCTGCACACGGCAGCGTCGCGCGTCGGCGGCCTCGATCTCGGCTTCGTGCCGGGCGCAAAGGGGGTCAATGCTGCTGCGATGCTGTCGTCGATGGACGTGCTCTTCCTGCTTGGTGCCGATGAACTCGATTTCACCCGTAAGGGCGCGAAGTTCACCGTCTACATCGGCTCGCATGGCGACGAGGGCGCTCAGAATGCCGACGTCATCCTTCCGGCTGCGACCTACACCGAAAAGTCGGGTACCTGGGTCAACACCGAAGGCCGCGTCCAGATGGGCAACCGGGCCGGTTTCGCCCCGGGCGACGCTCGTGAGGACTGGGCCGTCATCCGCGCTCTTTCCGATGTGCTCGGCAAGAAGCTTCCCTTTGATTCGCTGAGGGAATTGCGCGCCAAGCTCTATGCAGCCTTCCCGCATTTCGCTGGCGTCGACGAGATTGCCGAAACCGATAGCGCCCAAATTGTCGCACTCGGGAAAAAAGCCGCTGCGATGGGCAAATCGGCGTTTGCTTCGCCGATCAAAGACTTCTATTTGACGAACCCGATAGCACGCGCCTCGGCTGTCATGGCTGAGTGCTCGGCATTGGCCCGCAACAACTTCCAGGCTGCGGCAGAGTAAGGGCAGAGGACTATGGATTCATTCGTTTCGACCTATCTCTGGCCGGCGCTGATCATGATCGGCCAGTCTCTGCTGCTCCTGGTCTGCCTGCTGATCTTCATTGCCTATATCCTTCTTGCCGACCGCAAGATCTGGGCGGCGGTTCAGTTGCGTCGCGGCCCGAACGTCGTCGGTCCCTTCGGCCTGTTTCAATCTTTCGCCGATCTTTTGAAGTTCATGGTCAAGGAGCCGATCATTCCGGCGGGCGCCAACAAGACCGTGTTCCTGCTGGCACCTCTGGTTTCGGTGGTATTGGCGCTGTCCACCTGGGCTGTCGTACCGATGGCTCAGAATTGGGTAGTCGCCGACATCAACGTCGGCATCCTCTACATTCTGGCGATCTCGTCGCTTGAGGTGTACGGCATCATCATGGGCGGCTGGGCTTCGAACTCGAAGTATCCGTTCCTCGGCGCGCTGCGCTCGGCGGCGCAGATGGTGTCCTACGAAGTCTCGATCGGCCTCGTCATCGTCACCGTGCTGCTTTGCGTCGGTTCGCTGAACCTCACGGATATCGTGCTCTCGCAGCAGACGGGCCTCGGCACCAAGCTCGGCCTGCCGGCGTCGTTCCTCGATTGGCACTGGCTGTCGCTGTTCCCGATGTTCATCGTGTTCTTCATCTCGGCGCTGGCGGAAACCAACCGTCCTCCCTTCGACCTTCCGGAAGCGGAATCGGAACTGGTTGCCGGGTTCATGGTCGAATACGGCTCCTCTCCGTACATGATGTTCATGCTCGGCGAATATGCCGCCGTCGTTCTCATGTGTTCGCTGACGACTATTCTCTTCCTCGGCGGCTGGCTGCCTCCGGTGGATATCTGGATCCTCAACTGGGTTCCGGGCATCATTTGGTTCCTGCTGAAGTCGTGCCTCGTCTTCTTCATGTTCGCTATGGTGAAGGCTTTCGTGCCACGCTACCGCTACGACCAGCTCATGCGCCTCGGCTGGAAGGTGTTCCTGCCGCTGTCGCTCGCCATGGTCGTTATCGTTGCATTCGTGCTGAAGGTGACGGGATGGGCATGATCATGTCGATCCTCGCTTCAAGCAGATTTGGAGGTTGAAGATGGCCGGAATTTCCAACGCCGTCAGCTCGCTGTTCCTCAAGGAATTTGTCGGCGCATTCTTTTTGTCGATGCGTTACTTCTTCAAGCAGAAGGCGACGATCAATTATCCGTTCGAAAAGGGGCCGGTCAGCCCGCGCTTCCGTGGCGAGCATGCGCTGCGCCGCTATCCGAACGGTGAAGAGCGCTGCATCGCCTGCAAGCTCTGTGAAGCCATCTGTCCTGCCCAGGCCATCACGATCGAGGCCGGGCCGCGCCGCAACGACGGCACCCGCCGCACGGTGCGTTATGACATCGACATGGTGAAGTGCATCTATTGCGGTTTTTGCCAGGAAGCATGCCCGGTCGACGCCATCGTCGAAGGGCCGAACTTCGAATTCGCTACCGAGACCCGCGAAGAGCTCTACTTCGACAAGGCGCGGCTTTTGGAAAACGGCGACCGCTGGGAACGCGAAATCGCGCACAATATCGCGTTGGATTCGCCCTACCGCTAAGCGGTGTTTTGAATATGCCGCGACGGCCGGCCAGGTTGTCGCCGTCGCGGTTGAATATAGACCGGGGCTTTGCCGGACGAATGTCAGGCTAAGCCCCATCGGGCAGGGATACTCCCGGCTGCCCGGGGGAAGACGAAAAAGGCACCAACATGGGTCTGCAGGCTCTTTTTTTCTACATCTTCGCCTTTGTCGCGGTGGCGTCGGCGTTCATGGTTATCTCGGCGCGGAATCCGGTCCATTCGGTCCTGTTCCTCATCCTGGTTTTCTTCAACGCGGCCGGCCTCTTTCTGTTGTTGGGGGCTGAATTCCTGGCGATGATCCTGCTGGTCGTCTATGTCGGCGCCGTGGCGGTTCTCTTCCTCTTCGTCGTGATGATGCTCGATATCGATTTCTCCGAGCTCAGGGCCGGCATTCTGGAATATGCACCGATCGGCGCATTGATCGGCGTCATCCTTGCCGCCGAGCTCATCGTCGTTGTCGGCGGCAGCGTGATCTCGCCCCAGATCGCCAAGACAGTCGCCATGCCGATCCCGGCCGTGACCGAGCGAACGAACACGGCCGCCCTAGGCGACGTGCTCTACACCAACTACGTTTACTTCTTCGAGATCGCCGGCCTTGTGCTTCTGGTCGCGATGATCGGTGCGATCGTGTTGACGCTGAAGCATCGCACGCACATCAAGCGCCAGAATATTTCCCAACAGGTCGCCCGCACGCCCGCGACCGCCGTCGAGGTGGTCAAGGTCAAGCCGGGGCAGGGCGTCTGAGGCGGGGCACGAGGATCAAAGGAACAAGAACATGGTCATTGGACTTTCCCACTACCTGACGGTCAGCGCCATCCTCTTCGTGCTCGGCGTCTTCGGTATTTTTCTCAACCGTAAGAATGTCATCATCATCTTGATGTCTGTCGAACTCATATTGCTCGCGGTCAACATCAACATGGTCGCCTTCTCGTCGTTCCTCAACGACATCGTCGGCCAGGTCTTCGCTCTGTTCATTTTGACCGTCGCTGCCGCCGAGGCTGCCATCGGTCTTGCAATTCTCGTCGTCTTCTACCGTAACCGCGGCTCCATCGCCGTTGAAGACGTCAACATGATGAAGGGCTGATACAGCTATGTTTTTATATAAGGCTATCGTCTTTCTTCCTTTGATCGGCGCGATCATCGCCGGCCTTTTCGGCCGCGCCATCGGCGCCAAGGCTTCGGAATATATCACCACCGGCCTGATGATTATCGCCGCGATCCTGTCGTGGGTCGTCTTCTTCACGGTGGCGCTCGGCCATACCGACGGCCCGATCAAGGTTGAAGTCTTGCGCTGGATCCAGTCCGGCGGCATCGACGCGTCCTGGTCGCTGCGCATCGATACGCTGACATCGGTGATGCTGATCGTCGTGAACACGGTTTCGACCCTCGTTCACGTCTATTCGATCGGATACATGCATCACGATCCGCATCGTCCGCGCTTCTTCGCCTATCTCTCGCTCTTCACCTTCGCCATGCTGATGCTGGTGACGTCGGATAACCTTGCCCAGATGTTCTTCGGCTGGGAAGGCGTCGGTCTGGCTTCCTATCTGCTGATCGGCTTCTGGTTCAAGAAGCCGTCCGCATCGGCAGCTGCGATTAAGGCCTTCGTCGTCAACCGTGTCGGCGACTTCGGTTTCGTGCTCGGCATTGCCGGCGTCTTCGCCCTCTTCGGCTCGATCAATTTCGACGTCATCTTCGGCAATGCGCAGAGCTTCGCCGCAGGGCAGGGTGGCCAGCCTGGTGACATCGTGCTCAACCTCTTCGGCATGCAGCTTGATCGTGCGCATGCGCTGACCGGTGTCTGCCTGCTGCTCTTCATGGGCGCGATGGGCAAGTCGGCGCAGTTCCTGCTGCACACCTGGCTGCCGGACGCCATGGAAGGCCCGACCCCGGTCTCCGCGCTCATCCATGCCGCAACCATGGTTACCGCCGGTGTCTTCCTCGTCGCCCGCATGTCGCCGATCTTCGAACTCTCGCCCGATGCGCTGACCTTCGTCACCATCATCGGCGCGATCACGGCCTTCTTCGCGGCAACGGTCGGCCTCGTGCAGAACGACATCAAGCGCGTCATCGCCTATTCGACCTGTTCGCAGCTCGGCTACATGTTCGTCGCCCTCGGCGTCGGCGCTTACGGCGCTGCCATCTTCCATCTGTTCACGCATGCCTTCTTCAAGGCTCTGCTCTTCCTCTGTGCCGGTTCGGTCATCCATGCCGTCGACGGCGAGCAGGACATGCGTCACATGGGCGGCCTTCGCTCGCACATCAAGAAGACCTACTGGATGATGATCATCGGCACGCTGGCGATCACCGGCGTCGGCATTCCGTTTTCGCCGATCGGCTTTGCCGGCTTCTTCTCTAAGGATGCGATTATCGCGGCGTCGTACACGTCGCACAATCCGGCTTCCGGCTTTGCCTTCACGCTGCTGGTCATCGCCGCGCTGTTTACCAGCTTCTATTCCTGGCGCCTGATCTTCATGACCTTCTATGGCAAGCCCCGCGCCTCGCACGAGGTCATGCATCATGTGCATGAATCGCCGAATGTGATGCTGATCCCGCTCTATCTGCTGGCGATCGGCGCCGTCTTCGCCGGCTGGTATTTCCATGACTACTTCGTCGGTCTTGACTACGAGGAATTCTGGAAGCATGCGCTCTTCACGCTGCCTGACAACAAGATCCTCGAAGAGGCGGAGCATGCTCCGCATTGGGTCGAACTCAGCCCGTTCATCGCAATGGTGCTCGGTTTCGTGACCGCCTGGTACATGTACATCAGGTCGCCGGAGACGCCGCGCAAGCTCGCGCAGCAACAGCGCGTGCTCTACGAGTTCCTCTTGAACAAGTGGTACTTCGACGAGCTCTATGACTTCCTCTTCGTTCGCACCGCCAAGGCGCTCGGCCGCTTCCTCTGGAAGAAGGGCGACATCGGGGTCATCGACACCATCGGCCCGAACGGCGTCGCCGCCCGCGTCGTCGATGTCACCAACCGCGTCGTGCGCCTGCAGACCGGCTATCTCTATCACTATGCCTTCGCGATGCTGCTCGGTATTGCAGCCCTCGTTACCTGGATGATGCTCGGGAGTTCCCTCTGATGACCGATTGGCCTATTCTTTCAACGGTCACGTTCCTGCCGCTGGTGGGTGTCCTTCTCCTGCTGTTCACGCGGGAAGATGGACCCAACGGCCGCCGCAACATCCTGAACATCTCTCTGGCGACGACGGTCTTCACGTTTATCGTGTCGCTGTTCGTCTGGATCTGGTTCGACAATGCCAATCCGGGCTTCCAGATGATCGAGAAGCATGATTGGCTGACCAGCGGCATCAGCTATCACATGGGTGTCGACGGCATCTCGATGCTGTTCGTCATCCTGTCGACCTTCCTGATGCCCTTCTGCGTGCTGGCAAGCTGGCTCTCTGTGGAGAAGCGACTGAAAGACTACATGATCGCCTTCCTCGTCCTCGAGACGATGATGGTCGGCGTTTTCGTGTCGCTGGATATCGTGCTGTTCTACGTCTTCTTCGAAGCCGGCCTTATCCCGATGTTCCTGATCATCGGCGTCTGGGGCGGCAAGGATCGCGTCTACGCCAGCTACAAGTTCTTCCTCTACACGCTGCTCGGCTCGGTGCTGATGCTGCTCGCCATCATGGCGATGTACTGGCAGGCCGGTACGACTGACATCCCGTCGCTGCTCGCCTACAAGTTCCCGCCGCAGCTGCAGACGTGGCTATGGCTTGCCTTCTTCGCCTCCTTCGCGGTGAAGATGCCGATGTGGCCGGTCCATACGTGGTTGCCCGACGCACACGTTCAGGCGCCGACGGCGGGCTCGGTTATCCTGGCCGGTATCCTTCTGAAGCTCGGCGGCTATGGTCTCATCCGCTTCTCGCTCGGCATGTTCCCGAACGCGTCGGAATTTTTTGCGCCGCTCGTCTTCGCCCTGTCGGTCATCGCCATCATCTACACCTCGCTGGTGGCGCTGATGCAGGAAGACATCAAGAAGCTGATCGCCTATTCCTCGGTTGCCCACATGGGCTATGTCACCATGGGCATCTTCGCGGCCAACCAGCAGGGCGTCCAGGGCGCGATCTTCCAGATGCTGTCGCACGGCATCGTCTCCGGCGCTCTCTTCCTCTGCGTCGGCGTGATCTACGACCGCACCCATACCCGCGAAATCGCGGCTTATGGCGGCCTGGTCAACAACATGCCGAAATATGCCGTGGCGATGATGGTCTTCACCATGGCCAATGTCGGTCTGCCCGGCACCTCCGGCTTCATCGGTGAATTCCTCACCCTGATCGGGGTCTTCCGCGTCAACACCTGGGTTGCCTTGTTCGCCGCCACCGGTGTGATCCTGTCGGCCGCCTATGCGCTCTGGCTTTACCGTCGCGTCATTTTCGGCGTGCTGGATAAGGAGAACCTGAAGAAGCTGCTGGATCTGTCGCCGCGTGAACAGCTGATCCTTTATCCGCTGATCGCGCTGACGATCCTCTTCGGCGTCTATCCGGCTCCGATCTTCGACGCCACGGCCGCTTCGGTGGATCTGCTGGTAAACAACTATACCGCTGCCCTGCACGCTGCGCAGAACGTTGCGCTGTCGATGAATTGATGACGGGACCTATTCGACATGACTGCTGACACAATTCTTGCAAGCCTGCATCTTTCCATTCCGGAGCTCATCCTCGCGGTCGGTGCGCTTGCGTTGCTCATGATCGGCGTCTTCTCAGGCGAGCGGTCCGGACCCATGGTCACCGGTCTTGCCATCGCGGTGCTCGCGGTGGCCGGTCTCTGGATCATCTTCGTTCCGGGCGAGGGCCTGGCTTATGGCGGCGCCTATCTCGCCGATGGCTTCTCCCGCTTCATGAAGATCGTCGCGCTGGTCGGCTCGATCGTCACCATGTTCATGAGCATGGGGCAGGCGCGCGAGCAGCAGCTCGATCGCTTCGAGTTCCCGGTGCTCCTGCTGCTGGCGACCCTCGGCATCCTGCTGATGATCTCGGCGCATGACCTGATCTCGCTTTATCTGTCGCTGGAACTGCAGTCGCTGGCGCTCTACGTCGTTGCCGCCATCAACCGCGACAATCTCAAGTCGACGGAAGCCGGCCTGAAGTACTTCGTCCTTGGCGCTCTCTCTTCCGGCATGCTGCTCTACGGCATGTCGCTGGTCTACGGCTTCACCGGCCACACAACCTTCGATGCCATTGCCACCGCGCTCAGCGCCGAGACCCGCTCGCTCGGGCTCGTCTTCGGTCTGGTTTTCGTCCTTGCCGGCCTGGCCTTCAAGATCTCCGCCGTGCCGTTCCATATGTGGACGCCGGATGTTTACGAAGGCGCGCCGACGCCGGTCACCGCCTTCTTCGCTGCTGCGCCGAAGGTCGCGGCCATGGCGATCCTGACCCGCATCGTCATTACCGCCTTCCATCCGGTGCTTGCCGACTGGCAGCAGATCATTGTCTTCATCTCGATCGCCTCGATGGTGCTCGGCTCCTTCGCCGCGATCGGTCAGCGCAACTTCAAGCGACTGATGGCCTATTCCTCGATCGGTCACATGGGCTATGCGCTGGTCGGCCTTGCCGCCGGCACCAAGACCGGCGTATCCGGCGTCATGCTTTACATGGTCATCTACATGGTCATGACCCTCGGTACCTTTGCCATCATCATGGCGATGCGCCGCAAGGACGGCCGTCAGGTTGAGAATGTCGATGATCTCGCCGGCCTTTCGACCACCAACCCCTTCATGGCCGTCGTGCTGACAGCACTGATGTTCTCGCTGGCCGGCATTCCGCCGCTGGCAGGCTTCTTCGGAAAGTACTTCGTTTTCGTCGCAGCTATCCAGGCGCATCTCTATGCGCTTGCCGTCATCGGCGTTCTCTCTTCGGTCGTCGGCGCCTACTACTATCTGCGCGTCATCAAGGTCATGTGGTTTGACGAAGCCAAGGACGAATTCACCCGCACGGCTGGTTCGCTGCGCCTGGTCTTCGGCCTCTCGGGCTTGTTCGTGGTCGGCTACGTCCTCTTCGGCGGCGCTATCGGCGGTGCTGCCGATCTGGCTGCCGCGACGCTGTTTTGATGGCGTCTGACATGAATAGCCGGAAGTCGCTTGCCGACTTCCGGCATGATGCCCTTTCAGAGACAAGTTCCACCAACAGCGAGTGCCTGGAACGGGCACGTGCGGGCGATCGCGGAAACCTTTGGGTCACCGCCGAACGTCAGACCGGTGGACGTGGTCGCCGCGGCCGTCCCTGGGTATCCGAGCGCGGTAATCTCTATGCATCTCTCCTGTTGATCGATCCTGCTCCGATGGACCGTCTCGGCTCCCTGCCGCTCGCGGTCGCGATTGCCGTGCATCAGGCGGTGCGCAGCGTGCTGCCGCTGGCCGCCGAACCGGTCGAAATCAAGTGGCCGAACGATATCCTGATCGGCCGCAAGAAGACCTGCGGTATCCTGCTCGAGGGCGAAGCCTTACCCGATGGGCGCTATGCGCTTGTCATCGGTATCGGCATCAACGTCGCCGTCATGCCCGACAATCCGATGTATCCGGTCACCTGCCTGCGGCAGCAGGGCTCGATGGTCTCGCCTGATGAATTGTTTGCCCATCTCTATGCGGCGATGGCCGAAGCCCTTGATGTTTGGAACAGCGGCAAGGGCATTCGGGAGGTCACGGCGCGCTGGCGCGAAGCGGCCTGTGGCGTCGGTGAAAAGATCACGGTGAACTTGCCGGACAAGTCGATTTTAGGCCATTTCGTCGGAATCGATGATAATGGCTTGTTGATGCTCGAGACCGAAGACGGCAGGACTATGCCGATCGCGGCGGGCGATGTTTTCTTTAGGTAATGGTTGGGAACGAAATGGCGAAACAAGACGAACTGGTGTTTCTGCCACTCGGCGGCGTCGGCGAGATAGGTATGAATCTCGCTCTGTATGGCTATGGAACGCCGGAGCATCGCCAGTGGATCATGGTCGATTGCGGCGTTACGTTTCCGGGACCGGATCTGCCGGGCGTGGATCTGGTGTTGCCGGACATCCGCTTTCTCGCCAAGGAGCGCAAGAACCTCAAGGGCATCATCATTACCCACGCGCATGAGGATCACTACGGCGCGCTGAGCGATCTCTGGCCGGGTCTCAACGTCCCCGTCTACGCTTCGGGCTTTACCGCCGGCCTTCTGGAAGCCAAGCGCGATTATGAAAAGACGATGGGTCAGATCCCCATCACCCCGTTCAAGGCTGGTGACCGCATCAATGTCGGCCCCTTCAGCATCGAGGGCGTCGCCGTCAATCACTCCATTCCCGAACCGATGTCGTTGATGATCCGCACGCCGCTCGGCAACGTCATTCATACCGGCGATTGGAAAATCGACCACGAGCCTTCGCTAGGGCCGCTCACCGACGAGACCCGCTTCCGGCAGCTGGGTGACGAAGGCGTCCTGGCGCTGATGTGCGATTCCACCAATGCCCTGCGCGATGGCGTCTCGCCCTCGGAAAAGGACGTTTCCGAAAGCCTGCGCAAGATCATCGAGAATGCCGAAGGCCGGGTAGCGATCACCACCTTCTCCTCGAATGTCGGCCGCATCCGCACTGTTGCCGAGGCTGCCGAGGCCGCGGGTCGCGAAGTGCTGTTGTTGGGCAGTTCGCTGAAGCGTGTCGTCGACGTCGCCCGCGATGTCGGTCTCATGGACGGCATCAAGCCGTTCATTGCCGAGGATGAGTATGGCTATATCCCGCGCGACAAGGTCGTAGTCATCCTGACCGGCAGTCAGGGTGAGCCGCGCGCCGCTCTTGCCAAGCTGGCAAGGGACGAAATGCGTCACGTCGCGCTGGCATCAGGTGATATCGTCGTCTTTTCCTCGCGCGCCATCCCCGGCAACGAGAAGGCCATCCAGGACATCAAGAACGGCCTGATCGAACAGGGCGTGCATGTCGTGACGGATGCCGAAGCGCTCGTGCACGTGTCCGGCCATCCCCGGCGCAATGAGCTGCAGAAGATGTATGAGTGGACGCGGCCGAAGGTCGTTGTGCCTGTGCATGGCGAGCCGACGCATCTGAGCGCGCATAAAGAACTGGCCGAACAGTCCGGTATCGCCACCGTGCCGAAGGTTCGCAATGGCGACATATTGCGCCTCGCGCCGGGACCGGTCGAGGTGATCGGCGAGGCGCCGCATGGACGTATCTTCAAGGACGGCATACTGATTGGCGATTTCGACGAGATGGGCATCGGCGAACGCAAGAAGCTGTCCTATGTCGGCCATGTCGCCGTCAATCTCGTGCTCGATGCCCGTTACGACATCGCCGGCGATCCGGATATCGTGTGCATCGGCCTGCCGGCCTATGACGACGAAGGCGAGGAGATGGAGGACACGCTCTTCGATGCCCTCGTCAGCGCCATCGAGAGCATTCCGCGCGCCCGCCGCAAGGATCTGGCGATGCTGCAGGAGGCTGCTCGTCGCGCCGTGCGCTCCGCCGCCAATCACGGATGGGGAAAGAAGCCTTTTGTGACGGTGTTCGTCACGCGCACTGCCGGCTGAGGCCCGTGATCCGATCGGGGAGGAGAGATCCGTGCTTGGACGCATCAATCACATCGCACTTGCCGTTCCGGACATAGCCGCCGCTTCGGCGACCTATCGCGAAACACTCGGCGCTAAGGTGTCTGCGCCGCAGACATTGCCGGAACATGGCGTCACGGTCGTCTTCGTCGAGCTGCCAAACAGCAAGGTCGAACTGCTCGAGCCGCTGGGCGAGGCCTCGCCGGTCGCCGCTTTCCTCGCGAAGAACCCCGACGGCGGCATGCATCATATCTGTTACGAAGTTGCAGATATCCTTGCAGCACGCGACCAGCTGGTCGCCGCAGGCGCTCGCGTGCTTGGAGATGGCGAGCCGAAGATCGGCGCGCATGGCAAGCAGGTGCTCTTCCTGCATCCGAAGGATTTCTTCGGCACGCTGATCGAGCTCGAGCAAGTGTGACATTAAAGCGCTGGACGACGCTTTGAAACGCGACAGCTTTGCCCCTATAAGCAACTTGGAAGAGGAAGAGGCGAGCAGGCTCGTCTTAAGGGAGCGGAATGGTCCAGCAGATTATAGCGAGTCTCGCGGTGTATTTCGTCATCTGGTGGATCACGCTTTTTGCGGTCCTTCCATTCGGTTTGCGCACCCAGGCCGAGGACAAGCATGTGGTCTTCGGCACTGTCGAAAGCGCACCGACGAAATTCCGTGCCTGGAGAGTGGTGTTCTTCACGACGCTGGTATCGGCTCTCATCTATGGTTCCTGGTATGTCGCCTCGCACTATTTCGGACTGAGCGTCGACTCCATTCCGCGGTTCGTTCCGAACTACGACAAATAACCTATCGGAAATTGTGGTTGGAATCGCCTGGACACCAATCGCCTCGCGATCGCTTTCAATTTGTCACGCGCCTGTCATCTTTGTGAAGCAAAGAATCTATGGACGATGGCCGCAATGGGTTTGTTAAGGAGCCTTTTGATGCGTCTGTCGAGCCAGTTGGCAGACAGCTAGCCAAGGCGAAAAGCAAAAAAAAACAAGGCCATAAGCCTTGTTTTAAAGTATCGCGTGATCCTTATCCGTTACCGGGGCAGCGAGCGAGCGCGCCTAAGATCTGATCCTCCCAAGACTTGACCGCGAAACGGCAAGAATTTAACCTTCCTGCCTCTTTTGTGAGCTAAAATTAGCTCAAAGATTGAGCTTTGTCATCTATTTTTTTGCTTTTTTGCTACAGTCGCGCAGAATTTTTCTGTTGATGAAATTTCGTCTTAAATCCTTACAAACGTGCGATTTTTCGAAATCGCGGAAATATATCACATCGCCCGCATTCGTGGGCATTTCTCGCATTCCCTACGCGTCGAATGCGGGTTTCCTTCCTGCGCCGAAGCAGTTATGAACTGCCTCCAGTACACAATTTGCTAACGATTCCGCCAGAGGCGAATCGTCAAACCTCTGGAACAAGCGTCATGCGTCTGTCTCGTTACTTCATGCCCATTCTGAAGGAAAATCCTAAAGAGGCTGAAATTGTTTCCCATCGGCTCATGCTGCGCACCGGCATGATCCGCCAGCAGTCACAGGGTATCTATTCCTGGCTGCCGCTGGGCAAGCGCGTGCTCGACAAGGTCAACAAGATCATCCGCGAGGAGCAGAATCGTTCCGGCGCCATCGAGCTTTTGATGCCCACGCTGCAGACGGCCGAGCTCTGGCAGGAGAGCGGCCGCTACGACGCCTACGGCAAGGAAATGCTGCGCATCAAGGACCGGCAGGACCGGCCCATGCTTTACGGCCCGACCAACGAGGAGATGATCACCGACATCTTCCGGTCCTACGTCAAGTCCTACAAGGACCTGCCGCTCAATCTCTATCATATACAGCTGAAATTCCGTGACGAGATCCGTCCGCGTTTCGGCACCATGCGCTCGCGTGAGTTCATGATGAAAGATGCCTATTCCTTCGATCTGACGCAGGAAGGCGCCGTGATTGCCTACAACAAGATGTTCACGGCATATCTGCGCACCTTCGACCGCCTTGGTCTTCGGGCAATCCCCATGCGCGCCGACACCGGCCCCATCGGCGGCGAGCTCAGCCACGAATTCATCATCCTCGCAGATACCGGCGAATCCGAAGTTTTCTGCCACAAGGATTTCGTCAATTTCGATATCCCCGGCGAAGACACGAATTTTGATGACGCTGCTGGCCTGAAAGGCATCTTCGACAAGTGGACTTCGGTCTATGCTGCCACCTCGGAAATGCATGATGAAGCCGCCTTCAACGCCATCCCCGAAGGCGAGCGCCTCTCGGCGCGCGGCATCGAGGTCGGCCACATCTTCTACTTCGGCACGAAATATTCCGAACCGATGGGTGCGAAAGTTCAGGGTCCCGACGGCAAGGAACACCCTGTACACATGGGATCTTACGGTATCGGCCCGACACGCCTTGTTCCCGCCATCATCGAAGCATCGCATGACGAGAACGGAATCATCTGGCCTGCTTCGGTTGCGCCTTTTGACGTCGTGGTGATCAACATGAAGTCCGGCGACCAAGCCTGTGACGATGCTTGCGAAACGGTCTACGCCGCCCTGTCGAAGGCCGGCAAGGATGTCCTGCTTGACGATCGCGACGATCGTGCCGGAACGAAGTTCGCGACGGCGGATCTGATCGGCGTGCCCGTGCAGATCATCGTCGGGCCGCGTTCGATCGCGGGCGGCGAGGTGGAAGTGAAGGACCGTAAGACCGGTGCTCGCGAGACGATGACAGTCGAAGCGGCAATCAAGCGGCTGGCCGGCTGATAGACAAAAGACAGGATGGAAGGCGAATGGCGGTGAACGTGGCAGTGGAACAGCAGGGAAATTCGCCCAAGGCCAGCCCGTCATCCCGTCCGTTTTCCGGATTCGAGAGACTTGTCGCGTGGCGCTATCTTCGCTCCAGGCGCAAGGAAGCATCGATTTCGGTCATTGCCGGCTTCTCGCTGGTCGGCATCATGCTGGGCGTCGCCGCGCTGATCATCGTCATGGCGGTCATGAACGGCTTCCGCGCCGAACTCTTCAAGCAGATTCTTGGCTTCAACGGCCATGTCGTCGTGCAGCCGATCGATTCGCCGTTGAACGACTATGCTGAGCTGGCTAAGAAGTTTGCCGCTGTTCCCGGTGTCACCATGGCCTTGCCGCTGGTGGAAGGTGAAACGCTTGCGTCCGGGCGGGGCGGCTCCGGCACCGGCGCGCTGGTGCGCGGCATCCGCGCCGAGGATATGACCAAGCTCAAAACCGTTTCCGATCATATCGTCTCCGGCGACATAGTCGGCTTTGCCTCGGGGCAGGGCGTGCTGGTGGGTACACGCCTTGCGCGGCAGCTGGGCCTGACGGTCGGCGACCAGATCACGCTGACGGCGCCCGATGGCGATGTGACGCCCTTCGGCGTCAATCCGCGCGTCAAGGCCTATACGATCTCCGGCCTCTTCGAGGTCGGCATGTCCGAATATGATTCCTCCGTCGTCTTCATGCCGCTGGAGGAATCACAGCTCTTTTTCAACGCCGAAGGCATCGTCGAGAAGATAGAACTCTTCGTCAGCAATCCGGATGATGTCGATGAGCTGAGGCCGAAGATCGAGGCTGCCGCGGGTCGGCAAGTGTTCCTGACCGACTGGCGGCAGGTCAACGAGACTTTCTTCTCGGCCCTGCAGGTCGAGCGCAACACCATGTTCATGATCCTGACGCTGATCGTCCTCGTGGCTGCGCTAAATATCATTTCCGGTCTGATCATGCTGGTGAAGGACAAGGGCAGCGATATCGCCATCCTGCGCACCATGGGCGCGACGTCCGGGGCGATAATGCGCATCTTCTTCATGACAGGTGCTGCCATCGGCGTGGTCGGCACATTCGCCGGCGTTCTGCTCGGTGTCCTGGTCTGCCTGAATATCGAATCCATCCGGCAGTTCTTCTCCTGGATTTCGGGCACGGTGATCTTCAATCCGGAGGTCTATTTCCTCAGCAAGCTGCCGGCCCAGATGAATATGAGCGAGACCGTCTCCGTTGTTGTGATGGCACTGACGCTGTCTTTCCTTGCCACGATCTTTCCGGCCTGGCGTGCCTCGCGGCTCGATCCGGTGCAGGCGCTGCGCTACGAATAAGGAATTCGCATTTGATGAAAGGCAACGTCGTTCTCCAGCTTTCGGGCGTGGAGCGTCATTACGGGCAAGGCGATACCCAGCTATCGATCCTGAAGGGAGCCGATTTCGCCCTGCGCAGCGGCGAGATCGTCGCGCTGGTTGCGCCCTCCGGTACCGGCAAATCGACGCTCCTGCATGTGGCCGGCTTGCTCGAGCATCCCGATAGCGGCGAAGTGCTGATCAACGGTCAGGCATGCGAAGGCTTGTCCGACGACAAGCGTACGGCAGTTCGTCGCAGCGAGATCGGCTTCGTCTATCAGTTCCATCATCTGCTGCCGGAATTTTCGGCGCTTGAAAACATCATGATGCCGCAACTGATCTCAGGTCTCTCCCGCAAGGAGGCAAGTGAGCGCGCCGCCCAGCTTCTCGATTACATGCGCATCGGCCACCGCGGCGATCATCGACCGGCCGAATTGTCCGGCGGCGAACAGCAACGCGTCGCCATTGCGCGCGCCGTCGCCAATGCGCCTCTGGTACTGCTGGCCGATGAACCGACAGGCAATCTCGATCCCGCAACGGCACATTATGTCTTCGATGCCCTTGAAGCGCTGGTGCGGCAGTCGGGTCTGGCGGCATTGATCGCCACGCATAATCACGAACTCGCAGTCCGCATGGACCGCCGCGTCACATTGAGCGAAGGCAAGGTGGTCGAGGTCTGATCGCCCGTTACGGAACGATCAGCCCGCCGCGATAATCCAGCTCGTAGGCCTTGCGCTCCTTCACCATGATGACCTCGTGACCGATAAAATGGTCGCAGCCGCCGGTGCTGCGATCGACGTAACGGCCGAAGGCGTGTTCGAATTCGAAGCCGCCGAGAAAGCGTTTTTCATCGAGATAGAGCCGTAGCAGCGCTGATTTGATGACCATGCCGGCGCTCCGCCCGTCGATCAGGTCCGGCTCGACGATGCGGCCGAAATAGTTCATCGCCCAGACCGGCTCGTCGTCATGCCAGACCAGCTCCTGCCCGGCGAAATCCGTGCCGCCGAAATAGCTGTCGAGATAGCGCCAGCGGCCATTGGCATAGCCGATGTCATGCGAGCCGCTTCGGCAGGACGGCAGTCTCTCGCCATCTCCGACATAGGTCTCGGCCTTGGCGATGACAATGAAATCGTTCAGCTCGGCAAGATCCGGCATGGCCCTCTCCAATGATGGTGAGCGACCACAATGCCATGGAATGTGCAGCGTGTAAAGAACATATAGTGAACAGACGCTGTGTTTGCTATTGTCCGTCTCCGCAGATTTTCTGGCCGAAGTCGTCTTGCCAGTCCTCGATTTTGACCGTTTTGGCGTCTGCCTTGATATCCTTGCCGTTCTTTGTCGCCTTGCCGGTCAGGACATTGTAGTCGCAGTTGTACCCGGAATCGGGTTCGAGCGTATCGCGGGACACATAGGTATAGCCGGCAACGACGAAGCTGTTGTTGCGGTAGGCGAGTGTCAGCGTCTGCTCCCAGCGGTCGCGTCCGACGCTGTCATTTTGCGATGTGACGGTGATGGATCCGTTCGGCAGCGCCGCGATCGACGGTTCCTGGCCGACCATGCCGTCAGGCCCCACGCTGCCCCATATCTTGTTCGGCGCGCTGACTGCCAGATTCACCAGCGCATGTTCGCCACCGCGCAGATAGATGTAGATGCCGATCGGATTATCGGCCTGATCGTCGGGAGCCGATGCGACCAGCAGGGCGAGATCCGGCTTGCCGTCCTTGTTCCAGTCGCCGATCGCCGCGTCGATGATACGGTCGGGCGCAATGGCGTCCCCGGCATGCGCCGTGGTCGCGACCGAAAGCAGGGTGAAGGCGGCATAATTCAGTGATTTCATGATGATCTCCCCTTTGTCCCTGCATAGCCTCGGGTTGATCGAGCGTCCATCGGCAAGACGAAATATCGGACGATGAAATTTATTGATGCATCTATTGACTCCCGAACAAAAATAGAACAAAAAAGAAACATAACGAGTAAGGAGCGCGTAAATGACCGATATCATTCGAGACGTTGCAGCATTCACCTCCATCGTGATGTTCGTCGCCAGCTTTTCCCTCATCATGATGGCGATGTGAATTTTATTCCCATACGAGCACGTTGCCCCCGAGTTTAATGGGAGCAACTCATGGACTTTGTCGTCCGCAATGCCGAGAATGGCGGTGATTCATTCAGGCATGCGGAAGGGTATGAGATGGCGGATAAGGGTGGCAGCGGTGCAGCGATTGCGCCAGTTGGCGAGGCGCCGGAATTCGTGCATCTCCGGGTTCATTCCGCCTATTCCCTGCTTGAGGGCGCGCTGCCGCTCAAGAAGATACTGGCCAAGGCCATCGGCGACAATCAGCCGGCTATTGCCATCACCGATACTAACAATCTCTTCGTCGCCCTGGAGTTCTCCCAGAAGGCGATGGAGGAGGGGCTGCAGCCGATCATCGGCTGCCAGGTATCGATCGACATGGAGGATGGCGGCGAAGGCGAAAAGCGCGGGCCGCAACAGGCCCTTGCCAAGCTGCCCTCCATCGTCCTGCTCGCCGCCACGGAGCGGGGCTATGAGCGTCTTGTCGATCTGATCAGTCGTGCCTACCTCGGCGGCGAGGGCAATCATGCCGTTCACATCACCGCCTCGTGGCTGGAGGAGATCGGCACCGAGGGCATGATCGCGCTTACCGGCTCGCTCGGCGGGCCGGTCGATATAGCGCTGAAAGAGGGGCATGCGCCACAGGCGCTATCCCGGCTGCTGACGCTGAAGCGGCTGTTCGGCGACAGGCTGTATGTCGAACTGCAGCGCCACGGCACCTATGATCGCCGTCACGAACAAAAGATGCTCGCACTCGCCTATGAGCATGCGCTTCCGCTGGTTGCCACCAACGAGGCTTTTTTCCCCACCCGCGACGATTACGATGCCCACGACGCCCTTATGGCGGTCGCTCACAATGCCATCGTCTCGGACGATACGCGTTTCCGCCTGACGCCTGATCACTATCTGAAGAGCCGTGCCGATATGGCGAAGCTGTTCTCCAATCTGCCAGAGGCGCTGGAGAATACCGTCGAGATTGCTCGGCGCTGCTCCTTCGTTCTGCAAACGCGCAAGCCGATCCTGCCACGCTTCACCGGCGCCGCCGATGATGAGGAAGAGGCCGATCGCGCCGAATCGGCGGAGTTGCGCGCTCAGGCGGTCGAGGGTCTTGATCAGCGTCTCGCTTCGCTCGGCATGGCGCCGGGCTATGTGGAAAAGGACTATCGGGAGCGGCTGGAATTCGAGCTCGGCGTTATCGAGGGTATGAAATTCCCCGGCTACTTCCTGATCGTTGCCGACTTCATCAAATGGGCCAAGCGGCATGATATTCCCGTCGGGCCGGGCCGTGGTTCGGGCGCAGGCTCGCTGGTCGCCTATGCGCTGACGATCACCGACGTCGATCCACTGCGCTTCTCGCTGCTGTTCGAGCGCTTCCTCAATCCATCACGCGTCTCGATGCCGGACTTCGATATCGACTTCTGCCAGGATCGGCGCGAAGAGGTGATCCGCTACGTGCAGGCCAAGTATGGCCGCGAGCAGGTGGCGCAGATCATCACCTTCGGTTCGCTGCAGGCGCGCGCCGCCCTTCGCGACGTCGGCCGCGTGCTGGAGATGCCCTACGGCCAGGTCGACAAGATCTGCAAACTGGTGCCGAACAATCCTGCCAATCCGACACCGCTCAGCAAGGCGATCGAGGAAGAGCCGCGCCTGCAGGAGGAGGCTGACAAGGAACCGGTCGTCGCCCGCCTGCTCGATATCGCCCAGAAGATCGAAGGACTTTACCGTCACGCCTCGACACATGCCGCCGGCATCGTCATCGGCGACCGGCCGCTCTCCAAGCTAGTGCCGATGTATCGCGATCCGCGCTCCGACATGCCGGTCACCCAGTTCAATATGAAATGGGTCGAGCAGGCCGGCCTGGTGAAGTTCGACTTCCTCGGCTTGAAGACGCTGACGGTCCTGAAGACAGCCGTCGATTTCGTCGCCAAGCGCGGCATCGCGATCGATCTTGCCAGCATCCCACTCGAGGATAAGCCGACCTACGACATGCTCTCGCGTGGCGAAACGGTCGGCGTGTTCCAGGTGGAAAGTGCGGGCATGCGCAAGGCTCTCATCGGCATGCGCCCGGACTGCATCGAGGACATTATCGCGCTGGTGGCGCTCTATCGCCCCGGCCCGATGGAGAATATCCCGGTCTACAATGCCCGCAAGCACGGTGAGGAAGAGATCGAATCGATCCATCCGAAGATCGACTACCTTCTGAAGGAGACGCAGGGCGTCATCGTCTACCAGGAACAGGTGATGCAGGTCGCCCAGGTGCTGTCGGGCTATTCGCTCGGCGAGGCCGATCTTCTGCGCCGCGCCATGGGTAAGAAGATCAAGGCGGAGATGGACCAGCAGCGTGAGCGTTTCGTCGATGGCGCCGTCAAGAACGAGGTGTCGAAGGGGCAGGCGGACGTCATCTTCGATCTCTTGGCCAAGTTCGCCAATTACGGCTTCAACAAGTCCCACGCCGCCGCCTACGCCATCGTCTCCTATCAGACCGCCTATATGAAGGCGCATTATCCGGTGGAGTTCCTGGCGGCGTCGATGACGCTGGATATGGCCAACACTGACAAGGTCAACGACTTTCGTCAGGATGCCAAGCGCCTGGGCATCGAGGTCATCGCGCCCTCGGTCCAGACCTCCTTCCGCCATTTCGAGACCGGCGAAAACCGCATCTATTATGCACTGGCCGCCATCAAGGGCGTCGGCGAATCCGCCGTGCAGCACATTGTCGAGGTGCGCGGCGATCAGCCATTTGCCAGCATCGAGGATTTCTGCCTGCGCATCGATCCGAAGCAGATCAACCGTCGCGTTTTGGAAAGCCTGATTTCCGCCGGCGCCTTCGATTGTTTCGAGCTCGACCGCGCGCAGCTGATCGGCGGGATCGATCGGATCATGGGTTATGCGCAAGTGGCGCAGGAAAACAAGCGCAGCGGTCAGCACGACATGTTCGGAAGCGCTGCGTCCGGGCCTGAGAAGATCGCATTGCCGCCTTATACGCCGTGGCTTGCCTCGGAGCGCCTGCTGCGCGAATTTCAGGTGCTCGGCTTCTATCTGACCGCCCATCCGCTCGATACCTACAAGAGCGTGCTCGACAAGATGCGCGTGCAGAACTTCGCCGATTTTTCCGCTGCGGTGAAGCAGGGGGCGAGTAACGGTCGCCTCGCCGGCACGGTGATCTCGAAGCAGGAACGCAAGACGCGCACCGGCAATAAAATGGGCATCTTCGTCTTCTCGGATGCGTCAGGCCAGTTCGAAGCCGTGCTCTTCTCGGAAACGCTCAATCAATATCGCGACGTGCTTGAAGTCGGCAAATCCTTCGTCATCACCGCCCAGGCGGACGAGCGCCCGGAAGGCATCAGCCTGCGTCTGCAGACGGCGCAGTCGCTGGAAGAAAAGTCGCTGCAGATGCAGAAGGCGCTACGCGTCTATGTCCGCGATTCCGGGCCGCTGAAAGCGGTTGCGGCCCATCTCAACACCAAGGGCGATGGCCTCGTCTCCTTCATCGTCATCAAGGAGGAAGGCATGCGCGAGGTCGAGGTGGCGCTGCCGGAAAAATACCGCATCACGCCGGAAATCGCCGCCGCATTGAGAACGGCGCCCGGCGTCATCGATGTCGAACTGGTCTAGCCTCTTTTACCGAGCGCGCCGCCATTGGTGATGGTGATGAAATCGGTCTCGTTGCCGGTTTCCGGGCCGACGCCGGTATCGGAAATCGTCAGCGACGAACCCGGTGTCAGCAGGTCCTCGATGCGGTGGCGCACCTCGTCGGGAATGCTGATACGGCCAAGCGCCTGTCCGGCGGCATCGAGCGATTGTGCCTGCGCCTCGCTGGTGATGCCGAGCCGCTTCTTCGCCTCCCTGGTAAGATCGTCGTCAAGGGTCATGCCAAACCAGTCGGCCTTGCCGCTGATGCGGTCGATCGTATTGGCGGTGAAGAAATGCACGCCAAGCGCCTCTTGCGGCTCGGCGATGATGGCGGGCGCCTCAAAGAGCGGCTTGAAGCTCTGGCGAATCATGATCGCGCCGTTCGGCGGCTCGCCCTTGCCGGCTGCGGCATAGACAGCCTTCATGAGTGCCGGACTGACAAGTCCGCCCGTCGTCTTGATGTCATGTGCCTTTCTGAAGTCTTCGATCGCCTGCACGGTCGCCGGCCCGAGCATGCCGTCCGGCGTACCGGCCGCAAAGCCCATGCCGTTCAACAGGCCCTGAAGATCGCGAACATTCTCGCGCAATCCGCGCCGGGTGATCAGGATACTGAGTGGCGACTGATCGACGGGCGGAGCGAGACTTGCTTGCGCCGCCGGGATCTGGATCGAGGCGACGTCGTTCGTGGCGACCTGCAGCGGCTGTGCCTGCGGCAGGAAGCTTGCCGTCATGGGACGCAATTCGATGCCTGAGAACAGAGCCGGAGGCGGAGCAGCTTGCGGCTGGAACAGCATGCTACTTTCGAAAGGCTGCGGCACCAGCGGCCGGTCGGCGATGACGACATGCACCCCGCGCTCGGTCATCTGGTAGAGCATCTTGGCAAAGGCCTTGGGCATGCGCACGCAGCCGTGAGAGGCCGGATAGTTCGGAACCGAGTTGGATTCGTGCAGCGCAATGCCTGACCAGGTCAGCCTTTGCATGTAGGGCATGGGCGCGGCCGAATAGAGATTGGACTCGTGATAGACCTTCTTCTCCAGGATGGAGAAGATACCGCTCGGTGTCGTATGGCCAGGCTTGCCGGTCGAAACCTTCGATGTCGCCACGACCTGGTCACCGTCATAGACGGCAAGCGATTGCCTGTCCTTCGACACGACGATCTGCAGGGTGCGCGCATCCGACGCGGCAAAGGAAGGATGGGAAAGGGCAGAGGCTGAGAGCAGCCCAAGCCCAAGCAACAAAAACGGCTTCATAGACACACAAACCAAAAACGCAATACTCGTATCGGCTAAGGTTAGACGTCTAAGTTTAAGGAAGACTTGCTGAAAAGAAGCGCTTTATCGGGTCGCCGAAAACCAGATGCTTCCTTGTTATGTTGATCATCTGCCGTAGCGCCGAAGCGGGGCAATCGGCCCTGCTTCGGCGGCAATCGGTTGGCAGAGAGTGGAAGCGTCAGCGCACGCTGGACGCCACCCAGTTATGCCATTCCTCCGCGCTGCCGTGGAAAGCGTTGAGGTCGATCCTGCCGTCGACGCCATGCGAGACGCCGGAGCCGGAATATTGCCAGAACAGCCAGTTGCGACCGGGATAGACCTTGGAGGGATGGGCAGCGACGGAGCGCAGCCAGAAGGGATAGTTGAGCAATTCGCCGCGCAGGTTGTCGCGATAGAAATCCGGAGCCGTATAGACGATCGGGCGCTGGCCGTAGTGTTTTTCCAGCTTGTCCATGAAGACCTGCATCTTCGCCAGGACTTGTTCGCGCGACGGCCGCCGCTTGCAGCTCGATTCGCCGTTCCATTCCACGTCGATCACCGGCGGCAGGGCTCCTGCTTCTCTCGGAACGTTGCGGATGAACCAGTCGGCCTGCTCGCCGGCGGTACGGCACCAATAGAAGAAGTGGTAGGCACCGTGCTTCAGGCCAGCTTGTTGAGCGGCACGCCAGTTCTTCTTGAACATCGGATCGAGGTGGTCGCCACCATCGGTCGCTTTGATGTAGACGAAATTGGCACCCTGGGTGCGCAACGTTTCCCAGTCGATGTCGCCCTGCCAGCGCGAGACGTCGACGCCATGCACGGCCAGTTTCCTTGGCGACGTTGTGCCGAAGTTGATCGGCTTGGCATCGCGGAACTGATGGGAATAGATCTGCATCGGCTGCTGCCGCATGGCGCGGGGCATCGGGTTTGCCGGCGAAAGCATGGCGAGCGGCCGTTGCAGCGGCAGCGGAACCTCATCTCCACCCTGGTTTGACGGCAGGAACGCCTCCGGCCGAGGATCCGCCGGCAGCGAGGTCACCAGCGCTTGCTGCCGCTCAACCCGCGAGACCGTCTCGCCGATTTCGACCGACGGCGTAGGAGTTTGGCTCTTTGCGATCGAGCTGGTCATTTCTTTCGAAGGCGCGCTGGTCTGCGCGGCTTCGCGCTCGCCTCTGGCGGCGCAGCCCGAGATCGTAAGGGAGGCAAGAAGGATGGTCGATACAGCCGATAGACGCATAGGAACCCGTACGCAAAACACAATCGACGGCGGATCCGCGCCGTTCGGAAATCACAGAGACTAAGTGCTAATAGAAATTTACCAAAAAAGATTGAATCAGATCTTTCTAACGCGAAGATTCGCGCGGGGAGCGCGGTCATCCGCCGGCGCGCAAGAGTATCACTGCATGGTGACTATATCGTAAGGCTTTGTTATCTCTCGCGTTTACCGCCAAAAGTGTAACCTGTCTCGACCGTCTTGTTGCCGAACTTTTCTCTGAGCTTGTCCATCGCCGCCTCGGCAGCGGCGCGGCGTGTTGCCTGTTCGTCGATCAGATCGGGTGGATCGGCGCGGGCCGCATCGCAAAGATCGGTGACGCCTATACCGATGAGGCGGAACTTCGTGCCATCGGTCTCGGCTTCAAGCAGGCGCAGGCCGGTGCGGAAAATTCGATCGGCAAGCTGCGTCGGATCCTCCAGGCGGCGATTGCGGGTCCGGCCCTTGAAGTCGGCAGTTTTCAGCTTCAGCACCACGGTCTGGCCGGCAATGTCGCTGCGCTTCAGCCGGCGCGAGACCTTCTCCGAAAGATCGCGCAGGATCGGCACCAGATCGTCATGGCGGGAGATGTCCTCGAAGAAGGTCGTTTCCGACGATACGCTCTTTGCCGCTTCGTTCGGATGCACCGTGCGGTCGTCGATGCCGCGCGACAGGCGGGAAAGCCGCTGGCCGATGACCCCGTAGCGGCGCATGAGATCGCCTTCCTCCATGGTCTGCAGCTGGCCTATGGTGCGGATGCCGTCGCTTTCCAGCGTTGCGGCAAAGGCTTTGCCCACGCCCCATATCGTCGTTACCGGGCGCGGCTCCAGAAATGAGAGTGCCTCTTCCTGGCCGATGACGGAAAAGCCGCGCGGCTTCTGCAGGTCGGAGGCGACCTTGGCGAGGAACTTGCAGTAGGAGAGGCCGACCGAGATGGTGATACCGATTTCCTGCTCCACGCGCCGGGCGAATTTCGCCAGGATGCGGGCCGGCGGATCGTGGTGAAGCCGCTGCGTGCCATCGAGTTCCAGAAAGGCCTCGTCGATCGAAAGCGGCTGCACCAACGGCGTCAGTTCCTGCATCAGCGTGCGAACCTCGCGGCCGACGCGAACATATTTCTCCATGTTCGGGCGGATGACGACGGCCTGAGGACACGCCTCCAAGGCTTTGAACATCGGCATGGCAGACCGCACGCCATGAATGCGGGCGATGTAGCAGGCAGTGGAGACGACGCCACGCTTGCCGCCGCCGATAATGACCGGCTTGTCGGCGAGTTCCGGATTGTCGCGCTTCTCGATCGATGCATAGAAGGCGTCGCAATCGATGTGCGCCAGGGTCAGCGCATAGAGTTCGCGGTGATAGACGAGGCGAGGACTGCCGCAGGCCCGGCAGCGCGTCCGCACGGCCGATTGCTCGCTCAAGCAATCGCGACAGAAACCGGAAATCTTATCGGGCGCAGGGGTCATCAAGCGAGAACAAAAATTGAACATCGCTACCTTATGTTCTAAGCTTGCGAGTCTCAAGGTGGAAAACAGCGTAGGGGGAAGGGGTGCAGGATTTAAGTGTGCGACCATTGACGCCGGATCGCTGGGACGATTTCGAGACACTCTTCGGGCCGAGCGGCGCCTGCTATGGCTGCTGGTGCACCCATTTTCGCATTCCGACGTCACAGCGCAAGACGATGGACGGGGCGGCGAAGAAGCGGTTCATTGAGGAGCGCGTTGCGGCCGGACCGCCGCCGGGTCTTCTCGGCTATGTCGGCGAGCGCCCGGTTGCCTGGGTGCAGGTGGGTCCGCGCTCGGAGTTGCCGCAATGGAATTCTCCAAAAACGGTGTCACGGCCGCTCGATCCAGCCGATGCCGAGGATCGCTCGGTCTGGGCTGTGAGCTGCTTCTTCATGAATTCACATGATCGCGGCAAAGGATACAGCCATCGCATGCTGTCGGAGGCGGTGAATTTCGCCAAGGCTTCAGGCGCGCGCCTGCTCGAGGGCTGTCCCATCGAACGCACGAAGCAATCGAAGTCGGTCGGCCTCTATGTCGGCTCGCAGCGCATATTCGAGACGGCCGGATTTTCCGAGATCGCGAAGCGCAAGGATGGGCGGCCTCTGATGCGCCTTGTTCTCTGATGGTGGGGCCGGCGGTCTCAGCGGACGATATGGGCCTGGATCAGCGGTGCTGCCTGGCTCCATTCGTTTGCCGCGAGGATGCCCGCCGCAGCGGCGGGCGCCATGCGATGGACGATGGAATCCGGCTTCAGGTTGATCAGGAGGCAATCCGGAACATGCTCGCCGACCGAATGCAGATTGTGCGCCATGTCGTCGACGAAGGCGACCGGCAGCGTGCGCCTTCCATGCAGCGACCGCACGATCGGCCCTTTCGGCTGCAGCGATGCGAGCAGCGGATAGGCGAGGCCGAGCCTGTCGAGAAGCCGGCGTCGCTGAGCCCAGAATTGCGGCGGCATGGCCGTGAGAAAAACGATGTCGGCGTCTTTCGAAAAATCGCCGAGGGTATCGGTGACGCGATCAAGCGGCGTCTGCCATTGCTCCTGCGCCTCGAAGAACGCTTCGATCAACCTATGAACGTCCTTTTCTTCCAGCACCGCTCCATCGGCCTTGGAGATGATGTTGCCCGTAAGCCTGAAGGAACGCGGCAGGAATTCATGGCCTTCAGCATCGATGAAGAGCAGGAAAGGCGCAAAGAAATGCAAAACGACATCATCGACATCGCAGACGATCAACGGCCGGTCCTTGAGGCGGATATGCGATGTGTCGAATTGGAGCGGGGCATCCATGGTCAATATTCTCCGGAGGCAAGGCCGGGCGGCGAGAAATGTGCCGACGCGGCCGCGACGGTTTCCGGCGGAATGCCGCTGGCCTCGCAGAAAGCCAGCAATGTCGGCTCGTGGTTCATCAGAAAGTCGAGCATGCCCGCAAGAAAGGCCGGCTCGTTGATGGCGTTGCGCACCTGCGCCGGCTCGACGCCGGTGAGCGCCAGGAAGCGGCTGAACATATCCGGTTCGTTGGCCAGCCAGCCGAGCACGGCAATCGCTGTCTCTTGCGGCTCTGCCGCGCTGTTCTTCGGGTTCTTGAAGTTACTTTGCATTTCGACGGGTGAGTTACCTATTTTTCAACCAAATGCCGGTAGTATCCGATTCAAGTATTTCTGGAATCGATTTCTCACGACCCTATATTTTGAGAGAATAGATGCAATACCGGATGCAGGGACAGCTTTCCATGCCTAAGCAAGTGATGATTGTAGAAGACAATGAGCTGAATATGAAGCTCTTTCGCGATCTGATCGAGGCGTCCGGCTACACCACGATCCAGACCCGAAACGGCATGGAAGCGCTTGATCTCGCTCGCAAACATCGCCCGGACCTGATCCTCATGGATATCCAGCTTCCGGAAGTTTCCGGGCTGGAAGTGACCAAGTGGCTGAAGGAGGACGATGATCTGCACGTCATTCCGGTGATCGCGGTCACGGCCTTTGCCATGAAGGGCGACGAAGAGCGCATTCGCCAGGGCGGATGCGAAGCCTACGTCTCGAAGCCGATTTCCGTCCCGAAATTTATTGAAACCATCAAGACTTATTTGGGCGACGCCTGAGCGTGGGGAAAAGCTGATGACCGCGCGCATCCTGGTGGTTGACGATATTCCAGCGAATGTGAAGCTTCTCGAGGCGCGGCTGCTGGCCGAGTATTTCGAGGTGCTGACGGCGGAGGATGGAGCGAGAGCTCTTGCCATCTGCGCGGGCGCCCAGGTCGATCTCATCCTTCTCGATATCATGATGCCGGGCATGGACGGGTTCGAAGTGTGCGAGCGCCTGAAGTCCGATCCGCGCACCGCGCATATCCCCGTGATCATGGTCACGGCGCTGGATCAGCCCGCCGATCGCGTGCGTGGCCTGAAAGCCGGAGCCGACGATTTCCTGACCAAGCCGGTCAACGACCTGCAGCTCATTTCGCGCGTCAAGAGCCTGCTTCGTTTGAAGACGCTCAGCGACGAGCTGCGTATGCGCAACGAGACCGCCCGCAATTTCGGTATCGAAGACCTGCTGCGGGTCGGCGATGGCCGCGCTGACGAAACCGGCCATGTGCTTCTGGTCGACGGCCGCGCCAACTCGCAGGAGCGCATCATCCGCGCGCTCAAGCCGATTGCCCAGGTCATGGCGATGTCCGATCCGCAGGCCGCCCTATTCGAGGCAGCGGAACGGCCGTTCGAGCTCGTCATCGTGAATTCGAATTTCGACGACTATGATCCGCTGCGGCTTTGCTCGCAGCTTCGCTCGCTGGAGCGTACGCGCTTCCTGCCTGTCTTGCTGGTGACCGAGCAGGGCGCGGACGAGATGATCGTCCGTGCGCTCGATCTGGGTGTCAACGATTACATCGTCCGACCCATCGATCCGAACGAATTGGTGGCCCGTTGCCTGACGCAGATACGCCGCAAGCGTTACAACGACCGTCTGCGGGCCAGTGTGCAGCACACCATCGAGCTTGCCGTCACCGACGCGCTCACCGGCCTGAACAACAGGCGCTATCTCGACAATCATCTGAAGATCCTTTTCGACCGCTCCTTGGCGCGCGGACGGCCGCTCTCTGTTCTGATCACCGATATCGACCGGTTCAAGCACGTCAATGACACCCATGGTCATGACGCCGGCGATGAAGTGCTCAAGGAGTTCGCCGCCCGCATCCGGTCCACCGTGCGCGGTGCCGATCTGGCTTGCCGCTATGGCGGCGAGGAATTCGTCGTCGTCATGCCCGATACGCCTGCCGAAGTGGCCGCTGCCGTCGCGGAGCGATTGCGCGCGTCGGTAGAAAATATGCCCGTCAAACTGCGCGAAGGCGGCGTTGCTCTTAACATTACGGCCTCCTTCGGCATCTCGTGCCGTTTGGAAACAGTCGAAACGCCGGAGCAATTGATGAAGCAGGCCGATCTTGCGCTTTATGAAGCGAAAAGGGCAGGGCGCAATCGGGTTGTTGCTTCAGCGGCCTGATCTAGAACAGATCAGTCGGAATAAGGCCCTCCCATGAATATTGAGGGGCATTCGCAAGTTTTGAACAATGATTAAGATTTTGTAATCTTTGCATCGCTGCGGTATGTCGCCGGGATTTTCTCAAAGGATAATTTCGGCGTTTTCATTTTTTATTTGGCTAGATACTTGAGTTTATAGATTATTTTAGAGATTTTATAATTACTATTCGATATGTTCACGTTTAGTCTGTGGTTTTAGTTAGAAAAAAATGCAGAAAAACTGTGGATTAATCGAGGATAATTAACGTGTTCAAATGTTCTTAAATATCTGTATTCGGAATTTGTTGCATCTGCGAATGCCATCTCTTCCCTCTTCAGATGTGTTCGCTTTTGAATTGTGAATTTCGCAGAAGATTCATTCAGAAGAAATCGGGAATTTTAACCATCCAACCAGAGAACAATTTTTTATCATTAAGAATTTGTTGATTTTCTTTCGATTTCGCGCAAATTTAGTCTCGTACACAGACAGCCCGTATGGGTTCGAGATACCCCATGATGCTCAGGTCCGCCGCATCTCCTGGGTCGTGGGGTCGGTCGGCTGGCATGCAATATAAGCGGTTCCTCGTGCCGTTTTGCAGGCTAGCCGACCCCCAACTCAAAACGCCGTTCTTCGTTTTTCGAAGGCGGCGTTTTTTCTTTGTCGACGAATACAAGGGATCTATATTTTAGCTCTTCTTGCCTTAGGAAGCACAGTCAAGCTCGGCGCCAGGAGAACGTCATTGAAAACAAAAAGGCGCTAACCTCTCGGTTGCGCCTTTTGTAACCAGAAGTTTAGGGAAATTACTTGATCTTCGTTTCCTTGAACTCGACGTGCTTCTTAGCAACCGGGTCGTACTTCGTCTTCGTCATCTTGTCCGTCATCGTACGGCTGTTCTTCGTCGTGACGTAGAAGAAACCGGTGTCGGCCGTCGACAGCAGCTTGATCTTGATAGTGGTAGCCTTGGCCATAGTCGTCCTGCCTTTAATAAAAATGAACGCCGTGGACGGCCAGTGCGGAGGTCCACGGCGAATTCTGGCGCGAAACTACAAATCGCGCCCGAAAAGTCAACCCCTGTTGCCCATGAAAAGCAATCGTATCCCCGAAAGCAGGACATAAAGGCCGAAGAAAAAGGCAACGGCCCAGGCAAAGCCGCTGGGGTTGACCAAATCCATCGCCGTGCCGATCGTCGGCGGCCCGAGAACCATGCCGATGGCATAACAGAAAACGAAGGCCGCATTGGCGGCCGCGAGATCCGCTCCGGTCAGGCGCGTGCCCAGATGGCTGAGGCCAACCGTGTACATGCCGGAGACGCAGCCGCCCCAGAAGAGCAGAATGACCGCGAGAATGATCCAGTTCGAGGACAGAGACGGCAGCAGCAGCGCGCCCACCAAGCCGATGGTGGCCATGATCGAGAGCAGTGGCCGCTTGTCGCGCATGCGGTCGGCAAGCAGCCCCAGGGGGATCTGGAAAACGAAATTACCGACGCCCATCACGGTCAAGAGCAGCGCGGCCTGTGATTCGTTGAAGCCGAGGCGCGTGGCATAGCTGGTGAACAAGGAGCCGCCGCCGACGGTGACGGCGCCGAACACGAACACTGCGGCGGTCGCCGTCGGTACCAGGAAGATGTAGCGGACGAAATGCAGCTCGGGCTTTTCGTCGACATCCGGGCTTTCGTTGCGCGCGATGAAGATCGGAATGGCGGCTGCCAGGATGATGCAGGCGCCGATGGCGAAGGGCATGAGCCCTTCGCTGCCGACAAGCGAGAACAGCAGGGGGCCGGCGGCAAAGCCGAGGGAGAAGACCGTGGAATAGAGGCCGAGCACGAAACCGCGCTTGGAAGGCGGCGAAGCCGCATTGATCCAGAATTCCGACAGGATGAACAGAGTCGTCGTCGACCCGTGGAACAGGATACGCAGCGGAAACCACAGAAGCAGGTTTTCCGCGTAGTAGAAGCCCAGCGAGCTCAGCGCGGAGAGCATGACCGCCCAGATCATCGTCTGCACGACGCCGAAGCGATGGGCGAGTTTTGTCGTGATGACCGCGGCGAGCATCGACGCCACCCCCATCATCGCGGTGTTGACCCCGATGAGGCTTGAGGGGACGCCGCGCTTTTCCAGAATGATACTGAGAAGCGGCAGGCCCAACCCGATGGCTATGCCCACGGCGGATACGGACGCGATAGCTGCGACGAGCGAGGGCCAGTGAATTTCTTCGACATGGCCGGTCTTGCCGTTCGTCGGTTCAAGCATAAACGGATCCTTGCAGCGCGTGGCGGGCGAATCGATCGGCACGTGGGATATAGAAAGGCACGGCACGGCCAAATTCAGGTAACGAGTCGGCTTTCATGAGATCGGTCATATCCCCCGGGATGGTCCTTTCGACGCCCGGCATGTTCAGACAAGAAACGCTGTCCATGTCAAGCCGTTGCCGGCAAACCAGCTCCGCTGAATCCCGAATATACGACGAATCGATATTGGCCGTGACCAAAGGGCGTAACGGCGCAAGGTGAGTTCCGCCTGCCGCGCGGGCGAGCGACTTGGGCTGGCATATGGCTTTCACGACCGGCTGTTTCCCTGATCCCAGTCGTCCGGGCTGTCGTCGTGGCCACCGAAGCCATGCATGCGGAGCGCCCATTGCAGGCCGATGACCCCGCCTTTGATGGGCTGTATGATCGCAAGCGCCGCGATCACCGTGATCGGTGCCCAGATCGCGAGGTGGACCCACATCGGCAGATTGAAGGCCATGTCCGTCAGCATGTAGCCGCCGACGACGATATGGCCGAGAACCAGGATCACCAGATAGGGCGGCAGATCGTCGGCGCGTTGATGGAAAATCTCCTCGTCGCACACAGCGCAACGATCGACCGGCTTCAGGAAGGCACCGAAGAGTTTGCCGGTGCCGCAGCGGGGACAGCGGTTCAGCATGCCACGGGTAATCGATCGCCCGAGCGGGCGCTCGCTTTCGTCTGCGCCACCATAGCGCATGGTGGGATCGGATGGGCTGCCCGTCATGAATGCTCTTCCTTCCTGGCGGCAACCGTCCCTTACCGGCGGCCGCGCGGTGGTCTCGTGCCCGGCGCTTTGCGCGCCTGATTTTGATTGCGGCGGGTCGCCTTATGGAAAGAGCGTACCGCCGTCGGCATCGACCGTCCGTCGCTCAGCATTTCGAAGCGCAGCGCGCCCGCAAGCGGCACGGCCTCCACCAGCCGTACGCTCACCTCGTCGCCAAGGCGATAACCGAGCCCCGTCTTCTCGCCTGTCAGCGCCTGATGCGCCTCGTCATAGATGAAGTAATCGGTGCCGAGCGTAGATATAGGGATGAAACCGTCGGCGCCATAGTCCGGCAGGGTGACAAAAAGTCCCGACTTGGTGACGCCGCCGACGCGCGCCTCGAATTCCGCGCCCACACGCCCGGCGAGATGATGGGCGATCAGCCGGTCGACGGTCTCGCGTTCCGCCGCCATGGCGCGGCGCTCGAATGTCGAGATTTCCGCGGCGATGTCGTCGAGGGCAGCTTCCTCATCCGACGTGATTCCACCTTCGCCGAGGCCAAGCGAGCCGACGAGCGCGCGATGTACGATCAGATCCGCGTAGCGGCGGATGGGAGACGTGAAATGGGCGTATTTCATCAGGTTCAGGCCGAAATGCCCGATATTATCAGGGCTGTAGATCGCCTGGCTCTGCGAGCGCAGCACCATCTCGTTGACCATGGTCTGATGCGGCGTCCCATCGGCTTTCGCCAGAATGCCGTTGAAGCTGTTGGCCCGGACATTGCCGCCCTTGGGCAGCGATATGCCGAGTGTCGCCAGGAATTCGCGCAGCACTTCCTGCTTGGCGAGCGTTGGGCCGTCATGGATGCGAAAGATAAGTCCCTGTTTCTTCTTCTCCAGCGTCTCGGCCGCAGCCACGTTCGCCTGGATCATCATTTCTTCGATGAGCTTGTGCGCATCGAGGCGCGGCGGCACGACGACGCGATCGACGGTGCCGTCGGGCTTCAGCAGGATCTTGCGCTCCGGCATATCCAGTTCGAGCGGCTGGCGCCGCTCGCGGCCCTTCTTCAGGATTTCATACGCGTGCCAGAGAGGTCTAAGGATCGGCTCCAGCATCGGCCCGGTCTTGTCGTCGGCTTGGCCGTCGATCGCCGCCTGCGCCTGCTGGTAGGAAAGCTTGGCGGCACTCTTCATCATGATGCGATGGAAGGTGTGTCCAGCCTTGCGGCCTTCTCTGGAGAAGATCATCCGGACGGCGAGGGCAGGGCGATCGACGCCTTCCTTGAGCGAGCAGAGATCGTTGGAAATGCGCTCTGGAAGCATCGGCACGACACGGTCGGGGAAATAGACCGAATTGCCGCGCTTCAGCGCCTCGCGATCAAGCGGGGAATTGGGGCGCACATACCAGGAAACGTCGGCAATGGCGACCGTGACGATAATGCCGTCGGGATTGTCAGGCGAGGGGTCCATTTCGGCGTAGACGGCATCGTCGTGGTCCTTCGCGTCGGCCGGATCGATGGTGATCAGCGGCAGGCTGCGCCAGTCCTCGCGATGCGACATGCTCGCCGGCTTGGCTGCATCCGCCTCCGCGATCACGGCGGCTGGGAATACGTGCGGAATGCCGTGCGCGTGGATGGCGATCATCGAGATCGCCTTTTCCGAGGCGACGGAGCCGACGACCGACAGTACCTTGGCGCGCGGCAGGCCGAAACGGCCGAGGCGGGCCACTTCGACTTCGACCAGATCGCCGTCCTTGGCTTCGCCGGTATAGTCCGGATCGATTACCATTTCCTCGCCGCGCCGTTCGATCGGCATCAGCCGGCCGCCGCCACCTGGCGTCTCGCGGAAGACGCCCATGGACGCGCCCCTCCGCTTGTCGATGACCTTGATGATGCGCGCGGTATAGGCCGGACCGCCACGATCCACCGCCGAGAAGATCTTGGCAAGGATGCGGTCGCCCATGCCGGCGACGGGCGCCTTGCCCTTGCCGTTGCGGCCGGCGGGCGAGGAGGATTGCTTGATCATCACGGCCGGCGCCACGCCGTTTTCCTCGGCCCACTCAGCGGGGCGGCCGATCAATCCGCCATCCTTGTCGCGCGTGGTGATATCAAGAACGGCGATCGGCGGCAGAGCGCCGGGGCGGATGAGCGACTTGCGGCTCTTCTGCACCATGCCGTCTTCTTCGAGCTCGCGCAGGAGATTCTTCAGCTCGACACGGCTCTCACCCTTCAATCCGAAGGCCTTGGCGAGTTCGCGCTTCGAAGCCTGCTGCGGATGCTCGGCGATGAAGCGCAGGATGATTTCGCGCGGCGGCAACGTGCCGTGAACGATCGCCATCATCGGCTCGGCGTCGCCGCTTGCCTTACCGGCGCGGCCGGGCTTGCCGGAACGTCGTTCCGACGATGAAATCCTGCCGCGTGGTTCTCTGCTCACTCTGCGCTCTTCTTTTTCGCTGCCGTCTTGGCCGCAGGCTTCTTTGCAGCTGCTTTCGGCTTGGCGGTCGTTTTCGTCACTTTTGCGCCGGCGGCCGCAGTCTTTGCCTTGGCGGGCGCCCTCTTCGTCGTGCCGCCGCCCTTGCCGGTCTTTGCAACGATCAGAGCCAGGGCTTCCTCGACTGTGATCGCCTGCGGGTCCGTGCCTTTCGGCAGGGTAGCGTTGACTTTGCCCCAGTTGACATAGGGGCCGTATTTCCCGTCACGAACGGTAATCGAGCCGCCGCCGTCCGGATGCGCGCCGAGATCCTTCAATGCAGCCGGCGTACCACCGCGTGCTCCGCCACCTGCCTTGCTCTGCTTTTCGGCAAGGACTGTCACGGCGCGGTTCAGGCCGACGGTGAAGACATCCTCGACGGTTTCGAGGTTGGCATAGCTGCCGTCATGCAGCAGGAACGGCCCGTAACGGCCGATGCCGGACGAGATCATCTTGCCGCTTTCAGGATGTTTGCCGATATCGCGCGGCAACGAGATCAACGCCATCGCTTTCTCGTAATCGATATCCTCGGGCTTCCAGCCCTTCGGTAGCGAGGCGCGCTTGGCATCCTTGCCATCGCCGCGCTGGATATAGGGTCCGAAGCGACCGGAACGCAGCGTCAGCTCTTCGCCGGTGACCGGATCCGCGCCGAGTGCCTTCGGCTCGTTCAGACCGGTGGATTCGGCTTCGGCGCCGCCTTCCGAGGAGAGCTGGCGCGTATAGTTGCATTCCGGATAGTTCGAGCAGCCGACGAAGGCGCCGTATTTGCCGAGCTTCAGCGACAGGTTGCCCGTGCCGCACACCTGGCAGATGCGCGGATCGCTGCCATCCTCGCGCTTCGGGAAGACGAGCGGCGCCAGCGCCTCGTTCAGCGCGTCGAGCACATTGGTGACGCGCAGCTCCTTCGTGTCCTCGATCTGGGCGAAGAAATCGCGCCAGAAATCGCGCAATACGTCCTTCCAGTTCAATTCGCCAGCGGAGATGCGATCGAGCTTTTCTTCCAGATCGGCAGTGAAGTCGTATTCGACGTATTTGGTGAAGAAGCTTTCGAGGAAGGCGGTCACCAGCCGGCCCTTGGCCTGCGGCACCAGCTTTCGCTTGTCGATCGTCACATAGTCACGGTCGCGCAGCGTCGCCAGCGTCGCCGCATAGGTCGACGGGCGGCCGATGCCGAGCTCTTCCATCTTCTTGATGAGCGAAGCTTCCGAATAGCGCGGCGGCGGTTCCGTGAAGTGCTGCGTCGAATTGATCTTCTGCTTGGCGAGGTTTTCGCGCGCATTGATCTCGGGCAGACGGCCATCTTCGTCGTCGGCATCGTCGCTCTGCTCGCCGTCTTCCTTCTGGTCGGTGTAGGCGGCAATGAAACCGTCAAAGCGGATCACGGAGCCGACGGCGCGCAGGCCGGCCTTCTCGCCGGCATTGTCGGCGAGAATCTCGACGGTGGTGCGCTCGATCTCGGCGGAGGCCATCTGGCTGGCGATGCCGCGCTTCCACACGAGGTCATAGAGTCTCAGCTGGTCGGCATCGAGGAATTTGCGGACGCGGTCCGGTGTGCGATCGAAATCCGTCGGGCGGATCGCTTCGTGTGCTTCCTGGGCGTTCTTCGCCTTGGTCGAGTAGAAGCGCGCCTTTTCCGGCAGGTAGCGGTTGCCGAATTGATCGGCGATCGCCGCGCGTGCCGCATCGATCGCTTCCGGCGCCATCTGCACGCCGTCCGTACGCATATAGGTAATGAGACCGACGGTCTCACCGCCGATGTCGACACCTTCATAGAGCTTCTGTGCGACCTGCATGGTGCGCGAAGCGGAGAAGCCGAGTTTGGAGGAAGCGGCCTGCTGCAGGGTGGAAGTGGTAAACGGCGGGCTCGGATTGCGCTTGACGGGCTTTGCCTCGACGCTGTCGACGACATAGGCGGCGCCTTCCAGCAACGCCTTCAGCTTGCCGGCCTCTTCGCCGTTGCCAATCGCGCGCGGCTGCAGGCGTTTGCCGTCGGCGGACACGAGGCGAGCCTCAAATTCGTCGCCGCGCGGCGTCTTCAGGATGGCCGAAAGGTTCCAGTATTCTTCCGAAATGAAGCGCTCGATTTCGGATTCACGGTCGCAGACGAGGCGAAGCGCGACAGACTGCACACGGCCGGCCGAGCGGGCGCCGGGCAGCTTGCGCCACAGAACCGGCGACAGATTGAAGCCGACGAGATAATCGAGGGCGCGGCGGGCGAGATAGGCGTCGACCAGCGGCACGTCGATGTCGCGCGGGTCGGCCATCGCGTCGAGCACGGCCTTCTTGGTGATGGCGTTGAAGACGACGCGCTTCACGGGCTTGCCGTTGATCACACGCTTCTTGTTGAGCAGGTCGAGCACATGCCAGGAAATCGCTTCGCCTTCGCGATCCGGGTCGGTCGCTAGAAACAGGCCGTCGGCGGATTTCACCGCGTCAGCGATGTCCTTCATGCGCTTTTGCGAAGCGCCATCGACTTCCCAGAGCATTTCGAAGTCCTGGTCCGGCAGCACCGAACCGTCTTTGGCGGGCAGGTCACGCACATGGCCGAAGGAGGCAAGAACCTTATATCCGGGTCCCAGATATTTGTTGATTGTCTTAGCCTTGGCAGGCGATTCTACCACTACAACGTTCATCATTAAGTCTCTGAATAGGAGGTCGTGCCGAAACAAGGCACGGGAGAAGCCGAGTTTTTTCGTCTCCCCGGCCCTCCGACATGGACAGGGAAATCGTCGCGGTCAAGAGGCGATGTCAATTTTTGCGCCTGGCGCGACGATGCGATGCTTAGAATTGGTATGCGCGTCACAGTTTTCAATCCAGCATGGAGAGCGACACGAGCCCGCCGGGATGGCGATGCAGCCGGCCGGCCATATCGAGCTCGAGAAGAACGGAATGGATCGAGGATATCGGCAGGCCTGTATGCCTGACGATGTCGTCGATCTCGACCGGTGTCGGCCCGAGCGCATCGACGATGTGATCGCGTTCAGCATCAGCGGGCGGTGCGGAGAACGGTTTGCTCCGTTCGACTGGCGCTTCGGAAGGGCGAGGGCGGAAGAGATCGGGCTCAGCCAGCGGCCGCAGAGCATCGACGATATCGTTCGGCGTGGTCACGATCATCGCGCCGTCCTTCAGCAGGCCGTTGGTGCCTTCGCAGCGCGGATCGAGCGGCGAGCCGGGAACGGCAAAGACCAGCCGGCCGAATTCGCCGGCAAGGCGCGCGGTGATGAGCGAGCCGGAGCGGGTCGCCGCCTCGATGACGACGACGCCGAGCGAGATGCCCGATATCAACCGGTTGCGGCGCGGGAAGTCGCGAGCCCGCGGCTCCCATCCGAACGGCATTTCGCTGACTGCAAGCCCGTTGCCGTCCCATATGTCGTTGAGCAGGCCGATATTCTCAGGCGGGTAGGGCTGATCCAGCCCGCCGGCCATGGCGGCGATCGTGCCGGTCTCGAGGCTGGCGCGATGGGCTGCCGTATCGATGCCGCGGGCAAGCCCGGAGATGACAACGTATCCGGCCTCGCCGCAGGTGCGGGCGATCATTGCGGTGAACTTGGCCCCGCTGATCGAGGCATTGCGCGAGCCGACGATGCCGATTGCCGGACGGGTTGCCGTCGGGACATTGCCTTTGACCGCAAGAAGCGGTGGCGCGCCATCGATCTCGCGGAGCGCGGGCGGATAATCCGGCTCGCCGATGCCGACGAAGCGCGCACCGAACCGATGCATCGCTTCCAGTTCCCGCAGAGCGTCGCGCTCGTCGGCAATGCGGATCGCCCGCGTCGAGCCGCCGCGCTGGGAAAGCTCCGGTAGCATGGCAAGCGCCGCCTCTGCCGAGCCGTAGTGATTGATGAGATGGCGAAAGGTGGATGGACCGACATTGTCGGAGCGGATAAGCCTGAGCCAGGCGATCCTTTGTTTTTCGGTCAGCGCAACTCCGGTCCGTCTTGCGCTGCCTGTATCCATTACCCCTTCGCTCCGATCTTGCCTTCCGTTCCGGCCGCCAGCCGGGCGATGTTGGCTCTGTGTTTGTACCAGGAGATGACCGTCATCAGCGCCATGGCGCCGGCGATCTTGTCGACGCCCAATATCCACAATACAACCGGGATGGCAAGGGTTGCAACCAGCGCGGAGAGTGACGAGTAACGGGTGGTGAAGGCGATGGCGAGCCAGACGATCGCGAAAATCAAGGCCATCAGCGGAGCCAGACCGAGCAGGATGCCCAGATAGGTCGCAACGCCCTTGCCGCCCTTGAAGCCGATCCAGACCGGGAAGATATGACCGATGAAGGCCGCGAAACCGGCGAGCACCGCGGCGTCATTGCCGAAGAAATGCGCGACGATCAACACGGCGACGGTGGCCTTGAAGGCGTCGAGCAGCAGGGTGGCGGCCGCAAGCCCCTTGTTGCCGGTGCGCAGCACATTGGTTGCGCCGATATTGCCCGAGCCGATCTTGCGGACGTCACCGAGGCCTGCCATGCGCGTCAGCAAGAGGCCGAACGGGATGGAGCCGAGCAGGTAGCCGATGACGAGGGCTGCCAGCGCTGTCTCCGGGGTAAGCTGCCAAGTCCAGAAATCCGCCATCACGTCTTGTTCTCCGTAAACCCTGGGCCTGCTCTAGAGACTGTGAACCAGCTTGCCGGCGACATAGGTTGCAACCGCCCGGCCGCTCATTCTTGCATCCTCGAAAGGTGTATTCTTCGAGCGCGACAGAAGCATTTCTTTGGCGACAAGCCAAGGCTCGTCGAGATCGATCAAGGCAATATCCGCCTTCGCGCCCGGCTTCAGCGTGCCGGCATCGAGACCGAAGATCTGGGCCGGCCGCGTCGACAGGGCATCGATCAGCCGCATCAGGCTGATCTCACCGCTATGATGGAGGCGAAGGGCGGCGGCCAGCAGCGTTTCCAGCCCGACTGCGCCGTCCTCAGCCTCTGCGAACGGCAGGCGCTTGGTGTCCACGTCCTGCGGGTCGTGTGAGGAAACGATGATGTCGATGGTGCCGTCCGCCAGCGCCTGGATCATGCCCGTGCGGTCGTCCTCGGACCGCAGCGGCGGGTAGAGCTTGAAGAAGGTGCGGTATTCGCCGATGTCGTTCTCGTTCAGCGCGAGATTGTTGATCGAGATGCCGCAGGTGACCTTGGCGCCGCGCGCGCGGGCAAGGCGGATGGCTTCAGCCGATTCAGGCACGGAAATCATGGCGGCGTGATAGTGGCTGCGCGTCAGCGCCGCAATGCGCAGGTCGCGCTCGAGCGGGATGAGTTCGGCCTCCTTCGGGATGCCTGACAGCCCGAGCCAACTCGCAAGCAACCCTTCATGCATGACGCCGTTGGCGCCGAGATACTTGTCGCGGGTCTCGCAGGAAATGACCGCGCCGAATTCCCGCGCATAGGTCATCAGCCGCCGCAGGACCTGTGTGTCGTAGACTGCGGAATGCGCATCGGTGAAGGCAACCGCGCCGGCCGCCCGCAGAAGGCCGATTTCCGTCATCTCCTCGCCGGCAAGACCCTTGGTGAGGGCGGCGGCCGGATAGACATTGACGACCGCGGTGTCGCGCGCCGTCTTTCTGACGAATTCCACCAGGGCGATGTCGTCGATGACGGGATGGGTGTCCGGCATCATGATGAAGGAGGTGACGCCGCCGGCCGCGGCCGCGCGGCTCGCCGAGGCGATCGTTTCGCGATGCTCGCCGCCAGGCTCGCCGACATGGACGCGGGCGTCGACCAGACCCGGCACGGCCACGAGGCCGGTGCAATCCCGTACCGTCGCGCCCTTCGGCGTCGGGTGGCCTTTCGCATCCTTGCCGGCGGCGACGATGATGCCGCCTTCGACCACGATCGCACCGACCTCGTCGAGATTACGGGAGGGGTCGATGATGCGGACATTCTGCAGGACGATCGAGTTGTTCATGCGCCTGATACCTCGCTGCGAGGTCCTTGGTTCTGTGAGACGAGCAGCACTTCCATGACTGCCATGCGCACGGCGACACCCATTTCCACCTGCTCGGCGATGACGCTTTGAGGACCGTCGGCCACCTCGGATGCGATCTCGACCCCTCGGTTCATCGGCCCCGGATGCATGACGAGCGCATCCTCCTTGGCAGCTTTGAGCGTCTCGGCGTCCAGCCCGTAAAAATGATAGTATTCGCGCACCGATGGCACGAAGGCGCCGGACATGCGTTCGCGTTGCAGCCGCAGCATCATGACGACGTCGGCATCCTTCAGCCCTTCCTTCATCGAATGGAAGACCTCGACGCCCATGTCGGCAATGCCCGCGGGCAGCAGGGTAGCGGGCGCCACGACGCGGACACGAGCGCCCATGGCGTTCAGGAGCAGGATGTTGGAACGGGCAACGCGCGAATGCAGCACGTCGCCGCAGATGGCGACGATGATGCGCGAGAGCTTGCCTTTCGCGCGGCGGATCGTCAGCGCGTCGAGCAGCGCCTGGGTCGGATGTTCGTGCTGGCCATCGCCGGCGTTTACGACTGAGCAGGAGACCTTCTGCGCCAGCAGCGCAGCGGCACCTGCGCTCGAATGACGGATGACGAGCACATCCGGCCGCATGGCGTTCAGCGTCATCGCCGTATCGATCAGCGTTTCGCCTTTTTTCACGGACGAATTGCCGACCGACATATTCATCACATCGGCGCCAAGCCGCTTGCCGGCCAGCTCGAAGGAGGACTGGGTGCGCGTCGATGCTTCAAAGAAAAGATTGATCTGCGTGAGACCGCGAAGCGTCGACGTCTTCTTCTCACGCTGGCGGCTTATCTTGACCGCCTCGTCGGCCTTGTCGAGAAGATAGGTTATATCCTGCTCGGTAAGACCCTTGATGCCGATGAGGTGGCGGTGGGGAAAGAAGACCATGGACCTGCCCTCTGGATGTCGTCAGGGGGTCTATAGAGAGGGAGCGCCAAAGGGGCAAGCGCGCGCATGTGACAAGGTCGCGTGTTCCCCATGCAATTTCGCTCGAATCCGGTTACAGCAGCTATGCTGTTAGGAGACAAAACTTCCGGTTTCCTTTTGCAACCCTCTTGCTCTAAAAGCGAAATATGACCCAACAGACCCGGACTGATGACCCATTTGCCGACCTGAACCAGCCGAGCCTCTGGTCCGGCATCAATGCCTATCGTTCCGATCCGTTGATAGTCGATCTGACCTCCGGCCTGCCGCGTTCGACACGGGAAGACCTGGAGCAGCTCGGTCGCTTCGTCACCTCGCACGAGGCGCAGGAACTGGCGCGCATGGCGAACCAGGGCACCCCGCAACTGCGCACCCACGGTCCGCGCGGCGAGCGTCTCGATGTGGTCGAATTCCATCCGGCCTGGCACGCGCTGATGCGCCGTTCGATGTCGTCGGGCCTGCATTCCTCGATCTGGGATGCGCAGGCCGATCCCGAAGCGGTGGGGCAGTCGCACAAGGTGCGCGCGGCCCGCTTCTATCTGACCGCGCAGCTCGAATGCGGCCATCTCTGCCCGCTGACGATGACCAGCGCGTCCGTGGCAGCCATGATGGCGTCGCCAGCCGTCCAGAAGGACTGGGCGCCGAAGATCCTGTCGCGCAGATATGATTCTTCCAACAAGCCGGCCATGCAGAAGACAGCCGTCACCATCGGCATGGGCATGACGGAGAAGCAGGGCGGCACCGATGTGCGCGCCAACCGGACGGCCGCCGACAAGGTGAGCGAGGGCATCTACAGGCTCTCCGGCCATAAATGGTTCATGTCGGCGCCGATGAGCGACGCCTTCATCATGCTGGCCCAGACCAAGGAGGGCCTTGGCTGTTTCCTCGTGCCGCGGCTGCTCGAGGATGGCTCGGCCAACGGCCTGCAATTCCAGAGGCTGAAGGACAAGCTCGGCAATCGCTCGAACGCCTCCTCGGAGGTCGAATTTACCGACACCTTCGGCTTCCTGCTCGGGACGCCCGATGCCGGCATCCGCACGATCCTCGACATGGTGACGCTGACACGGCTCGATTGCGCGCTGGCGTCGGCCGGCATCATGCGGGCTTCGTTGGCCGAAGCCGTGCATCATGCGCGCGGCCGCAGCGTCTTCGGCAAGATGCTGGTCAAACAGCCGATCATGACGCGCGTGCTCGCCGACATGGCGCTCGATGTCGCTGCCGCGACTGCGCTCGCCTTCCGTTTGGCCGAAGCCTTCGACAAAGCGAGCGGCAGCACTGAAGACGCCGCCTACGCCCGCGTCATGACGCCGGTCGCCAAATACTGGTGCTGCAAGATCGCTCCGGCGCTGATTTATGAAGCGATGGAGTGCATCGGCGGCAGCGGCTACATCGAGGAGCGCCCGATCGCCCGCCATTACCGGGAAGCACCGGTCAATGCGATCTGGGAAGGGTCCGGCAACGTCATGGCGCTCGACGTTCTCAGAGTCTTGAACCGGGGCAAGGACCTGTTCGAAACCGTCTTCGCCGGCCTTGCCCGCGATCTCGGGCCCGCCGGCAAGAAGACCATCGAGGTGCTGCGCGCGGCCATGGCGCTTTGCGAGCAGGATGAGGGGGCAGCCCGCCTCCTGGTCGAACAGATGGCGCTCGCCGCCGGTGCGGCCGAGCTCTATCGCCTCGGCGCGGGCAAGATCGCCGATGCCTTCATCGAGACCCGGCTGGCCGGCGGCTGGCGCGCCACCTACGGCATGCTCGATGCGCGCTTCGACGCCAGCTATATCGTCGACCTTCTCTATCCGCCGGCGACATAGAATTTGCGCTAGCGATTGCCGGGCTCGCAGCGGCATCGCCGATTGTCGCGATACCAATATTTACTATGTTGGTATCGGCATAGGAGTGTTTACATGGCCCGCAACACATCCGTTTCGCTTGGTGATCATTTCAGCGCCTTTATCGAAGCTCAGATTCAGACGGGCCGATACGGCTCTGCCAGCGATGTTCTTCGCGCAGGTTTGCGTCTGCTTGAAGAGCATGAAGCGAAGGTCAGGGCTCTTCAGGATGCATTGATTGCTGGTGAGGAATCCGGAAAGCCTGCCCCCTTCGATAACGCCGCATTCCTGAGGCGGATGCGCGCGACATATGGCGAATAGTCCTCGAAAGTACGGCCTGTCCCCGCTAGCGGGGCCGATCTTGAAGACATCTGGCGATATACCGTCGAGAACTGGTCCGTAAAGCAAGCGGAAGCCTACCATGCAGAATTCGTCGAAGCCTTCGAGGGATTGGCGTCCGGTCTGAAAATCGGGCGTCGCATCCATATCCGCGAAGGTTATTTCAACATGCCATCGGCTCCCACTTGATCTACTATCTTCTGCTGCTGCTGGATGCGGAAGTCGCCATCATTCGCGTGTTGCATCGGCGAATGGATGTAAGTCGGCACCTCTGAAGAGACATTGGAGTTTTGATTGTTGGCCGCACAAGATTCTCACGTCAGCTCGCAGAGGCTCCCATGATCAACCTCCGTCAGGTCCAATCCGATGATATCGACCAGCTCTATGCCATCTCGCTGCTGACCGGTGACGCCGGCAAGGATGCGACGGCGCTTCACCGCGATGGCCGTTTGATCGGGCACATCTATTCCGCGCCCTATGCTGCACTCCACCCTGAGATGGTTTTCGTCGCTGAGGATGACGAAGGCGTCTTCGGTTATATCGCGGGCGTTTTCGATACGGTTGCTTTCGAAGAGCGCCTGGAGCGTGAGTGGTGGCCGGATCTGCGGCGCCGGTACGCCGATCCCGTCGGTGATCCGGCACTCTGGGATGCCGATCAGCGCCGGATATCGACAATCCATCATCCGAAACGGACGCCTGCCATTCTCACCGATCCATTTCCCGCACATATTCATATGAACCTGCTGCCGACGGCTCAGGGAAAAGGCGTCGGCACGGCGTTGCTGGAGCGCTGGATGGCGTACGCCAGCGCCAGCGGCGTTAAAGGGGTTCATCTTGGCGCCAATTCCGGCAATCATGGCGGTATCCGTTTCTGGTCGTCGCGAGGCTTCGTACCGGTGGAACTGCCGCCCGATCTGGCGTCGGAAACGACCGTATGGTTCGGCCGGTATCTCTAAATCTGTGGATTCGCAGGCTTTGACGGTGCTGCCGATCACACCTTTGTTGTTCGCGCCAATTCGACTTGTTACTCACCGCTCGGTGACAGATTGGAGCTGAGTCGATGGCCGTTGCAAACGCAGCCGTTAAAATCCTGATGGAAGCGCCCGTTCCGGAAAAGCGGATGCGCAACCGCGCCGCAACCGAGCAGGCGATTCTCGATGCCGCCAAGCGGCTCCTTGCGGAGGAGGGGTTCCAGAATTTCGGTATCAACGCGGTAGCGCGTGGCGCCGGCTGCGACAAGCAGCTGATCTATCGCTATTACGGTGGGCTCGACGGACTGGTGGAAGCCATCGGTGCGGATCTCGGAAGCTGGGTGAAGGATCGCATTCCCGACGATACCGGCGGCATGTTTCTTCTGACCTATGGCGATCTGATGGAGCGGCTTGCCCTGTTGTTTCTCGATGCGTTGCGCGCCGATCCGCTGATGCGCCGTATCGTTGCCTGGGAAGTATCCGAAAACAGCGAGCAGGTTCGCAGGCTCTCAGAGGCCCGCTCCAAGGCACTCGCCGGCTGGATCGAGCGCATGCGCGGCTCGCTCACCCCGCCGAAGGGGATCGACGCACAGGCGGTCAACGCCATGATCTTTGCCGCCATCCAACATGTCGTGCTTTCTGCCACGGTCAGCAATCAATGCGCCGGCCTTGTCTTGAAAACCGCTAGGGATTGGGAGAAGGCGGCAACGGCGCTGAAGCGGATCGTGCGCGGCGTCTACGGCTGATACCGGCGCTCATCCGGGAGATATCCACAAGCCCGCCGCGCCGTTAACCTTAACAAATGGTTTACATTGCGCCGCAACGGTTAACTCGGCAGTGTGAAAAGACCGATTGTTAACTATTAAGCGTGCAGCCATGGGGTCCAGACCCACAAAATTAGTGTTTCTTGTCACGGCGATGATGTTCTTCGCCGTGCTGGCCCTAGATATGACGTTGCCCGCGATGGTGTTGAGCGCCATGGCGCTGTCGAACTGGCTCGTCCTTTCGGCTGGGACGACGCAATATCCGCGTCGAAGAGGTGCCGCATGAAGTGGTTGCTGATTTGCTGGGCTGGGCCCGTCTCGTTTATCGGGGCATGGTATTATCTGTCGTACTACGACATGAGCTTCGGCATCTTCATGCTGACGCGGCAGATGCATGACCTGGTGTTCGAGATCTACGGCAAGATCCTCGGCATTCCGCCGGAAGCCATCCCGCCGCTCGTCGCCCGCGCCATCGCCTTCGACAGTCTGCTGGTTTTCGCGATCTTCGGCTTTCGCCGGCGCGCCGCCATCATGGGCTGGTGGAGGCACCGTCAGGAGTCGAGATCGGACAAGGTTGCTCTGCCGAGCGCCGAAAGCCTGTCCAAGGCTCCCTGAAGAATAAAGCTCGCAGCGGCCGAATCGATGCGCTCGGCCCGCTTGGCACGCGAGACGTCCATTTCCAGAAGCGCCCGTTCGGCCGCAACCGTCGAAAGCCGCTCATCCCAGAAGACGAAGGGCAGGGCGGTCTTGTCGGCCATGCTGCGCACGAAGGCGCGCGTCGCCTGCACCCGCGGCCCCGAAGAACCGTCCATATTGACAGGCAGGCCGATAATAAAGGCCGCCACCCTTTCCTTCTCGGCGAAGGCGAGCAAAGTCTGAGCATCCTGGGTGAACTTCACCCGCTTGATCACCGGGCGCGGCGTGGCGAAGCGGCGGCCGAGATCGGACATCGCAAGTCCGATCGTCTTGGTGCCGAGATCGAGGCCGGCGACCGCCTGCCCGGGCAGGAGCGTCGCGGCTAGGTCTTCGATGGTCAGCGTCGTCATCAAGGTCTCGCTCTCGTCAAAACAAATTGAAGTTCGAACCGCTTTTCTTTGCCGCGGTTTGAGATATCTCCTAGACACCAGCCTGCCATTTCAAATCAAGCATTAAGGAGAAATCCAATGAAGATCACCTGGCTCGGCCATGCCGCTTTTCGCATCGAAACGGCAAAGGCCAAAATATTGATCGATCCTTTTCTGACGTATAACTCTTCCTTTGCCGCCGCTGGCCTCGATATCAAGGATGTTGCCTCGGGTGTGACCCATATCCTATTGACCCACGGCCATGGCGATCACGTCGGCGACACGGTTCAGATCGCCAAGGATACGGGCGCCGTCGTTCTCGCCAATGCCGATCTGGCCTCCTGGCTCGGCACCAAGGGCGTCGAGAAGCTGGAAATGGGCAATACCGGCGGCACCGTTGGTCTCGGCGGCTTCTCAGCCACATTCACCAATGCGCTGCATTCGTCCGCCCAGATCACCGAAGACGGCGTTTCCCACGCGCTCGGCAATCCCAACGGCCTGATGCTGCATTTCGACGACGAGCCGACGCTGTTCCACATGGGCGATACCGATATCTTCTCCGACATGGCCCTGATCAACGAGTTGCATCAGCCCGATATCGGCATCGTGCCGATCGGCGACCGCTTCACCATGGGCGGTGCCGTTGCTGCGCTCGCCTGCCAGCGCTTCTTCAACTTCAAGACCGCCATCCCCTGCCACTACGGCACCTTCCCGATCATCGATCAGACCCCGGAAAAGTTCGTTGCCGGCATGGAGGGCTCGAAGACCGCAGTTGCCGCGCCGAAGGTGGGCGAGAGCGTTTCTGCCTGACGATACCCGTTGCGTATGGCGGACATGGCCTTTATAGCGTGAAGCAAATCCGCTTTTGTGGATAATCTTGCTATCCGGAGAATGCCATGTCCGTCGATCTCGCCACTGTCAAACGCGTCGCCCATCTTGCCCGCATCGCCGTCAATGAAGACGAAGCGCAGCGGATGATGGGCGAACTCAACGGCATTCTGGGCTTCGTCGAACAGCTTTCTGAAGTCAATGTCGATGGCGTCGAGGCCATGACCTCCGTGACGCCGATGGCGATGAAGAAGCGCGCGGACGAAGTGACCGACGGCAACAAGGCCGCCGACATCGTCGCCAATGCGCCGAATACCGATCAGAATTTTTTCCTGGTTCCCAAAGTCGTCGAATAAAGGCTTCCTTTTAGCCCGTTCCGACCCGTTGCCTATTTCCAGATCTGAAGCGAAACAAAATGAGCGAACTGACCAGCCTGACCATTGCCGAAGCCCGCGACAAGCTGCGCGCCAAGGACATCACCGCCACCGAACTGACCGAAGCCTATCTTTCGGCGATCGACGCGGCCAACGGTCAGCTCAATGCCTATATCGCCGTGACGCCGGAAAAGGCGCGCGAGATGGCCAAGGCTTCGGACGCGCGGCTTGCCGCCGGCAAGGCCGGCGCGCTCGAAGGCATTCCGCTCGGGATCAAGGATCTGTTCGGCACCGAAGGCATCCACACTCAGGCTTGCAGCCACATTCTCGATGGTTTCAAGCCTCGCTATGAATCGACCGTTACGCAGAACCTCTGGAACGACGGCGCCGTCATGCTCGGCAAGCTCAACATGGATGAGTTTGCCATGGGCTCCTCCAACGAGACTTCGTATTACGGCCCGGTCATCAACCCTTGGCGTGCCGAGGGCTCGAACCAGCAGCTCGTTCCGGGCGGCTCATCCGGCGGTTCGGCTGCTGCCGTTGCAGCCCACCTCTGCGCCGGCGCCACGGCGACCGATACCGGCGGCTCCATCCGCCAGCCAGCTGCCTTCACCGGCACCGTCGGCATCAAGCCGACCTATGGCCGTTGCTCGCGCTGGGGCATTGTCGCCTTCGCTTCGTCGCTCGACCAGGCTGGCCCAATCGCCCGCGACGTTCGCGATGCCGCCATCCTCCTGAAGTCGATGGCAAGCGTCGATGCCAAGGACACGACCTCGGTCGACCTGCCGGTGCCGGATTACGAAGCCTCGCTCGGCCAGTCGCTGAAGGGCATGAAGATCGGCATCCCCAACGAATATCGCGTCGACGGTATGCCGGAAGAGATCGAAACGCTCTGGCAGCAGGGTATCGCCTGGCTGAAGGACGCCGGCGCCGAGATCGTCAACATCTCTCTGCCGCACACCAAATACGCGCTGCCGGCCTATTACATCGTCGCGCCCGCCGAAGCATCCTCGAACCTCGCGCGCTACGATGGTGTCCGCTACGGCCTGCGTGTCGACGGCAAGGATATCGTCGACATGTACGAGAAGACGCGTGCTGCCGGCTTCGGCCAGGAAGTGAAGCGCCGCATCATGATCGGCACCTATGTTCTCTCGGCCGGCTATTACGACGCATACTACCTGCGCGCCCAGAAGGTCCGCACGCTGATCAAGCGCGATTTCGAGCTTGCCTTCCATGCCGGTGTCGACGCCATCCTGACGCCCGCCACGCCGTCCTCCGCCTTCGGCATCGCCGACGAGGATCTCGCTTCAGATCCGGTAAAGATGTACCTCAACGACATCTTCACGGTGACGGTCAACATGGCCGGTCTCCCCGGCATCGCCGTCCCCGCCGGCCTCGACCCGAAGGGCCTGCCGCTCGGCCTCCAGCTCATCGGCAAGCCGTTTGAAGAGGAAACCCTGTTCAAGACCGCCCACGTCATCGAACAGGCCGCCGGCAAGTTCACGCCGGCGAAGTGGTGGTAAGCACCATAATTTGAGGTCCATGACCGACGCCGACCACGAAACGGCCGGCGCGGTCGGCTTTGCCGCTCGGTGGAGCGGCGACGCTTTGGATGCAAGATTCAAAAGTCCTGACGTTATTGCGGCCGTCGGTCGAGAATGCTTCTCTGACCCCTTCATGGCCAAAGACGAAGTCATCGTCTCCGAGGTTGATGGTCGCGTCACCGGCTGGATCGCGCGCGAAGACCATCGCCATCACATTTTGGACCGAAATACGATCATAAATTGCAGCAGGCCGCTTGGTCTTGTCCTCTGCAACCGAATCGGAAGGTCTCTTCATGCTCAAGCAAGTCACGGCGATCCTGCTTCTCAGTGTGGCATTTCCTGCAATTTCGCTGGCGGCGGACAACGGGGCCATTCGCGCCATTACCTTGTCCTCGGGTGGCCTTGCCGAGGTCTCTCGATCCGCGGCAGTCGGTAGCGACGGCGTGGTCCGGCTCGAGGTGCCTCTCGACCAAGTTGATGACATGCTCAAGAGCCTTGTGGTCAATGAGACCGACGGCTCCGTGGCCGGTTTCTCGCTGGCGGGGCCGCAACCTCTAGAGGAAACCTTCAAAGGCCTGCCGTTTACGCCGGAAGCGCTCTCATCCGTGCCGTCGCTTTTGACATCGATACAGGGCGCCGGAGTATCGGTCACCAGCGGTGGGAAAACTGTTGAAGGAAGCATTCTCGGGATCGAGATCAGGAAGGCTGGCGAGAGTGCGCCGGTTCCGCTGCTGACCGTTCTCGACAAGGATGGCGCTGTGGAGACGCTGGCGCTTGGCGAGGATGCGTCCGTCCGGATTGAGGATGCTGAGATGAGAGCGAAGGTTGCCAAGGCGGCGGCGGCCATTGCCCGTGGCAAGAACGACGGCAGCCGCACCATCGATATCAAGCTGAGCGGTGTGAAGAACGGCGGCGATATCGGCCTGACCTATGTGGTTCCGTCTCCGATCTGGAAAACGGCCTACAAGGTTGTGACCGAGGCAAATGGCAAGGCGCGTTTGCAGGCATGGACCGTGCTGGAAAACGCCAGCGGTGAGGATTGGAAGGGCGTCAAACTGACGTTGACGTCGGCCGAGCCAGTGACGCTGAAGCAGGGCCTGCACAAGCTCTATTGGAGACAGCGGCAAGAAGTGCCGGTCAATACGGCTTCGAATATTGCCCCTGATCTCGATAGCGGAGACCTGTCCAACAGGCAGCGGCTGTCATCGGATGCGGAGGAACCAGTAACAGCGCCCGCGCCTGCCAAGGCAATGATGGGTGGCGCCAGCAGAAAGGCAGCCGCATCTGGATACATGGCCGACGAGTTGGAAAGGCCTGCAGCGCCAATGCAAATAGCTGCTGGTAGTGCTGCCAATGCCACCGAAAGCGATATCTCGGCCACGTTCGAACTTCCGGGGACTTACGATCTGGCAAATGGCGACACCTTATCGGTGCCGATCGTGGATGCGGAGCTGGATGCCGATATGGTGGACATGTATCGGGCTGGCAGCTCATTTCCCAATCCCATCGCTGCCGTGATGCTCAAGAACACCACAGGCGTCAGCATGCCGGCGGGAATTCTGACGCTGTACGATAGCAAGATCGGCTACATCGGCGACTCCCAGCTATCCGCGCTGCCCAAGGGCGATACGCGCCTTGCCAGTTTCGCAACCGACCGAAAGGTGTCGATCAGTGAGCAGCAGACGCCGACGGAGGAGATTGCCTCTCTCAAGGTTTCCGATGGCGTGATGCAAACAATCGTCAAATACCGCCAGACGACAACATACACTGTTTCAGGGGCGCTCGACGGCGAAAGGACCGTTATTGTCGAACACCCGATTAGGGACGGTTGGTCGTTTTCGTCGGACGAAAGTCTCGGCAAGACGGCAACACACCAGCGGCTCAAGACGGTCGTGCCGGCGGCTACGGAAAAGACACTGACGGCAGTCGACGAGCAGCTTCAGAGCAACAGTTACGCTCTGGTCGATGCAGAGCCGGACATGCTGCTTGGATGGTCGGCTTCGGCCCATGACAAGGTACTTGTAGACAAGCTCGCAAACCTGGCGGAGGCGCGCAAAAAGCAGGTCGCTGCCCAGAACGATCTGGAGAGTTTCGACAACGAAATAGAGAAACTCACCAATGACCAGGAGCGGATAAGACAGAATATCGGCGCGGTTCCGGAGAACAGCGATTTGAAGAAGCGCTATTTGAAGGCTCTGGCAGATAGTGAAGACCAAATCGCTGCAGTCGGCGAAAAACGCGCCGCGATGCAAAAGGACAGCGATCGTCTGGGCAGCCAGGTGGCGGAGCTCATCAGGACATTCTGATCGCCACCTGTGCTTCGTCACATGAGCCGCACGAGCGGATGAGAGCCGCCCGACCGGGGCGGCTCTCATGTTTTCTCTACCTATTATCCAATTGCGCCCTCACCAGCCTCAGGCCCCGTTCCGTTATCCGGTAGGGATGTCCGCCGGAGGATTTGATGGCCTTTTGCTGTTTGAGCTTGCGGAAGAGCTCGATACCGAAACCGGGGTAGAGCCAGCCGTCCCGCGTGTAGCAGTTGACGGTCTCGATTTTCTTGTTTTCGGTGCGTTCGATTTCAATGCGCCCGCCTTGAGCGAGCAAATGCAGGATGCGCTGCTCTGCGCGTGAGATATCCATTGTCGTCAGAATCCGGAAAGCGCCAAAGGCGCAACAAAACGATCCGACACTCCCTTTAGGGAAGTCGGGGCTTCGTTTTCGGGCCCAGCACGCAAGAAGGCTTGCGGGCAGGGCCTTTACCGGGTCTGAGAAAAGGTAGACATCAAAACTCCATTGACGCGGCAGTTTTAAAACAGGTTGCAACCGGCGGTCAAGTTTCACTCTCGTTGGACTTGGGCCGCCACCGTGCGCTTGCTTTTATCTCGTCGCTGGAAAAAGCTGTTTTCCGGTGCTTTACTGCTGGAAACGGCGGGGGCCCGATGATCCATATTCGCAATGCGCATGAAGGGGAAGCGGAGGTACTGGCCAATATCGGCCTGCGCTCATGGCAGAAGGCCATGGGCTCGATCGGAAGTCCGGTCGAGCTTCTGGAAAGTGCAAGCGACGCCTTTTCGAATTTCACGCGCAACGTCTGGCTGACAATCACGGTCATCGAGCTGAACGGGGAGGTCGCCGGCTGGGCGGCGCGCGAGGGCCTCGATGAGACCATCTCCGATTTCTGGATCGACCCGGGGTTTCTCAGGCGAGGTCTAGGTTCGGCACTCCTGGCGCGTATCGAGCAGGACATGCGCGAACAGGGGCTGGAAAAGGTTTCGCTGCACACTCATGCCGGCAATGTCGACGCGATCGGTTTTTTCAAGGCTCGTGGCTATGAGATCAACTGGCTGTCGATCGTCTATTCCCCGAAGCTCGATAGTGATGTGCCGACCATCGGGCTTTCAAAAGCGCTGGTCGAAGATAGCGACGGCGTCTACGGTCCAGGCATATAGCGCGCCGGCGATGCCGAAAGCCTTGCGCCATCTCGCCAATTGCTCTACCTCACAAAGTTCAGAAGAACAGCATTTCAAGAGCTTCCCATGACCCTTGTCGACGTCCGCACGCCAGATCCGAAACGCTTCATTCCCGGTGCCACCGGCGATTGGGAAATCGTTATCGGCATGGAAGTCCATGCCCAGGTGTTGAGCAATTCCAAGCTCTTCTCCGGTGCCTCGACCGAGTTCGGCAAGCCGCAGAATTCCAACGTCTCGCTGGTCGATGCCGCCATGCCCGGCATGCTGCCCGTCATCAACGAGGAGTGCGTCAAGCAGGCCGTGCGCACTGGCCTCGGCCTGAAGGCGCAGATCAACAATCGTTCGATCTTCGACCGTAAGAACTATTTCTATCCCGACCTGCCGCAGGGCTATCAGATCTCGCAGTTCAAGGATCCGATCGTCGGCGAGGGCAAGATCGTCATTTCGTTGGGGCCGGATCGTCAGGGGCAGTTCGAAGATATCGAGATCGGCATCGAGCGCTTGCACCTAGAGCAGGACGCCGGCAAGTCGCTGCACGACCAGCACAGCACCATGTCTTACATCGATCTGAACCGGTCTGGTGTTGCATTAATGGAAATCGTCTCCAAGCCGGATATGCGTTCGTCGGACGAAGCCAAGGCCTACATGACAAAGCTGCGTTCGATCGTACGCTATCTCGGCACGTGCGATGGCAACATGGACGAAGGCTCGATGCGCGCCGACGTCAACGTCTCCGTGCGCCGTCCCGGTGGCGAATTCGGTACGCGCTGCGAAATCAAGAACGTCAACTCCATCCGCTTCATCGGCCAGGCGATCGAATACGAGGCTCGTCGTCAGATTGATATTCTGGAAGAGGGTGGTTCTATCGAGCAGGAAACCCGTTTGTTCGATGCAGGCTCGGGAAGGACTGAATCCATGCGCACCAAGGAAGATGCGCATGACTACCGCTATTTCCCCGATCCGGATCTGCTGCCGCTCGAATTCGATGACGCCTTCGTCAAGGAGCTTGCGGCGCACTTGCCCGAGTTGCCCGACGACAAGAAGGAGCGCTTCGTTCGCGAGCTAGGCCTGTCGATCTACGACGCCTCCGTTCTGGTCTCGGAAAAGGCGATCGCAGATTATTTCGAAGCGGTCGCTGCCGGCCGTGACGGCAAGATGGCGGCAAACTGGGTCATCAACGACTTGCTGGGTGCTCTGAACAAAATCGGCAAAGATATTGAAGAGACTCCGGTTTCGCCCGCCCAGCTCGGCGCGATCATCGATCTCATCAAGGCTGAAACCATCTCCGGCAAGATCGCCAAGGATCTGTTCGAGATCATCCTCACCGAGGGCGGCGATCCCGCAGAGATCGTCGAGGCCCGCGGCATGAAGCAGGTCACGGACACCGGCGCCATCGAAAAGGCCGTGGACGAAATCATCGCTGCAAACCCGGATCAGGTCGCCAAGGTCAAGGCCAAGCCGACGCTTGCCGGCTGGTTCGTCGGCCAGGTGATGAAGTCGACCGGCGGCAAGGCCAATCCGCAGGCCGTGCAGGCGCTGGTCAAGGCCAAGCTCGGCATCGAAGAGGAATAGTCCGGTGTTCTTCGTCCGCACCGCCGGCGAGCAGGACCTGGAAAAGGTTCGCGCTCTGCTGCGCGAAACCTGGCATGTGACCTACGACCATATCTATGGGGCCGACAAGGTCAGCGAGTTGCATGCCTCCTGGCATTCTCTGGCGTCGCTGAAGGCACGGCTGGCGAAGAAGAACGCCGAATTCCTCGTCGCCGACGACGGCAAGACGATCGGCGGCATGGGCTATGCCGCCATGTCCACGGAGATGACAAAGACTGTCGAGCTCTACATGCTCTATGTCGGCCCGCGCTACCAGCGCCAGGGCGTCGGCCGCGATATCTTCGCAGAGCTGGAAACCTGCTTTCCGGACGCAGAAGTCATGCGCCTGGAGGTCGAACCACAAAACGAGCCTGCGATCGCCTTTTACACGGCGCATGGCTTCGTCGAAGTCGGCCGCACGGAAAACTGCGGAAATGCGCAATCGGGCATTCCGGCGCTGATATTCGAGAAGCCTCTCGAAAACCACTGACAGCTAGGCAGGTCGATCATGAACAGTGCCGATTTGATCATTCGCGAAGCTCGTGAGGCTGACCTTCCTTCCTTGATCGACCTCTTCGCCGCAGATGCTGTCGGAGGCCACGGCGATACCACCGATCCATCCGCCTATGGCGATTACCTCCGGGCCTTCCGCACGGTCGATGCCTCATCCGAGCAGACGCTCTACGCCGCCGAACTGGCCGGCGAAGTCGTAGGCACGTTCCAGACGATGATCACGACATCGCTGACCGGCCGTGGCTCCTCCGCGATGATCATCGAAGCTGTGCAGACGCGCACGGATCTGCGTGGGCAGGGGATCGGCGCCACAATGATCAATTTCTGCATTGCCGAGGCAAAAAGCCGCGGCATGCGGCTGGTGCAATTGACCTCGAACGCCCAGCGCAAGGATGCTCACCGCTTCTATGAGAGATTGGGTTTCAAGCCGAGCCATCTTGGTTTCAAGATGACATTGAAATGACAGCGTTTGCCTGCTGGAATCACTGGACAAGCCCGTCCGGTGGCGGCATAAGCAAGCTATCGAATTCTGGTATCGCTCGCCATTCAGCGGGTATCGAGGAAAAGACATGTGGAATTTCATCGTACAAACCTTCACCTGGTGGAATGGTCAGACAATGGGGACGCGGTTCGCGACCTGGCGTTTCGGCAAGCGCGTCGGCGAGGATGAATTCGGCAATGTCTATTACGAAGGTGGCATGTCCTCCTACGGTCTCCCGAAGCGCTGGGTGATCTACAAGGGTTACGCGGAAGCCACGGCAATTCCCCCGGGCTGGCATGGCTGGATGCATCACCGCACCGACGTTCCGCCGACCAAGGAAAACTATGTCGCCAAGGAATGGGAAAAGGGGCACCGCGCCAACCAGACCGGCACTCCGCAGGCCTATCGCCCGCCGGGCTCGCTGGCCGTTGCCGGCGAGCGTCCGCGCGTGACCGGCGACTATGACGCCTGGACCCCGGGCAACTGAGCAGAAGGGGCCGGCTCGTCCTTTGGCCACAATTGGCCGTTAGGCGCGAGAGATGCCGGCTCTTGCTCGGCGCTTTGACCGAGACCAAGCGGAGATTGTCGGATATGACGTTTTTCACGCGGAGCGCTTCTTTGCGTGTAATGGCGGGAGCCGTGATCGCTCTCTTGGCTGGCATCGTTTTGCCGCCTTCCGCAGAGGCGGCCCGCATCGCCAATCCCGTCGCCGTTTTCTCCGGCCTCGACAAGATCACCGGCCGTATCACGACGTTCGATGTCTATATGAACGAGACCGTGCAGTTCGGCGCGTTGCAGGTGACGCCGCGGGCCTGCTACTCGCGTGACGATACCGAACAGCAGAAGGTGGACGGTTTCATCGAAGTTGATGAGATCACGCTGGATCGCCGCATCCGCCGCATCTTCACCGGCTGGATGTTCGCCGACAGCCCCGGTCTCAACGCGGTCGAGCATCCGATCTACGACGTCTGGCTGAAAGAGTGCAAACAGAAATCCGACATCCCGCCGCCGGATACCGCCGGCGCGAAATAGCCGATCCCTGGAGAATCCGCAGCCGTGCCGACTCGCCCGCAGGAGCATCGCTCCCGCGGACGGTTTGCTATTTTGCCTTCGGATTTGAGGCTGCCTCACCGATCGCATCGCGATCATCTTCATCGGACAGATCGATGACGATGCGCATGCCGGCCTTGATGCGATGACGTAGAACGTCGCTGCGGTCCGGATGGCCTCTCAGCTTGCCGCAGCCATGCAGCACCTTGAGCCTGGATCTCGAAATAGTCAGCTCGGACGCAAGCAGGCGATCAAGGCGAAGGTTCAAGGCGAACACGCTCGCAAGCTCGATTTCCAGTGTTGTCCAGCTCGCTTTCCCCTGCGCTACTTCCTTCCGGACAATGGCGTCAGGCAATTCATCGACGCGCAGCGCCTTGCGCTTCAGTCCGTCGAGATCGAATTCCTGAAGTCGTACCCAGTCCGGATCGTTGCCTTGCAAGGCTTCCAGGGTAGCAGGGCTGAGATCACGAATGGTCCGCCGTTCGAAGAGGGTCCGATTCCACGTCTTCCCGCAATCGGAGCATTTATAGACGAGCCAGGCATCAAGCCTTTTGCCATTGGCATTGAGCCTGATCTTGCCGCTCGATCTGAAGGGTTTCAAGCATCCGCAGCCGCTACAGGCGATCCATGGCTGGGGTGCGGTCTGAGGATAGATGGTCCATCGGACCCGAAGAATATTGCACATACCGTCTTGGTCTTCCGTCTGGAAGTTCACCAAGCTGATGGCGGGACAAGCCCTTTACGGGCACGGTATGGCGATGTTGCGGGACGGCTGAAGATCTGAGACAGCAATGGCTGCTCTAGGTGACCGACTCATAAGATCGGAGCCAAATTCGAATTGAGGCTAGCTGGACGGATGCGAGGAAGTTGTCGTCGCGTTTGTCGTATCGGGTTGCGACTGCTCTGAAGTGTTTGAGTTTGTTGAAGAACCGCTCGACCGCGTTGCGCTGTTTGTAGAGCCATGGGCTGAAGACGGGAATATTGACCCTGTTTGGCATAGGGCGAATACATCCCCATGCGCCACGGGTTTTGAGGTTTTGGCGCAACGCGTCGCTGTCGTAGGCACGATCAGCCAGAAGGATATTTCCGGCCCGAACAGTCTCGAACATATCGGCAGCCGAACGTCCATCATGCGCTTGGCCTGGCGTCAGCTTCAGCAAGATTGGACGGCCATCAGCATCGACAAGTGCATGGATTTTGGTTGTCAGTCCGCCACGCGAGCGACCCATGCAACCGGATCGCTCTTCTTTTTTTGGCCGTTGGCAGCATGTTGATGTACGCGGATTGACGAGCTGTCGATCATCTGGATGTCGCCATCGTAAGCTTCTGATATTGCGTTGAGAATACGCTCCCAGTGCCCAGCATGGCGCCACCGGTTGAAGCGATTTACGCAGGTGGTATAGGGACCATATCGAGCCGGGATATCCGCCCAGGGCGCACCCGTTCTCAGTCGCCAGAAGATACCATTCAGCACCCGCCGATCATCAACCCTCGCCTTGCCGCGTACCTTCGTTGGAAGAAGCGGTTCAATCACCGACCATTCGAAATCCGTCAAATCAAAGCGAGCCATCACTGCCTCCAAATCAACGGAAGCAGTGAATCACAATCCATTAAAAACAAAAACTATTTTATGGGTATGTGACCTAGGCGCGTTGTGACAATGCCAAACCGGTCTCAGACCACCACCCGATGAACATGAACATGCATCGGGCGGCGACACGCTTCCCTATGCATGGGGTGAAACTGGATGAGACCGGTATTTACGACGGCAAAGCGAAACCTCTATGCACCAACGCTCTTCGCGTCGAGCGATAGCAAATACCAACCGGAATTTGAAGTCTTCGGCGCACGAATAGCTTTAGTACGATCCGCGGGGCTCAGCTGTGATCGCCTCAAAAGCTCAGATTGGGTGATTCCATCGCCTTTTCGAGCATTTTCGCGTAGTCGTCCTTCGGCACGTCGATCGCGCCAAACGTCTTCAGGTGCTCGGTTGTGAACTGCGTGTCGAGCAGTGTGAAGCCCCGTTGCCGCAGGCGCTCGACCAGATGGACGAGGCAGATCTTCGAGGCGTCGGTGCGGCGGGAGAACATGCTCTCACCGAAGAAGGCAGACCCCAGCGAGACCCCGTAAAGGCCGCCGACCAGTTGGTCATCCTCCCAAGCCTCGACGGAATGCGCATGGCCGATATGGTGCAGCGTCGAATAGAGCGCGCGGATGGTCTGGTTGATCCAGGTGCTGGGCCGGCCGCTCGTGTGCTCGGCGCAGGCGGCGATGACGGCGTCAAAATCGGTGTTGAAACGGATGTCGAACGGCCTATGGCGGATGGTCTTTGCCAGGCTCTTCGAGACATGAAAGCTATCGAGGGGCAAGACACCGCGAATTTCCGGCTCGACCCAGAAGATCTCCGGGTCGTCGGCCGATTCGGCCATCGGGAAGAGCCCGATGGAATAGGCGCGCAACAAAATCTCCGGGGTAACGCCGGGACGTCTGCTGCGCGTTCCTGGCACGGCTTAGGCCGATGTCCTGGCCAGGTAGTCTTCCAGCCAATGGATATCATAGTCGCCGTTGGCGATATCCTGGTTGGAAACCAGATCCTGGAATAGCGGCAGGGTGGTCTTGATGCCGTCGACCACGAATTCGTCGAGCGCGCGGCGCAGGCGCATCATGCATTCGACGCGGGTCCGGCCGTGCACGATCAGCTTGCCGATCAGGCTGTCGTAGTAAGGTGGGATCTTGTAGCCCTGATAGGCGCCCGAATCGATGCGCACGCCAAGCCCGCCGGGCGCATGGAAATGCGTGATCGTGCCGGGCGAGGGGATGAAGGTGCGCGCGTCCTCGGCATTGATGCGGCATTCGATGGCGTGACCATGGAAATGCACTTCATCCTGCGTCACCGAAAGACCGCCGCCGGAGGCGACGCGGATCTGTTCGTGCACGAGGTCGATGCCGGTGATGGCCTCCGTGACCGGATGCTCCACCTGCAGGCGGGTGTTCATTTCGATGAAATAGAACTCGCCATTTTCATAGAGGAATTCGATCGTGCCGGCGCCGCGATACTTCAGCTTCTTCATGGCGTCGGCGCAGATCTGGCCGATCTTCATGCGCTGCTCGACATTGAGCGCCGGGGAATTGGCTTCTTCCCAGACCTTCTGGTGGCGGCGCTGCAGTGAGCAGTCGCGTTCGCCGAGATGCACGGCGTTGCCTTCACCGTCGCCGAACACCTGAACTTCGATGTGGCGCGGCTTGCCGAGGTATTTTTCCATGTAGACGGAATCATTGCCGAAGGCAGCGCCCGCTTCCGTGCGCGCCGTCGACCATGCTTCGACCAGGTCCGCTTCCGTGCGCGCCACCTTCATGCCACGACCGCCGCCGCCGGCGGTTGCCTTGATGAGCACCGGATAGCCGATCTCGCGCGCCGTCTTCAGCGCGTCTGCCTCGGTCTTCACTTCGCCGTCAGAACCCGGAACGACCGGGATGCCAAGCTGCAGAGCGGTGGTCTTGGCGGTGATCTTGTCGCCCATGATGCGGATATGATCCGCCGTCGGACCGATGAAGGTGATGCCATGCGCCTCGAGGATGTCGGCGAACTTGGCATTTTCCGACAGGAAGCCATAGCCGGGATGCACGGCGTCGGCGCCGGTGATCTCACAGGCGGCAACGATCTGGTGGATGTTGAGATAGCTTTCGCGCGACGGCGGCGGGCCGATGCAAACGCTTTCATCCGCAAGCCGTACATGCATCGCGTCGGCATCGGCGGTGGAATGAACCGCCACGGTGGCAATGCCGAGTTCCTTGCAGGCGCGCAGCACACGCAGGGCGATCTCTCCGCGATTGGCTATGAGAATCTTCGAAATCATGGGCATGGGCTTACTCGATGACGACAAGGGGTTCGCCGTACTCGACCGGGCGTCCGTCCTGAACGACGATTTCCGTGACCGTGCCGGATTTAGGCGCAGGGATCTGGTTCATCGTCTTCATGGCTTCGATGATCAGCAGCGTCTGGCCTTCCTTGACGACCGAGCCGACCTCGATGAAGGCGGCCGAGCCCGGGGCCGGCGCCAGATAGGCGGTGCCGACCATGGGTGCGCTGACGACGCTATCGGGATTGCGCACCTTGCCTGCGGGAGCGGCCGCCGCGATGGGAGCAGCGGCTGCTGCATAAGCAGGTGCTGCGACCGGCGCCTGAACATATTGCGGCGTGCCGGCGCGAGACACACGAATGCGCAGATCTTCCTGCTCGACTTCGATCTCGGTCAGATCCGTCTCGTTGAGAATATTGGCGAGATCGCGAATCAGCGCCTGGTCGATACCCGATTTCTTTTCAGCCATTGGTTTTCTTGCCCTGTATTTTTGTTATTGGGTGATGGATTTCAGCGCGTGCAGCGCCAGGATGTAACTATAAGGTCCGAAACCACAGATCATGCCCTTGGCAGCGGGCGCGATCATCGATTTGTGTCGGAATTCTTCTCGCGCGTGGATGTTGGAGATATGCACCTCCACCACGGGAACGGAAATGGCGCGGATCGCATCGTGCAGCGCGATCGAAGTATGGCCATAGGCGCCAGGATTGATCGCGACGCCAGCGGCGGTATCGCCGGCTTCATGCATCCAGTCGACCAGCACGCCTTCATGATTGCTCTGGCGGAAATCGATGATGAAGCCCAGGCTTTCGCCCGCGGACTTGCAGTCTGCTTCTATATCCTTGAGCGTCTTGCCGCCATAGATGCCCGGCTCGCGCTTGCCGAGAGCGTTCAAATTGGGTCCGTTGAGGACAAAAATAGTTTGCGCCATCAGAGGTTCCGTCAAAGTGCAGCGCAACCTATAGACTCCCGAGGCCTTGTAGGAAAGCCCCGGAGCGTAGGTTGCGCGTCTCTAGGTGTGGAAACGCCGCGATTTTGGCAATTTTGAGCCCTGTCGAAATCCACGTGGTTTCGATGGTGCCTCAAATGCAGCGCGCGGCGCGGAGATGTGATCGTCAGCAGGTGGTCTTGCCGCAGCTGCGGACATTGGCAATCTTCTGCTGAATGGCTTCGAGCCCGATTGCGCCGGAAATGGTTTCGTTGCCAATGACATAGGCGGGCGTGCCCGTGACGTTGAGATCGGTGGCAAGCTGGTAGGTCGCCTTGATCATATCGTTGTTCGGGCTCTTTGCCATTTCCGCGCGGATGGCTGCTTCTTTGACGCCAAGCGAGGCGGCAACCTCGATGGCGCTGTCCTCCGAGGCGCGGCCGTCGCTGCTCAGCAGCGTGTGATGGAATTCGGCATATTTTTCAGGCGCAAGCTTGCGGAATGCATCGGAAACCCGCGACGCGGCGACCGAGTCCGCCCCGAGGATCGGGAATTCCTTGAGCACGAAACGCACGTCCTTGTCCTGCTTCAGCAGCGTGTCCATGTCGCCGAGCGCATGGCGGCAATAGGTGCAGTTGTAGTCGAAGAACTCCACGACGGTGATGCTGCCCTTCGGATTGCCGATCGCGACATCATCCTTGGAGTTGAAGATCGCGTCCTTGTTCTGAGCGATCACTTGGGACGACTGGGCGAGGCGGGCCGCCTCCTGCTTCTTCTCGAGCGCGGCCTGCGCATCGAGCAAGACTTCCGGATGTTCGACGAGGTATTCCTTGATGAATTCCCCGATTTCCTTTTTCTGCTGATCGTCCAGCGCGGCGGCGGGCTGGATTGTGGCGAAGGACGCTGTGAGGGCAATCGCCGCAACCGTCAGCAGGCTTTTGAAAGAAAAGGTCATTGGGTCCTCGTTTGGATCTATGCGGAGACTTTCTCGGATGCGGCATAGCATCGTCGGGTCAACTTCCGCAAATACGGATCAGCAACTTACGGCGCAAGCTTGCTTCCAGAAACAGGAATTTTCGCGACGAAGCCGCAATCGCGGGATTGTGAATGAACCATTATTGCGGCAAATGTCGCACGGCGATCCGATCCGAGAGAGAATTGATCTTGTTTTCCCTATCCAAGCGCAGCGATGTCGAACCCTTCCACGCCATGGATGTGCTGGCCGAGGCGACGCTTCGGCGTCAGGCCGGCCATCCCGTCATTTCGATGGCTGTGGGACAGCCGTCCCATCCGGCGCCCCAGGCGGCGCTTGAGGCGGCGCGCGCGGCACTCGGCCACGGCCGCATCGGCTATACGGACGCGCTGGGGACGCTGGCGCTGCGCCAGGCGCTCTCCGCGCACTACCAGACCCGTCACGGCCTGTCGGTCGATCCGAAGCGCATCGCCATCACCACCGGCTCGTCGGCTGGCTTCAATCTTGCCTTCCTGACCCTGTTTGATGCGGGCGACAGCGTCGCCATCGCTCGCCCTGGCTATCCCGCCTATCGCAATATCCTCGCGGCATTGGGGCTCAATGTGCTGGAGGTGCCGGTGACCGAGGAGACGCAGTTCACGCTGACGCCGGAAAGCCTGGAGGCGGCACAGGCGGTGAGCGGCAAGCGGTTGAAGGGCGTGCTGCTTGCAAGCCCCGCCAATCCCACAGGCACCGTCACGGGCAGGGCGGCGCTGAAGGCGCTCGCCGATTATTGCGCCGATCGTTCCATCGCCTTCATTTCCGACGAGATCTATCACGGGCTCACCTTCGTCGGCGAAGAGACGAGTGCGCTGGAACTGACCGACGAAGCGATCGTCATCAACTCCTTCTCGAAATATTATTGCATGACCGGCTGGCGCGTCGGCTGGATGGTGCTGCCGGAGCGGTTGGTGCGCCCCATCGAGCGTGTCGCCCAGAGCCTATATATCTCCGCGCCGGAACTGTCCCAGATCGCTGCAGAGGCAGCGCTTGGCGCAGGCGCCGAACTCGATGTCTATCGCGAAAGCTATGGGCGCAACCGCGATTTCCTGATGCGGCGTCTGCCCGAAATCGGCTTCCGTATCGCTTCTCCGATGGATGGCGCTTTCTACGCCTACGTCGATGTCAGCCGCTTCACCAATGACAGCATGATCTTCGCCCGCAAGATGCTCGCCGAAATCAACGTCGCCGCCACGCCCGGTCTCGATTTCGACCCGGACGACGGGCATCGCGCGATGCGGATCTCCTATGCCGGCTCGAATGCCGAGATCGAGGAGACGGTTGAACGCATGGCGGCCTGGCTGAAATAGGCTACCGGATCAATGTGTTGCGCCAGTCTGCGAATGTGGTTGCGCGGGCGTGAGCACCGTTTCCAAGCATGAGCCTTAAACCTGGCGATCTGCAGAAACAAAAAACCGGCCGCGTCACCACGGCCGGTTTTTTGATCAATTCTTCCCAAACAGCAACGCTCAGAAGAAACCGCGGCGCTGCCACCAACCAGCCTTCTTCGGCTTGGTCGGATCGCCGTCACCATCACCGCCCTCGTTGGTGCGGGTGGATTTGACCACCGGCTCGGAGGACGAGACGTTCGACTCGCGGTTGGCGCGTGCCGGCTTGGCCGCGGCTGTTTCGGATTCCGCCGCAGCTGCCGGTTCGGGTTCTACGGGGCGGTCGAGATCAGCGACAATTTCGGCCACCGTCTCGGCTTCGGTATCAGTTGCAGGTGCCGCTTCGACGACTGGTGCTTCGACTGGCGATGCTTCCGCCTTCGGCTTGCGACGGCTGCGGCTCTTGGCGGGCTTCACGTCCTCGGTGACGACGGACGCCGTCTCGACGGCTGCCATGGCCGGCTGGCCTTCGACGGCGGCTTCGCCTTCGGCAACGACGATTTCGGCGACGCTCACAGCAACATCGCTTTCGCCGTCATCCTGATGATCAGCGCCTTCGTCGGAACCGGCTTCGTCGCCGGCAGCCAATTCATTGCCCTCGCCATCGCGATTGCGGCGGCCGCCACGCTTGCCGCGGCGGCGGCGCTTGCGCTTCTGCTGCGCGTCGTCGCTGCCGGACACGGCGGAGATTTCGGTGTTGCCGACGTTGTCGTCTTCGTCGCCTTCATCCCCGTCCTCATCGCCATCTTCCGTAGAGGTGTCGGAGGTTGATTCGGAGGCTGTCTGGGCATCGCCGCTGCGACCGCGACGACGACGGCGGCGCTTGCGCTTGCGGTTGCCATCATTGTTTTCGGAGCGGGCGGCAGGCTGCTGCTCGACGCTTGCAACCTTTTCTTCCAGCTCCTCGTCTTCATCCTCATCGGCCTCGATGACGATATCGTCGTCATCGTCCTCCGGAATGGCGGCGAAGTTGAACAGGCTCTCGATCTTCACCGGATTGGCCACCGGCTCGCCGCGGTCAATCGCGAAGTGCTGCGTGCCCACGGCATTGTCGGCGCCGATGACGATGGAAACGCCGAAGCGGCTTTCGTAGTCGGTGATCGTCTGGCGCTTGTGATTGAGCAGGTAGAGCGCAATGTCCGGCGTCGTGCGCACGACGATGTCGTGCGTCGTGTTCTTGAGCAGGTATTCCTCGATGCCGCGCAGGACATGCAGCGCGACAGAGGACTGCGAGCGCACATGGCCGGTGCCACCGCAATGCGAGCAGATCTGCGTGGTGCTTTCGAGAACCGATGCGCGGATGCGCTGGCGCGACATTTCCAGCAGGCCGAAATGCGAGATGCGGCCGACCTGGATGCGGGCGCGGTCGTTCTTCAGGCATTCCTTCAGCTTCTTCTCGACGGCGCGATTGTTGCGCTTTTCTTCCATGTCGATGAAGTCGATGACGATCAGGCCGGCAAGGTCGCGCAGACGAAGCTGACGGGCGACTTCATCGGCTGCCTCGAGGTTCGTCTGAAGCGCCGTATCCTCGATCGAATGTTCGCGGGTCGAGCGGCCGGAGTTGACGTCGATCGAAACCAGAGCTTCCGTCTGGTTCATGATCAGGTAGCCGCCGGACTTCAGCGTGACCTGCGGCTGCAGCATGCGGTCGAGCTGTGCCTCGATGCCGGAGCGCGAGAAGATCGGATGGATGTCGCGATAGGGCTGAACCACCTTGGCGTGGCTCGGCATCAGCATCTTCATGAAGTCTTTCGCTTCACGATAGCCTTCCTCACCGGAGACGATGACTTCGCTGATATCCTTGTTGTAGAGGTCGCGGATCGAGCGCTTGATAAGGCTGCCTTCTTCATAGACGAGGCAAGGGGCGGTCGAAGCGAGCGTCAGCGTGCGGACGTTTTCCCACAGGCGCATCAGATATTCGAAGTCGCGCTTGACCTCGACCTTGGTGCGGTTGGCACCGGCGGTACGCAGGATGACACCCATGCCCAGCGGCACTTCGAGCAGCTTGGCGATTTCCTTGAGGCGCTTGCGATCCTGCGGATTGGTGATCTTGCGGGAGATGCCGCCTCCGCGCGCCGTGTTCGGCATCAGAACCGAATAGCGACCTGCGAGCGAGAGATAGGTGGTCAGCGCCGCACCCTTGTTGCCGCGTTCCTCCTTGGCAACCTGCACCAGCAGTATCTGCCGGCGCTTGATGACTTCCTGAATGCGGTACTGCTTGCGCGGCTTGCGCTGCACGCGATCCGGAACCTCTTCCATAGCGTCTTCGGCGCCGACGGATTCGATCACTTCCTCTTCATGGTCGTGATCATCATCGTCGTCATCGTCGCTGCGGCGCTTGGAAAGGTCGACATTTTCGGAGATCGAATCGGTTTCGACCATCGCGGCCATTTCGCCTGACGGACCTTCCTCTTCTTCGCTCGGTGCATCGACGGCAGTCGTTGCCTCGGCGGCAGTCTCGTCAGACGGAGCGGTCGCGACCGACTTCTTGCGGCTGCGGCGAGGCTTGGTCTTCTTTGCCGGAGCCTCTTCCTGAGGGGTGGCGATTGCCTCGGCGGCAGGGGCCTCTTCGGCGATCGCGGCAGGCACAGCGTTGTCGTTGCCGTCTTTCGCAAGGATGCCGACATCCGGCTGCTCCTGCTGGGAGAGGTCGAGCGCCGTTTCCACATGCTCGACATCGTCGTCGCGGCGATGTTCCTCTGCTTCGGCCTTCAGCAGCGCTTGCCGGTCGGCGAGGGGGATCTGGTAATAATCAGGGTGAATTTCGGCGAAGGCGAGGAAGCCATGGCGATTGCCGCCATAATCAACGAACGCGGCCTGAAGCGAGGGCTCGACCCTCGTTACTTTTGCGAGATAGATGTTGCCGCGTATCTGCTTCTTGTGCTGCGACTCGAAGTCAAATTCTTCTATGCGGTTCCCGCGAACGACAACGACGCGCGTCTCTTCCTCGTGAGACGCATCGATAAGCATTTTGTCTGCCATGAAAGCTGTGCTCCTCGGCGCGGGCAACCGGATGGGGGCCTGCCTGTCGCTGGGACAAGCCGGACGCGATCCGCCGTTGCTGCACCGGATAATGAAAGTCGCGATTGGTTGTACGGCGATGACAGCATCCAGACGGCAGCCGGGGCATTACTTCCCTGGGGTCTGTTCACTTCCTGAAAAAGCTGCTGCGGTAACATCCGTAACCAAGCGAGATCAACTATGCCTTAGACCCAACCGGGTCCGATGAATTTGCTCTCTAAAGAGCGTTTGGCGGCTCTCCACCGATGAATTTTCCGCCTAAGACTGAAAATTCAGATATCCACTGTTGGAGCAGAAGCTCTTGTAGACGGCGGATGACTGCCGCTTATGGCGCCTGGTACTCGAGGCGGCTGCCTTTGCGGCGACTCTATCCCGTCAACACTTCTACCCTAATATGCGTTGTATGTTTTATCTGTCACAATAGCAAGGGAAAAGCCAAGTATGCCATAATATTGATGGATTCGTCGGATGATGAGAATGAAGGAGGGCGTCTTCTGATTCTTCTCCCGGCGTATCGCCGGGCGGCGCCATCATGTCACACTTGGTTCCCGTTATGGGACTTCAAAAATAACGTCGAAACCAATATGGGGCGCGTTGGACACGTGTTAAAGGGATTGCGGCATGCGGCGGAGACTGGCGTGAGGGCTTTGCGACTTGCGGTGGCGACCTTCGCCCTCATGATGCTGGCAGCGTTTTTGCCGTTCGCGGCGACGAATGCGGCGGCCGATCCCGTGCTGGCCTTTGGCGCCCGTATCGCCGGCGACGATGCCCGCACGCGCATCGTGATCGACATGGATCGCGAGCCGACCTTTTCGGTTCATTATCTCGACAATCCGGTTCGCGTCGTGGTCGATCTCCCGGCGACTGCCTTCGGTTTTCCGGCTGCGGATTTGAAGGCGGCCGGTCTCTTCAAGGATATTCGTTACGGGACGATGGACGCAGACAGCGCCCGAATCGTTCTGACGGCGAAAAAGCCCGTGAAGCTGGTCATGGCCAAGGTGCAGGCCAATGAAGACGGTAAGGGCAGCCGCCTCGTGCTCGACGCCGAAATGCTGCCCGCCGAGCAATTCGCCGAGCTTGTGAAAGAGCAGAGCTGGACGAGCGATGATACGGCAAAGGATGTCGGCCCGGTCGAATCGACGCAAAAAGCCGATCCGAACACCTTTCTTGTGGCTGTCGATGCCGGCCACGGCGGCATCGACGCCGGTGCGACCGGCAGCGATGGTGTCACGCAGGAAAAGGACATCACGCTCGCCTTCGCAAAGATGTTCGCCGACAAGCTGAATGCCCAGCCTGGCATCAAGGCGTTTCTCGTACGCGACAAGGATCAGTATCTGTCGCTGTCGGAACGGGTGACCATCGCCCGCCAGAATCACGCCTCGCTTTTCATTTCCCTTCATGCCGATACGCTCAAGCAGAAGGATATTCGCGGCGCGACTGTTTATACTATCTCCGACAAGGCTTCGGACAGGCTCGCCGGCGAAGTGGCCGACCGCGAAAACAATTCCGATCAGATCGCCGCCGCCGAAACGCAGGCTCAGCCGCCCGCCGTTACCGACATCCTGATGGACTTGACCCGGCGGGAGACGCAGGCCTTCTCCATCTCACTGGCGCAGGATGTGTTGTCCTCGTTCAATGGGCAGGTCTCCACGATCAATAATCCGCATCGCCACGCCGGCTTCCGCGTGCTGCAGGCGCCGGACGTTCCGTCCATTCTGCTCGAACTGGGCTTTCTCTCCAACAAGGACGACGAGAAATTGCTGCTCGATCTCGACTGGCGGCAAAAGGTGGTCGATCGGCTGACAGAGGCCGTGAAGCAATATCGCGTATCGATCATCGCAAATGGTGGCTAGCCGCGTCATGCATCCGGTCGTACGTGGCTTCCATGTAACAGCTGCTATTATTAGCGCCTAATGAAACTGGGAATACCGGAGACAAGCCCTATTTTGCTCACATTCCCGCCTTTACAGCAAAGTATCGTTCGTCCGCGGGTCGCACACGGCTTTGTCTCGTCGCCGTCTTGCATTAACACCGCGGGCGTGCAAAACGCCCGTGGTTATGCGATGATCTCGCGCATATGCCGCATGAAGAACAAGCACCGGTAGTATCACATGATCAGACTGATTGGATATTTCTTTGGGCTGGGCTGCCTCCTGTTTCTGGGTGCTGCCGCGGCTGCGGCTATCTATCTGAGCGTCGTTTCCAAGGAACTTCCCGATTACGAAGTGCTTGCGAAATATGCGCCTCCGGTGACGACCCGCATTCATGCCGGCAACGGCGCGCTGATGAAGGAATATTCGCGGGAGAACAGACTTTTCGTGCCGATTCAGGCTATACCTGACCGCGTCAAGGCCGCCTTCCTCTCCGCTGAAGACAAGAATTTCTACAATCATCCCGGCGTCGACGTCGGCGGCCTGGCACGCGCCGTTGTGGTGAACCTGCAGAACATCGGCTCCGGCCGCCGCTTCGTCGGCGCGTCGACCATCACGCAGCAGGTCGCCAAGAACTTCCTGCTGTCCGCGGACCAGACCTTCGACCGCAAGATCAAGGAAGCGATTCTGTCGTTCCGCATCGAGCAGGCCTATAGCAAGGACAAGATCCTAGAGCTCTATCTCAACGAGATCTACTTCGGCCTCAATTCTTACGGCATCGCCGGCGCTTCGCTCACCTATTTCGACAAGTCCGTTAACGAGCTGACCATCGCCGAAGCGGCCTATCTCGCGTCGCTCCCCAAGGGTCCTTCCAACTACAATCCGTTCCGCCGTCCGGAAGCAGCGATCACCCGCCGCAATTGGGTGATCGACCGCATGGTGGAGAATGGTTATGTCAGCCAGAGCGATGGCGAGGACGCCAAGAAGCAGCCGCTCGGCGTCGTGCCGCCAAAGAGCGGTCCGTCGCTGTTTGCCTCGGACTATTTTGCCGAAGAAGTGCGCCGGCAATTGATCGACCAATATGGCGAAAAGACCCTTTATGAAGGCGGTCTCTCGGTTCGCACCTCGCTCGATCCGCAGATGCAGCTGGAAGCGCGCAAGGCTTTGCAGGATGGTCTCGTCGATTATGACGAGCGCCGCGGCTATCGCGGCCCGATCAAGCAGATCACGACGTCGCAGGATTGGGGCGTCGAGCTTGCCAAGGTCCCGACCTTGAGCGACGTTCCCGAATGGCAGGTCGCCGTCGTACTCTCCGTGTCCGATCAGGCCGTCGATATCGGTTTGCAGCCGAGCGTCGATGCTGGCGGCAAGGTTTCGACGGATCGCAGGCGTGGCACGATCGCCGCAGCCGACATGCGCTGGGCTTTCCGCTCGGCCGGCGGCAAGGCTGTGAAATCACCCAGCGGCGTGCTGAGCGCGGGCGATGTGATTTTCGTGCAGAAAACCGGTGGTGCCGATTCCAGCACCTATCGCTTGCGCCAGCCGCCGAAGGTACAGGGTGGCCTGGTCGTCATGGATCCGCATACGGGCCGTGTGCTCGCCATGGTCGGCGGCTTCTCTTACGCGCAATCCGAGTTCAACCGTGCAACCCAGGCAAAACGTCAGCCGGGCTCGTCGTTCAAGCCCTTCGTCTACGCGGCGGCAATGGATAACGGCTATACGCCGGCCTCGGTTATTCTCGATGACCCGCTGCAGATCACCCTCAGCAATGGGGATGTCTGGAAACCGACAAACTATGAAGGCGAGGGCGGGGGCGTCCACACGCTGCGCTTCGCTATCGAACATTCCCGCAACCTGATGACGGTTCGTCTCGCCGCCGACATGGGCATGCCGCTCGTCGCTGAATATGCCGAGCGCTTCGGGATCTACGATCATATGAATCCGGTTCTCGCCATGTCGCTGGGCGCCGGCGAGACGACGGTGCTGCGCATGGTCTCGGCCTATTCGGTCATCGCCAACGGCGGCAAGCAGATCAAGCCGACGCTGATCGACCGCATTCAGGACCGCTACGGCAAGACCATCTTCAAACATGAGGAGCGCGTCTGCGACAGCTGCAATGTCAGCGCCTGGCAAAATCAGGACGAACCTGTGATCGCCGACAATCGCGAGCAGGTGCTCGATCCGATGACCGCCTATCAGGTCACGTCGATGATGCAGGGCGTCATCATCCGCGGTACGGCGGCCGGCAAGATCAAGCTCAACACCGATGTCGCCGGCAAGACCGGTACGACCAACGATGAAAAGGACTCTTGGTTCGTTGGCTTCACGCCAAGCCTCGTCGCCGGCCTGTATGTCGGTTACGACACCCCCGCCACGCTCGGCAGGGGTGGCACCGGCAGCGGGCTTGCCGCGCCGATCTTCAACGAATTCATGCAGGCTGCCACGAAGGATGAGGCGCCGGAGAAATTCCAGGTTCCGGCTGGCATGACGATGATGGCTGTCAATCGCGCGACCGGTATGGCGGCGGAACCAGGCGATCCGAGCGCCATCATGGAAGCCTTCAAACCCGGCACCGGCCCGGCTACGAGCTTGACGGTCATTGGTGGCGGCGAGGCTGCGCAGGTTGCGCCAGAGGAAATTCTGAGGACGTCGCCGCAGGCGAACCAGGCTGTTACCTCAGGGTCGGGCGGCCTCTTCTGATCCCATCCTATTTGTCCGATCATCATGCCGCGGGGCTTTACACCCGCGGCATGTATATCTATGTCACCAGCATTCTTTGAATTGAACAACGGTTCACATCGAACCGCCGAATAAAGAAGCAGGATTATGCGAGCGGAAATCGAGAAAATAGTCGACGAAACCAAGCAGGCCATAAGCCTGCTGAGGAGGCATCTTTGACTGGGACCAGGCGGTAAGACGACTGGACTGGTTGAACAACAAGTCAGAGGACCCGACCCTCTGGAACGATGCTGCCGAAGCGCAGAAACTCATGCGCGAGCGCCAGCATCTCGATGATGGCATCAGCGGCGTACGCGCGCTCGAACAGCAGCTTAACGACAATATCGACCTGATCGCGCTTGGCGAGGAAGAGGGCGACGACGATGTCGTCCGCGAAGCCGAAGAGGCCCTCAAGAGCCTGAAAGCGGAAGCTGCGCGCCGGCAGGTGGAGGCTATGCTCTCGGGCGAGGCCGATTCCAACGATACTTATGTCGAAGTCCATTCGGGCGCCGGCGGCACCGAGAGCCAGGACTGGGCGAACATGCTGCTGCGCATGTACACCCGCTGGGCCGAACGCCAGCGTTTCAAGGTGGAGCTGCTCGAAGTCCATGATGGCGAAGAAGCCGGCATCAAGTCGGCGACGCTCCTGGTCAAGGGCCACAATGCCTATGGTTGGCTGAAGACCGAATCGGGCGTTCACCGTCTGGTCCGCATCTCACCCTATGACAGCAACGCACGTCGTCACACGTCTTTCTCGTCGATCTGGGTCTACCCCGTCGTCGACGACTCGATCCAGATCGACATTAACGAAAGCGACTGCCGCATCGACACCTACCGTTCGTCCGGCGCCGGCGGCCAGCACGTCAACACCACCGACTCGGCCGTGCGCATCACCCATATCCCGACGGGTATCGTCGTGCAGTGCCAGCAGGAACGCTCACAGCACAAGAACCGCGCAAAGGCGTGGGACATGCTGCGCGCCCGCATGTACGAGGCGGAGCTGATGAAGCGGGAAGAGGCTGCCAATGCCGAAGCTGCTTCGAAGACCGACATCGGCTGGGGTCACCAGATCCGGTCCTACGTCCTGCAGCCCTATCAGCTCGTCAAGGATCTGCGCACCGGCGTCGCCAGCACGGCTCCCAGCGATGTGCTGGACGGTGATCTCAATGAGTTCATGGAAGCCGCTCTCGCGCACCGCATCAGCGGCGCGGCAGATGCGGTTGTCGACGACGTCGAGTAACCTCAAATATACCGAGATAACCAAAAGCCCCGGAAACGGGGCTTTTTTCATGTGGCCATGCGATCGGCTTCAATCCGAAAATTGTTCCGCAAGTATCCGCTCTGACCAGGAGCGATCCGGATCGGAAAGGATGCGCGCGGTCGTGTCCTCGGTCTGGGCGATTCGCACGCTCAGTACCGATTTGACCTCGGCATTGTCGGCAACGGCATTGACCGGTCTTTTTTCCGGCTCCAGCACGGTGATGTCGATCGACACCTTGTTCGGCAAGAGAGCGCCGCGCCAGCGGCGGGGGCGGAAGGCGCTGACGGGCGTCATGGCAAGCAGCGGCGCTTCCAGTGGAAGAATGGGGCCGTGCGCCGAAAGATTGTAGGCTGTGGAGCCAGCAGGCGTCGTGACCATCAAGCCGTCGCAGATCAGCTCCGGCAGGCGCACATGCCCATCGATCTCGACCTTGAGCTTCGCCGCCTGATAGGATTGGCGAAAAAGCGACACCTCGTTGATGGCAAGCGCGACCGAAGTGCTGCCATCCTCGTTACGGGTGCTCATCTGCAGCGGATGAAAAGCATTTTCCACAGCTGCGTCAATGCGCTCCGCCAGGCAATCCGTGCGGTAGTCGTTCATCAGGAAGCCGATGGAGCCGCGATTCATGCCATAGACGCGCTTGCCGGAATTCATCGTCTTGTGCAGCGTCTGGAGCATGAAGCCGTCGCCGCCGAGCGCCACGACGACATCCGCTTCCTGCTGCGGCGTCTGGCCATAGAGGCGAATCAGCTCTTCCTGTGCCTCCAATGCTTCCGGCGCAGTTGAGGCGAGAAAACAAACAGATTGAAAACTACGCGACATGCAATGTCCTTTTAATGATCGTACTACGTAATGATATTCCCCCTATGCGACAAGACGTTTTGTAAAGACTGGTGAATCCCCAATCCGCTCTTGTGCGAGGGATCATGGGGAAGGCGGCCGATTTTCTCTTTACAGGAAATCAAAATCTGCTACTTGGCATGCCGATGTGCCCTTGTAGCTCAGTTGGTAGAGCACCTGATTTGTAATCAGGGGGTCGCGGGTTCGAACCCTGCCGGGGGCACCAGATCTTTTCAAGAATATGGTGGCCGTGTTATCGCTGGTATGGAAAACCGGCGGCAGCAGACCAATATGTAGATGCCGACGCCTTCGGGACGTTCGCAACGATCATCAACAACATCGTGTCCTTGGAAAAACATGACCCTCAAGCCCAAGAAGCCTAAACTCGAACACTCCGAGCTCTCGGGTGAGTTCACCGATGACGATGTGACCGTTTTGGTCGATATCTTTCGTCCGGCAGGCAGCAATGCCGACTGGCGGATGGAAGTCATCACGCCGGAAGAGGATCTGATCGAATGGGAGGAGCCCTTCGCGACCGACCGTGAAGCTTTCGACGAATTCCTGGCAACGATTGCACGCGATGGCATCAGGTCATTTTTCGACGAAGCGGATCCGGCGGTTCACTAGCGGGCCCCAGCGGCTCTGCCGGCTTCAAATTGCGCCTCGGCTCTCCGCCGGGGCTTCATTGGGCCAATGCCTTAAAATGCGGGCTCATTTACAATGTTTGCAATAGGCATACACTCATCTCGTCAGTGGCGGGTGAGGATATGTTCATGCGCAAGACATCGAGGTATGTCGTCTTGGGATTGCCGCTTGTTGCGATCGCGGTGATTACCAGCGTGTCGGCGTTGGCCGGCGAGAATTGCTACTGCAAGAATACGGATGGTAAGCAGCATGCGGTCGGCGAGGTCGCCTGCATGACCGTGGGCGGCAAGAGCTATCTCGCGCAATGCGAGATGAACCTCAATGTCACCTCGTGGTCGAAGCTGCAGGAGGGATGTCCGGTTACCCAAAGATCGCTCTGGCGGCAATCGGCTTGGCACGTGACGCCGATTGCCCTTCGCTGAACATTGCCGCTCTAATGGCAGCGATAGGCGCGTTCGGAAATGGCACCCATGCCGGAACGGGTCATGAGCTCGTAGAGAAGACGCCGGCTGAAGGGATTGTGCAGGCGCACGGCGTCGGACCCCAGAAAATGCGTTTCCGCCAATTCGAAGGCTCCGAGGTGCGGCGCCTGTTCTATGGCTGCGCGATAGAGGTCGTGAAATTCCCGCCGACAGACATAGGTCTTGTATTTGGTCATGCAGAAGGCGGAGAAGATCTCGTCGTTCTCGCGGAGGAAATCGGCGACCCCGACTGTCACTTCCGGCCAGGCGGGATTGAAGGTGTCGTCAAAGATAATGACGCCGTGATCGGCGAGGGTGTCCTTCGCCAGGCTGCTATCGCTGACCAAATTGGACAGGCTGTGGCCGCCATCGACGCTGAAGAAGCGCACCGCGCCGACTTTGTCGACGATATCACTTGGCGATACGTCCGCGCTGTCGCCGACAACGAGCAGTTCCTCGTCCACGGGCAGGCCGAGCCTGTCTCCGTTTTCGAGAAAGAGGCGATACTGCTCGGAGATGCCGTCCGCCGTATCTCCAATATCGAAGAGGTCGATGCCGAGCACGCTGGCGTCAGGCCCTGCAATCTTCTTCAGCAGAAAATAGGAGCGGCCGAAATAGATGCCTATTTCCGCGATGCCGCCATCAAGATCGTTCTGGTTTTGCCATTCCAGGAGTGAAAGATAAACAAGCGCATCGGGCGGATCGATATATCCCTCCACGCTGCGTAGATCGTGGAAAATGAACTTTCGGATATTCGGTAGTACCATGCGCGCCGCACCAACCCTGCGTTATGTGACAATCGTTTCCAGCCTTTGAGCTGGTTCCATAACACATAGTCACATTTCCGGGAGGTCAACCCATGGCGCGTTTTCAGGCGTTCAGCCGCCCTGTTTGCGCACCAGCAACAGCGGCTCGCCTTCCTCTTCGTCGGATTTCTGGAAACTGCCGTCCGGCTTCATATCGAAGGAAAGCGAGGAGCCGTCATTGCCGAGCATCACCAGGCCGAAGCCTTCGGTTGCCCAGAGCGAAAGCTTGAGATCGCCGATCTCGCTTGCGCAGTCCCCGCTAGGTGACATCTTGGCGGTGCCGTCCGGATCCTTGTCCGTGGTCAGCGTGATGTCGCAGACCGGTTTGCCGTCCGGCCGCTGGATGCGCCACGCTCCGGCAAGGCTTGCGACGGTCGGCACGTGATCGACGTCGTCGAGCGCCGGCAACAGCCATGTGGGATCGCCTGCGTCGCTCTCCCAGGGGGAGCCTTCTTCCTGCTGGAACCGGATGAGCGCCTTCGCTGCGGCATCGACGATAGTGAGCGCACCGTCATCGGTGAAATTCCAGGCGCTTGCCTTGGAGAGCGCGGGCAGGGCCGCCGCGCAGGCTTCCGCCCCGCTTATGGCGTAGCCGCCGGAGATCGCGCGGGTCTCGAAGGTCAGACGGCAGCCTTTGGCGCCGTTTTCGGGCGCAACCAGCCATGCGCCAGCTTGAGCCTTGACGAGTTCGTCGTCAACTGCGCGTGCCGGCTGACCGATTGTGAGAACAAGGGCGGCGGAGAGCGCCGTAAGGCCAAGAATGCGGATCAAAGCAAATTCCCCCAACTTGCTGCGGCAGCCGCAGTGCCGCTAGATTTTCAGATAGGACCGCGCCGCATAGAGCGCGATCGCAGCTGCGTTCGAGACATTGAGCGATTTGATCGCGCCCGGCATGTCGAGCCGCGCCAGCGCATTTACCGTTTCCCGCGTTTTCTGGCGCAGTCCCTTGCCCTCGGAGCCGAGCACCAGGGCGACCTTGTCGCCGCTGAAGGTACCCTCGAGCGGCGCGGGGCCTTCCGAATCAAGGCCGATGGTGGTGAATCCGAGGCGATGCAGCTCACTGAGCGCATCGGCGAGATTGGTGATCTGTATATAAGGTATGAGCTCGAGCGCGCCCGAGGCGGATTTTGCCAGCACACCTGATTCGGTCGGGCTGTGGCGCTGGGTGGTGATCACGGCCCCCGCATCGAAGGCTACGGCCGAGCGCATGATCGCTCCGACGTTGTGCGGGTCGGTCACCTGGTCGAGAACCAGCAGCAGCGGGCTGTCCTTCAGCGCCTCGAGGCGGCGCACGGGCAGGGGGCGCGTTTCCAGCATTACGCCCTGGTGGATTGCTTCAGGGCCCAGCACCTTGTCGATATCCTGCGGTGAGACGATCTCAACGGGAATGCCAAGCGCGTCGACCGGGCCGACCTCCAGCCGCACCAGCGCATTCTGCGTCGTCGACAGCTTGATGTTCTTGCGCTCGGGATTGGCAAGGGCGGCGCGAACCGTATGCAGGCCGTAAAGAAGGACCTGATCGGGCGCGAGCGCCGGAGGCTTCCAATCATCCGCGCTGGGCCGCTTTCGCTTCTGCGGCTGTGGCGTCGGGATTTCGCCGCGCTCGCGCTTGGCATCGCGATGTGCGCGACGCAGGGTGGCGTAATGCGTGTCCTTGGCCGACTTGTCGTCGGTGGTGTTATCGGGGCCGGAGCGGCCGGATGTTTTGTCTTTGCTCATGCGGCTTTATAACCAGCGCCTTCCCGGGCGCATAGCCCTCTTTCGCCGCCGCGCTTTTCTCACAGGCTGAAATTTTTTCGTCATTTTTGGCAATTCCTTATGTTGACAGACGGAAGTCGTCCGGTCATATACGCGGCGCAGATCACGGCGGCGACGCCACGGTCGAGCAAACTTGGTCGCAAGATCCAGTCGGAATACTGGAGGGATGCCCGAGTGGTTAAAGGGGACGGACTGTAAATCCGTTGGCTCAGCCTACGTTGGTTCAAATCCAACTCCCTCCACCATTCCGCACAGGATCTTGACCACCCGCGCGGGTATAGCTCAATGGTAGAGCAGCAGCCTTCCAAGCTGAATACGCGGGTTCGATTCCCGCTACCCGCTCCAAGTCTCGAAATTTTTAGTCATTCGGACAGCTACTTATTGCCTTAGCGGATCTCGCTGGCAATTGCCGCAGCAGACCGGCGAGTTGTGCCTCGCCCACCGGCCCGAAAAATTCCGCGTCGGCGGTCTCGACAGCCACGATGGCGCGCTGTGCCGCCGCCCCGGCTGCGGTAATGCGTATCACCTTGGCCCGGGAATCGTGAGGTTCGGTCTCCCGCGCTCACCCGTCTTTGCACAGTTGACATGAAGGGTTGCTTATATCAACGCGAGCGTTAGATATTGCTCAGGCAACCGAAACGGGAGAACGGAAATGGGTATTTTCGACAAGATCAAGGGTGCAATCTGGGGAGAGGCAAAGGCTGCTCCGGCACCGACGCAGACCACAGCGGCAACCGCCAACCCGGCCCCTGCGCCGACGCCGGCTCCTTCAGCGACCACGGCAGCAACATCGCCTGCGACCAGCGCGCCGGCCGCTCCGGTCGATATCGCCTCGATCCTCGACGCGGCCGTCAAGAAGAGTGGCCAGAAGCTCGACTGGAAACATTCGATCGTCGATCTGATGAAGGCGCTCGGCATGGACGCGAGCCTTTCGGAGCGCAAGGAGCTGGCGCAGGAACTGGGTTATACCGGTGATGCCGGCGATTCCGCCAAGATGAACATATTTCTCCACAAGGCGCTTCTGAAGAAGCTCGCGGACAATGGCGGCAAGGTGCCGGCCGAGCTTCTCGACTGACAAGCGCTGGGCTTCGGTGCTGACGGCACCGGACATCGATCGTTATAGACGACGATTTGTCGTCGCCTAATTGCTCTGCGCCCTTTCCCACCGGGAGAGGGCGCTTTGCATTGATGAGTGGCGTTACCCGATGAATGCTTCCATTCCTGCATCCGGCACTGGAATTCATGCCGGCGCGTGCCTATCTAAGCCATTGAACCGGCAAACGCTTTTATATCTTTCCGGATCGGCCGGCGAACCTTGGGCGGCGAATGAATATCGAGGGCTGCGGATCCCGCGCCATCGACCAGGCTTCGCCCGGAATAGGCCCTGCAATTAAGTCTTGCGCAAACGCGACGAAAGCCTTAAACGGCGGCACTAAACCGGTTCGCCGGGGTCACTCATTACGTTCATAGGAAGCATTCAAATGGCAAAGAGTAAGTTTGAGCGCAATAAGCCGCACGTTAACATTGGTACGATTGGGCACGTTGACCACGGCAAGACGTCTCTGACGGCAGCGATCACGAAGTACTTCGGCGAGTACAAGGCGTATGACCAGATCGACGCTGCCCCGGAAGAAAAGGCACGTGGCATCACGATCTCGACGGCTCACGTCGAATACGAGACGCCGGCCCGTCACTATGCGCACGTCGACTGCCCCGGCCACGCCGACTATGTGAAGAACATGATCACCGGTGCCGCTCAGATGGACGGCGCGATCCTGGTTTGCTCGGCTGCCGACGGCCCGATGCCGCAGACGCGCGAGCACATCCTGCTTGCTCGCCAGGTTGGCGTTCCGGCAATCGTCGTGTTCCTGAACAAGGTCGACCAGGTTGACGACGCCGAGCTTCTGGAGCTGGTCGAGCTCGAAGTTCGCGAACTACTGTCGTCCTACGACTTCCCGGGCGACGACATTCCGGTGGTCAAGGGTTCGGCTCTGGCAGCACTTGAAGATTCGGACAAGAAGATCGGCGAAGACGCGATCCGCGAGCTGATGGCGGCTGTTGACGCCTACATCCCGACGCCTGAGCGTCCGATCGACCAGCCGTTCCTGATGCCGATCGAAGACGTGTTCTCGATCTCTGGCCGTGGTACGGTTGTGACGGGCCGCGTCGAGCGCGGTATCGTCAAGGTTGGTGAAGAAGTCGAGATCGTCGGCATTCGTCCGACGTCGAAGACGACGGTGACCGGCGTTGAAATGTTCCGCAAGCTGCTCGATCAGGGCCAGGCCGGCGACAACATCGGCGCGCTGATCCGCGGTGTGAACCGTGACGGCGTCGAGCGTGGTCAGATTCTTTGCAAGCCGGGTTCTGTGAAGCCGCACAAGAAGTTCATGGCCGAAGCCTACATCCTGACGAAGGAAGAAGGCGGCCGTCATACGCCGTTCTTCACGAACTACCGTCCGCAGTTCTACTTCCGCACGACGGATGTCACCGGCATCGTGACGCTTCCGGAAGGCACGGAAATGGTCATGCCGGGCGACAACGTCACGGTTGCCGTTGAGCTGATCGTGCCGATCGCGATGGAAGAAAAGCTGCGCTTCGCCATCCGCGAAGGCGGCCGTACCGTCGGCGCAGGCATCGTCGCATCCATCGTCGAATAATCCTCGGATTATTCCTTTATAAGAAGGCCCCGCTGGAAACAGCGGGGCCTTTTGTATTGGGGGAAGTGCCATGGGATTGATCATTCTGACGGGCGCCTCGGGCTCGGGCAAGACGACGATCGCGCAGGCGATAGCGAGGGATCATGCGCTTGAGGTGACCGTCCATCATTTTGACAGCATCGGCGTCCCCGCACTTGACGTCATGATCCAAGATCATGGCTCGCCGGAGGCCTGGCAGCGCGCCAAAACCATGGAGTGGCTGGCACGTCTTGCCCCACATGTCCGGAGGGGTGAGGCGGCGCTGCTCGAGGGACAGATGCGGATGTCCTTCGTCATTGAAGCTATCGCGGCAGCAAAGATCAATGAATACAAACTGTTATTGGTCGATTGCGACGATGCGGCGAGAACGCATCGGTTGACGATGGAGCGCGGCCAGCCAGAGCTGGCCAATGCGGAGATGATGAACTGGGCAACCTATCTGCGCAATGAAGCCTTGGCGCAAGGCTGCGGGATTCTCGATACAAGTCGCCTTTCGATCGAGCAGAGTGCCGCGCGGGTTTTGCAGCATCTGCATAGGTAATGCAATTTGTCACCATTCGTTGATGAACGGCGCTTAAATCAGCTCCGCGATGGCGCGGCGGACGACGTCGGCGACGAAATCAGCTTTTCCTTCAGTATAATGATCCCAATCGCCGTTGGCCTCTTCCGCCAATCGCTGCTTCAATGCGGCATAGCTTGCCGCGATCTCCGGATGAGTGCGAAGATGATCGCGGAAAAGGATGCGCTCGTGATGGGCGCCATTGCCGGGCAGGCAAAGGTAGAGGCGCGTGCCGTAGGGCTTTTCGTCCATGGTGAAAGCCCATCTGTCGGCACCGTGCAGATCGCCGTGAAAGCGATAGCCGGCCTTCTTCAGGCGTTCGGTTGCATCGACCCTTGCATCTTCCGATGCAAGAACGGCATCGATATCAAGCTTGGGCTTGGCTCGCATTCCGGGGACGGCGGTGCTGCCGATATGATAGATTTGGGCAGGATGGCCGAGCAGGGTACTGATCGTCTCGCGGCGGTCCTCAAAGAGCGCGGGCCATGCCGGATCGTATTCGACGAGCGTGATCGGGCGCATTCGTTTTCCACCCCTTCAATGATCGCCTGACACATCAATTCCACCGCAAGCACGTCGGTCAAGTGATTCCAACCGCCGCACCTGCCTTGCGAAAAAGCCGAAAAGGTCTACCTATCGCTAGGATTTTATCCGGAGGAGATTTCATGAAGAAGCGCATTCTGTTTACTGGCGGCAGCGGCAAGGCCGGACGCCACACCGTGCCCTGGCTGGTCGAGGCCGGTTACGAAGTCCACAACATCGATCTCGTGCCGCTGAACAGCCCCGGCGTCACCAATCTGCAGGCCGATGTCACCGATTCGGGACAAGTCTATAACGTCCTGACCATGCATCGGGATTTCCCCGATCTCGATCAGGGCAGGGGCGTGCAGCCCTTCGATGCCGTCGTGCATTTCGCAGCCGTCCCGCGCATCTTGCTGAAGCCCGACAACGAGACGTTTCGCATCAACACGATGAGCACCTATAACGTCATCGAGGCGGCGGCGAAGCTCGGCGTGAAGAAGATCATCGTTGCCTCAAGCGAAACGACCTACGGCGTCTGCTTCGCCGAAGGCCATCGCGATTTCCATCAGTTCCCGCTGGAGGAGGACTATGACGTCAATCCGATGGATTCCTATGGCCTGTCCAAGGTTCTGAATGAAAAGACGGCGCGGGCCTTCGCCGAGCGCTTCGGCATCGACATCTATGCGCTGCGCATCGGCAACGTCATCGAGCCCCACGAATATGAGCGCTTCCCGGAATATTTCGCCGACAGCGGGATCCGCAAGCGTATCGCCTGGAGCTATATCGACGCCCGCGATCTCGGCCAGATCGTTCACCTCTGCATCGAAAAAAGCGGCCTCGGCTTCCAGGTATTCAACGCCGCCAACGACACGGTTTCAGCCAACACGCCCTCGCGCGAACTCGCCGCCAGGCACTATCCGAACGTGCCTTTCACCCGTGAGATCGGCGAATATGAAGGCTTGCTTTCCAACCGCAAGATCCGCGAAGTCCTCGGTTTCAAGGAAGAGCACGACTGGCGGCGATATGTGAAGGTCTGAAGCTGCGTGACCTCCGAATAGGACCGGGCGCTCTCGCGGTGCCCGGCAGAGGCGTCGACCAAGTACGAAGCCTCTCCATTTGTTACGCAGCATAACCAAAAATGCTTCCGCAAACACTCGACAAATATCCCCGTTTATTTAAGTAGGGTTGCGTATGCTGGGTATCTCCTGGAGATTGCAGCGGGTGGTACGGCATATTCGCGCCCCTGTTTCGAACGAACATCCCCCGGCTCTGGTGCTTTGGGGATGGAATCGCGGCAGTTTGCGTCGCTACGAAAAATGGTTTGCCGGCTGGCTCTCAAGGGGTCAGCCGTTTCGGAGGTGTCATGAAGGATAGTGTTGCACGTATTTTTGTCGGTTTCGATTCCAAGGAGGTCGTGGCCTATCACGTCCTCGCCCAGAGCATCATCGAGCGGTCCTCGATCCCGGTGGTATTCTCGCCGATCGTGCTCAACAATCTGAGCGGCATTTTCACGCGCGAGCGTAATGCGCTGCAGTCGACCGAGTTTTCCTTCTCGCGCTTCCTGGTGCCCTACCTCAGCGACTATGAGGGCTGGAGCATCTTCATGGATTGCGACATGCTGGCCCGCACCGATATCGCCGAACTCTGGGCGCTGCGCGACGATCGCTATGCGGCCATGTGCGTCAAGCACGATTACCAGCCGAAGATCGAAACCAAGTTCCTCGGCCAGACGCAGACCAAGTACGCGAAAAAGAACTGGTCGAGCATGATCCTGTTCAACAATGCCAAGTGCAAGGCATTGACGAAAGACTTCGTCAACACGGCCACCGGCCTTGAACTCCATCAGTTCAAGTGGCTGGAAAGCGACGACCAGATCGGCGAGGTGCCGGTGACCTGGAATTATCTCGTCAATGAATACGACTACCGCGAGGATGCCAAGCTGGTGCATTTCACCGACGGCGGCCCGTATTTCGACGAATACCGCAACGACGATTACGCCGAGGAATGGTTTGCCATGCGTGAGCGTATGCTGCACGTACAGCAGAAGTGAGCAAGTTGAGACAAGAGCCGACAGGGGCCGCGGATGCCGGCCTCCCGGCCGCGGGCTCCGCGGCTGGCCTGAGCAGCGCCGACGAATGGCGCCCCCTGCTGGCGGCCTATTCTCATATCGTGCTGGTCGCCAATAGCGACGCGGTCGACATGGGAAGCCTGCAGGCGCAGTTTCCGCCGACAGCGCTCTTCGTCTTCTTCAATAAGGTCTACAAGGTCCTGGACCGTCCTTTCCCCGGGCACTCGCTGCTGATCTCGCGCGGCCAGCCGCGCGGTGCGAATATCGTCTATCGGGGCGAGGTGGGCGAGGTCGTCAAATTCTTCCCGAAGGAATATTTCCTCGGCATCATGAACATCCGCCTCGGCCCGGAGGAGAAGCTCAATCCGGCCGCCGACTTTCAGGGCGCGCCGACAGGCCATCTCGATCTGGTCGGTTTCTGCTCCGATTTCTATACGGAAGGCAAGACCCCGACCAGCGGTTTCGCCATGGCGCTATGGCTCAGCGATTTGAAGCTACCCGGAGCCATCGTTCTTGCCGGTTTTTCGGCGAGGCGTAGCCAGAAGTGGAGGGTGGTCTCCGCCCATGACTGGACCTTCGAGCAAACCTTCCTGCGCCTCTTCGCGCGTCTCGGGAAGATCACCATTCATGGCGGCGTTTCCCTTAATCCCTATATCAGGCTGGCCGAACGTTTTTCCGAAATACCATCGGCTGAGATTTCGCTGGCCGCCGCGGAAGTGCTGTCCGAGCGATTGGGCAACGCGGATGCGGAAGTGGACAAGCTGATTTCGCTGACCAATGTGATTCGTTCGACGGATAATTTCCTGCGCCGTCTCAGGCCAAAATTTCTGAAGCGGAAGCCGAAGGGTTCGCCTGGGGAGTAGCGGCGCAGCGAGAGGCGCCTTTTCGGCGCCTTCCGCAATGGTTCTGCGCGGCGGCGCTATTGACCGTGCTGGGCTGCATGCCGCGAAGCTGCGGGCTCGATTGGGAAAAAGCGAAAAACGCTCTTGCCAATCGTTTCGTCCCGTCTTAAAGGGAGCGCCATGTCTTCGAACTGCTCAGGCGGTCCACCGCTTGATGTAAATACTCGAAGAATGAAGGGGTATAGCTCAGTTGGTAGAGCGGCGGTCTCCAAAACCGCAGGTCGTAGGTTCGAGCCCTGCTGCCCCTGCCACTTTCCTTTGATTTGATTGGCGCGGTTATTTCGCTGCTTTTCAAGTTGAGGGAGCATGCCGTTTTGACGGCAAATTTTCGAAAACACTGGATTGCCTCTTGTTAAATTGGGAATCGGTGTTTATGTAGGGTTCAACAGACACGCGGTGCGTGGGGCTGATATGTTCAGCTTTACGCGCCGTAATTGCGTGGGCAGTCAATGGCATCCAAAACGAATCCACTAGCGTTTCTGCAGCAAGTTCGCTCCGAGACGTCGAAAATCACTTGGCCATCACGCCGTGAGACGATGATCTCGACGGTGATGGTACTTGTCATGGTTGTTTTCGCCTCGTTGTTTTTCTTTGCTGCCGACCAGCTCATTGGCTGGATACTCAGCTATGTGCTGAATACCGGCAACTGATATCGGGTGGAGATGAACATGGCGGCACGTTGGTACATCGTTCACGCTTATTCTAATTTTGAAAAGAAAGTGGCTGAATCCATCGAGGAGAAAGCCAGGCAGAAGGGTCTCGGGCATCTGTTCGAACGGATCCTCGTGCCGACTGAAAAGGTCGTCGAAGTGCGTCGCGGTCGCAAGGTCGATAGCGAGCGTAAGTTTTTCCCGGGTTATGTGCTGGTTCGCGCCAACCTGACGGATGAAGCTTACCACCTGATCAAGAATACGCCGAAGGTCACTGGCTTCCTGGGCTCCGACAATAAACCCGTTCCGATTCCGGATTATGAAGCCGAGCGCATTCTCGGTCAGGTCCAGGAAGGCGTCGAGCGGCCGAAGGCTTCGGTATCCTTCGAGATCGGCGAGCAGGTCCGCGTTTCCGATGGTCCGTTCGCCTCGTTCAACGGCACGGTTCAGGATGTGGACGAAGAGCGTTCGCGCCTGAAGGTGGAGGTCTCGATCTTCGGCCGCGCTACGCCGGTCGAGCTGGAATACAGTCAGGTCGAGAAGGTTTGATCGTTTCCGTCCGGAAAGATCAGTTTGATTGCTGATCTTTCCAATGAGTTTGGATATAAGTAAATGCTTACTTATATCTCGCGGCGCAGCCGCAATCCGCGTGGAAGGGTGGGGCCTTAGCCAGGTCTTTAATCCGCACCACGCAACCGCAGCCGCCGGAGCGATCCGGCATCGTGGGCCGGGAGACCGGCCATTCAGAAAGGCAGAGAGAAATGGCTAAGAAAGTTGCAGGCCAGCTCAAGCTGCAGGTTAAGGCCGGCTCGGCGAATCCGTCGCCGCCGATCGGTCCTGCGCTTGGTCAGCGTGGCATTAACATCATGGAATTCTGCAAGGCGTTCAATGCCGCCACGCAGGAAATGGAAAAGGGTATGCCGATCCCGGTCGTCATCACCTACTACCAGGACAAGTCCTTTACCTTCATCATGAAGCAGCCGCCGGTCAGCTACTTCCTGAAGAAGGAAGCAAAGATCCAGTCCGGCTCGAAGACCCCGGGCAAGGGCGCCAAGGCTGGCACTTTGACCAAGGCTCAGGTGAAGTCTATCGCCGAAGCCAAGATGAAGGATCTGAACGCCGCCGATATCGAAGGCGCAATGGCCATGATCGAGGGCTCCGCCCGCGCCATGGGCCTGGAAGTGGTGGGTTGAGACCATGGTAGCAAAGCGTATTCAAAAGACTCGTGAAGGCGTTGATCCGACCAAGCTTTATGCTCTGGATCTGGCCATCAACATGGTCAAGGAACGTGCCGTCGCCAAGTTCGACGAAACCGTCGAAATCGCGATGAACCTCGGCGTTGACCCGCGTCACGCCGACCAGATGGTTCGCGGCGTCGTCAACCTGCCGAACGGCACGGGCCGCACGGTTCGCGTTGCCGTCTTCGCTCGTGGCGTCAAGGCTGATGAAGCCAAGGCTGCAGGCGCTGACATCGTTGGCGCGGAAGACCTGGTCGAAATCGTTCAGGGCGGCAAGATCGACTTCGATCGTTGCATCGCGACCCCGGACATGATGCCGCTCGTCGGCCGTCTCGGTAAGGTTCTCGGCCCGCGCGGCATGATGCCGAACCCGAAGGTCGGTACCGTCACGATGGACGTAAAGTCTGCCGTCGAAGCTTCCAAGGGCGGCGCTGTCGAGTTCCGCGTCGAGAAGGCTGGTATTGTCCATGCCGGCATCGGCAAGGCTTCCTTCGACGCCAAGGCTCTGGAAGAAAACATCCGCGCCTTCGCCGACGCCGTCATCAAGGCAAAGCCGGCTGGCGCCAAGGGCAACTACCTGAAGCGCGTAGCGATCTCCTCGACCATGGGTCCGGGTGTCAAGATCGAGCTGTCGACGGTTACGGCGCCGAGCGCCTGATGATTATGCCGGGCATCTTGCCCGGCACTCAAGAATTCCCGGCCTTTCGGGGCCGGGATTTCCGGAGAAATCCGGAATTCCTGTCCGAGATTGCAGGTGGTTATCCCTTAATCACTTAAGCCTGCATGAGACGGGTAAGACCCGAATTTTGAAGAAGCGTTGCTTCGATGAACTCGGTTCGAGCCTTGGATGCCTTGTGCCTTGGAGCCGTCAGGCTCGAGCGCGAGGGGACAGGATCCTCAAGCGTCGCTTGGGATCTACTTGATCCCATGAGGCAAAAGGCAACCCGGCAGGTCCGTTAACCCGGTCCTGTCAACTGGAGAAAAGCAGTGGAAAGAGCGGAAAAACGCGAATTCGTCACGGAACTGAACGAAGTCTTCAAGGCTTCGGGCTCAGTTGTCGTGGCCCACTATGCTGGTGCTACAGTCGCTCAGATGAACGATTTTCGTTCGAAGATGCGCGCTGCTGGCGGCACTATCAAAGTCGCGAAGAACCGCCTGGCCAAAATTGCTCTTCAGGGCACGGACGCGGAAGGGATTTCCGATCTCTTCACCGGTCAGACGCTGATCGCATACAGCACTGATCCGATTACCGCTCCGAAGGTCGTCGTGGATTTCGCCAAGGGCAACGATAAGATCGTTGTCTTGGGCGGCGCCATGGGAACAACAACGCTCAACCCCGAAGGTGTGAAGTCGCTCGCGACCCTGCCTTCGCTGGACGAGCTGCGCGCGAAGCTGCTGGGCATGATCCAGACTCCGGCTACCCGCATCGCAGGTGTTGTTGCAGCGCCGGCAAGTCAGCTTGCTCGCGTGTTCTCGGCCTACGCCAAGAAGGACGAAGCCGCGTAAGGCGGTTTTTCGCTGTTCATAATCAACCAGTTCGAACCGAACAAAAGGAACTACAAAAATGGCTGATCTCGCAAAGATCGTAGACGACCTCTCCTCGCTGACCGTTCTCGAAGCCGCAGAACTGTCCAAGCTTCTCGAAGAAAAGTGGGGCGTTTCCGCCGCTGCTCCGGTAGCTGTTGCTGCCGCTGGTGGTGCTGCCGCTGCTGCTGTCGTTGAAGAAGAAAAGACCGAATTCGACGCCATCCTCACGGATGTTGGCGCGAACAAGATCAACGTCATCAAGGAAGTCCGCGCTATCACCGGCCTCGGCCTCAAGGAAGCTAAGGACCTCGTCGAAGCTGCTCCGAAGGCTGTCAAGGAAGGCGTTTCCAAGGCTGAAGCCGCTGACATCAAGAAGAAGCTCGAAGACGCCGGCGCAAAGGTCGACGTCAAGTAAGCTTGAAACTGCTTTGGGAGGTGGCTTTTTGCCGCCTCCCATTTGCCGTTTTTCTGAACGAATTACCCAAAAGCCGCAGGCAAACCGGCTTTTGGGTAATGGGTTCTTCAAGAGGATGGTCTCAAATCGAACCGCGACGCAATCCGTGCCGAGCGGTTTTCGATTAGTTAGACGAGATTGGACTACTCATTGATTGATGGGATCGCCTGGCCAGCGGTTCCCATCCGTTGCAGGCCCGGGTGCAGGATTTTAAAGGAGCGACGATGGCTCAGACCCTTTCGTTCAATGGGCGCAGGCGCGTACGCAAGTTTTTTGGTAAGATTCCCGAAGTCGCAGAGATGCCGAACCTCATCGAGGTTCAGAAGGCGTCCTACGATCAGTTTCTGATGGTCGAAGAGCCGAAGGGCGGCCGCCCGGACGAAGGTCTTCAGGCCGTTTTCAGGTCGGTTTTCCCGATCACCGATTTCTCCGGCGCTTCGATGCTGGAGTTCGTATCGTATGAATTCGAACCGCCGAAGTTCGACGTCGACGAGTGCCGCCAGCGCGACCTGACCTATGCCGCGCCGCTGAAGGTCACTCTCCGTCTGATCGTGTTCGATATCGATGAGGATACGGGCGCGAAGTCCATCAAGGACATCAAGGAACAGAGCGTCTACATGGGCGACATGCCGCTCATGACGAACAACGGTACCTTCATCGTCAACGGTACCGAGCGCGTGATCGTATCGCAGATGCACCGTTCGCCGGGCGTCTTCTTCGATCACGACAAGGGCAAGAGCCATTCTTCCGGCAAGCTGCTCTTTGCCGCCCGCGTCATCCCGTATCGCGGTTCCTGGCTCGACATCGAATTCGACGCCAAGGACATCGTCTACGCCCGTATCGACCGCCGCCGCAAGATTCCGGTGACGTCGCTGCTGATGGCGCTCGGCATGGATGGCGAAGAAATCCTGTCGACCTTCTATACGAAGTCGCTCTACCAGCGCTCCGGCGATGGCTGGCGCATTCCCTTCAACGCGGAAACGCTGAAGGGCGCCAAGACCGTTACCGACATGATCGACGCCGACACCGGCGAAGTCGTGGTCGAAGGCGGCAAGAAGCTGACCCCGCGTCTGCTGCGTCAGCTGCAGGACAAGGGCCTCAAGGCCCTGAAGGCGACGGACGAAGAGCTGTACGGCCTGTTCCTGGCGGAGGATATCGTCAACCTTCGGACCGGTGAGATCTATCTCGAAGCCGGCGACGAAATCGACGAGAAGACCCTGCCGGTCATCCTGAAGGCTGGTTTCGAAGAAATTCCGGTTCTCGGCATCGACCATATCAATGTCGGCGCCTACATCCGCAACACGCTGTCTGCCGACAAGAACGAGAACCGTCAGGACGCTCTGTTCGACATCTATCGCGTCATGCGCCCGGGTGAGCCGCCGACCATGGAGTCGGCCGAAGCCATGTTCAACTCGCTGTTCTTCGATGCGGAGCGTTACGATCTCTCCGCCGTCGGCCGCGTCAAGATGAACATGCGCCTCGACCTCGACGTTGCCGACACCGTTCGCGTCCTGCGCAAGGACGACATCCTGGCCGTGGTCAAGATGCTGGTCGAATTGCGCGACGGCAAGGGCGAAATCGACGACATCGACAACCTCGGCAACCGCCGCGTCCGTTCGGTCGGCGAGCTGATGGAGAACCAGTACCGTCTCGGCCTGCTGCGCATGGAGCGTGCGATCAAGGAACGTATGTCCTCGATCGAAATCGACACGGTCATGCCGCAGGATCTGATCAACGCGAAGCCGGCGGCTGCAGCCGTTCGCGAATTCTTCGGTTCCTCGCAGCTGTCGCAGTTCATGGACCAGGTGAACCCGCTTTCGGAAATCACCCACAAGCGCCGTCTTTCGGCTCTCGGCCCGGGCGGTCTGACCCGCGAGCGCGCCGGCTTCGAAGTCCGCGACGTGCACCCGACGCACTACGGTCGTATTTGCCCGATCGAAACGCCGGAAGGTCCGAACATCGGCCTCATCAATTCGCTGGCGACCTTCGCCCGCGTCAACAAGTACGGCTTCATCGAAAGCCCTTATCGCCGCATCATCGACGGTAAGGTGACCAACGACGTGCTCTACCTCTCCGCCATGGAAGAGGCGAAGTACTACGTTGCCCAGGCCAACGCAGAGCTCGACGCTGAAGGTTCCTTCATCGAAGAATTCGTCGTTTGCCGTCATGCCGGCGAAGTCATGCTCGCTCCGCGCGACAACATCAACCTGATGGACGTCTCGCCGAAGCAGCTGGTTTCGGTCGCAGCCGCGCTGATCCCGTTCCTGGAAAACGACGACGCCAACCGTGCTCTCATGGGCTCGAACATGCAGCGTCAGGCCGTGCCGCTCTTGCGCGCCGAAGCTCCGTTCGTCGGCACCGGCATGGAGCCGGTCGTCGCGCGTGACTCGGGTGCTGCTATCGGCGCTCGCCGCGGCGGTGTGGTCGACCAGGTCGACGCGACGCGTATCGTTATCCGCGCCACGGAAGATCTCGATCCGTCGAAGTCCGGCGTCGATATCTATCGCCTGATGAAGTTCCAGCGTTCGAACCAGAACACCTGCGTCAACCAGCGCCCGCTGGTCACCGTCGGCGACGTGGTCAACAAGGGCGACATCCTGGCGGATGGTCCCTCGACCGACCTCGGCGATCTGGCGCTCGGCCGGAACGTGCTCGTCGCGTTCATGCCGTGGAACGGCTACAACTACGAAGACTCGATCCTGCTCTCCGAGCGTATCGTTGCCGATGACGTGTTCACCTCCATCCACATCGAGGAATTCGAAGTGATGGCGCGCGACACCAAGCTCGGTCCGGAAGAAATCACCCGCGACATTCCGAACGTTTCGGAAGAAGCGCTGAAGAACCTGGACGAAGCCGGCATCGTTTACATCGGCGCCGAAGTCCAGCCGGGCGATATCCTCGTCGGCAAGATCACGCCGAAGGGCGAAAGCCCGATGACGCCGGAAGAAAAGCTTCTGCGCGCCATCTTCGGTGAAAAGGCATCCGACGTTCGCGACACTTCCATGCGCATGCCGCCCGGCACCTACGGTACGGTCGTCGAAGTTCGCGTCTTCAACCGCCACGGCGTTGAGAAGGACGAACGCGCCATGGCGATCGAGCGCGAAGAGATCGAGCGTCTCGCGAAGGACCGCGACGACGAGCAGGCGATCCTTGACCGCAACGTCTACGGCCGCCTGGTCGAAATGCTGCGTGGTCAGGTTGCTCTTGCCGGTCCGAAGGGCTTCAAGAAGGGCACGGAACTGTCGAACGCCGTCGTTTCGGAGTATCCGCGTTCGCAGTGGTGGATGTTCGCCGTCGAGGACGAGAAGGTCCAGGGCGAACTCGAAGCCCTGCGTGGCCAGTACGACGAATCCAAGTCGCGCCTCGAACAGCGCTTCATGGACAAGGTCGAGAAGGTCCAGCGCGGCGATGAAATGCCTCCGGGCGTCATGAAGATGGTCAAGGTCTTCGTCGCTGTGAAGCGCAAGATCCAGCCGGGCGACAAGATGGCCGGTCGTCACGGCAACAAGGGCGTCGTATCGCGTATCGTGCCGGTCGAAGACATGCCGTTCCTCGAAGACGGCACGCATGTCGACATCGTGCTGAACCCGCTCGGCGTTCCCTCGCGCATGAACGTTGGTCAGATCCTCGAGACGCACCTCGGCTGGGCTTGCGCCGGCATGGGTCGTCAGATCGGCGAGCTGATCGAAGCTTACAAGGCGAGCGGCAACATCGAACCTCTGCGCAAGACGATCGACATGGTCGTCGGCGACGGTCCGAAGAGCGACGACGTTCACGAGTATGACGATGCATCGGTTCTGCGTCTGGCCGACCAGTGGAAGCGTGGCGTGTCCATCGCGACCCCGGTCTTCGACGGCGCCGGCGAAGCCGATGTCAACGAGATGCTGGTCATGGCAGGTCTCAAGCAGACCGGCCAGTCGACGCTGTACGACGGTCGTACCGGCGAGCAGTTCGACCGTCAGGTCACGGTTGGCTACATCTACATGCTGAAGCTGAACCACCTTGTCGACGACAAGATCCACGCCCGTTCGATCGGTCCTTACTCGCTCGTCACCCAGCAGCCGTTGGGCGGTAAGGCGCAGTTCGGCGGTCAGCGCTTCGGCGAAATGGAAGTCTGGGCGCTCGAAGCTTACGGTGCAGCCTACACGCTGCAGGAAATGCTCACGGTCAAGTCGGACGACGTGGCCGGCCGCACCAAGGTCTACGAAGCCATTGTCCGTGGCGACGATACCTTCGAGGCGGGCATTCCGGAAAGCTTCAACGTTCTCGTCAAGGAAATGCGTTCGCTGGGTCTCAGCGTCGAGTTGGAAAATTCCAAGATCGACGATCTGCAGACGGCGAACCAGCTTCCGGATGCGGCCGAGTAACAGTCGATAGGGTGCGCGCTGTCCGTCAGCGCGCACCGTTCCAGCCGGCACCCTATTTCGGGTAGCGCCAGGCGGGGACGGTTTCGCCGCATTTTGCGGTTATTGTCGTTTTAACGCGTCAGTCCGGTTCCCGGGAATTTGCCGGCACTGATTGCAGTTCGAGGGCGCTTCGCCCCAAAAGGAGACAGGCATGAACCAAGAGGTCATGAATCTTTTCAATCCGCAGGTGCCTGCACAGAATTTCGATTCCATCCGGATTTCGATCGCATCGCCGGAGAAGATTCTTTCCTGGTCTTATGGCGAGATCAAGAAGCCGGAAACGATCAACTATCGTACGTTCAAGCCGGAACGCGATGGTCTTTTCTGCGCACGAATCTTCGGGCCGATCAAGGATTACGAGTGCCTGTGCGGCAAGTACAAGCGCATGAAGTACAAGGGCATCATCTGCGAAAAGTGCGGCGTCGAAGTCACGCTGTCGCGCGTTCGCCGTGAGCGCATGGGTCATATCGAGCTCGCCGCTCCCGTTGCCCATATCTGGTTCCTGAAGTCGCTGCCGAGCCGCATTTCCACGCTGCTCGACATGACGCTGAAGGATGTCGAGCGCGTCCTCTACTTCGAAAACTACATCGTCACCGAGCCGGGCCTCACCGCCCTTAAGGAGCATCAGCTTCTCTCGGAAGAAGAGTACATGCTCGCCATCGACGAATATGGCGAAGACCAGTTCACCGCCATGATCGGTGCTGAAGCGATCTACGAGATGCTGGCCAGCATGAACCTCGAAAAGATCGCGGGCGACCTGCGTGCCGAGCTTGCCGACACCACGTCGGATCTCAAGCAGAAGAAGCTGATGAAGCGCCTGAAGATCGTCGAGAACTTCATGGAGTCAGGCAATCGTCCGGAATGGATGATCATGAAGGTCGTTCCGGTCATCCCGCCGGACCTGCGCCCGCTGGTTCCGCTGGATGGCGGCCGTTTCGCGACCTCGGATCTGAACGATCTGTATCGCCGCGTCATCAACCGTAACAACCGTCTGAAGCGCCTCATCGAACTGCGCGCTCCGGGCATCATCATCCGCAACGAAAAGCGCATGCTGCAGGAATCTGTCGATGCGCTGTTCGACAACGGCCGTCGCGGCCGCGTCATTACCGGCGCCAACAAGCGTCCGCTGAAGTCGCTGTCCGACATGCTCAAGGGCAAGCAGGGCCGCTTCCGCCAGAACCTGCTCGGCAAGCGCGTCGACTATTCCGGCCGTTCGGTCATCGTAACCGGTCCGGAATTGAAGCTGCACCAGTGCGGCCTGCCGAAGAAGATGGCGCTCGAGCTGTTCAAGCCGTTCATCTACGCCCGCCTCGACGCGAAGGGTTATTCCTCGACCGTCAAGCAGGCCAAGAAGCTGGTCGAAAAGGAAAAGCCGGAAGTTTGGGATATCCTCGACGAGGTCATCCGCGAGCATCCGGTTCTCTTGAACCGTGCGCCGACGCTGCACCGCCTGGGCATCCAGGCCTTCGAACCCATGCTGGTCGAAGGCAAGGCTATCCAGCTGCACCCGCTCGTCTGCACGGCCTTCAACGCCGACTTCGACGGCGACCAGATGGCCGTTCACGTGCCGCTGTCGCTCGAAGCCCAGCTTGAAGCCCGCGTGCTGATGATGTCGACCAACAACATCCTGCATCCGGCAAACGGCGCGCCGATCATCGTTCCCTCGCAGGACATGGTTCTCGGCCTGTACTACCTGTCGATCCTGAACCAGAACGAGCCGGGCGAAGGCATGGCCTTCTCCGACCTCGGCGAGCTGCACCATGCTCTCGAAAACAAGGTTGTGACGCTGCATTCGAAGATCCGCGGCCGCTTCAAGTCGGTCGACGAAGAGGGTAAGCCCTATTCGAAGATCTACGAAACGACGCCCGGCCGCCTGCTGATCGGCGAGTTGCTGCCGAAGCATGGCAAGGTGACCTTCGACATCTGCAACCAGGAAATGACCAAGAAGAACATCTCCAAGATGATCGACACGGTCTACCGCCATTGCGGCCAGAAGGACACGGTCATTTTCTGCGACCGTATCATGCAGCTCGGTTTCTCCCATGCCTGCCGCGCCGGCATTTCGTTCGGCAAGGACGACATGGTCATTCCGGATACCAAGGTTAAGATCGTCGGTGACACCGAAGCCCTGGTGAAGGAATACGAGCAGCAGTACAATGACGGCCTGATCACCCAGGGCGAAAAGTACAACAAGGTTGTCGACGCCTGGGGCAAGGCCACGGAAAAGGTCGCCGAAGAAATGATGGCCCGCATTAAGGCCGTCGAATTCGACCCGGCGACCGGTCGTCAGAAGCCGATGAACTCGATCTACATGATGAGCCACTCGGGCGCCCGCGGTTCTCCGAACCAGATGCGTCAGTTGGGCGGCATGCGCGGCCTCATGGCCAAGCCGTCGGGCGAAATCATCGAGACGCCGATCATCTCGAACTTCAAGGAAGGCCTGACCGTGAACGAGTACTTCAACTCGACGCACGGTGCCCGTAAGGGTCTTGCTGACACCGCCTTGAAGACCGCGAACTCGGGTTACCTGACCCGCCGTCTCGTCGACGTCGCTCAGGATTGCATTGTCACCCACGTCGATTGCGGTACCGACAAGGGCCTCACCATGACCGCCATCGTCGATGCCGGTCAGGTCGTCGCTTCGATCGGCGCCCGCATCCTCGGCCGCACGGCGCTGGACGATATCGATCATCCGGTCACGGGTGAGCGCATCGTCGATGCCGGCAGGATGATCCTTGAGCCGGATGTCATCGAGATCGAGAAGGCTGGTATCCAGTCGATCCGCATCCGTTCGGCGCTGACCTGCGAAATCCAGACGGGCGTCTGCTCGGTCTGCTACGGCCGCGACCTGGCTCGCGGCACGCCTGTCAATCTCGGTGAAGCTGTCGGCGTCATCGCCGCGCAGTCGATCGGTGAACCGGGCACGCAGCTGACCATGCGTACGTTCCACTTGGGCGGCACGGCCACCGTGGTCGACCAGTCGTTCCTGGAAGCCTCCTACGAGGGCACGGTTCAGATCAAGAACCGCAACATGCTGCGCAACTCCGATGGCAACCTGGTTGCCATGGGCCGCAACATGACGGTCCAGATCCTGGACGAGCGCGGTGTCGAGCGTTCCTCGCAGCGCGTCGCTTACGGCTCGAAGCTCCATGTCGACGATGGCGACAAGGTGAAGCGCGGCCAGCGTCTGGCGGAGTGGGATCCCTATACCCGCCCGATGATGACGGAAGTGGCCGGTACGGTTCACTTCGAAGACGTCATCGACGGTCTTTCGGTTCTCGAAGCAACCGACGAGTCCACAGGCATCACCAAGCGTCAGGTCTTCGACTGGCGTTCGACGCCGCGTGGCTCGGATCTGAAGCCGGCGATCGTCATCAAGGACGCCAGCGGCAATGTTGCCAAGCTGTCGCGCGGCGGTGACGCCCGCTTCCTGCTCTCGGTCGACGCGATCCTGTCGGTCGAGCCGGGCCAGAAGGTGTCGCAGGGTGACGTCCTCGCCCGTTCGCCGCTGGAAAGCGCCAAGACCAAGGACATCACGGGCGGTCTGCCGCGTGTTGCCGAACTGTTCGAGGCTCGTCGTCCGAAGGACCATGCCATCATCGCAGAGATCGATGGTACGATCCGTCTCGGCCGCGATTACAAGAACAAGCGCCGCGTCATCATCGAGCCGGCGGAAGACGGTGTCGAGCCGGTCGAGTACCTGATCCCGAAGGGCAAGCCCTTCCATCTTCAGGATGGCGACTATATCGAAAAGGGTGACTACATCCTCGACGGTAACCCGGCTCCGCACGACATCCTGGCGATCAAGGGCGTGGAGGCTTTGGCTTCCTATCTCGTCAACGAAATCCAGGAAGTCTACCGCTTGCAGGGCGTTGTCATCAACGACAAGCACATCGAAGTGATTGTCCGTCAGATGCTGCAGAAGGTGGAAATCACCGATGCGGGCGACAGCCAGTATATCGTCGGCGACAACGTCGATCGTATCGAGCTGGAGGACGCCAACGACCGCCTGATCGAGGTAGGCAAGAAGCCCGCTTACGGCGATCCGGTTCTGCTCGGCATCACCAAGGCGTCGCTGCAAACGCCGTCCTTCATCTCTGCCGCTTCCTTCCAGGAAACGACGAAGGTACTGACGGAAGCTGCGATCGCCGGCAAGACCGACGGCCTGCAGGGTCTGAAGGAAAACGTCATCGTCGGCCGTCTCATCCCGGCCGGTACCGGCGGCACCATGACCCAGATCCGCCGCATCGCCACGGCTCGCGACGAGCTCATTCTGGAAGAGCGTCGCAAGGGCACGGACGCTGGCGTCGCCACGCCCATGCTTCAGGACATGGCTGGCGAGAAGGCTCCTGCTGCCGAATAAGGGCGGCAAGCCTGCTGGAAATCAAAAGCCGCCCGGAGTGATCCGGGCGGCTTCTCTTTTATTCGGTGATGGAGCGAAAGCGGGGCAGGGCGGTTGCCTGGCCTCCGGAGGACTACCTGTCAGCGGAACCGGATGATCGCCACTTCTCCTTCGAGTGCACCCTGATAGGCCGATGCGTGCGGCTCTTCGTCCGGTACGTCCGTCAGCAGGCCGATTTGGTCGAGGTCGGCTTCGATGAAGCCTTCTTCGGCAAGCGCGTTGAGCGCTTCGCGCACGGCGGAGTCGTCATCAGGCGCTTTCAGCATGACATGGAGGTCGACGCCTTCGCCGCCGTCGGTCTCGTAGCCCTTGCCGATGATGATGAAGACCATGGGGCCGTCGGAATTGTTGTCGTTGTCTGGCGCAGTAATCATGAGTCTTCCTTCGGGGGTGTCGAATCGACCAGGCGATTCCTTTTGGTCGCACGGGTCATCTGATGGAATTGTCTTTCCGTGATTTCTTATAGGGATTTTAACGAAATACCAAAGTCCATCTTGCCGAAGGGGCGGCATTTCCGTATCGAAAGCGCCAAATGGCTGGTTTGCCGGGCCTTTCAGGCCTCTGTGACAAAGATAATTTCTTAACCGGCCTTGACGAAGCGACGGGAAACCAGTAGTACCGCCGCCATCAGGACCCATGTGAGGCATGGCTGTTCGGGGCGACGCGCTCTGGAGTTCACCTCAAACAAGGTTCTAAAACGCACGTTGAAGACACGAATGCTGCACGCAAGACGCCATATCGGCGTCCTCTGCTTTTCTGTGGTCCATCTGCGAAAGCGGATCGGGCCACGTTTTGCGCATTGAGACGATCGTGTGTCGTTGCCGGTGACGGCGATAGTCATGCCCGCAAGGGTGTCGAGATAGATTTATAAGGGATGGTTGAATGCCTACCGTAAACCAGCTGATCCGCAAGCCTCGCCAGGCGCAGGTAAAGCGTAACAAGGTTCCCGCTCTTCAGGAGAACCCGCAGAAGCGCGGCGTTTGCACCCGCGTCTACACGACGACGCCGAAGAAGCCGAACTCGGCTCTGCGTAAGGTCGCAAAGATCCGCCTGACCAACGGCTTCGAAGTCATTGGTTACATTCCGGGTGAAGGTCACAACCTTCAGGAACACTCAGTCGTCATGATCCGTGGCGGCCGCGTTAAGGACCTTCCGGGTGTCCGTTACCACATCATCCGCGGCGTTCTCGATACCCAGGGTGTTAAGAACCGCAAGCAGCGCCGTTCCAAGTACGGTGCAAAGCGTCCGAAGTAATTCGGTTTCAGATAATCCGGTGCTGCGCGAGGTTCTCCGCGTGGTGAAGCGCCGCTAATAGTTGAGAGACGAGAAGTACATGTCCAGACGTCACAGAGCAGAAAAGCGCGAGATCAACCCGGACCCGAAGTTCGGCGATCTGGTCGTCACCAAGTTCATGAATGCCATCATGCTCGACGGCAAGAAGTCCGTGGCTGAAAACATCGTATACGGCGCATTCGACGCCGTGCAGGGCAAGGCAAAGCAGGAGCCGCTCGGCGTGTTCCATCAGGCTTTGGATAACATCGCTCCGCACGTTGAAGTTCGTTCGCGTCGTGTCGGTGGTGCTACCTACCAGGTTCCGGTCGATGTTCGCCCGGAGCGTCGTCAGGCTCTGGCCATTCGCTGGCTGATCGCTGCTGCTCGCAAGCGCAACGAGACCACGATGGTCGACCGCCTCAGCGGCGAACTTCTCGATGCCTCCAACAACCGCGGCGCTGCCGTTAAGAAGCGCGAAGATACGCACAAGATGGCTGATGCCAACCGTGCGTTCTCGCATTATCGCTGGTAATCCCGAACGGTTTCGGAAAGGCAGTCCATTATGGCTCGCGAATATAAGATCGAAGACTACCGCAATTTCGGTATCATGGCGCACATCGACGCCGGTAAGACCACGACCACCGAGCGTATTCTTTACTACACCGGCAAGTCGCACAAGATCGGCGAAGTGCACGATGGTGCCGCCACCATGGACTGGATGGAGCAGGAGCAGGAGCGTGGCATCACGATCACCTCCGCTGCCACCACGACCTACTGGAAGGGCCGTGACGGCAAGACCCGCCGCTTCAACATTATCGACACTCCCGGCCACGTCGACTTCACCATCGAAGTCGAGCGTTCGCTGCGCGTTCTCGACGGCGCCATCGCGCTGCTCGATGCCAACGCCGGCGTTGAGCCGCAGACGGAAACCGTCTGGCGTCAGGCCGAGAAGTATCATGTTCCGCGCATGATCTTCTGCAACAAGATGGACAAGACCGGCGCCGATTTCTATCGCTCGGTCGAGATGATCAAGACCCGCCTCGGCGCTACCGCTGTCGTCATGCAGCTGCCGATCGGTGCTGAAACCGAGTTCAAGGGCGTCATCGACCTGATCGAGATGAACGCTCTCATCTGGCGCGACGAATCGCTCGGCGCTCAGTGGGACGTCGTCGAAATTCCGGAAGACATGAAGGCCAAGGCTGAAGAATATCGCGAAAAGCTGATCGAGACCGTTGTCGAGATCGACGAAGCCGCGACTGAAGCTTACCTCGAAGGCAACCTGCCTGATAACGATCAGATCCGCGCGCTCGTCCGTCGTGGCACGATCGACGTCAAGTTCCATCCGATGTTCTGCGGCACCGCCTTCAAGAACAAGGGTGTTCAGCCGCTGCTCGACGCCGTTGTCGAATACCTGCCGTCGCCGCTCGACATTCCGGCGATCAAGGGCATCGATTTCAAGACCGAGGCCGAGATCGAACGTCACGCTGACGACAGCGAGCCGTTGTCCATGCTGGCATTCAAGATCATGAACGACCCCTTCGTCGGTTCGCTGACCTTCGCCCGCGTCTACTCCGGCAAGCTCGAAAAGGGCGCGTCGGTCATGAATACGGTCAAGGACAAGCGCGAGCGTGTCGGCCGTATGCTACAGATGCACTCGAACTCGCGTGAAGACATCGAAGAAGCCTTCGCTGGCGACATCGTCGCTCTGGCCGGCCTCAAGGAAACCACCACTGGCGATACGCTCTGCGATCCGCTGAAGCCGGTTATCCTCGAGCGCATGGAATTCCCCGAGCCGGTCATCCAGATCGCGATCGAGCCGAAGACCAAGGGCGACCAGGAAAAGATGGGCCTCGCGCTCAACCGCCTGGCTGCAGAAGACCCGTCCTTCCGCGTGAAGACGGACCAGGAATCGGGCCAGACGATCATCGCCGGCATGGGTGAACTTCACCTCGACATTATCGTCGACCGTATGCGTCGTGAATTCAAGGTTGAAGCAACTGTCGGCGCGCCGCAGGTTGCTTACCGCGAAACCATCACGCGTCAGACGGAGAAGGACTACACCCACAAGAAGCAGTCGGGTGGTACCGGTCAGTTCGCTCGCGTCAAGATCGTGTTCGAACCGAACCCGGAAGGCGACGATTTCAAGTTCGAGTCCAAGATCGTCGGCGGTTCCGTTCCGAAGGAATACATCCCCGGCGTTCAGAAGGGCATCGAAAGCGTTCTGTCTTCAGGCCCGCTGGCTGGCTTCCCGATGCTCGGCGTCAAGGCGACGCTCATCGATGGCGCCTTCCACGACGTCGACTCGTCGGTTCTGGCCTTCGAAATCGCCTCGCGTGCTTGCTTCCGTGAAGCAGCCCGCGAAGCCGGCGCTCAGCTCCTCGAGCCGATGATGAAGGTCGAAGTCGTGACACCGGAAGACTACGTCGGCGACGTCATCGGCGACCTGAACTCGCGTCGTGGCCAGATCCAGGGCCAGGAAAGCCGCGGTATCGCTGTTGTCATCAACGCGAACGTCCCGCTGGCAAACATGTTCAAGTATGTCGATAACCTGCGTTCCATGTCTCAGGGCCGTGCACAGTACACGATGACCTTCGATCATTACGCGCCGGTTCCGTCGAACGTCGCACAGGAAATCCAGGCAAAGTATTCCGGTCAGAAGTGACCGGAATACCAATTGACCGATAACAAGAATTGATCCCTTCGGGGACAGGAAAAATGGAGAGCCGAAAATGGCAAAGAGTAAGTTTGAGCGCAATAAGCCGCACGTTAACATTGGTACGATTGGGCACGTTGACCACGGCAAGACGTCTCTGACGGCAGCGATCACGAAGTACTTCGGCGAGTACAAGGCGTATGACCAGATCGACGCTGCCCCGGAAGAAAAGGCACGTGGCATCACGATCTCGACGGCTCACGTCGAATACGAGACGCCGGCCCGTCACTATGCGCACGTCGACTGCCCCGGCCACGCCGACTATGTGAAGAACATGATCACCGGTGCCGCTCAGATGGACGGCGCGATCCTGGTTTGCTCGGCTGCCGACGGCCCGATGCCGCAGACGCGCGAGCACATCCTGCTTGCTCGCCAGGTTGGCGTTCCGGCAATCGTCGTGTTCCTGAACAAGGTCGACCAGGTTGACGACGCCGAGCTTCTGGAGCTGGTCGAGCTCGAAGTTCGCGAACTACTGTCGTCCTACGACTTCCCGGGCGACGACATTCCGGTGGTCAAGGGTTCGGCTCTGGCAGCACTTGAAGATTCGGACAAGAAGATCGGCGAAGACGCGATCCGCGAGCTGATGGCGGCTGTTGACGCCTACATCCCGACGCCTGAGCGTCCGATCGACCAGCCGTTCCTGATGCCGATCGAAGACGTGTTCTCGATCTCTGGCCGTGGTACGGTTGTGACGGGCCGCGTCGAGCGCGGTATCGTCAAGGTTGGTGAAGAAGTCGAGATCGTCGGCATTCGTCCGACGTCGAAGACGACGGTGACCGGCGTTGAAATGTTCCGCAAGCTGCTCGATCAGGGCCAGGCCGGCGACAACATCGGCGCGCTGATCCGCGGTGTGAACCGTGACGGCGTCGAGCGTGGTCAGATTCTTTGCAAGCCGGGTTCTGTGAAGCCGCACAAGAAGTTCATGGCCGAAGCCTACATCCTGACGAAGGAAGAAGGCGGCCGTCATACGCCGTTCTTCACGAACTACCGTCCGCAGTTCTACTTCCGCACGACGGATGTCACCGGCATCGTGACGCTTCCGGAAGGCACGGAAATGGTCATGCCGGGCGACAACGTCACGGTTGCCGTTGAGCTGATCGTGCCGATCGCGATGGAAGAAAAGCTGCGCTTCGCCATCCGCGAAGGCGGCCGTACCGTCGGCGCAGGCATCGTCGCATCCATCGTCGAGTAATAAAGCAGGCGGCTGGGCCAAGGCCCGCAAATGAGTGATGGGGACGCCGGTGAATTCGGTGTCCCTCTCGATCTTTGAAACCGGTGGCCCGCCTCAGGTAACTAAAGCTAAAGACGTGTCTTTTAGAGAGACGCGCAGATAACAAACACAAGGATAAAGTCGAATGAACGGCCAGAATATCCGCATCCGCCTTAAGGCGTTCGATCATCGGATTCTCGACGCTTCCACGCGCGAGATCGTATCGACGGCTAAGCGCACCGGTGCCAGCGTCCGGGGCCCCGTTCCGCTTCCGACCCGTATCGAGAAGTTCACGGTTAACCGGTCCCCGCACATCGACAAGAAGAGCCGCGAGCAGTTCGAGATGCGCACGCACAAGCGCCTTCTCGACATCGTTGACCCGACCCCGCAGACGGTAGATGCGCTGATGAAGCTCGATCTCGCCGCCGGTGTCGATGTTGAGATCAAGCTCTGAGACCTTGGGTTCTCGAGCTGAATGAGAAGGATTGAACCGATGCGTTCAGGTGTGATTGCACAGAAGGTGGGAATGACGCGCGTCTACAATGACGCCGGCGAGCACGTCCCGGTTACCGTATTGCGTATGGAAAGCTGCCAGGTCGTGGCCCAGCGCACAGTTGAAAAGAATGGCTACACCGCAGTACAGCTCGGTGCCGGCCAGGCGAAAGTTAAGAACACGACGAAGGCCCTGCGCGGTCATTTCGCCGTCGCAAGTGTAGAGCCAAAGGCCAAGCTCGCAGAATTCCGTGTCACGGAAGACAATCTGCTCGACGTTGGCACCGAGCTCAGCGCGGGTCACTTCACGGCTGGTCAGCTCGTCGACGTGACCGGCACGACGGTTGGTAAGGGCTTTGCCGGCGCCATCAAGCGCCACGGTTTCGGCGGTCTGCGTGCCACGCACGGTGTGTCGGTTTCGCACCGCTCGCACGGTTCGACCGGCTCGCGCCAGGATCCGGGCAAGGTGTTCAAGAACAAGAAGATGGCTGGTCACATGGGCCAGACGCGCGTGACGACGCAGAACCTTGAAGTGGTATCGACCGATGAAGATCGCGGTCTGATCCTCGTCAAGGGCGCGGTTCCCGGCTCCAAGGGTGCCTGGATCATCGTGCGCGACGCCGTCAAGTCGGCATCGAAGTAAGGGAGCCAAACCAATGGAATTGAACGTCAAGACCCTCGAGGGCAAAGACGCTGGGAAGGTTTCCCTTTCTGATGCGATTTTCGGCCTCGAACCGCGTGAAGATATCATCGCACGCGTCATTCGCTGGCAGCTTGCCAAGAAGCGCCAGGGCACGCACAAGGCTAAGGGCCGCGCAGAAGTGTGGCGCACAGGCGCTAAGATGTACAAGCAGAAGGGTACGGGCCGCGCTCGTCACCATTCGGCTCGTGCTCCGCAGTTCCGCGGCGGTGGTAAGGCTCACGGCCCGGTCGTGCGCAGCCATGAACATGACCTGCCGAAGAAGGTTCGCGCCCTCGGCTTGCGTCTTGCTCTCTCCGCTAAGTTCAAGGCCGAGGATGTTATCATTCTCGACAGCCTCGTTGCAGCTGATGCCAAGACCAAGGTTCTGGCCGGCGCTTTCGAGACGCTGGGCCTGACCAATGCGCTCTTCATCGGTGGTGCCGAGCTCGACAGCAACTTCAAGCTCGCAGCCGCCAACATCCCGAATATCGATGTTCTGCCGGTTCAGGGCATCAATGTTTATGACATCCTGCGCCGCGGCAAGCTCGTCCTGTCCAAGGCTGCAGTTGAAGCTCTAGAGGAGCGATTCAAGTGACGGATCTTCGCCATTACGATGTGATCGTTTCTCCTGCGATCACCGAAAAGTCCACGCTGCTGTCGGACAATAACCAGGTTGTTTTCAACGTTGCCAAGACTGCGACGAAGCCAGAAATCAAGGCTGCCGTCGAAGCGCTGTTCGGCGTCAAGGTTACGGCCGTCAACACTCTGCTGCGCCTGGGCAAGACCAAGCGGTTTAAAGGTCTCGTCGGCAAGCAGAAGGACGTGAAGAAGGCTATCGTGACGCTCGCCGAAGGCCAGTCGATCGACGTCTCCACCGGTCTCTGAGGAATAAGAAAATGGCATTGAAAACATTCAATCCGACGACCCCGAGCCAGCGTCAGCTGGTCATCGTCGACCGGTCTTCGCTCTACAAGGGCAAGCCGGTCAAGGCCCTGACCGAAGGCCTGTCCTCCAAGGGCGGCCGCAACAACCTGGGCCGCATCACCGTGCGTTTCCAGGGCGGTGGTCACAAGCGCACCTATCGTCTGGTCGACTTCAAGCGTCGCAAGTTCGACGTCGAGGGCACGGTTGAGCGTATCGAATACGATCCGAACCGTACCGCTTACATCGCTCTGGTGAAGTACACGGACAGCGAACTGGCCTATATCATCGCTCCGCAGCGTCTCGCTGCCGGCGACAAGGTCATCGCTTCCGAGAAGGCCGTGGACGTGAAGCCGGGCAACACCATGCCGCTTCAGTTCATCCCGGTCGGCTCCATCATCCACAACGTGGAAATGAAGCCGGGCAAGGGTGGCCAGATCGCTCGCTCCGCCGGTTCCTACGCCCAGCTCGTTGGTCGTGACCAGGGCATGGCGATCCTTCGCCTGAACTCTGGCGAGCAGCGCCTGGTGCATGGCACTTGCCTTGCAACGATCGGCGCGGTTTCGAACCCGGACCACGGCAACATCAACGACGGCAAGGCTGGTCGTTCGCGTTGGCGCGGTAAGAAGCCGCACGTCCGCGGTGTCGTCATGAACCCGGTCGACCATCCGCACGGCGGCGGTGAAGGCCGCACCTCCGGTGGTCGCCATCCGGTGACCCCATGGGGTAAGCCGACCAAGGGCAAGCGTACGCGGTCGAACAAGTCGACCGACAAGATGATCATGCGCTCGCGCCATCAGCGCAAGAAGTAAGAGAGGAAGTCTCAAGTGGCTCGTTCAGTATGGAAAGGTCCGTTTGTTGACGGCTATCTTCTCAAGAAGGCTGAGAAGGTGCGTGAAGGCGGACGTAACGAAGTGATCAAGATGTGGAGCCGTCGCTCCACCATCATGCCGCAGTTCGTTGGTCTCACCTTTGGTGTTTACAACGGCAGCAAGCATATTCCGGTCAGCGTCAATGAAGACATGGTCGGACACAAGTTCGGCGAGTTCGCCCCGACCCGTACCTATTATGGTCACGGTGCGGACAAGAAGGCGAAGAGGAAGTAACAAAATGGGCAAGGCAAAAACCGAACGCCGGCTGAAGGACAACGAGGCGCAGGCAATTGCGCGTACGCTCCGTGTCAGCCCGCAGAAGCTCAACCTGGTCGCGGCTTCGATCCGCGGCAAGAAGGTTGATCGCGCGCTCGCAGAGCTGGAATTCTCCCGCAAGCGTATCGCAGGCGCCGTCAAGAAGACGCTTGAATCTGCGATCGCCAATGCAGAGAACAACCACGATCTCGACGTTGACTCGCTCGTCGTAGCGGAAGCTTACGTCGGCAAGTCGATCGTCATGAAGCGTTTCCACGCTCGTGGCCGTGGCCGTGCGTCTCGCATCGAGCGTCCGTTCGCGCATCTGACGATTGTCGTTCGTGAAGTGGAAGCTCAAGGGGAGGTCGCATAATGGGTCAGAAAATCAATCCAATCGGTTTTCGTCTTGGCATCAACCGTACCTGGGATAGCCGCTGGTTCGCGGACAATGCCGAGTATGGCCAGCTTCTCCACGAAGACCTGAAGATGCGCAAGTTCGTCATGAACGAACTGAAGCAGGCTGGTATCTCCAAGGTGGTCATCGAGCGTCCGCACAAGAAGTGCCGCGTCACGATCCACTCGGCTCGTCCGGGCCTGATCATCGGCAAGAAGGGCGCTGACATCGACAAGCTCCGCAAGAAGCTGTCGGACATGACGAATTCCGAAACGCACCTCAACATCGTTGAAGTGCGCAAGCCGGAAATCGACGCGACGCTGGTTGCCCAGTCGATCGCTCAGCAGCTCGAGCGCCGTGTTGCTTTCCGTCGCGCCATGAAGCGCGCCGTTCAGTCCGCGATGCGTCTTGGCGCCGAAGGCATCAAGATCACCTGCGCCGGCCGTCTTGGCGGTGCTGAAATCGCTCGTACGGAATGGTACCGCGAAGGTCGCGTGCCGCTGCATACGCTGCGCGCCGACATCGACTACGGTACGGCTGAAGCAGAAACCGCTTTCGGCATCTGCGGCATCAAGGTTTGGATCTTCAAGGGCGAAATCCTTGAGCACGATCCGATGGCCTCCGAACGCCGTGCGATGGAAGGCGACGCCCAGGGTCCGGCTAGCCGTGATCGCGATAGAGACCGTCGCCGCGACAACGCTTGATAGCGTGCGTGGCAGATAAGTTCGGAGAATAGGAAAATGTTGCAGCCAAAGCGTACGAAGTACCGCAAGCAATTCAAGGGCCGCATCAAGGGCGTTGCCAAGGGTGGTTCTGATCTGGCGTTCGGCGAATTCGGCCTGAAGTCGCAGGAGCCTAACCGCGTCAACGCTCGTGAGATCGAAGCGGCTCGCCGCGCGATCACCCGTCATATGAAGCGTGCCGGTCGTGTATGGATCCGCGTGTTCCCGGATGTTCCGGTAACCAAGAAGCCGACCGAAGTCCGTATGGGTAAGGGTAAGGGCTCCGTCGAATACTGGGCATGCAAGGTCAAGCCCGGCCGTATGATGTTCGAGATCGATGGTGTGAGCGAAGAAATCGCTCGTGAGGCTCTGCGCCTTGGTTCCGCCAAGCTCTCGGTCAAGACGCGCTTCGTGCAGCGCATTGCAGAGTAAGGAAGAAGCTCATGAAAGCCGCAGATGTTCGCGCCCTGAGCGCCGACCAACTCAAGGACGAGCTTGCCAAGCTGAAGAAGGAGCAGTTCAACCTGCGCTTTCAGAAGGCGACCGGCCAGCTTGAGAAGTCCTCGCGCATCAACGAAGTCCGCAAGGACATCGCTCGCGTAAAAACCATTGCCCGCCAGAAGGCGGCAGAAGCAAAGGCCTAAAGGAAAAATAACATGCCGAAGCGCATTCTGCAGGGCGTCGTGGTCAGCGACAAGAACGAGAAGACGGTAGTAGTCCGCGTTGAGCGTCGTTTCGCTCACCCGCTGCTCCAGAAGACTGTTCGTCGTTCCAAGAAGTACAAGGCTCACGACGAGAACAATCAGTACAAAATCGGTGACACCGTTTCCATCGAGGAATGCGCGCCGATCTCCAAGGACAAGACCTGGACGGTCGTTTCCGCCCAGGCCAAGTAACAGAATTTCGCTCAGGCCCTTGCGCTTGGGCGAAATATCTGTATGAAGCACGAGCTTGGAAGCAGGACGCTCGAGTACGAGCGTTCTTTTGCTTTATTGATGGCCGGCGAAGATGACCCTGGTGGTCCCGAGCGCTGGAGAAATCAGACAAGAGACTAGTCCATAAGCCGGGGTAGGGGGTCGTTAGGCCCAACCATTCCGGTAACAACAAGAAGGCGACCTGACATGATTCAGATGCAAACAAACCTCGACGTGGCGGATAATTCCGGCGCACGTCGTGTCATGTGCATCAAGGTGCTGGGCGGCTCGAAGCGCAAGTATGCCTCGATCGGCGACGTCATCGTCGTTTCGATCAAGGAAGCTATTCCGCGCGGCCGTGTGAAGAAGGGTGACGTGATGAAGGCGGTTGTTGTTCGCACCGCCAAGGACATCCGTCGTCCGGATGGCAGCGTCATCCGCTTCGATACCAACGCAGCAGTCCTCATCGACAACAAGAAAGAGCCGATCGGCACCCGTATCTTCGGACCGGTTCCGCGCGAACTTCGCGCCAAGAACCACATGAAGATCATCTCGCTGGCTCCAGAAGTACTGTAAGGAGCGGAGCGATGCAAAAGATCCGTAAAGGCGACAAGGTTGTCGTATTGGCCGGCAAGGACAAGGGCCGCACCGGCGAAGTCATTCAAGTAATGCCGAAGGAAGACCGTGCGGTCGTCCGTGGCGTCAACGTCATTAAGCGCCACCAGCGCCAGACGCAGACCCAGGAAGCTGGCATTATCAGCAAGGAAGCCTCGCTTCACCTGTCCAACCTGGCGATCGTCGACAAGGACGGTAAGCCGACCCGCGTCGGTTTCAAGGTTGTAGAAGGCAAGAAGGTCCGCGTGGCCAAGACCTCGGGAGAAGTGATCGATGGCTGAGGTAAAATACGAGCCGCGGCTCAAGAAGGAATACGGCACCCGCATCCGCGCGGCCATGCAGGAGAAGTTCTCCTACGCCAACGAGATGCAGATCCCGAAGCTTGATAAGATCGTGATCAACATGGGCGTGGGTGAGGCAACGGCTGATTCGAAGAAGCCGACTGTTGCTGCTGCCGACCTCGCGGCGATCGCTGGTCAGAAGCCGGTCATCACGCACGCGCGCAATTCCATCGCTGGCTTCAAGGTCCGCGAGAATATGCCGATCGGCGCCAAGGTGACGCTGCGCGGCGCCCGCATGTATGAGTTCCTGGATCGCCTGGTCAACATCGCGCTTCCGCGCGTTCGCGACTTCCGCGGCCTGAACCCGAAGAGCTTTGACGGTCGTGGCAATTTTGCCATGGGCATCAAGGAACACATTGTGTTCCCTGAGATCAACTACGACAAGGTTGATCAGATGTGGGGCATGGACATCATCGTTTGCACGACGGCGAACACGGACGACGAAGCGCGGGCTCTTTTGACAGAGTTCAACTTCCCGTTCCGTCAATAACCGTAACGACGAGCGTAGAAAAGGAACCCTGATATGGCGAAGACAAGCGCAGTTGAAAAGAACAAGCGCCGCCGCAATACGGTTGCCACCCAGGCCGCGAAGCGTGCTGCACTGAAGGCAATCATCATGAACCAGTCTCTTTCGATCGAAGACCGGTTCAAGGCCACACTGAAGCTGGCATCGCTCCCGCGCGATGGATCGAAGACCCGTATTCGCAATCGCTGCGAAGTGTCGGGCCGTCCGCGCGCCTACTACCGCAAACTGCGCATGTCGCGTATCGCGCTGCGTGAACTCGGCAATTTCGGCAAGGTGCCGGGCATTGTCAAGTCGAGCTGGTAAGGAGCAGATTAGATGACTATGACTGATCCTTTGGGCGATATGCTCACCCGCATCCGCAATGGCGCTTCGCGTCGCAAGTCGTCGGTTTCGACGCCTGCGTCCAAGCTCCGTGCACGCGTTCTCGATGTTCTGCAGGCTGAAGGCTACATCCGTGGCTACTCCGTCGTCGATTTCGGCAACGGCAAGTCTGAGCTCAGCATCGAGCTGAAATACTACGAAGGCACATCGGTGATCCGCGAGATCGGCCGTGTGTCCAAGCCGGGCCGCCGAGTTTATGTCTCGGTTAAGTCCATTCCGCAGGTCGCGAACGGTCTCGGCATCACCATCCTTTCGACTCCGAAGGGTGTGATGGCCGATCACCAGGCTCGTGAACAGAATGTTGGTGGCGAGGTTCTCTGCTCGGTCTTCTAAGATCGGACAGAGATCTCCTTCGAAACAGACAGGTTTGAACAAATGTCTCGTATCGGTAAAAAGCCCGTTCAGGTGCCTGCAGGGATCACGGCCTCGGTTGATGGCCAAAAAGTGACTGCCAAGGGCCCCAAGGGTGAGCTGTTTTTCGTCGCTAACGACGAAATCGGTCTCAAGCTGGAAAACAATGCAATCGTCGTAACGCCGATTAACGACTCGAAGGATGCTCGCGCAAAGTGGGGCATGTCCCGCACGATGATCGAGAACATCTTCAAGGGTGTTAAGGACGGCTACGAGCGCAAGCTCGAAATCAACGGCGTCGGCTACCGTGCCTCCATGCAGGGCAAGAACCTGCAGCTCGCGCTCGGCTTCAGCCACGACGTGGTCTATGAGCCGCCGCAGGGTATTTCGATCGCTGTGCCGAAGCCGACGGAAATCGTCGTCACCGGCATCAACAAGCAGCAGGTCGGCCAGGTTGCCGCAGAAATCCGCGAATACCGCGGTCCTGAGCCTTACAAGGGCAAGGGTGTTAAGTACGCTGACGAGCGGATCGTCCGCAAAGAAGGCAAGAAGAAGTAAGGATCACGCGAAATGGCTAGCAGGAAAGAAGCACTTGCGCGTCGCGCCAACCGCGTGCGCCGTCAAATCAAGGCGGTGGCCAATGGCCGTCCGCGCCTGTCGGTTCATCGCTCGTCAAAGAACATCTACGCCCAGGTCATTGATGACGCGGCTGGCAAGACCCTTGCGGCTGCCTCCACGCTCGACAAGGATCTGCGCGGTTCTCTGAAGACCGGTGCCGATACCGCCGCCGCAGCCCTGGTTGGCAAGCTCGTTGCCGAGCGCGCCTCCAAGGCCGGCGTGAAGGAAGTCGTGTTCGATCGCGGCGCCTTCATCTATCACGGCCGCATCAAGGCTCTCGCCGATGCGGCTCGCGAAGGCGGCCTGACCTTCTAATCAAGTTTCCGGCCGGTAGCCGATAGGGCGCCGGCCGGATTTCACCGGACCGCAAATCTCCGTTTGGAGGTTGATGCGGTCTTTGTTGTTTGCCGATTGCACCCGGAAAAGAAAAAGGAAGAGGACAATGGCACAGGAAAAGAGGGGCTCGCGGGATGACCGTCAGAGCCGTGACGAGCGCGATAGCGAATTCGTCGACAAGCTGGTCGCGATCAACCGCGTCGCCAAGGTTGTAAAGGGTGGCCGCCGCTTCGGTTTCGCCGCTCTCGTCGTCGTCGGTGACCAGAAGGGCCGCGTTGGCTTCGGTCATGGCAAGGCACGCGAAGTGCCGGAAGCCATCCGCAAGGCCACCGAAAGCGCCAAGCGCGATCTGATCTTCGTACCGCTGCGCGACGGTCGTACGCTGCATCACGACGTCCATGGCCGTCATGGCGCCGGCAAGGTTCTGCTGCGCTCGGCCAAGGTCGGTACCGGTATCATCGCCGGCGGTCCGATGCGCGCCGTTTTCGAAACGCTCGGCGTTCATGACGTCGTTGCCAAGTCGACCGGTTCGTCGAACCCGTACAACATGGTTCGCGCCACGTTCGACGCCCTGAAGCACCAGGTTCACCCGAAGGACATCGCAGCTCAGCGCGGCATCAAGTATGCCACCCTGCAGGCTCGTCGTACCGCTTCGGGCAACGCCTCCGAAGAATAAGGGAGTTTGACCTATGGCCAAGACGACCAAGAAGGCTGAAGCCAAGACCGTTACGGTCGAGCAGGTTGGCAGCCCGATCCGCCGTCCGGACGTTCAGCAGAAGACGCTGATCGGTCTCGGACTGAACAAGATGCACCGTCGCCGCACGCTGGAAGATACCCCGGCCGTTCGTGGCATGATCCGTGCTGTCCAGCATCTCGTTCGCGTTGTCGACGAGAAGTGAGCCGGAGGTAATTCGCTATGAAATTGAATGAGATCAAGGATAACGAAGGCTCGACCCACAGCCGCAAGCGCCTCGGCCGCGGCATCGGCTCCGGCTCCGGCAAGACCGGCGGTCGTGGTGTGAAGGGTCAGAAGTCCCGTTCGGGCGTTGCGATCAACGGCTTCGAAGGTGGTCAGATGCCCATCTATCGTCGCCTGCCGAAGCGCGGCTTCACCAACATCTTCGCCGCCGATTACGTTGTCGTATCGCTGGCTCGCATCCAGGCTGCCGTCGATGCCGGCAAGCTCGATGCCAAGAAGACCGTTGATGCCGCTGCCCTCAAGGCTGCGGGCGTGATTCGCCGCGTCAAGGATGGCGTTCGTGTTCTCTCGGACGGCGAGCTGAAGGCGAAGATTACGCTTGAAGTTGCAGGCGCTTCCAAGCCGGCGGTCGAAAAGATCGAAAAGGCTGGCGGCTCCATCAAGCTGCTCGCTTCTGCCGCAGAATAATATTATCAATAATCGCCCGGGGTGCTTCACTTCGGGCGATTTTGCTCCCATATGTGAGCCTCACGAACCTGAACGATGCGCCAGTATCTTTCCGGGGAATAACGGGAACCAAGGGTGAGGCGCCCGATTGCAATGCAATCCGTCCGAAGCCCGGCTTTTGAACAATTTACATACTGATTCCGGGCCCGGCCGATTATGCCGGAATTGGTAGTGCGGAGATTTGCATGGCTTCTGCAGCGGAACAATTGGCGTCCAATCTCAATTTTTCGACCTTCGCCAAAGCCGAGGATCTCAAGAAACGCTTGTGGTTCACGCTTGGCGCTCTTCTCGTCTACCGACTCGGCACCCACATTCCGCTTCCCGGCCTCAATCCTGCCGCTTACGCCCAGGCTTTCCAGAATCAGTCGGGCGGTATCCTTGGCCTGTTCAACATGTTCTCGGGCGGTGCCGTGCAGCGCATGGCGATCTTTGCGCTCGGCATCATGCCTTATATTTCGGCCTCGATCATCGTTCAGCTGATGACGTCGGTCGTGCCTTCGCTTGAGAACCTGAAGAAGGAAGGCGAGCAGGGCCGTAAGATCATCAACCAGTACACCCGCTACGGTACGGTGCTGCTCGGCGCGTTGCAGGCTTATGGTATTGCGATCGGCCTTGAGCATGGCAACGGCGTCGTCATAGATCCAGGCTGGTTCTTCCGCCTTTCGACCGTCGTCACGCTGCTCGGCGGCACGATGTTCCTGATGTGGCTCGGCGAGCAGGTTACCTCGCGCGGCATCGGCAACGGTATTTCGCTGATCATCTTCGCGGGCATCGCAGCCGGTCTGCCGACGGCACTTGCCGGTACGCTCGAACTCGGCCGAACCGGCGCTCTGTCGACCGGTCTCATTCTCGCCGTGCTCGTCGTCGCCGTTCTAGTCATTGCGCTCATCGTTTTCGTCGAGCGTGCGCAGCGTCGTCTGCTGATCCAGTATCCGAAGCGACAGGTCGGCACGCGCATGTTCCAGGGCGATACGTCGCACCTGCCGCTGAAGCTGAACACGTCTGGTGTTATCCCGGCGATCTTTGCCTCGTCGCTGCTGCTTCTTCCGGCAACCATCGCCGGTCTCGGCAACAACACGGCGCTGCCGACCTGGGTCACCTCGATCGTCGCGGCCCTCGGTCACGGCCAGCCGCTCTACATGGTGCTCTATGCCGGCCTGATCGCCTTCTTCGCCTTCTTCTATACCGCACTGGTCTTCAACCCGAAGGACACGGCGGACAACTTGAAGAAGCACGGCGGCTTCATTCCCGGAATTCGTCCGGGGGAGCGCACCGCCGAATATATCGATTACGTGCTGACCCGTATCACGGTCATCGGCGCGATCTACCTCGTCTTCGTCTGCATTCTGCCCGAAATTCTCGTGTCCCAGACCGGTATTCCCTTGTCTCTGGGTGGCACTTCGCTTCTGATCGTGGTTAGCGTAACGCTGGATACGGTGGCGCAGATTCAGGGTCACCTGATTGCACAGCAATATGAAGGCCTGATCAAGAAATCGAAGTTGCGTGGAGGAAAGAGGGGGCGATGAGACTCATACTTTTAGGGCCGCCGGGAGCAGGTAAGGGGACCCAGGCCCAGCGTATCGTGGAAAAGCACGGTATTCCGCAGCTTTCCACAGGCGATATGCTGCGGGCTGCGGTGGCGGCTGAGACTGAAGTTGGCAAGCGTGCCAAGGCCGTCATGGACGCAGGCAAGCTTGTTTCCGACGAGATTGTCAATGCCATCGTTTCCGAGCGCATCGATCAACCGGATTGCGCCAGGGGTTTCATTCTTGACGGTTTTCCGCGCACTCTGGTGCAAGCGGATGCCACCGAGCGGATGCTGCAGGCCAAGGGTCTGGAACTTTCCGTTGTCATCGAGCTCAAGGTTGATGATGCCGAACTGATTCGCCGCGTCTCCGGCCGTTATTCTTGCTCGAACTGCGGCAGTGTCTATCATGACACCGACAAGGTTCCGGCGACGGCTGGTGTCTGCGACAAATGCGGCTCGACGCATTTCAAGCGCCGGCCGGATGACAATGCCGAGACCATGGCAACCCGTCTCCAAGTCTACTACAAGGAGACCTCGCCGCTGATCGGCTACTACTACGCCAAGGGCAAGCTGCAGAGCATCGACGGCATGGCCGATATCGAGCATGTGACTGACAGCATCGAAGGTATCCTGGCTAAGCTTTAGATAGCTTAAAATAAACTTGCCGGAGCGGTTGCTTTTTTGCGCTGATTCCGCTAAACACCGCGCCAACTCGCGACATGCTATGCGATCGGCGCGGATTTCCATCGGGAAGTCCGGGTACGGTCGTTTTGACATGTTGCGGACTCAATCGAACAAGCAGCTCCCGGGCTGCATAACAAGACCCTTTGCCCTAAGGCAAAAGGAATGCAAGGAGAACAGGCGTGGCTCGTATCGCTGGCGTCAACATCCCGACTGCAAAGCGCGTAGTTATTGCGCTTCGTTACATTCACGGGATCGGACCGAAGTTTGCACAGGAAATCTGCGAGAAGGTCGGTATTCCGGCCGAGCGTCGCGTCAATCAGTTGACGGATGCTGAAGTTCTGCAGATCCGCGAAACCATCGACCGTGACTATCAGGTCGAAGGTGACCTGCGTCGCGACACCGCGATGAACATCAAGCGTCTGATGGACCTGGGCAGCTACCGCGGCCTGCGTCATCGTCGCGGCCTGCCGGTTCGCGGCCAGCGCACGCACACCAATGCTCGTACCCGCAAGGGTCCGGCAAAGGCGATTGCTGGTAAGAAGAAGTAATTTCCGGGCAACCGGATGTGGGAGGCTGGCGGTCCGCCGGCCTCTTTTGAGTTTGGAGCGGCGCCCCACGGGTGTCGCTTCGGTGTAGCCGCTGGGATTACGGCGGTGCAGAGATCCAAGAAAGGACTAACATGGCCAAGGAAGCCGTCCGCGTTCGCCGTCGCGAGCGCAAGAATATTTCGTCGGGCGTCGCACACGTCAACTCGACCTTCAACAACACGATGATCACCATCACCGACGCACAGGGCAACGCGATTGCCTGGTCGTCTGCTGGTGCCAAGGGCTTCAAGGGTTCGCGCAAGTCGACCCCGTTCGCTGCCCAGATCGCTGCTGAAGACTGCGCCAAGAAGGCTCAGGAACATGGCATGAAGTCGCTGGAAGTTGAAGTTTGCGGCCCGGGCTCCGGTCGTGAATCCGCTCTGCGCGCGCTCCAGGCTGCTGGTTTCATGATCACGTCCATCCGCGACGTGACCCCGATCCCGCACAATGGTTGCCGCCCGCGCAAGAAGCGTCGCGTCTGATCATCGCCACTCTCGACACCGGCCGGGGCAGATGCGCCCGGCCTGGTGTTTCTCAAGCTCGGTTGCCACGATTGGATGGTGGCAACGAACGGAAGGCAAAAACATGATTCAGAAAAACTGGCAGGAACTGATCAAGCCGAACAAGGTCGAGTTCACCTCGAGCGGCCGCACCAAGGCAACGCTCGTGGCCGAACCGCTGGAGCGTGGCTTCGGTCTCACCCTCGGCAACGCGCTTCGTCGCGTTCTGCTGTCCTCTCTGCGTGGCGCCGCTGTGACGGCCGTGCAGATCGACGGCGTGCTGCATGAGTTCTCCTCTATCCCGGGCGTCCGGGAAGACGTGACGGACATCGTGCTGAACATCAAGGAAATCGCCATCAAGATGGATGGCGATGATGCCAAGCGCATGGTCGTCCGCAAGCAGGGCCCAGGCGTAGTAACGGCTGGCGACATCCAGACGGTCGGCGATATCGAAATCCTCAACCCCGAGCATGTCATCTGCACGCTCGACGAGGGCGCCGAAATCCGCATGGAATTCACCGTCAACAACGGCAAGGGCTATGTCCCGGCCGAGCGCAATCGTGCGGAAGATGCTCCGATTGGTCTCATCCCGGTCGACAGCCTCTATTCGCCGGTCAAGAAGGTGTCCTACAAGGTTGAAAACACCCGTGAAGGACAGGTTCTCGACTACGACAAGCTGAGCATGTCGCTCGAAACCGATGGTTCGATCAGCGGTGAAGATGCTGTCGCTTTCGCGGCTCGCATCCTGCAGGATCAGCTTGGCGTGTTCGTCAACTTCGACGAGCCGCAGAAGGAAACCGAAGAGGAAGCAGTTACCGAACTCGCTTTCAACCCGGCTCTCCTCAAGAAGGTGGACGAACTGGAACTGTCCGTTCGCTCGGCAAATTGCCTGAAGAACGACAACATCGTCTATATCGGCGACCTCATTCAGAAGACCGAAGCAGAAATGCTCCGCACGCCGAATTTTGGTCGCAAGTCGCTGAACGAAATCAAGGAAGTTCTCGCTTCCATGGGTCTGCACCTCGGCATGGAAGTGCCGGCATGGCCGCCTGAGAACATCGAAGATCTCGCCAAGCGATACGAAGACCAATACTAAGGCCGCAAGCGCTCCTTGGAGCGCTTTAAGCTGGCCTTGGCATCTTTAAACAGCGCATGCACCTTTCGCTCCGCCGGGAATTGGAGCGGGGCATGCGCCCAACAAACTGCAGGTGAACGATGCCTGCAAGTGAAGGAGAATAGCAATGCGCCACGGTAAAGCCGGCCGCAAGCTGAACAGAACCGCTAGCCACCGTAAGGCGATGTTCGCCAACATGGCAGCTTCGCTCATCACCCATGAGCAGATCGTCACCACGCTTCCGAAGGCGAAGGAAATTCGTCCGATCGTTGAGAAGCTGGTTACCCTCGGCAAGCGCGGCGACCTGCACGCTCGTCGTCAGGCCATCTCGCAGATCCGCGACGCCGTTGTCGTCGCCAAGCTGTTCGATGCGATCGCAACGCGCTACGCCACCCGCAACGGCGGCTACCTGCGTATCATGAAGGCCGGCTTCCGCCAGGGCGACAATGCCGCTCTCGCAGTCGTCGAATTCGTCGATCGTGACACCTCTGCCAAGGGCGCAGCCGACAAGGCTCGCGTTGCTGCCGAGGAAGAAGCTGCAGCCGCTTAAGGCAAGCTTCGAATAAAAGATCGAGGGCCGGATGAGCGATCATCCGGCCTTTTGGCGTTTGGAGTTTTACCGGAAGCTGCGTCGCCCGACGGCTCATGCTCTTCAGCTGTAGGGATGACAATTGGACATGCGGCGGCAATTCATGCGCAGAAGGATTTCGCTGGTTCTGGCCCTGTTGCTGACAATCGCCAGCGGCCTTGCACTCCGGCGATTTGGGTATGCGGCCAATCTTCCCTTTGCCGTCGTCAAATATGGCGGTTCGATATTGTGGGGAGCGATGGTCTATTGGCTGCTGGCCACGATATTCGTCTCCAGCAGGCCATTCAGGATTGCCGCGGTGGCATTGATCCTGGCGGTGGCAGTCGAACTCTTCAGGCTCTGGCATACGCCTACACTTGACGCATTTCGATTGACCACTGCGGGAGCCCTGTTGCTGGGAAGGGTGTTCTCACTTTGGAATATCGCGGCTTATGCCACGGGGATAGCGGCGGCTCTGGCGCTTGATCGCATCCTGTCGGCGTCGAAACGCACGATCTGATATTTTCGGCAAAACCTGACAACAGCGCGCGGCATCGCTGAGGCTGGATGAGCGATCATTTGGCGGTTTGCCGTTTGCCGCATGCGCGGAAGTTCAGGAGCGCAGGAGCTTCCGCTATTCCGCGGCCACGACTTGTCGCCGCGAGGGTTCGCTGCGGTGAAGATAGACGGCGAATGTGTCCCAAGGTGGCGAGATGGAGAGCTGCGTCAGCAGCCGGCCAATCTCGCCCCTGTGATACCCTCCGTGAATGACGACCTGGGTGAGCATTTCCTGACGCGACATGCAGCCCCTATCTCCGTCGGTGAATACGAACGGCAGAGATTCTGCCAGCAGGTCGGAACTGACCGTTTCGAGATATCGCAGATACCATTGATCCGATGCAACGACTGCGGCGCGAAGTTCCGCTAGAGACGGCGTGTCGGGCGTATTATCAGCCGTGAAGCCATGCTCTTGCCCGGTGAGATGCGCCGCGAATATCCGGCCGACGACATGGGAATGGTTCATCAACCGTATCGCCATGTGGCGCTCCTTGCCATGCTGTGCGGGATCGAGATGACCGATACTGTCGAGCAGTTCCTCATTCGCCCAGGCCTGATAGCTGAAAAGAGTGCTTAGCAACGACAGTTCGCTCATGATGAATCTACCCTTTGGTTGTCCCGGAAAATGCGAGTAATGTGTGCATATTTTCCGAGAGCAGGGCGTACATGTCTACTCGCATTAAAAAGCCGGGATCGCCGATGCGAAAAGAGCCGAGCCAGGCGCGTTCCCGGGCGACGGTCGAAGCAATCATCGAAGCAGGTGCTCGCGTTTTGGGCGACCGCGGATGGGCGGGGTTCACGACCAATGCCGTCGCAGTGGTCGCCGGGATAAGCATTGGCTCGCTCTACCAGTATTTTCCCGACAAGCTTTCTTTGGTCGAGGCCATTCGTCGTCACCACTTCGATGAGGTTCTGGCTGTCATGCGGAGGGCGACGGCCGGTGAACTGCCGTTGGCAGAGAGTGCCGAAGGACTCGTTCAAGGCATGATCGATGCTCATAACGTCAATCCCGAGCTTCACAGGGTGCTCCTGGATGAAGCGCCGGGGCATGATGGTTCGAGGTTGGCCCATGACGCCTTCCTGGCGGAGTATCACAGTCATTACAGGAGTTTTCTCGCCGTGCATCGTAACGGCCACGGCGGTCCAGCCAACGATGTTCTTGCGCAGCTGCTGTCCGGTGCGGTCGAGGGTGTGATCCATAGTGCGGCCCGAAAGCGTGCGCTCGGGTCGCCGGAGCTGAAGCAGGAGTTGATCAGGATGATCTGTTCCTATCTGCGCAGCGCCGACTAGCCCCGGTATGATCCGCCCGTCGCTGCGCGCATAGCTGCGTTTCGCATTTTAGATGGCAATATGCGCCCATATGCTTTGAATCCTAATTAGTTCAGTGCTAATAGATTGCTATGAAATCGTTTAACGCCCTGCAACGCATCTTCACCGCAAACCTGCTGTCAACCGGCCGCCAATGGCGTCGGGTCGTCGACCTCGCGCTGAGTTCCTACGGCTTGTCGGAGGCCGCGGCGGCACCACTGCTGTGGATCGGCCGTCTGGGAGGAGGTATCCGGCAGGTGGTTCTCGCCACCTATGTCGGCATCGAGGGGCCGTCCCTGGTTCGGCTGCTTGATCAGCTCGAAAGCATGGGCCTCGTCATCCGCAAGGATGATCCGACGGATCGCCGCGCGAAAGGTCTGTGGCTGACAGCGGAAGGCGAGGCGCTTGCCTCCCGCATGGAGGACGCGCTCGACGAACTGCGTGGCAGGATCCTCGCCAATGTCGACCGGGCCGATATCGAAGCTGCCATCCGCGTCCTGAAGGCCTTCGAGGAGTTCGAGGCGCCGCGGACTGTCGATGCCGAGCAGGAGCGGGAGAAGGTCTTATGAGCATTCCATCCTGGCGGGACTGGCTATTTTCGGTCAAGGCGTTCATCGCGGCCATCATGGCGCTATTCATTGCGTTGTCGCTGGACCTTCCGCGCCCTTACTGGGCCATGGCTGCCGTCTACGTCGTTGCCAATCCTCTCGCGGGAGCAACGAGCTCGAAGGCGCTCTATCGCGCTCTGGGCACGCTTATCGGCGCCTGTGCCTCGGTGATCTTCGTTCCGCTCCTGGTCAATGCGCCGGAATTGCTCTCCGTCGTCGTGGCGCTCTGGACTGGGACCCTGCTGTTCATCGCGATGCTCGACCGTACGTCGCGCAGTTATGTCTTCATGCTCGCCGCCTATTCGCTGCCGCTGATCGCGCTGCCGACCGTCGGTTCGCCCGAAACCGTATTTGATGTAGCGCTTGCCCGCTCCGAGGAGATCATCATCGGCATCGTTTGCGCAAGCGTCGTCAGTTCCATCATCTTCCCGAGCAGTGTGGGAACCGTGCTGGGGCAGCGCATCAGCTCCTGGCTCGACGATGCCGGCACCTGGGCCGATGAAATCCTGCGCGGAGAGGGCGCTGCACCCGCGACCCCGCTGAAGCGGCAGAAACTTGCCGCCGACGTCTCCGGCCTCGACCTCGTCATCAGCCAGCTTAAATATGATGCGGGCAGCCGCGATATCGTCAGGCATTCCCGTGAGCTGCGCGGTCGTCTGTTGATGTTGCTGCCGCTCTTCTCGTCGCTCGCCGATCGCCTGCATGCGCTGAAGGCGGGCGAAAAGCCGCTGCCTCAGGAGCTTGTCACGGTCCTGAACGAAGTCGCCGATTGGCTGGGGCAGGGCGGCCGCGGCAAGGCCGACGATACCGCGGATGCCTTGTCCAGAAAGATCGAGGAGTTGCAGCAGAATGACCTTGATCTCGGCTGGGACGATCTCGTCCGGTCGAGCGCTCTGGCTCGGCTGAAGGAAATCGTCGATCTCTGGCAGGATTGCCTGACGTTGCGCGACCAGATCGTTTCAGGGCAGCAGGTCGGCACCTGGCGGCCCGCCTTCCGGCACCGGAACGTCGTCGGGCACAGCAGGCACTATGACTATGCCATGCTTGCCTTCTCGGCCGGTGCGGTCGTGGTCGGTATCGCCGTCGCCTGCTTCTTCTGGATCTATTCCGGATGGGAGGATGGCGCCGGTTTCGTCACCATGGCGGCCGTCGCCTGTTCGTTTTTTGCCTCGCTCGATCGTCCCGCGCCCTTCATTACCTCCATGTTCATCTGGAGCGCGATGAGCTTGGTGATCGCCTGCCTCTATATCTTCGCCATATTGCCCTCCATCTCCGGCTTCGAGATGCTGGTGCTGGTCTTCGCGCCGCCCTTCCTGGTGATGGGTCTTTTGATCCCACGGCCGCAGACGAACCTGCTTGCCATGCTGCTGGCGGTGAACGGCGCGACGTTCATAGCGTTACAGGATCGCTACACCGCCGATTTCGCCAGTTTTACCAACAGCGCCATCGCCGCCTTGGCAGGCATCGGCTTCGCGCTCGTCTGGACTCTGGTCACCCGTCCGTTCGGCTCCGAACTCACCGCATGGCGACTGGTGCGGGCCGGCTGGACCGACCTTGCCGAAACGGCGGCTGGCATTCGCCGCGCCGACCATGAGCGCCTGTCTGGCCGCATTCTCGATCGGCTCGGCCAGCTCGTGCCGCGCCTTGCCGGCATTGAGGACCGCGAGCTGAAGAAGGTCGACGGCTACGCCGATGTCCGGCTCGGCTTCAATGTGCTGATGCTGCAGAAGGAGCGTGTGCAACTGAATTCCGCCGCTGCCGCGTCCGTCAGCGAAGTCCTGATCGGCGTATCCGATTTCTATCGGTCGCGGCTGAAGGCCAAGCGTGCCATCGATCCGTCCGACGAGTTGCGCGTATCGATCGATCGCGGTCTCGAAGCGGTTGCGCAGAACAAGCGCGAGCTTGGCCGGGCCAGCCTCGATGCCCTCGTGGGACTTCGCCGCGCGCTCTTCCCGCATGCCGAGCCGCCGGCGAGCTGGCAACTGCCAATATCGGACACGTCTCAACCTCTTCCCATTGCCGCCGAGTAATATCATGCCCGCAGAATTCGATCTCTATGGCGTCTACATTCCACGCCTTCTCGTGCTCATGCTCGTGACGCTGTTTGTCGTCATCGTTCTTCGACGCCTGCTTGCATGGGCTGGAGCCTACACTCTGGTCTGGCATCGCGGCCTCTTCGATCTCGCACTTTACGTCCTGCTGCTCGGCGCCGTCTCCTCTGTCTCCCGTTGGTACTTCACATGAACACGCTAAAACTCATCGGCCGTGTGGCCGTCACTCTCATCTTCGTCGTCGCTGCCGTCTATGTCGGCCGCCAGCTCTGGGGCCATTACATGGACGAGCCCTGGACGCGCGACGCGCGTCTGCGCGCCGATGTCGTCGGCATTGCGCCTGACGTTTCCGGTCTTGTCAGCGAGGTCATGGTCAAGGACAACCAGACCGTCAAGAAGGGCGATCTCCTCTTTCGCGTCGATCGTGATCGCTTCGCCATCGCGCTCGAACAAGCGGATGCGGCTCTGGCAAGCAGCAAGGCCGCTCTCGATCAGGCCAGCCGCGAAAGCCAGCGGCAGGCGCGTCTCGGCGATGCGGCCTCGCTCCAGCAGAAGGAGCAGGCGCAGACGACCGAACAGCAGGACGAAGCCTCTCTCCGTCAGGCAACGGCCAATCGCGAGCTCGCCCAGCTCAACCTCGACCGCTCCGAAGTCCGCGCCACCGTCAACGGCACGATCTCGAACCTGAGCCTGCGTCCAGGTGATTATGTTTCGGCAGGGACCGCCAAGGTGGCGCTGATCGATACCGATTCTCTGCGGGTCGAAGGCTATTTCGAGGAAACCAAGCTGCCGCGCATCCATGTCGGCGATGAAGTCTCCATCCACCTGATGGGCCAGGCCGAGAAGCTGACCGGTCATGTCGAAAGCATCGCCTACGGCATCGAGGACCGCGAGCGCACCTCCGGCAGCCTGCTTGCCAATATCACCCCGACTTTCAGCTGGGTGCGCCTGGCGCAGCGCGTGCCGGTGCGCATCGCGCTCGACAAGGTGCCCGATGGCACGAAGCTGATTGCCGGCCTGACGGCAACCGTCGAGGTGCAGGAACAGGGCAAGGCCAAGATCGCCAGCGCTGCGGAATGAACATCGCGTGAAAGGGCAGGGCGGCCGAGTTCAGGCCGCTCTCGAGCTGGAAGCCGCAACCGGCCTGCGCGCGGCCCGGCGTTTTTCCATCATGATCGGCCTGTAGGATCTGTAGAGGATCATGGCGATCAGCAGGCCGATATAGATATATTGCTCCAGCGACAGGATCTTGGTCGAGAGCGCGAAGTGCAGCGCACCGCAGGCGGCGACGATATAGACCAGACGGTGAAGCCAGATCCATTTTTTGCCGAGACGTTTGATCGAGAAATTGTTTGACGTCACCGCCAGCGCCAGCAGCATGACGAGGCCTGCCATGCCGAACATGATGAAGGGTCGCTTCAGCACGTCGACGACGACAGCCTGCACGTCCAATGCCTGATCCAGCACCATATAGACGATCAGATGCATCAGCGCGTAGTAGAAGCAGAGCAGGCCGAGCGCTCGGCGATAGCGCAGATAATTCCAGCCGAAGAGATCTCTGAGCGGCGTGACCGCAAGCGTCAGCAGCAGGAAGCGGATCGCCCAGAGCCCCAGGAAAAGCTCGAAGGTCTTGACTGCATCGGCACCGAGCTGGTCCGTGGCGCCGAGATAGAATTCCCAGGCGGCCGGCAGCAGCCCGACGACGTAAAGCGCCCAGACGGAGGCGGGTTGCCAGCGCTTGGGCAGGGTCAACGAAAGAGCCATCAGAAGTTCACCCGAAGGTCCATGCCGGTGTAGAGGCTCGCAACCTGATCGGCATAGCCGTTGAAGGGCAGGGTGGGATGACGGTTGGAGCTGAAGAAGCCGCCTTCGCCGATGCGGCGCTCCGTTGCCTGGCTCCAGCGCGGATGGTCGACGGCCGGATTGACGTTGGCGTAGAAGCCGTATTCCTGGCTATTGGTCACCTGCCATGTGTTCAGCGGCTGCTTGTCGGTGAGCGTGATGCGCACGATCGACTTGATGCCCTTGAAGCCGTATTTCCACGGTACGACGAGGCGGATCGGCGCGCCGTTCTGGTTCGGCAGGGTCTCGCCGTAGAGACCGACGGCAAGCAGCGTCAACGGATTGCGCGCCTCGTCCAGCCGCAGGCCTTCGACATAGGGCCAGTCCAAGGATTGGAGAAGGCCTGACTGCCCCGGCATTTCCTCCGGCCTGACGACCGTCTCGAAGGCGACGAACTTGGCGCTGCCGAGCGGCTCCACCTTATCGAGCAGGGCCGAGAGCGGAAAACCATCCCAAGGTATGACCATCGACCATGCCTCGACACAGCGCATCCGATAGACACGCTCTTCCGGCGGAAACTCCTTGATCAGCGCGTCGATGTCGAAGGTACCGGGTTTGTTGACCATGCCGTCGACCTTGACAGTCCATGGCCGCGGCTTGAACTTGCCGGAAAGATTGGCCGGATCGGCCTTGTCGAGTCCGAATTCGTAGAAGTTGTTGTAGGTGGTGACATCCTTGATCGGCGTGAGCTTCTCGTCGACGGTGTAGTTGCTCTTCGTCGCGGTCAGCGCATCCGCCAGTGCGGCCTTGCCGCCGGCGGCAGTCATGCCGATGCCGGCCGCGGCAGCCGTCAGGAAGTCGCGGCGCTTTAGGTAGACTGAGCGCGGCGTGATCTCGGACGACGCAATTTTCGGCGGGCGGTAGGCAGCCATGACTATTCCTCTATGCAATCTCAGCTTCGATATGAGCTATACGCAGCAGGTGCGCATTTTGTTACACTCTTAGGCCGGTATTTCTTTGCGAGGGAAACCAACTTTTTGTGTGCACTTGTGATCGGGCTGCTTCGTTCCCAATTCTGATCGTATCGTTTGATCGCGATGAAGCGGAACGGTCGTCCCAACTCGCGTTTGCCTTGCAGCGTACCGGATTCGCTTGAGTTGATAGTGACAGTACCGCACGATTGGATTAGGACAATTCCAAAAAGCAGGACTGTCGGCGCTCCCTTCGGCGCAAAGCCCAGGCCGGCCGACGCTGCATAAATTCCAGGATGACGAGGAAGACACCATGCCAGCTTATCGTTCCAGAACCACGACCCACGGCCGCAACATGGCCGGCGCGCGCGGCCTTTGGCGCGCCACGGGTATGAAGGACAGCGATTTCGGCAAGCCGATCATTGCGGTGGTCAACTCCTTTACTCAGTTCGTGCCCGGTCACGTTCACTTGAAGGATCTCGGCCAGCTCGTGGCGCGCGAGATCGAAGCGGCCGGCGGCGTCGCAAAGGAATTCAACACCATCGCCGTCGACGACGGCATCGCCATGGGCCATGACGGCATGCTCTATTCGCTGCCGTCGCGCGAGCTCATCGCCGACAGCGTCGAATATATGGTCAACGCCCATTGCGCCGACGCCATGGTCTGCATCTCCAACTGCGACAAGATCACACCCGGCATGCTGATGGCGTCGCTGCGCCTCAACATCCCCACGGTCTTCGTCTCGGGCGGCCCGATGGAAGCCGGCAAGGTCGTCCTGCACGGCAAGAAGGTCGCGCTCGATCTGGTCGACGCCATGGTTGCGGCAGCCGACGACAAGATCAGCGACGAGGATGTCGCCACCATCGAACGTTCGGCCTGTCCGACGTGTGGCTCATGCTCCGGCATGTTTACCGCCAATTCGATGAACTGCCTGACCGAAGCACTCGGCCTGTCGCTGCCCGGCAACGGCTCGACGCTGGCGACCCATGGTGACCGTAAGCGCCTCTTTGTCGAGGCCGGTCACCTGATCGTCGATCTCGCCCGTCGCTACTACGAACAGGACGACAACAACGCCCTGCCGCGCACCATCGCCTCGAAGCAGGCTTTCGAGAATGCCATGGCGCTCGATATCGCCATGGGCGGCTCGACCAACACGGTTCTGCACATCCTGGCGGCGGCGCATGAAGGCGAAATCGATTTCACCCTGGCCGACATCGATGCCCTGTCGCGCCGAGTGCCCTGCCTATCGAAGGTAGCGCCGGCCAAGAGCGACGTTCACATGGAAGACGTGCATCGCGCCGGCGGCATCATGTCGATCCTCGGCGAGCTCGACAAGGGCGGCCTGATCAATCGCGATTGCCCGACCGTTCACGCTGAAACGCTCGGCGATGCCATCGATCGCTGGGACATCACCCGCACCAACAGCGAGAGCGTGCGCGAATTCTTCCGCGCTGCACCGGGCGGCGTCCCGACCCAGGTTGCCTTCAGCCAGAGCTCCCGCTGGGACGAGCTCGACACCGACCGCGAAAAGGGCGTCATCCGCTCTGTAGAGCATCCGTTCTCCAAGGATGGTGGACTGGCCGTTCTCAAGGGCAATCTGGCGCTCGACGGCTGCATCGTGAAGACGGCCGGCGTCGATGAATCGATCCTGAAATTCTCCGGCCCGGCCAAGGTCTTCGAAAGCCAGGATTCGGCCGTTAAGGGCATCCTCAGCAACGAGGTCAAGGCCGGCGACGTTGTCGTCATCCGCTATGAAGGCCCGAAGGGCGGCCCGGGCATGCAGGAAATGCTCTATCCGACGAGCTATCTGAAGTCGAAGGGTCTCGGCAAGGCTTGCGCGCTGATCACCGACGGCCGCTTCTCCGGCGGCACTTCGGGTCTCTCCATCGGCCACGCCTCGCCGGAAGCGGCAAACGGCGGCACGATCGGTCTGGTGCGCGAAGGCGACATGATCGACATCGATATCCCGAACCGCACCATCAGCCTGCGCGTCGACGACGCTGAACTCGCCGCTCGCCGCGAAGCCCAGAACGCCAAGGGCTGGCATCCGGCTGAGTTCCGCAAGCGCAACGTCACCACGGCGCTGAAGGCCTATGCGGCTTTTGCGACCAGTGCTGACCGCGGCGCGGTCAGGGATCTCGGCGGGAAGTAATTAAGCCCCTTTGCCCCGCAAGGCGGGGAGAAGGTGGACTCTCTCGGTCGCGCGGAGCGAGACCGAGAGAGGATGGATGAGGGGCCTTCTGGATATTCACGGCGATGGCAAAGCCCACCGCTCGTGCGGTAGCCCTCTCCCCGCAGGCGGGGAGAGGGGACGACAGCGCAGGATCTTCTGGCTCGTCATAGCGGTCGATTGATCTGCTTATACGTTTCGTTCAGCTCCTTCAGGCGATCCTGATAGGACGATGTCAGGCAGGCGACATCCGCGGCGCAAGTCTGCCGCTTCTTCAGCCATTCTGTCTGCTGGTCCTGCATCGCGCCGCGCGCGCCCATGGCGAGGAGCCCCGAGAGCAGGTCGAAAGTCGTCACCATCTTCACGTCTGCGTCGTTGAGCGCCCTGACGTCGCATATCGTCTTCTCATCCGGCTTCAGGTTCTGCGCCTCGCAATCGAAGCTGGCGGCATGGGAGGCGCCGGCTGCACTGAAGGAGATAATGAGGACGGCGGCGGCAAGGCTGTTCAATCGCATGATTCTGCTCCCTTTGACGATTCACAACGCAAAATGCATGACAGCATGTTTTTGTTCATCGAACCTGTTTTTTATCGCCGCAAACTTCCATTTATGCTTCATGCTTCCGCCCTCTTTTCTTTCTAGCGTCGGGCGCTACAACGTTGTTTCAAGAGCATTAAAAAAGGAAGTTTCCATGCATGTCCTCCTGAGGCGCACCACCGTTTCGATGATTGCCCTCATCATGGCGATGCCGCTTTCCGCTGAGGCGCAGACGGCGAAGTCGGTGCCGCAAAACCAGATGCAGATGCAGCTTTCCTTCGCACCGCTGGTCAAGCAGACGGCTGGAGCGGTGGTGAACGTCTATGCCGAGCGTATGGTGCAGCGGCAGTCCCCCTTCGCCGGCGATCCCTTCTTCGAGCAGTTCTTTGGCCAGCGCATGCCGAATCGCACCGAGAAGCAGTCTTCACTGGGCTCAGGCGTCATCGTGGAGGCGAACGGCACTGTTATCACCAACAATCATGTCGTCGACGGTGCCGATGATATCAAGATTGCGCTGTCGGACGGCCGGGAGTTTCCCTGCAAGGTCGTGCTGAAGGACGACAGGGTCGATCTCGCGGTCCTGAAGATTCAGTCGAAGAACGAGAGCTTCCCGATCCTCCCCCTTGCCAATTCCGATGCGGTCGAGGTCGGTGATCTCGTGCTGGCGATCGGCAACCCCTTCGGCGTCGGGCAGACGGTGACGAGCGGCATCGTTTCGGCGCTCGCCCGCAACCAGGTGAAGAACGAAGTCGGCTTCTTCATCCAGACCGATGCCTCGATCAATCCCGGCAACTCCGGCGGCGCGCTGGTGAATATGAGCGGCGAGCTGATTGCGCTTAACACCGCCATCTTCTCGCAGGGCGGCGGCTCGAACGGCATCGGCTTCGCTATCCCCGCCAACCTGGTCAAGGTCTTCCTTGCGGCATCCGATCGCGGCGATAAGTCTTTCGAGCGCCCCTATATCGGCGCCTCCTTCGAGCCTGTGACCTCTGATGTCGCCGAAGCGCTTGGCCTGGACAAGGTGCGCGGCGCTCTAGTGACCAAGGTCCTCGATGGCGGCCCGGCAGCCAAGGCCGGCTTGAAGCCAGGGGAAGTGATCACCGCTCTCAATAATATCCCGGTCGAGCATCCGGATGCGCTCGGCTATCGCCTGACGACGGCGGGCCTCGGCGCCACCGTGTCGTTGACGGTGCTGGACAATGGCAAGGAGCATGAGGCCAGCATGACGCTTGCCGCTGCGCCTGAATCCACGCCGCGAGATGAAAGGCTTATCCAGGGCAATAATCCCTTCGCCGGCGCAACCGTTGCCAATCTTTCACCGCGCGTTGCCGACGAATTGCATCTGCCGCCCGATTCGACCGGTGTCGTCATTGAAAGTCTGAAGTCGGATTCGCCCGCCGAGCGCCTCGGCTTCGCGCCGCGAGATATCGTTGTTTCCATCAATGGCGTCGCCGTGAACTCTACTGAAATATTGCAGCGTACTGTCGGCTCCAATCCGAGTTTTTGGCGCGTGGAGATCGATCGTGACGGCCAGCGTATCAGGCAGTTCTTCCGATGAATGACGACCTGTTTGCACCGCAGATACCGGAGGAGGTCGCCAACAAGCGACCGCTTGCCGATCGTCTGCGGCCGCAAACGCTGGCCGAAGTCACCGGCCAGCCGCATCTGACGGGCGAAGACGGCGTTCTGCGCCGGATGATCGAGGCGGGGTCGCTCGGCTCCATGATCTTCTGGGGCCCTCCCGGCACTGGCAAGACGACGGTCGCAAGGCTGCTTTCAGGCGAGGCCGGTCTTGCCTTCGAGCAGATCTCGGCGATCTTCTCCGGCGTCGCGGATCTGAAGAAGGTGTTCGAGGCCGCGCGGCTGCGCCGCATGGCTGGCCGCCAGACCCTGCTCTTCGTCGACGAGATCCATCGCTTCAATCGTGCGCAGCAGGATAGTTTCCTGCCCGTCATGGAAGACGGCACGGTCATTCTGGTTGGCGCCACGACGGAGAACCCATCCTTCGAGCTCAATGCCGCTCTTCTCTCCCGCGCCCGCGTCCTGACATTCCGCTCGCATGACGAGGAAAGCCTGGAAGAGTTATTGCGCCGGGCCGAGGCCGTGGAAGGCAAGCCGCTGCCGTTGACTGAAGATGCCCGCGCCAGCCTGATCGGCATGGCTGATGGCGACGGCCGCTCTGTGCTGACGCTTGCCGAGGAGGTCTGGCGCGCCGCGCGCAAGGACGAGCTTTTCGATCCCGATATGCTTGTCAAGATCGTGCAACGTCGGGCTCCGGTCTACGACAAGGCGCAGGACGGGCACTACAATCTCATTTCGGCCCTGCATAAATCCGTGCGCGGCTCCGATCCCGATGCGGCGCTTTACTATCTCGCCCGCATGTTCGATGCCGGCGAAGACCCGCTCTATCTCGGCCGCCGGCTGGTGCGTATGGCGGTCGAGGATATCGGGCTTGCCGATCCGCAGGCGTTGGTGATCTGCAACGCCGCCAAGGATGCCTATGACTATCTGGGGTCACCGGAGGGTGAGTTGGCGCTGGCGCAGGCCTGCGTCTATCTCGCCACCGCTCCGAAATCGAATGCGGTCTACACCGCCTTCAAGGCGGCCACGCAGGCAGCCAAGCAGAACGGCTCGCTGCTGCCGCCCAAGCATATCCTCAACGCGCCGACGAAACTGATGCGCACCGAGGGATATGGCGACGGCTATCATTATGATCACGACGAGCCGGATGCCTTTTCAGGCCAGAACTACTTTCCGGAGAAGATGGGCCGCCAGACCTTCTACGATCCGCCCGAACGCGGTTTCGAGCGCGAAATCCGCAAGCGGCTGGACTGGTGGGCGAAGCTTCGCAAAGAGCGCGGCGAGCGCTAGATTTCACCGGCCGGTGACGTCCTGCTGTGCCTTCTGGATACGCGGAGCAGCCGTTTTGTCGACCATCTTCACGCTCGATTCCGCCAGGCTTTTATGGCCCTCCATGTCGACGACGAGATGCCAATGGCCGGCTTCGGGAATGGTCAGCCGGATCGGCGATTTCTTGGCGACACCGCCGATGAACTGATGCTTGAGGGTTTCCGTGAAGCGCTCGAAATTCGAGCTGTTCATCAGCCGCACGTTGGCGATGGCTGATAGTGTGATCTCGATCACCGTTCCGGTGCGTTGTTCCTTGAGATCGTAGTGGCTGTAGCGGAAGGCAGGCTTTGACATTTGCGTTTCTATTCTCTGGAACACCCGGCCAGAAATCCTACCCGAAGCCGGGTTAAGGAAACGTTGGGCCGGGTGTGCAGCTGTCGAAGCCTGCGCTCAAGGGCAGGGTCTAATGAAGATTGGAAGAGGCGGCCGGGAAGCCATCCAGGTCGAGTACAACGCCTTCGGGCGCGTGGCAGATGTCCGCCGGGTTATGGTTGCACTCTTCCGCTGCGAAATGCAGGGCGGCAGCCTCGTTGCGGAATAGGCCGCCGACGAGGCCCTGCCGGTCCTGGACAATCCAGCTGCCGCGACGGTCACGGCCGACGATGAAGCGGGCCGGAGCCGGCAAGAGGGAGCTGTGAGCCGAGCGGCGTTGGATATACTGTGCGTTTGCCATGTGATTTTCCTCGTGGATCTCTTCGATTACACTCAATGCCCGGCCCAATGCAGCAGCATCTGGAGGACGCCGGCGATGAGAAGGACAAGTCCGAGGCGCGGAGCGACGGCGTGAAGGCCGTCCAGCAACGCTTGTGAAGAGATGCGCCACCCGCTGGCTGCGAGGGTCGCAGCACGAGGGCGTTGGAGGGGATCGGCGGGTACGCCGGCATGCATAAAGCGTGACATCATAGTTCCTTTCCAGTGTCACCGGCACCTCTGGTCCGCTAAGACCGCTTCAGGTGCCACGCTGTTGAATCTATGGTTGGGCCGCTAGGATTTCCATTTGTCTGAAATGGCAAAAATATTAAAATCTCATAGGGATGGAGCGGTTTTACAATCCCAGCCGGAGGGCATGGCGGGACGCAAGCCGGCCGCTGCCGTCGAGCTGAAGCGGCGCGACGGCGGCCTGGATCGCCGCCGCGGTTTGACTTTCGACGGAGACCAGCGGCAGGCGTACGTCCGGTTCGAAATCTCTCATGAGTGACAAGGCGTGCTTGACCGTTGCGGGCTCGCTCTCCTGTCTCAGCGCGTTGAACAGCGGCCGCAAGCGATCATCGATTGATCGGGCGGCGGCCAGGTGGCCGCAGGCTGCTGAATGCTGCATGGAACGGAAGAGCCGGGGTACGATATTGGCGGCGTTGGAAAAACAGCCATGACCGCCCGCAATCGTAAAGGCGAGCGCGCTTGTGTCGCTGGATGCGCAGAAACCGAACCATTCCGGCAGCAGGGGGCGGCAAAGATCCAGGCGCGTGATATCGCCGCTGCCATCAGCAATCCCTATGATGCCGGGAATTTCGGCCAACCGGGCGATCGTCGTCGGAGCGAGATCGATTGAGGTATGGGATGGCTGGTTATGGACGATAAGCGGCAGGTCGGTGCGCGCCGCAACCTGCTCGAAGTGGTGAAGGACACCCTTCTGCGTCGGCTTCGAATAGTAGGGCACCGTCACGAGGGCGGCGCCGGCGCCGAGCCGTTGCGCCTGCAGCGTCTCTTCCACGGTCGTCGCCGTGTCATTCGTGCCCGTCGCAACGATGACGGGCGTCCTAGCCTCTGAAAGCTCGACGCAGGTTTCTATGATGCGCACCCGTTCGGCATCGGTCAGCGTCGGCCCTTCGCCCGTCAGCGAGCAGGCGAGCAGCCCATCGACGCCGCTCAGCAATTGCCATTCGACATGCGCCGTCAGATTGACGGTATCGAGCGTACCGTCGCGAAATGGTGTTGCGAGAGCGGTGATCGCACCGCCGATGCGCCTCTGCAAGCTCGGCCTGCCCATGGTCATGGCGCCTCAGAGATAGTGAAGCACGATGAAGAGCTCCAGGCCGCCGAGCAGCAGCCCGAAGGCGAACATCGCCTGAAAGGTGCGCTTCTCGCGAACCTGGCGATTGCGAAGCCGGCGTCCGGGCTGGGGCTTTGCTGTTGAAGCTGACGGAGCGACGCGATGGTGTCTCTCGTCGCTGTCGTGAACGAGAACGCGGATGGATTCCGTCAGGCTGGGTGCGTGCGTGTCGAGCATGGCATAGGCCTCCATATTTCGACGCAAGCATAGTGCCGGGCAGCATAGGAAATCCATTCGCGGCGGGAGGTGAAGAAGTAAGGGAGATATAAAGAGCCGCGTTGCCGGGGCCTCAGCGGATATCGCGAAACTCTGTATCCGTTGAGGAATACGGCCGGCGAGACCCGCCGGCGAACCGCTATCCGGCCGCCTGCAGGTTCTTTCGGTCCAGCTGCGTCACCAATGCAAGGATCGTTGCTGAAGTCGGCGTCGGCACGCCCGTCAGCTTGCCGAGCGTGACGACGACGCCGACGAGCGGTGTGATTTCCAGTGCCTTGCCGGCAAGCAGATCCTGCAGCATCGAGGTGCGCACAGGCCCGATCTGGCGCGAACGCTCGAGACGTTCTTCGACCGATATCGCTATGCGCGATCCCAAAGCCCCGGCAACGGCCTTCACCTCGCTCATCACCTGGCCGACCATCGCGGAAAGAGCGGGATCGTCCATAATGTCGGACATCAACCCCCGCGTCAGCGCGCTGATCGGATTGAAGGCGGCGTTGCCCATCAGCTTACTCCAGATGTCGTCGCGAATGCGCGCCGAAATGGAGATGTTGATGCCCGCCTTCTGCAGCAGCGCTGCGATGGCCTCTAAGTCCGCGGTCGTCTCGCCGGACGGTTCTCCGAGAATGAAGTGGCCGTTATTGCTGAGCTTGATCTCGCCGGGGCTGATGACCTCAGCGCCCTGATAGGCAACGCAGCCGATAACGCGCTCGGGGCCGATCAGCCGCCAGAGATCGCCGTTCGGATCCAGTTCCTCCATCTGGTGCTCGGCATGGCCGCTCTGCCGGTCCCGGTGAAAATACCACCACGGCACGCCGTTCAGGATCATCACGATGCGCGTGCCGGCATGCAGGAGCTTGGCGATGCCGGGAGCTGCCGCGCCGAGCTGGTGCCCCTTAAGCCCGGTGATGACGAGATCCTGCGGCGGCAGATCGCCCGCATCGTCGGTAGCCGTCATCCGGGCGACGAGGGGGCGATCCGCATCGGCCTCCCAAAGGCGTATGCCGCCAGCGCGAATGCCGTCCAGATGTGCTCCGCGCGCGATAACGGAGATGTGTACCTGCTCCTCTTGTGAGGAGGCCAGCTTTGCCGCAATAGCACCGCCAAGCGCGCCCGCGCCATAGATGCAGATGGTCTTGGGAGGGGAGGAAATCATGGCGTAGTGCTCCGAGTCGATCACGGTTGCTGCAAGGTAGGTCATATCAGCGATTTGGCGAATGGTTTATTAGTTCAGGCGCAATTGGAATTGAAATTCGTCGGGCCTTCATTCACATTACAGCCTTGTGGAAATTTCACCATTTCTTTGAACGGCTTGCTCGAGCTTGACTGAAACCAATCCGGCAAGGGACCACAGTTTCGGCTTGTCCCGCCAGTATTGGCTGATGCGGATTTCATGAACACAAATATGTTTTCGCTGCATACATTTGGTGGTTTGAAGCTTCTGGACAGTGATGGCCGCGAGATCGCGTTTCCTGAGAAGGGCCTGTTGATTCTGGCCTATCTGATGGTGGGGCCGGCGGAGCGCGCGCCGCGCAGCGCAATAGCCGAGCTTTTGTGGGGGCAGGACGATAACGGCAATGCCAAGGTCAATCTGCGCAAGCTGGTTTCGAGAATAAGAAGCCGCCAGGGCGAGCTGGGCAGGGCGTTTCTCCGGTTCAGCGAAACCGCCATCGAGCTTGAGCCGCCGCGACTGGCTTCCGATATTTCGCTTCTGGACGCTGATCGGGCCGATCCGGTTTTTACAAAGCTGAAACTGCTGTTGGAAACGCTCGAAGCGGAGTTCCTGGGCGGGATCAATTGCCAGAGCCCGATCTTCTTCCATTGGCGTGAGGCGCAGACGCATCGCCACGCGCAGGTGCTGAAGGAAACTTTGATGGTGGCCGCCGCACAGGCCAGCACGAAGGACGAGATCGCTCTGGTGAAAGAGGCCGCACTCCTGGTTTTTGGTGCCGATCCGGAGGATCCGGATATCCGGCGCATTCTGCTGCGGATATTCGACGCGGCCGGGGAGGTCGAGCACTTCAGGCGCATTTTCGAACGACGCGGCGCGCTGCTGGCGTCATTTTCGCGGTCGGAGGATAAGTCACCCACCCATGGTCAAAGTGCCGCCGGCTCGGCGGAAGGATCTGTGGATGCCGGGCAGAAGATAGGGATACCGCTGCGGATATTGCGTCCCTCCGACACACAAACCAGCGCTTATGACGCGTCGTCCCTCATGGACGACATCACCATAGGCTTCTGCGCGCTGAATAGCCTGGAGGCGAATGATCGCTGCACCGCTATCCGGATTGGCCGGCGAGACGAGGATGCGGCCTCCGGTCAGCAAGACCGGTCTTATGTTCTGCACATGCGTCTAAGCACGCAGAACCACAACACCCTGCTATTTTCACAGCTTGTCGAAACTGCCAGCAACGAGATCGTCTGGGCGGACCGCCTCAGCCTTGAGCAATCTCCCCACGAACAACAGAGGCAGAAGATCGCGCGTCATATCGTGTTGTCGCTGACGGGGCAGATCGAACGTCGGGAAATGATGCGGGCTCATTTCGACAGAAGTCCAGCGGCCTATCAACGCTATCTCTCCGGTCGACGTTACCTTGGCCGCTTGTCGCTGCCGAATCTGCAGAAGGCGCGAGCGGAGCTCGAGGCTGCATTGCGGAGTGGCGATCGTTTCGCCCCTGCCTTGAGCTCCATCGCCCGCACCTATTCCAGGCAATGGTTGTTGACCTCGGGCGGGGATGCAGCCCTGCTGAAGGAGGCTGAAGGCTATGCCGTGCGGGCGATTGCGGCGCGGCGCGACATCGCGGACGGCTATCGCGAATTCGGCGTTGCGAAAACCTTCCAGGGCGCGAGTGACGAAAGCCTCGAAGCGCTGGAATTGGCCGAGGCTTTGAACCCGAACCATCCCGGCATCATTGCCGACCAGGCGGAGGCGCTGATCTATTCGTCACGGCCGGATCTGGCCCTGCAAAAGATCGAAACTGCCATTGCGCTTCATCCGCTGAGCCCCGATTCCTATTTCTGGATCGCCTCGGCGGCAAGCTATATGCTCGGCAGCTTCGAGGCCGCCCTGGGCTATATCGACCGGATGGCGGATGCCCGCCTGGCGGACAGGATTTCGGCAGCGAGTTGGGCGATGCTCGGTGATAAGGAAAGGGCGGGTTTCTTCGTCCGGCGCGTTCATGACGCCAATCCCGGCTTCGATATCGACAAATGGCTTTCCGTGGTGCCGTTCAAGGAGCAATGGCAACACGACATGTATCGCGAGGGGCTGCGCAGAGCGGGCTTCTGGAAGAGCAGTTCAAATCCGGCCGGGGCGTAGTTCTTAAGGATACGCTGCCGTTCGAACCGCCAAGTCTGGTGCGGCTGGAACGGGCGTTTTCCGCTCACTGTTCCATCGGGCTAGTCTTTACCACAATCGCATCCTAACCTTGGCTAGATCGCTATGGACCGGGAACAACCGGTGCGGTATCGATCTATCGTTTGTCCTTTCTAAGTTGATGAATTCGCCGGGGAAGATCATTGCGTTTCGAAGCCTTAAACCGCCTTTGGGAAAGCGTTCGGGAGACCAGCCATGATTTCCGGGCCTCGACGGACGTCTTTCCCGTCGTCGATATCGACAAGCTCGGATCGACCCTCGACTTGAAAGAGAAAGGTGCCGCGGCGGGACGGTTGAACCGGCCAGGATCTGGCGCGCAATCATTCGACGAGACGGAGCAGCGGATCGTCACCTGGGTCGAAGCCGAGAAGAAGAGCTCCTATCAGGTCCTCGAGGATCAGCTCCAGACCTTCGACAGCCGCCTGCGAAATCTCGATTTCGAAGGACAGTTCGGGCTGATCCGCCAGGCGAACGCCTCGAGCCTATCGGATTTCAAGGCGGAGGTGGCAAGCGGCGTCGACGAGCTGCACGGCCTGCGCCGCAATCTGAAGACCGCCGAGGACGAAATGGTGGATTTCAAGGCCAGGCACAGGCTGCAGCGCGCGGCAAAGGTCTCCAGCAAGGCCGCCTGGGGCTTCAAGGTCGCGCTCATCATCTTTCTCGTTCTCATTGAAATGCTGATGAACGGTAGTTTCCTCGCCAAGGGGAGCGAGCAGGGCGTCGTCGGCGGCGTGACGGAAGCGGCTGCCTTCGCGTTTCTCAACATCGGCACGGCGCTGATGTTCTCTTTCTTCTGCGTCCGCTTCCTCCTGCATCGCTCCTATGCGCTGAAGCTGCTCGGCCTGCTCGGTCTCGTCGCCTATGTCGCCGTCGCCTTGGGGATCAACATCGCGCTGGCACATTACCGCGAGGTATCGGCCACCATTTTGAGCGGCGCCGGCGCCGAGGTGATACAGCGCTTGAAGACGGCGCCGCTGGGGCTGCAGGAGCTGAACTCCTGGATGCTTTTCGCCGTCGGCCTGATGTTCTCGCTCGTGGCTTTTATCGACGGCTGCTATCTCACCGATCCCTATCCGGGTTTTGCCGGCGTGCAGAAACGCCTCGATGCGGCGAGAGACAATTATATCGACCGCAAGCTGGATCTGATCGACGACCTTCGCGAGATCCGCGACGAGCACAACAGCAAGATCGAGGAAATCATCCGCGACCTCTCGCTGCGCCGGCAGGAGACGGCTGCCATCATCGCCCATCGCGGCAGAACCGCCGGCCTTTTTGCCGAACACCAGAACCATCTCGAACGCGCCGCCAATGTGCTGCTCACCAGCTATCGCGATGCCAATAGGGCGGCACGCACCGAGCCGGAACCGCCCCATTTCGCATCCGCCTACAAAATGGAACGGTTGACGTCGGTGCTGCGCACAGAAGAAGAATGGGACGACAAGGTGCTTGGCGCGCGCATCCAGAGCGCACAGGCCGAGCTGTCGGAGCAGATCAAGCAGATTGGCGACGAATTCGAAAGCGCCATCGAGAAGTATCACAAGCTCGACAATCTTTTCCCGGAGAGCACCCTTGGCGCGACGCAAGCGGCGTAGTCGGCGCGGCGGCTCCGCCGGCCTCATCATCGCAACGGTTTGCCTTGCCGTCCTGTCTCTCGGGATCGTCGGCGCCTATGGCTGGCTGCGCTACAAGGCGAGCGGCAATGTCGCCGTCGATCAGGCGTCGCTCTGCCCGGTGGACGGACCTAAGGCGGAAACGGCCATATTGCTCGATGTCACCGATCCGATCTCGGATACGACGGCGCTCGATCTGCGCAACCAGTTCCAGAAGATCGTCGCCGAAGTGCCGATCGGCGGCGCGGTCGATATCTACGCCCTGACGGAAAAGGAGGGCGAGCTCATCCAGACCTTCCACGGCTGCAATCCCGGAAGCGGGGCGAACGTCGACGAATGGACCAGCAATCCGCGCCTGGCGCAGGCGCGCTGGGAAAAGGGTTTCCAGAAGCCGCTTGCGGATATTGCCGGCAAGCTGAATGTTGGAGAATCCGGCACGCAATCGCCGATCATGGCGGCCATCCAGAAGATCAACCTGGAGGTCTTTGCCGGCGCGCCGGGCGGCATGCCGAAACGCCTGTTCGTCGCCTCCGACATGATCGAACACACGACAGCCTTCTCGAACTATCGTGATGGCGCTTCCTACCAAAAGTTCCTGCATAGCCCCGCCAACGATAGGTTCCGTACGTCACTGGACGGTGTCGCGGTCAAGATTCTTGCCTTTCAAAGGCCGAATATGAAGTTCAGCATGGAGGATCTCGCAAACTTCTGGGCGCAGTGGATCAAGGACAATAACGGCCATTTCGACGGGTTCGTGCGATTGGAGGGGATACGCTGATGGCCGGCACCGAGGCGAGATACGTCATTCGAGACTATGGGCCGATGCTCCTCTTCGCATCGGTCACCATCGGCGGCATGATCTTCATCTGGTCGTCGAAGCTCATGGGCTGGTCGCTGCCGATCGTGACAGGCGTGCCGCTGCTGCTGATGGGCATCTACTTCGTGGTATCGCTGGCCTTCGCCGGATTTCGGCTGCACAACGAGCAGGCCGGCGACAATCTCTATTACATGGGTTTCCTCTTCACCCTGTCGAGCCTGGGCGTTTCGCTCTATCTCTTCGCCGGCGAAACATCGATCGAGACCATCGTCCGCAATTTCGGCATCGCCGTGACCTCGACGATCGCCGGTGTGACGCTGCGCATCCTCTTCAACCAGATGCGGCGTGACCCGATCGACATAGAGCGCAGCGTGCGCCACGAGCTTGCCGAGATGACCCGGCGGGTGCGTACCGAACTCGACTCCTCGTCGCGCGAGTTCTCCCATTATCGGCGGGTCAGCAATCAGATGCTCTCGGAAGGGTTCGAGGAGATCGCGCACCAGGCCGAGCGCAACGGCCAGGAGATCAGCAAGATCCTGGAGGTGCTGGCGAAGCAGGCGGTGACCCCGATCAACGATGCGGCGGCACAGCTGACGGCAACGACGTCGCAGCTCTCCGATATCATCGGCAAGTTCGGCACCACTGTCGAAAGCGTCGGCAAGAAGCTGGAGGAGATCCGGTCGCCTGAGGATGTTGTCCGCGCCGAGCTGGCGCCGGCGATTGTCGCCATCAAGGAGATGTCCGAGGCGCAGCTGCAGCCGTTGCGCAATATCGAAGAAGCGCTCAATCGCATGGCGGAGGCGATGGGGCAAACGCCGCCCCCGAAACCGAAAGCCGATGACGGCGGCACCGTATCGAAGGACGAAGCCGTGCCACGAAAACGCTGGTGGCGCCTATGGTAACGGAAGCCTCGGACAGCAGGCCGAAACTGGAGCACAAGGGCTATAATCGTGGCCTCATCCTCGGTCTGACGATGGCCGAATCCATGCTGCTTCTGGTCTTCTGCCTGCTGCTCGTTGCCGCCGCCATGATCTCGGCGGAGAGAAACCGCCGCTACGAGGTCGAGCGTAAGCTCGGGAAAGCCGAGCAGCAGATCGTCTTGCTGGAGAAGAAGCGGGCCGAGCAGGCAGCGCAGATCGTGCAGTTACAGTCGAAGCTCGTCTCCGGCGATCTCTCGGCAGCCGACAAGGCGGTCGTGGAGAAGCAATGGCGCGAGTTGGTGCTGGCGCGCGAGACGCTCGACAGCATAGCGAGCGAAGGTGCGACGTCAGCCGATCTGCAAGCGCTTTCCAGGGTTGCCGCTGTTTTGAAGGAACACGGCGTCTCGCTGACGGCCGCGCCCGATGAGGTCGACAAGCTGCTGGCCGGCAATGCAGGCGGGAAGGGTGCTCACGACTGGCCACCGATCATCAATCTCGACGATGCCAAGAAGAATTATTTCCAGTCCGGCAGCGCCGAGCTCACCACCACTTTCGCGCGATTGCTGGACACGACGATCACCGACGAAATCGCCAGCAATCTGAGCCTCTATGGCGCCAATATCGTCGAAGTGATCGGCCACACGGACGAACAGCCGATAGCGCGCGAAAAATCCAATCTCGACGATACGCTGATCAGCGCGATGGACGGCAAGCTGCCGGTATCGGCTTTGCTGCCGGCCGACAATGCCGGGCTTGGGCTCGCCCGCGCCATCGCAGTCGCCAATGTTCTCAAGGCCAATCCCAAGCTGAAGGATGCCACCATCCTGCCGATGTCCGCAGCGCAATTGATCCTGCCCGGCGATACGATCACCTCAGGCCAGCGCGGCGCCGTGGAGTCGCGCCGCCGCATCGAGATCCGCGTGCGCGGCAGAACGATGCCCGTTGCCGTCATCAATGCCGGAACCGCACTGCCTGCAGAGGTGCACTGACGCCGGCTTTGCAGGGGTGTCAGCTATGCAGGCCGGGCGCCTCATGGCCGGTGCGCGCCACATATTCCGTATAACCGCCGCCATATTGGTGAACGCCCTCGGGCGTCAGTTCCAGCACGCGATTGGAGAGCGCTGCGAGGAAATGCCGGTCGTGCGAGACGAACAGCATGGTGCCCTCGTATTGCGACAGTGCCTTGATGAGCATTTCCTTCGTGTCGAGATCCAGATGGTTCGTGGGTTCGTCCAGCACGAGGAGGTTCGGCGGGTTGAAGAGCATGATCGCCATGACAAGCCGCGCCTTCTCGCCGCCCGACAGCACGCGGCATCTCTTCTCGACATCGTCGCCGGAGAAGCCGAAGCATCCGGCGAGTGCGCGCAGCGGCCCTTGGCCCGCCTGCGGGAAATCGTGTTCGAGCTGCTGAAACACTGTGCGCTCGCCATCGAGAAGATCCATGGCGTGCTGCGCGAAATAACCCATCTTGACGCTGGCGCCCAAGGCGACGCTGCCTTCGTCCGGCTGCGTCGAGCCTGCCACCAGCTTCAGCAGGGTGGACTTGCCGGCGCCGTTGATGCCCATGATGCACCAGCGCTCTTTACGCCGCACCATGAAATCAAGCCCTTCATAGATGATGCGGCTGCCGTATTTCTTATGGACGTTTTTCAGGTTGACCACGTCTTCGCCGGAGCGCGGCGCTGGCTGGAATTCGAAGGCGACCGTCTGTCGCCGTTTCGGCGGCTCGACGCGATCGATCTTCTCCAGCTTCTTCACGCGGCTCTGCACCTGCGACGCGTGCGAGGCGCGCGCCTTGAAGCGCTCGATGAACTTGATTTCCTTGGCAAGCATCGCCTGCTGGCGCTCGAACTGCGCCTGCTGCTGCTTCTCGTTCTGGGCGCGCTGCTGCTCATAGAACTCATAGTCGCCCGAATAGCTGGTCAGGTTGCCGCCATCGATTTCGATGATCTTGGTGACGATGCGGTTCATGAACTCGCGGTCGTGCGATGTCATCAGCAATGCGCCCTCGTAGCCCTTCAGGAAGGACTCCAGCCAGATCAGGCTTTCGAGATCCAGATGGTTGCTCGGTTCGTCGAGCAACATGACGTCGGGGCGCATCAGGAGAATGCGGGCCAGCGCCACGCGCATCTTCCAGCCGCCCGAAAGCGCGCCGACATCGCCGTCCATCATCTCCTGGCTGAAGCTCAAGCCATCAAGCACTTCGCGGGCGCGGCCTTCCAGCGCATAGCCGTCAAGCTCCTCGTAGCGCGCCTGCACCTCGCCATAGCGTTCGATGATCCTGTCCATATCGTCAGCCTGATCGGGATCGACCATGGCTGCTTCGAGCTCGCGCAATTCTGCGGCGACAATGCTCACAGGCCCGGCTCCTTCCATTACTTCGGCGACGGCGCTGCGGCCTGCCATCTCGCCGACATCCTGGTTGAAGTAACCGATGGTGACGCCCTTGTCGGCCGAGACTTGCCCCTCATCGGGCTGTTCCTGTCCGGTGATCATCCGAAAAAGCGTCGTCTTGCCGGCGCCATTGGGGCCGACGAGCCCGACACTCTCGCCCCGGTTGAGTGCTGCGGACGCCTCGATGAAGAGGATGCGATGGCTGTTCTGCTTACTGATGTTTTCTATACGGATCATGTCTACGAGAGGCCCAAGGAATAAGTTTCGGGGCCTTATGCCACGGGTTGGCGGCTCTGTCGCAGGTTTTTAGCCATGTGATCGCAGGATGTGTGCCCGCGCAGCGGCTGCGTAATGAAATTCACGCCCGATCAACGATCCGCCAGCGGCCTTCTCCACATCTCTGCGACGAATGGAGCTCCTGCGGGCGTACCATCTGCCGTAAACGGCGTGGTGCCCATGCAATACGACAGGACGAACCACAAGTTCTGGATATATGACGGCGGCTGAGGGTATCACCCTGAATTGACGTCATCCGGACGTGAAAGTGGCTGAGGGAAATATACAATAGGCCCCGCGACTTTCGTGCGGGGCCCATTAGACAACTAATTAAATCGAGGCGCTCAGCTGCAGCCGCTCGTCGCGCCGCAGGTATCGCACTTCTCGCAAGTCCCGTTCCGCACCATCGTGAAGTTCTGGCATTCCGTGCACATGTTGCCGGTGTAGCCCTGCATGATGGAGCGGGCGCGGCGTTCGGATTCGAGCTTCTTGGCTTCCGTCTTCGCAGCGGCTGCGTCGCTCGCAGCCTTGTCGGTGAAGAGGCCAGTGGATTCGGCGACTTCGCTGACAACTTCTTCCGCAATCTCTTCGGCCAGTTCCTTGGCGCGCTCCTCATAGTCACGCTTGAAGGCGACGACTTCGGAGGTGGAGATGGCGGTCGCCGGTTCCAGCTTGCGCACCGTGTTGCCGGCAAAAGCCGTGACGGTCGCGAGCGAGGCGGCGCGTGCCGGGGCGGCCGTGGCAGCACCCTTCACCTCGGCTGCGGAGCGCTCGCCTGATGTTGGAACCAGCGTCGGCTTGTAGCCGCGGGTCAGGCCCTTGGAGAAGACATCGGCCTTGCCTTCCGATACGCCGCGGCCAAGCGCCGTGTTGTTGAAGTCGGACGTATCGACATGGGCGAGGTCGTGACGGCCGAGATAGGAGATGGCCAGTTCACGGAACACATAGTCGAGGATCGACGTGGCGTTCTTGATCGCGTCGTTGCCGGTGACGATGCCGGCCGGCTCGAACTTGGTGAAGGTGAAGGCGTCGACATATTCCTCGAGCGGCACGCCGTACTGCAGGCCGAGCGAGACCGAGATCGCGAAGTTGTTGATGAAGGCGCGTAGCGCCGAACCTTCCTTGTTCATGTCGAGGAAGATTTCGCCAAGGCGGCCATCGTCATATTCGCCGGTGCGCAGGAAGATCGTGTGTCCGCCGATCTTGGCCTTCTGGGTGTAGCCCTTGCGGCGACCCGGCAGCTTCTCCTGTGTCCGTATGACCTTTTCGATCACGCGCTCAACGATCTTCTCGGTGATGGTGACGGCCTGGGCGGCAGCCGGAGCCTGCAGGAATTCCTCCATCGCATCCTCGTCGCTGTCGTCCTCGATCAGAGAGGCGTTCAGCGGCTGGCTGAGCTTGGAGCCGTCGCGATAGAGCGCGTTCGCCTTCAGGCCGAGCTTCCAGGACAGCATATATGCGTTCTTGCAATCCTCGACGGTTGCTTCGTTCGCCATGTTGATCGTCTTGGAGATGGCGCCGGAGATGAAGGGCTGGGCAGCCGCCATCATGCGGATATGGCTTTCGACCGAAAGGTAGCGCTTGCCGATCTTGCCGCAGGGATTGGCGCAATCGAAGACGGCGAGGTGCTCGTTCTTCAGGAACGGCGCGCCTTCGAGCGTCATCGCACCGCAGACATGGATGTTGGCGGCCTCGATGTCCTTCTTGGAGAAGCCGAGATGGTCAAGCAGGCTGAAGCTGATGTCGGCCATCTGCTCGTCGGAAACCTTCAGCACGCCCTTCATGAAGTCGGCGCCGAGCGTCCACTGGTTGAAGACGAACTTGATGTCGAAGGCGCTCTTGAGGGCAGCGTTGACGACGTCGATCTTCTCGTCTGTAAAGCCCTTGGCCTTCAGCGTCGAGGGGTTGACGGCCGGAGCCTGGTTCAGGTTGCCATGGCCGACGGCATAGGCCTCGATCTCGGCGAGCTGGCTTTCGGAATAGCCGAGTGCACGCAGCGCTTCCGGAACGGCACGGTTGATGATCTTGAAATAGCCGCCGCCGGCGAGCTTCTTGAACTTCACCAGCGCGAAGTCGGGCTCGATGCCGGTCGTATCGCAATCCATGACGAGGCCGATCGTGCCGGTCGGCGCGATCACGGTTGCCTGGGCATTGCGGTAGCCATGCTTCTCGCCGAGTTCCAGCGCCTTGTCCCAGGCAGCCTTGGCATGGGCAACGAGATCCTTGTCCGGGTTCTCGGAGTGGATCAGCGCCACCGGATTGACCGACAGGCCCTCATAGCCTGAGGTCTCGCCGTAGGCGGCGCGACGGTGGTTGCGGATGACGCGCAGCATATTCTCGCGATTCGGCTTGAACATCGGGAATGTCCCGAGTTCGGAGGCCATTTCGGCCGAGGTCGCATAGGCGACGCCGGTCATGATCGCGGTCAGCGAGCCGGCGATGGCGCGGGCTTCGTCGCTATCATAGGGAATGCCGGACGACATCAGCAGTCCGCCGATGTTGGCGTAGCCGAGGCCGAGCGTGCGATATTCATAGGAAAGCTCGGCGATCCGGCGCGACGGGAACTGCGCCATCATCACGGAGACTTCGAGAACGACGGTCCAGAGGCGGACGGCATGTTCGTAATCGGCGATGTTGATGCGCTTCGTCGCCGCGTCCTTGAAGGTCATCAGGTTCAGCGAAGCAAGGTTGCAGGCGGTGTCGTCGAGGAACATGTATTCCGAGCACGGGTTGGATGCGCGGATCGGGCCGGCAGCCGGGCTGGTGTGCCAGTCGTTCATCGTCGTGTTGAAATGCAGGCCCGGGTCGGCCGATGCCCACGCGGCATAGGAGATCGATTCCCAGAGGTCGCGGGCCTTCAGCGTCTTGATGACCTTGCCGTCCTTGCGTGCCGTCAGGTTCCAGTCGCCATCGTTCTCGACGGCGCGCAGGAAGTCGTCCTTGATCGAGACCGAGTTGTTGGAGTTCTGGCCCGATACGGTGAGATAGGCTTCCGAATCCCAGTCGGTATCATAGGTCTTGAACTCGAGATCCTTGTAGCCCTGGCGAGCGAACTGGATGACGCGCTGGACGTAGTTTTCCGGAACCTGATCCTTCTTGGCGGCGCGGATTTCGCGCTTCAGGGCAGGGTTCTTGGCCGGATCGAAGCAATTGTCGTTGTCGCCTTCGCAATTGACCGTGGCCTTCATGATCGCCTTCAGGTGCTTGGCGACGATCTTCGAGCCGGTCACGAGAGCGGCAACCTTCTGCTCTTCCTTGACCTTCCAGTTGATGTATTCCTCGATATCCGGGTGGTCGATGTCGACGACGACCATCTTGGCGGCGCGGCGGGTCGTGCCGCCTGACTTGATGGCGCCTGCAGCGCGGTCGCCGATCTTCAGGAAGCTCATCAGGCCGGAGGAACGGCCGCCGCCGGACAGCTTTTCGCCTTCGCCGCGCAGCAGCGAGAAGTTCGAGCCGGTGCCGGAGCCGTATTTGAAGAGGCGGGCTTCGCGAACCCACAGGTCCATAATGCCGCCTTCGTTGACGAGGTCGTCCTCGACGGACTGGATGAAGCAGGCATGTGGCTGCGGATGCTCATAGGCCGACTTCGACTTGGTGATCTTGCCGGTGAAGGGGTCGACATAGAAATGGCCCTGGCCGGGGCCGTCGATGCCGTAGGCCCAGTGCATGCCGGTGTTGAACCACTGCGGAGAGTTCGGCGCGACGCGCTGGGTGGCAAGCATATAAGCGAGTTCGTCCTGGAAAGCGGAGGCGTCTTCCTCGGTCGAGAAATAGCCGCCCTTCCAGCCCCAGTAGGTCCAGGTGCCGGCCAGACGGTCGAAAACCTGGCGCGCGTCGGTTTCGGAGCCAGTCTGGCTCTCCTTTGGAAGGTCTTTCATGGCAGCTTCATCGGGCACGGAGCGCCACAGGAATGAAGGAACGTCGTTTTCCTCGACTCGTTTCAGCTTGGCGGGCACGCCGGCCTTGCGGAAGTACTTCTGCGCCAGAATGTCGGCGGCAACCTGCGAGAACTGTGCGGGCACATCGATATTCTCGAGGCGGAACACGACCGAGCCGTCGGGGTTCTTGATCTCGCTGGTCGCTTTGCGGAATTCGATATCCGCGTAGGGCGACTGACCGGCCTTCGTAAAGCGACGTTCGATGCGCATGGTCCCAATCCTCGTTCGTTGGCGCGCCCATGAGAGAGCAGGGCGCAAAAATCCTAATCCGGCCTCGCGATTTCAACGCGCAGCCAGTCTTCAATCCGCTTTCTGACAGGAGGTGTCATCCGGAGATGCCTTCCTGTATCTTGTGGTGATGGTGGCTGTAAACACTAAATATAGTATTAACAGCTTATTGCCGCCAGTCCCCGCACACATTTTTTGGCAGCATCGATATCGGCACAAAAACCCTCACGGCGGCCACCAATCATGGTGCATCGCCCTGAATCCAAATCCGATTTCGAGTTGAGGACCAGCCCTCGTAATTACATCCGGTCCAGTCGCCGCCGCAACGTCGTCCATTAACTTTGAAAGACCCGTTTTCGTCAAGGGGTGGTTTGAAATGGATTGTTAACCACAATATCTTGTGGGCTTGGCTGTGGAAACTGGGGAAATGTCAGGAGATCAAAGGATTCAACAGCTTGGAGGCGGACGTTCGCCCATCGCTGGATCGGGGATGCGATGAAATCCATTACTGCAGGGGTCAAACGCGACAATATTGTGACCGTGACCCTGAAACCATTGGCGACGAGGCAAAAGCATGCCGTGGTGTCTTATGATTCGCTGGGAAAGCCTTGAATCGCACATGTTCTCATCGTCTGGCCTCCACTAAATATAGTGGGCGCCGCAGCGCCCACCTCTATTACCACAGGTCGAGTCCCGCTTTTGTCCAGCGGACAGAATCATTGCTGATTCGCGCGGCTCGCGACGGAATTCAGCCGCGATGACCCTTGGCGATCGGCTCCTGATAGGTGAAGCCCATGTCCCAGGGGAAGTAGATCCAGGTGTCCTGACTTACCTCGGTGATGAAGGTGTCGATGGTCGGCACGCCCTTGGGCTTGGCGTAGACGCAGGCGAAATGCGCCTTCGGCAGCATGGCGCGGACTTCGACGGCCGTCTTGCCGGTATCGGTCAGATCGTCGATGACGAGGACTGCTTCGCCGCCGTCGACCGCCAGTTCCGGCGCAACGCCCTTGAGAAGGTTCATCTCCCCCTGGCTTGTGTAGTCGTGATAGGAGGCGACGCAGACGGTCTCTATCACGCGGATATTGAGTTCGCGCGAGATGATGGCGGCCGGTACGAGGCCGCCGCGGGTGATACAGACGATCGCCTTGAATTCGCGATTGAGGCCGGCAAGCCGCCAGGCAAGCGCGCGGGCATCGCGATGGAACTGATCCCAGGATACGGGAAAGGCTTTATCAGGAAGGGACATGGCAGCAGGCTCCGGGGCATGGAATAACGACGCGCCGGCGCTACCGGCGACCCTGAGCAGACCCCCGCGGCGGGCGCGGACCATGAACCAAATCCGGAACGCGATTCGCTTGATATCGACTTGAACAGGATTTCATCCAGAAAAGAGCGATATGCCTTTCGGGATCATGTTCCATGGACCGCGCGAACGGTTCCCTGACGGGAATTCTGTCATCGGTCGCTGCTTTCTGCTGGATTTGCGGTCAAAAGGCAATAGCCGCCATGCAGCGAAGCGGTGCAGTTTCCAGTGGAGAACCCTTCGGTTTAAGCTGCAAAGCCGATCAGCGGGCCAGAAGCGTCATCGCCGTCATGGATTGCAGCAATGTCCGCGTCGTGCCGCCGAAGATCATCTGCCAGAGCCAGGAATGCGTATAGGCGCCCATGACGAGCAGATCGATGCTGTTGTCGGCAAGGCGATTTTCGATGACTTGCGATGGCGTGGACTTGCCGGTGCAGGCCGCCGTTTCGAATTTGGCGCGAACGCCGTGGCGCGTCAGCGCCGCCGCAATCTGAACGCCGCTTTCCTTCGAGGGGTGGGTCTCTCTCTCGGATGTGCTGACCGAAAGAATTTCCACGGAATCGGCGGCCTTCAGGAAAGGCAGGGCATCGAAGGTGGCGCGCGCCGCCTCCTTGGAGCCGTTCCAGGCGATCAGCACGCGACGCACGGGTTTCGGCGTGCGCAGGATATAGGGGATCAACAGTACCGGGCGGCCGCTATCGAACAGGAAGGTTTCGACATCGACCTGGTTGTCGGAATATTTCGCCGGGTCCGGTTGCACGGCAACCAGCAGGTCGGCGCTGCGGGCACTTTCGATCAAGGGCTCGGTGCCGTAGCCAACGGTGCTGGTAAAGCTGCGCCATTCATAGTCGAGGCCGGCCCCCTCCATTTTCGTGCGAAACAGCCGCTCGATTTCGACCGCCTGGCTATGGGCGACATCCTGAAGCGCCTGCACGGCGACGGGATCCGGGATTTCCATCGGCGCCACGAGCGGCACGGTCGAGATGATTTCCGCATGCAGGCCAACAATGTGGGCGCCATACTCCTTGGCGAACGCCGCCGCAAAATCGGCGGCGATGCGCGTGTTGTCGGGATTGTCGAGAACGGTCACCAGGGTTTTATAGGACATGACGTGATCTCCCATGCGGAGGGTTGGATCGCTTCATTATATCAGCATTCCGCATCGAAATAATGCGCTGAACCCGTTCCTGGTTCCCCGATAAAATGCACGCCATCGTTGAACGTCATGCCTGGGCGGACTGATTGTCCTTGGCTTTCGACTGTCGAATGGTCTCGATCATCGCGCGCACTTCCGCCGCGACATTTTCAACCAGCTCGGCGGAGCGGGCTCTGACGACAATTTCGGTCGAGAAGGACTGGCCGACATAGCGCGGATAGGAACCGATGCTGGTATCCGGATGGGCTTTCTGGATGATGCCGAGCGGCGTGCCGATCTCACCTTCGCCGTAAGGGCAGGCAATCGCCGTCGAAAGCATGCGCACGCCGGTCCGAAGCGTCGGTATGACATTGTCGAGCATCGCCTGGAAAACCTGCGGCACGCCGGCCATCACATAGACGTTCCCGATGTTGAAGCCCGGTGCTGTCGAGACCGGATTGGCGATGTGTTTCGATCCGACAGGCATGCGCGCCATGCGCTGGCGGGCCTCGGTGAATTCCATCTCGCGCTTGGCATACATCTCAGCCATCAGCCGCATGGCCTCGGCATCGTGCTCGCAGGGCACGCCGAATGCCTTGGCGATGGCGTCGGCGGTAATATCGTCATGGGTCGGGCCGATGCCGCCTGAGGTGAAGACATAATCATACGTGCCGCGCAAAGCATTCAACGCCGATACGATGGCGTCTTCATCATCGGCGACGATACGAACCTCCTTCAGATCGATGCCGGCAAGCAGCAGGACATCGGCGAGATGGCCAATATTCCTGTCCTTCGTCCGGCCGGAGAGCAGCTCGTCGCCGATGGCCAGCATGGCGGCGGTGACAATAGTTTCGTTTGTCATGAAAACATCCGTGAAATTGCGCAGCGGCGCGTTCGCAAAAGGTTCGAAATAGGTAGCGCCGTTTTTCGCGAATGCAAACGGTCGTTTTCACAGTCCCGGGTAGTCGGCTTGAGGCCGCGCAAGTGAATTTTCGTCTATAGAGGATGAACAGTGCGTTCCGGGCATGGGGGCTGCGCGCCCGTCTCATCGCTGATAAAACTTGCTCCGATACTTAACGCGTCCAACAGACAGGAGACGTTCATGGCTAAGGTTCTGGTTCTTTATTATTCCGCTTACGGTCATATCGAGACGATGGCCTATGCCGTCGCGGAGGGCGCAAAGTCCGCCGGTGCCGAAGTCACCGTCAAGCGCGTGCCCGAACTGGTGCCGGAAGAGGTTGCAAAGGCCTCCTACTTCAAGGTCGACCAGGAAGCGCCGATCGCAACGCCGGACGAACTGGCCGAATATGATGCGATCATCGTCGGCGCCGGCACGCGTTTCGGCACGGTTGCCTCGCAGATGCGCAATTTCTGGGATCAGACCGGCGGCCTCTGGTTCGCCGGCAAGCTCGTCGGCAAGGTCGGCTCGGCCTTCACCTCGTCCGCCACCCAGCACGGTGGCCAGGAATCGACCATTCTCGGCTTCATCCCGACCTTTCTGCATCAGGGCATGGTTGTTGTCGGCCTTCCCTATGCCTTCCAGGGCCAGATGGGCACCGAGGAAGTCAAGGGCGGCTCGCCCTACGGCGCTTCCACCATCACCAATGGCGACGGCTCGCGTCAGCCTTCCGAAATCGAGCTGGAAGCGGCAAAGTTCCAGGGTGCCCATGTCGCCAAGATCGCGGCCAAGCTTTTCGCTTAATTCGAGTTTTGTGCATTGAACAAAGGCGCGGCGAAAGCTGCGCCTTTTTCGTCGAGCATATAGGGGTTTATCTTTGGTGCGGACGACGGGGGTCGAACCCGTACAGCCAAAGGCCGAGGGATTTTAAGTCCCTTGCGTCTACCAGTTTCGCCACGTCCGCGTGTCTTTCCCCTTCAAGCACTTGAGCGATTCAGTCAAGGAAATGTTTTTGCAATGGCGGACCAACTTACATTGGTCCGCCGCCGCATAGGGATCATTCGGCGTCGATCAGCTTAGCGCCCCTTGAGAACGGCGACGAGCGCCGGGGTCACCTTTTTCTGCTGGAACATGGCTTTGAAATCGGCGTAGCTTATTCTTCCGGAAACTACGCCTGTCATCAGCCGCTGACAAAAGAGCCGCTTTGCTTCGCTTCTTTGCGATCTCACATAAAACGCGATTTGATCCAGCGTTTCCGGCGGTAGGTGCTGCGACAGGCATTTGGCGATGACTTGCGCACGGGCGCTCGGGCTTTCCTTCATGATCGGGATGCTCTTCTCGAAGGTTTGCTCCTGCGATGTGCAGGAAGCCAGCGCGGCGAGGGTGAAAGCAATGGAAAGCAAGCGGATAAAGCGCATGATGATGGTCTCCCTTGGATGAGGCCGGGATAAGCATCTTTTGCGCGATTTTTCAACTGTAAATGGAATTATTAGGTGAGTTCTGCACTGTGCCTAACAAGCGAAGCCCGCCGGAGCCGAGTGTCGGTACTAGGGCGGGCCTCTAACCATCATCATGATGGCTGTCCCGTATTGGAGACAGGCAAGTCCGCGCTGTCAATTCACAGATTTTGGGGGATATGACGGCAGGAGGCATATATCTTCGACGCCCGGTATCTCGGCAATATCGTGTCGGCAGGTCTGAAACCGCGATAAACAGGCTTTCTTGACTCATATTTCCTGTGTCATAGCGAAGGCGGATTGTGAAGAAGGACGGATAGCCGTGGACAAACAGACTGTTCTCAAAGCCACCGAGGCCATGCGTGGTCTCTTCCCCGTAACGCCGTTGCAACTGAACGAGCATCTTTCCGCTCGCTACGGCGCGGACATTTGGCTGAAACGCGAGGATCTGACGCCGGTGCGCTCCTACAAGATCCGCGGCGCCTTCAATTTCTTCCGCAAGGTGATTGCCGAAGGAGGAACGGGAAAGACCTTCGTCTGCGCGTCCGCCGGCAATCATGCCCAGGGCTTTGCCTTCGTCTGCCGGCATTTCGGCGTGCCGGGCGTGGTTTACATGCCTGTGACGACGCCGCAGCAGAAGATCGACAAGACCCGCATATTCGGCGGCGAATTCATCACCATCAAGCTCTTCGGCGATTTCTTCGACCAATGCTATCAGGCCGCGCGCGATCATGTCGAAAAGATCGATGGCGTCATGGTGCCGCCTTTCGATCATGTCGATATTATCGAGGGGCAGGCGACCGTCGCGGCCGAGATCGCCGAGCAACTGCCTGATGGCGTCGTGGCCGACCGCATTCTTCTGCCTGTCGGCGGCGGCGGTCTGGCCGCCGGCATCACCAGCTATTTTGCCGATCGGCTCGCCCGCGATGCCTTTGTCTTCGCCGAGCCCGCCGGCGCGCCGAGCCTCAGGCGCAGCATCGAGGCGGGGAAGGTGGTGACGCTGACCAAAGTCGACAATTTCGTCGATGGTGCCGCGGTCGGCCGTATCGGCGATCTGAACTTCGCCGCTTTGAAAGGGTTTGCTGCCGAGCAAGTCAAACTCATCGACGAAAACGCCATCTGCGTGACCATCACCGATATGCTGAACGTCGAAGGCGTCGTGCTGGAGCCCGCCGGCGCCTTGGCGATCACCGCGCTGGAGACCCTGGATCGTGAGAGCATCCGCGGCAAGACCATCGTCGCCGTCGTCTCCGGCGGCAATTTCGATTTCGAACGCCTGCCCGACGTCAAGGAGCGCGCCATGCGCTATGCCGGGCTGAAGAAATATTTCATCCTGCGTCTGGCGCAGCGCCCTGGCGCATTGAGGGATTTCCTCAACATGCTCGGGCCTGAAGATGATATCGCCCGCTTCGAATATCTAAAGAAGAGCGCCCGCAATTTCGGCTCTATCCTGATCGGCATCGAGACGAAGAATCCGGATAATTTCAAACAGCTTATCGCGAATTTCGAAAGTTCCGGCATGGGGTATGAAGACATCACCGAAAACGACATCCTGGCAAACCTGATCATTTGACTTTGCGACCCTGCAACCTTCATGCTAAAGGCGATCCATGGCTTCGTTCTTTTCAAATATCCTTTCGATCTTCACCGGCGGCGCGTCGCAGGCGGGCGCTGAAAAGTCTGCCAGCTCCACTGTCAGCGCCGAGCCCCAGGTGCATGCCGGCTGCACGATCTATGCCACGCCGCAGCGCGAGGGCAATCAGTTCCGGCTCATGGGCCGGATCGAGAATGATGTGAACGGCGAGATCCTGGTGCGCAACTTCATCCGCGCCGATGTTTTCACCTCGTCGGACGATGCCGTGGAATCGACCTTCCGCAAGGCGCAGCAGATCATCGATCAGAACGGCGCATCGCTGTTCGGCGACGGCGAAAAGGTCCGACAAGTCTGATCTCAGGCGCCGCGGCAATCTATCTTTCTCCAGAGAGATATTGAAGGCGAGGCGCTGCCTTAATCCAAAGTCGAAGCATGGCAAATGTACATGTCGCGGCAATCGGAATTCTGAGATGCGCCGTCGTATCCCTGAAAAGGAAAGGCCGCCTCGTGCTTTACGCTTCCGGCGGCCTTACTCATGATTTCGCGGCGCAACCCGCACCGGGCGGGCGCCTGGCTAGATTCTTGGCTCAGGCCGTGCGGAATATCTTGGCGCCCGAGGGGGCGTTGACGGCGCCGCCATCGACCGTGATTTCGATCGCCGTGACGTTGGCGGAATCGTCCGATGCGAAATAGAGTGCGGCCTTGGCGATCTCATCGGCTTCGCTCATGCGGCCGAGCGGGCTCAGGCCGCCGAAACGGGCCTCCAGTGCGTCCATAGCTTCCGGCGTTGCTGCCCGCGAATTCCAGATCGGCGTCTTGGTCGCTCCCGGCGTGACCTGGTTGACGCGGATGCCGCGCGGAGCAAGCTCTGACGCCAGGTTGCGGGTCATGGCACGAACGGCGCCCTTCGTGCCTGCATAGGCAGAATAGCCGGGAATTCCGAGCACGGCATGCACGGAGCCGTTCAGGATCACCGAACCACCATCGTTCAGATAGGGCAGCGCTGCCTGCACCGTGAAGAATACGCCGGTGAAATTGATGCGCACGATGGATTCGAATTGCTCGAGCGTGGTCTTGCCGAGCGCGGTCTCGCCGCCAATTCCGGCATTGGCGAAGACGATATCGAACTTGCCAAGCTTCTGTGCTGCCTCGGCGAAGGCCTTCTCCATCGCCGGGATGTCTGTCGTGTCGGCCCGCAGGGCCAGCACGTTGCCGCCAAGCTCCTCGGCGGCGGCTGCAAGGGTCTGCGGATTGCGGCCGGTGATGACGATCTTGGCACCTTCGGCAAGGAAGAGCCGGGCGGTGGCGAGGCCGATGCCGCTGTTCCCGCCGGTAACGACGGCGACCTTGTTCTTGAGACGCATGTTCATAGCTCCTGTTGGCTTTTCTCACGATCTGGATTATGATCGTTCTCTATAAGGATTATGCTCGTAATCCATTTTGTCAAGGCTAAGCGGAAAGGATTCTCGATGGGCCGTTCGCAATTGGAAAAGCAGAAGACGCACGAACGCATCGTCGCGCTTGCCGCTAAGCGGCTGCGGGAGGAAGGATTGGACGGGATCGGCGTCGCCGATCTGATGAAGGAAGCCGGGCTGACCGTCGGCGGCTTTTATAAGCACTTTGCTTCCCGCGACGAGTTGGTGGCGGAAGCGGTGGAATCGGCCGTTGGATCCTGGCGGAAGCATCAAGAGGAAAAAGGCATCGATCCGGCAAGTATTCCGCTGGACGCCTACGTGGACAGTTATCTCAGCGAGCGTCATCGGGATCATTGCGGCGAGGGTTGCGCCTATGCCGCCCTGACGGCAGATATGGCCCGCAGCGGCGACGCCGTCCGCGCGATCGCGACGGAAGGGCTGCGGAAGAATTTCGAAGCGATGACCGCGCGTATGCCTGAGCCGGAAACACGCGAAGCGCGACAGAAGGCGATCATCGCATCCTGCCTCATGACCGGCGCGCTGGGGCTAGCGCGGGTGGCCAACGACGAGGCATTTTCGAAAGAAATTCTGGAGACCGTAAAGCAGTTCGTGAAGGATCTGCCGAACGGCGGGACAAAATAGAAAGGCGGCCGGCAAATGCCGACCGCCTCGAATATCTGCAAGCTGCTGTCGATTAGGCGGCGAGCGCCAGCTCGGCTGCGCGGGCCTGAGCAGCACCGATTGCCTTCTCGACTGCTTCCGGACCGAAAGCAATGCCTTCGATATAGACGGTCTCGACTTCAGTAATGCCGATGAAAGCGAGAACCGACTTCAGGTAGGGAACGGCGTGGTTCAGCGGAGCGGCCGGGCCTTCGGAATAAACGCCGCCGGATGCCAGCACGATATAGGCCTTCTTGCCGGTCGCCAGGCCCTTCGGGCCGGTTTCCGTGTAGGTGAAGGTGCGGCCGGCGCGGGCGATGTTGTCGATCCAGGTCTTCAACGAGGAATAGATGTTGAAGTTGATGAGGCCGGTGCCGATGACCAGCGTGTCGGCGGCAAGCAATTCGTCGACCAACGCGTCGGAAACCTTGACGGCTTCGGCCTGTTCAGCCGTGCGGGCTTCGGCTGGCGTGCGGATGGCGCCGGTGAAAAGCTCATCGATATGCGGCAGGGGAGCGGACGACAGATCGCGGTGAACGATCGTCTTGCCCGGGTTCTGGGCCTTGATCTTGTCGGCAAGCTCGGTCGCGATCTTGGTGGAGAGGGAATCGGACCGCGGGCTGGATGTCAGAAGCAAAATGGAGGACATGTTAGTGTTCCTTGTCAATGGGTTGCGATAGCCGGGTGGGAAGTTCGGCCATGTTTCGCGTCCATAGATAAGTCTTCAGTGCTATCGAGAAAAACTGTGATAATATGGATTGGAATGATCGATAAAATGGATAGCCCATGCTTCCCAATCCAACGCTTGACCAATTGCAGGTTTTTCTGACCGTTGCCGAATCCGGCAGTTTCTCCGCGGCTTCGCGCGTGCTCAACCGCGCGCAGTCGGTGATCAGCTATACGATCGCCAATCTCGAGGCGCAGCTTGAAATGCCGCTGTTCGAGCGCTCTGGCTCACGCCAGCCGAAGCTGACCGATGCGGGCAGGGTGATGCTCGAGGATGCGCGCCGCATTCTCTCCGATCTCCAGGTGATGCGCGCCAGGGTCAAGGGCCTGAAGACCGGGCTCGAGGCGGAGGTCGCCGTCGCCATCAGCGTCATGGTGCCGACCAATGCCACGGTCGACGTCCTGAGAGAGTTCCGTGATCGCTTCCCGTCCGTCTCGCTGCGGCTTGATGCCGGCGAGCTCGGCACGATGATGGAGCTGGTCGCCAGCGGCAAATCGACGATCGGAATCGGCGGCGCGGTCATAAAGCAGGACGATTCCATGGTGATCGAGCGCCTCGGCCACTCCTTCATGATGCCGGTCGCCTCACCTAGCCATCCACTTGCCCAGATCAGACGGCCGCTGACCCTCGCCGACGTGCGAGAAGAGGTGCAACTGGTCGTCACCGATGCTTCGAACCTCACCAAGGGCCGGGATTTCAATGTCCTGTCCTACAAGATCTGGCACCTCAGCGATATCGCGACCAAGCATCAGCTAATCCGCGGCGGCCTCGGCTGGGGCGGGCTGCCGGCGTCGCTGATCTATGAAGACCTGCAAAAGGGCCGGCTCGTGCATCTCGACCTCGACGCCTATGAGCAGGGCGAATATCCGATCTATGCAGTTCGCAAGCTCTCCAATCCCCCGGGTCCTGCGGCGGCCTGGATGATTGAGGCCTTCCGCGACCGCCTGTCGCAATGCCCGGACCGGGTGGATTTCAAGGCTGCCATAGACGTGTTCCGCCCTGACGAAAACCAGCTGGCGGCGGAATGAAAATGGGCGCCCTCTGAGGCGCCCATTTTCATGTGTGGAATGGTGTAACCGATTAAAGAACCAGCCGGAAATTATTGAACCCGTCCGTACCTTCGCCGGCGTCCTCGATCTTCACGCTCTTTACCTCGGCTAGGAAGTCCTTAGCCTTGGGTGAGCTTGGGAATAGGACGGTGGTGCCCGGGAGTGGCTTGAAGGTCCAGTTGCCGTCGGCGGTCGGGTTGATCGTGCCCTGTTCATGGACATAACGGACGATGACGTCGCGGTTGGTGTCCGGGGCCTTGTAGATGACCTTGTCGGCTCCGATTTCCGGGAAATTGCCGCCGCCGCCGGCGCGGTAGTTGTTGCTGACTACCACGAATTTCTGGGCGGGATCGATCGGCTTGCTATCAAATTGCAGGTTCTGGATGCGGTTTGCATCGGCGTTGAGGAGCTTGCCGTCATCGCTGAAGCGGCGCGGCTGCGACACGTCGATCTGATAGGTGACGCCGTCGATGACGTCGAAGTTGTAGGACGGAAAGCTGTCGTTGAGCAGAGCGACATCCTTGGCGCCCGATTGCACCTGGTTGAACATCGCCGCCGACATTTCCAGCCAGTTCTTCACCTGCGCGCCGTTGATGACGACCGCCTGCACCGTATTCGGATAGAGATAGAGATCGGCAACGTTCTTGATGGCGATATTGCCGGCAGGAACGTCTGTGTAGTAGTCGACGCCGTTGCGGCCGCCGCACTTGAAGGGAGCCGCCGCCGAAAGCACCGGCAGGTCCTTGTACTGCGTCTCCTTCAGCATTTGCTTGATGTACCAGACCTGTGCCTGGCTGACGATCTGCACCGACGGATCGTCGGCAACGAGCGCAAAATAAGAGTAGAGCGGCGCCGAAGTCTTGCCGACCGGCGTGCGGACGTAGGTCAGCGTCGCTTCATGCTCGGCCTTGGCTGCTTCCACCACTTCCTTCTTGTCGGCGACGTCGGCGATGACCTTCTTCTTGTCGTCGCGATGGTAGATCGGCCGCGCCTCGGAGGTGAAATCGACGATCTTCCAGCTGTTGCCGTCCTTTTCGAGAAGCAGGTCGATCAGGCCGAGGTGTGAGCCCCAAAAGCCGGCCATGACGGCGGGCTTGCCGTGCAGCGTGCCCTTGACCGGATCGGCGTCCTTGATGCCGTCCCAGGTCTTCGGACCGGGGAAGACGAGATGCTGGTGGCCGGTGAAAACGGCGTCGATGCCGGGAACGGCGGCGACGTAGAGCGAGGCGTTTTCCATCTTGTCGGACGGGGCGCTGCCGTCGATGCCGGAATGCGAGAGAGCGATGACGATGTCGGCACCCTCGGCCTTCATGACCGGCACCCAGGCCTTGGCGGCTTCGACGATATCGCGCGTCTGCGCCTTGCCCTCGAGGTTCTTGATGTCCCAAAGCATGATCTGCGGCGGTACGAAGCCGATGAAGCCGATCTTGACCGGGCTTTCGTTGCCGGCGCCGTCCTTGATCTTCTTTTCAATGATCCGGTAGGGCTTGAAGAACAGATCGTCCTTTGTCGGGTCGGAAGCGAGTTGGCCCTTGGTCAGGTTGGCGCAGACGAAGGGGAAGTTCGCGCCGGCCAGCACCTTGAACATGAAGTCGAGGCCGTAGTTGAATTCGTGGTTGCCGAGCGTGCCGACTTCGTAGCCGAGTGTGTTCATCGCCTTGATGACCGGATGGACGTCGCCGTCCTTCATGCCGTGCTGATAGGCCATGTAATCACCCATCGGATTGCCCTGCAGCACGTCGCCATTGTCGATCAGCAGCGAATTGGTGGCTTCCGCGCGAATGTTATCGATGATCGTCGCGGTGCGCGTCAGGCCCATCGTGTCATTCGGCTTGTCGGCATAGTAGTCGTAAGGGAAGACGTTGACGTGAATATCCGTCGTTTCCATGAGACGCAGATGCGCCTGATTGCCGGCCGCGCGAGCTGCAAAGGGATGCAGCACGATCAGCGCCGCAGTGGCGCTGAGGCCTTGCAGCAGGGTACGGCGCGACATACTGGGCAAATCCAGAATGGAAGACATGGAAGACTCCTTCTACGATGGGGCTATGGTCCCTCGATCATCTCTCGGGCGAGGGAGATTAGGACGATTTTCGAAGGTGTGCACCAGGAATGTGACAGGCTTATTGTGACCGCGCTTCAGAGAGCGCCCGCATGCGGTCAGCGTTTCAGAACCGGCTTTATGTCCTTGTGGAAAAAGCGGAAATAGGAAGCGACCTTTGCCGACGCGTTGGACGAGCGATCGAACTCGATGCCAATGCGGCCATTATGGGCCCAGCGCACGAAACCGTCCAGCAAACCGATATCGTCGCATTCGACGCGAACCTTGCTGCCTGCGGCCGCATAGAGCGGCGACTGCAGATCGAGAGCGATTCCTCTGGCGGAAATGTTGACGACTCGTCCTGCAGCAAGCTTGGTGAAATATCGGACTTGACCCGTCAGCCGGGCATAATGGCGCGGCGAACCTCGCGACTTGATCTTCAGGTTGCCTTGAACGAGAGATTTCGAAAAGGGCTGCATGGTGTTATTCCGGTTCGGACATCTTTTTCAGTCTTTGCATAGCATGCAAGCATTGAAAGATTCTGAGGGTAACCGCTAAAATTGTAGCCGAGCGTCCCGAATCGGTACCACGCGATCAGGGGATTGCCTTGGAGGCTCCAGAAAGGCCTGGCAGATTTTCCGATGTTGGTCGGCCTGCGCGCGACCGGCGATTTGGATACAGCTATTGGAGAGGGCACAGGATATTGCGCATCGTTTCCTTGAATGCATGGGGCGGCCGGCTGCATGAGCCGTTGATGCCCTACCTCGTCGATATCGATGCGGATGTGTTGTGCCTGCAGGAAGTGGTTCGGACACTCGATGCCGAATCCGAATGGCTTGTTTATCGCGACCACGGCGTCGAGCTCCTGCAGCGGGCCAATCTCTTCGAGGAGCTGAAGGCCGCTTTGCCGGCCCATGATGCGTTCTTCTCGCCCGTTGCGCGCGGCGATCTCTTCGACGGCGATCGGCGGCTGCAGTCCGAATTCGGGCTGGCGACCTTTGTGCGCAGGACCTATCCGATCATCGGCCAAGCCGTGGGTTTCATCCATGGCGAATTCTCGGCCGATGGGTGGGGACCGCATCCGCGGTCGCGCAACGCGCATTGCATTCGCCTCTTCGACTACGAGCACGGCTACCCGATCACGATCGCCCAGATGCATGGCCTGCGAGATATCGAAGGCAAGGGCGATACGCCAGCGCGCCGCCATCAGGCGGACGCACTGGTCGAGCTTATCCGCCAGGTCTGGCAGGATGGCGAGCGACTGGTCGTCTGCGGCGATTTCAACGTGCTGCCGGGCAGCGTTACATTCGAAATCCTCGGCAGCCTGGGGCTTGTCGATCTCATCACCTCGCGGGGACATGGCGACACCCGCACCTCCCACTATCGCAAGGAGCCGCGCTTTGCCGACTACATGCTGGTAACGCCGGATATCGAGGTGATCAATTTCGACCCCGTGGCCGAACCTGAAGTTTCCGATCACCGCGCATTGCTGCTGGACCTGCGCTGACTGGGATCAGAGACCGACATTCGGCCGGTCGATGATTTCGCGCAGGGCAAAGCTGGAATTGATCTTAACGACATGCGGCAGCGCAGAGAGCCAATCGCGATGGATGCGCTCATAGTCCTCGAGGTCCCGCGCGGCGACGCGCAATATGTAGTCGTATTCGCCCGACATGAGATAGCAGGCGAGCACATTCGGACAGCGCTTCACCGCCGTTTCGAATTCCGAAAGCGTCTTGGCGAACTGGCCGGATAGCGAGATGTGCACGATGGCGATCATCTTGTAGTCCAGCGCCTTGTGCGACAGGTGCGCGTGATAGCCGTCGATGACGCCGTTCTTTTCGAGAATATCGAGCCTGCGCGAGCAGGCTGATGGCGAAAGGCCGACCTTTTCGGCCAGTTCCGCATTGGTGATCCGCGCGTTCTGCTGCAGCATCCGCAGAATCGAATGATCTATGGCGTCAAGGTCGGACATTCGAAGATCTTTCGAAAAAACTCTTATCCGCGCAATAAATCACGAAAAATGACCGTAACGCAAATCGTCTTTGCAAGGACATTTCAGGGCGGAGGTGGTCTGATTTCCCTTGGAGAAATTGCATACGCAAAAGCATTCGAGGAGGAATGAAATGCGCGTTGGTTGCCCGAAGGAAATCAAGAACCACGAATATCGCGTTGGCCTGACGCCGGCATCCGTTCGTGAATATGTCGCCCACGGCCACGAGGTCTGGGTCGAGACGAAGGCCGGTGCCGGCATCGGCGCCGATGACCATGCCTATGCCGCCGCCGGCGCCAAGATCGCTGCAAGCGCCAAGGATATTTTCGAGAAGTGCGACATGATCGTCAAGGTCAAGGAGCCGCAGCCCTCCGAATGGGCGCAGCTTCGCGACGGCCAGCTTCTCTACACCTATCTGCATCTGGCACCCGATCCTGAGCAGACCAAGGGCCTGCTCGCCTCCGGCGTAACCGCCATCGCCTATGAGACCGTCACCGATGAGCGCGGCGGCCTGCCGTTGCTGGCGCCGATGTCCGAGGTCGCCGGCCGTCTATCGATCCAGGCGGGCGCGACGGCGTTGCAGAAGGCCAATGGCGGTCTCGGCATCCTGCTCGGGGGCGTGCCGGGTGTGCTGCCGGCCAAGGTCGCCATCATCGGCGGCGGTGTGGTCGGTCTGCATGCCGCAAAGATGGCGGCCGGCCTCGGCGCCGATGTCAGCATTCTCGATCGTTCCCTGCCGCGACTGCGCCAGCTGGACGATATCTTCAACGGTCGCGTCCACACGCGCTATTCCAGCATCCAGGCGCTGGAAGAGGAGGTCTTCACCGCCGATCTCGTGATCGGCGCCGTCTTGATCCCCGGTGCCGCCGCGCCGAAGCTCGTCACGCGTGAGATGCTGTCGGGCATGAAGAGCGGCTCCGTCATCGTCGATGTCGCCATCGATCAGGGCGGCTGCTTCGAAACCTCGCATGCCACAACCCATTCGGACCCGACCTACGTGGTCGAAGGCGTTGTGCATTACTGTGTCGCCAACATGCCGGGCGCGGTTCCGGTCACCTCGGCGCATGCCTTGAACAACGCCACCATCTATCACGGCCTCGCATTGGCTGATCGCGGTCTGCGCGCCATCGCCGAAGACAAGCACCTCCGAAATGGCCTCAACGTGCACAAGGGCCGCATTACCAACAAGCCGGTGGCCGAAGCGCTTGGCTATGAAGCCGTCGCGCCCGAAAGCATCCTGAACGTAGCGTAAAGCCCATCGCGCTCACGTCAGATGGAGGCGCCGGCATCAGCATATGCCGGCGCTTCTTTCTACTGCGCCGCGCGCCCTTTTGGCGCGCAAAGGACGCAGTAGCATTTAAATAGCGCATAACCGTTGGGTTATACGCGGTCTATGCGGCACTGATAGCAATTGTTGCGCGCCGAGCGGACATGGACATAGGCGATGTCCGCGCGCTCGAGCAGCGATGTGGCATAGGCGGGAATATCGCCGATCGGTGTCACGGCACCTGTTCCGTAGACGATGCGGTTGTTCTTGCCATAGCCGCGCACGATGAAATCCCGGCTGGTCGCCAGCACGGGCGGCAGGATTTCTGCCGCCTCGTAGCGTTTGCAGGGCGTCTTGTGCAGGAAGATCGGGCCGGTCTCCGCATAGGGTTGCAATTCAGGGAAGGGCCGATAAGCGAAGACGAAAAGCTCCTCGCCGGCATCGATATTGCGCAGGCAATGGCGGCAGGGATGGCCGGGGCCGTCGGAGGTCATGGTCTCCGGCTGGTGACCATAGGCGTCCATGCCTCCGTTCCAGAGCATTTCGGCGTCGGATGTCGGCATGGCGGAAAAGGCGATGGTGGACATGGAAATCTCCTTGTGGCGTTTACCATGTGATGCCTTAGGCCATCGCGCGAAGCCACCCGATTCCTGCCGCTAGTTGTTCTTGGCGAACTCCAGCAGTTCTTTATCGCTCAACGGCCTGACAATGCCTTGGCCGGTGGAAATCGGCGAAAAGCCGAACATCTGGTAGAGCTGAAGCGCTCGCGGATGATCGAGATCGTTTGTGGTCGTTATGATCCGTTGCGGGTTCAGCGTCCATATGGCGTAGAGCGACTGGAGCAGGAACCATTTGCCGATGCCGAGGCCGAGCGCATGCTCCATGAGGCCGAAATGGCTGAGTTCGATGGTTTCCTCGTCCTGGCGGAAATATTCGAAGAAGCCGGCCGGAGCGCCGTTGACATAAAGCACGCTGATATCGTTGCGCTGATCGTGAAGGATCGCCGTCAGCTCCTCGTCAGACATGCGCAGCCGGTCGACCCAATGCCAGCGAGCCCCGACCTGACGGTAGAGATAGCGATAGAAGGGCAGCGGAATGCCCGGCGCACGCATGATAGCCGTCTGAATATTGACCGGCATCGCCAGGCTCGTCTTGGGCGGCGCGGTCATTTCCAGACGGGTGATGTGGACTTTGATCGACGAAGGCGTTTTCACGGATGCCATGCTCAATCTTGACCGGTAGCGATTGGCGTGTCCGCGCGGCTGCCCCACTCAGACCATGAGCCGTCGTAGAGCTTGTTGCCGCTGTGGCCGAGCGATTCGAGCGCCAATGTGATGATGGCGGCGGTAATGCCGGAGCCGCAGGTGGTCACGACGGGCTTGTCGAGATCGATGCCGGCCTTTTCTATGGTCTCACGCAGCTCGGGCAGCGACTTGAACTTGCCGTTGGTGGCGAAGACGCCCGATGGCAGGCTCTTGGCGCCCGGCATGTGGCCGGAGCGCATGCCTTCGCGCGGTTCCGGTTCCACAGCGGCAAAGCGGCCGGCGCTGCGGGCATCGGCGATCTGCAGGGAACGGCTGTCGACGATATCTCGCATCTCGTCGAGCGCAACGACGCGGCTGCCATTGAAATTCGGCTTGAAGGTTGCGGGTTCGAATGTCGGAAGTGCCGTTTCCAGCGGCCGACCTTCGGCCTTCCAGCCGTCGAGCCCTCCATCGAGCACGAAGACGTTCGGCGCGCCCATGACGATGTGGAACAGCCACCAGACGCGCGGCGAGGCAAACAGGCCGGGGCCGTCATAGACGACGATGCGATCGGTCTCGCTGATGCCGAGCTTGCCGACCTCTGCCGCAAAGAGCTCTGGCGAGGGCACCATATGCGGCAGGTTGGTCGAGTGATCGGCGATCTTGTCCTGATCGAAGCGGATCGCGCCCGGAATATGGCCGCCGGCATATTCGGCATCGGCATTGCGCTTCTGCGCCGGCAGATAGAAGGATGCGTCGAGGATGCGCAGGTCCTTGGCACCCAGCTCGCTCTGCAGCCAGTCCGCGGATACGACGAAACGGCTTTTGTCCGCTGCCATGATGATCTCTCCCTGCTATGGTTTCTTGATCTCGGTGTCGGGATATCGACGCTTGCCGGCGTCAGTTTTCGTCGGTCGGGGCGCCGAAACGGATGCGGAAACGGCGGTTTTCCTTGCCCTTCTTCTCGATCTTGGCGATGTGAATCGCTCCGACCTCCTGCGTCTCCGACACATGTGTGCCGCCACAGGGCTGGCTGTCAACGGCGGAGTCCTCTCCGATGCAGACAAGGCTGACGCGGCCGAGGCCGATCGGCGGGCGCACATTCTTGGATTTGACGATACCCGGATTGGCGGCCAGCTCCTCGTCGGTGATCCACCGGAGGAAAACGGGATGGTTTTCGTTGACCAGCGCCATCATCCTGGCGGTCACCTCGTCCTTGTCGATCGTCTCGCTCATGTCGAAATCGACCCGGCTTTCATCCTCGCCGACCGCAGCACCCGTAATCGGATAGGGGCAGACGACCGAGAGCAAGTGACAGGCCGTATGCATGCGCATCAGCTTGTAGCGACGCGGCCAGTCGACGTGCAACACCAGCTTTTCGCCGAGGATGGGCTGCGCCTGGCCTTCGAGCGGCACATGAATGATGATGTCCTTGATCGGCCCGTGCCTGGTCTGGCCGAGCATGATCTTGGAGCCATCGGCGCGCTCGAAGAAACCGGTATCGCCCGGCTGGCCGCCGGAGGTGGCGTAAAAGCAGGTCTGATCGAGCTCGATGCCCCCATCCTCGTGGATCGCGGTCACGACCGCTTCGGCGGTCGAGAGGTAGAAATCGTCACGGTAGAGGGCATTCACGGCCATGGGATCACGCTATTGTTTCGTATGGGACGGAAATATCCGCCCGCTTTTCAAGATAGGCGGGCAGCGGCAGGCCCTTCGACTTCAGGAAGTCCGGATTGAAGAGCTTGGACTGATAGCGATTGCCGTAATCGCACAGAACAGTCACGATCGTATGTCCTGGGCCTAGATCCCTGGCAAGACGCACGGCGCCGGCAATGTTGATGGCCGTCGAGCCGCCAAGGCACAGGCCTTCGTATTCGACGAGGTCGAAGAGGTAGGGCAGTGCTTCGGCATCGGTGATCTGGTAGGCGAAGTCGGGAGTAAAGCCCTCCAGATTGGCCGTCACGCGGCCCTGACCGATGCCCTCGGTGATCGAGGAGCCGGAGGACTTCAACTCGCCGTTCTTGTAGAACTCATAGAGCGCAGCGCCTTCCGGGTCGGCGATGCCGATCTTGATGTCCTTGTTGAAGGCATGCAGGCCCATGGCGACGCCGGCCAGTGTGCCGCCGGAGCCGACCGAGCAGATGAAGCCATCGACCTTGCCTGACGTGTCGGCCCAGATTTCCTTGGCGGTCGTCTCTATATGCGCCTGCCGGTTGGCGACGTTGTCGAACTGGTTCGCCCAGATCGCGCCGTTCGGCTCCGTCTTCGCCAATTGCTCGGCAAGCCGGCCGGACAGCTTCACATAATTGTTCGGGTTCTTGTAGGGGACCGCGGGGACCTCGACCAGCTCGGCGCCGAGCAGCTTAAGCGCATCCTTCTTTTCCTGGCTCTGGGTTTCCGGAATGACGATGACCGTGCGATAGCCGAGCGCCTTGGCGACCAGCGTGAGGCCGATACCCGTATTGCCTGCCGTGCCCTCGACGATGACGCCGCCGGGCCTGAGCAGCCCCTTCTTCTCGGCATCGCGAATGATGTAGAGCGCGGCGCGATCCTTGACCGACTGACCGGGGTTCAGGAACTCGGCCTTGCCGAGAATGGTCGAGCCCGTCGCCTCGGAGGCGCCCTTGAGCTTGATCAGCGGCGTATTGCCAATTGCTTCGAGGACGGAGGGGTGGACGGTCATGGAATCTGCCTTCTGTTCACGACTACTGTAAGAACGGTCTTTTCCCTTCACAAGGCGGCATAGGCAAGAAATTCTGTTCCTCGCTCTTCGTTCGGCCTGCAAAATTCAACTTGGGCGACACTAATCGCCTACGCGTCGCGGCCCTTCACTTGTCCCTGGTTGGTGACATAGATTTCCGCATCGAAGGCAACAGACTGGCCGAAAGCGGCCACAATGATACGTTATTTCTAAAATGCTACGGGCGGCCGCGGTTGAGTGTTTGATGTAGGCGGCCGTCAGCCAAGGAGAAGAGCCATGAGCCCGTTCATTGCGCGTCCTGAACACGGAGTCGTCTGGATCACCGGCGCCAGTTCCGGCATGGGCCGAGCGCTGGCACTGAAACTGGCGGGCGAAGGGTATAAAGTGGCCGTAACGGCCCGCAGCCACGACAAGCTTTTGGCATTGCAGGCGGAGGCGAGCGAACTTCCCGGCAGCATCGTCGTGCTCGATGGCGACGTGACCCAGGCCGAAGACATGGAGCACACCGTCGCCGCGATCGAATATCAGCACGGCGCTGTTGCCTTGGCGGTTCTCAATGCCGGCATCTATCTGCCGGCGCGCGGCGAGGATCTGAACCACGAGGTTTTCGACCGCAGTTTTGCCGTCAATCTCCATGGTGTCGTCAACTGTCTCGTTCCGGCGGTGCGACATATGCGGGCCAGAGGATATGGCCAGATCGCCATCGTCTCTTCCGTTGCGGGTTATGCCGGTCTTCCCGGCTGTGCCGCTTACGGCGCCACCAAAGCTGCCTTGATCAACATGGCGGAAAGCCTGAATTTCGAGCTCGATCGCATGGGCATCCATATCCAGCTTGTGACCCCCGGCTATGTTGAAGCGCCGCTGACGGCGAAGAACAAATTCGCCATGCCGGGCATTCTGTCCGCCAACGAGGCGGCCGATGCGATCGCTGCCGGATTGAAATCCCCGGCTTTCGATATCTGCTTCCCGAAGAGTCTCGTTTACCGGGCAAAGCTCTTGAAGCTGCTGCCCTATAGCCTCTATTTCCGTGTAGTCAGATATTTTCTGGGGAGCGGCGCTAAACGGCGGTCAGTCGACACGCGAGCAACGCCGCATCCGGCGGAATAGCGTCTACTCATCATTCTTCAGCGACGCGAGCGCATCGAGCGCGCGTCGCCGTGCCAGAGCGTGATCGACGATCGGCCGAGGATAGTGCTGGCCAAGCGTTACGCCTGCGCGTCTCAGCACATCGTCAGGCGCTTCAAATGGCCGATGGATATACTTGTTGTCGAGATCGGCCAGTTCAGGCACGAAGGTTCTGATATAGCCGCCATCCGAATCGAATTTTTCACCCTGCAGCACCGGATTGAAGATACGGAAGAAGGGCGACGCATCCGCACCTGAGCCCGCCACCCATTGCCAGTTTGCGGCGTTAGCGGCCGGGTCGGCATCGACAAGCGTGTCGCGGAACCAGGCTTCCCCCTCGCGCCAGTCGATCAACAGATCCTTGATCAGGAAGGAGGCGACGATCATGCGGACGCGATTGTGCATCCAGCCATGGCGCCAGAGCTGCCGCATGCCGGCATCGACGATCGGATATCCTGTTTGCCCACGTCGCCAACTGTCGAAAAGCTGCGCATCCGAGCGCCATGGAAAGTCGTCATATCGATCGTTCCAATTGGCAGAGTTGAGGTTGGGGAAGTGGAAGAGCTGATGATAGCAGAATTCCCGCCAGGCGACTTCCTTGCGAAAGCGCACGATATTGTCCGTCGGGATGTTTTTGGGAAGACCTCGCGTAGCGTGCCATATCCGGGCCGGGGAAATCTCGCCGAGCGCCAGGTGCGGCGACAGCATGGATGTTGCCGGCTTGTCGGGAAAATCGCGCTCGACCGCATAGCTGTCGAGCGCGGTCTCGATGAAGTCGCCCAGCTTCCCGCGTGCCGCAGCCTCGCCAGGCACCCACATATCCGGGAAATTCGAGGCCCAGTTCGGCTTGGTGGGCAGCAGCGACCATGAGCCAAGCGAATCCGATAGCGGCCAGTGGCCGGGCGCGCAGAGCTTTGCAGGCGCGTCGATCGGAAAGGGCGGCTCGCCGAACTGCTCCAGCGCCCGCCAGAACGGCGTGTAGGTCTTGTACGGGTTGCCGGTGCCGGTGCGCACGCGTGACGGCTCATGCAGCAGCTGACCGGCAAAGCTGTTTGCCTTTATGCCGGCATCGCGCAAGGTCTTCTTGACGTCCACATCCACCGCCATGCCGGCGGGGTCATAACGCCGGTTCCAGACGATGGCCTCTGCACTCGTCTCATCGAGGAGCCTTTCAATGACCGACAGCGCATCGCCCGTTCGCAGAACAAGCTTGCTGCCGAGGCCGTGGAGGCTTTTATCTAAGGCGGCGAGGGAATGATGGAGCCACCACCGCTGTGCTGCCCCGAGCGGCCCGCAGCCCTTCGCTTCCGGCTCCCTGATATAGATGGGGAAAACGGGTCGGCCCGATGCTGCGGCAGCCTGCAGGGCGTGATTGTCGTCAAGGCGGAGATCCTTGCGGAACCACAGGAGAATGGGATTCGGCTCATCGGTGGAGGATGTCATGGTTCTCGCCGGTCGTCTGTGCCGCATTCTTCATATGCTTCATTGCCTTCGCAGCCATATACGGCGCGGGTGGCGAAATGGTTCCACCACCGCACGTATCGCCATGGAATCGCCAGCGCAACTCTCGTGAGGAAATCGGGATGCCTCTTGTGATATAAGGATCCTTGTCACTGTTCTGTAATGCAAATTCGCTAGCAGTCCAAGCAATTGGCGGCCCAGAATTGACAGGTGGGAAAGAACAACATGGCGGAAATCCGGATCGAACAAGTTCACAAGGCCTACGGACGCAACCAGGTGGTCCACGGCGTCGACCTGAACTTTCGTTCGGGCGAGTTTGTCGTCATTCTTGGCCCTTCCGGCTGCGGCAAGTCCACCCTGCTGCGCATGATTGCCGGCCTTGAGGATATTTCGTCGGGCGAGATCGTCATCGACGGCAAGGTTGTCAATCAGCTCGAGCCGCGCGAGCGCGGGTGCGCCATGGTCTTCCAGAATTATGCGCTCTATCCGCATATGGATGTCGCCGCCAACATGGGCTACGCGCTGAAGGTTGCAGGCGTGCCGCGCGAGGAGCGTGACCGCCGCATCAAGGAAACCGCCAAGATCGTCGGCCTGGAAGACTTCCTCGCCCGCAAGCCGGCCGAGCTTTCCGGCGGCCAGCGTCAGCGCGTCGCCATGGGCCGCGCCATCATCCGCGAGCCGAAGGTCTTCCTTTTCGACGAACCGCTCTCCAACCTCGATGCCAAGCTGCGCGTGCAGATGCGCGTCGAGATCCGGCGCCTGCACAAGCGCCTTTCGGCCACGTCGGTTTTCGTGACCCACGATCAGGTCGAGGCCATGACGCTCGCCGACAAGCTGGTGGTCATGTACAAGGGCAATGTCGAACAGGTCGGCACTCCCCTTGAAATCTACAACACGCCGCGCACCCGCTTCGTCGGTTCGTTCATCGGTTCGCCGGCCATGAATTTCCTGGAAGGCACGTTCTCGGCGAACGGCGAACAGTTCATCTTCGATGGCCTGCCGATCGGCATTGATGCCAATATCGGCAAGCGTCATGCAGGCCAGCCGGTCGCTCTCGGCATCCGCCCGGAACAGGCGCGTCTCGTGCCGGCAGGCACGCCCGGCGCCATTCCGGCGACGGTCGACTTCGTCGAGGAGCTCGGCGCCGGCCGCGTCATCCATTGCGATATCAACGGATCGAGCTTCGCCATCGCTGTGGCCGATCACACGACCGGGCAGACCGGTCAGGCCGTTGGTCTGGAACTGCCGCAACAGCACACGCACCTCTTCGCCCAGGATACCGGTTTGCGGCTCGACGCCGTTGCTTCCGTCACGCCGCTGACGGTCATGGCGCATTAATTTCAGATATCAATTTTTATGAAGAGCGCCCGGAAATCCTTACCGATTTCCGGGCTTTTTTGTTACCGAATTCCCAGCGACCGTGGCAGGGATCCGAACCATTAAATCTGTCGGCACGTCACTTTGCGCATTCGAAATTCTCCGCCTTGCTCGGATCGGCCGCCCCGGACTTATCCTTCGGATAGGACGGGTATCTGTCGGCGATGATGTCCTCGCAGCGAGGCGCTCGCCAAGGAGCGTGGATCCGGAGGCCATGTGCCGGCTCGAATGTCAGGCATTGGAGCGCAGGAAAGATTGGCAACTGCCGCGCCCAAGAACGAGGCGCGGCAGGCGATCCGATCATTTCTCGGTGGAGATCAGGCCGCGAACGAACCAGCGCTGCATCAGAACCACGACGAGCAGCGGCGGCACCATGACGATCAACGTTCCGGCCATGGCGATGTGCCACTCAGGAAGGCCGCCGACGTTCGGGATAAGCTGCTTGAGCTCGGTCACTGCGGTCGCGTGTGCCGGATCGGTGGTAATAAGCAGCGGCCACAGATATTGATTCCATGCCCAGAGGAACATGATAGTGCCGAGTGCCGCCATGTTGGTGCGCGACAATGGCATCAGGATGTCGATGAAGAAGCGTAGCGACCCGGCGCCGTCCATGCGTGCAGCTTCGGTCAGCTCGTCAGGTATGGTCAGGAAGAACTGACGGTAGAGGAAGGTGCCTGTCGCTGTGGCGACGAATGGCAGGATCAGGCCGGGATAGGAGTTAAGTAACCCCAGGTTCAGCGAGATATGAATGCCTGTAACCTGCTCGATCAGCCAGCTGATGCCAGTGACATCGAGGATCGCCTGATAGGGCGACAGGACGTTCGCTGCGACCGCATAGGTCGGCACAGCTCGCACTTCGAGCGGCAGCATCAGTGTCACGAAGATCAACCAGAAGATGAAGTGGCGGCCGGGATAGCGGAAATAGACCAGCGAAAAGGCGGTGATCGCTGAGATGATCACCTTTCCCACCGAGACGCCGGTGGCGAAGATCAGGCTGTTCAGCAGCTTAGGGCCGAGATCGGCGGTCGTCCAGGCTGTTTGCATGTTGATCCAAAAATCGGTGCCCGGGATCAGCGACATCGGCACGCGATTGACGTCGGCCATATTATGGGATGCGGCGATCGACACGATGACGATCGGTCCCACTGCCACTATGAAGCCGATGAACAGGATCAAGTGGGTGAAGAAATTAAGGATGGGTGTGCGCTCGACCATGTCAGCCTCAACGATAATGAACGCGCCGCTCGATGAAGCGGAACTGGAAGATGGTAAGCACGATGATCAGTAGCATGAGAACGATGCTCTGCGCCGCCGCACCGGAATAATCGAGGCCTTTGAAGCCGTCGAAGATGATCTTGTAAACCATGAGATTGGTCGAGTTGTGCGGGCCGCCTGAGGTCATGATGTCGACGATGCCGTAGGAATCCTGGAAGCTCTCCGTGATGTTGATGACGAGCAGGAAGAAGATCGTCGGTGTGATCAACGGGAACTGGATATCCCAAAAGCGCCGAAGCACGCCCGCGCCATCCATGGCAGCCGCCTCGATCTGCGAGCGCGGAATGGCCTGGAAGGCCGCGAGGAAGAAGATGAAGCTATAGGCGATATATTTCCAGGAGAAGGCAGCGATGATCGAGGCCATGGCGGCAGTGCCGTCGAGGCCCGGATCCCAAAATCCTGGCCAATAGTGATTGACGACGGACATGAAACCGGCTTCAGGCGCCAGGATAAAGCGGAAGGCCATTGCCGATGCGGGAGCTGCGACGCCATAGGGCCAGATGAGTACGACGCTGTAGAACTTCGAGCCGCGCAGCTGCCGGTCGGTGAGGGCTGCAAGTATTACTGCAACAACCATGGAAATGCCGGTGCTGATACCAGCGAAGATGATGCTGATCGTGACCGAGTTCCAGTAATCGGAACTGGCGAGGATGGCCTTGAAATTATCGAGCCCGACCCAGATGTTGCCGCCGCCCCAGGGCTGCTGCAGCGTCAATGACCAGAAGATCGCTTGACCGGCCGGCCAATAGAAAAAGGTGAAGATGAGGAGCAACTGCGGCACTGCGAACAGGATGCCAACGCTCCATTTGTTGAAAGTTATGCGCTTTTCCATGGTCTCTTCCGGCTTGGGGTCCCGATGCCACTCTCGCTCTCATAACGAACGTCCGCCGGGAGGCCCCGGCGGACGCTGTCTGTTATGAGGTTTGCTGCTTACGGCAGCTGCTTGCCCTTGTAGGTGGCTTCGAAGCGCTCAAGGACGGCGTCACCATTCTTGACCAAGTTGTCGATGCCTTCCTGGACGCCGACCTTATTGGCGAAGATCGCCTGCATCTGGTTGCCGAATTCGGCGCGGATCTGCGTGAAGTTGCCGAGACGGATGCCGCGGGTGATCGGGGTTGGCTCGGAGGCGGTCAGGCTGGCGATCGCGACTTCGCGGCCCTTGTAGGGAGCCTTGCTATAGAAGCCGGAGGACTTCATGAATTCGAAGCCGGAATTCGTGACCGGGATGTAGCCGGTATTGGTCGACCAGAAGAGAGCGGTCTTGGGGTCGTGGATGAAGTTTAGGAATGCGGCTGCGCCCTTGTATTCGTCAGCCGACTTGCCGGAGAGAACCCAGAGCGAAGCACCGCCGACAAGCGAGTTCTTGCGCTCGGTGCCGGCGTAGACGGGAAGTTCGGCAACATCCCAGTTCATGCCAGCCTTCTGCGTCTTGGTGATCGAGCCGTGGTCGCCGACCGAGGTCATGATCATCTGGCAATCGCCCGAGGCAAAGGCCTGAACCATGTCCTGGCCGAGATCCTTGGACTTGATCTTGATGAGGCCCTGATCGTACCAGCTCTTGAGGTCGGTAACGTACTTGACGAACTTGGTCTTGTTGACCTCGAGACGGGCGTCGAGACCGTCATAGCCGTTATTCTTGGTGGCGATCGGCTGGTTGTGGATCGCCGAGAACTGCTCCATCAGCTGCCAGCTTTCGTTGCCGGAGATGTTGATTGCCATCGGGCATTCATAGCCGGCACCCTTGAGCGCCTTCATGTCGTCTGCGGCTTCTTCCCAGGTCTTCGGAGCTTCAGTCTTGCCGATCTTGGCAAAAGCGTCCTTGTTCCAATAGAGCAGGGCGGTCGAAGAGTTGAACGGGAAGGAGAGCAGCTCGCCCTTCGACGTTGCGTAATAGCGCGCAATGCCGGGGAAGTAGTCGTTCCAGTCGATCTTGTAGCCATTTTCGGACATCAGCTTGCCGGCCGGGTAATAGGCGCCGGAGAGCATCATGGTTGCGGTGCCGGCGTCATAGACCTGGACGACTGCAGGCTGCTTGCCAGCGCGGAAGGCGGCAATGGTGTTCTGCAAAGTGGCGTCGTAATTGCCCTGGCTGGTGCAGACGACTTCATAGTCCTTCTGTGACTCGTTGAAGTTCTTGCACATCGTCTGAACGACGCGCTCGAGGTCGCCCGACAGGCCGAACCAGAAATCGAACTTGGTCGGAGCAGCAGCAGCAGGCAGGGCCAGCGCTAAGCTCATGACGCCGGCGGCGGCAGCCGAAATGTAGTTTTTAAGTTTCGACATAATCCCTATTTCCTTTTTGAAAGCTCGGAACCGGTGGTCTTGCGCAAGTCCGCGGTAGCGGCGTTATAGACAAGCTGTGTGACAGTTTGTTGAGGGCAAAAATCCCGGATCGACAGCCATTTTCAGTCGATGCGAGGGTTTTCGGGCGGCCGAACTTTGAATGATCAAGTATTTGAGATGGCGCTAATAAAGACGTGTAATCTAGGACGGTTCGTGCGGGGATTGTTGCTTGCCTCGAAAGGGGTGCGTCTTCCTTGCTGGCGGCCTGAATGGTGATGCATGATCTCACCGGACGAATCCATAAAGCAGCGGAGGGGCGCATCGATGGGCATCACCGAAAGGCAGAGGATGGCGGCGGCTGAATGGTATTGCTGCTTCGATCCCGAACTCGATGCGTTGCGGTGGCGGGCGCGCGAGGCCGTGCACGAGCATAACACGATGCCGCCAGTGCAGCGCGGCAATCTCGGGCCGGCTTTGGCTGCGCTCTTCGCTCGCGCTGCGGAGAATGTTTTCATCGAAGCGCCGTTTCACTGCTCCTATGGGATGAACATCTCGCTTGGTCGGCGGGTCTATCTCAATGCAGGCTGCACCATTCTCGACAGTGGCAGCGTGCGCATCGGCGAAGGCAGCATGCTGGGGCCGGGCGTTCATATATATTGTGCGGAACACCACAGGGACCCGGAGAAGCGGCGCGCCGGCATGGAGATTGCGCGACCGGTTATGATCGGCAGGGATGTGTGGATCGGGGGCGGAGCCATTATTCTAGGTGGCGCGACGATCGGCGACGGGGCGATCGTGGGGGCCGGCTCGGTCGTGACAAGAGATGTCGCAGCGGGTGCGACCGTGGTCGGTAATCCCGCCCGGCCTGTCGGCGGGAGCTAGAAAGAGGATCAGTTCGCCGGGCGGCGGCGTTTTGTCCACCACACCGCAAAACGCCGGCGCCAGCGACGGACGACCGGCATATCATGTGACAGCACGATGAAGCCAAGCGGCAGCATCCAGAAGCCGAGCACCGGCATGAAGCCAAGCAGTCCGCCGAAGATGAGGGCAATGCCGACGCCGACGCGCGCAAGCCGCGATCGGGGCAGGGGAATTCTCACAGAGCCGAAAACAAGCTCGCGAGTTGAGGGATCAATGCCGAAACGGCGGGTTTTCCGGCCATTTCGATCGGCATTTGTTGTCGTTTCGCTTTGATCAGTCATCCACAGGAAATGGTGAGGCGGCGAAATAATGCAAGAGAATTCGATTTTTTTGAAAAAACCGCTTGGCAAATCGGGCAAGCGTTTGTATTAGCCCACTCACACCGCGCCAAGCGCATTCCCTGGTAGCTCAGCGGTAGAGCATTCGACTGTTAATCGACAGGTCGCCGGTTCGAATCCGGCCCGGGGAGCCACTCTTTCTGAGAAGAGTTCGTTTTTTCTGTATTATAAAGAATACAGATTTTCTTCCTCGCCACCTCTGAAGTCATCATCGTCGATGATATCCGCGCCGCGGTCAAGCCGCCGGCATCCCCTTCCTCGATGGTGGTTATTCTGGAGACGGCGTCGCCTGGGCGCGCCTGCGCGATCAGCAGGGAAGCCACGACGGTCTTTTCGGTTGCGCAGCCCGGCTATTTGCGCTTGGGTCGGGCGAAAAGCTTGACTCTAAGGAACAATAAAAATGATGCGCCAATGGATGGTTTTGGCTTTGTGTGTATCGATCAGCGCCGGACACGCTTTGGCTGATACCGATTCCGTCTCGAATGCGAAAACGCTTTGCCGAGCAGTGGACACGACCATTTCGTTATCGCCGTGCACCTATTCCGAAGAAACGAAAACGGTCACGGTCTCTGTCGCAACGAGAGGTGGGGACGCTCAAGAACTCTGCCGAACCATTGAGAGCTCTCTCATAGAAAAGCAGATATATTTCGGTGCCGATCCCTGGAAGCTGAATCTGAAATCGCCGGCCAGCGGCGACGACACGATCGCATCTTGTGATTTGCCGCAAACTCCCCGTTGAAGGGGACGCCGGCCCGGGGAGTGGTGGGTGAAACGAGAACTGGTGAGATGTCGAAAATCAACGATCTGATAGCGTCGGCAAAGACCGTTTGCGACCGATACGAAAAAGGGCGCATGGAGAGAGAAACAGTCCGAGAATGGGTCTTGCGTCTGGGTGCTTATCCACCGCCGCATGGCGATCGTGTGCGGGAAGCGGCGGAGTGGTTCAGGGCTCACTCTGCAACCGAAGTGCCGGCCGATGTGCGAGGTGTCGATCTGGACAGATTAAGAGCAATCTTTTCGCAGTAAGCGATCGCACTTGATTGTCATCACGGATACTGTAGACACCCAAGAAGAACGCGACTGCCGTTAATTTAGAACGGGGTCGGGCGGCCGATTGACGTCACGTTGCTGCTGCGAGATCACGCAGCCGTTCTTTTTTCCCAAGCCTGAGAGAGTGAACGAGCTGCATCAGCGGAGTGTGCAATTTTATTGCACACGCCTTCGCGCGCCGATTTCTTCGGCCCTAGTCTGGATGGAATGTCTGTGAATGCAAACTCTCGCAGAGCCTCGTGGGTCGAGTGTGTGTTCAGCGCAATCTCGGCCTGATCGTCCTCGTTTGCACAATTCTTTATGCCATTCCACGCACCGCAATTCTTGGCGTAATCCTGACGACGGCTTCCGGGCGGTGCTATCTGCGTCCATTTTCGTCTCGGAGAGGCAGGTCTTCGCCACAACTTATCAGTTTGCTTTTGGGCATCTTGGCCTGGGAAGGTCCTTATCTTCGCGACGAGCGGCTTCGAAGCCTCCTGCCCATCCGTTCCCCAATCGGCTGAGAATAGAAAATCCGCTTTGCCAGGGCTTTTTTGTACTGCAACAACAGAGTCTTGCATTCCTGCCGATGAAAGGGTTGCCGGTGCGATACAATGGCGGTTTTCGAGCCGCTATCGGCAAATTTCATGCAGATGTGTGTGGTATTTTGACGAAATTTGGTTCAAGGTATGGTTGCTCTCACGAATGTGAGAAAATGTTCATGTGTCGTTAATCTGAACCAGCGCATGAACATAAGGGCGCGATCCGCGCAGCATAGTCCCCCAATGCTTTAGAGGTTCAACATGAAAAACCTGATTCTTGCTTCTGCACTTGCACTGGCATCGGTCGTTGCCGTCAGCGCATCGTCCGAGGCGGCTCCGATGCATCATCGTCACCATCACCATTGCTATATGAAGAAGGTGAAGCACAGAGTTCATGGCCACTGGGTCATTCGCAAGGAACGCGTCTGCCGTTAATCGGTAGAAGCTTCGAACTGGCGCAAAATCCCCTCTGATTGCAAGTCGGCCGCTACCGATATCCTCGGCAGCGGCCGTTTCGTTTCTGGAACTCTATGAAGAGGGACCTGCGGGACTTTCGTCCCGATGCATTAAGGACGAATTTCGAATATTACGCCGCTTTGATGCCGGCGATGATAGCGGCGGTCGTCGCGCCAGCCACTGTCCCCGCGCCAGCCACCGTCCCGCTGGCGGCCACGGTCCCATCCGCGATCGTCGTGCCAATGACGGCGATCATGACCGCGCCAGCGGCGTCGATTGTCATATGAATCCGGGTGCCAGCGCGTTCCCTGCTCTTGAACCAGAACAATATCTGAAGCTGTCGCGGGCGAAGCGCGGGGCGGCGCTGCCATCGTCGGCATGGTGACCGACAGCAGCGAGCCTACGGCAAGCGCGGCGGTCAAAGCGATCGAAGCGAGGTTTTTCAAAATGATAACTCCTTTATTCAGTCATATGCCCTTGAGCAGTAAACGCTATCGCCGCGACAAGGTTCCCCCTTCTGGTTGATCGGGGATGGTCGCAACACGTTTTGCTCGCAGGGGCTTGACTTCAGGAGCCGCTGGTCAAGAAAAAAGGGGGCCGGCAGGGAAAGCCGGACCCCTTCCTTCTCTGATCGGAGGTCAAGTCAGATCAGGTTAGAAGTTGCGTTCGAAGCGGAGAATGCCGGAGACGGTATCGTCCTTGGCATAGTCATAATGAACGTAGGTCAATTCCGGCTCGACCAGGAGGTTCTTGACCGGGTTGAACTTGAGGTTCGTGGTTGCTTCGAAGATCTTCGAGTCGGTATAGGCAAGCTGGAGGTTCCACTTCAGCTTTTCGTTGATCGGAACGCCGACGCCGCCCCAAACTGCCCAATCGCCCCAGCCGCACTTCGAGCCATTGACGGTGCCGTTCGGCGCCGTGCAAGCAGAGATGTCCTGGTTCGAGCCGGCATACTGGTTCAGCTTCTTGCCGTCCGTGTTGTAGCCGCCCATCAGGAAGGCCGTGAGGAAGCCGAAGTCGGCATCGATACGAGCCTTGACAGCACCTTCTTCGACGATGGAGTCATACCCGCCGACGACCTTGAAGCCCCACGCGCCAGACTTGAAGCCGAGACCGCCAACAACGTTCGGGGCGTAGTGGTTGGACCTCGACTGTTCCCAAGCACCGTCGTAAGTCGTCGAATCGGAAGCGGAGTTGCTATCTTCGAGCGAGATAACAGCCGAGAAGCCGTTGCCGGCGTCATATTCATAGGTCAACTGGTTGAGTTCGTATGGGCCGTCATAGATCACGTCGTCGTTGATGACGTCGCCGGCGTAACCCATGTACAGGTTGTACTGGGAGTCCTTCTTACCAACGGTGAAGCCGCCGAGGCTGATGTAGGACCACAGCAGGTTCGTGCTGGTGGAGCCGCCGTCGTTCCAGTCCCAACGGACGATGGTCTCGGTCTTCAGCGGACCGTATTCGGTGTCCGTCGCGGTGTCGACATTCAGCTCTGCACGGGTGTGCCACAGCGTACCCTGCCTGCTGACGCGATTATAGGCGTTGTACCACTCGCCTTCCGTGCGGACCTTGCCGCCGATCTTGAGGCAGGTTTCGGTGCCTGGGATGAAGAAGTAGCCAGCGCCGTAAGCGTCGCAGATGCGAACGTATTCGAGCGGCTCCGGCTCAGCGGCAACGATAGCGTCGGCCGCATGAGCGCCGGATACTGCTGCCAGCGCAGCAGCGGAGCCGAGAAGAAGGCTCTTGATGTTCATAATAACTCCAATCTTTCTTGATTGGGTATGAGATAACCCGTCGAAAAGACGACGTGCCCAACCCCATCCCGTTCATGTTCCCTATCAGTAGCTGCGAAGTAATAAGCTTCACGAACTATTACCTGAACCTGCTTTGCTGATTTGGCAAGATACTAAGGTTTCCGAACTATGTGCGTGCTATTCGAAAAAAAGCTTTGTTGCAAAAATGACGCAATTCGCCGGGTAAGCTGATTATACAGGCCCTTTAGCCGCCTTCGTGGAAGTTGTAGCCAGGGGGAGTGCGGCAAGCGATCAAGCGCCTTTGCGTTGCAAGCATTCGCTTGAATGGTGACGCTTGTGACGCAGGATGGGCTAACGCGGGACGAAATAAGACGATCGATGCAACGGTCACCGGCGCATGGTCTCTCTATCGACGCAGAAGTCCGACATCCCCGCTGGCTCGACATTAAGCTAGGGATCGACGACCCATCGGCAAACCAAACGCATGTAACGTCATGAAATTCGATTTGTATTCCCCACGTGTGCGGTTGGCGATTATCTATTCCCATACCGTCGGCAGATAATGCGGCAGAGATCCGGCATGGCGGACCACACGAAGGCATGGGCCGGATCTCGCTCCGAAAGTGAAGCAATGGGATTTGTAAATTGGCGACTCGTCGGCATTCTCAGATCACATGGTCGGCGTGGCGATGAAAACTTTCAGCGGCACTATGAGCCATGGGCTGTTTTCTCCATGGAGCTCTTCGAGCGAGAAATCGAGGCCTTCTACAGGCGCTCGCGATTTACCATCGTGATCTCGGCGCGGCGTGATTACGCTGCACGTCTTGTTTGAATTTCGCGAATCCATTTGGTCGTGATTTGAAAAAAAGCCGGAGCGTTCGCCCCGGCTTTGTGTGTTCGTCTCCCCTTCATGGTCGACCGTCCAGTTGAATGGCACGTTCCACGAGAAGTTTCGGTCCTGACAGTTTAATTATTCAACGCGCCACCGATAATGGCACCAAGCGCGAAGGCTGCTGCCGGATACCAAAGGCCGTCGCTATGGCGACGGTAGCCGGGTCGACGGTCGCGGTAGCCCCGATATCCGTGATAGTAGCCACGCTCGTCCCGGCCACGGTGCGGCCCCCATCCAGGACGGTCATGTCCTCTCTGAGGCATATTCCGGTGAACCTCTCCAGACCGATCGCGATGGTGACGCGGCCATTCCTGCGCATTGGCGAGGGGGGCTGCGAGCATTGTGGCAGCCATGGCGACGATGAATATCTTCTTCATTGGTTGTTTCCTTGTTATTCGCAAGGGAACCTTAGTAACTGTAAGGTGAACAGGAAGTGAACTTTAAACCCAAAAACGTAGTCGGGGGGCGATTGCCACACCCCGTTTCGCTGCGGCGAATGACTCCTGCCAAAATTGCCGCGCCCCAAAAAAATCCAATGATTTCTCAAGTGCTTATGATGGAAAAAGGGGAAGGATGGAGGCCTCGCCCGGAATCGAACCGGGATGCAAGGATTTGCAGTCCTCTGCGTAACCACTCCGCCACGAGGCCATCCGATATATAAAGGCGAGTGATGGCGGGCGTTTAGAACGAATCTTGAATGGGCGCAAGGGCCTCGCTCTGAATATCGCTCTTTTTTCGCTGCGAATAACAGCTTGCTGGCCGCCTGCAGCGAGTAGGGATGCTCGATGCTTTGCCGTCTACTCTTCCAGGCATGGAAAAGCGAATTTGTAGGAGCGCGCGATTAACGCACTGGCGGGGCGCTCGAGCTGCCATGAATGCTCCGCCATCCACTTGCAGGCGATCGCGGTCGCTTTGGCGTTGCTGAGATCGGAGGGGAGGCAAAAGGCGCCGACAAACTGTTGAAGATAATGCTCATAGCGCGATGAGTTCTTCGGCGTCTGCTTGGTGGCCCGAATCGTCAGATTTTTTGTGCGCTGAGCTTCGTCGAGGATTCCCTGGATATAGACGGAGGCAAGCGCCCGATTCTCTTCGCACCATTCGTCAAGCTGTTTGCCGGTGACGAGATGTCCGATAATCGGTGCCGCCGCCTGCGGTGCTTCGTCGCTGAGGGCGGCCTGGGGTGCAAGAAGGATAAGCAAGGCTGCGGTGGAGGGCGAAAGCCTCATTCTGTGACCTACATCATCGAAGAAAGACTGGCGGCCAGGAAAACGACCAGTGGCAGGGAGGTTGCGACGAAAAGAACAAGAGAAATGGACATTCAGCCAGCCTTCTTTTGAAATTTGATCTTAACCCGGATGGCTTCGGGTAGTTGAGCGTGGTCCTGCGGCGTTAAGATTTGCTTAACGGGCGTCCCGCTATGGAGCGCCTTTCTCTCTTGTTCACGACAAGATAGGCGCCGCCGCAAGCCATGCGCTCAATTGCATCCTCCGTCCAGGAAATTCCATCGCCGCAACGGATAAGGGCAATGGAGACGGCTCGATCGGCATTTGAACACCGCGGCTGTTGTTCGTTGGAGACGCATGGCGATGAATCTCCACCCCGGTTGCCACGATGCCTTGAAAGCTTGGCCGCACGCGATTAAGACACGCTTAGCACTGAAGCAAAGCCGGCCTATCTGGGGCGTAAAGGGCGCAAGAGGATATGATGGATTTCGAAGCAGCACGCGTGAAGATGGTCGAGAACCAGATCCGCACGACGGATGTCACCTCCCATTCCGTGTTGAATGCATTTTTCGCGGTGCCGCGCGAAAATTTCGTGCCGGAGAAATCGAAGCTCCTGGCTTATGTAGATTGCGATATCGAGATTGCCCCGGCCGCCGCCGGCAAGGCCGCACGCTTCCTCATGGAAGCCTCGCCGCTGGCAAAGCTCCTGCAGCTCGGCGTCATCACCAAAGAGGACAAGGTCCTCGATGTCGGTTGCGGCACGGGATATGTCTCGGCCATCCTGTCGCTTATTGCGGATAAGGTCGTGGCTCTGGAAGCCGACGAGGATCTTGCGGCTCAGGCCAAGGCCAATCTTGCCGCGCTCGGCTACGACAACGTGACTGTCGTGACCGGCGATCTTGAAAAGGGCCACGCCGGCAGCGCGCCCTTCAATGTCATTTTTGTCGATGGTTCGGTCGAGCAGGTGCCGCAGGCGCTTCTTGATCAACTCGGTGAAGACGGCCGCCTCATCGCGGTATTGGGCTATGGCCATGCCGCACGCGCCACAGTTTTCATGCGTGAACGCGGCGCCTTTTCGGAAAACGTCTTTTTCAACGCGTCGATCAAGCCGCTGCCGGGCTTTGCCAAGGCCAAGGAATTCGTATTCTGATCGTTTGAGCGATCGACGATGCGTTCGCAACAGGCGCCTCCGGGCGCCTGTTTTTTATTGCGCCGACATGTGGCAGAATCGCAAATGCAGTGCGATTCGCAGCGATCGTAACAAAACTGTGCATCACCGGGTTTAGTGCTTTCACGGTGATTTTTTTCCCGAGGACACTCATCTAGGGTGACCCTGATTCGGGTGCTTCTTTCTGCGAGTTTCCGATCGTTGAATATGGGAATACGGGGATGAATATGGCTCAGCCAAATGTAGTGCGTGAACCGTCCATGGAAGAGATTCTGGCTTCGATCCGCAGAATCATCGAAAGCAACGAGCCCGGGGGCGCCAAGCCCATTTCCTCTACGAATTTTACCAACTCCGGCGCCCGCGATGACGATATTCGCCTGACTGTCGATGAGGAGTTCGCCGCGGCGGATCGAGCACTGGCCGCAGAAGCCGAGCCGCGTTTTGTTGCCGCAAATTCGCAGATGCCTGTCGCCGAGCCGCAAAGCGCGGACCGTGGCCTGTCGCTTGCCGATGTCGCAGCACGCGTTCGCGCCGCTTCGGAGCGCAATGCCGCGCTGCTGAGCGCTGGACGCGAGCTGCCGCAACCGCGCGAACTGCCGCCGGCCATGGCTGCGCGTCTTGCCGAAGCTCGTGGCGAGCGCGTTGCGGACTTCCCGCTGCGAAACGCCGTTACCGACTCGGCGCCGTCAGCCATTCTTCCAATGCCCGAAGTTGCGTCGGCCTCCACGATGGAACCGGAACTGGAGGAGCGGAAAGTGCCTGAGGCTCCCGCTGCCCCACAGGTGGCCGCTCCCGTGGAGATGCCGATTTTCGACGCGCCGGAACTGCGCGCATCCGTCGCCGCTGAAACCGAAGATTTCTCTGAGCAGGTGCAACATACGTCGCCGTTGATGTCGGAAACCGCCGGCGCGCAGGTCGCCCGCTCGTTTGACGAGCTCGCTGCCGTTGTTGAAGGTGGCCCGCGTCGCTCCCTCGATGAATTGGCCCAGGAAATGCTGCGGCCCATGCTGCAGGAATGGCTTGACGACAATCTGCCGACGCTGGTTGAGCGTCTCGTGCGCGAAGAGATCGAGCGAGTGGCCCGCGGCCCGCGCCGCTGACAGCCTGGGCTTCGGCTAGACGATCCGCCGCTCCGGCCTCCGGGGCGGCTTTTTTATTGACTTGCTCACAGCCATCCTATTTACAACCCGCATCATCCAGTCCTCTAGATCCGGTCCCAAAATGCTCGACAAAACATATGATTCCGCCACCGTCGAACCGAAGATCGCCCAAAAATGGGATGAGGCCGACGCATTTCGCGCCGGTGCGAACGCCAAGCCAGGCGCGGAAACCTTCACGATCGTCATCCCGCCGCCGAACGTTACCGGCTCACTGCACATGGGTCATGCGTTGAATAACACGCTGCAGGACATCATGGTGCGGTTCGAGCGTATGCGCGGCAAGGACGTGCTGTGGCAGCCCGGCATGGACCACGCCGGCATCGCCACGCAGATGGTCGTCGAGCGCCGCCTGGCCGAGAGACAGCAGCCGGATCGTCACAAGATCGGTCGCGAGGCGTTCATCGAAAAGGTCTGGGAATGGAAGGAAGAGTCCGGCGGCTTGATCTTCAACCAGTTGAAGCGTCTTGGCGCCTCCTGCGACTGGTCGCGCGAACGCTTCACCATGGACGAGGGCTTGTCGAAGGCCGTTCTCGAAGTCTTCGTCACGCTTTACAAGGAAGGTCTGATCTATCGCGACAAGCGGCTGGTCAACTGGGACCCGAAGATGCTGACCGCGATTTCGGACATCGAGGTCGAACAGCATGAGATCAACGGCAATCTCTGGCATCTGCGCTATCCGCTGGAGGAGGGCGTCACCTACCAGCATCCGATTGCTTTCGACGAGAACGGCAAGCCGACGGAATGGGAAACGCGCGACTATCTCGTCGTTGCCACCACCCGACCCGAAACCATGCTCGGCGATACCGGCGTTGCCGTCAACCCGGACGACGAGCGCTACAAGGCGATCGTCGGCAAGCATGTCATTCTGCCGATCGTCGGCCGCCGCATCCCGATCGTCGCCGACGAATATCCGGACCCCACGGCGGGAACGGGCGCGGTCAAGATGACGCCGGCGCATGATTTCAACGACTTCGACGTCGGCAAGCGCCGGGGTCTGCGTGTCGTCAACATTCTGACGCCGGAAGCGACCATCACCATCAAGGACAACGAAGACTTCCTCGAGGGCCTGGATCATCCCGCCGCGCTGCATGGCGCCTGGGATGAGCTGGAAGGCAAGGACCGTTTCGAGGCGCGCAAGATCATTGTCCGCATCTTCGAGGAGGCTGGCCTGCTCGACAAGGTCGAGCCGCACAAGCACACGGTTCCGCATGGCGACCGCGGCGGCGTGCCGATCGAACCGCGCTTGACCGAGCAGTGGTATGTCGACGCCAAGACCCTCGCCGAACCGGCAATCGCTTCCGTCCGCGAAGGCCGTACCAAGCTTGTTCCGAAGAGCTGGGACAAGACCTATTACGACTGGATGGAGAATATTCAGCCATGGTGCGTTTCGCGCCAGCTCTGGTGGGGTCATCAGATCCCGGCCTGGTACGGACCGGATGGACAGGTCTTCGTCGAAAAGACCGAGGAAGAGGCGCTGCAGGCGGCAATCCAGCATTACCTGTCCCATGAAGGGCCGATGAAGGCCTATGTCGAGGACCTGCTGGAAAACTTCAAGCCGGGCGAAATCCTGACGCGTGACGAAGACGTTCTCGACACATGGTTCTCGTCGGCGCTTTGGCCTTTCTCGACGCTCGGCTGGCCGGATGAGACGCCGGAACTGGCGCGTTACTATCCCACCAATGTGCTCGTCACCGGTTTCGACATCATCTTTTTCTGGGTCGCCCGCATGATGATGATGGGTCTTCATTTCATGAAGGACGAGAATGGTGAGCCCGTCGAGCCGTTCAGCACCGTCTATGTGCACGCCCTGGTGCGCGACAAGAACGGGCAGAAGATGTCGAAGTCCAAGGGCAACGTAATTGATCCGCTCGAACTGATCGACCAGTACGGCGCAGATTCGCTGCGTTTCACGCTGGCGATCATGGCGGCGCAGGGCCGCGACGTGAAGCTCGATCCGGCCCGCATTGCCGGCTACCGCAATTTCGGCACCAAGCTGTGGAATGCCACGCGCTTTGCCGAGATGAACGGTGCCAAGAGCGATCCGCATTTCGTGCCGGAAGCGGCCGAGCTCACCATCAATCGCTGGATCCTGACCGAGCTTGCGCGCACGGAGCTAGACGTGACCGAGGCGCTGGAATCCTATCGCTTCAACGATGCCGCGAGCGTGCTCTATCGCTTCATCTGGAATCAGTTCTGCGACTGGTATCTCGAACTGTTGAAGCCGATCTTCGGTGGTAACGACGACAACGCCAAGGCCGAGGCGCAGTCCTGCGCGGCCTATGTTCTCGAAGAGACCTACAAGCTGCTGCATCCCTTCATGCCCTTCATGACCGAAGAACTCTGGGCGCATACGGCAGGCGAGGGGCAGGAGCGTGACGGCCTGATCTGCCATGCCGACTGGCCGGCTCCCTCCTATGCGGACGATGTCGCGGCCGACGAGATCAACTGGCTGATCGATCTTGTTTCCGGCCTGCGCTCCGTACGTTCGGAAATGAATGTGCCGCCGGCGGCCACCGCGCCATTGGTCGTCGTCGGCTCCAACGGCTTGACGCGCGAGCGCCTGTTCCGTCACGACGCCGCCATCAAGCGACTGGCGCGCGTCGAGGCGATCTCGCTCGCCGATACCGCGCCGAAAGGGGCTGCCCAGATCATTGTCGGCGAGGCGACGGTCTGCCTGCCGCTCGGCAACCTTATCGACCTTTCCGCAGAAAAAGGCCGTCTCGAAAAGGCGATTGCCAAGAACGAGCAGGAGATCGCTCGTATCGTCGGCAAGCTCTCGAACGAGAAGTTCGTCGCCAACGCGAACCCGGACATCGTCGCCGCCGAGCGTGAACGTCTCGGCGAGCTCGAAGGGCAGCTTGCCAGTCTGAAGGTGGCGCTTGCCCGGGTCAGCGAAGCCGCCTGAAAACCAAGGCTTTTATCCAACAAAAGGGCACGCCGACGAAAGTCGCGTGCCCTTTTGTTTGTCCGTCGATTCGACTTGGATTGACTGGAGAAAATATGTCTTTGGCCCGCCACCAGTTTCGCACAGGTGAAATGGTTTACCCTCAAATATGGTGGGTATTGTCGAAAAGCGGAACTGTTGTCAGATTGTAACAGATTTGTTGCCGTGAAGAATGAGAATCTACGTGGGGATGAAAATGATATTTCAGAAGCAAAAATTGCCTAAAATTGTAGATATTCTGGCATGGAGTTCGTTTTCTTACGTAAATCAATTGTTACCTAAAGTCGTTGTCGCTCCCAAAGGCCGCATTGCCAATTCAAACGATCGTCGCAACAATCGAATGAATGAATGCATAGGTGGGGGAGACACAATGGCATTTTCTGTTGCGTTGAGGGGGGCATTTGCGCTCGTCATCGGTTCATCATTCGCTAGCGCCGCTTTTGCGGGCGGTCTTGATCGTTCCGGCTATGATATCGATCTGCTGTTCGACAAGGGACGGTATGTTTTCGAGTCCGGCGTTACCTACGTCATGCCCGACCGTAAATTGAAGAATGCGAAGGATACCGATCCGAGCGATGGCAACCTCAACGGCCGTAGTCACTCGACCGATGCCTCGGAAAATTATGCGATGCCCTATGTCGCTTTCAAGATCGGCATCACCGACGACCTCGATTGCATGGCTGATTACTCTCAGCCGTTCGGTGGGCATCTTAACGAAGGCCTGAACTGGGCCGGTGCCAACAATGAGAGCGAGGTCAAGGTCAGCACGAACAATTATGCGGCCACCTGCTCGTACAAGTTCGATGCAGGTCCGGGCGACTTGCGTCTGATCGGCGGTGGCTTCTATCAGGAAGTCAGTGGCTTCAAGTCCCGTCTTGTCTCGGTCATTCCAGCTCCGCTTTCCTCCGTCTACGATGGTGTCGGTTCGCTTGATGTGGACGGTCACGGCTGGGGCTGGCGCGCCGGTCTCGCCTATGAAATACCGGAATATGCCTTCCGCACGAGTCTCGTCTATAACAGCCGGGTCAAGTACGACAACCTCAAGGGCAGTGTCGATCTGACGGAACTGCCGCCGATCCGCCCGTTCTTTGGCAAGCTCACGTCCGTCTTCGGATCGGCCGATGCTCCCGACTCGCTGGAATGGAAGGTGCAAAGTGGCATAGCGCCGGACTGGCTCGCTTTCGGCTCGGTGAAGTGGACGAATTGGAGCATTCTGCAAAGCATCGCTCTTTGCCCGACATCCACGCGCGGCACGTCGTGCAAGGTCGGTGGTGCCACGGAGCTCACCTCGCTTGATCTGCTGTACCGCGACGGCTGGACCATTAGTGGCGGCATCGGGCACAAGTTCAATGACAAGTGGAGCGGCGCCGTCAGCCTGGGCTGGGATCGCGGCACGAGTGACGGCTACGGCATGAATTCGGATACCTGGACGCTTGGTGCGGGTGTTGCCTTCAAACCGACGGAGCATGTCCAGTTCAACTTCGGCGGGGCGCTCGGCCTGATGACATCAGGCAAATCCGGGCCGGTCACACGCGGCGGCATAGTCTACGGCAACGATGCCAGCTATAGCTTCGGCAATGATTTGGTCGCGGCTCTCCAGACGTCGATGAAGGTGAGCTTCTAACGATAAGCCTTTGGATTAAAGACTATATTTTATTTAAGTGATCTGTACGCCGCGAGCCTTCCTGGTCTCGCGGCGTTTTATTGTGAAGCCGTGGGGAAACACGCTCGAAAATGATCTACCTGGGCACGTTATGGTTAATGAAGCCTCAAGGCCGGTCAAATTTTTGTGACGAATTAGCAACAGTCTATTTCAAGAGATTACGGCCACGTGATCAGATTACAATTTGTCCATTTCCCGCCACAAATGGGGAGCAGCGATTACGTGGGCACAGGGGTAAGCCTTGTAGAGGGTGCGTAAGCGGTTGATGGGTGAACTTCCACTTTGGCATGAACAACAATCCGGGATCGGGGCGGCGGCGCTTCCGAAGCAGCCGGGAATTCGTTGTCTGCCAGGGAATGCCGCACACCGAACGATGTTTACCATCATCCGCGGGAAGATGAGTGGGAACGCCGTTCCGGCCGCCGGATACGATAATGACCGCCGAAATGCTGGTTTGGACATAATTGCAGGCTATGGTCGCAAATGTGGCAAACGGCATCGTTTTAATGCCGCAGGAATCTTCCTCGCGGGGGATTTTGCAGTCTCGTGCATGGTCAGGGAAAACATTCGCAGATCTGACGATGTATATGGAATCGCCGTGGCAGATGCGGATGGAGCGAAAGAAATCGACTGTTATGTTTAAGTCTGAGTTCATATCAGCGAGAGTCATGATGCTCAGCCTGTCCCTTGCCGCTTCCGTGGCGCTGGCGGGCCAAGCCCGGGCATTCGATATCAATGCCGGGGTCACTAAGGAATCGGGGCCGTTCGATCTCTTCAAATTCGGCTTCAGGGCCTATAAGAACGGTCAGAAGGAAGAGGCGGTCGAAGCCTACAAATATGCCGCTGAAAAGGGGCATACCGGTTCGCGTTGGGCTCTCGCCAACATGTATGCCGATGGCGACGGTGTCGCGCAGAACGATTTCGAAGCCTTCAAGATTTATAGCGAGATTGCCCAGCAGGGCGTCGAGCCGGGCTCTGAAGATACAGGCTTCTTCATCAACGCGCTGCTCGCCCTTGCCAGCTACTACAAGACCGGCATTGCCAACAGCCCGGTCAAGATCGATCTCAATCAGGCGCGCCAGCTCTATTTCCAGGTCGCATCGACTTTCGGTGTTCCCGAGGCACAGTTCCAGCTGGCTCAGATGCTGTTGTCCGGAGAGGGCGGGGCCACCAACGTGCAGCAGGCGAAGAAGTGGCTGAACCAGGCGCGCAAGAGCGGCCATCCGGGTGCCATGGCCGTTTTTGGCAATCTCCTGTTCCAGGAAGGTCAATCCGTCCGCGGCCTGGCGTTCTTGACCGCGGCGCTCGACAAGTGCAAACCGCAGGATTGCAGCTGGATGGAAGACATGCAGGAGCAGGCTTTCTCGCTGGCTAATGAGAATGACCGCCGTGTCGCAGTCTCCATGGCGCACCAGCTGGATGTCGCCGGTTCCGATTGATCCGGCGCCTTAAGACGACACTCAGCTGATTGGTTTGAAATCGAAGCTTAGCTGCTGAAATCGAGATGCGCGATGACCGGGACGTGGTCAGAGGGTTTTTCCCAAGCGCGCACGTGTTTCTCGATCGCGGTCGCCGCAAGGCGATCGGCCGCTTCCGGCGACAGCATCAGATGGTCGATCCGGATGCCGTTGTTCTTCGGCCAGGCACCGGCCTGGTAATCCCAGAATGAATAGAGTTTGACCGCATCGGTGGTGGCGCGGACTGCGTCGGTGAAGCCGAGATGTTCGAGCTGGCGGAAAGCCCGGCGGGTCTGGGGCAGGAACAGCGCATCGTTTTCCCATACCTTCGGGTCGAAGCAATCATGCGGCTCCGGGATAACATTGTAGTCGCCGGCAAGAATGATCGGTTCTTCCAGCGCCAGGCGATCCCCAGCGAATTTTCGCAGACGTTCCATCCAAGCGAGTTTGTAGGGATATTTTTCCGTATCGATCGGGTTGCCGTTCGGCAAATATAGGCAGCAGACACGCAATGCGCCGTGTCCTTCGATGGAAAACACCGCTTCCATGAAGCGGGCTTGCTCATCGCCATCGTCACCGGGCAGGCCGCGCGTCACTTCGTCAGGCTTGACCTTGGAGAGAATCGCAACGCCGTTGAAACCCTTTTGCCCGTGCGTCTCGACATGATAGCCGAGCGCCTCGATCTCCAGGCGCGGAAAACCTTCGTCGACCGTCTTGATCTCCTGCAGGCAGGCGATGTCCGGGCTCGAATCCTTCAGCCATTGGCACAGGTTCTCGATACGCGCTTTGACGCCGTTGATGTTCCAGGTGGCGATTTTCATGGGCGGCTCGTTCCTTTGCTTCGCCTTGTTGTATCCGCAGCAAGTGGACTTGACTACCGCCCATGTGAAAGCCGGCCGGGAGCAAAGGCCTCCGGCCGGCGATCAAGCTGTGGAAAAAGCTGACGTGTCAGATCGAAAAACTGGTGCCGCAGCCACAGCTTGCGACAGCATTCGGATTCTTGATCTGAAAGGATTGCCCGAGCAGATTGTCGACGAAATCGATCTCGGAACCGGCCATGTAGACCAGCGATAACTGGTCGATCAGCACGGTGGCATCACCCTTTTCGACAATGATATCATCGTCTTCGGGGCCCTCGGCAAGATCGAATTTATAGGAAAAGCCGGAACAGCCGCCGCCTTCGACGGCGACGCGAAGCGCCCGTTTGCCAGCCTCTGCGCCGACGATATCAGCGATTCGCTTTGCCGCGGCGTCCGATAGGGTTACGTTTGTCTCAGTCATGCATTCCTCCTGCCGGGGTCAAGATCCGGAGAGAACCATTACGCCGTCGAACTTTCAAACGGCTGATATCCATAGCCTTTATCATGAAAGTCAGGCCGGTGACAGCTATGGTTTCGTGGTTGAGCCACACACCATTTTGCTGTTTTCTTGTCTATAGGTATGAAGGCTGCAAAGCGACGTCAATGGGCTGGGCTGCTCCATGTTTGGAGGAATACCATTGGCCGACTGAAATGAAACGCCCTTCGCGCGTTTGAGCGCGCAGGGTACTAATGCCGGAATGGATAGGTAATGACGATCGACAGGCATGCATTGGGTTTCGGTTATGGAGAAAAGGCCGCCTACGCGACGGACCCTTGGGCATCGCGAGGCCGGCTCTATGAAGAGGGGGCGAGCCCGACGCGCTCCGAATTCCAGCGTGACCGCGACAGGATCGTCCACACGACGGCCTTCCGGCGACTGAAGCACAAGACGCAGGTGTTCATTGCTCAGGACGGCGATCACTACCGCACGCGCCTGACGCATACGATCGAAGTTGCGCAGGTTGCTCGCGCCCTGGCGCGCGCGCTGAAGCTGGATGAGGATCTGGCCGAAGGCGTGGCGCTGGTTCACGATTTCGGCCACACGCCCTTCGGGCACACCGGCGAAGACGCGCTGCACGAGATGCTGCTGCCCTATGGCGGCTTCGACCACAATGCGCAATCCCTGCGCATCGTGACGAAGCTCGAGCGGCGTTATGCCGAATTCGACGGGCTCAATCTTACCTGGGAGACGCTCGAAGGCCTGGTCAAACACAACGGTCCGCTGATGACGCCCGACGGCAAGGGCACCCATGGCCCGGTGCCGCAGCCCATCCTGGACTATTGCGAAATCCATGATCTCGAAATTGCCACCTATGCCAGTCTGGAGGCGCAGGTTGCGGCGATCGCCGACGACATCGCTTACAACACGCATGATATCGATGACGGCCTTCGTTCCGGCTATCTGACCTTCGACATGCTGGAGGAGGTGCCGTTTCTCTCCGGGCTCATGGCGGAGGTGAGGGCGCGCTATCCGCATCTGGAGCCGAGCCGGTTCACGCATGAGATCATGCGCCGGCAGATCACCCGCATGGTCGAGGATGTGATTGCGGTATCACAGCAAGCGCTCGCCGAGATCAAGCCTGACAGCGTTGCCGATATCCGCGGCGCCGGCCGCATCATCTCGACTTTCTCGCCCGAGATGGCCGAAACCGATAAGCAGATCAAGCAGATGCTGTTCAAGCGCATTTATCGCCACCCGGATATCATGCGTATCCGTGCCGGCGCGGCACAGATCGTTACGGATCTGTTCCGTGCCTATATGGACAATCCCAAGGAGATGCAGAGCCATTATTGGGTCGACCATATCGCCGGCCTCGCCGTCGCCGCCAAGGCTCGACATGTCGGCGACTATCTGGCTGGCATGACCGACACCTATGCCATCAGTGCTCACAAGCGGCTGTTTGACCAGACTCCCGATTTGCGATAGGCAGCGGCGGCGTTGGGCCGACAGCGGCCCGCCCAAGCTATGCGTGGACCATATCATGAACCTTTTCACCGACTTCGAAGCAAGAATTAAGAACGCTCTCGAGCAAATTGATATTGTAAGAGAAAAGCGATCTGAACTCGACTTCGGGCGTATCGGCGTTGAGCCGCCGCGAGACGCCAGCCATGGCGATGTCGCCACCAATGCGGCCATGGTACTGTCCAAGGCGCTCGGCACCAATCCGCGCGCGCTCGCCGAGATTATCGTCGCCAAGCTGAAGGAAGACGCAGACGTCGCCGAGGTTTCGGTCGCCGGTCCTGGCTTCATCAATATCCGCCTCTCGGTCGGCTACTGGCAGCGTCTCTTGTCGACCATGATCTCCGAGGGAGAGCGGTTCGGTCGCTCGACCCTCGGCTTGGGCCAAAAGGTCAACGTCGAGTACGTCTCCGCCAACCCGACGGGCCCGATGCATGTCGGCCATTGCCGTGGTGCCGTGGTTGGCGACGCGCTGGCGAACCTGCTCGGTTTTGCCGGCTATGAGGTCACCAAGGAATATTACATCAATGATGCTGGCTCGCAGATCGACGTGCTGGCTCGGTCCGTGTTCATTCGGTATCGCGAGGCGCTCGGCGAGCCGGTCGGCGAAATCCCGGCCGGCCTTTATCCCGGCGACTATTTGGTTCCGGTCGGCGAAGCGCTCGCCAAGGAATTCGGCACGAAGCTGCGCGGCATGCCGGAAGATCAATGGCTTCCCATCGTCAAGGATCGGGCCATCGACGCGATGATGGCGATGATCCGCCAGGATCTCGAAGCCTTGAACGTTCACCATGACGTCTTCTTCTCCGAGCGCACGCTGCACGCCAATGGCGCGGCCCTGATTCGCACTGCGATCAACGACCTGACCTTCAAGGGCTATGTCTACAAGGGCGCATTGCCGCCGCCGAAGGGACAATTGCCTGAAGATTGGGAAGATCGCGAGCAGACGCTCTTCCGCTCGACGGAAGTGGGCGATGATATCGATCGTCCGCTGATCAAGTCGGACGGTTCCTATACCTATTTTGCCGCCGACGTCGCCTACTTCAAGAATAAGTTCGATCGCGGCTTCAACGAGATGATCTATATTCTCGGCGCCGACCATGGCGGCTACGTCAAGCGGCTCGAAGCCGTGGCGCGTGGGGTATCGGAGGGAAAGGCGAAGCTGACGGTGCTTCTATGCCAGCTGGTCAAGCTGTTCCGCGATGGCGAGCCCGTGAAGATGTCGAAGCGGTCGGGCGATTTCGTCACGCTGCGCGAAGTCGTCGACGAAGTCGGCCGCGATTCGGTGCGGTTCATGATGCTCTATCGGAAGAATTCCGAGCCCTTGGACTTCGACTTTGCAAAGGTCACGGAACAGTCCAAGGACAATCCGGTCTTCTACGTGCAGTATGCGCATGCTCGCTGCATGTCGATCTTCCGGCAGGCCAAGGAAGCCTTCCCCGACCTTGATATTGCATCGCTCGACCTGGCCAAGGCGGTCGCCGGCGTGATCTCCGATCCGGCGGAACTACAGCTGGTCGCCAAGATTGCGGAATTCCCGCGAATCGTTGAAGCTGCGGCACAGTCGCAGGAGCCTCATCGCATCGCCTTTTACCTTTACGATCTAGCAAGTTCCTTCCATGGACACTGGAATAAAGGTAAAGATTTACCTGAATTACGATTTGTTAACGATAAGAACCGAGAATTGAGCATTGCCAGACTTGGGCTGGTGTACGCTGTCGCGTCGGTTTTGAAGTCAGGTCTTGGTATAACCGGGACCGCAGCACCGGACGAAATGCGATAAACGTCACCATTTACCCACATTGCGCTGGCATTTAACTGTAGCGTTTTCGAGTGGAACGGTGATGGCAGAAAAACAGTTGGCGTATCGCGCAAGCGGAAACGACGAGTTCTTTGCGGATGATGATCCGCTCGCAGAACTCGCGCGTATCGTAGGTTTTGAGCCGCGCCCTGCTGCTCAGGCAGCTCCCGCGGCTCAGCGGCAGGAGCCCGCCTTCAATCTCGAGGACGAGCTTCTTCGCGAATTCGAGCGTTACGATACGCCTCGTATGAGTCCGGCAAATGACATTTCTGTTCCGCCGGAGCAGCCGGTGCTTTCCAATCAGGCTCCGGTTTCGCCTCCTGCCGAACCGGTGCGAGCCGAACCCAAGTTCGAAGAGCTGCCGCAGCCTGTGGCCCCGGTCAAGCCTACAATGGGTGCGCGCGATCTGATCGACGAGCTGGAAATGTCGATCGCGCCGGCTTTGCAGGCGGTCATAGCCTCGCCTCCGCCACGGCTCGATCCGCCGGCGCCTCCGGTCGTCAAGCCGACGCCGCAGTCCGCTGCCGCGACCGTGCGGTTGCCGCTTGCGAACTTTACGCTTGCATCCCCATCCGTGCCGCGCGAGCAGCCCGCCCCGGTGGCTCCTCCGGTCGCTCCTGTGTTGCCCGAAACAAGCCAGGTTGACACGGCATTCGATTTCGAGCCGGCCAAAACTGCTCCTGAGTATCAAACTTACAAGCCGCAGCCCGTTGTCGCTGATCAGCCGACACCGGCGGTCGATGTGCCTGCATCGCCCAAGGTGCGGACCGTTGACGCGGCCGCCCTTTCGGCGGAGATCGATGCTCTATTAGCCGACGTGGATCGCTATCCCGTTCCGCCGAGAAGCAATGATCCGGTAGCGAAGGCGGAACCCAGCTTCGGCGATTTCGGTTCTTCGTTCACAGAACACGCCGCTGCGCCGGCGGTTGCCGCGACTGCGCCGCAGCCTGAGGCGCCGCAGCCGATCACCTTTGATATCGAGGATCCGTTTGCCGGTCAGGATTTCGAATTCGATCTCGCGGATATCGAAATGGAACTTGCCGGTCTCGATTTTGCCGAGGCCGATAAATCCGCTCCTGCAAGACAACCGGTTCCGGCTGCGCCGGCAATTGAGCCCATCGTCTCACGCGCAACGCCGGTTGCGCCTGTCGCTCCTTTAGTCGCCGCGGTTGCGCCGCAGCCGGTACAGGCCGCACCAATCCCCGTCGTGCCCGCCGCAAGCATGGCTGCTCCGGCGTTCGACGCCGATCAGATGCTGCCCTTCGATCCGACCGAGATTTCCGATACGGAAGAGCGCGTCGAAAACTTCGAGGGATCGCATGTTCCGCATCTGCCGGCGATCGAGCCGGAAGAGCCGGTCGTCGTTCCGCCGGAATATGATTTCGACATCGATTCCGAGATGGCGAGCCTCCTGGGCACGCCGGCCAAGGAAGCAGCATCGGAGCCGTTCAAGCCCGCCGCTGGTGCCGCGTTCGGCGGCGCTGCCGCCGCAGCATCTTGGTCGAAGAGCACGGCGGCCCAGCCCGCTGCGGCCGTTGCCAAACAGCCGATCGAGGAATTCGATGAATTCGAGCGTGCGCTGGAGGAGGATTTCCGCCGCAGCTATCGCGAAGCCGCCACTCCGGTCGAGAATGTTGCCCGGATGACACTGAACCCAGCGGCGGCCAACCGTCGTCCGGCGCGTCCGGTGCGCAACCTGGCGACAGCCGCGGCCGTCATCGCCGTTCTCGGTCTTGGCGCTTACGGCGTCTATGGCTGGGTCCGTCACGGATCGCCGATCTCCAACTTCTCCGGCGAGCCGCGCGTGATTACCGCCGATGCCAATCCGGTGAAGGTGGCTCCGGAAAATCCAGGCGGCACCGTTGTCCCCAATCAGGACAAGGCCGTTTATGACCGCGTCGCCGGCGACGGCACCGCGGCGCCGAAGCAGAAGGAGCTGGTCTCCTCCAACGAGCAGCCGGTCGATGTGGTGCAGAAGACCCTCATTCCGGAATCCGTATCTCCGGATGACGATAGTGGCGATCAGGTGACGTCGACCCCCGTCGGTGAAACCCAAGATCCGCGCCTGCTTCCAAATCAGGACGGCGGCAACGCGAATGTCGCGGCCAATGATGACGGTCAGGTGCCGGCGGTATCGCCGCGCAAGGTCCGGACGATGATCGTCAAGCCTGACGGTTCTCTGGTTGCTCGTGACGAGCCTGCCGTCGACACCACGACAACAGCTGCGGCAAAGCCGGCAGCAAACAACCAGGTTGCATCGGCCGATCTTCGTCCGGCCACCACGAATACGCCGCCGACCTCCGCCAATACGCCGTCGGCCGCCGCGCAGCCCGCCGCCGATGGCGACGCTGCCAGCGCCGAAAGCACGCCGATCCGTGTCGTCAAGACGACCCCGCTTCCGACCGCTCGTCCGGAGCCGGCCAAGGCAACCGCTACCGCTGCTGCCGCACCTGCGCCCGCCGCCGTTGCGCCTCGCCAGACGCAGCCTAAGCCTCAGCCGCAGCAGGTCGCTTCGGCAAGCCCGGCGCCAACTCGCCAGGCCGCTCCGGCTGCCGCGACCGTCGGCGCTGGTGGTTATGGTGTGCAGATTGCTTCCTTGCCGTCCGAGGCCGATGCGCAGAAGTCGCAGGCGAACCTGAAGGTGAAGTTCGCCAGTGTCATCGGCAACCATCCGCTTGAAATCCGCAAGGCCGATATCGCCGGCAAGGGCACCTACTATCGCGTCCGCGTCGTCGCCGGTTCCAAGGACGAGGCCGCGGCCATCTGTGAGCGCTACCGCACCGCTGGCGGCACATGCCTGATTTCGAAATAAGGGATCTGGCTTCAGTCTCTCGGCAAAGCGGCGGGTTCATCCCGCCGTTTTCGTTTGCGCCGTTCGGTTTTTGTGAATGCCGGCTTGACGCCGCTCGCGTTTCGCGGCGCCAGTCTCTATGATTCGAGCATGACCGAATCGAAATCCATGATCCTTGGCTGCAGCGGCCATGCCATCACGCCCGAAGAGCGCTCCTTCTATCAGGGAGAACAGCCATGGGGCTTCATCCTGTTTGGACGCAATATCTCCGAGCCGGCCCAGATCGCCGATCTGGTTGCGTCCCTGCGTGACAGTGTCGGGCGTGACGCGCCGGTTTTCATCGACCAGGAGGGGGGCAGGGTGCAGCGCATCCGCCCGCCGATCCTGCCGCATTATCCTTCCGGCCAGGCCTTGGGCGATATCTATCGTCAGGATCGTGAGCGCGGCCTGCGGGCAGCCTGGCTGATGTCCAGGCTGCATGCCTTCGATCTTTTGAAGTTCGGTATCAACGTCGATTGTCTGCCCGTGCTTGATGTCCCGGTCGAGGGTTCCAGCAATGTCATCGGCAATCGCGCCTATGGCGGCGATCCGGTAACGGTGATGGAGATGGGGCGTGCGGCTGCCGAAGGCCTCAAGGCCGGCGGCGTCCTGCCCGTGATGAAGCACATGCCCGGCCATGGCCGTGGCTTTGCCGATTCGCATCACGAATTGCCCGTCGTCTCTGTTCCGCGCGCTGAGCTCAAGGCGCATGATTTCATGCCTTTCGTCGCACTCAAGGACGAATTGATGGCGATGACGTGCCATGTCGTCTTCACCGATATCGATCCGACGAACCCAGCGACGACGTCGCGCAAGGTAATCGAGGAGATCATCCGTGGCCATATCGGCTTTGAGGGCCTGTTGTTGTCGGACGATACCTCGATGAATGCGCTGAAGGGTACGATCGGCGAGCGCGCTGCAAATATTGTTGCGGGCGGATGCGATATCGTGCTGCATTGCAATGGCGTTATGGACGAGATGCAGCAGGTCGTGCGCAACGTTCCGCCGTTGACCGGCGCGGCGCTAGTGCGGACCAAGGCGGTGGAAGCCGCTTTCGGTCATGATGATGGCGCCGACAAGGTGTCGATTCGCGCCGAATTCGACGCTATGTTCGCAGTGGCGTAGACCGAACTCCGAGGATCTGACGGGTGAACAAGGTGAGCGGCACGGAGAAGTTTCAGCAGACGGCAATGCCGATGGACAAGCTGTGGCAGGAAAGCGACGCGCAACGCGGCTCGCATGATCCGGCCCTCGTCATCGATATCGCCGGCTTTGAAGGACCGCTGGATCTGCTGCTGCATCTGGCCCGCACCCAGAAGGTCGATCTGTCGCGCATCTCCGTGCTGGCGCTTGCCGAGCAATATCTTCTGTTCATCGAGAGCGCCCGGCGCATTCGCATAGAGCTTGCGGCCGACTATCTGGTCATGGCCGCGTGGCTTGCCTATCTCAAATCCAAGTTGCTCATTCCGCAACAGAGCAAGGAAGACGGGCCGACGGGTGAGGAGATGGCGGCGACGCTCGCCTTCCGCCTGAAGCGCCTTGAAGCGATGCGCGATGCGGCGACGGATCTCGTCAATCGCAATCGCCTCGGTCGCGATATATTTGCCCGCGGAGCGCCGGAGCACATCCCGGATCGGCGCCAATCGGCCTTTGATGCCAGTCTCTACGATCTTCTGAGTGCCTATGCCGGACTACGCCAGCGACAGGCTGTCACCCAGGTGACGATCGAGAAGCGCCGCGTCTGGTCTCTGGCGGATGCTCGCGTGATCCTGGACCGGATGATTGGTGAAATCACCGATTGGACCGCGTTGGAACATTATCTGGTAGGTTACATGACGAGCGCCAGCGAGCGTGCGACGGCCATCGCCAGCGCCTTTGCGGCTTCGCTCGAGCTGGTGCGCGAAGGGCAGCTGGAAATCCGGCAGGAGGGCGCATTTCAGCCGCTCTACATGCGGCGCGGGCCGAAGCACGCGTCCCTTGAAGCCGCGGAATAGGGCAGGGAGCGAGCGTGACCGATCCTGACGAAGACCAGCCGCGGATGGAATACGAGACAGCGGCGCCCGAGGTCGATGAGCGCCGTCTGGGCGACGCCGAGCGCGTTGCCGAAGCGCTGGTCTTCGCTTCGGCTCAGCCGGTTTCCGAGGCGTTCATTGCCGAGCGTGTCGCGCCTGGCGTCGATGTTCCCGCCCTGATGCAGAAGCTCAAGTCCGATTATGCCATGCGTGGCGTCAATCTCATTCAGATTGAAGGAGCCTGGGCCTTCCGGACGGCAGCCGATCTCTCTTTCATGATCCGGCGCGATGAGAACGAAGTGCGGAAACTGTCCCGCGCCGCCCTCGAAGTACTGGCCATCATCGCCTATCACCAGCCGGTGACGCGCGCCGAAATCGAGGATATCAGGGGCGTGCAGACCTCCAGGGGCACGCTCGATGTCCTGATGGAAGCCGGCTGGGTTCGTTTCCGCGGCCGTCGCCGTACGCCGGGCCGACCGGTGACGCTGGGCACGACGCGCGACTTCCTCGATCACTTCGGCCTGGAAGAGCTGCGCGATTTGCCGGGTCTCGAAGAGCTGAAGGGAGCGGGCTTGTTGTCCGGACGCATCCCCGCCAATTTCAATATCCCGTCGCCATTGATGAGCGACGAGCTCACCGAAGACGAGGATCCCATCACGCAGATGGACCTGGAAGAGCTCGGTCTTCTGCCGCCGAGCGGCGCAAACTCCGGCGATTGAGCCAGAAGCAATGGCATTTCAACGGGCGATCGCGGCAAGGCCGGCTTTTTTTCGAAACTGATGGCGCGTCTCTCTTTTGCCATTAGCCGGTGCGAATATGAAAATCATTCTCTCGGGTTGGAGACGTTCGGTCGCCGCAACGGCGTTCGGCATATCGATATGCGTGGATGCAGTACATTTTGGTGTTTGAAAAACATCCGCAAACGTCTTACATCGAGAAGACGCAAAAATTGGGAGTTATCGCAATGGGTTCTCTAAGCATATGGCACTGGCTCATCGTCCTGGCCATCGCGCTGTTGTTGTTCGGCCGTGGAAAGATCCCGGAGCTGATGGGTGACGTCGCCAAGGGTATCAAGAGCTTCAAAAAAGGCATGAACGACGACGAGGATACTTCGGCGCAGCCGACCCCGGCGGCGACGACGACGTCCCGCACGGTCGAGCACAAGGCTGACGAAACGAAGTAATCAAGTCGGGCGGGCGCGGGCTGAAAGGCTTGCCGTTGGCCCAGGAGCCTTTGCATGTTCGATATAGGCTGGTCGGAGCTCGTGATTATTGCCATCGTGGCACTTGTGGTCATTGGCCCGAAGGAGCTGCCGGCAACATTGCGGACAATCGGCAAGATGACCGCGCGCGCCCGAAAAGTGGCGGGAGACTTCCGTGCACAGTTCGATGAGGCGATGCGCGAGGCAGAGTTGGACGATGTGCGCCAGACGATCTCGGATGCCCAGAAGCTCAATCCCGTCAATTCGTTGCGGGAAGCCATGAACCCGTTGCGGCAGATGGGCAACGAGATAAAAGCCGATCTGCAGCGTTCGACGACGATGGACAAACCCGCGACCGCAACGTCTGTTGCGGACGAACCGGTGCCCGGTGTCGCGGCTGGATTGCCGGAAGCGCTTTCGACGATCCCAGCGTCGAACGAGCCGGCGCCCGTGGTTGCTCCCCCTCCACAATCGGTTGCCGCTGCAAGCGAAACAACCGCCAAGCCGAAGGCTGCGCGCAAACCGCGGGCCAAGGCGGATGATGTCGCTGCCGCCGCCGTACAGACCTCCGTCGTTGCGGAAAAGCCGAAACGTGCGCCACGCAAGGTGGCGGTAGCCGCTGCTGCCGAGGATACGCCCGCCACTGCCCCCAGGAAGCGCGCTACAGCCAGCAAGACAACGCCGAAGAAGAAGGACCAGGCATGACAGGTGATATCGACGATAAGCCGCAGCCGCTTATCGAACACCTCATGGAACTGCGTTCGCGGCTGATCTGGTCGCTGGTGGCGTTCTTCATTGCCTTCATCGGCTGCTTCGCCGTGGCGAAACACCTCTTCAACTATCTGGTCTACCCCTATAAATGGGCTGTCGTCTGGGCCGGGCTCGATCTTAGCAAGGCCGAGCTGATCTATACGGCGCCGCAGGAATTCTTCTTCACCCAGGTGAAGGTCGCCATGTTCGGCGCGCTAGTCATCGCTTTCCCGATCATCGCCGCGCAGATCTACAAGTTCGTGGCGCCCGGCCTTTACAAGAACGAGCGCTCTGCCTTCCTTCCGTTCCTGATCGCGTCGCCCGTTCTATTCCTGATGGGTGCGGCGCTCGTCTATTTCTTCTTCTGCCCCATGGTCATGTGGTTCTTCCTGAAGATGCAGCAGGCGCCAGCCGACGGTCAAATCGGCATTGCGCTGCTGCCGAAGGTCTCAGAATATCTGAGCCTGATCATGACGCTGGTCTTCTCCTTCGGCCTTGTCTTCCAGTTGCCTGTCATCACCACGCTGCTGGCCCGCGTCGGACTGTTGACATCGGAGTGGTTGGCGCAAAAGCGCAAGTTCGCGATCGTCTTCGCGTTCATCATAGCCGCCGTGCTGACGCCGCCGGATCCGATGTCCCAGATCGGCCTTGCAGTGCCGACGATCCTTCTCTACGAGATTTCCATCTACGCGGCGCGACTCGTGGAACGCCAGCGTGCACGGCAGACGCTTGAGGAGAATGACGAGACGTCCGATGTCACCAAGACGGATAATGTCTGAGCGACGGGCGAGGATCGTTCTTCCCTGAGGGTTTGCCGGATCGATCTCCGACCGATATTTCGGTCGGAGCCGCAGTCATGTGTAACGATCTGGAACGACGATGCTTGATATCAAATGGATTCGTGAGAATGCCGAGGCTCTGGATGCAGCGCTTGCCAAGCGCGGCGCGGAGCCTCTGTCGCAAGGCCTCATTGCGCTCGACGAGAAGCGCCGCTCCGTCATTCAATCAGTCCAGGATATGCAGTCCCGCCGCAACGCCGCCTCGAAGGAGATCGGCGCGGCCATGGCGCAGAAGAACGCCGAACTTGCCGAGAAGCTGAAGGCCGAGGTCGCCGACATCAAGACTTCGCTTCCGGCTGCGGAGGAGGAGGAGCGCACGCTGACGGCCGAGCTCAACGACGCCCTGTCGCGCATTCCCAATATCCCGCTTGAGGATGTGCCTGTCGGCAAGGACGAGCATGACAATGTCGTCAAGCATTTCTGGGGCGCCAGGCCGACCTGGAACCACAAGCCGAAGGAGCATTTCGAGATCGGCGAAGAGCTCGGCTATATGGATTTCGAGCGCGCGACCAAGCTTTCTGGTTCGCGCTTCACCGTGTTGACGTCGCAGCTTGCGCGCCTCGAGCGTGCGCTTGGCCAGTTCATGCTCGATCTCCATACGAGCGAGCACGGCTACACCGAAGTCAGCTCGCCGCTGATGGTGCGCGACGAGGCCATGTTCGGCACCGGCCAATTGCCGAAATTCGCCGAGGACCTGTTCAGGACCACGGACGGCCGGTGGCTGATCCCGACTGCCGAAGTGACGCTCACCAATCTGGTCTCCGGCGAGATTCTGGATCAGGAAAAGCTGCCGCTGCGCTTCACGGCGCTGACGCCGTCCTTCCGTTCGGAAGCCGGTTCCGCCGGCCGCGATACGCGCGGCATGCTGCGTCAGCACCAGTTCTGGAAGTGCGAGCTGGTGTCGATCACCGATGCCGAAAGCTCGATTGCCGAGCACGAGCGCATGACGGCCTGTGCCGAAGAAGTGCTGAAACGCCTCGGCCTGCATTATCGCGTCATGACGCTATCGACGGGCGATATGGGCTTCGGCGCGCGCAAGACCTACGACTTGGAAGTCTGGCTGCCGGGGCAGGATACCTATCGCGAGATCTCGTCATGCTCGGTCTGTGGTGACTTCCAGGCCCGGCGCATGAATGCACGCTACCGCGGCAAGGACGACAAGGGCACGAAGTTCGTCCATACGCTGAACGGCTCAGGCACCGCCGTCGGCCGCTGCCTGATCGCTGTCCTCGAGAATTATCTGAACGCCGATGGCTCTGTCACTGTCCCTGACGCACTGCTGCCATATATGGGTGGTGTGACAAGGATCGAGAAAGCAGCATAAATCAGGCGGTGGGGCGATGCGCATACTTCTGACCAATGATGACGGTATTCACGCCGAAGGCTTGGCTGTGTTGGAGCGTATCGCCCGTACCCTGTCGGACGATGTCTGGATCGTCGCACCCGAGACCGATCAGAGTGGCCTTGCTCATTCGCTGAGCCTTTCCGAGCCCTTGCGGATGCGCAAGGTCTCCGACAAGCACTATGCGCTGCGGGGAACGCCGACGGATTGCATTATCATGGGCATCCGGCAGGTGCTGGACATCAAGCCGGATCTGGTGCTTTCGGGCGTCAATTCCGGCTCGAATGTCGCAGACGACGTCACCTATTCCGGAACGATCGCCGGGGCGATCGAGGGGACGCTGCAGGGTGTGCGTTCTTTCGCCCTCAGCCAAGCCTATGTCCATCAGAACGGCGGGCGCGTCGTGCCTTGGGAAGTAGCCGAGGCGCATGCTCCGGCCTTGCTTGGCAAGCTCATCGATATCGATTTGCCCGACGGTACTTTCCTGAACCTGAATTTCCCGAATTGCCGCCCCGACGAGGTCGCAGGGACGGAAGTGACGGCGCAGGGCAATCTCGCCTTCAACATACAAGTGGAGGAGCGTGCGGATGGCCGCGGCTTCCCATATTATTGGCTGAGATTCGGCGAACGCAGCGGCGTGTTCCGTCCGGGTACCGATATTCAGGCGTTGAAACAAAATCGTATTTCGGTAACTCCTTTGAAACTCGATTTGACGGATTATTCGGCGCAGGACCGCGTGGCGCGGGCGCTCGGTATGGAGTAGCGGATTGACACCTCGTTTGGTCGAGAAGGAAGGCTTTGCAGCCGTTGTTCTGCGGCTGCGGGCAGAGGGCATATTGGATATCGATCTGATGACGGCGGTCGAGCAGACGCCGCGCCTGCCTTTCGTGCCGCCGCAATTTGTCGATGATGCCTATTCCAGCCGGACGATCCCGATCGAATGCGGGGCCTTCATGGAAGGCATGGATCTTGTCGTCCGGATTCTTCACGGCCTCAAGATCAAGCCGGGCCACCGCGTTCTCGAGATCGGAACTGGCAGCGGCTTCACCGCCGCCGTCATGGGGCGGATTGTGGAGCGGGTCCTCACGGTCGATCGTTACAAGACGCTGACGACGGCGGCGCAGCAGCGCATGGATGCGCTCGGGCTCCGCAACGTCATCATTCGGCAGGCCGACGGCAGCGCCGGGCTGCAGGGCGAGGGCACCTTCGACCGCATCCTGGTGACCGCCGCGTTCACGGCCATGCCGCGCTTCTATGCCGAGCAGCTGGTGTCGGGCGGATCCATGATCGCGCCGCTGATCGTGTCCGATGGTCTCTGCCGCCTGGTACGCCTGACCAAGACCGGCAGCCGCTTTGAGCGCGAAGAACTCTTCGACGTTCCCTATCAGCCCATCGTGCCGATGCTCGCCTCCTACCTTTGAGGCCCAATTTTGATTGATGAGGATGGAGAGCGGGCCGCCGGCCCGCTGTTTTATTTTCTATGGTTAGCAATTCCTCAAAAAAACACATGCCGCACCAGTGCTTTAACCGCATGGTAAGATTAACGCGCTTTAATCGACCCATAATCGGTTGCGTCTTAAGTGGGTTGAGTCATGGGTTTCAGTCTTTCTTCAAACTTCGGTAAATCGGCAGGGAAAGTCCTGGTGGCCATCCTCCTGGCGAGCACTGCAACGGCTTGTAGTTCAGACACGACCCGCTTCAGCGGGCTCTTCTCCAAGAACACGGATAATGTGACGACGGGTTCCATCAACCGTCGCAGCCTGAATGGTCCGAATGGCGATCCGGTGCCGCGAGCCGATGTCGCGCAGGCCGGCGGCTATGGCCAGCAGGATTATTCGCAGTCGAGCGCACCGGCAACGCAACCCTACCCGAATTCGCCGGCTCGCTATAACCCATCCTATTCCAGTGCTCGTGTGTCCACGGCGCCCGTCGCGATCCAGCGTTCCGATCTGGCGCCTCCCGGTGCGTCTGCCGACATGACTCGCCCGCATGCGGCACCCAGAGCAGAAAACGAAGCGCTCGCCCAGCCGTTCCCGTCGTCGCGCAGGAATGATGGCTCGCGCGCCAGGCCGGCTCTTGCTCCGGACACATTGTCGACAGGCACGATCAAGATCGCTTCGGCCCCTCAGTCGTCCTCGGGTTGGACCACCGTCAATGCTCCGAGCGTGACGTTGCATCCGGGCGAGAATATCGCGCTGCTGTCCCGCCGTTATGGTGTTCCGGAGAAGGAAATCCTGCGCGCCAATGGCTTGCGCAACGGCGCCGGCGCTCAGCCCGGCCAGCAGATCATTATACCGACCATGAACGGTGCAGGCGCTGCCAGCCCGGCCAAGATGGCATCGGAGGCGACCGATCTTTCCAAGGGCGGCAAAATGCCGGGCCCGGCCAAAGCGCCGCAACAGGAAGTCCTTGCGCTGCCGTCCAACGGCCAGATGCGCGGCAAGTCTCAGGCAGGCCTTGCCGATCCCAACAAGCTCGCTGCCGGCAACGGCAAGGGACCGACGCCGAAGGGCACCTATGTTGTCAAGCCAGGTGATTCTCTGGCCAGGATTGCCAAGGAAAGCGGCGTAACCGTCGCCGAGCTCAAGCGGGCAAATGGCATGCAGGCCGGCGATGGCGTTCGCATAGGCCAGACTTTGACGCTGCCGCATGGAGCGCTTGCCGCCGACCCCGTCAAGACCGCTTCGATCGAGCCGCAGAAGGTATCCGCCAAGCCGGTTGCAGAGCCGAAGCAGGCGGCAGCGGAGTCGGTGGCAAAGCAGGCACCAAAGGCCGTCGCCCACGCGGATACGGCACCCGATGCCGCTGCCGCCAAGCCGCAGGTGGTCGCCTCCGCTTCTCCGAGCCAGGCTGTCAACGACGCCGCCAAGTCCGATGCACAGGCCGACGCGCCGGAAGCAACCGGCATCGGCAAGTATCGCTGGCCGGTTCGCGGCGCGGTCATTGCCGGCTACGGCGCCAACGTCAACGGCAGCCGTAACGACGGTATCGATATCTCCGTTCCTGAGGGAACGCCGATCAAGGCGGCCGAGAACGGCGTTGTCATCTATGCAGGCAATGGCCTGAAGGAGCTCGGCAACACGGTTCTGATCCGTCACGACGATGGCACGGTGACTGTCTATGGCCACGCCGACGCGCTCAGCGTCACACGCGGGCAGAAGGTTCAGCGCGGCCAGACGCTCGCAACGTCGGGCATGAGCGGCAACGTCACCCAGCCGCAAATGCACTTCGAAGTCCGCAAGAATTCGGCTCCGGTCAACCCAATGACGTTCCTTGAATAGGTAGTGCGTCTCAAGGAGTCTGCAAAAAGCCCGGCTATCACCGGGCTTTTTGTCGTTCGGGGGCCTTAATGTCTCGGATCAGTCCCGCTCCAGCACGATGCGCAATCGTCCAGCCAGATCCTGGATGTATTGCCAGGCGACGCGGCCGGACCGCGCACCGCGCGTCGTCGCCCATTCCAAAGCCTCGTGGTGCATCTGGGTACGATCCAGCTTGAGCTTGAAGTGATCTGCATAGGCGTCGATCATCTGCAGATAATCTTCCTGACTGCACTTGTGGAAGCCGAGCCAGAGACCGAAGCGATCGGAAAGCGAAACCTTTTCCTCCACGGCTTCGGACGGATTGATCGCCGTCGACTGCTCATTCTCCATCATGTGACGCGGCAGCAGATGTCGGCGGTTGGATGTGGCGTAGAACAGCACGTTGTCGGGCCGTCCTTCGACACCGCCGTCAAGTGCGGCCTTCAGCGACTTGTATGCGGTATCGTCGTGATCGAAGGACAGGTCGTCGCAGAAGAGGATGATGCGATGCGGCGTCGCCTTCAGAATGTCGAGCAGCACCGGCAGCGAGGAAATATCCTCGCGGTGCACTTCGATCAGTTTCAGCGAGATGCCGGTGGCGCGGCGCACATCCTCGTGCACTGCCTTGACGAGAGAGGACTTGCCCATGCCGCGCGCGCCCCAGAGCAGGACGTTGTTGGCGGCAAAGCCGTCCGCGAAGCGCAATGTGTTCTCGTGAAGAATATCGCGCACGTGATCTACGCCGCGAATGAGGCTAAGCGCCACACGATTCGGCCGCGCAACGGGTTGCAGATGAAGCCGGGCAGGGGCCCAGACGAAACAGTCGGCCGCATTCCAGTCGTTGATTGCCGGAGCCGGCCCGGCCAGACGTTCGAGCGCGTCGGCAAGGCGGCGGACTTCCGCAAGGATCAGGGCGTTTTGGTCTTCACTCACCGTTTTCCTCCTGAATATTGTTCAAGAAAGTCGTAAAATGCGCGCGCCGTATTGCCGCGTATCATGCTCCTTCCGGGGCTGAAAGGCTAAGAGGCCGGGAAAACGGTACGGTTCGTGGCTGTTTTTGTTGCAATCGCCATGCGCCTAACTATATTCCGGCCACCTGACGCGGGCCCCGTCCCCGCAAGGAGTTCAAGGGAGTTTTTGATGTTTATCACCAACGCATATGCGCAAAGCGCGACAGATTCGGTCGCGGGCGCCTTCGGCGGTTCCGGCTTTGAAATGATCATCCTGTTTGTGCCGCTGATGGTCGTTTGGTATTTCCTCCTCATTCGTCCGCAGCGTGCGCAGGCAAAGAAGCGCGACGAAATCCTGAAGAACATTCGCCGCGGCGATCAGATCGTGACCAGCGGCATTGTCGGCAAGGTCACCAAGGTCATCGACGACAAGGAACTCGAAGTCGAGATTGCCGAAGGCGTGCGCATCCGCGTCGTCCGTAGCGCCATTTCGGAAGTTCGCGTCAAGGGTGAGCCCGTCAAGGCCGACGCGGCGTAAGCTTCTCGTGTGCAGGCAGCTCGGCTGGCTGGTGCGCGTCCTCGAAAATCGGGATCGACTTTCTTGAAGGACTGTGCACAAATTCAAGGTGTTACTGCGCCCTTCGCAATCCCTATGGAAAGCGGGGCGCAGTAGGGAAGCCCAAACTCGAGAGAGCGATGCTGCACGTCTCCTGGTGGAAGACCACCCTGATCTGGTTCGCCGTCCTCGCGAGCGTTCTTCTTGCCGTGCCGAACCTGCTCGGTGAGCGTGCGCTTTCCTTTCTTCCGGCCTGGCTGGCGCATAGAAAGATCGAGCTCGGGCTCGATCTTCGTGGCGGTTCCCATCTCCTGTTGAAAATCGAGCGGGACGATGTCGAAAAGGACCGCCTGGAAACGATCGTCGGAGACATTGCCACCCGGCTCCGCACGATGAACATCGCTTACTCCGGCCTCGCCGGAACCGGCCGCAAGATCGAGCTCCGCATCAACGATCCCGCGCAGGTTCAGCCTGCGGTCAATGCATTGAAGCCGCTCACCTCGGGTTCGGACAAGCCGGCTGTTGCTCTTTCCCAGGGCGACAACGGCGCGATGACGCTTAATATCACCGATGCCGATATTAATAATCATGTGTCTTCCGCGGTAGCGCGGGCGCTCAGGATCATTCGCAGCCGTATCGCGCAGCTCGGCGTGGGCGAACCCCTGATCCGCAGACAGGGCGCCGATCGTATTCTCGTGCAGGTGCCTGATCTTGCCGATCCGCAACGGTTGAAGAACCTTCTGAGCCAGCCTGCCAAGCTTAGTTTCCGTCTTATCGATCAATCGATGTCGGTTCAGGACGCCATGAATGGTCGCCCGCCCGCCGGGTCGGACGTGCTGTTTTCCGAAGACGATCCGCCGGTCGGCTATCTCGTGCAAAGGCAGCCTTTGCTCTCCAATGTCGACTTCGCCGACGCCTTGGCCGCCGTCAACGGCCAGAGCAATGACGGTAAGATCTCGGTCAAGCTGACGCAGGAGGCGACCAGCCGCTTCGCGCAATCGACCGCAAGTAATCTCGGCAAGATTGTCGTCGTCGTGTTCGACGATCAGGTCATCTCCGCTGCCACCTTGAAGACGGTGATCGCCACCGGGGAAATCGACATCCCCGGGGATTTTACCGCTCAGGGCGCGCGGGACCTGGCGGTCATGCTCAAGAGCGGGCCACTGCCGGCAACAATGACGCCGGTCGAGGAGCGGACCATCCAGCCCGGCCTCGGCGGCGAGATGACGCGCTACAGCGTCCTGGCCTGCATCGCGGCGGCAATTTTCGTCGCCGTGCTCATGATCGGCTTCTATCGTATCCTCGGTATCGTGGCGACGATCGCGCTTGTCATCAACATCATCATGGTGGTGGCGATCATGGGATTGTTCGGCATCACCCTGACATTGCCGGGCGTTGCCGCCATCGTGCTCACCATTGGTATCGGATTGGATGCGGTGGTGCTGATCTATGAGCGGGTTCGTGAGGAGGAAAAGAACACGCATCTTCTCGTCGATGTGCTGCGCCATGGCTTCAACAGGGCTGCCGCCACCGTGGCTGACGCCAACCTGACCGTGCTCATCGTCGCGGCCATTCTTTTCTATGCGAGCAGCGGCGCCGTACGCGGCTTTGCCGCAACCCTGATTGTCGGCGTTTTCACCACCTTCTTCACCTCCTGCTTCGTGACGCGTTCGCTCATCACCATGTGGATATCGCGCCGCAAGCCGCGCACCTTGCTGGTCGGCGTGCGAAGCGGCATTTTCGATAATGCCAATATCCGTTTCATGGGCATTCGCCGCTACACGTTCACGGTATCGGCGGCTTTGTCGGTGGTCACGCTTCTCGCCTTTGCGACGGTCGGCATGCATCTCGGCGTCGATTTTGCCGGCGGCTCGATCATCGAGGTTCGCGCCAAGCAGGGTGTCGCGGATCTGGCGAATATTCAATCACGCCTGCAGGACGCGATTCCAGGCGACGTGCGGGTCGAACGGCTCGACGATCGGCTGAGCGCGCTGATCCGCGTGCATGCCCAGGAAGGCGGCGAGAATGCGGAACAATCGGCCGTGACCCTCGTGCGCGAGGAGTTGAACAAGGATTACGATTTCTCCCGCGTCGAGGTGGTCGGCCCCGCCGTATCCGGGGAGATCACGACGACCGCTTCGCTTGCCGTACTGGCGGCGCTGATTGCCATTCTCGTCTATATATGGCTGCGCTTCGAGTGGCAGTTTGCAGTCGGCGCGATTATCGCGACCTTGCATGACGTCATCCTGACGCTCGGCCTGTTCGTCCTCACCGGCATGGAATTCAACATGACGGGGATCGCCGCCATTCTGACCATTGTCGGCTATTCATTGAACGATACCGTGGTCGTCTATGACCGCATGCGCGAGAATCTCAGGCGCTATCCGCAAATGCCTTTGCCGATCCTGATCGATGCCTCCATCAATCAGACATTATCGCGGACCATTCTGACATCGGCGACGACGCTTGTGGCGCTGCTCGCCCTTTATATATTCGGCGGGGAGGTGATCCGTGCCTTCACCTTCGTGCTGCTTTTCGGCGTCGCAGTCGGAACTTTCTCGTCGATTTATATTGCGGCGCCCGTGCTGATCCTGTTCAAGCTGCGTCCGGACAAGTTCCAGACCGGCAGCCAAAGCAATGGGCCTGCGGCCGGCGACATCCAGTCAGGCAAACCAGCGGTGTGATACATTGGCAAAAGGTATAGAAATCCGTAGCGCGCATTTTCCGGGGCGCGCACCGATCGACGCTTACGGCAACGGCGGCTTCCGCTTTGCCGACATGTCGCATCGCGGCTCGCTGCTCTGCCTGCCCTCGGGCATCTATGGCTGGGACATGATGCTGGGGGACGCGCTGACGCCGGACCGTTTCCAGAAGGTGCTCGACGAGGCAGCACAGATCGAAGTCCTGCTTGTCGGCACCGGCATGGAATTGCGGCCGTTGCCGGCTGATCTGAAGGCAGCCCTGCGCGCCAGACAGATTTCTTCCGACCCGATGAGCACCGGGGCGGCGGTTCGCACCTTCAATATCATGCTGTCCGAGTCGCGCGCGGTGGCCGCGGCGCTGATCGCCGTTTGACCTCCGGATCGTGAGCATGACGACATCAGCTGCGCCCCGTGGCAATCGGGATATCTGCCTCGCGACGCTTCGCGATACCGATCGCGATCGCTACCTTGCCTGCCTGTTGGCACCGGAGGAGAAACGTCCAGCACTTGCCGCGCTCTATGCCTTCAATGCCGAGCTGGCACGTGTGCGCGATCTCGTGCACGAGCCGCTGCCCGGCGAAGTGCGCATGCAGTATTGGCGCGATCTTCTCGAAGGGCAGGCTCACGGATCGAGCGAGGCCAATCCGATCGCCTCAGAGCTTTTGATTGCGATCGAGCAGCACCGGCTACCGCGTCAGACGCTGATCGACATGATCGATGCGCGCATCTTCGACCTCTATGACGATCCGATGGAGACGCGCGTCACTTTGGAAGGCTATGCCGGCGAGACCGCCTCGGCCCTCATTCAGCTTGCAAGCCTGGTTCTGTCGCCGGAGGAGGCTAGACGTTCGGCTGATGCGGCCGGTCATGCGGGCGTCGCGCAGGCGATTGCCGGCCTGCTGTTGCTGATGCCGCTGCACCGCCATCGCGGTCAGCTTTACCTGCCGCTCGAAATCCTGACCGCGACGGGCCTTGATCGCAGCACCTTCCTCGCAGGCGAGGACAAGGCGCGTATTTCGGCCGCGATCGAAGCATTTGCCGGCCTTGGTCGCGAGCATCTGGCCAAGGCGAGGGCGGCGGGCGCCATACCGCCGGCGGTGTTTCCGGCCTTTCTGCCGGCAACCCTCGCGGAGCCGGTCTTGAAGAAGGCGCAGAGGCTCGGATCCGGCCTGTTTGATCGCTCCCTGCTGCTGCCGCAATGGCGCCGGCAGATGCGCATGGCGCTGGCATCAATCACAAAGCAAATCTAAAATACGTCAAGCTCGCGCAAGTCTCGGCGTGTATGGAGATGGTCGAGCACTTGATTTGCATATCAGGGGGAGTTGCCGTGGGTATTGTCGTCTGGTGCATACTGTTTGCGATCGTCGTCTTTTTCGCCTTCTTCGCCACGCGCATGGCATCGCAGAACAAGGAAGACGGCCTGCACGACACCGGCCTTGCCATCCTCGAATTCGGTCGTGCCTTTCCGACCGAAGCCATCCGACAATTGCAGATCACAGCGAATGGTCAGGCGGTGTTCGTCCGCCTGCATGACGATAAGGCCGGCTTCATGCGCAGCCTGCACAATCATTTCAGCGTCCACCTGATCGAGCCCGGTCGGGCGCACGCCAAGGATTCGGGCACCGGCCGCGGACTGACGGTCGATTTCCTCGATGCTTCCCATCATAACGGGACATTCGAGTTCGCAACGCCAGCGGAAGCGGCGGAAGTCTCTCTGTGGCTGCTTGGCAACTATGTTGTCAACGACGACGCTAAACCAATACATTTGATGCCGCCGGCGAAGGCCTGAGACATCTCAGGCACTTTCGGCGAGCATCTGCGTCTGTACGCCCAGCCATTCCGCGCAATCGGCAAGCGCGCGTTTGGCGATGAGCTGGCGCTTCATGATGGTCTTGTCCTTGCCGCGAAAGCGCTTGATGCCCTCCGGCTTGACGATCGAACCTGGCTCCAGTTCCGGGAAGAGCCCGAAATTGATGTTCATCGGCTGGAACGACCGCTTGCCCGGCTCTTCGTCGGATACGATGTGCCCACCCGTGATGTGGCTGAGCAGCGAGCCGAGAGCCGTCGTAGCCGGCGGCAGGGACGGCGCTTCCCCCTTGCGTTCCGCAGCGGCGAAACGGCCGGCGAGCAACCCGATGCTGGCGCTTTCGACATAGCCTTCGCAGCCGGTAATCTGGCCGGCGAAGCGCAGGCCCGGCCGCGACTTCAGCGTCAGTGAGCGGTCGAGCAGGGTCGGAGAATTGATATAGGTATTGCGGTGCAGGCCGCCGAGCCTTGCAAATTCGGCATTCTCCAGGCCCGGAATCAGGCGGAAGATCTCCGCCTGTGCGCCGTATTTCAGCTTCGTCTGGAAGCCGACCATATTGTAGAGCGTGCCGAGCGCATTGTCCTGGCGCAGCTGCACCACCGCATAGGCTTTGACGGTTGGGTTATGGGCGTTGGTCAGGCCCATCGGCTTCATCGGCCCGTGACGCAGCGTCTCACGCCCGCGTTCAGCCATGACTTCGATCGGCAGGCAGCCGTCGAAATAGGGGGTGCCTTCCCACTCCTTGAAGCCGACGGCGTCGCCGGCGATCAATGCATCGAGGAAGGTATTATATTGGGCTTGGTCCATCGGGCAGTTGATGTAATCCTTGCCCGTGCCGCCCGGTCCAACTTTGTCGTAGCGCGACTGGTACCAGCAGATATCCATGTCGATGCTGTCGCGATAGACGATCGGGGCGATGGCGTCGAAAAAGGCGAGGGCATCCGCGCCGGTCTCGGCCTGGATGGCGCTGGCAAGCCCCGGCGCTGTCAGCGGGCCGGTGGCGACGATCGCCTGATCCCATTCCTTCGGCGGCAAGCCTTGGATTTCCTCGCGAACGACCGTGATCAAGGGATGGCTTTGGACCGCCTGTGTGACTGCTGCCGAAAATCCGTCGCGGTCCACCGCCAGCGCGCCGCCGGCCGGAACCTGATGCTTGTCGGCGCAGGCCATGATCAACGAACCGGCCAGGCGCATTTCCGCATGGATGACACCGACAGCATTGCTGGTCGCGTCGTCGGAGCGGAAGGAGTTGGAACAGACGAGTTCGGCTAGATCATCGGTCTTGTGCGCTTCGGTGCCGCGCACGCCACGCATCTCGTGCAGGATGACGGGCACGCCGGCATTGGCGATCTGCCATGCGGCTTCCGAGCCGGCGAGGCCGCCACCGATAACGTGGATAGGGGAGTGGGAATTGGTCTGTGTCATGCGCGCGTCATTATCACGGGGCGGGCGGCGATCCAATTGCTTTGCGCAAATGCCGAGATCAAAAACAGTGCGGGAATCAAAAACGGCGCCGAAGGCGCCGTCTTGAAGCAGTCTACTCGGTCCGTATCGATTAACGGAAGGAGCGGGAAGCGATGTCGCGGATCTCGTAGCGGCTGACGCCGATGTCCGACAGGGTCTGGCTGGAAAGGTTGCCGAGTTCGTTCAGAGTGCGGCGGTAGCTGATCCAGTTCTTGGCAATGCGAAGCGGGTTCATGATCTTGTCCTCAGTGTCTTTGTTGCGAGCGGTACGATTACCGCCTCAGCGCTTGCACTCTATATAGGCGCGAGGACGTGCTTTGTGCAGTGCAAATTAAAGGCGTCTGCCATGCATTTGTGCAGTGTGACGCCCAAAAAGCCATCAATGCCTAAATTTTATATGCTGTGCACAGGGCGAATAGCTTCAGGAGGACGGGCCGATGCTGCGTTGCGAAGCGGGCACAAAAAGAACGCCCGTCGCGGTGGTCCGCAACGGGCGTTGAGAAGGCTCTCGCTGTTGGGCGAAGCCTATCCGGCGATTAGCGGCCGGTGGCTTCGCGAGCAACGCGGTGAATGTCTGCGCGGTCGATGCCGAGGTCGTGCAGTTCACGCGAGCTCATGCGGCCGAGTTCGGTAACGGTCTGACGATACTTGCGCCAGTTGTTGAAAGAGCGGGTCAGGTTCATTTTAAGTCCCTTTCGAGGATTTGAAGATCTCGCGGCTCCGCAATCGGTTCCGTCCTTGATCTGATGCTTCCCAATATATGCTGCACCGCAAGAACTAAAAGAGCGAATGCTTCATGCCACCTATGCGGTTTGCGCAAGTCTTGCACGCGATTTACCTGGGGCGATGGCTGCTTTATGTGCATATCGCGGCAAAGTGGAGAATGGCTGGCAGGTCGGATTTCGAATAAAGCCGAGGTTTCCGAGGGGAATTCCGCCGGCTGCCTGCGTTCGGCCACGTTTCCGCCAGCCCTGCGCGTTTGGAGGTGGTCAGGAGGGACCTTGCGGGATGGCGAAAAGCGATCTTCATGCCGGCGATTGCCGTGTTTCCGGCGCGCCGCTATTCGGTGGCCGATAGCTCCCCAAGGGCCGCGAATGCCGCTTTAGTGGTCGCTAAACGGTTGAATCGGGGAAAAAATAACGCCCACCGCGGGAGGAGGTGCGGTGGGCGTCATTTGTGATGATTGACGACTGGGAGGAGGAGTGTCGTCAATCTATCGGAGCGCACTGGGAGGAGGAGTGTGCGGCTCCGAATTCCGTGTCAGGATCTAAATCCTCAGGCTGTTCCGATTTGCATCGGCCCGGCGCGCCATCGCCGTGTTTGTTGCTTTACAAATAGTATGATTTTTCAATTTTGTGCAGCGCAATAATTTCATGGGAGGTATGTATTCGACGCATGCCTCTCATGGGTATCAAGATACCGCGCCACATCATACTAAAGGATCGCTTAATGCTGTATTAACGAGGGACATATTCGAGTGGAGAGTGCCAATCGCAAATGCGTGCGGGCCGGCATCGATTGCATGCCGATTTGTGCTAACTCTTGATTATACGGGAGCCGCAGGGGGCAGGGATGTACAGAGGCAGGCTGGAGCGGGATCTGAAGATCTGGGTCGACAAAGGTCTTGTCGATGCGGCGGCGGCAGAGGCTGTGCTGCGCGAATATGACGGCCGTCAGACGAGTTTCAGCGCAGGGCGGGTGCTGACCATTATAGCAGCCGTGCTTCTTGGCTTGGCCATACTGCTTTTCGTTTCTGCGAATTGGGAAGCGATTCCGAGGATCGTACGTCTCGCGGCGCTCGTGGCAATGATATGGGGCTTCTATCTCGGCGCCGCCTATCTGTTGGCCCTGAAGCGTTCGATACTGGCCTCGGGGTTGCTGATCCTCGGTACGCTGAGTTTCGGCGGCGCCATGGCGCTCGTTGGCCAGATGTACAATATGTCCGGCGATGAACTGACGATGATGATCGTCTGGTTCGCCGCGGCCTGCATCGTGGCGGCGTTGTTTCGATCCAGCGCGCAGGTCGCGCTTGCCGGCTTCCTCGCCTGGGCTTTTTGCGGCGTCTATCTATGGGACAATTTCGATCAGTGGCATGGCGTCATGCCATGGGTGCCGCCTCTGATGGCCGCAGTTCTGATTGCGCTCGTCAGGTATGTTGATGCGCCGAGCGCGCGGCACTTCGCCTATCTTGTGCTTGTTGGGTGGTTGACCTGGCTTTTTGGCCTGCATGAGAGCCTGAGTGCGGCAATCCTTTTCGCTGCCCTCGGAATGGCGGCCTTTCTTGTCGTCAGCATCCCGGCCTCGCCGCTCATGCCTCTCGTGCGAACGGCAGGGGCAGCGCCGGCCTTCTATGCCTTTCTTGTCGCCGCGATCGGCTTCTTTCTGATCCATGCAGAAATCAGCAACGGATCCTTCGACAATAATGTCTGGGTGGAAGACAAGCTTCCGCTCATCATTGTGGCTGCCGCGACGCTGGCGAGCTCAGTGATCGCGATCGCCCTTGGCGGCCGGGATAATGGCGCGGTGCGCTATCTCGCCTATTTCGTCTTCGCCTGCGAGATTCTCTATCTCGCCAGTGAGACGATCGGCTCGATCATCGGTACGGCGGGCTTCTTTCTGGTCGCCGGTTTGCTGGCGGCATTCGCCGCCTGGCTGGTCATCCGGCTGGAACGACGATTTTCCGATCATGGCGGGCAGGGGACGCGGGCATGACTTATCTGGCTGACAAGAGCGCTGCTATAAGTAACCCTCGTCGCTTGTGGATCGCCGCTATCATCGTTGCAGCCCTGCAGACGGCCGTTCTGGGTTATATGGTCGGCGAGCGGGCCTGGGGACTGCGAAGCGGCGTCGAGGTTATCCTGAAGACGGCGCCGGTCGATCCGCGCGATCTTCTGCGTGGCGACTACGTCACTTTGAACTACGATATTTCGCGGGTTCCCGTCTCGACGCTAGTCGGTGGGCCGCCGAAGGAAAGCCTGAACAATCAGGTCTTGTCCGTCCGCCTGAAGAAGCAGGATGACGGCTATTGGGGCATTGTCGAATCGTCTTTCGCAACGCTGGACGCCAAGCCTGATACGGTCGTGCTGAAAAGCCTGCCCTTCGATTATGTGTCCTATGGCGATTTGGCCGACACGTCTCAGGCGACGATCGCAGTTACATACGGCATCGAGCGCTATTACGTGCCGGAAGGCCAGGGGCACGACATCGAGAATGCGCGCAACGACAGTCGCGTCGCGATCGCGGCCCGCGTCTCGTCCGATGGCGCCGCCCATATCAGAAGCCTGCTTCTCGACGGCAAATCCGTCTACGAAGAGCCGCTTTATTGATGAAGTTTATCTGTGGAAGCCGGATAACCTTGCGCATGGTCGTGGAACCGTCATTTTTCCTTTGCGTGGTTTGAAACGGGTGATATAGAGACGCCGCGCTCCGGAAGGCCCCATGGGCAGGCATCGCCGTGCGGTTTTGGGAACGCGGGTATGGTGAAATTGGTAGACACGCCAGATTTAGGTTCTGGTGCCGCAAGGCGTGGGAGTTCAAGTCTCTCTACCCGCACCAGGACTGTCTTGTGGACAGGGGGAGGCTGACAGGTCTGTCTTCCGATATGCCGCAGGACGCGCCATTTTGCCCAGAGCATCCCGCTTTCGGATAGGGAGTGGATAAGGTGCTTTGGCTCGTAACGGGATAGGGCTGCCTTTTGCGCGTTCATTCGAAGGCGCGGCGCTCTTGGCAAAGTGATAGGGAATTGCATCCAAGCCACGCTCGGGATTTTCCGGCGTCGTGCTCACTGAAACGAACGGCTGTCTGGGCACGGCCGCCATGAATGAAGGTAGGACAATGCAGGTTATCGAAACGCTCGCTGAAGGGCTGAAGCGCGAAATCAAGGTGGTCATCCCCGCCAAGGACATGGAAGTTCGCATGAACGAACGCCTGGCCGAGGTCAAGGACAAGGTCCGTATCAACGGCTTCCGTCCGGGCAAGGTGCCGGTCGCGCATCTGAAGAAGGTCTACGGCAAGTCGATCATGGCCGATCTCGTCAACGAGATCGTTCGCGACCAGCCGCCGGCGATCCTGACCGAGCGCGGCGAAAAGTCGGCAACCCAGCCGGAAGTCGCCATGACCGAGGACAAGGACGAAGCCGAGAAGATCCTCGCTGCCGAGGCCGATTTCGAATTCACGCTGTCCTACGAAGTCATCCCGGCAATCGAACTGAAGTCCGTCAAGGGCATCAAGATCACGCGCGAAGTTGCTGAGATCGGCGAAGACGAAGTCACCGAGCAGATCCTCAAGATCGCCGAAAGCGCTCGCAGCTACGAAGCCAAGAAGGGCAAGGCCGCCGATGGCGACCGCGTCACTATCGATTACCTCGGCAAGGTCGACGGCGTAGCCTTCGATGGCGGCAAGGACGAAGACGCACAGCTCGTCCTCGGTTCCAACCGCTTCATCCCGGGCTTCGAAGAGCAGCTCGTCGGCGTCAAGGCTGGCGACGAGAAGACCATCACCGTGACCTTCCCGGCTGACTACCCGGCCAAGAACCTCGCGGGCAAGGAAGCAACCTTCGACATCAACGTCAAGGAAGTGGCCGCTGCCGGCGAAATCGAAATCAACGACGAACTCGCCTCCAAGCTCGGCCTCGAATCGGCCGATCGTCTGAAGGAAATCGTCCGCGGCCAGATCGAAAGCCAGTACGGCTCGGTTACCCGTCAGAAGGTCAAGCGTCAGATCCTCGACCAGCTCGACGAAATGTATCAGTTCGACACCCCGCAGAAGCTGGTCGAAGCCGAATTCGCCAGCATCTGGCGCCAGATCCAGACCGACCTCGCTGAATCGGGCAAGACCTTCGAAGACGAAGACACGACCGAGGAGAAGGCTCGCGAAGAATATCGCAAGCTTGCCGAGCGTCGCGTCCGTCTCGGCCTCGTTCTCTCCGAAATCGGCGAGAAGGCCGGCGTCGAAGTCAGCGAAGACGAGCTGCAGCGTGCACTTTACTCGCAGCTCCAGCAGTTCCCGGGCCAGGAAAAGGAAATCCTGGAATTCTTCCGCAACACGCCCGGCGCCTCCGCCAACCTGCGCGCGCCGATCTTCGAAGAGAAGGTCATCGATCACCTGCTGACCGAAGTCGACGTAACGGACAAGACCGTTTCCAAGGAAGCGCTGCTGGCCGACGACGAAGCCGAAGACAAGCCGGCTGCCAAGAAGGCCGCTCCGAAGAAGAAGGCTGCCGCCAAAGCTGAAGCGACCGAAGCTGCCGCCGAAGGCGAAGAAGCTGCTGCTCCGAAGAAGAAGGCTGCTCCGAAGAAGAAGGCTGCTGAAGACAGCGCCGAATAATCGGATTTTCTTCCGGACTGAAATTGAGCCCTGCCGTTCGCGGCGGGGCTTTTTTGTTACTAAGGGGCGTGGGGACCATCCTCCCCCTTCGAGGCTCCAGCCTTCGGCTTCCACACCTCAGGGTGGGGATGGAGAGCGCGTCGCGACATAAAGTCAGCTCAACGTGGCAGTCTTGGGCTGAAGGTTAGCCCTCATGGTGAGGTGCGCAGGCTGTAAGGCCGAAGCCCCGAACCACGAGGGCGGGTGGTGAACTATCACAACCCACTCAAATCTCCGATTTGATATCGCCCATGCGATTCTAGGCATCACCCCGCGGCACCGGGTCTCTATCGATGGCGATGGATATTTCTTAGCGGCGTCACGCACATTGTCTAGAAAAGCGGCGCGATGAGATGGCGAAGGATACCTGACTTGATTGAAGTGGTGATGTTTGACCTTGATGAAACCCTCATCGACCGGCGTGCGGCGCTAAAGGCGTTCCTGCCGGATCAATTCAAGCGGTTCAGGGATCAACTGCAGGGCGTAACGTTTCAGACTTTCGAGGCAACGTTCTTTGCGTTGGAGAAAGAAGGTCTCGTCGACAAACAAAAACTCTACCCGAGATTGGCGGCGATGCTCGGTGTGGGCAGTCGTTGTGGAGATCGTTTGCTTTCCGATTTTCAAAAGCGATATCCGCATTTTGCAAGGCTATCAATTGGTGCCCTCGAAATGCTCAGTGCGCTACGGGCGCGTGGTTTAAAGACAGCCATCATCAGCAACGGCCACACCGGGGTTCAATCGGCAAAAGTTGAGATCACCGGACTCAAAGATGCCGTCGATCTTGTTGTCATTTCGGAGGATATCGGGCTGCGGAAGCCAGATCCACGAATTTTTCATCTCGCCGCTGAACGGCTGGGCGCAACTCCGGCGCGCTGCATCTTCGTCGGTGATAACCCGGAGGCAGATGTCCTGGGTGCGGAAGCATCCGGAATGACAGGCATATTTTACAGCGCCGGGTGTTCGTGGCCGGACACATTGCCATCCCCGAAATACAGCATCGAAACTCTCGTCGAAGTCCTACCTCTTATCGAAGCTCTTGCGTGAACTCTGGCGTCTGCACCTGACACCAGCCTATAGCCGCTCAAATCTCCGACTGATATCGCCCATGCGGTTCCAGGCATCCAAGCCGGCGATCTTGTAGGCTTCGGCGAGCGTCGGATAGTTGAAGGTATTTTCGACGAAATATTCCACCGTGCCCTTCAGGTTCAGCACCGCCTGGCCGATATGGACGAGCTCGGTAGCCCCTTCGCCGACGATATGGACGCCGAGCAGCCGGCGCGTCTTCAGCGAGAAGATCATCTTCAGCAGGCCGGTGTCGAGGCCCATGATGTGGCCGCGCGAGGTCTCGCGGAAGCGTGCGATGCCGCATTCGTAGGGAATGTGCCGCTCCTTGACCTCTTCCTCGGTGAGGCCGCAGGTGGAGATCTCAGGCACGGCGTAGATGCCGTAGGGGAAGTATTTCGGCGGTTCCTTGGCAATTGCGCCGACGGCGACGCGGGCGGCGATGCGGCCTTGTTCCATGGAGGTGGAGGCAAGGCTCGGGAAGCCGACGACGTCGCCGGCGGCAAAGATATGCGGAACCTTGGTGGCAAAGGTTTCCGGATTGACGCTCAGGCGGCCGCGGGCGTCGGCTTCGAGCCCTGCTGCAGGAAGATTGAGCGTGTCTGTCGCCCCCATGCGACCGGCGGCGAACAGCACCATGTCAGTCATGAGGCGGCGGCCATTGTCGAGCGTCAGTTCCACCTTGCCATTCTGCCGGATGACCTTTTCCGCCTTCTGGCCGAGGAGCAGCTTCATGTTGCGATCCCGAAGCTGGTAGATGAAATCCTCGACGATCTCCTTGTCGATGAAGTCGAGCATGGTGGACTTCGGATCGATCAGCGTCACCTGCGTATCGAGCGCGCTGAAGATGGTCGCATATTCGATGCCGATGACGCCTGCGCCGATGACGACCATCGACCGCGGCAGCTCCGCGATCTCCAGCAGCTCGTCGCTATCGAGAACCGTCTTGTTGTCGAAGGGCATATAATCGGGACGAAACGGCTTGGTGCCGACCGCCAGCAGGATGCTGGCTGCGGAGACGGTGACGACCTCGCCGTCATCCTTGACGACCTGCATGGTCTGCGGATCGACGAAACTCGCCTTGCCGCGAATGTGCTGCACGCGATTGCGCGCAAACTGATGTTCCAGCACCTCGACTTCATGATCGAGGGTGATCAGCAGGCGGCGGCGCAGATCCTCCGCGCTGATTTCCTGCTTGACGCGATAGGCGCGGCCATAGAAGCCGCGTTCGCGCCAGCCAGAGAGATTGAGCGCGGTCTCGCGCAATGTCTTGGAAGGAATGGTGCCGGTGTGAACCGAAACGCCGCCGACGCGTTTGCCCTGTTCGATCACCAGCACCTTCTTGCCGAGTTTGGCGGCCTGAATGGCGCCTCTGCGGCCGGCAGGGCCGCTACCCACGACTAGGAGATCGAATTGGTCCATTGGGAAGCCTCGGATGATTGGATCGGGAATCAATGTCGCAACGCAACATGCTGTCCGTCAACCGGTAGCGGCTCAATGTTACAGATTATCTAACAGGAAACGCCGGTCCTCAGGAGGATGCGAGGCCAAGCCAGGGTTCCAGCTTTTGGAACGTCCGGTCCATGGCATAGGCGCGCGTGAAGGACAGCGGCAAATGCCCGTATATGATCGACATCTGGCCCGCCGCCGTTGCCTCGTTGGTCTTGGCAATGGCGGCGAGGTAAAGTGCCGCCGCAAGCCCGGTGCGGTCAGCCCCGGCCTGACAGTGAATGAGAAGCGGTTTCGGCGCGTCGCGCATGATCTCGACGAGCTGCGCGGCTTGCGCCTGCGTCAGTTCCCGGTTTGAGGACATGCGGAAATCGATATGATTGATATGGAGCTGCGTTGCCTCGGCGACTTCCTGGTCGTACCAATGATGACCGCCGTTGTTGCCGCGCAGGTTGATGATGGTCTTGATGCCGAATTGCTTCTGGAGCTCCGCGATCGTTGCGGCCGACGGCTGGGAGGAGCGATAGAGTTCGCCTGCGATGACCGGATGGAAATTCGTCGTCCAAAGCATATGGGCATAGAAACCGCCTGCGACTGCTCCGAAAGCACCCAAGGCGACGAGCGCGCCGCGACCGACACGGAGAAGGCGTTGGGTAAGCATCGACGGCATCTCCTGCATATGATCTCCGGACAGGCCGAACGCTCAAGCGGATCGGCCAAATCAAAACAACGGCTTCCGACGGCAGATTCGCCGATTTGGATGCGGCGATTCTTCTGCCAGATCATCCTGATGCAGAACTGAAAGCGGAAATCAAGGTTGCAAAGACGCAACGGAGCGGTTGTGGAGAGGTCCGCAATGAGGAACGGTGAAAATATATATTTGAAATTAAAGTGATATGACTTTTATCTAAACTAATACTTCATCGCGTGTCCGGCAGTTTTAAATCAAGCGCAATGCTCTGAAGCTGACATGACCGTTCTTGCCGATGATAACATGATCGTGAACAGTGATGCCGAGAGGCTTGGCCGTGTCGATGATCGTCTTGGTCATGTCGATATCGGCGCGGGAAGGCGTCGGATCTCCTGACGGATGGTTGTGCACGAGAATCACCGCCGTGGCGGAAAGTTCCAGCGCACGCTTGACGACTTCGCGCGGATAGACCGGCGTGTGATCGACCGTGCCGAGGCCCTGTACTTCGTCCGCGATCAAGGCATTGCGCTTGTCGAGAAACAGCAGGCGGAACTGTTCCCGCGCCTCGTGCGCCATGGCGGTATGACAATAATCGATCAGCGATTTCCAGGAGGAAAGCACCGGCTTGCCCGTCAGCTCGCTTTTCAGCATGCGCTGCGCAACGCTTGCGACGAGCTTCAGCTCGAGAGCCACAGCGTCGCCGACGCCCTTGACCTCTTTCAGCAGGCTAACCGGCGCGCCGAAGACGCCGCCGAGTGTCCCGAAACGGGTAAGCAGGGCCTTGGCGATCGGTTTGGTGTCGCGCCGCGGGATCAGCCGGAAGAGCAGCAGTTCGAGGATTTCATAGTCGGCCAGCGCCGCATCTCCACCGTCGCGATAGCGGTTTCGCAGCCGCTCGCGGTGGCCGTGATAATCGGCTTCGGCGTTAGCTGGGGCTGATTTGGCCGCAGTTGGTGCTGATTTGGCGGCTTGCGTCGGGAAGAACAATCGCTCGTCGAAAACAGGCGCTTCTTCCAAAGCATCCGCCGCTCCGCCGCCGTCGAGGGGCATGTCGCCATGTCCGGTGAAGGAAGCGGGACGTTTCGCCATGAATTACCCCTGCAGCGGCGGCAGGCCCGGGCGGTCGAGACCACCGGGAGACAGGGTGAATATCTCGCAGCCTGTCGCCGTAACCCCGACGGTATGCTCGTATTGCGCCGACAGCGAGCGGTCGCGGGTGACCGCCGTCCAGCCGTCGCCAAGCACTTTCACGTGCGGCTTGCCGAGATTGATCATCGGCTCGATGGTGAAGATCATGCCCTCGCGCAATTCCGGTCCATCGCTGGCGCGGCCATAATGCAGAATATTGGGCGAGTCATGGAAGAGGCTGCCGACGCCGTGGCCGCAGAAGTCGCGCACGACGGAGCAGCGTTCTGCCTCGGCATAGGTCTGGATCGCTTCGCCGATGGCGCCTGTCCGGGAGCCGGGGCGCACGGCGGCGATGCCGCGCATCAGGGATTCGTAGGTGACTTCCAGAAGCCGCTCCGCCGAGCGCTTGATTTCACCGACCGGATACATGCGGCTGGAATCGCCATGCCAGCCGCCCAGCACGTAGGTCACGTCGATATTGACGATATCGCCTTCGCGCAGCGGCTTGTCATTGGGAATGCCGTGGCAGACGACATGGTTGATCGACGTGCAGGAGGATTTCATGTAGCCGCGATAGTTCAGTGTCGCCGGAAAGGCGCCGTGGTCCATGCCGAATTCGAACACGAAGCGGTCGATGACATCGGTCGGCACGCCGGGCTCGACGATCGCCGCCAGCTCATCGAGGCAACGTGCGGTCAACTGGCATGCCTTGCGCATTCCAGCAAAGGCATCCTGCCCATAGAGGCGAATCGCGCCTGTATTTTTCGCCGGCGCCGTTGCCGCTTCGATGTAATTCACCATGGTTAGCCTTCAGCAGAAATCTTTATACTGGTATCTAATGCAGCTATGCCGGGTTCGTCTATCGGGATCAACCCGGCAGGCGTTATTTCCGTCGTCGAAACCCTGCATTTCAGAGCGTATACTTCGACGCCGCGTCCCAACGCCCGCTCGAAAGCCTTGAGATAGACGGGGTCGAGATCGCCGCAAATCCGGAATCGATGGCAATCATGCCGCTGGATCACGAACAGCATGACCGCGCGGTAGCCAGCTTGCGCCATGTCACCCAACTCTTCCAGATGCTTGGCGCCGCGCGCCGTTGCCGTATCGGGAAACTCCGCAAGGCCTGGCTGCCGCATAAAATGGACGTTCTTCACCTCGACATAGGTGGTTGTCCTCAAGGGGTCGGTCAAGAGGAGGTCGATGCGGGAATTGCGGCCGTAATTCTGCTCGCGCTTTACCGTCGTATAGTCGCCGAGATCGGCGATCTGCCCGAGCGCGATTGCCTCCGCTGCGATGCGGTTGGGCATAGTGGTATTGACGCCGACCGTCGTGCCATCGGCTTCGATCAGCTCGAATACATGGCGATATTTGCGCTTTGCGCCTTCATGCTCCGAGAGCCAGATGCGCGAATCGGGTGTCGTCAGCCCCAGCATCGAGCCGGTATTCGGGCAGGAGCCGGTGATGAACGTGCCGTCTTCCAGCTCGGCATCGAAAAGGAAGCGTTTGTAGCGTGCGATCAGCCGGGCAGGGACGAGAGGCGGATTGAAAAGCATGAGTGATTGATCGCCTAGGCACGTTCCATGACGAAGCTGCCCGGTGCCTCCTCAAGCGCGTTGAGAGCTTTGCCGCCGGGTTGGCGGGCGGCTGCCATACGATGGTCCTGGGATAGGATCCATGCATGCCAGTGCGTCCACCAGGAACCCGGCGTCTCATTCGCTTCTTTCAGCCACTGCTCGTAATCGCCCTTCACCGTGCCGCCGGTCCAGAACTGGTATTTGTGCTTATCCGGTGGGTTGACGACGCCGGCGATGTGGCCGGACCCTGTGAGGACGAATTCCACCGGTCCGCCAAAGCACTGGCTGCCGACGAAGACGGACTTGGCAGGGGCGATATGATCTTCGCGCGTCGCCAGATTGTAGACAGGGATGCGGACATCCTTCAGCGACAATGTCTTGCCGTCGAGCACCATCTTGCCCTGGCTCAGTGTATTGTTGAGATAGCAATTGCGCAGATAGAACGAGTGGTTGGCGGCCGCCATTCGCGTGGAATCGGCATTCCAGAACAGAAGATCGAAGGGCATGGGTTCCTGGCCCTTCAGGTAGCTGTTGATGAAATAGGGCCAGATGAGCTCGGAGGCGCGAAGCATGTTGAAAGCGGCGGCCATCTTCGAGCCTTCCAGATAGCCGACCGCACTCATCTGCTGTTCGAGCGACGCGATCTGCTCCTCGTCCACGAAAACCTTGAGATCGCCGGCAAAGGTGAAATCGACCTGCGTCGTCAGGAAGGTCGCGGTGCGGATGCGTTTGTTCTTTTCCTTGGCATGGAGGGCAAGCGTCGCGGCCAGCAGCGTGCCGCCGACGCAATAGCCGACGGCATTGACTTCCTGTTCGCCTGTCGCCTTCTCGATCGTATCAAGCGCAAAATCGATACCCTCTCGCGCATAGGAGGTCCAGTCTTTCGCCGCATGGCGCTGATCGGGGTTCACCCAGGAGATGACGAAGACGGTGTGCCCCTGTTCCACACACCATTTTATGAAGGATTTCTGCGGGTTGAGATCGAGAATGTAGAATTTGTTGATCCAGGGCGGGCAGATCAGCAAAGGCCGCTTCAGCACTTTTTCCGTTGCCGGCTCGTATTGGATGACCTGGCAGACGTCGCTTTGCGCGATCACCTTGCCGGGTGTCAGCGCCATGTCCCGGCCAACGGCGAACTTCGTCATATCCGTCTGCCGCAGCCGCAGTTCGCCGTGGCCGAGGCTGATATCCTCGGCGAGCATCTTCATGCCGCGCACCAGGTTCTCGCCGTTGGAGGCGACCGTTTCGCGATAGAGCTGCGGATTGGTCGCGATGAAATTGCTCGGCGAAAAGGCTGCCGTGATCTGCTTCGTATAGAACGTCGCCTTGTGGCGGGTGTGCTCATCCAATCCTTCGGCCTCGCCGACCAGCTTCTCGGCCCAGCCGGCCGTCAGAAGATAGGTCTGCTTCAGAAAGTCGAAGAAGGGGTTCTTCTGCCAGTCTTCGTCGGCGAAGCGCTTGTCCTTGACCGGCTCTGGCGCGGCGGGCGAATCGCCGCTGAGGCGTTGCAGGGTTTGCGTCCACAGGCCGAAATAGCCCGTCAGCAGATGGGTCTGCGCCTCCAGCGTACGGCGCGGATCGGAAAGCCAATATTCGCCGACCTTGGAAAGCGTCTTGACCATGTCGGTCATCGGATCGGCGACGGTGTCGACCTTCTCGCCGCGCTCGCGCGGCGCAAGCCAGGCGGATGCAGCCTTGCCGAGATTTTCCAGCGCGCGGGCGAAATTGACGGCCATCGCCTCGGGATCCCTGACAATGTAAGGCTCGACCGACTTCGGGTCGAAGCCCGGAAAGCCGTTGTTTCCTTCACTGTTATCCCGCTTGCTGTCGGTCACGCATCATCCTCCCGGCGGCAGCTGTGTTCTGTTTTCCATTTGTACATCTTGCGGGAAAAGGAATACAAGTCGAATGAAACGCAAGCCTGCTCTTGCTTTGCTGCTGCGACAAATTTAACAGTCGCAACCCAAGGCAAGGAATTGGGCAGGAAGACAATTATGGGCGGCGGCATGGTGGCAAGACTGAACCGGTATTCCGTACTCTGCGGCGCGATGTGCGGCATTTTCGCATTGACCCTCGCAGGCTGCTCGACCCCTGAGGAAAAAGCGGCCTTCGCCAAGCGCAAGCAGCCGCCACAGGCGGTCATCGTCAAATCCGCCAACGGCAGCCCGGTCGATGAAGGCAGCACGCAGCAGCACTACAAGGACGGCTATCCGTCCTTCAACGCGCTGCCGACAGCCGCAAATGTGCAGATCAACGATCAGCAGGCGGGTGATTTGGTCAAGCAGCTGACCGCGCTCGGATCGCAGCGCAAGGCAGGCACGATATCGGAAGCCGAATATCAGAAGCGCGTGGCCGAGATGCGCAAGCTCGCCGCTGAACATGGCCAGGATACGCTGCAGGAAATCAAGCAGCAGGGCGATCAGCCGAGCCAGACGCAGAATTAGCCTTGCGTTTCAGGCGATTTGGACGCAAAGCGTTCGGATGGGCCGAATTTGGATGTGTCTTTATCGGCTAAGTGTGCTTTCTGCGCGCAGCCGCCCAAGATTCACCTTATCCTTCGTGTCAGCATAGTTGCGGTGCCGCGTTCCGGAGTTCGTGTCGCGGCTCACCGGGAGATCGACGAACTTCATTGCGGTTACAAGGGCCGCTGTCCCATGGGGAAAGAAATGGAAGAGTTTCATAAAGTCCGGCGTTTGCCGCCCTACGTTTTCGAACAGGTCAACCGTTTGAAGGCGAGCGCGCGAGCGGGCGGGGCGGACATTATCGATCTCGGCATGGGCAATCCGGACCTTCCGACCCCGAAGGCGATCGTCGACAAGCTGTGCGAAGTGGTGCAGGACCCGCGCACGCATCGCTATTCCTCCTCCAAGGGCATTCCTGGCCTGCGCCGGGCGCAGGCCGCCTATTATGCCCGTCGCTTCGGCGTCAAGCTCAATCCGGATACGCAGGTGGTCGCCACCCTCGGCTCCAAGGAGGGCTTCGCCAACATGGCGCAGGCGATCACGGCGCCGGGTGACGTTATCCTGTGCCCGAACCCGACCTATCCGATCCATGCCTTCGGCTTCCTGATGGCCGGCGGCGTCATCCGCTCGATGTCGGTCGAGCCGGACGACAGCTTCTTTCCGCCGCTGGAGCGGGCCGTGCGTCATTCGATCCCGAAGCCGCTGGCCCTGATTCTCAACTATCCGTCGAACCCGACGGCCTATGTGGCGACGCTGGATTTCTACAAGGAAGTCATCGCCTTCGCCAAGAAGCACGACATCATCGTGCTGTCGGACCTCGCCTATTCGGAAATCTACTTCAACGACGCGCCGCCGCCGTCGGTGCTCGAAGTTCCCGGCGCGATGGACGTGACGGTCGAGTTCACCTCGATGTCGAAGACCTTCTCCATGCCCGGCTGGCGCATGGGTTTCGCCGTCGGCAACGAGCGGCTGATCGCAGCATTGACGCGCGTGAAGTCCTATCTCGACTACGGCGCCTTCACGCCGATCCAGGTCGCGGCGACGCATGCGCTCAACGGCGACGGTTCCGACATCGCCGAAGTGCGCAGCATCTACAAGCGTCGTCGTGACGTTCTGGTCGACAGCTTCGGCAAGGCGGGCTTCGAGATACCGCCGCCGGAAGCGACCATGTTCGCCTGGGCGAAGATCCCGGAGAAGTTTCGTCATCTTGGCTCGCTGGAGTTTTCCAAGCTTCTGGTCGAGAAGGCCGACATCGCGGTTGCGCCGGGCATCGGCTTCGGCGAGCAGGGCGACGATTATGTCCGCATCGCTCTCGTCGAAAACGAGCATCGCATCCGCCAGGCAGCGCGCAATCTGAAGCGCTTCCTCTCCACGGCGGATGAGACGATGCACAATGTGATTTCGCTGAACGCCCATCGTTAGTAATGTTACTACACGGCAGCCGTTCCCGCGGCTGCCGTCCCAAGATACTGATCAGGAATTTTCCATGGCAGATGCCCTCAAAATCGGCATTGCGGGCTTGGGTACCGTTGGTGCCTCGCTCGTCCGCATCATCCAGAGCCGCGCCAACGAGCTTGCCGTCACCTGCGGCCGTCCCGTCAAGATCGTCGCCGTCACTGCGCGCGATCGCACGAAGGATCGCGGCATCGACCTGACTGATGTCGAATGGTTCGGCGGTCCGGTCGATCTGGCTCAGAAGGCCGATATCGATGTATTCGTCGAGCTGATCGGTGGTTCCGAGGGCGCCGCCAATGCGGCCGTGCGGGCTGCTCTTGCTCGCGGCGTGCACGTCGTTACCGCCAACAAGGCGCTGCTTGCCTATCACGGCGTCGAACTCGCTGAGATCGCGGAGGAGAAGGGCGTCCTGCTCAACTTCGAAGCGGCCGTCGCCGGTGGTATTCCGGTCATCAAGGCCCTGCGCGAATCCCTGACGGGCAATACGATCTCGCGCGTCTACGGCATCATGAACGGCACCTGCAACTACATTCTGACCCGGATGGAGAAGGAGGGCCTGTCCTTTGCCGATTGCCTCAAGGAAGCCCAGCGTCTCGGCTATGCCGAGGCCGATCCGGCCTTCGACATCGAGGGCAACGACACCGCCCACAAGCTCGCCATCCTGACGACGCTTGCTTTCGGCAACCGCATCGCGGCCGATGACATCTATCTTGAGGGGATCACCAACGTCTCCATCGAGGACATCCGCGCCGCAGCTGATCTCGGCTATCGCATCAAGCTGCTCGGCGTTGCCCAGCGCACGGAAAGCGGTATCGAACAGCGCGTGCATCCGACCATGGTGCCGCTTGATTCGGTCATCGCCCAAGTCGATGGCGTCACCAATGCCGTCGCGATCGAATCCGATATTCTGGGCGAATTGCTGATGGTCGGCCCCGGCGCCGGCGGCAACGCCACGGCCTCCTCCGTACTGGGCGACATCGCCGATATCGCCAAGAGCCGGCCGGGCGAACAGCGCGTGCCGGTGCTCGGTCATCCGGCCAAGGCGCTCGAGCCCTATCGCAAGGCGCAGATGCGGAGCCACGAAGGCGGCTATTTCATCCGCCTGACGGTTCTCGACCGCACCGGCGTCTTTGCAAGCGTCGCGACCCGCATGGCGGAGAACCATATTTCGCTCGAATCGATCGTGCAGCGGTCGACGCAGCACCTGTCGCCCTCGGCACACCAGACGATCGTCCTCGTCACCCATGCGACAACAGAGGATTCGGTGCGCAAGGCGGTTGCGGCCATCAAGACCGAAGGCTACCTCGTCGGCGAACCGCAGGTCATCCGTATCGAACGGCCGAAGGAATAGGCTGACCACGGCACCGCGCTTCAAAGGAGCGCTGCCGCCTGCAAATTTTGGGAGAGATGGTGGAGCAACCGGTCGATCCAGTTCAACGGGCCTTTCTGGGCGTGGAGCGCTCTGCTTCCGGCAATCGCTGGGTTTCCCGGCTCGACCAGGCCGGTCAGAACAGGGCGCTGGCCATCGCGCAGGTGCACGGCCTGCCGGAGCTGATCGCCCGCGTGCTTGCAGGCCGTGGCGTCGGTATCGACGAGGCCATGGCCTTCCTCGACCCGACGATCCGCAGCCTGATGCCGGATCCTTATCTGCTGACCGACTGCGAGAAGGCGGCTCAGCGCCTCCTGCGCGCGATTAAGGCGGGCGAGACCGTCGCGATCTTCGGAGACTATGATGTCGACGGTGCCGCCTCGTCAGCGCTGCTCTATCGCTTCCTGACCCATTTCGGCGTTTCGGCCAGCATCTACATCCCCGATCGCATCTTCGAAGGCTACGGCCCCAATCCTAACGCCATCAACCAGCTCATCGACAATGGTGCAACTCTGATCGCAACAGTCGATTGCGGCTCCACCAGTTTCGAGGCGCTGGAGGCAGCAAGCGCGCGCAATATCGACGTCGTCGTTATCGATCACCACCAGGTCGCGCACGAATTGCCGCCATGCCATGCGCTGGTCAATCCGAACCGCGAGGATGATCTGTCCGGGCAGGGGCATCTCTGCGCTGCCGGCGTCGTCTTCCTGGTTCTGGTTGCTGCCCTGCGTCAGCTGCGTGAAGCGGGCGATTCCCGGGCACGCTCGGTGGATCTGCTCGCATGGCTGGATATCGTCGCGCTGGCGACCGTCTGCGATGTGGTGCCACTGAAGGGCCTCAACCGCGCCTACGTCGTCAAGGGCCTGATTGCTGCCCGTCATCAAGGCAATCCCGGGCTTGCCGCTCTGTTTCGCAAGGCAGGGCTCGGCGGCCCGGTGACGCCCTATCATTTCGGCTTCCTGATCGGCCCGCGCATCAATGCCGGCGGCCGCATCGGCGATGCGGCACTCGGCGCGCGCTTGCTGACGCTCGACGATACTGCCGAAGCCGAGACGATCGCCGCCAAGCTTGACGAGCTCAACCGCGAAAGGCAGGCCATGGAGGCCGCCATGCTGCAGGAGGCCGAGGGCGAGGCACTGGCAGAGTATGGTAATGGCGACGGCGCTTCCGTCATCATCACTGCACGGGAGAATTGGCACCCTGGCATCGTCGGCCTGATCGCGTCGCGCCTGAAGGACAAGTTTCGCCGGCCGGCCTTTGCGATTGCCTTCGACTCGTCGGGCAAGGGCACCGGCTCCGGCCGCTCGATCAACGGCTTCGACATGGGCCGCATGGTCCGCGCCGCCGTCGATGCCGGCCTGCTGGTCAAGGGCGGCGGCCACGCGATGGCGGCCGGCTTGACGATGGAGCGCAGCAATCTGGGAAAACTGCGCGCCTTCTTCACCGAGAAGGCGGAAAAGCAGGTTGCCGGGCTGGTGGCCAATGAGACGCTGAAGATCGACGGTGCGCTCGGCGCAAGCGGTGCGACCGTGGAACTGATAGACAGGCTCGAAACCGCCGGTCCTTACGGCTCAGGCCATCCGCAGCCCGTCTTTGCCCTGCCGAGCCACCGGCTGCGCGATTCGCGCATTGTCGGCCAATCGCATATCAAGGTCACGCTGGAAGCGCAGGATGGCGGCCGGGTGGAGGGCATAGCCTTTCGCGCGGCAGAGACGCCTCTGGGTGAATTGCTATTGTCTTCCCGCGGTGCGCAGATCCACGTTGCCGGCACGCTCGGCGCCGATCATTGGCAGGGAAGCCGACGCGTGCAGCTTCGCGTCACGGACGCGGCCAAGGCACCCTGATCATAGACGAGATCGCATGGGCGGGGAACGCCAGCGAAAATAACGGCATAAATTCAAAGATTTCAGGGGAAAGACAGTGGCACGCCCTAGGGGAGTCGAACCCCTCTTTACAGAATGAAAATCTGTCGTCCTAACCGATAGACGAAGGGCGCGTGCTGTGGCGCCCTTATAGTCAGCACCTTTTGTTCCCGCAAGCGGAAAATCGAGAAAAATCCACGACTAGACGCAGATTTTTCGATGCATTTGTGGAAAACGTCGGGACATCGCGATCTGGTACGCCCTAGGGGAGTCGAACCCCTCTTTACAGAATGAGAATCTGTCGTCCTAACCGATAGACGAAGGGCGCAGGCCGTGTGAGCTACATAGGAATAGCGTATTGCGACCGCAAGCGGAAGCTTGATTAACTCATAGACGGCCGGGAGAACAACAGTGGCACGCCCTAGGGGAGTCGAACCCCTCTTTACAGAATGAAAATCTGTCGTCCTAACCGATAGACGAAGGGCGCGTGCTGTTGTGTGGCGCGCTTATAGCGGGGTGATTTCATTCCCGCAAGCGGCAATTTTGCTTTTTTGTGGAAAAAATGACAGATGAGTGAAACCGCCGCCGTGCTCGAATAAGCGAGACTTAACAGGATGTTATCGGAGGTGGCCGAGGTGCCTGGAAACGTCCGCCTTTACTGGCCGCTTCCGTTTTGTATCGGCTGCACCAGCAGTTTGCCGTCCTTGCCCTGGTTCTTCGATGCAATGAAGTTCGCCAGCATCGCTGCTTCCTTGCTGTCCAGCTTGCGAACGTTGGAGCCGGGCAAGGGCATGATTTTCGAAGGCGTCGCATCGGCCGTCGGCTTCGTGGGGTTCGTGGAAGTGGATGCGGCGGCATTGCGGATGACGGGTGGGGGCAGAACGGCCTCCGAGGTCCGGTCGGGGGACAAGCCGGGCTTGCCGGATTGCGGCGCAACGTCCTGCACAGCGCTCGGCGGCATACTGTAGACGCTGCGCATCATCGGCGTGATTCCTTGGCCGCCCGCGCCAGGCTGGGTGGTTGCCAACGTCCCGTCCCGATTAACGGCGATCGGCGGTGGGCTCGAATAGATGCTGCTCCTGTTCGCATTGACGGCGGTCGGTTGCGTGACCAGGCCGGCAATGCTTGCGGACGCATCCGAAGGCGCGGCCGTTGGTGCGGCGGGGTAGAGGGCCTGGTTCTGTTCGGCGATCACCTGCTGCCGCGTGCCGCTGACGCTGTGGACCAGCGGGTCGCGATAGGCGACATCGCCCTTCTGCCGTCGCGCTTCAGCCTTGTTGTTCAAGCTGGCCGCGAGCTGTTCGGCTGTTGTCTGCTGCGGAGCAGCCTCCGATGTCTCTTTCGGCTTCGTTCCGGTGGTCGCGCAGCCGGCGATCATCACAAATGACATGACGACCGCAATAGTGCTTGCTAGCTTCTTCCTGCCGTATAAAATCTGTTGATCGCACAAAGGATGTTCCCCGCAAAAAAAAGGTTTGCATCGGAACGGCCTCCTGCGAGGGACGATGATATCGCGTGCGCCGACTGGGAACGATGACGGCGCGATATCCGATGCATGATGCTTCGAGTCGTCCAAGCATGCCGAGGATGGGCATGGGCGGCAAGCGCGAAACGGATGGCTCCGCGCGTGCCGTAAGCCTCGCGAAAGCTTGCGCCTTACCAGGAGCCGGTGTTGGGCAACGAAGCCCAGGGCTCGGACGAGGGAAGATTGGCGCCCTTCTGCAGGATCTCGATGGATATGCCGTCCGGAGAACGCACGAACGCCATGTGACCGTCACGCGGCGGTCGGTTGATCGTGATGCCATTGTCCATGAGCTTCTGGCAGGTCGCGTAGATATCGTCGACCTCATAGGCAAGGTGGCCGAAGTTGCGTCCTCCGGTGTATTCCTCCGGATCCCAGTTGTAGGTCAGTTCCAGGCTGGGGGCGCCGTTGCTCCGGGATGATTCGGCATCCTCGCCGGCTGCAAGGAATACGAGTGTGTAGCGCCCCTTCTCGTTCTCATAACGGCGGGTTTCGGTGAGGCCGAACAGGGTGCTATAAAAATGCAACGAGGCGTCCAGATCGGTCACGCGGACCATTGTGTGGAGATAACGCATTCTATTTCCTCTCTTAATGTTGGGCTGGGCCGATCTTGGATCGCGACACCAGCTTCGCGCAAGTCTTTGCGGGATAATCTAAGGGTGGGAATAAAGAAAACTAGGACTTGCGCTTTTCCGTTACCAAGATGTTAATCTTGATATCAGGGAATCAGTTAACCGTAACAGTGTGACGCGTAATCGAGGGCTGGCTAGGATGGGTGACAGAATTTCATCGAAGGGAGTTGACGACTTCGAGGAGATGTCGGGCGATGCCGTCGAGCTCATCGAGATCTCGGGCGTCGTCAAGTGGTTCGATGTCGCCAAGGGGTTCGGTTTTATAGTGCCTGACAATGGCATGCAGGATGTGCTGCTGCACGTGACGTGCCTGCGGCGGGACGGTTATCAGACGATTCTCGAAGGAACACGCATCGTCGCGCTGATCCAGCGCAGGGAGCGGGGCTATCAGGCCTTCAAGATCCTCTCCATGGATCAATCGACTGCCGTGCATCCCTCGCAGATGCCGCCGGTGCGCACGCATGTGCAGGTAACGGCGACCAGTGGCCTGGAACGCGCCTTGGTCAAGTGGTTCAATCGCACTAAGGGCTTCGGCTTCCTGACGCGCGGCGAGGGCACCGAGGATATCTTCGTGCACATGGAGACGCTGCGTCGGTTCGGCCTGGCGGAGCTGCGGCCAGGGCAGGTGGTGCTTGTCCGCTTCGGACCCGGCGAGAAGGGTCTGATGGCGGCGGAAATTCACCCGGACGCACCGAGCCCGGCAACGCGGCCGCACTAATATGACCGGAGATTTGTTTCTCAGAGTTTTGAAAAGCGCCGTCGTGGCGCTTGGATGGCATTGATTTCATTGATCTAATATTGCTAAACGCCTGATTTTCAGGCTTTTCTCTTGCCTAAGCTGTCCACCTTATCCATATTGGCAACCGTCAACTTTATGGTAGAGGTTATGGTAAGCAATCGGCTCACCGATACAAAAATCAAGGCGATCAAAAAGCCCGGGGTCTACGCTGATGGAGACGGGCTCTATCTGCGTATGCACGCCGCTGGCTCGAAATCCTGGTTTTTCATCTATTCGCGCGATGGAAAACGACGAGAGCTCGGGCTAGGTGGCTTTGGTGGTACAGCGCCGGTGAGTCTTGCATTGGCACGGCGCAAGGCTGATGAATTGCGCGTGATGCTGGCAAACGGCATAGATCCGCATGCTGAAAAAGTCGCTGCCAAGTCCGTGTCTGAGAAAACGTTCCGTAAGGTCGCTGAGCAATTCATCTCAGATCGGGACGACTGGAAAGCGCATACCCGAAAGGAATGGGAGCGCCACCTCTTTGAGCATGCTGCGACACTAGCTGACACGCAGATCGACGCTGTTGCCACGGACCTCATCGTGGCGACGCTGAAACCCATATGGGAAAAGCGGGCGGCGACAGGGCAGCGCGTTCGGGGGAAGATCGAGTCTGTATTGGACTACGCAACTGTCAAAAAGATGCGCACCGGTGATAATCCCGCGCGTTGGTCTGGTCACCTGGAGCACCTTCTCACCAAGGCTGGGCGCGTTACCGGAGCCAATCACAAGGCGATGCGATACGAAGATGTGCCTGCCTTTTTTTCGTCGTTGGGCGACAGCTCCGTTGAGCAGCTTATCCGCTTCATCCTGCTAACCGCTGTCCGTAGCGGCGAGGCCCGTCTCGCCGAATGGGATGAGATCGACCTCGGCGCCAAGATCTGGACGATACCGAAAGAGCGGACAAAGACTGGGCGGGAATTGATTGTTCCGCTCACAGATCAAGCAATCGCATCGCTGCCAGAACAAGGCGAGGGCCTTGTTTTCACTCAGGATGACCAAGCATTGCCGATAATGGCCATGCCGAATTGGATCGGAAGGAACAAGTCGGACATCACGATGCATGGCTTTAGATCAGCGTTTCGCGATTTTGCCGGTGACAAGACTGAATTCCCTAGGGAAATTGCCGAGATGGCACTCGGTCACAAGGTCGGCAATGCTGTCGAGCAAGCTTACCGACGAGGCGATGCTTTAGCAAAGCGCCGCCTGCTGATGGAAGCATGGGAAAATTTTGTTGGTCCAGGTTCAAATTCTGCCTCTGTTGACTAATTTGGTGCATCTCGAGACACTGGCAGGCAGTTTCGCGTCGCGGAAGTCGCCTGCAATGTGACTGCTCAGGCTAGCTCCGCTAGCGTAACGACGTGGACCTCTTGATCCTCTTGCAACGGAACGGGCCATGTCGCCAAAGCGCCGCGCATTTTCGTTCTGATCAGCACGGTATTTCCCGGAACAGGTGTAATCCGTGGATCAATCCAAAGGTGATGACCGTCGACACGGATCGCGTAGCAATTCGAAATGTTGGGTGCCGCAAACCCAATTGTGAACTGTTCGATCACGATAGAATCGTTCGAACCCCTACCCATGAGGGGTGCGCCAAGATCTGGAAGTTTGGTACTGCCGGTGCTGGCCTTGGCCTCATCTGCGAGCTCAGACATTTGGTCGACCGAGATCCGAAGAAACTCGGCCAATCCCGCATACATCTTAGGTCGCGGCACCACGCCGGCCTTCCAACTCGAAAACGCTTGCTGTGAAAAGCCATATTTTGCACCCAGCTCGCTCTCAGTCATGCCTCTCCTGTTTTGTTCGTTCAGGAGCATTTGGGTGAGTCTAGTTCTTTTGAGTGCTGCCATTTTACCATCTTGACAAATTTGTGGAAATGAACTATGAATATCGCGGCTTTAGTGACAACTGCCACATGGGCAACCATTTTAACAAATTTGTAAATATAGTCAACGCGAGGTGCCGGATGAAACACGCGAATGACAATGTTCCGATATTGATCAGCCTTAACGATGTTTGCAAACTGACATCGCTGAGCCGAACCATGATTAATCGCCTTCGGTCTGAAGGCCGCTTTCCAGCCGCCGCAGATCTGGGGGAGCGGCGCATGGCTTTTGTTCGAGCTGAAGTTATTCAATGGATCGAGAGCAAGATAGCGGCGCGGGCAAGGCTATCGCAGAAGGCCGCCTGATCAGAATGAATTCATCAACATTGTCATTATGACCGGCCCAGCGCCGGCGAGAGGAGGATAATTGCACTCGCAAGACATCAACGATGCGGCCGAATGGCCGCTCAATATTGCCCTGCCTGACGGCACGTTGGACGGCTGCTGGACTGGCTGGAAGATCTGGGCGATTGATCATCATAAAGAGGAAGCGAGCATTTTTCGGCTCAACGTCTTTGTCGACCCGGCAGACGGCAGCAAGCCTAAGATTGCGCGGGTATTCGAGTTCCGTCTCTCGGTCGATGGTACTCGCGCGTCGGATCGCTTTCGTGCCCTCGCCTTAGCATGCGGCATCCGCGCGACGGTTCGAAGCACGCGCGAGCTAGAGGGCAGATATTTCGCTGCACGCAACCGCGGCGCCAGCCCATCCGACTTCGGACCGCTTGAACTGGCGCTGAAGCAGTGATGAAGGTTCAAAACCTTAAGCTGTCATCGGGCTCCGGCGGCGGATCAATGAAGCTTGTTGCCGAGTTCGATCTCCAAATAACCGACGATGTCCGTATCTGCGGGATGCGATTGCTGAACGCGCCTGATGGACGCTTCTTGACCTACGCCCCAACCGCACTCGGCGGTCGCCGTTCGGTGACATTCGCGCGCCCGCTTGCCGACGCCATAACCGCCGCCGCCATTCAGCAATATTCGGAGCTCGTGACCGCCCATGCAAAACGCCGCCATATCGCTCCAGCCTGATACTCCCATCGACGTTGCTCGCGAGCACCTGGCGCGAGGCGCGTATATTTTTCCGTGCAGATCCGCAACAGAGGAATTCGTCGACCAGGCGACTGGCGAGATCGAGACACGCGCCGAGAAGACACCGCTTCTACCGACTGGCTTCCGCGGCGCGACCATAAACGCTCCTCTGATAGAGCGGACGTGGGCGAGGTACCAGAAAGCATTGATCGGGGTAGCCACCGGTTCGAAATCTGGCTTTTTCGTATTAGATGTAGATAACAAGCCGGGCGGCGCGAACGGATTCGAGTGGCTTGCCGAAATGGAAGCCGAGCATGGTCAGCTGCCACAAACGGCGCGCGTCACAAGCCCGAATGGCGGCATGCATGTGTATTTCAAGCACGCCGAGGGAGTTCGTAATCGTGGCGCGCTTGGCGCCGGCGTCGATATCCGCGGTGAGGGTGGCTATGTCATCGGCCCGGGCAGCGTCATGCATGATGGCCGATCCTATAAATGGGTCGACGACACACGCGAGATCGCGGACGCGCCACCGTGGCTATTGGACCTGCTGTTGCCGAAATCCGCGCCGGCGCACACCGGCTATACCGCGTCGGTCAACACGAACAGCGCCTATGTCGACGCAGCAGTCGACCAGGAGCTTCGCGACCTTTCCGCTGTGCCGATGGGCAATCGCAACAACGCCCTGAACGACGCCTCATTCTCGCTCGGGCGGTGGGTCGGCGGCGGTCACCTGCCTGAATCTGAGGCGCGTGCTTTGCTGCAGGACGTCGCGCGCGGATGGGGCAGGGACTGGGCGCGGTGCTGCAAGACGATCGAAAACGGTCTGAAGGCCGGCATTCAAAATCCGCGACAGCCGCCGGAGCCTGATTTTTACCAGGACAACACGCGTCCGCTGGATCCCGCTATGATAAAGCGGCTCGTCGAAAACAGCCTCCGCAAGCAAGCTGCAAAAGGCGCAGCTGAAGCGGAGCCCGCGAACGATAACAAGCCGGTCCCAGCGGAACCTAAGCCGTTCTCTATCTTCGATTGGCCAGCAAGCCGTTTTGTTGGGGATCCGCCCCCTATAGAATATCTCGTTGATGGGGTCATTCCGCTAGGCGTGCCTGGAATGGTCTCCGCCATGGGAGACACTGGCAAGTCGTTCGCAATGCTCGAGCTCCATCGTCGTGTGGCATTCGGCCAGGGTTTGTTAGCGCCCGACGTGTTCGGCGGTAGAGTGAATGCCACCGGCACCTCTGTGATGATCACGAGTGAGGACGACGCGGGTGAAGTTCATCGGCGCATCGCTGCGCTGGACGCAAAGGCCGAGCGCGATGGGGCGGCCGGACGGAAGATGATTGTTGTTCCACTTCCATCCGCCGGCGGAGCTAGAGCTTTCTGGCGCGAGGATCGCAAGAAGGGTCTTATCGAGACGGATGACTATCTCAGGATCTGCGACGAGCTGTCCTCGATAACAGATCTCCGGTTGGTGACATTTGATCCCCTCGCAAGCTTCGCGCACTTGCCGTTGAATGAGGATCCTGCGGCCGGTCAGTTCGTATGCACATCTCTCAGCCGTCTCGCCAGCGAGACAGGCGCGACTGTCTTAGTCGCACATCACATGCGAAAAACTCAGAAACCAATTGAGAACCTTGGAGATGCTCGAGATGCGATTCGCGGCACCTCTGCGCTGGTCGATGGTGTTCGACTGGCATATGCGATGTGGCCGGCCGACGAGGCGAGGGCGAAAAGGGTCTGTAAGGAGATCGGCCAAGAGTACATTGCGAATAAGATTGTGCTCGGCGGAATCGTCAAAACAAACGGTCCAGCGAAGCGGCTTGTAAGCACTCTGGTGCGTAATGAGTTTGGTCTTCTGGTCGATCGCACCTCGAACATCGGTGCGGCACTACCTGCGCAAGGCGATTTGCTTGCTGCCCTCGTTATTGCTGTCGAAGGGGCGGCCACGTCAGGTCAGCCGTTCACGAAGACTGGGGCCACTGGTTTGTACGCGATGAGGGAGCGCCTGCCGGAGGAGCTTCGCGGGGTTTCGCGTCACCGCCTCGAAGGCTTGGCCGCGACCGCCATCGAGCGGGGCGAGCTCGTGCTTTGTCTGGCATCCGGCACTACAGCAAAGTGGCTGGACGTGCCTGGCGGGCAGTTTGCGATCGGCCTTGGCAACTTCCGGAAAGGCAGTGTGCGGTCATGAATATGCATTTCCGCTAATGTCGGAATCCCGGAGATTTCCGGAAACGTGGAAACGGAAAGTGGTTTGTTTTCAATATGTTAGCGTTTCCATTTCCGGCGTTTCCGGAAAAAATGGAAATGGTGCAAGCAATTGAAAACATTGAGATTTCCGGGTTTCCATTCGCTGCCCCCTAAAGGGGGAATGGTTTTTAACAACATTCCCCATCGTGGGTTTTAAAATATGGAGGTGAGTTTGGCATTTCGTACCAAAGTGCAGAACATCGGCGGACCATTTCCCGGCCCCGGAGCAGCGCCCGAGATGAACCACGATTTCATCCTGCCGCGTGATCAGCGAGCGGCATTCGAGAAACTCAACGACGCCGCAGCACGACGACCGACGATGACGGATTTCGGATCACTCGTGCCAGCTAATGACAACCGATCAGCCAAACGGCCCAGGAGGAAGATTTCCAGGTGAAGGTAAAATTCAAATCGTTCGTCGAGGCGCTTTCCGCCGATCCCGCTCCGCCGGCCGCCGCCAACGACAACAAACCAGCAAAGCAGCCACAGCCCCGCTATCGCGGTACGCTGCCGGCGCTACGGTGGCTTTTCGACAATCATCCAACCCTGGCGTTGGCTGTGGCCGAAGCAATGCCGAAATCAAAGAGCGATTGGTCGGTGGAGATCGTCGAGAACCGCCAAGAGATTCGCCCAACGGTCGGTGAGCTGTTGAAAGCCTCAGCGGATGCAAACTTGATAATTCAACGGGACGAGAAGACGGGCGAGCGCATCACCCTCGGTTCGCTCAAATTTCGCCGCGGCGAACTTGTTGAATGGGGGGTAACCAAAAAGGGCCACAGACTCCGTCCCGTCGATCGAGTGTCACCAGCAACTGCCGACAAAACTCCGACGAGAAATCCCGATCGCTATCTGAAAACAAAACCGACAACGAGGTCACCATTGGAAACCATGCCGCTGCCGAGAAATATGACGAACCGTCCCGCTCTGTTGCCGATGCTTGATCCGCTTCCGGGCGTCACCGAAGCCCGTCGACTACTACAAAGTCTTGGCGTCGACGGAAGCGTTCCGTTCGACCAACTGCCTTTTCCCGCAACCAGATGTAAAGACGCAATCGCCGTGGGGGCCGGATTCATCGGTGGTGTCTCGAATTTCAAGGGCAATACTTCTGGGGGTGCCCAGGCTTGGGAAGCTCCAGAGGTTCGGCAGGGAGAAGCAGCCGCAGTAATCGAGGAGGTTGCCGCCCGCGGTACGCTCAAATCGATCGGCACGCGGCTTGGCTATAGTGAAGATTATGCAGATCGGGCTGGTAAAGCGGCGCTTGTCGAGGCGGCGAGGATGCTCACGGCGGCAAACGACAACAAAATTGCGGACGATGTGCCCAAACGCGCCACGATGTGACGTATCATAGTGAAGACATGGGCTGCCGCTTGGCGGCCCTTTGTATTTGAGGCGCCATCGGTCCGCGGACGTTCACACTCGCGTTGATCTCTGGGTCGGCCTCATCCTATTGCCTGGCGCTTTCTCCTCTGCGACTGGCGATCCCTGCGGCAGCTGATGGTCCGGATAGATAAACCGGTAACCTCGCTGCCGCTTTCGGTTTTCTGGAAGTCCGTAAGGAAATCACAATGTCCAAACTTATCGCTTGGCTGAAAAGCCTGTTCACGAAAGGAAAATCCGAGATGACCGACGTCGCCGCTCAGGTTGCCGCAGTCGCAACCAACGTTGAAGCCGCAGCAGCTCAGGCTGTTGGTGTTGTCGCCGGCGCTGAAGCCGACATCAAGGCCGTTGTCGACGAGTTCGCCAGTGCGGCTTCCAAGATCAAGTCCGTCTATGACAAGCTCGGCATCGACCTGCATGCGTGGGAAGAAGTCGTGGCGCTGGCAAAGGCGCTCTAACGATTACTGGGTGTAGCGCAGACTGGTAGCGCGCGTGATTTGGGATCACGAGGTCGCAGGTTCGAACCCTGCCACCTAGACCAATTCTAAGCCGCCATGGCGTAACGGTAGCGTGTCCGGTTTGTATCCGGTTGGTTCGGGTTCAAATCCTGGTGGCGGCTCCAATTTGGCAGGGTAGAGCAGCATGAATATCGAAACAGCTCGACGCTTGTTTGCTTATGACCCAGCTTCAGGTGTCATTGTCTGGAGAGTTGACAATGGCAAGTCTGTGTATGCTGGCGATCGTGCTGGCTGCATCGATACCCACTCTGGGTATCGAAAAATAAGATATCGTGATCGCTCTTACGCAGAGCATAGAATTGCTTGGATGATCTATTACGGAGAAGTCGCTCCGCCGCAGATTGATCACATCAATCGTGTTCGTGATGACAACAGGATCGCCAATCTCCGCTCTGCAACAGTTGCTGAGAATGCATTCAATAAGTCGATATCCAGCATCAATTCATCTGGAGTTCCGGGTGTATATTGGAGCTCTGAGCACAAAAAGTGGAAAGCTCAGATATCGGTTCGAGGAAGGCGCCACTTTCTAGGCCTGCATGACAGAATTGCCGATGCCAAGGCAGCGAGATCAAATGCCGAAATTCAATATTTTGGTGCATTTCGACCTGCCAACACAAACGACAATCTTCGTGATGCAGCTTAGCGTTTGCTCTAATTCTTCACGGCGGCTTTTTCGATGGTGGCTCTCGTCAATTTTGACACGTCCGCCTTCGAGAAGGCCGCCAGACGTTTTGAGGCATCGCCAAGGCAGATGTCTTTCGCAATCAGCAAGACGCTGAACCAAGCGGCCCACGAAACGCGCCGCACGCTGATAGCCCAGACGTGGCCACAGCATATGACCCAGCGAAACAATGGCTTCATTTCATTCGCTCTTGGGGTCGAGAACTCCAGCCGCTCAAACCTCACCGTCAAAATCACTGATGCTCGCGCCAAAGGGCGCGGCAACCTCAAGCTTCACGCTGACGGTGGCATCAAGCGCACCGAACACCATCGCGTCGCCGTGCCTATTGCAGGCCAGCGCATTGGTGCAACCGGCATTGCCAAGTCACAGAGACCTGCCGAATTGCGAGGCGCATTCGAGCGCAACGGCGCGATCTTCAAGCCATACGGCAAGAAGTATCCGATCTACGTCTACAAGCGTGGCAAATCAAAAGGCAAGGTCAGTAAGGCTGGCGGTTCGTGGGGAGGCGCAGGACGCGGCATCAAGCGCATGTTCGTTCTCAAGCCGAGCGTTACGATCAAAGCCGACGTGCCATTCAGGCACGACTTCCGTGTCAGCATGGAAGCGCAATTGCGCCGTCTTGGAACGTCCGTGATGCTGAACACGATGAAGTCATCTATGCGCTAGTCGCATGGCTCGTGATCGCCTATCAATGCATTCATTGCATATCTCATATCATCACCTATGCATAAAAAAGCCGAAGGTACTTAGATTTCAATAGTTTCTCACTGATCGCGCCATCGCGTAGTCTTTCTAGGTGCAGGTTTTTTATAGGAGGGGGGCCATCATGTTCGGCTCCCGAAGATTTCGAGGGCTGAGCCGGTGGCGACCATTGCAGAAGTTGCAGAGCACATCGACGTGAACACCCGTACCGCGGCCGATCTGGTCGCGCGCAACATTATCACGAAATCGTCGCGCGGCTCCTACGATCTCGACGTGGTGCGGCTGGAATACATTCGCCATATTCGCGAAGTCGCCGCCGGCCGAGAAGCCGCACAGGCTGTGCCACCCGGCAAGATTGACGGCGAACAAGAGCGAGCCCGCAAGGACAAAGAAGCAGCCGACAGGCTTGAGCTTCAGAACGCCGTGACGCGCGGCGAACTCGCGCCGCTATCCGAAATGGTTTCGGCCGTCACGTCGGCATTCGCTCGCGTCAGGTCAAAGATACTGACCATTCCATCGAAAGTCGCGCCACTGGTGGTGGGGGAGACATCAACAGTCGTTGTTCGCGACGTGGTGAAGAATGAAGTCCACAACGCTCTTGAAGAACTCGCAGGGACACGCCTCCGAGACTGGACATTCAGCCCACCAAGCGATTCAGAAGAGTTGCTGGAAGGTGCTGACGCCTCCGCCGGAACTGACCATAAGCGAGTGGGCCGACAAGGAAAGACGCCTAAGTCCGGAAGCATCGGCCGAGCCAGGAAGGTGGCTAACGGCTCGCGCTGAATACCAGCGCGGCATTATGGATGCCATGGCCGACCCAGAGGTGACGAAGGTCGTTATCTCGAAGGGCAGCCAGGTAGGCTACACCGAGATTCTGAACAACACCATTGGCTACTATATCGATCAAGATCCTTCCACGGTCCTGATCATGCAGCCAACGCTCGATATGGCGCAGGCGTGGTCCAAGGACCGCTTGGCGCCAATGGTTCGTGACACGCCGGCATTGACCGCCAAGGTGTCAGACAGCAAGTCGCGCGACAGCGGCAATACCATGCTGCACAAGTCGTTCCCGGGCGGACAGGTCACCATTGTTGGTGCTAATTCCCCGGCAAGTCTTGCTTCACGGCCAATCCGCATTGTCCTCGCCGACGAGGTCGACCGTTATCCGGTCTCCGCCGGCGACGAAGGTGACCCGCTGAAACTGGCGCAGAAGCGCCAATTGACCTTCTGGAACCGGAAGACGCTCGTCGGGTCTACCCCTACAATTAAGGGGGCAAGCGTCATCGATCGCGAGTTTCAGAACAGCGATCAGCGACGCTACTTTGTCCCTTGCCCAGAGTGCGGCGTGGGCCAGTATCTCAAGTGGTCGCAGGTTCACTGGAACTCGCATGAGGGGCATAAGCCGGAAACGGCGCATTATGTCTGCGAGGACTGCGGATCTCTTTGGAGCGACGCGCAACGCTGGGCCGCCATACGGCTTGGCGAGTGGCGTGCGACGGCCGAGTTCAAGGGCATTGCTGGGTTTCATATTCCCGGCTTGTTGTCACCTTGGGTGAGGCTGGAAGATATCGTCGTCGAATTCCTTGAGGCCAAGGATCACCCAGAGCTTCTGAAGGTCTGGACGAATACCGTCCTCGGGGAGACGTGGGAAGAGCGCGGCGAGAGCGTTTCGGCAGGGCCGTTGCTTTCGCGCATCGAGACCTACGATAGGGATATGCTGCCGGACAACGTTCGCGTTGCCACTGCCGGCGTTGACGTTCAGGGCGACCGCCTTGAGGTTCAGACTATCGGGTGGGGAGCGGGGGAGGAGGCATGGGTTGCCGACTACCTCGTGATTCCAGGCGATCCGTCGCAGCAAGACACATGGCGCCGACTGGACGAGTATCTTCTGACGCCATTGACCACGGAAAGCGGCCGCTCTCTGCGTGTGCATTCCGTTGCCATCGACACCGGCGGCCATCATGCCGCGATGGTACTTGCGTTCTGCAAGAGCCGTAAGGCGCGTCGCGTCTGGCCCATCAAGGGTATGGCGGGTGCAAAGCCTGTTTGGCCGCCGCGCGCCTCAAAGACCAAGACCAACGAGAATGTGTTTCTTGTCGGGGTCGATACCGCAAAGGATGCGGTCTACGGCCGGCTGCGTATTACCAAGCCTGCGCCTGGCTACATCCACTTTCCGCAGGCTGAGGCTGTCGACGCTGATTACTTCTTTCAGCTGACCGCAGAGCAGGCCGTGACGCGATACAGGGACGGGCGACCGTACCGAGTGTGGGTCTGCGGCGCCGGCAAGCGCAACGAGGCGCTGGACACGTTTGTCTATGCCTACGCTGCTCTGAAATCTCTGCGCACCCGCCTTGATATCGTGCGGCGTCCGAAGGCCGAGCAGCCGGCGGCCGACGAACCAGAAGAACAGACGCCGCCGCATGCAGACGCACCGGCGAACGACAATATTCCTGTTTCCGTTCCTGTTGCAGCGCCGCCACTCCCCGTGCCGGTACCAGCCGCAAGACCAGTAGCGCAAGCGCCGCCAAGGCGCGGCCCAGTTCGGCGCATCAGCCGTTCGAGCTTTCTCTAGGATCTTCGATGTCCACATACACACAGGCCCAATACACGGCGCTTTGCGCCGCGATAGCGGCTGGCGCGACGAGCGTCAGCTACCAGGGCAAATCGGTGCAGTATCGAGATCTGCAGCAAATGCTTGAACTCAAGGCGCTGATCGAGGCCGACCTGAACGGCGTGAAGATCAAGCGCCAGTTCCGCCCCATCACCTTCAAGAACCTTTGAGGGGTGAACCTTTGGCATTTTCTCTTTTGAAATCGCTTGGCTTCGGCCGAAAGCCGAAGTCGGCCAAGGCATACTACACCGGAATGGGTTTCGAGGGCGCGCAAATGCGCCGTCGCTTGTCAACTTGGCAGCCTACGCGCGCCAGCATGACGCAGCTCGTGTCCGCGGACGGGGAGCAATTGCGGGCACGATCCCGCGATCTGTTGCGGAACAACCCATATGTGGCGTCGGCCGCAGAATCATTTGTCGCCAATCTCGTAGGGACTGGAATTAAGCCGTCACTGCTGTTGGGTGACGCAGCCGTCAAAGACGAGCTACAGGTGCTTTGGCGTGAATGGACAGACCAGGCGGACTTTACCGGGCAGACTGATTTCTACGGCCTGCAGGCGCTTGTCGCTCGAGCGTTGTTCGAGGCCGGAGAGTGCTTCATTCGTTTTCGATCCGGTAGCAATAACATGCCGGGTGTGCCGTTGCAGTTGCAGTTGCTGGAAAGCGAAATGCTTGCCTACAACAAGAATCATATGGCTGATGATGGCAACCAGATCATCAATGGCATCGAGCTTGATGGCAACGACCGCCGCATCGCTTATTGGTTCTATTCGGTATATCCCGGCGACCCCTATTACCGCGTCCACCCACTGACCTATGTCAGGGTGCCTGCAGACGAAGTCTTGCACATCTACCGGCCGCTTCGACCGGGGCAGATGCGTGGTGTTCCGTGGATCACCCCGTCGATCGTCAAGTTATTCACCGTCGATCAATATGACGACGCGGAGCTTGAGCGCAAAAAGCTTGCCGCAATGTATGCAGGATTTATTACAAGCGCCGCGCCGGCCGACATGTTTGATGAAGACACCGACCTTGTCCAGAACGGAGAGCCAGGACCGTTCCCGGTATTGGAGCCTGGAACCATCCAGAGCCTGCTACCCGGCGAAGAGATTAAGTTCAGCGAGCCTACCGAGGCTGGCAATTCGTATGAGCCTTTCCAGTATCGAAACTTGCTTGCCGCCTCGTCTGGCATGGGCGTTCCGTATATGTCGGCTACCGGCGACAACGCCAAGGCGAATTACTCCTCGTCGCGTCAGTCCCTTGTCGAGTTCAGAAACCGGCTCGCGCAGCTTCAACATAGCTGCATGGTATTTCAGATGTGCCGCCCGGTTTGGGCGCGGTGGCTGACGGATGCCGTGATCAGCGGCGAAGCTGACATACCCGACCTTCTGCAAAATAGGCGGAAGTACCTCAAGGTCAAATGGATACCGCCGCGTTTCGACTGGATCGACCCACTGAAGGACGGTCAGGCGGAAAAGCTGCTGGTTGATAACGGGTTCAAGTCTCGCAGTGACGTTATCGAAGAACTCGGATTCGACCCCGAGGAAACCGACCGCCGCATCGCAGCCGACCAGGCCCGGATCAGTGATCTTGGAATCCTTTTGACCGATAGCCCGCTTGGACAGTCATTGTCCAAGACGCCACCGGCAGATGACGCCGATCCCGATCAGGCCGAATCCAATGAAGAGAACCTCGAAGGGCAGGCTATCAGATGATCAGAAATAAGAGAGTGCTGGCCTTAGGGCCGGCACCTGCTGAGATCTGCCTATTCAGCGGCATTGGCGCCGACGAGACCGGCGAAGGTATCACGGCTCAATGGTTTGACGCTGAATTCAAGGCGCTCGGAAACCCGGCCGAAGTGCTTGTCAGGATCAACTCACCCGGCGGTGACGTGTTCACCGCCGAGGCAATCTTCACGATCCTCGCAATGTCACCGGCGCAGATCACGGCCCGCATCGAGGGCCTGGCTGCAAGCGCTGCCACGCTTATCGCGATGGCAGCTGACCGCATCGAGATTGCCAGCAATGGCTTCATGTTGATCCATGAGCCGTACAGCGGTGGTGCGGGCGGGACGGCTGATGAACTCAGGATTGCTTCGGAAGATCTGCAAAGGCTGACCGATCGCTACGTTGAGGCATACGCCAAGAAAACCGGGCAATCCGAGGAAGATGTTCTCGCTCTAATGAAAGAGAATCGCCTTCTGAGCGCCCAGGAAGCAGTTGAATTCGGCCTATGCGACGAGGTCATCGACCCATCGCAAGCGTCGATCAACCTGAAACTCGTTCCCAAACATTTACGCGCGGCAGTTGAGTCTGTCCTGCATAAAGGAATTGCTATGGCTGTGACGCCAAAAATGAACAAGACCGAAGCGGCTATTGCTGCTCTGTCCGCAAAGCTGGATTCGCTGGCTGCCATCCTCGCAAAGGCTGAGGATGATGGCTACGCCGAAGACGGTGACGAAAACGACGCCAAGCCGTCCGACGCCAAGAAGGCACGCAAAGCACGCAAGGCGCGCGCGGACGGCGACAATGATCTCAGCGCAGACGATGACGACGACCTGAAGGCCGATTCCGATGAGGATGACGACATGAAGGCCGACGCCGATGGCGACGACGACAAGGAAGACGACGACACGCCGACCAGCCGCAAGGCTAAAGCGTCGGTCAATGGTCTGACCTACGCCCGCCGAGTCGCCGACCTGTGCGCCCTCGCTGGTCGCGAAGACATGACAGCCGGCTTCCTTTCGAAGGCTGTCCCGCTGGCGGATATCCGCCGCAAGCTTCTGAAGGCCAGAGCCGAAAATGAAGGCCGCGTCAGCAATGCACGAGGCGCCATCGTTCGAACCAAGGCCGAAGATGTTGCGAAGGGCTGGGATGCCGCTGTCGCAAAGCTGAAGCGTTAAGGAATTTCAGACATGACCGTTTTTACTCAGCAGCCATGGAGCCTTGAGTTCCTGGTCACCGAAGCGCCTGGCTATATCTCGCGCGACGTCATCACGATCGCTTCGGGCGCCGGCATTGTCCAGCCCGGCACCGTCGTCGGAAAGATCACCGCCTCGGGCAAATACATTCCCTCGGTTCCGGCGGCCACGGACGGCTCACAGATCGCCGCCGGTATTGTTGGTTTCCGCGTTGATGCCACCAGCGCCGATCATCCGGTGACCGCATTCACGCGCACCTGCGAAGTGAATGGCAAGCACCTCACGCGCGACGCGTCGATCGACACTCCGACAGAGGTCGCCACCCAGAACGCACAACTGGCCGCGCTCGGCATTTCCGTCCGCTAAAGGAATATTTGACCTAATGGCAAGCATGGACATCTTTAACAGCGATGCATTTAGCACCGTATCGCTGACCACTGCACTTGAGAAAATCCCCTACAAGCCGCAGTTCCTGAACGAGCTCAATATTTTCGAGCCAGTTCCGACCAATACCCGAAGCATCGCAATCGAAAAGCGCGACGGCTTCATGCAGCTGATTCCGACGTCGCAGATCGGCGCTCCGCCAACGCAGCTTCAGGACGACAAGCGCGATATCCGCAACTACAGCACCAAGCGCTGGGCAAAGGCATTCACGCTTTATGCCGAGCAACTGAGCGGCATTCGCCAGTTCGGTACGGAAACCGAGCTTATGCAGGTTCAGGCCGAAGCGGCCCGCCGCCTGTCTCGCCTGAAGGATGACTTCGACCTGACCGCCGAATTTGCACGCCTCGGCGCCCTTCAGGGCAAGTGGCTGGATTCGGATGGTAGCGTTCTCATCGACTGGTTCGCCGAGTGGGGAATTTCCCCGAACACGCCTGTGGCTTTCGCGTTCTCCGACGCCACGATCAACGTGAACGACCTCTGCAAGAAGGTCGCCCGCGGTATGGCTCGCGCTGCGAAGGGTGGCTTCACCACTAGCACGACCGTTCATGCACTCGTTGGCGATGCGTTCTTTGACGCTCTGGTCAAGCACCCGTCCGTCGAGCTCACCTACAAGAACTGGCAGGCGGCTGAAGGTCTGCGCGCGCAGCAGGCATCCGTATTCGATGCCTTCTATTTCGGTGGCATCTACTTCCACAACTATCGTGGCACCGACGACAAGTCGACCGTGGCGGTTGCTGACAATGCGGCTGTCTTCTTCCCGGTGGGCGTGCGCGACCTGTTCCAGGTTGCCTACGGCCCGGCAGAATTCGATCCGTGGATCAACACTTTCGGCCAGGAGCAGTACGCTCTGACGATCCCAGATCGCGACAGGAACGCTTGGACGAAGTTCGAGATCTACAGCTACCCGCTGTATATCTGCACGCGTCCGGAAGTCCTGTACACCGGCACTGCAAGCTAAGCATCCAGGCCGCCATGGATTTTGACAACCTGGTTTTGTCGCCATGCATGGCGGCTTTCGGCGTGACCGTATTGGTCACGCCTCTCAAATCCCAGCCGAGCGCACAGCCATACTCTGCTGAGGGCATTTATGATCGCTCCGTCGCAACGGTTATGCTGGCGGATGGATCGGAGATGGCTTCCACGAATGTCACCCTCGGCATTCGATTGAGCGACTTTTCTGTACCGCCTCGTGAGGGCGATAAGATCACATTCAACGGTAAGTCGTACAAGGTTGATGCGGCCTTTCCGGATGGGCAGGGCGGCGCCGAGCTGAAGCTGAAAGAAATCAGATGACCAGCCATACCACGGCCATCAGAGAGGCGATCTACAGTCGCCTTGAGAGCCTGCCTGGCTATACGACGATCCGCAAGCAAGGCACGCCGACGCTATCAGTCGATGACCTACCGGCGCTTTCAATCTTCATTGCCGACGAGCGCCTCGATCCTGACGGTGATGCAAACGCAGGTCCTCCTAAATTCGGTGTCACAGCGACAATCATTGTTGCGGTGTCGCGCGGATTCGACGATCCATCTGTTACAGATGGCATCATAGATGCCGACATCGATGCTATCGAGAACACGCTGCTAACAGATCCGACTTTTGTCGGTTTCGGCACCGATGTGAATGCAAGGTTCGAATCCATCAACGGCATTCGCCGGCGCCGCATCTTCGAGAAGGAAGGCGAGTCCTACTTCCTAGAATTGCAGCTGGAATTCCAGTTCTTCTATCGTTGGATCTACAACCCGGTCATCAACGACAATTTCACGACCTTGAGCGTCACTGCAAAGCCGAACAATGACGCCGGGGCGGACGAATTTAACAGGACATGGTCTCTGCCGGCGTCCTAACGAAAAGATCCCCACCACATGAGCAAAACGGTTTTTGTCGTCCCCACCGAAGCGGGCGCGAAGCTGAGCCATCCTGTTTCCGGTAGCCTCCCTGATGGTGGCGCCGATTGGCTCGCAGATCAATTCACGTTCCGCCTGATCAGGGACGGAGCCATCGCCAAAAGCGAGCCGGCTTCTGTCAAGGCGTCGAGCACCAGCGCGAAAACGGATAATTCCTAATGTCTGTTTCTTTCAATTCTTTCCCATCGACTTGGAATGTTCCGCTCTTTTACGCGGAAGTCGATTCCTCGCAGGCCGGCACGGGCAGCACCACCAGCCACCCCGCCATTTTCATCGGCCAAAAGCTCGCCGGCGGGTCAGCGCTGTCGAACAAGGTCTATGCCATTGGTTCGGTCGCCTCCGCGAAGAATCTCTTCGGTGAAGGCTCTATGCTTGAACGCATGGCCTACCGCCTCTTCAATGTCTATCCTTCGGCTCTGCTTTACTGCATGGCTGTCGATGATCCCACGGGCGGCGTTGCTGCCACCCAGACGACGACTGTGACGGGACCAGCAACGGCACCGGGCATTATCTCGCTCTATGTGGCCGGCCAGCTTGTGAGTGTTGGCGTCAAGAGCGGCGATACTGCTGCCACGATCGCCACGAACATTGCAGCCGCCGTCAATGCGAAGACCACGCTTCCGTCTACCGCTGCAACTGTTGCTGGCGTCGTGACGTATACGTGCCGCTGGAAGGGTGCGACGGGTAACGACATCATCGTCACCGATACCTATCTTGGCTCGAACGGTTCTCAGGCTCTCCCGGCAGGCATCACGCTTGTCCATACTGCGGCCACCAACGGCGCCGGCGTTCCGACCTTCGATAACGCCATCGTCGCCCTCGGTGAAACCCAGTACGATTTCGTCGGTCTACCATATACCGACAGCGGTACGCTTGCCCTGTTTGACACCGAGTATGGCTTCGGCGATACCGGCCGCTGGGGTTGGATGCGCGAGCTTTACGGCGCCGTTTGGAGCGCTCGACGCGATACCTACAGCAATCTCATGACCTGGGGTCCGACCGGCAACTCTGCGGTTGAATCCGTGCTTGCTGTTGAGCCTGCGTCGCCATCTCCTATTTGGGACTGGACGGCGGCCTATACGTCAGCTGCCATTCGTGGCCTGGCGAACGACCCGGCGAGACCGCTGCAGACACTGGAAATGACCGGAGTTCTGCCGGCCCCAACGGAACAGCGCTTCAGTGCCGCCCAGATGAACAATCTGGTTTCGGTCGGCATCGCCATTCAAAGGGTCAATCCGAACGGTTATCCGGCGATTATGCGCGAAGCCATGCGCTACCAGACGAACAGCTATGGTCAACCCGACAACGCATATGCGCTGGCGACCACGCTCTATACTCTGGCCGAAATCTTCCGCCGGCTGAAGAACGCGATCACGAGCAAGTACCCGCGCCACAAGTTGGCGAATGACGGCACTGTCTTTGCAACCGGGCAGGCGATCGTCACGCCAAAGATCATCAAGGCAGAACTGGTGTCGGAATATTCTGACATGGAATATGACGGCCTTGTTGAAAACCTGGATGCGTTTGCATCCAATCTTGTGGTCGAGCGCAACAGCACAAACCCTGATCGCGTCGATGTCCTGTATCCGCCTGACATCATCAACGGCCTGCGCATCTTTGCCGTTCTCGCCCAGTTCAGGCTGCAATATTCCAGCGCTTCCTAAAGGATAACAGAAAATGGGACTTAGAGCCGCAGGCACCGCGTACGTCAAAGTAGACGGCGCGCAATACCCGCTGCGCGGGAATCTGGTGATCATGCCGTCCTCGGTAACGAGGACGGGCATTGCCGGCCAGGACTATGTGCACGGTTACTCCGAAATGCCGGTTGTGCCGTATATCGAAGGCGATTTCACGCTGACGGACGATTGGAAAATCGCCGACGTCAAGGGGATCACCGGCGCGACGGTTACGGCCGAAATCGCAAACGGCCACACCTACACGCTGAAAAACGCGTGGCAGGCCGGCGATCTTCCGATGGAGACCGTCGATGGCAAGGTGAAGATTCGCTTCGAAGGCGTTTCTTGCACGGAAGGAACCTAATCAGTGACGGCATGGAAAGACGGAAAGTTCACCTACCCCTTCGATTACGAAATCGAGGCGCACGGTGAGAAGGTAAGAGAGCTTGTACTTCGCGAGCCGACCGGCGCCGATGTCATCGCGGTTGGCAATCCAGTTCAGTTCGATCCAATAAGCGATCCGCCGCGCGTCTTGATTGATGACGCGCGGATGGCGGCAATGATCAGCCGTCTTTCCAGCGTGCCGCCGTCCGCGGTGGCAAAGCTTAAGCCGAAGGATCTGATCAGTCTCGGGTGGCATCTCACAAGTTTTTTCATGCCGGTGTAGCTGACGATTCTGTCAACATGGCTATCGATCTGGCGATGACATTTCACGTCAATCCATTCGATTTTCTGTCTCGCCCTCACCATGAGTTGGCGGAATTGCACAGCTACACCTTGAAATATTTGGAGCGTACCCGCGATGACTGAGGCTTTAGTACTTCCAGCTACTGTCATCGACAAGTTTACCAAACCGCTGAAAGACCTTGTGAGCCGGCTGAAGGACGTGAAAGTCCCAGACGGTCTAAAACAGGTTGGCAAGCAGATGGAAAGCCTTCGCAAGGAGGCTGAGGGCGTCAGCAAGGCTGTCACGAACGGCCTAGGCGGCCTAACGACGGGCCTGGGGCTCGGGGCCATCGGCGCCGGTGCCTTCACTGCTGCTGGCGCGCTTACTGCTGTGGGAACGGCCGTTCGGTCGTTTGCCGACAATGCCGTGCGCATGAGGAAGTTTTCTCACGAGACCGGCATTGCCATTACCACACTGCAAAAGATGCAGCAGGTATCGGACGGTCTTGCGATCGATCCTGACGCAATTGCTGGCGGTCTTTCGTTCGCCGCACGCAATGCGGACGCGATGCGTCTACGACAAGGCAGCTATGGCGCGATTGCCGGCCTTAGGGGCGGCAAGAGCATAGCTGATGACTTGGCGAACACGAAATCCAATGATGAGGTTGTTAAGAAAGAACTTAACTATCTTGCCATGCAAAAGGATGCGCAGTCGCGCCGCACCTTGTCAGGGCTGTTTTTCGGCACTGAAGAATTTGCCGAATTCGGCGCGAACGGCAAGGCCTCGTTAGATAGGCGTATGGCCGCAGCTGGCAAAAATACCTACGTGCCTTCGGAAGAGGATACGAAGAAGGCAGAGGCGTTTCAGGATGCTATTTCACATCTGAGCGCGACATTTGAGAATTTGAAGAATTCCGTAGGCGGGGAGTTGGCGCCGCAGATTATCGCAGCAGCAGACGCTTTTAAGGACTTTTCCGACGCCCACGTTGGCGACGTTAAAGTATTCTTCCATGATGTCGGCGATGCCATAAAGCAGGTAGATTGGGCTGGGGCGGCTAAGAATTTTGAAGACCTGTTTGCCGATATCAAAAGTATCGTTGATTGGGCTAACGGTACCGCCAAGGCGAACGCAACCGACAACAGGAGCGACGCCAAGGACGGCCAGTATTACAAGGTGAATCCATCACCCTGGCTGCCTAGCTGGCTTTCCAATCTTAATCCGATCGAAAAGGGCGGCCCTTTGGATAGGGCGATTCAGAGCACCGCCCCGAAGTCAGATCAGCCCTCGCGAGATCCTTCGATGGTCCGCGGGCGGAATGGCCTTTACCATCCGACAGCCTATCATCCTGGCATGCAGGAAGCCATAGCAGGCGCTTCCACGGCGCGCGACAGCGCCGCGATAGCAATCCTAGCCAAGGGCGTTGAGCTCGGCATGATTGCTTTCACGCAAAGCTATCTTGGTGGAAGTGCCGCAACCGGCATGGCTGGTGGTGACGGCATACAGAACGCATCATGGGGCGGAAATCGGGCCGTTTTTGGCGGCAGTGGTAAAGGCGGTAGCTTCGACATCGGCAACGCTGGTACCGCGCCAATACCGACTGGCAGCAAGGCACAGCGGGCCAAGGGGATTGTCGATAGCCTGATGGCGGCCGGCATGTCTCGCGAGAATGCCATAACATGGGCTGCCGCGACTATGGGCGCGGAATCCGGCTATGGTAGCGCCCAGCGTGGCGACTACGTGAACGGCAGGCCAACCGCTTTCGGAGGGGCGCAATGGCACACACCTCGTGTCAGAGATATCCTGAAGGGTACCGGCATTGACGTAAGAAGTGCCGGCATGGGCGACCAGACCAAAGCCATGATCTGGGAAATGAAGAAAATGGGCATCTGGGATAGGGCCGTGAAGGCCGGAAGCGCCCAGGAAGTTCTTCGCTTGGCCATCAAGGAATACGAACGGCCATTGGATCAAGGTCCGCGCCAGTTTAACGGTCGAGCTTCGATGGCAAATGCGCTTCGCAAGTCCCTCGCAAAAGAGGCGGCGAATGCAGGTCTTGCTGGCGCCGGCGCCGCTACGCCGCCGACCGGCAAGGTGGATATTCACGTCCACAGCAAAGACCATCCAGTCACAGTGAAGAAGAGCGACAGCGAGCTCTTTCAGAATCTGAAGATCGACCGCGGCAATTCCGTGTCGCTCTAAACCGCTTCCACCCAAGGAAAAACGATGACATCTCCACTCTGGCGGCAATTGCTGCTTCCGGCGTCGTTTCGTGGCGTTCCATTTCATGTGGAAGGCGGCGCAAAACAGGGCGGCCGGCGGACGGTAACGCATGAGTACCCCAAGCGCGACGACCCCTATACTGAAGATATGGGTCGTCGCGCCCGCAAGTTTTCCATTTCGGCCTACGTCATCGGCGACGAATACACCATAGATAGCGAACTTCTTGCCGCTGCCCTCGACACAGAGGGTGGCGGTACGCTGATCCATCCGACCATGGGCATCATGAACGTTACCTGTGACGGCTACAGCCGTTCGGAGCAGCGTGAAGAGGGCGGCATGGCCCGGTTCGAAATCCTGCTGGTCGAGGCCGGAACCAGCCCATACACGCCTGCAGCAGCAGACACGCAATACGCAACATCTAGCGCGGCTGACAGCGCAGGTAGTGCTGCCGCAACCGCCGCAGATACGACGCTGGCCAACACAACGCATGGCGTTACTCAGTTAAGAGGGGTTGGCACAGCTTGACCCGCACCGAATTGAACGAAGCTGTGTCGATCTTGCAGAGCACGGCGGCCAACCTATCGGCGCTGACGTCCGGAACAACCGAAGAAGGCGCCGCACTCGATCGAGCATGCACCACATTGAAAGTGGATGCCAAGTCGCTGCTGCTGTCCGGATCTATCGGCTCGACGGCGCTGGCGTGTTTCACTGCGGCCACAACCGCAAGCATCACGGCTGACCAGTTTTACGCGATCAGGTCTACCATCTCGGCGCTAACGCCAAGCTATTCTGCCGGCATTACCATGCGGCAAATGCTGCTCAGAATGTGCATTGCGGAAGAGAGCAGGGCGGTATCGAACGCCATTCTGACCAGCCGCAGCGAGGCGGAGGCCATTCTCGCTCGCATGGTCGACGACCTTGAGGCGATCGAAGATTTCGCCGCTGACAATATCGAGTCCTCCGTCTATCAGGCATTCCTCGCCCTTCACGGTGCGGTTGCCTACGACCTGTCGCAGCGCGCAAGCCAGCTTCCGAAGCTGGCGACTTACACATTCGGCAAACGGCGCACGGCGCTGACCCTGGCGAATGTCCTGTACGGCGACGCCAGCCGCGCCGACGAAATCATCAACGAAAATAGCCCCGTTCACCCGGCGTTCATGCCGGATAGCATCAGGGCGCTCACGGAGTAATCCGTTTTGCCCAAAATAGAAGAGACGTGCGAAGTCACAATCAATGGGAAGGTTTTCCGTGATTGGGACTCGGTGACGGCCACAGCGAGCAGCAATCCTGTTGTTCGCATGGTCACCTTGAGCGTGACGGAAAAAGTCGGCGCCAACGGTTCGGTCGGCCAGGCCCTGCAGATCAAGCCCGGCGACTCCGCGACGGTGAAGCTTGCCGGCGTGCTTTTTGCATCAGGTCATATTCACGAACGCCAAGTTGCCTACGACGCCAATAACCACTCCGTGCGCGTGACATTCGCATCGCAGGTGCTCAAGGCTGTCAGGCAGTCCATCCCGCTCAAGGATGGCGAGTTCAAGGGCTACAGTTTTCAGGCTATTGCCAACAAGGCCCTAGCTCCGGTTGGCATTGCCTTGAAGACACTCAACCCGCCGGCTGGATGGGACAAAGCGTTCAAATACGTGAACATCGAGCCCGGCGAGACGATCTTCAATCTGTTGTCGAGGCTTTCGAAATATCGAGGCATTTGGCTTCGGGACGACAGAAACGGCAACTTGGTCGCGCAGGGGAATTCCGACAAAAAGCCCACCGCCGAATTCGTCGAAGGCCGGAATATCCTTTCCGCCAGCTGTCTTGCGCAGAATGCGCCAGATACGAGCATTGCCGTTACAGGCCAGCAGCGCGGAAGCGACAATAGCACGCCGGCGCAAAACCGCGGCGCCTACTATGGCAAGGCCGATGCGAAGGGTTCGAATTATAGCACTGACAAGCAAATACAGGCCGATATACCGGCCGATAGCGACGATCTAAAGCAGGCGGCGGGATACTGCCAGCTACTTTCCCTAAGCCAGCAGGTCATCGTCCGGATCGTCTATCAGGGCTGGCTTCTGTCCACCGGCAATCTCCCAGAGGTGTTCGATCAAATCTCGATCGATTCCCCGATGTTGATGCTGAAGACCTCAGACCTGCAGATTGCTGATGTCACTTTCACGCAGGATCAGGCGGGAACGCGTACCACGCTTATAGCGCAAAAATGGCTCACGTCCCCCGTCAGCGTGCAGAGCGCGCCCACGGAGCAAACCGACGCGCAAAAGGCAACGTCGACGCCAATCACCCCCACACCGCCAACCATGGATGGGCCAAAGGGGCAGGAATCTATTCTCTAGCGCATCACGCGGGATTTTTATGACGATTGCACGCGGAAGCATAAAGTCCGTCAAGGATGGCGGCAAGCTGCGAACGCTCAACCTTGTTGGCCTGCAAGACGAAAGCCTTTCCGATGTCGAGCACTTTGAGAGCTACGGCTTTACCGCAGTTCCCGCTGCAAGTGGCAGCGATGGAGCCGCCGAAGCCATAATTGGTTTTGTCGGCGGCAACAGATCGCACCCGATCGTTATTGCGTTCGGCGATCGTCGCAGTCGCCCAAAAGGCAGGCCCGCCGGTGACGTGACGGTCTACCACTACAATGGCGCCGAAATTCACCTGGCTGCCGATGGTATCAACATCAACACCGCTGGCAATCCGCTCACGATTACGGCCGGCGGCGTCACTATGACGATATCGCCGTCCGGCGTGGCGATCGAAGGCGGTTCTGTGACGCACAACGGCAGAGATATCGGTTTCGATCACGTCCACACTGATGTCACTCCTGGCGTCGCCAATACGGGAGCGCCCGCTTGAGCAATATTCGCATTGCACCCGGCCAAGGCACGGAGGCCATCACACTCGATTGGCTCACCACAGGGCAGAATACGCTCGACAGCACCCACGATCTAATCTCCGCCGTCCTGATGGCAATTGGCACAGACATGCGCGCCAACGCGGACGACGAGTTGCCTGTGGATGGCGACGCCGATCTGCGCGGTTGGTGGGGGGATACCGACGCCCAAGAAATCTGGGGAGGCTGGCAAGTGGGTAGCCGCCTATGGCTTCTGAACCGCGCCAAGATCACCGACGAAAACTACAAGTATGGCGCAACAGTAGCTCGAGCTAGGACATACCTTATTGAGTGTCTTCAGCCATTTCTTGACCAGAGAATAGCAACGAAATTGGAAGTAGATGTACAGCGCTACAATGAGACAAGCATATCAGCGTCCATTGTGTTGTATAGGGGAAATAAATCCCTGATCTCTTTACAGTTCCAAGATTTATGGGATGACATATCTTGACTTGGTCTACCCCTGATCTAGCGACGCTGCGCAAGCGCGGTCGCGACCAAATGATTTCCGCGACGCAACTAGGCTCGATCATCCCAAATAGTCCGCTGCGGATTATGACGGATGGCAACAGCGGCATGGCTCATCTGACTTTGCAATATCTGGATTGGCTGGCAAAACAGCTGATGCCAGATACCGCCGAGAATGAGTGGCTAGACCGTCATGCGTCTATCTGGTTGAAGGATGGCCGCAAACAGGCATCCTATTCCGCCGGCACGGCTACGTTTACCGGTACCGCAGGAACGACTATTTCCGCCGGAACGGAACTCAGCAATGGGGCCATCACGTTTCAGACGACGGCCGACATTACACTCGGCTCCGGTGACACCGCAGGCAATATCGAAGCGCAGACAGCTGGAGCTGATGGCAACCTCGATGCCGGTACTTTCCTGTCGATCGCCACGGCTATCTCGGGCGTTGACGGATCCGCAACGGTCGTCTCCCTAACTGGCGGCGCTGACGCGGAAAGCGACAGCTCGGTGAGAAACCGCGTGCTCGATCGAATCCAGAAGCCTCCACAGGGCGGCGATGCCGACGACTATGTTGCGTGGACGCTTGATGTGCCGGGCGTCACCCGCGCCTGGTGCTCGCCGCTCGAAATGGGCGACGGCACGGTGACTGTGCGATTCATGATGGATGACCTTCGATCGTCCAATAACGGTCTGCCGACCGATGACGACATTGCCACTGTCAAGGCGTATCTGGATACGGTGAGGCCGGTTTCGACGAAGGATCTCTTTGCCCTGGCGCCGACATTGTATCCCATCCCCTTCACGATCGCGAATCTCGTCGATGACAGCGTCTCGACGCGAGCTGCGATTGCAAATGCCGTGACGGCTATGCTGATCGACAGGGCCAAGCCTGCGTATTCGTCCAACGGCGTCGCGCAAGACGCTCAGACGATATACGCTGCGTGGGTGTCGGATGCTATCCTTGGCGCCTCCGGCGTGGACAGTTTCACTTTGACCATGACTGACCAGGTCATGCCAGACAAGGGCTCCATGGCGGTGCTGGGGACGATAACGTATGTCTAGCGCACCCGTGGCTGATAGACACGTCAGGCGGACCCAATCTGACTATCAGCAGGCAATGGCGGACAACCTGCCCACGGGTCCTGCCTGGCCGCGCGAGCCTGATGCTCTTCTCATGAAGGTGCTAAACGGCCTTGCGAGCAATTGGGCCTATGTGGATGGCAGAGCCGCCGATCTGCTTGAGATCGAAAGCGATCCACGCATCACCTCGGAAATGCTGGATTCGTGGGAGACGGCATGGGGACTTCCTGATCCATGCATCGCAGAGGCTGTAACTCTCGCCGATAGGCGAAAAGCCCTGGTTCAGAAGATGACGGCCGAAGGAGGCCAGTCAATTCCTTACTTCACGAGCGTGGCCCAGGATTTGGGATATACGGTCACGATTCAGGAATATGCCCCGTACATGACCGGCGTGAGCCGCTGCGGCGACACGCGTACAGGCTCGATATACACTGACTATCGGTGGATGCTTGGTTCGACTGACATTCGATATCAGTGGACCGTGAACATTACAATCAACCGAGAATCATGGTTCCGAACCGGTCTTGGCGGTGGCGAGGTTGGCGTTGATCACATGTTGACGATCGCGCTTTCCACAGACCTTGAGTGCGTCATCAGGCGTTGGAAACCAGCGCAAACTGAAGTCACTTTCAACTATTCCCTTATTTCCATCCTAACCGACAGCGACGGTACGATCCTCACGGATAGCGACGGCAACTCTCTTGCTGGAACCGTTTAGTCGCGCCTCGGCGCGCCGCCGAAAGGCAGGCATGGCCAGCGATCACGCTTTTCTTCCAACTAAAGGCTCCTTAGGGGGCCTTTTTTTATTGGGCACCTTTTTATGCAGTACAGTCAACCATACGATCAGACATCCAATCCGAACGCGTCATATGTCAACGGCAACCCATCGTCGGGGATTCAAGGATCTATCATACCGGCCGGCGCCGTCGAAAATCCTCAGCGCGAACTCATTGCGCTCATCCTGGCAGCCGGCCTGACTCCAAGCAATAGCGACTTGTCTCAGGTAGCGAAGGCCATCCAGTCCGGTCAGCTCAATTTCGCCGTTGCCGGCGGGACTGCGAACGCGCTGACGGCTGCCTTCTCGCCGGCGATTACGTCGAATGCGCTCGGTCTCACTGTCACGGTCGACATTTCGGCTGACAATACCGGTGCGGCGACGCTTGACGTCGGACCGGGGGCACTACCGATCGTCACCCGCCGCGGCGCGGCGATCAAGCGGGGCGATCTGTCGATGGGTTCAGTTTACACTTTCAAGTGCACCGGAGCGGCGTGGCAGCTAACATCCATAGCCTATAGCGAGGTTCCTATCGTCGCTACGGCCGATGTTACCCTCTATGTCCGCACGGATGGTAACGACGGCAACAATGGCTCAGCCAATACCGCTGCGAGCGCGTTCCGGACGATATTGGCCGCCGTTAATTATGGCATCACGCGGTACGCCTTTGCTGGTTTCACTCTGAACATCCAACTCGGAAATGCCGGCACTTACGCGTCGTCGGGCAATCTGCCGATCTTCGCCGGATCACTGAAAATCCTCGGCGATACTGCCAACCAGAACAATTACATTATTCAGGGCGTACCGGCCGTCGGCAGTCAGGGCTATGTGGCCGTTTCAGGCGGATCCGTCGCGATCTCTGGTGTGACTATTAACAATTCGTCCGCTTCGATACCTAGCCTTCTTGCCCGCTATGGCGGAGCGGTCTCTATCGACCATGTGACGCTTGCCAGCACACTTTCAGCTTTTGCTCACTTTGCCGCTTCGTCTGGCGGCACTCTGACTATCGGCGCGGGTTGCGTTCTCACGGGCAACGCCGTGACGGGCTTCTATGCCCAGGCGGCCACGATTGTTCTTGGGGCAAACATAAATGTCCCAGGCAACCTTTCCATGACTTCATGGGCTGTCGCCACAATGAACGGCAATATCGTCTGGTCTCAGTCCGGATGGACCTTCACTGGCACTGGCGGCTCCGGCGGTGGCAGCTCGGGTCAACGATATACGGCAACCCTCAACGGCGTCATCAACACTATCGGCGGTGGTCCGACGGCGTTCCCTGGCAATACCGATGGCGCAACATCTGGTGGTGGCCAATATGGCTAAATATCTCGTTGTTTTGCTGCCATTCGCCCGTACTGCTCTGACCCAGACAATCCCGCCACAGCAGGTCGAGATTGCGCCTCGCGCAGTCGCCACTTGCCACATGCAACGCGGAACATATCCAGTGGGATAGCGCAGCCATTTAGGTCTCTGTGGCTTCGAACACTTAGAAACGTGCAGCTCTGACGCCGTATGGCACCACTGAAGCGCACTGCCTGCCCTTCACACATCTTAGAGAAGAACCATCTGATGAAGCTGAAAAGCGTCTTCCTCGGCATTCTCGCGATATGCGTTCTCGCGACGAGCGCGTATCCGCAGCAGGCGACTGTTTCAGTCGACCAGCTCCCAGTCCGCACTCTAACGCATATCGTCGGTCATGACAGCAGCGGCCGCACCGGCCGTGAGCCTGTAGTGGACTTTCTCAAGCCGGGCACCACATCTCCGACGCCTGGAAACATTGCGACCTGGGGGACAAGCGGCAATCTCGTCACCGACGGCGGCGCCTTGGGATCGATGGCGCATCAGAATTCCAGTGCCGTCTCGATCACGGGTGGATCGGCCAATTTCACCGGATCGTTTCTTATTGGTGGCGTCGCTCAGATATTTCCGGCAAGCGGACTTCTTGCCGGTACCTCCGATGTTCAGACATTTACCGGCAAGACGTTTGACACGGCCGGCGCAGGAAATGTCTTCAAGATCAACGGGACGCAGATCAGTTCGATCACCGGTTCTGGCGCAGCTGTTCTTGCCAATGCACCAGTTCTAGTAAATCCCAATCTTGGCACACCTTCCGCGGTCACCTTGACCAACGCGACAGGGTTGCCCCTCACGACCGGTGTGACCGGTACCCTTGGAGTGTCGAACGGCGGCACGGGCGTCACATCTTCGACCGGCACCGGCTCTGTTGTCCTTTCGAATTCGCCAACGCTGGCGACACCAAATGTCGGCACCCCGAGCGCCGCCGTTCTGACCAATGCGACAGGATTGCCGCTGACGACAGGCGTCACCGGAACGCTTGCGCTCGGCAATGGTGGCACTGGCGGCACTACGCAGGCGACGGCTCGCTCAGGCATTGGCGCTGCCGCTTCTGGTGCAAACAGCGACATCACGTCCCTTATAGGGCTGACGACTGCTCTTTCGGTCGCACAAGGCGGCTCTGGCGCGACAACTGCGGCAAACGCCAGGACGAATTTCGGCCTTGGTACAGCTGCGACCCAGAATACCGGCACGAGCGGCGGAACTGTTCCGCTCCTGAATGCAGCGAATACTTGGTCGGCTGCGCAAGCATTCTCTGTAAGGCCGACATTTAACGGCGCGACGCCTTGGGACAGCGCAAATCTGAATTTCGGGACACCTCCGGCTATCGGCGGTACGACGCCCGCCCTCGGCTCATTCAGCGGCCTTCAGGCAACTGGATCGGCCACTTTGTCGGCCACGCCTGTCGGCAATGGCTTCGCCGCCTACAGTAATTTCGTCGACAATTACACGACAAGTCAATCTGCTCTCCCTGAGTGGGGATTCCAGATCAACATGAACTCGAACCTCGGCAACGGGCAGGGGACGCCGAGCGGCAACAAGGTCGCGTTTTTCTCTGGCGCAAACCAGCAGGTCGGTAGCGGAGACGCGTGGGCCTTAAATCTAGTCGCGCAGTCGGCTTCTGCTTCAGTCGGATCAAATGGTCTGATCGCTGCAGAAATCGACATGAACAACAACAACAGCTCGGTGTCGTATGCGAGTGTAGCGCACCCCTATACGGCCGGTCTGATGTTCAGCGGCGCTGGTACCTACCGATCGCAAGCCGCTATCATCGTCAGCGGCGCGACCAATATCTGGCAACGCGGCATATATTTCGATAATGCGAACAGCGGGTCGGTTGCTGGCAGCTCGATCGAAGATCAGAGCAGCTCCACTCAGTCTTATCTTCTGGCTGGCAATCATACTTACGGTATTAATGCCTCAAATGCGGCCATTAGCGTTCTTCTGGCCGCACCGAATAATGTGCCGATGCAGTGGAAGGATTCCGGGGGTACGCTTCGGAATGTCTTCTTGCTTGATGCAAGCAACAATATCGATATTGGCTATAGCGGCGGCGGCACGGTTAACCTTTACGGTACGACGGTCCCGGTCACCAACAATACCTTCACGATGGGTTCGGCATCAAATCAATGGTCGAACGTTTACGCCGGTCTCATTACGCCAAGTACTGGCATCAATGGCATCACGACTGCAGCCGCGCCAACGGCCGGAACGATTGGCGAGCTGCTTTCAAACTCTGCGAGCAACGTATCGCTGACAAGCGGAACGGCTCTTAACGTCACAAGCCTCACGTTGACCCCTGGCTCTTGGGATGTGACGGGGGTCTGTACCATTATCCCAGCGGGATCGACGGTACTTACGAACGTTAAGTGCAGCAGCAGCACAACATCCGCGACACAAGGGCCTATTGGGTCGGATTCGTATATGTCCCCGCCTGCTGCGGCAGGGGCAGCCCAACAGTTGACGCTTGGTACGTATCGCTACCAAGTTACAACCAGTACGACGCTTTACATGGTGGGAACTGTCAATTTTACGACCAGTACAGCCACGATAGGCGCATATTTGCGGGCAACGCGCGTCCGGTAGGTCACACACCAAGCCGACAGGTGTCGCACTAGATCACCTTTCCCCAAATTTCGGGGGAAGGTCGCTCCAACTCTCCCGTCAGCCAACACTACTATAGGCAAGACTATCGCGTTGCTGTCAGAAGCACAAAAGGTCCATTGCTGGAATCGCCGTCCTGAAGGATGTTCACGTCTCTGTAGCCGAATTCCTTCAACGCTGTCTCGATGCCGGCGCGAGACATCCAACTACTATGCTGCTTCGTTCCACCGCAATAGACGTTCGTTTTGAAGCCAACGCCATACTCCTGCCTGTGATAGTTGTAGCGGACCTCGTTAAAATCGTGCTGGGTCACTTCCTTGAAGCTAGTGATCTTGTTACGCTCTGCGTTCGTTTCGTCGAAATAGTGCGTCCAAATCATCAGGTGATCGGTCTTCTGTGACAATAGCCAGAGCAGTTCGACCGGATCGGCCATATGGTACAAGATGCCGCTCGCAACTGTGACATCAAAATGCTCGGGCGTATTTTTGAGGAACTCGACGACGTCGCCGCACAGAAAATGCGTGCGGTCCATTCCTAGGATTTCTTTCGCGATCAAGCACTTGAGATACAGGATCGAGTTTGCCTCAACCGAGACAACCGACTTTGCCCCCATTTGCTCAAGCACATAGGCCTGACCACCTTCGAGTGGTCCGAGATCAAGAGCTGTCTTGCCTTCAATACCGCGCAGGTATGGCGCGCATAAAGGAATGCGCCCATCATCGAACAAGGGTGTTTCTCCTGCTTCATAGTGAGCGAATTCGCCAGGAAATCGAGATATCCATGTGCCCTTGAAGATATCCAGAGCGGTTTGCGGAGTCGGATTCTTGATAACCAGCCGATCATCGATCTTGAAGATTGTCCCGTCCGCTGTCGCCGCATGCTCCGCGTGCTCTTGCTCGATCTGTTGCTTCAGTGACTGAATTTCGCTGCGCAGCTTCTCGCTTTCGGTGGCCTGTTCGGCAAGTCGCCGGGCGTATTCATCCTGTCTTTCGATCAGACGTCGAATGGGAGGGATTGTGGCGACAGCTAAGGCTCGCGCGGTGTGTCGGACGTATTTGTCTAGTGTCATGCTTTCCCCCTGGACTTGACCGGAAAACGCTTACCACCATGCCGATGTCGGCTGCAATCCGCTTTTACCACTTTTAGGCGTCCTTCGGGGCGCCCTTTTCATTGGAACCTACAATGGACCATTCGAAATTCTTCGACGCGGTGCGCACGTCGTTATTCGGCGGACGCCTGTCGACAAACCAGGTGAATGGCACAGAGGCCATCATAGATGCCTGGGAGACCAAACCATTCGATACGCGATGGCTTGCCTACATGCTCGCGACCGTATTTCACGAGGCGGACAACACCATGTGCGCGATCTCAGAAAATCTCAACTATTCGGCCGCCGGGCTCCGCGCCACCTTTACGAAATACTTCACCGCGGAGCAGGCCGCGTCCTATGCCCGCCAACCGCAGCGCATCGCGAATCGGGCTTATGCGAACCGCATGGGCAATGGCAGCGAGGCCAGTGGAGATGGCTGGAAATATCGAGGGCGCGGCCTGGTGCAAATTACCGGCCACGACAATTATGCCAAGTACGGCATCGCTGACGATCCCGACAAGGCGCTTGATCCTACCAAGGCGGTCGAGATCCTGTTCGATGGCATGACGAACGGCCGGTTCACCAGCCGGAAGCTCTCCGATTTCTTCACTGCTACGACGACCGATTGGGTCGGGGCGCGCAGGATCATCAACGGCTCGGATCGAGCGGCCGATATTGCCGGCATTGCAACCAAGTTTCTCGCGGCAATTAAGGGTGCAAGCTAATGCAGGTCGACGGAATGATTTCCAAGTTTTTCATGGACCACAAGGCGTCCGGCGATTGGGCGGCGCGGCGCCGGATCATCTTCATTGCTTTGATTTGGTCCGGCATTGCCATGAGCGCAATCACCGGCTGGGCAATGTTCCATGTCCAGACCAATCCGCTGCTCGACACCGCCTTCATCAATCTGAATGGCCTCATTGGTCTGATCTTCGCCTCCTATGTCTTCGGCTCGATCGCTGACGACAAGAACAAGGCCAAGCAGCCCGGCAGCACCGACACCGCAGGTCAGTCGACATGATTGCTTTTCTCAGTACAAGCATTGGGCGATGGATAACTGGCGCCCTCGTGGCTGTATTGGCATTCGTCGGCGTCTATCTACTCGCCGACCACCGCGGCTATCAGCGGGCCGCCACGGCCTACACAGCCACCATTGCCACCATGAAGGCGGATGCCGCCACGGCGCGCGCCGATGAGATCGAGCGCCAGAGCGCCGTTAACGACGCCGCCAAGGCCGCGGAAGCGCGAAACATCGCGCAGATGCAGGCCGACAACAACACCCTTCAAACCCAAATCGAGGAATTGCAGCGTGAAGCTAGCCAAGATCCTGACGCTGGCCGCGCTGCTCTTGGCGCTTCCAGCGTGCTCCGCATCAACAAAATACGTTAGCCCTCCGCCGGCACCTTCGCTGGCCGCCCCGGATTCCGCGCTCACCAAAGATTGCGCGCAGCCCGCCGACATCGGTAAGGCCGCACTAGCCCAAGGCCAGACCGAAAGCCTTTGGATCAAAGACCGCAAGGCGCTTATCGATTGCCGGCGCAGCAAGGCCGCGCTTCGTGATTTCTATGCAGCGCGAGACCGCGGATTGGCAGCTAAGAAATGACGGCGGAGGACATCATGAAAGTGGTGTTGTTCTTCCTCACTGTTGCCGGCAGCGGCTGGGCAATCTGGTGGAAGATCGACGCCAGGGTCTCGGAGCTACGCGAAGATCTGGCGGAGCACAAGCTGCACACCGCCGAGAAGTACATCACCAAAGAGGGGCTTCGCGAGACGACTGAGCAGATCATGGGGGCCATCAGCGGCGTGAAAACAGCTATTGACAACATGACACTTCGCGTCGACCGCGTAGTCGAGAATCAGAATAAGCCGCCGCGCACGACGCGCTCTAGTTAAATGCAGCGGGTAGGGGGGGCTAGGGCGTAATTGAAATGAAACGATGCAGCGAGTATATACGACTCATGGAATTCCAATTGGACAAAGAGAAGGCCGTCGAGGCGCTCGTATACGTCGCCAGTAAAGCACCTGGCGTCGGACGTTTCCATGCAGCCAAGATTCTCTATTTTGCCGAGAGGTTCCATCTACGAGCCTACGGCCGCCCGATCGTGGGCGATCGGTATATTGCAATGGACCATGGTCCAGTCCCGTCCTTTATTTACGACGCGCTGAAGGGTAGCGTTGCGCCGGAGGACCGTGAAACCGTCGACGGTGCGCTGGTAAAGATCGACGCCTATCGGCATCCTGCGTACAAGGCGGCCCGCGATCCGGACATTTCATATTTTTCTGAGACGGATCTGGAGTGTCTCGACAAAGCCATTAAGCATTGTATTGGCCGTTCCTTCGGCGCCATCTCCGATGAGACACACAATCACGTCGCGTGGTCGAATGCCAATCTCAACGCGCCTATGAGTTTCGACGAAATCATGGATGGCGTGGAACCTGAAATCTTGGAAGAAGCCAAGATATTCGCTGCCTATGGCGTCTTGTAAGATCGGCCACGTCTACATCGTCAATACCGTTTTGACGAATCCACCGAAGGCCAAGTTCGCGCTGTGTGTGTGCATCGAAGATGGCTACTTCGTCTGGATAAATAGCGCAGCGAGATTTCACCAGAAAGATCAGATGCCACTGGAGGCCGGCTGTCACCCGCTGGTACGTCATGACAGCTTTCTTGACCTCTCTCGGGTAATCGCACATTCAACGCAAGAAATTGAGGCCGCGCGCGAGTTTCCTTGTATTAGCAAAGTACTTTGCGCGGATATTGTCACCGCTCTTAAAGTCGGCCTGAAGTTAATGCCGAAGCGCCAAGCTGAGGTGATCTTAAAGAATCTGTCGAGCCTGCTGTAAGGCCACAATCCCACACTCAGCCCCTATCCTTCATCGGGTAGGGGCTTTTTTCGTTTGTGCGTTGCCTAGGTCAGAAACAAAGCGGCGAAGAAGGCATTTTGCGAATTTAAAGGAAGTTGCGGGCAAAATCCAACACGCTGCGGAAATCGCACCGCCGGCAGTATTCGACCAGGCTGACGACATCGCCTTTCTCGCCGGTGCGATAATCCTTCCAGGCGCCTATATCGCGGGTCAGCGCCATCTTGAACTCCAAGCCCTTATGGTGATCGCAGGGACGGGATTGTGCGCCACCCAAAGCCGCCCCTGCATCTGTCCAACGGGCAATAGTCTGGCGCAAAGCTCGACGATGCGATCGTTTAGCCCCTGCTTGATATCGGCGGTATCGTCGCGGCGGTTCATGCGCGGCCCCATTGCAATGAATGTGGCAGCTCGCTTAGCTTCTCAAAGACGCCCCAAAGGAGAGCCAGATGCAAAAGAAGGATGAGGACTGGACTTATTGGACCGGCTGGATCGTCGCCTATGGCATTCTCGCGGTGATCTTTCTCGTGGTTGTATTTTGGGGATGGTTCGATCAGCCATGGTGCGCTGCCGGGAAGCTCGGCGCCCCCTGTTTGAGAGATTGGCTTGAAGCCCTGGGAGGCTGGGCTGCGCTTCTCGTCGGCGGTCCTTCTCTCTACATCCTTTGGCGGCAGGTGCGCGATGCAGATCGAAATCAGCGGATCGATTTTGGAATTCGCCTCGGCCGCAGCCGGTCCCTTGCGCGTAGGATCATCGACCTCGCAAATCAGCTTGGTTCGGTGGCAGCCACATGCGAACGCGTTTGGGATAACAGGCAGGCCCTGCATCTTTCGTACATGGAGCCGATGAGAGGCTATTGCCAGGATCTGGAATATCTCCGGGATCTGTTGAGGCAGGCCGACTTTCAGCGATTTGAAGACGAGGCCGAGATTCTGAGCGATATCGGGTTTTATGGGCTGATCGAGATTGTCGAGCGCGACTTGAAGGAGGTTGCGGGCAGGCGCGACGTGGAAGCAACCCCAGATGAATACCGCACCATGTGTTCGAGGATGCTCCATGCTTGTGGTCTTGTTCGAAAGTACGCCGAGGCGTGCACGTCGGCTGCAACCAGACAGCTGGCAAAAATCAAAGAAATTGCCGGAGACGATCTGCTCTGAGCTCATATCGAAAACGCCCCTTCGATAGCCAAAGCAGATGCCAGAATTCGGGATCGCCGCGCCTGAGCATCTGCTCTGGTGCGGGCTTGAAAAACCCGAGCCTGTGCCTGCTCGGCAAAGCAAAACACCTGAAAGCTCTCATCGCAACAACGTGCCAGATAACTGCGATAATCTGCAGCCACATCATCCGCCAACGCATTCAGCGGCCCCGCCTGGCGGAACGTGAAGTTCTCTGTTCGGACGACAACCTGATGCGGAAGATGGAGATTTGTCCATTTTCGGGTTTGGTCCCAGCGACGCTTAGGCATCGGAGGCTCCTAGAGTTTGATGTCTTTCCATATCGGCTTGCGAATAATCCTGATCTGAACAAGCCGGCGAACGTCCATGCCGACGAGTTCCTTAGATGGGGGGCTCAGTATCTCGGCGGTCAGGTAGTCCTTTCTGTTGCATTGCTCGCATCGAAACTGCTGTGCGATGCGCCGGATTGTGATGTTTCCGCACAGCTGCAGCAGATCTACCGGTTCATAAAAGCGCTTCACCCGACAGTGCGCGCAGTCGATTTTGACGTAGTAAGAGCCAGTCGCGTACGATGACAGCGTGGGCGCTGACAGGACGTCAGTTCGGCTTGCAGGCTTCTCGGGCATCTATTATGCGCTGGGCTCAACGCCATCCTCGTCATCGATCGGAATGGCGTCGACGAAGGTCTTGATCGTATCGTCCAGGCTCGCTCCGGCTTTCGTCCATATCGCGGCGCTCGTCATGCCCCTTAAACTGACTATGCCGCATGCTTCGCCGGTTTCATCGTCAACGGCGATTTCCAATGTGCCAACTGGGATGCTGTCAGGAGCGAGGTAAATGCCGACCGAGTGGAATTGAACCTCGGATCGGTCTGCTAAAGCAGCTATCAGCTGGAGCTCCGCCTGGTCTGCCGGCATGTCGTTAGGAGGGGACGAATAGTAGAATGGCTCGAAACGGGGATAGTCCAGCAAGGTATGGAGGATCTCCCGCATGCGGTCGAGCTGATCGCGCAAGGCCCGCGACTTCATCATCCCCCTATCCTTGAACCGTTCGTCATAACAGCGAATGTTCACGTGGCACACGAATTCACGAAGGGCCATGGCATCGATGCCACTGATGGTCATAACGTCTGCCTTCGGCTTCGGCTCGTCGCTGTACGGGTCAGCATCGTCTTCCAAATAGATCACGTCACCCATTGTGGTTCTCCTTCAGGTTCACTCCCTCGTAGGCGCCGATACCCTTGAGCACGTTTCTGGCGTTGCTGATCCGCTGCTGAAACGCGTCCGATTTGGCGATGGCGCCGTTTCTCTGCCGCTGGTCAAAGACATCTTCACCAAGGAAGGTAACGAGATCCCGGAAGATCTCCGCATCGAGGAGCGTGATTGTATAATCGGTCGTTTGCATGGCGCACGTCTCCGTTCCGCCAATCGACGGCGGTCCTCTTCGTCAAATTGTCGGTAAACCTAGACCGTGTCCGGTCTCGTTTGTTCTATAAATGTTCTCATTTTGAAGAGGAGTCAAGAGCGAGAAGCAGGCCGGCCAGCCGAGCGCATAGGCGCCGGGCTGATTGACTTCATCTTTGTAGTCGTCCTCCTAGTAGAAGAGCTAAGTTGTCCTATTTTTTGTCGCGGCAACCCAAGACGGCGATATCTGGACGTTGTCGTTTGTCTTCAGCACAATTACATTTCTGGAGCTGCTGCTCTTACTCTCAATGATTTTTACAAGCCGCAGACGCTCAGGGACCGGAAATGCCAAGAACTTTGACGATCGTCTTTCGGTGCATCTGGGCGTTCGCAATAACTGCGACCGCCATAGGCTTCGGTGCGATATACGGTTGGGAAAAGCATGGTCTGGTTGCGGCCATCGCGCTTGGGTTTGTTGGTCTCGTGGTCAGCTGGCCCTTCGCCTATTCACCCGCAGCGTTCTTTGAATTGTCGTGCCGATTGTTGGGCGAATTGCTAATGAGCCTAGTTTGATGATTCTCGGTGGTGATGCTGTTGTCGACAGGGTGAGCAAGGTAGAAAGCAGCTTTGTAACCGTGCAGGATGACGTCAAGGAGGTGAAGCCCGTCGTTGACGAGGTGCACGCCTGGAAGTAGCGCGGCATCGGCCGCCTGTTCATCGTTGGGGTAGGGGCATCCATCCTCACTTTCCTGATTACGCAGTATTCGACCAACATCATTGCGCGGCTTTGGCCATAATCAGTGCCATCCGAAATATTGGGCGATCTTCGCGCCGATCGAAACTACCGGAGTCGCGGGTAGCGCCCGCAAATATCAGTCCCCGATGCTCCTCGCACACGCCATATCCGCGCCTACGGCTAGGCATTTTCATCCCACCTTATGTCCGTAGGGCTTAGACTTTGGAGGTAGGTCAGGGTGAATTATGGCGATATTTACTTATCCGATATTAGCGGAAAGAGGTATTTACTGTTAGTTGTATGTCTGACAACCTGGAGTAATTTCACTCAGACTGAAACCCGCGACTTCTCTACGGGTTTCAGTTGCGTAGATTCACGGTGATAGCATGTCTCAGGTGATCTCGGTTGTTACAAATCCACTTGCACTGGCCGCCCTTGCGATTCTGGTCCTTGGAGTTGCCTTGCAAAGAGCTCATGTTCAGAACCATGTCAGCTTTCGGGTATTTTGGTTAATTCTAATACTCGCGGTTCTGGGGAACGTCGGCTATTTAATTTCCGCAATGTATACGAAGGACGCTGTTCTGAGAGGAACGGTTCGGGACGTTTCGGGGAACGCGATTTCCCAAGCGGTTATTGATTTGCAAGGAACTGGTCGTACCGCGTCATTTGACGATGGGAACTTCGAAATTTCGGTGCCTTATTCGAGAACGTCCAAAAAATACACGGTTACGATAAATGCATTTGGATTTCAAACATCTACAAAAATCATTGATGGCCCGCAGCCCGACTACCAATCTATAACGCTTCAACAACAAAAGCTTTCAATCGAAGACCTAATTGAACTTCATGACCAAGTAGGGATAACACAAAACATTGGTGATCCTGCAGTTTCGATCAATTTTCGTATCAAGAAGCAATTCCAAACAGACGTCAGATTAACGTTCTTTCAGATGGATCTATATACTTCACACGGAGAGAAAATTACTTTGAGTCCATCCTTTATGCAAATTAATAATCAACCCGCACCTAATTATCTTGGTGGCATTAATCTCCGGGATGCATTTGCGAATGCCGAAATCTCTCTTTTGTTCGAAAAATCTCAGTTCGCGCGAATCGCTATGCAGTCGCAGCTTACTCAGGCGAGCGGACCCTTTTGGTGGCAGACTGAATGTTCGCGCAAAGAGGGGCTTGACGACACCTCACTCAACGCGCTCAAGAGCTACTTCGGCTCTGCGTTTTGGTGGAAAGAAAATAGCTATAAGGGAATTATTTCATACCGGATAAATAATGACTCAGGCACCTATCGGCAAGATTTCTCTGTAAACCAGCTGGATTCTGGGAAGTTGGCAAATATTAGCGGAAAGCTTTGGAGATGCGGCGGGGTCGCGTTTGATATGAATCAGATTCCAAATTTGAGCTTCGTTGACAGTGATTCTGCGAACTTTATATTCACGTCCAGCACATCGACATTCTAGATGCGTGGATATCCAGATGCAAACGCGGGCAAGAGTGGACCATGGCAAACTTGGAGAATTTGAAATGTCGTTCTCTGCTGCCATATCCAGTTTGCGGATTGCCATGATCTCTGTCTCATAGACAAATTTCTCGGCGCTGCCACGCCTGCAGGTCCCATCCTCATCCAGGTCATGCACTGGCTAACAAGCATTCCTCTCCAATCATTCTTGTGGCGGATCATGCCGTTTCCGGTCATGCCGAAGTTGGCGATGCTGTCAATCGCCTCTTCAACTTGATCATTGAGTGCGATCGAACCCGCATTTCGGAGCATTAGAGCGGCCCGACGCAACAAGATCTGCAGATCGGCGCTGGACATATCGCCGATGCAATTGGCAGCGTCATCCAGCAGGCCGGCATAGTCTGTTTTCATTCCTCAGGCCACACACCAAAACCGTTTCAAACGCCCAATAGCGCATCGATTTGAGCAATCAGGGCAGCGTAGGTTTCAATGTGACGATGATATTCCGCCTTGATCTCTTCGTTAATCTCTGCCAGCGGGCCTTCGCCTTCGCCTTCCTGGCGAAAGTGGCGGGTATCTTTATCTTCTATCGATCGGAGCTTTTCTTCATGCTCCTCGATCTTTCGCTCATAGATCTTTCGAAGCTCACGCAAGTCCATGGCATCCTCCTCCAATCGTTCCGGCTAAGCCAGTCGCACTGAATTACTTTCGCGCTGAGGAGCGTCCGGCACAATACTCACTTGCGAAGATAGATTTTCCGACCGTCATCGGTAAGGCAATAGTGGCCGCCGCGCGGTCCAACGCAGAACAAGCCTGCCTGGCAAGAGCATTCTGCGGAGGTCGTCGGCTCCATTTCCGCAGGCGTCGATCCGAGAAGGGATGATGCTCCGCCCATATAGGCCTCGCATGATTTCTTGCTGGCGCTGACAGACCCGTCATTGCAAATGAAGGTCGATCCCTGGCAGTGATCAATGCCGCCCTTGTGGCCGCTGCACGGAGTATTGGTAGCCAGGCAGGAAACTGGCGCGAAGATTAGGTATAGTCCGACGGTTACCGCCCAGGCTCGCATCGTTCGGAAGAAGGCGCGGGGATATGCGAAAATAAACGGCGCGGGGGTCAATGAAAGAACTGCGCCAGCATAGGCGATATCGTGGTTACCTAAGGGCCGGAGTATTGTCACAAGCGCCTCGCGAAATCCGCAAGATCGGCTCGGACTACCTCGTCGAGCACTGTATCCCAGCTCGGCTGCGTCTCGCTCAAAGCTGTCTCAAGCGCTTGACGCAGCAACGGCGCGCCCACCAAGCGCCCTACAGCCAGTGTAACGGCATCCGAAGCCGCTTCGCGCGCCATCTGCCAGAGACGGGCATGCTCGATGGTGGGATCGAGTTGATCGGCCATGAACTGAGCGAGATCGCCGATTGGAACGACTCCACAGTCTGCAAGGGCTGCCCCAAGCTGCACCGTCACCCGCGTGATCGGCGGCATGGCGCCGTTGAAAAGGCTCGCATTGGGATCAATCTGTTGAGTCTCAAATACGGCGTCGGCAACCGCTTGCCAAAGGCGCGCCGGGTCGACATTCGAATTCGCCGAGCTATTAAGCCCAACAAGTCCCCACGCGAGAGCTGGATAGGCGGGATTGTCGAGGTTTCGTTGGGTTGGGTAGCTCAACGATTCGCGAACTTCGTAAGTGTCGCGCCACAGCGTCGTAAACCACAGCGTCAGATCTTTGAGTTTGGAAAGCGGGCGGGAGACGATGGTCGCTTCCGGCGAATGGGTCACAATACCAGAAGGGCGGCCAGTTGCGGTAACCAAGCCTTGTCGAACAGAGCTCGCAAGCACCTCGGCAGCCGCGACAGGGTTGTCGTGAGCATCCAAGATCGACACCTCTGCCAAGACGCGATCGACCGCCCACAGCGGTTCCTCCGAGCGGACCCAATCGAATGCGGCACCGTCGTCAAGGGGCGTGATTTGACTTGAAAGGAGGTCGAGAAGGAAATCTCGCAACGCCCTTTGCGCGGCAACGTCCGCTTCCGCGCGACCCGCTCGACGCGGAGTGTCTTGCCAAATAATCTGCTGTATCCAGGCTCTACCGATCCAATTCCCATCGTTGCGGGAAAGGACCGCATCTACGATGCGGCCAAGTCCCACCTCGGCTGCCCTCTTGTCATGTGCCGCCGTCGACTGAAGATATGCTTCAACTGCATCCAGCAAGACGAAAACGACGACAGGTCCGTTCGGTATGCCGTCGTCCGTGTAGACCGCAGGCGACGTACGGATGAGGGATGCCGCCAGATCCGGGTCAGGTGGCCACAACGGGTCTCCGAACCTATGCTGAAACGGTCCGGGGAAGCTTGCGAGTGTCGCCATGTATTCACGAGGCCAGAGAGTCGCCGCAACCCGATGAGCCCATCTATCTCCGAGCGGCATTCCATCGCGCCGTGGCCAAAGATCTCGGGTCGTCAACGGGAACTCGACCGTTGCCTCTGCATAACGCCTAATGCGCTCGTTGAACGGCGAATCCCAAAGCTGTTGCAATCTCTCCCGAAGACGTGCGAGCAGGAGCTCCCCAGAAGCGCCAGCAAGACGGCGGCAAACTTCGGCCGCGAGCTCAGTGTCGTCGATGCCGCCCATCTCACGAAGTTGCGCGACTGCTCGGAACAGACCGGGCGCATCAAGGGCAACCGCAACCTCGACTGCGGCATTAGCCATTAACCACGCCAGTCGCTGATCCGGGGGACTCGACTGCCCGGGATCCTCGGCGGAAACGATGAGATCGCGCCACTCGAACAGACCCGCCGCCGCGAGATGTTCAGCCAAGGTGTCTGAGGTGCCAGAGGCTTCGACCATCTGCAGCGCCGGCGCGAAATGTCCGTCGAACTGCTCGGAACTACCTATCCAGGCTAAAGTAACGGTCAAGGCTGTCAGGCCTTGGGGCGGAAGCGGGAGGCCCAAGCCGTTAGTCATCATTGGCCTCCGAGTCTTGCGGTATGCGTGGTCTCTCGAGCCACTTCGCAAAGCGCTTCAACTGATAAGCCGCTTCCTGCCTCAAGGACCAGGTCGGGAGGGGCCGATTGGCCCAATAGGTCTCAAAAGGCTCGCCTTCGGCGAAGGCCTCGGCCAAAACCTGATTTGTCTCGGCTGGTTGGGCCACTAAGGTCATCAAGCTGATTTCGCCCTTTCCCACGCTGTTGAATGAGTGGCCGGAATGCCAGACCATGTCATCGATCTGCAGAAAGCGATCGTGCAGACGGCGGAGCTTCGAAACCCGGATGTCGATTTCTCCGAATTCCTGCGCAGGGTCGCGCAGGGCAGCAATCTTCTCTATCATCAGATTGCCGAATTGCTCCCCGCTCGTGTCAACGTGCCGCTGGCGGCGCGGCCGAGGGTTGATCAGGCCGCGGATGGCGACGCCTTGGTGCTCGGTTGCTGTCGCAAACTCCTGAAGGTCGTCTGCGTCGAGATAGGGGTCGACGAACAGAACCTGAGCACGCGCCTGAGTGATGAGCCCCCTGATCCATGCGACTGTCTCTTCACGGTCATGCTCAAACAGACGAACCCCACGCCGGACTTGGGGAGCCTCTGCTGGCCTTAGAGCTCCTTGGCGTTCGGACCGCGCCAGCTGCAGCTTCTCGAGTTGACGCAACGGCGTCGGTGTCGGCGCTGCGAACTGCGGTGGAGGCGGACGCACAACAACGGTTCGGGACGAAGCCGCGGGGTTACGCCGGGGCGGGGCGACCTGCCGCGCGTGCAACTCCGAACTTGAAATGGAACTAACGCTAATCTTCCGCACAAACATGGCCGGCGGTTCACGGTCTAGATTGCCGCGGACAGAACATACCAGCTCCTGACGAACGGCGTCGACCTGCGACCGTGCCAGCGCACGGAAGCGCCCCAGAGCATCGGGTGCGCCATCGGCACGCCAGGCAGGCGCACCCGCCCGTACCTCCTCCAATGTCATTGTCAGGGAAGAAAGGTCTGCGCCGCGGCGGGGCTTCCCCCCGATTTCCAATACTTCGGTCTCTGCCGTTCGGTCGACGATTCGCGTCCGAAGGGACCGCAGGAGAGGATTGGGAGCGATGAGGACAGCAGACCCCAACCAATCGTCATAGGCCAGCAAATCAAAATGGGCGTGTTGGCGGAGCCACTCCCGAGCGCGGATGAAGGCATCGATCTCGACCGATCCATCACGCAGCGCCCGAATGGGTTCAGGGAGATCCTCCATCGGAATCAGTCGGTGCAGGCGGGGGCGTCCGTGCCACGCCGGCGAGAATGGTGGCGGATCCGCGAGAATCGCGAAGCCTCGATAGTCAGGTTCAGCCCCAAGCGCTGTTGCGGCGATAGGGAAAGTTTTGCCGGGTACTGTCGCTTGGCCAGTCGTCAGCGTCTCGTACCAGACGAGCGCATCGGTCCACGGGAGCGCGGTCCGACTAACGCACAAGCGATCTCCGCCGAAACTCTTCGACCAGCCCCCGTTAGGTGGCAACGGAGGAACGGGCATTTCGGTCGGCAGCAACTCTACGGAGGCGAAGAGAAGATGGCTGACCTTCTCGTGGACAAGCGTGATGAGGCGAACAATCCCAAAGGCATAGTCGCCGGGGACGAGATTCGGCCATTCAGTCAGCGTGGGTTCCAGCGCGATAGCAGTCGTGGGGTCCATAGCCGTGTACTTTACGATCACAGTTCCGTAGGCTAAGTAGAGCGAACGCCCCCGTGAGTCCGACCAGGAAACGCCGGCCGCGGCGAGCGTCACGTCCAGTCGGAGCGACGGCGAGATCGCCCACCAGTCCCTCGCAAATTAGGATAGTCTGCTCAAGCTGTTGAGGGTGTTTGAAACGCCGCATGCCGGATAAACTCGACAATTAATGACGTCGATGCCCGTAATGGTAAGGGTAGTGATAGGTGCCCCCGGGATGTTTGGCATAACAGCTCGCGCGTTTGCAATGGCCGGTGGCGAATCCATTATATGGTCGGCGATCATATCTCGCCTCCGCAGTCGTCGCAAAGACCATCATCACTAGGGCCATAATCGTGACCGTGCGCTTCATATTTCCTCCTTCGCATATTCAGTATACGGCATACGCCGGAAAATCGTACATCCTCACATACGATTTAGATTACAGCGATTTGCCGCGCTCGTCATATTTCGGTGAAACGCGGTTGCGCAGCGAACTTAGATCGCCACGCCAGCCGTTGTAGGGCGACGGCATCCTCTGCCGGATGTGCATGGTGAACGTAGATAGACTAGACTTTAGGCAGCGCAGGGTGTCCATCGTTGCGGGCTCATATGGCCATGTCCGTTCAATGTATGCTTCGAGCACGTGAAAATAGTCCCATGCGGCTTCCGCCTGCTCTATCGTCTTCGAGTTGCTGAAGGCGGAATGCACGTTGTCAATGAGCGCGAAAACTTCGTCAGGATAACCCATGCCTACCTCCGCCACGTCTGTCCGAGTTCCTGATCGAACCACGACTCGGCGGCATCATCGGCGCCGCCTGTTGATCGGAAGTCGAGATAGTGGCCATATCCGTTGGATCGCATCCAGCTTTTAAACGAGCCAAAGCTTGGGTGTTCTTTTTCCGCTTCCGGCAGCGATCGAAACCATGTCGTGCTCAAAGATCGGATGGCCTTCTCTGCTTCTGATTTTTTCATAGACACCTCCTGAAAATCATCGGCGTAAGTCCTGGGTATCTCGCAGCCCTTCTAAGCCGCGCGTTGCAGTCTTACGCGCGGCACACGGTCGCCAACATGGAAAAGCGCAGCAAGTCCAGCCGCTCGAAGCACGGCGCCGATACTAACGATGGATGGGCTTACCGATTAGGACGGGCTACCTTGCTTTGCGATACATGAAACAATCGCAGAACCTGACGACGTGGAGCCTCTCGCAGTTAGAAGGTGAGGCTTGTCTGCGATGCCGTCATCAATCGCGATTTGTCTTTTCGCTGCGGCGAATGCCTCAACGAATTGCTTTGCCTGGTCGCCTTCCAAATTGACTTCGGCGGCGGCTAGATTGTTGCCAACAGAGCCAGTTTCGCCTTCGGCAGTGAACAGAAGCTTCCCGTCGAATGCAAATTTCAATGTCGGCTTGTAGTTTTCCAGGCGCTGATCGTAGTCAAATCCAGGAATTGCACGGACCCTCAGGCCCTTCTTTGCGCTATCACATAGCACGAGAACGCCCGAGCGAAGCGTGGTCATAAAGTTCACTGAAACGCTCTCGCCACCAGAGAACGGGTCGGATTCCTTGTCCACAGACCAGCTCTGGAAACCAGCCTGTCCAGGCAGGGTTGTTACAAAAAATACAGCTGCTGCCAGCGAAACACGACGAAACATCTCGGCCCCCTTTCGATGCCCGCATATATTGCGCCAATGGATTTAAATAAATCAACTATGAAGGGAGGAGAGTTTTCGTAGTGGCACGTCATTTGAACTCTGAAAATTGTCGAAACAGTCGTCGAGTGCGTTGTCTATGACGTCGACGACCTGCGCGCCGAGCTCATGGAAATCGACGAAAACCTGCAGCGCGCAGAATTGTCCCCGGCACAGGAAGCGGCGCACATTCATCGTAGAAAACAGATCTGGGATGAGATTAATGGCAAAACCCGCCAAAATTTGGAGGGTTTAGGCGGTAGAGGAAATAAGGAGTTCGCCTCTGAGGTCGCCGCCGTAACCGGCGAGGCTGCCAGCGGAGTACGCCAAAAAATCGCCCGCGGTCGCGAGCTAGGCGCCGATATCAACTGCATAGCCAATACCTCCCTCGATAAAGGCGTCGAGATGGACGCTCTTATCAAACTACCAGCAGATGAGCGCGCGGAACTGATTGCTCGTGCGGAGGCCGACGCAGAACCAGAGACGCGGTGCGACCTCAATCTTCCTTCATAGGTATCTGAGCTTCTTTGACGGCATCGACGAACGCTCGGCGAGCATCCTCTGGGGTTCGCTTGCCGCTGATCACGCCGGCGCAGACGGACAATGCACGATCCAGCGCAGGGGCTTCCTCAAGTGGCCAGTCCTCGATCATAGCCCAGGAGGCTGCTTGGGTCGTGTCGATAACCACCCACTCGTCGGGGCTATCGAGAGCGATCGTGACCGCCTTGCTCCATTTTCTGTGCGTCACGGGAGATCCTCGAACTTGTGGCCGCTTTCCGCTCGTCAAATAAGCGGATTTCGTGTGCCTTGTGACTTCATTTCATACAGACCCCAATAGTCACAACCCGTCCCGAGATGTTTGAATGATAATATAAAGGGGTTATTTGCCGGGCATTTCTCGAAAAACAAAATGTCCTGCGGTCGGTCAGGACAGCCTTTGGCTCGCAATAAATGGGTCGGTTCTTTGTGAAGAGGCGGCTACCTCACCGGTTTGGCTACAATTCCTGCTTCTTGAACGCGTCGCCAACCAGCTGTCTCGCCAATGCGATAGCGTGATTTTTGATATCGTCATCGGCGATTGGACGCTCGCAACCAACGCAGACCGCACCGGTGAAGTCTTGGTAGGATCTGATTTCCTGTGCAGTCCTGAACTGCTCACCGCCGCATGACGGGCATTTGAACGGTATGACTTCCTCGCTCATGCATTTGCCTCCACGCGGATGAATATCCGCGATTTTGGATAACTTGCACTTTGGCATTGCGCCACCAGTTTACTTGTAGCAGGGTAACTTTACCGCGATGAAGGGGAGTAGCAGGTAACTACTCCCCTTCCGGCGGGTATAGCGCCAACAGCCAGGAGCGACATTCAAGCGTTGTCAGCGCGTCGTTTCCTTGGCTGTTTGGACAATATGCCGAATATCGGTTCGAAAAGCGCGGATGAGCGACGTCTGAGCTCAGTTCATCCACAAAGAAATCAATTGCCGCGTTTTGTTCTTCTTCCGTTCCTTTGGCGGCTTTGATCATTCAGTCTTTCGACTTGCGCCGAATTGCCTATTGGCCTTCGCCTCGGCCAGTACAGCGGCCCGTTGGGCTGAAAAATCGCCATTGCTTGTGGTTGCCCGTTCGATTGGCAGCTGAAGCTTCGTTTGCCGCGCGGTAGACGGCCCGCTCGAGATGAAATCTCGTTTGGAGTGGCGCTTTAGGAAGTTCTCTATTTCTTCAGGAGCGATCGCCACATGATTTCGTTCTGTGCCCCGGCCAACTTTGACGTAGGCAAGTTCGCCATGACGGACTAGATGGCGGATCGTTGAAACGGAAGTTGCCAGGAGCTCGGCAACTTCGTCGATCGTGAGTAGCCGGCGAATAGGTTGTTGTCGAGCTCCGGCCATGAAGGCAAGCTGCACGTCCTCAACGCGCCAACCCAGATCTGGATTCAGTGGCTCAGTGAAGCGGGCATAATATTGCGCAGACTTTTGAGTCCAGGATTCGTCGCCAAGCTACGCAGGAACGGTGAAGCGTAAGCGGTGTTTTGCCCCCAACATTGCCCGTTTTCGCCTGATCTGTGATTGACGTTCCATGGATGAAGAACGGGAGTTTCTCCATGGAGACTACTTTGGAGTTTCTCACAACCAGGAAGCCTGGACGTGAGGTTCATCGTCAATGGCCATAAACAGAGCCGGATCGATGAGCTTCTGCCGTGGAATCACCCGGCAGAGTAATGCGTACCCAAAGGCTTCTGTTGGCCCGAAGGAGACATCACATGAACTCGTCGCGCCTGTAAAAGTTGCCATAGATATGGCGTAGACCCGGAATGGATAAGGCCAACTCGGCTGGATCGCTTTCGCTGAAGATCAGGGCAACAAAATGGTTTTCGGTCACTCCCGCGACCCCCGTCGTAATGTCGCGTTCTTCCAGGACGACAAATTTTTGACCGGCCAGTGAGATACTATTTGCCGCTGCCGTTTCGAAACTCGATTTATTCAAAACAACGTACCATACCCAAGGATCGGATAGAGAGGTGGCGAGGAGTATCGCAGAGCAAGCTGGAACACCGAGGACGGCAATAACGCTACTGGCTGCTCTTCGAAAATAGCGGCGATATAAAGCGATGAACGCGCTGGCAAGCCAGACGAGTAGTGTCACTACGACTCCGAGCAAAATAAGCGGCCCTGCGAGATCGAGAAACCCTCTAAGCCCATCGGCAAAACCAAGTGGCCAAAAATCAAAGGCGCGAAGATAGGTAGTAATCATTGTACCGAGCAAAACGGCAATAACGATCCGTCGAATATTCCAGGCGTCCACCGGCTTAACTAACTCATTCATTTCGTGCTCTTGTCGCCAAACGTCATTCACTGAATTCGGCACCTCCTTCGCGACCAGCATTGCATGAGCGCCTCTGGTCTCATAGCGGTAGTGACATATACTGGCGCGAATATGCACCGAATAGAATTTCCGATCTTAATACATAGTTGCCGTTTCGGTCAGGGCTGATGCCCCCGACATCGCTTAAAAGCATTTTGGTCAAGGTGTGAGCGGGGCACCGCTTACGGTGAAGCGCCCATTTTGGGAAAAATTGGGAGGTAACAATGCGGCTAGAAAGGAGCTGGGGATGAAAAAGGCTACGGGTGATCGGCTTTTCAAGGTATTTTCTATATACGTAAAATTCGGATTTGCAATTATAGCGCTAGGCATTATTGGTGATTTGTATTGGACACATGTAGAGGGTGGAAAAGAAATATCAGGACTATCTAATGTAATTCTGATATTATGCTATTTTTATATTGCTGGAATCGTCCTATTAACTCCGGCTATATTACCTTTCTTTTTCTCATATAGTTATAAAGCCTACGCTATAAAAGAAAAGCACCCTCAGCAGTTTGAAAAGTTTATGATGACGCCTTTGTCGAGATATCTTATCATAGATGAGATTGTTGATTTTGAGCGAAATGAAAACTCGGATTAAAGACCTTGAGGGATCACCAATCGGATCTCGGCTACGGCACCGTGTAAGGGCATATGCGGATGCCGGCAGGCGCGACGAGGCCGCCGGCACGGGTGCTGAGAGCTTTTCGGTGTCTCATCAATGAGGTGCATCAGGTTGATGACTCGCGAATGAAAGCAATTGTGATGGGAACGACCAGTCACTTCGATCGCCCCCATTTCACATGCTGCCGACTATGGGAAAGCGGATCGTCCCACCATGGCAGCGCGCACCACATGTCTGGCACGGGCAACCTGTTGATCGCTTCGATAAGCGGCGCCTGCGGCACGCTGGTATAATGGCGGCTCATATCGTCTGCGGCGTGGCCAAGGATCTGGTCTTTGATGTGCGGATGCACGCCGGCGACAACAAGCTCTGTCGAGCAGGAATGACGGCCGGTATAGGGAGATACATCGGTTAAATCGACACCTTTCTTGGCGAGACGCTTTCGCGCGCCAAGAATGCCATTGCTAAGTTGGCCGCCGCCTTCCGGAGAAATTGTGTAGGGCTTTCCTCTAAAGGTCCGAAACACCTTCTGGATGCGATCTTTCCGGGCCAGGAGGGCCTCCAATAGCGGGACGAGAAACTCATGCATAGGAACGCCACGGGGCTCACCCACTTTGCTATTGCGAACGATGATCCATCGGCCAACAACATCGATATCTTTCATTTCTAAAGTGAATAGCTCGATCGGCCGCATGCCTGTGTAGAATAAAGCGGTCATTACCATTGCTGGAGCGGGCGACATGGCGGCCACGAACCTTGCGGCCCGATCATAGGGAACAGGCCGCGTGCCGCTTCGAGTCTCTCTTCGGTGACGTGTCGTACCTTTCGGCCTGCGCGGCCGTGACCATTGCCGAACATCAGCCCAATCGTTCCTCACCGCGTGGTTCCATACAGCGATAAACGGGGTGTAACATTGGCGATTTCGCGTTTCCGGCGAGGCGTTTGGGAAAAGCTTCAATGCAGCTGCATCGAGATCGTTCTGGCGAAGTTTTCGAAGAGGCTTCGTGCCGAAGTGTTTGCGGAGTGCCGGCAAGAACCTCGGGGATCCGCCGCCCTGCAGATAGGATTCCGCGGCTTGATCAAACGTCGCGTTGACCTTCCTGCCAAATATGCTCTCATCGAGCACTTCTTTGCTTCGAATGGTCAGGATGATTTCGGCCGTTTCCCGGTCGGCGATTCCGGTGCTTTCGTAAACCGAAATGCCCCGTATCGATCCGCGGAGCCACCAGTTAGGAGAGTCTTTTCTTCTGATGAGTTTGAGCGCCACCATACACCTGCAAAAAGAATACACGACCCTCAGCACGAATGCCGAAAGTGAGAATGTCCCTTTGGTGGTGATAGGGCGGGAAGCCCTCGTGCGGATTGGTCGGCCGCATTCAAAAACTAATGGGCCAGAGCAGAGCGGTCAAGCGTCTTGGCGGACCTCTACACTGGGGCTGATCAACTTTATCGGCTCACCGGGGCATCTCGTTGAATGCATCTCGATTAGGTTGATGTCGACCCGGAGGCCAGCCGCAACTGCCTCGCGTACGGCATCGTTAAAAATACGCATCGCCTCGGCGATGGTCTGTGCTGCCTCGGCTTGTTCTTCAGTCATTTTGCACTTCTTTGCGTTCCTAGCCACCCGCGCCGGGCGGCGCATCGTTCTCCAAATTCTCGCGATACTGCACGACCTCGCTTTCGTCGACATCTATTGTCGTAACGTTGGGCTTACGCAGAGAGACGCCTGGACCCGTAGCAACACTGCCGGCCTCAAGAAATGTCACGCCGGCTGACTCAAGAGCGGCGCGGACTGCGGCAACATTATTTCGCATGCCGGCAGCCTGGCCTTCGCTTGCTTCCATGCGACGGAGAGTGGGAGCAGAGACATTTGCCAGTTCTGCCAATTCCACCTGTCCAAGGCCGACAAGCGCGCGTCCTGCGGCTACCTGGCGCCCAGTAATTTGATTAATTTCGCTCATAGTGACTAAAATCGCTTGACGCGCCTTCTGCTGATGATATTAATTATCACCGTGATCGATTTTAATCAACGAGGAACGGCACCGTGGAAAAGCATACGTATACCGAAAGAAGCCTTTTGCCGCGCGGTCTGATCGGCAGACGACGCCGCGTCTACATCGCCGACTGGATTTTTAAATTAGATAGTTTTGTAGAATATTGCGGCGAGCGCGCCGTCGTCATTGACCGCCACCGGACGATTATGGGCGTTGAAATTTACACCATCATTTCCTTAGCCGCGGCACCATCGCGGCGATACGTTTTAGGCCGATCTCTCAAGCACGTTCATTGAATCAAAGTCCCCGCGGGGAAGCCGTGTCGCGTGAACCGACGCGACGGCTGGAGGCCGTTGTCACGGCGACGGTGGCCGATCCCTTTTAGGCGCCTTGCCGGGCGCTGGCCCGCCACGTGTCGCCGCATGTCCGCGCCTGACCGCCAATCACCACCGCCACCACAAGCGTGCCCGTCGGCCTCACCAGCCGGCGGGTTTTCTTTGGCCATGTGACAAGGTCTACAGAAGGCCCCCGGTCGCCCATTGAAGGCACCATCTCTCCACATTGCGGGGAGAAGAAACGCCGCTGCAAGGTATCAGAACGGCGTGCCGGGCAGTGCCTGCGTCGCTTCTTTCTGAACTGCCTGCAATTCCTTCGGGTCGTAACCAAGTGCCTGCAGAATCGTCGGCGCCACTTGTGTCGTCTGCACCAGCGCCGTGATCGCGCGTGGCTGGATGGACGGGTTGCTCAGAAGCAGCGCTACGCTGCGATCATTGGCATTGTTTCCACCGTGTTCCGCGATTTTCTTGCCGCCCGTATAAACGACGCCAGGGTTCACGGTAACGATGAAATCAGGCGCGCGCGTATCGCTGGCCGGATCTTGGTACGCGAGCGCCACCTGATTGCTGGTCAGCAATTGGCCGATGCCGAGTGCCTTGCCTTGATCCTTCAGATACTGGGTCGCTGCGGTGAGCGCTTTTGCACGCTCTTCCGGCTTCAGCCAGATCAACGATGCATCGTCAGCGATGTGGAACGCATAGCCCGGCGTTTTCGTGTAGGGATCTTCATCGGTCGGCTGGAACTTCGATGGATCGATCGGCGACTGGCCGTGTTTTGACGCAATAACAACGAGCGTCGTGTCTTCGAGCTTATTGTCGTGTAAGGCGCTGACCAGTTCGCCCAAAGCGTGATCGACATAATCGAGTTGCACACCCAGCCCGTTGTTCGGCGTGCCGTCGGCGTCCGCATAACCGCCGATCAGACCGGCCTCATCGCCAGGCCCAGCTTTCGGCAATTTCTGCCCAACGCTTACAGATTGCAGATTCAACCCGAACAACGCCGGCACTGGCTGCTTGGTCGCACCGGTGCTGTCGAGTCCTTTGATTTCATTGATTACTGCTTTTACGTGCGCTGCGTCAAATTCTCGCTCAGCCTTGAAGCTTCCGGTGGTTTTCACCTTGGTGCCCGGAATGAGAGAATCCTGCTCCAACGCATAGAAGTCATCGACACCCGTCCCGGACGGACCGTTGAGCCATTCATAGGCGGGATGCTTGTCGCTCCACGCGGTACGCCCGCCATGCTGACGCACGATCTCGAATACGTTGTTCACTCGCACGAAGTCATGCGGAAAAACAGGCTTGCATTCGCCATTCACAAGCGCGCGCGGCAGCTTGGTGGGGTCGATCTGCGTCATCGGCTTACCAGGCGTGCCGCCAGCATCAAGGCGGGTATCGTCGATATCGATGGACTCGGCGAAATTGACCTCAGTACCGGGGTTGCCTTGGCATTTCGAATCTGCAGCAAAATAGCTGCGATCGAAGGAGTCATCGTAGTAGACACCCGTCACGGCGGGGGTGCCACCGGTCACTTGCGCGACGAGACCCGGAAATGAATCGGACGGATTGGTGGTAACGGCGTTCGGATAAAACACGCCTGTCTTCTGAAGTGAAGCCATTGTGCTCTTCGGATGGGTCGCAACATAGTTCGCCAAGTCCACCGCGTGCAGACCATCCACCGAGATCAACAGTACATGTTCATAGGGATTGGCATTTGCCGGAGTTACAGCAGCTGCGCAGGTCAGCGACGTGCCAACTAAAAGAATAGCCATAAATTTATTCATTCACGCCTCCATAATCGAAACAAGCCCCCGAAATGACGCTAGGGCCGAGGCATGACAGAGTGATGAACTGAGGCGCGAGCATCCCTGATGTTGGTTTGCTCCGCGCGAGGTCATCGTCGACAATGTAGCGCATCACTCCCGTCTACATCGTATTCCTGCTGGCCAGGCGCTTGGCGCCGATCTCAAGCGGCTGTGTGGCTGCTATGTCGACACGGGCGACATGCCCCCTGCCAACTGGCGAAACGAACAACGCCGGCAGCCCTTGCAGTGTAACGCTTGGCGAAAGGCAAGACGGTGAAGCATGCTCGGGATATCCGAGCTGCCACATAGGCAATTCTTGCCTTCAACTGGCTCCGCGAGCTTTGCTCCGAACGCACGCGGCTCTTCTTGCTCTCCTCTGGGGCGGGGAAGCCGATATCAGCCGACGATACGACGGATTAGTCGGACAATTCCGATGATCAACAGGAAGGCAATGAGAGCGGAGCAGCCCGAATACAGAGCGAAGGCGGGCGCGTCGATGCCCGCAGCGCTCATGTTGGACCATGCGATGTAATAGCGGCCGGCCGCACACAAGATGGCGAAGCCAATCGGATAAATGATTCTCGGTGCGGCCGCAGCCATGCCGCCGACGAGCACAAGCATCATGATGAAAGTGGGATCGTGCAGTGACCCAAGGAAGTTGCCAAGCAGGCTTGCAGCAATGTGAAAGGGGAAGGGGAGCATGGCGGCCTCACCGTGATTCTACACGATGAGTTGACCACACCGGAGCACGTCGGCAAAGGCCTACGCCGCCTCTAGCTCGGCCGAGATCGCGTCATAGGCCTCGAGGTCGATGATCGAGCACATCTGTTTGATGCGGTTGATCCGCTAGTCGCAAGAGTTGACAAAGCAATTCGTCGACATTCGCGGTAATCAAGATCGCCCGCTCGGGGTCACCGTCTCTGACGATCACCGGGAATTTTCAATGCATCGATCAGCCGGTGCACCTTTTCGGTTGCATAGACGATGTCCTCTCGGGGCAAATGCACCGTGATTTCGATCTCCTGCCATCGACCACCATGATCTTTGGCGTAGCTGACCGCGGCGCTTAGGGATTTGAATTCCACTGCAGGAGCGTCGGCAATCCAGAACTGCACGGTGCAATCCGCTTCGGCATAGTCTGCAAGAACTTTGATTGGATCTAGGGCCATAGGCAGAGAATTATACCGTTACTGGCCGATTGGCTATGGCGGCCGAAACGCCAACGATTGCGGCGCAGCGAATCGCGAAGGCGAGGGCGCCGATCGTTACGACAATCCCGGCGGCCGTGCGGGGTGCTCGGCTGCGCCCGTGGCTACTGCCGTGCTTTCACGCACAACAGCGTCCCCGGCATCTTTTGCGACCTTCCGCGCGCCTGTGGGCGGCTCTGTCGGTTTGCCGGTGGAGCCGGCACTTAGTTCGTCAGGCATAGCGACCTCCTTCTTGCGACTGGAGGGAAACTCAAGCGGGCGAGGGAAGTTCCAGGGAGGCAGGTTGCAAGCTTGGTTGGCATCCCGGCGCCGTGCGAGCAGCAAGCGAACTCGAGATATCGAAATCAGCTCCGGTGGGTGGGTTTCATGCCTTTAACCTGCTTCGCTCTCGTTGCACCGGCACCGCGCGGGCTCCGCTTTCTTTCCCTCCGGGGCAGCGGTAAGAGAGTCAGATGCGCAGCGCTACATAGGGGCGGGGACATATGAAAATCACCATTGTTGCGGTGCTGGCGTGGCTGTTCGAGTTAGTTGGAGCGGGGGCTGCCGACGAATATGGCATGCGGAGCGCTGCGGCCGCCGAGTGGCAGGCCACATGGGCATTTTTGGCGATGATCGTTTCCTTAGGATCGCTGGGAGTAAGCGGTGTAGCGCTATATTTCCTATTCAAAAGCTTGCAGCAGACGCGATCGGCTCTCGATGTGACGCAAAGCCTCGGGCAAGCTCAGGCGCGAGCGTACATCGAAGCAAGCGACGTGCAGTTTAGCGATGACACCGGTTGCATTCTGGTGACCTGCAAAAACTCGGGCCAGACCCCGAGCCCATTTGTCGCGATAGGGCTGGAGGCTGTTTCGACGACCAAGGTAAACATGGATCATGCCCTTAAAGGCAGGGCGGAGACGCCTCTCGAAAAGAGTTGGGCTGCGCTGGGGGCTGGGGGTGAGTTTACGGCAAAACTGACGCCGAGAACGGGTCAAAGCAGCGTCCAGGATTGGTTCCGAATGCCGGCCATCAAGGACCAAAGAATGCTGGTTTACGGCATGATCATCTATAGCGATGTATTCAATCAGTATTTCAAAACGGAGTTTGCTTTCTTCACGCATCGAGGCGTGAAAAGCGACAAATTCCTTCGCCCGCACGGATTTCATCTGGCCTACAAGGAGCTCACCTCAGAGGAATATAACCGCTGGCTGGGCAAGGACGTCTGATCAGGCACGTCCTCAAACTCGGCCGATGTTTCCTCATAGGCCTGTGGTTTTTCTCGCTCTACAGCGGGCGGACGAAGAGAAAAAGCGCCTCTCCGGTTACAACGGTTCACGGTTGTGCTACGTCAAACTGCCTGCATGAAGGGAAAGGTAGCCAAGTGTCGCTTTCGATCGCCGAAAACCTGCTCTATACCACCGTCAAACTAACCAGCTTGTCAGATGGGTCTCCCGTATCTACAGGCACCGGATTCTTTATGTACTTTCAGCAGGGTGATAATCGTGATTTTCTGACCCTGATAACGAACAAGCACGTCGTCGAGGGTGCAAGTGAAGTAGTGGCGGTCTGTCACATCGCCGCCGGCGACGCACCTTCAGGCCAATTCATCGCGATCGCGATACCTATTAATCAATACACCGTTGTAGGCCACCCTTCCAGCGAAGTTGACTTGTGCGCACTGAACTTTGCTCCGATCATTATGAACGCACAACAGAGGGGCCTCTCGCTCTTCTTCCGTCCGCTAAACAAAGCTGACATCCCGATCGGAGAGGAATGGGATTATTTCGACGCTATTGAAGATGTGACGATGATCGGGTGTCCCAACGGAATTTCAGATGAGACCAATAATCTGCCGATTGTCCGTCGAGGTATAACGGCCACTGCGCTCTCAAAAAGATATAATGGCAGCGATCAATTCATGGTCGACATGGCCTGCTTTCCAGGGTCATCCGGTTCACCAATTTTTCTCTACGACAGGCATGGGTATTTTGATCGGAAGGCTAACACTTACTTCTTCAAATCCAGGTTAAAGTTAGTAGGCGTTCTTTTCGCCGGTCCACAGGTGACAAATGATGGCACACTGGTGCTGGCGCAAGCTCCACGGATCGCTGTCCAATCCATGATGCACTTGGGCAACGCATTGCGCTCAACCGCCATTCTGGATCTCGAACAGGAGATGATGAAGCTGGATGAGCTGGCTCGCTTAGAGGAGGCCGCGCACGTCCGGACATCTGGTGGCGCAGCCATCAGCGCCGAAAATTACGCCGTATCGTCTAGCTCGTCCGCGATCTCGTCATAGGCGCTCAGATCGACGATCGAGCGCATCTGGTCAATCCGGTTGATCCTTACTTGCACGTGTTTGCGCGTGATCCACCGCAGCACAATGTTCTCAGCAACCGGTCTGAGCGCCACTCGTCTGTCGGGCTGCTGTCACTCTGTTGCGGCGAGGTCAGCCTTACGAAGGGAAGGCAATCCTATGTGGGCTGTCAAAGGAAGGCGTGCTTGTTGAGGTAGAGGAGCATGACCCGATCTGGCGAGCGGTGGCGAAGTTCGTTCGAGCGGCGTGATTGTGGGCGAACTAATAGCCGCCTTTTTTGTTCTATCGAAGCCTGATAAGGTACTTTGAAACTATCCAGATGCGCAACATGAAGGGTGTCGACCCTGGGTCGACATACTATATATGGTATGATGCGACCGCCCATTCAGCTTGATTTGCCGTTCGATGCCATATTTAGCCCGAATGAAAACCCGGCCCTATGGTCTCCTCGAGAGATATGGGTAAAGCTCAACCAGCGGATGATGTCGTCTTTTGGTGAAGATCGCCGCCTCGACTACAAGCAGTCGAGGCGGATCAGCACTGACGACTATGCGACGTTTTTATCGATGTTCTCGAATACTCCTGAAGGGGGCGTCATCGTTTACGGAGCGGATAGCAAGGGAAACGCTATAGGCTTCAAGGATATTAGCCACGCCGTAATTAACGAGCTCGAAAGAGCGCATACGACGCATTGTCCACTGGCAAAGCCTGAATTCAAAAGAATTCCCGTCGTCGTTGATGGAAAGCCTGATATTGTTGTTGCAATCTATGTCCCGTACATCGGCCGGCTGGTGGAAACCAACAAAGACGAAGCGTTCACCCGTTACGGCGACAGTAAGCACAAGATGAGCGATGAGGAAAAGCGAGATTTTCGCTCAACGCGGCAGGAATCATCTTTCGAGCTTGACTTGGCACCATACAAGTTTCCTGACGATTTTGATTTGAGAATAATTCAAGATTTCTGTGACGCCTACCGATCCAAGGAAGGGCAGCAGACTTGGAAAAATGAAGAGGTTTTGCTTGATCGCCACCTTCTCATACTGAAGGATGGCGTATTCGTTCCAACGAACGCGCTGGTTTTGTTAGCTGCGAAGGACCCTCGCAAAACCATACCCGGTTGTCGAGTACGAGTGCAGCGCTTTGTTTCGGATTCTGAAGGTATCGGAAGCAGTTACAGTCCGATCCGGGACAAATTCATTGAAGGCAATGTGGTTCGTATCATTGAGGGCAGCTCGGAGGTGATCAAGGAGCTGAACTATGATGTGACTTGGCTAAACTCAGAAGGTAAGTTTGTCACCACGCCAGAATATCCGCACTGGGCGTGGCTCGAAGCACTCGTGAACGCATGTGTGCATCGTTCTTATAGCTTTAGCGGGTCCGAGATCACCGTAAAATTCTTTCCATCTCGGCTCGAAGTTGAGAGCCCTGGCGGGTTTGTTCCTCCAGTGAATGAGACCACAATCTACCACACGAGGGCTGCAAGGAACGCTCACTTTATGGATGCCATGCGGATACTAGGATATGTTCGCATGGCCCGCGAGGGTACTCGCCGAATTAGAGAAAGTATGAAGGAATATGGCCTACCTGAGCCTAAGTTCCAGCAGGAAGTAGTGCATGGGGTGGTCGTTCGGGTTGTGCTGGAGAACGACCAAAAATCTCGGCAGCGTGCAACTGACGCAGATGTGGCGGCGCATTTCGGGGTGCAGACATGGAAAATGCTACAGGATCACGAGATTAAAATTGCCGCGTACACCTTCCGGAATGGTCAGATCCAGGTCTCAGAGGCTCAAAGGCTGACAGGAAGGACGTGGGCCACAAGCAAGAAGGACCTTGAAAGGTTAGTTCGATCGGGTGTGCTTGAATTCAAGCCTGGCGCTTACACTCGTGATCCGAGCGCTCACTACGTTCTAAAGAGGGCTGCTGAGTAGCTGCTCGGTCTATGTCTAGAAAACTTGAGTGGAGGCTCTGAGGCGAATTTGGATAGGGCGCGGCGGCAACGGCAAGACGCGAAACCAAGTCTCCAATGGCCTTAGCTCAGGTCGACATGCAAGACTATGGCGGACATAATAACCAAGATGGCAACTTACTTGAATATGGTTTGTTTTATGGTATATTTTACAAAGGCTAGCAAAAACAAAGTATTAGCAGCCATAAAAAGCGCCGTCGTGGCGCTTTTTCTCGTTGGAGCTGCCGCTCCTTCCTCCTCCGCAGCGCAGACGACAAGCCAGCAGTCGATGGCATTCGATTCTGAGCCGCTGACGATCACATCGGCTGGTGGCAAGACGCATAAGCTCACCGTGGAACTGGCCCTGACGCCGCCGCAGCTGGAATTCGGACTCATGTATCGTGACAGGATGCCCGTCGATCACGGCATGCTGTTCGATTTCGGCACGTCGCGGCCCGTCATGATGTGGATGAAGAACACCAAGCTGGCGCTGGACATGCTTTTCCTGGACAAGACCGGCGTCGTTACCCACATTCAGGAGGACGCCGTGCCTTATTCCGAGGCGATCATCGATTCCAATGGGCCGGTTGCCTACGTCATCGAGCTGAATGGTGGAATTGTCAAAAAGCTCGGCCTTGCCGTCGGCGACAAGGCGACGAGCGCCACCATTTCGGCAAAACTGAACAAATAGGTTTTCACCAGGAAGAACTGCCCGGCACGATTTTAGCTGTTGCAGCGTGCAGACGAACCGTGTATCTCCGCACTCGTTCCGCTGGACGGGTGTCAGGCGGTGCAACGTGATCCCTGCGGAAACGCAATATTCCAAGGGATCATGCTTGAGGTACGGAGTGTAGCGCAGTCTGGTAGCGCATCTGGTTTGGGACCAGAGGGTCGGGAGTTCGAATCTCTCCACTCCGACCAATGTTTTCCCCTGGAAACGCTGGCAACGCTGATTCCTATAGGGTTTCGCCCGGTCTACTGTTACAAACCTCGTAACAAAAGAGACTGGAATGGCAGGCAAAACGAAATACCTTCTCAACCGCGACGGACGCTATTTCGCCCGCATCGTGATCCCCAAAGACCTTCGGGCTTTCCTCGACAAAAAGACTGAACTTCGCACGCCGCTCGGGCCTGACCGTCGATCCGCGCTTGCGCAGTTGGAAATGGCTGTTGCCGATATGAAGCGCGAACTCGCCGTTGCGGAGCGCCGTGCGAAAGTGGCTAGTGGCGAAGCCATCACACCAGGTCGCTATCCATTGTCGCCGGACGAGATAGCCGTTCGCGATTACAATTCGCGTATGGCATTCGATATTGAGCTTCGGAACGCCGGGCCGGGATGGGTGAGCGTCGGGATCGATGACCTTCGCGTTAAGCTGCTTCGCGATGGCCTGGCCGGCCGCTTGAATGACGATACCCTTGAAACGCTCATCGGCGCGCGGGTTGAGCGCTATCGATTGCTAGGCAACACCACGGCCACGAGGGGCACGGACGACTGGCGACAGGTCGCACGCGCGCTTTGCATGTCCGAACTGGAATCCCTCGCTCGCGTGGCAGAGCGTGACGAAGGCGACTTTACCGGCAAGCCGGAAAACCCCGTTCTGTTGCAGGCAGAAGCTGACCCGATTGACGATGAGCTTTCGACAACGGAATTCAACAATCTGACATTCGAAGCCGTCATTCAGGAAAAGGAGCGGCTGACCGCCATGGGCTTAGGCGGCAATAAGAAATCCGCCTCGACCCTGCAGAAGTATCGCGGGACCGTCTACGATTTCGAACAGCATCGCCGCAGCAAGAAAATCGCGACCGTCACCCTTGAGGACGGCGAGGCATGGCGCAACACTATGCTTGAGGCCGGCAAGCTCTCTCGCAAGACGATTAAGGACAAACTGGCGACAATCCGGGCGATTCTCGGTTGGGGGCAAGAGCAATGCCGCGGAAAGCTGTTTCCGACCACACCCAAGGGAACACCATTCGACTTTCTCGAATTACCGGTAGGCGAGGCAACGGACAGTGCTGACCGCACCTATTCCCTCAAGGATGCCCGGCATCTTCTTACTTCAGCTCGCACCGCCTCCCGTGCAAGCAATCGTTGGATACCGTGGATTATTGCCCATACCGGCGCACGGGTAAATGAAATTACGCCGTTGGAGAAGGCAGATGTTTTCGAGCTTGAGGGCCATTGGTTCATTCATATTCGCGTCGGCAAGGGCAGAGATACGAAGACCCACAAGGGGCGGAAGGTGCCCGTGCATCGGGCGCTCATCAATGAAGGCTTCATTGAATGGGTGAAACTCCAGCTTGACGGGAAGCTCTTTCCGGGTGGGAAGAACGAAGACCAGCGCATTCGCGAATGGATCAGGGAAAAGGTCTTCCCAAATCGTGAGGATATGCCACCGCCAAATCACGGCTTCCGGCATCTTTTCGAAGACGCGCTATTTGTCGGGGTTAGCCATAAGGCAGCACTCTATATCACTGGCCGCTCTTCAGGTTCATCGGCGGATGACTACGGCGGTAGCGATTTGCGGCTGATCGAAATCGCTGCTCAGATGGATAAGGTTCGAAGTATCATCTAACTGGAGTGGAACTTGAAAAATCCATACTGGCACGACTACGACAAGCCGCACCCTATCGACTTCGACGCGATACGAGAGTTCTGCTTTGATGCGTATTCAATTATTGCAGCAAGCCACGCGATGGCCGGCGCGCAGGGTGAAGAGGTAGGTGGCACCCTTCATGAGTATTTTTGGCGCACGGCCGAACCGAGACTTTCGCGCTGCTTCCTCGATATCGCAATCCGCATGAGGACTTTTGAAGACGCATTGCAGGAAGACGAAAAAGCAGAATTCGAAAAACTCATTGCGGAACATGCAGGCGACGGAGAGCTAGGTTCGTTCGGATGGGAAGATAAATCAGATCGCATCGATCTAACCTTCCGTGAGGCATGCAACAAAATCATTCACGCGGGAGATTTCCGGCCTACCTATGACAACGGCTCCCAGGATCGCGACGAAGATTTTGCTTGGGGGATGACGGGCACAATAGAGTTGATGGGAGCGCTAGGCAAACGCCAATGGGATGTGTGGCTTACCGCCGAAGAGTTCCTTTCAACGTGTCTCGAAGTGGCTAATCATTTTGAACCTCTGCCCGCAGAAGAGGAAAATAAATAGGAATATTTTCTTAATATGGGATTCACAAGCGATTCCTGATATGAGAGAATCCGCCTCAAGTTGAATTGAGGACGGATTACCTGTTGTTACAGAATATCAAGAAGGCGGCTATGAAGCCGCTGACCAGCCTTATCGAGCAGAAGGCATATTCTCTCTTAGATGGACGGATTTCTGAACTATTCGGCATCAGACATACTTACTCTGGCGTAAATCGCGAGGGCCAATCAGCGCTTTACGTCCCGGCTGTTCTTCAGGCCGTCCGGTTGATCTCCGAAACTATTGGCTCGCTTCCTTGCAAGGTCTTTCGTGAGAGCGCCGCCGGCAAGCTACCGGCCAAGGATCATTCCACCTATCGCATCGTCCATAAGCGAGCGAACGAATGGACCGGCGCGGGCGAGCTTCGCACGATACTGACCGCCGACGCCCTCATGCACGGCAATGGCTATGCGAAGGTTGTTCGCTTTGGAGACGGTAGGCCTTTCGAGCTTCACCGCCTGAAGCACGGCAAGGTTACGGTCCTTGAGGACGAATTGACCGGCGCACCTGTCTATCGCGTATCGGAAAAGACCGGCACCCGCGATTATCCGCATACCGAAATCCTGCATATTCAATCTTTCCTCGGCACCTCGCCCCTTGCATTCGGCAAGGAAGGTATCGGCCTCGCCGCGATCCTTGAGCGCCACGGTGCGCAGTTCTTCGGTTCCGGTGCGCGCCCGTCCGCTGTGATTTCCAACGACAAGCCGCAGGGTGGCGAAGCCGGCGCGCAGACGATTTCCAACATCAGGAAGTCCTACGCCGATTTTCAGAAGAACGGCGGCGCTCTTTTTATGGACGCAGGCTGGAAGTTCGATCAGCCGACCATGACCTCGACCGATGCGCAGTTCCTTGAAAACCGCGTGTTCCAGCTCGGCGAAATCGCCCGCATCTTTGGCGTTCCTCCGCACCTTATTTTTAACCTTGAGCGAGCCACCTGGGGAAATGCTGAGACCATGGGAGCGAGCTTCCTTCAGCTTTGCCTTCGTCCATGGCTAGACCGTTGGCAGGATGCCATGACGACGGTCCTTCTCAGCGAGGACGAACAGGACGACCATTATTTCGAGTTTGTCACCGACGACCTCATGCGCGCCGATGCGGCGAGTCGCACCGCGAACATGACCGCTCTCGTGACCAACCGGATCATGACCCCGAACGAGGTTAGGGCAATTCTCAACATGCCGCCGCTTCCCGGTGGCGACGAACTCACCAATCCGCACACGACTAGCAACGCCGCGCCCGCACCGGCCCCGGCGAAGGAGAACGCATGAGCGAAAACATTTCTGTCCAGATTTCCGGCACACCGGAAGCAATTGCCCGCTTATTTGTCGAACTGACGCGATTGGAGCCAAAGGCAGAGCCTTGGTGGAAGTTCGAAACGCCTTGGTTCGAGCGTCACGGAAAGCTCACCCCGGACGAAGCTGCCGACCTTGAGGCCAGCACCTACAGCAAGCGGAACCGCGCATGATCGAACATCACGCTTTCTTCGGCGACGGCGAAAAGGTCTTCGCCTTCCCGACCCGCGAACTCATTGAGGAACTTGAGCGCACGACCGGCAACGGTATCGGTGCACTGTTCCGGCGATTCCGCACGTCGGAGTATTCGTTCGCCGAAATCATCCATGTGCTTCGCCTTGGCTTGATCGGTGGCGGAACCGTCCCGGCCGAAGCTGACCAGCTTGTTGCGATCTACTGTATCGGCCGCCCTATGGCCGAGACCTTCGGCGTGGCAGATGGCGTGATAACAGCGCTCTTCTTCGGCAACGCCGAACCGGAGCCCGAGGACGACTTTGACTCTCCCTTGGGCGAAATTCGACAGGCCGCCGCCTCCGGCGATCTCTCTGCAGCGATCAACGCCGCCTATGAGGGCGTTGCCGAATGACCGACCGTCTCGAAATCAAGGCCGCGCTCACGGTTGACGACGCCGGCACCATCACCGGCATTGCATGGCCCTTCGGCTCGCCGGATCGCGTCGGCGACGTGATCGAGAAGGGAGCCATCGCCTCGCCGGAAGTGCTGCCGATGCTGTTCGCCCATGATCAGGCACAGGTTATCGGCGTTTGGGATGAAATCAGCGAGACGCCGGACGGCCTGACCGTCAAGGGTCGCTTGCTCGTGGATGACGTTGAGCGCGCCCGCGAAGTCCGCGCCATGATCCGCACGAAGGCTGTTTCCGGCCTGTCCATCGGCTTCCGCACGAAGGCCAGCAAGCCCCGCCAGCGCGGGCGCACGATTACCGCTCTCGACCTCCACGAAATCTCAGTTGTCGCCGTTCCGAGCCATCCGGGCGCGCAAATCACCAGCATCAAGGCCGCCGATGGCACGGCAGACCACAAGGAACCCATCTTGGAAAACGAAGCAGAAATTGAAGTGAAGAACGACCCTGTAATCTCGCCGGAAGACCTAAAGGCTCTCAAGGCCGACGTCGCGACCATCAAGGCGAAGCTCAACCGCCCAACGGCAGCGAACACCAACAATCCGGCCGCCGCCAACGACAACGGCGTCGAACAGAAGGCTTTCGCTGACTATCTCCGAAGTGGTGAAGTTGACCGCAAGGCCCTGACCATCGCCAACGACGCGCCCGGCTATGTCCTCGCGCCGGAAGAAACCAGCGGCGAATTCATCCGCAACCTTGTCGAATTCTCGCCGGTTCGCGGCATTGTCGATGTTCGCTCGACCGGCTCGCATACCATCATCCTGCCGAAGCGCCTGACCGTCACGAACGCCAAGTGGAAGGGCGAAGCCGTCGCTTCCGAAGCATCCGAACCGACGTTCGATCAGATGGAATTTTCCGTCAAGGAAATGACCACGCACGTCGATGTCGGCAACTGGCTTATCGAAGACGCCAGCCATGATGTTGAAGCCGAAATCCGCCTCGCACTCGCTGAAGATTTCGGCGCGAAGGAAGGCTTCGCTTTCGTCAACGGTAGCGCCGCAGTCGAGCCGAAGGGCTTCATGCAGGAAGCAGCCATCACGAACAGCCTGAACGGGCACGCGACAAACCTTTCCGCAGATGCTCTTATCAAGCTCATGTATTCCCTGCCGGGCGTCTACCGGAACCGGGGAACGTGGGCCATGAACGGCACCACGCTCGCCGTCATCCGCACTCTGAAGGACGGAAACGGCAACTATCTGTGGCAGCCGTCTTATCAGGCAGGCCAGCCCGAAACGATCCTCGGCCGCCCGGTGGTCGAACTGATCGATATGCCGGACGTTGCCGCTAACGCCTTCCCGATCATCTTCGGCGACTTCAAGGCCGGCTATCGCATCTATGACCGTATCGAACTTCAGGTCCGACCGAACCCGTATTTGCTCGCGACTGAAGGCGTGATCCGCTTCCATGCTCGCCGTCGTGTCGGCGCTGGCGTGGTCCGCACCGATGTCTTCCGCAAGCTGAAGATGGCGACGGCCTAAGCTATGACCTTTCAGCGGCCCGCATATGAACAGGTGACGATTGCGCACGGTGGCAACATCGTGACGCTTCGCCCTTCTTTGCGGGCCGCTGCCACCCTTGAAGCGTGTCACGGCTTCCCGGCACTGTTCCGGGCGCTGGACGACATGAACCTCACCATCATTTCCGAAATCATCCTGACGGCTTCGTCACCGCAGGATGCGGCGGCCTGCTTGGCTGGCATACCCGGCAGGCCGCTCTTTCCCTTTTTCATGGCTGTTCGCCAACCGCTGGGCAATCTCGTTTCCATGTTGATGCCGGCACCCGACCCGGAGGCAAAGCGCACGATCAGCACCGGCAAGCCGATGCCGTGGGCCGAAGTGTATTCCATGCTTTTCGATAGCGCGACGGGCTGGCTTGGCTGGACGCCGGAAACTGCATGGAACGCCACGCCGACCGAGATCACCCGCGCCATGTCCGCACACTTCGACCGTCTCGTGACCACGGGCGTTCTCGTGCGCGACGATAAGCGGCCCGCCAGGGAAGCCGACCCCGAACAAGCTGCACGCAACGAAGCCGAAGGCCTCGACCCGGAGTTTGACCGTGCCGGACTTCGCGCCCTCAAGGCCAAGATGGCAGGTGGCGCATGAGCAAGCCGCCCCGCATCTGTTCTTGCGGCTGCATCGTCGCACACGGCGTCATTTGCGAGTGCCAGCGTGCCCAGACCCGTGAGCGCAATGCACGCCATGATGCCCGCCGGCCGTCAGCATCCGCACGCGGATATAATGGCGAATGGCGCAAGGCCCGCCTCGACTACCTCGCCATGCATCCGCATTGCCGGGAGTGCAGTAGGAGCGGACTTACTTGCCTTGCTACCGTCGTGGATCACATCATTCTGCATCGTGGCGACAAGCGCCTCTTCTGGCACCGCGCCAACTGGCAGCCACTTTGCGAGCCCTGCCACAACTCTATCAAGCAGCGGCAGGAGCGAAGCCTTTGACAGCCGCAGAACGCGCCCGACAGATCGACAAGGAAGAATTCGAAGCAGAGTGCTCAGCCATCCGACGACGAGCCTTCGCGACGCTGATGCGCAAGCCCACTCGTGATCCCCGTGTAGAGCAATGGATCAAGCGAGGGTCGGAGCCCGCCGTCGCCAGCTTCAAGCCTCAAATGGCACCCAGAAACCAGTCGGTGTCACCGAACTTCCGACGCCCGGCAACGATGCACGAAGCCTTTGGAAGGGAGCAGAGCCTAGACCAATGGGCGCAAGAGTTTGGCATCCAACGCGGGACATTACGCACTCGCCTCAAGCTCGGCTGGACGCTCGAAACCGCGTTGCGAAAGCCTCCCGGCCAAACCGGCCGACGCGTTCACCTCCCCAGGCCGGGGGTGCCTTCCGACTTTGCCCCTTCGCGGGAGACCGGCGCATGGGGGACCGCGCAAGAGACGTCGAATATAACTTTTTCAGGAATTGACGCATGACGGCTGTTAGCCTCGACCTCGCCAAGGCTCATATGAAGGTGGACGGAACCGCCGAAGATGAGCTGATTTCCCTTTATCTTGAGGCCGCAGAGACGTGGTGCGGAAACTACATTGGGAAGCCCGTCGCCGATCTCGACTCCGTTCCGGCAGACGTGAAGATCGCGATTTTGAAGCTCGTTTCCTTCTATTTTGAGTGCCGAAATATCGCAACTTTTGGCCTGTCCATGCAGCTTGCACCGCATGGCGTGACCTTGATCCTCGATAGCTACCGTGAAAAGTGGTTCACCGATGGCGGGTAACGACGGCTTAGACGACCTCATGAAGGCGTTCGACCGGGCGAAGGCGGTGCCACGACAGCAGATCGTGAAGGCGCTCTTGGCTTCCGGCAACGAACTAGCCGACGCCCAGAAGCATCTTGCCCCGAAGGACACCCACGCGCTTGCGAACAGCATCGCCGTCACCGGCCCCGGCCAGTCCACGCCGCCTTACAGTCAGCCGGGCGGCTCTCGCGTGGCTGGCGAAACGGAAGTCATCGTGACAGCCGGCGATGCCGAAACGCGCTACGTGCACCTTGTCGAATACGGCACCAGCAGAACCGAGGCGCAACCGTTCTTTTGGCCGGCCCTTCGTCTTCTCCGCAAGCGCCTTCAGCAGCGAATTGACCGCGCCGGCCGTAAGGCCGTGCGAGACGCATGGAATAACAAGTGATGATCGAACCGACCCTTGCCCTTCAGACCGCCATTCGCGCCGCGCTTATTGCCTCACCGGCCGTCACCGCGCTCGTGCCTGCCGACCATATCCGTTCCGGCAGCACGCGGCCCGATAAGACGCCGGCCGTCATCATGTCCGACGGAAACACGGCGAACGGCGGCCACGACTACCGAAGCCAGCGCACGGCATGGGTTTACCTCGACCTTCACGTCTGGACCTTGGACGCCGGACAGGATGCCGCGAAGGAAATCGTCGGCACTGTGACCGCCGCCCTTGATAAGCCCTTGAATTTTGAGGGGTGTGAATGCGATCATTTCCGCGTCACCGCATCCCGGTTCCCGCGCGACCCTGACCCCGTTTATGGTCACGGCGTCCTATCGGTCGAAGCTCTCATTCGGTGGACGGTCTAATGCTCAATATCGGGAACCTGGATCGCCGGATCACCATCGAGCGCGAAACTGAAAATATGTCACCGTCCGGTGATGCACGAAAGGTTTGGACGCCGGTTGCAACTGTGTGGGCCGAAGTCCTTCAGCAGACGGCGAGTGAATTCTTCACCGGCTACGGCGAGGCTGAAACCGGCACCGTGATCTTCCGTGTCCGCTATCGCCCAGGCATCACGACGGCCGACCGTGTGACCTACGACGGCGTGCCTTACGGCCTGAAGGAAATCAAGGAACTCGGCAGGCGGGACGCGCTGGAGCTTCGCGGCGAGGCCCTGAAGTGACGCATACCCGTGGCGTAAAGCCGCCCATTTCCCGCGACAGCAACGCATTGACGAAGGCACCGGCAGCGCCGAAGCACCTTTCTCCGTATGCGCGCGCCGAATGGAAGCGGATTATGCCCAGCCTCATTGAGCGCGGCATTATTGTCCGCTCCGATCTCAGCGGCCTAGAGGAACTTTGCACCGTTCGCGGCTTGGCCCGCACCTATACCGAAGCCTTGAGCATGACGCCCCTCGACAAGGTAGTTTTCGGAATGTTGAACCGCGCCTTGCAGACTTCGCGGCAGCTTGCGGCCGAATATGGATTGTCGCCGGTTTCTCGCGCCCGTGTCGGCAGCGCAACCGGCGAAGACGACGACAGCGACAACCCGCTCATGGTCGGCAGGAACCGGGCATGAGCAAGAGCGCCTTTCCGCATTGGATTTATGACAGCTCGGAAATCCCGGATACGAACGGCGACGGTGAGCTTGCCGTGCAGTTCCTCCGCGCCTTGCGGCACCCGGCCAGCACCGCGCCGAAGCGCGCCTTTCAGCTTTACACGCCCTTCGAACGGATGACGAAGCGCATCTATGGGCCTCGCAACCCCGATGGCACCCGTGTTGTGAAGAAGGTTTTCTTGATGCTCGGCCGTGGCAACCGCAAGACCAGCCACGCCGCCGCATGGTCGCTTTTGCACCTGCTTGGCCCTGAAGCTGTCCCGGCCGGGCAAGTGATCTTTGCCGCTTGTGACCGCGAACAGGCCGGCATCGGCTTTCGCGAGGCCGCGAACATAGTCCGTATGGACCGCCGGCTTGTTGCTGCGACGAAAATCAATGACGCCTTTAATTCCGCGAAGCAGATCTTGAACCGCCGAAACGGCGCGACCCTCAAGGCAATTTCCAGCGACGGCAAGGCGCAGCACGGCACCACGCCGAATTTCATTCTTGTGGACGAAATTCACCAATGGAAGGGCCGCGACCTTTGGGAAGCTCTCGACTCCGGCACGACGAAGGTGGCCGACCCGCTCACCATCATCTGCACCACGGCCGGCCGTGGACAGGATAATCTCGGCTTCGAACAGTATGATTACGCCTACAAGGTCGCGATCGGCGAGATTGATGACCCGACCGTATTGCCGATCCTGTTCCAGCTTGAACCGGGCGACGACTGGCGCGACGAAGCGACATGGCCGAAGGCGAACCCCGGCCTTCCGCACGGGTTCCCCAATATCGTCGGCTTGCGCAATAAGTCGAAGGAAGCAGAGAACAGCCCGCCGGCCCGTTACCAGTTTCAGCAGTTGAACTTGAATATCTGGCAGGCCGCTTCCCGCGATCCGCTTTTCGACATGGCCCTTTATGACGCTGGCCGTGATCCGTATTTTGACCTTGCCGAGCTTGAGAGCTTGCCTTGCTGGCTCGGCGTAGACTTGTCACGATCCGGTGACTTGACTGCCATCGTAGCCGCGTTCCGGCATGACGATGGCAGGATTTCGCTTGCCCCGTGGTTCTTCCTGCCGTCCGAAGGCTTGGAGGACAAGGCTAAGCTTGAACAGGTTCCTTATCCCCGATGGCGTGACGATGGCCTGTTGAACGTCATTGACGGCCCGGTGATCGAACCCGACGTGATCGCGGATAACATCGTTGACCTTTGCGGCACCTACGACGTTCGCGAAGTCATTTTTGACCCCTCGCTTGCCGGCCCGCTCATGTCGAAGCTCATAAATCATGGCATCAACGTGCTTCAGCTTCCCCAGACTGCCAAGCACATGCACGGCCCGATTTGCGACCTTGAGCGCATCGTGAACGGCCGGCGCATCCGGCACGGCGCGCACCCGATCCTTCGCAATCACTTCGAAAGCGTCGTCGTGAAGCGCGCCACCAGTGCCAGCGAATTGACCACCATGCACAAGGGCACTCGCCATAGCAATCACATCGACGGCGCTATTGCGTCCGCACTCTCCGTCTTCCGGGCAGCGGCGAACGATAACCAGCGCTCGATTTTTGACTCCGACCCCGATGAATTTGACCGGCTTCGCGAAGACGATGCCGCATAAGGATTACTGCAATGGATGAAGGCCAACGCCTTTTAGTCACCTTCGAAGCCCGCCTGACGAAGTATGAGCGCGACCTTGAGCGTTCCAAGAACAAGAGCCGAACCAATTTCAAGGCTATCCAGAAGGATGCCGAAGAGGCCGGCTCCGGTATTGAAAAGGCCATGTCTAGCGCGCTCGGCACGCTCGGCAGCTTTGGCAAGGGTCTTGCCGGCGGCGTCGTCGGCGGGCTTGCCGTTGGCGGCATTGACGAGATTCTCGGCCGTGTGCGGGAGCTTTCCAAGGGGGTTGCTGAAGTTGGTGATCAAGCCAAGATGACCGGCATGAAGGCGAAGGACTTTCAGGAACTCGCCTATGTCGCCGAACAGAACCGTATTCCGGTTGACGCCCTTGCCGATGGCATGAAGGAGCTTTCTCTCCGCGCTGATGAGTGGATCAAGACTGGACAGGGCAGCGGCGCGGAGAGCTTTCAGCGTCTCGGCTATTCCGCGACAGAGCTTGCGAGGAAGCTTGAAGATCCGAAGGAACTCTTGCTCGATATCATCGACCGCACGCAGGAGCTTGACCGGGCCGCGCGCATCCGCGTCTTCGATGAGTTGTTCGGCGGCCAAGGTGGCGAAAAGTTCGTGCAGCTTATCGACCGTGGCAGGGAAGGCATCACCAAGACGATCAAGGAGGCGAACGATCTCGGCATCATCATGTCGGATCAGCTTATCCAGCGCGCCGACGAATTCAATCAGAAGTGGGACGCCATCGGCCGCACGATCAGCACGAACGTTAAGGAAGCCGTGCTCGGCCTTGCCTTCACCGCTGATAGCTTCCTCGACAGCTTCAACAAGGTCGAAGAGCAGGCGACCGGCAACGTTCAGAAGGCTCTCATTGCCAAGTATAAGGAGCTTGACGAGGCCAAGAGGAAGCTCGCCGAACTCCAGCAGGATCAGCTCGCTAACCCGGATGACCCCTTTGTCGCGCAAAACATCGAGCGCCAGCAACAGGCCGTCGCCGAGCTGACCAAGGAGGCGATGAAGCTCCGCGACGTGCTGGACCGCCGCAGCGGCTATTCCGATAATTTCGTCTACAAGACCGGTGAAGACGCGAAGGCAGCAACCCCGCAGATCAACGCCTTGAATGCCGCGCTTGCGAACACCGACACCAGCACCCGGAACGCCATCAATGCGATAACGAGCTATGCCGCTGCAATCCGCGCGCTCAAGGGCGAGGTTCCCGAACTGGCGAAGCAGCTTGCGGAATTGGACGCCAAGAGCAAGATCGAAGCCATTTACCAGAAGGCTGTTTCGATGGCGAACGGCCCGGCTGACGTTTACATGGCGCACGAAATCCGTGGCAAGGCACTGTCGGCGCTGAACCTAAAGAGTGCTACCGACGACCCCGAGACCTACCTTTCCTCAATTCTGTCAAAGGATAAGGGCGCGGGCAGCATCCTCGGCATGCAATCGAACTTCCGGCAAAAGCTTGCCAAGATGATCGCCAGCATGCCCGACGATCTGAAGGGCACTGTTAGTATCTACTCCGGCTTTCGCACTATTGCGGAACAGCAAAAGCTCTGGGCCGATGCTCTGCAAAAGTATGGTTCGCCGGCGGTCGCGCGCAAGCATGTCGCCCCACCCGGAAAGTCACAGCATAATTTCGGCAATGCCGCTGATGTCGGCTACGCGAATGACCGTTCTCGCGAATGGGTGCATCAAAACGCGGCCAGCTTTGGTCTTTCCTTTCCCGTGGCCGGTGAGAACTGGCACATCGAAGACACCGATGCACGAAACAAGCAGGACTTGGCTGAATTCGAAAAGCTCACCCAGGCGGCACAAAAGCAGTCTGAAGCCTACGCCCGCATCACCGGCCATGCCCGCGAATACGTCAACGAGCAGAAGACCGAGCAGCAAGCCCTTGGCATGACGGTAGAAAAGGCGAAGGCGCTCCGGTTTGAACAGGAAATGCTCGCCCAGGCACAGCGCGCCGGTATTCCGCTCACGGCGCAGAATCGGCAGGAGATTGCCCAGCTTGCGCAGGGGATGGCTTCGGCGGCCACTTCCTTCGAACAGTATCAGGACAAGCAGCAGCAGGCGCAGGAAACCGCTCACTTCTTCGGCCAGAGCCTCACCGATGCCCTGACCGGCGTTATCACCGGCACACAGACGGCACAACAGGCGTTGCAGAGCCTCTTGCAGACGCTCATCAAGGCGACCTTGCAAGCCGCGCTCATGGGCGAAGGGCCGCTAGCTAACCTCTTCGGCACCGCGCCGAAGAAGGACAGCACCGGCAATGGTGTCGGGTTCGGTGGGTTGCTCGGCGGATTGCTTGGCAAGATGTTCGGTTTTGCGGACGGTGGCTATACCGGTGACGGCGCGAAGCACGAGCCAAAGGGCATCGTGCACGGTGGCGAATTCGTCGTCACGAAGGAAGCAACCCGGCGGATCGGCGTGCGAAACCTCCAGCGGCTCAATGCTGTTCGTGGATACGCCGACGGTGGCTATGTCGGTGACGCGCCCGCTATCCGCACGCCTGACCTGAAGCCGGCGAATGGTAATGCTCCGGTGCAGCAAATCAGTATCACCGCCCCTGTCACGGTCAACGCTAGCGGCGGAACGCCCGAGCAGAACAACGATCTCGCCCAGAAGATGAGCAGGCAGATGGAAACGACCATGCGCTCGGTCGTAGCCGATGAACTGCGCCGCCAGACCCGGCCGGGCAACTATTTGAACCAGAGGAGCCGCTAAAAGACTCACGGAGATTCATAGCCGCGATTCTGCGGCGCGGGCGTCCTTTCTCTATCCGGGAGCCTCCGCGCCCGCCTGTGACTCTCTATGGCGGAAATCAGCCGGGAGAGAACCGCAGCCGGGAGCCTTATCAGAGCATGAGTTATCGCCGGCACCGGGAAGATCTTGGATAAGTGTGACCAAGCTACCCGTTCCGCTTATATATATAATATTCTTAGATTAAATTCATAATAGCTGGGACGGGCATCCCGGTCACGGAAAACGCTTCCATAGCTGGGATGGGTTCACCGGTCACGGAAAAGCCCTCCGGCAATCGGCGCAGCCTTCGCCGATTAGATCAAAGATTTTTCCGACTTTTGTCTGCATCCCGGCTGTCCCGTGGCTATAACGTAGTCAATTACGTTTCAAGGGAAGACCATGCCGCGACCTCGATTAGACATGACGCCGGAACAGCGCCAGGAGCATACGCGCCTGGGCAACAATGCGCGCAAGCGGAAGCAGCGGCGAAAAGAGGAGGAAAACAAGGTGCAGGAACCGCTTTCACCCGAACTCGAAGAGTTCGCCGACGAACTGCTGAAGCTTCGACTCTCGGCAGCGATTGAGGCGCTTGCGGAATGGCAGGCTATCAATCGAAAGCAGTTTCCGGCGCTCCCGGTGCCGCCGCGTGCAGAAGACGAGACGTGGGCGTCGTTCCATGCTCGCGAAGAGCGCGGCCGCAAGTTCGTTCTTATTCGGCTCATGGCTACCGATCACGTTTCCCGTGTCGGCGCTCGCAGGAGAAAAAAGCGGTTCGAAGAGAACGAGGCTACCGAAGCCACTCGGCTCGGCATAACCGTGGACGCCTACCGGAAGCGCAAGAAGCAGAAGAAGCTTGCCGACCAGATGGCTACGATAGTGGCGCAGCGGGCCGCTGGATAGCGGCGCTCACGACTTCATGCACGCCAGCAGCGTCTTGCTATAGATAAATGAGCAGGCGGAAGTGGTTCTCGTCGCCTGTGTTCGGGGAGAATGAAGACCCGCCACCTACCTGCCGGTGGCGGGTCTTCTATTTTGTAAGTAAACACTTATTTACATTTTATATAGCGTGTTCAACTACTTGCTGTTCATCTCCTTGCGAGGTATCTTCCAAGCGCGAGCAAGCAATAAAGTCAGTTGACATCCATATTTCGTTACGTTACACACAGACTGTAACGTAACGGAGGACAAAATGGTCAAGAGTCCAGCAGAGCGTGTGCGAGAGTTTCGTCAGCGGCAAAAGGAGGCCGCGCGCGCCGCTCTTCTTAGCCCAGCCCCAACCTCGGTTTATCTTAAGACGCCGTTTTCTGAGTTCATTGGCGGGCGGTATTTCGAATTTGATGAAAATCTTGATGCATATGGCGTCCAGCTGATGGGCACGACCTTGCATGAAGAGGTGCAAGATTTCCCTTCGGAGTTCGAGCGGGAGGACAAGATCACAGCGCTTGAAAGGGCGCGCGGCTTAATGGGTGTCTTCCTTGATGCGGCAAAGGAACTAGCCGAAACCATCAACACTTATAAGCTCACAGAAATTGAACGAGCCATCGACGCCGCTATTGAGGCAAGTGCGAACTTGCCGCGTGGGGATGTTGAGCGCTTGAAGGAATCCTTCGCTGAGATCGATCGCCTGAAGGCGATCCGCTCAGAGCTTCGAAGGCCGACCCGGCACACCCTCTTAGGTGTTGATGCCAAGGGCGAATAGCCCACGAACAGGGAGCAGCCAAGCAACGTTTCTCAGGCACCGCTTGGCCGTCCCGCAGTCTCAAAACATCGCAACTACGAAAGGCAATCGCGATGAAGAATGGAAATACCACGGCCCATGCACCGGGTGCAACGCTTACCGAAAGTGAGCTTTTCGAGGAATACGCAAACGGTTCAGTGACCTATGGATCGAAGCGCGGCAGGCATACTATCGAGGTAGCGGACCTCTTCACTGGCTACGGTGAAACGGAACGTTTCACGGACGCTATGCTGGCTACGTTTGAGGATATTCTGGAAGACGATGATCCGTCTCACATGCTTGAAGCCTTGACCCGGACCTTGGAAGGCATGCTCGCGGACGTGAAGATTGCTTCTAAGGGTTTCGAGGAATTCAAGGCCGATCGGTGGATCGAGGTCGAGGATGACGAGCCTCAGCGTTATTCCGCTGCTAGCGTCACCATTGCGGAGGCCGCGTAACATGGCCTCCAATCCGAAGCGTCGCCAGATGATCGCAGACGCCAAGGCCCGGCAGGCGATCCCTGACACCTTCATTCCGAACGAGCGGTTTCATGCGCTTATCGACCGCCTCAAGGAAATCAATGAGGCGGACGATGAAGCTCGCGATAAGGCCATCCAGTTTACCCTGATGGACATTGGCGGGGTCGCGCCGGAGAGCTCGCGTAGCTACTACGAATGACCAACAGGCCCGCCGCACAAACCCGGCGGGCCTTTTCCATTTCAGGGAGCTACCATGTCCAATGAATATACCGGCCTCACGCACCGTGAAGCAAATGCCCTCATGCGGTCGAAGATCATAGCCATTGCCGCAGAAACCATCGCCGAAGCGCGGTCTATGTCACCGGACGAATGGTCCGGCCGAGACGTGCCTTATTGGTCCGATAGCATCGCGGGCGCGATCTATTACGTCGTTCAGAACCGCTTACGGGGTGGGCCATGAGGAGCCGTAGGCAGCGGCAGCGAGACCGCCATAAACAGTGGTTTCACCAGTATGAAGTCGAATACTTCATGCGCCATGAATTTCCCGGTTGCCCAGAGATCGCGATTATCTTTTACGCTCACCAAATTTGCACTGTGCGCAAAAACTGGCGAGGCATAACAATTGCGGAGGCTGTCAACGTCACTATGCAGAACAGCCTCCGCCATGAATTCACAGATTATGATCAACTTCTAATGGTGGGCGTCCGACGCAAAGAAGCCCGGAGAAGAGTGCAACCGAAGATCGATGCCATGATTGCATCGTGGGTCCGCCCGGCGGAGGCTCAGAGTGGCGCGCCATAATACGAAAAACCTGCGCGTTGGTTAGCCTCCGTGCGGATTAATTTCGTAATGCAAGCAAATGGTTGACAGAGTTAGCGCTCTGTCGCTTCTTTGACCTTGCTAGGGCATTGTCGGATGTTGAGAAACCGCACGAGCTGTCAATCGTAGGGGGCAATTCCCAATCCAAGCAAAGAACTCTGAGAGTTACCGCATTAAGAATGCCAGCAAAATTTTTATACGTCTCTGCCTTTCCTAAAGTCCACCCTGGAGAATAACGGTAATTCTTTCGGGCGTTGCTCTTTGACGACTCAGTTCTCGCGTGTAACGTGCAGGAGTCACAGGGAGAAGCTTATGGCTAAAAGGCTTGTTGTATTCAATCACAAGGGTGGTGTGAGTAAGACGACGACCGCATATAACGTTGGCTGGGCGCTCGCTGCTGATGCTAAGGTGCTATTCGTCGACGCTGACTCGCAATGCAACCTATCCGGCTTGTTGCTTGGTGACGACTTCGAAGCTTATTACTTCGATGATGAGACGAAAGATCAGAATCTAAAAGATGGCGTTGCGCCCGCCTTCGAAGGGAAGCCGGTGCCGCTTCAGGCAGTCGATTGTTTCAGCCCCGCGAGAAACAACAACGTATTTCTACTCGCAGGTCACGCAAATCTTTCGGCTTATGATGCCGCCCTAACATTTGCTCAGACGGCCAACAACGCTATTACGACGTTGCAGAATCTCCCTGGCGCATTTTCCGAGCTGATACGTCTAACAGAAGAACGCTATCAGATCGATTATACGATTATCGATCTAAACCCCAGCTTGAGCGCGATAAACCAGAATCTATTTCTCATATCAGACGGTTTTTTGATCCCAACTAACCCCGACCCATTCTCGATCATGGCGCTTCAAACGCTGAAGACCACACTACCGCGATGGCTTAATTGGAAGCTTTCATCCATTAGCCTTTTTCAAGATTCTGCATACCCGCTACCGGCTGGCACGCCGAAATTCATTGGCACAGTCATCCAGCGTTTCAACATCCGCAAAGGGAAAGCCGCGAAGCCTTATAGAAACAACATTGATGAAATTAATTCCGTGGTTGAGGGAGAAGTCTTTCAAGCACTGAAAGCGGCCGGCATGACACTGCAGCCTGCGGAGTATACAGGACTTGAAAATGAGCACTACTGCTTGGGGGAAATCCCGGACTTTCAGGGTCTTCTTCCTAAGGCTCATGAAGCCGGCGTCCCGGTGTTCGCCCTTGACGATGATGAGCTTGATGCCACGGGTCCGATACTTGAAGGCTTTAAGGAACGACGCGCATTTTTCAGAGACCAGTTTCAAGGCCTTTCAGCGAGGATAGCGGACCTGCTTGACCATGCTTAACGCGGTTGCCGTTTTCGACAACAGCCTACAAGAGTCTAGGAACCAGAACGTCCTCTTTCATCACATTAAAAACCAGGGCATTCCCTTTAACGCTGACGACCTTCTGAGGGGCCAAATCGTCACATCGATGGCCGCTTTCGATAAGCTCATGCACGACCTGATTAGAATAGGTATGGTGCAGATCTTTTCGGGCGCTCGCTCCGTGACGCCGAAATATCTTGCCGAGGCCATCGATATGCAGACGCATGTCGCGATCAAAATCGCGACTCTACCGCCGCCGGAAATTGTGTTTGAGCAAGCTATCGTGCGCAAGCTCGCCAGGCTGTCATTTCAAGATCCGGTTAAAGTTTCCGATGGCCTTTCTATCATTTGGGATGAAAAGCAAAAGTGGGAGAAGATTGGCGCGATCTTGGGTAAATCCGCGAAAAACGCACAGACGGAACTTAAGCTTATTACGCAACGCCGAAATGCAATTGTGCATGAGTCCGATATGGACCCGGTAACGCATGCCAAGACACCGATCACGACACAAGACGCGACGTCCAGCACGAATTTTTTGGAGGCTTGCGGTAAGGCGATCCATTCGTTGATATGAGCTATCCGGTGAATACCTTCAGGAACGGGACGCTTGCTCAATGCTTAGCCTACTGCTATATCACGGCTAACAGATGGACGGAGTGAAGCTCGTAACAGCGTTACAAAGAGTGGAAAATGTTGTTGTTTTTCAATGACCTTTAAGATTTCGAATCTCTCCACTCCGACCACTTTAAAATCCCCATCTATATCGATGAATTCGCGCTGATACCGGCCGCCTTTTCGCTTGAAAACAAAGGGATTCGCGGCTAAGCAAAGGTCGTGTTCGCTAGATCTTTAAAGATCGAGCCAAGGCAAGAGAAGCAAAGAAGCGGGTTGCTCCCGCTTTATTCGGAGGCGCTGCAGCAATGCCTGCCAAGATTTATCGTCCCGCAAAGACCGCCATGCAGTCCGGCAAGGCCAAGACCAATGTTTGGGTTCTCGAATTCGATCAGGAGATCCCGCGCAAGATCGATCCGATCATGGGTTACACGTCTTCGGCCGACACGCGCCAGCAGCTCAAGCTGACCTTCGATACGCAGGAACTGGCCGAGGCCTATGCCCAGCGCGAAGGCATAGAATACCGCGTCATCGCCCCCAAGGATCCCACGCGCCAGACGGTTTCCTATTCCGATAATTTCCGTTACTCGCGCATCCAGCCCTGGACACACTGAAACAGGCGCTTATTGAAACCGCTGCCCATTGAGTTTGACGGCGGTTTCATGCATGTGTTGGCGGCCGCGAACAACTTGCGGCTCGGCTTAAGGCCCCTTAGCTCAGCTGGATAGAGCACCTGCCTTCTAAGCAGGTGGTCGCAGGTTCGAATCCTGCAGGGGTCGCCAATCTTTTGAAGTAGTTACGATCAGTTTGGATCAACGCATTAGAGCCCGTTTACGGGTTTTTCGTACCGTTTACGCTTTTTTATTCTCGTAGTGTTCTTTTCCATACGCAAAACGACCGCATCACTGGCCTGTTGGTCCGTTGCCAGATAGTGCTTTTCAAGCGCCCTTCCCACGTCGGCAACTGAATGCCCGGTTATGGATGCGATCTGCTCCGCAGTCGCTCCCTCTCATCGACGGTCAATGATAAACGTTCCCCGCAAGTCATGAAATGTCACGCCGTCAATTTCCAGTCTGGCAGGCTGCACCATCCCCGAGATCTGCAGCATCACCGGCTACAGCTATAAGACCGTAACAGAGATCCTGACGCACTACCTCGCGCTGGATGAGGGAATTGCCGACAGCGCGATCGGCAAGCTAACGGCTTGGTACGAGAGGGAGAGGGCATGAGTGAAAAGAGAACGTGCGGTCGCACACGAATAAAAATATCGCGCAAAATTTGGGCGTCATTGACGGCCGGGACAACGGCATTCTGCTGGTGACTGGCGCGACCCCGGCCAACATAATTGCCATCGATTGCAATCCCTTGGACATCGCGTTGCGGCGCTAGGCATAATCGCATTTGCCCGTCGGATCAGTCAGCTTCGCCACTGTGGAACGGAAAAGGATGCAGTTCCAAGAGTTCCCGCGGTATCAGTTTGTCGTCAGCCGTAAACGGTCTCAAGCCGCCAGCCGCAGACGGTTCCCGCTTAACCAAAGTGAAGACCAGACCGGTACGATGCGATTTATTGTCGAAGGGAGTGCGATAGGTCACGCAAAACAAAAGTACTGGAGACAGAATGTCAGGGCCACTCTGCTCGCGAGCGGCGTCAATCTCGGCCTTTGGCATTGTAATATTCAGGGCGCCCCTCAGTTCACGACCAGGAAAGATTGGATCGCCCTTCGAAACATTGGCCTTTGCCAGCATTTCACTTGATTCGGTGAGCGCGGCACAAAATTTCGCGAGTTCAGCGGCGGCATTAGTCTGAGGTACATTCACGGTCAAATTGGGTGGATCGCCAGAAATTTTTCCGAATTGAAAAGCGAAAAGTTTTGGATACACTTCAACTGCCAACGCAGGCGTGTTTCCACTATTCTTGAGGACATATTCGAACGTAACCTTAGCGCCGTCGTCGTTAATGCTAAGGTCGCTTCCGACACTAACATCGGGAAAGATCCATGGTCGCTGCGAAGCGGTAAGAGTTTTGTTGGCGACGTCAGCGGATTCTTTGGCGGCGTCGGCTGTTTTTTCCGCGACCGTTTCACCTCTGAGCAACAACCAAAGCTGGAAAACACCTACCAAGCTCAACACGCCGGTGAATATAACAAGCAAGAGTGTGAAAGTCGCGACTGGATCCGTCGTCACCTTTTCCCAGAAGGATCTTTCTGCTTCGCGGTGATCTTGAGCGATCGTGCTCTCCTCGGTTGCCTGCTGTTGCGGTGGCCCGGGAGGGGAGGGTTGCGCAGCGTAGAAAAACATAAGCGCAAGTAAACAAATTATAAAAGCGATGGCTGAAGCAATCACGCCATACGAAACGAGCTTTAACATCACACGACCGCCATTCTCAAAATGCCACGTGTCTGTCGGCTATCATATCTAAATTAAGATTCGGCAATGTGGGAGCTAGTTGACGGGGTCGACCGCTCTTATTCTGCTAGGAAGCAGGGCAATTGAGCTTGCCAAAACGCGGCAAAATAATACACTATTAGTCATATCTTCACTTTATAAGTGTTTTATTTTTTAAATAAACGCTTCACATCTAAGCAGGTGGTCGCAGGTTCGAATCCTGCAGGGGTCGCCAATCCTTTCCGATTTTTTTCAGGACGCCTTTCACGCTGCGCTACCCTCATTTCGTCGCCGCCAGCCACCCGCCGGCATCTCTCGGCCTCGGCGCGTCGACTGCCATCTGGAAGAGGTCGTAGCCGGTCATTACCCCGGCCAGTTTGATGACGACGATGGCCGCGCTCAATAGCGCGAGCCCACCGACGATTTTGTCGCTTTTCTTCACGGCCCGCTTCCCCTGACGCCTCGTGAATGCCGCGTGTTTCGCGGTGGTAGGCAGTATATCGCGTTCTGCGTGAAGCGCTACTCGGCTTGTTCAAGTCGCCAGTCGCCCGGCGGCGATCAGCAGAAGGCCGCCAGCGATGCCTTCGCTCCATCTTCGACCGCGATCGGTGAAGCTTCCCTGGGAGCCAACGGCCGCAATGGCGAAGCTGAGGAGCGCATAGAAGACCCCGCACAGCCCGATGAAGATTGCGGATAGGAGGCTCGCCTGCAGGGCGATGCTCCCATCGTGCTTTATGAACTGCGGCAGGATGGCGAAATAGATCATCATGCCCTTGGGATTGAGGATAGCTGTCAGGAGGCCGCGCCGAAGCGAGTTCGTCGCCGAAGCCGACGGCTGCGCGGCCTTCCCGGCTTTGAGCGAGGATACGATCAGTCGAGACGCAAGATAAAGCAGATATGCGATACCGAGCCAATGCAGGAGCATGAACAGGGCGGGTGAGGTGGCGATGATGGCGGCCACGCCGAGGGCTGCAAGCGTCGAATGGACGACGTAGCCGATGCAGATGCCGGCCGTCGAGCGCAGTCCGGCCACGGCGCCGCCGGACATGGCCTGCGATGCCACGAACAGCATGTCCGGCCCCGGTGTGCAGATGAGGGGCAGGACAGTGCCCGCGAAGAGAAGAAGCTCGATGTTTTCCATGAATGGCAGTCTAAAGGCCTGGCGAGGCAATCGGCTTGCGAAGATATCAATTCTGAACGACTAATTGGCATTGAAATCCATGATCGCGCTCTTGTTGATAGAGGATGCCAATGCGGCTGGACGAGATCGATAAGCGTATTTTGCGCGCTCTGCAGCGCGACGGGCGAATTCAGAATGTGGAACTGGCGAGGGAGGTGGGGTTGTCTCCATCGCCGTGCCTGCGGCGCGTCAAGCTCCTTGAGGATGCCGGCATGATCGACCGCTATGTGGCCGTCCTCAATCCGGCCAAGGTCGGGCTGCCGCTATCCATGTTTGCCCGCGTCTGGCTGACGGCCCAGGATGCAGAAACGATCGATCGCTTCATAGCGGCAATGAAGAAGCTGCCTGAGGTGATGGAGTGCTACATCATGCTTGGCGAAAGCGATGCGCTGTTGCGCGTCGCCGTATCCGATCTCGACGACTACAGACAGTTCCAGTCCACGCATCTGACGAAGGTCAACGGCATCCAGAACGTCAAGACCGATGTGCCGAGCCAGATCGTCAAGCAGACCTACGCCTTGCCCTTGCGCTGACCGCTTTGGCTCCGCTGGTGCGGAGTATCGACGAAAAACCCGCCGGCTGCATCGCAGCCGGCGGGTTCCTTAATTGTCCTATAGTTTGCGCGAACTCAGTGCAGGATCTGGCTGAGGAAGAGCTTGGTGCGCTCATGCTGCGGATTGTCGAAGAATTCCTTCGGCGAATTCTGCTCGACGATCTGGCCCTGGTCCATGAAGATGACGCGGTTGGCGACCTGGCGGGCAAAGCCCATTTCATGGGTGACGCACAGCATGGTCATGCCTTCCTCGGCAAGACCCACCATGGTGTCGAGCACTTCCTTGATCATTTCCGGATCGAGCGCCGAGGTCGGCTCGTCGAACAGCATGATCTTCGGGTTCATGCAGAGCGAACGGGCAATCGCCACGCGCTGCTGCTGGCCGCCCGAAAGCTGGCCGGGATATTTCTTCGCCTGCTCCGGGATCTTGACGCGGGTGAGAAAGTGCATGGCGATTTCTTCCGCCTGCTTCTTCGGCATCTTGCGCACCCAGATCGGCGCCAGCGTGCAGTTCTCCAGGATCGTCAGGTGCGGGAAGAGATTGAAGTGCTGGAACACCATGCCGACTTCGCGGCGGACTTCATCGATCTTCTTCAGATCGTTGGTGAGTTCCACGCCGTCGACGACGATGCTGCCCTTCTGGTGCTCTTCGAGGCGGTTGATGCAGCGAATCATTGTCGATTTGCCGGAGCCGGACGGACCGGCGATGACGATGCGCTCGCCGCGCATGACCTTGAGGTTGATGTCGCGCAGCACGTGGAAATCGCCGTACCACTTGTTCATGTTGATCATTTCAACCGCGACTTCCGTCTCGGAAATGGTCAGTTTTTTCGGTTGGGCGTCAGCCATATTATCTTCCCTCAGTTCTTATCGTTTGTGGCCGGTGTCGAGATGGCGTTCCATGAAGCCTGAATAACGCGACATGCCGAAGCAGAAAAGCCAGAATATGAAGCCGGCGAAGACCAGCCCCGTTATCGGTGTCACGGGGCTCGCCCAGTTCGCGTCGGAGAAATTCTGGCGGACGATGCCGAGCAGATCGAACATGCCAATGATCGCTACCAGCGACGTGTCCTTGAACATGCCGATGTAGGTGTTGACGACGCCCGGGAGGACCAGCTTGATGGCCTGCGGCAGAACGATCAGCCGCATCTTCTGCCAATAGCCGAGGCCGAGCGAGTCTGCGCCTTCGAACTGGCCTTTCGGCACGGCCTGCAGGCCGCCGCGAATGACTTCGGCCATATAGGCCGAGGTGAAGATCGCGACGCCGACGATAGCGCGCAGCAGCTTATCGACGGTCCAGCCCTGTGGCATGAACAGTGGCAGCATGTAGCTGGCCATGAACAGCACCGTGATCAATGGCACGCCACGGATGACCTCGATAAAGATCACGCACAGCATACGGACGACAGGCATTTTCGAGCGGCGCCCGAGTGCAAGCACGATGCCGAATGGAAACGAGACCGCGATCCCGACGAAGGAAATCACCAACGTCACCAGCAGGCCGCCCCATCTTTCCGTTTCCACGACCTCTAGGCCTAAGCCGCCATGGAGCAGAAAGAACGAAACGATCGGCAGCACGAAGAACGCCAGAATCGCGTTCAATCCCTTCCTGGGAAGCGATGGCATCATGAGCGGCACGAAGGCGATGATCGTCAGAATCATAACGAGCACAGGCCGCCAGCGTTCATCCGGCGGATAGAGGCCGAACATGAAGATGACGAATTTCGCGCGGATGAAAGCCCAGCAAGCGGCATTCCAACCGTCCGGCTGGGTTCCGCCCTGAACGGTCGTGGCGCAGAAAGTGCGGTCGGTTCCGCTCCAAACTGCCTGCACGAACAACCAATTGACCAGATGCGGGATCACCCATGCAAGGAAGGCAATAGCGATCACGGTCAGAACAACGTCCTTTGGTGTCGCCAGGAGGTTCTTCCTGATCCAATGCCACGCACCTTTTTCGCCAGCCGGTGCTGGTTGCGCCAGAAGGAGGGTCTTGCTGACCAAGCTTTGATTTGGGTTTGACATCCTATCTCTCCACCAGAGCCATCTTGGCATTGAACCAGTTCATGAACAGCGACGTTGCGATGCTCAAGGCGAGATAGATGATCATCCATATGATCACGACTTCGACCGCGCGGCCGGACTGATTGAGGATCACGCCGCCGACTGCGACGAGATCGGCATAGCCGATGGCGATGGCGAGCGAAGAGTTTTTGATCAGGTTGAGATATTGGCTCGTCAACGGTGGAATGATGATGCGCATTGCCTGCGGAATGACCACGAGCCTGGTGATCGCCGACGCGCGAAGGCCGAGCGCACCTGCCGCTTCCGACTGGCCTTTCGCTACGCCGCGAATGCCGGCGCGCACGATTTCGGCAATGTAGGTCGCGGTGTAAAGAGACAATGCCAGGAGAAGTGCAATGAACTCCGGTCCCACGACGGATCCGCCCGTCAGGTTGAATTTGCCGGCAACCGGATAATCGAAGGAGAGCGGCAGGCCCACCGCAAGGAAGGTCAACAGCGGCAGGCCGATCAGCACACCGATCGACACCCAGATCGTATGGAATTGCTGGCCTGTCGCCGCCTGGCGCTTGTGTGCCCAGCGCGCCAGGAAAACTACCGCCACGATAGCGACAACGAAGGCAAGGCCGACGGCCCACATACCAGCGCCGAAAATCGGGCTGGGGAAGGCGAGGCCACGGTTGCTGAGATAGGTGGAGAACGGCAGATGCACGGCATCTCGCGCTTGCGGCAGCAGCACCAGAACGCCGCTGTACCAGAAGAAGATAACGAGCAATGGCGGAATGTTGCGGAAGATTTCGACGTAGGTCTGGGAAAGCTTGGCGATCAGCCAATTGTTTGAAAGCCTGCCAATGCCGATGATGAAGCCGACGATCGTTGCGCAGACGATGCCGACCACTGAAATGAGAAGTGTATTGAGCAGGCCGACGATGAGCGCTTGGGTATTGGTGGAATCGCTGGAATATGGAATCAGCGCCTGTCCGAGATTGAAGCCGGAGCGGCCTTCCAGGAAGCTGAAGCCGAAGGAACGGTTCAATGCGCGTAGATTGTCAGCCGTATTGTGGATCAGGAACCAAACGAGAGCCACAAGAATGATAATGGTGACGGCCTGATAAAACACCCCCCTGACTTTCGGGTTGTTTATAACAGGTATGATCACAGATAAGACCACAGATACAAATGAACGCTCGCCCTCAGGCGAATTTGTAGTAATTGCCATGCAGAAATTTTCCCCAATGTGCCTGTTTCAGGCTTGTTTTCTTGAGGGGAGAAAGGCGAAAGCCGCCTTTCTCCATAAGTTTATGCCGTTCGCGGCTTAGCGGACCGGCGGTGCGTACTGGATGCCGCCCTTGTTCCACAGCGCGTTCAGGCCACGAGCGATCTTCAGCGGGCTGCCGGCGCCGATGTTGCGGTCGAAGACTTCGCCGTAGTTGCCGACGCCCTTGATGATGTTGTAGGCCCAGTCGTTGGTCAGACCGAGGTCGGTGCCGATCGTCGAACCCTGCTCAGCGCCGAGGAAGCGCTTGATGTCCGGGTTTGCCGAACCCTTCATCTCGTCGACGTTCTTCTGCGTGATGCCGAATTCTTCAGCGTTGATCAGCGCGTAAGCGGTCCAGCTGACGATGTCGAACCACTGCTCGTCGCCCTGGCGAACGGCCGGTCCAAGCGGCTCCTTGGAGATGATCTCCGGCAGAACAACGTTGTCGTCGGGGTTCTTCAGAGTCAGACGCAGCGAATAGAGGCCCGACTGGTCGGTGGTGTAGACGTCGCAACGGCCGGAATCATAGGCGGCGTTGACTTCCTCGAGCTTGTCGAAGACCACCGGATTGTACTGAAGGTTATTAGCCTTGAAGTAGTCGGCGAGGTTGAGTTCCGTCGTGGTACCGGACTGGACGCAGACGGCGGCACCGGAGAGTTCCAGAGCGGACTTGACGTTCAGTTCCTTGCGGACCATGAAGCCTTGGCCGTCATAGTAGGTGATCGGGCGGAAGTTGAGGCCGAGCGCCGTATCGCGGTTGATGGTCCAGGTCGTGTTGCGCGACAGCAGATCGACTTCACCGGACTGCAGCGCGGTGAAACGGTCCTTGGAGCTGAGGGGGGTGTACTTGACCTTGGTCGCATCACCGAAGACAGCCGAAGCGACTGCCTTGCAGAAGTCGACGTCGAAACCGGCCCAGTTACCGGATGCGTCTGGCTGTGCGAAGCCAAGAAGACCCGTATTCACGCCGCATTGAATGAAGCCCTTGGCCTTCACGTCGCTCAGCGTCGAAGCCGAAGCGCCGGAGGCGGTGTATGCCAGTGCCGCGGCTCCCAGCAATACGGACAGCGCAAACTTTTTCATCTTTCCCTACCTTTGACTATTGTTTTATAGTTAAAATGTATCGCTCCCGAAGCAGGTTCTCGGAGAACCACGTTCCCTCACTCTCCCGGTGCGAGTGGTCCTATCACAGTCGTAAATGGATTTGCGGTCAAGACATTGGCCCAATTATTGCGGATTTATTCGGCATTTTCGCCCGGGGCGTTCGAAAAATGAGCGTTTGGCGTGAAAATAAGCGGCATTTTGCCAAAAAACTACGCGAAAACGGAGGTTAATTCGCTATTTTCGTTATTTTAGCCTTCTAGTAATAAGAGGACTGAGACGGATCAGGGTTGACCCCACTGGACTTGCTCGCCACAAATCGAGGTTCCTACAGCGCCAAGGGCATATCCGGACATGAAAGACAAAGACACATTGCTGCAGAACGCCGGCATCAATACGCGTTTATCCCACATCGGCAATTCGCCCTCCGATTTCCACGGATTCGTCAATCCGCCCGTGGTTCATGCGTCCACGGTGCTGTTTCCGAATGCACGGACCATGGAAACGCACGACCAGAAATATACCTACGGCACGCGCGGCACGCCGACGACGGATGCGCTTTGCGAGGCGATCGACGCGCTGGAGGGATCGGCGGGAACGGTCATCGTGCCGTCCGGGCTTGCGGCTGTCACCATACCTTTTCTTGCGTTTTTATCCGCCGGTGACCATGCGCTGGTCGTCGATTCGGTCTACGGGCCGACGCGCCACTTCTGCGATACGATGCTGAAGCGGCTCGGTGTCGAGGTTGAATACTACGATCCGCTCATCGGCGCGGGCATCGAGCAGATGATCAGGCCGAACACCAAATTGGTGCATACAGAGGCGCCGGGTTCCAATACCTTCGAAATGCAGGATATATCAGCGATTTCGACGGCTGCTCACAGGCACGGCTGCGTCGTCACGATGGACAATACCTGGGCAACACCGCTCTATTTCAAGCCGCTTGATCACGGCGTTGACATCTCGATCCATGCGGTGACCAAGTATCCGGCCGGCCACTCCGATATTCTGATGGGGACCGTTTCCGCCAATGCGGCGCATTGGAAGCGCTTGCTGGACGCCCATGGTCAACTCGGCATCTGCGGCGCACCGGATGATGCTTACCAGGTGTTGAAGGGCTTGCGCACTATGGGTGTGCGGCTGGAGCGCCATCAGCAGAGCGCGCTTGCCATCGCCCAATGGCTGGAGGGACGGGAGGAGGTTGCGCGCGTACTGCATCCCGCGCTGCCGAGCTTCCCAGGCCATGCGATTTGGAAGCGCGACTTCAAGGGATCGAGCGGCATTTTCTCCTTCGTGCTGGCTGTCGACAGCCCTCAGAAATTCAAGGCCAAGGCGCATGCCTTCCTCGATGCGCTCCGAATTTTCGGTCTCGGCTATTCCTGGGGCGGCTTCGAAAGCCTCGCTTTGCACGTCAACCTCAACGACCGCCGCCTCGCCAAGGCGCCGACGGAGGGGCCGGTATTGCGCCTGCAGATCGGCCTGGAAGACGTCGCCGATATCAAGGCGGATATCGAAAAGGGGTTTGCGGCAACCAAGGAGGCTTGATCAGCCGATGGCGCGATAGCCGTAGATCCAGTCCATGTCCGCCGCAAGACTTTGCGGCGGGCGCAGGGACAGAACGAGGTCGCGCGCCATCCGTATCGGCCCGCGGGCATGGTAGGCGAACTGATTGAAGGCGGCGCGCTGGCGCAGGCGGGCGATGCGCGGCGCACGATGCTTCTCATAAAGATCGAGTGCTTCAGAGACAGAGCGCGTTGCGAGCATGCCTGCCAATTCGAATGCATCCTCGATTGCCATGGCCGCGCCTTGGGCGGCGAATGGCATCATCGCATGAGCCGCATCGCCGATCAGGATCGTGTCGCTGCCATTGTGCCATCGGCCGACGCCCATTTCGTAAAGCGGCCAGAAGCTTGCCTGCTCCTGCGTTTCCAACATCCGCAGAATTGCGCTGTTCCAGCCGGAGAAGCCGCGCAGCATATTGTCTCTTTGGGCCTTGCTGCCGATAGCGCTCCAATCGTGGCTCGCGCTGCTGCCGGAAACGATGGCGACGATATTGAAGGCGGCAGTTTCACGGATCGGATAGCAGACGAGGTGGCTGGAGGGACCGAGAAACGCCGTGACGCTCGTCTTGTTCAGGATGGCCGGTGCGGAAGCCTCCGGAAGAGTGAAACGCCACGCGATGTTGCCGGAAAAGAGCGGCGAGGGGGCGCCGGGCACCAAGGCACGTGCCTTTGACCAGACGCCGTCCGCGCCGATGACGAGATCCATGTCCCGGCCGGCGATCCCATCCAATCCCCGTCTGTCTTTGATATCGATGTGTCGGCCGAGATGCAGCGTGCAAAGCGCGTTGGCTGTCACCGCATCGAGAAGTGCTTTCTGCAGGGTCGCGCGATGCGCCGTGCCGTAGGGAGATCCCCATCGCTGCTTGGCGAAATCGCCGCATGGAACGGATGCGACCGGCCGCAGCGAAGAGCCGGAAACCAGCCGCACGTCCTGCGGTTCGAGCCAGATGGGCAGAAGCGCGTCGAGGACGCCCAGCGCATTGAGAATGCGGGAGGCGTTCGGGGAAATCTGCAGGCCGGCGCCAACTTCGGTCAACACGTCCGCCTGTTCGAAAATCTCCGATCGGATGCCATGCCTTGCCAGCGCCAGCGCCGCCGTCAACCCGGCTATTCCGGCGCCGATGATGGCAGCTGTTTTGATCGGCATTTGACTATGTCCGATCGCGATCCAGGAGGGTCACGCGGCCTTGAAGTGGAAGACGCAGCCGGGCGGGTTGGTCTGGTCCGCCTTCAGCGACGGATTGTAGCGGTAGAGCGTCGAGCAGTAGGAGCAGACCTTCTCGCTATCGTCGCCCAGGTCGATGAAGATATGCGGATGGTCGTAGGGAACCGAGGCGCCGGTGCACATGAATTCCTTCACGCCGATTTCGATAACGCGGTGTCCGCCATCGTTCTGGAAATGGGGAATATTGTGGCCGGCCATGATGATCTCCAAATGCGTCTTGCCTTGAGCGGCATGAATGTTGCGCCAGACTTGGTAGCCCCTCTTTATAATCCTTCTTGCCGATTGTGTAGTGCGAAAGTCCGGCTCGGCGCAGAGATTTTCGCGAAAGCGGGGTTCACCTGATATCGCCGATAAAATATGGTCCGGCGCCAATAAGCCCTGTTTGCGAAGATACAGCCATGAATTTGAATGTTCCTCCGATTTCCTATTTTGTCAGCGACGGATTGAAGCTCGCCTATTTCGACGAGGGCAATCCGAATGGTCAGCCGGTTTTGCTGATTCACGGATTTGCCTCGACCGCGGTTGCCAATTGGGTCAATCCGGGTTGGCTCAAGGTGCTTGACGAGGCGGGTTACCGCGTGATCGCCATCGACAATCGCGGTCACGGCATGAGCGACAAGCCCTATGATGCCGATGTCTATCATCCCTGGATCATGGCCGAAGACGCCGTCGCTCTGCTCGATCACCTCGGCATCCCCGAGGCGCATGTCATGGGCTATTCGATGGGCGCGCGCGTTTCGACCTTCATGGCGATCACGCATCCTGACCGTGTTCGTTCGCTGGTGCTCGGCGGCCTCGGCATCGGCATGGTCGAAGGAGTCGGCGATTGGGATCCGATCGCGGACGCCCTGCTGGCGCCATCGCTGGACGATGTCATGCATCTGCGCGGCCGCATGTTCCGCGTTTTTGCCGAGCAGACCAGGAGCGACCGGCAGGCGCTTGCCGCCTGCATCCAGGGGTCGCGCGATCTGGCCGCAAAGGAGGATGTGGCGAGGATCGAGGCGCCGACCCTGATTGCCGTCGGCACCAAGGACGATATTGCCGGCTCGGCGCAGGAGCTTGCTGATCTGATGCCTCATGCCGAAGTCGTCGACATCCCCAACCGCGATCATATGCTCGCCGTCGGCGACAAGGTCTTCAAGACGGCGGTTCTTGAATTCTATAAGCGGCTGGAGAACTGACGGGCTGGATCGGTCAAGTCACCTGCCGGTGAAATGCGGCTTCCGTCGCGCGGCAAAGGCGGCCCGCCCTTCGGCATAGTCGGCGCTGTCGAAAGTCTCGGCGCCGATCACTTCCGCCTCGCGCAGCAGATCGCCATCCTGTTCGATGACGGCGCGGATTGCGAGTTTCGAGGCATGCAGCGCGATCGGCGCATTGGCAGCGATCGCATGGGCGAGGGCGGAAACCTCAGCATCGAACGCGCCGGCCTCTATCTCTTCCAGCAGAAATCCGGCCGCAGCCATCTTCTCGCTCGACATGGGAGCGCCCGTAAAAAGCGCGACCTTGGCCATCTGCGGCCCAAGCGCATTGACGATGTCCTGCACGGCGTCAGAGGGATAGGCGATGCCGAGGCGGACGGCGGGTATGGAGAAGCGCGCACCTTGCTCCGCGATCCTTAGATCGCAGGCAGCGGCGAGCCCGAAACCGCCGCCGTAACAGACGCCGCGGATCGCCGCGATCGTCGGCACGCGGCAATGACGAATGGCCGTGAAGGCCTGACTGTTCAAAGCCTCGTAGGCGACGGCCGTTTCGGCGTCTTTACGCACGCTATCGAATTCGCGGATGTCGGCGCCTGCGGAAAAATCCGCGCCGGCGCCGCGAAGAATGATCACATGAGCGTGCGCCTCGTCGGTCAAAATGCGCACGGCCTGAGGAAGTGCCCGCCACATGGCGGCCGTCACGGCATTCTTGCTGCCGGGGTTGTTGATGGCGATCGTGCCTATGGCATCGCTGCTGGTTGCACGAAGCAGACCGCCGGCAAAATCATGCTCGAAATTCATGCGCGTCCGACCCATTTGTCTTGTGTGGCATTTATTCTATATAATGCACCACTGGCAGCAAATCGGGAGACCGCCAATGGTCGCAGTAACGGACATTCGCCCTCTGGAGGGCCTAGGCGCGGTTAAGGTCGTGGATCCCATCTGGGATAGCATGCGCGAGGAGGCTCGCTCGGCCGCTGACCGGGACCCGCTTCTGGCCGCCTTCCTATATTCGACGATCATCAATCACCGTTCGCTGGAGGAATGCGTCATCTATCGCATTTGCGAGCGCCTCGACCATCCGGATATGCAGGCCGTTCTCCTGCGGCAGACTTTCGAGGAAATGCTGAGCGATTGGTCGGAATGGGGATCGATCCTGCGTGTCGATATTCAGGCCGTCTACGATCGCGATCCCGCCTGTCTCCGTTTCCTCGAGCCGGTTCTCTATTTCAAGGGCTTTCATGCCTTGCAGACCCATCGTCTCGCGCACTGGCTGTACAATCGCGGCCGCCGTGATTTTGCGCTTTATCTGCAAAGCAGATCCTCGAGCGTCTTCCAGACCGACATCAACCCGGCTGCGCGGATCGGCAAGGGTATCTTCCTCGATCACGCGACCGGCCTGGTCGTGGGCGAAACGGCCGTTATCGGCGACAACGTATCGATCCTGCATGGCGTCACCCTTGGTGGCACAGGCAAGGAAGGCAGCGACCGCCATCCGAAAATCGCCCATGGCGTATTGATCGGCGCTGGAGCGAAGATCCTCGGCAATATCCAGATCGGCCATTGCTCGCGTATCGCCGCCGGCTCGGTCGTTCTGAAGGAAGTGCCGCCGAAGACGACGGTCGCCGGCGTTCCAGCCAAGGTTGTCGGCGAGGCAGGCTGCTCGGAGCCATCCCGCTCCATGGATCAGCTGCTGGCCGAACGCATGGTTGTCGACCAGATCATGGGCGCCGGAATCTAGGCAAAGTCCAACCTGAACTTCGGGATTTAGCGCCATTGCTGAAGGTATTTGGCGCGGTTCCGGTCTTTACACCGCCGCTTTTCCCATGCAAGAAGCGGCCAAACAGAGATCCTCACGGAGATGCATTGTGAAGCCTGACGAAATCAAGAAACTCGACGCCTACTTCAAGCGCATGTTCAATCCGCAGATGGTGGTGAAGGCCCGGCCGCGCAAGAATGATTCGGCAGAAGTCTATCTCGGCGAAGAGTTCCTGGGTGTTGTCTATATCGATGATGAAGACGGCGACCGTTCCTACAATTTCTCGATGGCTATCCTGGACGTCGATCTCTAAGTCGCTGTAAGTGTCCAATATTCCAGTCCGATTTCGGAGCCGCATTTCATCGAAATGCGGCTCTTTTCTTGGATGCCGACTGAAAATGATCCGATTCGTCGTTCTGAACGGGTGGTTGAACCTTCCATCCACCCAGATAGGATTTTCCGCCAAATCGCAATATTTCTGCCAAAGCCTGTAGTTGCACAGACATTGATATATATTAGAAAAAACAAACGGATGCGTCTGCGCTCTCGTCGATGACATTGTGCCGTCATCGGAAATGCAATCTCCGGGTGATATTGCGATGCACAAGACTACTTGACTAATTGTGCATCGCATTTAAGTCTTGTCTGTGTAAACCGGCCGTCGGCCGGCCAACAAGGGACGGAGAAACATGTTCAATTTCGATGAAGCGAACAAAAAGGGCAAGGAAGCCATGGACACGGCGCTGAAGAGCTACTCCGATGTCAGCAAGGGTTTCCAGGCTATTGCCGCCGAAACTGCTGAATATTCGAAGAAGTCGTTCCAGGATGGTGTTACGCACTTTGAAACGCTCGCCGGCGTCAAGAGCTTCGAAGCTGCTTTCGAACTCCAGAGCACCTACGTGAAGTCGGCCTACGAAAATTTCGTCGCCGAAGCCACCAAGCTCGGCGAAATGTATGCAGATCTCGCCAAGAACGCTTACAAGCCTTACGAAGCGCCTGTCGCTGCAGCGACTAAGGCTGCTAGCAAGGCGGCAGCGACTGCCACCGCCGCTTAAGAACTCGCCCAAGGCGACAATTCCGGAAGGACCGACTGCGCGATGCGCAGTCGGTCCTTTGCGTTTCCGATAGTCGTGCCTGGTTCGACAATAGCTGCAACTTTTTTGGCCGCAGCCCGCTTTGTCAGCGAATTGTGATTGCAGTGTCCCGCAAGGGGCTTAAAATCACGCCGATATGAACTAAGTTATAGGTTCGGATATTCGGCCCGACCGAGTCAATAAACCAACCCAGTTGCCAAGTCGGAATGCGATAGCTTCTGCCGGATGATTTGAGGAAAGAACGAAATGATCGCTGAGCCGATCCGGATGCAAAACAATGGCGAAAGGAACGGGGACAACGGAAATCGCGGGACCTCGGTGATTACACGCACCAAGCCCAAAACCAAGAAGCCCAATCTATACCGCGTGCTGCTTCTGAATGACGACTATACGCCCATGGATTTTGTGATCCACATCCTGGAGCGTTTCTTTCAAAAGGATCTTGAGAGTGCCACTCGCATCATGCTTCACGTCCACAACCATGGCGTGGGTGAATGCGGGATATATACATATGAAGTAGCCGAAACGAAGGTGAGCCAGGTGATGGATTTTGCCCGGCAGCACCAGCATCCGCTGCAATGTGTTATGGAAAAGAAGTGAGGATCTGAACGTGCCAACATTTTCGCCTAGTCTTGAGAAGGCGCTGCACCAGGCACTGACTTACGCGAACGAGCGGCATCACGAGTATGCCACGCTGGAACATCTGCTTTTGGCGCTGGTAGACGACGCCGACGCCGCAGCTGTCATGGGCGCGTGCAATGTTGATCTCGACGCGCTCCGTAAGACTCTGACTGAATACGTCGATAATGAACTTTCAAACCTGATTACGGGCTATGATGAGGACTCGAAGCCGACCTCCGGCTTCCAGCGTGTCATCCAGCGCGCCGTGATCCATGTACAATCGTCCGGTCGCGAGGAAGTGACGGGCGCCAACGTTCTCGTCGCGATTTTTGCGGAACGGGAAAGCCATGCTGCATTCTTCCTGCAGGAGCAGGAAATGACCCGCTACGACGCGGTCAACTATATATCTCACGGTATCGGCAAGCGTCCGGGTTCCTCCCAAACCCGCACGCCGCGCGGCGCCGAGGAAAGCGAATCCGAGAGCAAGCCGACTGCCCGCGGTGAGCAGGAGGAAGGCAACGGCAAGAAGCAGCAGGATGCGCTGAAGGCCTATTGCGTCAACCTCAACGAGAAGGCCAAGAACGGCAAGATCGATCCGCTGATCGGCCGTCATTCCGAGGTCAATCGCACGATCCAGGTGCTTTGCCGCCGGTCGAAGAACAACCCGCTTTATGTTGGCGACCCCGGGGTTGGCAAGACGGCGATTGCCGAAGGTCTTGCCAAGCGCATCGTCGAAGGCAAGGTTCCAGAAGCGCTTGCCGACGCCACGATCTTTTCGCTCGATATGGGCACGCTGCTTGCCGGCACCCGCTATCGCGGCGATTTCGAAGAGCGCCTGAAGCAGGTCGTCAAGGAGCTCGAGGAATATCCGGGCGCCGTGCTGTTCATCGATGAGATCCACACCGTCATCGGCGCTGGCGCCACTTCCGGCGGTGCGATGGATGCCTCGAACCTGCTGAAGCCGGCTCTCTCCTCGGGTGCGATCCGTTGCATCGGTTCGACCACCTACAAGGAATACCGTCAGTTCTTCGAGAAGGACCGGGCACTCGTCCGCCGTTTCCAGAAGATAGACGTCAACGAGCCGAGCATTGAGGATGCCATCGAAATCATGAAGGGCCTGAAGCCCTATTTCGAAGAGTATCATCACCTGCGCTATTCGAACGACGCCATCAAGTCGGCTGTCGAGCTGTCGGCTCGCTACATTTCCGACCGCAAGCTGCCGGACAAGGCGATCGACGTCATCGACGAAACGGGTGCTGCGCAAATGCTGCTGCCGCCGTCCAAGCGTCGCAAGCTGATCACCGAGAAGGAGATCGAGGTCACGATCGCCACCATGGCCCGTATTCCCCCAAAGACGGTGTCCAAGGATGACGAGATGGTTCTCGCCAATCTCGAGCAGGAGCTGCGTTCGGTCGTCTATGGCCAGGACACGGCGATCGAGGCTCTGTCGACGGCGATCAAGCTGGCTCGTGCGGGCCTGCGCGAACCGAACAAGCCGATCGGCTGCTACATCTTCTCCGGCCCCACGGGCGTCGGCAAGACGGAAGTCGCCAAGCAGCTTGCTTCGTCGCTCGGCGTCGAACTGCTGCGCTTCGACATGTCGGAATATATGGAGCGTCACACGGTTTCCCGCCTGCTCGGCGCACCTCCCGGCTATGTCGGCTTCGATCAGGGCGGCCTGCTGACCGACGGTGTCGACCAGCATCCGCACAGCGTTGTCCTGCTCGACGAAATCGAGAAGGCGCATCCGGATATCTTCAATATCCTGCTGCAGGTCATGGACCATGGCGCGCTGACCGACCACAACGGCAAGAAGATCGACTTCCGCAACGTCATCCTGATCATGACGACCAATGCGGGCGCATCGGAAATGGCCAAGGCCGCGATCGGCTTCGGCTCGGCCAAGCGTACGGGCGAGGATGAAGAGGCTCTGAACCGCCTGTTCACCCCGGAATTCCGCAACCGTCTGGATGCGACCATTCCGTTCGCGCCGCTGCCGACCGTCGTCATCCACAAGGTCGTGCAGAAGTTCATCATGCAGCTGGAGGCTCAGCTTTCCGAACGGAACGTTACCTTCGATCTGCACGAAGACGCGATCGCCTGGCTGTCCGAAAAGGGCTACGACGAAAAGATGGGCGCCCGTCCGCTGGCGCGCGTCATCCAGGAAAACATCAAGAAGCCGCTGGCGAACGAAATCCTCTTCGGCAAGCTGAAGAAGGGTGGCGTCGTCACCGTCACGGTCGGCACGAAGGAAGACGGCACCACCGGCATCGTGCTCGAAGCAACCGCTGATACGGCACCGATCCGGCCGAAGCCGGAAGCCGAGGTCGGCGATGCGCCGCTCGAGGTGGAGCAGGATGACGGTGACACCACTGTCAAGGCCAGAAGCCGCGTCGGCAAGGCCGGCGCAGCCGCGGATGCCCGCCGTTCGGCCAAGGCCGCGGCGGCCAGCGAAAACGATGAGCCGGAAGGCAAGTCGCCGCGCAAGGGCGGCACCGTGCCGAAGGTTCCGCGCAAGTAATTGCCGATTGGCTGCTTGAGAAAAATGAAAAGGCTGCATTGGAAACAATGCAGCCTTTTCATATGCTTATTTTGATATAATAATTAAGTGCTATAGGTTCGTATAATCGATTTCGAGGAAGGACTCGACTTCGGGCACCCAGCGATCGCGCACGAAAGCGACGTGGTCGATGTTATAGGCGTCGTAGCCTGATCGACTATCGAACTCCGTTGAGAACCCAAAAGTAAAATCATCTTTGAACTGGTCTGCCGAAGCTGCTCGAAGTTCCGGAAGCTCGATATCTCTTTGAGAACGAGGGCGTCTTTGAGGAAACGGGTCTCCTCAGCCGAGCCGGCTTTATATTTCACGCGAAAGGCGACAGATGGCGAATCATGTGTCTCCAGGTCAAGCCAGGGCTTCGATGATCTTCTTGGCATTGTCAGCCAGCACCGCACCGTCTTCCATCTTGCCCGAATGCGGTTTCAGCGCCACGCCTTCGTGACGCGGAATGACGTGGAAATGGAGATGGAACACGGTCTGCCCTGCGGCAGGCTCGTTGAACTGGGCGATGTAGACACCGTCGGCATCGAAGGCTTCCTGGACGGCGATGGCGACCTTCTGGACGATGGTGATCGCGTGCTGAAGTGCGGCAGGATCGGCATCGAAGATGTTGCGGGACGGAGATTTCGGCAGAACCAGCGTATGGCCCGGCGATTGCGGCATGACATCCATGAAGGCGACCGTGTGCTCGTCCTCGTAGACACGATAGGAAGGAATCTCGCCCTTCAGGATCTTCGCGAAGATATTGTTGGTGTCGTAGGCCGAGCTGGTCATCCGGGATCTCCTCGTCTTCCGTTTATGATTGTCCAAAACGGCTAGATATCTTGCCGTTCGCCTTTGCGGAAGGGGCTGTGTTCGGTAAGGACTTCGCTCATTTCCTCCACCTGCTCCCGCTCGTGCTGCAGATAGTCGGCAACGGCGCGTCGCAAGCCCTGGTGGCCGATATAATGCGCCGAATGCGTGATGACAGGAAGATAGCCGCGCGCGAGCTTATGCTCGCCCTGCGCGCCGGCCTCTACGCGCTTCAACCCCTTGTTGAGCGCGAAATCGATCGCCTGATGATAGCAGACCTCGAAATGCAGGAAGGGATGATCCTCGATGCAGCCCCAATGACGGCCGTAGAGCGTTTCTCCGCCGATGAAATTGATGGCGCCGGCGATATAGCGTCCCTCGCGTTTCGCCATGACGAGCAGGACATCCTCAGGCATGCGCTCGCCGATCAGCGAATAGAAATTTCGCGTCAGGTAGGGGCGGCCCCATTTGCGGCTGCCCGTATCCATGTAGAAGGCGAAGAACTGATCCCATATGCCTTCTGTGAGATCGCTGCCGGTCAGCCAATCGATGCTGATGCCGTGCTCGAGTGCCGCGCGGCGCTCCTTCTTCAGTGCCTTGCGCTTGCGCGACGCGAGGGTTTCCAGGAAGGCATCGTGGTCGGCATAGCCCTCGTTGATGAAATGGAACTGTTGGTCGGTCCGATGCAGATAGCCATCTGTTTCGAAGACAGAGACCTCGTCTTTAGGCAGGAAGGTGATGTGTGCGGAGGAGACGCCGAGTTGTCGTGTCACCTCCTTCAGGCTCTCGGCGAGCGCCGGCTGGATCGCCTTCCGGTCCTGGCCTTCGGCGACGAGCAGCCGCGGCCCTGTGGCCGGCGTGAAGGGCACGGAGCATTGCAGCTTGGGATAATAGCGGCCGCCGGCACGCTCGAAGGCGTCGGCCCAGCCATGATCGAAGACATATTCGCCCTGGCTGTGGCTCTTCAGATAACCCGCAACGGCGCCGATCAAGTCGCCGCCATCGGTTTCGAGCAGCAAATGGTTGCCAAGCCATCCCGTCTTGTCGCTTGCTGAGCCCGACTCCTCAAGCGAGGACAGAAAGGCATGCGAGACAAACGGGTTATATGGCAGCAGCTTGCTTGCCTTGGACGCTCCGGCGAGCTTGGACCAGCTTTCCGGGGCGATGTTCTTGAAGGATCGTTCGACTCGAATGGATAATTCGTCTGTCATCAAATTCTTGCGCTTGGAAGGAAGGATGGATGGGGCTCTCAACCGCTGCGCCACGCGTCCAGTCGGATATGCAAAGGACGCAGCGGAATTTCAAGTTTGCGCATAAGTCCCTCCTTCAATCGATCCCGATTTATGAGGCTATGCGCGGGTCAAAACCTTCGAAGGTCATCTGGTCTGCATTGGCAAATGTATGTTTGCGGGCCGCTTCGTCGCGCACGGTCCAGGTTATGACCGGAATGCCGCGCTGGCGCTGCGCCGTGATGAAGGGGTTCGGCAGGTGGCCGTAGAAGTACGAGATGAAGTCTAGCCCAAGCTGCATGGCTTCGTCATGCTTAAAAAACGCCTCGGGCTCATTTCCGTCGGCCGTGAGACCGATCGGGTAGGGTGCTTCCAGCGCCTTGAGGTCCTTGAGCAGCCAATGGTCGAAGCTCATCAGGGCCACATGTCCCTTGTAGCCTTCCAGCACTTCGAGCACGGCTTCCGCAAAGCCCTCGTCGTCGCCTTCGCGGCCCTTCAGCTCCAGCACCAGCGGTACCTTGCCGTCGCAAAGCCGCAGGAGCTGCTTCAATGTCGGGATCTTGTCCTTGGTGCCGCCGACCGAAAGCAGGCCGAGTTCGGCCGATGTGCGATCGCGCAGCTGAGCGGGCAGATTGCAGACGCGCTGCAGATCGTCGTCGTGGAAGACGACCGGGACGGCGTCCGAGGCATAATGCAGGTCGCATTCGATGGCAAAACCTGCCTCGATGGCCCGGGCAAACGCAGAGAGCGTATTCTCCCAGACCTCCTTGTTCATGTCATGATAGCCCCGATGGGCGACGGGACGTTCGGTCAACCAGGCATGCTTGCTCATCAGGCGATTTCCAGAATGGCATCGATTTCAACGGCGGCATTGAATGGCAGGGCTGCCATGCCGACGGCGGCGCGGGCGTGCTTGCCGGCGTCTCCCAACACGTTTGCCAGAAGATTGGAGGCGCCGTTGATCACAAGGTGTTGTTCGACGAAATCAGGCGTCGAGGCGACGAAGCCGTTCAGCTTGATGAGGCGCTTGATGCGGCCGAGATCGCCGCCGAGCGCTGCCTTTGCCTGCGCAAGAATATTGATGGCGCAGAGTTCGGCGGCGCGCTGGCCGCCGGCAACGTCGACATCCCTGCCGAGATGGCCTGTCACGCCGACCTTGCCGTTTTCCATCGGCAGTTGCCCGGACAGATAGAGAAGATTGCCGCTGATGACATAGGGAACGTAATTCGCGGCCGGTGCGGCGGCCTGCGGCAGAACGATGCCAAGTTCCTTCAGACGACCCTCTATAGCGTCGGACATTTTCATCTCCCGTTTTGTTGTAAAAACTTCAAAAATCCGGCATCAAGACTAAATTCCGTCAATTAGGACCGGCAGCCTCGTTTAAGCCGAAAGCGTTCTTATAACATCGCGTGCGAGTCCAACAGGAGATAATGAATGATCCGCTCGAGTCTTGCTGCAGCTGTCGTTTCGGGTCTGGGCGTTCTATCTCTGGGAAATCCGGCAGCCCATGCGGCCGTTCCGAGTGGCCTCATTGCACATCGCGCCGTCTATGATCTCGAACTGAAGGACGCTTCCGATCGTTCCGGCATCGCCGGCATGTTCGGTCGCATGGTCTATGAATTCGAAGGCTCCGATTGCACAGGGTTCACCACCAATTTCCGCTTCGTCACGCAGATCGACACGGGCGATTCCACGCGGGTCAGCGACCAGCAGACGACGACGTTCGAGGATCTGGCCAAGCGGGTGTTCCGCTTCGAAACCAAGTCCTATACCGACAGCCAGCTCGACAAGGACGTGCGCGGCGCCGCGACCGACGACCAGAAGGGCATCAAGGTCGATCTGACTCAGCCGCACAGCAAGCAGATCGAACTCATCCAGAGCCGTTTCCCGACCGAGCATATGCTCGACATCATCCGCAACGCCAAACTCGGCAAGAATTTCTTCGAGGCCCAGGTCTTCGACGGTTCCGACGACGGCGACAAGCCATTGATCGCGACCACCGTCGTCGGCAAGCAGGAGACGCCCGCCACGGATGATCCCGACGCCGACAAGGCCGGCGCCTTTGCCAAGACCGCCTTCTGGCCGGTGTCCGTCGCCTATTTCAACGAGAAGTCCACGGGCGACGCCATACCGGTCTACCGCATGTCGTTCAAGCTTTACGAGAATGGTATAACGCGCGATCTCACCATGGATTACGGCGACTTCGTCCTCACCGGCAAGCTCACCAAGCTTGAGGTTCTCGACACGAAGGCCTGCCAATAGCTCTCGCCGGACCGCGGCGCAAAGGGCAAAATTTTCGTCATAAAACTGTGATCCAAGTTTCACTATTGTGTGAAACGATCGGCACGCTTGGGTGAGTCTGACTTTTGCCCGTGCCGATCTGGAATTGTATTGGGGCGCGCGGGGGGATTGATCGTCTTGGGGCGGTCGACAATGTTTTGCGGTCGGCTCTGTGTTTTATGGACGAGAAAGCACAATCTATGAGCAATACCGATATCTCCGCCGGTTCCAACGAGACTCTGCCTGTGGTCGCCGCTGATCCGGGTGAGATCGCCCGCATCGGCGATAGCATCGACATCACCGACCGCGCCGGGATTTCCGTCTACGGCGACCGCGCCCAGCAGTCGGTCTCCGATTATTCCGACCGGATTCTCCGGGAGGTCCGCAATCGGGATCTCGGCGAGGTGGGCAGGCTGCTGACCGAAATCATCATCAAATCGAAGAAGCTCGATCCGGCTTCCTTGAAGGACGAAAGCTTCCTGTCGCGCGTGTTTTCCTCATTCAGGGCCAGGGTGCAGCGCTTCAAGGAAGAGTTCGAGGATGTGGCGGGCCAGATCGACCGCATCGGGCTCGAGCTTGATCGTCACAAGGATATCCTGCGCCGGGACATCGCCCTTCTCGATGATCTGCACGAAGAGACGAAGCAGTCCATCCTGCAGCTCGATGCCTATGTGCAGGCCGGCAAGAATTTCGTTGAGCGCTTTCGCGCCACCGAACTTCCGCGGCTGAAGAGTACTGCCGATGCGGCCTCCACCGGTCCGGGCGGGGGCATGCTGGAGGCGCAGGTCTATCAGGACAGCCTACAAGCTCTCGATCGTCTCGAGAAGCGGGTTTTCTATCTGCAGCAGGCGCGCCAGCTCGGCATTCAGCAATTGCCGCAAATCCGCATCGTGCAGTCCGGCGACGAAACGCTGATCGAGAACCTGCAGGCAACCTCGGCGCTGACGGTGCCGGCCTGGAAGCAGAAGATGGTCATCCTGCTCGGCCTGAGCCAGCAGAAATCGGCGCTTGAATTGCAAAAGACGGTGACGGACGCCACCAACGAAATGATCCGCGAGGCATCGAAAATGATGAAGGATCAGGCGATTGCCATCGAGCAGCAATCGCAGCGCGGCATCGTCGATATCGATACGCTCGCCGCCGCCAACCGCGACCTGATCGACACGATCAGCGGCGTGCTGAAGGTGCAGGAAGATGGTCGCGCCAAGCGGGCCGAGGCCGAGCAGCGGATGCAGAAAATGACCATTGAGCTCAAGAAGGCGATGATCGAGGCGCGGTGAACTGCATGAAGATCCGCACATTCGTTACCGGCCTGACGCTCGCCGCAGTTCTTGCGCTGAGCGGCTGCAATGTCGGCGGTGATGGCCCGAAGTTCTCGATCGTTTCCGGCTCGGAAAACACCGTCATTCAGCCGATCGTCGAAGAGTTCTGCAAGGAAAAGAAAGCGACTTGCAGCTTCACCTATGAAGGCACGCTGGATATCGGGCTCGCTCTCCAGAGCGAACAAGGCGTCGAACAGGATGCCGTCTGGCCGGCATCGAGCGTTTGGGTCGATATGTTCGACGTCAAGCGCCGGGTGAAGTCGCTGACGTCGGTGGCGCAGATGCCGGTCATTCTCGGCGTGCGCAAATCCAAGGCCGAGGCGCTCGGCTGGATCGGCAAGCCTGTCTACATGAAGGACGTATTGGCGGCGGTGAAGAACGGCTCGCTGAAGTTCTTGATGACATCCGCGACGCAATCCAACTCGGGCGCCAGCGCCTATCTCGCAATGCTGTCGAGCGCGCTCGGCAACAAACCCGCCATCGAGCCGGGCGATCTCGACAAGCCGGATGTCCAGGGTGCTGTCCGGTCCCTGCTTGCCGGCGTTGAGCGCTCTTCTGGTTCCTCTGGCTGGCTCGCGGATCTCTATACGGACCAGGCTGCAAAGGGCGTGCTCTACGACGCCATGTGGAATTACGAAGCCGTGCTGAAGGAGACCAATGACAAGCTGGCCGGCATGGGCAAGGAGCCGCTTTATGCCATCTATCCGGCCGATGGCGTCGTGGTTGCCGATTCGCCGATCGGTTTCGTCGATCATGGGCGCGGGCAGGAGGTTGAGGCCTTCTTCAACCAACTCCTTGACTACTTGCGTTCTGCACCGGTGCAGAAGCGCATCGCCGATACCGGCCGTCGCATTCCGCTCGCGGATGTCACCGCCAAGCCGGACCCGTCGTGGAATTTCGATCCGACGCGTCTCGTGACGGCAATTCGCATGCCCGAGCCCGCGGTGATCCGCCAGGCGCTCGATCTCTATCAAGTGGCATTGCGTAAGCCGTCGCTGACCGCCCTCTGCCTCGATTTTTCGGGTTCGATGGAAGGTAAGGGCGAGAACCAGCTGCAGGCGGCCATGCAGTTCCTGTTCAATCCGGATGAGACCGGCAAGGTATTGGCGCAGTGGACGCCGGCGGACCGCATCATGGTCATCCCCTTCGACGCCGATGTGCGCACGACCTTCGAGGCGACGGGAAATCCGGCGCAGCAGAAGAGCTTGGTCGATAAGGTCTCGCTGCAGCATGCCGGCGGCGGTACGGATATGTATGCCTGCGCGGGCAGGGCGCTTCACTGGATGAAGAGTAAGCGGGACCTGTCCTCCTATCTGCCGGCGATCGTCATCATGACCGACGGCAAGTCCGACGATGCCAACGGCGATTTCATGAGCCGGTGGAGATCGGTCAACCCGCATGTGCCTGTCTTCGGCATCACCTTCGGCGATGCGGACAAGCGGCAATTGGATGCCTTGGCGCAGGAGACCTCGGCGCGGGTGTTCGATGGCCGCGGCGATCTCGTCAGCGCATTCCGGGCAGTGCGCGGCTATAACTAGGACGATAATGCGCAATTGGTTCGGCAATGACTGGAATTGGATCGTGGCGGGGCTTGTCGCCGCGATTGTCATTCCTGTGCTGAGCTTTTATGCCGGCATGCCGATATGGATCGCGGCCGTCATCGGCCTGCTCGTCTTCGTGGGTCTTATCTTTGTGCTGGCACCACGCGGCCTCTTCGAAGGGCTGGACGCGAAGGCCATCGGCAGGGGCCGGCTCGAATTCGCCCGCGATCTGCTGAATTCGGCGACACCCGCCGCGCGAAGGCTGGAGGCTTCTGCGGCCCAGATCGCCAGCAAGGAGACGGCAAAGCGGGTGCGGCATCTGGCGGAGATCGCCGCCGACGTCTTCGCCAAGGTCGAGGCCAATCCGGAGAGTGCCGGCACGGTGAGGCGGTTCCTCAGCTACTATCTGCCGCGAGCCGCCGAGGTGGCGGAGGGTTTTGCCGTGATCGAGGCGAAGCGCCAGCCGGATGCGACGCGCCTTCAGGAGGTCGATCTGGTTCTGACCAAGCTCGAAGATGCCTTCGTCCACTATTCGGACAGCCTGGTCGACGACAGGCTGGATACGCTTGATACGGAGCTGCGCCTGATACAGGCCTCGCTCAAAGAGGATATAGGACGCTGATGGCCATTTCCCGCCGCGCTTTTGGAGTAGGGCTTCTTGCTGCCGGGGTCGCAGGCACCGGTGGTTATTTCGCCGTCAAGGACAGGCCGGAGCTTCAGGGGCTGCTTGGCAATCGCACCAAGCTTTTCGGCTTCATCGGTGGCGAGAAGGAAGCATTTCTGGCCGACAGCGATGTGATCGGCGCTCTCCACAGCCACGGGCTGGAGATCAACAGCCGCGTCGCTGGCTCCGTCGAGATGGTGCGGGAGCAGGCGCTCCTCTCGCAGAACCCCGCGTTCCTCTGGCCTTCCTCCTCGATCATGGTCGACATAGCCCGGCAGAGCGGCATCAAGATCCGCAACGATCGCGTCATCCTCAACACGCCCATCGTCGTTTATTCGTGGCAGCCTGTCGTCGATGGATTGACCAAGGCCGGGCTTGTCACCACGACATCGGAAGGACAGCATCAGCTCGATCTGAAGGCGCTGCTGGATGCCGTCCTTGCCGGAACAACCTGGTCGAAGCTCGGCGTCAACGCGCTCTATGGACAGTCCAGGATCGTTTCCACGGATCCCAATCGTTCCAATTCAGGCTTCATGTTTTCCGGCCTCGTGCTCAGCCTCCTGAGCGGCAACGTGGCCAGCGCCGACAATCTCGCGCAATTCGGCGACAAGACGCAGTCCATCTTCCGCAACATGGGCTTCAAGTCGTCGTCATCAGGCAAGCTTTTCGAACAGTATCTCGCCGGCGGCATCGGCGGCGAACCGATGATCGTCGGCTACGAGAATCAGTTGGTGGAATGGATCATCGCCGATCCGCAGCGGTGGCACCGGGTCCAGGCCAGCAATGGCGCAAAGCCCGTGGTGCTCTATCCGCATCCGACCGTCTATTCCGCCCATCCGCTCATCGCCATAGACGAACAGGTCGACCGCATGATCGAGGCGTTGATCAGCCCGCGATTGCAGGAGCTTGCCTGGGCCAAGCATGGTTTCCGCGGGCCGCTCGGAACGGCGACCGGAGACGCCGACAGCGCCATAGCCGGCTTGGTTCCGGCGGAAATCGACGCCGTCCTGCCGATGCCGGACGCCAATGTCATGCTGGCATTGCTCGATAAACTGGCGGCTTGAGGGCAGGGCGCGCAGCTATTTTTCGTTCCAAGCCTTGCATTCCCGGCAAATCGAATGTATGGCCAGCCGCATTCCACACGTAAGGCATGGGATTGTCCGGGAGAAATCCGGATCGTTCCGCCCGGTGGCATTCTCGAAGAGAGTGCTGTTCGCCTTGCGGAGGTTCAACCGGAAAAGGAGTCAAAGGCATGGCATTGCCTGATTTTTCTATGCGCCAGCTTCTGGAAGCTGGTGTTCACTTCGGCCACCAGACGCATCGCTGGAACCCGAAGATGAAGCCGTACATTTTCGGCGATCGTAACAACATCCACATCATCGACCTCGCTCAGACGGTTCCGATGCTGAGCCGCGCCCTGCAGGTCGTCAGCGACACCGTTGCCCGTGGCGGCCGCGTTCTGTTCGTCGGCACCAAGCGTCAGGCGTCCGAACTGATCGCCGACAGCGCCAAGCGTTCGGCCCAGTACTACGTCAACGCCCGCTGGCTCGGCGGCATGATGACCAACTGGAAGACGATTTCCAACTCGATTCAGCGTCTGCGCAAGCTCGACGAAATCCTCTCCGGCGACGCCCAGGGCTTCACCAAGAAGGAGCGTCTGAACCTCGAGCGCGAGCGCGAAAAGCTTGACAAGGCCCTTGGTGGTATCAAGGACATGGGCGGCACGCCCGACCTGATGTTCATCATCGACACCAACAAGGAAAAGATCGCGATCGACGAAGCCAAGCGCCTCGGCATCCCGGTCGTCGCCATCATCGACTCGAACTGCGATCCGGACCTGATCGACTATCCGATCCCGGGCAACGACGACGCTTCGCGCGCCATCGCTCTTTACTGCGACCTGATCTCGCGCGCTGCCATCGACGGCATCGCTCGCCAGCAGAGCGCATCGGGCCGTGACCTCGGTGCTTCCGAGGAAACTCCGGTCGAGCCGACCCTGGCGGACGGCGCCGAAGCCTGATCGCGCCTCGAGGCGGGCAGGAGACTGTCCGCCCAAGCGCATTGACATCCGGGATAGGGCCGTTTGCGACTTCAAGAAGTTCGAGCGGCCTTATCGCGTTTTGGGTAACGCTTTGCCTGGGCGGTAAATCCAGGCATGTTCCAATCAAGAATTCCAGAGTGTGACGCGGCTTCATAACGCTGTCATACTTACGGGTACATTTCGTCCCTCAAATCGGTGCCGCCTCGGTTCGAAGCCGCTTGCCGCACCGTATGAACCGACAAAGAGGAAGCTTATGACCGAGATTACGGCTGCACTGGTGAAGGAACTGCGCGAAAAGTCTGGCGCAGGCATGATGGACTGCAAGAAGGCGCTGATCGAAACCAACGGCGATGTCGAAGCCGCGATCGACTGGCTGCGCGCCAAGGGCATCTCCAAGGCCGACAAGAAGTCCGGCCGTACCGCCGCTGAAGGCTTGATCGCCATTGCCGGCGCCGGTCACAAGGCCGTTGTCGTCGAGCTCAATTCCGAAACCGACTTCGTTGCCCGTAACGATGCCTTCCAGGAACTCGCTCGCGGCATCGCCGAAGTTGCACTGTCCACCGACGGCACGGTCGAAGCCATTTCGGCTGCGACCTATCCCGCATCCGGCAAGCCGGTCGCCGACACCATCAAGGACGCAATCGCAACCATCGGCGAGAACATGACGCTTCGTCGTGCGGCCAAGCTGGAAGTCGAGCACGGCGTCGTGGCGACCTACATCCACAACGCTGCCGGCGACGGTATCGGCAAGCTCGGCGTTCTGGTCGCCCTGAAGTCGGTCGGTGACAAGGCCGTTCTGACGTCGATCGGCCGCCAGGTTGCCATGCACATTGCTGCCACCAACCCGCTGGCTATCCGCGCCGAAGAAGTCGATGCTGCAGTCGCCGAGCGCGAACGCAACGTCTTCATCGAGCAGTCCCGCGAATCCGGCAAGCCGGAAGCCATCATCGAAAAGATGGTGGAAGGCCGCATGCGCAAGTTCTTCGAGGAAGTCGCTCTTCTCTCGCAGGCCTTCGTCATCAACCCGGACCTGACGGTCGCTGCTGCCATCAAGGAAGCTGAAAAGACCGCTGGCGCCGCGATCGAAGTCGTTGGCATGGCCCGTCTGCTCCTCGGCGAAGGCGTCGAGAAGGAAGAAACCGACTTCGCTGCCGAAGTTGCGGCTGTCGCCAAGGGCTGATTGGCAAAAAGAAGCCATCTCCCGGATTGGTGAAACCATATCAGGGAAAACCTCAGGGCATCGCGTGACAACGCGGTGCCCTTCGTGTATCCGGCTTTCACAATCATCCCCCGCGATCACTTCAAGGAGCCACGATGTCTCAGCCGATCTACAAGCGCGTACTGCTCAAGGCCTCCGGCGAAGCCCTCATGGGTAGCCAGGGGTTCGGTATCGATGTTACCGTCTCCGACCGGATTGCATCCGATATCGCCGAAGCGCGCGCAATGGGCGTCGAAGTCGGCGTGGTCGTCGGCGGCGGCAATATATTCCGCGGTGTCGCCGTGGCCTCCAAGGGCGGCGATCGCGTGACCGGCGACCATATGGGCATGCTCGGAACCGTCATCAATGCGCTGGCGCTGGCAACCTCGCTGCGCAAGCTCGACATCGAGACCGTCGTGCTCTCGGCCATCTCCATGCCGGAGATCTGCGAGAGTTTCTCGCAGCGCGCCACGCTCTATCATCTCTCGCTGGGCCGTGTGGTGATCTTTGCTGGTGGCACCGGAAATCCGTTCTTCACCACTGATTCCGCAGCCGCATTGCGCGCCGCCGAAATGGGCGCGCAGGCCATCTTCAAGGGCACGCAGGTCGACGGCATCTATTCCGCCGATCCGAAGAAGTTTCCGGATGCCGAGCGTTTCGATCATCTGACCCACAGCCAGGTGCTGGAAAAGGGGTTGGCGGTCATGGATGTAGCCGCCGTGGCGCTTGCGCGGGAAAATTCAATTCCGATCATCGTTTTCTCTATCCACGAGAAGGGCGGCTTCGCGGAAATCTTGACCGGCGGCGGCCGCAAGACCATCGTATCAGACAACTGACGTTCCTGTGGCGCCGGGCATGCCCGGCGTCGCCTTATTACAGGGGAGTATAGACATGAGTGAAGGCACTGACCTCAAGGAATTGAAGCGCCGCATGGACGGCGCCATCGCGGCATTCAAGAGCGATATCGCCTCGCTGCGCACCGGCCGCGCATCCGCTAACATTCTGGATCCGGTTACGATCGAAGCCTATGGTTCGCGCATGCCGCTGAACCAGGTGTCCAACATCACCGTGCCGGAAGCGCGCATGTTGACCGTATCGGTATGGGACAAGGCGATGGTCGGTGCCGTCGAGCGCGCGATCCGCGAATCCAATCTCGGCCTCAATCCCATCATCGACGGCCAGAATCTGCGCATCCCGCTGCCGGAGCTCAACGAGGAGCGCCGCCGCTCGCTGGTCAAGGTCGCGCACGAATACGCCGAGAAGGCCAAGGTCGCGATTCGCCATGTTCGCCGTGACGGCATGGATGGCCTCAAAAAGGCCGAAAAGGATGGTGTAATCGGTCAGGATGAGAGCCGCTCCCTCTCCGAGCGTGTGCAGAAGATGACGGATGAGACGATTTCGGATGTCGACCGCTTGCTAGCCGACAAAGAAAAGGAAATCATGCAGGTCTAATCGTACGCTGGGGTGTCGTGCTTTCGATTTGGAAACATTGAAAGCGGTGACGGCGCCCTAGATTACGAGATCAGAGCATTCTTCCCGCCGAACGAAACCGGACCCATATGTCAGATCCTACGTTTTCTGCCGTACCCGAACACGTTGCCATCATCATGGACGGCAATGGGCGCTGGGCCAACGCGCGTGGCCTGCCGCGCACCATGGGCCACCGCAAGGGCGTGGAGGCAGTTCGGGAAACTGTTCGAGCGGCTGGTGATATCGGCGTGAAGTATCTCACGCTTTTCGCCTTTTCCTCCGAGAACTGGCGTCGCCCCGAGACCGAGGTGAGCGACCTGCTGGGGCTCCTCAAGGCGTTCATCCGGCGGGATCTTGCCGAGCTTCATCGTCAGAATGTGCGGATCCGCGTCATTGGCGACCGCAGCAATCTGCGCGGCGACATTCTGCCGTTGCTGATCGAGGCTGAGGAGACCACCCGGGACAATACGGCCCTGACGCTGGTCATCGCCTTCAACTACGGCTCTCGCGACGAGATTGCCCGCGCCGTCGTCAGCCTGGCGAAGGATGTCGAAGCCGGGCGGCTGCGTCCGCAGGATATCAGCCCGGAGCTTTTGGACGCCCGCCTGGATACCGCGGGAATTCCCGATCCAGACCTCATTATCCGCACGAGCGGCGAGGAGCGGCTATCGAACTTCCTTTTGTGGCAGGCCGCCTATTCGGAATTCATGTTCATGCCGGAATACTGGCCCGATTTCAGCCGTGACCTGTTCTTCGCCGCGCTGGAGAAATATGCCGCGCGCGACCGGCGCTTTGGCGGCCTCTCCGGCAAGCAGGCGGCGGCCGTGGGGTCCTGATGAGCCGTGAACTCAGGCTGCGCGTCATCTCCGGCATCGTCCTTGCCGTTATTGTTCTTGCGGCTACCTGGTATGGCGGCCTGAGTTTTCGCCTTCTGGCGGCGGCAATCGGCCTGCTCGTCTACTATGAATGGTCGACGATAGCTGACTTGCACGGACGCGATCCCCAGGGAAATGCGCTCGGCTGGCTCGGTCTTGTGCTGATTGCCGGCGCAACGCTGATGAGCGAATCGGTCTATTCCATCGAGGTTCTGGTTGCCTTTGTCGCGGCGACGACGATTATGGTTGCCGTTCGGCGGACGACCTGGTGGCTGCCGGGCGGCATATTCTATTCCGGATTGACAGCGATCGCCCTTGCCGAGATTCGCGACGATGATCTGCGCGGCTTCGTGTTGATGCTGTTCGTCTTCGCGACGGTGTGGGCTACCGATATATTTGCCTATTTCGTCGGCCGGGCGATCGGCGGTCCGAAGCTTGCGCCCCGCATATCGCCGGGCAAGACCTGGTCGGGCGCAATCGGCGGTGCCGTTGCCGCCATCATCGCGGGAACCGCTGTTGTCTGGAGCTTCTTTTCCGCCGATGATTTGAGGATCCCGGTGCTTGCGCTGGTGCTGTCGGTTTGCAGCCAGATCGGCGACTTGTTTGAGTCTTTCATCAAGCGCCGTTTCGGTGTGAAGGATTCCAGCCATCTGATTCCAGGCCATGGCGGCGTCATGGATCGAGTCGATGGACTAATTTTTGCTTGTTTTGCAGCGTTTTTGTTGGCTATCGTAATATCGCTGACAATGAGCGGCGAGACCTTGTCATTGGGCGGCGTTCTGCTCGGGGTCTGAAATTAACGCGAACAGGATCGTTGCATGGGTGGCGCGGCTAGCTTCATTGGTTTTTTGACGAACAACGTCATAACGTTTGTTTTCGTCCTGTCGCTGCTCGTTTTCGTGCACGAGATGGGTCACTATCTGGTCGGGCGCTGGTCCGGTATCCGCATCATGGCATTTTCGATCGGTTTCGGCCCCGAAATCTTGGGGCATACTGATCGGCACGGCACGCGCTGGAAGCTTTCGCTCATCCCGCTCGGCGGCTATGTGCGCTTCTTTGGCGACGAGGATGCCTCGAGCAAGACCGATACGGATCAACTCGCGGCCATGACGGAAGAAGCGCGCGCCCAATCCTTCGCAGGGGCCAAGCTCTGGAAGCGGGCGGCAACCGTTGCCGCCGGTCCGATCGCAAACTTCATTCTCGCCATAGCAATCTTTGCCGTTCTTTTCAGTGTCTACGGTCGCACCGTCGCCGATCCGGTCGTCGCCATGGTGACGCGTGATGGCGCCGCTGCAGAAGCCGGTATCGAGCCCGGCGATCGGCTGATGGCCATCGACGGTGTCAAGGTGAAGACCTTTGATGAAGTGCAGCGCTATGTCGGCCTGCGTCCTGGCCGCACGATCGTTCTGACGGTCGAGCGCGACGGCCAGATGCGCGATTTCCGTATCATGCCGAAGCTGGTGGAGGACACCGATCAATTCGGCAACAAGATGGAGATGGGCCGCATAGGCATTGCGCTCGTAGATCCACTGATTACAGGCGTAGAGCCGAATGGACCGGCGGCAAAGGCCGGCATAGTGGCGGGAGATCGCCTGATCGCCGCGGATGGCAACGCTATAGCGACCTACTACGATATCGGCCGCTATATCGGTGACCGGCCCGGCAAGAGCATCGTACTGACGATACAGCGCAACGGCGAGATACGCGATTTTCCGATTGTGGCGGAAACGCTGACGGAAACGGATGCCTCCGGCAACAAGAAGGATGTCGGCAGCATCGGCATTGCGCCGATCGATCCGTTGGTGGCGTCGATCGCTCCGGATAGCCCCGCTGAAGCTGCCGGTCTTGAACTCGGCGACCGCATCCTTTCCGTCGATGGACAGGCCGTGGGCTCCATCAGCGAAGTGCAGCGTTACGCCGCCTCTCACGTGGACAAGCCCGTGTCCCTGTCCGTCGAGCGCGGCGGCCAGACACGCGATGTGACGGTTACGCCGAAGAAATCCGCGGAGACCGATATTTTCGGCACGCAGATCGAAATAGCCACCATCGGCATCACCGACGGTCAGAAGCCGATCAGGCTGCGCTACGAAGCCTACGGGCCGTTCCAGGCGCTTGGCGAAGGGGTGAAGCAAACGGGCAGCATCGTCTCCGGCACCTTCGAATATATCGCCAACGTTATCGGCGGCTACATGAAGGCCGACCAGCTTGGCGGGCCGATTCGGGTTGCGCAGCTGTCCGGACAAATGGCAACCTTAGGTTTCTCTGCGGTGCTCCAGTTCGCCGCCATACTTTCTGTTTCAATAGGGTTATTAAATTTGATGCCCGTCCCGGTACTTGATGGCGGCCATCTGATGTTCTATGCGATTGAAGCCGTCAGGGGAAAACCCTTGGGTGCACGGGCACAGGATATCGCTTTCCGGATCGGATTTGCGATGGTGCTGTCACTCATGGTGTTTGCGACATGGAACGATATTAGTTCCCGAATAGGCTAGTGGGGCAACGCGAGAGGAAATTACGATTTATTTACGATGTTTCAAAGCTGTAGTGGCGAATGGGTCACGCTTTGAAATGAAGTAAACGGAAATTAACTTGCTCCCTTGCTTGTATGTCAAAAGCGGGTAAAACGACACACGTGGCCGGAATCGGGTTCGCCTGGGGCTGGGGACGACTGAAAAAAAGGTAAGAAGTGAAAATGAAGGCTGGTTCAAGATTATTGAACGCAGTGTCGGCGGTAGCGCTGTCTGCTGGTGTTGTTGCGTCGGGCGCTGGTGTTATCACCCTTGCCTCTACCTCAGTCGCGGAGGCCGCTGTTATCCAGCGGATTGATGTTCAGGGAGCTGGGCGCGTCGGCGCGCAAGCTGTTCGAGACAACATCACGATCAAGCCTGGCAAGAGCTTCTCGCCAAGCGATATCGATGCATCGGTGAAGCAGCTTTACGCCACCGGGTATTTCTCCGACGTCCATATGACCGTTTCGGGCAGCGCCCTGGTCATATCGGTCAAGGAGAATCAGCTCATCAACGCCGTGGTCTTCAACGGCAACCGCAAGATCAAGGACGACAAGCTGCAGGGGATCGTTCAGACCCACGCTGCCGGCCCCTATAACGAGGCCACCGTCCAGGCTGACGTCAAGACCATCAAGGATGCCTATGCCGCCATCGGCCGTAACGATGTGCAGGTAACGACGCAGACCGCCGAGGTCGCTCAGGGTCGTCTCAACGTCGCTTTCGTCATCAACGAAGGTGATCGTACCAAGATCGACAAGATCAATTTCTCGGGCAATCAGGCTTACAACAGCGGCCGTCTCGCTTCGGTGATCAGCACGAAGAAGAGCAACTTCCTGTCGTTCCTGACCCGCAAGGACGTTTACAGCCCGGACCGTCAGCAGGCTGACCAGGATGCGCTGCGTCAGTTCTACTACAACCATGGTTACGCCGACTTCCGCGTCGTCAGCGCCGATGCGACGCTGAACGAGCAGAACAACGAATACACGCTGAACTTCAATGTCGATGAAGGTCCGCGTTACACCTATGGCGACATCAATGTCATCTCGACGGTCGACGGCATCAATGCCGAGGATCTTAAGGGCCTGGTCATCACCCACAAGGGCGATGTCTACAGCGCCAAGGACATTCAGACTTCGATCGAGAATATTTCGAAGCGCGTGGCTTCCGCCGGCTATCCGTTCGCCCGCATCACGCCGCGCGGCAACCGTGATCTGACCGGTCATACGATCGGCATCGAATACCTGGTCGATCAGGGCGAGCGCGCCTATGTCGAGCGTATCGAAATCCGCGGCAACACCCGCACACGCGACTACGTTATCCGCCGCGAGTTCGACCTGAATGAAGGCGATGCCTTCAACCAGGAAATGATCACGCGCGCCAAGCGTCGCCTCGACGCGCTCGGCTATTTCACCAAGGTTGACATCACCACGGCACAGGGCAGTGCTCCGGACCGTGTTGTCGTCGTCGTCAACGTCGAAGATCAGCCGACCGGCTCGTTCGGTATCGGTGCCGGTTACGCCGTCGGCAACAACGGTGGTCTGCTGCTGGAAGCTTCGGTTGAGGAAAAGAACTTCCTCGGCCGCGGTCAGTACATCCGCATCGCTGCGGGTGCCGGCACGGAAGGCAATCGTACCTACAACATCTCGTTCACTGAGCCCTACTTCCTTGGTTATCGTCTCGCTGCCGGTTTCGATATCTTCAAGAACCAGACGTCGAGCGACGACTTCTACGACTATTCGGAGGAAGGCTTCTCGCTGCGTGTGACCGCGCCGATCACCGAGAACTTGGCGACGACCCTGCGCTACAACTACAAGCGCCTGACATACGACGGCACGAACGATTGGCAGAACAATCTGTCAAATCCATATCTCAACCTCGTCGAAAACGGCCCTTGGGTGCAGTCGACGATTTCGCAGACCTTTACCTACAACACGTTGGATGACCAGAATCTGCCGCGTGAAGGTATTATCGCCAAGTTCACGCATGAATATGCGGGCCTGGGTGGCGACTCCGACTTCTACAAGCTGAGTGGCAAGGCGCGTTACTACAAGATGATCAGCGACGAAGCCGATATTATCGGCTCGCTGACAGTCGGTGCTGGCTACGTGATGCCGACGGATGGCAAGCTGAACGTCTTCGACCAGTTTACGCTTGGTGGTCGTGAAATCCGCGGCTTTGAGAATGCCGGTATTGGTCCGCGCTCGTCCAACGGCGATCCGCTGGGCGGCACGACCTACTTCACGGCTTCGGCGGAAGCAAGCATGCCGATGCCGGGTGTTCCGCAGGATATCGGTCTGCGCATTGCAGCCTTTGCCGATGCGGGTAGCCTCTACGGTAACAAGGCCAATCTGTTCGGCGACATCCTGCATAACGACAGCTCCATCCGAGCTTCGCTGGGTGCTGGTCTGATCTGGTCTTCGCCGTTCGGCGTCATCCGTGTTGACTATGCCGTGCCGGTTCTCAAGGAAGATTACGACAAGACTGAGAATTTCCGGTTTGGCATCGCCAACCAGTTCTGATATCGGCAGCCTAGAACAACGGGCTTGAACACCGTTCTGGAGCTGGTGCTTATGGAACATATAGGTTTCTTCCCGCCCCACGGTGGCGTCAGCTTACGAGAGTTGGCTGAACATCTTGGGGCGGATCTTATTGATGCGACCTTCGCGGAGGTCGTCATCAAGTCGATTGCTCCTGTCTATAGGGCAGGCGAAGGCGACATTTGTTATATCCTTTCCCGGAAGAATCGCGCAGAGCTTGAGACGTGCAAGGCTTCGGCGATCATTTGCCTGCCGGCGCTGAAATCCTTCGTCCCCGCGCACATTCCGGTGCTTCTCTCCAAGAAGCCGCATACGGACTTTGCGCTTGCCGGAGCGTTGTTGCATCCGGAAGCCATGCGTCCGATCGCGTTCACGTCGAACCCCGGCGTGATCTCTCCTGGCGCCGTCATTGATGCCACAGCCAAGCTGGAAGCCAATATCGGTGTGGAGCCGGGCGCGGTCATTGGACCTGGCGCCGAGATAGGCGAGGGCACGTGGATCGGTGCCAATGCGCTTATCGGACCGGGTGTGAAGATCGGACGAAATTGCACCATCGGCGGTGGCGCAAGCATACTCTGCTCGTACCTCGGTAATGGCGTCATCATTCACAACGGCGCGCGTATCGGCCAGGATGGTTTCGGTTATGCGCCAGGGCCTCGCGGCATGGTGAAGATCGTGCAGATCGGCCGCGTCATCATCCAGGATAATGTCGAGATCGGCGCCAATACCACGATCGATCGCGGCACGATGGATGATACCGTGATCGGCGAGGGCACCAAGATCGACAATCAGGTCCAGATCGGACATAACGTTCGCATTGGCCGCCATTGCGCCGTCGTCAGCCAGGTCGGCATAGCCGGCAGCACGCTGATTGGTGACGGTGTGCAAATCGGCGGTCAGGCGGGGTTGAACGGCCATATTCACATTGGCGACGGTGTACAGATCGGCGCCAAGAGCGGTGTTATGAACAGCATTCCGGCGGGCGAGCGTTACGCTGGTCATCCGGCGCGGCCCCTGTGGGATTTTCTGAGGGAATCGGCAGAGATCGCGAAGCGGTCGGGAGCCAGAGAAAAGAAGGACGGGAGTGCGGAGCATGACTGAGGAAGCCAAGACATCATTGTCGTCGGCTGACGTTCTGGAAATTATGAAGCTTTTGCCGCATCGCTATCCCTTCCTGATGGTCGATAAGATCATCGAGATCGATAGCGATAATTCCGCGATCGGCATCAAGAACGTGACGGCAAACGAGCCGCAATTCACCGGGCACTTTCCAGGTTCACCGATCATGCCGGGCGTACTGCTCATCGAAGGCATGGCTCAGACGGCAGGCGCGATCTGCGCCCGCAAGGATGGCATCGGCGGCAATCTCGTCTATTTCATGACGATCGACAATGCCCGTTTCCGCAAGCCGGTCGTTCCCGGTGACCGCGTCGAATTCCATGTCGTCAAGCAGAAGCAGCGCGGTACGATCTGGAAGTTCCATTGTGATGCCAAGGTCGATGGCATCCTGGTTGCCGAAGCCGATATCGGCGCGATGATTGTGAGGAAGGATCAGGACGAGGCATGAGCAGCATCGCAAAAAGCGCGAGCATTCATAAGTTCGCGGTCGTTGAGGATGGTGCCATCATCGGCGAGAACGTCGAGATCGGGCCTTTCTGCCACGTCGGCCCCAAGGTCGTGCTGCATGATAATGTCCATCTGCTGACGCATGCCATCGTCACCGGTCGCACGACGATCGGCAAGGGAACGAAGATATTTCCGATGGCCATTGTCGGTGGCGACCCGCAGAGCGTTCATCACGGCGGCGAAGAGACGACGCTGGATGTTGGTGAGAACTGCACGATACGTGAAGGCGTGACGATCAATACCGGCACGGCCGACTACGGCGGCAAGACGATTGTCGGCAACAACAATCTGTTCCTCGCCAATTCCCATGTCGCGCATGATTGCCGCGTCGGCAACAATGTCATCATGTCCAACAATGTCATGCTGGCGGGGCATGTGACCATCGAAGATCGCGCCATTCTGGGCGGTGGCTGCGCCGTGCACCAGTTCACCCGCATCGGTCGGCAGGCTTTCATCGGAGGACTTTCGGCTGCAAGCTACGATGTCATTCCCTACGGCATGCTGAACGGAAATCCAGGCGTGCTGTCCGGCCTCAACATTGTCGGCATGACGCGCGCAGGCATAGACCGCGCGGTCATTCACCGAGTTCGACGCGCCTACAAGGGTATCTTCGAAGGCGAAGGTTCGATCCGCGACAATGCCGCGGCGATCCGTGACGAATATGCCGATTGCAAGGAAGTGATTGAGATCCTCGATTTCATCGCAGCCGATAGCGATCGCGCGCTGTCGTCGCCCAATCGCGGCAAGAGCTGACGGTGGTCTCCGCCGGCCAAGACGGCAAGGGTAGGTTGGCGATCATCGCGGGCAGTGGTTTTCTGCCGGCTTACGTTGCTGAAGCTGCCCGCCAGGCCGGCGAAAATCCTGTCATCATTGCGCTGACGAACGAGGCGGATCGGGATTGGTCCGCTTTCGATCACGCCAATCTCGGTGTCGGCAATTTCGCCGGCCTTGAAATCACGTTCCGTCGCTATGGCGTTGACCGGGTCGTCATGTCCGGCGGCGTCGCGCGCCGTCCGCCTTGGCGGGAGGTGCATCCGACGTGGCGCGTGATCAAAGAATTACCCTCGACTATCCGCACGCTTCTTTCCGGCGGCGATAATGCCGTGCTGCAGATGGTCATCCGCTTGATCGAGGCCGGTGGCGTCCGCGTCGTCGGTGCGCACGAGATTGCGCCCGATCTGCTGGCGACCACCGGGCCGCTCGGGCGGCACGCGCCCTCGCAAGAGGATTTGCGCGATATCGCCCAAGGTGCGAAGGCAGCCGACGCGCTTGGGCTTTTGGATGTCGGCCAGGGCGCCGTCAGCGTCGGTGGCCGTGTCGTGGCGCTTGAGGGCGCCGAGGGCACGGACAAGATGATCGAGCGTGTTGCCGGCTTGCGCGCCGAGGGTCGTATATCGACACGCCGTCGCGGCGTACTGGTCAAGCTCTGCAAGCCGCAGCAGGATGTGCGCGCCGATCTGCCCTCGATTGGTGTCTCGACCGTGCTGAACGCCAAGAAGGCCGGCCTTGCCGGCGTTGCGGTGGAAGCGGGCAGGGCGCTGGTTCTCGACCGTGAGGCGGTGATTGCCGCGGCCGATGAAGCCGGCATCTTCGTCTGCGGTATCGATCGTGGTCTGAGCGCGGAGGGCTTCATGTGAGCGGCGCTCCCTTGAAGCTCGCTGTCGTTGCGGGAGAGGTTTCCGGCGATCTGCTGGGCGGCGATCTCGTCGCGGCGTTGAAGCGGCGCCATGGCGGTCGCGTGGAGTTGATCGGCGTCGGCGGCGAGGCGCTGGAAGCGCAAGGCCTGCGCTCGCTTTTCGACTATTCCGAATTGTCGATCATGGGCTTCATCCAGGTGATCAAGAGACTGCCGAAACTGCTTGCCCGCATCCGGCAGACGGCCGAAGCCATCATAGCGGCCAAGCCCGATGTGCTTCTGATCATTGATAGCCCGGATTTCACCCACCGCGTGGCGAGAAGGGTGCGCAAGGCATTGCCCGGCCTTCCGGTCGTCAACTATGTCTGCCCCAGCGTCTGGGCGTGGAAGGAATACCGTGCGCGGGAAATGCTCGCCTATGTCGATCATGTGCTGGCCGTGCTGCCGTTCGAGCCGGAAGCCATGCAGCGCTTGGGCGGGCCGGCGACAACCTATGTCGGCCATCGCCTGACGGTGGACGTCGATCTGCTGAAGACGCGCCGACAGCGCGCGGTGCGCGGTACGAGTGCTGCCGACGCCCCAATGACGGTCCTTCTTCTCCCCGGGTCTCGCGCTTCGGAAATCCGCCAGCTCCTGCCGGTTTTTGAGCGGGCTACCGATGAACTTAGCCGGCGAAACAATGGCGTCCGGTATCTGCTGCCGACGGTGCCGAGGCAGGAGGCCCTAGTGCGGTCGCTTCTCGAAAATTGGCGCATCAAGCCGGATATCCTCGTTGGTCAGGATGCGAAGTGGAAGGCCTTTGCGCAGGCGGATGCCGCCATGGCAGCGTCTGGCACGGTAATCCTGGAGTTGGGGCTTGCCGGGGTTCCGGTGGTCTCGACTTACAAGACGGAATGGCTGGCCAGATTTGTGATGGCGCGCATCAAGGTATGGACGGCGGCCTTGCCGAACCTGATTGCCGACTACGCTGTCGTGCCTGAGCTCATCAACGACATTTTGCGGCCCGGCCTGCTGGCCCGCTATATGGAGCGCCTGTCGAACGACACGCCTGAGCTGTCGGCAATGCTCGCAGGCTATGATGTCGTCTGGCAGCGCATGCAGACGGAGGAGCCGCCTGGTGACAAGGCGGCCGCCATCCTCCTGGATGTCTTGTCCAATAAAAAAACCGGTCATTTCTGACCGGTTTTTTGTTTCAAGTCCGGAGCTTAGCGCTTGGAGACCGGAACGTATTCACGCGGCGGTTCGCCGGTATAGAGCTGGCGCGGACGGCCGATGCGCTGATGCGGATCCTCGATCATCTCGTTCCACTGAGCGATCCAGCCGACGGTACGGGCAAGCGCGAACAGTACGGTGAACATGGTGGTGGGGAAGCCGAGGGCCTTCAGCGTGATGCCGGAGTAGAAGTCGACGTTCGGGTAAAGCTTCTTCTCGATGAAGTATTCATCGGTCAGCGCGATGCGTTCCAGCTCGATCGCGATGTCGAGCAGCGGATCGTCCTTGATGCCGAGTTCGCCGAGAACCTCATGCGCCGTCTTCTGCATGATCTTGGCGCGCGGATCGTAGTTCTTGTAAACGCGGTGGCCGAAGCCCATCAGGCGGAACGGATCGTTCTTGTCCTTGGCGCGGGCGATGTATTCCGGAATGTGGTCGACAGAGCCGATTTCCGTCAGCATGTTCAGCGCGGCTTCGTTGGCGCCGCCATGAGCAGGGCCCCAGAGGCAGGCGATGCCTGCAGCGATGCAGGCAAACGGGTTTGCGCCCGAGGAGCCTGCGAGGCGAACCGTCGAGGTCGAAGCGTTCTGCTCGTGGTCGGCATGCAGGATGAAGATACGGTCCATGGCGCGTGCCAGCACCGGATTGACGACATACTCTTCGCAGGGAACGGCAAAGCACATGCGCAGGAAGTTCGATGCGTAATCCAGATCGTTCTTCGGATAAACGAAGGGCTGGCCGATATGGTACTTGTAGGCCATGGCGGCAAGCGTCGGCATCTTGGCGATCATGCGCAGGCTCGCGACCATGCGCTGATGCGGATCGGTGATGTCGGTCGAGTCGTGGTAGAAGGCTGACAGAGCGCCGACGCAGCCGCACATGACGGCCATCGGATGCGCGTCGCGGCGGAAGCCGGTGAAAAAGCGCGACATCTGCTCATGCACCATGGTGTGATGCACGACGCGATAGTCGAAGTCCTTCTTCTGTGCGGCCGTCGGCAGTTCGCCGTAGAGCAGCAGGTAGCATACTTCGAGGAAATCGCCGTGTTCGGCCAGCTGTTCGATCGGATAGCCGCGATGCAGCAGAACGCCTTCGTCGCCATCAATATAGGTGATGCTGGACTCGCACGACGCGGTCGAGGTGAAGCCAGGATCGTAAGTGAAAGTGGAGGTGTTCTTATAAAGGGCACCAATATCAATGACACTCGGGCCGATGGTCCCGGTTTTGACCGGCAGGTCTACCGTCTTCTCACCCCAAGTTAGTTTCGCGCTTTGTTCCGTCATGCTGATCCTCCAAGATTTGGCGGGATTGACGCCATAAAAAGCGCCAAAAGGTTAAGCGACTACCGACTAGCTATATGATCCAGAGCCTAATGCCAAGTTATCCTAATGCCGAATTGTGCATTGCGGTATCAACTTTTGGGCAATGCAGTAGGGCATTTGATCCCCCTGTTCCGGTAAATGGCGCAATTTGGCAGTGGGTGTGCCGATTTTGGTTGAATTCACCGAATGGTGACGGCAAAAATCGCGTCATAGCTGTAGTTTTGCGTGAGGCAGGCAGTGAATGCCTAATTTAGAGGCACCGGAGCAGCAGGAGGATGGCAGGAATCTTCCTGGGCCTGCAGAGCCTCACCATGCCGCCACGCCCCTTGTTTCTCGTGCCAAAGCGGAGCAGCGGGAGCGGACGCAGGATCAGGCGCCGCCGGTCGCGCGTTTCTACCTGGCTGTCAGTCGCATCAGATCCTTTGTTTGGCGCCTGATCGAAGAGGAGGCCGCGCATGGTCGTGCCATCCTGTTTGCGCCGATCTATATGGGCCTCGGCGCGATCTTCTGGTTCAAGGCCGATATCGATCCGCCGCCGCAGACGGTCCTTGCTGCGCTTCTGGTCCTGGCTGGCAGCTTTCTTTTCAGGCGCGAAGCGGGCCGCGTGCTTCGGCATGTCCTCTTCGCCGGCATGCTGGTTTGTCTGGGCATGGCTCTGGCACAGTGGGAAAGCTGGCGGGCATCGACCGTCATGCTCGACTCGGCTGTGACCACGACCGTCACAGGTCGGATCGAAAGGCGAGAATCCTACGATAACGGAGGTTGGCGATACGTCGTCAAAGTCGACAAGACAGAAAAGCCGGCCATTCGCAGACCGCCGGAGCGCGTCACCATTTTCGTGCGCAAACAGGCAGAACCGTTCAACCTCGGCGACCGCATCCAGGGCAAGGCGCGACTGACGCCTCCGGCCGGACCTGCTCTGCCTGATCTCAACGATTTCGCGTTCAGTTCCTATTTCAACGGCATCGGTGCAAACGGCTTTGCCTTTGGAAAGCCGACCCTTCTGTCACCGGCCAGTGATGTTGCGGCGGATTCGGTGTTGGATAAGGCGGATATCTGGCTTGCCGGCCTGCGCAACAGCATAGGCGACAGGATTAGAAGGACCTTGCCCGGTGACACCGGCGCTTTCGCGGCCTCACTTGTCACCGATGAGAGACGCGCGCTTTCGGACGAAACGACCGAAGCGCTGCGAATGGCCGGGCTCACGCATATCATTGCCATTTCCGGCCTCAACATGGCGCTTTCGGCCGGTATCTTCTATATCGGCCTGCGTTATCTGTTCAGCCTGTTTCCCGGCATGGCGCAGGCATGGCCGACCAAGAAGATAGCCGCTTTCGGCGCGCTGGTAACCCTGACGGCTTACTATCTCATTTCCGGCTTTGGCGTGTCGGCCGAACGCGCCTTTATCATGATGGCGATCATGCTGGTTGCCGTGCTCTTCGACCGGCCGTCGATCAGTCTGCGCAACGTTGCGCTCTCGGCAATCGTCATTCTCAGCCTGTCGCCGTCGCAGGTGCTCGGACCGAGCTTCCAGATGTCCTACGCCGCGACGCTGGCGCTGGTATCCGGCTACACGCTTTGGAAACGGCGCCAGCATCGGGAAAATATTCTTTCGCGCTCCAGGCTCCTGAGCCCGTTGCTGTTCGTTACGCGCTTCTTCGGCAGCATATTGTCGACCTCCTTCATTGGCGGCGCGTCGACGGCGATCTTCTCGATCGAGCATTTTCACCGGTTGGCGACATACGGCCTTGCAGCCAATCTCGCTGCGATGCCGATCGTCTCCTTCGTCGTCATGCCGTTTGGCATGGCGGCCATGTTGCTTATGCCATTTGGCCTCGACGGGCCCTTTTGGCAAATCACCGGCGAGGGACTGGAGTTGGTCATCGCTATCGCCAAAACGGTGGCGGGATGGGGCGGCGATATTACCTTCGGCCGCCAGCCCGCCTGGCTTATGCCGACGTTCATCACAGGCTTTCTGCTCATGACGATGTTGCGAACGAGCGTGCGCCATGTGGGCCTGCTGTTGCTGCTTTCTTCCCTCGGCGTGGCAGCATTCGGCTCTGGCGTGCCCAAACCGGATCTTATGATTTCCGAGGATGGTGTTCTGGTTGCCTTGCGACAGGACGACATACTGGCAACAAATCGCGAAAGACCGCAGGCTTTCATTTTCGAACAGTGGCAGAGGGCGCTGGTTGCGAGCGAGCATCAACCTCCGACTATCCTTCCTGTTGACAGCCGCCTTCCCCAGATCAGCAAGACGGATCATCGCCGGCGATTGAGCGTCGAAGAGCAGGGCGCAGTTCGCAAGGCAATGGATGAAGCACTCGACCAGGCCATGCAGGGCAGTTTTGCTTGCCAAAAGGGCGCATGGTGCGTCGCGATGCTTGAAAATGGCGCGATGCTGGTCACCATCGAGGACGCAGCTTACCTGTCGCCGGCCTGCGATACGGCCAATATCGTCGTCACTCCCGTACGACTACGCCTGGATCGCTGCCGCTCCGGCGCCATGCTTTTCACAGGCGCCACATTGCGGCAGACAGGGTCCATTGAGATGGACCTCAGCACCGACAAGCCAAATGTGGTAACTGCGTTCGAAAATCCACAGCGCCCATGGGCTCGGCACAGAACATACGATTGGCGCACAGGCACATTCGGCGCGCCGATCGTCCGAGCATCACCGGTCAGTGATAACGGCGAATGAGGCCAACGAGCTTGCCTTGCACCTTGACGCGATCCGGCCCGAAGATGCGGGTTTCATAAGCGGGATTGGCTGCCTCGAGCGCGATGGAGGCCCCCTTGCGGCGGAAGCGCTTCAACGTCGCTTCCTCGTCGTCGACGAGCGCGACGACGATATCGCCCGGATTGGCAGTCGTTGCATTGCGAATGATGACCGTATCGCCGTCAAAAATGCCGGCATCGATCATTGAATCGCCTCTTACTTCCAGCGCATAGTGCTCGCCCGAGCCGAGCATGTCGGCAGGGACGGTTATGTCGTGGGTATTGTTTTGGATGGCCGAGATCGGAACGCCAGCGGCGATGCGGCCCATGACCGGTACCGAAACAGAACTGTTCTGGTCGTCGTTCGCCACTTTTGGCGGAGCAGGCGGCGCAACTGGCTGGGGTTTGCCGAGGCTGCCTTCGATGACGCTCGGCGAAAAGCCGCGGCGCGGCTGCAGGCTTGGATTATAGGCATCCGGCAGCTTGATGACCTCAAGCGCTCTGGCCCTGTTCGGTAGCCGGCGGATGAACCCTCGTTCCTCCAAAGCCGTGATCAGACGGTGAATACCGGATTTGGATGCAAGATCCAGCGCGTCCTTCATCTCGTCGAAAGATGGTGGCACGCCGGACTCCTTCATCCGTTCGTGAATGAAGAGAAGCAGTTCCTGCTGCTTGCGCGTCAACATCGTCTTGGAACCCCAGAATCGAGAAAAGCGTGAAACAAATCCAGAACGGACACTATATGTTCCATATGTGTTCCGCAAGTACTTAAATTTCGGTAAAGCTTTGCACGGACAGTTAAATATTCGACATCACTGGGTGGACCCGATAAAAGTCTCATATGGTTATATTCGCGCTAACATATCGGAAAACATAAGGAAATGCTGTTTAGTCCTTCATTGGGCGCATGCAGCCTACCTTGAGTAGCTGACGCATGGATGAAAGCCATTTTCACGACATGCGAATCCGGTACCGATCAAAGAATCAGCCGCGTGATCTGGCGTCTTCGACAGGACATGCGGTGTCTTGCGCCTCTATCGTCTTGCTTTCATCTTGAATTGGAGGATGGATGGGCGCAAACCTGCGGGCGCAGGAAAATAGGAGACATCATGACTTTGTCGCCGCATCCGCTGGATCATCTCGTATTGCCGACCGTCAATCTCGCTTTGGCGCGCGAGCGGCTCGGCAAGCTCGGTTTCACCGTCGCTCCCGACGCCCGGCATCCGTTCGGCACCGAGAATGCCTGTGTCTTCTTTGCGGACAAGACCTATCTTGAACCGCTGGCAGTGGCATCCCCCGAGCAATGTGAGGAGAGCGTCGGCGCGGGGAATGTCTTCGTTGCGCGCGATCAGGCCTACCGCTTCCGGCTCGGTGAAGACGGCTTTTCAGCCGTGGTGTTCGGCTCGGAGGATGCTGTCGCCGATGACGAGCGCTTTCGGGTAAGCGCCATCTCGGCGGGACGCATGCTGGATTTCTCGCGTCCCATGAAAATGCCGGATGGAACGGAGACCGTCGCCGGTTTTCGTCTCGCTTTCGCCGCCGATCTGCGTGCGCCGGATTTTCTGGCCTTCTGCTGCCAGCGCATCAATCCGCTGCCGGCCGATCGCAGCGTGCTGGAGCGCCATGAAAACGGCGTCACCGGCATTGCGCGGGTGGCGATATCGACACCCACCCCGGCCGCATTCCGCACTTTCTTCGAAGCGATCGTCGGTGAACCCTGGATATCGGAACATTCTTTCGGTCTGACGATCAGGGCGGCCAATGCCGATATCGAGCTCCTGACGCCGGCAGGCATGGAAGCGTTTTACGATTTGCCTGTTCACTCGGACGATCCCGGCTTGCAGGCGCGCGCAATCCTTTTCAAAACACGCGATCTTTCCGTGACATCGTCGCATTTCGCTGCTAACGGCGTCACCTACACGCGTAAGAACAATCGTATATTGACAAGGCTGGCCCCCGGACCGGGCGCCCTGTTCGCCTTCGAGGAGATAGCATGAGCACGAATTCTGAAGTGATCGTCGGCGAGGGAGCCTCCAAGGTTCTGTTTTCCAACACCGCCAAGCTGTCGCTTATTGCTGGTCCGTGTCAGATGGAAAGCCGCGAGCATGCTTTTATGGTTGCTGGCGCCCTGAAGGAACTCTGCGGCAAGCTTGGCATCGGCCTTGTCTACAAATCCTCCTATGACAAGGCGAACCGGACTTCGCTCTCCGGCAAGCGCGGAATCGGCCTTGAAAAATCCATGGAAGTCTTTGCCGATCTGAAAAAGGAATACGGTTTTCCGGTCTTGACCGACATTCACACGGAAGAGCAGTGTGCTATCGTCGCAAAGACGGTCGATATCCTGCAGATCCCGGCCTTCCTGTCGCGCCAGACAGACCTGCTGGTTGCCGCCGCCAAGACCGGCCGCGTCGTCAACGTCAAGAAGGGACAGTTTCTGGCTCCCTGGGACATGAAGAACGTGCTTGCCAAGCTGAACGACAGCGGTAACCCGAACATTCTTCTGTGCGAGCGCGGCGCCTCCTTCGGCTACAATACACTGGTCTCCGACATGCGCTCGCTGCCGATCATGGCGGCGATGGGCGCGCCGGTGATTTTCGATGCGACCCATTCCGTGCAGCAGCCCGGCGGGCAGGGCGGTTCGACGGGCGGCGATCGCCGATTCGTCGAGACGCTGGCGCGCGCCGCCGTCGCCGTTGGCGTCGCCGGCGTTTTCGTCGAGACGCATGAAGATCCGGACAATGCGCCGTCGGACGGCCCGAACATGGTCTATCTGAAGGATATGCCGCGGCTTCTTGAGAAGCTGCTTGCCTTCGACGCCATCGCCAAGGCTTGAGAAATATCAGGCATTCAACAGGCTGACATGTATTTGCGTTACGGGGCCTGCAGGAGTGCGAAATCGGGGTGCGGAGCGGCATTGTAATTTCCGCGTCTTCGATTAAGACCATTTCAATCGATTTATAAACCAGCGAGCAGGAAGCTATCATGACCGCAATCACCGACATTATCGCCCGCGAGATTCTCGACAGCCGTGGCAATCCGACTGTCGAAGTCGATGTCTACCTCGAAGATGGCAGCATGGGCCGCGCGGCGGTTCCGTCGGGTGCGTCGACCGGCGCGCATGAAGCCGTCGAGCTTCGCGACGGCGGCAAGCGCTATCATGGCAAGGGCGTGGAGAAGGCTGTCGAAGCCGTCAATACCGAGATATTCGACGCGATCGGCGGCATGGACGCTGAAAATCAGATCCAGATCGACGACATCATGATCGAGCTTGACGGCACGCCGAACAAGTCCCGCATCGGCGCCAATGCCATCCTCGGCGTATCGCTCGCCGCCGCCAAGGCAGCTGCCCAGAGTGCAAACCTGCCGCTGTATCGCTATGTCGGCGGCGCTCACGCTCGCCTGCTCCCGGTTCCGATGATGAACATCATCAACGGCGGCGCCCATGCCGACAATCCGATCGATTTCCAGGAATTCATGATCCTGCCGCTCGGCGCAGACACTTTCCGCGATGCCGTGCGCATGGGCTCGGAAGTATTCCACGTCCTCAAGAAGGAACTGGCTTCCCAGGGCCACAACACGAACGTCGGTGACGAAGGTGGCTTTGCGCCTGGCCTCTCCAGCGCCCCTGCCGCTCTCGACTTCATCATGAAGTCGATCGAAAAAGCCGGCTACAAGCCGGGCGAAGAAATCGCTCTTGGCCTTGATTGCGCTTCGACCGAGTTCTTCAAGGACGGCAAGTACGTGCTCGAAGGCGAAGGCCGCACGCTGGAATCCGGCGCCATGGCCGAATATCTCGCTGAACTCGCCGCCAACTACCCGATCGTTTCGATCGAAGACGGCATGGCCGAGGACGACTGGGAAGGCTGGAAGACGCTCACCGACCTGATCGGCAAGAAGACGCAGCTCGTCGGCGACGACCTGTTCGTCACCAACTCCGCTCGTCTGCGCGATGGCATCCGCATGGGCGTCGCCAACTCGATCCTCGTCAAGGTCAACCAGATCGGCACGTTGACGGAAACGCTCGACGCTGTCGAAACCGCGCACAAGGCCAACTACACGGCCGTCATGTCGCACCGCTCCGGTGAAACCGAGGACTCGACCATCGCCGATCTCGCGGTTGCCACCAACTGCGGTCAGATCAAGACCGGCTCGCTGTCGCGCTCCGATCGTCTTGCCAAGTACAACCAGCTCATCCGCATCGAAGAAGGTCTCGGCCCGCAGGCGAAGTATGCCGGCCGCTCCATTCTTCGTGGCTGAGCCTGACCGGCAGGATCCGTGGGGTTTTGCTGTTCATATTCGCTGATCTTGAACCGCGCCCTCGGGCGCGGTTTTTTGTTGGGCGCGCGGTAGAGTCAACGGACGGTTAATCTCTCACGGCTAAAGTTGCTCTAGGTGTTTGATTTGACGTGATCTTATCCGCAGCCGCAATGCTTCCGTCGCATCGTCTGAGGTTTGAGATTGCCTACGGCAGGGCGTTTCGAGCGAGTATGTGGACAAAATATCATAAGAAGAGAAGGTTCGGCCGTTTCGTCCTTCCCGCCGTCACGGTCGCTTTTGTGAGCTACTTCGGCTATCACTGTGTGCACGGCGACTACGGCCTGAAGGCGACCGAGGTTTTCGAGCGGCGTCGGCTCGACCGCAGCAAGGAACTTGCCGATCTGGTCGCGAAGCGCGAGCACCTCGAAAAAGAGGTCGCTCTGCTCAGTGATGGCTCTCTGGACAAGGATATGCTTGACCAATACGCGCGCTATCAGTTGACCTATTCCAAGGCGAACGAGATCGTCATTTTCAACAAATAGCCATAATTAACCGGATTTCGGTTAATCATTCTTTTTGTAGTTATAACAATAACTTACGAAGAATATGAGCCATGCAATTATAGCATTGCTGTGGCGAACAATCTTGCCTATGTTACGCCTCACCATAAAACGAGGCTACTCACACAGGGAGGGTTGAATGGCGCCGCGAAAAACCGCGTCCGTTTCCAGCCGCAAGACAGTATCCAAGCCCGCCAAGGACACCAATGGCGGTCCGATCGCGGATTTCGACCGTGATGCTGAGCTCAAGGCTTATCGTGAGATGCTCCTGATCCGCCGTTTTGAAGAGAAGGCCGGCCAGCTTTACGGCATGGGCTTCATCGGCGGCTTCTGTCACCTTTACATTGGTCAGGAAGCTGTCGTCGTCGGCATGCAGATGGCTTTGAAGGACGGCGACCAGGTCATTACCGGTTATCGCGACCACGGGCACATGCTGGCAACCGGCATGGAAGCACGGGGCGTCATGGCCGAGCTTACCGGGCGCCAGGGCGGCTATTCCCGAGGGAAGGGCGGCTCCATGCACATGTTCTCCAAGGAAAAGAATTTCTACGGCGGCCACGGCATCGTCGGCGCGCAGGTCTCGCTCGGCACCGGTCTCGGTTTTGCCAACTGGTATCGTGGCAATGACAATGTCAGTGTCGCCTATTTCGGCGATGGCGCCGCCAACCAGGGCCAGGTCTACGAAAGCTTCAACATGGCGCAGCTTTGGAAGCTGCCTGTGATTTTCGTGATCGAGAACAACCGTTACGCCATGGGTACGTCGACGGCGCGCGCCACCGCGCAGGCCGATTTCTCCAAGCGTGGTGCGTCCTTCGGCATCCCGGGCATCCAGGTCGATGGCATGGACGTTCGCGCCGTCAAGGCTGCGGCTGACGAGGCTGTCGAGCACTGCCGTTCCGGCAAGGGCCCGATCATCTTGGAAATGCTGACCTATCGTTATCGTGGTCACTCCATGTCGGACCCGGCCAAGTATCGTTCCAAGGACGAAGTGCAGAAGATGCGCTCCGAACATGATCCGATCGAACAGGTTCGTGTTCGCCTTCTCGAAAAGGGCTGGGCAACGGAAGACGATCTCAAGGGTATCGACAAGGATGTTCGCGATATCGTCGCCGACAGTGCCGATTTCGCCCAGAACGATCCTGAGCCGGATGCCTCCGAGCTCTACACCGACATTCTGCTCTAAATCGGGGAGGGACATCCATGCCCATCGATATCCTTATGCCCGCCCTTTCTCCGACGATGGAAGAGGGCACCCTTTCGAAATGGCTCAAGAAGGAAGGCGACAAGGTCGTTTCCGGTGACGTCATTGCCGAAATCGAAACCGACAAGGCGACCATGGAAGTGGAAGCCGTCGACGAAGGCACGATCGGCAAGCTGCTGGTCGACGCCGGCACCGAAGGCGTCAAGGTCAACGCCAAGATCGCCATCCTGCTGCAGGACGGCGAATCCGCTTCCGATATTTCCGCCGTAAAGGCAGCGCCCGCTGCCGAGCCTGCCAAGGTCGAAACGCCTGCAGCGGCCGCTCCCGCGCCGGCACCTGTTCCGGCTCAGCCCAAAGCCGCTCCCGCCGATCCGGAAATCCCGGCCGGCACGGAAATGGTGTCGATGACGGTGCGTGAAGCGCTGCGCGACGCGATGGCCGAGGAAATGCGCGCCAATCCGGACGTTTTCGTCATGGGTGAGGAAGTCGCAGAATATCAAGGCGCCTACAAGGTCACCCAGGGCCTGCTGCAGGAGTTCGGTCCCCGCCGCGTTGTCGACACCCCGATCACCGAGCATGGCTTCGCCGGTATCGGCGTCGGTGCCGCCATGGCCGGCCTTCGCCCGATCGTCGAGTTCATGACCTTCAACTTCGCCATGCAGGCGATCGACCAGATCATCAACTCCGCCGCCAAGACGCTCTATATGTCCGGTGGCCAGATGGGCGCACCGATCGTCTTCCGCGGCCCGAACGGCGCGGCAGCTCGCGTCGGCGCTCAGCACAGCCAGGACTATGCCTCCTGGTACAGCCACATTCCCGGCCTCAAGGTCGTCATGCCCTATACGGCAGCCGACGCCAAAGGCCTGCTCAAGGCGGCGATCCGCGATCCGAACCCGGTCATCTTCCTCGAGAACGAAATTCTCTACGGCCAGCACTTCGACGTGCCGAAGCTTGATGATTTCGTTGTACCGATCGGCAAGGCCCGCATCCATCGTCCCGGCAAGGATGTCACGGTCGTATCCTTCGGTATTGGCATGACCTATGCCACCAAGGCCGTGGCCGAGCTGGAAGCCCAGGGCATCGATGTCGAACTCATCGACCTGCGCACCATCCGTCCGATGGATCTTCCGACGGTTATCGAATCCGTCAAGAAGACCGGCCGCCTTGTCACGGTCGAGGAAGGCTATCCGCAGTCCTCCGTCGGCACGGAAATCGCCACCCGCGTCATGCAGCAGGCTTTCGACTATCTCGATGCGCCGATCCTGACGATTGCCGGTAAGGACGTGCCCATGCCTTACGCCGCCAACCTCGAAAAGCTGGCGCTGCCGAATGTCGGTGAAGTGGTCGATGCGGTGAAAGCCGTTTGCTACAAATAAGGGGAGGGCTCATCGATGCCTATCAACATCACCATGCCTGCCCTCTCGCCGACCATGGAAGAGGGCAACCTCGCCAAGTGGCTGGTCAAGGAAGGCGATAAGATCAAGTCCGGCGACGTCATCGCCGAGATCGAGACCGACAAGGCAACGATGGAAGTCGAAGCCGTCGATGAAGGCACAGTCGCCAAGATCGTCGTTCCCGCCGGCACCGAAGGCGTGAAGGTCAATGCCTTGATCGCTGTGCTCGCCGGCGATGGCGAGGACGTTGCCGCTGCCGCCTCTGGTGCTGGTACCGCTCCGGCTCCTGCCGCGGCCCCCAAGGCGGAAGCAGCTCCTGCGGCTGCGCCGGCTACAACACCTGCTGCGGCAAGCGTCGCGGCTCCCGCTGCATCCGCTCCGGCCCCGGCAGCAACGGATGGTCATCGCACCTTCGCTTCGCCGCTCGCACGTCGCCTTGCCAAGGAAGCCGGCGTCGATGTGACAGCAGTTGCCGGCTCCGGCCCGCATGGCCGCGTGGTCAAGAAGGATATCGAAGCCGCGATATCAGGCGGTACTGCCAAGGCTGCTCCATCGGCAGCACCAACCGCACAGCCTGCTGCTGCCGCTGCTGCTCCGGCCGCAGCACCTAAGGGCATGTCGGAAGAGACCGTCCTCAAGCTGTTCGAGCCCGGTTCCTACGAGCTCGTACCGCATGACGGCATGCGCAAGACCATCGCCAAGCGCCTGCAGGAATCCAAGCAGACCATCCCGCATTTCTACGTCTCGGTCGATTGCGAACTCGACGCGCTGCTGGCGCTTCGCACGCAGCTCAACGATGCCGCTCCGAAGTCGAAGGACGGCGCGCCGGCCTACAAGCTTTCGGTCAACGACATGGTGATCAAGGCCCTGGCTCTTGCGCTGCGTGACGTGCCGGATGCCAACGTCTCCTGGACCGACAGCAATATGGTCAAGCACAAGCATGCCGATGTCGGCGTTGCCGTTTCCATTCCGGGCGGTCTGATCACGCCGATCATCCGCAGTGCCGAACTGAAGACGCTCTCCGCCATCTCCAACGAGATGAAGGACTACGGCAAGCGCGCCAAGGAGCGCAAGCTGAAGCCGGAGGAGTATCAGGGCGGCACGACCGCCGTATCGAACATGGGCATGATGGGCGTCAAGAACTTCGCCGCCGTCGTCAACCCGCCGCATGCGACCATTCTGGCCGTCGGCGCGGGCGAGCAGCGGGTGATCGTCAGGAAGGGCGAGATGGCGATCGCCACCGTGATGAGCGTCACGCTGTCGACCGACCATCGTGCCGTCGACGGCGCGCTCGGTGCCGAACTCCTGGCGGCCTTCAAGGGCTACATCGAAAACCCGATGGGGATGCTCGTCTGAGCTTAGAGCCGGATGATTTTAGGTCTATTCGACCTAAAATCTGAATCCGCTCTGGAATGAAATAGGTAGAGCGTGATGTCGCCCGAAATCCCCTCACACTTTTCGGCATCACGCTCTCGTCGCGACACGGAGGCATGAATGACCAAAACTGTTCTGTGTTACGGCGACTCGCTGACATGGGGCTATAACGCGGAGACCATCGGCCGTCATGCCTACGAAGACCGGTGGCCGAGCGTGCTGCAAAGGGCGCTCGGCAATCAGGTTCGCATCATCCCGGAAGGGCTGAACGGCCGCACGACCGCTTTCGACGATCATCTCGCCGATTGCGACCGCAATGGTGCGAGGATTCTGCCGACGATCCTGCAGACCCACAACCCGCTCGATCTCGTCATCCTCCTGCTCGGCACCAACGACATGAAACCGGTCGTGGCGGGTGCCGCTTTCGCGGCCACGCAAGGTGTGCGGCGATTGATTCAGCTCGTGCGCAATCATACATGGGGGTTCGGTTACGACGTCCCGGATATTCTGATCGTGGCGCCGCCCGTCATCTCCGAAACGGCCAACCCGGTCTTTGCCGCCAACTATCGCGGCGCGATCGAGGAATCGGCAATGCTTGCGACGCTTTACCGTGATCTTGCCGATGAGGAGAGCTGCGGCTTCTTTGATGCAGGTTCGGTTGCCATCACCACGCCGCTCGACGGCGTGCATCTCGATGTGGAAAACACCCGGGCGCTCGGTCGCGGCCTAGAGCCGATCGTGCGGATGATGCTCGGTCTCTGATAAATTAAGGCGCCGGGGCTTCCGATCCGCCGCCACCAATAAGGCAGGAAACATATGGCTGAGAATTACGACCTCATTATCATCGGTTCCGGTCCCGGCGGTTACGTCGCTGCCGTGCGTGCCGGCCAGCTTGGCCTGAAAACCGCAATCGTCGAGCGCGAACATCTGGGCGGCATCTGCCTCAACTGGGGCTGCATACCCACAAAGGCGTTGCTTCGCTCTGCCGAAATTCTCGATCATTCCAATCATCTGAAGGATTACGGCCTCGTTCTCGAAGGCAAGGTGAGCGCGGATGTGAAGGCGGTCGTCGCTCGCTCGCGCGGCGTTTCCGCCCGTCTCAACCAAGGCGTCGGCTTCTTGATGAAGAAAAACAAGGTCGACGTCATCTGGGGCGAAGCCAAGATAACCAAGCCGGGCGAGATCGTCGTCGGCAAGGCGAGTAAGCCGGCCGTCGAGCCACAGCATCCGTTGCCGAAGAACGTCAAGGGTGAGGGCACCTACACCGCCAAGCACATCATCGTCGCGACCGGCGCCCGTCCGCGCGCGCTGCCGGGCATCGAGCCGGACGGCAAGCTGATCTGGACCTATTTCGAAGCGCTGAAGCCGGATTTCCTGCCGAAGTCGCTGCTGGTCATGGGCTCCGGCGCCATCGGCATCGAATTCGCAAGCTTCTATCGCTCGATGGGCGTCGACGTCACCGTCGTCGAAGTCATGCCGACCATCATGCCGGTCGAAGATGCCGAAATCTCGGGCATTGCTCGCAAGCAGCTTGAGAAGCGCGGCCTGAAGATTTTCACCAAGGCGAAGGTCACAAAGGTCGACAAGGCTGCCAACAGCATCACCGCCCATGTCGAAACCGAAGACGGCAAGGTTCAGCAGATCGTTGCCGATCGCATGATTTCGGCCGTCGGCGTCCAGGGCAACATCGAAAACCTTGGGCTCGAAGCGCTCGGCGTGAAGACCGATCGCGGCTGCGTCGTCATCGACGGCTACGGCAAGACCAATGTTGCGGGCATCTACGCGATCGGCGACGTTGCCGGCCCGCCGATGCTGGCCCACAAGGCTGAGCATGAGGGCGTCGTCTGCGTCGAGAAGATCGCCGGGCTGCCGAATGTTCATCCGACCGACAAGAGCAAGGTTCCGGGCTGCACCTATTGCCAGCCGCAGGTTGCTTCCGTCGGCCTGACCGAAGCCAAGGCCAAGGAACTCGGCCACGATATCCGCGTCGGCCGCTTCTCCTTCGTCGCCAACGGCAAGGCGATCGCGCTCGGCGAGGACCAGGGTCTCTGCAAGGTCATCTTCGACAAGAAGACCGGCGAGCTGCTGGGCGCGCATATGGTCGGCGCCGAGGTCACCGAGCTCATCCAGGGCTTCGTCGTCGCCATGAACCTGGAGACGACGGAAGAAGAGCTGATGCACACGATCTTCCCGCATCCGACCGTTTCGGAAACGATGAAGGAGGCGGTGCTCGACGCCTACGGCCGGGTGCTGAACGCTTGATAATTTCCTGCCTCGCCCTTTATCCGAAGGGTGGAAAACAGCAAAGGAAATCAACATGTCTATAGCTGCTCAAGGTTGGATCGTCTTTCTTCTCATTGGGCTGGTCGCGGGTTTTCTCGCGAGCCTGGTGGTCGGGGGCGGCGGGCTCATCGGTTGCCTGGTGAGCGGGGTGATCGGGGCCTTTGTCGGCGGCTTCCTGTTCCACTGGTTCGGGATTTCGCTGGGTATTGAAAATGCGCTTGTCGTGGAGATCATCCATGCCACGGTCGGCGCGATCATCGTGGTGCTCTTGGCGAGATTGATCGTCTAGGGCACCTTGGCAAAACGCAACACGGCGTCCGGCAGGATCATTCCGAGGAGCGCCTGATCGAGGGTTTGATGGAAAGCGTAGGTTGGCTGGGTCTGATCATCATCGGCGGTCTTGCTGGCTGGCTCGCGGGCAAGCTGATGGATGCGCGCTACGGCATCATCCTCAACATCATCCTCGGCATCGCCGGCTCGGTGGTGGCCGCGGCTTTGATGGTGGCCCTGCATGTCGGCGTGCCCGGCGGCCGCCTCGGTTTTTTTATCACCGGTTTCATCGGTGCATGCATTCTGATATTCCTCGCTAAATTCGCACGGCGATGAATGGGCCGCACTTAAGCGGCGGAAAGTAGACGTTTCATGGTCACGATTCTCGACACGATCAATCCGGAAGCCAAGCGCGTACGACACCCGGAGAAGGCGCATCGGCCGGATACGGAAGTCCTGCGCAAGCCGGACTGGATTCGCGTCAAGGCGCCGACATCGAAGGGCTATGCCGAAACCCGCTCGATCGTGAAGGAGCATAAGCTCGTCACTGTCTGCGAGGAAGCGGGCTGCCCGAACATCGGCGAATGTTGGGACAAGAAGCACGCCACCTTCATGATCATGGGCGAGATCTGCACACGCGCCTGCGCCTTCTGCAATGTCGCCACCGGCAAGCCGAACGCGCTCGACATGGCCGAGCCGGAAAATGTCGCCAAGGCCGTCAAGCAGATGGGCCTCAGCCACGTCGTCATCACGTCGGTCGACCGCGATGATCTTGCGGACGGCGGCGCCGAGCATTTCGAGAAGGTGATCTGGGCGATCCGCGCCGCTTCGCCCATGACGACGATCGAAATCCTGACGCCGGACTTCCTGAAGAAGCCGGGCGCGCTGGAGCGCGTTGTCGCCGCCAAGCCGGACGTTTTCAATCACAATATGGAAACCGTGGCAGGCAACTATCTGACGGTCCGTCCGGGCGCACGCTACTTCCATTCGATCCGGCTGCTGCAGCGGGTCAAGGAACTGGATCCCACCATGTTCACCAAATCGGGCATCATGGTCGGCCTGGGCGAAGAGCGCAACGAAGTGCTGCAGCTGATGGACGACCTGCGTACCGCTGACGTCGACTTCCTGACCATCGGCCAGTATCTGCAGCCGACGCGCAAGCATCATCAGGTCATGAGCTTCGTCACGCCGGAAGAGTTCAAGTCCTACGAGACCGTGGCTTACACCAAGGGCTTCCTGATGGTCGCCTCCAGCCCGTTGACGCGCTCCTCCCACCATGCTGGCGACGATTTCGCCCGGCTGCGGGCTGCGCGCGAGAAGAAGGTTCTGCTAGCGGCGGAATAGGAGAACAGTCTCTCCGTCCTCAGGAGGGCGCAGAGATCTCAGGAATTTTTGGGTTCGAATAATTCGATCGCGTTGCCGGACGGGTCTTCGCACAGGATTTGTCGTCCGCCTGGTCCCTCTATGATGTCGTTGCGGAAATGAACACCATGTTCGCGCAGAGTGGAAACGAGCGCAGGCAATTCTCCTTGGATCTCAAGCACGAATCGGTTCCAGCCGCCCGGTTCAGGTTTGCGGCCATCCGGCATTGGCCGGGAAGCCGACGCCATCGGGCCTGCAAGCCACAATGTGAGGTCGTCCCGCGTCAGAATCGCCATTGCCGGTCCGAACTGTTGCTTTAGCGTAAAGCCGAAATGCTTCAGATAGAATGCCGCTGCCGTTTCGACATCCTCGACTATGTACCGCACCGTCGCCATTGCGCTGCTCCTCGATCTGGCTAAGGGATGCTACCACGGTTTTCGCGTGCTTCGCCATAAGATCGTCATCCGTTTGATTTAGGAAACATGCCCGCCGTTTGTTGCCGGTACCGGCACTTTCGATTCGATTGTGGAGCTGTACCGTGGAGCAGATCGTCGCGCCGCAGACGCATGTCCGTGCCGTTGATATCGAAGAGGCGACTGCGCTTATCAAAGAGGCGAACCGCATCCTTGTCATAGGCTGCTCCGGTACCGGCAAAAGCACGCTGGCGCAGGCGATCGCCTCGTTGCTCGGTCTGACCTACGTGTCCATGGACCGCGATATCTTCTGGCTGCCGGGTTGGAAGTCTCGCTCGCGTCCGGAAGCGATCTCGCGGATCGAGCAGGCGGTCGCCGGGCCGCGCTGGATCATGGATGGCAACAGCCCCGGAACCTTGCCGCTGCGGCTGCCGCGCACGGAGATCGCCCTGTGGCGCCGCCCTCCACGGTATGTTGCGCTATGGGACGTGTTTTCGCGCTGGCTGCGCTACAGGGGCAGCACTCGACCGGAGATGGCGGCTGGATGCCCGGAGCAACTGACGTGGACATTCCTGCGTTACATCTGGACTTTCGAGCGTAACGAAGTGCCGCAGTTTCAGGAAATGCTCGCGCTGCATGGCCGCCATGTGCCTGTTTTGACGCTGAAATCCTATCGCGACGGCGAGGAGCTGCTGGCACGTCTGCAAAGCAAGATCTGAAGTGGGTGGTATCATGGATCAGATGACGATGCCTGCGCTGCGCAACGAAATAGACGACCTCGCCCAGGCCGCCGATCGTATCCGCAGGGCGAACCGTATCCTGGTGATGGGTTGCTCCGGCGGCGGAAAATCGACGCTGTCGCTGCAGATCGCCGCCCGCTTCGGCCTCGCTTATGTCTCGATCGATCGCGATGTGCTGTGGTTGCCGGGCTGGAAGCAGCGCGACAAGGCCGAGCAGCGCGCGATCATCCTTTCCAAGATCGCGGGCGAGCGCTGGATCATGGACGGCACGAATCCCTCCACCTTCGACATACGCCTGCCGCGAACCGACTTCGTCATCTGGGTGCGGATGCCACGGCTGCTTTGCATCTGGGGTGCCGTCTCCCGCTGGGTCAAATGGATCGGCCGCACGCGCCCGGAAATGGCGCCCGGCTGCAGAGAGAAAATCGACTGGGAATTTCTGCGCTTCATCTGGACGTTTGAGGAAAAGTTTACGCCGCGCGTCGTCACCGGCCTTGTCGAACATGGCCCGGATGTACCGGTCCTTCAACTGATCAGCCGCCGGCAGATGCGCCGGCTTCTTGATCTGCTTGCGGCCTCTGTTTGACTGAGATCCCCTGCATTCCGGAGGTGAGAATATGAAGGTGCTAAGTGATCTCACCGAAGCTGCCGCACGGCTTAATGCGGCCGATCGGGTTCTCGTTATAGGATGCTCCGGTGGCGGTAAGTCGACCCTGTCGCAAACGATCTGTGAGCGCCTGAATCTGCCTTATGTCTCCATGGATCGTGACTTCTATTGGTTGCCGGGATGGATCAAACGCGCAAGAGCAGAGGAGCGCAGCCTGATCGCCGCCAAAGTCGCGGAGGAGCGCTGGCTGATGGATGGCAGCGGGCAATCCTCTTTCGATTTGCGACTGCCGCGCACGAATTTGATTCTGTGGGTGCGTATGCCGCGATGGCTCTGTCTCTGGGGCGCCCTCTCCAGAGCGGTCATGGGTTACGGCAGGACACGGCCGGAAATGGCGGAGGGTTGTCCGGAGCGGATCGATGGAGAATTCCTGCGTTATATCTGGAATTTCGAGAGGATGACCGTTCCGAAAATTCTTGCAGGCTTAGCTCAACACGGCCCCGATGTGCCTGTTTTACAGTTAAAATCCCGCGGCGAAATGCGTCAGCTTCTTGATCTTCTTGGCCGTCCTGCTTAATTGCCGATCATGCCTCAATTCGAAACCCATCGCCCCGTTCCGCATTCGCCTGACCAGATGTTCGACCTCGTCGCCGACGTCGAGCGCTATCCGGAATTCCTGCCGCTTTGCGACGGGCTTGTTGTTCGCAGCCGCAAGGAACGCGACGGTAAGGTGTTGCTGATCGCCGACATGACCGTTGGCTATAAGGCGATCCGCGAAACCTTCACCACGCAGGTGTTGCTGAACAAGCTCGAACGCGCCATCGATGTGAAATATATCGACGGCCCTTTCAAATATCTCGACAATCGCTGGCGCTTCGCGCCGTTGGAAAACGGCGGCTGCAGCATCGATTTCTTCATCGATTACGAGTTCAAGAGCCGCATTCTCGGCGCCTTGATGGGATCGATGTTCGATCGTGCATTTCGCATGTTCACGGATGCCTTCGAGACGCGCGCGAACAAGATCTACGCGTAAGGCCGGATTTCGGCGTCACCGATCGAGAGCGATCAGCATTTCCAGCGCCTTCTTCACGGTAGCAAGCCGCACCTTGTCGCGGCCGATATCGCCATAGCGCATCTCGTGGTGGATCAGCGCGCCGTTGCGCGCCTTGGCGGCAAGGTGGACGAGACCCACAGGCTTTTCCGCTGACCCGCCGCCGGGACCGGCTATACCGGTAACCGCGACTGCAAGATCCGCATGCGAGCGGAAGAGGGCGCCGTGCGCCATCTGCAGCGCCGTTTCCTTCGAGACGGCGCCGAAACGCGCAAGCGTCTGTTCCTGAACGCCGAGCATCTCCATCTTCGCCGCGTTGGTGTAGGTGACGAAACCACGGTCGACGACAGACGACGAGCCGGGGATTTCCGTCAATGCGCCGGCGATCAATCCACCGGTGCAGGATTCCGCCGTGGCGACCATTCGGCCCTTTGCCGTGAAGTCCGCGACGATGGTTTGCGCGAGCGCAAGTATGTCCTCCGGGAAATGCGTCACGCCTTGCCTCCGCGATAGACCACGGTTGCCGTTGCGATAGCGGCGATGCCTTCGCGGCGACCGACGAAGCCGATCCCTTCGTTTGTGGTCGCCTTCACCGAGCAGCGATCGAGGCTGATGCCCAGAAATTCGGAGAGCTTTGCGCGCATGGCGTCGCGATGCGGCCCGACCTTCGGCGCCTCGGCGATCAGCGAGACATCCGCGTTCATGATGGTTCCGCCGCGCTCGCGGACGATCTTCGCCGCATGCTCGATGAAGATGCGGGATGCCGCACCCTTCCATTGGGGATCGGAGGGCGGAAAGTGGTCGCCGATATCGCCTGCGCCGCAGGTCGCGAGCAAGGCATCCGTCAATGCATGCAGCGCGACGTCGGCGTCGGAATGTCCCTTCAGCGTCTGGTTGTGCGGAATGAAGATGCCGCAGAGCGTGACGCCGTCACCCGGCTCCAGCTGGTGCACGTCATAACCGTTGCCGGTGCGCACGTCGGGCAGAAGAGCGGCGGTGAGCTTCTCATCGGCCATGGCGATATCCCTTTTGATGGTCAGTTTGATATTGTCGGCACTGCCGGTCACGAGCGTGACAGGTAAACCGTTCCATTCGGCGATAGCGGCATCGTCGGTAAAATCGGTCCTGCCGTCGGCAGCCGCTTTTTCATGTGCGGCCAGAATATCGGCAAACCGGAAGGATTGCGGCGTCTGCGCGGCATGAAGTCCGGCGCGAGGCACCGTTTCCACGACCAGCGCATGTCCATCTGCCCGCTTCAGCGTGTCCGTGACAGGCATTGCGGGCAGAACTGCCGGCGCACCGGCCGCAAGGGCCTCGGCAACGCGATCCAGCAGATCGTGGTCGAAGAAGGGGCGCACGGCATCATGGATCATCACATGCGTCACGCCGCTCCCCTGCAACTGCCGTAATCCCGCGAGCACCGATTGCTGCCGCGTCGCGCCGCCGAAAGCGATCTCGACGTCGGGCGAGCCGGCCACCTGCTTCAGCGCCGACCGCAGCAGGCTCTCATCGTCGTGGTGGATGACGATGACGATCTTCGCCGCCTGCGGCCATGTCACGAATCTTTCAAGCGTATGCGCAATAACCGCTCTGCCGCCGATCGCGCGATATTGCTTGGGACCTTCGCCAGGCGACCCCGCCCGTTCGCCGCGTCCGGCGGCAACGATCACGATTCCCACCGACAGCGGTTGCGTTGAATGCATTTGCGTCATAAACCCCCGAGGAATAAAAGGCTCCGTCTCCAGCATGCTTCTGAAAAGCGTAGAGCTTTCTTTTGAACAAGCACATGCTAAATAGATCGCCAAAGCGGGATCTCGCTCCAGCAGGGTCTATCGTCTTGAATGGGTGTTTTCCAGCATTTGCCCAAAAAATATCGGGCCTCTCCGAAACCTCTTGGCAAACTTCTCAAGCCTGTCTAAAAATAGTGCAGATGTATGGTGTGCCCGAAAGATAATCATTTGCTTTCATCCGAGCTTGCAACTTCGTTTTCCATCGGCCCGGTGTCTATCCGCAATCGCGTCGTCCTTGCGCCGATGTCGGGCGTGACCGATCTGCCTTTCCGGCAGCTGGCTTTGCGCTATGGGGCGGGCCTTGTCGTGACCGAGATGGTGGCTAGCCGCGAGCTGGTGCAGGACACGGCCGAATCCTGGGCACGACTGAAGAGCGCCGGGCTGAAGCCGCATATGGTGCAGCTTGCCGGCCGCGAGGCTCACTGGATGGCGGAGGCGGCCAGGATCGCTGCCGGCAACGGTGCCGATATCATCGATATCAACATGGGCTGTCCGGCCAAGAAGGTCATCGGCGGCTATTCCGGCTCGGCACTGATGCGCGATCCCGATCACGCGCTCAGCCTGATCGAGGCGACGGTGGGCGCGGTTGATATTCCCGTCACGCTGAAGATGCGGCTCGGCTGGGACGAGAATTCCATCAACGCGCCATTGATCGCGCGCCGTGCCGAAGAGGCCGGCATTCAGCTTGTGACCATCCATGGCCGCACGCGCATGCAGTTCTACGAGGGCAGGGCGGATTGGGATGCGATCCGCGCCGTGCGTGACGTCGTCTCCATTCCGCTGGTCGCCAATGGCGATGTCGAGACACCGGAGGATGCGCGGGAAATCCTGCGCCGGTCCGGCGCCGATGCCGTCATGATCGGTCGCGGTTGCCAGGGTCGCCCCTGGCATGCGGGCGTTCTGGCCGGTCATCGCGCGCCGGGACGCCATGAGATCGTCGAGATCGCCCTGGAGCATTATCAGACGATGCTGGATTTCTATGGCGAGGCTGTCGGCATCCGTCATGCCCGCAAGCATCTGGCCTGGTATCTGGATCGCCATGCTTCGGCGACCACCGGCGCCGACAAGGCGAAAATCATGACTTCGAAAGATAGCCGCGAGGTAGCCGCATCATTCCATGCGGCATTGCAGGCCGGGGCGAATCTCGCCCCATGCGTCCAGGAGGCGGCATGACTTCAAAATCCAGCTCCGGGACCGGGGAGAGCGCGGGCAATTCCGTCGCCATGGCCGTTCTCAACGCGATCCAGAACCCGGTCGTCATGGTCGACGAGGCGGGTCTCATCGCTTTCGCCAACTGGGAGGCGGAAGTCTTCTTCGGCGCCAGCGCCTCGCATCTGTCGCGCTACAAGATCTCGACCTTCATTCCGTTCGGCAGTCCGTTGCTGGCGCTGATCGACCAGGTGCGCGAGCGCCGCGCGCCCGTCAACGAATATCGCGTCGATCTCAGCTCGCCGCGTCTCGGGCAGGACAAGCTGGTGGACCTCTACGTCGCGCCGATTTCCAGCGAGCCCGGCTCCGTGGTGGTGGTGTTCCAGGAACGCTCGATGGCAGACAAGATCGACCGGCAATTGACGCATCGCGCCGCCGCCCGCTCGGTCACCGGCCTTGCCTCCATGCTGGCGCATGAAATCAAGAACCCGCTGTCTGGTATTCGCGGCGCTGCGCAGCTGCTCGAGCAATCCGTCGAGGACGACGATCGCGCGCTGACGCGCCTCATCTGCGACGAAACCGACCGTATCGTGTCGCTGGTCGACCGCATGGAGGTTTTTTCCGATGAGCGGCCGATCGATCGCGTGCCCGTCAATATCCATTCCGTCCTCGATCATGTGAAGGCGGTCGCCAAGGCCGGTTTTGCCCGCAACATCAAACTGTCGGAGAATTATGATCCGTCACTGCCGGCGGTTTTCGCAAACAGGGACCAGCTCGTGCAGGTCTTCCTCAATCTGGTGAAGAATGCCGCGGAGGCGGTCGGCGACCGGCCGGATGGCGAGATCATGCTGACGACGGCCTATCGTCCGGGCATTCGCCTTTCCGTCGCCGGCACCCGTGAAAAGATCTCGCTGCCGCTCGAATTCTGCGTGATCGACAATGGTCCCGGCGTGCCGGCCGATCTCGTGCCGCATCTTTTCGATCCGTTCATCACGACCAAAACCAACGGTACCGGCCTCGGTCTGGCGCTGGTCGCCAAGATCATCGGCGACCATGGCGGCATCGTCGAATGCGACAGCCAGAACCATCGCACTACTTTCCGCGTTTTGATGCCGGCCTCCAAAGGCATCACGCTTGAAGACGCCCCCTTTCCGAACTCTACAGGGACTACTCGATGACAGCCACGATCCTTGTCGCCGATGACGATGCGGCCATCCGTACCGTGCTCAACCAGGCTTTGAGCCGCGCGGGTTACGACGTACGCATCACGTCCAACGCCGCCACGCTCTGGCGCTGGATTTCCGCCGGCGAAGGCGACCTCGTTGTAACCGACGTCGTCATGCCCGACGAAAATGCGTTCGACCTTTTGCCGCGCATCAAGAAGGCGAGACCGGATTTGCCTGTTCTGGTTATGAGCGCGCAGAACACCTTCATGACGGCGATCAAGGCGTCGGAGAAGGGCGCTTATGATTATCTGCCGAAGCCGTTCGACCTCACGGAGTTGATCGCGATCGTCGGCCGTGCCCTGTCCGAGCCCAAGCGCAAGCCGGCGAAGCTCGAGGACGACATGCAGGACGGTATGCCGCTTGTCGGCCGCTCGGCTGCCATGCAGGAAATCTATCGCGTGCTGGCGCGCCTGATGCAGACCGACCTGACGCTGATGATCACCGGCGAATCCGGCACCGGCAAGGAGCTGGTGGCGCGCGCCCTGCACGACTACGGCAAGCGTCGCAACGGTCCCTTCGTTGCCATCAACATGGCGGCGATCCCGCGCGACCTCATCGAGTCGGAACTGTTCGGCCATGAGAAGGGCGCCTTTACCGGCGCACAGACCCGCTCGACGGGGCGCTTCGAGCAGGCCGAGGGCGGTACGCTGTTTCTCGATGAAATCGGCGATATGCCGATGGACGCGCAGACGCGTCTTCTGCGCGTATTGCAGCAGGGCGAATATACGACCGTCGGCGGCCGCACGCCGATCCGCACCGACGTTCGCATCGTTGCCGCCACCAACAAGGATCTGAAGCAGGCGATCAATCAGGGCATGTTCCGTGAGGATCTCTATTATCGCCTCAACGTCGTGCCCTTGCGCCTGCCGCCGCTGCGCGACCGTGCGGAAGATATTCCCGATCTGGTGCGTCATTTCATTCAGCAGGCCGAGAAGGAGGGGCTCGGCTCCAAGCGTTTCGATCAGGAAGCGCTGGAACTGATGAAGGCCTATCCCTGGCCAGGCAACGTCCGCGAGCTGGAAAACCTCATCCGCCGGCTGATGGCGCTTTATCCGCAGGATGTCATCACACGCGAGATCATCGATGCCGAATTGCGCGCCGACGTTCCCGACAGCCCGATCGAGAAGGGCCCTGTCCGCAGCGGCAGCATGACCATTGCCCAGGCGGTCGAGGAAAACATGCGGAGCTATTTCTCAAGCTTCGGCGACAATCTCCCGCCTCCCGGCCTCTACGACCGTGTTCTGACCGAAATGGAGTACCCGCTGATCCTTGCGGCCTTGACCGCCACGCGTGGCAATCAGATCAAGGCCGCCGATCTTTTGGGGCTGAACCGCAATACGCTGCGCAAAAAGATCAGGGAACTGGGTGTTTCCGTCTACAGAAGCTCCCGCACGGCTTGACAACGTGATCGGATGCGTTGCATTTTCGCCACAATGCGTTGCTTAAAGGTCACGCAGCAGATTCGTCTTTTTCGCGATGGCGATTCGTCCGGCTTACAGCCATAAATCGGCAGTTGGCCTGATTTTTCAGCCTATTGCAGAGATGAATTCAAGTAAAGATTTCGCTTTTAGGCGAAACCGGACGACAGCTGCCGCCTTGCCTGTCACTCACGCTGATGCCGAAAATGGCGGCAGCGTGAATTGAGCAGGGCGCCGACCGTCGCTCGGGCGTGGAGATGATGGGAATGATGCAGGACGCGGTGTCGCCGACGGCGAGCGACGAGGCGGTTGTCAGAGTGACGGACCGTCGTGCTTCCTTCGCTCTACCTGGCCTGATCTTGGCCGGCGGCGCGCTGCTGTGCGCGATTGCGACCCTGTTGATGCTTCTCGGACTGACGCCGGTAGCCCCAACCTCGTCCGTCGTCTTTACGTCGGTTGTAATCAACGGCATGTTCGTTCTTGGGTTGATGGCGCTGATTGCGCGGGAGGTTGCGCGACTGGTAAAGGCGCGCAGCCGCGGTCGTGCCGCGGCTCGCCTCCATATTCGTATCGTAGCCCTCTTTTCGATCGTCGCGATCACGCCGGCCATTCTCGTCGCCATCGTGGCCAGTTTGACGCTCAACGTCGGCCTCGACCGCTGGTTCGGGGTGCGCACCCAGCAGATCATCAGCTCGTCGCAGAGTGTGGCGCAAGCCTATCTGATGGAAAATGCGAGCTATCTGCAGGGGCAGACCGTCTCGATGGCGAATGACCTGGAGCGTAACCGTTCGCTCTATAGTCTGGATCGCACCGGCTTCGCCGATCTGATGACCCGTCAGGCAAGAGGCCGCGGCCTGCTCGGCGCCTTCCTCGTGCGTCGTGACGGCAGCGCCATCGTTCAGGCCGAAATCAAGACCGAGCGTCCGCTGCCGGCAATTCCGAAGGATGCGCTCGATGCGTCCGCCAATGGCCAACCGACGCTTATTCCGCCCGGTGTCACCAACCTCGTCGGCGCGGTCATCAAGCTCGATGAGATTCCCGGCTCGTTCCTTTATACCGTGCGGGCCGTCGATCCGCGCGTCATGAACGCGATGCGCATGGTGGAAGACAACACGGCCGAATACAAGGCGATGGAAGAGGGGCGCATGTCCCTGCAGATCGCCTTTGCCGTTCTCTACATCGGCTTTGCTCTGATCGTGCTTCTGGCTGCGATCTGGACTGCCATTGCGATCGCCGACCGTATCGTGCGGCCGATCCGCCTCCTGATCAGCGCCGCTGACAATGTTGCTTCAGGCAACATGAATGTCTTGGTTCCGGTGCGTTCGGCCGATGGCGACGTCGGCAGCCTGTCGCGCACCTTCAACAAGATGATCTCGGAAATTCGCACCCAGCGCGACGAGATCCTCGAGGCGAAAGACGAGGTGGATGACCGCCGCCGCTTTATCGAGGCGGTGCTTTCGGGCGTGACGGCGGCCGTGATCGGCGTCGAGCATGACCGCCGTATCACCATCGTCAATACTTCTGCCGAAGATCTGATGACGCTGACGAGCGATGAACTGGTCGGCAAGAGCCTGGTAGAAATTGCCCCGGAGGTCGATCAGGTCGTGACAGAGGCGACGATGCGTCATCGCAGTGACTTCCGCAAGCAGATCAGCCTCGTGAGGGGCGGGACGGTGCGCACGCTGAGCGTCCAGGTGACGCGAGAGGAATCGCGCGACGCGAATGAATCCTATGTCATTACGCTCGACGACATCACCGATCTGGTCATAGCGCAACGCTCGACCGCCTGGGCTGACGTGGCGCGCCGCATTGCCCACGAGATCAAGAACCCGCTGACGCCGATCCAGCTCTCAGCCGAGCGCATTCGCCGCCGTTTCGGCAAGAATATCGCCGAGGCCGATCGTCCGGTTTTTGATCAGTGCACGGATACGATCATTCGCCAGGTCGGCGATATCGGCCGCATGGTCGACGAGTTCTCTTCCTTTGCCCGCATGCCCAAGCCGACGATGGAGCCGAGCGACCTGCGTGACGTTCTGCGCGATGCGGTGTTCCTGCGCGAGATGGGCAATAGCCACGTCAAATTCGAGCGTGAATTGGGCGATGAGCGGCTGGAAGGCATGTTCGATACGCGAATGCTCGGCCAGGCCTTCGGCAATCTCATCAAGAACGCCGTTGAAGCGATCGAAGGCTTGCCGAGCGACGAAGCGCGCGCGCAACCGAAGATCCTGGTGCGTGCCTCTCTGGATCCGGAGCGCGATCGCTTTACCGTCGATGTCATCGACAATGGCCGCGGCCTGCCGGTGGAGAACCGGCACAGCATTCTCGAACCGTATATGACGATGCGTGAGAAGGGTACCGGCCTTGGGCTCGCGATCGTCAAGAAGATCATTGAAGACCATGGCGGGCAGATCGAACTCCACGACGCTCCCGCCGAATTCGACCAGGGCAAAGGGGCCATGATCCGCGTGCATCTGCCACGCCGTGAGCAGGCCGCCGTTGCCCAGACAGCAAGTGACAAGGAAAGTGTTTATGGCATCTGATATTCTCGTAGTCGACGACGAGGAAGATATTCGCGAAATCGTTTCGGGAATTCTTTCGGATGAGGGCCACGAAACCCGCACCGCGCATGATAGCGACAGTGCGCTCGCGGCGATCTCCGATCGAGCGCCGCGACTGATCTTCCTCGATATTTGGATGCAGGGCAGCAAGCTCGACGGTCTGGCATTGCTGGATGAGATCAAGGCGCGCCATCCCGATCTGCCCATCGTCATGATCTCCGGCCACGGTAATATCGAGACGGCCGTATCAGCCATCAAGCGAGGCGCGTTCGACTTCATCGAAAAGCCGTTCAAGGCCGATCGCCTGATCCTGATCGCGGAACGCGCGCTGGAAAACTCCAAGCTGAAGCGCGAAGTCACGGAGCTGAAGCGCCGCACAGGCGACGCTGTGGAGCTCATCGGCACCTCGGTCGCCGTCTCGCAGCTTCGCCAGACCATCGATAAGGTGGCGCCGACCAACAGCCGCGTCATGATCTTCGGCCCCTCCGGTTCCGGCAAGGAACTGGTGGCCCGCATGATCCACAAGAAGTCGGCACGCTCCGGCGGTCCTTTCGTGGCGCTGAACGCAGCGACGATCACGCCGGAGCGGATGGAAATCGCCCTCTTCGGCACGGAAGGCTCTCCGGGGCAGGCGCGCAAGATCGGCGCTCTGGAAGAGGCGCATCGGGGCATCCTCTATCTCGATGAAGTCGGCGAAATGCCGCGCGAGACGCAGAACAAGATCCTGCGCGTGCTGGTCGATCAGCAGTTCGAGCGCGTTGGCGGCTCGAAGCGGGTCAAGGTGGATGTGCGCATCATCTCGTCCACCGCCTATAATCTCGAAAGCCGCATCGCCGAGGGCCTGTTCCGCGAAGACCTTTATCATCGCCTGGCTGTCGTGCCGGTGCGTGTTCCGGCACTTGCCGAGCGGCGTGAGGATATACCCTTCCTCGTCGATCAGCTGATGCGGCAGATTTCCGAACAGGCCGGCATCCGCACGCGGCGGATCGGTGATGATGCGATGGCCGTGCTGCAGGCGCATGATTGGCCGGGCAACATCCGCCAGCTGCGCAACAATATCGAGCGGTTGATGATTCTGGCGCGCACCGACGGGGCGGATACGCCGATCACCGCCGAAATGCTGCCGACCGATCTCGGCGACATGCTGCCGAAGGTATCCGCCAAGAACGACTATCACATCATGACGCTGCCGCTGCGCGAGGCCCGCGAGATGTTCGAGCGCGACTACCTGATCGCGCAGATCAACCGTTTCGGCGGCAATATCTCGCGCACGGCGGAATTCGTCGGCATGGAGCGCTCTGCGCTGCATCGCAAGCTGAAATCGCTGGGTGTCTGATCCCTGGCGCAACGCTCCAATAGTCCGGAATTCTTATGCCAAGAATAGCTTATGTGAACGGTCGGTACGTCCCGCACAGCGATGCCATGGTGCATATCGAGGATCGCGGCTATCAGTTCGCCGATGGAGTCTATGAAGTTTGTGAGGTTCGTCATGGCCTGATCGTCGATCTGACGCGCCATCTCGATCGCCTCAACCGCTCGCTGGGTGAGCTGCGCATCGCCTGGCCCATGGCGCGAGCGGCGCTGATCCTCGTGATTCGCGAGACCTTGCGTCGTAACCACGTCCGCAACGGCCTGTTCTATCTGCAGATCACGCGCGGCGTTGCCCGGCGCGATCATGTCTTTCCGGCCGACGGCACACCGTCTTCGATCGTCGTCACCGCCAAGAGTACCGACCAATCCCTCATCGCTAAGAAGAATGCCAACGGCATCAAGGCGATTACCGTCCGTGACAATCGCTGGGACCGGGTTGATATCAAGTCGGTCGGCCTGTTACCGAACGCGCTGGCCCGTCAGCAGGCCAAGGAGGCCGGTGCGCAGGAGGCGATCTATATCGACCATAACGGAATGGTGAAGGAGGGTGCGGCCACCAACGTCTGGATCGTCGATCACAACGGGAATCTCGTCACGCGCCCAGCCGAGCACGGCATTCTGCGAGGCATCACCCGCACGACCCTGATGGATGTCGCGGCCAAGCTCGGAGTGACGATCGTCGAGCGTTTCTTCTCGGTTGAGGAGATGATGGCGGCGCGCGAAGTGTTTATCACAGCGGCCACAAGCATCTGTTTTCCGGTCGTTTCGATCGATGGGGAAACGATTGCCAACGGCCATCCGGGCAGCATCTCACAGAAAATTCGTGAAGCCTTTTTCGACGTTGCGGAAAAGACTGTGATTTGATACCAACATTCGCTGGGAGGAGAAAATGAGGTATCTCCTATCCGGGATCTCTGTATATCATGACATTTCACCGACTTAGGTCGGCAAAAAAGAAAGAAGCGGCGCGATGGCGGAACGTTCTCAAAACTTGCAGGACTTATTTCTCAATACTGTTCGCAAGCAAAAGATCTCACTGACAATTTTCTTGATTAACGGCGTGAAGCTGACAGGTGTCGTTACCTCATTCGACAATTTCTGTGTCCTGCTCCGCCGTGATGGCCATTCGCAGCTCGTCTACAAGCATGCGATCTCGACGATCATGCCGGGTCAGCCGATGCAGATGTTCGAGAGCGAAGAAGCCGCATCCTAACTGGGATTTGCCACTATCACGACACGCGATACCAAAAACGATTCCCTCATTCCGGAGTCCGTAAAGCACCGGGATGATATGCGGGCTGTCGTGGTCGTGCCTGTGCTGAAGCAGGCTCGCGCGTCGCGCTCTGCTCAGGCTGACGGCGCCATCTCGGTCTCACGTCCGTCCGAAAGCCGGTTGGAAGAGGCCAAAGGCCTCGCCCTGGCGATCGATCTCGACGTGGTCAACGGTTCCATCGTCCCGATCAACGATCCCAGGCCCGCGACACTGCTTGGCACGGGCAAGATCGAGGAGATCCTCGCGCTGCTCGATGAATTCAATGCCGGACTTGTCATCGTCGATCATCCGCTGACACCGGTGCAGCAGCGCAATCTCGAAAAGGCATGGAACGCCAAGGTCATCGACCGTACCGGCCTCATCCTCGAAATCTTCGGCCGCCGTGCCTCCACCAAGGAAGGCACGCTGCAGGTCGAACTTGCACATTTGAACTATCAGAAGGGTAGACTCGTCCGGAGCTGGACCCACCTTGAACGCCAGCGCGGTGGTGCAGGCTTCATGGGCGGTCCCGGCGAAACCCAGATCGAAGCCGACCGGCGCATGCTGCAGGAGCGGATCATCCGGCTCGAGCGCGAGCTGGAGCAGGTAGTGCGCACCCGCCAGCTACATCGCGCCAAGCGCCGGAAGGTGCCGCATCCGATCGTCGCTTTGGTCGGTTACACCAATGCCGGCAAGTCGACGCTGTTCAACCGCATCACCGGTGCCGGCGTGCTGGCCGAGGACATGCTGTTTGCGACGCTCGATCCGACGCTGCGCCGCATGAAGCTTCCGCATGGCCGCACCGTCATTCTCTCCGACACCGTCGGCTTCATCTCCGACCTGCCGACCCACCTGGTGGCGGCTTTCCGCGCGACGCTGGAAGAGGTGCTGGAAGCCGATCTGATCCTGCATGTGCGCGATCTCTCGGATGACGACAATCAGGTCCAGAGTGCCGATGTGATGCGGATCCTTGGCGATCTCGGTATCGGCGAGGCCGAAGGCGCCGAGCGCATCCTCGAGGTCTGGAACAAGATCGATCGCCTGGAGCCGGAGGCGCATGATGCCATCGTGCAGAAGGCATCCACCGCCGAAAACGTCATTGCCGTGTCGGCAAAAAGCGGCGAGGGCGTCGATCGCCTGATGGACGAGATCAGCCGCCGCCTTTCCGGCGTGCTGACGGAGGCGACGATCACGCTTCCGGTGGAAAGGTTGGCTCTGCTGCCCTGGCTCTACAATCACGCGATAGTCGATAACCGCGAGGACAATGAGGACGGCACCGTGACGCTCGACGTCCGCCTCACCGAGTCCGAAGCAGTGGAGTTGGAGCGGCGCATGGGCAATGGACCGAAGCCGCAACGCGAGGATTGGGAATAGGCTAGAGCGGTTACGCGTTTCACGGAATCGCCTGACCGCTCTATGCTATTGTTTTTATGCAATTCCGAACGGAAAACCGCTACGCACTTTTCCTGGAATTGCTCTAGGTTACGCCCGTTCCACGCCGCCCAGCTGTCGTTCGATAGCTTTTGCCGCCTGCCAGATCTCTTCCATTCGCTCCAGCGAGGCGCCTTCCAGCGTCTCGCCTTCGGCCGCAAGCGTCGTCTCTATATGATGGAAACGGCGGCGGAACTTGGTGTTCGTGCCGCGCAGGGCCTGTTCCGGATCGGTTTTCACATGCCGGCCGATATTGACGACGGCAAAAATCAGGTCGCCGAGTTCGTCGCTCACCTTGGCCTTGTCACCGCTTGCAAGTGCCGCCCGCAACTCACCGATCTCCTCCTCGATCTTGTCGAGGATCGGTTCCGGGGCCGACCAGTCGAAGCCGACATGGGCGGCGCGCTCCTGCAATTTCAGAGCTTCCGTCAGGGCAGGGAAAGTCCGCTGCACCGAGCCCAGGAGTCCGGCCTTGAAATCCTCGGTGATGCCGGCTCGGGCGCGGCGTTCGGCGCGCTCGCGCTTCTCTTCCGCCTTGATCCGATCCCATTGCAAAGTGACTGCATCCTCCGTATTGGCATCGGACACTGCGAAGACATGCGGATGGCGGCGGATCATTTTGCGGGTGATGGCATGCACGACATCGCCGAAGGCGAATGCGCCTGCTTCTTCAGCCATGCGGGCGTGGAAGACGACCTGCAGCAGCAGGTCGCCGAGCTCATCGCAGAGATCGTCCATATCCTTGCGCTCGATCGCATCGGCAACCTCAAAGGCTTCCTCGATCGTGTAGGGCTTGATGGTTTCGAAGGTCTGGACGATATCCCAGGGGCAGCCGCTTTCGGGATTTCGCAATGCCGCCATGACTTCGATCAGGCTGCTTATGTCTCGCGACGCTTCCATCGTGGTCTCGGGTCCTGTTGGGATTAATTGAGGGGAATGTCGTTATCGCTCTTGGAAGCCTGATAATTGTCGGACAATCCGGCATAGGCTTGCTTAATGCGCGCCGTCTGTTCCTTCAGCTGTGCCTTTCGGGGTTCCGCTTCCGTCTCGACCAGGTCGGCAATGGCAAAGCTGTTCCAGAAGGCGTTGCGCCTGTTATACCCGCCCGGCTCCAGACCGAAGACCTCCTTGAGGATCTTCAGGTCATGCGGGATCGCGAAGGCGTCTCGGGAATCCTCGTGGCTGAAGAAGTAGTAGTAATTGTCGAAGCCGGCCCAGGTGATCGCCGACATGCACATGGTGCAGGGCTCATGGGTCGACAGGAAGATCAGCTCCTTGGTCGCAGGCTTCTCGCCGAGTTCGTAGAAGCGCTTGAGGGCGTGAACTTCGCCATGCCAGAGCGGATTTTCCAGTTCGTTATTCGTCTCGGCGATCACAAGCGAAAGGTCGGATTTGCGCAGGATGGCCGCGCCGAAAACCTTGTTGCCGGCCGCCACGCCCTTCCGCGTCAGCGGCAGGATATCGTGCTCGACGACGCCGAGAAGGCGAGCTGCAACGGTGTTATCCGACAAGGAGATGCTCCGAAAAATTTCGTCCAGTCTAGCGGGATTGCCGATCCGGCGGAATGCGCAAATGACGTATGGACAGGGTTTGCCACAGGCAATAAAACTACCGCAGGCGCCGATCAATCATAAAAATCTATAGATTTCCTGTATTTATCGTGAATTTCTCGTCTGGTGAGTTTTGCTCAAATCCCTGTCATGTCGAGCAAAAGAATACGGACTCGCCAAGGCATTAGAATTTCTGTTTCTTCAATCTCTTGGCCGCAAGGGCGATATTCGGCAAATCTCGAAGTGGAATGACGATGCCTCCCAGGACTGAACAGCTTTCGGTGTTTCCCGCCTTCTTCCGCGTGGAAGGAAGGACTGCGTCCGTTTTCGGCGACGGGGACGAAGCTTTCGCCAAGGTCCGGCTTCTGATGAATACCCAGGCGAAGATCGTCGCCTATGCGCAGACGCCCGAGGCCGACTATCATTCCTTCCTGATTGCCAACCGTATCGCGACCGTACGCGGCGAGTTTTCGGCCGAGCAGGTGAAGGGTGCAACTCTCGTTTTTGCCGCAACCGGCGATGCTGAAGCCGATCGCGCCATTGTCGACGCCGCTCGCGCCGAAAGAATTCCGGCAAACGCTGTCGATCAGCCTGATTACTGCGATTTCTATACGCCGGCGCTTGTCAACCGGGCTCCGGTCGCCGTCGCCATCGGCACGGAAGGTGCCGGTCCGGTGCTGGCACAGATGATCCGCGCGCAGATCGATCAGATACTGTCGCCCTCGCTCGGCAAGCTTGCGGAACTGGCAACGCGTTACCGCAAGCCGGTCGACCGCCTCGTGCCGCGCGGCGTCGCGCGCCGTGTCTTCTGGCGGCGCTTCTTTTCCGGCTCCGTTGCCGATGCCGTCAATGCCGGTCATGTCAAGCAGGCCGAGCAGGCCGCCGACAGCCTGCTCCAGTCTTCGCGGGAAGTCGAAGGTCGCGTGTGGCTGGTCGGCGCAGGCCCGGGCGCCGAAGACCTGCTGACACTGCGTGCGCAGCGCGTAATGATGGAAGCCGACGTCATCGTCTACGATGCGCTCGTGCCGCAGGCGATCGTCGATATGGGGCGCCGCGATGCCGAGCGCCTGTCCGTCGGCAAGCGCAAGGGCTGCCACACCAAATCCCAGGAAGAGATCAACGACCTGCTGGTGCAGCTCGGCCGCGAAGGCAAGCGCGTCGTGCGGCTGAAATCCGGCGATCCCCTGGTTTATGGCCGCGCCGGCGAGGAAATGGCCGCGTTGCGCGCCGCCGGTATCGGCTACGAGATCGTTCCAGGCATCACCTCTGCCTTTGCCGCGGCCGCCGATTTCGAGTTGCCGCTGACGCTGCGCGGCGTTGCCTCGTCGTTGGTCTTCACGACGGGCCACGATCTTACCGGCGATGTCCTCCCGGACTGGGCGAGCCTCGCCATTTCCGGCGCGACCATCGCCGTCTATATGGGCCGCACGGTCGCTGCCTCCGTTGCTGGCCGCCTGATGGAGGCTGGGCTTCCGGCAGACACCACCGTCGCCGTCATCGAGAATGCGAGCCGCCGCGACCGCCGCCTGATGCACGGCACCTTGAAGGATCTGCCTGACCTCGAGCATCGCGATGAGCTGAGCGGTCCGGTCATGGTCATCATCGGCGAGGCCGTCGCCGGTGCGAATTTCCAACAATCCGAGCCGCTGGTCCGCCGCGAGACCGCTGTTCAAGACTATGCAAGGAGCTGATTCATGGTCGACAAGGTTCTGACCGCAAACCGGCTCACCGATGGCGTCGCCGTTTGGCTGAACGCAAATGGTGAGTGGGTGACATCGTTGCAGGAGGCGTTGGTCGCGCGCCATGCCGAAGCGGAAGCGGCACTTGAAGCCATCGGCAAGCAAGCCTATGCAGACAACAAGGTCGTCGACGTCAATCTGATCGATGTTCAGGAAACCGGCGGCAAGCTCTGGCCGCTGCGTCTGCGCGAGCGTATTCGCGCCGAAGGCCCCACCATGGAGTACGCGCCCGGCTATGCCGCCGCCGATCCGGAATTCATTGCAGTCTGAGGAAGTCCCGAGGAAATCATGTATCGTTACGACGAATTTGACCACGCCTTTGTCGCGGAGCGCGTTGCACAGTTCCGCGATCAGGTGGAGCGGCGCCTTGCGGGCGAGCTCTCGGAGGATGCCTTCAAGCCGCTGCGTCTGATGAACGGCGTCTATCTGCAGCTGCATGCCTATATGCTGCGCATAGCCATTCCCTATGGCACGCTGAGCTCGCGGCAGATGCGCATGCTCGCCCATATCGCGCGCACCTATGACCGTGGCTACGGCCACTTCACCACGCGCCAGAACCTGCAGTTCAACTGGCCGAAGCTCTCGGACATGCCCGACGTGCTCGCCGAACTTGCTTCCGTCGAGATGCATGCCATCCAGACCTCGGGCAATTGCATTCGCAACGTCACGGCGGATCATTTCGCTGGCGCCGCGGCTGACGAAGTCGCCGATCCGCGCCCTTATGCAGAAATCCTGCGCCAATGGTCATCCGTGCATCCGGAATTCTCCTTCCTGCCGCGCAAGTTCAAGATCGCCGTCACCGGCGCCGAGCGCGACCGTGCCGCGATCCAGGTGCATGACATCGGTCTGCACCTGAAGAAGAACGAGAAGGGCGAGATCGGCTTTGCCGTCTATGTCGGCGGCGGGCAGGGCCGTACCCCGATGGTTGCCAAGCTGATCCGCGACTTCCTGCCGGAAGAGGACCTGCTGTCCTACACGACCGCGATCATGCGCGTTTACAATCTGCACGGCCGCCGCGACAACAAGTACAAGGCGCGCATCAAGATCCTCGTGCACGAGACCGGCGCCGAGGAACTGGCGCGTCAGGTCGAGGTCGAGTTCGACAAGCTTAGGGATACCGAGCTGAAGCTGCCGGAAGCGGACGTTCAGGCGATATCGGCCTACTTCGCGCCGCCGGCACTGTCGGAAAGGGCCGAAGGCTGGGAAAGCCTCGCCCGCTGGAAGAAGACCGATCCGGACTTTGCCCGCTGGGTGCAGCAGAACGTGCAGCCGCACAAGAACCCCGACTACGGCATGGTGACGATTTCGCTGAAGCCGATCGGCGGTATTCCGGGCGATGCCTCGGATGCGCAGATGGATGCGGTGGCCGACATCGCCGAGGAATACGCTTTCGACGAAATCCGCGTCAGCCATGAGCAAAACCTCATCCTGCCGCATGTGGCCTTGGCCGATCTCGAAGCGGTTTATCGCGGTCTGGTCGCTGTAGGCCTGGAAACGGCGAATGCCGGCCTGATCACCGATATCATTGCCTGTCCCGGCCTCGACTATTGCGCGCTCGCCAATGCCCGCTCGATCCCGGTTGCGCAGGAGATCTCCACGCGCTTCGGTTCGGCCGAGCGCCAGGCCGAGATCGGTGAGCTGAAGATCAAGATTTCCGGCTGCATCAATGCATGCGGCCATCACCATGTCGGCCATATCGGCTTGCTGGGCGTCGAGAAGAAGGGTGCGGAACTCTACCAGATCACGCTCGGCGGCTCCGGCGACGAACATACCTCGATCGGCGAGATCATCGGCCGCGGCTTCGAGCCAGACAAGGTGACCGATGCCATCGAGACCATCGTCGACACCTATATCGGCTTGCGCCTCGATCCCACCGAGATTTTCCTCGATGCCTACCGGCGCGTCGGACCGCAGCCCTTCAAGGAAGCGCTTTATGGCTCTTCCGCGGCTGCAGCCGAAGCGGCGTAAGGAGATGACCATGACGAAGATTTGGCGGGAAGCCGGTTTTGTAGAAAACGATCCGTGGGTCATCGAGACCGATGAGGTCAAGGCGAGCGAGAGCCAGAAGCCGCTGCTCAGCCTCGATGCCCTGATCGCCAAGGCTGAAGAGAGCAACGATGTCGGCCTCGGCGTGGTAATCAAGCCGGCCGACGATGTGACGAAGCTGCGGCCCTATCTCGATCGCCTCGCGATCGTTGCAGTTGCCTTTCCGGCCTTCAACGATGGCCGCGCCTTCAGCCATGCCTCGCTGCTTCGCGAGCGCCTTGGCTACACCAATGAGCTGCGCGCCGTTGGCGACGTGCTGATCGACCAGATTCCGTTGATGTTGCGCGTCGGCATCGACAGTTTCGCTGTTACCAATGAGACCGCATTGAAGCGGCTGTCGGAAAACCGGTTGCCGGGCATTCCGCATTATTACCAGCCGACCGCCCGCCCAGCCGAAGCCGGGCAGGCCTATAGCTGGCGGCGATTGCCGGCAAAGTCGGCCTGATGGCCGTATTTGCGCCTATCGATGCATGTAACGTCGGCTGGAAGTAATCTTGACTGAAATATACAAATTTTAGTCGCGTGCGGCCGGACGAAATGGAATACCTTTCAATTCGGGCTATATTGTAATATTAGCCTCGCGCAATGAGCCTGCCAGGAATGACGTGTAAGACGAATACGGGATCCGAGACAGAATGAACGCCCCCGCCAAGACAGATGAATTTGTTTCCGCAGTACCGGCGGGCGTTTTCGCCGAGAAGGTGCTGAGCGTCACGCATTATACCGACCGGCTCTTCCGCTTTACGATGACCAGGCCGCAAGGCTTCCGTTTCCGCTCCGGCGAGTTCGCGATGATCGGCCTCATGGTCGATGGCAAGCCGCTTTATCGTGCCTATTCGATCGCAAGCCCGGCCTGGGCCGACGAGCTCGAGTTCTTTTCGATCAAGGTGCCCGATGGCCCGCTGACATCGCATCTGCGGAATATCAAGCCGGGCGACGAAGTGCTGATGCGCAAGAAGCCGACGGGCACACTGGTTCTCGACGCGCTGACGCCTGGCAAGCGGCTCTACATGTTCTCGACCGGCACGGGCATCGCGCCTTTCGCGAGCCTGATCCGCGATCCCGAAACCTATGAGAAGTTCGAGGAGGTCATCCTCACTCATACCACTCGGGATGTGGCCGAACTCAAATACGGTTTCGATCTGGTCGAAGAAATTCGCAACGATGAACTGCTGAGCGAGGTCGTCGGCGACAAGCTGCGCCACTATGCGACTGTTACCCGCGAGGACTTCCCCTTCACGGGCCGCATCACCGATCTCATCGAGAACGGCAAGCTTTTCGCGGACCTGGGCGTACCCCCGCTCGATATAACAGTTGATCGCGGCATGATCTGCGGTTCATCCGCAATGCTGAAGGATACCAAGGACCTGCTCGAAAAGGCGGGCCTCACGGAAGGCGCCAACAGCAAGCCGGCTGAGTTCGTCATCGAACGCGCCTTCGTCGGCTGAAGCATTTCCAGGAAGAGTGCGTAGCGGTTTTCCGTCCGGAATGCGAAATGCAAGAGAATGGAGCGGTTTCTCGTTTCGAAGAAAGGCGCAAATGCTCTGGATCGATTGCCTGGCATGCAGAGATGGAAGAGCGGTCGCGTCAACGGGGCCACTTTTTCATAGGCTGCCGAGATAATCGATCAGCGATGCCATAGCCACGCGTGCCTCGTCGGCATCGCCATCGTGAATCGCCTTTATGACGCGAATATGCATCGCAATCGAATGATCGGTGCGATCGGGCGTCGCACCGGAATACCAGAGCCGCCGCGAATGTGTTTGCACCGGTCCGAGAGCGGCCATGATGAAGTTGTTCGGGCAGGCGACTTCCAAGATCTCGTCGAATGTCTTGTCTGCTGCGAAGAAGCCGGGCAGGTCGCCCGTCATCGCGCAATCCGCCATCAGGCGCGCGCATTCCTGTAGCTGCTCGCGCTGCTGCTCGTCTGCATGAACGGCGGCAAGCGTGGCGGCGATCGGCTCAAGCTCGCGCCTGACCTGAATGACATGCTGATGGTCGTCGGGACGAATCTCCGCGATCTGCAGACCGACGCGCGGGCGCACATGGATCAGCCCCTGCCATGCGAGCTTCTGGATCGCCTCGCGCACCGGCGTCCGCCCATGCCCCGCCATCTCAATCAACTGCTTCTCGGTGACGAGCGCTCCAGGCTTAAGCTCGAGCGTCACGATCTGGTACTCGAGCGCCAGATAGGCGAGGTGGCTAAGCGAGTTCCGCATGCAAGACGTCCGACCGAACAGATATGGCGTACAGTGTCACCTTGCGCCATCGAAGGCAACCAATTGTGATATATCAGTGCCGGCGGCTGGCGTCACGGGTCACGCCGGCTCGCCGAATTAAGGCGGAGAGGCAGGCGCCATCGCATCAGTGTTCGATGGCCGAGGACAAGGTTGGCGGCTTCCGCTTGGCGGCCATCAGCAGGTCCAGCTCGGTGGCCGATGGGCCGAACTTATAGAAGAGGCGCTTCGCCTCCTCGTCGTCGAGGCGATATTTCCGTGCAAATTCAGCGATGCTGTAGGGGCGACCGCGTATGACCTTGCGGGCTGGCGTCCGATTGGCGTCTTCCGTCATCCTTCCAACCTCCTTTTCGGTTCCACTTTGCTAGATAGCGTCGCGGATGGAGTTGGAAAGGCCTTTGGCGTGCGTTGCGCCAGCAGAATGCAACAAAAAAGGGAAGGCGGAATCCCGTCTTCCCTCTTTCTCCGTCCCTATTCGGGCGGGTTCCGCCCGGATACGCCGCTATCTCCTGATCAATCGACCGATGAAGATCAGGATGCAGGCGCCGATGAAGCCCGTGATCAGGTAATTCAGCCATAGATGGAAAGGCAGCTGGATACCGAGCACGCCAAATAACCAGCTGGCGACGAGTGCGCCGATAATGCCGAGAATGATGTTCATGATGATGCCTGTGTTGCTTTTCATGATCATCTCGGCGAACCAGCCCGCTAGGCCGCCAATGATAATTGCTGCAATCCAACCGACGTGTGCATCTTCCATAAAAAGAACCTCCTGAGGACCCGACGGGTTGTTAACAATGTCTGATATACACGAAAAACGATTCGCCCCCCAACAATTGCGAACGGCAAACTGCTGGATCCCTTGAGCGCAACCCTGATTATTAGGGGTAATTGTTACGATTGTTCCGGTGTGTTGGAGCTGATTCTCCGACATTACGGCCTCTTCACCGCTTCGAATCCAAGCTTTGGCATGCCGTCCGGGTAATCCGATCGGCGGAACGCAGCGTTTAGACCGCCTGGAGATGAGGAAAAGCGCCTTGGGGGTGCCACAGCCTCGATTTTATGGGTTGACCGCAATAGGGCGTCTGCATATGTTCCGCGCACTTCCAGCCGGGGTGAAAAAACGCCCGCGGAGAGGGAGAGCGTAGCTCAGCTGGTAGAGCAACTGACTTTTAATCAGTAGGTCATGGGTTCGAGCCCCATCGCTCTCACCATAGTCTTTTCAAACTTAAGTTGAATCTCATTAATTTGAGACAACGCCGTTTGTCGCGCGGTTGGCGCGAATGTGCGCTTGATTTTCGCGATGCCGCCGGCCTCAGCGGACAAAAAGCGCGCCCGACGGCGGGCTTTGCGCTTCCGCGCCGTCGGACGCTGCGGAAACGGTGCAGAGGTGACCGTTTCCGCCGTCTCCGGTGCCGGGCGGGTCGCCGGGGACGGGTGGAGGTGTCCGGTTGTCTTTGCAGATTCCGGTTCCATTCTTTTCCGGATATACGGTGCGGTCTCGCGGATAGTTTCAGTGCGCCCGAATTATTTTCATGAAAACTAATTTAGTTTAATGGCGCTCGCTCAAGAGCGCGACGCGCGTCGGCAGCGCCCCAGTTTTCTGGAACCTAATCGAGTCACTTGTGTTTCCCACTGAGACAATAGGAGAGATATGATGGCAGACGAAGAATCCCATGATCCGCGTCGCGGAAAGGAAAATACGCAGACGCTCGCGAAGATACAGCACAGCAAGGCGCATGGCGTAAAACAGGAGGCGGATACGGACGACAAGGCGCCGCTGGTTGCCGATCCCCGCAAAAGGCTTGCGGACGGCAAAATCGATCCGGCGACGAAAGAGCTCAAGCCGAAGGAGAAGTAGGCTCGAGGGATCGGGGAATTTAGTTCCGCATATTACGAATGCAGCAGCTTCGGCGGCACCGTCTCCTTGCCGTCATTCATGGCGATGGCGATGATCGCCAGGAGAACATATTCGCGTTTCCAGCCGGATTTCAAGGCCGCGGCAAGAAGGCTCTCGATGGAAGGTTCAAGGGCGAAAAGACAGGCGGCCAGATATCTCGCCTGCGACGCTTCTTCCGAAGGGGGAGGATTTATGGCTGCTTTCAATTTCCTGCTCCGTCCATTTATTCGATCGAACAGGGATGAGTTGTAATTTCAGCAGGTTTCCCAGGTTTTGCTCCTTTATTGCGAAACGTTGCTGTCGTAGCTGGAGTGCGATCATTCGTAGTCTCCGGGATGCCGGCAGACATAGCCATTCGCAACGATCCTGTCTTAGAGGTAGAAAACAGACCTCGGTGGCAACGGAGCTGTGTGCGATGACCATGAAAAGGGCGCTGCTCTTCCGGAATAACCAGAGAACGATAAACTTCCCCAAACGTGTGGCCCTTCAAAGCCATACGCGCGCATTTTCATCCGGAATATCTGACGGGAGCGACTGACGCGTCGCAGCGATCAACCTTACCGTCATTTCAACGGCAAGGTTGATCATTGAGGGAGAAGAACCTCGGATGCTATGCCGCCTTGCCGCCGTTCTTCTTGCAGTCGCTGCGGAACTTGGCGCGTGCCTTTCCATGCAGGCCCTTGGCGTCGGCCTGAGCCGAGCATGCTTTGGAAACGGACGTTTGGGCAGGCTTCATCGCCTTTGGCTTGACCGTGCTGGTCGTCGACTTCATCGCGGGTGTCGACGTCGTGGCACTGGGGGTCGTCGTCGTTGTGCTGGGTGTCGCCGTTTGTGCCATGGCGCTTACGCTGAAGAGGGCGGCAAAGGCTGCAGTCGTGAACATGGTAGCAATTCGCATGGGGCTTTTCCTCCGCTAACTAACTTGGGTGGAATGTACGTTGTTCGACGAACGTTGACAGCTTGAACCAATATTTAAGCAAAAGCAATTTGTTCGTTGGGCTGCTCTGCGGCTGTTGGTCGCGCCTTTTGCCCGCCTGTCTCGGGCGGCAAGATGTGTGTTCCGGTTGCTTCACTATAAAGGTTTCGCAGCCATCGCCCTCGAAAAGGTGATTGGCTTTCAGGCTTTCGCGAAGCTAGGAAGATGGGGAAATGACATAGCCGGAGTCCATCGTGTCGCTTGCCGATATCTCGCTTCTCAGTGCCTTGATCGCCGGGGCGCTTTCGTTCCTTTCGCCTTGCGTGCTGCCGCTCGTGCCGCCCTATCTCTGCTACATGGCCGGGATTTCGGTCGAGCAGTTTCGCGGCGGTGGAGCAGCTGTCGCCGCAGGGCCGAGCGTCCGCGGCAATGTGCTGATGTCGGCGCTGTTCTTTACGCTGGGGTTCGCCACCGTATTCGTCGCGCTCGGCGCCGGTGCTTCATCCATCGGCCTGCTGCTCCGCCAGCATCTCGATGTTCTTTCGAAGATCGGCGGTTTGATTATCGTCATCATGGGCTTGAATTTCCTCGGTGTTTTCCGCATCGGCCTTCTTGCTCGCGAGGCGCGTTTCCACGGCAGCGGCAAGCCGGCGACGTTGACGGGCGCCTATATCATGGGCCTTGCCTTCGCCTTCGGCTGGACGCCCTGCATCGGCCCGGTTCTCGGCGCCATCCTCGGCATCGCCGCCTCTCGTGAGACGGTTGGTGCGGGCGCTGGTCTGCTCGCGGTCTATTCGCTGGGGCTTGCCATTCCGTTCTGGATCGCCGCCGGCTTTTCCGGCGCTTTCATGAGCTTTCTGTCTCGCTTCCGCCGTCATCTCGGCACGGTCGAGAAGATCATGGGCGGACTTCTGGTGCTGACCGGGCTCGCCTTCATATTCGGCTATATCAGCGACATGGCGATCTGGTTTCAGCAGACCTTTCCAATCCTGATGAAAATCGGCTAAGTCGGGCGATATCCTTCGCCTTCATTTTTCACGGTAAAATGGAATATGCCCGATGGCTGACGTTGTCGGTCTGCTGCTGCCATTCTTCGGCCTGATCCTGATCGGCTACATTGCAGCGCGCATCACGAAGCAACCGGCGGAAGCGCTTGGCTGGCTCAATACGTTCATCATCTATGCGGCATTGCCGGCTCTGTTCTTCAAGCTCGTTTCGCAAACGCCGATCGAACAGCTGACGCGAATCGATTTCATCGCCACCGATATCGCCGCGACCTATTCGATCTTTCTCCTGCTGTTTTTGATCGGGCGTTTCCTGCGACGCAATTCTCTCGCCGACAGCACGATCCAGGCCTTTGCCGGAGCCTATGGCAATATCGGCTACATGGGGCCGGGCTTAGCACTTCTGGCTCTGGGAGAGAAGGCAGCCGTTCCCGTCGCGCTGATCGTGTGTTTCGAAAACGCGCTGCACTTCATCGTCGCGCCGGCCCTGATGGCTCTGGAAGGTGGAGACAAGCGCTCCGTCTGGCGCCTTGCCGCGGATATCGCCCGAAAGGTGCTGCAGCATCCCTTCATCCTGTCGACTGCCCTGGGTTTTGCCGTGGCAGCAGTTTCGATCCATCAGCCGGTCGCCTTCGAGCGATTTGTCAATTATCTTGCGCAAGCGGCTGCGCCCTGTGCACTATTTGCCATGGGCGTGACGCTTGCCTTGCGGCCGTTGAAGCGGGTTCCGGTCGAGATCGGCTATATCGTGCCGGCGAAACTCATCCTGCATCCGCTTCTCGTCTATATCGTGCTGCAGGCTGTCGGTGGCTTCGATCCGATTTGGATCGAAGCGGCAATGCTGCTTGCCGCTTTGCCGACGGCAACGAATGTCTTCGTCATCGGGCAGCAATACGGTGTCTGGCAGGAGCGAGCCTCTGCCACCATCCTGATCACAACGGCTTTTTCCGTCGTGACGGTCTCGCTGGTGCTCTATCTGATAAACTCCGGCGCCTTACCGGCGCAGCTTTTCCCGTAACAGAGAGGGAAGGTTGCGCAGGCTGCCGCCGGGCTCGATACCTTCGCGCATGACGATGTTCCGGAGCGGCGCGATGGCGGAGAGCACATGCAGCCCCGCCGCGCGCAGCATTTGCATCGGCAGGAAATCCGACAGAAGCGAGCGATTGAGGAGATCGACACTCGTCGTCCGGCTGATGATGTCGACGCGGCGCTTGCGGTCGAAATTGTCGCCGGCCGATCCCGGGATCGGCTGGTCAGCGCGGGTGCAGAGGATGTCTGACAACGCCAGTATATCGCGCAGGCTCAGGTTCAGGCCTTGCGCCCCGATCGGCGGAAAGACATGGGCGGCTTCGCCGATCAAGGCGGCGCGGCCCTTGCCGAAACGATGGGCTGTCATGCCGGAGAGCGGCCAGACCTGGACATTGTCCTCGATCGTCACCCGACCGAGCATCGATTGCATGCGCTCCTCGACCAGTCTTCCGAGGTCTTCGAGCGACTTTTCGGCATTGGCGGCAGCTTCCGCCGGCTTCTGCACCCAGACGAGGCTGGAGCGGTTGCCGGGCAAGGGGACCTGCGTGAAGGGGCCGCTTTCCATGTGAAATTCCGTCGAGATGTTCTGATGCGGCAGGGAGTGCGCAAGGTTCAGAACCATGGCGGATTGCGGATAGGACCACCCCTTGACCTTGATGCCCAAAGCCTCGCGCACCATCGAGTTGCGTCCGTCGGCACCGACGACGAAAGCGGCATCGATCGAATCGCCGTTGTCGAGCGCAATCGTTACGCCATCGTCGCGAAAGGTGATGTCCGAGGCGCTGGCCTCGATGCGGCTGATATTTGCTTCCGCCTCGATGGCGTCATGGAGGCTGCCGAGCAGCACGGTATTCGGAATATTGTAGCCGAAGGCGTCGAGGCCGATTTCCGACGATCTGAACGAGATAGTCGGCGCACGCAGCAGCCTCGATGTGCCGTCGATGATCCGCATGGTCGTCAATGCAGCTGCCGAGGGCGCGATCTTGTCCCACAGCGTCAGGCGCTCGAGAAAGCGGATCGATTGATCCATCAGCGCCGTCGTCCGCCTGTCGGCCTTGTTGTGCGGCGCGGCCACCAGCGCGACCGATCGTCCGCCGCGCGCAAGCGCGAACGCCGTGATCATGCCGGCCAGGCCACCGCCGATAACGGCCACTTCAATCTGCTTCATATCGATGCCTCAATTGCCACTCGCTCTGAAAATAGGCGCTTAGCCTGTTGAAATCCATGGGATGAAACATCGCAGCGGGTGAAAATGACAGGAAGTCGCGCTAGCGTGACGGGATAGACGCTTTTGCGCTGGCGGTAGAGACCAAAGGATGCATATTAGCGAGAAAAACCGCCTGCCGGGGCAGGTGCATAAGCAGACGAGTCACGGGGCGGATGAAAATCTTCAAATACAAGCGGGTGCCTTATGCGGAGATTCGTGCTTTCTCCGTCCATATATTGACGGCATCCGGATCTTTTCTCGCCTTTCTCGGCGTCGTTGCAGCCTCGGAGCATCGTTTTGTCGATATGTTCTGGTGGCTTGGCCTGGCGCTGCTGGTCGACGGTATCGACGGGCCGATCGCGCGCAAGGTCCGGGTCAAGGAAGTCCTTCCCAATTGGTCGGGCGATACGCTCGACAATATCATCGATTACGTGACCTATGTGCTGCTACCGGCCTTCGCGCTCTATGAAAGCGGCATGATCGGCGAGCCTTGGTCGTTTGTCGCCGCCGGCATGATCGTGGTCTCCAGCGCCATCTATTACGCCGATACCGGCATGAAGACGGACGAGTATTTTTTCTCCGGCTTCCCAGTCGTCTGGAACATGGTAATCTTCACGCTCTTCGTCATCGATGCCAGCGCCACGACCGCCATGATCCTCGTGGGCGTTTCCGTCGTCTTGACCTTCCTGCCGATCAATTTCCTGCACCCCGTGCGCGTCAGACGGTTGCGGCCGCTCAATCTCGGCATATTCCTCTTCTGGTCGGCGCTCGGTGTCTATTCGCTGCTGATGCACTTCGTCATGCCGCAATGGGCGGTTGCCCTCTTCATCATCAGCGGCATCTATCTTTACTGCATCGGCGCCATGTTGCAGTTTTTTCCGTCCCTCGGGCGTCAATAGGATTGCGCATCATGAACAAGACCCAGGTCATTCGCATCCATGAAAACGGCGGTCCTGATGTCATGAAGCTGGAGGAGGTGGATCTGCCGCCGCCTGCTGCCGGAGAAGTGCAGCTCCGCCATGCCGCGATCGGACTGAATTTCATAGATGTCTATCTCCGGTCTGGGCTTTACAAGGCGCCTTACTTTCCGCTGCCGCTCGGCAAGGAAGCCGCCGGTACAATCACCGCGGTCGGGGCGGGCGTCTCCGATTTCTCAGTCGGCGACCGCGTCGCCTATGCCGGCAGCGATGGCGCCTATAGCGTCGAGCGTAATATCGAGACCCGTCATCTGGTCAAGGTGCCTGACGATATCCCGCTCGAAACGGCGGCGGCGATGATGCTGAAGGGCATGACGGCCGAATATCTGCTGAACCGCACCTTCAAGGTCGGCCCCGGCGTCACGCTGCTGTTCCACGCCGCAGCCGGCGGCGTCGGCCTGATCGCAGGTCAATGGGCGAAAGCGCTGGGCGCCACCGTGATCGGCACGGCCGGTTCGGCTGAAAAGGTCGAGCTGGCACTGGCGCATGGTTATGACCACGTCATTGACTATAGCCGGGAGAATTTCGCTGACCGCGTTCGGGAAATTACCGGCGGCAAGGGCGTTGACGTCGTCTACGATTCGGTCGGCAAGGATACGTTCCCGCATTCGCTCGATTGCCTGAAGCCGCGAGGCATGTGGGTGACCTTCGGCCAGTCCTCGGGTCCGATCGAGAATTTCAATCTCGCCATCCTCAATCAGAAGGGCTCGCTTTTCGCGACGCGCCCGAGCCTTTTCGCCTATGTCTCCACACCGGAAGAGTTGAGAGGCAGCGCCGGGGCGTTATTTGCTGTTGTGCAAAGCAACAAAGTGCGTATCAATGTCCATCAGACCTATCCGCTTGTTGATGCTGGGCGCGCGCACTCGGATCTGGAAGCAAGAAGAACAAGTGGAACTACACTGCTGATCCCATAGATCCATAAAGGGCAGGACGGTGGGAAGGAAATGAGGGGAACGTGTCGTCATCTGATGTGCCGGCAACCGGTGCGTTACTATCGGTTCGCAAACTGACGAAGCTGTTCGGTAGTTTTGCTGCCTGCAATGAAATCGATCTGGAAATCCAGCCGGGCGAAATTCACGCTCTGCTCGGCGAGAACGGCGCAGGCAAATCCACGCTCGTAAAGATGCTGTTCGGCGTGCTGGAGCCGACGCATGGAGAAATAGTCTGGCAGGGCCAACCCGTTGCGATCGACTCGCCGGGCACGGCCCGCAAGCTCGGCATCGGCATGGTGTTCCAGCATTTCTCGCTGTTCGAGGCGCTGACGGTTGCCGAAAATATCGCGCTGTCGCTCGACAGCAAGATCCCGATCGCGAAAATATCGGAAGAGGCCGCGAGGCTGTCGCGAGCCTATGGCCTGCCGCTCGATCCGAACGCTCATGTGGCCGATCTCTCTGTCGGCGAGCGCCAGCGCATCGAAATCGTACGTGCGCTGCTGCAGAATCCGAAGCTGATCATTCTCGATGAACCGACCTCGGTGCTGACGCCGCAAGAGGCCGATCGCCTCTTCGAGACACTGTTCCAGCTGAGGGACGAAGGGCGCTCGGTGCTTTACATCAGCCATCGCCTGGAAGAAGTGCAGCGCATTTGTTCGCGCGCCACCGTGCTTCGCCACGGCAAGGTGACCGGTGCCTGCGACCCGCGGCAGGAAACGACGGGTTCGCTTGCGCGCATGATGGTCGGCAGTGACGTTGCCAGTGTGCAGCACGAGGGACTTGGGAGTGCGGGTGACATTCAGCTCGAGGTCGCTGGTCTGTCCGTCCCGGCGCGGACTCCCTTTGCCATGTCGCTGAAGGACGTTTCGTTGCGTGTGCGTGCCGGCGAAATTCTCGCAATCGCAGGCGTTGCCGGAAACGGGCAGGGCGAGCTGTTCGACGTCATCTCCGGCGAGTACACCGTCCCATCGGACGATCTGATCCATGTGCGCGGCCAGGCGGTCGGCACCAAGGGCATCAATACGCGCCGGTTGCTCGGTGCCGGTTTCGTGCCGGAGGAGCGCCATGGACACGCCGCCGTCTCGGCGATGAAGCTGTCGGACAATCTCGTCCTGGCGCGCAACCAATCGGACAGCAAGGCATTTCTGCGCGGTCGTTTCCTCAAGATCATCCGTCACGGCGTCGTCAAGCAGGCCGCCAAGCGGATCTGCGAAGCGATGGATGTGCGCAAGAGCGGCGAGGATCCGGCCGCCGGCGCGCTTTCGGGCGGCAATCTGCAGAAGTTCATCGTCGGTCGAGAACTCGATCGCCAGCCGAGCGTGCTGGTCGTCAACCAGCCGACCTGGGGTGTGGACGCAGGGGCCGCGAGCCGCATCCGTCAGGCACTGGTCGATCTTGCCCGTGACGGTTCGGCTGTGCTGGTTATCAGCCAGGATCTTGACGAGATCTTCGAAGTGGCGACCGATATCGCCGTCATCTCGGAAGGCCGGCTTTCAGCTTCATACCCCGCCGGCGAACTCACCCGCGAAAAGATCGGCCTGCTGATGAGCGGTCTGCATGAATCCAGGACGCATTCGGAGCCCGCGCATGCGCATTGAACTTGAAAAGCGCCCGCAGGTCTCGAAACTGTTCGGCATACTGTCGCCGTTGCTTGCCCTCGCGCTGGCGCTGATCGCCGGCACCATCATGTTCGCCGTCATGGGCAAGGACCCCGTGGAGGCGTTGGACGCCTTCTTCGTCGAGCCTCTGCTGGAAGTCTGGTCGCTGCACGAACTGGCGATCAAGGCAGGGCCGCTGATCCTGATCGCCGTCGGCCTCTGCGTCTGCTACCGCTCCAACAATTGGAACATCGGGGCGGAAGGTCAGTTCTCCATCGGCGCGGTCACCGGCTCCCTCATCCCGATCGTCTTCACCGATTGGCATTCGCCGATGATCCTGCCGCTCATGCTGATCGCCGGCGCCATCGGCGGCGCCCTCTATGGCGCTATTCCGGCGCTGCTGAAGGCGCATTTCAACACCAATGAGATCCTCACGAGCCTGATGCTCGTCTATATCGCACAGCTCTTTCTGGATTGGCTGTCACGGGGGCCGTGGCGCGATCCACAGGGGCATAATTTTCCGCAGAGCATCGATTTTCCGCCGGAGGCCGTGTTGCCGGCGATCTGGGAGGATTCCGGCCGTGCCCATTGGGGTATCGTCTTTGCCGTCGTCGCGGCGATCCTTGCCTGGTTCATGATCAAATATACGCTGAAGGGTTTCGAGATAACCGTGCTTGGTCAGTCCGCACGGGCAGGTCGGTTCGCCGGCTTCTCCTCGCGGAAAATGGTCTGGTTCGCCTTTCTCTTTTCCGGCGCGCTCTCGGGTCTTGCCGGCATTTCCGAGGTCGCCGGCTCGATCGGCCATCTGCAGCCGGCGATCTCGCCAGGCTACGGCTTCACCGCCATCATCGTTGCATTCCTGGCACGTCTCAATCCTCTCGGTGCGATCCTTTCCGGCTTCGTGCTGGCGCTGACCTATCTCGGCGGCGAGGCGGCACAATTGTCGCCCGGTATTTCCGCCAAGGCGGCGAGTGTCTTCCAGGGGTTGCTGCTGTTTTTCGTGCTCTCCTGCGATACGCTAATCTACTATAAGATCCGCCTGATCTGGTCGCGGGTTCGAGGAGGTGCGGCATGAGTGTCTTTGAAGCGATCCTCCTCACCATCATCACGGCCTCGACGCCGCTCGTCATTGCCGGCTTGGGCGAGCTGGTGGTGGAGCGCTCTGGCGTGCTCAATCTCGGCGTCGAAGGCATGATGATCATGGGCGCGGTCGCCGCCTTCGTCGGCGCGCAGATGACCGGATCGCCCTATGTGGGCCTCGTCACCGGCATCATCGCCGGCGCATTGTTTTCCCTGCTGTTCGGGTTCCTGACGTTGACGCTGGTGACCAACCAGGTCGCTACGGGTCTCGCGCTGACCATCCTCGGCCTCGGTCTTTCCGGGATGATCGGCGAAGGCTATGTCAGCGTGCCCGGCGTGCAATTGCGAGAAATCGTCTTCCCGTTGCTATCGGATATTCCGCTCGTGGGGCCGGTGCTGTTCAAGCAGGACCTGACCTTCTATCTCTCGATCGCGCTGCTCATCGGCGTCAACTGGTTCCTCTTCCGCAGCCGCGCCGGCTTGAAGCTGCGCGCCGTCGGCGACAGTCACGGTTCCGCGCATGCGCTGGGCATCGATGTCATCCGCACGCGCTATCTCGCCGTCATGTTCGGCGGCGGCTGCGCGGGGCTTGCCGGCGCGCAATTGTCGCTGGTCTACACGCCGCAATGGGTCGAGAACATGTCGGCCGGCCGCGGCTGGGTGACGCTGGCGCTCGTCGTCTTCGCGTCCTGGCGGCCGATGCGCGTCATGGCCGGCGGCTATCTCTTCGGCGCCGTGACGATCCTGCAGTTTCACGCACAAGGCTTCGGCGTCGGCATTCCCTCGCAATTCCTGTCGATGCTGCCCTATGCATCGACTACTGTGGTTCTCGTCATCATCTCACAAAATCGCCGCGCGACCTTGATCAACACGCCAGCGTCGCTCGGCAAGGCCTTCGTTCCGGAGCGCTGAGGACAAACAGCCGGACGGATTTTTGTAAAAACATGTCAAACCAATAGGGGTAACCATGAAAAAACTAGCACTCGCACTCGCCACGACAGCCGCTGCCATCGTTGGTTTCGCGGCTGCGGCCGAAGCGGCGCCGACCAAGGTCTGCTTTGTCTATGTCGGTTCGCACACGGATGGCGGTTACTCGCAGGCGCACGATCTCGGCCGTCAGCAGATTCAGAAGGAATTCGGCAACAAGATCGATACGCCTTATCTCGAGAACGTGCCGGAAGGCCCCGACGCCGAGCGTGCCATCGAACGTCTTGCCCGCTCCGGCTGCTCTCTGATCTTCTCCACCTCGTTCGGCTTCATGGATGCGACCGTCAAGGTTGCGGCCAAGTTCCCGAAGGTGAAGTTCGAGCATGCGACCGGCTTCAAGAGCGGCCCGAATCTCGCGACCTACAATTCGCGCTTCTATGAAGGCCGCTATATCCTGGGTCAGATCGCTGCCAAGATGTCGAAGAATCACGGCGCCGCCTACATCGCTTCCTTCCCGATCCCGGAAGTCGTCATGGGCATCAACTCCTTCGAGCAGGGCGCCCGCTCGATCGATCCGAGCTTCAAGCTCAAGGTCATCTGGGTCAATACCTGGTTCGACCCGGGCAAGGAAGCCGATGCCGCCAAGGCCATGGTTGACCAGGGCGTCGATATCCTGACCCAGCATACCGACACGACGGCACCGATGCAGGTGGCCGAAGAGCGCGGCATCCACGCCTTCGGTCAGGCTTCCGACATGATCGCCGCCGGCCCGAAGGCGCAGCTGACGGCCGTCGTCGACACCTGGGGCAACTATTACTCCAAGCGCGTTCACGCGCTGCTCGACGGTACGTGGAAGTCCGAGCAGAACTGGGACGGCCTGAAGGACGGCATCCTGAAAATGGCGCCCTACACCAACATGCCCGACGACGTGAAGAAGATGGCTCAGGAAACCGAAGCCAAGATCAAGTCCGGCGAACTCGCACCCTTCACCGGCCCGATCAACAAGCAGGACGGCACACCTTGGCTGAAGGCCGGCGAGAAGGCCGATGACGGCACTCTGCTCGGCATGAACTTTTACATCGAGGGCGTCGACGACAAGCTGCCCGCTTCGAAGTAAGGCAGACGAAATGGCATGAGTTGAAAGGGGCGCCCTTGGTGCCCCTTTTTTGTTGTGTTGCGGTAGCGAATACTGATTTACAAAAGTACTACTATATGTTTTTTTGATCGAGGGTCGGGGAGAGGGCCCTTGACGGGACTTCGCTGGTCTATCCGGAATCGTTTTTTCCATTTATACATCAGCGGGATATTCGCTTGTCATGGTGAGCATTGAGCTTGTCGTGGTGATGGGCGGAACACTGCTAACGGGAGGAGCGGGGTTCGGCGGAGGAGCATTCATCGGAATTCTGATACAGGATCAGCTTCAGACCTACATCGCCTTTGATGGAACGCTTTCCAACGGGTGGATGACGGCCTGATCGGCCTGCTGCAGTTTGCATATATTCTGATGCCCGAGAGTTTTCTGCTGCTTTCTCGTTTCAATCGACGTTACGTCTGAGGGAAGGACAGAGTGCTTGCGCAGCCGAATGCTTGATACGAGAAAACCCCAGGGAAAGTCGCGGACGAGCCATGCACAGGTGGTCGACGATCTCGGCAAGGCAATTGTCTCCGGCGTCTTCCCGATCGGTAGCATCCTTCCGGGGGACAGCGAACTTCTGCAGCGCTTCAAGGTATCCCGCACTGTTCTGCGCGAAAGCATGAAGACCCTGGCGGCAAAGGGGATGGTTGTGCCGCGCGCGCGTGTCGGCACGCGTGTCACCGAGAAGATTTATTGGAACATGTTCGACAACGAAGTGCTCAACTGGCATTTCGAAAGCGGGGTCAACAAGGAGTTTCTTCTCCACCTCTACGATATACGCATGGCGTTCGAGCCTTTCGCCGCCAGCCTGGTGGCGGAACGGGCCAGCCGCGAGGACATCGATTTGCTGCGGCGGCTTGCGGCCTCCATGGCGGCCCCGCATCATACGTCCGACAGTCTGGCCGTTGCCGACCTTCATTTCCATCTGGCCATTACCGAGGCGTCGCAAAATCCGTTCATGCGGTCGCTCGGCGGGCTTATCGAGGCTGCGCTGGTCGGCATGTTCCGCATGAGTGCGCCACCCTCCAGCAACGGCTTCAGCAATATTGCCGACACGCATATGGCCATCGTCGAAGCCATTGCAGCGCATGATGCCCTGGCGGCGCACAAGGCCATGGAATTCGTCATCATCGACGGACGTCAACACGTCCTGGAGGCTTTCGCGGCTCTTGTCGAGGCGTAAGGGCGACTTCTAATTTCGCCGTAGTTCACCGCTCGACTAGTTGCTATGAGGGGACAGCGCCCGGTCACGGGCGGCGCCTGATGTTTATCTCGGAGCCTGAAATGGAACGCACCTGCCTCGCCATCATCCTCGCTGCCGGCGACAGTACCCGCATGAAATCATCGATCTCGAAGGTTCTGCATCCGATCGCCGGTCGGCCAATGATCGCGCATGTCATGGAATCGATCGCCAAGACCGATATTTCGGCAGCGGCACTGGTCGTGGGGCGCAACGCCGATGAGGTGAGTGCGGCAGCGGCGATCGACGGCGTCGAAGTGGACTCCTATCTGCAGAAAGAGCGCCTTGGCACCGGCCATGCCGTGCTTGCAGCCCGTGAGGCGATCGCTCGAGGTTATGACGACATTCTCGTTGCCTACGGAGACGTGCCGCTGCTCACCGACGTGCCACTGCGCGCCGCCCGCCAGGGGCTCGCCGAAGGCAATGATATCGTGGTCATCGGCTTTCACACCGATAATCCGAATGCCTATGGTCGGCTGCTGGTCAAGGACGGCGAGTTGATTGCCATCCGCGAGGCGAAGGATGCGACGGATGCCGAGCTGGCGGTCACGTGGTGCAACAGCGGCCTGATGGCGATCAACGGCCGCAAGGCGCTCGATCTGCTCGACCGCATCGGCAACAACAATGCCAAGGGCGAATATTATCTCACCGATCTCGTTGAAATCGCTCGTTCGCTCGGCGGCCGCGCCGTGGCGGTCGATGCGCCGGAAGTGGAGATGACCGGTTGCAACAACCGGGCCGAACTTGCCGTCATCGAGCGTCTTTGGCAGGAGCGGCGGCGTCACGAACTGATGCTGTCGGGCGTCACTATGGTTGCGCCGGAAACCGTGTTTCTCGCCTACGACACCGTGATCGGCCAGGATGCGATGATCGAACCGAACGTCGTGTTCGGTCCCGGCGCCGTCATCGAGGGAGGCGCGGTCGTTCATGCCTTCTCGCATATCGAGGGTGCGCACGTCAGCGCCGGTGCGACGGTCGGGCCGTTTGCGCGGTTGCGACCCGGCGCCGATCTCGCCGGCGGTTCCAAGGTCGGCAATTTCTGCGAGGTGAAGAACGGCAAGATCGGCGAGGGCGCCAAGGTCAATCATCTGACTTATATCGGCGACGCGACCGTCGGTGCCGGCAGCAATATCGGTGCCGGCACCATCACCTGCAACTACGATGGGGTCAACAAGTACGAGACTCATATCGGCGCCAACGCCTTCGTCGGTTCCAACTCGTCGCTCGTGGCACCTGTGCGCATCGGCGACGGCGCCTATGTCGCCTCCGGCAGCGTCATCACCGATGACGTCCCGGCGGACGCGCTGGCCTTCGGCCGGGCGCGGCAAGAGGTAAAGCCGGAGCGTGCCAAGCTGATACGCGAGAGGGCACTCGCCATCAAAGCCGCCAAGAAGGGTGGCCACTAAGCCTAAAGTAGATGGTCCCGTAACGGTTGGAAACCGAAAGTGACCATCGTGGCAATTGTGAAAACTGTTAGAATAGTTAGGACTTGCCTTCAAATTTGAGGCCAGACGGAGAGTTGTATGTGCGGCATTGTTGGGATCGTCGGAATGAAGCCTGTAGCGGGCCGTTTGGTGGATGCGCTGCGGCGCCTCGAGTACCGCGGCTACGATTCGGCCGGCGTCGCCACCATCCATGAAGGCATGATGGATCGCCGCCGCGCGGAAGGAAAGCTGTTCAATCTGGAAAGGCGGCTGGAGGCCGAACCTCTGCCCGGCACGACCGGTATCGCCCACACACGCTGGGCAACCCACGGCGTTCCGAATGAAACCAACGCCCATCCGCATTTCGTCGAAGGTGTCGCAGTCGTCCATAACGGCATCATCGAAAACTTCTCCGAGTTACGCGAGGAGCTAAAGGCCGAGGGCAAGGTGTTCGCTTCGCAGACGGATACCGAAGTCGTTGCTCATCTGCTGGCCAAGTACGTTCAGGATGGCCTCGATCCGCGTGCCGCCATGCTGAAGATGCTGAACCGCGTCACCGGCGCGTATGCTCTGGCCGTGATGTTCCAGAGCGATCCCGGCACGTTGCTGGCGGCGCGCTCAGGCCCGCCGCTCGCCGTCGGTTATGGCAGCGGGGAGATGTTCCTTGGCTCGGACGCAATCGCGCTTGCGCCGTTCACCAACGAGATTACCTATCTCGTCGACGGTGATTGCGCGATCGTCACCCGCGACGGCGCGACGATCATCGATTTCGACGGTAACGACGTGAGCAGGCCGCGGCAGGTTTCACAGGCAACCGCCTATGTGGTCGATAAGGGCAACCATCGCCACTTCATGGAAAAGGAAATCTACGAGCAGCCGGAGGTGATCTCGCACGCGCTCAGCCACTATGTCGATTTCGACAGCCATCGCGTCCGTCAGAGCGCATCGGCGATCGATTTCGGCAGCGTTTCCGGCTTGGCGATCTCCGCTTGCGGCACTGCCTATCTCGCCGGTCTGATCGGCAAATACTGGTTCGAGCGCTATGCCCGGCTTCCTGTGGAAATCGATGTAGCTTCCGAATTCCGCTACCGCGAAATGCCCTTGTCGCCCTCGCAGGCGGCGCTGTTCATCTCTCAATCCGGCGAGACGGCGGATACCCTGGCCTCGCTACGCTATTGCCGGGACAACGGACTGAAAATCGGCGCCGTTGTCAATGTCAGGGAATCGACCATCGCGCGTGAATCCGATGCCGTGTTTCCGATCCTGGCCGGCCCGGAGATCGGCGTCGCCTCGACGAAGGCCTTCACCTGCCAGCTCGCCGTCCTTGCCTCCCTCGCGATCGGAGCGGGCGTTGCCCGCGGCACGGTGAGCGCCAAGGAGGAAGAGGACATGGTGCGCCACCTGGTCGAGATGCCTCGCATCATGGCGCGCGTGCTGAACATCATTCAGCCGCAGATGGAAAGCCTCGCGCGAGAGATATCCAAGTTCAAGGACGTGCTCTATCTCGGCCGTGGCACCAGCTTCCCGCTTGCCATGGAGGGGGCGCTGAAGCTGAAGGAGATCTCCTACATCCATGCCGAAGGCTACGCGGCCGGCGAGCTGAAGCACGGGCCGATCGCGCTGATCGATGAGAACATGCCCGTCATCGTCATCGCGCCCTTTGACCGCTTTTTCGACAAGACCGTTTCCAACATGCAGGAAGTGGCAGCGCGAGGCGGCCGGATCATCTTCATCACCGACGATGCGGGTGCCGCCGCATCGACGCTGCCGACCATGGCGACCATCATTCTGCCTGTTGTTGACGAAATCATCGCCCCGATCATCTTCTCGCTGCCGATCCAATTGCTGGCCTACCATACAGCGGTCTTCATGGGCACGGACGTCGATCAGCCGCGCAACCTCGCCAAATCGGTGACGGTAGAGTAGGCCTCACTTCCTTTCATTCATCCTGCGGTCACGTCGTCGTGAGCCGGCCGCCTGTTCGGTGCGCCGGCGGGACTGGCGGGTTGTATGCCGCGCCAATTTCTGGCACGCTTCTTGAAGGAGATGGTGGGGGAGAATTTGCCTGATAAAGGTGGGCGGCGGAACGGAGTTTTCGAACGGCGAATGACTGAAAAACTCATCAAAATGTCCGTGCCGACGCGGATCAGAAACAACTTCCTGGCCGGCCTGATCATCTGCGCTCCGATCGCCATCACGCTCTGGCTCACATGGTCAGTCGTGCATTGGGCGGATAGTTGGGTGCGGCCCTACATCCCGGCGCGTTACGACCCTGAAAGCTATCTGAATTTCGCCGTCCCCGGCACTGGCCTGGTGATCGCGATGATCTTCATCACGGTTGTCGGTTTCCTGGCCAAAAACCTGATCGGGCAGAGCATCGTCCGCTTTGGCGAGTCGATCGTCACTCGCGTTCCGCTCGTGCGAAGCATCTACAAGAGCGTCAAGCAGATCTTCGAGACCGTGCTGAAGGAACAGGGCACGTCGTTCAAGAAGGTGGGGCTGATCGAATATCCAAGCCCGGGCCTCTGGTCCATGGTTTTCATATCGACCGACGCCAAGGGCGAGATTGCTTCGAAATTCAACGCCATGGGCCAGGATATGGTTGCGGTTTTCCTGCCGCCGACACCGGTGCCGACAGCCGGGTTCCTGGTTTTCGTGCCGCGTGAAAAGATTACGATTCTCGACATGAGCCCCGAGGATGGCGCCAAGCTTCTGATTTCCGGCGGTCTGGTTTCGCCCGAATACAAGGAAGAGCTGGTCGCGATGAAGGGGCCGCGCACCTCGGTTCCGATGAAGTCTCTCACCTAGAAATCGCTCTTTCCGCTATTGTCGACAGCCTATTCTCGCGCCCTGCGCGAATTGTCATGTCTCTATCATGTTGACGTCTTAGATCGTCCTTGGGATAGGCAATGGGTATCTCACTATCGAATGTTCGGGACGCATGTGCCGGACACTATCTTCGATACGGCTTCCATCAAGCCGCGGATGGATACCGTTGCCTCCATACGGTTTTTCATCAGGAGGATATTTTTTTGAGAGACTCACGTTCAAGGACATTGCCGCTGCTGTCTGCAGCGCTTGCCACATTCATTTTCACAACACCGCTAGTAGTACATGCCGAAAGTTCCGTAGCGGTCGCAGGCACGACGCTCGTCAACAAGGGACGTGTTGCCGTGGGCCGTATTCCGGCCAACCAGCGCGACAAGTTCGGCGAGACCTTCGGCTCTGGCTCGGGCATGTCCATCGACGCCAAGAGCTGGACCCGCAATGCTGACGGTACCTACAAGGGATCGCTGTGGCTGCTGCCGGACCGTGGCTACAATGTCGCCGGCACCACGGATTATCGCGCGCGTCTCAACACCATCGATATTCAGCTGACGCCGGTTGCTCCCGGCGCTACGCCGCCGGCCGGCAAGGAGCAGTTGGGTGTCGAAGCCAAGCTCGCAGATACGCTGCTGTTGAAAGACAATAAAGGCAACGAAACCACCGGCCTTGACCCCGCCAACGGCGTCCGACAAGCAGAAGGCGGCATGCCGCTTTTGCCGCTGGCACCGAACGGCAAGGTCTCGCTCGACAACGAAGCCATTGCCCGGCTGCCAGATGGCTCAATGTTCATCAGCGATGAATACGGTCCCTATATCTACCGCTTCTCGGCGGATGGGCGGATGATCTCGGCCACGGCACCGCCGGCGGCGTTTCTGCCGATGCGCCACGGCACCGTGAATTTTTCCTCGAATAATCCGGGTCCCGGCGAATCCGCTCCCGATCCGAAGGATCCGACAAGTGGGCGCCAGAACAACCAGGGCTTCGAGGGCATGTCCCTGACCCCGGACGGTAAGTTCCTCATCGCGGTGCTCCAGTCTGCGACGCGCCAGGATGGTGGCGATTCCAGTTCGACCAGGCAGAACACGCGCGCCCTGCTTTACGATGCTGCTGATCTCGACCACCTGAAACTCGTGCACGAATACGTCGTGCCTTTGCCGGTCTTCACCAACGACAAGGGCAAGACGTCCGTCGCCGCCCAGAGCGAAATCGTGGCGCTTTCGCCGACGAGCTTCCTGATGCTCGCTCGCGATAGCAACAATGGCTACGGCCAGAAGGGCGATAAGTCGATCTATCGCAACATCGTCGCCGTCGATGTGTCTGCCGCCACCGATATTGCCGGCGGCAAATTCGACGGCGACACAGCTGTCGCTCCGAAGGGTGTTCTTGATCCCTCGGTCAAGCCCGCTGTCCTCAGCCAGTTCATCGACATCAACGACACCGCCGATCTCGCTCGCTTCGGCCTTCACAACGGCACTCCGAACGATCGCAACAATCTATCGGAAAAGTGGGAAGCCATGTCGCTTGCCAGCGTCCAGGATCCGAAGCTGCCGGATGATTACTTCCTGTTCGTCGCCAACGACAACGACTTCATCACCCAGGACGGTTTCCAGGTGGGAGCCGCCTACAAGGATGACAGCGGCGCCGACGTCGACACCATGTTCCAGGTGTTTCAGGTGACCATTCCCGGTCTCTCTGCCAAGTAAGCCATTTGAAAAAGGGGTGGACGCGGTTAGCGCGTCCCCCATTCAGCCCGCACGCAGGAACCGGATCGCCTCGTCGCGGCGGAAGAGATAGAGCAGGGTGCGTACCGCCATGCCGCGCTCGCCGGTTAATTCCGGATCGCGCTCGATAATATAGGCGGCATCCTTGCGGGCGATTTCCAGAAGATCGGCATGGGCTTCGAGACTGGCGATGCGAAAGCCCGGCGTACCCGACTGGCGCGTGCCCAGAAGCTCGCCTTCGCCACGCAGCTTCAGATCCTCCTCGGCAATGCGGAAACCATCCTCGGTGTCGCGCATGATCGAAAGCCTGGCATGTCCTGTTTCGCCAAGCGGCCCCTTGTACAGCAGGATGCAGGTGGAGGCCTCGTCGCCGCGTCCGACGCGGCCACGCAGCTGGTGAAGCTGCGCCAGGCCGAAACGCTCCGCATGTTCGATGACCATGATCGTCGCATCGGGAACGTCGACACCGACTTCGACGACCGTCGTCGCCACCAGCAGCCGGATCTCGCCATTCTTGAAGGCCATCATGACAGCATCCTTTTCAGGACCGCTCATCCGGCCGTGGATGAGGCCGACGCCAGCCCCGAGCGCGCTCGTCAATGTCGCGTGCCGCTCCTCCACGGACATTAAATCCGATTCTTCGGATTCCTCCACAAGTGGGCATATCCAATAGGCTTTTTTGCCTTCTGTCAGCGCGCGCTTCAGTCTGCCAACGATCTCGCCGGTTCGCTCGTTTGGAATGGTGATCGTCTGGATCGGCTTACGCCCGGCTGGCTTCTCCGTGAGCTTGGAAACGTCCATGTCGCCAAAGGCGGCCAGCACCAGCGTGCGCGGGATGGGCGTCGCTGTCATGACAAGCATATGCGGCGAGATGCCTTTCGCTGTCAGCCGCAGGCGCTGGTGGACGCCGAAGCGGTGCTGCTCGTCGACGACAGCCAGCATCAGATTGGCGTAGGCGACGCTGTCCTGGAACAGCGCATGCGTGCCGATGATGATCTGCGCTTCGCCAGAGGCGATGCGCTCGAGAATGGCATCTCGCTCGCGGCCCTTTGTGCGGCCTGTGAGGACTTCGACCGAAAGGTTTGCATCTGCTGCGAATTTTGAGATCGTCGCGTGGTGCTGCCGCGCCAGGATTTCGGTCGGCGCCATGAACACGGCCTGGCCGCCGCTCTCGATCACGGCAGCGATCGCCATCAAGGCGACAAGAGTCTTACCCGCGCCGACATCCCCCTGCAGCAGCCGCAGCATGCGCTCCGTACCGGCCATGTCCTTGAGAATATCAGCAACGGCCTCGCGCTGGCTGTTGGTCATCGAGAAAGGCAGGGATTTCAATATTTTGCTACTGACTTTCCCCGTCGCATGCACCGGCTGGCCCGCAACCTTGCGCAGCCGCTGTCGGACGAGCGAAAGCGACAATTGCCCGGCCAGAAATTCGTCATAGGCGAGCCTGCGGCGCGCCTGCGCCTGCGGATCGATATCGGCGGCATCCCGCGGCGCGTGCAGCATATGGAAGCTGTCGGAGATCGAGGGAAAGCCTTGCTTCTGCACAAGCGCAAGATCGTCCCACTCCGGCAGGTCAGGCATGCGCGGCAGGGCGGCTTCGATGGTCTTGCGCAGGAATTTCGGCGAGAGGCCGGCGGTCAGGGGATAGACCGGCTCGACCAGCGGCAGATTTTCCGCTTCGCTCTCTCGCATGATGTAGTCCGGATGCACCATCGACGGCCGGCCGTTGAACCAGTCGACCTTACCGCTGACAGTTACCGTCTCGTCGATCGGCAGCTGCTTTTCGAGCCACTGCGCCTTGCCCCGGAAGAACACCAGCGCCAGTTCTCCTGTCTGGTCATGCAGGAAGACACGATAGGGCACATTGCTGCGTGCATTTGGCGGCGGCTGGTGACGGTCGACTCGGCCGGTAATGGTGACGATCGCGCCCTGTGGCGCTCTGGCGATGCCCGGCTGCTCGCGCCGGTCGATGATGGAGTGCGGCGCGTGAAAGAGCAGGTCGATCACGCGGCAATCGTCGATCGTTTCCCGGTCGAGCAGCTTGACCAGCAGTTCGGATACCTTCGGCCCGACGCCGGGCAGCGAAGAGATGGAGGCAAACAGCGGATCGAGGATGGCGGGACGCATGGAGGGCAAAATGCGACGGGCAGGGTGGATTTGGCAAGGGGCGGCCGGGAACTCGGCCCTATTGAGATAAACACTCCCCGGAAAATTGCACGCGAGTCGCTTTTTTCAGAAAAGCCGGTTCCCACCTTTCAACGCTGGTTTTATAGAGACGCATCAACAGGAAGGTGTTTTTGATGACTGGGCTGACCCTCAGCAGTGCCGATCTCGATCCCCGCCGCCGGCGCATCCTTTTCCGCTGTTGGCATCGTGGCATCCGCGAGATGGATCTGGTCTTCGGCCAGTTCGCCGATAACGAGCTGCCGGGATTGGCCGAAGCCGATCTCGATGAGCTCGAAAGCATCATGGACGAGGAAGACAACGATCTCGTCAAGTGGATCCTCGGAACCGAGCCGACACCGCAACATTTGCAGACCCCCCTGTTCCAGCGCCTGGCGTCCTACAGGCCCGATTTCGAAGAGATCGCTGAAAGGTTCGGCATAACCAGATGATTCCCGGTTTCGATGCGAAGAAACTGCTCGCCGCAAGCGAGCCGCTGACGGTCGGTCATGTCCCGGCCGGCATGGAACCGTTCCTGCTCGCGGAGCTGGCAAGAGCCGGTCAGCCGATCGCCTATGTCATGTCTGATGGGCAGCACATGGCCGATGTCGAGCAGATGCTCGGCTTCCTCGCGCCCGAGATTCCGGTACTGACCTTGCCAGCCTGGGATTGCCTTCCCTACGACCGCGTTTCGCCGAGTTCCGACACGTCAGCCCGCCGTCTGGCCGCGCTCTCCGGCCTGATTGCCTATCATCACAAGCCGCATGCGGCGATCGTGCTGGTGACGGTCAACGCCATGCTGCAGAAGGTCGCGCCGCAGGACATCATCGAAAGCCTGGCGTTTTCGGCAAGGTCAGGCAATCAGCTGCGCATGGACGATATTGCAGGCCGACTGGAGCGGAATGGCTTCGATCGCGTCGCGACCGTGCGCGAGGTCGGTGAATATGCCGTGCGCGGCGGTATCCTCGATGTCTTCGTTCCGGGCACGGAAGAGCCGGTGCGTCTCGATTTCTTCGGCGATACGCTGGAAAGCATCCGCAGCTTCGATCCAGCCAGCCAGCGCACGACAGGGCAGGTTCGCTCCCTCGATCTCAATCCGATGAGCGAGGTGACGCTGACGCCGGATACGATCAGCCGTTTCCGCAAGAACTATCTCTCCGCCTTCGGCGCCGCCACGCGCGACGACGCACTCTATGTCGCCGTTTCCGAGGGGCGCCGCTATGCCGGCATGGAACATTGGCTGCCGCTGTTCTACGAGAAGCTGGAGACGGTTTTCGACTATCTCAAGGGTTTCCGGCTGGTGACGGATCACACGGTGCGGGAAGCGGCCGAGGAGCGTTCCAAGCTCGTTTTCGACTATTATGATGCGCGCCTCAATTCCGGACAGCCGGCCAAGAGCCAGATGTCGCAGGGCACGCCCTACAAGCCGGTAACGCCGGGTCAGCTCTATCTCGATGCCAGCACCTTCGGCAAGGCGCTGGATGCCTTCAGTGCCATCCGCATATCGCCTTTCAACGAGCATGAGGGCGAGGCACGCCGCGTCGTCAGCATCGACGCCCGGCAAGGGCCTCGCTGGGCGCGCTCGGCGACCGAGAGCGCCGATAGCGAACGCGTCAACGTCTTCGATTCCGTCGTCAAGCACATTGCCGACAAGCGCGCCTCCGGCGGCAAGGTGTTGATCACGGCCTGGACCGAGGGTTCGCTCGACCGCCTGCTGCAGGTGCTCGCCGAACATGGGTTGGCGCGCGTCAAGACTATCGAGGCTTTCAAGGACCTCGGCGGCTTGGCGAAAGGCGAGGCGGCGGCGGCAGTCCTAAGTCTGGAAGCGGGCTTCGAGGCTGGCGATCTCGTCATCATCGGCGAGCAGGACATTCTCGGCGACCGCATGGTGCGTCGCTCCAAACGCCGTAAGCGCGCCGCAGATTTCATTTCGGAAGTGGCCGGCCTCGACGAAGGCTCGATCGTCGTCCATGCCGAACACGGCATCGGCCGTTTCGTCGGCCTGAAGACCATCGAGGCGGCAGGCGCTCCGCATGCCTGTCTCGAGCTGCGCTATGCCGACGACGCCAAGCTGTTCCTGCCGGTCGAAAACATCGATCTCCTGTCTCGTTACGGCGGCGAGGGCACTGAGGCTCAGCTCGACAAGCTCGGCGGCGGCGCCTGGCAGATGCGCAAGGCCAAGCTCAAGAAGCGCTTGCTGGATATGGCCGGCGCCTTGATCCGCGTCGCAGCCGAACGCCTGACGCGGCATGCGCCGGTGCTCAGCGCCCCGGACGGCCTCTATGACGAGTTCGCCGCCCGCTTCCCCTATGACGAAACCGAAGACCAGATGAACGCCATCGAGGCGGTGCGCGACGATCTCGCCGCCGGCCGGCCGATGGATCGCCTCGTCTGCGGCGACGTCGGCTTCGGCAAGACGGAAGTGGCGCTGCGCGCCGCCTTCGTCGCTGCCATGAACGGTGCGCAGGTCGCCGTCGTCGTACCGACGACGCTGCTCGCCCGCCAGCATTTCAAGACCTTCTCCGAGCGTTTCCGCGGGCTACCGATCCGGGTGCAGCAGGCATCCCGTCTTGTCGGCGCCAAGGAGCTAGCCCTGACAAAGAAGGAAGTCGCCGAAGGCAAGACGGATATCGTCGTCGGCACGCATGCGCTGCTCGGCGCCGGCATCAAGTTCGCCAATCTCGGCCTGCTTGTTATCGATGAGGAGCAGCATTTTGGCGTCAAGCACAAGGAGCGGCTGAAGGATCTGAAAAGCGACGTGCATGTGTTGACGCTGTCGGCTACGCCGATCCCCCGCACGCTGCAGCTGGCCATGACGGGCGTGCGCGAATTGTCGCTCATCACCACGCCGCCGGTCGACCGCATGGCGGTGCGCACCTTCATCTCGCCTTTCGATTCGCTGGTCATCCGCGAGACGCTGATGCGCGAGCATTACCGCGGCGGCCAGAGCTTCTATGTCTGCCCGCGTCTGACTGATCTTGCCGAGATCCATGCCTTCCTGCAGTCGGACGTGCCGGAGTTGAAGGTGGCGGTGGCGCACGGCCAGATGCCGGCCGGCGAGCTGGAGGACATCATGAATGCCTTCTACGAAGGCCGCTATGACGTGCTGCTCTCCACGACCATCGTCGAATCCGGCCTCGACGTGCCGACGGCCAACACGCTGATCGTCCACCGCGCCGACATGTTCGGCCTTGCGCAGCTCTATCAGCTTCGCGGCCGCGTCGGCCGTTCCAAGGTGCGTGCCTTCTCGCTCTTCACCCTGCCGGTCAACAAGGTCCTGACGACGACGGCCGAGCGCCGCCTGAAGGTATTGCAATCGCTGGATACGCTCGGCGCCGGCTTCCAGCTCGCCAGCCACGATCTGGATATCCGCGGCGCCGGCAACCTGCTCGGCGAGGAACAATCGGGCCATATCAAGGAAGTGGGTTTCGAGCTTTACCAGCAGATGCTCGAGGAGGCCGTCGCCGAGGTCAAGGGCGTCGACGAGATTCAGGATACCGGCTGGTCGCCGCAGATTTCCGTCGGCACGCCGGTCATGATCCCGGACGATTACGTGCCGGATCTGCATCTGCGCATGGCGCTCTACCGCCGCTTGGGCGAAATCACCGAAATCAAGGAGATCGACGGTTTCGGTGCCGAAATGATCGACCGTTTTGGACCGATGCCGATCGAGGTGCAGCATCTCCTCAAGATCGTCTACATCAAGTCGCTCTGCCGCATTGCCAACGTCGAGAAGCTGGATGCAGGCCCGAAGGGCGTCGTCGTGCAGTTCCGCAACAAGGAATTCCCGAACCCGGCCAATCTCGTCGGCTATATCGCCAAGCAGGGCACCATGGCAAAGATCCGCCCGGACCACAGCGTATTCTTGACCCGCGATCTTCCGACACCGGAAAAGCGGCTGCAAGGGGCGGCCGTGGTTATGACGCAATTGGCGGAGCTGGCGAAGTAAGGGCAGTGGGGCGCTGGCGTTCGAAGAAGAAGCGTTCTATCTCAGGAACGAAACGAATAAGTTCGAAGCCTGCTTTCTCCAGCAGCCGTCTCGAAACTCTGTTTTCCGGTCGTGCGAAAGCACCAACCTTCGCGAGTTTCAGTGTGTGATCGGCTTCCGCCAATGCGGCCGAGACGAATTCGCTTCCATATCCATGACCCCAGGCGCCAGGGTGGAAATAATAGCCGAGTTCGACACCCCAGCCGGGATCGAAAGGGTCGTCGTGTAGACCGCCCCAACCTATGGCGCGGCCGGTGCTTTTCAGAATAACTGTCCAAGGCGCCTCTCCTGCGCCGCCGCTCATGTACTGCTATGCGCTGACGGCAATCTTTCAACGATGCGTCGGTGTGCGTGAATTGCATCGCTTCTGGGTCGCCCAGAAATTCAAAAAGGCTGGAGGCGTTCGATAACAGAGGCTTTCGTAAAACAAGCCGTGCCGTCCCGATTATCTAGCGCCAGCGCTCAGTTCATCCCAGCCCGTGCCTCGGCCTTCATCTTGGCGATATCCCTCAGCGCCTCCACAAGCACATCCGGCGTCTGGGCGCCGCTGACGGCATATTGCTGGTCGAAGATGAAGAAGGGCACGCCGTTGACGCCGATCTTCTGGGCGGCGTCGATTTCGCCGATGATGAGGTCGCGGTCGGCGTCGGAGGCGAGCAGCGCTGCGATGACGGATCTGTCGAGCCCGGCCTTTTCGGCGATCTCGAGCAGAACTGCGTGGTCGCCGACGTTGCGGCCCTCCTCGAAATTGGCCTTGAAGAGGGCGTTGACCACCTTTTCCTGCGTCTCGCGGTTTTCGGTGCCGGCCCAGTGGATGAGGCGGTGTGCGTCGAGCGTGTTCGGACCGATTTTGATGGCGTCGAAATCGAACTTGATGCCGATCTCACGGCCGAGATCGCTGAGCATCTTGTGCGCCTGCGCAACACGCTCCTCGCCGCCGAGTTTCTTTGTCAATTCCTTCTTCTGGTCGACGCCTTCGGGCGGATAATCTGGGTTCAGTCGATAGGGCCGCCAGTTGAGATCGACGCCCACTTCGTCCTGTACTTCGGCGATGGCCAGCTCCAACCGGGCCTTGCCGAGATAGCACCAAGGACAAACGACGTCCGAGACGATATCGATCGTGATGCGTTCCATGGCTCTATCCTTTCGGTTTTTGGCTTGTCCTGACCATCTAGGCGTTCTCGCCGATGGCTTCAACCGGTTACCGAAAGGGAACTAATCAACATCATTGCGCGGATGCGTCCCACCAGACGGGCAGGTAATAGCCATAGAGCGGCAATGTGTCGGGATGGGCTATATGACTTCGCCGCGCCACCCATTGCTGCGCGATATGGTAGAGCGGCACGACGTAGTAGCCCGAGATCAGGATGCGATCGAAGGAGCGCACGGCGTCACGGAAATCTTCCGCTGACTTCGCCGTCAGGAAATGATCGATCAGCGTATCGACATCGGGGTCGGCAACGCCGGCGAAGTTCAGGCTGCCTGGCGTCTTTGCGGCGGCGGAGCTCCAGCGACCTACCTGCTCGATACCAGGCGACAGTGACGACGGGTAGGATTTGATGATCACGTCGTAGTCGTAGTTGGTCGTTCGCAGCTGATATTGCGAATCGTCTACGGTGCGGATGGTGACGGCGATGCCAAGCAAGGCCAGCGAGCGGCGGTAGGCGATGGCGATTCGCTCCTGATCCGCATTTTGCGTCATGATCTCGAAGCTGAGCTGCCGTCCGGCACTGTCGACCATGCGCTCACCCTTGATCGCATAGCCGCCCTGCTTGAGGAAATTGACGGCCTTCCGCAGGATCGAGCGATCACGGCCGGAACCGTCGCTGACGGGCAGCTTATAGGTGCCGTCGAGGACGTCGGCGTCGATATGGTCCTTGATCGGGCCGAGCAGGGCGAGCTCATTGGCGTCTGCGGGTACGCCAAAGGACGAAAGATCGGAATTCTGCCAGTAGCTTTCGGTGCGGGTATAGGCATCGGAAGCAAGGTTGCGGTTGAACCATTCGAAATCGAAGGCGAGCGTCAGGCCCTTGCGGACGTTCTTGTTTGCAAAGATAGGCCGGCGGGTGTTGAAGACGAAACCCAGCATGCCGCTCGGCAGCTTCGGGGTGAAGACCTCCTTGACGACGGCTTTGGAAGTAACAGCGGGAAAATTGTAGGCCTGCTGCCAGTGGGCCGGGCTGCCGTCCTGATAGATATCGATATCACCCTTCTTGAGGGACTCGAACACCGTCGTGTCCTGCAGGAAGTAGTTCACCACGATCTGGTCGTAATTGTCGACGCCGACCTTAGCGGGAATATCCTTGCCCCAGTAGTCGGGATTACGCTCGAAAACGATTCGCTGGCCAGGATCAACGCTCTTCACCCGGTATGGGCCGGAGCCGATCGGGATGCTGAGCGTGGTGCGTTCAAAACTGTCGGGATCGGTCGCATGTTTCGGCAGGATGGGCAGCGACGAGGCGATGATCAGTGGCGTTTCGCGATTGGCCTTGTCGTTGAAGCGGATCAGCACACCATGCTCACCGACCTTCTCGATCGTGCCGATCGTGTCGAGCCAAGACGACATTGGTATGCGCCCCTTGTCGCGCAGGAGCTGGAAGGTGAAGATCACGTCTTCGGGCGTGACCGGCTGCCCGTCCGACCATTTTGCGTCGGGATTGAGATTGAACTGGATGTAGGTCCGGCTCTCGTCCCATTCGACCGTTTGCGCCAAGAGCCCGTAGAGCGTGAACGGTTCGTCGCGCGAGCGCTGCATCAGCGGCTCATAGACGAGGTTGCCGTACTCCGGGTCCCACATGCCCCGCGCCGTCGTGCGCATGCTCTTCAGGATAAACGGATTGAGGTTGTCGAAGGTGCCGACGACGCCATAGCTGATGCGGCCGCCTTTCTTGACGTCCGGATTTACGTAGGGCAGGTGCTTGAAATCCGCCGGCAGGGCCGGATCTCCATGCATGGCGATACCGTAGAGTGGTTGCGCCGCGGCGGCGTTGCATAATGCTGCGAAAAATACAAAGACAGCGATCCGGAGCGCTCGCATGGCATCCTTTCCGGTAAGGGCTACGATTCGGCCGAACCTTATCACGAGCGTGCCGAATTCAACACGCGACCGCGGAATTCTTGGGTCTCGACAGAAAAGGTCAAAGAAAAGCTGGATATCCGCGTCGGTGCGATGTAACAGGGGGGCCGGGTTTCCCGGGTCATGCATTTGCCTTATTCATTCGACAGGTGGACGACGGTTTGACCCGAATGGCATGGGACGGCAGGCGTCGTCCCGCAGCGGATTTCAGGAGGCGGTTTCGCTATGATGTTCAAGACTGACAACAAAATGCGGGCAGGTCTCTCTGCTCTGGCTCTCATGATCGGTGCGGCGCTCCCGGCAGCTGCCTTCGCTCAGGATGCGTCGAATGCAGCTCCCGCCGACGGCGGTGGCGATCCCAATCAACCGCGTCTGGGCTGGTACAAGACCTGCGCCAAGCAGGACGATGCCGATATCTGCATCGTGCAGAACCTCATCATGGCCAATAACGGCCAGCTGGTGACGGCGGTCGGCCTCATCTCCGTCGACGGCAAGGTCAATCGCAAGATCCTGCAGATTTCCGTTCCGACGGCTCGCCTGATCCCGCCTGGCATCACCATGCAGATTGACGGCGGCAAGGGCCAGAAGCTCGATTACGCCGTCTGCCTTCCGGACAAGTGCACCGCGGAAGTGCCTGTGACCGACGCTATGGTCGCGTCGCTGAAGAAGGGGACCGATGTGACCTTCACCTCGATCAACTTCCGCCGCGCACCGAACCCGATCAAGATTTCGCTGACCGGCTTTGGCGCCGCCTTTGACGGCCCGGCGATCTCCGACTCCAAGCTTGCCGAAAGCCAGAAGAGCCTGCAGGACAGCATGCAGAAGAAGGCTGAGGAAGCACGCAAGAAGCTGGAAGATGCCCAGAAGGCCGCCAAAGCGCAGTAAACTTGCGGAAATTCATCATCTCATAAAGGAAAAAGCCCGGAGCAATCCGGGCTTTTTCTTTGCTGCCGGCTCCTCGAACACAGACTCCGGTCAAAAAATGAAAAGGGAAGGCCTTGGGAAGCCTTCCCTTCAGAAATAAGATTGGTTTGACTGGCGCTTAGTGGGCGAAGCTCATCTTGGGCTTGAGCTGTCCTGTCGGCGCCTTGTCGAAGATCTGGTCGACTTGTGGATTGCGGAGCGGAACGCCGCTCTCGTCACTGACCAGATTCTGTTCCGACACGTATGCGACATACTCAGTCTCGTCGTTTTCGGCGAGAAGGTGATAGAAGGGCTGGTCCTTGCTGGGCCGCACTTCCGCCGGAATGGAATTCCACCATTCGTCGGTATTTGCGAATTCCGGATCGACATCGAAGATGACACCGCGGAAGGGGAACATCCGGTGTCGAACCACGTCGCCAATATTGAATTTTGCGTCTCGTTGTTTCATGGTACGACTTCCTTTCAGGCAATCATGTGGTGACTTTCACCGCTGATATCAAGGATTTTGCCCCATTCCTTCACTGAACCGTCACATTCTGCCGGTCTTTCCACCCCGGCATCGGGTGACAGTGCTATGTAGGAATTCCGCGTTCCGATGGAAGGAGCGCGATCAGGAGAAGTGGCCGCCGCATCTTCGCCCGCATGAAGAAAGCCCCGGCTAGCCGGGGCTTTCGCTTTGGGTATCAGACCGAATAGTACATGTCGTATTCGACCGGATGCGGAGTCATTTCGAAGCGCATGACTTCCTGCATCTTCAGTTCGATGAACGCATCGATCTGGTCGTCGTCGAAGACGCCGCCGGCGGTCAGGAACTTGCGGTCCTTGTCGAGGCTTTCGAGCGCTTCGCGCAGCGAGCCGCAAACCGTCGGGATCTTCTTCAGTTCCTTCGGCGGCAGATCGTAGAGGTCCTTATCCATGGCCTTGCCGGGATGGATCTTGTTCTTGATACCATCAAGGCCTGCCATCAGCATGGCTGCAAAACCGAGATACGGGTTTGCGGCCGGGTCGGGGAAGCGGACTTCGACGCGCTTTGCCTTCGGGTTCGAGCCGAACGGAATACGGCAGGAGGCGGAACGGTTGCGAGCCGAATAGGCAAGCAGAACCGGAGCTTCGTAACCCGGGACGAGACGCTTGTAGGAGTTCGTCGACGGGTTGGTGAAGGCATTGATCGCCTTGGCATGCTTGATGATGCCGCCGATGTAGTAGAGGCAGCTCTCGGAGAGACCAGCATATTCGTCGCCGGCGAAGGTCGGCTTGCCGCCCTTCCAGATCGACTGGTGAACGTGCATGCCCGAGCCGTTATCGCCGAAGATCGGCTTCGGCATGAAGGTTGCCGTCTTGCCATAGGCGTTGGCGACCTGGTGGACGACATACTTGTAGATCTGCATCTTGTCGGCGTTGCGCACCAGCGTGTCGAACTTGATGCCGAGCTCGTGCTGGGCGGCAGCAACTTCGTGGTGATGCTTTTCGACGACGACGCCCATCTCCGAGAGAACGGTCAGCATCTCCGAGCGCATGTCCTGGCAGCTGTCGACAGGCGGAACCGGGAAGTAGCCGCCCTTGATGCGCGGACGGTGACCGAGGTTGCCGGTTTCGTAATCCGTGTCGTCGTTGGAAGGCAATTCGCTGGAGTCGAGCTTGAAGCCGGTGTTGTAAGGATCGGCCTTGTACTTGACGTCATCGAAGACGAAGAATTCGGCTTCAGGACCGAAGAAGGCGGTATCGCCGATACCAGAGGCCTTCAGGTAGGCTTCCGCCTTCTTGGCGGTGCCGCGCGGGTCGCGGTTGTAAGCTTCGCCGGAGACCGGATCCAGAATATCGCATAGGATGACCATGGTGGACTGCGCGAAGAACGGATCCATGTGGACCGTGTCCGTGTCAGGCATCAGCACCATGTCGGATTCGTTGATGGCCTTCCAGCCCGCAATCGAGGAGCCGTCAAACATGACGCCATCGGCGAACATGTCTTCATCGACGCAGACGATGTCCATCGTGACATGCTGCAGCTTGCCCTTGGGGTCGGTGAAGCGCAGGTCAACGAACTTGACGTCGTTATCCTTGATTTGTTTGAGAATTTCGCTTGCCGTCGTCATTAAATTTCTCTTCCCTTGACTTAGATGACGATTTTTAGCCGCGGCCGAAAGGCCGGGCGGGTTAAATGGCGTCTATGCCAGTTTCACCGGTGCGGATTCGAATGACCTCTTCGATGTTGGAGACGAAAATCTTTCCGTCGCCGATACGGCCTGTTTGTGCAGCCTTGCGGATAGCGTCGATCACCGCTTCCGCATTTTCATCCGCCAATACGACTTCGACCTTCACCTTCGGCAGGAAGTCGACGACGTACTCGGCGCCACGGTAAAGTTCCGTGTGGCCCTTCTGACGGCCGAAGCCCTTCGCTTCCGTCACGGTGATACCCTGCAAGCCGACTTCCTGAAGGGCTTCCTTCACTTCATCGAGCTTGAAGGGCTTAATGATCGCTTCGATCTTTTTCATGAGAAAATGTCTCTCCGCTTCCCCTGTTACAGCAGGACTACTCCCCGCTCGGCCAACGTGATGCACGTATCATGCCAGATGCGGATGGACCACCGTAAAAAAATCCCGGCGAATTTACGCCGAGAGGATGGATTGATGAGGATTTTTCGGAAAAATGGAAGCGAATTCGCGCTGAAATGCGTTGGATAAGTAAAATTTCGCAAAAAAATGCCGTGCACGTCATATTCGTACTCCAGCAAGGCCTTGAATACATTCGCATAATTATTATGCAAATGCATATTTATTGACCTAATTGAGCGATTTAAACGCGGTTGTTTTTGAGGCAAATTTCGCATCTATAATGTTCGCCATGATAACGCCGCTCGCCGATTTGTTGCTCTCTCCCGATGACATGGCCGCCGTCGATCGCGACGCTGCCGCCTCCGGCATTGATTCCTATCAGCTTATGGAAAAAGCGGGGCAGGCGGTTGCCGCAAGCGCGCTTCGACATTTCCCCGAGGCGCTACGTTATGTCGTCCTGTGTGGCCCAGGCAACAATGGCGGCGATGGCTACGTGGCGGCTCGCGCGCTCAGGCAGAGCGGAGTGGAGGTCGGGCTGTTCCATGTGGGCGATCCGCGGCGGCTGAAGGGCGATGCCGCACGCGCCTTTGCCGATTGTCCGATCGAGGGAGAGGCGATCCGAAACTACGCGCCACGCCCGGGCGACGTAGCTATCGACGCCATCTTCGGTGCGGGGTTGTCGCGTCCGGTTCCGGATGAGGTTACCGCAGTCGTCGCGCGGACCGCGGAGGCGGAGGTTCCCGTTATTGCCGTCGATTTGCCGTCCGGGGTCGACGGACGCAGCGGCCATGTCCTCGGCGCCGCCTTTCATGCGGAGCGCACGGTGACCTTCATGACTCGCAAGCCCGGTCATCTGTTGCTGCCCGGACGCGATCTTTGCGGCGCGCTGGAGGTTTTCGACATCGGCATTCCCGCACGCATCGTTCGCGCCCATTCCGATGGCATGATCGCCGAGAATATGCCGGCCCAATGGCAGGAGAAGATACCGTCAACAGGCGCGGACACGCACAAATACAAGCGCGGGCATCTCGTCGTCTTCTCGGGAGGGCCGAATGCGACCGGTGCGGCGCGCATGTCGGCCATGGCAGGTTTGAAGGCGGGGGCGGGGCTTGTCACCATCGCTTCACCGGAAGACGCGATGGCTGTCAATGCCGGCATGCTCACGGCGATCATGTTGCATACTGTCGAGGACGATGCGTCGCTGCGGGAATGGCTTGCCGATCGGCGGCTCTCGACCTTCGTGCTCGGTCCCGGCTTCGGTGCCGGCGAGAAGGCGCGCCGGTTCTGCCTCGCGCTCGCGGATCGTCATCTGGTCCTTGATGCCGATGGCATCACCTCGTTTCGCGACGATCCGCAAATTCTGTTCGACGCCTTTGCGGAAGGGCCGACGCGATTGGTGCTGACGCCGCACGAAGGCGAGTTCGCGCGACTTTTTCCCGATATTGCCGCCGATGGTGCATTGAGCAAGGTCGACAAGGCAAGGGCGGCTGCGGCGAGGGCCCACGCCGCCATCATCTACAAGGGCGCCGACAGCGTGATTGCCGCTCCGGACGGCAGGGTACTGATAAATGCCAATGCGCCGCCCTGGCTTGCCACCGCCGGCTCCGGCGACGTGCTTGCCGGTATCGTCGGCGGACTGATGGCGCAGGGTGCGCCCGCTTTCGAAGCCGCCGCCGCCGGCGTCTGGCTGCACGGCCTGGCGGGCCAGCGCGCGGGAAAAGGGCTGACGGCCGAAGATCTCGTCGCCAGCGTCACCCCTTTCTGAAAGCAGGCAGCTATTTTGCCACTTCTTCCTGCAGGGCAATGGCGCCTGGTGGCGCGTTCACCTTGCCCTCATGGATCATGAAGGCGAAGACATCTCGCGGCTCCACCTTCACCTTGCGGTCCTGATCGATCAGCGGCAGATCATCCGGCACCTTGCCTTCGGCCCAGGTTTTCAGCCGATCGGCCCAGGCTTTCAGATCCTTCGGCGGGTAGCAGGTCTTGATGTCGTCCGATCCCTTCTGCAGCCGGGCATAGACGAAATCGGCGGTGACATCCGCAATCATCGGATATTCGAAATGTTCGGCGCAGACGGGCGCGATGTTGTATTTTGCCAACAGCGCTATGAATTCCGGCACCTTGAAGGAATCGTGGCGGACCTCGACGACGTGCTTCAGCGGCAAGCCGTCCTGCTTGGCCGGCAGCAGCTTCAGGAACGCCTCGAAATCGTCCGGATCGAATTTCTTCGTCGGCGCAAACTGCCAAAGCAGGGGACCAAGATGATCGCCGAGCTCGCTGATGCCGGAACCCAGAAACTTCTGCATCGATTCACCGGCCTCGGAAAGGACCCGGCGGTTGGTGACGAAGCGTGTGGCCTTGAGCGAGAAGATAAAGCCGTCAGGCACGTCCGCAGCCCATTTGGCGAAGACCTCGGGCTTCTGCGTGCTGTAATAGGTACCGTTGACCTCGATCACCTTCAGCTTGCGGCTGGCGTAATTGAGCTCGTCCTTCTGCTTCAGGGTGTCGGGATAGAAGGTCCCGCGCCAAGGCTCAAAAGTCCAGCCGCCGATGCCTGTGCGGATTTCGCCCGCTTTGGTCATTCTCTCCTCCATGGACGTTCATCGGGTGAAAACTCACTCCGCCGCTGCGACCTTCTTCATCGGCCGCCGCTCCAGCAACTCCTTCAGGAACTGCCCCGTATAGGAACGCTTCTCCTTGACGATGGTCTCCGGCGTGCCCACCGCAACGATCTCGCCGCCGCCATCGCCGCCCTCGGGACCGAAATCGAGGATCCAGTCGGCTGTTTTGATGACCTCGAGATTGTGCTCGATGACAACGACCGAATTGCCCTGATTGACCAGCTCGTGAAGCATTTCCAGCAGCTTGGCGACGTCGTGGAAGTGCAGCCCGGTAGTGGGTTCGTCGAGGATATAGAGCGTGCGGCCAGTCGATCGCTTCGACAGTTCCTTGGCTAGCTTGACGCGCTGCGCCTCGCCACCCGAAAGCGTATTGGCCTGCTGGCCGACCTTGATGTAGCCGAGGCCGACATCCTTCAGGCTCTGCAGCTTGTCGCGCACGGCAGGAACCGCCGCAAAGAAATCGACGCCTTCCTCGACAGTCATGTCGAGCACATCGGCGATCGACTTGGTCTTGAAAGTGACGTTCAGTGTCTCTCTGTTGTAGCGCTTGCCATGGCAAACGTCGCAGGTGACGTAGACGTCGGGCAGGAAGTGCATCTCGATCTTGATGACGCCATCGCCCTGGCAGGCCTCGCAACGGCCGCCCTTGACGTTGAAGGAGAAGCGGCCCGGCTGATAGCCGCGCGCCTTTGCCTCCGGCAGCCCGGCAAACCAGTCGCGGATCGGCGTGAAGGCGCCGGTATAGGTCGCCGGGTTCGATCGCGGCGTGCGTCCGATCGGCGACTGATCGATGTCGATCACCTTGTCGATATGCTCGAAGCCGTCGATGCGATCGTGATCGGCGGGGATCTCGCGCGCGCCCATCACACGCCGCGCGGCGGACTTGTACAGCGTCTCGATCAGGAAGGTGGACTTGCCGCCGCCGGAAACGCCGGTAACCGCCGTGAAGACGCCGAGCGGAATGGAGGCAGTGACGTCCTTGAGGTTGTTGCCTCTTGCGCCGACGACCTTGATCTCCTTGCCCTTCTTGATCTTGCGTCGCTCGTCGGGAACCGGCACGCCGAGTTCGCCGGAGAGATATTTGCCGGTCAGCGACTTCGGGTTCGCCATGATGTCCTGCGGCGTGCCATGCGCGATCACCTGGCCGCCATGCACGCCGGCTGCGGGGCCGATATCGACCACGTCGTCAGCCGACAGTATCGCATCCTCGTCATGCTCGACGACGATGACCGTGTTGCCGATATCGCGCAGATGCTTCAGCGTCTCCAGAAGGCGGGCATTGTCGCGCTGGTGCAGGCCGATCGACGGCTCGTCTAGCACATAGAGCACGCCTGTCAGTCCTGAACCGATCTGCGACGCCAGCCGGATACGCTGGCTTTCGCCGCCCGAAAGCGTGCCCGAATTGCGCGACAGGCTCAGATATTCGAGACCGACGTCATTCAGGAAGCGCAGGCGATCGCGGATCTCCTTGAGGATGCGCACTGCAATCTCATTCTGCTTGTCGGTAAAGGTCTCGGGCAGCACGTCGAACCAGTCGCGGGCAACCCGGATCGACATTTCCGCGACCTGGCTGATATGCAGCTTGTTGATCTTGACCGCCAAAGCCTCCGGCTTCAGGCGATAGCCGTTGCAGGCCGGGCAGGGGGCGGCCGACATGAAGCGCTCGATCTCCTCGCGCGCCCAGGCGGAATCCGTTTCCTTCCAGCGCCGTTGGAGGTTCGGCACGATGCCTTCGAAGTTCTTGTGCGTCGTATAGGAGCGCGCACCGTCGGCATAATGGAATTCGATCTTGTCTTCCGTACCGTTGAGGATGACGTCCTTCGCCTCGTCCGACAGCTCGTTCCACCGGTTGCCAAGCTTGAAACCATAATGCTTGCCGAGGGCTTCGAGCGTCTGATTGTAATAGGGCGATGTCGATTTGGCCCATGGCGCAATGGCGCCGTCCCGCAAGGTGCGCTCCGGCTCCGGCACGATCAGATCTGGATCGATCTTCTGCTGTGACCCCAGCCCGTCGCAAGACGGGCAAGCGCCGAAGGGATTGTTGAAGGAGAACAGGCGCGGTTCGATCTCCGGAATGGTGAAGCCGGAAACGGGACAGGCGAACTTCTCCGAAAACAGCACGCGCTCATGCGTCTCGTTCAGCGATTTGTTGGCCGAGCCGCCGGCAGCGGTTTCCTCTGGTGGCAGCGGCTTGTCAGCGAACTCGGCAACGGCAAGGCCGTCGGCAAGACGCAACGAGGTTTCGAAGCTGTCGGCCAGACGAGCCGCCATATCGGGCCTGACGACGATGCGGTCGACCACGACGTCGATGTCGTGCTTGTACTTCTTGTCGAGCGCCGGCACATCGGCGATCTCGTAGAACTGCCCGTCGACCTTGACGCGCTGGAAGCCCTTTTTCATGAGCTCCGCCAGTTCCTTCTTGTATTCGCCCTTACGCCCGCGCACCAGCGGCGCCAGAATGTAAAGCCTGGTGCCTTCCTCGTAGGCGAGAACGCGGTCCACCATCTGGCTGACCGTCTGGCTCTCGATCGGCAGGCCGGTAACCGGCGAATAGGGCACGCCGACGCGCGCAAACAGCAGGCGCATGTAGTCGTAGATTTCTGTCACTGTGCCGACCGTCGAGCGCGGATTGCGCGAGGTCGTCTTCTGTTCGATCGAAATGGCCGGCGAGAGGCCGTCGATCTGGTCGACATCCGGCTTCTGCATCATTTCCAGAAACTGGCGGGCATAGGCTGACAGGCTCTCCACATAGCGGCGCTGTCCTTCGGCATAGATCGTGTCGAAGGCGAGCGACGATTTGCCGGAGCCGGAAAGCCCAGTCATGACGATCAGCTTGTTGCGCGGCAGGTCGAGATCGATGCCCTTGAGATTGTGCTCACGCGCACCACGTATGGAAATAGTCTTCAGTTCGCTCATCGTTTTACGCTGGTCCCTTGGAGTCTGCCTTTATTTAGTGATGGCTGCCCGCGAGTCGAGGCTGAAATGATGGCCGGAGCCAGGTTTTCGATTCAGTTGACACGATCATAGAGACAAACTAGAACAAATAAAGAACAAAATCGCCCTTGGATATTTCTTTGTGGATGAAGATGCCTTGGGCGGTGCTTGGATAACACCTGATGGCGGCAATGGTCTAAGGTGTGCTGGTGAAATTTAAGAGCCGTCGATGGGCGGCAAGCAGGGTGATGTCATGGCCGGTAGTGTGAACAAGGTAATTCTGGTTGGAAATCTCGGGGCGGACCCGGAAATCCGCCGCACGCAGGATGGCCGGCCGATCGCCAACCTCAATATTGCCACCTCGGAAACCTGGCGCGACCGCAATTCCGGCGAGCGCAAGGAAAAGACGGAGTGGCACCGCGTTGTCATTTTCAATGAAGGTCTCTGCAAGGTCGCCGAGCAATATTTGAAGAAAGGCGCCAAGGTTTATATCGAAGGCGCGCTTCAGACCCGCAAGTGGCAGGATCAGAACGGCCAGGATAAGTATTCGACCGAAATCGTGCTGCAGGGCTTCAACTCGACGCTGACCATGCTGGACGGTCGCGGCGAGGGCGGTGGCTCTGTTGAGGGCGGCGGTCGTGGTGGACGCGGCGGCGGCGACTTTGGTGGCGGCGATTACGGCGGTGGTGACGACTATGGTCAGTCTTCACCGCCATCTGGTGGCCGCGGCGCAGCAAGCGGTAGCCGTGGCGGCGCGCCAAGCGGCGGCGGTGGCAATTTCTCGCGCGATCTGGACGACGATATTCCGTTTTGAGCTTGGTGGTACGAGCAGCCGGATTTTCGAAGGCCTGCCTTATCGGCAGGCCTTTTTCATGGAAGCTTCAACGCTGCCCGCGCACCATCCACGACAAACTGGGCGGCAAGTGCGGCGAGGATCACACCGAGCAATCGCGTGAGGATGGCTCTGCCAGTCGCGCCGAGCATACGGTCGAGCCTGTCCGAAATGGCAAGGGCTGCGAAGACGAGCCCAAGATTGACGGCGATGACACCGATCAACTGCGCCCGGTCGAGCGTGGTCTGCAACGAGCTTGCCAGCAGGATCGTGGCCGAGATCGCGCCCGGGCCGGCAATCAGGGGTAGGGCCAGCGGGAAGACCGCGATGTTGCGGATATGATCCTGCGTGATCGCGATCTCCGTCGTCTTTTCCTTTCTGTCCTGCCGCCGCTCGAACACCATCTCGAAGGCGATCCAGAACAGCAGCAGACCGCCGGCGATGCGGAAGGCTCCGATGGAAATGCCGAGAACGCCGAGCACGCTCGCGCCGAACAGGGCGAAGGCCGCCAGGATGAAGAGGGCTATCAATGAACCCCGCAGCGCCACCTGCTTGCGTTCGGCGCGGTTCATGCCGGCGGTGAGGCCGATGAACAGCGGCGCCAGGCCTGGCGGATCGACGGTGACGAGCAGTGTGGTGAAGGCATTGATCAGCGTATCTGCGCTCGCCATATGATCCCCGGCAACGGTTCTTTGTCGTTGTTATGACCCATTGTTATGCGAGGAATAGGCTTTCGCAAAGCGCAATGCGGCGCTATAGGCATGTTGCGCCACGGAAATGTTCGATTTCACGGCTTAAAGGGCAAAAGCCTGTTCAAAAACATCGGGCTAAATTGGCGCTCGCCAGGCCTTTCGGCTATAAATTTCGCAGTGATTCTAAAAGAGATCGTGATCTGTTTTGACTGAGCAAACACCACCCGGCGGCGGGAAGCTCCCGCCAGGCATCGAGCCGATTTCCATCATGGAGGAAATGCAGCGATCGTATCTCGATTACGCCATGAGCGTGATCGTCAGCCGCGCGCTTCCCGATGTCCGTGATGGTCTCAAGCCCGTCCATCGGCGTATCCTCTATGCTGCGCATGAAAGCGGCTATCACTGGAACCGCAAATACGTGAAGTCGGCTCGTCCGGTCGCCGACGTCATGGGTAAATACCATCCGCATGGCGACGCCTCGATCTACGACGCCTTGGTCCGCATGGCGCAGCACTGGTCGCTGCGCGTACCGCTCATCGATGGGCAGGGGAATTTTGGTTCGATCGATGGCGATCCGCCGGCAGCGATGCGTTACACGGAATCGCGCCTGACGAAGGTCGCCCATGAGCTTCTTGAGGATATCGACAAGGAAACGGTCGATTTCCAGGAAAACTACGATGCGACGACGGAAGAACCGAAGGTTCTGCCGGCCCGCTTCCCCAACCTGCTCGTCAACGGCTCCGGCGGCATTGCCGTCGGCATGGCGACGAATATTCCGCCGCACAATCTCTCGGAAGTGGTCAACGGCTGTATTGCCCTGATCGACAATCCGGCGATCGAACTGCCTGAGATCATGGAGATCATTCCCGGCCCGGATTTCCCGACCGGCGCCAAGATCCTCGGCCGTGCGGGTATCCGTTCCGCTTATGAGACGGGCCGTGGCTCCGTCGTCATGCGCGGTGTCGCCGTCATCGAGCCGATGCGTGGCGATCGCGAACACATCATCATCACCGAAATTCCCTATCAGGTGAACAAGGCGTCGATGATCGAGAAGATGGCCGAGCTGGTGCGCGACAAGCGTATCGAAGGCATCTCCGATCTGCGCGACGAATCCGACCGTCAGGGCTATCGCGTCGTCGTCGAGCTGAAGCGCGATGCCAATGCCGAGGTCATCCTCAACCAGCTTTATCGCTATACGCCGCTGCAGACCTCCTTCGGCTGCAACATGGTGGCGCTGAACGGCGGAAAACCCGAACAGCTGAACCTGCTGGATATGCTGCGCGCCTTCGTGGCCTTCCGCGAAGAAGTGATCAGCCGTCGCACCAAGTACCTGCTGCGCAAGGCGCGCGATCGTGCGCACGTCTTGGTCGGCCTCGCGATCGCCGTCGCCAATATCGACGAAGTCATTCGCGTTATTCGCGGCGCTCCGGATCCGCAGTCGGCGCGTGAAGAACTGATGACGCGCCGCTGGCCGGCGGCGGATGTCGAATCCCTTATCCAGCTAATTGATGACCCGCGCCATCGCATAAACGAGGACGGCACCTACAACCTTTCGGAAGAACAGGCGCGTGCCATTCTCGAACTGCGCCTGGCACGTCTGACCGCTCTCGGCCGCGACGAAATCGACGAAGAGCTCAACCAGATCGGCGTCGAGATCAAGGATTACCTCGATATTCTCTCTTCTCGCGTCCGCATCCAAACCATTGTAAAAGAAGAGCTTATCGCCGTTCGCGACGAGTTCGGCACGCCGCGCCGCACCGAGATCGTCGATGGCGGTCTCGAGATGGACGACGAGGACCTGATTGCTCGTGAGGACATGGTCGTCACCGTGTCGCATCTCGGCTACATCAAGCGCGTGCCGCTGACGACCTATCGCGCGCAGCGTCGCGGCGGCAAGGGCCGCTCGGGAATGACCACGCGCGACGAGGATTTCGTTACCCGGCTATTCGTTCTCAATACGCATACGCCGGTGCTGTTCTTCTCCTCGCGCGGCATCGTCTACAAGGAAAAGGTCTGGCGCCTGCCGATCGGCACGCCGACCTCGCGCGGCAAGGCGCTGATCAACATGCTGCCGCTGGAGCATGGTGAGCGCATCACCACGATCATGCCCCTGCCGGAAGACGAGACCACATGGGATAATCTCGACGTGATGTTCACGACGACGCGCGGAACCGTGCGCCGCAACAAGCTGTCCGATTTCGTCCAGGTCAACCGCAACGGCAAGATCGCCATGAAGCTGGAGGAGGCGGGTGATGAAATCCTCTCCGTCGAGACCTGCACCGAGCATGACGATGTGCTGATGACGACTGCGCTCGGCCAGTGCATCCGCTTCTCGGTTTCGGATGTGCGCGTCTTTGCCGGCCGCAATTCCGTCGGTGTTCGCGGCATCAGCCTGGCGTCGGGCGACAGCATCATCTCGATGACGATCGTCCGCCATGTCGATGCGGAACCCTGGGAGCGGGCGGCCTATCTGAAGCGCTCGGTCATCGATCGCCGGTCGACGACCGGCGACGACGAAGAAATCGCGCTGGTTGGCGAGGAGGTCACTGAAGAGGGACAGCTGAGCGACGAGCGCTACGAAGAGCTGAAGGCGCTGGAGCAATTCGTTCTGACGGTTTCGGAAAAGGGCTTCGGCAAGCGATCCTCGTCTTACGATTTCCGTATCTCCGGCCGTGGCGGCAAGGGTATCCGCGCCACCGACACGTCGAAGACCGGCGAGATCGGCAAGCTCGTTGCCGCCTTCCCGGTCGAGGACAGCGATCAGATCATGCTTGTCTCGGACGGCGGTCAGTTGATCCGTGTGCCCGTTGGCGGCATCCGCATCGCCAGCCGCGCTACCAAGGGCGTGACCATCTTCTCGACCGCCAAGGACGAGAATGTCGTCTCCGTGGAACGCATCAGCGAGCCCGAAGGCGAAGACGATGCAGTGATCGAGGATGACGGCACGGCCACTGGCGAGCCAGGAGAAGCGGCCGGCGACATCGAGGGCGCAAGCGAGGAATAAGTTCGCTGCGTCCGGCGACGCAAGCGGGGTTCAACTCCGTCCGTGGTCAAAAGTAGAGTGTCTACAAACGCATAAGCCTGCCTTGAAAAGCAGACTTATGCGTTTGTTTTTGGGCGATACGCACGAGCGGTGGATGAGCTGGTCTCTATTCCGGCCGCCTGCTGCTCAAGGAAAAGGCGGCCGCACGTCCAGGCTGCCCCGGTCCAGTTGCGCCAGAACTTCGCCATAGCCGAAGCGGGAGTGCCATCCAAGCACGGCACCCGCCGAAGTCGAGGCGTAGATGCGATCGATCGTTCGCGGCAAGGGCCACTTTCGGCGTTCGAACTCGGCGGCGAGTGCGGGCACGCGCAGCCTGATGACAGACGCCGCATCGATCGCGAGATCCTCGCAGTCTCCGCGCTCGAAAAGCGTTCCGACAGAAACGATATGGCGTTGAAAATGATCGCCGCCATTCCTCAATGCCGCCGCATGGGCGTCGGCCACGTCCCGGATGTCGACTCCGCGATGCAATCGATAGACGGCCATCACATTTCCCGGTTCGGGGAAACTCCGAGACATGCGCAGAATGCGCACCTGCAAATCCGGGCCCGCCATGTTCTCCAGGATTTTCTCGGCTTCCAGTTTCGTGCGATGGTAGATGCTTCTAGGCTGCGGTTCGGTGGTCTCGTCGATCCATATGCAGCGGCCTGGCACGACCGCGTGACCATAGAGTGCCGTGGTGCTGGTGAATACCAGTCGCTTGACGCCGGCGGCTAAAGCCACCTCTCCCAAAAGGCGTGTCCCCTCGACGTTGACGCGCCGAAATTCGTCGTCGGAGACGTTTCCGACATGAGGGGCGTGGAGCGCCGCGCTATGGATAATTGCATCCGCACCCGCCAAGGCATCCCGCAGAAGCGATGCATCGGCGAAATCCCCGACAAGATGCGTTGTCGAGAATGGAGAGCGATCGATCCCCAGGATCTCGCTATCCCCTGCCAAGGCATTGAAAATCGCGCGGCCAAGCCGCCCGGAGCTGCCTGTTAGGACAATGCGCATCTCGATCCCTTAGCGACATGGGCAACATTCCGATTGAGGAAATCGGCATGTCCAAGGTCGCAAAATCAGGGTCCTGCCGCAACGGTAATCTGGCAACAAGATCAGCGAATTGATCGTGATATTTCATGGCATAAAAAAACCGGACGCTAAGGGAGCGTCCGGTTCAAGTCCATCCGAGCACCTGGTGGGGTAAGTGTGCTCGGTACGCGGAGATCAGAGCGTCTTGTGACGCTTATGCAGCCTCTTGCTCTCTTCGCTTTCGCGATGGAGCGCCGAAATGGTGGATGCGACGGAGACGATAAACATGATGCTGATGAAAAGCGTAAGCACCGTCAAAATCGTGAACATGATCGCTCCCTCCTTTGGTGGGACTAGCGTTCAGATCCCTTAGTATTGGCTCGAGGCAACGAAGGGGCGAGCCGAAGCAAAGGGACCATAAATCTTCGACTGGTCTGGTTTTTGATCGTAAAGCGCGATGGTAGCTGCAAGCATTCCCGAAATCATGGCCATCCAAACGACGTTAATAAGGGTGATCTTGTCGGGCATACTAATCTTCCTTCTTGCCGCAATGTGCAAATCTGTGTTTCGGACTTTAAACGCGGCGGTTCGTAAATGGTTCCGCCGTTGTTGAGAGGGTATTTAGCAATGCGTGCCTGAAGCGACCTTGAATGCCTTGTTCATCTGGCGTTCAGGTTCGCGATGCGTCCTGCGCATAGCAATGGCGATTTCTTGGGCAGAACTGATGCCCTCGGCACTTTCCGAGGCTGAATCCCATTCGATCGCGTAGTTATCGGCGAAAAGATGAACGAGGTATTCGACGACAAATGAACCGATGATGGCGCCTGCGATAATGAAGACAAGCATGGCGGGATGTTCCTAGAGCCGGGGAGGCGAGCCGTTGAACCAGGCTCGTTCGATGTTGGTGCCAATAAAGCATTGGCGAGCTGAAACAGGCTTGAACGCCGTATTCATCTGCGGTTCAGAGGCGGCCCTGGGGTTGCAAATGACTTGCGATACGGCCCCATCCGTGACAAAAGGCGTCGAAACAACGAGCCGGCTTGGTATGACGACAGCCTTTTATCCCGGATCCTTCGACCCGATGACCAACGGACATTTGGATGTCCTCGTGCAGGCGCTGAATGTCGCCTCGAAGGTTATTGTCGGGATCGGTATTCATCCCGGCAAGAAGCCGCTCTTCTCCTTCGAGGAGCGGGCTGAGCTGATCCGCAGATCGCTCGCGGAGGCCGTTCCGCCAAAGGCGGGTGATATTTCCGTTGTCGCCTTCGACAATCTGGTGGTCGATGCCGCCCGCGCGCAGGGTGCGACCCTGCTGGTGCGCGGCCTGCGCGATGGCACCGATCTCGACTACGAAATGCAGATGGCCGGCATGAACAGGCAGATGGCGCCGGATATCCAGACGCTGTTTCTGCCAGCCGGCACAGCGTCGCGGCCCATAACTGCCACATTGGTGCGGCAAATCGCATCCATGGGCGGCGATGTCAGCGCCTTCGTGCCGTCAGCGGTTCTGGAAGCCCTGACTGGCAAACTCAAAGATGCGGCCAGCGCCAAAAGCTGAGCTGAAATCCATTTCCGAACGGAGCACCCATGAAACTTTTCCATATCGCATTGGCAGGCTTCCTGAGCCTTGCCGCCTTCGCCGGCAGCGCATTCTCGGCAGCAGCCGCGGATCTTCTCACGATCCAGCTCAAGGATGGTCCCGTTGTCATCCAACTGATGCCTGAGGTTGCTCCCAAGCACGTCGCGCAGATCGAAGCGCTGGCGAAGAAGGGCGAATACGACAATGTCGTCTTCCACCGCGTCATCGACGGCTTCATGGCTCAAACCGGCGACGTCAAGTTCGGCAATACGACAAAGGGTTACAACGCGCAGAAGGCCGGCACCGGCGGCTCCGATTTGCCGAACCTTCCGGCCGAATTCTCCAAGGTTCCTTTCACGCGCGGCACGGTCGGCATGGCGCGCGCCCAGGACCCGAATTCCGCCAATTCGCAGTTCTTCATCATGTTCGCCGATGGCGATTCGCTGAACGGCCAGTACACGGTCGTCGGCAAGGTCATCTCCGGCATGGAGCTCGTCGACAAGATCAAGCGCGGCGAGGGGCAGAACGGCGAAGTGAGCAACCCGGACAAGATGGTCAAGGTCACCGTCACCAAGAAGTAAGTGTAGAACATATAGAACGAGGAAACGAACATGGCTGAGATCAAGGATCCCGAAAACACCCTCATCCTGGAAACCACCAAGGGCGAAGTTGTCATTCAGCTTCTGCCGCAGGTCGCTCCCGAGCATGTCGCTCGCATCAAGGAACTTGCTCGCGAAAAGGCTTATGACGGCGTCGTCTTCCATCGCGTCATCGATGGCTTCATGGCCCAGACCGGCGACGTGGAACATGGCAAAGTCGGCGGCAATACCGCCCGCGCCGGGACCGGCGGCTCGTCCAAGCCGGACCTGAAGGCTGAATTTTCCGCCACCTCGCATACGCGCGGCACCTGCTCGATGGCGCGCTCGCAGAACCCGAACTCCGCCAACTCGCAGTTCTTCATCTGCTTCACCGATGCACCCTGGCTGAACAAGCAGTATTCGGTCTGGGGTCAGGTGATCAGCGGCATGGACAATGTCGACAAGATCAAGCGTGGCGAGCCGGTGAAGGATCCGGACTCGATCGTCTCCGCTCGGGTTGCCGCCGACGTCTGATCGTGATTATTCCTGAAACCCGCCTCTTGCGCTTCGGGCGTGGGGGGCGGGTTTCGCTTTGCCTGGATGAGCTGAATGCGTGTTGACCTTTTCGATTTCGACCTGCCGGATGAGCGTATCGCGCTCAGGCCCGCCGACCCGCGCGATAGTGCGCGCCTGCTCGTCGTCGATCCGAATGACCGCGGCAACACGCTGAGCGACCATCTGGTCCGGGATCTGCCATCCTTCCTGCGCCCAGGCGACGCCGTGGTCTTCAACGATACCAGGGTGATACCGGCGCAATTGGAGGGCATTCGCCATCGCGAGGGCGCGCCCGGCCAGCAGGTCTCGGCGACCTTGCACATGCGCAGCGCGCCCGATCGCTGGAAGGCTTTCGCCAGGCCCGGCAAGCGCATCAAGATCGGCGATCGTATCCAGTTCGGCCATGGCGAGACCGTCTGTTCGCTCGGCACGCTTGACGCCACGGTCGAGGACAAGGGCGAGGGCGGTGAGATCACCCTGCTGTTCGATCTGTCCGGCCCGGCGCTGGACGAGGCAATCGCCACGGTCGGCCATATTCCCCTGCCGCCTTACATCGCAGCCAAGCGCGCGGAAGACGAGCGTGATCGCGCCGATTACCAGACGATCTATGCCCGGGAAGAGGGCGCTGTCGCAGCGCCCACAGCCGGCCTCCATTTCACCCCGGCGCTGTTTGCAGCGCTCGACGCCATGGGTGTCGAACGGCATTTCGTGACACTGCATGTTGGTGCCGGCACGTTTCTGCCGGTCAAGGCCGACGATACCGACGACCACAAGATGCATTTCGAGATCGGCTATGTCGACGCCGGGACAGCGGGCAAGCTCAATGCCGTGAAGGCGAGGGGCGGACGCATCATCTGCGTCGGGACGACGTCGCTGCGATTGATCGAAAGTGCTGCCGATGACGACGGCACCATCCAGCCCTGGCAGGGTGCCACCGGTATCTTCATCACGCCCGGCTACCGCTTCAAGGCCGTCGACATGCTGATGACCAATTTTCACCTGCCGCGCTCGACGCTGTTCATGCTCGTATCGGCCTTCGCCGGCCTCGATACGATGCGCGCGGCCTATACCCATGCTATCGAGACGGGCTATCGCTTCTATTCCTATGGCGATGGCAGCCTGCTCTACCGGAAAGACTAGGACGAGATGAGCGAGAGCTTTCAATTCCAATTGAAAAAGAACGATGGCGGTGCCCGCCTCGGCGAAGTGTCCATGCCGCGCGGCACGATCCGCACGCCGGCCTTCATGCCTGTTGGTACGGTCGGCACGGTCAAGGCGATGTATCTCGACCAGGTGCGAGAAACCGGCGCCGACATCATCCTCGGCAATACCTACCACTTGATGCTGCGCCCGACCGCCGAACGTGTCGCGCGTCTCGGTGGCCTGCACGAACTGATCCGCTGGAAACATCCGATCCTGACCGATTCCGGCGGCTTCCAGGTGATGTCGCTGTCGGGCTTGCGCAAGCTCGACGAGAAGGGCGTCACCTTCAAGTCGCATGTCGACGGCAGCCTGCATCATATGTCGCCCGAGCGCTCGATCGAGATTCAGGGACTGCTCGGTTCCGATATCCAGATGCAGCTCGACGAATGCGTGGCCTTGCCCTCGACGCCGAAGGAGATCGAGCGCGCCATGGAGATGTCCTTGCGCTGGGCGGATCGCTGCAAGGCGGCCTTCGGCGACCAGCCGGGCAAGGCGATGTTCGGCATCGTGCAGGGCGGCGATATCCCCGATCTGCGTGTCCGTTCCGCGCAAGCTTTGAGCGGATTGGACCTGAAGGGCTACGCCGTCGGCGGCCTTGCCGTCGGCGAGCCGCAGGAGGTCATGCTGCGCATGCTCGAGATCACGCTGCCTGAGCTGCCGACCGAAAAGCCGCGCTATTTGATGGGCGTCGGCACGCCGGACGACATCCTGAAATCGGTTGCGCGCGGTATCGACATGTTCGATTGCGTCATGCCGACCCGCTCCGGCCGGCATGGTCTCGCCTTCACCCGCCGCGGCAAGGTCAATATCCGCAATGCACGCCACGCCGAGGACATGCGCCCGCTCGACGAGCAGTCCAACTGCCCGGCCTCGCGTGACTACTCCCGCGCCTATCTGCACCACCTCGTCCGCGCCAACGAGGCGCTCGGTGGCATGCTGCTCTCCTGGCACAATCTCGCCTATTATCAGGAGCTGATGCAGGGCATTCGCCAGGCAATCGCCGAAGACCGCTTTGCCGATTTCATGGCGGAGACTCAGGAAAATTGGGCGAGGGGCGATCTCGAGCCGGTGTAAGCCGTGAATATCGGAGGCGTTGGCGTACGCTTGCTCCCGTCACGATTTCGCGCTATTCGATGCTTGTCGAAAAAGGCAGGGTCGGTCTCGGTAAGCCCGACCCCTTCCACCCGGAAGCTCTGCTCCACGCCATCGGCGTGAGAACCCACGACGCGGAACTTGGCCATTGTGGCCGAGTGTCCCGCGTTGGCGTGGGCCGTTTCGACCGACATGTCTCCGCGGGAAAGCCTCTTGGAGCTGTCATGCGACTGAATCATCTAGATCTGCACGTTCCCGATGTCGCCGCGACCCGGGATGTTCTTGTCTCCGCGTTCGGCCTGACCGAGGTCGAAACACGTGGCGCAAACGGTCTCGCGATCCTATGCGACGATGCCGGGCTTGAGCTGGTCATCAGCCGACCAATCGAGAAATTCGGCGGCGCCGACACCGTATCGGTCGGCCGCAACACCTATCATATCGGCTTCATGCTCCCGTCTCGCGAGGCTGTCGATGCACAATACGAGCGGGCGAAAGCGGCTGGCTGCGAGATGAGACAGCCGCCTGCCGCGATGCGTGGCGGTTGGTCGTTCTATTGCTTCGCGCCCGGACAAATTCTCATCGAGGTCGGCTGGCGCAGCGAGTGAACCTGCATGGTAAATCATTTATTATCAATTGATTGCTATCATTAATTGATATCGTTTCGAGCCGATCGGGGGCATGACGCCAGGGATGCACCCGGAGCTCCAGCAGAGCTCGTGACGGCTTTGCGATAGGAAAGTATTGGGAAAAAATAGCGAATCGGAATAAACGGTCCTTCCGCCAATGATAAGCATCACTGGCTAATTTGATTGCGTAACGCTTGGAATTTTGAAGAAATCCGGCTACAACGCATTCTCTTTGTCGATAAGGGCTGTTCTACTGAAACTAGGAGGCACTTGCCGTTGAGGGCGCAACGCAAATTGGGGGCATGTCTTTCGGGACTATTGCTTGTCGGTCTGGTAGCCACGAGCTGCACGACGACGCAGAAGGCAGCACCGAGCTCCCGCAGTTCGACGAAACCCATTCGTCCAGCGAAAGTTACATATAATTACACCGCAAAGGACAGAGACTGTCTCGAGCGCGCAATGTATTTCGAGTCGGAACATTCCGACCATGATGGATATATGGCAGTCGGGACAGTCGTGATGAACAGGCTGACGTCCGGCGCCTATCCGAATACGATCTGCGGTATCGTAGCTCAGGAAAGACAGTTCGCGCCCGGAGTGATGGTCAAGGAAGTCAAAGCCCAGGCACAGCCGGACCTTGATCTTGCAGCGACTGCTATTCTGCGGGGAGAGCGACATCCTGGCGTGAAGGACGCGATGTTCTTCCATACCCAGGGTCTGAGATTTCCCTATGATAACATGCACTATGTTGCCATAGCTGGTGGAAACGCCTTCTACGAGAAGCGCGGTCGCGACGGCGAACTGCAGACCCCCGCACCGCTTCCGGCCTATGAAGTTGCGATGAACTACGTGTCCGGGCAGAGCATGTCGGCGACGCAATCTCCGTTCGTTCTGCCGGAGACGCAACCGATGCAGCCAGCACCTTCCGTCGCCACCTTTACGCCGGTATCAAACCCGACTGTCAATTTGCCGACAGCGACTACGCTGGTTCCGGCTGAAGTTCCCATTCCGACACCGGCTCCGACTTCCATGTCGATTTCGGCGCCTGTCACAGATGCAAATGCAGTCGCCACTCCGGTGCCGACCTCCACCATAGCCGTTCCGCAGCCGCGCCCGAATTTCGACAGCGGCAGCTTTTCCGGCAACTCTCTGAGAATTCGAGGCTAGAGCGTTTTCGCTTTTCTTCGAATCGCGAAAACGCTCTATCTTTTTGTTTATTTACGCATTCCAGACGGAAAACCGCTTCGCACTTTTCCTGGAAATGCTCTAGCCAATGCCTTTTAGCGGCGCGTACTGTCTTTCGTGATGGACGCGCCGCCCTCTACGGCACCATTTCCCTTCAAATACCTTCGCTCGTCGCATTCGGCAGGATTTGCACGCCATTGATCTTGTAGGCACCATCAGGCTGTCGGGTTATCTGGTAGATCGCCGTCCAGTCTTTGCCGTCGGTGCCTGTGATCAGCACTTCCTGATAGACGACGGCGCCGTTATCGATCGCGCGGCTTTTCCCGAATGCGTAGTTGCCGGGGTGATAGACCGGCTGGTAGGCCTTCTTCACCATGGCAAAGAAAGTATCCTTGTCGGGAAACAGCGCCTTGATGCCAGGCGCTGCGAAGGAATAGGCGGCGGTTGCATCGTTATGCAGGAAAGCGCCTATCTGTTCCTGGATCAGGCTCTGGGCGGTCTGCACCAGGTCTTCCGCGCGCGCTGTCGACGCCAGGATGAGGCAGAGCATGGCGGCTACGGGAAATACACGCATGGGCGATCTCCGGCTATGTCACAGCCAGAATAGCGCGCTTCCCGCCTTCGCGAAAGCGGCTATTGCCAGCGGCGGAACAGCGCGCTGGCATTGACGCCACCGAAGCCAAAGCCATTGGAAATGGCATAGTCCATGGCCATCGGTCGGGCGGTCGTGCCGACCAAATCGATGCCTTCGGCCGACGGATCCGGTTCCTGCAGGTTGCGCGTCGGCGGGGCGATCTGGTCGCGCAGCGCCATGATGGTGAAGATCGCTTCCATGCCGCCGGCGGCTCCTAGCAGATGGCCGGTCGCCGCCTTGGTGCCGCTGACCGCAATTGCGCCATTGCGGCCGAAGACCGTCTTGATAGCCTCCATCTCGCCATGGTCGCCCACCGGCGTCGACGTCGCATGCGCATTGAGATGCTTGACCTCGGCCGGCGAAATCCGTGCCTGCGAAAGAGCCGCGAGCATCGCCCGGCGCGCGCCGTCACCATCTTCCGGTCCGGCCGTCATGTGATAGGCGTCGGCGGCAGTGCCGTAACCGACGAGTTCGGCAAGCGGCGTGGCGCCGCGGGCAAGCGCGTGTTCCAGTGTCTCGATGACGAGCATGCCGGCGCCTTCACCCATGACGAAACCGTCACGCGCGCTGTCGAACGGGCGGGAGGCTTCCTCCGGCCGGTTGCTGAAGCCGGTGGAAAGGGCTCTTGCTGCAGCGAAGCCGCCGAGGCTGACCTTATCGATGCAGGCTTCGGCGCCTCCGCAAATGGCAACATCGGCCTCGCCGGAGCGGATCAGCCGAGCCGCATCGCCGATTGCCTGGACGCTGGCCGCGCAGGCCGTGACCGGCGCGCCGAGCGGCCCCTTATATCCATAACGGATGCTGACCTGGCCGGCGGCGAGATTGACGAGGAAGGACGGGATGGTGAAGGGCGACAGCCGCCGGACGCCACGCGTTTCGGCCGTGCGCACCGCATCGGCGATGGCCGGAAAACCGCCGACCCCCGACGCTATGATCGTGGCGGTACGCTCCAGATCGAGAAGCTCCGTCGGCTGCCAGCCGGCCTGAAGGATCGCTTCCTCAGCGGCCGCCATGGCAAAGAGGATGAAGCGATCCATCTTCTTCTGGTCCTTGATCGGCACGTAGCGGTCGACATCGAATCCTGCTTCCGGGTCCTCATCGATGCTCGGAACGATGCCGCCGACCTTGGCGGCGAGATCGCCGACCATCTCCTCGGGCAGCAGCCTCAGACCGGAGCGACCCGCAATCAGCCGCTTCCAGCTCGCATTGACGCCGACGCCAAGAGGGGAAACCAGGCCCATGCCGGTTACGACGATACGATCCATGTCTTGCTCCTATTTAATCAGGCGTCGAAGCCTAAAAACCATGCTTTCATCTGGGCGATGCGCTCATGAACGGCGTCATCGGCGGCCGGCCCGGGCACCAATATCGTGTCTTCGGGATGAAATGCGCGGCCGGTTACCCTGTCGATGAGAAGGGGATCCCGATCCTCGCCCGTGTCGGCATCGGCGAGCCGCATGGCGACTTCCTCGGCCGGCAGATACTGATTGCCCCAGGTGAAAAGCGCCATCAGAACCGGAAAGAAGTCGCGCCCCCTAGTGGTCAGTACATATTCGTAGCGCGGCGGCCGCTCATTGTAGAGACGCCGCTCGAACAGGCCTTCATCGGTCAAGTGCTTGAGCCGCCGCGTGAGGATGTTCGGCGCGACGCCGAGATTTCTCTGGAATTCGTCGAACCGGCTCAGCCCCTGAAACGCGTCCCGCAGGATGAGGATGCTCCACCAGTCACCAACGCTCTCAAGCGCACGCGCGGCCGGACATTTGAAGGTGCTGAAGCTTGTTCTCTGCATGGCAAGGCGAATAGCATGAGTAGCTATCATCATGCAAGTTACTGCGAGTGACAAGCGTCCACCGGAATTTGCGTCAGGGCATTTAAAAATAAAAGGAAGCGATCCAGAATCCGTTTTGCGGTCGTTTCAACAAGGCAGCTCTGCGGTAAAGCGTCGGCGATGAAGGTGAGATACTCGGCGTGCTACCCGCAAAAGGGACCCCTGAGTTCTCAGTACGGAGGCGCCTTGTGCGCGCGCTGTCGTTTTACTGCCTCGGTCCACCAGGAAAGGTCGTCGGCAAAACGGGGAAAAGCTCTCGCAAGGGCATCGCCTCCGCTCCCGAAAGGTTTATTGTCAGCGTCCAATGCTGTCGAGATACTGGCGACGGCAAGGGTGCTTGAGATGACGATCATTCCCATCTCGGAAAGAGTGCCATGCCAGGGGACCGCCGCATGTGCGCCGGAAAGGCGGCCACCGGAGTAACTGACAATTGCGGCCGGCCGCCAAAACCACTCCTCAAGGTAATGATCAGTCAGGTTTTTTAGACCGGGTTGCATGCCCCAGTTGTATTCGCCTGTGACGAAAACAAAAGCATCGGCGCCCCGAATTTTTGCGGCAAGCCGCTCCATTTCGGGGGGAGCAGAACCTTTGGGGTATTCCTTGTACATTCGATCGAGCATCGGCAGTCCAACATCCTTCGCGTCGATCAGTTCCGCATTGTTTCCACGCTGACGGAGGCTGGTTACGATATAATTCGCGAGACGGATGCCGAGGCGATCCGACCGGTAGGAGCCATAGAGAACCAGGATATTGTCGGTCATTGTTGATTATGTCCTCCATAGCCAACTCCGAAATGAAGCAGATGCGAGCCGTGACCACATTCATAGTGGGAAGGCGACGCGCAACATGGGATAAAAAGTGATATAGGTCTAATTCCGGAACTTTGATAGGCGCTCCAACAAAATGGCGCGCCTTTCAATTCCAATTGATATCGCGACACCGATCGATCCGTCGAGTGGCGGGAGCGCTTGGGAGTTGGAGCGTCGATCAGAACGACACTGTGATCCAAGTCCACTTTTGAAATTGTCAGGTCTCACAAGACAATCGCAGCATGGCGTTTCCGGGCTTCAAGGATCGGCAATCTGGGATAGCAAAGATGGATGAGAATGAGATTCGAGAGGCGCTCAATCGGCACTGGGCCGCCTCGGATGCAAATGAGTTCGATGTCGAGCACGATATATATCAGGAGAATGCACTGCTCGAATACCCGCAATCGGGCGAACGCATCAGGGGGCGGAACAACATTCAAGCCTCTCGCATCGCGCAACCCAACGCCAAGCGCTTCAGCGTGCGGCGTATTGTTGGTGCGGGGGACCTCTGGATTACGGAATTCATCCTTACCTATGACAACAGTCCATCCTACTCGGTAAGCATAATGGAATTCCGGGACGGCAAAGTGGCTCGCGAGACCCAGTACTTCGGCGACCCGTTTGCGCCGGGACCCTCCCGAGCGCAATGGGTCGAATGAACGAGATGAGGCGGCCTCCTAGGTCTGCGACTCAGCAGGCACCGAAGCCGTCACCTCGTCCTCCGGAATATCGTCGAAGGAGGCGTAGTTGAGGTTGTAGAGCTTCGAATAGAGCTTGCCGGTGGCCATGAGCTGGTTGTGGTTACCGCTTTCGATCAACTGCCCATTTTGCAGCACGATGATGCGGTCAGCCTCGCGGATGGTGGCAAGCCGGTGGGCGATGACGAGGCCGGTGCGGCCTTCGAGCAGCTTGACCAGCGCCTTCTGGATCAGCATTTCGGTGTAGCTGTCGATATTCGCCGTCGCTTCGTCGAGCACCAGAATCTTGGCGTCCGCGACAAGGGCGCGCGCGAAGCTGACGAGCTGGCGCTGCCCGAGCGAAAGCCCGCCGCCGCGTTCGCCGAGAATGGTGTCGTAACCTTCCGGCAGCCGCACGATGAATTCATGTGCGCCGACAGCCTTGGCGGCCTCGATGGCCTCTTCGCGTGTCGCGTCCGCCTTGTTGTAGCGAATGTTCTCCAACACCGAACCGGTGAAGAGGAAAGGTTCCTGCAGCACCATGGCGACCTGTCGGCCAAGCGAATCCTGAGTGAGGGACCGCACGTCGTGACCGCCGACCAGCACCTGGCCCTGCTGCACGTCATAGAAACGATGGATAAGCGCCATGGAACTGGACTTGCCCGAGCCTGTGGGACCGATCAGCGCCACGGTCTCTCCGGGATTGACCTTGAAGCTGACGTTCTTCAGCACCGGATGCTCGGGATTGTAGCCGAAGACAACATCACGGAACTCGACCGAGCCGTCCATGTCGCGCGAAAGTTCCTTGGCATCCGGAGCGTCCTTGATGTCGATCGGAACGTCGAGCACTTCGGTCAAGCGCTGGCCGGAAGCCATGGCGCGTTGCATGACCGAATATTGCATGGTCAGCGAACGGATCGGGTCGAAGAAGCGCTGAATATAGAACAGGAAGGCGACCATGATGCCGACATCGAGCCTATGGTTCAGAACCATCGAGCCGCCGACGATAATAACGATCGCCATCGCCATGCCGGTCAGCGTGTCGACGATCGGCACCATGATCTGGGCATAGCGCGCCGCGGTCAGATGCGCATTGAGATTGGTATGCGCCTTGTCGTCGAAAAGCGAGAAGTTGACCCCTTGCCGATGCATGCCCTGCACAGCGCGCACGCCATGGATCGCCTCCGCCAGGGCGCCATTGGTAACGGAGTTGGTTTCGTGCGCATTCATGAAGGCGACGCGCGCCTTCGGCAGCCAGAAAAGCCGCACGATGAAGAGGATCGGCATGACGGACAGCGTCAGCAGGCCGAGCCGGAAATCGAGCGACAGCATGACGATGACGATACCGAAGAGCAGGGCGATGTCGCCGACCGAAAGCACGGAAGTTTCAAGGAATTCCTGCATGGAGTTGACGTCGCCTTGCAGGCGCGACATCAACCGGCCGACCTCGGTCTTGTCCATGAAGGAGAGCGATACGTACTGGAGATGCGCGAACATCGCGCGGCGTATGTCGAACAGCACTTCTTCGGCGACCTGGCCGACATATGTCTCCTGCACGTAGCTCGCACCATAATTGACGATGATCGCCACCGCAAAGATCGCCAGCGCCAGCCACAACGCCGAATAATCGATGGCACCCGGCGCCATCGCATTGTCGATCGCGTGGCGTATGACAAGCGGTATGACGATCTGCGACGCCGTGAACAGCAGCACGGCAATCACGGAAATGTAGATCTGGCGGCGATAGGGGCTGACGAAGGCCCAGATGCGGCGAATGATCTTGGTGTCGAAGACCTTGCCGAAGATTTCCTCTTCGACGCGATGCGAGCCGACCACGGCGCGGGGAGGGCGACGTCCATCCTCGCGCACGTCGTTCCGCTCGGTTTCGATAGTTTCTGACATTGTCAGACCTCCCCTTTCGCTCTTGCGAGCCTGCCGCCGGATGTCTTGACGACATCGTCCTCCGGGCGAACCTGCAGATCGTAAAGCGCCTTGTACCGCCCTCCCGCGGCCAACAGTTGCTCATGGGTTCCGCGCTCGATGATCTCGCCGCTCTCGATGAACAGGATCTGGTCGGCGTGCATCAGTGAACTCAGCCTGTGCGCCACCACCAGCGTTACCCGATCGCGGGCAAAGCGTTTCATGGCGCTGCGGATGCGCTGCTCCGTCGCCGCGTCGATCGCGGCCGTCGAGTCGTCGAACACCATGACAGCCGGTTTCAGCATCAGCGTGCGTGCGATCGTCAGGCGCTGGCGCTGGCCACCGGAGAGCGACACGCCGCGCTCGCCGACGACAGTGGTGTAGCCGGCAGGCAGGCCGAGAATATAATTGTGTAGTTGGGCCGACTCGGCGGCACGCTCAATCCGGCCTTCTTTTGCCCAGGGGTCGCCATAGGCGATATTGTTCTCGATGCTCGTCGTGAACAGGAAGGAATCCTGCTGCACGACGGCAACGTTCTGTCGCAAGGATTGCAGCGTCGCCTTGCGGATATCCTGGCCGTCGATCGTGATCCGGCCGGAGGTGATGTCGTAGAAACGCGGGATGAGATGGGCGATGGTGGATTTGCCGCTGCCGGGCGGGCCGACGATGCCGATCGTTTCGCCGCGCCTTGCCTCGAAACTGATATTCTTCAGCACCGGGCGCTTTTCCGGACCCGGATAGCTGAAACCGACATTCTCGAAGCGCAGCACACCTTCCGTTACCGCAAGCGGCTTTGCGTCGGGTGCGTCCTTGATGGCGATATCGAGATCGAGCAGCGCAAAGAGGCGCGAGCCGCAAGTCGAGGCGCGGGCGAAGGCATTGACCATCAGCCCGAGCTGGCGCACCGGCATCTGCAGGATGGTCATGAAGGTCAGGAAGGAGGCGAGGGTGCCGACGCTGATCTGGCCCGCGATCACCTTGAGACCGCCCATCCAGAGCACGAGACCCATGGCGATGAAAAAGGAGAGGTTCATGGCGCTGGTGTTGATGACGCGGATGCCGACACGCCGATGGGCGAGGGTCAGCGCACTATGCGACGCCCGGTCGAATTTCAGGATCTCATGCGCCTGCGCAGCAAAGGCGCGCACAACGCGGATGCCGCCGAGATTTTCTTCCATCACGCGGGTGAGTACCGAGAGGCGTTCCTGCAGGTCGAGCCATGTCGAGCGCAGTCTCAGCTGCGTGACAGAGGAGCGCCAGGCCACGAAGGGCACGAAGCTCAAGGCAAGCAGGCCGAGCACGACATCCGTCGACAGCAGCATGTAGGCGCCGACGCCGATCAGCATGCTCAGCAGCAGCATGCGCACCAGCGCGGTGGAGAAATACATGCGCACGCCTTCCAGATCGAGCAGTCCGACGGTGATGAGATCGCCGGAATGCATCTTGTCGTGGAAGCTGAAGGAGAGCTGCTGGATCTTTTCGTAGCAGGCGAGCCTGAGCTCGTAGCCCATGTGATGACCGACCGCCTCGCTGTAGTAGTTCTGCACCATCGTGAACAGGCCGCGCAGAATGCTGACCGTGAGCAGGAGCAGGGCGGTCGTCAGGAGTGCATTCTCGGCAATCTGGCCCGCAGCGCCACCGGCGACCGCCGTCTGCGTCTGGTCGACCGCGTGGCCAAGCAGTCGAGGTATCATCAACTGTAACGTTGCAGCTACAAAAGTTGCCCCAATGGCGAAGCTTGTCTGCCATGGATGGCGCAGTGTCATATGGGTGATCCGCACGATCGTCGAGAGACCTTGCCCCCAACCGGCCGCATTGACATGCGCACGCGAAGCCAAGGACTTCGCGGCGCTTCTTGATGAATCGCTGCTCACGCTTTTATCCAGGTATTTTCGAACGAGGCGGTCCCAGAGTCGGGTTCGTATCTCAGGGGAACTATTGATAGGATGAATTTTGCCGATTCCGTGGCGACGTTCAAGAGTCAATTGGTCACAAGTACCGCGCGAACGTTAGATTGCGTGTTCGAAAATTTTTTCGAGGCGTTGTAGGAGCGGTAATCGGCGACACGTCCTTTGGGCACGACCCCAAAAGCACGGAGGACATCATGCGCAAGGTCATAGCAGCGACATTCATCAGCCTTGACGGCGTCATGCAGGCGCCCGGCGGTCCACAGGAGGATCCGTCTGGCGGTTTCGAGCATGGCGGCTGGACATTTCATTATTTCGACGAAGCGACCGGCAAGGCGCTTTTCGAGGTTTTTGAAAAGCCGTTCGACCTACTGCTCGGACGCAAGACCTACGATATCTTCGCCGCCCATTGGCCGCATGTCGGCGACGATGATCCCATCGCCAAGCAATTCAACAGGATCACCAAATATGTCGCGACGCGCGGAAGCGGCAAACTGGATTGGAACAACAGCCGATCGCTCGGCAGCGACGTCGTTGCGGCGATCAAGCAATTGAAGGCGGACGAGGGGCCGGATCTGCTGATCCAGGGCAGCAGCAACCTCATCCAGACTCTGCTTCGCAACGGGCTGATCGACGAATTCAGCCTGCTGACCTTTCCGCTTGTGCTTGGCGGCGCCAAGAAACTGTTCGGCGACGGCGCGGTTCCCACAGCAATGAAGCTCCTGCGCAGCCAAATCTCTCCGACCGGTGTCATCATCGCGACTTATAAGCCGGACGGCCCGGTCAAGACGGGCTCGTTCGCCTTGCCGGATCCGTCCGACGACGAGATCGAGCGGCGCAACCGCCTGGAATAACCGTGGAGGCGGGGAGCTCGAAGGGGTGTTTTTCGATCGAGATTAGGCTTCGTGTTCCCGGCTGCTTCGAAGTTCGCGAAGGGATTTGATGATTTCACGAAGACCCTTTGTGAGATGCTTATCCCGGCGCAACACTATGCCGAGTTGCCGAACGAGCCTCGGTCTGAGCGGCGAGGTCACCAGCAGGTCGGACTTGTCGCGCCTCAGTGCCATATCCGGGAGGATGGACCACCCGAGGCCGGCGGCGATCAGCTCCTTGATGGCCTCGACGCTTCCAAACTCCATGGCCGGCTCCGGGCGAACCCCAGCCGTCGCGAACCATTCGTTCGTGACGCGACGGGTGTTTCCGCCTTCGTAAAGCAGTAGCGTCTTGTCTTTCATGAAGTCCGCATCCGGTCCGCCTTCCGGTATGACGCTTCGCTTCGGCCCCACGGCCAAAAGCTCGTCATCATGGAACGGTTCGACCTCAAGCGAACGGCCGGCGGCGGGCAGGGCCACCACCGCGAGGTCCAGCGCATTGGCTTCGAGATCGCGCAGAATCTCGTCAATATTGCCGATACGGACGATGATTTCGAGATCAGGCATGCGCTGCTTCGCTATGGCGATGGCGCGGGGTAGCAGATGGATCGATGCCGTACCGCCGCTGCCGATCCGCACGCGGCCGACCGATCCCTCGCGAAAAGGCGTCATCGCCTCTTCTGCCATGGTGCAGGCTTCGATGATACGGCGCGCTTGGGGAAGCAGCTCAAGTCCGGCCGGCGACGGCTGCGCCCGCCGTCCGACGCGCTCGATCAGCCTTACCCCGAGGCGCTGCTCCAGAAGCTTCACCTGAAGGCTGACGGCGGGCTGCGTCAGCCCGACCTTGTCGGCAGCCGCCGTGAAGCTGCCGAGATCGACGACGCTGACAAAGGCGGCAAGCTGATCCAGATTGAACATCAGAAGGATTCCTTATGGGTTGCATTAAGACCATAAGCTTCCTTCGCAGCAAGCGCCAGTGCATCCTAAACCATGTCCGATGAGACGAGCTTGGGGAATATGCAGATGACAATTGATATCGAAAGATCGACGGCAGCGATGCCAAGCGTGGACAAGGACAAGCGAAAACCAGGATTCCTGCGGCCGGCACTGGCAGCGCTTTTGTCCTATCTCGAAAAGCGAGAGACAAGAGGCAATCTGCGCGATCTGACCGACGACCAGCTTCGGGATATCGGCGTGACACCCGCGGAAGCGCGTGCCGAAATTAACAAGTCCTGGTTCTGGGGCTAGAAGGTCCAAGGCGCCAGAGCCGATGGCCGGGTACCCTGAACAGCAGGATGTTGCGGATTGCTCGATGGAGGAGGGGCCCAGCAGCGATATCTGAGCGAGGTGGATAACCCATTTTTTGTGGCACCGCTCTTTTTTCCGCCATAGATTTGCCCGATCTTTCGCCTTCGAAGACCGACAGTTCATACGCCCCCGGGCGACCGCCTTTCCGTCCGGCCCGCCAATCACAGAGACTGCAGACATTCATGTTCAAGACGACCTCCTTGCTCCTTGCCACGGCGATCTCTTCCGTATTTTTTTTCGGCACCCTTTCGACGGCGGAGGCCGGGCAGGCGAGCTACCTCGTGGATGTGCAGAGCGGCCAGACGCTGGAGGCATCGAACCAGGATGAGCTGAACTATCCGGCTTCGCTTACGAAGATGATGACGCTCTATCTTGCCTTCGAAGCGCTGCATGACGGCCGCCTGAAGTGGGATCAGAATTTGACCATGTCGGAGAATGCCGAAAGCAAGGAGCCCTTCAAACTGGCGGTCGGCGTCGGTGGCAAGGTCACCGTGCGGGAAGCGGTCCAAGGCATCGTCGTCCTCTCGGCCAATGACGCAGCCGTTGCGATCGGGGAGCAGCTCGGCGGCTCCGAGGACAGCTTCGGCAAGATGATGACTGAAAAGGCGCATCAACTCGGCATGAGCAACACCGTCTTCAAGAATGCCTCCGGCCTGCCCGATCCCGAACAGGTGACGACGGCCCGCGACCTGGCAACGCTCGGCGTCGCACTGATGCGAGACTTTCCGGAGGAATTCAAGCTTTTCTCGATGCGCGGCATAAAATTCCGCGGCATGAAACTACGCGGCCATAACAATCTGATGTATCGCTATGCCGGCGCCGATGGCATCAAAACCGGCTACACCGATGCTTCCGGCTACAATCTCGTGACATCTGCGACGAAGAACGGCCGCCGCGTCGTCGGTGTGGTGATGGGCGAGAAGACCGCACGGATTCGCGATGACAAAATGGCAAGCCTTTTAGACACCTATTGGGCTCCGACGGCAACGACGGCCACGGTTTCTACGAGTGCCCCAAAGCAGAGCTTGGCGAACTGATTTCTGCTTGCGAGTGACAACCCATTGAAATCATTCGCAAGTCGCACTTCATTCTTGAACCCATCCAGGCTACATATAAAGATCAGATAAGATAGATTATGGAACTAAAATGCGGTTGAGCGAACTACGAGAATTGTAGAATATTCTAACTATTCCAGATACTTAGCAAGGTTTCCGAGAGTCGACTTCAGTCCTTCGTCGTGGTCTTCCTTGCGGATGCCGTGCGGCACGTCTTCGCAAATTATGGTCACCTTCGTGCCGGATGGAACGACGTCCAAGGACCAGGTCATGACCATCGTTCCCGCAAATGCCGGATCGTCCGATTGAAAATCCACCGCCTGGACGATGCGGACTTCAGGAACGATTTCCAGGAACCGCCCGGAAACGATGTCGGTGTGCTCGGAGGTTTTACCGCGTGTTGAATGATCCGGTGCGTTATATGTGAGCGTCAGCCGATAGCTTCCGCCTTCACGAGGGTCGAATGCGTGGATCTGTCCCGTCATGCCTTGCGGCGGACGCCAGGAGATCAAGGCGGCCGGATCGACGAATGCCTGAAAGATCGCGTGCGGCGAAGCTCGGATCACTCTCGATGCCGTGTCCGTTCTCTTCTTGCTTGAAGCGTCGCTCACTGCGTCCTCCTTGTCATGCACCGCTACAGCGATCCGCGCGTGACCCAAGTGACGATTATTGCATCATCAGCTTGCCTTGATGCGGATCACCTTTGCCGCGATCTTCTCGGCAAGCAGCTTCGGATTGCAGGCAAATATGCTGTCTGGCCGTCCGGCCGCGCACCAGACCTGATCATAGGCCAAGAGGCTTTCATCGACGAAAACAGGCAGCTCGACGAGATGACCGATCGGCGCGACGCCGCCGATGGCGAAGCCTGTTTCGTCGCGAACGCGGTCGATATCGGCGCGTTTCAGGCGGATCCCGTAAGTCGCCGCGATATAGGCCGTATCGGCGTTGTGTGCGCCGGAGACGAGAAGCAATGTCAGGCCGTGCGTATCGGCATTGACGAAGACCAGTGACTTGACGATCTGGCCAACGGCGCATCCGGCTGCCTTGGCGGCCTCTTCGGCTGTCCGCGTCGGTTGATCCATGCGCTTGATCGAGATATCCAGACCCAGATTGCGCGCCGCAAGCTCGACGCGTTCCAGGCTCGAAAGCTTCCTGCTGTCTTCGCTCATAGATCGTCATCCTCCACGTCGAGCTCGATCTGCATCTGGTCGTAGGCCGGCTCGACATGATCGGGCGTTTCCGCCAGCACGGTTTCATAATCGAGCGGCGTATGCATATGGGTCAAGATAGCATGCTTCGGCCGCAGCCGTTCGATCCAGGCGAGCGATTGCTCCAGCGACAGGTGGCTTGGATGAAACCGATACTGCAAGGCATCGATGATCAGGACGTCGAGATCTTGAACTCTTTCAACGGATTCTGCCGGGAAATCACTGATATCGCTGCAATAAGCAAGGTTGCCGATGCGAAAGCCGAGCGAGTGGATATCGCCATGCAGCTGCTTGTGCGGCCAGAAGCGGATCGGACCGCCTGCCCCTTCGATCGTGAAGCTCTTGTCGAGGCTTTCAATCAGGACCGGCCGGACGATCGGCGGATAGCTGCTGCCGGGCGGCGTTTCCAGGCAATAGCGGAAGCCCTCGCGAATGCGATCCATGGTCGGCGGATCGGCATAGATCGGGATCCGCTCGTGGGAATTATGAAAGAAGCCGCGCAGATCGTCGATGCCGTGAATATGGTCGGCATGAGCATGGGTATAAAGCACGGCATCGACGGAGCTGACGCCGGCATGGATCATCTGCTCGCGGAAATCCGGACCCGTATCGATGACGACGGTCGTGATGCCGCCATCCGGTGCGATTTGTTCAACGAGAAAAGCCGCGCGCGTGCGGCGGTTCTTCGCGTTTTTCGGATCGCAGGCACCCCAGTCGCCGGTGATGCGCGGCACGCCCGGCGACGAGGAACAACCCAATATGGTGAAGCGCCGCCGGTATGTCACGCTGTCAGACCCTTGTCATCTTCGAGAAGCAGCGGAAGGCATTCGCCGTGGTGATTTCGGCGATCTCGTCCATACTGACGCCGATCGTCTCCGCCAATACCTCGGCTGTGTTGACGACATAGGACGGTTCGTTGCGCTTGCCGCGCCAGCGCTTCGGCGCGAGATACGGCGCGTCGGTCTCGACCAGAAGCCGATCATGCGGGATCGTCTTGGCGATGTCGCGCAGCTCTTCCGACTTCGGGAAGGTCAGGATACCGGAGAACGAGATATAACCGCCAAGCTCGACGCCCGTCCGGGCAAGGGCAGGGCCGGCCGAGAAGCAATGGAGGATGAAGGGAAAGGCCCCCTTCCCTGTTTCCTCCGTCAGGATCGCGGCCATGTCCTCGTCGGCGCTGCGGCTGTGAATGACAAGCGGCAGCTGCGTTTCGCGGGCAGCCGCGATATGGCGCAGGAAGCCGGTCTTCTGGTCTTCGGGCTTGACGGTATCGTAGAAATAATCGAGCCCCGCCTCGCCGATCGCGACGATCTTTTCATGCTGGTTTGCCAGCCGGACGAGATCTTCGGTCTGGATATCAAGTTCCTGATCGGCACTGTTTGGATGCGTGCCGACCGAACAGAAAACCGATGGGTAGCGCTCGGTGAGCGCTAACAGCCCATCGAGCTTCCGGACCTTGGTCGAGATCGTGACCATCTGCTTGACGCCCATTTCGTGGGCACGCGAGACGATCGCGTCACGCTCCTCCTCGAAGTCGGCAAAATCCAGGTGGCAATGCGTATCGATCAGCATGGAAAACCCTATTCGACGGTCGGCGCGACATAGCGCGGGAAGACCGGCTTGGGGGCTTCCAGCGGCGTTCCCGCAACGAGGCGGCCTGCCTCGCCGAGCGCTGCGAAATCACGCTTGTCTGAGGGAATGGCGATGAGATCCAGCAGCTTGGCGGCCGAATCCGGCATGAATGGCTGCAGCAGAATGCCGATCTGGCGCACGACGTCGGCCGTGACATAGAGCACTGTCGCCATGCGAGCCGGGTCGGTCTTCTTCAGCGCCCAAGGCTCCTGGCTTGCAAAATAGCGGTCCGTCTCCGAAACGACGGCGATAATAGACGCCAGCGCGCGGTGGATGAGCTGCTTGCCCATATCTTCGCGGGTCGAGGCCAGCAACGCGTCGGCTTGCGCGAGAAGAGCCTTGTCCTCGTCGGTCAGCGGGCCGCATTCGGGAATCTGCCCGTCGCAGTTCTTGACGATCATCGACAGCGAGCGGCTGGCGAGATTGCCGATGCCGTTGGCGAGGTCGGAGTTGATACGCGTGCCGATTGCCTCTTCGCTATAGCTTCCGTCCTGGCCGAAGGAGACTTCGCGCAGGAAGAAATAGCGCACCTGGTCGAGACCGAAATGGTTTACGAGGTTGACCGGATCGACGACGTTGCCGAGCGACTTCGACATCTTCTCGCCCTTGTTGAGCAGGAAGCCGTGAGCATAGACGCGCTTCGGCAGCGGCAGCCTTGCCGACATCAGGAAGGCTGGCCAGTAGACGGCGTGGAAGCGGATGATGTCTTTGCCGATGATGTGCACGTCGGCCGGCCAGTATTTCGCCCGCGGATTGTTGCGGTCCTCGATGTAGCCGGTGGCGGTAATGTAGTTCGTCAGCGCATCGACCCAGACATACATGACGTGCGCCGGATCGTTTGGCACCTTGATGCCCCAGTCGAACGTGGTGCGCGAGACCGACAGATCCTTCAGGCCGGATTTTACAAAGGAAATCACCTCGTTGCGGCGCTCTGCCGGACCGATGAAGTCGGGGTTTTCCTCATAGAGCTTCAGCAGCCGGTCCTGATATTCGGAGAGCTTGAAGAAATAGCTTTCCTCCTGCACCCATTCGACCGGCGTGCCCTGAGGCCCGTAGCGCACGCCGTCGGCGCGCAGCTCGGTTTCGTTTTCCTGGTAGTAGGCTTCGTCGCGAACCGAATACCAGCCGGCGTAGGAATCCTTGTAGATGTCGCCGGCATCGGCCATCAGGTTCCAGATGTTCTGAGAGGTCTCGTGGTGCCGCGGCTGGGTCGTGCGGATGAAGTCGTCGTTGGACGCATTCAGCAGCTTGCCCATCGCCTGGAATTCGTCGGAATTGCGGTTGGCGAGCTGCTGCGGCGTCAGGCCCTCGGCGCGCGCCGTCTGCTGCATCTTCTGGCCATGTTCGTCCGTACCCGTCAGGAAAAACACGTCGCGCCCATCCAGGCGCTGGAATCGCGCCAGGGCATCGGTGGCAATCAGCTCATAGGCATGGCCGATATGCGGCTTGCCATTGGGATAGGCGATTGCGGTGGTGATGTAGAACGGGGTCTTTTCGGTCATGTCAGGCAGGGATCCGCTTTTACGGTTGCATCTCTGTTATTCTTGGCTCCGCTCGCTTTAGCGCATGTTTGCCGGGAGCGAAACACCAAGTTTCGCGCGCGCAGCATTCGGAACTCCAGAAGCGTGCCTTGCTTGACAGGGTCCCGCCTCGGCTTTACCCCTTCGAGGAACCAAAGCGCAGGACAGAGATCATCGTGAATTTCATTGATTTTTTTAGCAGCCTGTCCAACGGCTTTATAGGGCCGTGGTTTTGAGTTTGATCACTTCCTTTCAACCACTCTATTCCCTTTCCGGCTTCTTCGTCGGCATGCTGGTCGGCATTACCGGCGTTGGCGGCGGGTCGTTGATGACACCGTTGCTGGTGCTGCTGTTCGGCGTGCATCCGGCGACCGCCGTTGGCACCGACCTGCTCTATGCCGCAATTACGAAAACGGCGGGAACAGCCGTCCACGGCATGCATGGACGCGTCAATTGGAGAGTGGTCAGCCTATTGGCCTCGGGCAGCGTCCCGGCAGCACTGGCCATGCTCTGGATCATGGCCGGCGTCAATCGCGAGAGCCCAGCGGTCGCCCACACCATCACCCTGTCTCTCGGCTGTCTTCTGCTGCTGACGGCGCTCATGTTGATCTTCCGTGGGCAGATACTGAATGCCATACGGAAATGGCGCGGCGAGCGCGGCACGCTCACGCCGCGCACCATCGCCTTGCTGACCGTCACTCTCGGCCTCCTGCTCGGAATACTCGTCACGATGACATCGGTCGGCGCCGGTGCGCTTGGCGTCACCGTGCTGCTGGTGCTTTATCCGCAAACGGACGTCCGCGAGATCGTCGGCTCGGACATCGTGCATGCGGTGCCGCTGACCCTGATCGGCGGCATGGGATACTGGTTCATCGGCGAGATCAACTGGACCATGCTGTTCGCGCTGCTCGTCGGGTCCATTCCCGGCATCGTCGCCGGCAGCCTGCTGGCGCCGCGTCTGCACGAGCGATCCGTGCGCATCATTCTCGCCGTCACGCTGACGATCGTCGCCTGGAAGCTTATCTTTCCTTGAGGCAATTCCATCGCCTTCAGATCGCAGGGTTTGCCGTCCGCGCTTCCATGAGAAGCCAATTTGCAAAAACCTGTATTGGGCCGTCACTCAATCGGATCGGCTCCGGCAGGATGAGGCAGAAGGTTTTGGAGATCGACTGACCGTCAGGCCAAGGCGCAATCAAGCGACCTTCCGCCAATTCTGTTTCAACATAGAGGCGCGGCACCAGCGCGACGCCGAGCCCCGCTAGCGCGGCCTCAATCAGCATGACATGCAGATCATAACGGGGACCGATCGTAGGATTGGTCAATACGATCCCTGTCTCCTGTGCATAGCGTTGCCAGGCATCCGGGTTTTGGCGTCGATGGAGGCGCGGCAGTTCATTAAGCGATACCCTGCCCTCACCTCGATCGAGAAGCGCCGGATGGCAAACAGGAACCAAGGTTTCATGCAGCAGTCGGTGTGTTCTCATTCCGGTCCACGCAGGATGCTCGAAATGGATCGCAGCGTCGAAACCGCTTCCCGCAAGGACAAAAGGCTCCATCCGCTCGGCAAGATGCACGATAATATTCGGGTGCTTTTCCCGAAAATGCATCAAACGGGGGATGAGCCAGCGAGCGGCGAAAGTCGGGATGGTGGCGATGTCGATACTCCCGCCGTCGCTCGGCTCACCCATCAGATATTGACTGTCACGTTCCAGCCGATCCAGCGACTCACGAACCTGAATTGCATAACGTTCTCCATTGGGCAAAAGCCGAACGCGATTGCCGACGCGCTCGAACAACGTGACGCCGAGGAAAGCTTCGAGCCGGCCTATCTGGCGGCTGATCGCCCCTTCGGTCAGGGCCAATTCGTCGGCAGCGCGAGCGAAGCTTCCGTGACGAGCCGATGCCTCGAACGCCATGAGTGCGGAATTGCTTGGAATCTTACGGCGCATGAGTGGTTCCTGACATGATGGCTCGGCACACGATCCGCCGTTACCTTGATATTAAATCACTGAAGCATGACCCGATGTCGATATATTGGCCGTGATCGGTAGTTTATCATGATCAAATATCAATGAGAAACAAGATCGGAAGCCGGTGCAACGGTCGGAGGTGATACGATGATCTATACGGTAGAATGCAGCTTTGCCGATCCACACAGCGAAGCGGAATGGAATGAGTTCTATAGTCTGGACAAACTGCCAGCCCTCATTTCAGTGAGCGGTTTCCAAACCTCGCAGCGTTTCAAGGCGTTGAGCCGCGGCTGCCCCGTCTATCTCGCCATTCATTCGATCGACGGCCTCGATGTTCTGACGGGTGAAAAATATCGCAAAAAGGGCGGCGGCAATTTCGCGCGCTGGCAGCAGCACATCACTGACTGGCACCGAAACCTTTATGATGGCGTCGAGCGGGCGCCAGCAATCGATGAGGGCGAATATCTGGCGTTGAGCGCAAAGGGCCCCGAGCCTCTGATCCGGTTAGGCCTCGCTCCACAGGCGATGCAGGCGGTCGCTATGGAAAAGTTCCCCGAATACCGCTGGCTCGCCAAGGTGGAGCGCACCAAGACGCCTGACCTCGAGCGTCTGCCGGAAGACGTCCACATTTATGAGCCGATGACGACGCAGTTGACGAACGGCAACGGCGGCGCCTTCGCGAAGCCTCGGTAAGCGCCGATGCCGAATGTCACGATATTCATCCCCGCAGATAGGATGCCGCCGGACGGAGCACTCGCGGCCCTCGCGGAGCAATGCACCGAACTCTGCACGGGCATCCTACGGGCCGCATTAGTCAGTGTGCATGTTATCTATGTCGCTGTTCGGCATGGGCGAGGTCACCCCGTCTTTGCAGAAATCCAATATCGCCTTGAACCCTTTCGGTCGCCGCCGGTGATGGAGCGGTTCATGGAAGGCCTGGATGAAGCCATCAGGCGCAATCTCGACCTCACCGCGCGCATCCGTTGCTTTGGTTATGCAGCGTCGAGCATCTACGCACGAAATTGAGCTGACGCTCAGAGAGAACCGATGACAGATATTCCCAGCCAGCAGGTCGGCGACTTAACAATCACGGCCATCAGCGATGGCTATCTCGCCGGCAGCCTCGACCTGCTCTCGAATATCGCCCCGGCAGATGCCTCACACATGCAGGAGAAGGCGGGCGTGAAGGATCATGCCGCGATCCACATCAGCTGCTACCTGGTGCGTGGCGGTGGTCGCACTATCCTGATCGACGCGGGAGGGGGTGGCTTCAAACAGTGGGGTGGTGGGCTGAAGGCCAATCTCGCGCTGGCCGGCGTCCAGCCTTCCGGGATCGACACGATCCTGTTGACACATGCCCATCCCGATCATGTCGGTGGGCTGGTGAGCGCTTCAGGAGAAGCCGCCTTTCCGAATGCCGAGCTTGTTGCTCACCATCGGGAAATCGCATTCTGGCAGGATGACGGCAATCTGAGCCGCGCCTCCGGTCGCGCCCGTGGCAACTTCTTCCTGGCGCGTCAGGCGTTCGACGGCTATCGCGACAGACTGCGCACCTTCGATGCCGGTGAGGTGCTTCCCGGCGTGACGGCGATGCCGCTGCCGGGCCACACGGTCGGGCACACCGGTTATCGTCTCGAATCTTGCGACCGGAATCTGCTGGTCTGGGGAGATGTTGTCCATTTCCCCCAGATTCAGGTTCCGCGACCGGATGTGTCGATCGCGTTCGATCAGGATTCACATCTCGCTGCGGCCACACGGTCGAGGTTGCTGGATCTCGTCAACTCCGAAAGGCTGCTGATCGCCGGTATGCACCTCGGCGAACTCGGCTTTGCGCACATCGAGCGGGCGGACGGAAGCTATCGCGTCATCTATGCTCAGCTAACTTAAGCCGAAAGCTGCTGCTTAAGTTCACCGAGGACTGTAATGAGCGTCTGCTTGCGATCGAGATTGTAGGCCTGCGACACATTGAGCCGTTCGGTGGTCTCGGAGTGGAGACGGGCCAATCTCTCCGCCGTGCCGATATATCCGCCAAGTGCGGCGGCCCTTGCGCGGTCTGCGATATCATCGCCGATATGGGATATGAAGAAGCCGAAGATCGTGTCGCTGTCCTTGCCCGAAAGCGCATCGGCTAGGCGGTGCATCGCCTTGCGGGCCGCCGGTCCATCCGCCGAGAGAACCTGCCGATAGGCATCGATGATGTCTCCGCCGCCATAATTCAGCAGCTTGAGCGCCTCGCTGACGCTGCCCTTGGCCGCCGGGAGCAATTCACTCCCCTTCCCGGCCGGCACGCCGAGATTCTCGAGCGCCAGGCGCAGAGCCTCGTCTCCGAGCGGCGCTAGTTTCAGTGGCAGGCAACGCGAACGGATCGTCGGCAGAAGCCTGCCCGGCGCATGCGACAGGACGAGGAACAGCGCCCGCTTCGGCGGCTCCTCGAGAATTTTCAGGATGGCGTTGGCGGCGTTGCGGTTGAGGTCGTCGGCTGGATCGATGATGACGATCCGCCAGTTGCCGGTGCCGGAGGTCTGCGAAAAGAACTTTCCGGCGCGACGCACCTCATCCACCGTGATTGCGGATTTCACCTTGCCGGTCTTGTCGTCGATGGGACGGGAGAGATGCAGCAGATTGTGGGATGCCCCGCCGGAAATCTGACGGCTGATGGCCGAGGACGGATCGGGATCTCCGATCGTCTCGGGCGCGGATGCCGGGTCGGGATGGGACAGGACATGATTGGCGAAACGAAAGGCGAGCGTCGCCTTGCCTATCCCCTCGGGTCCCTCGATCAGCACGGCATGATGACCCTTGCCGGAGCGATAGGATTGCGCCAGGAAGGCTTCCGCCTCCTCATGGCCGAAGAGCCTGGGATTGTCCTGTGGAGGGATCGCGCCGTCGAGAACGCCGGGCCGTTCCTCGCTCATTGCGCCGCTTCCGATCTCGCAGAAGAGATATTGGTGGCGGGTCCGAGCCGCCTGTCGACGATCGCGGCAATGTCCTCGGCAATCTCGTCTTCCGAGCGGAGCGCGTCGACGACGTGGCAGCGATCCGGTTCGCGCGCGGCGATATCGAGAAAGGCCTCCCGGCGTTTCTCATGGGTCTGCATCTCTTCCTTTTCGAAGCGATCCGGCGCTGTGACGGCAGAGGCGCGCTTGCGCGCGCGCTCAAGCCCGATCTCGGCGGGAATGTCGAGGATCAGCGTGCAATCGGGAATAACGCCATTGACGGCAACCCTTTGCAACGCCTCGATATAATCGGCTTCGAGATTGCCGGTTACGCCCTGATAGACGCGAGACGAGTCCATGAAACGATCGCAAAGGACGATGGTGCCGCGCGCCAGCGCCGGGCGAATGACTTCCTCGACATGATCGTTGCGCGCAGCGGCAAAGAGGATGGCCTCCATGCGCGTGCCGAACATCTCGGCGGCCCCGGAGAGCAATACATGGCGGACGGCTTCGGCACCCGGAGAGCCGCCCGGCTCGCGCGTGACCAGCACGTCGTGGCCGAGCTCGCGCAACCGTTCGGCCAACCGGCGGATCTGGGTGGATTTCCCGGCCCCTTCCCCGCCTTCGAAGCTTACGAATAATCCGTTTGCATCAGCCAATGATCATGTCCTGCACTTTTCGCCTGCCGTCCGCTCGGCACGCGATACGTCTCTTGTTTAACCCAAGACATGCCGGGGTGGAACCGTGCATGTATCGGCGCCCGCCATTCTATATGGGGTGTGAACAGGGATTTCGCGAGCCATGCAACCCGTCAGGTCGGCAAAGGCTTGTCCCAGAGCCAGGAGAATAGCAGGGATTCGGTCAATTCCATGAAGGCATCGAACGCGCGACGGCTGAGCGTGCCTTGAGCGATTGATTCCTTTGTGTAAAGCGGCAATTCGCGCACCAGTCGCGCGCCCAGGAACACACGAAGCGTCCCGGCTTCATAGTCCCCGGCCACGGGCGCCGTCAGCGGCCAGCGGTAGACGATTCGCGCGGACAGACGGTCAGGCGTGTCGACCGGCACGTAGACATCGACGGGCGTCTTGGCCAGCAGTCCCACCGTCGATTGCGCGCCGCCATAGACGCTGGCATCGCCGATCACCTCGCCGTCGGCGAAAATGCGCTGGCTCTTGAAATTGCTGAGGCCCCATTCGAGCACGCGACGGGTCTCTTCTGTCCGCTCCTTGTCGTTCTTCAGGCCGCCAAGCGCCAGGAACAGCCGGCGGCCGTCGCGCTGCACCGAGGCGACGATTGAAAAACCCTCGCCTTCGGTAAAGCCCAGCCCAAGGCCATCGACGCCGATATTGAGCAGCAGCAACGGGTTCTTGTTGCGCTGGTAGATCTTGTTCCAGGTGAAATCCGCCTGGCCGAAATATTTGTAGAGATCCTGATGCTTCTGCTGGAGATCCTGCGCCAGGGCCACCAGTTCCCGCAGCGAGACCTTGCCGCCGCCGTTGGGGTCGTTGGCGTCAGGCAAACCGGTGGAGTTGGTAAAGACAGCCCGCGTCATGCCGAGCTCCCGCGCACGCGACGTCATGCGCCGGGCAAACTCGCGTTCGCTCACCGAAATCCCTTCCGCCAGAACGATGCAGCCATCATTGGCCTGCTGCACGGCGACGCCCTGAATGAGGTCGCCTACCCGCACACGCGACTTCAGCGCGGCAAACATCGTCGACGCACGCGATGGCGCGCCGCCCGTTCGCCAGGCATTTTCCGAGACGGGATATTCCGTATCGAGCGAGATCTCCCCTCGCCCAATAGCATCGAAGACGACGTCCAGAGTCATGAGCTTCGCAAGCGAAGCCGGCGAAATCGGTTGATCCTCGTTTTTCGCAAGGAGAATGGTGCCTGTAGAGGCCTCGATCATGAATGCCTGGGCGGCTTTCGTATCGAACGCGCCCGGAACGGCCGGCTGCGCCATGGCTGCCACATTGCCGATGCCCAGGAGAAAAAGGAACAAAAGAATCAAGCGCTTTGGCATACCGTCCCCTCAATCCGACCACCGGCACCTTTATTTTAGTGACGGGTGAAGATTCAGGCAATGACGCCGATCAATCAACCTGCGTCGTGCCTTGATGCTGGCGGCGATAGGCCGAGAGGATCGACTCCTGCGTCAGTCCGTCGTTGCGAACCATGACGGCGTCGAAAGCAAGATCGACATAGACAGTCTTGACCGGGGCATTCTGATAGGCGGCGACCATCGAACCGATCGACGGATCGTTGATGCTTGCCATGCCCGGAGCGAAATCCGGACGGTCGTAAGGGATCGGTCCGATCAGCGGCAGAACGACCATGACGGGCTCGGAAGGCTCGGCAGACGGCATCGCGCCGCCGTTCCAGGTCATCGGCGGCGGATTGTTGCGCTTGTTGCCGTTGTAGGCCGTGTCCGGCGTCGAGCCGGCGAAAGCCGTGGCCGAATAGGGAGACTGGCGCGGAATGGGGGCGATCGACGGCGCGCGATCGAAGCTGCGCTGCTGGCGGCCGACGCGGACGGGATTATCCGAATCCGGCAGCTGGTCGGCGGTCATCCTGCCATTCGAGGCAACCATCACGCCCGTTGCGATCTGGCCGCCGGGATTGATGCTAGGCAGGCGCGAACCCTTGGGGATGTATGAGGCCATCAGATAGGGGTCGTCGTGGCCGTCCATGCGGGCGCGGCCGACATATTGCACGCGCACGTCGCCGGTGCCGCTGTGCTGGAGATCGAGCATCTGCGCCGTCTTGTTGGAAAGATCGATGATGCGGCCGGGGTGATAGGGGCCGCGATCGTTGACGCGAACGATGATGGAGGAACCGGTTTCGACATTGGTGACGCGCGCATAGCTCGGCAATGGGAAAGTCGGATGCGCAGCGGTCAGCGACTGTTGGTCGTAAACTTCGCCATTGGCGGTCAGGCGGCCGTGAAACGCCGAGCCGTACCAGGAAGCGATACCGACCTTGTTATAGCCGTAGTCTTCCTTGGGATAGTACCACTTGCCCTTCACCTGATACGGATTGCCGACCATGAAGCGGCCGCCGCCCTTGGGAACAGGCCCGTTGGCGACAACCCGCGGACTGGCCTTCACGCCATATTCCTTCTCGGAGAAATATTCCTTGCCGTGCTGGCGCGTCGAGGCAACCTTCTGAGACGTTCCACAGGCAGTGATGGTTGCGCACATCAGTGAGAGAGCAAACCAACGCATACCCGTTGCGTATGTCACCGCACGATTTTCGAATTTCATCTGTCCCACGCCGCTACTCAATAATTCTGACGGAGGTCTGCTATAACCGGTACATCCCTCATTCCGGTATCCAGCTACGCCTCAATCACCTAACGGTACTTTAATCATGATTAGAGTTTGTCGATTTTGCGATGCAAATTGAGCGCACTGGGGAAATACCGAAGATCATGGTTAATCTGCGGTAAAATGGGATTTGCCTGAAATACCGGGCAAGACGGCAAACCGCTCGAACAGCTGGTCTTCCCTCTGTCTTCATCAAGGGTCCCGGATCGGGACAGATCAGAGCAAATTGTGGCCGTCAGAGATGTGCCTTTGACAAGAAGCGAAGGCCCAGTTCAGGAAACTGTATCGCGGCGCATCAGTGTTTCGTGGTGATAGACGTCGCCGACCTTCAGCGCCTCGGTATCGATGGCCCATGCGTTGAAACCAAAAGATTCGTAAAGACGAATGGCCGCCCTATTGGATGAGACGACGCTGAGCCGTTTCAAAACGCTGGAATTGAAGTGGCCTAGCCGCTGGAGACGACTAGGCCACATTTGCCAGGTCAGGGGTCAAATCCGACTGAAGCGCCCTAGCAATAAGACAAGCTTAGTTTTTGTCAATGATGACTGACGGGCCACGAACGAAGAAGATGGCACTATGTCTACTCTATAGCCACCTAACTTGCTCCATAGCTTTCTGACGCCTATGGATTGCTCCGCTGTTCCCTACCCTACCACGGATGATGATGGTGTTCGTCCTGCGGAGACCGACTCACCGGCAGTCGTCTGATCTCCTCGCCGAAGAAGCGGATAGCGTCAACTTTCATGAAAATAGTGGCACTGCCCTCCGGCACACTCCCACCACCGTATTGCGGAACCAGCGATGGGCTGGATCGGCATCCATTCGGGGATGCCACATCGCCGATATTAGGATTTCTGGCGTAGCGACGGGAAGCTCGAAGCTCACCAAGCCCTGGCTGAACGGTTCGGTGCCGACCAGGCCATTTCCGAGACACGAGCGCGGCACAAGCGCGACCAGGTCAGATTGGCGCGCGATGCGCAAGGCGTCCGGGAATCCGGGCACGACAGCGATGACCTCCCGGCTGAGACCGAGTTTCTCCAGGGCATCATCGACTGGCCCTGTAAAACTCCCCTTTCGCGACGCCGCGATATGCCTGGACGCCGCATAGCGCTCGGGTGTTACGGGACCCTTCAGCAAAGGATGCCCATCCCTGACTACACCCAGGAATTTGTCGCGGAAGAGGAAGTGGGTGCGCACCTCCGGCGCAAACTCTCCGAGAACGCCAATTTCAAGATCGATCTGCCCTTCTCGGAGCGGCGCGGCATCCTTGACAGGTTTAGGTGCGAACCGCAGGCGGACCCTTGGCGCCGCGTCGGCAATGGCGGCCACCAGGGGAGCAGAGAACAGCGCGATAAAGCCCTCGTTGGCGCGAATGGCGAAGGTCCGCTCCAGCGTGGCGATTTCAAATTGGCCAGCCTGCGGGCTGAGAACAGCTCGAGCTTCGCGAGCAAGCTCGTGAACCCGATCGCGCAACTCGGTGGCGCGGGGCGTTGGGACAAGTCCGCGCCCGGCGCGCACAAGCAGCGGGTCGCCCGTGGCGGACCGGAGCCGTGCGAGGGTCCGGCTCATGGCGGAAGGACTGAGGCCGAGACGGCGCGCAGCGCCGGTCACGCTAACCTCGGTCAGCAGTGCGTCGAGCGCCGGAAGCAGGTTCAGGTCGAGATTGTCCACAACCGCAACCTACATCACTTGACGCCCACAACATAGCGCCTGATGCAACAATAATGTGCATCCTGTGCGTCTGGCGTCAATCCAATGAGGCGCTCATATTCGCTGCCGACACCGCACAACGAAAGATAGCCCCTATGTCATCAACCATTTCACACGACATCGCAGGCACGATTCTTCTCATCGGCGCATCGCGTGGCCTCGGACACGCCATGGCCGCCGAACTCCTAAAAAGGGGGTGGAACGTCGTCGGCACGAAGCGCCCGGTCGAAGGCCGAACTGAGCTGCATGACCTGGCCGACGAGAACCCGGGCCGCATCGAGGTCGAGACCGTCGACATCTGCGAACCGGAGCAGATAGCGGCACTTCGTGCTCGCTTGTCGGGCCGGGTGTTCGACATCCTGTTCGTGAACGCCGGCACCGCCAACGCGAATCCCAACGAGACCATCGCCGAGGTATCCACCGAGGAGTTCATCCGCGTGATGGTCACGAATGCACTTGGTCCCATGCGGACCATCGAGGCGCTGCAGGATCTTGTCCCCGCAGATGGCCTCATCGGCGTCATGTCGTCAGGACAGGGCAGCATCGCCAACAACACGAACGGTGGGTTTGAAGTCTATCGCGGCAGCAAGTCGGCTCTGAACCAGTATATGCGAAGCTACGCTGCGCGCCATGCAAGCGAGCCGCGCGCCTTGGTGCTGATGGCTCCGGGCTGGATCCGCACGGCGCTGGGCGGTCCGAACGCGCCACTCAGCATGGAAGAGGCTATTCCCAGTATCGTGGAGGTGCTTCTCACGAAGCGGGGCAGACCCGGTCTCGAATACCTCGATCGTATGGGGAAAACCGTTCCTTGGTGAACGTCACCGGCGCAGCATTTCTGAATATAGCGCGTCAGAGCGCAAGAATATCAGCTGAGCCGATCCATGAAACTGCCACCATCGACATTGGCTCTTTATTCGGTAATGATCGCCGAAGTTGAGGGGCTGAGCCGTGTTTTGTAGTCGGGTATTCTTGATTGGCATTGTCTTTCTCTTAGGGGCAATGACTGCCCGTGCAGAAGACAATGTCGCGCCGTTTTCCGTATCGCCTGTTTGGCCGCTGGCAATACGTTTGGATGGACCGATCGATTCTCGGTCGGCTCTGTCATTTAGAAGGATATTGGCAGCCAACCCGAACGTGAAAATCCTGGTACTGAATAGCCCGGGCGGTGACGTTCAGAACGGCTTGCTTATTGCTGATGACGTCTACACGAAGGGCATGAGCACCGTCATAGCGTCGGACTCCGTTTGTGCGTCGGCTTGCGCGTACGTCTTCTTTGCCGGCAGAAACCGAATTGTTCAGGGCCGGCTCGGCGTACATCAGATCAGCGGCAATGTCGGTCTGGGTGACGCACAGCTGAATATCTCCGATATTCTTGACACATTAAATAAATACGGCGTCGATGCTCGCATTTTCCCGATTATGTTCCGGACATCGTCTGACGATATCCATTTCTTTAGCCCAGATGAAATCAAACAATTCGGGATAGAGCATCTATCACCTGATGCAGCAAGCTCCCATATTTCGTCGGTGCCGGCCTCTACCCCAACGATTCAATCGGCACCCGCTCCGATCAACGCAATGCAGGAAGAGGAGACGGCCGCCACAAACTTTGTTTCTGAATTGGTGACTTCTGGAAGCCTGCCGGCAAATCAGGCCATTGCCTTCGCCTCCAGTGTCTATGCGGGCGAAGTCAGCTTTTATGGTAGGCGAAAGAGATTGGACGAGATACTCGAGGACAAGGCCAAGTTTTTCGAGCGTTGGCCTAATAGAACGTATCGCCTGAGACCGGAAAGCGTTGTGGTCTCCTGCGGCAGGGATCTTTGCCGAGTGACTGGCGATTTTGATTGGTATGTCAGCAGCCCGCAACGCGCGAAGACCCTGAACGGAACGGCATCGTTCTTGTATTCCCTAAGCATGAATGGTCGGATTCAAGGTAACCGGCCGATTGTTACCGCGGAGATTTCGCTTTGATGCGGGCGATGAGTTCTTTGTCGTCGACAAAGCTGTCGAGGAAGTCGTTCCACTCGTCGGTTGAGCGGCGAGCGTGGGAGAGCATCTGCTCCAGCTCTTCCATGCCATCGTCCGTCAGTGCGGTCATGGATTCATCGTCCCCGGTGTAGACGGAGATGATGCTGCCGTAGCTTAGATTATCATCGTTGGAGACGATGGCCTGAAGAAGCTCCACGTCCTCTTCGAGGATTTCGGCAACAAATTTGATCGTACGGACGTGGGTAACTGTCGCCATCACGCTGCCTTTGCGTCGATTGTGGTGATCTCCGACCAGTTCCACGGAAGCAATTCGTCTAACCGATTGATCTTGTGATCGTGGATACGATCGAGCACGTCAGCCAGATAGGCTTGCGGGTCAAGACCATTCATCTTGGCCGTCTCGATGATCGTCATGGCGCGTGCCAACGTTTCCGCTCCCGTGTCGGCTCCCGCAAAGAGCCAGTTGCGTCTTCCAACGCCTATCGGACGCAGGGCCCGCTCAGCGGCATTGTTGTCGATCGCAACGCGACCGTCTTCGAGGAACAGGCAGAGCGAAGCCCAGCGGCTCAAACCGTATCGGAAAGCTGTCGCCAGATCGCCTTTGCCTGGAATGCGGGTTAGTTGAGCTTCAGCCCAGTGGCGGAATGCATCGACCTTGGGCTTGCTCTGGACCTGACGCGCGGCAAGACGGATATCAGGAGGCTGGCCGTTGATGCCACGCTCTATGTCATAAAGAGCACCAATACGATCGAGAGCCTCCCGTGCGATCTCTGACTTGTTTGATGTCCAGATGTCGTGGAAGTCTCGTCGCCAATGGGCCCAGCAGGCCGCCTCTTTAAAGCGAGACGTTCCATTCTCTCCAGGTGAGTACAGCTTGCCGTATCCTTTGTAGCCGTCAGCCTGAAGGATGCCGCTTGATTGCCTGAGGTGAAGATGAACGTGCTCTTCTTTCCAGTCAGGAGCAAAATAGTAGACTGCACCGGGCGGGGAAGCGCCAGACCAGGGACGTTGATCGCGAACATACGTCCAGAGCCTGCCCTTCTTCACGCCTTTGCCCAATCCCTTGTCTCGCAGCGAGCGATCCAGCACCCGGATTGGCGTGTCGTCAGCATGAAGGAGATCACTTGCCATGATCGCCGTTTCGATCCGCTCGATGAGAGGCTGAAGCACCTGCATCGCACGACCACACCAATCGACCATCGTGCTGTCGGGAATGTCGGCACCCATGCGGGCAAAAATCTCGTTCAGACGGTATAGCGGCAAATGGTCGTCGAACTTCGAGACCAGAATGTACGCCAAGAGCCTAGCGCCGGCCATGCTGCCCGGGATCGGACGGCTGGGTGCTGCCACCTGCACCATCTTCTCGCAGCAGCGGCAGGACTTCTTCAACCGAGCAACCTCGATGACTTTCATCTGCGCGGCGATCATATCGAGGATTTCGCTGGTGTCCTCGCCGACAAGACGCAACTCTCCTCCGCAATCCGGGCAGCAGGAGCCGGGATCGAGTTCTCGGCGCTCGCGGACCGCCGTGTCCGACACGCGGGGGCGTCGGCGCATGGTCTTTTCGGACGGATCCGCCAGGGGCACTGTCGACGCCGCCTCATCAACTTCATCGATTGGGGCAGTAATGGCCTCAGCGGCGGCGATCAACAGATCCTCAAGCGCCAGTTCCAACTGCTCGATTTCACGCTCAATCTTCTCAGACGACTTGCCGAAGACCTGTTTCTTCAGCTTGGCGATGCGCAGCCGCAGTGTTTGGATTAACTGGTCATGCGCTTGCAATGTGGCCGACATCTTCGCATTTTCCGCCAGCAAAGCGGCAATCATTGCCTTGAGAAAGGCTGGATCGTCCGGAAGATTTGTCGTCGCGCGAGACATGATCCTGACTACCACACGCTAGGAGAAATTGCCATAAAAACCAGTGGTTTCAGTGGGATAAAATCACCCGACACGGGCCGGTGGTGCCCCCCCAATCAGGACGACGCCAATCGATCCCTTCCCACAACATCGCCAGTTGGGCAGACGTAAGCCGGGCTGCCCCGTCGGCCGCAGAAGGCCATGGGAACCGCCCTTTCTGCAAGATCTTGTAATACAGGCAGAAGCCCTGGCCATCAAAATACAGCAGCTTCAAACGATCGCCACGTTTGCCGCGAAAGGCAAAGACCGCACCGCTCGTCGGCTTCTGGCGCAGGATATCCTGCGCAAGCGCAGCCAGGCCTTCTATTCCTTTGCGCATGTCCGTGATCCCGCACGCAAGATAGACCCGAACGCCGGTCCCAGGCCCGATCATGCTGCTTCCACCGCCCGGATAAGCTTCGTCAGGGCGCCAGTGTCCACCGCGCTCCCAAAGCGAAGGGTGCGGCCGCAGCTCAATCGCAGTTCGATCGTCCCGCAGCAGTTCTTCTTGTCTTCGGGGACATCGGCCTGCACGGCATTCATGTCGACGGGAACGAACAATGCATTCGCAGACGTCGAGAGCAGCCCCTTCTTTTTCAACTCGCTACGCCAAGCGTAAATCTGCTGTCGCGTAATATCGTGCTGATGAGCAACTTCGGTGATGGTGGTTCCGGCAACCTCAACCGACATCACAATCGCGAGCTTCTCATCATCGCGCCATCGACGCCGCCGTTCCTGCCCAAGAATCTCAACGCGCATCGCAATCTCCACCTAAGACACGTCGCTAACGACGTCGTTAAACACGTGTCTTAGGCCATCACGACGATGGCTGGCAGGCGGTAGCAATCGGGCGGTTACGATTCAAGTGATTGCCGAAGACGGTAAGGCCCGGAAATGACCGCTGACTCAGAACTCGGTCAATTTTACAAGTGTAACGGAGAGAAACATGAAGCGTTCAATTGCGATTATTGTGCTCGCGATTACCGTATGCCAATAAGCGGGACTTTAAGTTTCAATCATTAAAGATTGAATGAAATCAATAAATTATGGCGGAAGAGGTGGGATTCGAACCCACGGTACGGTTTCCCGCACGCCGGTTTTCAAGACCGGTTCCTTAAACCACTCGGACACTCTTCCTGTCGCTACGGCTCGACGCCTAGCAAAAGTGGTTGGCTGGCTTTACAGCTATTCGGGCCGAAGCGTCAACTGGGCCGCTGTGCATCCGCAGCCACCGGCCACGCGAAAAAGATTCCATGACGCCGTTGCTTGTGCGAAAGATTCGCCATCGACTATCCGGAAGGACATCGCCCTCGCCCATGACCTCTGACGATCAATCTCTGTCGCTCGGTCCCAAGCCCCTGGTCGGCCCTGCCCTTGCAGCCTTCTTTGGCCGCGATGCCGTTGGCGTCGCATCCGATCTGATCGGAACGCGGTTCACGGTTGCCGGCATCGGAGGTCGTATCGTCGAGACCGAGGCCTATCGGCCTGATGACGAGGCTTCCCACGCCTATCGCGGTCCAACGCCGCGCAATGCGGCGATGTTCGGTCCGGCCGGCCATGTCTATGTCTATCGCTCCTATGGCATTCACTGGTGTCTGAATTTCGTCTGCCTTACTGGAAGCGCCGTGCTTATTCGGGCGCTGGAGCCGGAGAACGGCATAGAGGAAATGATACGGCGGCGCGGCATTGCCGATATCGTGTCGCTATGCAACGGGCCGGGAAAGCTCTCGCAGGCGATGGCCATCGACATCGGCCTGAATGGCCTGTCGCTGGATGCGGCGCCTTTCGCTATTTCCTTGGCGGAACCCGTTACCGTCGCTTCCGGCAAACGCATTGGAATCACCAGGAATGTCGATGCGCCCTGGCGGTTCGGCGCGGCGGGTTCGCGCTTCGTCAGTCGTCGTTTTCCCTGATGTTGCAATAAAAAGGCCGCCGGGGTGGTGCCCGGCGGCCCATGCGGCCACGCAGCGAACTGGAAGACTGCGCGGCTATCTTATTCCATGGCAACGCTATGATCGACGGCCGGTGGCGCCTTTGGCTTGCGCAGGAGCACCAGCAGCGGTATGGCGCAGATCGACATCAGCATCAGCAGCTTGAAGTCATCGATGTAGGCGATGATCGTCGCCTGCGTGGTGATCATGCTGTCGAGCGTGGCGCGTCCCACAGCTGTCAAGGGACTGATTCCCTGGGCCGCCGTCGCATCGAAATGGCGGTTGAACGGCGTTACATAGGCGGCGATGTTCGCGTGGTTGACCTGTGTATTTTCCGTGATCAGCATCGAGACGACTGAAATGCCGACGCTGGAGCCGATATTGCGCGAGAGGTTGTAAAGGCCTGTGCCCTCACCGCGCATCTGTGCCGGCAGCGTCGCGAAAGCGATCGTCGTCAACGGCACGAACAGGAAGCCGAGGCCGGCGCCCTGGACGAAGCCGACGGAGATGATGGTTTCCTGCGAGACATCCGGTGTCCAGCCTGTCATCTCGTACATGGCCCACGCGGTCAAAGCGAGACCGATGAACAGCAAGAAGCGCGTATCCACCTTGCCGATCAGCCGTCCCACAAGGAACATGCAGAACATTGTGCCGAGGCCGCGCGGTCCCATGACGATACCGGCGGTGACGACGGGATAGCCCATCAGCGTCTGCAGATAGGGCGTCATCAGGGCGAGCGAGGCCAGATAGGTCACGCCGACGATGAAGATGAACAGCATGCTGACGGCAAAGTTTTGATCGAGGAAGAGCCTCGGGTTCACGAAACTTCGCTCAGCCGTGAACATATGCACGATGAAGAGATAGAAGGCGCAGGCGCAGACGAGCGCCTCGACGATGATCTCGCCCGAATAGAACCAGTCGAGCTGCTCGCCACGATCGAGAAACAATTGCAGCGCGGCAATACCGAGCGAGAGCATGCCGAATCCGAACCAATCGAGTTTGGCGAACGTGTCCAGCTTGGTCTCGGTGACATAGACGACGATGCCGAAGAAGGCGAGCGCGCCGATCGGCACGTTGATGTAGAACACCCAGCGCCAGCTGATATTGTCGGTCAGCCAGCCGCCGATCACGGGACCGAGCACGGGGCCGACCATCACCGAGACGCCGAACAGCGCCATGGCGCGGCCGCGCTCCTCGACATTGTAGATATCGAGCAGAATGCCCTGCGACAGCGGCACCAGCGCCGCGCCGAACAGGCCCTGCAACAGGCGGAACCCGACGATCTGCGCCAGGGATTCAGAGAGGCCGCAGAGGACCGAAGCGGCGACGAAACCGGCGATCGCCACCAGCAGCACGCGCTTGCGGCCGAACTTTGCAGACAGGAAGCCGGAGGGCGGCGTCATGATCGCCGCTGCGACGATATAAGACGTCAGCACCCAGTTGATCTGGTCGGCGCTGGCAGAGACGTCGCCCTGGATATGTGGCAGCGCGACGTTGGCGATGGTGGTGTCCAGCGCCTGCATGATGACAGCAAGGATGACGCAGGCGGTGATCGCGCCGCGATTGGCGATGGGCGCTGACGGCGGAGCGGTAGTGGCGTTACTCATGGTCCTGACCGCGCGAATGGCCCAGCAGATTGCTGACGAAGTCGGGCAGGCCGCGGGCATGGCCGGTATCGACGCCGGCGACGACGCTCATCCCGACGCGCAGCGGAGGTTTGCCCTCCATATCGTCGATGCTGATGATCATCGGTATGCGCTGCACGACCTTCACCCAGTTGCCTGTCGTGTTCTGTGCGGGCAGCAGTGAGAAGCTCGAGCCGGATGCCGGTGCGATGCTGGCGACGGTGCCCTTCCAGGTTACGCCCGGATAGGTGTCGACCGAGATGTCGACTTTCTGGCCGGTCCGTACATAGGTCAGCTCGGTTTCCTTCGGGCTGGCGTTGATCCACATATGCGTGGTGGAAACCAACGAGAAGCCCTGCTGCGCAGCCGTCAGGTAGGCGCCGACCTGCAGCGAGGGAACATTGGCGGTGACGCCGTCGAAAGGCGCCCGTACCACAGTGTCGTCGAGCTCGCGCTGCGCATTGTCGACCGCAGCCTTGGCCTGCAGGTAGAGCGGGTTCTGCTCGGGAGGCAGATCGGCAGTGCCATCACCACCCAATTGTGCGAGGGTCGCGGCAGCTTGTGCCTGGGCAACCGAGACCTTCTGCTGGGCAGCTTCGAGATTGTGCTTGGCCTGGTCATAGGCCGACTCGGAGGCAACCGAACTGTTGATCAAATTCTGCTGACGCTCGAGCTCCGTCTGGTAGTAGGGAATGTCGGCCTGCGCCTGGGCGATCTCGGCCACGGATTGCTTGTAGCTCGCCTGCAGGTTCAGGATCTGGTTTCTGGCGTTGCCGAGCTGCGCCTGCGCGCCTTCGAGCGCGATACGGAACGAATCGGGCTTGAGGCGGAAAAGCACCTGCCCCTTCTTCACGACCTCGTTCTCATGCACATCGACCGATATCACCGTGCCGGAGACGTCGGTGGAAACGCCGACCATGTCGGCCTGGATATAGGCATTGTCCGTGGACATGATCTGTCCGCCGGTGACGTAATAATAGCCACCGATGACGAGGGCGACGGGGAGCAGCGCAAACAGGATCGGCCGCGTCGGGCTGCGGCGCTTGCGCGGCTTTTCGGGAGGCGTGACGGGGCTTGCCGCGGCAACCGCTGCAGGCGGCGGTGTCGGGTTTGGAGATGGTGCCTCGGCCACAGGGGCTTGAATCTGTTCTGTGGAATTTGCGTTTGCGGGTACGCGAAGCGAAGAGGATGCGTCAGCCATGTTGTATCTCTTTGTCGGCTGCCTTCGAGCGGCAGACGTGAAGCAGGTTCGATTTCATGAGGGTGAGCAACTCATAAAGGCGCTCGTTATCCTCCTGCGAGGTTCCGTCGAGCGCTTCCTTGCGTGTTTGGTCGCCTATGCTGCGCATGGTATCGATCAGTGGCCGGGCCTCCTCGCGCATGTAAAGGAGCCAGCTCCGCCGATCGCTCGGATGTTGCCGGCGCTCCACCAGACCGCGCTCGCTAAGCTTGTCGAGAATGCGAACCAGGGTGATCGGTTCGATCTCCAGCATCTCCGCAAGTCCGGCCTGATGAATACCTTCATTGTTCGCGAGATAGGCAAGTGTTTGCCATTGCGATCGCGTCAGTCCCAAATCCTTCGCGCGCTGCTCGAACCGCTTCCGAAGAAGCCGCGCAACGTCATGGAGGAGAAAGCCGAGGGTGGGTAGTGTGTTCATGGCATAAGAAGCCTGCTACTCATAAGCAACCTTATAATTACCGACACCTATAGTAAGCGCCCACGCGATACAAGAGGGTGGGCGATCAAGAAATAGGGATGGTCGAAGATGTCGCGGGGGTGTCGCAAAGATGTCGCACTCCCTTCGCGGGCCCGGCAAAGTCGAGGTTCACCTGCCGATCGATGCCCAAAATCGAAAAGGCGCGGACGATTCGTCCGCGCCTTTTCGGCAGTTTCGCAAGCTGGATGGGCGCGTGGGCCCGTCCTATCCGTCAGGGGTTCAGCATAGGCTAGCGGCGACTGAGAAGACCGATGAGGTAGCCGATGCCGGCTGCGGCAGCGACCATGAAAATCGGCTCCTCGCGAACTCTTTCGCGTAACTGCTCTGTGATCTCCTGGGCTTCCTCCGCGACGACGGACGTCGCTCCTTGCCCGACGGCAGCCAGGCTCTGCGACAGCCTCGATAAATCTTCGCGGAGAGCGGCGACCTGTGCCGCCAAATCTTCCACTGCCGTTTCAGTCTGCGCTCGGGCTGAAGAGGACTGGGCGGAAGCTGATTTCGTCTCTGCCATCGTATGCTCCTTGTGTTTCTTTGTTGATTAAAACGTCACGGCTCGTCAAAGGTTCCGGCACCTTGGCGCCTCGTCGGGTGATTTCCCCTCTGGCTCTTCAATTCCGGTTCGGATTGTTCTAAGGAACTTCGATTGTTTCGCCTACGGGCGAAGACGTATTTATGACGAGGTTTGCTTTCCAATGTTCGACGTGCTGAGAAAAATCGCCCAGACCTGGCTTGCCAAGGGCTTGTTGCTTCTTCTGGCGGCAGCCTTCGGTGTATGGGGCGTCGAACGTTCGCTCATCACCGGCGGCAACAGTAATACCGTGGTGACCGTCGGCGACCAGCACATCGATACCAATGAATTTCGCCTCGCCTATCGCCGCCAGATTCAGGCCATCAGCCAGCAATTGCGCATGCAGATCACGCCGGAACAGGCCCGCGCCTTCGGTATCGGACAGCAAACCGTGGCACAGCTCGTTGCCGGCGCTTCGCTCGATCAGCTTGCCGCCGATATGAGCCTCGGCCTTTCACAGGACAAGCTCGCGCAGCTGATCGGCGACGATCCGGCCTTCAAGGCGCCGAACGGCGCTTTCGACCGGCAGAAATTCGAGATGCTTCTGCGCAACAGCAACATCTCGCCCGACGACTACATCAAGGAGCGCAGCAAGGTTGCGGTCCGCGGCCAGATCGTCGAAGCGGTGTCGAACGGCTTCGTCGCTCCGAAGGTTCTGGTCGATGCCGTCAAGCAGTATCACGACGAGCACCGCAGCATCGATTACCTGCTGCTCACCAACGCCAACATCGACCCCGTCAAGGCACCGGCCGACGACGTGTTGTCCAAATGGTTCGAGGGTGTGAAGTCGAAATACCGCGCTCCCGAATATCGGAAGTTCGCCTATGTGAAATTGCAGGCAGAGGATCTCGCCGATGTGGCGAGTGTGTCGGACGACGAGGTGCGCGCCGAGTTCGACAAGCGCAAGGACAGCTACACGACGCCGGCAACGCGCACGATCGAACAGCTGACCTTCGCCAACAAGGATCTGGCCACTGCGGCCGCCGACGCGCTGAAGACCGGCACGACCTTCGATCAGCTGGTTTCCGATCAGGGCAAGAAGCCTTCCGACGTGCTGCTCGGCACGTTCACGAAGGATCAGGTTCCGGACAAGACGATTGCCGAAGCCGCCTTCGCCGTCGCCAAGGATGGCGGCACGACGCCCGTCGTCGACGGTTCGTTCGGCCCGGTCATTCTGCGTGTCACCAACGTGAAGGCCGAAACGGCGAAGAATTTCGACGACGTCAAGGAAGACATCCGCAAGCAGATTGCGCTCAGCAATGCCGCCAATGAAATCACCAGCGTCCATGACAAGTTCGAGGATCTGCGCGGATCCGGCGTCTCGCTGCAGGAGGCTGCAACGCAGCTGAAGCTGAAGACGGTCGCGATCGATTCGATCGATGCGACCGGCCTCGATCAGTCCGGCAACGAGGTCAAGGATCTGCCGGCAAAACAGCAACTGCTCTCCGAGGTCTTCAAGGCCGACCAGGGCGGCAATCCAGCGCCGCTGACGGTCGGCAACGACGGCTATGTCTGGTACGACATACTTGGCATCACACCCGATCACGATCGTTCGCTCGCCGACGTCCGGGAAAAGGCCGTTGCCGACTGGACTGCCGCGCAGCAGAAGATCGCGCTTGCCGCCAAGGCAACCGAGCTGAAGCAGGAGGTGCAGAAGGGCAAGTCGCTTGCCGATATCGCTGCGCCGCTCGGCATCGCCGTGGAAAGCAAGGCCAACATCATGCGCTCGACGGATGATCCGGTTCTCGGCCGTGGCGGCATCGCCGCCGCCTTCTCCGGCCCTGTCGATACGGCCGCCAGTGCCGTCGGCGCAGATGACGCGACGCAGATCCTGCTCAAGGTCACCGATGTCAACGACAACCCGACGACCGATGCCCTGAGCAATGACGATCAGCAGATCGCTCAGATCGCCAATGCCGCCGGCGACGACATCCTCGACCAGATGGTCAGCCAGCTGCAGTCCAAATACGCCGTCACGGTCAATCAGAGCCTCGCCGAGCAGGCGATGTCCCGCTAGGCCCGGTCGGGAGGATGGATAACCAATGGCCGAACTGAAACCTTTCCTCGCCAAGGTCGCCAATCGTGAGGCGCTGACACGAGACGAAGCCCGGCAGGCATTCGAGATCCTGATGTCGGGCGAAGCGACACCGTCGCAGATCGGCGCTTTCCTGATGGCGCTGCGTGTCCGCGGCGAAACGGTCGACGAGATCGTCGGCGCCGTCACGACGATGCGCGCCAAGATGCTGTCGGTGGAAGCGCCAGCTGACGCCATCGATATCGTCGGCACGGGCGGCGATGGCGTTGGCACCTACAACATCTCGACGCTGGCGGCATTCATCGTCGCCGGCGCAGGCGTGCCGGTGGCAAAGCACGGCAACCGTGCCCAGAGCTCCAAGGCCGGCACGGCCGACACGCAGTCGGTGCTCGGCATCAAGCTCGATATCGGTCCCGAGGTGATTGCCCGCTGCATTCGTGAAGCCGGCATCGGCTTCATGTTCGCGCAATTGCACCATTCGTCGATGCGTCATGTCGGCCCGTCCCGCGTCGAGTTGGGCACGCGCACGATCTTCAACCTGTTGGGCCCGTTGTCGAACCCGGCCGGTGCGCGCCGTCAGCTGCTCGGCGTCTTTGCGCCGCAATGGGTCGTACCGCTTGCCGAGGTGCTGAGGGACCTGAATGCCGAAAGCGTTTGGGTCGTGCACGGCAATGGCTTGGACGAGATCACCACGACCGGAGCAACCTCGGTCGCAGCACTTGAAGACGGCAAGATCCGTACCTTCGAGCTGACGCCGGCCGATTTCGGTCTGGCGCATGCCGATCTTGCCGACCTCAAGGGCGGCGATGGCATCGCCAACGCTGCAGCGCTCCGAGATGTGCTCAGCGGTGCGAAAAACGCCTATCGCGACATTGCTCTTGCCAATGCAGCCGCATCGCTTGTCATTGCCGGCAAGGCGGAAACGCTTCATGATGGCATGAAGCTCGCGGCTCAGTCGCTCGACAGCGGCGCGACCGCGGTGGCGCTGGACAAGCTGATCGCCGTCTCCAACGAGGAAGAATAGGTTCAGGACGTCATGACCGATATCCTTCAGAAGATCGAAGCCTACAAGCGCGAGGAAATCGCCGCGGCCAAGGCCAAGGTTCCCCTTGCGGATCTCAAGGCTATGCAGGCAGGTCAGTCCGCGCCGCGCGGCTTCCACAAGGCACTTCTCGCCAAGCAGAGCGCAGGCGTTTTTGGTCTGATTGCCGAAATCAAGAAGGCAAGCCCGTCGAAAGGACTGATCCGCCCAGACTTCGACCCGCCTGCCCTCGCCAAGGCCTATGAGGCGGGTGGTGCTGCCTGTCTCTCGGTACTGACGGATACGCCGAGCTTCCAGGGCGCTCCCGAATTCCTGACGGCTGCGCGCGCCGCCTGCTCCTTGCCGGCACTGCGCAAGGATTTCATGTTCGATACCTATCAGGTGCAGGAAGCCCGCGCCTGGGGCGCCGACTGCATCCTGCTGATCATGGCCTCGCTCTCCGACGACGACGCGCAGCGACTGCAGGACGAAGCTTTCGGCCTTGGCATGGACGTGCTTGTCGAGGTTCATGATGCCGAAGAGATGGAACGGGCGCTGAAGCTGTCTTCGCCGCTGATCGGCATCAACAACCGCAATCTGCGTACCTTCGAGGTCAGCCTCACGGTCAGCGAAGCGTTGTCGGCCATGGTGCCGGAGGGTCGCCTGTTGGTCGGCGAGAGCGGTGTCTTCACCCATGCCGATTGCAAGCGCCTCGAAGCCGTCGGTATCACCACCTTCCTCGTCGGCGAAAGCCTGATGCGCAAGGACGATGTCACGGCGGCGACGCGACTGCTGCTGAACGGCGAGACCGGCGTTCTGGCGGCCGAGTAAAATGAGCACCGAGAAAACGGGCCTCACCCATATCGACGCCTCGGGCGAAGCGCATATGGTCGATGTTGGCGACAAGGCCGAAACGGCGCGCAGCGCCACCGCTGGCGGTTATGTCAGGATGAAGCCGGAGACGTTGGCGCTGATCCGCGATGGCAACGCCAAGAAGGGCGATGTCATCGGTACGGCGCGGCTCGCCGGCATTATGGCAGCCAAGCAGACGTCCAATCTCATTCCGCTGTGTCATCCGCTGATGCTGACGAAGGTGGCGGTCGATATCGCCGAGGACGCCGCCCTGCCCGGCCTGCGCGTCACCGCGACGGCAAAGCTCACTGGCCGCACCGGCGTCGAGATGGAGGCGCTGACGGCGGTCTCCGTCGCTTGCCTGACGATCTACGATATGGCCAAGGCCGCCGACCGAAGCATGGAAATCGGCGGCATAATGCTATTGGAAAAATCCGGCGGCAAATCGGGGGATTTCCGCCATCCGGGGGCCTGACGCATGAGCCTGTTACCCGTTGCCGAAGCACAAGCGCGCCTGCTGAACAGTGCGACGCCGCTTCATCGTTTCGAAAGCGTTCCGCTCGATATGGCGGACGGTAGGGTGTTGGCCAGGGATCTGGCAGCGCGCCTGACGCAGCCGCCCTTCGATGCCTCTGCTATGGATGGCTATGCCCTCCGTTTCGAGGATGCGGCAACGCCAGGCTCGGAACTGCAGATCATCGGCGCTTCTGCCGCTGGCCATGCCTTCGAAGGAACAGTCGGCAAGGGCGAGACTGTACGCATCTTCACCGGCGCGCCGGTACCGGCGGGAGCAGATTCGGTGCTCCTGCAGGAGGATGCGGGACGCCTGGAAGGCGATCGCATTCGCACCACCTATCCAATCCGCCAGGGGCAGCATATACGCCCGCGTGGCCAGGATTTCCTCGAGGGTGAGGTCGTGCTGTCCGCCGGCACCGTGATGGATTTCTCCCGGCTTACCGTTGCCGCCGCCATGAATCATCCGGCGCTGGATGTCTATCGCCGACCTCTGGTTGCAATCCTTGCGACCGGCGACGAGCTGGTGGTGCCCGGCAGCGAGCCGGGTGCTTCGCAGATCGTTGCGTCGAACACGTTCGGCATTGCGGCGCTGGCACGCAATGCCGGCGCCCATGTGCTGGATCTCGGCATTGTTCCTGACGATAGCGATGAAATCACCGCCGCGATCGGCCGCGCGCGGGTCGCGAAGGCCGATATCATCGTCACGCTCGGCGGCGCCTCTGTCGGCGATCATGACCTCGTGCAAGCGACCATGATTGCCGCCGGCATGCAGCTCGATTTCTGGCGCATTGCCATGCGTCCCGGCAAACCTTTGATGGTCGGCAGTCTCGGCGAAACCCATGTCCTCGGTCTGCCGGGCAATCCCGTCTCCAGCCTGGTTTGCGGGTTGCTGTTTCTCGAACCCTTGATCCGCAAGCTCGCGTCCTTGCCGCCGGTGAAGCGCGACGGCGTCGCGAAGGCGGCCGCCCCCATTGTGGCGAACGATCAGCGCCAGGATTATATGCGCGCAACCCTGACGAAGACTGCCGACGGCGGCTGGCTCGTCGAGCCTTTCTCCAGGCAGGATTCTTCGATGATGAAGGTCTTTTCGCGCGCCGATTGCCTTGTCGTTCGCCCGCCGCATGCGCCGGAACTTGCCGTCGGCTCGCCCTGCCCAGTCATAGTACTACGGCCGGACCTGCTAGGTTGAGCCGGGCAAGGAAAAGCCCGGAGGCTTGACCCACCCGGCTCATATTTCAGCAAACCCCGTGGATTACTTGCCAGGCTTCTCATGATGACCGCCGAAGCCGGCGCGCATCGCGGACAAAACCTTATTGGCGTAATCGTCATTGCCGCGCGAGGCGAAGCGGCCATAGAGGGCGGCGCTGAGCACCGGCGTCGGCACACCTTCGTCGATCGCGGCCGAAATCGTCCAGCGGCCCTCGCCTGAATCCGAAACGCGGCCGGCATATTGCGACAAGGCGGCGTCGCCATGCAGCGCATCGGCAGTGAGGTCGAGCAGCCAGGAGGTGATCACGCTGCCGCGACGCCAGACTTCGCTGATTTCGGCGATATCGAGATCGTACTGATAATATTGCGGATGGGCGATCGGCGCGGTTTCCGCGTCCTTCTCGGCGTCCAGCTTGCCGACATTGGCGTGGCGCAATACGTTCAGGCCTTCGGCATAGGCAGCCATCAGGCCGTATTCGATGCCGTTATGGACCATCTTGACGAAGTGGCCGGCGCCGGACGGGCCGCAATGCAGATAGCCCTGCTCCGCAGTGCTGTTCCTGGAGGCTTCCTCGGAGCGCTGCTTCGAGGGAAGGACGTCGCCGACACCGGGTGCAAGGGTCGCGAAGATCGGCGAGAGGTGTTCGACCGTTTCCTTCTCGCCGCCGATCATCAGGCAATAGCCGCGCTGCAGGCCGAAAACGCCGCCGCTCGTGCCAACGTCGGCATAATGAATGCCCTTGGACTTCAGCTCCTCGGCGCGGCGAATGTCGTCATGATAATAGGAGTTGCCCCCGTCAATGACGATGTCGCCTTCCTCGAGCAGTGGTACGATTGCCGCCAACTCCTGATCGACGATCGCAGCCGGCAGCATCAGCCAAACGACGCGCGGCTTGGCGAGCTTCGATACGAAATCTTCGAGCGACTTGCTGCCGGTGGCGCCAAGCTGCTCGAGCGCCGTGATGCTTTCCGCACGCGCATCGAAAACAACCGCGCTGTGGCCGCCCTTCATCAGGCGCTGCACCATGTTGTTGCCCATGCGGCCAAGGCCAATCATTCCGATTTGCATATGTCAGTCTCCTAGGACGGTTTTAATCGTTTTGAATACTCAATAGAGACATTTCGCAGGATTTTCCAATGAACAAATGACGGGCGAGCTATGCGTGGGCCAGACAGCGGAGAAAATTTACTGTCCTCACGCATCTGTGATCGCGCTTTGCCGTCTCCGACGAAAGCTGTATTTTGCGCTCTGGCCCCTATTGATAAGTTCAGCGGCGTTCCGGGGTTCTTTGCTTAATTCTCTGTAGGTGGCGCTCACCGTGAAGCGTCAAAGGAGGCATATGGCTGCGTCTCTGAAATTGCCGTTGGTTCCGGCTGCATTCTTCGGCATGGTTTTGGGCCTTTCCGGGCTTGCCAATGCCTGGCGCGTCGGGGCACGCATCTGGCAGTTGCCGGCCGTGATCGGCGAGGTGCTGACCTTTGTCGCTGTCGCCGTCTGGTTGATGCTGATCTTGCTCTACCTGTTGAAATGGATGGTGGCCCGCGAGGAAGCCTTCAAGGAGGTGGCCCATCCTGTCCAGTGCTGCTTCATCGGTCTGGTCGGGGTGGCGACCATGCTCGTCGCCGCAGGGTTGTTGCCCTATTCGCGCATCGGCGCCGAAACTATCTTCCTAATCGGCGCAGCCTATACCCTTGCCTTCTCGGTCTGGCGAACCGGCGGCCTGTGGCAAGGCGAGCGCGATATCGCGACAACGACCGCAGTGCTTTATCTGCCGAGCGTGGCCGGAAGCTTCGTTACCGCCATCGTCGGCGCCGCCCTCGGCTTTCCCGAATGGGCTAAGCTTTTCTTCGGCGCTGGCTTCTTTGCCTGGCTCGCGATCGAATCCGCCCTGCTGCATCGTCTGTTGACTGGACCGGCACTGCCCCTGCCGTTGCGGCCGACGCTCGGGATCCAGTTGGCGCCGCCGGCGGTCGGTGCGCTCGCCTATATCGGCGTTATACAGGGGCCGACCGATATTCTTGTGCACGCGATGATCGGCTACGGTCTGCTGCAGGCTCTGATCATGATTCGCCTGCTGCCGTGGATCACGAAGGAAGCCTTCAGCCCGGCATATTGGGCCTTTTCCTTCGGTGCCACCGCGCTCGCGACCGCTCCGATGCGATTGATCGAGCGCGGAGATACCGGTCCTGTCTCACAGCTCGCCCCGATCGTCTTCATCGCGGCCAACATCGTCGTCGGTATCGTCGCCGTGGCAACGATCCGGCTGATCGTCAGCCGCAAGCTGGTTATCGGCTGGACGGATCTCCCGCCTCGCGATGCCGGCGCCATCGGCCAGGGTTGATGATGTCTGTGTCTACCAGTCAGGAGCTAATATGCTGGACCACGTGACGATCGGTGTCCTTGCTCTAGAACGATCCAGGATGTTCTACGATGCGATATTGCACCCTCTCGGCATCGAACGCCTTTATGCCGAAGGCGAGACCTTTGCGGGCTATGGGATCAGACCAAAGGCATTCTTCTGGATCGGCCAGTGCGCTACACCACAGACCGGCGCACATGTCGCCTTTGCTGCCCAAAGCAGGGAAATCGTCGATAGGTTCCACCAAGCCGCGCTTGTCGCCGGCGGCGTGGATAACGGAGCGCCGGGTGTCCGCGCTCACTATCATCCCAATTACTACGGGGCTTTCATCCTCGATCCGGACGGCCATAATATCGAAGCGGTTTGTCACCTGGCGGTGAGCTAAGCGTCGTGGCCTCCATGCGGCGCGCTATTGCACCGGCGGCCCGACATAGCGCGCACGCGGCCGAATGAGACGCCCGCTCGTCGCCTGCTCCATCGCATGTGCCAGCCAGCCCACGGTGCGGGCGAGCGCAAAGATGATCAATGGCGCATCCTGTGGCAGGTGATAGGCGTGGACCATCGCCGTCAGGGCAAAGTCAACATTGACGCGTTCGCCGACCAGCTGCTCGCCGACATCGCGAACCCTGGCAAACAAGGGCGGCAGCGTGAAGCAATGAAGCAGTGCTTCGGCGCGGGCATCGACATCCGGATAGAGCGGATGACCGAAAGCCGGCAAAGGCCGCCCTTCAGACAGGTAGCTGCGCACCGCCTCCTCCGCGCCGATCGTAGCCGCTCGGGCGATCAGCGAGCGCACGCTCTGCCAGGCACCGCCGTGCAGCGGACCGGTCAGCGTCGACAGGCCGGACAAGGTGGCTGCGGATAATGTCGCGCCGGCGGAAGCCGTGATTCGCGCCGTGAAGGTCGAGGCATTCAACTCGTGATCCGCAAGCAGCACGAAACAGCGGCGTATGAGATCCGCTGCGTCTGGACGATCCCATGCAACGGCGAGACGTTGATGCAGAGGCAAGCCCGACGCGCCCGGCGCCAGTGCCTCGGCGACGGTGCTGAAGACACTTTCGGCCTCGCGCTGCAACGCCGGCAGCGAGCGCCCGAGTGACGGCAGGTCGCTTGTCGCGCGTTCGGCCAGCGCCGAGAACGCGGCATTCAGGGATGGAGGCGTGCGTTGGGTCTCACCCTCCTCCAGCCGCAATGGACGTTTCATGTCCCAGAGCAGCAGCGCGATCTCTTCAAGGGCCGCGCTCTCGGCAAGTATCGTTGCATCCTGCCCGCGATAGAAAAGCCGCCCGCTCGAAACCGTCGACAGCGCCGAAGGCAATACCGGATCACCCCACTGGATGGCCTCGGCGGCGACCGCCTCGGTCTTGCGCCGGCCGGCATGGCGAGTTGCCAGCCGCTTCACATCGTCAGCGAAATAGAGGCTGCGTCGCGTATCCGCCGGGTCCGGCTTCGCACGAATGCGGCCGCGACTGACATTGGCGTAAAGCGTCTGTGATTTCGTTCCCAGCAGGTGCAGCGCCTGCTCCGCCGTCAACCAGCTCATCATTCCCTCATATTGATTAATTGCATCAAGATTGACGTCAATAAAAATAGGCCCGATCTAAGTGGATAGTCAAAGGAGAACAGTGATGAAAAGTGGTCTTGAAGATGTCATTGCCGCAGAAACCAAGCTATCCGATGTCGATGGCGCGGCCGGCCGGCTGATCATACGCGGCGTGTCGCTCGATGATCTGGTGGCGACCAGCCGCTTCGAGGATGTCGCGGCGCTGCTGCTCGATGGCCTGTTCGATGAACATTTCGATGCGGCGTCCATCAGAACCCAGCTTGGTGCGGCCCGCGTTGCCCTCTTCGCTCATGTCGATGCGGCCGATGCCGTATTGCTCGCTTTGCCGCCGGTGGATGCGGTACGGGCTCTGCTGGCACGGATCGAGGATGGCGAGGATTTTGCCAGCGCTATCAGCCTGATGGCCGCGCCGGCCGTCTTCCTGCCGGCCGTATTGCGGCTGCAGAAGGGCGATGCGCCGATCAAGCCGGATGCTTCATTGTCCCAATCCGCGGACATCCTGCGCATGCTTGCGGGTCGTGTGCCGACGGCCGAGCAGACGGCCGGGCTGGACGCCTATCTCGTGACGATTTCCGATCATGGCCTCAATGCATCGACATTCGCTTCGCGTGTCATCGCCTCGACCCATGCCGGCCTGACCTCTTCCGTGCTGGCGGCGATCAGCGCCCTCAAGGGTCCGTTGCACGGTGGTGCCCCCGGCCCGGTCCTCGACATGCTTGATGGAGTGGGCAAGCCGGAGAATGCTCGGGCCTGGCTGTCGCATGCGCTGGATCATGGCGAGCGGTTGATGGGTTTCGGCCATCGCATCTATCGTGTTCGCGACCCGCGTGCCGATGCATTGAAAACAGCGCTGAAGCCGATCTTCGAGAGCGGTCAGGCGGATGCCGGACGCATCGCGCTGGCAGAAGCAATCGAGGCGGCGGCGCTCACCCTGCTCAAGGAGCGCAAGCCGGATCGGCCGCTGGACGTTAATGTCGAATACTACACGGCCCTGCTGCTCGATGCTCTCGGCTTCCCGCGCAATGCCTTCACCGGCGTCTTTGCAATCGGCCGTACCGTTGGCTGGATTGCTCATGCGCGTGAGCAGACGCTCGACGGGCGTCTCATCCGCCCGCAGTCGCGCTATGTCGGCCCTCTGCCGAAGGCAGCATAAGAGGCTTATCAGGGCCGATCGACGCTCAGGCGGCCGCGGATTGACGCGGCCGCATCAGTCCCTCGCGAATATGGCGGGCGAGCTCCAGAGCCTGCGGTGTGGCGTCCCCTTTGGGCAAATGCAGGTTGATCGCGAAAACCGGCAGCTCGGGCAAGCCCTCCTCGACGGAGAGAATGTCGAGATCGGCCGGGACGGTGGAAGCAAGCCAGGCGGTAACAGCCAGATCCGTGCGCACGGTCGCGGTGGTGGCCTCGATATTGCCGTTCTCGAACACCGTCCGCCAGCGTCGCCCGTCATTGCTCAACGCCGCGAATACGGATGAGCGGAAAGCGCAGGTATCAGCCACCATCGAGATCGGCAGCGGCACCTTGCGATAGGCGTTGCCGGCCTTCGCACCCACCCAAACCAGCCGCTCGACACTCAGGCATTCGCCTCGCGATGCACCGAACTGTTCTTCGACGACGCAGAGGTCGATGGTGCCCTTCTCCAGTTCCGCCAGCAGCTCCGGCGACGAGGCGCAGACCAGCGAAATCTCTACCTGCGGGTGACGCTCGGCATAGGATTTCAGCACCGGCGCCAGCGTTGCCCCGACGAGATCATAGGGAACGCCGAGCCGGACGCTTCCCTGGATCGTCAGTTCGGTCATGTCGGCCCAGATATCGTCGTTCAGCAGCAGCAGACGGCGGGCATTGCCGAGCAGCCGCTCACCCGCATCGGTGAGCCGCAAGCCGCGCTTGTCTCTCTCGAACAAGGCACATCCCAGCATATCCTCCAGCCGCTTGATCTGCTGGCTGACGGCGCCTTGCGTCAGGTGCAGCATGTTGGCAGCGATGGTCATGCTGCCTTGATCGGCAACAGCGGTGAAGGTTCTGATGAGGGTGATATCGAAGTTTCGGACCATAAGGGCATTATAGATGCTAATGCTCTCCTCCTTCAACATTCGATTTCCTGGTGGGTGCTGCTTGCCTATTCCTTTTCCTGAATTGGAGAAAGGCTGGAATGACCATCGAATCCCTGTTGCCGCTGATCCTGTTTGCGCTCGTCTCGACCATAACACCGGGTGGCGCGACGACACTCGCGACCGCTTCCGGCGCGCATTTCGGCTTTCGCCGGTCGATACCCGTCATGACCGGTTTCGCCTTCGGCCTCGGCTCCATGGCCAGTGTGGCGGCGGCCGGACTTGGCGGCGTCTTGATAGCCCTGCCCGTCTTGCAGATCGCAATGAAGACGCTCGGCTCGCTCTATCTGATCTGGCTCGCAGTACGGATCGGCAGAAGCGGCCAGCCACATGGCGCCGGTCGGATGACGAAGCCCACGAGCTTTATCGCCGGTGTCTGGATGTTGTGGCACAATCCGAAGGGTTGGGCGATGACGGTCGGCGCGGCCGCCTCATTCGCCGCTCTGGCGGGCAGTCCCACCACCCTCGCGATCCTGCTTGGCCTGACCTTCTGCCTCGTCGCCGCATTCTCGCTGGCGGTCTGGTGCGTTCTCGGACAGATGCTCGGGCGTTTTCTGAAAACGGCGTGGCAATGGCGCGTGCTCAATATCTCACTCGCCTGCCTGCTCGTGATATCAATTATCCCCATGTGGCGCGGATGAAGCCTGAAATCTTAAGGACGTTCCGCATCATGCCTGCCGCGCCAGAGCCATATGGCCAAGGACCCGGCGCGGCCGCGCAATTTTGTTTCGATCGGGCCGTCGAGCTTGCCTTCCATAAAGGGCACGCTGTCGCGGCCGGCGGAATGAAGCAGGTCATTGCTGATGGCGATCTCGGCGCGATTGCGGGCGGCCACCTCCATCAGGCGGCTTGCTATGTTGACCGTGTCGCCGGTCGCCGTAATCTGTTGGCGGCCGCCACCGCCGAGCCTGGAGGCGACGATGGTGCCGAAATGCGCGCCGATCTTGAAGCCGATGCGGGATGCGGTTGCCGGCGGCATCGCTGCGAGCCAGCCTCTCATCCGGTCGGCAAGACGAATGCAACAGCGCGCCGCATTGGCGGGGTCGGCTCGCTTCGGCTGCGGTAGGCCGAAGAGGATCATGGCGCCGTCACCCATGAAGCTGGTGATGGCGCCGCCACTGGCCGTCACTTCCTCGTCGACAAGATAGTAAAAGCCGTTCAGCAAGTCCCGCACGGCCGTGGGGCCGATCGTCTCGCTAAGACCCGTGAAGCCGTTGATATCAATGAAGACCACCGCCGCTTCCTGATGCACCGGCGCTGCGAGAAAGCCGGGATCGCGGGCAAGGTGTTCGGCAAGACCGGGCGCCTGGATGCGCTGCAGCAGTTCGCTCTGCTCAGCGAAGCGCCCGGCCTGTCTGCGGCCGAGCCAAAGCTGGGCTGCGCCGAAGAGCAGAGCCGGCGGCACCGTCGCTGCGATCGGCAGGGCGGCGCTCAGCCAGATCCCATGTTTGAAGACGTTGACGTTGATCGCCAGCCAGGCAAGGACGACGCAAAGTGCCATGATAAGGCCGATGGTGTTGCGTCGCCAGGAGAGCAGGCTGACAACGAGGACCGGCAGACCGACGGCGAAATAGAGGTCGATGAAACGAACGCCGCGATCGCGCACCAGGCCATCCCCGGCGATCAGATGCGTGATCGAGGTGGAGATGACTTCGACGCCCGGCAGTACCGGATCGAAGGGTGTCGGAAAGACATCACCGCCGCCCGTAACGGTCGCGCCGATGACGACGATATGATCCCGGATGGCCTCCTCCGGCAGCTGCCCGTTCAGCGCCGCGCTGGCGCTGATGGTGCGGATCGTGCCGCGCGGGCCATAGAACGAGAGCGGCATGAGATAGCCACTATCGGTATGGACGGAACGGTCACCGATCTTGATCTGGTCGGAGATGACTGTCGTGTGCTCGCCGGTCGCCGCGGAAGCGACGCGCAGCGAGAAGGACGATTCGATCCGCTCGCCGCTGCGAAACAGCATGGGCAAGAAGCGCGGCGTTCCCGTCTTGTCGGTCTGTACGTTGACGACGCCGTAGCTTGCGGCATCTGCGAACCGCTTCTGCGGCTCGAGGAATTGCAGTGCGCTGGGCACGCGAGCAAGAGGTTCCTTGCTGTCATCGACAACGCGCTGGCGGCTTTCGGGAAAGATGCCGGCGGCGGCGAGCACGGCACTGGTCCGCTTGAGGGATTGCTCCAGTGCCGCATCGCCGGCCTCATCGCCGGGATCGAGCAAAAGCATGTCGAGCGCGATGGTTTTCGGCCCTAGGGCGGCGATGGCATCGATGATTTTGGCGAGCGTGGCGCGGGGCAGCGGGTAATGTCCCGCCACCCGCGACGTCTCATCGTCGATGGCGACGATAGTGACGACATCGGGCGGTTTGCGGCTGCCGCCAACCGCATTCCTGAGATTCGTCAGCGTCGCCTCCGCGCCGTCGATAAAGGGAATGTCGCCATGCAGATGCATGACGCCGAGGCCCAGACCCCAGAGAGCAGTCAAGATGAGCGCAATCAGCGTCTGCGGCGGCGGTCTGCGCATGGGCGTCAGAATCTCACTGGCCGAGGCGAGCCATCAATGCGTTTATGCGTGGCTGTCCCCAGGCTGTGACATGCAAGGGGGAGCGGCTGCGGTCGGCATCGACGCCCTGCCCTTGCCCGAGCGTGACGCCTTCCCCGGTCGAAACCTTGTTGACCGCGACGCGGCCGCGCAACACCAGTACGGAAGTCTTGCCACGCTGCGCGTCGACCGCCCATCGCGTGCCGCGGACGGCAGCGATGGCCTGCGGCGTCACCACCTCGAACCCGCCTTGAACATGATTGCTGTCGACATCGATCAGCACCGCCTTGTTGTTGAGCACGATAGCATCAACCCGACCATCGTGATTCCGATCGGCAAGCCGGTAGTGTGCGCCGCGCTCAACAGTGATGCTAAGCCCCGGTTCGCACTTCAGGGTTTGGCGCTCAGCGCTGACGGCCGGCCGCGGCGAGCAGTTGGCGGCGGCCTGCGCGTAGACCTGGTCAGCGCCGATGATGAACAGAACGCCTGCCGCCAGCGCAACACCGAGAATATCGCTTGTCTGGATCATGATCGTGGCCCCTCCTGCATGTAACTGGGGCCGCACACGACGATTTCCAGTCACGGCATTTTCGATCCTTGGCATCGATGATGCGTCAGGAGCGGTTGATCTGCAAGCTGTCATACCCTCCGGCCTTATAGAGCACTGTCGAAACCAGCCAGCTCAGCAGGAAAATACCGACGACCGCGAATCCGAAATTGGCAAGATTGTCGTTGAGTTCGCCGATGAAGCGCCAGAAACCGCCCTCGAGGCCGAGCTTGTCCGAGATAAGCCCCAGCGCCTCGATGCCGCCGATGAAGATGGCGACGACGACGGAAGCGGCTGTTATCGTCAGATTGTACCAGAGCTTGCGCACGGGTTTGACGAAGGCCCATCCATAGGCGCCGGTCATCAGCGCGCTGTCGAGTGTATCCATCAGCGACATGCCGGCGGTGAAGAGCGTCGGGAAAACCAGGATCGTCCAGAACGATGTGCCCTGCGCCGCTTGTGCGGCGGAGATGCCGAGAAGTCCGATTTCCGTCGCCGTGTCGAAGCCGAGGCCGAAGAGAAAGCCGATCGGATACATATGCCAGGAGCGGGTCACGACCCTGAACATGGGTTGGAAGATGCGCGCCAAAAAGCCGCCGCCGGCGAGCAGCGTGTCCAGATCCTCCTCGGCGATCCTCTCGCCCCTCTGCGCCCGGTTAAAGGCCGACCATACGCCCTTGAGCACGAAGAGATTGGCGATGCCGATGAGGAGCAGGAAGACCGCCGAGACGGTCGTACCGATGACGCCGCCGACATCGTGGAAGGAATCGAGCCGGCTCTGCATGGCAGCCGCCGTCGCGGCGATCAGGATCGAGGCGATCACGACGATCGAGGAATGGCCGAGGGAAAAGAAGAAGCCGACCGCATAGGGCTGCTTCTTTTCCTGAATGAGTTTGCGCACGACATTGTCGATCGCCGCTATATGATCGGCATCGAAGGCATGGCGAAGGCCGAACATATAGGCGAGAAACGCAATGCCGAGCAGCGACGGCCTGTCTGAAAAAGCGACCCAGGCCCAGGTCCAGGCGGCAATGTTGAAGGCGATCAGAAGCGCAAAGGTGAAGGCAATCTTGGCTTTCGGCCTTTCGGCACGATCGTCAAAAGGATTGAGGATCATACTTTTGTTCCCGTTATGCTTACTCGCACAGTGCCACGGAAACCAAGAGGACGCGACAGTCAAATGACGTAGCTGCCGAAGTTTTTCGCAGTGTTGTAAAAATGGGCAAGCCCGGCATTGAGCCGGGTTAGCCCGTCGTCTTGTCATCCCTTTTCGAAGGGATGCCCCTCATCTGCCCAGCCGGTGATGCCGCCGATCATCACCTTCACCCGCCTGCCGAGCGTGCCCAGGCGCAAAGCAGCCTTGTCCGTTCCGTTGCAATGCGGTCCGGCGCAATAGACGACGAACAGCGTATCGTCGGGCCATTCCGCCATCTTGCGAGCAGTCATCTTGCCATGCGGCAGATTGATCGCGCCGGGAATATGTTGCTCCTGAAACAGGGCCGGCCCGCGAACGTCGATCAGGACGAAATCCATATTGCCTGAGGTCATGGCCTGGCGCACATCGGAGCAATCGGTCTCGAAGGCGAGCCGCCGGGCATAGTGCTCGGCGACAAGGTTCGGGTCTGCGGTGGGGATTTCACTGACTAGGGACATGGAACGCTCCTTCTCTGGTTCGGTGCATTCATGCCTTAACCATCTGGCGGTTGAAATTGGCCGAAACGCCATATAACGTCAATATCATGCCAAACGCTCTTACATCGTCGCTTCGCGGACCGCATGTCGTCACCCTCGTCTATGACGGGCTCTGTACCTTCGAATTCGGCGTCGCCTATGAGATCTTCGGCCTGCCGCGGCCGGAGATGGGTGACGATTGGTACCGCTTTTCCGCTTGCGCTATCGAGGATGGCCCGTTGCGTGCCGCGGGCGGCCTCACGGTCCAGGTTGATCGCGGGCTTGATGTTCTTGCTGACGCCGATCTGATCATCGTGCCGGGTTGGCGCGGGATCGGGACGCCTGTCCCCGCTCCTCTGATCGCTGAGCTGCAGTCGGCCAGCAGTCGGGGCACACGCATCATGTCGCTCTGCTCGGGCGTTGCCGTCCTTGCCGCCGCCGGGCTGCTCGCCGGACGCAAGGCGACGACGCATTGGCGTTATGTCGATTCGATCGCCGCGCGCTATCCGGACATCACCGTCGATGCCGATGTGCTTTACGTCGATGAGGATAGCGTGCTGACTGCCGCCGGAAGCGCTGCCGCGATCGACCTCTGCTTACATGTCGTGCGCAGGGATTTCGGACCTGATGTCGCCAACAGTGTTGCGCGTCGGTTGGTGGTGCCTCCACATCGCGAGGGCGGACAAGCGCAGTACATCGAGACCCCTGTGTTGAAGCAGCGCGAAGGCGCGCGGCTGGGGCCGTTACTCGAATGGATGCGCGAGCGTCTGCACGATGATCAGCCCATAGCCACGCTCGCCGCACGGGCCGGCATGAGCGTGCGGACCTTCCAGCGCCGCTTCGAGGCGACCACCGGCATGTCGCCGGGCGAATGGTTGTTGGGAGAGAGGTTGCGTCGCGCTCGCGATCTGCTGGAAAAGCAGGCCGCCATTTCGCTTGATGACGTGGCCGTCGCGAGCGGGTTTGGATCGCTCGCCACCATGCGCCATCACTTTCGGGAGAGGCTTGCGGTCAGCCCGAGCGACTACCGCAAGCGATTTGCCGCCCTTAAACCAGCCGGCTCTGTTCCGTCGCCGCTTCGATGAAGCTGGAGAACAGCGGATGCGGTTCCAGCGGCCGGGATTTCAGTTCCGGGTGATACTGGACGCCGATGAACCAGGGATGGTCCGAATATTCGACCGTTTCCGGCAAGACGCCGTCTGGTGACATGCCGGAGAAGACGAGACCGCAGTCTTCCAGCCTGTCCTTGTAATCGACGTTGACTTCGTAGCGGTGGCGATGGCGCTCCGAGATGTCGTTCGAACCGTAGATCTCCGAAATCTTCGTGCCCTTCTTGAGAGCCGCCTTGTAGGCGCCGAGGCGCATGGTGCCGCCGAGGTCGCCGGATTTTGTGCGCTTCTGCAGCTCATTGCCCTTCAGCCATTCGGTCATCAGGCCGACGACCGGCTCTGGCGTCGGTCCAAATTCCGTCGACGACGCATGTTCGACGCCGGCAAGGTTGCGGGCCGCTTCGATGACCGCCATCTGCATGCCGAAGCAGATGCCGAAATAAGGCACCTTGCGCTCGCGCGCGAACCGGGCTGCAAGGATCTTGCCTTCGGAGCCGCGCTCGCCGAAACCGCCGGGCACGAGAATGCCATGAACCTTCTCGAGATAAGGCGCCGGATCTTCCTTTTCGAAGACCTCGGATTCGATCCATTCGAGATTGACCTTGACCCGGTTGGCGATGCCGCCGTGATGCAGCGCTTCGATCAGCGACTTATAGGCATCCTTAAGACCGGTATACTTGCCAACGATGGCGATGGTCACCTCGCCTTCCGGCGTGCGGATGCGATTGCAGACTTCTTCCCACTGGTCGAGGCGCGGCTTCGGCGCCGGCTCGATGCCGAAGGCGGCCAGCACTTCGTTGTCGAGGCCTTCCTTGTGGTAGGCCATCGGCACATCATAAATGTTGGCGACATCGAGCGCCTGAATGACGGCCGAAGGACGGACGTTGCAGAACAGCGAAAGCTTGCGACGCTCTGCTTCCGGAATCTCGCGATCCGCACGTACGAGCAGAATGTCGGGATGAATGCCGAGTGCCTGCAGTTCCTTGACGGAATGCTGCGTCGGCTTGGTCTTCAGCTCGCCGGCCGCGGGAATATAGGGCATCAGCGTCAGGTGGACGTAGATTGCGGTGCCGCGCGGCAGGTCGTTGCCGAGCTGGCGTATCGCTTCCATGAACGGCATAGCTTCGATGTCGCCGACGGTGCCGCCGATCTCGCAAATGACGAAATCATAGTCGTCATTGCCTTCGGTGACGAAATCCTTGATCTCGTTGGTGACATGCGGAATGACCTGAACGGTGGCGCCCAGATAGTCGCCGCGGCGTTCCTTGTCGATGATGTTCTTGTAGATGCGACCGGTGGTGATGTTGTCGGTCTTGGTGGCCGAGCGACCGGTAAAGCGCTCGTAGTGGCCGAGATCGAGGTCGGTTTCCGCTCCGTCGTCGGTCACGAAGACCTCGCCGTGCTGGGTCGGGCTCATTGTGCCCGGATCCACGTTCAAATAGGGATCGAGTTTGCGCAGGCGGACTCGATAACCACGAGCCTGCAACAACGCTCCGAGAGCCGCGGCCGCAATTCCTTTTCCGAGGGAAGAAACCACGCCGCCAGTGATGAATACATATCGCGCCATGGGAGTCACCGGATACCTTTTCACAAATGATTCCGCTAGCCCTAAAATTCGTTTCCGGAATTTTGGACACAGAAGACGGAATATCGACAAAACAAAACCGGCAGATCCGAAGACCTGCCGGGGATGATCTTGGGCCGACCGGGCTTACTTGCCGGTCGGAACGTCGCCGCCGCTTTGGGCGGGCGCGGGCGCCGTGGCCGCCGGCGCGGTCTGCTGACCGGTGGCGGCTGGAGCCGGCTGCGCGGACGTTGCAGCTGCCGGCTGGTTCGTCGTTGCAGGCGGCGTCGCCTGCGACTGGGGAGCAACAGCGCCGTTGTTCGGAACGCCGCTATTATCGGCCGGCTTCGGCTGCGTCGTTGCCGGCGCGGAACCCTTCTGGCCGCCAAGCGAATCGAGAATGCCGTTGCCCTGGCCCGCCGTGCTCGGGATACGGTTGAGAATGTCGGTCGGTCGCGATTCGAATCGCGACAGCACGTTCATGCCGAGCGCCAGTGCGAAGAAGAGCGCAGCCAGGATGGCGGTGGTGCGCGTCAGCGCATTGGCCGTACCGCGCGCGGACATGAAGCCCGATCCGCCGCCGATACCAAGGCCGCCACCCTCGGAGCGCTGAATCAGCACCACGCCGATAAGGGCGATAACAACCATGAGATAGATGACAAGCAGTACGGTTTGCATAGGTCCAGTCCTGCCCGCATGCGGGCATCAAAAAGAAAAGCTCGCGGCTCTTTACATGAGGCTCTCGCCTAATCCAAGCCCTTTTGACACCGGAAGTCCGGGCAAGTGGGTCCGTCAGGCGAACTGCCGTTCGAATGCGGCATAAATGGCGAGGAAGTCAACCGCTTTCAAGCTTTGACCACCCACAAGCAAGCCGTTGACGTTGGGAATATCGAGAAGGTCCCGGGCATTGGCGCCGCTGACCGATCCGCCATAGAGGATGCGCATGCCCGCGCCGCCGTTGCCGAAGCGTTCGACCAGTTCGGAACGGATGAAACCATGGGCTTCCTCGATATTTTCGCGGGTCGGAATTAGGCCGCTGCCGATCGCCCACACGGGCTCGTAGGCGATCACGGTCGATTCCGCCGTCGAATCGTCCGGGACCGAACTCGCCAATTCCCGCTTCAGCACATCAAGCGTCTGGCCGCTATTGTGCTCATAGGCAGTTTCGCCGAGGCAGATGATGGCCGTCAACCCGGCCTCATGGGCCGCATGCGCCTTGGCGCGCACCAGCATATCGCTTTCCGCGTGATTCCTGCGCCGCTCGGAATGACCGACGATGACATGGGTGCCGAAGCAGTCAGCGATCATCTCGGCTGAGATGTCGCCGGTATGTGGGCCGCTGACCTGTTGGTGGCAGTCCTGGGCGCCGATCGCCAGCGGACTGTCGTCGCAGAGTGCGGTCGCGACGTATAGCAAGGTGGCCGGGGGGCAGAGCAACGTATCGATTTTGTCCGAGAGCGGCGTCTTGACGCCGTCTCCGATCGCCTTGATCTGATCGAGGCTCGCACGCGTGCCGTTCATCTTCCAGTTTCCGGCCAGAAGCGGCCGTATGGTCTTCGTCATTCCGATCTTCTCCCCCTTGATCCACCTGTCGGCCTAACAAAACTGTCGAGGAAAGGAAAGTTATCGAATGGGGCCGGGACGGGTTAAAATCGTTTGAAAAATTGCTTATCCGGAAAATAGATCGAATTGCCCGATGCGTTTCACGATGCTTGCGGATCGACGATCCAGTTCAGCACCTTCCGCCAATCGGTCATGCGCACGGGCGTGCCATGGTTTCCTGTGGCAAAAAGCGTGAAACGTGTCGGGTAATGCGCCTTGTAGAGCTTCTCGAACAAGGCCTGCTGATCGGCCGCCGCATAGACCGGGTCTCTGCTGCCATGGGTGAACCATAGCGGCAGCTTTGCCTTGTAGAAGGCGCTTTTTGTGAAATCCGGGTCCGTCACACCGCTCAGAATCGCCATGCCCTTCAGGCGCTTGACGCTTTCGGCATCGCGGGTGATGCCCCAGCAGACGAAGCTGCCCATGGAGGCGCAGGTCAGGATGACGGGCTTGCCGCCGGATTGTTCATAGGAATAGCGGATCAACGCCGCGATATCGGCGACACCGGTGCTGTCGAAGCCTTTGACGCTCGGCGCATAATATGTGCCGCCATTCCTATAGGCGAGGTTCTTCAGCCGGTTGAAGTTGCCACCGAAGGTGTCGTCGTTGGAGCCGAGCCGGCGGTCGCCACCGCGGCCGTGAATGAAAATGACGGTGAAGGCCTGGCCCGACGCCGGGCCGATCCGCGTGACGTCAAGCTTGCGGTCGCCGAGCTGCAGGGTCTCGTCCTGCTGGGCTTTCCAGCGGACGCCGGTATCGACATAAGCCGGCTTGACGCGCTTCTCGGGAATCTGGTCGCGGCTGTTGATATCCCGCATTTCCTGGTAATCGATCGTCTGGAACGCGCCGTTGTCGTGACTTTCAAGAACGGTCTCATTGGAAAACAGCTCATCCTTGAAGGGTTTCAGCATGTCCGCGCTAGCGACAGACGCTGTCGCCAGAAGCAGGATGCTTGATATTGCGGTCAGGATCGACAAATGAGCTGTGGACATTCGCATGCGGACACTTCCTCCGATCAGCCTGCGGGCTTGCCATTCATCACCCGGCAACGCAAATCTTTTTTGAATCTGCCCCCTCATGGGGCGCCATCGCGCTTGTGTGCCGTTTCTGTCAGAATGACGATGATTCGCGAATAACAAGCGCAAATGCGATAATAAAGGGGTCTGGCCCCACCAGGACAAATCTGAGCAGCTTAAAGTTCCATGGATAACAGCAACGATCTCTTCTCCGGACTACCCCGCGCGCCGAAGCCGAAAGCGGTGGAAAAGCCTGACGTCAAGGCGGAAAAGCCTGCAGCCGCTCCGTCACCGCGCGCTGCGCCGACAACATCTTCGGCCGAGGAATATGGCGCCAGCTCCATTCGCGTTCTCGAAGGACTCGAGCCGGTGCGCATGCGTCCCGGCATGTATATCGGCGGCACGGATGAAAAGGCGCTGCACCATCTCTTCGCCGAGGTGATCGACAATGCCATGGACGAAGCCGTCGCCGGCCATGCCGATTTCATCGAGGTCTATCTCGACCGGCAGGGATATTTGACCGTCACCGACAATGGTCGCGGTATTCCGGTGGAAAACCATCCGCAGGTGCCCGGCAAGTCGACGCTCGAAGTCATCATGACGAAGTTGCATGCGGGCGGTAAGTTCGACGGCAAGGCTTACGAGACGTCGGGCGGCCTGCACGGTGTCGGCGTTTCGGTAGTCAACGCGCTGTCGGACGATCTGGAAGTCGAGGTCGCCCGCAATCGCAAGCTCTATCGTCAGCGCTTTTCGCGTGGCCTGCCGACCGGCGGCCTCGAAGAACTGGGCGATATCCACAACCGTCGCGGCACCCGCGTCCGCTTCCATCCCGATCCGCAAATCTTCGGCGATCATGCTCGGTTCGATCCGGCCCGCGTCTTCCGCATGGCCCGTTCCAAAGCCTATCTGTTCGGCGGCGTCGAGATTCGCTGGAGCTGCGATGCCGAACTGGCGCCCGAAGGGGCTGATATTCCCGAAAAGGCGGTCTTCCATTTCCCTGGCGGCTTGAAGGACTACCTCAAGGCAACAATGGGCAACGAGTTCACCGTGACCCGCGAGATCTTCGCAGGCAAATCGGAGAAGGAAAGCGGTCACGGCTCGCTGGAATGGGCAATCACCTGGTATGGCGGCGATCCGCAAGTCCATTCCTACTGCAATACCATCCCGACCCCTGAAGGCGGCACGCACGAGGCCGGTTTCCGTATCGCGCTCACCAAGGGCTTAAAGAGCTACGCCGAACTGACGCAGAACAAGCGTGCGGCCAATATCAGCACCGAAGACGTGATGATATCAGGCGTCGGCATGCTGTCGATCTTCATCCGCGAGCCGGAATTCGTCGGCCAGACCAAGGACAGGCTCGCATCCGTCGAAGCACAGCGTATCGTCGAAAACGCCTTGCGCGATCCTTTCGATCACTATCTCACCGACAATCCGACCGAAGCCGAAAAGCTGCTGGAATGGGTGATCGAGCGCTCCGAGGAGCGCATGCGCCGCCGCAAGGAAAAGGAAGTCAACCGCAAGTCGGCCGTGCGCAAGCTGCGCCTGCCGGGCAAGCTTGCCGATTGTTCGCAGAACACCGCCGAAGGCGCTGAACTCTTCCTCGTCGAAGGTGATTCGGCCGGTGGCTCCGCCAAGCAGGCGCGCAACCGCATGAATCAGGCCATCCTGCCGCTGCGCGGCAAGATCCTCAACGTCGCCAGCGCCGGCCGCGAGAAGCTTTCCGCCAACCAGCAGATCGCTGACCTGGTCCAGGCTCTCGGCTGCGGCACGCGGTCGAAATATCGCGAGGAAGATCTTCGCTATCAGCGCATCGTCGTCATGACCGATGCCGACGTCGACGGTGCGCACATCGCCTCGCTGCTGATTACCTTCTTTTATCAGGAGATGCCCGAACTGGTCCGCGGTGGCCACCTTTTCCTGGCTGTTCCGCCGCTCTATAAGATCACGCAGGGTTCGAAATCCATCTATGCCCGCGACGACGCTCACCGGCTGGAGCTGATGGAGAGCGAATTCAAGGGCAAAGGCAAGGTCGAAATCAGCCGATTCAAAGGCTTGGGTGAAATGCTTCCTGCCCAGCTCAAGGAAACGACGATGGACCCCTCGAAACGCACGCTATTGCGTGTCGTGATCGACGAGGTCGATTTCGAAGGCACGCGCGACGCCGTCGACAATCTGATGGGCACCAAGGCTGACGCTCGCTTCCGCTTCATTCAGGAACGCGCGGCATTCGCGGAGAATCTCGATATTTGACCGCAACAGCAGATCGCCGCGGGCAACGACTCCCGGCGATATTTTATTGAACTGACGGATATTCGTTACGAAGCCGTCATGGACGGATGCGTAGATGGCGGCATGGCTTGAATGCCATCATCCCATTCATCCGGATTTGTTTTATCCCTATGCTGAAGCCCTTTTTGACGACTGTCGCCGCCGTTCTGCTTTTCGGCCACGCCGCTCATGCCGCCGATATCGGCGCTACCATCGACGTGCCCTGCCCCTTCGGCGACTGCAAGGCCGGCATCAGCCTTTCCTATCTCGGCAACTACGATATCCCGACCGGTTTCATGGAAAATGGAGTAGAGGTTGGTGGCCTTTCGGGCATCGATTTCGATCCGTCCACCGGCCGCTACATCTCAATCAGCGATGACCGCTCCGAGAAGGCCCCGGCGCGCTTCTACGATCTCGATATCGATGTGAGCGTCAGCGGCTTGAAAGGGGTAACGGTTGTCGATCATGTCACCTTGAAGGACAAGGATGGCCAGCCTTTCGCTTTGCGAAAGGTGGATGCCGAATCTATTCGCTTCGGCAAGGACGGCATCTATTGGAGTAGCGAAGGCGACGGCAAGGCGCTGTCGCCGCCCTTCGTGCGCGTTGCCAACCGCGATGGCAGCTTCGTGCGCGAATTTCCCTTACCGGCGGGATTTGCTCCCACAGCCGACAAGAGCACCGGCATCCGCGACAACCTCGCATTCGAAGGCCTGGCCCTTCTCTCCGGTGGCGATCTGCTGGTCGGCACGGAATCGGCGCTTTACCAGGATGGACCGATCACGACGCTGACCGCCGGCGCGCTCGCCCGCCTCATCCGTTACGATGCGGCAAGCGGCGAGCAGAAGGCGCAATATGTCTACCCGATCTCGCCCATACCGCAGGCGCCCTCCATGGCAAGCGGCTGGAATGACTTCGGCATGTCCGAGATCATGGCGCTTGACGATCGCCACCTCCTGTCGATCGAGCGCGGCTATGCGCAAGGTGTCGGCAATTCGGTCGTGATCAACATGTTCGATCTCGATGGTGCGACCGATGTTTCGAACATCCCTTCCCTTGCTAAGACCGATCAGCGGATCGTGCCTGTGCGCAAGGTACAGATCATGGATCTGCGCGCGCTGGGCCTGGCACCCGACAATATCGAAGGCATTACTTTCGGCAAGGCGAAGGATGGCACGGACGTATTGATTCTCGTCGCCGACAACAATTTCAACCCGACGCAGAAGACCCAGTTTTTCGCCTTCAAGGTGATCCGCCGTCCCTCGTGACGCCTTTCTTATTCGCGTGCCAGTCGTGTTACTGTCACGGCGACGGAATAAAGAGGCTTTCAGGCTGCAGCTCTTGAAACAGCCTAGATCATACCCCATAACCGGTTGATCTAATAAAGAGGGGCGAAGTAAGTCGGGTGGGTGTATTTGAACGTCATAAGCCTAAGGAGCATCGGTGGCTAGGGTCGAGCGCACATGCGCGCATGCCGCTCATTCCATCCATTTCCGCGGCGCGCTGGCTGCTTATTCTGATCGCCATTGCCGGCATCTATTTCTTCTACGGCTTTCTCGTTCCGGTTATGGCCGCTGGGGTCATCGGCTTCGCCACATGGCCGCTTTACAGCGATCTGGTGCGCCGCACCGGCGGAAACACGACGATTGCGGCTACTATCGCCATCATCTTCATCGTTACCTTTCTGGTGCTGCCGATCATTCTTTCTGCCGTCTATATGGCCGGCGAAGTGCGCGAATGGTTCGGCTGGGCCGTCCATGTCAACCGCGACGGTGCGCCGACGCCGCAATGGATTTTGGCGCTGCCCCTCGTTGGCCCATGGCTTGGCGATCAGTGGACGCAATATATCGGTAGTCCTGGCTCCATCGGTGAACTGGCGCAACTCATCAGCGGCGCGCATATCGGCAATATCTACAGGGCCGTCCTTGCGGCCGGCGGCAGTGCCTTCCACGTCGTGCTGACCTTGCTGTTCATGCTGATAGCCCTGTTCTTCATCTATCGCGATGGTTCGACATTCGTTCGTCAGGTCGATCTGCTCGGCGAGCGAATTCTTCCGAACCGCTGGGAGCGGATCTCACGTGTCGTGCCGGCGACGATCAGTTCGACCGTCATGGGCATGACGCTGATCGCCATCGGCGAGGGTGTCGTGCTTGGCGTGGCCTATTGGATTGCCGGTGCCCCGTCGGCGATCACGCTCGGTGTTCTCACAGGCGTGATGGCCCTCGTGCCGGGCGGCGCGCCTCTCTCGATGTCGCTTGTTTCGATTTATCTTGTCGCCAGCGGCTCGTTTTGGGCGGGCATCGCGTTGTTTCTTTGGGGGACGATCGAGCTGTTCATCGTCGATAAGACGCTTCGCCCGAAGCTGGTCGGCGGCCCGATCAAGCTGCCCTTCCTGCCGACTTTCTTCGGCCTGGTCGGTGGCGTGAAGACCATGGGTTTCCTCGGCCTCTTCATCGGTCCAGTGCTAATGGCGATCATCGTCGCCATTTGGCGCGAATGGATTCGCGAGGCGGAATTGACCGAGGAACAGCATGCGCAGGAGCCGGAATTGCAGCTGCATGTTCGAGACGGTTCTGACGGGTGAGTTCCACGCTTAATCTTTCGTCAGTCGTTTTTCCATGAACAGGCTCAGCGGATCTGGCTGGTAGCTGCCGAAGGCGGCAATCTCGTGATAGCCGAACCTTCTGTAAAGGCCGATCGCTTCCGGCTGATATATGCCGGTTTCGAGCCGAACTGCCCTAAGGTTTCTTTCGGCCGCCGCCGCTTCGAGCGTCTCCATCAGCTTACGGGCGACACTGCGGCCCCTGGCGACGGGATCGACGAACATGCGCTTGATTTCCGCCGTGCCATCGCCTGCTTCCACCAGGGCGCAGCACCCGACGATATCTCCCGCGATCCTGGCAACCCAGAAGGTCACGCCTGGCTTTTCCAGTGACGCCAAATCGAGCATGTGATTGCTTTCAGCGGGATAGAGTGATTCCGCATAAGCGTTCGACATATCGAGAAGACGGACGACGCCATCCTGGCGCGGGCATTCGATAGCAATAGTTAGCGGCAAGACGCACCTCGAAGATAAGATGCGCGCTGAATATCACGCGGCCGCGAGGGTCGCCAGCGCGGCGAAATTGCGCGCCGTCTGCCGCCTTTCGGCGTTTGCGAGCTTTTCCACCATATCGAGCAGTTGCGTGGTCGCGGCGGGCGGCTGCTCGGCAAGGCGGAATTTGCGTATCAATCGCGCAGAAACATTTTCCAGCATGGCCGCGCCGTTCTCGCGTGATGCCTCGCGCCAGATCAGCGTCGCCTCCACGAAGACGGTGCTGATATCGCGGGATAATCCTGCGCTCTCGTAAAGCGCGCGAATGGCGTATACGCGACCTCTTGACAGAATGGAGCGCACGCGGCGTTCGTCGCAGCCGGAAAGATTGGTGATCGCGCCAGCGAAGAAATCGACCTTGCCGGAGCATAGCGCATGCATGAGGAAAGCTGGCGTCAGCCAGCCCCTTTGCCTGAGATGCTCCACCAGCTCAGGCAGATGATCATGTTGAGCTGAGCCGGCGATGGCGACAGTTGCCGATTCGGTGGCCTCGCGCGTCACCTGCTGCAGCCTGTGGCTGCCGACCGTCGCCTGTATCAGGCTTGAGCCAGAGAGAGCCTCGCTGACGCGATGCATCAGCAGGTGCCGAATATCGGACGACAAGGCATCGCGGGACAAAAGCAGGCCGCGTATATCGGCACAGTCTCCGAACCGCTCCGCTATCCGCTTCAGCGAAGCGTGCGGAAGCAATGCGCCGTCGTTCTCCAGAAGACACAGGATTTCGGCTTCTCCGCCGATTTCGCAGAGTGCTGCACAGACCGTTCTCGGCACATGCCCGCGAGAAGCGATCAAGACGCGCGTCACGTCACTACCGCGCAGTGCGAGATCGACCAGATCGGCATCGGTAAATACCGGCGAGAAGAGAATGACCTGTCCCGCGATTTCGGGCTGATCCTCGGCAAGGGACAAGATCACGTTACGCGGCGCATTCGCCGAGGCAGCGACCGCCTCCGCAAGCGAGAGCCGGACGCGCGGCGACGGATCATCAAGCAGATAGGTCATGGCCATTTCTGCGGCGGTGCGTTCTTCCCTTGGCATTTCCGATTGCAGATAGGCTCGACCGAGCGCATTGGCCGCCCTTGCCCTGTTCTCTGCTTTGGCGGTTTCGGCCCAGCGAAGAAATGCTTCTATGATCACGTAACGCCCCGATATCAGCGAGACGATTCCCGCCGCGCAAACTCATATTCTCCACGTTACCGGGGAAAGGTTTACGGCGCGTTTACCTTATTTATTAACCACTAATGCTTGCAGGCACATCAGGGTGCCTTGGGCCGTACCATCTCGAAGACATCGCTGCCTTCGCTGTAGTCCATATAGCCCATGCGCGCGACCGGCCGCGCAAGCGCCATATCAAGCCTTCTATCGCGGATGATCGTCTCGTCGATATGGATGCCGACCACTTGGCCGATGACCATAATATTTTCCGAAAGCTCCCCATCGAGACCTTTGGGCTGAAGAATTTCGGTTGCCCGGCACTCGAGTACGGCAAAGGCTTCCCCGACATAAGGCGCATCGACCAGCGTGCCGAGCTTCGCCGTCAGACCGGCCAGCTCGAACTCGTTGATGCCGTAGGGCACGCCGATCGACGAATGGTTCATTTTTTCAACGAGATTGCGGCTGACGAAATTGGCGGTGAAGGCGCCCGTTTCCTCGACGTTGCGCGCGCTATCCTTGCGGCCGGCGGAGGAAAACATCACCAGCTTCGGCCGATCGCTGATCGCGTTGAAAAAAGAATAGGGCGACAGGTTCAGCGAGCCGTCCCTGCCCTTGCTGCCGATCCAGCCGATCGGCCTCGGCGCGACGATGGCCTTGAAGGGATCGTGCGCGAGGCCGTGCCTGTTGGTATCCGTCGTGTAGAACATCACGCGTCCTCACCGCCTACCCAAGTTACGGTTTCAATCAATTCCGGACGTGGACGTTCGACGGGCGGGAACTCAGAGGAGCCGATGTGAATGAAGCCGGCAACCTTCTCGCCCCGCTCGACGCCGAGCAGCGGAAAGGCGCGCTCATCATAGGCGAACCATTCGGTCAGCCAATTGGACACCCAGCCGTGGGCGTTCGCTGCGATCAGCAGGTTGAGGCAGAGCGCCCCCGCCGACATCAACTGCTCCCATTCCGGGATCTTGAAATGCGGCGCCGCCTTACTCACGACGGCGATGACGACCGGCGCGCGGGTGAAGCGGGTGCGCTCCACCTGGATCATCTCCTCGGACAGATCCGGCTTGGCCTGCAGCGCGAGCTTCAGCAACTCCTCGCCGATGCGCGCCCGCTCCTCGCCGCGATAGACGATGAAACGCCAGGGGGCGAGCTTGCCATGATCGGGCACGCGCGAGGCCAGCCGGAGAATCTCCTCGATCTCAGCCTTGTCCGGACCCGGCTCCGCCATTTGAAACGCGGGAATGGATCGGCGCACTGCGAGATAATCGACAAGCTTGATATCGGTTTTCATTGAGTGATTGCTTTCATTTTGGCGTATGGGAGGATGTGGGTCTTGAATTTGCCATGGCATTGGTTTTGAAGTGGCCTGTGTTTTACCGGAAGTCAATCGGTTGGGAACCCATGTCAGGCATTTCATCCGCTCGCCGATTGAGCGCGGTTTTCGCGATATTCGCCAGCCTGAGCACGGTCGCTTCCGCCCAGGACGCCTTCAAGGAATTCAAGCAGCTTGACGGCAGTGTGAAGATGCCGAAGCTCAACGCCTTCGTGGCGCCGAACGGCGAAAATTCGGCGTCCCGCACATTGCGCGACGTTTCCTTGGAGGCAAAGCTGACGCCTGAGAGCGGTCCGCAGCAGCAGGGTCTGTCCTGGTATGTCTTCAGCCCCAATGCCGGCGCTGACGGCAAGCTGCCGCTGGTCGCCAGCTCCAAGGGTGGCTCTGCGTCCTTCCATCTTTTGCCCGGCGATTATTTCGTCAACGTCTCCTTCGGCCGTGCGGGCGTAACCAAGAAGCTGAGCGTGCCGGAAACGGGCGACACGCAAAAGCAGACCATGGTCCTCGATGCCGGCGGCATGGTGCTGAACGCCGTTTCCGGATCCGATGTCCGCATCCCGCCTGCCGAGCTGAGCTTCTCGATCTATTCCAGTGAAGCCAAGGAAGACGGAGAGCGCGGCCTCGTCATGGCCGATGTGAAGCCGAACACGCTGGTTGGCCTCAGCGCCGGCACCTACCACATCGTTTCCGAATACGGTGCCGTCAACGCAGTCATCCGCGCCGATATCCAGGTGGAGGCCGGCAAGGTGACAGAGGCGACCATCCAGCACCGCGCCGCAAAGATCACGCTCAAGCTCGTGTCTGATGCCGGCGGGGAAGCGATCGCCGACACCGCCTGGTCGATCCTGACATCTGCCGGCGATATCGTCGGCGAAAGCCTCAGCGCCTTTCCGACCATGGTGCTCGCCGAAGGCCGCTATACCGCCGTCGCCCGCAACAAGGACAAGATCTACCAGCGCGATTTCATTGTGGTAGCCGGCACGAACACGGATGTGGAAGTGTTGATGAAGGAACAGCAGCCTCAGGATGCCGACGACCAGCAGCCAGCCCAACAACTGCCCATCCAGATGCCGCAGATGCGGCAAAGCCAGACCCCGCAGACGCAACCGGCCACATCCACTCAACAACCGTTGCCGACCTACGAACAATTGACGCCGGCAGGTGGCGAGGGCGAAAGCATGGATTGACGGCAAGAGCGGCTTTTCCCGCGGCTGAAGGCTAAAGGCCCTCGTCCCTCATCCTGCTTTTCGCCGCGGCATCTTCCTGGGTGGTGCCATCGAAAAGACCGCGCCGTAGAGTTTCGAGAGCAGATCCTTGCGATCGCTTCCCTCGCTCAGCGTTTCCCAACTCATCAGCGTGCCGATATGGGCGGTGATCGTGCTGCCGGACAGGCGCCGGAATTCGCGGATCAACAGCGAGATGCGCAGCGTCATCGAAAGGCGGCTCGCCAGATGAAACAGCCGGCCGTTCTGCCCTTCGAAATAGACGGGAATGACGCTGGCGCGTGCCGCCTGGATCAGTTTTGCCGGAAATATCTTCCACGGCAGGTCTTCGGCGCGTCCGAAGCCTTTTTTGGCTGTCGCGACACCGCCGGCCGGAAAGACGATGATCGTCGTGCCTTCCTTGAGCAGGCGAACGGCCTCGTGGCGCGTCTTCATGTTGATCGCCATCGCCTCCTTCGTTTCCTCGAAGGAAACCGGCAGCGAATAGTCGTTCATTTCAGGCACTTTCAACAGCTCGTTGTTGATCAGCACTTTGAACGGGCGGCCGAGCTCTTCGGCAAGCGCCAACACGGCGATCCCATCCCCGATACCGAAGGGATGGTTGGCGACGATGACGATCGGTGCATCGGGAATATCGCGCGGCGGCCATTCACCCTTTGCGACCAGCCTGATGTCGATGAGATCGAGCATCTTTCCGAAGACACGCTCGCCTTTGCCGACGATATCGCTCCGCCATATGTCATAGAGCCGGGCATAGCGATCGCGCCCGGACAGGCCTTCGATCGAACGGATGAACCAGCGCTTGATGCGCGTATCCCGTTCATTGGCGTAGGATAATTCTTTGAAATCCAAATCCGCAACGGGCTGCCCCGCTCCTTGTGCTCCAGGCGCTGCATTGCCGCTCTATGTCAGTTGCCTGACGGCACCATGAACGTGTCGTCAGGCAGGATCTGAGATCAAGCGGCCTTTGCGCGTTTGGCTTCCCTCTTGCGCAGAATGTCAGGCGCCGTCGCTTCGAGGGAAAGCGATGCGATCGCCTCATCGAGCGACATCGACGCCTGAGCCTGGCTGCCGAGGCGGCGGATATTGACCGAGCGCTCCTCCGCTTCCTTCTTGCCGCAGACGATGATGACAGGAACCTTCGTCACCGAATGCTCGCGGATCTTGTAGTTGATCTTCTCGTTACGGAAATCGGTCTCGACGTTGAGGCCCGCATCACGCAACGCTTCGGCAACTTCTTCGCCGTAAGCATCGGCTTCAGAGGTGATCGTCGCCACGACGACCTGCAGCGGCGAGACCCAAAGCGGCATGTGGCCGGCGAAGTTCTCGATCAGGATGCCGAGGAAGCGCTCCATCGAGCCGCAGATGGCGCGATGGATCATGACAGGCTGCGTCTTTTCGGAATGCTGGTCGATATAGAACGCGCCGAAGCGTTCCGGCAGGTTGAAGTCGACCTGCGTCGTGCCGCACTGCCATTCACGGCCGATGGCGTCCTTCAGCGTGTATTCGAACTTAGGCCCGTAGAACGCGCCCTCGCCCGGCAGAATGCCGGTCTTGATGTTGTTCGACTGCTGCTGGATGGTCTCCAGCACATTCATCATCACGCTTTCCGCGCGATCCCAGAGCGCATCGGAGCCAACGCGCTTGTCCGGACGTGTGGACAGCTTGATGGTGATCTCATCGAAGCCGAAATCCTTGTAGACCGAGAGGATCAGATCATTGATCTTCAGGCATTCGGCCGCCATCTGCTCGTCGGTGCAGAAGATATGCGCGTCGTCCTGCGTGAAGCCGCGCACGCGCATCAACCCGTGCAGCGCGCCCGAAGGCTCGTAGCGATGCACGGCACCGAATTCCGCAAGGCGGATCGGCAGTTCGCGGTAGGACTTCAAGCCATGCTTGAAGATCTGGATATGGCCAGGGCAGTTCATCGGCTTCAGCGCGAAGACGCGATCGTCATCCGTATCGTCGCCGGCAACGGTGACTTTGAACATGTTGTCGCGATACCAACCCCAGTGACCGGAGGTTTCCCAGAGCGATTTGTCGAGCACTTGCGGCGCGTTGACTTCCTGATAGTCGCCCTGCAGCCGCCGGCGCATGTAGGACACCAACGTCTGGAAGATGCGCCAGCCCTTGCCGTGCCAGAAGACGACGCCTGGGCCCTCTTCCTGGAAATGGAACAGGTCCATTTCGCGGCCGAGACGGCGATGGTCGCGTTTCTCGGCCTCGGCGAGGATATGCAGATAGTTGTCGAGATCGGCCTGCTCGGCAAAGGCCGTGCCGTAGATGCGCGTCAGCATCGGATTGTTGCTGTCGCCACGCCAATAGGCGCCGGCCACCTTCATCAGCTTGAAGGCCGTGCCGATCTGGCCGGTCGAGGCCATATGCGGACCGCGGCAAAGATCGAACCAATCGCCCTGATAGTAGATCTTCAGGTCCTGACCTTCAGGAATGGCATCGACCAATTCCACCTTGTAGCGCTCGCCCTTAGCGGCAAAGACTTCCTTTGCCTTCTCGCGCGACCAGATCTGCTTGGTGAACGGCGCATTGCGCTGGATGATCTCGCGCATCTTCTTCTCGATGACCGGCAGGTCATCGGGCGTGAAGGGCTCGTTCTTGGCGAAGTCGTAGTAGAAGCCGTTCTCGATAACCGGGCCGATAGTGACCTGCGTTCCCGGCCAGAGTTCCTGCACCGCTTCCGCCATCACATGTGCTGCGTCATGCCGGATGAGCTCCAGCGCGCGGTCGTCCGTGCGGGTGACAATCTCGATCTTGCCGTCGGTTACCGGATCGGAGAGATCGCGCACGGTGCCGTCGATGGCAACCGCGACGGCCTTCTTGGCCAGCGATTTGGAAATGGATTCGGCGACATCGCGACCGGTCGTGCCGGCAGCGAAGCTGCGCACGGAACCATCGGGAAATGTCAGGGAAACGGATTGGGACATCGATATTCTCCTTGTCCAGTCCCGCCAACGAATGCGGGTGGTTTTAAAGATGAAGATCCAAACAGACGCAGCTTGGAACCGCGCGCCTGATAGCTTTATTTCTCTGTCTAGTAAAGAAAAAGCGGCGCTAGCGGTCGATCATCTCGGCCAAACCGCGCACGGTGTTCCAGTTTCGCATCGTTCCAATGCCAAGCCGCTTGGTCGTCAGGACTGGCAACAATTTCGTCTCGCTGGCCTTGAGCCCGAAATCGATCCAGAGATCGCCGTCAACGATCGCCATGCGCTCGCCGCTGTGCCGGTATTTCGCAAGCACTTCGAGAATCTGAGGCTCCAGCGGCTGACGCATGACGCGAATGGCGACCTCGCTGCCGATGCCATCGACAAAGGGATTGCCATCGGCAAGCTTCAGCCATGTCTTGGCGTCTCGCACGATGATGTCGACATGCTTGCCAAAGGCTTTGACAAAACCAGCTTCGAGCTGCGCCTCGATGGAAGCAATCGTCTGCGTTTCGCTCTCGAAAATCAGATTGCCGGTTGCGACGAGTGTTCTGGCATTGCGAAAGCCAAGCCCCTCCGCCATAGCTTTGAGATCTGCCATGACAACTCTGCGGCCGGCGCCGAGCATGACGCTATGCAGCAGCGCGACATAAACCGCCATGCGGTCAGGCAGCCTTTTGCCCAAGGCGGAAATAACGCCAGGGCGTCCACCAATGGTAACGGCGTTCCAACTGGCCGGGTACCGGATCGAGCCCGCTCGTGCCTCCGGGGCCGCAGCGCGCCACGCGAAACAGCGTCATCCAGCCGCCGGCCCACAGGCCATGGCGGGCAATCGCCTCATAGCCATATTCAGAGCAGGTCGGTATGTGGCGGCAGGAATTGCCGACAAAGCCAGAAAGGGTCAGTTGATACAGGCGAATGAAGCCCATGCCGAAGAGCCGGTCGGGCGTCTTGCGGAAAGGGCCGGAATAATTGCGGGATTGTGCCTTTCGACCGGATGGCTCTGCATCGCGTCGCGCGCTCCTTGGAGCTGCAGCGCCGCCCTCGTCTTCATCATCGTCCTGCATGAGACAGAATTGACACATTGCTCGGCGCCTCGATCAGACGGCTTCGGCCGTTTTGGCGTTTCCGCCCTGGCGTGCCGCCTCGATCTGGCCAATCGCATCGACGACGGCATCGAATGTCAGCATCGTCGATGCGTGGCGAGCCTTGTAATCCTTCACCGGCCTTAGGTAGCGCATGTCCTCGAAGCGCCCGCTTGGCCCCTCGCCGTCTGCCTTGAGCATGGCAAGCATATCCTCGCGTGCCTGGCGCAGTTCTTCCGCCGAAGCTCCGACGACGTGGCGGGCCATGATCGAGGATGACGCCTGACCGAGCGCGCAGGCCTTGACGTCGTGGGCAAAATCGGTCACGACGTCGCCGTCCATTTTCAGCCAGATTTTTACGCGAGAACCGCACAGTCTGGAATGGGCCTGGGCAGTGGCATCGGCGTCGGGAAGACTGCCGATTAGGCCGATATTGCCGGCAAACTCCAGAATTTTGCTGTTGTAGATGTCGTCCATCACAGATTCTGCTCCGATGCACCTGTGTTGCGTTTCGCAATAAAAAACACAGCGTGTCCATTCAGGACACTTTCACAGGGACAATGCCATACTATATGTATGTCGTTCGAAGACCATCGAAATGCAATGGTCTTCTGTAAGTTTGATGGGAAACCGTGCAGGACGGCAGGCTTGTCCGCCAGCCAGAACGCCCCGGAGCCCGCCAAAGGTACACAATCTCCGTGTCTCGGGGAATGCCAGTGGCGAGTCCGACAAGATGATATCCGCGTAGCGGGTCAGGAGATCCACAGGTAATGGACGCCATTGTAAAGAACTTTCCGCAAGTCGTTGAATCCGAACGTCCGTCTCAGAAGGAAGCCGAAGACGCAGTCCGCGTCCTGCTTCGCTGGGCCGGCGACGATCCGCGGCGCGAGGGTCTCCTCGATACGCCCGAACGCGTCGCCAAGGCCTATCGCGAGCTTTTCGCCGGCTACGACATGAACCCCGAGGATGTGCTCGGCCGCACCTTTGAAGAGGTTGCCGGCTATGACGACATCGTTCTCGTGCGCGACATTCCGTTCTTCTCGCATTGCGAACACCATATGGTACCGATCATCGGCAAGGCGCATGTCGCCTATCTGCCGAACGGCCGCGTGCTCGGCCTGTCGAAGATCGCCCGTGTCGTCGAGATCTTCGGGCGCAGGCTGCAGACGCAGGAAGCCATGACCGCGCAGATCGCCAATGCGATCGACGAGACGCTCCGCCCACGCGGTGTTGCCGTCATGATCGATGCCGAGCACATGTGCATGGCGATGCGTGGCGTGCAGAAGCAGGGTTCGTCGACGCTGACCACGACCTTTACCGGCGCCTTCAAGGCTGATCCGGCTGAACAGGTTCGTTTCATGTCGATGGTCCGGGGACGCTAACCGCGCTTCAACGAAAGAGCCGGAGATGAATCTGATTTTCAATGCGCCTTCCGAAGACAAGTCCGAGCTCGAAGACGCAGGCGATTTCACGCCCCGTTTCGACGATCGCGGTCTGATCACCGCGATCGTGACCGACGCGCATGACGGCGAGCTCCTGATGGTCGCGCATATGAATGCCGAGGCGCTCGCTCTGACGATCAAGACGGGAACGGCGCATTATTTCAGCCGTTCCCGCGGCAAAATCTGGAAAAAGGGCGAAACCTCCGGAAATTTGCAGGCTGTGAAGGAAATCCGTACCGATTGTGATCAGGATGCCATCTGGCTGAAAGTGGAGGTCGCCGGTCACGACGCAACGTGTCATACTGGGCGCCGTTCCTGCTTCTATCGGACGGTCGAACTCGAGGACGGGAAGCCGATGCTGAACGTGGTCGATGATCACCTGCATTTCGATCCGAGCGAAGTCTACAAACAGTAAGCCCAATCGATGGCACGTCGTCCCAGAAGCAACGGCCGGATATACGATTTGGAAACGAAAAAGGGACAGTATTTTAGCAAGAGGCATATAAGCCTCGGAGGAGGCTTTAAATGCTGAATTGGGGGTTGAATCGTCAGAACGGCGGACAGAACTGGAACGGTTCAGGTACTTCCAACGATACGTCCAATCCGCTTGTCGCTCCCGCTCCTCCCAAGAAGGTCAAGATTGCGCTCGCACTCGGGGGCGGCGCCGCGCGGGGCTGGGCGCATATCGGCGTGTTGCGCGCCCTGGACGAAGCGGGAATCGCAGTCGGCATGATCGCCGGCACGTCGATCGGCGCGTTGGTCGGCGGCTGTTATCTTGCCGGCAAGCTTGACGAACTGGAGGCTTTCGCCCGTTCACTGACCATGCGTCGCATCGCGAGCCTTCTCGACCTGACCATTGGTGGTAGTGGCCTGTTCGGCGGCATGCGGTTGACCAAGCGCATGCAGGAACATCTCGAAGGCCTATCGATCGAGGATCTGGATCATCCTTTCGTCGCCGTCGCTTCGGAACTCAACACCGGCCACGAAGTTTGGATTGCGAACGGCTCCCTCATTACTGCGCTGCGGGCGTCATACGCCCTGCCCGGCATTTTCGAGCCGGTGCGCTCCAACGGCCGCACCTTGGTCGATGGCGCTTTGGTCAATCCTGTGCCGGTTTCGGTGTGCCGCACATATGAACAGCCGCTCGTGGTCGGCGTAAACCTGCATTACGATCTTTTCGGCCGCTCCGCCGTGGTCAAGCACAGTGTCGCCTCGCCCAATGGCGATCTGCTGCGACGCGAAGACACTCCCGCCATGAGACTCGGCATGACCGGCGTCATGGTGCAGGCTTTCAACATCATACAGGATAGAATTGCGCGCGCGCGTCTTGCCGGCGATCCGCCCGATCTTGCGCTGCATCCCCGGCTTAGCGATATCGGCCTCTCCGAATTTCATCGTGCCGGCGAGGCGATAGAACGCGGCTACGAGGAAACATTGGCGAGATTGACGGAAATCCGGCGCATGCAGGAAGCCTATGCCCGGTAGGGCGTATTTTGCAAAAGGTGGACGTCTGTTCGGAGCCTTTTTCGGCCAAGGGTGCAAGAGGGTTCGGTAGATGCCGCACGATCCGGCGCTTCTCTTTGAGCTCAGCGCGTTCGTCGCTGCAATCGACCCACTGGGTCGATTGCTTCGGCTGGGTCGAGCCGTTCCTCGACCTCACCCAGCGATATAAGCCTTGATCTGCTCGGCCTCGAGCTCGATCTCACGGATGCGCCATTTGACGACGTCACCGATCGAGATAATGCCGGAAAGCTTACCCTTCTCTTCGACGGGGACATGGCGGAAACGACGTTGCGTCATCAGCTCCATCAGCTCGTCGGTCGTAGTGTCTTCCTTGCAGCGATGCACCTTCGCGGTCATCAGCGACGCGATCGGCTTGTCGAGGCATTCTGAGCCATGCTTGGCAACCGCATTGACGACATCCCGCTCCGTGAAGATACCGGAAATCTTGCCGCCCATGGCGATGACGACGATTGCACCGATACGCTTCTCATTGAGAATCTTGGCAGCCTCGGCAAGCGTCGTATTACCCCCGGTGGTCACGACATCGCGGCCCTTGGCGTCAAGTATGGCCTTTACGGAAACAGACATTCAATCCTCCCATCTCGAAAGCACAGTGAACACTCAAGCGTCCGATATGTTCCGAAATCACCCCCCGGATTTCAAAGCGGCGCTCTGCTCATCGGCAGAGAAGGTCTCCTCCACCTTCCCACCGATACGTAGGAATGGTGCGCCTGCGGAAGCAAGAAAGCAACAGCTTCATTCATCGAAGGGCGCGGGTTCATGCACTTCAATAGATGGCTGCCGATCGAACAGTGAAAAGAGCAGAAACCCGAAGAGAAAGCCGCCGATATGGGCGTCCCAGGCCACCGGCTGCGAGCTGTCGCCGGCAAGGGTGATGCCGAAGGCGACAAGTGCGTTACCGGCGACCCACATGACGATATAGGCAACGACAGTGCGGCTTCGCAGTGAGTCGAGAATGGTGAGGCGCGGGTTCAGATGCGCCTCCCGCATGGGGAGGCGACGGCCATCCATGGCGGGAAATGCGAAGCGGCAAGCCGCTCCCATGAGTGCCGAGACGACCCCGGATGCCCCGATCAGCAGCGTCTGGTCGCCCCAGTAGAGAGCGGCATGCATGAAGGCCGAGGCGGCGGACGAGAGGATCCAGAAAATCACGTAGCGCGTGCCGCCGATGCGCCGCGCCACCGGCGCCGCGAAGACGATTAGCCAAAGACTGTTGAAGACGATGTGCTCGATCCCGCCGTGCAGCAGCGAGTAGGTCACGGGGGTCCAGAGCCATTCCAGGCCCTGCTGCGACAGCGGAAACGCATAGCGGGCGGGAATGAAGCTGAACGTGAAGTAGAGCCAGTTCAGCGTTTCGTCGGACCACCATGGCAGGTTCATGACTGCAAAGACGATGATCAGGACGGCCAGACTTGCCAGAATGACCGGAGGCAGGTTGAAGGCCGGGACGCGCTGTTGCGGCCGCGGATCTTCAGGTTCTTGGCGCGGCAGCTGTTCATCGTCCATGTCTTGCTCTGCTTTTCCATAGATGAAGTCGACACATAGCACAGCAGGAATCAAAAAAAAGCCGTCCAACGTTGTGGACGGCGTATCGGGCGTTTCTCTCAGGGACTGGCCTGAAAAGGCCTATCCCACGCCCGGGATAGTTGGTGCTGATGGTCACCTGCGTGAAGTGATGAGCAATTCCTTTCATTCATTGTCGCCAAAGGCAATCGAAACCACTTGTTAACCCTAACAACCCGGCCCTGGCATGGAATTCGCTACGTCTGAGGTGAAGGCAATGAATGCCGTAGTATTCGAACCAAAATGGGACACGGACGCATTATGCGCCAGAAGACGAGCACCGAAATATTTACCTACTGGGAGCAGGTCCGCGGCGATGCGGATGCCCCGCTGCGCAATTTGATACAGCCATCGGCGGTTAGCCGTATCCTGCCCGAACTGTTCATCCTGGAGAACACTTCGGATGACAATCCGCGCTTCCGCTTGGCCGGCACTACAATCTGCAGCCTCATGGGACGCGAGATCCGCGGCGAGAATTTTGCCGCTTTATGGGCAGGAAGCCAGCAAGACGATCCGGTTCGTATTGCCGCCGGCGTGATGACGCATGTCGTCCCCGCCTTGATCAATGCCACCGGCTACAGCGTCAGCGGCCGCAGCATGACTTTCGAGATGGTATTGATGCCGCTGCGCACATCCGGCGATATCTGCGACAGGTTGCTGGGATGCCTGACGCCGACCGCTCGTTCGACATGGCTCGGCAACGAGCATCTGGATTTCCTGGCGCTCGACCGCAGCCGCCTGCTTTACGAGCGCCCTGCCCGCCTCGTGGATGCGCCGTCCCATCCGGACCCGGTCGATCTCCTGCCGCTTCAGGAAAGTGCCGGTCTCGGCGAATGGATGCGTCGGAAGTTGAATCTCGCATTGAATGACGGCGAACAAAGCAAGATTGATCCATCGCGAGACAGATTCGGTCGTGGTCTCTAAGCTACGTCTTAGGAAAGACAACCTTACCTTAAGAAGTTTCGGCTAATAACTGCAGAAGACGCAATCGGTTCGAGAAGCTTTTCCATGCATTCGTTCCAGCCGGTCCACGCGACACGGTCAAATCAGACGGCAGGCAATGCCCTTCGCAACGATCAGCGGACCTTCCAGCGGGTTCCGATCAACATGCAGGGTCGCCTGATGCTGGCTAATTACGAGGAATACGAATGCCTGGTGACGGAGATGTCGCCCGGCGACATGTATGTCACTTGTCTCGGCCGCCCACGCGCCGCTGAGCGCGTCATCGCCTACATCGATCATCTCGGCCGTGTCGAAGGCAATGTTGTTGCGATCGACGGCCGCGGCTTCAGCATGTCGATCAATGCGACCGAGCGCAAGCGCGAGAAACTGGCGGCGCAGTTGACCTGGCTTGCCAACAAGCACGAGCTCGGCCTGCCGGAAGATCGTCGTCACGATCGACTGATGCCGCGCAATACGACCAGCGAACTGACACTGGATGACGGCACAGTCCATATCTGCCGTATCATGGACCTTTCACTGTCGGGTGCTGCCGTGGACATCGAAATCCGCCCGACCATCGGCACGCCGGTGCGCCTCGGCAACATGCGCGGCCGTGTCATCCGTCACTTCATGGAGGGCGTCGCGATCGAGTTCCTCTCCCTGCAATCGCGCGAGACCTTGCGCGAATTCCTCTGATACTGTCATCCTCCTGTTGCGCAGCGCCTGGAAATAGCGGCGTCTATGTTTCACGCTCGACGGCACGAGATGCTCTATCCGGAAATAATCCCATATGATCAGGGTCTGCTTGAGGTCGGTGACGGCCAGCGGATCTTCTGGATGCAATCCGGCAATCCACAGGGCATGCCTGTCGTCATCCTGCATGGAGGGCCCGGATCCGGTAGCTCCGCGGGAGCGCGGCGTTATTTCGATCCGCAATATTACAGGATCATTCAGTTCGACCAGCGCGGCTGCGGCGAAAGTTTCCCGCATGCGTCCGAACCGAGCATCGATCTATCGGCCAATACGACATGGCATTCGGTTGCCGATATCGAGCGGTTGAGACTGCTGCTCGGCATAGAGCGCTGGATCGTATTCGGCAATTCCTGGGGGTGCACGCTCGCCCTCGTCTACGCCGAAACCCATCCGGAGCGCGTGGACTCCATGCTGCTCGTCGGCATCACCATGACGCGGCAATCCGAAATCGACTGGCTCTACCGTGGGCTTGGTCGCTTCTTTCCCGAGGAGTGGTCGCGCTTTCGTGCGGCAGTGCCGGAGGAGGCGCGCGACGGCGATCTGGTCGCGGTCTATTATCGCCTGTTGATTGATCCGGATCCGGCCGTTCACGCGAGAGCGGCGGGCGATTGGCACGAATGGGAGGCCGCCTCGATCCTGGTCGACCCTCGCGCGACCCTGTCCGCGCGCTGGTCCGACCCGCGCTATCTGACAGCACGGGCGCGCATCATAACGCACTACTTCCATCATCGGGCCTGGCTGGAGGATCGGCAGATCCTGCGTGACATCCATCGGCTCGCCGGTATCCCATGCACGATGATCCATGGACGTCTGGATCTCGAGGCGCCTGTGGTTACCGCGTGGGAATTGTCACAGGCTTGGCCAGCAGCGCAGCTGGTCATCGTTCCCAACGCCGCCCACTCGCCCGCGACAGCAGAAATGGCGGCTGTCATTGTCGAGGCGGCCGATGCGCTTCGTGCCCTCGGCTCAAAATAAAAGTTCAAAAATTTTTCGCGCCTGTTTTCCCAAAATGAGACAGTCCAAGGCGATTTCCCCTGTCATGGGCATTCCGTTGACGTTCCGGTGGAAGCTTTTCGTCTCGCCACGGCGCTATTTTTGACCGAACCGACGTGTGGCTGTTAAGAATTCAGCCGACCGGAAATCATTTCAAAACAGTTCGATACTGCGATTTTCCGAGCGCGAGCCAATACCGAAAACACTCAAATTCTAATCAAATTCGCCGAAAACTTGATTCAAGTTTTCCGCTTGTTTTATGAAAATTTTCTCCGGATTTGAATAAACTAAGTCCTTAATTTGACTGCGTAATTTTGCGCCGGATAAAAGCATGCGTGTCATTCTGGTCCCAATAAGAACAGGGACAGGGACATGAACTTTCAATTCGTACTTCGCGGCTGCGCCGCATTGGCGCTCGCCACTCTCGGCTTCTTCGGCTTTGCTCAGGCCGCACCTGCCAACATGACGATTACCGGTGACGCCGCGCCCCCGATCGGTCACTACGAGTTCTGCAAGGAGAACCCGCGGGAGTGCGCCTATGCCGGCGGCGACGCCGGTCCGATCCTCCTCTCCCAGGACAGCTGGAAGGCGATCCTGAAGATCAACTACACCGTCAACACGACGATCAAGCCGATGACCGATATGGAACTCTACGGCGTCGAGGAAAAATGGGCGATCCCGACCACCGCCGGCGACTGCGAGGATTTCGCATTGCTGAAGCGCAAGCAGCTGATCGATGCCGGCTTTTCCCCGTCCGACCTGCTCATGACCGTCGTGCTGCAGCCGAACGGCGAAGGCCATGCCGTTCTGACCGTTCGCACCGACCGCGGCGATTTCGTTCTCGACAACATGCGCAACACGGTAAAGCTCTGGTCGGAGACCGAATACACCTTCCTCAAGCGCCAGTCGGCTGACAATCCGGCCCGCTGGGTCAAGATACAGGACGGCCGCGCCGTCGCAGTCGGCAGTCTGAAGTGAGCCTACACACCATATCCGATCGTCGGCGACCTAGCGCCGGTGATCACGATCAGAGGCCCGGTCTCGTCCCCTGATTTCTGTCCAGGCCGGCGCCTCTGAGCCGTTCCCGCTGTCCCGGGAACGGCTCTTTTCGTTATTGGCGCATCCCTTGCAAAGCGAAAGCGAATAATTTCAGCGAGCCGGCACGACAATAGATTGGTTGCCGATGCACTTTTAATCCTTCATTAACCACTGTGGCGCCAAACATTTTCCTGACAAGACTCATCAAAGGTCTGGTGCCGCAGCGGTTTTGCCATCGACGATGGCTACCGAGGCGGAAGCAAATGAAGGCAAGAGCATGGCTTCTCCCCTGTCACACACCTCTGTGGTTGACGAACGGCCGCTGATCTCGAGCGGTCTCGTCTATAGGCTTACATTAGGCGCTGCCCTCCTGGCCGCCCTCACTGTCGCCATATCCGTCGGCGGTCATTGGCTCGGCGAGAAAATCTCGCTGGCCGGCCATACGACCAAGACCGAGGCCATTGCGGTAACGATCGGCGAGGACACGCTGCACCTCGCAGCCAACACCATCCGTTTCCCGAGCGAGCGAGTAGACGGAGCAGCCGAACGCGTCGATCTTTACCTCACATGGCCGCAGATGCAGGGATATAGCGCCGCCGATCGGCTGCGCTTCGACGACATTTCCCAGTCATCCTCGCTGATTTTCCTGCAGCTTAGCCAGAGCACGATGTCGCGGGACATGTCGGGTCGCCTGGAGCCGATCTATTCGCACCTGATCGAAGGCGTGGCCTATGCCGGCCCCTACGGTCTGGCGGCGCATCGACTGCGTGCCGACGCAGGCTATAACGACGAAGTGCTCCTGACAGCGCCACGTGCGGGCGAGCCTGATTATGTCGTGCGCTGCATCCTGCCCGCTTCGCCTGCCCTGGCAACCAGTGGCGATTGTCAGAGGGACGTGAAAGTCGGCAAGGATCTGAGCGTTCTCTACCGTTTTTCAAGTAACCAGCTTGGGGACTGGCACAGCATGGATACTGCCGTCCAAAGCTTCGTGAAGGCGCGTCTTGAGGATGTCGCGGGCGCCGGAACTCCATCTGTGGGCGGTCGCTAAAATGGCGCGAAAACCTGAAACCAACTGTTCATCATAAACCGATTGGTAACGCTAGGCCCTTAGTCTAGAACGCAACGGGCGTTTCTGGAGGCGGCGACCGGATAATCGAGAATGTAAATGCAAGCAGAGAGTGATTTAGTGTCCAGATCAAACCTTCCCGCATCGTCGTCTCAGTCCGGTAAGATTCTGGCGAGAATGTTCCTTGGATTTGCGATCGCGACAGCAACGGTCACCGTGACCGTGGATGCCAATGCAGCCGGTGGCCCGAGATATGCGGGCATCGTTATCGATGCGAATACTGGCAATATTCTCTACAGCGAAAATGCTGATACGCTTCACTACCCCGCCTCGCTGACCAAGATGATGACGGTCTACCTGACCTTTGAGGCGCTGGAAGCGGGACGGATCACTCTGGACACGCCGGTCGTCTTTTCCAGGAACGCTGCCGCTCAGGCTCCGACGAAGCTCGGCGTTGGCGCCGGCCGGTCGGTGACCGTTCGCGATGCGATCCTCGGCATCGTCACCAAATCAGCCAATGACGCCGCAATGGCGCTCGGCGAGATGCTTGGTGGCTCGGAGGAAGGCTTTGCCCGCATGATGAACGACAAGGCGCGTGCGCTCGGCATGACACGCACGACCTATCGCAATCCCAACGGCCTGCCGAACACGGCGCAGATGACGACGGCACGCGATCAGGCGCGCCTTGGCATTGCCCTGCGCGAACATTTCCCGCAGTATTACGGCTTCTTTTCCGAGACGAGCTTTCGGTTCGGCAATCGCGTCATACCCGGTCATAATCATCTGATCGGCTCGGTTCGCGGTGTCGATGGCATCAAGACGGGCTATACGCGTGCCGCAGGCTACAACCTCGCGACTTCGGTGAAAGTGGACGGACGCTCCATCGTCGGCGTCGTCTTGGGCGGCGCTTCGACGCCGGCCCGCGACAATCAGATGCGCAAGCTGATCGCGGAATATCTGCCGCAGGCATCGACAAGGCACATTGCTTCGAATGTCATCGCGCAGACGCCGGCGACGACGCCGAATGTTCAGGCCGCAAGCGCCCGCATGGCGGACATCAACCGCGCAAAGATCAAGAACGATGAGACCGCGGAAGTCGTCGATACTCAACAGCCATCCAGCGCGGCAGCTTTTGCGGCGATAGCGCCCAAATCCGCCAATCCATTGCTCGCGGCCAAGCCGGCCCAACGCGCTGCCTCCGACGAGGTTGCTTCCATTACGCCTTCAGATGACGGCGATGAGGACGAGGTCGATACCGTCACGACTGCGTCGACGTCCAAGGCCGATACGAAGATCGTCAAGCTGCAACGGGCTGACAAGGCGGAAAAAGCCGAGAAGGTAGCAAAGGCAAGCAAGGCTGAGCGTGACCCGACCGGCTGGGTTGTGCAGATCGGCGTTTCTTCCAGCAAGGATGGTGCAAGCGATCTCCTCGATGCAGCCAGAAGCAAGGGCGGCAAGGCATTGCGCTCGGCGAAGCCCTATACGGTCGCCTTCGACGGCGGCTATCGCGCGCGCTTCGGTGGTTTCGATGATCAGAGCTCGGCAATCAACGCCTGCAAGGCTCTCAAGCGGGCTGGCGTAAAGTGCTGGGCGAGTATGGAATAGAGGTGCGGCCTGAGTTTTCATGCCGCATTGCTTGAAGATCGGTCGGGTTTCTCTTGATGATGCCTGACCTTCCGGTCCCGGATGTCCATGGGGCCGGCCCTGAGTTTGTAACGTGTACGGGGACTTGAAATGGCAGTGAACGAGAACTTTCCCGGTTTCTCGCTCGATGGCGCGGGCAAGATGAAACCGAAGAGCTTTGCTCTTCATCCGTTGCATGAGGCGGCGATGCGTTTGGCGGACCTGGGTCTCAGCCGCTCGCGTTCACGCAACAAGACGAAAGACCTGATCGGCATCCTGCTTTGCCACGGCGCGCGCGCCTGGCGCTATTCGCAGCCGGGGGCACATATTCACATCCACATCACCGCGCCGAGCGGTCGATCACCGGTCCTGATGCGGCTGCGTTGAGCAGCCGCCATACCTACAACAAACCGAGCTCGGAAAGTTCCCGCCGCAGGTCGGCGGGCAGCTCAGCGACACCGCCGAGACTATCGAGATCGCGCGGCACATCCTCCTGCGGCAGATAGCGCCAGCCCTGGAAGGGCCGACGCGGCTGACCGGTCGTTTCAATGACGCTTGGGTCAAGGATAAGCCGGCAACGCTGTATGCCTTCGGCGTCAGTGAAGGTCTCGATGCCGAGCAGCTTCTGTCGCGCCTGCACCTGCCCCTTGATCACCCAGTAAAGCGAGCCTCCATCCAGCAGGTCGTCGATGCGCTTCGGTACCATGCGCGTGGTATGCGTGGTGTGCGGCTCCAGCCCGGCAGCAATGGCATTCATCGCCCGCTCGGAAACCCATTCGCGCAGATCCTCGAGCGAATCCGCGCCCACGCATAATTTGATGAGATGCAAAGCCATAACGCCGTTGAAATCCTTTTGACCGGCAGCGTCAAGCTTTTAGATCAAGCGTCCACTCAGCATTCCACGACATTCACGGCAAGGCCGCCGGTCGAGGTCTCCTTGTACTTCTCGCTCATGTCGTGGCCGGTCTGGCGCATGGTTTCGATGCAAGCGTCGAGCGGCACGAAATGCTGGCCGTCGCCTTTGAGAGCAAGCGAGGCGGCGGTGACTGCCTTGACGGCGCCAAGCGCGTTGCGCTCGATGCAGGGCACTTGGACGAGGCCGGCGACGGGATCGCAGGTCATGCCGAGATGATGCTCCAGAGCGATTTCCGCGGCATTTTCGATCTGCTCGGGCGTGGCACCCATGACGGCGGCAAGTCCCGCAGCCGCCATCGCGGCCGCCGAACCCACCTCGCCCTGACAGCCGACCTCGGCGCCGGAGATCGAGGCATTGTGCTTGATGATGCCGCCAACGGCGGCAGCCGTCAGGAGGTAGTTATGGATACCGTCGCGGTCCCAATCCTCGTGGAAGTGCTGGTAATAGCGGATCGTCGCCGGGATGACGCCGGCGGCGCCGTTGGTCGGCGCGGTGACGACGCGGCCGCCGGCTGCATTCTCTTCGTTGACGGCCATGGCATAGACGCTCAGCCAGTCGTTGGCGAGCAGCGGATTGATGCGGTTGCTGCGCCATTCCTCCTGCAGCTTGTCATGGATGGCGCGAGCCCGGCGGCGTACCTTCAAGCCACCCGGCATGATGCCTTCGACCTTCAAGCCGCGATCGATACAGCTGCTCATCGCGGCCCAGATGCGGTCGAGCCCGGCATCGAGATCATCGCTGCTCATGCGCGTTTCTTCGTTGGCGCGCTTCATCTGTGCGATCGAAAGACCCGAGCGCTCGGCCATTTCGAGCATCTGCTTGGCGGTGGCGAAGGGAAATGGGATGCGCTCGCCGGCCGCGGCCGGCTTCTTCTTGTCGGCGCGCATCTGTTCCAGCTCCGTATCGGTGACGACGAAGCCGCCGCCGACGGAATAGTAGATGCGTTTGACGAGCAGGCGATCATCCTTGTCGAGGGCGGAAAAGCTCATGCCGTTGGCATGGCCCGGCAGCGGCACCTTCTTGTCGAAGATGAGATCGGTCTTGGGCTGGAACTGGTAGGCCGGATGGCCTGGTGGCGTGATGCGTCCGCTGCGTTCGACCTCATCTATAATGGTATCCATATGGTCGGGATCGACGTTGTCGGGCCGCTGTCCCATCAGGCCGAGAATGACGGCCCTGCCCGTGCCGTGGCCGATGCCGGTATGGGCAAGCGAGCCGTGCAGGCTGACCTTGATCGAGGCGACATGCACGTTCGACGACGGGCGCGGCCACTCGTTCGACAGCAGCAGGTCCAGGAAGCGATTCGCGGCGGACATCGGCCCCATCGTGTGCGAGCTGGACGGTCCCACACCGATCTTGAAGACGTCGAAAACGGAAAGAAACATGGACCTTTGGTGCCTCCTCGGCAAATCGATTATGGTCAAGGCTACGCTATCGGGGCAACCTTGCACGGCGATCGACCGACATCGGATTTCATGGCAGCGACATTACATATAGGCATCGAGCGGTGCAAACAGAAGGCCATTGCGCCCGGCCAGAGCTGAGCTACAGTCGACATCGGATTGATCTGGAGAATCTGCCTTTATGACGACTGCCGACTATGTCGCCCTCGCCCTGTTCATTTTTCTCTGGGTTGCGTTGAACTGGATCACCGGCAGCGCCCGCTTCTTCAATCGCACCAGCCTGACGTTGGCGATGAACGAACGCCGGCGCGAGTGGATCTACAATTCGCTGCGCCGCGACCTGAAGATGATCGATACGCAAATCCTGTCCGGCCTGCAGAACGGCACCGGTTTTTTCGCCTCCACCTCGATCTTCGCCATCGGCAGCTGCTTCGCCCTGCTCGGCGCCACCGACAAGGTCAACGCGTTTTTCTCAGATCTGCCTTTCATTCTCAATGGTGGCCGCACCGCCTTCGAGATCAAGGTGGCGGGACTGGCCTGCCTGTTCGGCTATGCCTTCTTCAAATTCGGCTGGGCTTATCGCCTGTTCAATTACTGCACCATTCTCTTCGGTTCCCTGCCGATGAGAGAGGACGCCATTCTCGATCCCGTGCGCGCCGAACATGCCGCCGAGCGCGTCGTCCGCATGAACATCATTGCTGCGCGCAGTTTCAACGCTGGACTGAGAGCCATCTTCCTGTCGATCGGTTATCTCGGCTGGTTCCTCAGCCCCTATGTCTTTATGGTCACGACGATGTTCATCATCATCGTGCTGATCCGCCGACAGTTTTTTTCCGACGCCCGTCTGGCCATCATGGACAGCGATGTGCCATGACAAGGCCGCGTCCGTTCGAACCGGCGTCCACGATTTGAGTTCATGCCTGGAAGGACCCGCCAATGGTCGCTATCGCCGAGAGCGCTGATGCACCCGTAAAAACGCCCCGCATCGGCATTCTGGATACGGCGCGTGGCGTCGCTCTTCTGGCGATGGCAAGCTATCATTGCACCTGGGATTTCGAGTTTTTCGGCTATCTCGACGGCGGTACGGCAGAAACCGGATGGCTGAAATTTTACGCCCGCGCAATCGCCAGCACCTTCCTGTTTCTGGCTGGGTTCAGCCTCGTGCTCGCCAATACGCCCAGGATTCGCTGGCGCTCCTACTGGCGGCGCCTCGGCATGATCGTGGCCGCCGCCGCGGCGATCTCCATCGTGACCTTTTGGTTTATCGGTGCGGGATGGATCTACTTTGGGATCCTTCATTCGATTGCCGCCGCCAGCCTGATAGGCTTGCTGTTCCTGCGGCTGCCGGCCTTCGCAACTCTGCTGATCGCCGCTTTGCTGGCGGCCGGCATTGTCGTCGATAACGTCATTGCCCCCTTTGGGCTGCATTCCGCCGCATTCGATACGCCATGGCTCTGGTGGGTCGGCCTATCGGAGAGCCCCCAGCAATCGAACGACTACGTGCCGCTCTTCCCCTGGTTGACGCCATTTCTGTTCGGTCTCGGCGTCGCGCAGGTGGCAATGTCCTTCGGCTGGCTAGAGCGGCTGGCGACATTCGGCCCGGGCCGCAATCTGATTGCCCGCGCCGGCCGTCACAGCCTGATCTTCTATCTCGTTCACCAGCCGTTGCTGTTCGGTCTTGTCTATCTTCTGTCGCTGGTCGCCCCGGCTCCGCAGCAGGATCCGGCGGTCGGCTATATCGGGCAATGCGTGGCGTCCTGCACGCGATCCGGCACCGAAGCCATGTGCCGCAGCTTCTGCCAATGCACGCTCGACAAGTTGCAGGCGCAAAATCTCTTCAAACCCCTGGAATCCGGGGCAATCAAGGCAGATAGCGATGAACGTGTAAGCCGAATCGCGATACAATGCACGGAAGAAGCGCAATGACAGGGTTATTCGATGAATGCCTATCGTTCGAAGTCGCTGAGTTTTCCGTGGCCGCCGCTACTCTATAGTCTTGCCGTCATTTCGGCGCTGTATCTTTATCGGGATTATCCTCTACCCTTGCCTTTTGCCTGGGCATTTCTCGCATGGTGCATAGGCGCTGCCCTGACCACTTTTGCGGTGACGCTGAACGTCTGGGCCGTCAAGACGCTGATGGAGAGGAAAACAACCGTGCTCACGCAGCGCTGCAGCCGGCATCTGGTGACGACGGGGCCATTTCGCTTCACCCGCAATCCGACCTATCTCGGCTATACACTGCTGACGGCCGGGCTTGGCCTGCTGATCGGCAATCTCTGGTTCGTGACAATGGCGGCTGTCGCAGCGGCGCTGATGACACTTCTGGTCATCCGCTGCGAGGAAATGCATCTCCTTTCGCGCTTCGGCTGTGAGTTTGAATTCTACTGCAAGCATACGCGCCGGTGGCTTTGATCTGAGAATTGCCGATTCCGGCGCAATCAGGTCCCCACACCGATATCGGCCAGGCGACCAAGACAGGCCTCTTCGACATTGTCGAGCTCGGTTAGCGTATCGTCGATATCCTTGCGCTTCTGGCGCAGTTCGTCGCGCTTCTCGTCGACGCGCTTCATCAGCAGCTTCAGCTGACCGATCTCGCCCGGTGGTTCCTTGTAGACCTGGATGATCTCCCGGATTTCGGCGATGGTGAAGCCGATACGGCGGCCGCGCAGAATTTCCATGATCAGACGCCGGTCGGCTGCGCGGAACAGCCGCGTGCGGCCCCTGCGTTCGGGGTGGATGAGGCCCTCGTCCTCGTAGAACCGCAACGTCCGGGTGGAAACCCCGAATTCCCGAGTGAGCTCCGTTATGCTATAATATCCGTCTACCAAGAATCCGCCCCTATCTGCCAGCGACCATAATATTGACTTTTACGTAATAGTCAATTTTCGTCCAGGAGGGCGATTTTGGCATTTCCACCTAGCGAAGCGCAAACCACCATGTCGCAAGGCCGAGAAATGCCAGATATCCGGTGCAATCCGTAACGGTGGTCACGAAGGCGGATGATGCGATCGCCGGATCAGCTCCGAATCGATGCAATAGCAAAGGCAGCAAAATGCCGCCGAGCGCGGCCGCGACAAGATTGATGATCATCGCCACGCCGATGACTATCCCGAGCTGGAAATCATGAAACCATAGCACCGCGATCGCTCCCATGATGACAGCGAACAATATGCCATTGAAAAGGCCGACGCTCGCTTCCCTGCGCACGACGCGGAAGGCGTTGTAGATATCGAGGTCGCCAGTGGCGAGCGCCCTCACCGTGACGGTCATGGTCTGAGTGCCGGCATTGCCGCCCATCGAGGCAACGATCGGCATGAGTACGGCAAGTGCCACCATCTTCTCGATCGCGCCGTCGAAAACATCAATAATGCTGGAAGCCAATATGGCCGTCATCAGATTGACGGCCAGCCAGACGAAGCGCGACCGCACCGTGGAGATGACATTATCGGACAGCTCTTCGTCACCGACACCGCCGAGGTGCTTGATATCCTCGTCGGCCTCTTCCTGAATGACGTCGACCACATCATCGATCGTCAGTACCCCGACAAGGCGCTGGTTCTCATCGACGACGGCGGCCGACAGCAGGTCATATTGCTCAAAGATCTGAGCCGCCTCCTCCTGGTCCATCTCAGCCGGGATCGGATGCGATGTCTCGCGCATGATGCTCTCGACCTTGGCCTCAAGCTGCGCTCGCAGAATGCGATCGAGATCGATGCTGCCGAGCAGTTTGAAGCTCGGATCGATGACGAAGACCTGTGTGAAGGTTTCCGGTAGTTGCTCGCCTTCCCGCATGTAGTCGATCGTCTGCCCTACCGTCCAGAACGGCGGCACGGCGATGAACTCCGTCTGCATGCGACGGCCCGCAGACTGCTCCGGGTATTCCAAAGCGCGTCGCAGGCGAACGCGTTCCGTGAAAGGCAGTTGCGACAGGATCTCGTCGCGGTCTTCCTGATCGAGGTCTTCCAGAATGTAGACGGCGTCGTCCGAATCCAGCTCGCCGATACCAGCGGCGATCTGGTCGTTCGGCATCTGATCGACGATCTCCATGCGGATCGCCTCATCCACCTGCGTCAGCGCCGTCATGTCGAATTCGTCGCCGAGCAATCGGACAAGGGTCAGGCGCTCGGGCGGTGGCAACGCTTCCAGAAGGTCGCCGAGTTCGGATTCATGCAGCCTGACGACATGCCGCTCGATGACGGAACGATCGCTGCGATCGATCGCATCGCTGATCTCAGTCAGAAAATCCGAGCGTACCGCGCCATGTTCGTCGTAAATATCGGCGTCGCTGATCCCGTCTTCATCGGTCATCGTCATGAGCCGCCCCCACCTTGCAATTCGTGATCGCTCCGCATTTCGTCCCTCAGAGTGAAGGGAAAAAACTCATTGTCAACAATCGGATAGGCGGAATTGCTGATATTTCGTCTTTGATCGTCGAAGACGATGGCATCATCTCTTCCTCGCCCCTATTCTAAGCCAATCAACATTTCGTCCAGTCAGTAGAGAGCGCTTTGCCGGTTCGTCCCATCATCCGTTTTCCCGATCCCTTGCTTCGAACCGCCTGCCCGCCGGTCACGGTCTTCGACGATAACCTACGCATGTTCACGGTCGATCTTTTGGACACGATGCGCGCCGCGCCCGGCGTCGGTATCACCGGTCCGCACATCGGCGTGCTCACGCGCGTTGTCGTGATCGAGCTCAGCCGCGAGGATAGTGTCCGCACCTTCATCAATCCGGAGATCCTCTGGTCATCGGAGGAGACCATGCGGCATGTGGAAGGCAGTGTCTCCATGCCTGGAATGACCGAAGAGATCACCAGGCCGAAGGCCATTCGTTTTCATTATCAGGATATCGACGGTACGGCGCACGAAGCAGCGGCCGAAGATTTTCTGGCCATCTGCATCCAGCATGAGATCGACCAGCTCGACGGCATATTCTGGCTCCAGCGGCTTTCAAAACTCAAGCGTGATCGCCTGGTAAAGAAATGGGAGAAGATGCGGAGCTGAAAGCGCTTAAAAATGAAACGGGCGCCACGAAGGCGCCCGCTCGATCGTCCGGTCAATCCGGAAATCAGCCCTTGAGCTTGGAGTTGCAGAGGCTGTAGTAGCCGCCGCCCTTCTCGATCCACTTCAGGCCGCCGAGCGAATTCTTGGCCTTGTTGGCATTGTATGCGTCGACGCAGGTATGGAAACGGCCCTTGCCGGGGGTTTCGCTTGCATACTTCGGATCAACGCTTGCCGGGAAGCTGACGCCGGCCGGGGCAGCCATCGTCGGCTTTGCCGGCTCTTTGGCCGGCGGCTTGGTGGCGTCAGGCTCATTGGCGTCGACCTTGGCCGCAGCGGTCGTCGTCTTCGTGGTCTTCGGCGGCGTCGTCGCAGCAGGTGCGGTCGTTGCCGGCGCGGTCGTCGTTGTGGCGCTGGCGTCCGCACTGCACTGAGTGGCACGGAAGTCGTTCCACTTCTGGCCGTTCAAGGTACCAGCGGTCTTGGCTGCCTGATACTTGGCGCTGCACTCTTTCATGGTTAGCGCAGAAGCTGACGAAGCGAGGCCGATCGAGCCTACGACTGTGAGAGATGCTAGAGACATCAACAGGATGGCACGACTAGTCATTGGCATTTCCTCCGCTCTATGACGAATGTCGAAATTATTAATCGTATCGTCCCCATCGATTGTCAATCGACACGCGATTAGGAGGCGACGGATGACACCATATGCGGACGAAGATGAACGCAAACTGTACGAAAACAGCCATCGGGAAGAGCGGCTTGGCCTCGCTCTCAACTGTTGATGGGAATTCATGTCGTCGTCTGATTCGCGGCGAAACATATCCGCGCACGGGTTCGACGGCTCACAACAGATCGATTATTGCGGACGCGACCACGACTTCAGTTCCTGCCAATCCGACCGAGCAAAACAATGTTGTGTCTTGAGACGATCTTCGACCGATCTCCCGTTTGGCAATGATGTCAGCTAGATCAGCCATCCGATGTTCGTTGCCGGAGCCAGCGAGAAAGAAGGGAGAAGCGTAGGCGCGTGTCTGCTCGGGGGAGTCGGTCGCTATCACATCTGCAATGTCCGCAATATCGAGGCCCAGTTCGTATTCTCTTTGCGTTTTAGGCCCGACGGTATTGACGTGCACACCGGGCTTCAAATCCGAAGCACGTATTATTGGCGTGCTGCTCGTCGTGGCGCAGATAACGATGTCAGCATCACGCGCAGCGTCTAGGACGCTCCCAACAGGCCTCACCTCAATACCGAGCTCCCGCTCCATCTCCTGGGCAAAGGTAGTACGGTTTTTCTCGTCTCTGCTATAGACGCGTGCCGATGTGATTTGCCGGACGGTGGTCGCTGCAGCCAGTTGAGTTCGCGCCTGAGCACCACTTCCGAGAATCCCAACAATTTTGGCATCAGGCGAGCTGAGATGCCGGATCGCGACGCCGCCAATTGCACCCGTTCGTATGTTGCCCAGGCGCTCGCCCAAGACAATTCCTTTTAGCTTCGCGTCTTCCGCAGACCACACAGCGACGATCTGTGAATGCTCCACACCGTCGAACGTTTCATAAACCCGGAAGCCCGCAAGTGGCTTCTCACCCAACATTCCGCCGACTGTAAACACCAAATCGCCTCGGTTCGAAAACGAGACATGATGCCTGGGCGGGGATATCATCTGGTCCCGAGCTCTGGCAAGGAAAGCGGCATCCAAGGCATTGATTGCAACGCCCATAAGTTCGCTCCCAACCAAATCATCATCCCTGAGTATTTTCATCACGGTTTGACCTCCGAACTGCTAAGGCATTGTGCAACCTCAACCGTACTTCGGGTCAATGGACCCACTTAAGAAAATCCATGCCCGATAGAAATCCTGCACCGGAATCCGCTTTCTGATAGCAATTGCTGCAGAGTAGCGGGCATTTGACGTTCACGAGATCGTGCAATGAACCCAAGACTTGAAGTACGGACGCGCCGCCCTAACCTCTCTAATGCAGTTCCCCTCTCTTGCCCTGGATGCTCTCCCTTCCAGGGCATTTTCTTTGCGAGCACAAATGATAAGTGCGCCTGATCAATGGCAATCATTCATTAATCATTGTATCGGGACAGGCGTCCGCGGCTCCTCGCCATCATCACAAGCCCATTTGCCATACCGATCATCACAAGGTGAAGGTGCATGGAAAGTGGATCGTCAAGACCATCCGGGTTTGCAAGTAAAAACCAGGGGGCGGCTTAGCTAGGCCGCCCCTTCTCGTTAAGGCACAGCTACCCGGCCGCAAGACAAAGGCGCCGCGAAAAATGGCAACTATTACAAAATGACTAGCCATTCGCCCTAAGGATGCGTAGGGTATGGTCATCGCTGGTTACCGAACCCGCGGGACACCAGCGGCTGAGAGCGACACGCGCTCTCGCCTGCAGAGGTCAAGGAGCAATCGCATGACCTCGCATGACGATCGAGACAATATTCTCACCGACCAGAAGTTACACGATCTTCTTAAAGTGGAAGATGAGATGGATCGTCTGGCGGGATTGAAGCGCGACCTTCCGGTTGAGCCTGGACGGATTCGAGTTGAAGACCCGCAAGCGCCGTCCTCGTGAAAACGACCGCCGGTCGTTGACGGCAGGCTCCGGAATTAGACCGGATATTTCTTGATCACCGGTCACACTTCCTGCCATTTAGCTGGCCTGAATTGTTTTCGCGCCCAGAGCCGAACCGCAGGCTGGGCGGTGGCGCGTGCAAATCATTCAAAAGCCATCAGAGCAGAGAAGACTAAACACGCGCTATCGGCGCATGCCTACCATGTCACGCCCCTTGTCACGCGACATCTTGCTTTTGGTCATGTAAGCAGCCTCTCACTTTGTGGTTCGAGGCAAAGATGTTCGAGGAGCGAGATGATGTCGACTTCGATTTTGACCGCTTTGACGGTATGTGCAGGCGCAATCACTGTAGCGCTGATGGTAGTTCAATTCCTTCATTGATCTCAGGGGGCAGGCTAACTCGGCGTGTCGAGATACCTTCCCTATGGCCTGCTGGAACTCCCGACTGCGCATCGCGTTACAACGTCAGGAGGATACAGCCATGAACACGCCCACGTCGACCACACCCCCAATCCTGGCTCCGGAACTCGGACTGCCTAACCCGATACAGCCTCTGCCGAATCAACCACTTGATTTGAAAGCTTCGGACGATAGCGAAAAGGAAGCCTATGAGCGTGGGGCGGAGGCAGGCAAACGGGAGGAAGAGAGCGAGAAGAATCCTTATCCGGAGGGAAGCAAACTCGCCAAGGCCTTTGAACACGGCTATCTGGATGGGCAAAAGCTGCGATCAAACGACAAGCCGCCTGAGCACTAGAATCGCTGCCACGCCTCGAAGACGACTTCTGTGGCCGCGCCAGAAGGATTGAGTTTTTCATTGGTCCTTGACTCCGACTCGGAATGAGAACATTTTGAGAACAAATCAAGGAAAACATCATGGCGATCGCCGAGAAATTCATTGTCCTGCCGTACAAAAAGAACCGCGGAAATCTTGTTCCGGCTGAGATGCGTCAGGCCTCGAATGCGATGAGTGCCGAAAAGATCGCGACGGCGATGTCGTCACGCTTTGTCGGCGTGGCTGCCTACGCGGTCATGGTTGACGATGAGACCGGCGACATGACGTCCCCTCGCCTGCTGATCCAGCATGGTGAAATCGCGGATCTCAACGCCGCCTGAAATTGACTGACAATGTGGTAATGCGAACCGCCGTTCTGCGACGGAACGGAGATGTGCGTCGATGAGTGCCGAATCCCCTCTGGCTCCTGAGGAATCAGATTTCGATCCGATCGAAGCGATCCTTGCCGCCCATGATGGCGACGCGCGGGCCGCGATCGGCGACCTCGTGGAACGCATCCAGCACCTTCGCCACCAGCTTTCACTCGCGTCCGCCGCAATGAGCAGGGGCATGACGCGCGGCTGGTCGCCAAGCTTGGATCAAAGCTGACGGACCAGAACGATGGCGGAGCGGCCTCGAACGGATCGGCACACGCTTAACTGATTGAGTTCACATGAAATAAGGCCGCTCTGTTTTAACTGTTTTTTGGCCTTGGCCGCAAAATGCCGCCAGCAATAAATATGCCAGTTCGGCATAAATCAGAAAATAATAAATAATTCCAATAGATCTATGATACACTGCGGAGGCTTAGAAAATAATCATAAAAAGGAGCATTTCCGTGAAACAATTTTATTTCACACTCAATCGCCGGCAATGCACTGTTTTCCTGATTGAAACGTCAGTTCTCACAGCTGGGCTTGTTGCTCTGTTCTCCGGCCTCTCGATACTGAAGTAGTAAGTCGGCGACACCGGATACTTTGCGCCGGTCAGGTTCTCCAAAAATCAATCAGGGATGACGACAATGATCAGACATCGACCAGTTCGCAGACGATTCAAATGCCCAATCAGCGAAAAGACCGGAACTGTGTTCGCCGACATCAGCTCCGGCAACATCCGAGTGCGGATGGAGAGGGCTGCACTTCTCAAAGCTCTCCGAATTGAGCGTGATCGACCAACGCGACCGCAGCGCGCGAGCTAGTTCAAGCGCGCAGACGACAAAAACCACGACAACGACAGTCTTCGCTGCGAACACACTGCTCACGGTTCAAATGTTGTGCCGGGATGCCGGCATAGGCCAGCCATCCGCCCGGAGCGTGCGCAAAGAACTCGCCGAGTTCAGGTGCAGCCAAAACTAACAAAATCTATACTGGGAAAGTTGAGGCCGAACTCTTGCGCAAGAAGCGCTGGAAGAGGTCGAGGTGTCCCAAGCGTTTTTCGGATGGGACACTTCGAATGAAGAACAACGACAGCGTCGTTGTCTTTGGTGCGGTCGAGAAGACTCGAACTTCCACGGGTTGCCCCACAGCGACCTCAACGCTGCGCGTCTACCAATTCCGCCACGACCGCATCGTGGTAGGGCCGGATTGCTCCGGCGCGGCTGCATGTAGCAAAAGCATCCGGGGGGCACAAGAGCGATGTGTCAGTTTTTTTAAATTCCTTCACAGCTCCTCGGATTGCGGCTTCGGAATTACCTGGCAATCGCCGTAGATGTTTGAATTTCCGCCTGAATACCTCCATATGTGGACAACCCGTCGGCGCGCCGGATTTCCACATGAGCGGTCTGCCGGATGGGCGCAAAGGACTGGCTCATGCTTCGCACTGAACTCTCACATCAAATGTTTCCCGTAGAAGGCACCTCGCCCGTACGCTGGCGTATCGCCGATGGCCTGGTGCCCTATGACGAAGCGGTGGCGACCATGGAAGCGGAAGTCGCCGCGATAGCCGATGGGCGTGCACCGGAACTCGTCTGGTTGGTGGAGCATCCGCCACTCTATACGGCGGGCACCAGCGCCAATGCCGCCGATCTCATCGAGCCGGATCGTTTTCCGGTTTTTGCCACGGGACGTGGCGGTGAATACACCTATCACGGGCCCGGCCAGCGCGTGGCCTATGTCATGCTGGACCTGAAGTGTCGGCGGCAGGATATCCGCGCCTTTGTCGCCTCTCTCGAGGAAGTCATCATCCGCACCCTCGAATCGATGAATGTTCGTGGCGAGCGGCGCGAGGATCGCGTCGGCGTCTGGGTGAGGCGCCCGGAGAGGCCGGTGCTGCCGGATGGCACCATGGCCGAGGACAAGATTGCCGCCCTTGGCATTCGCGTGCGCAAATGGGTGACGTTTCATGGCCTTTCGCTCAACGTCGATCCCGATCTTGGCCATTTCTCCGGCATCGTGCCCTGCGGGATCTCCGCCTACGGCGTTACGAGCCTGGTCGATCTCGGCCTGCCGGTCATGATGGCGGACGTGGATATCCGTCTGCGCGAGGCTTTCGAGCAGGTATTCGGCGAGACCGTCAACGACTCTTAATGCGCAATGTCCTTGCTGACGTTGCGCAGCCTGATCTGATGGTCGAGCCGTTCGATCTGGCGAGTGGTTGTCTCGATCAGCCGGCCGATTTCCTCATGGGCCGTCCGCAAACGGGAAAGCTCGTTCCTGACGGCTTCCAGCGCGCGTTCGTCACTATCCTCGCCGGGGCCGTCGCCTGCCCCCGTCATCAGCCATGCGGGAGAAACGCCGAAGAGAACCGACATCTTGACCAAAGCGGACGCCTTGGGTTCGGAGCGGTCCGATTCCCAGGCAAGCATCGTTTCTTCGCTGACGCCAAGCTGGCTTGCCAGCGTTTCCAAGCTGATGCCGGCGGCGTCGCGGGCCATGGAGAGCCGCCCGCCCAGGGTATCGTCGCCCTCATCCGAAAAAATGGTCGTCTCTTGTTCTGTCTTGAACATCGGTGCGATCCCTTTCCTGGCCGCGCCGGCGAAATTCTGCGGCGCGCTTATGTTTTAGCCGGTTCCGAAGGCTGAGATAGGTCTAAGGGCGTCATCTCGCCACCATGATCTGTCCCAATTGGCAAAGTTTGACCTTTACGGCGCATCGGATCGCTTCTTGATTGCATGCCGTTCCTGTGTTTGATGGCAGCCCATGTCCGTCGCTTCAGCCGCCCCCACCCAGCAGAACCCGCTTCAAGGCATGACGATCATGGCGAGTGCCATGATCATATTGCCGACGATGGACGCGATCGCCAAATACATGGCGAGTTTCGAAGGCATGTCGCCCGGCCAGGTGACGTTCTACCGCTTCTTCTTCCAGATCGTCTGCATGCTGCCGCTGCTTGTGACCGTTTCCGGCCGGGCGGCTTTCTCAGCCAAGCGGCCCTGGCTGAACCTCTTGCGGGGCGCTCTGCATGGAGCTGCAAGCCTGCTCTTCTTCGCAGCCATAAAATACATGCCGCTTGCCGATGTCTTTGCGATCTATTTCGTCGAGCCGTTCATGCTCGCGGCGCTTTCGGCCCTGTTCCTCGGCGATAGGGTCGGCTGGCGGCGCTGGCTGGCGATCGTCGTCGGTTTCGGCGGCGCGATGATCGTCATCCAGCCGAGTTTCGAGATTTTCGGATTGAAGGCGCTGCTGCCTGTGGCCTGCGCCTTCCTCTTTGCGCTCTATCTGTTCATGAATCGCGCGGTCGGCGAAGCGGATTCGCCATTGACGATGCAGATCATGGCCGGTGTCGGCGGCACGCTGTTCATGACATTCGCTCTGCTGGCGGGCTCGTCGGCCGGTATTGCGGATTTCGAGCCTTCCCTGCCCGTCTCCGGGCTCGGTCTCGTGCTCCTGCTGATTCTCGGCTCGATTTCAGGCTACGCGCACATGCTCGTCGTCAGAGCCTTCCGGCTGGCGCCGTTGTCGCTGCTGGCGCCCTTCCAATATTTTGAGATTATCTCGGCCACCATCCTCGGCTATGCGATCTTCGGCGATTTTCCCAATCTTTCCAAATGGATCGGCATCGCGATCATCGTCGGTTCCGGCCTGTTCATCATCTGGCGGGAGCGCGTGCAGTCGCGATCGGCTAAATCCGCTTGAGCACGCGCATCTTGCACATGGACCGACGGCGCAATTTATGGCTAAAACACTGACACAGCAGACGTATTGGGCGGAGTTCGCATGTTCAAGAAAATCCTGATCGCCAACCGCGGCGAGATCGCTTGCCGCGTGATCAAGACGGCGCGCCGGATGGGCATCCTGACGGTTGCCGTCTATTCCGATGCCGATCGGGATGCCCTGCATGTCGAGATGGCCGACGAGGCCGTCCATATCGGCCCTGCTCCGGCCGCGGAAAGCTATCTCGTTGCTGAAAAGATCATAGCAGCCTGCAAGGAGACTGGAGCGGAAGCGGTTCATCCAGGCTACGGCTTTCTCTCCGAGCGTGCGTCCTTCTGCTCGGCGCTGGAAAAAGAGGGCATCGTCTTCATCGGCCCGAAGCCGAAGGCGATCGAAGCCATGGGCGACAAGATCGAATCGAAGAAATTCGCCAATGCCGCCAAGGTCTCCACCGTCCCTGGACATCTCGGCATCATCGATGATGCCGATCATGCCGAAAAGATTGCCGGCGAAATCGGCTATCCCGTGATGATCAAGGCATCCGCCGGCGGTGGCGGCAAGGGCATGCGCATCGCCTGGAGCAAGGATGAGGTGCGCGACGGCTTCGATCGTGCCCGTTCGGAAGCGAAAAGCTCCTTTGGCGACGATCGCGTCTTCATCGAGAAATTCGTTGTCGACCCACGCCACATCGAAATCCAGGTGCTGGCCGATGGCCACGGCAATGTCGTCTATCTCGGCGAGCGCGAATGTTCGATCCAGCGCCGGAATCAGAAGGTGGTCGAGGAAGCACCCTCGCCTTTTCTCGATGAAGCAACACGAAAGGCCATGGGCGAGCAGTCGGTTGCGCTCGCCAGGGCCGTGGATTATCAGAGCGCCGGCACGGTCGAGTTCATCGTCGACCGCGACAGAAATTTCTATTTTCTCGAAATGAACACCCGCCTGCAGGTCGAACATCCCGTAACGGAGCTCGTGACCGGCGTCGATCTTGTCGAACAGATGATCCGTGTCGCCGCCGGCGGAAAGCTGCCTTTCAAGCAGGAAGACATCAAGCTGAACGGCTGGGCAGTCGAAAGTCGCCTCTATGCCGAGGATCCCTACCGCAATTTCCTGCCTTCGATCGGCCGTCTGACGCACTACCATCCGCCGCGCGAAGGCAAGCGCGGCAAATCCGTCGTCCGCAACGACACCGGCGTCTTCGAAGGCGCCGAAATTTCCATGTATTACGATCCGATGATCGCCAAGCTCTGCACCTGGGCTCCAACTAGGCTGGAGGCGATCGAGGCCATGGGCGAGGCGCTGGACGGTTTCGTCGTTGACGGCATCGAACACAACATGCCGTTTTTGTCGGCGCTGATGAAGCATCCGCGCTGGCGCGAGGGGCGTCTTTCCACCGGCTTCATCGCCGAGGAATATCCGCACGGTTTTGCTCCGATGGCGCCGGACGAGAGCCAGGCTGCCCTGCTTGCCGCAATCGCCCTCTCCTGCAGCCTGGTCGAATCCAACCGTCGCGAACGCTATGCCGACAGGCTGCGCCCCACGGCGGGACCGCTGCGGGAGAATTGGGTGGTCAAGCTCGGCGCCGATTACCTCTCCGTGGGGCTGCTGGATGGCGTGGTGACCATTCCATTCGAGATGGACATGCAGATAGGGGGAGAGACCGTGACGGTCGCGACCGATTGGCGTCCGGGCGACGCCGTATGGGTTGGCACAGTCGCCAAACATAGGATCACTGCCCAGATCCGCCCCATGCTGAACGGCTTGCGCATCGATTGGCAAGGCATGTCCGTCAGGGTCAAGATCTTCACGCCTCGCCAGGCGGAGCTCGATAAGCTGATGCCGGTAAAATTGCCGCCCGACACGTCGAAGCTGCTCCTTTGCCCAATGCCCGGTCTTGTCGTCGCCATTGCCGTCGCCGAGGGCCAGGAAGTCAAGGCCGGCGAGACTCTCGCCATTGTCGAGGCGATGAAGATGGAGAACGTTCTGCGCGCCGAACGTGACCTGATCGTCGGCAAGATCAACGCCAAGCCCGGTGAAAGCCTCGCCGTCGATGCCGTCATCATGGAATTTGCCTGATCAAAATACGGCATTAATTTCGCTTGAGCCGTCCCGCGCGCCCATGCCAATGTCCGCGCGAACCAAAACATTGCAGGAAGGGATGAAACGATGGATGTACGTGCTGCAGTAGCAGTTCAAGCCGGCAAGCCGCTCGAGGTGATGACGGTTCAGCTCGAAGGGCCGAAGGCGGGCGAAGTGCTGATCGAGGTGAAGGCGACAGGCATCTGCCACACCGACGATTTCACGCTGTCGGGCGCCGATCCCGAGGGCCTGTTTCCCGCCATCCTCGGCCACGAGGGCGCCGGCATCGTCGTCGACGTCGGCCCGGGCGTCACCTCGGTGAAGAAGGGCGATCACGTCATTCCGCTTTACACGCCGGAGTGCCGCGAATGCTATTCCTGCCTGTCGCGAAAGACCAACCTCTGCACCTCGATCCGCGCCACCCAGGGACAGGGCCTGATGCCCGATGGCACATCGCGCTTCTCGATCGGCAAGGACAAGATCCATCACTACATGGGCTGCTCGACCTTCGCCAACTTCACCGTCCTGCCGGAGATCGCGCTTGCCAAGGTCAATCCCGACGCACCCTTTGATAAGATCTGCTACATCGGCTGCGGCGTCACCACAGGCATCGGCGCGGTCATCAACACCGCCAAGGTCGAAATCGGCTCGACCGCTATCGTCTTCGGTCTCGGCGGTATCGGTCTCAACGTGCTTCAAGGCCTGCGCCTTGCCGGCGCCGACATCATCATCGGCGTCGATATCAACAATGATCGCAAGGCCTGGGGCGAAAAGTTCGGTATGACGCATTTCGTCAACCCGAAGGAGGTAGGTGACGACATCGTGCCCTACCTCGTCAACCTGACGAAGCGCAACGGCGACCTGATCGGCGGTGCCGACTATACGTTCGACTGCACGGGCAACACCAAGGTCATGCGTCAGGCGTTGGAAGCCTCGCACCGCGGCTGGGGCAAGTCCGTTATCATCGGCGTCGCCGGCGCCGGCCAGGAAATCTCCACCCGTCCATTCCAGCTGGTCACCGGTCGCAATTGGATGGGTACCGCCTTCGGGGGCGCGCGTGGCCGCACCGATGTGCCGAAGATCGTCGACTGGTACATGGAAGGCAAGATCCAGATCGATCCGATGATCACCCACACAATGCCGCTCGAAGATATCAACAAGGGCTTTGAGCTGATGCATTCCGGCGAAAGCATCCGCGGCGTGGTGGTTTACTAGTAGCCGCCAACGGAGTTGCATGCGGTGGATGAGTTAATCACCGCATGCTATTTGAATTATTGAAGTATCCTATGATTTATGTCGATGCCGATGCCTGTCCGGTCAAACCGGAAATTTTGAAAGTTGCCGAACGTCACGGCATCGAAGTGACGCTTGTCGCTAATTCCGGATTGCGCCCGTCGCGGGATCCGATGGTGCGGAACGTCATCGTCTCCAATGCTTTCGATGCCGCCGACAACTGGATCGCCGAGCATGCCGGTCCCGGCGATATCGTCGTCACGGCCGATGTGCCGCTCGCCGGGCGTTGCGTCGCCACCGGCGCGCTGGTGACCGGGCCGACCGGCCGGGTGTTCGACGTCGCCAATATCGGCATGGCAACCGCCATGCGTGATCTCGGCGCGCATCTTCGTGAGACCGGCGAGAGCAAAGGATACAACGCCGCCTTTTCGCCGCGCGACCGCTCGACCTTCCTCGAAACCTTCGACCGGCTGTGCCGGCGTGCAAAAGCACATCAATCATCGCCTGGAGACCAGTCTTGAACATCATTTCCCAGAACACCGCCTTCGGCGGCATGCAGGGCGTCTTCTCGCACGAATCGGAGGCCTGCAAATGCGAGATGACGTTCGCAGTCTTCGTGCCGCCGCAGGCAATCAAGGAACCCCGCCCTGTCGTCTGGTATCTCTCCGGCCTTACCTGCACCCACGCCAATGTCATGGAGAAAGGTGAGTATCGCCGCATGGCTGCCGAGCTCGGCCTGATTGTCGTCTGCCCGGACACCAGCCCGCGCGGCAATGACGTGCCGGATGAACTGACCAACTGGCAGATGGGCAAAGGCGCCGGCTTCTATCTCGACGCCACCGAGATGCCCTGGGCCGAGAACTACCGGATGTATAGCTACGTCATGGAGGAATTGCCTCACCTCATCGCCAAGCAGTTCCGCGTCGACATGAGCAAACAGGGCATTTTCGGCCATTCCATGGGTGGTCATGGCGCAATGACCATCGCGCTCAAGAATCCAGACCGCTTCAGGAGCTGCTCCGCCTTCGCGCCCATCGTCCAGCCTTCGACGGCCGATTGGTCGGCTCCGGCCTTCGACAAATATCTCGGCGCCGACAAATCGGCCTGGAGACAATACGACGCGTGCTCCCTCGTCGAGGACGGCGCCCGCTTCCCGGAGTTCCTGATCGATCAGGGCAAGGCCGACAGCTTCCTTGAAAACGGCCTGCGTCCCTGGCTGTTCGAAGAGGCTGTCAAAGGCACCGGCATCGGCCTGACGCTACGCATGCACGAGCGCTATGACCACTCCTACTACTTCATCTCCAGCTTCATGGATGATCACCTGAGATGGCACGCCGAACGGCTGGCATGAAACGGGTGGCATGGCAGCTATGCGCTCAATAGCTTGAAAAGCTCTTTTGGCAGAGGCATATGGTAACCCGCGCAGACGGCTGCGGCGGCCGATATTCTTTCATCGGCTGTAACATCCGCGGGGACGGCCTCGCTCTGAATAAAGGAGCGTAACATGGCTTGGTTCCTGCTTTTTCTTGCAGGCTTGTTTGAAATCGGCTGGGCAGTCGGCCTGAAGTATACCGACGGCTTTACACGGCCGATGCCGACTGCTTTCACCATCATATCCATGATCATCAGCATTGTGCTGCTCGGCCTTGCGGTAAAGACCCTGCCGATGGGCACGGCCTATGCTGTTTGGACCGGCATCGGCACGGTCGGCACCGTATTGTTAGGCATATGGCTGCTCGGCGATCCCGCAACCCTCGTCCGCGTGGCCTGCATCGCCCTGATCGTCACAGGCATTGCCGGCCTCAAGCTCGCCACCTGACAAGGTACGGTCACCGGCGCTGGCGATTGTCCAGCGCCCAATCCCCGGGACCGGCAAACACCAGAAACAGGAAGATGAAGCAGAACAGCACTGCGCCATCTCCCTGATTGTTGGCCGGGAAGAAGTCGATCTGCATATGCACCATAAAATAGGCAATCGCCATTTCGCCGCTAAGGAGAAAGGCAATGGGGCGGGTGAACAGCCCAAACAGGATGAGGACGCCGCCTACGAGCTCGATTGCACCTGCCACGAAGAACAATGTCGTGATTGTAAAGGGTGCAGGTGGAAAGCCGAAAAGCTTTTGGGTGCCGTGCTCGACGAACAACAGGGCTGTGATAACCCGCAGGACTGCCAGTGCAGTTGGCTGATACGGCGACAAGCGCTCGAAAACCGACATGAAGATCTCCGTTCGAAATAGAATGCAGAAGAGATCTTGCCGACAAGGCTCCCTTTCCGCTGACAACGGAATCAACACGCGAAAGAGAAAATTATTCGCCGGGCCTGGCGATCGGCCAAGCCCGGCGATGACATTGACTACTTCTTGCGATTGTCGACGGCCACAAGGCCGGGACCGGCAAAGATCAGGAACAGGAAGACGAAGCAGTAAAGAATAGCTGCGTCGCCGCCATTGTTGGCCGGGAAGAAATTCTTCGGATAATGCGCCATGAAATAGGCGACCGCCATGTTGCCGCAAAGGATGAATGCGACGGGGCGGGTAAAGAAACCGACGATTGTTGCCAAGCCGCCGACGATCTCGATGATACCCTGAACCAGAAGCAGGGTCGGCAGTGGGCTTGGGAATTGGCCACCTGGCGGAAAGCCGAAAAACTTCTGTAGGCCATGTTCGATGAACAGCACGCCGGTGACGACACGCAATACAGTAAGAGCATAGGGCTGATATTGATTCAGCCGATCGGAAAGCGCCATTTTAAACTCCAGTTTTAACTCCCCCAGAAGCAAGCATTAGAGCGGCCGCCCCTGAACGTGAAAACACGGATTCTGACGTCCAATCAATTTTCCGTGTGGAATCCGTGGCTTGCTGTCACATGCTCACAGTGGAATGTTGTCGTGCTTCTTCCAGGGATTGGTCAGGTCCTTGTTGCGCAGCATCCGCAAGCCCTGCGCCAACCGGCGGCGGGTGGAACGCGGCATGATCACTTCGTCGATATAACCACGCTCGGCTGCGACGAAGGGCGACAGGAAACGGTCCTCATACATCTTCGTATGGGCCGCTATTTTCTGGGGATCAGCGATATCCTTGCGGAAGATGATCTCGACGGCGCCCTTGGCGCCCATGACGGCAATCTGCGCCGTCGGCCATGCATAGTTGAGATCGCCGCGTAGATGCTTCGAGGCCATGACGTCATAGGCGCCGCCGAAGGCCTTGCGGGTGATGACGGTGAGCTTCGGCACCGTCGCCTCGGCATAGGCGAAGAGCAGTTTGGCGCCGTGCTTGATCAACCCGCCATATTCCTGCGCCGTCCCTGGCAGGAAGCCGGGCACATCGACGAAGGTGACGATCGGGATATTGAAGCAATCGCAGAAGCGCACGAAGCGCGCCGCCTTGCGCGACGCATCGCTGTCGAGCACGCCGGCGAGCACCATCGGCTGATTGGCGACGAAGCCGACCGTGGCTCCCTCGATCCGCCCGAAGCCGCAGACGATGTTCTTGGCGAAGCTCTCCTGTATCTCGAAGAAATCGCCCTCATCCGCCACCTTGAGGATCAGTTCCTTGATGTCGTAGGGCTTGTTGGCATTGGCCGGGATCAGCGTGTCGAGCGAGGTATCGGGCTCGGTGACGGATTGATAGCACTCGATCTCCGGCAGAGCCGCAGTATTCGATTGCGGCAGGAAATCGACGAGGCGGCGCACCTGCAGCAGCGTATCGACATCATTGTCATAGGCGGCGTCGGCAATCGAGGATTTCGTCGTGTGCACGGAGGCGCCGCCGAGCTGTTCGGAGGTGACGGTCTCGTTTGTGACGGTCTTCACCACATCCGGCCCGGTGACGAACATGTAGGATGTATCGCGCACCATGAAGATGAAATCGGTCATGGCGGGCGAGTAGACATCGCCGCCGGCGCAGGGACCCATGATGACGGAAATCTGCGGGATGACGCCGGATGCAAGCACGTTGCGCTGAAACACTTCGGCATAGCCACCAAGTGCGGCCACGCCTTCCTGAATGCGGGCGCCGCCGGCGTCATAGATGCCGATGATGGGCGCGCGGTTCTTCAGCGCCATATCCTGTACTTTGGTGATCTTTTCCGCATGTGCTTCTGAAAGAGACCCACCGAAGACGGTGAAATCCTTGGCAAAAATGAAAACGGTGCGCCCGTTGACCGTACCCCAGCCGGTCACGACGCCATCGCCGGCAACCTTGCTCTTGTCCATGCCGAAATCGGTCGAGCGATGCTCGACGAACATGTCGAACTCCTCGAAGGAACCCTCGTCGAGGAAGATGTCGATGCGTTCGCGGGCCGTGAGCTTGCCTCGCGCATGCTGCGCATCGATTCGCACCTGACCGCCGCCGAGCCTTGCGACCTCACGACGACGCTCCAGTTCCTGCAGAATTTCCTTCATGAGGCCCTCTCTCCTTCGCTGCTCGGGCTTAGCACGACGCGAGCGCGGTTTGAAGCTGCCGGCTCAGTTCGCCAGCCGTGGCATGGTCAGTGAAAAGATGGAGCGGACGCGAGCAGCGATATCTTCCGCCATCAGTTCATCGGCCGTGGCAGGATCGGGAGCCACCGTTCTTATTTCAAAAGATGCCATGGCCACCACGGAGCCACCGTCCAACGCCGCTGCGTCGATGTTGACCTTGGCGCTGCTGCGATCTCGGTTGAAGCCGCGCGCCTTGCGAACATCGGTCAATCGGATGGTGATAGCGACCTGCGGCAACGTCGTGCTGTGGGCCGTTGCGGCGATCGAGGCGTTCACGCGATCATTGGTGGCGGCAATCAGCGCCGGCGATACCGGCGGCAAGGCCTGATCGGCCACCACAGTCGCGCTGCGAACGTCATAGGTTGGAGGAGGAGGATCAACGGACCAGCTCGAGCACGCAGCCAGAGCCAAACATCCCACGAGCGCCAATACGGCCCCCGGCCTCAACAACAACATGATCCCTGCCCCGACTTCCAAATCCGCAAGATACGAAGGCTGTTATAAAGGACTGGAAATCAACAATATTCAACTGCGCAGTGCAGAAAAAACGTCGGTTGCCGCCTGAAATTCCTCGAAGCGTTGCGCGCGGCGGTGCTCGGCTTCCTCATCGCTGCCCCAATGTTCGATCGTCCAGTCTTCATCGAGATGCGCCAACGACCAGACGTCGGCAAGCGGCAGCCAGCCCTCCGCAAAGGCGAGCGCCAGGATCGCGGAGCCGGTCATGCTCGTGATCGTATGCAGGCTCGCAAGCTCCATGGGCGTGTCGTATTTGCGCAATGCCGCGGCGAAGGCGGAAATGGCCTCGCGGGGCTGCTGCTGGTGAATGACGCCCTCGGCCAGAATGAAGCGAGCACCGATCTCGCGTGCCGCCCACTCGATCACCGGGTTCCAGCGCTCCGACTGCCGCGCGACCAGCCGCTCCGGCTCATTGGCGCGATAGCAAAGGAGATCGCTGCCGGAAAAGCGCACGATTTCGTCGAACACAGCCTGGCTTTCGGTCGCCACACCATCGATGGCGCTGTTGACCAGACGGGTGACCGGCATTGTTGCTGGATCGATGACGTCGACTTGTCTCGCCCATTCGGCCGCCACCAGCTTGGCAAGCGCTTCCGTCGGCAGGGCGAGAGAATGCCGCGCCGGCGTCTTGACCACCTTGCCGTCGAGCGCAATGGCGTGACCGTCGTTGCCCGGGTTGATTGTCACGTCCTTGTAGAAGCGCTTCGGCAAGGGTCTCTTCATCTGGATCTGCGCGCGGCGGATCGGATCGGGATGGCTCAGCCCCTCGGAAAGATCGTTCAACAGGTCGCGCATGTCGTCACCTCAGAGAATATGGCTCAACAGGTCGTTTGGATGGTGGGCAATCGCATCGGCGCCGGCAGTCAGCAATTCCTCCACCGAAGCGTAACCCCAGGATACGCCGATGGCGGTCGCGCCGGCAGCCTTTGCCATCTGCATGTCGTAAACGGCATCGCCAATGACGATGGTGTCGTGCGGATCCATGCCGGTTTCGTCGCAGCATTCCGCCACCATGGCCGGATGCGGCTTCGAGGGGCAATCGTCGGCAGTACGCGACACCACGAAATAGGGCGCAAAACCGTTGGCTTCAAGAATATGGATAAGACCACGGCGGGACTTGCCCGTCACGGCACCGAGCAGCAATTCGTCGCGGGATGCGAGAGTCTCGATCAGCGGCTTGATGCCGTCGAAGAGCGGCGTCTGCATATCCGCCTCGTCGCGCACGCCGGGAAAGATCGACTTGTAGTGCGCGGTCATGGCAATCGCCTCGTCATCGACATGCGGCTTGCCCTGCATGCGGGAAACCGCGATATCCAGGCTGAGGCCGATGATCGCCTTGGTGGCGGAAACATCGGGGCGCTTGTAGCCAAAGGCAACGAATGTCCGCGCCATGACCTCGTGGATCAGCCGCACGCTATCGACCAGCGTGCCGTCGCAATCGAAAAGAACGAGTTTCATTCGTCGTCCGGCTCCCCTGCCGATGCCATGTCGAGACCGAGAAGGTTCCATGTCTGCACCATGTGCGGCGGCAGAGGTGCCGTGACGCGCAGGCGGCCGCCATTGGGATGCGGAATATCGATATGGCGGGCATGCAGATGCAGACGCTTCTGGACACCGCCAGGGAAATCCCAGTTCGGATCGTCATCGAAATATTTGGGGTCGCCGATGATCGGATGACCTATATGCAGCGCATGGACGCGGAGCTGGTGCGTGCGGCCGGTATAGGGCTCCATCTCCAGCCAGGCGAGGCTCTGCGCTGCCATTTCGAGCACGCGATAATAGGAGATGGCGTGATCCGCGCCCTCCTCCCCATGCTTGGCGATGCGCATGCGATCGCCGTCGGGTGTTGCTTCCTTCACCAGCCAGGTCGAAATCTTGTCCTCGTGCTTGCGCGGCACACCCTTGACCAACGACCAATAGGTCTTTTTGGTGTCGCGCTCACGAAAGGCCGCAGTCAGCTTCTGCGCCGCGCCGCGGGTGCGGGCAACGACGAGGACGCCGGATGTGTCGCGGTCGAGACGGTGCACCAGGCGTGGCTTTTCGCCCTTCTTGCTCGTCCATGCCTCCAGCATCTTGTCGATATGACGGGTGAGGCCGGAACCGCCCTGCACGGCGAGGCCGGCCGGCTTGTTCAGCACAAAGACCTTCTCGTCTTCGTGCAGCAGCATGCGCGCAAGAAGCTCGCCGTCACCGGCGTGTTTAAGGTCATTGCCACCGATGGGGCCGCTCTTCAGGGCCTTGGCGTCGACGTCGAGAGGCGGCACGCGCACCACCTGCCCCGGCTGCACGCGCGCATCCGTCTTGACACGACCGCCATCGACGCGCACCTGGCCGGAACGCAACAACTTTTGCAGCTGACCGAAGCCGAGCCCCGGAAAATGTACCTTGAACCAGCGGTCGAGGCGCATGCCGGCTTCGTCAGGCTCGACCTGTATATGTTCAATCCCGGCCATTGTTCTTCTTTCAAATGCCGCAGCATGCTCCGGAAAATACCAAACGCTCGTTGGACTGGATCATGCCAATTCAAATAACGGGGCCAGCTGCCCCGCAGCCGGATATCCCGGCCTTTCGACGTGGCTTTAGAGCATTTCGAGCAAAAGTGGAAACTGGAATTATCCGGGCCGAATATTTTTCTGGCTCAGTTTCCCTTGGCCGACACGACGGGCAGATCGAGATCGACCATCCCGGCTTTCTCGAACATCAGCATCACAGGCACCGAGCCGCCCTTTTTGAAGGGCGTCTTCACCTGCTTGAACATCATGTGCATCGTGTTCGGCGAAAGCGTCACGGTAGTACCGGCGGGAATTGCGATACCACCCTTGATCTCGCGCATCTTCATGATCTCGCCGTCCATCTTCATCTCGTGCAATTCCACCTTGCCCGCAGCCGAGGATGTGACTGATGTCAGCTTGTCGTCGGCCTTGCCGCCATTGTGGATGATAATATAGCCGCCGCCGACCGGTTGACCAGGCAGCATGGCGCGGACATAACCGCCGCTGATATCGAGATCGCCGATCTTACCGGTGGCTGAACCGGATGGCGCCGCCTGCGCATCCATATGCATCCCGGCCATGCCCTTCATGTCGCCGCTCTGCTGGGCCATTGCGCCGCCTGTCGAAAGCGAAAGTGCTGCTGCTGACATCAGCAATGCTGCGACCTGACAACGGTTCATCATTCTCTCCTGCCCGGCTCCTCTATCGACCCGAAGGGATAGCCTTTCGCAACCTCGTTGCAAAGCCCCCGCTTTCACTCGCGGGATGGCCGATGGAAGCGCGCGACAAAAATTTGTTCAGCGGCGACATTTGCCCCTTGCCATCTCTCTCGACTACCAGATAATGACACTCGACCTTGTTGGGAGAATCCGGCGCAAGCCGGTGCCGAAGGAGCAACCGCCCCGGAAACTCTCAGGCCCAAAGGACCAGCAAGGGGCAGACGGAACTCTGGAGAGAAACGCGCAAGCGTTCGCCGAAGGGATAACAATCTCAGGCAAACAGACAGAGGGGGCTCATCGTCAGGCGCAACTGTGCCGAAATTGTGAGCTCTGCGCTCGGATATGAGCGCAAAACCCGGAGGCGTCATTGGACGAGACCGCTGCCCTCAAGAAGACACCCCTTTACGACCTGCATGTATCGCTCGGCGCCCGCATGGTGCCGTTTGCCGGTTACGACATGCCCGTGCAATATGCCGCGGGTGTCATGAAGGAACACCTTTGGACCCGCTCTTCCGCCGGCCTGTTCGACGTGTCGCATATGGGTCAGGTGACGATCCGCGCCCGTTCCGGCAAATATGAGGACGCGGCGCTCGCACTGGAAAGCCTCGTGCCGGTCGATATCCTCGGCCTCGCGGAAGATCGCCAGCGCTACGGCTTCTTTACCGACGACAACGGCGGCATCCTCGACGATCTCATGATCACCCATATGGATGACTACCTCTTCGTCGTTGTGAACGCCGCCTGCAAGGAGCAGGATCTCAAGCATCTTCAAGATCATATCGGCGATAGCTGTGAGGTTACCTTACTTGATCGCGCACTGATTGCCCTGCAAGGACCGCGCGCCGTTTCCGTGCTTGCGGAACTCTGGGCCGACATTGCCTACATGAAATTCATGGATGTGCGCCATTGTCGCCTGCACGACGTTTCCTGCCTCGTGTCGCGCTCCGGCTACAGCGGCGAAGACGGTTTCGAGATTTCCGTACCGGCCGACAAGGCCGAGGATATCGCCAAGCGGCTGCTCGAACACCCGGATGTGCAGCCGATCGGCCTCGGCGCCCGCGACTCGCTGCGCCTCGAAGCCGGGCTTTGCCTCTATGGCAATGATATCGATCAGACCACGACACCGGTCGAAGCCGCGCTCGAATGGGCCATGCAGAAGGCTCGAAAGACCGGCGGCACCCGCGCCGGCGGCTTTCCCGGCGCGTCCCGCATTCTCGCCGAACTCGATGGTGGCGCCCCGCGCCGCCGCGTCGGCCTGAAGCCGGAAGGCAAGGCGCCCGTGCGCGGTCATGCCAAGCTCCATGCCGATGCCGAGGGCAAGACCGAGATCGGTGAGGTTACCTCGGGCAGCTTCGGCCCGAGCGTGGAATCCCCCGTCGCCATGGGCTATGTGCCCACGAGATTCTCATCGCCCGGCACGACCGTCTACGCCGAGGTGCGCGGCAAATACCTACCCGTCGCCGTCAGCGCCCTGCCTTTCGTCAAGCCTACCTACAAACGCTGAACGTCTTTTCCAGAGAGGATTATCCATGCTGAAATTCACCGAAGAACATGAGTGGCTGAACATCGATGGCGATGTTGCGACGGTCGGCATCACGGCGCATGCCGCCGAGCAGCTCGGCGATCTGGTTTTCGTGGAACTGCCTGAAGTCGGCGCCAGCTTCTCAAAGGGCGACGATGCGGCAACAGTCGAATCCGTCAAGGCGGCTTCCGAAGTCTATTGTCCGCTCGACGGAGAAATCACCGCCGTCAACGAAGCCATCACCGCCGATCCGGCACTCGTCAACTCCGATCCGATGGGGGCTGGCTGGTTCTTCAAGCTGAAGTTGAAGAACGTGAGTGATGTTGGTGGTCTTCTTGATGAATCCGGTTACAAGGAGCTGATCGGATAATGACAACGCCTACGGAATTCAAATTTACCGACTACCAGCCCTACGATTTTGCCAATCGTCGCCATATCGGCCCATCTCCGTCAGAGATGACCGATATGCTTGGCGTGATCGGCTACAACAGCCTTGACGGCCTGATCGACGCGACGTTGCCGCCTGCCATTCGCCAGAAGACGCCGCTCGCTTGGGGTGCGCCGATGACCGAGCGCGAGGCGCTCGACAGATTGCGCGAGACCGCCAACAAGAACAAGGTCCTCGTCTCGCTGATCGGCCAGGGCTATTACGGCACGATCACGCCGCCGGTCATCCAGCGCAATATCCTGGAAAATCCCGCCTGGTACACCGCCTATACCCCTTACCAGCCGGAAATCAGCCAGGGCCGCCTCGAGGCGCTGCTGAATTACCAGACGATGATCAGTGACCTCACAGGCCTCGATGTCGCCAATGCCTCGCTGCTCGATGAAGCGACTGCTGCGGCCGAAGGCATGGCAATGGCGGAGCGCGTGGCGAAATCGAAGGCCAAGGCCTTCTTCGTCGATGCCGAGTGCCATCCGCAGACCATCGCGCTGATCAAGACCCGCGCCGAGCCGCTCGGATGGACCGTTATCCTCGGCAACCCCTTCACCGACCTCGATCCGGTCGATGTCTTCGGCGCGATCTTCCAGTATCCGGGCACGCACGGTCGCCTCAACGACTTCAGCGGGCTGATCTCCAGATTGCACCAGACAGGCGCCATCGCTGTCGTCGCGACCGATTTGTTGGCGCTGACGCTGTTGAAATCGCCCGGCGAAATGGGTGCCGATATCGCCATTGGCTCCTCCCAGCGCTTCGGCGTGCCTGTGGGATATGGCGGTCCGCACGCGGCCTTCATGGCTGTCAAGGACGCTTACAAGCGCTCTATGCCGGGCCGCTTGGTCGGCGTCTCCGTCGATGCGCGGGGCAATCGCGCCTACCGCCTGTCGCTGCAGACCCGCGAACAGCATATCCGCCGCGAAAAGGCGACGTCGAATATCTGCACCGCGCAGGTGCTGCTCGCCGTCATGGCCTCGATGTACGCCGTGTTCCACGGTCCGCAGGGCCTCAAGGCCATCGCCCAGCAGGTCCACCAGAAGGCCGTCTTGATGGCCAAGGGGCTGGAAAAGCTCGGCTATGCCATCGAGCCGGAAAGCTTCTTCGATACGATCACAGTCGAAGTCGGCCATATGCAGGGTCTCATCCTGCGTGCCGCCGTCGCCGAGGGTGTGAACCTGCGCAAGGTCGGCGAGACGAAGATCGGCATGAGCCTCGACGAGCGCACGCGCCCGGCGACGCTGGAAGCCGTCTGGCGTGCCTTCGGCGGCGATTTCCGCATCGCCGATTTCGAGCCGTCCTACCGCCTGCCGAAGACCCTGTTGCGCACCAGCGAATACCTGACGCATCCGATCTTCCACATGAACCGCGCGGAAAGCGAGATGACCCGGTATATCCGCCGGCTCTCCGACCGTGACCTGGCTCTCGACCGCTCGATGATCCCGCTCGGCTCCTGCACGATGAAGCTGAACGCTACGGCGGAAATGCTGCCGATCACCTGGCCGGAATTCTCCGACATCCATCCTTTTGTGCCGGCCGATCAGGCGCTGGGCTACCGCGAAATGATCGACGATCTGACGGAGAAGCTCTGCGCCGTGACCGGTTACGATGCCTTCTCCATGCAGCCGAATTCCGGCGCGCAGGGCGAATATGCCGGCCTGCTCACCATCCGCAACTACCATATCGCCAATGGCGAGGGGCATCGCGATATCTGCCTGATCCCGACTTCGGCGCATGGCACCAACCCGGCCTCGGCGCAGATGGCGGGCATGAAGGTGGTGGTCGTCAAGGTCAGCGACGACGGCGATATCGACATGGCCGATTTCCGCGCCAAGACCGAGCAATATGCCGACAACCTCTCCTGCTGCATGATTACCTATCCTTCGACGCACGGCGTTTTCGAAGAGACGGTGAAGGAGATCTGCGATCTCGTGCACAAGCATGGCGGCCAGGTCTATCTCGACGGCGCCAACATGAACGCCATGGTCGGCCTCTCCCGCCCCGGCGACATCGGCTCCGACGTCAGCCACCTCAACCTGCACAAGACCTTCTGCATCCCGCATGGCGGTGGCGGTCCCGGCATGGGCCCGATCGGCGTCAAGGCGCATCTGGCGTCTCACCTGCCCGGCCATCCGGAGACGGACGGTCGCAGCGGCGCGGTCTCGGCCGCGGCCTTCGGTTCGGCCTCCATCCTGCCGATCTCGTGGAGCTACTGCCTGATGATGGGCGGCGAAGGGCTGACGCAGGCGACCAAGGTGGCGATCCTCAACGCCAACTATATCGCCGCCAGGCTGAAGGGCGCCTACGACGTGCTCTACAAGTCCAAGACCGGACGCGTGGCGCATGAATGCATCATCGATACGCGCCCGCTGGTGGACAGCGCCGGCGTTACCGTCGATGACGTTGCCAAGCGTCTGATCGATTGCGGCTTCCATGCGCCGACCATGAGCTGGCCGGTTGCCGGGACGCTGATGATCGAGCCGACCGAATCGGAAACCAAGGCTGAACTCGACCGGTTCTGCGAAGCGATGCTGGCGATCCGCGAGGAAGCCCGCGCCATCGAGGAAGGCCGGATGGACAAGACCGACAATCCGCTGAAGAACGCGCCGCATACGGTGGAAGACCTCGTCGGCGAATGGAACCGCCCCTATTCCCGCGAGCAGGCCTGCTTCCCGCCTGGCGCGTTCCGCGTCGACAAATACTGGTCGCCGGTCAATCGCGTCGACAACGTCTATGGCGATCGCAATCTGGTATGCACCTGCCCGCCGGTGGAATCCTACGCCGAGGCGGCCGAGTAGATTTTTTTGCGAAAAAGCGAAGCGGTTCAGTCGCTTCGCCAAAAGCCGACATAAATCTATTGTGAAACTTGTCTATGAAAACGCCGCGCGTCCCACCGGATGCGCGGCGTTTTTTTATGACGCGCCATGAGGCCTTGGAAGTCAGACATTATGCCGGAATGGCCGGATTTTCATTTCATCGCCGGGCGGGCGGAGCATTCCTCCTCCCCGCTGCTTCTGCTGCACGGCAGCGGCAGCGATGAGGCCGCTCTCATCCCGCTTGCGGATGCGATTGCGCCGCAGCGGCCGTACATGGCGCTGCGCGGCGCTGTCGAATGGGAAGAAGGGTTCGCCTTCTTCCGCCGCAATCCCGACCGCAGCCTGGATCATGTCGACCTCGACAGCCAGACGGATAGGCTCTGTCGGTTCATTACAACGGCGATAGAGCGAAAGCTGCTCGCGCAGCCGCCAGTTCTGCTCGGTTTCTCCAATGGCGCCATCATGGCAGCATCGATCCTTCAGCGACGGCCCGGGCTCGCATCATCAGCAATCTTGATGCGGCCTCTTTCACCGGCACCTGACGCAGAGTTCCCGTCGATGCCCGCGCTGCCGATCCTGATCACCTCAGGCGAGAACGATCAACGGCGGGAGCCTGGCGACGCGGAACTCGTGAGACAACAATTTGCAAACGCCGGCGCGGATGTCAGCGCTCTTGTGCTGCCAACCGATCATGGCCTCCATCAAGACGAGGCCGACATCATCCGCGACTGGCTCATACGGAAAGGCATATGAAATGAACGAGGAAAATCCCTTCGATACGGATAATCCCGACAGCTACATCGCGGCCGCCTTTGAGACCGACGATCCGTCCTCCATTGCCAGGGCATTGGGCGAAGTGGCGCGCACGCGCAATATGAGCAAGCTTGCCAAGGATGTCGGCATGAACCGCTCGGCACTCTATCGAGCGCTGAGCGGCGAGGGAAATCCGGAATTCGCGACGATCCTGAAAGTCGTCAAGGCGCTCGGACTCAAGCTGACGCCGGTGCCGGCCGCACATTGAGAATCCAACACGCCCCGAGGTGAAATAACGACAAAATCCGCTTTAAGCGGGCTGAACGGCCTGCCGTTGCGCCGCCAAGGCGGCAAGATCTGCAGGCTTCAATTCGACGGACTCGCCACAGCCGCAAGCAGATGTCTGGTTCGGATTGGTGAACGTAAAGCCCGAACGCAAGGTCGTGGTCTCGAAGCCCATTTCGGTGCCGAGCAGATAAAGCACGGCTGACGGCTCGACCCAGACCCTGGCGCCGTCGTGCTCGATCAGATCATCCTTGGGGTTCGGCTCACTCACCAGGTCGATGGTATATTCCATCCCCGCGCAGCCGCCCTTCTTGATGCCGACGCGAACGCCCTTGGCATCGGACCCGGAATTCTCGACGATCGCCTTTACGCGCGCAGCTGCGGTATCGGTCATAGTCATCACTGCAAAGCCCATGGGCTCATTCTCCTTCCGCAACCGGGGTCAAGATCCGGCGCTTCGAGTCTTAATGTAAAGCCGGCGGCCTAAAGCTTCAATACCAGCCGATGGCCACTTGCGCTTCTTCCGACATGCGGTCCGCGCTCCACGGCGGATCGAAGGTCATGCTGACGTCAACGCCGGAAACGCCTTCGACCGCGCCGACCGCGTTTTCGACCCAGCCCGGCATCTCGCCGGCAACCGGGCAACCGGGCGCGGTCAGCGTCATGACGATCTTCACCATGCGGTCGTCTTCGATATCGATCTTGTAGATCAGACCGAGTTCGAAGATATCCGCCGGAATTTCCGGATCGTAGACAGTCTTCAGCGCGGCGATGATGTCGTCGCTGAGGCGAGCCAGCTCACCCTCGGGAATGCTGGAATGCACGATCCCTTCGCGTACGTCGATCTTCTGTTCGCTTTCGTCGAGTGACATCGCTTGCCTCCTTAGGCGAAGAACTTGCGCGCATATTCCAGCGCATCCGCCAAAGCATCCACTTCGGCACGCGTATTGTACAAGCCGAACGATGCACGGCATGTGGAGGTGACGCCGAAGCGTTTCAAGAGCGGCTGGGCGCAATGCGTCCCCGCGCGCACCGCAACCCCCTGACGGTCGATCACCATCGACACGTCATGGGAGTGGATACCCGCGAGTTCGAAGGAGAAGATACCACCTTTTCCAGGTGCCGTGCCGAAAACTCGCAGCGAATTGATATCCCGCAGCCGCTCCGCCGCGTAGGCCGCAAGATCGGCCTCATGTCGGGCGATCGCCTCGCGGCCGATGCTCTCCATGTAGTCGAGCGCGAAACCAAGCCCGATCGCCTGCACGATCGGCGGCGTGCCGGCTTCGAAGCGATGCGGCGGGTCGTTATAGGTGACGTTTTCCTCGGTCACGTCGAAAATCATCTCGCCGCCGCCCTGGAAAGGCCGCATCTCGGCGAGCCTCTCCTTCTTGCCGTAGAGAACGCCGATGCCGGAGGGACCATAGAGCTTGTGACCGGTCATGACGTACCAGTCGCAATCGATATCCTGCACATCGACAGGCAGATGCACGGCGCCCTGCGATCCGTCGACCAGCACCGGAATGCCCCGCTCATGCGCGATGCGGCAGACTTCCTTCACCGGAACGATGGTCCCGAGCGCATTCGACATGTGGGTAATGGCGACGAGCTTGGTCCGTTCCGTCAGGCTTTTCTCGAAATCCTCGATATGAAACGCGCCTTCGTCGTCAACAGGCACCCAGACGAGCTTTGCTCCCTGTCTTTCACGAATGAAGTGCCAGGGAACGATGTTGGAGTGATGCTCCATGATGGAGACGACGATCTCGTCGCCTTCGCTCAGCTTCGGCATGCCCCAGCCATAGGCGACCGTGTTGATTGCCTCGGTCGAGTTCTTCGTGAAGACGATATCGTCCACCGACGGCGCATTCAGGAAACGGCGCACCTTTTCGCGCGCTGCCTCATAAGCTTCGGTGGCGGCATTGGAGAGGAAATGCAGGCCACGATGCACATTGGCGTATTCGCTGGAATAGGCATGCGAGATAGCATCGATGACGATCTGCGGCTTCTGCGCCGATGCGCCATTGTCGAGATAAACAAGCGGCTTGCCATGCACCGTCTTCGCCAGGATCGGGAAATCCCGGCGAATAGCTTCGACGTCATAGGCCGTTGCAGGCATGATCTTGTCCACGAGCTTTGCCTCCAATCAGGCGTGCTTTTCCAGCCAAGCAGAGATAACGCCTTCCAGCGCCTCGACCAGGGCTTCGTCTTCCAGTTCCTCGACGATCTCGGCCACGAAGGCGTTGACCAGCATGGCGCGGGCCTTGTTCTCCGGAACGCCGCGGGCCATCAGATAGAAGAGATGGTTGCGGTCGATATCGGCAACAGTGGCGCCATGGCCGCACTGCACGTCGTCAGCGAAGATTTCGAGTTCCGGCTTGACCGAAAATTCGGCATCGTCGGACATCAGCAGCGTGTTGCAGGCCATTTTGGCATCGGTCTTCTGCGCATCCGGTGCGACCCGGATCATGCCCTGAAAGACACCGCGCGCCCGGTCGAACACGACATTGCGAATGACTTCCGTCGATCCGGTGTTCGGAACGTCATGACCAAGCACCATCGTCACGTCGGTATGCGTATCGCCACCGAGCAGGTTGATGCCGCGCAGCGTCAGATCGGCGCCCTCGCCCGCTACCTTGATGTACAGCTCCTGGCGCACCAGCTTGCCGCCGGCATTGATGACGAACAGCCTCAGCTTGGCGTCCGTGCCCAGATCGATGCGGATCTGGCCGAGATGCGTATCCTCGCTGCCCTGCTCCTGCAGGATGATCCAGGTCACTTCGGCGCGCGCGCCGATCTTGACTTCGCTCACCGAGGAGACGAGCGCGGCAGCGCCTTCGACAGCCTGGTGGCGCTCGATGACCGTCGCCTTGACGTCGGCACCGAAGGAGACCGGGAGGCGGCTGTGAATCTGCCCGCCGGCATGAATGAACTGAACCTCCAGCGGCGCGTCGAGCTCGGTACCGTCAGGGAAATCGACGACATAGCCATCGCGCACGAAGCTGGCGTTGATGCGCCCGATGGCATCGTCCTTGTCGAGCGCCTCCAGACCGGCGGCGGCTGTGCCGCTGATCAGGCTATCGGCGTAGCGGCCGATCGTCAGCCCCTTGACGGCAGCCTTCTCGCTCGCCTTGCCCTGGAGAACGGAAAGCACCGAAGCCCCCTCCACCGTCGGGGCCAAAGCTTCCGCAAGACCCTTGCCGATATCGGTCGGAACCAGACGCAGCAGGTTCTTGAAATCGGTGTAATGCCAGGCCTCGATGCGACGCGTCGGCAGGCCCGCGGTCTTCAGATCATCAAGCAGGCGGTCACGAACGGCGAAAACTTCACCGTCACCCGGCAGATCGCCAAGCTGGTCGTTGTACGCCTCGATCAACGCCGTTTCGGCTGATGTCAAGCGGTTCGTCGTCTGAATGTTCATCGACGTATCCTTTCCGCCCCGATCAGGCCGCAGCCCCGATGATGTCGGCATATCCATTGGCTTCGAGTTCGTGCGCCAGTGTCTTGTCGCCGGACTTGATCACCTGGCCCTTGTAGAGGACGTGAACGGTGTCCGGAACGATGTAATCCAGCAGCCGCTGGTAATGGGTGATGACGATCACGGCGCGATCCGGAGAGCGCAGCGCGTTGACGCCATCAGCGACGATCTTCAGAGCGTCGATATCGAGGCCGGAGTCGGTCTCGTCAAGCACGCAAAGCTGCGGCTGCAGCAGCGCCATCTGCAGGATTTCGGCGCGCTTCTTCTCGCCGCCGGAGAAGCCGACGTTCAGCGGACGCTTCAGCATATCCATGTTGATCTGCAGCTTGGCCGCTGCTTCCTTGACCCGGCGGATGAAATCCGGCGTCGTCAGCTCGTCTTCGCCGCGCGCCTTGCGCTGCTCGTTGAGCGCTACCTTCAGGAACTGCATCGTGGCAACGCCAGGGATTTCGACCGGATACTGGAAGGCAAGGAAAATGCCCTTGGCGGCGCGCTCGGCAGCGTCGAGCTCAAGGATGCTCTCGCCGTTGTAGAGGATATCGCCCTCGGTGACCTCATAGTCGTCGCGGCCGGCGAGGATATAGGACAGCGTCGATTTGCCGGAGCCGTTCGGCCCCATGATGGCGGCGACTTCACCCGCCTTCACCGTCAGGTTCAGGCCATGGATGATCTCGGTGCCGTCTTCGGCGATGCGGGCATGCAGGTTCTTGATTTCAAGCATTGTAGAATCCTAACGAAGGAATGAACGTAGGGCGCGGCTGGCGCGCCAAAGCTAATTTTCTATGCGGGCGTCAGCCGACGCTGCCTTCGAGCGAGATGCCGATCAGCTTCTGCGCTTCGACGGCGAATTCCATCGGCAGTTCCTGCAGGACTTCCTTGACGAAGCCGTTGACGATCAGAGCGATCGCTGCTTCCGTCGGGATGCCGCGCTGCAGGCAATAGAACAGCTGGTCCTCGGAAATCTTCGACGTCGTGGCTTCATGCTCGAACTGCGCCGTCGAGTTCTTGGCTTCGATGTAGGGCACTGTGTGCGCGCCGCACTTGTCGCCGATGAGCAGCGAATCGCACTGCGTGAAGTTACGCGCGTTCGTCGCCTTGCGGTGAGCCGAGACCTGGCCGCGATAGGTGTTCTGCGAGACGCCGGCAGCGATGCCCTTCGACACGATGCGGCTCGACGTGTTCTTGCCGAGGTGGATCATCTTGGTGCCGCTGTCGACCTGCTGATGGCCGTTGGAAACGGCGATCGAGTAGAACTCGCCGCGGCTGTCGTCACCGCGCAGAATGCAGGACGGGTATTTCCAGGTGATGGCCGAACCGGTCTCGACCTGCGTCCACGAAATCTTGGAGCGATGACCGCGGCAATCGCCACGCTTGGTGACGAAGTTGTAGATGCCGCCCTTGCCGTTCTTGTCGCCCGGATACCAGTTCTGAACCGTCGAATACTTGATCTCAGCATCATCGAGCGCGACGAGTTCGACGACGGCCGCATGCAGCTGGTTTTCGTCGCGCTGCGGCGCCGTGCAGCCTTCGAGATAGGAGACATAAGCTCCCTCTTCGGCAATGATCAGCGTCCGCTCGAACTGGCCGGTATTCTTCTCGTTGATGCGGAAGTAGGTGGACAATTCCATCGGGCAACGAACGCCCTTCGGCACGAAGACGAAAGAGCCGTCGGTGAAGACAGCGGAATTCAGCGTCGCGTAGAAATTGTCTGATGTCGGAACGACGGTGCCGAGATATTTGCGCACGAGATCGGGATGCTCGCGGACCGCTTCCGAGATCGACATGAAGATCACGCCGGCCTTCTTCAGCTCTTCCTTGAAGGTGGTAACCACCGAAACCGAATCGAACACGGCATCGACTGCGATCCTCGACTGCTTGACGCCGGCAAGGATCTCCTGCTCGCGCAAGGGAATGCCGAGCTTCTCATAGACCTTCAAGAGCTCCGGATCGACGTCCTCGAGCGAGGTCGGGCCGGACGTGCTCTTCGGCGCAGCGTAATAGTAGATGTCGTTGAAATCGATCTTCGGATAGTCGACGCGGGCCCAGGTGGGCTCTTCCAGGGTCAACCAGCGGCGATACGCCTCAAGACGCCATTCCAGCATCCATTCCGGCTCCCGCTTCTTGGCGGAAATAAAGCGGACAATATCCTCGGACAGGCCCTTCGGAGCCTTGTCCATTTCGATGGTAGTTTCAAAACCATACTTATACTGGTCCACGTCGATCTGGCGAACCTGATCGACCGTTTCTTGGACTGCAGGCATTTCGTTCTCCAATCTCGCCGGATCCAAGGTCCGGCAGCTTGTCAACGTTGCGGCAGACTTATGTCTACCCTCTATGTAGTCGGCCAAAGGGGACTTTTCAGCCCACTTGGCAAGCGGAAATTTCCGTTTCCGCAAAATTGTGGCCGTCAGGCCGCGGCACCCGCCAGTTTGCGGCGGCCCGCAATGCGGGCAAGGGCCGCTATGGCGCGATCTACGTCCGCTTCGGTCGTGGCGGGGCCGAGTGAAATCCGAAGCGCTCCGAGCTTCGGATCGCATCCCATGGCGACAAGCACATGGCTCTCGCCGACCTTGCCCGACGAGCAGGCAGACCCGGCCGAAATAGCGACACCTTCGAGATCGAAGGCGATCTGCCCTGTCTCGGATTTCAATCCCGGCAGCGTGAAGAAGCTGGTATTCGGCACACGCGTTCCGCCCTCACCGTGAATGATGATATCGGGCGCGGCAAGCCGCATGCCTTCTTCCAGCCGATCGCGCAACGCGCCGATCCTGGCATTGCGGCCATCGAAGTCCACAAGCGCCGCCTCGGCGGCGGCACCAAAGCCGATGATGGCAAGCACGTTTTCCGTGCCGGAGCGATGCCCCTTTTCCTGGCCGCCGCCATGGATCAATGGCTTCGGCATCAGCACTTCGCCGCGCGAGATCAGCGCCCCGGCTCCTTTGGGCCCACCGATCTTGTGGGACGAGACGATCAGAAAATCCGCGCCGATCGCTTCGATATCGATCGCCACCCTGCCGGCTGCCTGCACGGCGTCGACAACGAATATGCCGCCTGCCGCCTGAACGAGCTTGGCCGCTTCATCGACAGGCTGAAGAATCCCTGTCTCGTTGTTGGCGAGCATGATCGCGACCATCGGCAGCCCGCTCGCCTTGTCATGCGCAGAAAGCAGCGCTTCAAGGGCTGCAAGATCGATCATACCGCCCGATGTCACCGGCACTTCGCTGATTCTGTCCTTCGAAAACCGGCCACCCTCGCGCACGGCCGGATGTTCGACGGCCGATACATAGAGATGGCTGACGGCAAGTGGCGTCCGTCCCATGCGAAACTCCGGTGTCAACACCGTATTGGCCGCCTCTGTGGCGCCGCTGGTGAAAACGACATGGGCCGGAGCAGCGCCCGTCAGGCTTGCAACCTGCCGGCGCGCGGCCTCGACGGCAGCACGTGCCGCCCTACCTTCCCCATGCACGGAATTGGGGTTGCCCTGAATATCCATCGCACGTAGCATCGCATCCCGCGCGGCCTGGTGAAGCGGCGCGGTGGCATTCCAGTCGAGATAAAGGCGCGTTGCCGCCATGATCTTCTTCCTGCCTGACGTTGCTTTGCTGCGTCCGGCTCATTTTCCTTGAAATTTCAGCCGGGCATGCCTTATGACACGTTCCATAAATCGTTGCACACACAACGCGCGGAACACCGCATCAAGTTTCGAATTGTTCTAAACTGCGTTCTAGAAAAGATGAGCGCATTCGTCAAGTCAACTTGCTGCGTGCCGTTGGGTTTGAACGCAGAAAAAGAAGAGCCGGAGTATCGATGCCCGAAGTTATTTTCAACGGCCCCGCAGGCCGCCTTGAAGGCCGCTATCAGCCCTCTAAGGAAAAAAGCGCCCCGATCGCAATTATTCTCCATCCGCACCCGCAGTTTGGCGGCACCATGAACAATCAGGTGGTCTACCAGCTCTTCTATATGTTCCAGAAGCGCGGTTTTACGACCCTCCGATTCAACTTCCGCGGCATCGGCCGCAGTCAGGGCGAATTCGATCACGGCGCCGGCGAGCTTTCCGATGCCGCATCGGCGCTCGACTGGGTCCAGAGCCTCCATCCCGATTCCAAAAGCTGCTGGGTTGCCGGCTATTCCTTCGGCGCCTGGATCGGCATGCAGCTGCTGATGCGCCGTCCTGAAATCGAAGGTTTCATGTCGATCGCGCCGCAGCCGAATATCTACGATTTCTCCTTCCTTGCTCCCTGCCCCTCGTCCGGCCTGATCATCAACGGCGATGCGGACAAGGTTGCTCCGGAAAAGGACGTCAACGGCCTCGTGGAGAAGCTGAAGACGCAGAAGGGCATCCTGATCACGCACAAGATCGTGCCGGGCGCCAATCACTTCTTCAACGGCCAGGTCGACACACTTCTGGGCGAATGCGAAGATTATCTCGATCGTCGCCTGAACGGCGAACTGGTGCCGGAACCGGCCGCCAAGCGCATCCGGTAAGAGAAACGCCTTTACCGGGCCATTCTGAACGTTGGGCATGAGATCCCGTCGATGACCATCGGCGGGTGATCCTGCATGCCGATCTTTCGCAGAACCCGCTGCGACGCCGCATTTTCCGGATGTGTGAAGGCGATGAACTGATTGGCCAAGCCACGCTGCAAGAACCATTGCGCCAGCGCGCCGGCGATCTCCGTCGCGTAACCATTGCCCCAGGCGTCGTTCCGAATCGAATAACCGAGCTCGAATTCACCGCGGCCGTTTTCCTCGTGAAATCGCGAAAAACCAGCGCGACCGATGAAGCGGCCGTCGTCCCGCTTCAGCATCTTGTATTTGGTCACCCCGTCGCGCGCTTGTTCGCCGAACCAGCTTTTCAGCCGCTCTTCGGCCTTCTCCAACGTCCATGGCGCCGCTCCGGAGAGATAACGCGTCGTTTCGACCGTCGAATGCAACTGCCTAATCAGCTCGGCATCGCCCTTGTTCCACATCGTCAAAACAAGGCGGGGAGTTTCGAGTATGATGGCGTCGCTCATCCGTCTGCCTGCTTTTTCGGGTAATACATGAAACTTGCGACTCATGTTCAATCACGACGGTCACCGGCCGGCAAGCCACTAAGCGCAGCGGGTCCGCTCCAGTCATCGCGATAGGCTGGCGCTCAAAGAGCAAGGGCCGCATACGCGGCCCCCGGATCGTCAGTCAAAATCACCGTTCAGTGACATGCAGGAAGCCCCGGCGCTCCGCACTTCTTCTTTTCCGGAGGCTTCGGCGGCGCAGGCGGGGGTCTCTTGACCTGCTGCGCAGCCTTCGGCTGGGGCTGCGGTCTCGGTTGAGCCTGAGGCTTCGGAGCGGGCGCCCTCGCCTGCGCGGTTGCGTGCGGCGCCGGCTTCGGCTGTGAGGCCACGGGGTTCACACGCTGCGGGGGCGCGGCTGCGACGTGCGGCTGATTGGTGTTGACAGGCTTTGGCTTGGCAGGTGCCTTCGCGGCAATAGCCGGCGCCGCTGGCTTTATCGTCTGACCATGGGCATTCGGCTTCGGCCCTGTGGCGACCGAATTCTGTTTCGCGTTCGGAGCGACTTGCGCCGCCGGGGTCTTTGCGACCTGATTCGGCCCCCTCGCTCCCGGAAGCGCATGCACACTGCCATTCGCACCCTGTGGGGCCGGCTTCGTCTGCGCCTGTCCTTGATTGGCGGGGGTCTTGCCGGCAGCCGGCAAGGGCTGGCCATTGGCACCAGGGAGCGCATGCCCTTTGCCATTCGCACCCAGTGGAGCGGGTTTCGCGCCAGCAGCGGCCGGATTTTGCACAGTGTTGGGCGCGGATTGTGGCGATTGCGCCTGCTTCGGCTGCACCTGCCCCTTATTGACCGGGGTCTTGCCAACGGTCGGCAAGGGCTGACCATTAGCACCGGGCAAAGCATGAGCGCCGGCATTTCCGGCTTGCGGCTGCCCCGAGGGTGCGGCAGGGGAACCTGCGGGCACCTTTACCACCGCCGCCGGGTTCTGCTTCTGCAGGACGGCCGCCTTCTGCACCGAAGGCGGCAGGGCGACATGCAGCGCCGCCGCACCGGCGCCGGCGACGACCGCTGCGCCGACGAGCTTCTGCCCTGTCGTCAGACCGGGTGCCGCAGGTTCAGCCCCGTTCTCGTTGACGGTCGTGTTGTTGATGATCGTATTGTTCTCGACCGTATTATGAATGTTGTTGAAGATGATGTTGTTTTCGGGCGGCGCGATATCGCGCGGCGGGAGCACCCAGCCCGGAACCGGAACGAAGACCGGCGCCGGCAGGACGTAAAGGTCGACCGAGGGCTGCGGTGGCGCCAACACGACGAAATCCGGCGGCGGCGGCGCCAGGAAAACAACTGGCGGCGGTGGTGCATAGCCGAAATCGGCATCATCGAAATAAAGAACGGGCCGATCGATATAGACGATTTCCGGCAGCGGTGGCGGCGGCACGTCATACTCGATCACGGTGAAGGACGGAGGCGGCTCGAGCGCTGCGTCGAAATGCTCGAGACGGCGGCGGGCATCCCAGACATGCGGGCCGCGTGGATAACGTCGCAGATAGGACCAATAGGCCTCCGGCGTATCCGCGATCCACGTCTCGCGCCAGGTGATCGCCTCGCGACGGGCAGCGATAATGGCGCGTACACGTCTCGCCATGGAGTCGTTCGGATAGGCGGCGAGGAAATCCTCGTAGCCTTGCAGCGAGTCACGGTCGAGCGCCGCGAAATAGGCATCCTTCTCATCGAAATCGCGGATCGCCTTCGTACGGATTGCCGCGTTGTCGTAACTGGACACCTGGGCTGCCGGCGCATCGGGTCCACGATCGAAGAAGGTGAAGGCGTTGTTGAATTTAGACGCGTCCCAGGAGATTTCTGCGCCCTTGGTCAGATCGCTCACTCGCAGGCGCGTGCGATCGAATACGTCGCCGAGCGAAAGGCCGCCGACGCGAATCATTTCCGCCAGCGCATGGGCATAGGAGCCATAGGGACCTGCTTCCGGCGGCGCGACGGTGCCGGGCGCCGCATTGAATGCGATCAACTGATTGGCGTCGGGTTCGACAAGCGTCAGGCCGCCGGCAAGCGGCTGATTGGACTGCGCGAACGGATTGGCCCGTGCCGCGTCGAGCACCACAATGCTGCCGCGATTGTTGATCGCCGCCAGCGATTTGGTGAAATCGGTTACCCGGATCGCCTCGACGGGAACATCCGTGGCATTGGCGATCTGCGCATCCACCGGCACGAAATAATTGTCGCCCTGGTATTGAAGCCCATAGCCCGCCAGATAGACGAAAGCCACGGTATCAGGCCCCGAGGCGTTCGCTTTCGCCAGGAAGTCCCGGAGTGTATCTCGCAACCCGTTCTGGTCGAGGTCGCGCGCGCCGATGACATCGAAACCCGCAGCCTGCAACGTCTGCGCAATCAAACCGGCATCATTGGCCGGCGTCGGCAACGCGCCCGTCTTGTAGGCGGCGTTGCCCACGACGAGCGCTATTCTCTTTTCAGGGGAACCTTGCGCATCGGCCGGGCTCGTGGCGACGATACCGGCCAAAACCAACGCGATGGCAAAAAATGCCCAGATCATCTTTTTGAATGACAATCCCATCATCGGAAGCAGAGGTGACATACCGGTTTCTTTCGGGAAACATGTGGCGCGCACGGGATCAACGATAAATGAATAGGATTTGATTTGGGCGAATACGCGGCGGCTTCGGGGCGTTGTTACGATGTATTCACGTTGAGAAGCGTCTGTTTACAAATCCGGGCCGCCGCTCCACCGGGCTGAAACTCGGCATTCGCACCCAACCAAAATGGTGACGCGCTCACAAATCAATGCTAAACGCGCCGCGACGTTCAACAACAGCGATTGTGCCGCATGATCCATTTATGCGGCCTCGAGAGACCAAGATCATGGCTGAGTTCAAATCCGACTTCCTGCGCACCCTGAAAGAGCGCGGCTTCATTCATCAGATTTCCGATGAAGCAGGCCTCGACGACCTTTTTGCCAAGGAAACGGTGACCGCCTATATCGGCTTCGATCCCACAGCATCGAGCCTGCATGCGGGTTCGCTGATCCAGATCATGATGCTGCACTGGATGCAGGCGACAGGCCATCGCGCCATCTCGCTGATGGGCGGCGGCACCGGCATGGTCGGCGACCCCTCCTTCAAGGAGGAGTCTCGCCAGCTCATGACCATCGACACGATCGAAAGCAACATCGCTTCGATCAAGCGCTGCTTCTCCAACTACCTCACCTACGGCGACGGCCCGAAGGATGCGTTGATGATAAACAACGCCGAGTGGCTGCGCTCGCTGAACTACCTCGAATTCCTGCGCGATGTCGGCCGGCATTTCTCGGTCAACCGCATGCTGTCCTTCGACAGCGTCAAGACGCGCCTGGATCGCGAGCAGTCACTGTCCTTCCTCGAGTTCAACTACATGATCCTGCAGGCCTACGACTTCGTCGAGCTGGCCAAGCGCTATGACTGCCGCCTGCAGATGGGCGGCTCGGATCAGTGGGGCAATATCGTCAATGGCATCGACCTCGGTCACCGCATGGGGACACCGCAGCTCTTCGCGCTGACCTCTCCACTGCTGACGACCTCGTCGGGCGCCAAGATGGGCAAATCCGCCTCGGGCGCGGTCTGGCTGAACGCCGACCTGCTCTCGGCCTACGACTTCTGGCAGTACTGGCGCAATACCGAGGATGCTGATGTCTCGCGCTTCCTCAAGCTCTACACCACCCTGCCGATGGGTGAGATCGCACGGCTCTCGGCCCTTGCCGGGTCGGAGATCAACGAGGTCAAGAAGATCCTTGCGACCGAGGTCACCGCCATCCTGCATGGCCGCGCGGCGGCGGAACAGGCCGCCGAGACGGCGCGCAAAACCTTCGAGGAAGGCGGCCTGTCCGAAAACCTGCCGTCCGTCGATATCCCCGCTGCGGAGATCGATGCGGGCGTCGGCCTTCTGTCGCTGATCGTTCGCGCCGGCTTGGCCGGTTCGAACGGCGAAGCCCGCCGCCACGTTCAGGGCGGTGCGGTGCGCATCAACGACGAGGCCGTCAGCGACGAGCGCAAGGTCATCGGCAGCGGCGAAATCACCGCCGATGGCATCATCAAGCTGTCGCTGGGCAAGAAGAAGCACATCCTGATCCGCCCGGCGGCTTGAGCAGCCGGTCACACGACTACGAACAAAGCCGGCGCATCTCGCCGGCTTTTTGTACTCGCCGCGCAGACTGAAAACCGCCGACCGATAAAGTGATGTGGACGATCAGTCGACGAAGGCAGCGCCAGTCCGCAAAGCGGATATGGGCCGCAGGAAAGACGACATAGCAGCTCCTAATCGCTCGGGCTGATCATATGGAACGCCGTGACCGGCATCGGGGATCAATTCATATCGAAGCAAGGGATTGAGCTCCCGCAGCTCACGAGCCGTATCCAGCGAAACGCCCCCTTTGTCTCCAATCACGAGAAGGATCGGGGCGTGCATGCTCTGAATGAGCTCGCGATAGTCAGGATTTGGCGGCGTGAGCACTTCGAACGCGGACATACTGGTCTGAAGTCTTGCATCGACCAGGCATTCCAAAATCTCCGCCGACGGGGATGGGTGTCGAAGCGCGCCTGGGCAACCAGATCAGCCCTGCCCAACGCCATGGATCGCCGATGTTCCTCAGCGATATCGCTTTCAAAAACCTCGCGCTGCCACTCTGGACTTATGAAGGTCGGATCGACCAAGATAAGGCCGGAGATTGCCGATCCAAGCTGGCGAGCCGCGACGGCTGCTGTCGGATCGCGGACTACCGGTTCGTCCTCTGTCAGGACATGAAACTCCGGAGGTGGATTATGGATGAGATTCCGGTGATCAAAACAAGGCCCAAAGGCCGGAGCCTTACGCAGAGTATGTTGATTCCAAGCGAGGAGATGGTTGCTCGCGCGTTATGGGCAGCGCCCCCAGGACAATTATCTGCCGTAGGCGAAGTAAGAAAGGCGCTCGCCAGTCAATATGGAGCAGATGCCTGCTGTCCTATCACCGTCCAGCGGCACTTGGCTCAGATCAGCGAAAACGGCACCGCTCCGTTTTGGCGCGTCGTGGATCCCGATCGACCATTTGCCCGACGTATGAAAGGTGGACCAGAACGCATACGGCAGCGATTGGTGGAAGAAGAACGAGCTGTTAAATGAGCCGCCCGGCCGGAGAGAGCCGCAAACCGTCACGCCGTATGTCTCATCAAAACTCAAAGATCTGCCTAAATACCCCCGGTGCGATGATCGACAGCGGATTGATCTGAATACTCGATTTCTCCAGTGTACCCGTCACCCTGAAGGTAATGCCGATCAGGCCGCGGTCGCTGCCGTTGCCCAGGATGAAGCCGACGATCGGAACCTCGGCGAACAGCCGGTTCAGGCCGTAGGCGGGCATGAACGTGCCGGTCAGATCCATCTTGCCGTTGGCATCCTTGACCGTTCCCTGGAATGTCGCCCCGACCTGCACGCCCCGCACGACGCCGTTCTCGACCGACAGCGACCCATTTCGCATCACCAGCCGCGCAAAGCCTCTTTCGAAGCTTTGCGAGCGCGTATCGATATTCTCCTTCACGGCTGCATTCAGGCTTTTGCCGTTCTTGCCGCTCGGGGTCGAAACGATGGTCGAAAGCTTCTTCTCGTCGACGATGGCGAAGTTGCGCAGATCCAGCGATCCGTCCCAGTCGTCCTGCCCGACGGAGCGCAGCGACAGATTGAGCAGGCCGCCCTTCAGGTGCTTGTAGAGATCGGCAAAACGAGCAACAGAGCCGGCGTCGCCGCTGGTGATGCGGATGGTGCCGCTGCCGCTGCCCTTGCTCATCTGGCTGACGACAGCTTCTCCGCTGAGGGTGACGCCGGAAAAGTCCACCGCCGTCGTTTTGCCGCCTGCAATGGAATAGGTACCTTTGAGATTGCCGATCGATTCGTCGTTGAATCCAATAACCTTGTCGAGATTGACATGTATCGTCGCGCTTGCCGAGTCGTCGCCGCCGCTCTTCCCGCCGCCAGATGACGATGTCTTCAGCCGCGCCAGGATCGGGCGTATATCGGCCGAATTGCCCGATATCGATACGTCATAGCCTCCACCCTTGCCGCGCTTGAGCGACAGCGCGAAATCATCGAGGGCCGAGAGCTTCACGCTGTCGAAATTCGCTGACGACAAGCTCCCCTTGCTGATCACAAGATCGCCGCTGACGCCGAAACCATCGCCCTTGAGCGTAAAATTCTTGAGTGTCGTCTGGCTGTCCGGTCCGGACGCTTCGAGTTGCGCGGTTGCCGGAATGCCGCTGCCCTTCGACCATCCTACCCACGGAACCGTCAGCGCCGCCTTGCTGAGATCCACCTTCACGCCCTGTCGATCGTCATCGATGCGCGTCAGCTCCACTTTGACGGGCCCATCGATGATATCGCGAAGACCCGGCAGGACGGCATTGCGTTGAGCATCGCTAAGCGTCGCCGTAATGACGCGGCTGCGCTTGGCCGTCGATTTGCTGTCGGTCGGCTCGATCATATCGATCTGGGCAGGAATGCCGTCGATCTGCGCCTGAGCCTGCAGGTGCACCGATTGTGGATCTGCCACGATCTCGCCGGTCAGGTTGTCGATCTTGCGATTGTTCATCGGCTTCAACAAATCTACATTGTTGAGCTCCAGTTTCGCCTGCCAATCCGGCGGCGGCGGCTTCTGGTCGTTGATCAGGCCGATCCGGGCATTGACCTTGGCGACGATCTTGCCGTTGAAGTCCTCCGGTTTGAATTCCGTCCGTTGCAATACCTCCAGCGGTTTGTAGGTCAGCAATTCACCCACGGCGTCGCCCGTGCCGGATATTGTCAGAGCAAGCTCCGCCATCAGCGGCTTGTCGTAGGTTGCCGGTATCGAGAAGCTGCTATCGTTCAAGGTGATCTTGCGGCCTGTCGGGAAATAGGAGGTAGCAGTCTCGATACTGACGTCCATCGTCGGGCCGGTCAGATCGAAATGTGCTTTCGTATCCCGGAGCGGCGGTATTTGGCCAGGCACGTTGAGGCGCGCGCCGTCGATGTCGAAAGCAATGTGCAACTCGTTCTGGCCGAGTTGCAGCTTGCCGGTCTGCGCAGCCTCCCGCAGCCTCCCGGCTGGAATGAACACAGATATCACCGCATTCGTCACCGAGCCGCCAAAGAGATTGTTCTCGACCCATACTCTCGGCTTCGAAGCCATCCAGAAGGGCCACAGTTGTTTCACCACGCTGGTGTCGAGTTTGTCCGCGCGGCCGCCGAAGCTGATTTCCGGCGAGCTGTCGCCGAGCTTCATGTGCAACGAACCGAACAGAGCGCCTTGCGGTGTCGATATGCCGATATTCTCGAACTGGAATTCCTTGGTCGCGGACAGAAAGTGCCCTGTCGCCTGGCCGTCGAAGCTGACCGGCTTTTCTCCGGATATCGATGAGGCTGCCGTACCGTTCTTGATCAGGAAATCGATGCCGAAGCCTTTGCCTGCGTTGGCGTCAACCCGGTCGAGATCGATCAGGGCGCCGGAGAATGGCGCGACAGTGCTGACGAATTGCACGGTCGACGGTGCGATCTCGAGTGTCTGGTGATCGAAATTATAGGAGAGGTTGATATTGGCCTGCGTCAGATCCTGCGCGTCGCGATCCATATAGAGCACGCCGGGCTGGATATTGACGGAGGCATCGAGCTTCGGATCGGTGCCTGAGCCCCCTTTGACGGCAGATAGCGTCACATCGGCGAAACTCATGAGACCCTGACGCGGCGTGCCGGTCGCATCATAGGCCATCGTCAGTGGCTTGAGATCGAGATTGGAGATTTTCGCGATCAGTGAAGAGCTGTGGCCGGACTCCTGCTGCTCTGCCATCACATCCAATATCGCCACCGACCCGTTGACGGCGACCTGCCCATAAAGATGCAGCGAATTCTGTTCGGTCCGCTCGAAGGTGAGATTATCGACCACAAGAGAGATGGGATCGCCTTCCTGGCGTGGCAGCTTGACCGAAAATCCGGAAATACGCACCGAATTCGTGCCGCCGCGCTGCACGAAGCGCTGCAGAAAATCGATATCGTCGAAAGCCGAGGTCAATGCCTGGGGCAGCGCATCCACGCGCCAGGCGGTCAGGTCGACGGGATCTCCTTGAGGCAGGAGCGAAGTATCGAGCGCTATGCCTTCCGCCGCAACGCTCGCCACTTCCACCCGGCCTTCAATAAGGGCGAACGGATCGAGTTCCATATTGACCGCCGACATGGTCGACAGATGCTTGCCGCTGTCCTGATCGATCACGTTGACGTCACGCGCTTCGAGAGCCAGCCGCAGATCCGATGTGAAGCGGATCACGGTCTTGCCGACCTCCGCCTTGTAGCGCGGACCGATCGCCTTATCGAGGGCCGTCTGCGCCTTCTGAGACAGCGGCACATCGAAAACGCCGCTTTCGATCGTTGCGATGACGGCGCCGAGGATGATTGCAAGAAAGGTGAAGAAAACCAGCGTCATGCGGCAGACATGCCAGACATGAGAACGATTGCGGCTGGTGCGTTCCGGGGGGACATGCACGATCATGGGATCATCGACCTGGGCGGAAGGCAGATGATCGAGTGAAACGAGATCCTTTTTACGGAATGTTACCTTTTCGCCTCGGATCACTCCTGCGCGTCCCTTTCATTCTCAGCAATTTTTTTGGTGACGCTGCGTCCCATGTGGACGGCATACCTGAGCAGCATGTATGGCTCAACCGTAGTATCGTCTAAAAACCAGGCAAAAGAAAGTTTTTCCCATGACGGAAGTTTTTCCGATTGTTTTGAATGTGGGCGACGAGGCACCCGATTTCGATTTGCCACGCGATGGCGGCGGCCATGTGCGTCTAGCCGATTTCGGCGGAAAACCGCTGGTATTGTTCTTCTATCCTAAGGACGACACGACAGCCTGCACGACCGAATCGATTTCCTTCACCGCGCTTAAAGCCGATTTCGACAAGGCCGGCGTCGCGATCCTCGGCATATCGCCCGATACGGTGAAGAGCCATGACAAATTCGTCAGGAAACACGCGCTTTCCGTGCCGCTCGCCTCCGACGGGGAAAAGACGATGGCGATGGCCTATGGCGTTTGGAGGGAAAAGAGCATGTATGGCCGAACCTATATGGGTGTCGTCCGCTCGACCTTTCTGATTGGCGCCGACGGCCGCATCGCAAGGATATGGGATAAGGTAAAAGTAGCCGGCCACGCCGAAGAGGTTTTGGCCGCGGCGAAGGAGCTTTGACGGCATGTCAGGCGACCTCGACACGATCACATCGCTGCGCGGTGGCGCCATTGCGGCCATTCGTTCGGCCGATCTCGATCGCAAGACCGGGCTCGCCCAGGAATCCGCAACGCGCTGGTTTGCGCGCACCCTGTCATTGCGTTCGCCACTCGATCCGCCGCTGGCAGATCGACCCGGCCGGCCCGAACGGCCGGAGCTGGTTCCGCCGAAGCATATGGAGAAGCGCTCGCTGCATACGCTGAAGGGCCGCATCGCGCTGCTGCACGCTATCGCCCATATCGAGCTGAACGCGGTCGATCTTGCGCTCGACATCGTCGCACGCTTCGCGACCGAGCCGGTTCCCAATTCCTTCTTCGACGGCTGGATGCAGGTCGCCTTCGAGGAAGCGAAACATTTCCGGATGGTGCGGACCCGGCTGCGCGAGCTGGGCGCGGATTATGGCGATCTGTCCGCCCATGACGGCTTGTGGCAGGCGGCCCATGCAACGCGCACTGACCTCACCGCTCGCCTCGCCGTCGTGCCGTTGATCCTGGAAGCCAGAGGACTCGACGTGACGCCCGCCCTGCAGGCAAAGATGCGCGAGACCGGAGACATGGAAAGCGCGGCCGTGCTCGACGTCATCTACAATGACGAAAAAGGCCATGTCGCCGTCGGCGCCAAATGGTTCCGTTTTCTCTGCGCGCGGGAAAAGCGCGATCCGGCGCGTGCGTTCCAGGAGCTGGTGCGCGCAAACTTCCGTGGCTCGCTCAAGGCGCCATTCAACGATATCGCCCGCGCCGAGGCTGGATTGACGCCCTCTTTCTACCGCTCGCTCACATCCACAAGTAACGCCTAAAATACTAAAATAAAAGAACTTTTCCGTTTTCTGACAATCGCGCGGAAAGTATTCATTAACCATAATCCCGTGTACTCCCATTGGGTGCCTGAGAGCATCGATTGGGAGATTCTCGGTGACAGCAAAGCCTTACAACCGGGTTTTCGGCAAACAACAGCGGTGTCACACCATCATCCTCGCAAGTGGAGAGACGGTGCGCCACATGACCGTGCGTCCATGGATGGCGGCACTGTTCGTCTGCCTCGCAGGCCTGTTTTCGATCGGCTACCTGCTGGCGACCTCCTACCTCGTCCTGCGCGACGATCTGATCGGCGCGACGATGGCCCGCCAGGCGCGTATGCAATATGATTATGAGGATCGCATCGCCGCACTGCGTGCCCAGGTCGATCGCGTCACCTCCCGCCAGCTTCTCGATCAGCAGGTCGTCGAAGAGAAAGTCGACAAGCTCATCGAGCAGCAGCAACAGCTGTCGTCGCGCGGCGGCAAGCTCAACGCATTGCTCGACAGGGCCGAAAGCTCGGGCCTCACCGATAAAACCCCGCATGCCGATGCGAACACGGCGGCTGCAAAGAACGAGCATGCGCAGCTGACCGCGCCAAAGGCCATCGAAAAGCTTCTTACCAACGGCAAGCCCGCAGATGTCACCCCGGACAACTCCACCCTCGCCTACGTCCCCGCCCCGGAAACGGTCGCCGATCGCGCCGACCGCGTCTTTTCGAAAGTGACGCTGTCGCTGAAACATATCGAACAGGATCAGCTAACGCGCATCCGAAATCTCACCGCAGACGCATCCGAGACGGCGAACGAGATTCAGGCGATCATGTCCAATGTCGGCGTTAAGATCCCGAACGAGGTCGTGGTCAGTGATAGCGAAGATGACGACGGTGGCGTTGGCGGCCCCTATGTGGCGCCGGAAAATGTCGACCAGTTCGAGCAGTCGATGGCCGATCTCGATACGGCGCTAACGCGCCTGGAGACGGCGCGAGGTGCCGCCGAGAGCCTGCCCTTCCGAAATCCTGCACCGGGCAAGCTCGTCACCAGCCCCTTCGGCAATCGCAAGGATCCCTTCTTCGGCACGCTGGCTCTCCATCCCGGCACCGATTTCCATTTCAGCCCCGGCGAAAAGATCAAGGCGACGGCCCCTGGCAGGATCGTTTCGGCGGGCTGGACAGGCGGCTATGGCAATATGGTGGAGATCGATCACGGCGACGGCATCTCGACGCGCTACGGCCATATGGAGGAAGTGCTTGTCAAAGTCGGCGATAAGGTCAGCACCGGTGACCCGATCGGCCTCGCCGGCAGCACCGGGCGTTCCACAGGCACGCATCTGCACTACGAAGTCCGGGAAAATGGGCGTCCTATAGACCCGATGTATTTCATCAATGCCGGTACAAAACTCGCAAGTTACATCAGCGGTCTCGGCGCGATTTAACTGCCAGGATTGTGACAAACGAGCAACAAACATGGCACTAATCCAAAAATTGCGTTACGAATGAACTTCGGGTCGGCAGAAGCGACTGCTTTCCTTGACTCTGTGGGTATTTGGTTCTATGTCGCGCTGCATTACGGCATGCTCCTGTGTGTCGATTCATGGTGTTCGACCGAACCGAGACGGAACTAGTTTTCCCTTTGACAACATTTGCTGACCTTGGCTTGAGCCAAAAAGTCCTTTCCGCGGTAACTGACGCGGGCTACACGACACCGACTCCGATTCAGGCCGGTGCCATCCCATTTGCGCTGCAGCGCCGCGATATTTGTGGTATCGCCCAGACGGGTACCGGTAAGACGGCTTCCTTCGTGCTGCCGATGCTGACGCTGCTCGAGAAAGGGCGCGCTCGTGCCCGCATGCCGCGCACGCTGATTCTGGAGCCAACGCGAGAGCTGGCCGCCCAGGTTGCCGAGAATTTCGAGAAATACGGCAAGAACCATCGCCTCAACATCGCCCTGCTGATCGGCGGCGTGTCCTTCGAAGAGCAGGACCGCAAGCTGGAGCGTGGCGCCGACGTGCTGATTTGCACGCCGGGCCGCCTGCTTGATCATTTCGAGCGCGGCAAGCTGCTGATGAGCGCCGTCGAAATCTTCGTCATCGACGAAGCCGACCGTATGCTCGACATGGGTTTCATCCCCGATATCGAGCGCATCGCCAAGCTCATTCCCTTCACGCGCCAGACGCTGTTCTTCTCGGCCACGATGCCGGCGGAAATCCAGAAGCTGGCAGACCGCTTCTTGCAGAATCCGGAACGTGTCGAGGTCTCGGCGCCCGCGTCAACGGCAAAGACTGTCACGCAGCGCTTCGTCGCCTCGCATGGCAAGGACTACGAGAAGCGCGCCACGCTGCGCGATCTCATCCGAGCCCAGACGGACCTGAAGAACGCGATCATCTTCTGCAATCGCAAGGTAGATGTGGCCGACCTCTTCCGTTCGCTTGAACGCCACGGCTTCTCGGTCGGCGCATTGCATGGTGACATGGATCAGCGCTCGCGCACGACGATGTTGCAGAATTTCCGTGACGGCCAGATCCAGCTTCTCGTCGCCTCCGACGTCGCGGCACGCGGTCTGGACCTTCCCGATGTCGGCCACGTCTTCAATTTCGATGTTCCGATCCATTCGGAAGACTATGTCCATCGCATCGGCCGTACCGGTCGCGCCGGTCGTTCCGGCGCCGCTTTCACTCTCGTGACGAAACGCGACACCAAGCATATCGACGCGATCGAAAAGCTGATCGGCGAAGATGTCCAGTGGCTGAACGGTGATCTGTCGGCACTGCCGCCGGCCGAGGAAGGTGGGGACGACAATCGTTCTCCTCGCCGCCGCGAGCCGAAAGGCAGAGGCCGCGAGCGTGATCGCAGCCCCAGAGGCCGGAGTGCCTCGAGTCATAAATCTGATATCGACGTCGAGGATAATGGCGTCGAAGTGATCGAAGCAGCACCAGCAAAGGCCGAGAGCGTGAGAAACGAGCGCAAGTCTGAGAACAACAACAAATCCAACAACGGTTCTCGCAACAATCACCGGCCCTTCCCCGCTGCGAACGACGACAACCGCGAACGCCGCAGCCGTTATCGCGACCAGGATGACGGCCCGACACCGGTTGGCTTCGGCGACGACATTCCCGCTTTCATGCTGATCGTCGCGAACGCCAAGGGCTGATAAGTCCACATCCGAACCGTTACGCCGGAGTTAACGGCACATTTCGGGATGTAGGCATGGGCAAACCCGGCATCGATTTCCCAGGATTAGGAACCGGTCTCGCAATATTGCGGGACGGGAAGATTTTGCTCTACAGGCGCCTCAAGGCGCCTGAGGCCGGCTTCTGGAGCATCGTCGGCGGCAAGGTCGACCATATGGAGCCCGCAGCCAGGGCCGCCATCCGCGAGGCGGAAGAGGAAAGCGGCCTTTCCATCGGCCGGACCGAATACCTCTGCACAGAAGAGGTTATCGTCGAAGCGGATCGACAGCATTGGATTTCGCTGATCTATGTTTGCAGGGATTTTTCCGGCGAGCCGCGCCTGATGGAGCCCGACAAGCTCTCCGATTTCGGCTGGTTCGGCCGCAGCGAGTTGCCACAACAACTATCCGCTTTCGCCAAAGCAACGATTGCGCATCTGAGCGAAGACGATTTTCGCTGACGCCTACTTATCGGCGCGCAACGCAGCCTCATAGGCCAGCCTTACCCAGTGCGCCATGATGTCGGGATCGTCGAAGGCATCATCGGGAACCGACCAGTAAGGCATATTGACGGCCTTGCCCTTCTTGCCCTCATAAGCCCAACGCCGAGCTCCGGCCGCCTCGAACTCCGAAGCACTGACGTCATCTGCCTTCAAAAGTATCTCGTCATCCACTTCGAGCGCCAGGATCCGGCCCATATGGTAGATCCCCTTGCCGCCGAACATTCGCTTGATCGCTACCGGCCCGAGCGACTGAAACATCTCTTCGATATCGTTATTGTCCATTCCCTATCCCTTTAAAACGCCGCCGGCGGCGATGACGGCCTCGGGCGTATCGACGTCGAGATGCGCCGCCTCGCCGATATCGACGTCGACAACCGGAAGCCCGGACGTCTCGATGATATGCCGCGCGCCGACATCGCCCTCGAGCCGCATGACCGCGTTCAGCACCGCACGCGGCAATATGACTGGGTTGCCGCGCTTGCCGCCCGATACCGCGCGCACGATCGCCTGGCCCTTCGCCTCGCGAAACGCGGCGATCAAGGTTTTCAAGTCGTCGCTGGTGACGCCAGGCATATCGGCCAGCATGACGAGGACACCGTCCGCACGCTGCGCACCCTGCGTGCCGACGCCTGCAACCAGCGAGCTTGCCATGCCGGATGCATAATCCGGATTGAACACCTGCTCAACGGCAAGATCTCGCAGCGCCGGCTCGATGTCGTCGCGACGGTGGCCCGTGACGACGATGACCGCAGATGCTCCGCCTGCCATGGCCGTCAAGGCCGATCGACGGACCAATGGGACGCCGTCGAACTCGGCCAGCAGCTTGTGCGAACCGCCCTCGCCCATGCGGCTCGCCCGGCCGGCGGCCAGCAGCACGACGGCAACCGATATCTGCGCCGCCGGCTTGGCGGCGATATCGCGCGGACGCGGACGCGACTGTATTTCCATGAGCAATCCCCCAACGCCCATGCCGCTGATATCCTGCGGCGTCGGTTGTTCGCCGGCTAAGATACGATCCAGTACCCAGTCGAAACCGTTTTCCTTCGGGCTGCGGGCACATCCCGGTGCGCCGACGACATGGACATCGCCCACCTTGCCGAGTACCAAAAGGTTGCCGGGATCGACAGGCATGCCGACCTGAATGACCTCACCGCCCGCAAGCCGGATCGCCTCCGGAATGACATCGCCGGCATCGATAACGGCGGAGGCACCGAAAACGATCACCAGCTTCGGCAATTGGTCCGGTACCTCCAACGCCTGACCGATCGCATCGGCGACCGCTTTCGCCCGGTGGGCGACGCGCTCCTCCCGTTGCAAAACGCTGCCTGCAAGCTGAAGCCGCTGAGAGAGGATGCGCGCCGTCTTGTCCATGACACCAGTCTTCAGCGACGGCAGCTCCGTGGCGACAAGCGACACCGCATGCGGCAGGAACGGCTTGACTTCGAAAACCGGCATTCGCCGCAGAATGTCGGCCCCGGCCGCCACCTTCAGCCCCGAAACCGCCAGCGGAATGATCTTGAAGGTCGCCACCATGTCGCCTGATCGCACCGGCACATGATCGGCAAGACAGGCAAGCGTGATGGCCGGGTCGACGCTGTTGAGCCGATCGACTGCGGCGCGATTTGCCACGAACAGGCCGTCGACCGCGCTGTGAATATTGACACGCCCGGTCGTCGCCTTGGAAAAGGTCAGGTGATCGGGTGCAACGGCTTGCGCGAGCTGCTCGGCCGCCTCGTCCTCCATAAGATCGCCGGGTTCGATCCGCGCCGCGATGACGTGATCGATCCCGGCGGCGATCAGTCGTTCGACATCGCCATGGTCAAGCTTGTGCCCTTTGGCAAAACTACCATCGGATAACCGAAGGGAATGTGCCAGAACCGCGCCCTCGGCGTTCACAGTCGAAAATTCCCCGAAGATCATGGCTTCGGGCCCTTGGGCAACGACACGTCGCGCTCGCGAAGGGCGCCGATGATCTCGGCCAGAATGGCGACCGCGATCTCCGCCGGGCTCGCCGCGCCGATGGGAAGACCGATGGGGGCGTGGATGCGGGCGAGATCCTCTTCGGTCAATCCTTCCCGCTTCAAGCGCTCCAAGCGGCCGGCATGCGTCTTGCGGCTGCCGAGCGCGCCGACATAGAAACAGCCCGTCCCCAGCGCTTGCGCAATCGGCTCGTCGTCGATCTTCGGATCGTGGGTAACGGCGACCAGCGCCATATAGCTGTCGAGCGGCCGTTCCTTCAGTGCATCCGCAGGCCAATCGGCAATCAGGTCGATACCCTCGAAACGCTCCGGCGTCGCAAAGGCCGTGCGTGGATCGATGATGGTCACATCGAAGTCGGCAAGTGCCGCCATTCGCGCCAGGACCTGACTGATATGCACCGCCCCGATGACGACGATACGCGGCGGCGGCAGGTGAACGTTCAGGAACAGACTCTGTCCTTCAACCGCGACCAGTGCCGATTTGCCCGAACGGAATGTGGACGCGACTGCATCGGCCAGAGCGCCTTCGAGCTTGTCGCCCTCGACGATCAGCCTGTCACGCCCGCCCGACAGGTCGGTGGCAAGAATCGCCGCCCGCCGCTCGCGCCGCAATTCATTCAGCTTCGCCAGTATCTGACGATCCATCAGGCAAGCCTCTCGACATAGACGCGGATTCGGCCACCGCAGGAGAGGCCGACGCGCCAGGCAGTCTCGTCGGCAACGCCGAATTCCAGCATGCGGGACTTGCCGTTTTCGATAACGTCGAGCGCCTCGGTGATCACGGCACCTTCCACACAGCCGCCCGAAACGGAGCCGTGGAAATTGCCCTCGCTGTCGATCACGAGGTGACTGCCCGCCGGGCGCGGCGCCGAACCCCAGGTATCGACGACGGTCGCCATGGCAACGCTGCGGCCTGCCGACACCCATTCCTCCGCGATCACGAGCGGATCCAGACTTTCGGATATATTTGTCATCGGAGCCTCATTACTTACAGAGAAACCGCCGCGGATCGTAGGCATCCGCGCGGCCGGCGGTGAGAGCCGATACGAGATCGGCCAGAGATAATAGATTGTGGACCGGACGGAATTCGTCAACATGCGGCAGCATGGCTTTTACACCGCGGGCGCGCGCTTGGAAGCCATCGAACCGCAACAGGGGATTGAGCCAGATCAGCCGCCGACAGGAGCGATGCAGACGGTCCATCTCCTGAGCGAGCAGTTCCACGCCCTCCCGCTCCAGCCCGTCGGTGATCAAGAGCACGATCGCGCCCTGCCCGAGCACCCGGCGCGCCCAGAGCCGGTTGAAGTCCTTCAGCGTCTCACCGATGCGCGTCCCTCCGGACCAGTCCCGCACCGCCGCTGCGCATTCGTCGAGCGCCTGATCCGGGTCTTTGTGACGCATCGCTCTGGTGACATTGGTCAGCCGCGTGCCGAAGAGAAAAGTGTGCACGCGCCGACGCCGCTCGGTCAGCACATGCAGGAAATGCAGGAAGATGCGCGTATATTGGCTCATCGAACCGGAAATATCGGCCAGCACGACGAGCGGCGGCTGTATTTGCTTGGCTTGCCGAAAACGCGGCAGAATCAGCTCGCCCCCGGTGCGCAAGGCAGACCGCATTGTCGCGCGCGGATCGATCTTGACTGGTCTGTGCGACGGCGCAAAGCGGCGTGTGCGTACCCGATCCAGCGGCAATCGCAGCTTTGCGAGCTCCTTCTTTGCAACGGCAATTTCAGCCGCCGACATCTGCGCAAAATCCAACCCGCGCAGAATCTCGCTGCCCGACGTCGTAAACCGGGCATCGATCTCGATGTCGGGCGTCTCGCGTTGCGGACGGCGGTCGTCGCGGTTATCAAGTAGGGCATCGCCCGCGCGGGTTTCGCCGGGCTTCGGCTTCTCCTTCTCACGATTGGCGGGCGCGATCGGCGACATCATCGCGATCATCTTTGCAACGAGATCGCGCGAGCGCCAGAACAGCCGGAATGCCTCGTCGAAAACTGCCAGGTCCTCATGTCGCGTGACGAAGACCGAACACAGAGCGGCGTAGAATTCCTCGCGCGAACCTATGCCGATCGCCTCCACCGCCTCGATGGCATCCGCAATTGCCCCGGGCCCGATCTTCAGCCCGGCCTTGCGGAGCGCACGCCCGAAAAAGACGATATTATCGGCAAGACGCCCGTCACCGGGCGGTGACGGCGCAACGGTGATGCCATCCTGCGCGCCCGGTTCCATGGTTCATCCCGCCGCGAGCAGTTCGGACTTTACTTCGTCCAGCACGCGCTTGCCCTCGCTACCTTGAATACGCGCTATGTCGTCCTGGTATTTCAGCAGCGTGCCCAGCGTGTCGGAGATCGTCTCCGGGTCGAGCGCCAGTCGATCGAGTTCCGTCAGCGCGCTCGCCCAATCGATGGTCTCGGCAACGCCGGGGTTCTTGTAGAGATCGAGAGTCCGCAGCTTCTGTACATAGGCAACGATCTGACGCGACAGGGCTTCGTTGCAGCCCGGCACCTTGCGGCGGATGATTTCCAGCTCCTGCTCCGCCTGCGGATAGTCGACCCAATGATAGAGACAGCGCCGTTTCAATGCATCGTGCACTTCGCGCGTGCGGTTGGTGGTGATGATGACGATGGGTGGCTCGGTCGCGCGGATAGTGCCGAGCTCCGGCACCGTCACCTGGAAGTCGGACAGCACTTCCAGAAGGAATGCTTCGAATGCCTCGTCGGTACGATCGAGTTCGTCGATCAGAAACACCGGCGCACGCCCGCCGACACCCGACAGCGCCTGCAGGACAGGACGGCGGATGAGATAGCGCTCGGAGAAGATATCGGCCTCGATGCGACCGCGATCGGTCAATCCCGATGCTTCCGCAAGGCGGATCTCCAGCATCTGGGCCGGATAGTTCCATTCATAGACGGCCGACGAGACATCCAGGCCTTCGTAGCACTGCAGGCGGATCAGCGGCCGGTCGAGCGCCTTCGACAATACCTTGGCAATCTCGGTCTTGCCCACGCCGGCCTCGCCCTCCAGAAAGAGCGGACGCTTCATCTTCAGCGCCAGAAACAGGACAGTGCCGAGCGCGCGCCCTGCCAGATAGTCATGGGCGCCGAGCAAGGCCATCGTCTCATCGATAGAGCTCGGCAGCGAAGTTGATGATTTTTGATCCGCCATGATAACTCCCTTGAAGGGGTTATAGCGTGTGATAGCCCCGGTTCATATACAGCAGTGCCGGCTTTGCCTCGCTGTAGCGTACGGCCATCACCTCGCCGAAGATGATGTTGTGCGTTGAAGCCTGCTTGATCTCGATCACACGGCAATCGAACGCCGCGAGCGCGTCGGCGAGCACAGGCGCCCCGGTCGCAAGCGTCTCGAATGTACCGGAGGCAAAACGCTCGTCGGTGGTCAGCGGTGTCTTGCCGGAGAAGGCGTCGGCGAGCGACTGGTGATGCGCGCCCAGCGTATTCAGCGCGAAGATCCCGCTCTTGAAGAAGATCTCGTTCTTGACGTTGCTGTTGTTGAGGCAGATCAGAACCGTCGCGGGATCGTCCGACACCGAGCAGGCAGCCGTGATCGTCACGCCGCGCCGCTCCCCTTCGAGGGCCGTGGTCACCAGCTGCACATGGCCCGCATAGCGGCTCATGGCATCGCGATAAAGCGCCGGGTCCATACGCTGCCTGTCTAGCACCACCGTCTCCTTATTCTTTCTCATATCCCGTCTTTCGCTCAATATGGCGGGCAGGCGTTAGCTTTTCTACAATAGCATTATTGAAAACAGAGTGATTTTGCTGCTTTTTCTTTTGACGATCCCCCTCAGACGGATAAAAGAGCAGGAAAATTGTCCGGGATAATCAATCGATGAACGTTCTGCGTCGCCTTCCGCTTCTGCTTGTGCTGCTTTCGGCGGCCGGCAGCAGCGACGCCGCCGGAATCCATATCGGTGTCGTGGCGCCGCAGGGCGGCAACTTCGCAACGCTCGGAGCCGAGATCACGACCGGCGCCAATTTCGAGATGCAGGCCCAGAAGGATGCGGCAACCGTCATCGACGACCCTTGCACCGAGGATGGCGGCCAGGCCGCTGCCCAGGCGCTGATTGCCGCCAAGGTGCAGGTCGCGATCGGCTTCCTCTGCACCGAGACGCTGGAAGGCGCGCTGCCGCGCCTCAAGGATGCCGGCATTCCGGTCATCACCGTTTCCGTACGGTCCCGCATCCTGATGGAAGATGTGCTGAAGAACGGCTGGCCGTTGTTTCGCCTTGCTCCGGTTGATAGCGCCGAAGCCTCCATGGCTATCGATACCATCCTGAAATACTGGGCATCCGAGCCGATCGCGTTGATCGACGATGGTACAATCCACGGCCGCGAACTGGTCGGCGCGATACGCAACGCGCTCGAGGAAAAGGGATTGAAGCCGGTCTTCACCGATACCTACCGGCCCGGCCAGGATCAGCAGATAGCTCTTGTACGCCGGCTGAAGAAGGCCGGCGCCACGCGCGTTTTCGTCGGCGGCGACCGCAGCGACGTGGCCGTGATCGCCCGGGATGCCAAGAGCGAGAACATCCCGTTGACCTTGATGGGTGGCGACGCCATGCGCGCCGCCGATCAGCCGGTGCCTCTATTGAACGGCGTCCAGGCTATCGCATTGCCGGAATACGCAACTCTGCCGGCCGCACAGCCGACTGCGCAGGCCATGCGCGCGAGCGGCATCGAGCCGGATGGCTATATCCTGCCGGCCGCGGCCGCGGCACAGATCGCCAGCCAGGCGGCTGAGAGCGCCAAGTCGGAAAACAAGCCCATCGCTGACAAGCTCGTTGCCACGACTTTCCAGACAGCGATCGGACCGATTACCTTCGGGAAGAACCATGAATTGACCGAGAACCCCTATCGGCTGCTGGAATGGCGCGACAATGCTTTCGTGCCGGCAGCAGCGGCGTCGAACTGACACGATCCGCGCTTTCTGTTGTTTGCCCGCCGAAGCGGTGCTAATCCAAGCGCGAAAAAATCAGATGGAGCTCAGCTACCCATGACTTTGCCGATCCGCATTGCCCCTTCCATTCTCGCGGCCGATTTCGCCAAGCTCGGACAGGAAGTGAAGGATGTGACCGAAGCCGGAGCCGACTGGATCCATCTGGATGTCATGGATGGGCATTTCGTGCCGAACATCTCCTTCGGCCCTGATGTCATCAAGGCCCTGCGCCCCTATACGACCGCCACCTTCGACTGCCACCTGATGATATCGCCGGCCGATCCCTATCTCGAAGCCTTCGCCAAGGCGGGCTGCGACCGCATCACCGTGCATGCCGAAGCCGGCGTCCATCTGCATCGTTCGCTGCAGACGATCCGGCATCTCGGCAAGAAGGTCGGCGTCACCCTCAATCCGGCAACGCCGCTCTCGATCCTGGAAAACGTGCTCGACGATATCGACCTGATCCTGATCATGTCGGTCAATCCGGGTTTCGGCGGCCAGAAATTCATCCCGGCCATGGCCGACAAGATTCGCAACGCCAAGTCTCTGATCGGTGACCGGCCGATCGAGCTGGAGGTTGACGGCGGCGTCTCCACCGAGACAGCCGACCTCATCATCGCTTCAGGCGCCAATGTCCTTGTGGCCGGTTCGGCAATCTTCAAGGGCGAATCGGTAGATGCCTACAAGCAGACGATTGGTGATCTGAGGGCGGCGGCTGAACGAGGCCGCGTTGGATCAAACTAATCCGACCAGCACCATCATCGCGGCGGACCGAACGCGGACCGCCGCTTCGCATTGCCTCGAACTGTTTGGTGGCTCGATCAGCTGGGGCGTGGTTATGGCCGCCTCGGCACTTGCCGCTCTCTACCTGCGCAACGGCCTTCTGACGAGCCACCTGACCGCCCTTGCCCTTGTCTACGTCCTCGGCGGCGCGCTCTCCTGGCCTATCATGGTGCCGCTGGCACGGCGCGTTGCCAACGGTCGACCGCCGAGCGCGCGTTTCGCGGCCTTTTTCCTCGCATTGTCGCTCGGCACCACGGCGATGACGGCATTTCTGTTCGCCATGGACTATCGCTGGTTCTATGCGCGCTGGCATGCGCCGTTCGGTTCGCTGATCTGGACATTTCAATTCCTGTTCACCGGCGCCAGCGCCGTCTACCAATTCGCCGTTCTCGGCGTTACCTTGTTCATGCCGTTCGGTTTGCTCTGCCTGATCGCCACCTCCGCTTATCTCGCGCGATATGAGCGTTGAGCCGGATGAAAGATCGGTCGGACAAACATTGTGATTGCCGCCCGTCTTTGTTATGGGGGCGCCGAGGTTTCCTTTCCCGTTAGCCAAGAAAGCTTTGAGCCCATGATCCCGCGCTACTCCCGACCGGAAATGGTCGCCATCTGGTCGCCCGAAACCAAGTTCCGTATCTGGTTCGAGATCGAGGCGCATGCCTGTGACGCGCTGGCCGCTCTCGGCGTCATTCCGAAGTCGGCCGCAGAGACCATCTGGGAAAAGGGTGGCCAGGCGACCTTCGACGTCGACCGCATCGACGAGATCGAAGCCGTCACCAAGCATGATGTCATCGCCTTCCTGACGCATCTCGCCGAAATCGTCGGTCCGGATGCGCGTTTCGTGCACCAGGGCATGACCTCCTCCGACGTGCTCGATACCTGCTTCAACGTCCAGCTCGTACGCGCCAGCGACCTGCTGCTGGCCGATATCGACAAGCTTCTGGAGGCCCTGAAGCGTCGCGCTTTCGAACACAAGGACACGGTCACCATCGGCCGCTCGCACGGCATCCATGCCGAGCCCACAACCTTCGGCGTCAAGCTGGCGCTTGCCTATGCCGAATTCGAGCGCTGCAAGCAGCGTCTCATCGCCGCCCGCGAGGAAGTCGCGACCTGCGCGATTTCGGGCGCCGTCGGCACCTTCGCCAATATCGACCCCCGCGTCGAGGAACATGTCGCCGCCGCGCTCGGCCTGAAGCCGGAGCCGGTCTCCACGCAGGTCATCCCGCGCGACCGTCATGCGATGTTCTTCGCCACCCTCGGCGTCGTCGCCTCTTCGATCGAGCGCCTTTCAACCGAAATCCGCCACCTGCAGCGCACCGAAGTCCTCGAAGCCGAGGAATATTTCTCGCCGGGCCAGAAGGGCTCTTCGGCCATGCCGCATAAGCGCAACCCGGTGCTGACCGAAAATCTGACCGGCCTTGCCCGCATGGTCCGCTCTTACGCCATGCCGGCCATGGAGAACGTGGCACTTTGGCACGAGCGCGATATCTCGCATTCCTCGGTGGAACGCATGATCGGCCCGGATGCGACCGTCACGCTCGATTTCGCGCTCGCCCGCATGACGAGCGTCATCGACAAGCTCCTCGTCTATCCGGAAAATATGATGAGGAATTTGAACAAGTTCCGCGGACTTGTTCATTCACAGCGCGTGCTGCTGGCACTGACCCAGGCCGGCGTTTCCCGCGAGGATTCCTATCGTCTCGTTCAACGCAATGCGATGAAGGTTTGGGAGGAAGGCAAGGATTTCCTTGAGGAGCTGCTGGCCGACCAGGAAGTCCGTGCAGCGCTTTCCGAAGCGGATATCCGCGAGAAATTCGATCTTGGCTATCACACCAAGCACGTGGACACCATCTTCAAGCGGGTTTTCGGCTAAGACTTGGCCGGGCCGGCCTGATTGTGAGTAGAGGCGGTGCGGCTGACGCGCCGCTTTTTTCTTTTGTTCGCGGATTTGGCGACGATTGCGCGATCGCGTTCGACGCTTTCGCCCACATTGCCGTTGTGCTGATTTTCGCTACGCTTGGCGGCCTTCCCCACCAGCCTGTCCAGATGCTTCAGATCCTCTTCGTCGAGGTTTTCGATGCCGATGAAGCGGTTTTCAGCCGCGCTGGTGAGGATCAACTCATTGAGCTTGGCCTGAATGGCCCGCGTATCACGCGTCTGCGCGTTCTGCAGCAGGAACACCATCAGGAAGGTTACGATGGTCGTGCTGGTGTTGATGACCAGCTGCCAGGTATCGGAGTAGCCGAAGATCGGACCGGTCGCGCCCCATAAGATAATGGAGAACAGCGCCAGGACGAAGATGGCCGGCTTTCCCGTCCATTCCGAAACCTTAACCGCAAAGCGGGTGAAGATGTGCGCAAGCCAAGCCATGATCCGCATCTCCTTGATGATGCGGATCAACGTGGAAACCCTATTGCGGTTCCAACGATTGCGAAGAACCGCTGAAAGGCCGGACTTTTAGTCCTGAACCACCACCAGCTTACGATAGAGATGCCAGGATGCGTGGCCGAGTATGGGCATAACCACGGCAAGGCCTGCAAAGATCGGGATCGTGCCGACGACGAGAAGTGCTGCCACGATCAAGCCCCAGACTGCCACGGGCACCGGGTTGATCAGCGTCGCCCGAATACTGGCATCGACCGCTGCCACCACGCCCACGTCACGGTCGAGCAACAGCGGAAAGGTGACGACCGTGGTCGCCAGCACGACGAGCGCGAAGACGAAGCCGATGAGATCGCCCCAGAACATCATCGCCCTGCCCTCGGGGGTCCTCAAAATGTTCGAGACGAAGGACCAGAGCGTGGGCGGTGCACCATCGCCGAAATAGATGAAGTAGATATTCTGCGCCGCGAACAGCCAGACGATGAATATGCCGAACAGCATGAGGCCGGCGACGATGATCGACGGCAGCGCCGGTGAAAAGCGCACGTCGAAAGCATGGCTCCACGACGTATCCTGACCCTTTTCGCGCCGTCGACTGATTTCGTAGAGACCGATCGCCGCCAGGGGCCCGAGCAAGGCGAAGCCGGACATCAGCGGAAACAGCAGCGGCAGCAAATTCTGTCCGGAACTCCAGATCGCCAGAGCAATGCCGGCAATCGGATACATCAGGCACAAGAAGACGTAATGCGATGGCTTCTCGCTGAAATCGTCAAGCCCCAACTTAAGGGCGTCGACGAGGTCGGCGATACCAATCTTACGGATGGCGGGACGCGTAAATGTGTGGTCCGCTCCTGCCATGACGTGAAAGGCCGACATAATGCTCTCCTCCTCAACCGTGGTGCGCGGCAGGCGGTGCAAAAGTGGCGGCAAAACAGACGCCGACATCTTCATTCGCTACCGGCAGCGGCCATACTAGCAAATTTTGCCGCATTTGTCGCCTTTTTCCCTTGACAGTTGGGTTCACCTTTTCCACATCGGCGCATCATGAAAGTCTCCGACGCAGATATTCTCATCATCCCGGGTTACACGAATTCCGGCCCGGATCACTGGCAGACGCGCTGGGAGCAGAAGCTCTCGACGGCGCGGCGCGTGGAGCAGGCCGAATGGTCCAAGCCCGTTCGCGATGACTGGATCGCCCGCATTGCCGAAGAGGTGAATGCTTCCGAGCGGCCTGTCGTGCTCGTGGCGCATTCGCTCGGCGTTCCCTCGGTGATCCATGCGATCCCGCATTTTCGCAACAAGGTCGCCGGCGCCTTCTTCGTCGCACCGCCCGATGTCGCCAATCCCGGCATTCGCCCGAAACATCTGATGACGTTCGGCCCCTATCCGCGCGATCCGCTGCGGTTTCCGTCGGTCACGATCGCAAGCCGCAACGACCCCTTCGGCAGCTATGAGCACGCCGACGATGTCGCCAGCAGCTGGGGTTCCCTTCTGATCGACGCCGGCGAGGCCGGTCACATCAACAGCGATTCCGGTCACGGCCCCTGGCCCGAAGGCACGATGGTCTTTGCCAAATTCCTCAGCCAACTGAAGTCGTGATACAATAAAGGCGGACTTGGGATGGATACGCCGCGGCTCACTAGCCTGTGAAGTACCGGCCACCTTCATTCCATCGTCAGATAAAAGCCTGTAATACAGGGCATGACAGGATCCCGATTCTCGCATTGGCGCCCCGCCAAGGCCGGAATTCCGAGGTAAGGAGGCGCTGGCGGATTGTGAATTCGCTTCTTATCCGTTATGGGGACGCCCACATACGATCCACTTGCGCTGTCCCGTGAGCGCCAAAGACAGAGAACAATACCAATGAACCGTCGCCGCCGTATCTACGAGGGCAAGGCCAAGATCCTTTATGAAGGACCTGAGCCGGGCACGCTGATCCAGTTCTTCAAGGACGATGCCACCGCCTTCAACAAGAAAAAGCACGAAGTCATCGATGGCAAGGGCGTTCTGAACAATCGCATCTGCGAATATATTTTCAGCCATCTGAACAAGATCGGCATTCCCACCCATTTCATCCGCCGTCTCAACATGCGTGAGCAGCTGATCAAGGAAGTGGAGATGATCCCGCTCGAGATCGTCGTGCGCAACGTCGCCGCCGGCTCGCTCTCCAAGCGCCTCGGCATCGAGGAAGGTGTGGTGCTGCCGCGTTCGATCATCGAATTCTACTACAAGTCCGATGCGCTCGAGGACCCGATGGTCTCCGAGGAGCATATCACCGCGTTCGGCTGGGCCAATCCCGCCGAGCTCGATGACATCATGGCGCTCGCGATCCGCGTCAACGACTTCATGACCGGCCTGTTCCTCGGCGTCGGCATCCAGCTCGTCGATTTCAAGATCGAATGCGGCCGCCTGTTCGAAGGCGACATGATGCGCATCATCCTTGCCGACGAAATCTCGCCCGATTCCTGCCGTCTCTGGGACATCGAAACCCGCGAGAAGATGGACAAGGACCGTTTCCGTCGCGACATGGGCGGACTGCTGGAAGCCTATTCCGAAGTAGCCCGCCGCCTCGGCATCATCAATGAAAACGAACCCGTGCGCGGCACCGGCCCGGTTCTCGTCAAGTAAGTTCAGGAAGGACAATCGTGATCAAGGCTCGTGTAACCGTCACGCTGAAGAACGGCGTTCTCGATCCGCAGGGCAAGGCAATCGAAGGCGCACTCGGGGCGCTCGGCTTTGACGACGTCCATCAGGTTCGCCAGGGCAAGGTATTCGACCTCGAACTCGAAGGCACCGACAAGAGCAAGGCCGAGGCGGATCTCAAAGCCATGTGCGAAAAGCTCCTCGCCAACACGGTGATCGAGAACTTCAGCATTTCGATCGACTGATATCATTAATGGCATCCACCAAACTACAAACCGACGTCTCGAAGTTCATGAGCTACGTGCTGAGACATGCACCCCATGAAGCCGGTCTGGCCCTGGATTTGGAAGGGTGGGTGCCTTTCAGCGATCTAAAAAAAGCGATTCTTAATCGCTTCGATGTTACTGAGGCCGATATACTCGAAGTGATCGAGTCCAATTCGAAGAAGCGCTTTACTTTGTTGGATGATCGTATCCGCGCAGCGCAAGGCCATAGCGTTACTGTCGATCTAGCGCTGAATTCAGCTGCGCCGCCATCGAAGCTCTTTCATGGAACATCGCTAGAAAGCTGGTCGGCAATCCAAAGTTCAGGGCTGAAAAAGATGCAACGCCATCATGTTCACCTGTCGCCGGATGTAGAAACAGCTAAAATCGTCGCAACGAGACGGAAGGGTGACTATGTCATCCTTGAAATCGATGCGGCGCGCATGCACTCGGAAGGTCATTCTTTCTTTGTCAGCGACAATGGAGTATGGCTCACCGATCACGTTCCAAGCCAGTATCTTTCGCCTCTTGCGGGACCAGCATCATGAAATCAGCAGTCGTCCAACTCCCAGGCCTCAATCGCGATCGCGACATGATCGCGGCGCTGACCAAGATTTCCGGCCATGCGCCTGTAACTGTCTGGCAGACCGAAACCGACATCCCGGACGTCGACCTGATCGTCATTCCCGGCGGCTTCTCCTACGGCGATTATCTGCGCTGCGGCGCGATCGCAGCCCGCATGCCGATCATGCAGGCGATCAAGGATAAGGCCGACAAGGGCGTCAAGGTTCTCGGCGTCTGCAACGGTTTCCAGATCCTGCTGGAAGCCGGCATGCTGCCCGGCGCGCTGATGCGCAACGCCTCGCTGAAATTCGTCTGCCGCGAAGTGAAACTCGAAGTCGTCAATGCCGACACGGAGTTCACCAGCGCCTACGCCAAGGGCCAGATCATCCGCAGCCCCGTGGCACATCACGACGGCAACTATTTCGCCGATCCCGAGACGCTGGCAGCGATCGAAGGCAACGGCCAGGTGGTCTTCCGTTATGCCGAAGGCACGAACCCCAACGGCTCTGTCAACGACATCGCCGGCGTCATGAATGCCAAGGGCAATGTGCTCGGCATGATGCCGCATCCGGAAAACCTGATCGAGGCTGCGCATGGCGGCAACGACGGCCGCGGTCTCTTCGCCTCGGCACTCGGCGTGATCGCGGCCTGATAGATCGTCGGGCTTGGCTCCGAAATCTTAAAATCGACGTCTTTGCGCCAAACAGCAGGGACGTCGTTATCGTTGCCTCCGGCAACCCTCGGGCAAAGAGCAGCCCTAACCGCTTCGTTGGAAAGAAATTGATGCGCCCTCGCCTCCTGACAGGACTTTACTCCGCCGCTGCCATCACGATGCTTGGGCTTCTGGTCACCTCGTGCGGCCCGCGTCCGCCGAGCATCAGCGCCACCGATCACAGCGCCCTGTCGACGATGGAGCGCGTCATGATCAATTCGAACGCCTGCTGGTTCAAATCGGCCGATCCGGCCTTTGCCGGCTATCAGCTCGCTCCGGAACTCAATTCCTTTACAGGTCGTCCGCGCATTCTCGTTGTCGACAAGAAACATCCGACCGGCCGACCGTCCCTGGTTGTCCAAGCGGAAGGCAACCCGGCTCAATTGCAGGCCTTCGGTCCGATGATGAACGGCGCTTCCGGCGGCCGCATCACGGGCGACGTCAATCGCTGGGCTGCGGGTTCGAAGAACTGCAGTTAGGCCGATGGCCTGAAGAAGCTCCGCTTCCACTCAGACACTGCAGCCGACGCATGACGTACCCTCAACTCAAGGGATCATTGTCATGGACAGGTTTGTCATTCTTTCAGGCTGCTCGGGCGGCGGTAAATCGACCTTGCTCGAAGCGCTCAGGCTTCATGGACACCACGTGGTCGAGGAGCCCGGTCGTCGCATCGTTATGGAAGAGCTGAACAGCGGCGGCTCGGCTCTGCCGTGGATGGACACCACGGCATTCGTGCGCCGGGCGGTCGACATGTCGTTGGCCGACCGCGAGGCAGCGGCAGCACTTCCAGGTATCGTGTTCTTCGACAGGGGATTGATCGACGCTGCATCAGCCCTCGAGCATCTGACGGGTGAGCCCGCTTTGACGTCATACGGTCAGCTGCACCGCTACAACAAGCATGTCTTCCTCACCCCGCCCTGGCCGGAAATATACGTCGGCGACGGCGAACGAAGACATGACCTGTCCGAGGCGATTGCCGAATACGAGCGGCTCAGCGTCGATTATCCCGCACTCGGCTATGAGATTCATATCCTGCCGAAAGTCGGCGTCGCGGACCGCGCCGATTTCGTCCATTCCATTCTGGGCCTGAGCTAAGCTGCAAACGTCCCGCCATGGCAGGCGCGAACGCCATCCCATTTCAATCCCAGAAGAATGACTTGCTGACCTCGGTCCTCGCCTCGCTTCGCGTCAGCCCGACATCGCGTAGCTGATCATCCGTCAATTCCCGCAGGACACAGCGGCTGTCGCGTTTCTGCATCCAAAGCAAAAAGGACGTCCAGAGCCGATGCGCCGCGCGCGACTTTGGCTGCGCTGCCCTCGTGTCCCGGCCCGCGGCGAAAGCATCCTTGGCTTGGGCAGGACGGATTGTATCTATTGTACTCATTTCAATGCTCGCTCGATGGTGACATTTCTCGACGTACCGAGCCAAACGATACGATTGTCACTTAGTATTGACTCCATGCGCGATGCAATATAGCAAATTGTCATTATGACAAATTGGCTCCCTGACATTTCCAGCGGCAATGGGCCGGTCTATATCCGTGTTGCCGACAGCATCGAGAACGCGATCACCCACGGCGTTCTGCCGCCCGGCACGAAGCTGCCGCCGCAACGCAACCTCGCCTATGATATCGGCGTCACCATCGGCACCGTGAGCCGGGCCTATGCGCTCGTGCATGAGCGCGGCCTGGTGGCGGGCGAAGTCGGCCGCGGTACCTATGTGCTGGAGCGCTCGAACGGCAAGCAGATCGAACAGGTGGATCCGATCACGCAGGCGCTTGCCGGCACCCGCGGCCTGAATACGCCTGATGCCAGGATACGCTTCGATACGACGGCCGCCCCCGATATCGGCCAGGGCGAGATCATCGGCAAACTGTTTGCGGATATCAGCAACGAGCACCAGTCGGAGATTTCCTCCTACTCGCGGAATTTCCCGACGAGCTGGTTTGAGGCGGGACAGATCTGGCTTGCCCGCAACGGCTGGCAGCCGGCAATCGAGACCGTCGTGCCGACGCTGGGCGCTCATGCCGGCGCCATCGCCGTCATCTCGGCCGTCACTTCACCCGGCGACAAGATCGTCTTCGAGAACCTGACCTATACGCAGATCAGCCGCGCCACCCGCCTCCTCGGGCGCCGGTCGGTATTGGTGGATTCCGATGAGCACGGTATCAACCCCGACGATTTCGAGCGGCTGTGCCAGCAGCAGCATCCACGTCTGGCCTTTCTGATGCCGACGGCACACAATCCGACGCTCGTGACGATGCCGGAAGCGCGCCGGCGCGCAATTGCCGCCATCGCACGCCGCCACAGCGTCTGGCTGATCGAGGATGATCTCTATGGCGCCATGACCGGCGACCAGAACCCGCTCATGGCGGCTATCGCGCCGGAACGCACCTTCGTGGTCAGCAGCCTGTCGAAGTCCGTCACAGCAGGCGTGCGTGGGGGCTGGGTCGCCTGCCCGCCGCATTTCGCCCAGCGAATCAAGGTTACGCACAAGATGACGACCGGCGGCCTGCCTTTCATCCTGGCGGAGACCTGCGCGCGGCTCGTGCTCGATGGTCACGCGCTGGAACTGCGCCGCAGGTCGGTCGAGGAAATCAAGGCTCGCGAGCAACTGGCGCGGGACGCCCTGTCAGGATTTGAGTTCAACTCGCATCCGCATCTGCCGTTTCTCTGGCTGAAGCTGCCCGAACCATGGCTATCAGGCACTTTCAAGAATGCCGCCATCGCCGAGGGCGTGCTCATCGACGATGAGGATGAATTCAAGGCCGCGCGCATGGAGAAGGTCTATCATCGCGTTCGCGTCGCATTCTCATCGCCGCGACAACGAGAAGATGTCGCCGCCGGCTTCATGACGTTACGGCGGTTGCTGGAAAACGGCTCGGCCGGTTACGACAGTCACATTTAAGCAAGCCTCGTCGTTTTTATCGACAGCGATCTTGCAAAATCCCGGCTCTTCTCTCTCGACTCCTAGCACGCTACCATTTTAAGTATGTGAAACGATTCGCCCGCCATACTAGGGGGAGTGCATGGCCATTGACAGCGTTTCAGCAGGCAATTTGCGCAAGCGTTTAGTTACGAGTTTTCTGGCAATCAGTTCCATACTCATCGCGGGTCAGTCCGCTGCAACCGCTGCAGATGCGGTTCCCGTCGCCGCCAGCCCTAAGATTTTCGACGAACTGCGTTTCGGAGCAAGCGGCTCCATCCAGAGCGGAAACGATCACGAAAACGGCGTGTTTCCGGATGTGCAGGTGCTCTTCAATCCGTTCGGCTACAATCCAACCGCTGGTTGGAAGGATCAGTTGGCGCATCCGCGCATCCATTTGGGAACCTCGATCGGCACAGCCGGCTCGGCGACCCAGGTTTATGCTGGTCTTTCCTGGACGCTGACGCATAGCAACGGCATCTTCACCGAAGCTGGCTTCGGTGGAACGGTACATTCAGGCAATCTCGATGATTGGACCGAACATGGTCCGCTGCTTGGTTGTCGCCTGCTTTTCCACGAATATGCCGGGATTGGTTACAATTTTGACAGCCATTGGAATATGATGGCGCAGATCGCGCATTCCTCGCACGCCAATCTCTGCGATGGTCCGAATGGCGGCATGACGCGTGTCGGCGTTTTGGTTGGCTATAAATTCTGACGATCCGAGAACGGCCGCGAATGGTCGTGCTCACGACTTGCCTGTTATCAATGTCGGCGTGCTGCGAACGCCGGCGATTTTCCTGTCGCACGACAGGTTGACTTGCGCTAAAGAGACCTCGATCCCCTGACCGGCCTTCAAACCCCTTACAGGCAAGGACCCTCGAGCGCCCATGACCATTTCAAATTCGATCCAGATCACCCCCGAACTGATTGCCGCCCACGGCCTGAAGCCGGATGAATATCAGCGCATTCTGGATCTGATCGGCCGCGAGCCTTCCTTTACAGAGCTCGGCATCTTCTCGGCCATGTGGAACGAGCATTGCTCCTACAAATCCTCCAAGAAGTGGCTCCGCACTCTGCCGACCAAGGGTCCGCGCGTCATCCAGGGCCCGGGCGAAAATGCGGGCGTTGTCGATATCGATGACGGCGATTGCGTCGTCTTCAAGATGGAGAGCCACAACCACCCCTCCTATATCGAGCCCTATCAGGGTGCCGCGACCGGAGTCGGCGGCATTCTGCGCGACGTTTTCACCATGGGCGCCCGCCCGATCGCGGCCATGAACGCGCTGCGTTTCGGCGAGCCGGATCATCCGAAGACCCGCCATCTCGTCTCCGGCGTCGTCTCCGGCGTCGGCGGCTACGGCAATTCCTTCGGTGTCCCGACAGTGGGTGGCGAAGTCGAATTCGATGCACGCTACAACGGCAATATCCTGGTCAATGCCTTTGCGGCTGGTCTGGCCAAATCGAACGCCATTTTCCTGTCGGAAGCCAAGGGCGTCGGCCTGCCGGTCGTCTATCTCGGCGCCAAGACCGGCCGCGACGGCGTCGGCGGCGCGACGATGGCATCTGCCGAGTTTGACGAATCGATCGAAGAGAAGCGCCCGACGGTTCAGGTCGGCGACCCCTTCACCGAAAAGTGCCTGCTGGAAGCCTGCCTTGAGCTGATGCAGACCGGTGCCGTCATCGCCATCCAGGACATGGGGGCCGCCGGCCTCACCTGCTCTGCCGTCGAAATGGGTGCCAAGGGCGATCTCGGCATCGAGCTCGACCTCGATAAGGTGCCGGTGCGCGAAGAACAGATGACGGCCTATGAAATGATGCTGTCGGAAAGCCAGGAGCGCATGCTCATGGTGCTGCAGCCGGAAAAGGAAGCCGTCGCCAAGGCGATCTTCGTCAAATGGGGCCTGGATTTCGCCATCGTCGGCAAGACGACGGACGACCTGCGCTTCCGCGTCATCCATCAGGGCGAGGAAGTCGCCGACCTGCCGATCAAGGATCTCGGCGACCAGGCTCCGGAATACGACCGTCCATGGCGGGAAGCCGACAAGCGCGCCGTCCTGCCCGCCGATCTGGTACCGGCTCCTGAGGATTACGGCCAGGCTCTGCTGTCGCTGGTCGGCTCCGCCAACCAATCGAGCCGCCGCTGGGTCTACGAGCAATACGATACCCTGATTCAGGGCAACTCGCTGCAGCTCCCGGGCGGCGACGCCGGCGTCGTGCGCGTCGAAGGCCATCCGACCAAGGCGCTGGCATTCTCCTCCGACGTCACGCCCCGTTATGTCGAGGCCGACCCGTTCGAGGGCGGCAAGCAGGCCGTCGCCGAATGCTGGCGCAACATCACGGCAACAGGCGCTGAGCCGCTTGCAGCGACCGACAATCTGAACTTCGGCAATCCGGAAAAGCCAGAGATCATGGGACAGTTCGTCGGCGCGATCAAAGGCATCGGCGAAGCTTGCCGCGCGCTCGATTTCCCGATCGTCTCGGGCAACGTTTCGCTCTACAATGAAACCAATGGCGTCGGGATCCTGCCGACCCCCACCATTGCCGGCGTCGGCCTGCTGCCGGACTGGAAGACGATGGCCCGCATTGGCGCCGCCTCCGAAGGCAACAGCGTCCTGATGATCGGCCTCGACGGCAGCCATCTCGGCTCTTCGATCTATCTCCGCGATATTCTGGGTTCGACCGATGGCCCTGCTCCGGAAGTCGATCTTTTCGCCGAGCGCCGCAACGGCGATTTCATCCGTTCGGCCATCCGCAACGGCCAGGTCACGGCCTGCCATGACATTTCATCGGGCGGCCTGGCGCTGGCCCTTGCCGAAATGGCCATCGCGTCCCGCAAGGGGCTGCGCATCGACCTGACCGAAAGCAAGACCCCACCGCATGCGGCACTTTTCGGTGAGGATCAGGCCCGCTACGTCATCGCCGTTCCGGCCGATGTCGCCGATTTCGTCTGCATCAATGCGGAAAGCGCCGGCGTGCCGTTCCGTCGTCTCGGCACTGTCGGCGGCGATGCGCTCGTCATCGATGGCCTGTTGTCGCTTCCGGTTGAACAGTTGCGCGACGCGCATGAATCGTGGTTTCCTGCCTTCATGGATGGCAGCGCTCTCGCTGCCGCTGAATAGATCGAGGTACACCACCAATGCCAATGAACCCCGGCGATATCGAAGACATGATCAAGGCCGGCATTCCCGGAGCCAAGGTGACCATTCGCGACCTGGCCGGAGACGGCGATCACTATGCCGCCGAAGTTGTCGCGGAAGCCTTTCGCGGCAAAAGCCGCGTGCAGCAGCACCAGATGGTTTATGACGCCCTGAAGGGCAATATGGGCGGTGTGCTGCATGCCCTGGCGCTGCAGACCTCAGCGCCCGATTGAGACTGCCTGCAGATCAACGCCGGAGTTGAACGTCAGCTCCGGCATGTTGTTCGCCGAAAACTCCGCAAAGCGGGAGGCTGGCAATGGGCCAGCCGTCATCAGCGTAAAATCGAAGAATGCCCGCACGTCCGGCCCGAGCACATATTGCCGATGGACACGCAGGAAATCGCGCTTGATCTTGGCGTAGTGCTGCGCTGTCAGCATTTTCTTGAAACGCACGAACAGGATCGCCGGCTGCTTGTCATCGGCATGCCCGCAAACCGCCACGACCTTTGTCTTGTAGAAATGGATCGCGTCGGTCAGACAGTGAACGTCCACCCAGAACATCTCCTTGCAGCGCGCAAGCAAGCCAACGCGTGAGCGCAGCACCGCCGCCGACCGCATGAGGGCGCATTGCAGGATGGCGCTCCCCAAGGTCGCAAACACTACCCGCTTGTCACGAAAAACCTCAGGCTCCCGCTCGAGCAGGAGACCGATCACATGCGCCGCCACGGATGAGCCCATGCTATGCGAGGAGATGACGAATTCATCGACGCCAGGCTCATCCAGCGCCTGGCGCACGCTGATCGCGCAGGTCTCCAGCCATTGCTCGTTGCCGATTCCGTTCAGCCCCGCCATCGCCACGGCCATCTCCCAGTCGGAGAAGAGATGCAGCGTATGCAACCTTTCGGCCTGCGGCAGAAAGGCATAGACGAAGAAAGCGACGGCCAAGGCGATGCTGCCGATATGACTCCAGGCGGCCAGCCCCAGCATGAACGGCAAGAATGCTATCGACAGGCTGAGCAGCAGCCCGACAAACATGAGGAGAAACGGAAATATGAAAAACAGGCCGAAACGCCATGCATGGCGGAAATAGCCTGTCATCCCTCCGGAAACGATAACCCTTGCGGCCGCCAGATAGCCCTGTGCCAGCCGCGTGAAAAATGGCCTGCCGTTCAACGCCGCAACCAGGTCGTTATGGTCGACAATATGGACACGGCTGTGCGTCCGCCAATCCGCAGCTTCGGCAGTCACATCGAAATAGGGTGCCCTACCGAAACTCTTCAGCTCGTCCACGGTGACCGAATAATCCCACACGGCGGCGCTTTGCCTGGCCGAGCGCTCGTAGCGCGCCCGATGCGCCGCCGCATCCAGCGGCTCAAAGCCAGGGAAGTGGAGAACCACCCGCTTCTTGATGCTATCCATATTATCGTTGGTCCCCAGCACGCGCTTCAGCGGCAGATACACGTAAGCGACCGCCAAGACCACGGCCTGCTGGCTTTTTCATGGCAGCGCAATGCAAAGCTATCCATTCGCCGCACCGCTACAACGAGTGAAACTTCCGTCGTCTGAGGCTGAAAGCTCGAATCAGATCAGCATTCCCGGCCGGGATAGGGCGAGATGTCAGAGCACGGATCCGCGGGGGGCGCAGTCATGATTTTTTCGATGACCGAAGCCACGGGCGGTTGCGGCGTCGGCGCGGTCGACGCGCGATAACCGAATGCGATGCTTAGAATCAAAACGATGGCGCTGACGGTAAAGGCACTGTTCAATATCGAGGCTTTTGACGTGCGCACATGCTCATAATATTCCCGCTCGCCGTCGCTGGTCTCTTCCGTACCGTAAAACTCTCGCTCCTCACCAACCTGGCCCTCGGTATAATGATGATGGCTCATGGTGTCCGCTCCCTCATATGCAATGCAATCTTCGCAAAGGACCGATACGCGCCAAACCGCATAAATCGACTGACTCTAACAAACATACCGGCCGCATGTAAAATTAATAGCAACCTAATATTAATCAACCCTTGCCTCGATTTTATGTGTGTTGTTCAGCTCTCAGGTTGAAGGGGCTATTTCAAAACGCACTGTTCAAGAAAAGTAGCTAATCGACGGATTCGGCCATCTTTCTTAACCGCTGATGCCGAAAATCCATTCATGCGATGAAAACGACGCGTGGTACGTTTTGCGGCTGGAAATCGAGCCGGTCGCTTGCTATTTAAGAAAGAGATTTAACGCTGTGGGCCTTGACCCCGCATGTGAAAGGACTGGAAAATGAGCGGCATTCACGAATTCATTGCCAATGAAGTAAAGAACAACGACGTTGTTGTCTTCATGAAGGGCACGCCCCAGTTCCCGCAATGTGGCTTCTCGGGCCAGGTAGTCCAAATTCTCGACTATATCGGCGTCGATTATAAGGGCATCAATGTCCTTGCTGATGCCGAGATTCGTCAGGGCATCAAGGAATACTCCAACTGGCCCACAATCCCGCAGCTCTACGTGAAGGGCGAATTCATCGGCGGCTGTGATATCGTGCGCGAAATGTTCCAGGCGGGCGAGCTGCAGCAGCACTTCCAGGAAAACGGCATCAGCGTTCGCGCCGCCTCCTGACCGGTCACCGGGCTCTCGTCCGGTTTCCATAGTTCACTTCGATCGAAAGGCGCTGCTGCAGGGCAGCGCCTTGATATGTTTATGGGAATAAAACCGTGACGACTACATCCCAGGCTATGTCCCATGGGCAACTGCCCATGGGCAAACGCGAGTTCATCGTACTCGCGGCCTTCCTGATGGCGATCAATTCATTGGCCATCGACATCATGCTTCCGGCTCTCCAGCAGATCGGCTCCAGTCTCGGTGTCGAGAACGAGAACCATCGGCAATATGTGGTAACAGCCTATCTGATCGGATTTGGCTCGGCGCAGCTTATCTACGGTCCGTTGTCGGATCGCTTCGGCCGCCGCATTCCCCTGTTGATCGGCATTGTCGTCTATGTCATCTCCGCTTTCGGCATTGCCCTTATTCCGTCCTTCGCCGGTCTGCTCGCCCTGCGCTTCATTCAGGGGCTGGGTTCGGCAGCGACGCGCGTCATCACCATTTCCATCGTCCGCGACGTTTTCGGCGGCCGCCTGATGGCCGAGGTGATGTCGCTGATCATGATGGTCTTCATGATCGTTCCGGTCATCGCGCCGGGAAGCGGCCAGATCATCCTGCTGATCAGCACTTGGCACATGATCTTCGTCTTCATCGGCACCATGGCGACCCTGGTCGGTCTCTGGATGTATTTCCGCCTTCCGGAAACACTGAAGCCCGAAAATATCCGCCCGCTGACCGTCAGGTCGGTTGCATCCGGCTTCCGCATGGTCCTGACGAACCGCGTCGCGCTCTGTTACACCATCGCCAGCACGTTCCTCTTCGGCGCGCTGTTCGGCTTCATCAATTCGGCCCAGCAGATCTACAGCGGCATTTACGGACTTGGCGTCTACACCCCCGTAGCCTTTGGTGGCGTGGCGCTCTTCATGGCGCTGTCATCCTTCATCAACTCGCAGCTCGTCGGCCGTTTCGGCATGCGGCGGCTGTCGCATGCGGCCTTGCTCGGCTTCTCCTTCATTACCTTTGTCTGGCTGATGGTGCAGCTTAACGGCCCTGCCCCGATGCCCTTCCCGCTGTTCATGATCTTCTTCGCGCTGGCGATGTTCCAGTTCGGTTGGATCGGTTCCAATTTCAACTCGCTCGCCATGGAGCCGCTCGGCCATGTCGCCGGAACTGCCTCCTCGGTGCTCGGTTTCATGAGCACGGTCGGCGGCGCATCGATCGGCGCCGGCATCGGCCAATATTTTAATGGCACGGCGACGCCGATGGTCATCGGCTACTTCACCGTCTCGCTGATCGGCTTGATGTTTGTGCTGATTGCCGAAAAGGGGCGCCTCTTCCGTCCGCACAATGCGCCACCGCCGGCCGATCAATCCCTCGCTTTGCATTGACAGGCAAATTCATATGACCCCGCCTCAAGAACACACGCTGGCGCAATCCGGCTCCAATCGTATCGGACTCGGCATCGTCGAATTCATCATCATCATCGCGTTGATGACGGCGAGCATTTCCATGGGCATCGACAGCATGCTGCCGGCGCTTCCGAACATCGGCCAATCCCTTAATGTCGCCAACCCCAATGACACGCAGCTGGTCATCGGCGTCTACTTCCTCGGCTTCGGCATCTGCCAGCTCTTCTTCGGCAGCCTGTCGGATACCTATGGCCGCCGTAGCATTCTGCTCGGAGGCCTGGCCTTTTATACGGTGACGCTGTTTGCGGCGGCCTGGAGCGGCAATCTCTTCGCGCTGCTCGCTCTGCGCTTCGCACAGGGCGTCGGCGCCGCAGCCGTGCGCATCACCACGCTTGCAATCGTCCGCGATTGCTTCGGCGGTCGTGAAATGGCGCGCGTCATGTCCTATGTCATGATCGTCTTCATGATCATGCCGATGGTCGCACCTTTCGTCGGCCAGGTGATCGTTGCCTATTCCAACTGGCAATGGATCTTCATCCTGATCGGCATAGTCAGCGCCGGTCTTTTCCTGGTCGCTTTCTTCCGCATGAAGGAAACGCTTCCGACAGAAGAGCGCCTGCCGCTCTCGGTCGCTTCGGTCGTCTCCGGTTTCAAGACGGTTCTGACCAACCGCATCACCTGTGGCTACATGATCGGCCTGACGCTCTACACGGGTGTGATCTGCGCCTATATCGTCTCGGTGCAGCAGGTATTCGGTGAAGTCTACGGCCTCGGGGACACATTTCCGATCGCCTTTGCGGCGACGGCAGCCGGCACGGCAGTGGCCCAGTTCGCCAATGGTTATTTCGTGCGCAGCTTCGGCATGCGGCGCATTTCCCACGCCGCCATGATCGTTTTCACCGTCCTGGGCGCTGTCGGCTACGTCGTCGGGATGTTCGGTCAGCCGAGCTTCACGTTCATCTATGTGCTGATCTCGATCATGCTGATGATGTTCGCTGTTATCACCACCAACTTCATGGCCATCAGCCTCGAGCCAATGGGACACCTGGCGGGCACCGCGGCTGCCATCACCAGCTCGGTCTCGACCACCGTCGGCGTTCTGCTCGGCGGCATCGTCGGCCAGCTGTTCGATGGCACCGCTCAGCCGATGATCGCTGGCTTTACCATATTCGGTGCGCTCACGATCGTCGCAACGCTATGGGCCGAACGTGGCAAGCTCTTCACCCATCCCGGTGATACGCCGGCACTGGAGCCGGGCATGGGGCACGTCTGAACGGCGTACCTCTCTTACGCGTCGCTGCGCGAACGGCTGACCCAACGCAGCGCAGCGGCAATCGCAAGTCCTAAGAGTGGCCACATCGCCCAGGGTGTGCCCTGCCAGGTGAAAATGTTGATCGCGACGATGCCGATGCCGGTGACAATCATGCGGGCGATAACGATGTCGATCCGCTTGTTGCTCCGCGCAAAACGGAGCGCCCCAACCCAGGTAAGCGCGAGTATGGGCCACTTTGCCCAGAACTCGCCATGCCATGTCAACGCGTTCAGCGCGGCAAGTCCGACCGCGACAACGAACAGCGCGCCATAGCTCCGCCGCCAATCCAATAAAACGGGTTCTTTCGTTGTGTCCTCGGGCATGCGAACCGGTTGCGGTCTGGCGCGACCGTCAACTGAAGTGTCGACGACCTGCACGCCGCCGACCCGCACCGCATAGCTCGGCACGCCGCCTTCGATGTTCTTGACCTCGAGCTGACCGAGAAAATCGAAGCCGACCGCGACCTTGTTCCGCACTTGGTCGTAGACGGTATTCGAGATGACGATACCGCCCGCCGCAGCGCGCGACTGAAGCCGAGCGGCTATATTGACTCCATCGCCGTAGAGATCATTGCCATCAGCGATCACATCGCCAAGGTTGAGACCGATGCGAAAGAGCATCTGTCTTTCGGTATCCATGGCGGCATTGTAGCCGGCCAGTTCGTTCTGGACATCGATTGCCGCCCGTACGGCTTCCACAACGCTTGGAAATTCGGCGAAGACGCCGTCGCCCCAGGTATTGATCACCCGGCCGCCATGCGCTTCAATGAGCCGCGTCATGGCATCCCGATAACGACGAAGGGTCGCAAGCGTCCCCTCCTCATCCTTGCCCATAAGACGCGTATAGTCTTGCACGTCTGCGCAGAAGATGGTGGTCAGCTTGCGGCTCGTTTCGGACATCTGCCTCATCCTCTCGGCAAGCGCCGATCGCAGTCCTTGCCTGTTGCGGCGAAGATAGCCTTCCCGACGCGACTTTCCAAGTAGCCGCGCCGACTATCCGATCCGGCTCGATGCGGCCTGTTAGACGGTGAAAACCTCACGCCGCAGCAATTCCCAGGAATCCTTATCCACCGCGACGAGCAAGCCTCCGTCGAGATGATGCGGCAGATAGGGCGAGCCGTCGAAGCGACGCACATAAGCGCCCGCTTCCTGCGAGATCAGCGCGCCGGCGAGATGATCCCAGGGCATCAGCTTGTTGTACATCAGATAGTGGACATGGCCGCCGGCAAGCGTGCGATACTCGTGCGCCGCGCAGCGATAGTTGGTAGAGTAGCGCACCTTGGCGAGATTGCCCATGACTTCCGCGCGCTTATCCTTCGGCAGGAAGCCGGTCGATGCCATGCCGACCATGTCTTCCAGCGCGACCGATTGCGTAACCCTCATGCGCAGCGTCTCGCCGTCGGGGCGACGCAGCCATGCGCCGCTGCCGCGCTCCGCCAGCACCCAGTCGTCGCCCATCGGATCGAAGATGATGCCGGCGACCGTTTGGCCCTTGGAGATCACCGATGCCATAACGCCGAAGGCGGGGATGCCCGAGGCGAAATTGAAAGTGCCGTCGACAGGATCGACGATGATGGCCAGATCCGCATCCGGCAGCTTGTCGAGCAGTGCGGGATCGGCGGCAACAGATTCTTCGCCGATGAAGAGCGCCTCGGGCCAGAGCCGCGACACCTCGGCCTTCACCATGCGCTCGGCACGCTCGTCAGCCTCAGTCACCAGATCGGTCGCTTCGCTCTTGGCGCGAACATCGCCGCTGCCAAGTCTGCGGAAGCGCGGCAGGATCTCCATCTGCGCGGCGCGGCGCAACACATGAGCAAGGGTGGTGATGTCAACGGGCGATGTCATGATATGGTCCTTTCCTGTCAGGCGCCGATGATCTCGCGGCGGATCATTTGCCAGCTATCCTCATCCGGCGCAGAAATAATGCCGCCGGTGGTCTCGCCGGGGCGGTATGGTGTGCCATCGAATTTGGCCGTATAGCCGCCGGCCTCCTGATGCGCCAGCACGCCGGCAAGATGATCCCAGGGCATTAGCTTGGAATGGCCGATGAAATGCCATTTGCCCGATGCCACCATCCAGTATTCGTAGGCGGAACAATTGAGCGAGAAGGTCATGCGTGTCTTGGCGAGATTGGCGCAGATACGCGACCTCTCCGGCTCATCCATATGCCCCCAGGATATTGCGCCGGTCATGGCGCTCAGCGCAGCGGGTGCGGCAACCGAAAGCCGCCTCGCCTGCCCCTTGCCACGACGCAGAAAGGTGCCCGCACCACGCATGGCGGTAACGGTGTCACCGAGTACCGGATCATAGATGACGCTGGCGATCGTCTCGCCCTTGGCGACGACAGCAACGATCGTGCCGAATACCGGCAGCCCTGCCGCGAAATTGAATGTGCCGTCCACCGGATCAATGGTAAAGGCCAGATCCGCATGCGCCAGTGCCGGCACAACGGACTTGTCGGCCTCATAGGCCTCTTCTCCGACGATAAGAGCGCCGGGAAAGCGCGCCTTCAGCGCCGCAGTGATATATTGCTCGGCCAGCAGATCTGCCTCAGTCACCAGATCGATGGCCGACGTCTTTTCCGCTATGTCGCCATCACCCAGATTGCGGAACCGCGGCAGGATTTCCCGCGCCGCCGCCTCGGCAACAATCGTCATCAGATGGTCGAAGTCTGTATCGGAGAAAGTCATGGAAGGCCTTTATCTTGGGAGAGGCCTCCTCTTATGACCGATTCGATGACGCTGGTGTGGCAAAACCGCCTAATCGGCGTCGGTTTGTCCAGTCATCAGCCCCGCAAAATCGAAGAGCTTGGGATCGAGCAGATGCGACGGATTCACATGCGCCAGCGCCCGCAGCATCGTATCCTTGCGGCCCGGCATGCGCCGCTCGATATCGGCGAGCATATCCTTCATCGCATTGCGCTGCAGCCCGTCCTGCGAGCCGCAGAGATCACAGGGAATGATCGGAAACTGCATGGCGGCGGCGAACTTGGCGAGGTCGTCTTCGGCGGCGTAGGCGAGCGGGCGCAGCAGCATCAGATCGCCCTCGTCGTTGAGAAGCTTTGCCGGCATGGAGGCCAGGCGCCCGCCGTGGAAGAAGTTCATGAAGAAGGTTTCGAGAATATCCTCGCGGTGATGGCCGAGCACCAGCGCATCGCAGCCCTCTTCGCGCGCGATGCGATAGAGATTGCCGCGGCGCAGGCGCGAACAGAGCGAACAATAGGTCGCACCCTCCGGCACCTTTTCCTTCACGATGGAATAGGTGTCGCGATATTCGATGCGATGCGCGACGCCGATCTTCGTCAAATAGTCCGGCAGGACATGCTTCGGGAAGTTCGGCTGGCCCTGATCGAGATTGCAGGCGATCAGTTCCACCGGCAACAGGCCGCGCCATTTGAGATCGAGCAGGATCGACAGCAGCCCGTAGGAATCCTTGCCGCCGGAAAGGCCGACAAGCCAGCGCTTCTGCCCCTTCAGCATCTGGAAATCCTCCAGGGCCTGACGCACTTGCCGCAGCAGGCGCTTGCGAAGCTTGTTGAAGGAGACGGATCGAGGCGCATCGGAAAACATCGGATGCACGGCAGCAGCGCCGTCCTCAGCCTCGATATCGATCTCGTCCATTACCGTCGTCGCGATGTTCATTCCGTCGTCCTCAGTGCCTCGCCACGCTGATAGCAGAAAGCGTCGAAAGAAGACACCGCATCAATCGCCGAACACCGACCAGCCGGTGCGCGCCGCCAGCATTTCCAGCGCCACGGCGCCGAGCTGCGAATTGCCGACCTTGTTCAGGCCCGGCGACCAGACGGCAATCGATCCGATACCCGGCGCCACGGCGAGAATGCCTCCGCCGACGCCGCTCTTGCCGGGAAGGCCGACATGATAGGCGAAATCGCCGGAGCCGTCATAATGGCCGCAGGTCAGCATCAGCGCATTGATGCGCCGCGCCCGCTTCGGCGAAACGACGGAATGGCCTGTGATCGGATTGCTGCCACGCGCCGCAAGATAGAGCCCCGCCTTGGCAAGCTGTTCGCAGCTCATCGAAAGCGCGCACTGGTGGAAATAGACGCCGAGCACATGCTCGACCGGATGATCGAGATTACCGTAGGCGCGCATGAAATTGGCGAGCGCGAAATTACGGAATCCCGTCTGCGTCTCCGAGCGCGCTACCCTGTCGTCGATGGTGATCGACTCGTCATCTGCTACATAGCGCACGAAGCGCAGGAGCTCGCCGATCGCCTCTCGCGGCGCATGGCCAGACAGCACGACATCGCTGACGGCGATCGCGCCGGCATTGATGAAGGGATTACGCGGAATGCCCTCTTCACGCTCGAGCTGGACTATGGAGTTGAAGGAGGTGCCTGACGGCTCGCGTCCCACTCGGTTCCAAAGGCTTTCGCCGATCTTGCCGAGCGCCAGCGTCAGCATGAAGACCTTGGAAATACTCTGGATGGAAAAGGCAGTGCCCGCATCACCGACGCTGTGAACCTCGCCGTTGACGGTGGCGATCGTCATGCCGAACTGCTTCGGATCGACCTTGGCGAGCTCCGGAATGTAATCGGCAACCTTACCCTCGCCGATACGCGGCGAAAGCTCCGTATGGATGCCGTCGAGAATTGCCTGCAGATCGGTCATAGGGCGCTCCAAAGACAAAAAAGCCGCTCGAAAGGAGCGGCTTTTCCGTCATCAAGAAAAATATCCGCTTGTTAACGCGAATAGAATTCGACGACCAGCTGCGGTTCCATGACGACGGCGTAGGGCACATCGGCGAGGGTCGGAACGCGAGCGAAGGTCGCTACCATCTTGTTGTGATCGGCTTCGATGTAGTCCGGAACGTCGCGCTCAGCGAGACCAATCGATTCCAGAACGATCACGAGCTGCTTCGACTTTTCGCGGACTTCGATCACGTCGCCAGCCTTGCAGCGATAGGAACCGATGTTGACGCGAACGCCGTTCACCGTGACGTGGCCATGGTTGACGAACTGACGGGCTGCGAAGACGGTCGGAACGAACTTGGCGCGGTAGACGATCGCGTCGAGGCGCGATTCGAGCAGGCCGATCAGGTTTTCCGAAGTGTCGCCCTTGCGGCGGTTGGCTTCGTCGAAGGTGGCGCGGAACTGCTTTTCACGCAGGTCGCCGTAGTAGCCCTTCAGCTTCTGCTTGGCGCGCAGCTGCACGCCGAAGTCGGAGAGCTTGCCCTTGCGGCGCTGGCCGTGCTGGCCCGGGCCGTATTCGCGACGGTTGACCGGGGACTTCGGACGACCCCAGATGTTCTCGCCCATACGGCGGTCAATTTTGTACTTGGACGATTCGCGCTTGCTCATCGCATTTCCTTTCAAACTATTTGAGCGGCCCGTTGCCGAACCGCTAAGGAAACACGCCCTCCTCTGAACTCCATTTTCGAGCTCTGACAGGCTTCTCACATTAGCGAACGGAGAAAGCCACGGGACATGTCAAATGAAACACCGGACATTTCTGCCCGGCGTTGGCGCGGTCTGTAAGGGGTCGTCATGAAAATGTCAACAGCAGGATCGAAGGAAGTGACGGCTATTCCGCAGCCGCTTGCTCTTCGCCATGCATATCAGGCGCATTGGCATCGCCCGGCGCTGTCTGGCAGTCGATATCCGGGAACGCCACAACGCGGCGACCGGAGAAATCGGTATGGACGACGACGCTGCCCTGTTCCTCGAAGTAGCTGAGCAAACGCCGGGCGCGGCGGGCGGAGTGGGTACCGTAGGCACGGGCGATCCGCGCATCGGAAGGGCAAGCTTCGCCACCGATGGCCGCCTTGGCAAGCATCAGGAAGACACCCTGCAGATCGTCGGTGACCCCAGCCGAAAGCGACAGAGCCGTCGCCCATGCCTCCGTCGCCATCGTCGCCTCGTCAGCGCCGGAGCGCACCACCGCCACGCGGCGGCGAAATTCCGACAGGCTCATCGGCGCACCAGGCACGCGGCGCATGCGCAGCCGCACGAGAAACTCCTGGTAAAGGACGGAATCCGTGCGGAAGGCCGAGGCCGGATCATCCAGGATTTCGGAAAGCACGGCGGTCACCCGCGCTTCGCGATCCTCGTTCGACAATTCTGGCTGGCTCGGCTTCGGCTCTGCCGCAGCCGTGTTCGTCGCAGGGGCTGAGCGCGACAGCTCGGCCAGGATATCCGTTGTCGGGCGCGGCGCGGGTGTGGCCCGGCGAACCATCGGCTTGGAAAACTCTTCCGGATCCGGCGTAAAGATCAGATCCTCGACATCCTGAGGCGCATCCGGCAACGGCATCAGCTTCGGGCTGGAGGAGCGTGCCGAGGTTTCCACGGAACCGATCGTGATCGGCAGCGGCCGCCGCGATAGCGCCGGACCGAGCGCGACGAAATTGCCGCGCTTCAGATCGCGGAACATCTCCGCCTGCCGGCGATCCATGCCAAGCAGGTCGGCGGCGCGCGCCATGTCGATATCGAGGAAGGTGCGGCCCATCAGGAAGTTGGAGGCCTCGGCGGCAACGTTCTTGGCAAGCTTCGCCAGGCGCTGTGTGGCGATGACGCCGGCAAGACCGCGCTTTCGGCCGCGGCACATCAGATTGGTCATGGCGCCGAGCGACATCTTGCGCGCATCTTCGGAGACATCGCCGCCCACGGACGGCGCAAACATCTGCGCCTCGTCGACGACAACCAGCACCGGATACCAGAATTCGCGATCGGCATCGAACATGCCGTTGAGAAAAGCCGCGGCGGCGCGCATCTGCTGCTCGATATCGAGCCCTTCCAGCGTCAACACGCAGGAAACGCGATGCTGGCGGATGCGGTTGGCGATGCCGGCAAGCTCGGCCTCAGTGCGCTCGCCATCGACGACCACATGCCCGAACTTATCGGCCAGCGTGACGAAATCGCCTTCCGGATCGATGATGACCTGCTGGACCCATTGCGCCGACTGTTCCAGCAAACGCCGCAGCAGATGCGATTTTCCGGAGCCGGAATTGCCCTGCACGAGGAGACGGGTTGCCAGCAGCTCCTCGATATCGAGCTGGGCGCTGGTCCCGCCGGACGCCGTTCCCATGTCGATGCCGACCTGCAATGCACTTCCCCTGTCATCAAGAATCAAATGCCGATGCGTCCCATCTTTCTGAAAGGACGCGCCTTCGTCTAGCAAAGATTTCCAAGCTTCGCGCCCGTGGATTGAAAAAACCCACAGGCAATCGCGATGTCAGCGAAACCGCAGATTGGCGCGGGACAACTGGTCGACCGAGGTGCAGCCCATCAGCTTCATGTCGCGCTCGATCTCGGTGCGCAAATGCCGCAGCGCGCGTTCGACGCCCGCTTGGCCGGCAGCTGCCAGCGGATAGAGGTAGAACCGGCCGAGACCAACGGCCTTGGCGCCGAGCGACAGGGCCTTCAGCACATGCGTGCCGCGCTGGATACCGCCATCCATCATGACATCGATGCGGTCGCCAACGGCATCGGCGATTTCCGCCAGCTGGTCGAATGCCGCTCGCGAGCCGTCCAACTGCCGGCCGCCATGGTTCGAAAGCACGATGCCCGTGCAGCCGATGTCGACGGCACGCTTTGCATCCTCGACCGACATGATGCCCTTCAGGCAGAACTGCCCGTCCCAATGCTTCACCATTTCGGCGACGTCGTTCCAGTTCATCGACGGATCGAGCATCTCGGTGAAGTATTTGCCGATCGACATCGCGCCGCCGCTCATATCCACATGCTCATCGAGCTGCGGCAGGCGGAATTTCTCGTGCGTGAGATAGTTCAACCCCCAGGCTGGCTTGATGGCGAATTGCGCAATGCCGGCGAGATTGAGTTTGAAGGGAATGGAGAATCCGGTGCGCAGGTCGCGCTCGCGATTGCCGCCGGTGATGCTGTCGACGGTGAGCATCATGACGTTGACGCCGGCATCCTTCGCCCGCTGCATCATCGCGCGGTTCAGCCCGCGATCCCTGTGGAAATAAAATTGATAGACCTGCGGCCCCTGATGCTTCTTGCGCACCTCCTCGAGGCTGACCGTGCCGAGCGAGGAGACGCCGAACATGGTGCCGATGGAAGAGGCTGCCGCCGCAACCGCATTTTCGCCCTCGTGATGGAAGAGCCGCTGCAGGGCCGTCGGCGAGCAGTAGAAGGGCGTGGCGAGCTTTTGTCCCATGACGGTGACAGACATATCGACACTGCTGACGCCGCGAAGGACGTTCGGAACGAGATCGCAGCTCTCGAAGCTCGCCGTGTTGCGCCGAAGCGTCACTTCGTCGTCAGCAGCACCATCGATGTAATTGAAGATCGGACCGGGAAGGCGGCTCTTCGCAAGAGCGCGGAAATCATGGAAATTATAGCAGTCACGCAGGCGCATGGCTCGCCTCTGCATGGAAACTGCAACCATTTTCAAAAAACATCAAATATCGTCCTCCCAATATCCCGCCGCTTAGTCCGACCTTGCATTACAGTCGATGCAACCGTGCTTCCCATTTGTAAAGCACGTCCGGCTCCTTCTCCTCATTGCCTGCCCCGTCCGACTCGTCAACAACGAAGAAGCCGTGTTTTTCGTAAAAGCGGCGCGCCGGCGCATTTCGTTGAAATGTCCAGAGCGAAAGCACCGGATAGGCCGATTTGGCGACATCGAGCAAACGGCCGCCGATGCCATGCCCCTGTGCCTCTGGCAAAACGTAGAGCTGGTCGATCCAGTCCTCCAGAAATGCAATCACGCCGACCAAGCGGCCGCCCTCTTCCGCACCCCAGATCTGGCAGTCCTTGAACACCACTGCACTCCAGAAGCCGACATCTTCCTCCGTCGTATGAAGCCCGGAAAGCGTCGGAAGCCGCTCGTCGAAGGAGGCGCGGTGAACGGCCGCCGCTGCGGGCATGTCCGCGAGATCGAGTTTACGCAACGAAACCTTGTCTGCCATCATCAAGCCCTAAGCCCAAAACCCTGCATCAGCCGCCGGGTTGGAAAATCCGGCGCGCCTGACGTAAACATTGCAAAGTCGAAATTGTCGGGATGGACGGCATCGACGGCTTGCGGCACCAGGCTGCGCGCACGGCGCGCGATCGCCTCGGCCGGATCGAGCCAGTCGACCGGCCAGGGTGCGAGCCTGCGGAAGATGTTGGCCATGAAAGGGTAATGGGTGCAGGCCAGCACGACGATGTCAGTCCTGCGTCCGTCCTTCTCGACGAAGCACTGATCGATCTCGGAGAGCACCGCCTCGTCGGAAACCACATCGCCGCGAATATAGGCCTCCGCCAGGCGCGCCAGATTTTCCGAGCCCACGAGCCGGACATGGCATTGAGTGGCGAAGGACTGGATCAGGTCGCGCGTATAGGCCCGCTTGACCGTGCCCGGCGTCGCCAGCACCGAGACCAGGCCAGAGCGGGTCCGTTCCGCAGCCGGCTTGATCGCCGGCACCGTGCCGACGAAGGTCATTTGCGGAAAGGCGGCGCGCAGATCGGCGCCGACAAGCGTGAAAGCCGTGTTGCAGGCAATAATGCAAATTTCCGGATTGTATTGCGCGAGCAGCTTGGCGAAGAGATCGATGATGCGCTCCTTCAGCGCCGGCTCTTCCCAGCCGCCATAAGGAAAACCGGCATCATCGGCGACGTAGATGAAACCGCGCTCCGGCATCAGCACCCGCGCTTCGCGCAGCACGGTCAGGCCACCGATGCCGGAGTCGAAGACCAGGATGGGTTTCAGCTCATTCGCCGCTACTGTCATCGTTCGTGGTTTCCTTGGATGCGCTGGACGATCGGGGATGGGAACCGCTGCCGCGGGGAGATTTCCGCGTGAAGCGATCGAGAGACGAGATCACGCCGCGCAAGACGCTGATTTCCTGTTCGGTGAACGCTCGGCGCGAGAGGACAGCGCGGAGATTGTCGACCATTTTCGGCTTTTTCCCGGCAGGATGGAAATAATTGCGGGCGTCCAGCGCCTCCTCGAGCTGGTCGAAAAGGCCGAAAAGCTGATCCTTCGTCGAAGGCCGCTGTTCGATTGCCTGGAAAGGCACGGCGCCGAGATCCTCCATGCCCGACTTCATCCACTCATAGGACATCAGCAGCACGGCCTGGGCGATGTTCAGGGAAGCGAAGGCGGGATTGACGGGGAACGTCACGATCTCGTCGGCAAGCGCCACTTCCTCGTTCGTCAGGCCCCAACGCTCGCGCCCGAAAAGAATGCCCGTGCCCTCGCCGGCCTTGAACCGGGCGCGAAGGGTCTCCGCCGCGACGACCGGCGAACGCACGGGCTTATAGCCATCGCGTTCGCGTGCCGTCGTCGCATAGACGAAGTTGAGATCGGCGACCGCCTGCTCCAGCGTATCGTAGACCTTCGTCGCCTCGATGATGTGATCGGCCTTCGAAGCGGTCGCCTGCGCTCTCTCGTTCGGCCAGCCGTCACGCGGATTGACGAGGCGCAGTTCTGCGAGACCGAAATTCGCCATGGCCCGCGCCACCATGCCAATATTCTCGCCCATCTGCGGCTCGACCAGAATGACGGCCGGCCCCTCGGCTAGAAGTTGACGCTCGCTGTTCGTGCCTGCCATGACGCTTTTTCTCCGGGCGCGAACCCTGTCCGCGCAAATCACGGTCGCAATAGCGAGACACCAGCCGATCGGCAAGGTTTTTGCGCGCCGGCGCCGCGACGAACCCTGCCCGACTATTGTGGATTGGCCGGCTTCTGCTGATCGGAAGGCTGCTGTTGCTGCTGCTTGACAAGATCCTGCATGACCGATTTCAGCGAGCTCGGATTGCCGTTGTCGTCGATCGTGATGATGTCGTCGATGACGGGTTTTCCGGCCTCCTGGATGACTTCGAAACGAACCGTCGTCGTCTTCTGGTAGTCGGCGTCCGATCCCATGCAGGTGGATTTCTTGAACGTGGCGAGGACTTCCGTCACATCGCCTTTGGGCGGCTGTCCTGCGAGCTTCATGTCCTCCAGCGGACAAGCATCCTGCGCGTTGACGATGACGTCGTAGTCGAACGGTGAAATCCCGTCCTCGTCGGCTGCGGGAAACTGCGCCGCCGCCTGGTATTTGGCAGCAAAATCCTTGCTGTAGACATCCTTGAGCTTGCTCTCGTCGAAAATATCCTGCCAGTCGCTGTCTCCGCCTGCCCAGTTCGAGACGGTGGCATCCATGATGACCTTGACAGGAGCCGTCGCATCGGCCGCAAGCGCCATATTCGCCCCCAACGAGAACTGAAGGAATGTGAGGACAAGCGCGGATGCGGCGAATTTCTGCATGATATGATTCCGTTGCGACAGGCAAAACATGGGCGACATTAGACGCATCCACCGCTTTGGCAATGGTGCCGATTTTGAAAAACCACCCGTCGGACCGAAGCTGCGCTGATAAGATTACGACGATTTCAAAAGCCGTCTTTGTCGGCGTTCCAGGCTTGTATGCTCCTTTTACAAGGAAGGCCGGCCTTCATTTCGAATGGATATATGCGGTTTGCTATCCGATATGCGGCGAAGACAATTTCGCCGAGGGGGACATCATGTCGCGTGGCCTGTTGGTATTCGCGCGGCAGATATTTGTCTGCCTCGCAGTTGCATTGCTCGGCGCCTGGACGTTGTTCCGGCCCAAAAGCTTTCAGGCCTTCGTGCATGAAAATTTTGGAATTTTTCCAAGCGTCAAGCCCGGCATCCAACCGATAACTATACTCATAAGGCTCTCATCGGCCTTTTTGCTCTGATATGTCAACATGCTGGCGCAGGTCTTCGGTGCTGAAATTCTCTTCCTCGTTCATATCGTGCAGCACCTGGCTGGTTGACACTGACATCGAAAAGTCGATCGCTACCGGAAGGTGCCATGAAGCGGATGTGATGAGCAAAAACGCCGCCTTGGCGCCGCTTTGGCTTTGCGTTCGGAACTTGCGATGCTATAGCGCTCGAGACTTCATATCACTCACGGGGACATGCGCCCCCATCAGCTTAAACGAGGCAGAAGCATGAAGAAGATCAAGGTCGCTAACCCCGTTGCCGATCTCGATGGCGACGAGATGACTCGCATCATCTGGCAGTTTATCAAAGACAAACTGATCTACCCCTACCTCGATATCGATATCGACTATTACGACCTCTCGGTCGAAAACCGCGATGCGACCAACGACCAGGTCACCGTCGACGCCGCCAACGCCATCAAGAAGCACGGCGTCGGCATCAAGTGCGCGACGATCACGCCGGATGAAGACCGCGTCAAGGAATTCAACCTCAAGCAAATGTGGAAGAGCCCGAACGGCACGATCCGCAACATCCTCGGCGGCGTCATCTTCCGCGAACCGATCATCTGCAAGAACGTGCCGCGTCTGGTTCCGGGCTGGACCAAGCCGATCGTCGTCGGCCGTCACGCCTTCGGCGACCAGTATCGCGCCACCGACTTCAAATTTCCGGGCAAGGGCAAGCTGACCATCAAGTTCGTCGGCGAAGACGGCACGGTCATTGAAAGGGACGTCTTCGACGCCCCGGGCGCCGGCGTTGCCATGGCCATGTACAACCTCGACGAATCGATCCGCGAATTCGCGCGTGCGTCGATGATGTACGGCCTGATGCGCAAGTGGCCGGTCTATCTCTCGACCAAGAACACCATCCTCAAGGCCTATGACGGACGCTTCAAGGACATCTTCGAAGAAGTCTATCAGAGCGAATTCAAGGCGAAGTTCGACGAAGTCGGCATCACCTACGAACATCGTCTGATCGACGACATGGTCGCCTCCGCCCTGAAGTGGTCCGGTGGCTACGTCTGGGCCTGCAAGAACTACGACGGCGACGTCCAGTCCGACACGGTTGCACAGGGCTTCGGCTCGCTCGGCCTGATGACCTCGGTTCTCTTGACGCCGGATGGCAAGACCGTTGAAGCCGAAGCCGCCCACGGCACGGTCACCCGTCACTATCGCCAGCACCAGAAGGGCCAGGAAACCTCCACGAACTCGATCGCCTCGATCTTCGCCTGGACCCGTGGTCTCGCCCATCGCGCCAAGCTCGATGACAATGCCGAACTCGCCAAGTTCGCCGCAACGCTCGAAACCGTCTGCGTCGACACTGTCGAAGCCGGCTTCATGACCAAGGATCTGGCGCTGCTCATTGGCCCGGATCAGCCGTGGCTCTCGACCACCGCCTTCCTCGACAAGATCGACGAGAACCTCCAGAAGGCCATGGCTGCCTAAGCCTCGGCAACATCAAGGCTTACGGAAACCCGGCCTCAGTGCCGGGTTTTCTTTTGTCACGCAACTTGCTGACCCGCCTGAGCGATGGCAAGAATGCACCAAACCAAGGGAGGATCTTATGACCGAGGAACTCGTTTTCTACACCAATCCCATGTCACGCGGGCGTATCGCCCGTTGGATGCTGGAGGAAATCGGCCAGCCCTATCGCACCGAATATCTCGATTTCGGCACGACGATGAAGGCGCCCGACTATCTCTCGATGAATCCCATGGGCAAGGTGCCGGCGATCAAGCACGGCGATACCGTCGTCACCGAGGGCGCGGCCATCTGCGCCTATCTGGCCGAGACCTTTCCGCAGGCAGGCCTGGCGCCGACGGCAGCCGAGCGCGGACGCTACTTCCGTTGGATGTTCTTTGCGGCTGGGCCGATGGAGATGGCCGTCACCAATCGTGCCCTTGGCTTCGAAATTCCACCCGAGCGCCTGCGCATGGCCGGCTGCGGCAGTCTGGATAATGTATTCGACACTCTGGAACAGGCAGTCAGCGTTTCCCCGTACATTGCGGGCGACCGTTTCACGGCCGCGGACGTCTATGTCGGCTCCCATGTCGGCTGGGGTCTCAATTTTGGTACAATCGAAAAGCGACCGGCCTATATCGACTATTGGAACCGCGTTAGCGACCGCGATGCCTATCGCCGTGGCAACGAACTCGATAACGCGGCAATGCCGAAGCAAGCGAATGGCTGAGAGGCCAAGGCTCTACAGCCATTCCCTCGCGTGAAACATCATGCCGCTATTGCAGCGGCATGTAGATATCGGTCAACAACTCCGTCGGCTGCACGTCGCGCGGATTGTTGAGATATTCCTCGAACATGACGGCATCGCGCAGTTGCCGGCCGGAGGCCGGCAGCCATTCGGCATAGAGCCACTGATAGGCCCTATACATATCGGCATAGGGGCCCTTGTGCCGCAACACGGCATATTCGCCGCCATCGACGGCTCGCCGCTCCAGCGGAGCCTCGACGGCAATCTCCTCGCCAGCATTGATGCAGGCGTAGGAGTGCAGTTTCTCGGCCGCAACGACGTCCGGATCGTCGAGATAGACGCCGATCATCCGCATATCGGGCCTGGCGAGGCCGCGCGCATAGAGCGTGCCGAACAGGGTTTCGAAAGCCTGGCCGATCTGCATGTAGGGACCCTTGTGGGAAACCCCGATCAGCGAGACCGGTGAGATGGTGCGAAGCGTAACGTCGAACATGAGCTTGATCCTTCCTTGGGTGCCGGGTTCGAAAATCGTGTGGCTTCCCTCATTCCGATATCGCGCCGGCGGCATGCCGTAGACGGATTTGAAGATGCGGTTGAACGACTGGAGGTTGGGATAGCCCGATCGCTTTGCAATGTCGCTGACCACAAGATCGGTGCGGACGAGATCGCCGGCGGCGCGGTGAAGCCGCAACCGTTTGACGGTAGCAGCCGCCGTCTCGCCATAGATCGCCCGATAAATCCTGTGCCAGTGATAGCTGGACATGCAGGCGATCTCGGCAAGTTTCTCCATATCGAGCTCTTCATCCAGATGCTCGTGTATATAGGCAGAGACCCGCCGCAGACGGGTCTCGTAAAGCGCCCATGCCGTTTCGCCGTTCATGTCCAACTCCTTGCAAATCGATCGGCCCCAAGGAACCATATCTCGATTTGACAAATCCTGCTGAGTCGGTTGCACAAACGAAAACGGCGGAGGTCAACTGCCTCCGCCGCGTCCGATATTGGAATGAAATCTGGCCCTTAGCCGGCGAGTGCCCCAGCAACCGCTTCGACCGCCTCATTCGCCTTGGCACCATCGGGGCCGCCGGCCTGAGCCATGTCGGGACGTCCGCCGCCGCCCTTGCCGCCGAGGGCAGCAGACGCGATGCGGACGAGATCGACCGCGCTGAAGCGGCCGGTCAAATCCTCGGTGACGGCAACGACGGCGCTGGCCTTGCCATCCTCGGAAACGCCGATCAGCGCAACGACGCCGGAGCCGAGGCTGGCCTTGCCCTCATCCGCCAGCCCCTTGAGATCCTTGGGGTCGACACCGGAAATGGCCTTGCCGAGGAATTTGACGCCACCGACATCGCGCACCGCATCGGCAGAACCGCCCTGGCCGCCGCCCATGGCGAGCTTGCGCTTGGCATCTGCCAATTCACGCTCCAGCTTGCGGCGCTCATCCAGCAAAGATTCGACGCGCGAAACGACATCGCCGGGCTGAACCTTCAGCGCCGAAGCGAGGCTCTTCACGCGTTCGTCCTGCTCGGCAAGATAATCACGCGCGGATTCGCCTGTCACGGCTTCGATACGGCGCACGCCGGCACCGACAGCGCTGTCGCCGAGAATGCGCACGAGCCCGATCTGCCCGGTGGCGGATACGTGCGTTCCGCCGCAAAGCTCGATGGAATAGGGCTTGCCGGCCTTGGCGCCGCGCACACCCTGCCCCATGGATACGACGCGAACTTCATCGCCGTATTTCTCGCCGAACAGCGCCATCGCGCCTTCCGCGATCGCATCGTCGACGCTCATCAGGCGGGTCGTAACAGGCGAATTCTGCAGAACGATCTCGTTGGCCATATCCTCGACGATCTTCAGCTCCTCGGCCGACATCGGCTTCGGATGCGAGACGTCGAAGCGCAGGCGCTCGGGGGCGACCAGCGAGCCCTTCTGGGCAACGTGGGTGCCGAGCACTTCGCGCAGGGCCTCATGCAGCAGATGGGTCGCGGAATGGTTGGCGCGCAGGCGCGAGCGCCGTGCGTGATCGACCGTCAGCACGACGGCATCGCCCACCTTGATCGTGCCTTCCGAAACCTCGGCGCTGTGAACGAAAAGGCCTTCGCCCTTCTTCTGGGTGTCGCCGACAACAAGCTTGCCGCTGTCGCCGGTGATCACACCGGTATCGCCCATCTGGCCGCCGGACTCGCCGTAGAACGGTGTCTGGTTGACGACGATCTGCACCTTGTCGCCGGCCGAAGCACTGTCGATAGCGGCGCCGTCCCGAACGATCGCCTGGATGACACCCTCGGCAGCCTCCGTGTCGTAGCCGAGGAACTCGGTCGCGCCGAACTTTTCCTTGAGCTCGAACCAGATGGTCTCTGTCGCCTTGTCGCCGGAGCCCGCCCAATGCGAACGCGCCTCGGCCTTCTGCCGCTCCATGGCGTCGGTGAAGCTGGAAATATCGACGCCGATGCCGCGGGCGCGCAGCGCGTCCTGCGTCAGGTCCAGCGGGAAGCCATAGGTATCATAGAGCTTGAAGGCGGTTTCGCCGTCCAGGCTATCACCCTTGTGCAGGTCCGACGTGGCGTCCGACAGAAGCGACAGGCCGCGTTCCAGCGTCTTGCGGAAACGGGTTTCCTCAAGCTTCAGCGTCTCGGAGGTCAGCGCTTCGGCGCGCACCAGCTCGGGATAGGCGCGGCCCATCTGCTGGATGAGCGTCGGCAGCAGCTTCCACATCAGCGGCTCCTTGGCGCCAAGCAGCTGGGCATGGCGCATGGCGCGACGCATGATGCGGCGGAGCACGTAGCCGCGACCTTCGTTCGACGGCAGCACGCCGTCGGCGACCAGAAATGCCGAGGAACGCAGATGGTCGGCGATGACACGATGGCTGGCGCGATGTTCGCCCTCAGCCTTCACGCCGGTCGCTTCTTCGGAGGCTTCGATCAGTGCGCGGAAGAGATCGATGTCATAATTGTCATGCTTGCCCTGCAGCACGGCGGCAACGCGCTCCAGACCCATGCCGGTGTCGATCGACGGACGCGGCAGGTCGACCCGCTCCTGCTTGCTGATCTGCTCGAACTGCATGAAGACGAGATTCCAGATCTCGATGAAGCGATCACCGTCTTCTTCCGGCGAGCCGGGAGGGCCGCCCCAGATATGATCGCCGTGGTCATAGAAGATCTCCGAACAGGGGCCGCAGGGACCGGTATCGCCCATCGCCCAGAAATTGTCGCTGGTGGCGATACGGATGATCTTGTCGTCAGAGAGGCCGGCGATCTTCTTCCACAGATTATAGGCGTCGTCGTCAGTGTGATAGACCGTGACCAGCAGGCGCTTGGCGTCGAGGCCGAATTCCTTGGTGATCAGGTTCCAGGCAAGCTCGATGGCGCGCTCCTTGAAATAGTCGCCAAAGGAGAAATTGCCGAGCATTTCGAAGAAGGTATGATGGCGGGCGGTATAGCCGACATTGTCGAGGTCGTTATGCTTGCCGCCGGCGCGCACGCATTTCTGCGCTGTCGACGCCGTCGTATAGGGCCGCTGCTCCAACCCGGTGAAAACGTTCTTGAACTGCACCATGCCGGCATTGGTGAACATCAATGTCGGATCGTTGCGCGGCACCAGCGGGCTCGACGGCACGATCTCGTGGCCGTTTTTCTTAAAATAGTCGAGGAAGGTCGACCGGATTTCATTCACACCGCTCATATTGGGCCCTTCAGTACTGCCATCAGCAACTTGCGTCAAAGTCAGTGGCTTTTATCGTTCGCTCCCGGCCCTGTCCAGCCGCACGAACAAAACCGGCCGCACATCTCTTGGACAATGCGGCCGGTTTCGGATTTTGGTCTTATATCAGGCCCGGGATCGCTCCCGAAAACCGCTATTCCGCAGCGGCGTCGCCATCATCGGCATCAGGGCCGCCATTCTGCAGGAAGCGATCGGCGATCAAGCCGGCATTCTGGCGCAGTGACAACTCGATCTCGCGGGCGAGATCCGGATTGTCGCGCAGGAAGAGTTTCGCATTCTCGCGACCCTGGCCGAGGCGCTGGCTGTTATAGGAGAACCAGGCGCCGGACTTTTCGACGATGCCGGCCTTGACGCCGAGATCCACCAGTTCGCCGGTCTTGGAAACACCCTCGCCATACATGATGTCGAATTCCACCTGCTTGAAGGGCGGCGCCATCTTGTTCTTGACGACCTTGACGCGGGTCTGGTTGCCGACAACCTCTTCACGCTCCTTGACGGCGCCGATACGGCGGATGTCGAGGCGGACCGAGGCATAGAACTTCAGTGCGTTGCCGCCGGTCGTCGTTTCCGGCGAGCCGAACATGACACCGATCTTCATGCGGATCTGGTTGATGAAGATCACCATGCAATTGGACTTCGAGATCGAAGCGGTGAGCTTGCGCAGCGCCTGGCTCATCAAACGAGCCTGCAGGCCCGGCAGACTGTCACCCATCTCGCCTTCGATTTCGGCACGCGGCGTCAACGCCGCGACGGAGTCGATGACGAGAACATCGATAGCACCGGAGCGCACCAGCGTGTCGGTAATTTCAAGCGCCTGTTCGCCTGTGTCGGGCTGCGAGATCAGCAGGTTCTGCAGGTCGACGCCGAGCTTGCGGGCATAGACCGGATCGAGCGCGTGTTCGGCGTCGACGAAGGCGCAGATGCCGCCCTTCTTCTGCGCTTCGGCGATCGTCTGCAGCGCCAGCGTCGTCTTACCGGAGCTTTCAGGCCCATAGATTTCGATGATACGCCCCTTCGGCAAACCGCCGATGCCCAGCGCAATATCGAGGCTCAGGGAGCCAGTGGAAACCGTTTCTATTTCGACCACGTTCTCGTTGGAGCCGAGCTTCATGATCGAGCCCTTGCCGAACGACCGCTCAATTTGAGAGAGTGCCGCTTCAAGTGCTTTGCTTTTATCCACCGATTTGTCCTCTACAAGCCGCAAAGAATTCTGAGACATTCGATCCACCTTTAGGTTATTGAAGCCGCTCTAGCAATGTCGCCGCCGATGAGAATTCTGTACTCTATTTGTTCTCCAATCACAAGAGCACAACAAGCAATTGAAAGAAAAAGGTAAAATGAATTCCGTTCTACTTTTGTTTTCTCCTTTCTTCCCAGGCACTTACGGGTCCGCGACGATCGGATCAGGCTTGTTGGCGGCCGGTCCGATTCGCCTTTTCGATTGCTGAGGAAAACCATATGGCGAAGAAGATTCTCGTTCTTGGCGGCGCTCATGTCGACCGCCGCGGTCGCATCTTCGGCGAGACGGCGCCGGGCGCCAGCAATCCGGGAGCATGGTTCGAGGAGCCCGGCGGCGGCGGCTTCAATGCAGCCCGCAATCTCGCCCGCCTAGGCTTCGACGTAAAGCTGATCTCGCCCCGCGGCGGCGACCCCTCCGGAGAGATGGTGGCCGAGGCCGCCAGCCACGCCGGCATCGACGACAAGCCTTTCGTGTTCCTCGACCGCAAGACACCGAGCTACACCGCGATCCTAGAACGCGACGGCAATCTGGTCATCGCGCTTGCGGACATGGAGCTCTACAAGCTGTTCGTCCCCAGGCGCCTGGCGATTCGCGCCGTTCGCAATGCATTCGAGGCGACCGACCTCGTTCTTTGCGACGCCAATCTGCCGGCCGAGACGCTAAGTGCCATCACAGCAAGGGCGTCCTTCTGCGGCAAACCCGTCGCCGCCATCGCGATTTCGCCTGCGAAGGTGGTTCGGCTGAAGCCGTGCCTTGCCGGCATCGATCACCTGTTCCTCAACGAAGCCGAGGCCGCGGCGCTGACGGAGAGCCGTCCACAAGACCCGCGCGAATGGGTGAGCGAATTGCGCGCGCTCGGTCTGCGGAGCGGCGTGATCACCCGCGGCAAGCGCGAACTGATCGCGTTTTCGCGCGATGTCGTCATCAGCCTGCAGCCGCCCATCGTCGACAATGTCGCCGATGTCACCGGCGCGGGAGATTCGCTTGCCGCAGGAGTTCTGGCCGCCCTGCTCGCCGGCCACGACCTTGGCGAGGCCGTGCGTCACGGTGCTGCTGCGGCGGCAATCACCGTACAGTCGCCCTTCGCCACCGCCGAAAATCTCACACCCGAGCTGCTAAAGACGACGTTGGCCCTTGTTCCAGAGGCCGCTATTCTGTCATGAAGCCTGCTCAAATCGCCTCTACCGTTTCAGTCAATTGGACACGACCATGACCAAGCCCATTTCGCCACTGCTTCCGATCTCCTATTCGAAGGAAGTCGCTGCGGCAAAGCTGCGCGGCGCGCCGCTCGTCGCGCTGGAATCGACCATCATCACCCACGGCATGCCCTACCCGGGCAATATCGAGATGGCCCGCAGCGTCGAGGCGATCATCCGGCAGGAAGGCGCAGTGCCGGCAACCATCGCCGTCATCCACGGCGTTTTGCATATCGGCCTTGAGCCGGAAGAGTTGCAGGCGCTCGCCAAGACCGAAGCCGCCATGAAGGTGTCGCGCGCCGATCTCGCCTTCGCGATCGCCGAGCGCCGCACCGGTGCGACCACGGTCGCCGCCACGATGATCGCCGCCGCCCGCGCCGGCATCAAGGTTTTCGCCACCGGCGGCATCGGCGGCGTGCATCGCGGCGCGGAGGAGAGCTTCGATATCTCGGCCGACCTCGAAGAACTTTCCCGTACCGGCGTCATCGTCGTCTGCGCCGGCGCCAAGGCTATCCTCGATATTCCGAAGACGCTGGAAGTGTTGGAAACCCGCGGCGTGCCCGTCGTAACCTATGACAGCGCGGAATTCCCGGCCTTCTGGTCGCGCTCCTCCGGCCTGCCGAGCCCGCTGACTCTGAACAGCCCCGCGGCAATCGCCAACTTCCAGACCACCCGCGAACAGCTCGGCATCGATGGCGGCATGTTGATCGCCAATCCGGTGCCGGAAGCCGACGAAATTCCGCGCGAGGAAATGGAAATCTACATCCAGCGCGCCCTCGACAGCGCCGAACGCGACGAAATCACCGGCAAGGCGGTCACCCCGTACCTGCTCGGCACCATCTTCGACATCACCGACGGTCGCAGCTTGAAGACCAACATCGCGCTTGTCGAAAACAATGCGCGGCTTGCCGCCGAAATCGCCGTCGCCCTGGCGGAATAACAAACGGAACCTCGCAGCCGCCCTAGGTCAATGTGAACAGACCAAGGGCGGCTCGCAATTCAGCGAGGGTCGCCTCCGTCCGCTCCCTTGCCTTCAGCGTGCCCTCCCGCAATATCCCCATTACATAGTCCGGTTCACTGGCAAACCGGGCGCGACGCTCGCGGATCGGCGCAAGCAGCGCCTGTAAAATGCCGTCCAGATGTCTCTTCAGGGTGACGTCGCCCAACCCACCCTGCCGATATCGCGCCTTCAGCTCGTCCACGAATTGCCGATCGTCGCAGAAGGCGTCCAGATAGGTAAAGACGACATTGCCCTCGATCCTTCCAGGATCGCTAACGCGTATGTGGTCGGGATCGGTATACATGCGCCGTACGGCATCGCGAATATGGTCCGGCGAAGCCGAGAGCGGGATGCCGTTGCCCTGCGACTTGCTCATCTTTGCCTTTCCGTCGACGCCCGGCAGGCGACCGACGGTCGGCACCATGGCCTCCGCCTCGACAAGGATATCGCGGCCGACCTGCCGGTTGAGGCGGCGGACGATCTCGTTGGTCTGTTCTATCAGAGGCGCCTGATCCTCGCCGACGGGCACGACCGTTGCCTTGAAGGCGGTGATATCGGCCGCCTGGGCCACGGGATAGCAGAGGAAGCCGGCGGGTATATCGCGCTCGAAGCCGCGAAGCTGGATTTCCGTCTTGATCGTCGGGTTGCGCTCCAGGCGGCCGACCGTGACGAAATTCATATAGAGCAGCGTCAGTTCCGCCAGCGCAGGCAGCGCGGATTGCACGCAGATCGCCGTCTCTACGGGATCGATGCCGACGGCGAGATAATCGAGGGCGACTTCGAGAACGTTGCGACGGACCTTCTCCGGATCGTGGGCATTGTCGGTCAGCGCCTGTGTATCCGCCAGCAGCAAGAACTGCCTATGGCTGCGCTGGAGCGCGACGCGACTCTTCAGCGATCCGACATAATGGCCGAGATGGAGCGGCCCTGTGGTCCGGTCGCCCGTCAGGATGACGGGGCGGGTATCGATAGAGGAAGACATTTTTTGCTCCGCAAAAGGAGCCGCCGTAGTCGGGAAGGAAAACTGAAATGACGATGCCTACCGGATCACGGCGGCAAAGGTCGATTTCAAGACATGACGACTGCCGCTCCTAGAGGGAGCGCCACCACATACGGAAAATTGGCTTGGCAGGATCGATCATGCGCAGTTGATATCACTCATGCGCCGGCATCGGCAATATCGGCGGAGAAAAATCGCTCCGAATGGAAAATACCCCGCCTATCGGTCCAGCGTTTCCCGCACGACGACCGCGAGCTGCTTCAGCGAGAACGGCTTCGGCAGGAAGCCGAACTGCGCGTCGGCCGGCAGATTGCGGGCGAAGGCATCCTCTGCATAGCCCGAGACGAAGATGAACTTCATATCCGGATATTTCTTGCGCAACTCGCGCAGCAGCGTCGGACCGTCCATCTCAGGCATGACGACATCGGAGACGACAACATCCACCTGACCATCGAGCTCGTCCAGGATCTCCATTGCTTCGACGCCGGAGCCCGCCTCGTAGACGGTGTAGCCGCGTGTCTCCAGCATGCGCTTGCCGCCACGGCGCACTGCCTCCTCGTCCTCGACCAGCAACACGACGGCAGACTTGCCGGTAAGATCCGCCGGCTCTTCGCTCTGCCCCATCGCTGCAACGCTCTGATCCATTGCCGTGACGCCGCGGCTTTCCGACACCTTTTCTTCCGTCACGACCGACGGGTCGACCATATGACGCGGCAGGAAGATGCGGAAGGTCGTTCCCTTGCCGACTTCCGATTCCGGATGGATGTAACCGCCGGACTGCTTGATGATGCCATAGACCATCGCGAGGCCGAGACCCGTGCCCTTGCCCACTTCCTTCGTCGTGAAGAAGGGCTCGAAAATCTTGTCCATGATTTCCGGCGCAATACCCGTGCCGGTATCGTTGACCTCGACGAGAACCATGTCCTCATGCGGCAGATAGGCGTAATTGAAGGCGCTTACATCCGCCGCCAAAAGATTGCGGGTGCGCAGCGTCAGCGTGCCGCCGCCCGGCATGGCGTCGCGCGCATTGACGCAGAGGTTGATGAGCACCTGCTCGAACTGCGACAGATCGGTTTTGACAGGCCAGAGGTCGCGGCCGTAATCGACATCCAGCTTGACATGCGTGCCCGACAAGAGCCTGTCCACCAGCATGCGCAGGTCGCCGATCACGTCGGTCAGGTTGAGGATCGTCGGCCGCATGGTCTGCTTGCGGGAGAAGGCCAACAGCTGCCGGACCAGCACGGCCGCTCGATTGGCGTTGCGCTTGATTTCCATCAGATCCGCAAAGCTGGCGTCGGAAGGCCGCGCCTGCAGCAGCAGATGGTCGGAAGACAGCAGGATCGCCGTCAGCACGTTGTTGAAATCATGCGCGATGCCGCCGGCAAGCGTTCCCACGGCGTTGAGCTTCTGCGTCTGCGCCATTTGCGTTTCGAGCGCCTTCTGCTCGGTCACTTCGACGGCATAGACGATGGCGGCCTCTTCCGGGGCTTCGTCGGTCTGGTCGATCACGGCGTTGATATAGAAGCGGAAATGCCGCGTGTCGTCCTTCGGATTGCGGGAATCGATCGGCGGAATGTCGCCCTGTCGGTCCTTGGCGGCCGCCAGCGCCCGGCGCAGCTGAGCCCGGTCGTTGTCGTTGACGACAGTCTCAAGTGCCGCGCCGCGCTCGATATCGTCGCGCGACACGAGATCCGAGAAGAGCTTCAGGAAGGGCGCGTTAGTGCGTAGAATGCGACCCTCGCCATCGACCGAAGCGATTGCCATCGGGGTATTGTTGAAGAAGCGGCTGAAGCGCATCGCCGCCGCCGAAGCCGATTGCTCTGTGCCGCCGCCGTTCTGTCGCGTCAGCACGATCGTCCGGCTTTCGCCGGGGGCGCCGTCGCGCATGGATGTTACGCTGTGGACGATCTGCACCGGCAGGCTCTGGCCGTTGGCACGGCGCAGATCGAGATCGAGCGTCACTGTCTTCTTCAGTCCCGGCTCCGCCTGCACGGATTGGATCAGCGCCAACCCCTCGCCGGCAACGAGATCGCCTATCGTCGTCGAGCCCGGCACGAATTTCGTGAGGTCCAGACCCAGCCATTCGGCAAGCGTCGCATTGAGATAGAAGATCTCGCCCTTGCGTCCGGCCGAGAAGAAGCCGGCCGGCGCGTGGTCGAGATAGTCGATCGCGTTCTGCAGCTCCTTGAAGAAACGTTCCTGATCGTCGCGTTCGGAGGTGATGTCGGTGATCTGCCAGATATGCAGGGCCTTGCCGCGCCCCGGTTCCGGCGGCAGCACGCGCGCTTTCAGACGATACCAATGAGCATCATTGCCGCTTCCATCCCCTGGGCCGAGAGGCTTCATCAGACGGAATTCTTCCGATCCCTCCTTCGCTTCGCGCAGACCGTTTGCGAGGCGATACAGTGCCTCGTTGGATTCCCGGTTGCGCGACAGCAGCGTCTCGAGCGACTGCACCTCCGTCGCCTTGGCGGCGCCTGTCAGGCGTCCATAGGCCGCATTGGCATAGATGATGCGGCCTTTTTCGTCGGTGATCAGCGTGCCGTCGGGCTGGCTGTTGAGGAATGAGCGCGCCAGACTATCGGACTGGGGCTGCGGCATGACCTCGACGAAACCGATGATCGACGACACCAGGAAGAAGATGCCGACCATGGCGAGGATGCCGAGGCCGCCGAGCACGGCCTCATTGTCGAGCTGGCTCTTGAAGACGACAAAGGCGGCCGCGGCCGCGACGAGGACGAGCGCAAGCAGGATGATGCGCAGCGCGGTGCCCGAACGAACCCCACGATCCACCAGCGGCACGCTATACTCGTCGGACGGACGATGCTTCGTCATAGACCCCTCGTCTTCGCCTTCCCCTTGCGACATGTCGTGAACGTTACGGATCGCAGGAGTCGGACCTTTCGAATCCTTCTTTATCAACTTGCGTCACCCGCAAAAAGCTTTGCAGGCTCAGAAAGGCTTGAATTCACAGGCAAGAGCACGGAACATCAGACAATGCCATCTTGTCTCCGGCACAATCCTGTTCATATGATCACCTCATATGAAGGCCAATGTCACGGCGGCGGCCCTGCGGTTGCTGCGCAAAGGCCGCGCTATCGGGGATAAATACGGAGTATCTCGACATGTTGGACGAAATCGCCGGAGCCTATGGCAGCCGCTTCTTCCTTGCAGTCGGCGGAGTTGGCATCGCTCTTCTCCTGCTGATCGGCATTCTCTGGATTCTGCGCCACCGAGCGCCCTCGCCTTTCGTGCGTGGTGGCAAGAACCGCCAACCGCGCCTGCAGGTGCTGGATGCGGCCGCTGTTGATGCCCGCCGCCGACTCGTTCTTGTCCGTCGCGACGGCATTGAACACCTTATCATGATCGGCGGGCCGACCGATATCGTCATCGAATCCGGGATCTCAGATCCAACGCGGACAGGAACGCCGACACCGACACCGACATCGATACCAACGCCCACGCCGGTCGAAATCCCCTTCGCGTACGAAAACCGACCGGAACCGTCACAGAAAGCCGCCGAACTCGATACCCTCCCCGCCGCATTTTCGCAGCTCCCTCGATCGACCGGGGACAAGACCGACGCCTATCTGCGCACTGAACCGGCTGTCGCCGCTGCGCCGGAGCCCGCACCGCGTCAGGTCGAACGGCCTCAGCCTATCGTCACGCCGCCGCAGCGCGCATCCCAGCCCGTGACCGCGCTGACCGAGACGGAAGCCGCCGACATCTTGGAGGCCGCTCGCCATATGGTCCTGCCGCAACAACCGGCACGCGCGGCGGCCGTCGAGCCGACGGTCGCAGCACCGTCTCCCGCCGAACCTGCCAATGAATTTCAACGCGTGCTGGAAGCGGAAATGTCAAAGAATTTGACTGCCGAGCGGATCATTCCGAACGTGCAGCAGCCCCGCCAGGTTCAGCAACAGCCGGCCGCCGCATCCGCCCCGGTACAGGCTCCTGGTCCCGCACAGCGCATCGATCCCGAACTCGCCCCGATAACCGGAGCAGACAGCGCCCTGCAAAAGGAGGTTGCACGCATTTTCGGCGAGATGAGCGTCAGCCGCGACAAGTAAGACGCAGTCGCGCGACTGCGTCGCCAAATGAAAAAGGCACGACGGAAATATTCGTCGTGCCTTCAGTTTTTCAATATTGGCCGAAACCGGCTGTGCAACTACTCGTCGCGATAGACCTTCTCGCGGCGCTCGTGACGCTCCTGCGCTTCGATCGACAGTGTGGCAATCGGACGGGCATCCAACCGCTTGAGGCCGATCGGTTCGCCGGTCTCTTCACAGTAGCCGTAAGTGCCGTCTTCGATGCGCTGCAATGCAGCGTCGATTTTGGAAATAAGCTTACGCTGGCGATCACGAGCCCGGAGTTCGATGGCTCTATCTGTTTCCGAGGAAGCCCGGTCGGCCAGATCGGGATGGTTTGCGCTTTCTTCTGCCAGGTGATCCAGCGTCTCGCGCGCTTCTCTTAGGATATCATTTTTCCAGGCTACCAGCTTCGCTCTAAAATAGGCCCGCTGATTTACATTCATGAACTCCTCGTCCTCCGAGGGCACATAACTGCTAAGATCGATCTTCTCACTCAACGCGATTCTCCTGAAGAACATCTCATATTGCCGGGTGTATATCCCAACCAATAGTATCGATTCAAGCCAAATAGATGCTGTCAACTGATTTTTAAATTTGTCATAAAATTCAGCTAAGGGTCTATTTTTTCATCATATATTTGCAACGGGCCGAATCCGGCCCAACCGTAACCTTCGCGTGAATAAGCGCCAAACGCGGATCTGGCGGAGCTGGCGGATCTGGGAGCAGTTGACTGTATGTGGGATCAGACGTTACCTCGTTGATGAAATCGAGCTCTGGAATTTCGCCATGACCAACATCTCGCCACCGCCTTCCCGGATCTATCTCTTGCGTCATGCGGCGGCTCAACAAGCCGCGCCGGGTCAGCGGGATTTCGATCGCCCTCTTACCGACGACGGCTTTGCCGCGGCCGAGATTGTCGCGGACAAGGCGGCTGACAAAGACTACGAGCCGGACCTGATCATTTCCTCGACCGCCCTGCGGTGTCGGCAGACTGCTGACGCCATGCGCCGCGTCGTCAGCCCATCCACCGAATTCCGCTTTGTCGATGCTCTCTACAACGGCACGTTGGAAATCTACCTCTCGCTCATAGCATCGCAAACCGACCAGGAATCCGTGATGCTGGTGGCGCACAATCCGACCATCGAGCAGACGCTGGAATCCCTGATCGGTCATGAAGCATTGGTTGGCGCACTTCCTCGCGGCTTTCCAACCGCCGGCCTGGCGGTTGTCGACTCGACATCGACAGGCTGGGTGCTTGCGGACTTTGTCACCGAGTAGCGATATCTGCTGATGCCAGCAAGCGCTCCAGCCTTGGCCGGAACGCCCGCCGATATAACGTTGCCTTTTCGGCTTGAGTTTCGCTTCCTATATTCACGGTCACGCTGTCATTCAGGGATCCCGCCTTGCCGCCAAGCCTGACCTCCTTCACCGACGACGCCCTGATCGCCTTTGATAATCTTGCTGATCGCGCGGCCGGCCTCGTCAACCCGACAATTCGCCTCGGTGTCACCGGCCTCTCCCGTTCGGGCAAGACCGTGTTCATCTCTTCCCTGGTACACAATCTCCTGAATGGCGGCCGCCTGCCGCTGTTCGAGGCGGTGCAATCGGGTCGCGTCTCCGCAGTGCGCCTCGAACCGCAACCTGACGATGCCGTGCCGCGTTTTCAATACGAGGACCACATTCGCGCGCTGGTGAAAGAGCGGATTTGGCCCGATTCGACACGCGCGATCTCGGAGCTGCGCATTACCCTGGACTATCAAAGCGCCAGCGGCTGGAATCGGCTGTTCTCTCCCGGGCGCCTTTCCATCGACATCGTCGACTACCCCGGCGAATGGCTGCTCGACCTACCGCTGCTCGGCAAGGATTTCCGCACCTTCAGCGGGGACACGCTGGCTTTGGCCGCGACCGGCATCCGCGCCGAGCTGTCACGCGCCTGGCTGGCGATAACAGAAAATGCCGATATTGCGGCGCCTGCGGACGAAATGAAGGCGCGCGACCTTGCAGCGGCTTTTGCCGATTACCTCAAGGCCTGCAAATCCGACGAGCGTTCGCTGTCGACGCTGCCGCCGGGCCGCTTTCTGCTGCCTGGTGATCTGGACGGTTCGCCGGCGCTCACTTTCGCGCCGCTGAAGCTTCCGGCTGAGGGCAACGCCCCAAAAGGCTCGCTCTGGGCGATGATGGAGCGCCGCTACGAGGCCTACAAATCCGTGGTGGTCAAACCCTTCTTTCGCGAGCATTTTGCCCGTCTAGACCGCCAGATCGTTCTCGTCGATGCCTTGCAGGCCATCAATCGCGGTCCAGAAGCGGTGCAGGATCTCGAGCGCGCGCTGACGGATGTGCTGGCCTGCTTCCGTCCCGGCGCCAATTCCTTCTTTTCCGCGCTCATCGGCCGCCGCATCGATCGCGTGCTGGTCGCCGCCACCAAGGCCGACCATCTCCATCACGAAAGCCATGACCGGCTGGAGGCACTGACCCGCCGCCTCGTGGAGCGTGCCGTCGAACGCATCGGCATGGCCGGCGCCGGCATCGAGGTCATGGCCATCGCCTCCGTGCGCGCCACCCGCGAGGCGACCGTGACGCGCGACGGACAGACGCTTCCCGTCATCGTCGGCACGCCGATGGACAAGGAAACGATCGCCGGCGAAATCTTTGACGGCAATCGCAAGACGGCAGTATTCCCGGGCGATCTGCCGGAAAATCCCCGCTGGCTGTTCGAAGCCCTTGAATCGGATGGGGCAAAGGTCCATCTGCCCGAGGTGAACGTCGTGCGCTTCCGCCCGCCGGAGCTGGATGAAACCGGCAGCGGCATCAAGCTTTCGGTGCCGCATATCCGCCTCGATCGCGCCATGCAGTTCCTGTTCGGAGACCGTCTCGCATGACGAAACCGACCGCAAACGAACCAAGCGGCCCCGCCCGCCGTCCGGCCGCCTTTTCGCTGGAGCCGGACATTTCCAGAAGCGATGCGAATGCCGCAGCCGGTTCGGAATCGCTGCGTCGCAAGCCGCAAAGCTTCGACACCGAAATCGTCCTGACACCGGACGAGGAAGACCCTTTCATCAACCCTGCCCTCGACTCGGCACTGACCGAAAGCGCCGTTGCCAGGCCACGCCGCCGTGGGTTTTCCTTCGGCAAGGTGGCGCTGAGCGCACTCGGCATTCTGGTGTCGCTCGCCTTCGGCCTCTGGACGGATCAGCTCATCCGCGACCTGTTCAGCCGCGCCGACTGGCTCGGCTATACGGCGCTCGCAACGGTCGCCGTCGGCATTCTCGCCGTCCTTGCCATCGTTGTCAGGGAAACCGCCGGCATGATGCGGCTCGCGGCCGTGCAGACCATCAAGGCGGAAGCGGAAGCCGCGATCGTCGAAACACGCCCGGCGCGGGCCAAGGCGCTGGTAAAGCGGCTCTGCATTCTTCTCGAAGCCAATCCGGAAACAGCACGAGGCCGCGCCACGCTGAAAGCCGCCGAGGACGACATCATCGATGCGCCACACTTGATCGACCTCGCGGAGCGCGAGCTGCTCGGACCGCTCGACCGTCGCGCCCGAGCACTGATTCTCGGCGCCTCGAAGCGGGTCTCGGTCGTGACAGCCGTCAGCCCGCGCGCCCTCGTCGACATTCTCTTCGTTCTCTACGAGGCGGCAAAGCTGGTGCGGGCCATGGCCGAGCTCTATGGCGGTAGGCCCGGTACGCTCGGTATGCTCAGGTTGATGCGCGATGTGCTTGCCCATCTCGCCGTCACCGGCTCGATCGCAGTCGGCGACGGCATCGTCCAGCAGCTGATCGGCCACGGCCTGGCATCGAAGCTTTCGGCGCGGTTAGGCGAAGGCGTCGTCAACGGCATGATGACGGCGCGGATCGGAATTGCAGCCATGGATCTCTGCCGGCCATTGTCCTTCAAGGCGCTCAAGCGGCCTGGCATTGCCGACTTCGCCGGCGATCTCACGCCGAGTGTGACGGGCCGCAAGACGACATGAATGCCCGTAAATCCGGCTTTGCAAGGCGCAGGAAACCAAGCATTAACCATTCTCGGGCAAAAGTGGGAACCAGATTTACGGTCCCGCCTCGCTAAGGAATGTCCATGTTTTCGCGTCAATTTCTTCTTGTAAGCGGCCTTGCCGCCGCGACCCTCTCCACAGGTGCTTGGGTTCATTCGGCTGACGCGGCTCCCCGCGACAAGGCCTTTTTCCAATCGGTCGCCGGCTCCTGGAGCGGTCCGGGCGAAATCGTCGCCGGTAAATACAAGGGAACGAAATTCACCTGCGCCCTCACGGGCAAGGCGCTCGACAGCAGCAATGCCGGCGTCAAGCTCGATGGCACCTGCCGCGTCGGCGTCTTCCAGCAGCCGATGTCGGCCGAGATCACCCAGAGCGGCGGTAGTTACACCGGAAAATTTCTGGACGGAGCCGCCGGCAAGGGTCTGGATGTGACGTCCGGTACGGTCAATGACGGTACGGTCGTGCTCGGTCTGAACCGCCAGAAGCTCAATGGCGCCATGATCGCCCGCGTGACGAACGACAAGTTGATGAACGTCACGATTTCGGTAAAGGTTGGCGAACAGATGGTTCCGGTCATCGGCGTCACGCTGAAGCGCGCCGACATCGACCAGATGGCGGTCGGATCGATCCAATAATTCCAGGCATCAAGCCATATTGATAGCGGCCGGCATCCTTCGCCGGCCGTTTTGCATTCCCTGTCAGGCCGATTGCCACCAATCGCGGCTTTCGTCCGCAACCTCGATCCCCTCGACATCGACCTCACGCAGCCAGTCCTTGATCGCGCGTCCTTTGACCGTCAGATCGGCGGCGAAATCGGCAAGCGGCATGAGGACGAAACCGCGCTCGGTCATGCGGGGATGAGGAATGCTGAGCAGCGGCTCGGCACGCTCCAGCTCGCCATAGGTCAGGATATCGATATCGATCGTTCGCGGCCCCCAGCGTTCTATCCGAACCCTTTTCATGTCGCGCTCTATACCCAGGCAAACCTCTAGCAGCGCTTCCGGCGCAAGCGTCGTATCGACGGCGGCGCAGGAATTATAGAAGAAGGATTGATCCGTCTTGCCCCAAGGCGGCGTCCTATAGAGCCGCGAGACCGAAACCACCTGGCAATCGGCCCGCGAATCAAGCGTCCGCAAGGCAAGCGCCATCGCGTGCTTGGGATTATCCAGGTTGCCACCCAGGCCGAGCGTTGCGCGCACGGCTCCGTTCTCAGGCAAAATGCTCAACGCTCACCTGTACGTAATCGAGAACGCCCGGAACCGGAGCATTGGGTTTGCGCACCGTGATCTTCGCCCTGCGGATGCTCGGAAAACGCCGGCACAGCTCCTTCGCCACATCGAGCGCCAGCGCCTCGATCAGATAGCGCCTGCGTCCCGTGACGATTTCCTCGATGACGCTGAATGCGATGCCGTAGTTGACGGTATCGTTGATCGAATCTCGCTCCAGTGCGTCGCCGGCTTCGACGTCGAGTTCGGCGTCGACAAAGAAACGCTGACCGAGGAATTCCTCCTCGTCATGCACGCCGTGGCGGGCAAAGAACGCACAATTCTGAAGAGTGATGGTGTAGGTGATAACGCTCATGACGTCCCTCCGTTTCGAACAGACACGACGGCGTCCGAAAACCGCTCCCTATGGTCCGGGATCATGCTTTAAGTCTCGCGCGCGTTCCGAGGATAGCATCCGCGACCGCCAACGCGTCCCTGTTGATTGCGACATTATGTACGCGGAATAGGGCCGCTCCCTGCAAGCGCAATATCGCATTCGCCGCAGCCGTCCCGACATCCCGATCCGGTGCGTCGCGTCCGGTAATAGCGCCGACAAATCGCTTGCGCGAGGTGCCCACCAAAAGAGGCAGCTCGAATCGAAGCAATGCATTGAAACGCGCCATCAATTCCAGATTCTCCTCCGTGTGCTCCTTGGCAAAGCCAAAGCCGGGATCCAGCACGATATTCTGCCGGCTCACGCCGGCTGCCGCGGCGATGTCGAGCGAGCGACTGAGGAACAACATCTGATCGTCGATCACGTCGGGCAGCTTCTGCCGGTCGCGACCGGTATGCATGATGCAAAGCCCGGCGCCTGTCTGCGCCGCCAGAGCCGCGATCTCCGGCTCGCGTTGCAGGCCGAAAACATCGTTGACGATATGCGCGCCGGCTCCAACCGCCAGTCGCGCCGTATCGGCCCGATAGGTATCGACCGATATCAACGCATCCGTCTTGCCGCGGAGCGCCTCAATGACGGGCAGCACCCGCCCCTGCTCTTCGCTGGCGCTGACGGCATCACCGCCGGGCTTCGTCGATTCGCCGCCGATGTCGATAATCGCGGCGCCATCCTCGACGCAGGCGAGCGCATGCGCAACCGCGGTATCGACGGCTTCATAGTGCCCGCCATCGGAGAAGGAATCCGGCGTCACATTGACGATAGCCATGATGACGCTCTGTTTGCCGACATCGAGGCTGCGCCCATGCGCGACATGCCAGCTTTGACTGCGAAGCTCTGCCACCAACCATCCCATCCCATTGAAATGAAAAAACCTTGCGCTTGATATTGCGCTCACAGTGGCTATGCCGCAAGGTTCGCCGAAGTTCAACATGGTAGCAACATGAATGCCGTTTGCGTCCCAGAAGATCCGTGTTTCGCTTGCGCTGTTGCTTGCGTGCTGCGTGCCCGGCATGGCCGACGCGGAGGTGATCGCCCGTAAATCCGTCTCCTATTTCGATATCAAGGGAAAGAGCGCGGACGAGCTTGACGCGGCGTTGAACGAGCACGGACCGCTCGCGATGGGCTCCAGCAGCCATCATCCCGGCGCGACAAGGATTCGCTTCGGTGGCAACGCGACCTACAGCGAGACGAATGGCCGCTGTTATATTTCCGGCGTGAAAGTTACTGTCGATACTGAAATCATCCTGCCCCGCTGGCGTGACCGGCGCCGTGCAAGCAAGCAGCTTTCCATGATCTGGGATACTCTGCAGGCCGATATTCGCCGTCATGAGGATCGGCATGTCGAAATCGCACGCGAGCACGCGCGCCAGATGGAGAGGGCGATCCTTTCCCTGCCGTCGGCAGGCAGCTGCGACGCGCTTCAGGAAAAGGCAAACGAGGTGACGTCGCGAGAAACCGACCGACACGACGCCGATCAGGCGCGATTCGACCGCATCGAAGCGATCAATTTCCAGAACCGCATACAAAGACTGCTGTATTATCGCGGCCGGCAAAGCGGCCAGTGACTGGATGCAACAATGTTCATTTCGGACAAACAGCGGCCGGATCGCAGCCTACTGTGTGAAAAGAGCCACTATATCTGTGAATCGTCCGCCCGCGCCGCTCTTTGAACTTTACGAGAATCTGAAATAGGTTTTTCCTGTGGAACGTAGAGATGATCGCACCGGATGATTCGAAAATTCTGGGCGGGATCTCTGATGGATCGATTGGATTGCCTGCGCTGGCGGGTTCGTTCGCTCTCCTGCGCAGTCTGGGTTTGCCTTTTAAAGCATGCGCTAAGTGTTCTCCTGGCGCGTCCTCAAGCCGCAGGTGTTTCCTCCCTTGCCTGTCGGTGATGCGCCCGCCTCGCCTCGCTCGCTGAAACTAGCAGAGCGGGGCTTCTTTTTGGAGCGAACCTTTGGATTTTACATCCGACAGTCCGGCATGATCACTGCAGCCAAAAAAAACCGGCTGCAGGACGTTCTAGGCTTGCCGCTCGGGAACGTGGACGACAAGCCCGTCAAGGGCGCCCTTCATCTTGATCTGACAGGAGAGGCGCGAATTGGGACGGACGTCGAAAGCGAAATCCAGCATGTCTTCTTCCATCGCCTCGGGACTGCCGACCCTTTCGGTCCATTCCTCGTCGACATAGACATGACAGGTGGCACAGGCACACGCACCGCCGCATTCCGCCTCGATGCCGGGCACCGAGTTGCGAACGGCATTTTCCATCACGGTGGAGCCCTCGTCGACATTGAGGTCAAAGCGCGTGCCGTCGAAGGCGACGATGGTCAATTTTGTCATTTAAGTGAATTCCGAAATCGTGAGTGAAGGATCGTTCGGAATTTTACTTCCAACAAATCGTTGGGGCAGTCAACATTTGCGCCACCGAAACGGTTTCACCCGTTTGGCGGCGCAATGCCTGAATTTGCCGATTTTCCAGCGGATCAGTTCAACGCGACAGCTTCAGAATGAAATTCTCGGCGTCGACGACACAGGTGGTAACCGCCGCCATGCGGGCAGCATCGCCTGCATCGCTCTCGAGCGCCGCCGCCGCATCCGCCACGCGGAAGGCACCGACGGCACTGGCTGCACCCTTCAACTTGTGCGATGCAGCCTGGACACGCTTGGCGTCGCCGCTGCCGATCTCCTGCAGACAGGAGCGCGCCTGCCTGGCGAACATCTGCAGCACCTCGACCTCGAGGGCCTTGTCGCCCATCGTCTGCTTTGCAAGGTGAACCAGATCGATCGATCGCTCCCGCGACGGGGCCGGACCCCGCGAATTGTCCGGAGATTCAAACGCGATATTCAGTGCTGCCATGTGCCAATGCTCCCGTCTTATAACTGTGACTGTTTGTGGGACGTGCCGCATGCTTGCGGCCTGGGGATGGCCATCGAGTTAAATTTTGGCACATTCAGGGCGCAAATCTCCAGACATGGTTAACGTGCGTTAAACATGCTCAAAATATTGGCTTTTCATGATGTTGCACCAGCGAAGAAGGTTAATGGTCTCTTAATGATCCACTGCCTTTACCGTGGAGTTAATTGTCATGACTGGGGGAATGTGTCACTACGATACTGATAAATTGGGTCTTTGGCGCGTGCCTTTGCCCAAGGGGTGGATAGTGGTAATGTTTTCATAACATTCGTTTGAAAAAGCAGTTATCCACTCTGAATGTAATAGGAAATCCATCATCGGTAGAGATCGATGACGGAAGACCTCACGGGAGGCAGGGTTCGTCTTTTCTGGACACGGCGGAATTTCCGGAAACGACACGGCAAGCCCGATTTGAGTTGTAACGAGGCGTAACCGCATGGCGAACAAAAAGTACATCGAGTCGGTCGAGGACAAGGCCTTTCAGGCATTGGACGAAGCTTTGCAGATCGATTTCAGTGACGAGGACTTGGAGTCTCGCAGCAGCCCTACACCCGATGCCCCGGAGCGAAAATTGTCTGAGCCGACCAAGCAGACTAGGAGCGACGCAGCCCCTAAGACAGGCCCCGCACGCAACTCGACCACAACGGCTGCCACGCCACGCCCGGCTGAAGCGCCCAAGAGCCCGAACCTCGCAGCCGCCAACGATGCCAACCGGGCAAGCCCGGCCAGCATATTGAAAGCACTGGACGGCGGCTCCCAGAGCCATGCGGTGCGCAACGCCACGATCTTTTCGTTGTTCTGGATCATCGGCGGCGTCGGCCTCGCCATGCTTCTTTACGGCACTCAGATCCGGAACATCCAATCCGTCGCCGATCTCGCCGCCCTTCCCGGCGTCATTGCCTGCATCGTCGGCATCGTCGTTCCCGTACTCCTGTTCTATGCTTTCGGCATGATGATCTCCCGTGCGCATGACATGCGCAATGCGGCCCGCTCCATGGCGGAAGTGGCCTTGCGCCTCGTCGAGCCTGAGACCGTCGCCTCCGACCGCATCATGACGGTCGGCCAGGCCGTGCGTCGCGAAGTCTCCGCTATGAACGAAGGCATCGAGCGCACCATTGCGCGCGCCACCGAACTGGAGACCCTCGTTCACACCGAGGTCAATGCGCTGGAGCGCAGCTACGCCGACAATGAACTGCGCGTACGCGGCCTCGTCCACGAACTCGGCGCCGAGCGCGACGCGATCGTCAACCACGCCGAGCGGATCCGCTCGTCCATCGTCGGCGTGCATGACCAGATCAAGGAAGATCTGTCGCTGGCGACGGAAGAGATCGCCGTGCGTCTTTCGACCTCGGGCGAAGCCTTCGCCTCGATGATCGACACGCGCGCCGCTGCACTGATGGAAAAGTCGGATTCTGCGGTCAACGCGATCGGCACCCTGCTCGCCGCCAAGACCGACAGCCTGCTGCAGAACCTCAACGCTTCCGGCTTCGCCCTCAGCCAGGAATTCGACACACGCCTGGAATCTCTGTCGTCGACGCTTTCCGAACGCGGCAAGGAATTGCTCGGCCAGTTCGAAACCCGCGCATCAACGCTCGACGCGAACACCGAAAAGCTCAACACCGCGCTCAATGAGCGCGCCCGCCAACTGAATGAGACGTTGGTGGCCCGGACCAGGGAGATCAGCGAGAGCCTCACCGGCGGCGAGCGTTCAATCACGGGCACGCTCGATGATGTGCTGGCCAAGCTCAACACCGCGCTTGATGAAAAGGGCTCAAGCTTTCGCCAGAGCCTGCAGTCGACGGCTGACGATGCCATCATGGACATCGATCTTCGCTCCGGTTTCTTCGATGAGCGCTTCCAGTCGACGATCGCGCAGCTTTCGACGGCCTTCGACGAGCGCGTATCCCAATTCACCTCCGCCTTCGACAAGCGCGCCGGTACGCTTGACAGCAAGCTGTCGGAAAGCCTTGCTCGCATCAATGAGACCTTGGGCGGCAACTCCGACGCTCTGGAAGGCATGCTGACCTCCAGCATCGAACGCCTGGGTTCCACCCTTACCGACCAGTCCTTTGCGCTGGCCACAACGCTGGCTACCGGCCAGGAAGTGCTGGAAAGCGCGATCGGCTCCAAGGCAGGCGAAATTACGTCCGCGCTCCAGAATGCCACCAGCGGCATTTCGTCGGCACTCACCTCCGGCACGGGCGAATTGAACACGACCCTCGCCTCGCATGCCGGTGCCTTCACGTCGGCCGTCCAGGGCGTCACAAGCGATGTCACGACCGCGCTGCAAAGCGGCACGGAAGCACTCACCACAGCCTTTGCCGGCGGCGCCAACAACATCAACAATACGCTCTCGGCTCGCACCAGCGAGATCACGCAGGCGCTCGGCTCGGCTCACGAGCGCATCGACACCGTCATGGCGGCCCGCAGCGGCGCCCTGTTCGGCGCTCTCGCCGACAATCAGTCGCGTTTCGAGCAAACGCTTTCCGAACGTTCGGAAGGCATCATCAACGCCGTCACCGGCTCCCACGAACATCTGACTGCGGCCCTCGACGAGCGCACGTCGATGCTGGCGATTTCGCTTGCCGAGAACCAGCTTCGTCTCGAAAACACGCTGGCGAGCCGCGCCGATGCCATCACCGGTATCATTGCCGACACGCACGGCAAGATCGCCGACACGCTCGACGACAAGACGATGGCCCTCGCCATCGCTCTCTCGGAAAGCCAGTCACGCCTTGAAGATACCGTCTCCGGACATGCCGAACATGTCGCAGGCACTTTGGACGAGAAGACAAAAGCACTTGCGCGCGCGCTTGCAGAGAGCCAGGCTCGCCTGGAAAGCACCGTTTCCGGCCACGCGGAAAGCGTCACCAACGCGCTTGACGACAGGACGATGGCCCTCGCCATCGCTCTCTCGGAAAGCCAGTCACGTATTGAAGATGCCGTCTCCGGACACGCCGAACATGTCGCGGGCACTTTGGATGAAAAGACAAACGCACTCGCGCGCGCGCTTGCAGAGAGCCAGGCGCGGCTGGAAGATACCGTTTCCGGTCACGCCGAGCGGGTTGCCGATACCCTGGATGGCAAGACCAGTGCGCTCGCCTCCGCGCTGACGAGCGGACAGGCTCATCTCGAGGAGACGCTTGCCAATCGCGCCGAAGCGATCATCAAGGCATTTGCCGGCAATCATGCCGCATTGGCTGACGCGCTTGATGACAGGACGATGGCGCTGGCCATCGCGCTTTCAGAAAGCCAGGCTCGCCTCGAAAGCACCGTCTCCGGCCATGTGGAAAGTGTCGCCAGCACATTGGACGACAAGACGATGGCACTCGCCATCGCCCTTTCCGAAAGCCAGGCGCGACTGGAAGATACCGTTTCCGGTCACGCCGAGCGCGTCGCCGATACGCTTGATGGTAAGACAAGAACACTTTCCGACGTTCTGACGGGCGGTCAATCCCGTCTCGAGGCAACGCTCGCCAATCGCGCGGAAGCGATCACCAACGCATTCACCGGCAATCACGCTGCGCTGGCCGATGCCCTGGACGAAAAGGCTATGGCCTTGGCCATTTCGCTTTCCGACACACAGTCTCGCCTTGAGAACGCCCTTTCCGGCCGCCTGGATGCCCTTTCCGACACGGTAGCCGGCACCCACGACAAGATCGTCAACAGCCTCGACGACCGGACGATGGCACTGGCGATCGCCCTTTCGGAGAACCAGGCAAAGCTTGAGGAAACACTGGCAAACAGCGCCCAGGCTATCGCCCACACTGTCACCAGCGGCCACGAAGCACTGACCAATACGCTCGATGACAAGAGCATGGCCTTTGCGATTTCTCTTGCCGAGAACCAGAGCCGCTTCGAAAATACCCTGGAATCGCGCGCCAATGCACTGCTCGACAGCGTCTCCGGCGCCGAGTCTCGCGTGACCGATGCCTTTGGCGACAAGGCGGATGCCATTCGCGCCGCCTACACCGAAAATCAGGCTCGCCTCGACCGATCGCTTGCCGCCCATGCCGAATCCCTGTCGGGACTGCTCGGCAGCAGCAGCGACCGGGTCGAGAATGTTCTCGGCACCACGACGCGCCAGCTCGAAAATACCCTCGGCGCCGGCCTGTCCCAGATGGACCAGAGCCTGGCCTCGGCCTATGAGCGCATGCGCACGACGCTGGAGGATCGCAGCAACGAGATCAGCCTGACGCTCCGCGACGCACATGAGCAACTCGATAACACGCTGCTCGAACAGACGACCGCGATCGGCACGTCCATCGCCACCAGCGCCAGCATGCTGGAAATGTCGCTCGAGGATCGCGAGGCCTCGCTGCGCCAGAGCATCGATGCCAGCGCGAGGGCTTTGGAAGAACGCCTGAACAGCGGCGCCGGCGATATCGCCGGCCGCATACAGCAGGCCGCTGGCGACATTGCGCGCTCGGCCGAGACCTTCTCGTCCAACCTCAATCAGTCGATTGACGGCATGACCAGCCGCTTCGCCGAAACCGGCTCCCGTGTCGAGGCCAGCCTGTCGACTCTCGAGAATCGCATCCACGAAGGCGTCGGCGGCGTTGCTGCCCAGGTCGACGCAGCCGGCAACCGTCTTTCCGAAACGCTAGCGAGCGGTGCAACTCAGATAGATCGGAGCGGCAGCGAGGCCGCAGCACGCATCGAAGAGCGTCTGTCGACGATGGATCGCGCGCTCAATGTCGGCCTGGAAGCCGTCAACCGCACGATCGAGGGCAAGGCCGCAAATCTCGCCACGACACTGCGCACCGCCGTTGCCGATGCCGCTCAGGGCATGGACAGCGAAGCAACGCGCACTGCCGATCTGCTTGCTAGTACCGGTCAGCAGTTTGCCGATAATCTCGGCAGCCACAGCGATGCTTTCACCCGCGCCATGACAGAGCGCTCCGACGATCTCGTTAACCGCGTCTCCGAAACGCAGAACCGGCTGGCAAGCCAGGCCGCAGCCGTTGCCCAGACCTTCTCGGAGGCTGGCAACGCGATCGTCGCCAAGGTTGCCGAAGCCGAAGGTCTCGTCAGCAGTCAGGTCGATACGATCTCTCAGGCCCTGTCATCAGCCGAACAGTCGCTGGAAGCCCGTGGCGCGTCCATCCGCAATACGCTGACCGGCGGCAGCGAGCAGATCGCTTCCACCATGGCGCAGGTCGAGCGTGCCCTTGATGAGCGCGGAAACGCCATCCGCACCTCGCTGGAAGACCGCGCCCGCCAGATCGACGCCACGCTGACCGATGTCGACAAGGCACTGGAAGCGCGCGGCGCATCGATCCGCAATTCGCTCGATGAACGCACCCGCGAGCTGAACTCCATGCTGGCAGGGCGCTCCACAGAACTGTCGCGCCTCATCGACGAAAAGGCCCGCCCGATCGTCGACCGCTATGCGGCAACGGGCCAGGAAGCAGCCGCCCTCATCTCGGCGGCGGCTCAGGAAAGCAGCGATCGCCTGCGCGCCGAAAACGCCGCTCTGATCAATGCCATTGCATCGCGCACCGAACACGCGGTCAACACCGTCAGCACGCTCGAAAACAATCTGCTGGCAAGCGTCAACGGCATCATCGCCCGCCTGGCGGAAAACAACTCGACGATCGCCGGTCTGTTGACCAATGCCGCCACTGAGTTCGCGACCGTGGACGATCGCCTCAGCGCGACCTCGGTGCGCTTCGCCGAATCCGCCACGAAGGCCGGCGAGATGGTTTCGGCCTCCTCGCGCCTCCTCGAAGGCAAGGTCGACAAGCTCTCGGAAATCACCGGCCAGACCCTGTCGCAGGTCGGCAACATCGTCGGACGCTTCGACGAGCATTCCAAGGTGCTGTCGCAGGCATCCCAGCTTCTGGGTGCTGCGCAGTCCAATCTCGTGTCGACGCTCGAAGAACGCGAAACGGCATTGCAGAACCTGGCCGTCGGCCTCGTCCAGCGTTCGGAAGAGATCGAGAACACCATGCGCGCCCTCGGCTCGATGGTGGAAACCGCCTTTGACCGCGCCGAACAGCGCTCCAATCAGGTCACCGGCAATCTGCGCCAGAGCGTGCAGTCTTCCTTTGCAGATATCGGCCGCGTACTCTCAGATACGGAGAAGCGGGCCGAGGAAGCAGCAGAGAGCATGCGCGGCGTACTTCACAAGGCCAGCGAAGACGCAAGCCAGGCAGTGGAAAGCACCTTCGCCAGTGCCGAGCGTCGCTCCAACGACCTGAGCAACCGTCTTCGCGGCGGCCTCACGGCTTCCTTGTCCGAAGTCGAGCAGATGTTTGCCGAAGCCGGCAAGACGTCCGATGGCGCGGCTCAGCAACTGCGCGAGACCCTGCGTGTTGCTGTCGACGACGCTGTCGGCCGCTTCGCCGGGGCAACCGACGAGATCCGCCGTTCGGCCGGCGATATCCGCAGGGAACTCGACCTGACCCGCAGCGAATTGAAGCGCGGCGCTTTCGATCTTCCCGAAGAGGCCAAGGAAAGCGCTGCCGCCATGCGCCGCGCCGTGGCTGAACAGATCAAGGCCCTGCAGGACATCTCGCAGATCGTCGGCCGCTCGACGCAGCAGCTGGAGATCTCAGAGCCCTCAGCTCGCGCACTGGCAGACGTACAGCCGGCCCAGCGCCCGCGGCCGGCGGCACCTGCCCCGACCGCCGCCGCCGCTCCCAGGCCGCAACAGCCTGCTCCGCAACAACCTGCTCCCCAGCAGCCCGCTCCCCAGCAGAGCCTACAGCAGCCGTCGCAGCCTTCGATCGAATCCTTGGGCCTGCGCGGCTCCATCCCGGCTGCTCAGCCGCAGCGACCGGCAGAGACGCCCGCTCCGGCTCGTCAGGAAACGGCAGGTGGCGGCTGGATCAGCGATCTGCTGCGCGGCGCTTCTCGCGACGAGAACGCCGACCTGCCGCCACCCCGCCAGACCGCACCGCGTCAACAGACAGAAACGGCAGCGGCTCCCGTGGCCCGCAATCCGCGTCACGTCGTCGAGTCGCTGAACTCCCTATCGGTGGATATCGCCCGTGCCATCGATCATGATGCTTCGGTCGATCTGTGGCGCCGCTACCAGCGCGGCGAACGGGATGTCTTCACCCGCCGTCTCTACACGCTCAAGGGCCAGCAGACGTTCGACGAGATCAAGCGCAAGTATGATCGCGAGCCGGAATTCCGCACCGCGGTCGATCGCTACATCGCCGATTTCGAAAAGCTGCTTGCCGACGTCGCCCGCACCGATCGCGACCGCACCGTCACGCAATCCTATCTCACCTCCGACACCGGCAAGGTCTATACCATGCTGGCACATGCCGCGGGCCGCCTGAGCTGAGATTGAGGCAAGACAAAGTGCATAAAATCCCCGGTTAAATGCCGGGGATTTTGATTCAAGCCGATATCAATCATTGATACGAAAAAAGCGGCCTCGAAGGTCGCCTTTTCTCGTCGCCAAGGTCCAGTCGAAACCTATCGGGCGTCATGCACCTTCGAAATCAGCCCGCTCGTAATCCCGACAAGCAGGATGCTGTTATTGATGCGAACCCAATGATAACCGCGCGGCGGCGACGTCAGACGAAGAGCACGATAGTCGATCTCAGTCGCACGACGTCGGTCGGAAGCGGACAGACGACGACCTTTGACCCAGCCGCCCTTGCGGACGACCACCTTCTTCTTCACCACTTCCTTCTGAACGACGACCTGTTTGCCAGTCGGCGTTGGCTTGACTTGCGCTGTCGCAGCCAGCGGCATCGCCAGGACCGACGCCGCAAGAAGGACGGTGAAGATTTTTCTCATTGGTTGTTTCCTCGTTTCAGAATCTGCGCGCGAACCTATCCCGCCGGACATGAAGCAAATCTGACGGTTGGATTACAATTTCGTAATGAAAATGATTAGCTTGTGTGAATTTCCTGAAATACCGTCACAAGCCGCTAACGACCTCATAGCTCATCATAATTGAACCAGTCGAAATCCGCCGTCTTCGCCCGACCCGACGTGTCGAAGGCGAACATGCCAGCAAACGCGCCAGTGAACGAGCCATGCTCGCCGCGACCGCCCTCATCCGAAATAACACCGGCATCGAGGACGGGACCGATGGCCTGCCACGCCCCCATGCCTTCCGCCTGCCAGAAGAACTGGAGATCGTTGTCGCGCACCTCCATGGCAAGCTGGATCCGCCCGTCGGGCACGGCGACGCCAGCATCGATCGGAAAGCTCAAACGGCCGTTCGGATAGTCGCCGGGGCAGGTCATAATGGTGACGCAGCGCCCGAGCTTTTCATGCAGGGTCACGGCAATCGCATGCAGCTTGAAGCGATTGTAGTAATGCGTCAGACCGGCGACCTGCTGATAGGTATCCGGCTCGAATTCGACGACCGTCTCGGCGCGGAAGCTGTGATGTTCCTGCCGGCGGGCGACGAGAGCCTGCTCGAACCAGGAGCCGATGCTCTCACGGGCGAAAAGCCTGAGATGGCCTGATCGCTCTGTCAGGCTGAAGATCCGCTCCGGCTTTGGGGTGCGCAGCCACTGGAAATCCATGGGCAATGTGCGCTCGTCAAAATTATAGCCGCTGCGGCGGGGCTTCTCGATGCGCTCGGCGCCAGTCAGGCCAGGCACCTCGACATCTGGCACGCTGGTGCCGTTTTCCAGGTAAAGCCAGCCGTCGTCCTTCCAAACGCATTTCTGCAGGCCGGTCTCGCGGCCGAGCGTGCAACGGCGATGCGGCGGCAATGGCCGGCCGCATAGATGCGTGTGGTAGAACCGACCGTCATGCGTCTCGACATACTGGCCATGTCCCGCCCGCTGCAGCGCAGCCTCCGGATGATCCTTGGACGTGATCAGATATTTGTTCGGATGCAGCTCATAGGGGCCCTCGAGATTGTGCGAACGCGCCATGGTCACGGCGTGATCATAGCCGGTGCCGCCTTCGGCAGTGGTCAGATAATACCAGCCATCGCGCTTGAAGAGATGCGGTCCTTCGACCAGGCCAAGATCGGTGCCCGAGAAGATATTCCTGATCGGCCCCTTGAGGCACTTCGCCGCCGCATCCCATTCCTGCAGGAGAATGCCGTCGAAGGCCGGCGTCTTCGGGGAGCCGCCATAGCTCTCCGTTCGGTGGTTCCACTGCATGTTGACGAACCATTTGCGTCCATCATCGTCATGGAAGAGCGATGGGTCGAAACCGGAGGAATTGACGTAGGACGGCTCGGACCATTCGCCTTCGATGGTCGGCGCGGTCACGATATAATTATGCGCGTCCTTGAAGTTGCCGTCGTAGCGCTTGACGTCGGTATAGACGAGCCAGAACAAGCCATCCGCATGGGAAAGGCACGGCGCCCAAATGCCGCAGCTATCGGGCTCGCCGCGCATGTCGAGCTGTGATGCACGCTCGAGTGGCCGGCGCACCAAGGTCCAGTTCACCAGATCGCGCGAATGATGGATCTGCACGCCCGGATACCATTCGAATGTCGATGTGGCGATATAGTAGTCCTCACCGACACGGCAGATGGACGGATCGGGATTGAAGCCCGGCAGGATCGGGTTGCGGATCATGGAACATCTCCTCCAGAGAACACCTTAATATGCGCCGTTCGGACGGCAATAGATACGATGACCGACCACCTGCATGTCCGCTCCACCCGGACAAAGCAAAACGCCCGGAACATGGTTCCGGGCGTCTCAAGCTTATCAGTCGCGCTCGGCCGACTTGGCCCAGAGATTGACGTCGGCCTCACGGGCGTAGACATCGATCTCGTTCAGCTCTTCGGCCGTGAAGTTGAGATTGTCGAGTGCCTTGACGCAATCGACGATTTGCGACGAACGGCTGGCGCCGATCAATGCCGAGGTGATACGGCCGCCGCGCAGAACCCAGGCAATCGCCATCTGCGCCAGCGTCTGGCCGCGCTTCTCGGCGATCTCGTTGAGTTTGCGGATATTGTCGATGATCGACGGACGAATGAAATCCCGCTTCAGGAAGTGGTTCTGCGCGGCGCGGCTGTCCTCCGGAATGCCGCCCAGATATTTCGTCGTCAGCATGCCCTGGGCAAGCGGCGAAAAGACGATGGAGCCGATGCCGAGCTCATCAAGCGTATCCACCAGACCGTCATCCTCGACCCAGCGATTGAGCATGGAATAGCTCGGCTGGTGGATCAGACATGGCGTGCCGAGGTCCTTTAGGATAGCGGCAGCCTCGCGCGTACGCTGCGAGTTGTAAGAAGAAATGCCGACATAGAGCGCCCTGCCCGAACGGACGATATGATCGAGCGCGGCGCAGGTTTCTTCGAGCGGCGTATCCGGGTCGAAGCGGTGTGAATAGAAGATATCGACATAGTCGAGCCCCATGCGCTTCAGGCTCTGGTCGCAAGAGGCGATCAGGTATTTGCGGCTGCCCCATTCTCCGTAAGGACCCGGCCACATGTCGTAGCCTGCCTTGGACGATATGATGAGTTCATCACGCAAGCCGGCGAATTCGGAGCGCAGGATCTCGCCGAAGGTAGTCTCGGCACTGCCGGGAGGCGGACCGTAATTGTTGGCGAGATCGAAATGGGTGATGCCGAGATCGAAAGCCGTGCGGCACATATCGATCTTGCGGTCATGTGGCGTGTCACCACCGAAATTGTGCCAGAGTCCCAGCGAAATCGCCGGCAGCTTCAGACCGGAGCGGCCAACCCTGTTGTATTTCATTTTCGCATAGCGGTCGGATGCCGGTTGCCAAGCCATGATAACTATTCCTTTGAGATGAAAAGCGCGCGGGTTGCCCCGCGCGCAAACTAGCTTTTCCTATGCTTACTTCAAGAGCGCTTGCGCCTCTTCGATGCCGAGTGCCGCCGGCTGTGTGCAGGTCGTGGTCAGATCGATGAAGCGGTTTTCCGCACCCGACTTCAGGATCGACGTCATGACGTCGACGCCATGCAGCGTGCGGTCGAGCGAGCAACGCGCATCGCGCCCGTCGATCAGCGATGCCGCCATGTCGGCAAGACCGGCCGTGCGGTAGTTGGCGCGCGGGCCGCTCGGGCTTTCCTGGTTGGCTATGCCGAAGGGATGCGCCCAGTTCTCGAGCGGCTTGATGTCCTTGTCGCGGCCGCTGGCTTCCACCGTACCACCGAAGAAGTTCGGGTCGGGCACGTAGAGCGAACCCTCGGTGCCGTAGAGTTCCATATTGGCATGGCGATGCGACCAGACATCCCAACTCGCCGTCAGCGTGATCGTCGCACCGCTGACGAATTCCAGAAGCGCCTGGATCGTCGTCGGCGTCTTCACTGGAATGATTTCGCCGTTGCGCGGCTCGCTGGTGATGGTGCGGGTCGGCGATGCCATGGACGTCATGGCACCGACACGCTTCACCGGTCCGATCAGGTTGATCAGATTGGCGATATAATAGGGACCAAGGTCGAGGATCGGGCCGCCCCCCGGCAGGAAGAAGAAGTCCGGGTTCGGATGCCACATTTCCATGCCTGGGCTCATGACATGGCAGGAGCCCGAGGTGATGCGACCGACGCCGCCGTCATCGATGAATTTGCGCGCCAGCTGATGCGCACCGCCAAGGAAAGTGTCGGGGGCGCAGCCGACGGCCAGCCCCTTTTCCTTGGCGATACGCCGCAGTTCTTCGCCCTGCTCCAGAGTCAGCACCAGCGGCTTTTCGGAGTAGACATGCTTTCCCGCCTCGAGAATGCGCTTCGAAACCGGAAAATGCGCGTCCGGGATGGTCAGGTTGACGATGACGTCGAGCTCGTCATTGGCGAGCAGTTCGTCGATGGTCTGGGCCTTGACCTTGTATTCCTCGGCGCGCAAGCGCGCCGCGTCCATGTTGATATCGGCGCAAGCCAGCACATTGAGCCCCTTGAAGAGCGGCGCGAGCTTGAAATAAGTCGTTGAGATGTTGCCGCATCCGATGATGCCGACGCCAAGTTCCTTAGCCATGTGGAAATGCCTCAAAAGCTCTTGAAGGATGCGATGGAGCGCGTGATCAGGCGATCGACGTCGCTCGGATTGTCATGTTCGATAACGTAATGCTTGGTCTTGGTGCCGGCCAGCGTCTTGATCAGCTTGGCCCAGGGAACCGTACCATATCCAAGGTCGGCCCAGCCGTCTTCATTCTTGTTTTCGCCTGCCGGCGCGATGTCCTTGACGTGGACGGCCGTGATGCGCGAACCGAGCTTTTCGATCCAGGCGAAGGGATCGCCGCCGCCGCGGATGACCCAGGCGATATCGGCTTCCCAGGAAATATCCGGAGCGCCTTCGAAGATCCGCTCGATCGGTAGAGAGCCGTCGGCCTGCTTGACGAACTCAAAGTCATGATTGTGCCAGCCGAATTCGAAGCCTGCATCCTTGTAAGGCTTGCTCATCTCCTGCAGGCGCTTGCCGAAAGCAAGCCAGCCGGCTGCGTTCGTCGGGCGTTGATCGGCGGCCAGATGCGGGGCATAGATCGAGTCCATGCCAAGGATCTTGCCGATCGTCAGCGACTTCTGGACCTGGCCATCAAGGAAATCCGGGCTGAAATGGCCGCTTGCCATCGTCAGGCCGTTTTTGTCGAGTTCGGCGCGCAGGCTCTTCAGGCCCGCCTCGTCGAGGTCGGCATAGATGCCGCCGAAGCCCTCGACTTCCGCATAGCCGGCCTTGCCGAGCTTTACGAAAATCTCGGAATAGGGTTGGAAATTGCGGGCGCTATAAAGCTGAAATCCAAGTTTCGTCATCGCTAGTCCTCCATGGCCTCGTGGCCGTCTGTCATGAGCTTGTAGCCCGAAATCGCCGCCGCTGCGGCGGAATAGCTCAATCCACCGATTGGCTGGATTGCAGATCGTAGATACGGAATGCAGGCACGCCGCCTGCCAATGGCTTGGCCGGCGTAAAGACGATGCGGCGGCTTTCGCCGGCGGCAAGATCGAAGGCGTTGTCAGAGTAACGCCCCTCAGTCTCGCTCTCGATCATCACGAACAGCGCAAGTCCCTTTGCGGTGACGGTGAGCTCCACCGTACCGTTTTCCTCCTTCTCCTCCCTCAGCACCGTCAGGCCCGCGGGCTGAAGCTCCAGAGCCTTATAGGTGCCGTGGACATAATGCCCCTCACCGCGCATGCCGTTCGATGCGGTGAAACGCCACGCCAGCAGGCAATCGGCAGGAACCTGATCCGCATCGATCGACAGCGCGACCACCGCCGCATCCGGCGTGCAGACCGCATGCGCCGTCGTCAGCGGCACACGCTCGCCATCAAGCTTGAGCAGCGAAACAGAAATATCCGCGGTCACGTCCGCATTGGTATCGTTGACCAGCGAGAAGCGGATCGTCTTGTTATCCTCCGACGGGATCGCCGCGACCGATACCGGCTGGAAGAAACGCCGCACCAGATAGTGCATCACCTTCCATCGGCCGCCGTAATCCAGGCTCGACCACGAAGCCACTGGCCAGGTGTCGTTGAGCTGCCAGTAGATTGTGCCCATGCAATGCGGCTTCAGCGATCGCCAATATTCCACCGCCGTCTTGATCGCGAGGCCCTGCTGGACCTGGCTCAGATAGACGAAGTTCGGAAAATCCTTCGGGAAGCGGAAATAGCGGAACATCGTGCCGGCGATGCGCTCGTTGCCGCCGGCATTCTTCTGGTGCAGCTCCATCACCGGGGATGCGATATTCATATCCTTCGCCTCGGCATAGGTCTTGATGACAGGCATCGAGGTGTAGGACTGGAAGCCGAATTCCGAGCAGAAGCGCGGACGAACGGTGCGATAATTGTCGAACGACTTGTTCTCGTGCCAGACCGACCAATAATGCATGTCGCCAGAGCCATCGGCATGCCAGGCATCGCCGAAGTTCAGATAGCCGGACGCCGGGCTCGACGGCCACCAGATCGCATCCGGCGCGACCTTCTTCATCGCCCGCTCGATCGTCCGGTTCAGGCGATCATAGGAAACGAGGTAGCGATCGCGATCCTTACGAGATTCCTCGAACCAGGTAAGCGCGCCCACCAGCTCGTTGTCGCCACACCAGAGGACGATCGAGGGATGCGTCGCCAACCGACGAACCTGATAATCCACTTCGGCTTCGACGTTCTCCAGGAAATCGCCGGTCGAGGGATAGAGATTGCAGGCGAACATGAAGTCCTGCCACACCATCAACCCGAGCCGGTCGCAAATATCGTAGAACCAGGCGTGCTCGTAGAAGCCGCCGCCCCAGACGCGGATGATGTTCATGTTGGCCGCAGCGGCCGATTGCAGCAGATCCTCGGTCAGCTCCGGCTTGGAGCGCGAAAACAGCGCGTCGGCCGGAATCCAGTTGGCCCCGCGAGCAAAGATCTCGCGGCCGTTCACCTTCAGCGCAAAACGGCTGCCGGCCTCGTCCTCGTCGGTGATGAGCTCGACCGTCCGCAGGCCGATCTGCCGCGTGACGGTCTCGAAATTCGTCTCTACCGACAGAGCATAAAGCGTCTGCTCACCATTGCCGGCTGGCCACCAAAGCTTCGGCTTGTCGACATGGAAGAGATGGGTGATCGAGGTTTCCCCGGCATTGACGCCAACATCGAGGCGCACCCGCTCGTCATCCAGTTCGAAATAAAGCTGCGCAACGCCCGTTCCCTTGGCAAAAAGCGCCACCGTCACCTTCAGATCGACGGAACCGTCGTCATTGTGGATCTGTTGGGTGACGACGTTCTCGATGCGGGCGATTTCGAGCTTCTTCAGCGCGATCGTGCCGTAAAGGCCGAGCGGCGCAATCGCGATGTTCCAGTCCCAGCCGAAATGGCATTGCGGCTTGCGCAGCATGTTGCCGTTCGGGATCGGCGAATTGTTCGTGCTGTATGGGATGTAGAAGGGCTGCTTCGCCTGCAGCTCCGCCCCCTCTTTGATGCTCGAATGCAGGACGATGCGAATGTTGTTCTCGCCCGCCTTCAATACCTTCGAGACATCGGGGCGATAGCGCTGGAAGCAATTATCGGCTTCGAGCACCAACGCGTCATTGACATAGACACTTGCGACGGTGTCGAGATAGTCGATATCGAGATACCAGTCGCCACCGGTGTCATCGAGAGTGAAGCTGCGTCTCAGCTCCCAATCCTGCTTGGCGACCCACTGCACGACCTCCTCGTTCCGGCCGAAATAGGGATCGGGGATCAGGCCTTCCGCATTGAGCGCGGCATGGATATCGCCTGGCAGAGACATGAAAAGAGAATGATCGCTGCCGGGAGACGTGAGCTTCCACGAGCCAGCCAGATCGATGGCAAAATTATCGTTGATCGAAGATGACATCGGACCTCCCCGGACCGCTGTAAAAAGGAGGCGGCAAGGCCGCCCCCATGCATATGATCATATTCTGAGTTCTGTCTGCGCATCAAAGAGCGATGCGACAGACATGTCAAAGCTAAGCTTCACGCCCGTACCGGGGCTAAAACGCCTGGCACCGTTGACGCGCACCGACATGGTATGGCCGGCATGCTTCAGCCAAAGCAGATTGTCAGCCCCCATCGGCTCTTCGATATCGACGGTGGCATTGTGCGCCTCCGCGCCCGGCGCCAATTCCTCGTTGACCTTGATGTGCTCGGGACGTACGCCGAGTACGACCTTGCGCCCGGCCTGCAATGCCTCACCGGCCCTGTAGCCATCGAGCGAGAATAGCACGTCGTTGGTGGCAAACACGACCTTGCCATCGCGGTTCACCAATTCGCCCTTCAGGAAGTTCATCGAAGGCGATCCAATGAAGCCGGCGACGAAGAGATTGCGTGGCTCGTTATAGATCGTTGTGGGATCGTCGAGCTGCATGATGACGCCGTTCTTCATGATGGCGATGCGGTCGGCGAGCGTCAGTGCCTCGATCTGGTCGTGCGTGACGTAGATCATCGTGTTCTTCAGCGACTGGTGCAGCCGCTTGATTTCGACACGCAGCTCAGAACGTAGCTTCGCATCGAGGTTCGACAAGGGCTCGTCGAAGAGGAAGACGTCGACATCGCGCACCAGTGCGCGGCCGATCGCCACACGCTGGCGCTGGCCGCCCGAAAGCTCCGCCGGCTTGCGCTTCAAGAGCGGCTCGATCTGCAGGATCTCGGCCGCACGCGCGATGCGCTTCTTGATCTCATCGTTCGGCACCTTGGCCACACGCAGACCGAAGGACAGGTTCTTTTCGACCGACATCTGCGGATAGAGCGCGTAGGACTGGAACACCATGCCGATGCCGCGGTCCTTGGGCTCTTCCCAGGTGACGTTCTTGCCCTTGATCAAGATCTGGCCTTCGCTGATATCCAGCAGGCCGGCAATGCAATTGAGCAAAGTCGACTTGCCACAGCCCGACGAGCCGAGGAGCACCAGGAATTCGCCGTCGTTGATCTCGAGATTGAGAGTTTTGAGGACGTTGACGGCGCCAAAATTCAGCGAAAGGTCTTTGATGGAAACGCTGCTGGTCATGGATCACCCCTTCACTGCGCCGGCGGCGATGCCCCGGACGAAAAGCCGTCCGGAGACGAAATAGACGACCAGCGGAACAAGACCCGTCAGGATCGTTGCCGCCATGTTGACGTTGTATTCCTTCACGCCCTGGACAGAATTGACGATATTGTTGAGCTGCACGGTCATCGGATAATATTCCGGCCGGGTGAAGACGACGCCGAACAGGAAGTCGTTCCAAATTCCCGTGATCTGCAGGATCATTGCGACGACGAAGATCGGCAGCGACATGGGCAGCATGATGCGCAGGAAAATCTGCCAGAAACCCGCGCCGTCGATGCGCGCAGCCTTGAAGAGCTCCACCGGCAGCGATGCGAAGTAGTTACGGAACAGAAGCGTCAGGATCGGCATACCGAAGATGCTGTGCACCAGGATAAGTCCGCTGAGCGTGCCATAGATACCGATTTCGCGCAGCACGATGACGATCGGATAGATCATCACCTGATAGGGAATGAACGCGCCGACGACGAGGATGGAGAAAAAGAGATCCGCCCCCTTGAAGCGCCAGTTGGCAAGCGCATAGCCGTTGACCGAAGCGATCGCGATCGAGAGGATCGTGGACGGTACGGTGATGCGAACCGAATTCCAGAAGCCACGGGAAAGACCGTCGCAATTGAGACCGGTGCAGGCCGTCGCCCAGGCTTTCACCCATGGTTCGAATGTGATCTCGAGCGGCGGCGAGAAGATGTTGCCAAGCCGTATTTCCGGCATTCCTTTCAGCGAGGTGACAATCATCACATAGAGCGGCAGCAGGTAATAGACTGCGGCAACGAAGAGCGTGCCGTAAAGCATGATGTTGCGGCCGGAGAGCGCCGGACGCGGCTTGCGGCCGTTCGGTCCGGAGAAGGTCTTGCCGCTCGCGGCCTCGCTGCCATTCGCATTCTTGAGAGTAACAGAATCAGCCACGCTTGCGCCCTCCGCCGAATTCCAGGTAGGCCCAGGGGATAATGATGATAGCGACGGTCACCAGCATCATGGTGGAGGCTGCAAATCCCTGACCGAGGTTCTGCGCCTGGAACATGTAGTCATAGACATATTTCGCCGGAACTTCGGACGAGATGCCAGGGCCGCCGCTGGTTTGCGCGACGACGAGGTCGTAGACCTTGACGATGCCGCTGGCGATAATGACCAGCGTCGTAATGAAAACGGGCCGCATCATCGGAATGACAACGAACAGATAGGTCCTCCACATAGGAATCCCATCTACGCGCGAAGCTTTCCATATGTCCTCATCGATGCCGCGCAGGCCCGCGAGCATGAGGCACATTACAAGACCCGTTCCCTGCCAGAGTGCGGCGATCAGCACGCCGTAGATAACGATGCTCGGCGTATAGAGCGGATCGAAGGTGAAACTCATCCAGCCGAGCGAACGCACCACCGACTGGATGCCGAATTCAGGATTGAGAAGCCACTGCCAGACCAGACCGGTGACGATGAAAGAGAGGGCGAAAGGATAGAGGAAAATCGTGCGGAAGGTGTTTTCGAACCTGATCTTCTGGTCCATCAACGCCGCCAGCACGAAGCCGATGACGAGACTGAAGATCATGGACAGCACACCATAAATCGCAAGATTCTCGATGGACATGATCCACCGTGGCGCCGCCCACAGGCGATGGTACTGATCCAGCCCCACAAAGCTGAGGCGAGGCAGCAGCTTTGAACTGGTGAAAGAATAAACCACTGTCCAGATTGAGCCGCCAAGGAAGATGACGACAGCCGTCAGGATCATAGGAATGGATGCAATCTTCGAGTTCAGATTGCGCAGATATTGATTTGGCCGGCCGGCTTTCGCTTGACCCGTCATTGTAGCTCCTTCTGCATCGCAACTGCTTCGACGATCAGAAACTGGGTTTGACCACGGTTCCTGCGCTTCCCCTCACTCTCGGCAACCGCCACATAGATGCGGATCCGTCGTCCGTGAGGGCCGCTGTGGCAAACCGGATCACGCTATGTGTCCCGGCCGTGATACCGGCCCGCTACGCGAAGCCGGTATCACTACAGCGAGAAGGTAGAGGTCAATCGGCCGCGGCGATGATGTCTACGAAGCGCTTCTGTGCCGCTTCCGGCGTCATCGCGGGATTTGCGAAGAACTCGGAGAACAGGTCCTCCTTCTGCTTCTGGGTATCGGCGGAAAGAAGCTGGTCCGTACCCTCGATCACGTTACCCTTCTTCAGGATCTCGAGGCCCTTCTTCATGCAGTCGTTGGCTTGCGCGAGATCCACGTCACCACGAACGGGCAGCGAGCCCTTCTTCAGGTTGAAGGCGACCTGCGTCTTCGGATCGAGCAGTGTCTTGGCCAGCACTTCCTGAGCCTTGGATTTGGCATCGTCCTTCAGCAGCGGGAAGTAGAATGCATCGCCCCCTGTCGAGATGACTTCATTGACGCCGAGGCCAGGAAGGCAAGTATAATCCGTGCCGGCCTTCTGGCCCGCCAGCGCGAACTCGCCCTGCGCCCAGTCGCCCATGATCTGACCGCCGGCCTTGCCGGTGATCACGAGGTTCGTGGCCTGGTTCCAATCCTGGACGTTGGAGCCCTTGGAGAGCTTGCGGGCATCGTCGGCAGCCTTGAAGACCTTTGCGATTTCCGGTCCGGCAGCGACTTCCTTATCCTTGTCTCCGAATACCTTCTGGAAGGTATCCTTGCCGGCGATGGCGACCATCAACACGTCGAAGGCACCCGCGGCCTGCCACGGCTGACCACCCAAGGCGAGCGGAACGATACCGGCCTTCTCCAGTGCCGGACCAGCGGCAACGAACTCATCCCAGTTCTTCGGAACCTCGACGCCGGCCTTCTTGAAGGCTGCGTTCGAGAGCCAGAGCCATTGCCAGGAGTGGATATTGACCGGGGCGCAATAGATCTTGCCGTCGATCGTGCAGGAATCGAGCAGGCTGGACGGGCGTATGACATCCTTCCAGTGCTCCTTGGTGGCGACATCGGTCAGGTCGCGCATGAGGCCGGCCTGCACAAGCTCCTCGGCCTGGCGGCCGTGGTTGAACTGGGTGGCGCCCATCGGATCGCCACCGGTGATGCGGCTGACCATGATCGGACGCGCAGTACCGCCGGAGCCGGCAATCGCACCATCAACCCAATGATTGCCGGTGGCGTCGAACGCTTTTGCCAGCTCGGCCACCGCGGCAGCTTCGCCGCCGGACGTCCACCAATGGGTTACTTCCAAATCTGTCGCGTTGGCTACCCCCAGCGGCAACACGACCGACGCAGCAAGCGCAGTCGCCATCAAACGGATATTCATGAGTTCTCCTCCCTCACTGAAACGTTGCCGGAAAAACCTAGTCGAATCATTTTCGCCGCGCAACCGCCAACTCGTGATTTTTTTGAAGATAGTTGAATATACAACCTATGAGTAAGTATTTCCTGTCGAATACGCGGTCTGTACAGAGCTCATTCAACTGAAATCCCTTCAAGGATTTTTCCATAAATAGCTGATTTTATTTTATATTCTTAAAGACCATCTCCACAATTTCCCAGATGCAGCTCCGCGGCTGCAAAGCTTTCGATGGGTAAGCAGCGATGCAACCTTTAGGAATTTAGACAAAAGATGCACCGAAAATAAAGCTCGACATTCGTACTGTATCGTTACAGTTTTGATCATTGGCGGAGGAACAGTCGCATTGCGTCTATGCTTGCGATACTGGCGTGAGCAATATAAGCGGATTGGCCGCGGGAGGCGGCCGGGAGGCGAGCTTGTACGAAATGGACAATAAGAAAACGTCAGGGGGCGGCACTCAGCCCGCACCGGAGCGGCCGACACTGAAGACGATCGCCTTCATGACGGGGCTTGGAATTACCACCGTTTCGCGCGCATTGAAGGATGCCCCCGATATCGGCGCCGAGACCAAGGAGCGGGTGCGCATGGTTGCCCGGCAATTGGGCTATCAACCGAATCGCGCCGGCGTGCGCCTGAGGACCGGCAAGACCAATGTCATTGCGCTGGTGCTGAGCATCGACGAAGAGATCATGGGCTTCACCAGCCAGATGGTCTTCGGAATTTCAGAGGTTCTGGCCGGCACGCAATACCACCTGGTCATCACGCCGCACTCGCACAGCAAGGACCCCTTGGTTCCCGTGCGCTATATCCTCGACACCGGCTCTGCGGATGGCGTCATCATATCGCGTACGGAGCCGGATGATCCGCGTGTTCGGTTGATGCACGAACGCGGCCTGCCCTTCGCCACGCACGGGCGGACGGACATGGGCATCGTTCACCCCTTCCACGACTTCGACAACGAGGCCTTCGCCCACGAGGCCGTTCGTGCACTGGTCGCCAAGGGGCGGCGTCGCCTGGCGCTGCTGCAGCCCGCCAGCAAGCTGACCTACTACTCGCATATCCGCATCGGCTTCCAGATCGGCCTGCACGAATACGGCGCCGAGGAGATCCCGCTGAGGGTAACGACCGATGCGCCGCTGGCCGATATCAGGGACAGCGTCGAGGCGCTGATGCGCTCTCCTCATCCGCCTGATGGAATCGTCTGTTCCAGCGGCGGCGGCGCCATCGCCGTCAATGCCGGCATCGAGGCGGCTGGTTTCCGCCTCGGCCGTGATATCGATATGGTCGCCAAGCAATCGACTGACGTGCTGAACTGGATCCGCCCGGAAATCATCACGATTTATGAGGATGTTCGTCATGGCGGCCGAGAGCTGGCCAAATCCGTCATCGCCCGCATCGACGGGATAGAACCGGAATTGCTGCAAAGCATCAGCTCGCCTGTCTGGCCGAAGAGCTGACGATAAAAAGGCCCGCCGGATTTCGCCGGCGGGCCTTTTCAGTTTAGATTCTGCAGCTCACTCAGCCGTTTGCGCCACTGCCCCATGGGCCGTGATGGATGTCCTTGCCGTCGATACGGTCGAAGCCGTGCGCGCCGAAGAAGTCGCGCTGGGCCTGGATCAGGTTGGCAGTGCCGCGAGCCTGACGATAGGCGTCGAAATAGGTCAGTGCCGAAGCGAGCGCCGGAACCGGCAGGCCGGATGCCGTGGCCGCCGAAACGATGCGCCGCAGCGACGGGATCGATTCTTTGACCATCTCACCGAAGGCCGGCGTAACGATCAGGTTTGCCGCATCAGGCGCCTTGGTGAAGGCGCTGGTGATCTCGTCGAGGAACTGCGAACGAATGATGCAGCCGGCACGCCAGATCTTGGCGATAACAGGCATCGGCAGCGACCAGTTGAACTCCTTCGATGCTTCGGCCATGACAGCAAAGCCCTGCGCGTAAGCGCCGATCTTGGCGGCGAACAGCGCCAGTTCCAGATCCTTTAACAGGTCGGGACCGAAGGCGATCGGGAACTTGTAGTCCGGCGTGCCGAAAATCTTTTCGGCGGCCTCGCGCTGGCTCTTGAGAGCCGAAAGGCTACGGGCTGCAACGGCGGCTTCGATAGCGGTCGCCGGAATGCCCATGTTCTGCGCTTCGATCGCAGACCACTTGCCGGTGCCCTTCTGGCCGGCCTTGTCGAGGATGACGTCCGGCATGGCGCTACCGGTCGCCGGGTCCTTGGCGGCCAGAACCTTTTCGGTGATCTCTATCAGGTAGGAATTCAGCCGGCCCTTGTTCCAGTCGCCGAAGATACCGCTGATTTCGGCGGCGCTCTTGCCGAGTCCATCTCGCAGGATGCCGTAGATTTCGGCGATCATCTGCATGTCGGCATATTCGATGCCGTTGTGGATGGTCTTGACGAAATGACCGGCGCCGTCATTGCCGAGCCAGGCAACGCAGGGATCGCCGTTGTATTTTGCAGCGATCGACGTCAGTACTTTTTCGACGCGCTTGTAGGAATCCTCGGTGCCGCCGACCATGATGGACGGGCCATGACGCGCCCCTTCCTCGCCGCCGGACACGCCCATGCCGATGAATGTCAGGCCAGTATCCTTCAGGCGATCGAAGCGGGCCATGGTGTCGCGGAAATTGGCGTTGCCGGCATCGATCATGATGTCGCCCTTGTCGAGATGCGGCTGCAGCGCCGCCATCTGCTGATCCACCGGCTCGCCGGCCTTGATCATGATGATGATCGGCCGCGGAGGGCGGATCGCCTCGACGAACTCCTCGATCGTCTTGCAAGGAATGATCTTGTCCTTAAGCGCGCCCGCATTCGCATAGAATTCGTCCGTCACTTGCGGCGTCCGGTTGAACACCGCGATCTTGTTGCCTTTTTCGGCAATGTTGAGCGCCAGATTCGATCCCATCACAGCAAGACCGATCAGCCCGATTTCTGCCTTTTCCACGACAATCCTCCAATGAGTCGTTGACCACATCCGGCGCCGCGCCGGGGGCGCAGAGGACGCGGCAACATCCGATAGGACGCAATGCCTCCGTCAATCGATGCGAGTTGCGACGGCCTGCGTTGGGCGTTGTTGTTGCATTCCGAGCGTGAAACGGCAAGCCTTCGACAGCCCCGAATCGCCCGCTTTGCAGGACTGTGCAAAAATGTTGCGGGATTCGCGGCCCATCCATTTTCCATGCGCACGAGCCCGCAGCCGATCGCCAGTCCGCCGCGAGAAAATATAGAGGAGGAGACCATTATGTCGACCATGATCGCGAAGATCGTGCATATCTCCATCGATCGTCGCTGGACGGAGGTCTACGGTTTTGCCAGCCGTCCGGAAAACATGCCGCTATGGGCTTCCGGCCTGGCATCGGGATTGAAGCAGGATGGAGAGGACTGGATCGCGGAGGGCATTCTTGGCACCGCCCGCGTACGCTTCGCCGCCCGCAACGACTTCGGCGTCCTCGACCACAGGGTGACCTTGGATTCCGGTCTTCAGGTTCACAACGCGCTGCGGATCGTGCCGAATGGCGACGGCTGCGAGGTCATGTTCACCTTGCTTCAGCTCCCCGGCATGACCGAAGAGCAGTTCGCGGCCGATGCCGCGCATGTGTTGAAAGATCTCGGGACTCTCAAAGAACTGATGGAGCGATAATGGCCCTTAAAGCGAGCGCAACGTCCAGTCGACAAGCTCGCTGGTCACGCCCGCAAACGCGGCGTCCAGCGCCCGCACGAAATCGGGATTGCTGCCGCCGCTGACAGGCACGACCTTCCGGAAGATATTCTGCGCCTTTACCGTACCCGTGCGGTCGTTCAGAATCTTTTCCGAGATTTCGACCGTCGCGGTTTTCTGGCCGCCTACGGTATTGATCTCGAAGGAACGAATGTCGGTGACGACCTGATAGTCGATCGCCAGGCCCTGCCCCGGCACGCCGACGCCACCGAGCTTGCCGGTATTCTCGAAAGCCTCGACCAGCTTCGACTGCACCATCCTGCTCAGCTTGTCGCTCCATTGCGACTTGCCGAGATACTGGATTTCCGAAGATGAAACGCGGATGACGATCTGGTTGCTGTCCAGCGCCTGCAGCGCGGTCGGCGGCGGGATGAGGATCTGTCGGTTCTTGACCGAAGGTCCGTTCGCCTTCACCGACGCGGAAAGATCGTAGGTGTCGTTGTTGGAGGAACTTCCGCAGCCCGCCAGCAAGGCTCCTAGCAATGGCAATGCGATCACAGCTTTCCACACCTGATGACGCTCACTCGACACGCAACCGACCATATTCCGCTTATCCCCTGGAGCCCAGATATCGCTATTCATCAGTGCCGCGCTCGGCCATCATATGTCTTGACCGTATCCCCACCGAAGATCAGTCGCTGTGGATTGCGGTCGAAATTAGTGATTGTAGTATTCAGATTGTCAACCGTGCCCCGCATGTCATTAATGAGAGTTTGGACATCGCGCAGGCCGCCACTCGAAAACTTCTGCAGATTATCGGCGATCGGGCCGATACGGGAATTGAGATTGTCAGCCATCTTCTTGAAGGATTCCAGCGTATCCTTGGCTTCGGCGAACAGCGATTGCGTGCTGTCGTTGCCGAGCAGGGAATCGACCTTCGTGAGAATGCCGTCGACCTTGCCGGACGCCGAGTTCAGCTTGGTGGAGATGTCCCGCGCATTGGCGATCGTCTGGTCGATATCCTGCTGATGCGCCGCAACGGTATTGGCCACATCGCGAATAGACGCGACAGCGGTGCGAGCCTGCTTCGTCACGTCGGCAATGTCATCCACCGATCCCTTGATCTTCGCCGGATCGATCTGCGCGACGATGGCGTCGACACGATCCAGCGTCTGCTGCGCCTTCTGGCCGAAGGTGGTGTAGGTTTCGGCCGTCTGCTTGAAGCTTGCGATGGTCGCCTTCAGATCGGTCGTGGCATCCGCCACGTTGGCGGTAATCCTGTCGGCATTGGCGATGACGTCGTTGACCTTCTGGGCATCGACTGCGCGCACCAGTTTCTCAATTGCATCCAGCGTCGAGTCGATGCGCGTCGAAACTGTCTTGAACGTATCGCCAAGCTGTCCGACGCTCGCCAAGAACTTGTCGATATTATCGGAATTGTCGGCGATCGCCTTGGAGAATTTCTGCGCGTTGCGCACCGTATCGGTCAGCGGCCCGCGCGAATCCGAGACGAAGCCCTGGATGTCGCCGATCGTATCATTGGCGCGGTTGAGAATCTTGTCCGCCGTGGTCAACAGGTTCGTGACGCTGGACTGATCGGCAAGCAGCACGGCGCGTTTGCCGGTATCGATCGAACGTTTCAGGATATTCTCGTCGCCGTTGCGGCCGCCGGAAAGCTCGATATAGGCAGCACCTGTCAGGCCCTGAATTTCAAGAATAGCCTTGGTAGACGTATAGACCGGCGCATCGGCACGCACCTGCGTGAATGCCAGCGAGTAGTTCGGATCGTCGGCATCGATCGAAAGGCTCTGCACCGAACCGACCTGAATGCCGTTGAAGCGAACCGGTGAACCGACGCTCAAACCGTTCGCAGAACCTGGGATGCGCACCACGAGTTCGACCATCGGACCGCCGCGGCCATATTCCGCCATCCAGTAGACGAAGCCGAAAGCGGCCGCGATAACGAGCAGCGTGAAGAACCCGACGATCGTATAATTGGCTTTGGTTTCCATTGTCTCCAGTCACTTCTCGCGGCTGTGGGGGCCTGCGCCGTTGTCGTCGTTGTGCTCCCTGATGTCTTCCCGCGGCACGATCGAACGTGCGCGCTTGCCCCTGAAATAGGCTTGTACCCAAGGGTCATCGCAGGCGAGCATGTCCTCAACTGTGCCTTCCACCAATACCCGCTTCTGTCCAAGAACAGCAATACGGTCGCAGACGGAAAACAGGCTATCGAGGTCGTGAGTCACCATATAAACGGTCAGGCCGAGCGTGTCGCGTAGCCTGGCGATCAGCTCGTCGAACTCCGCCGCGCCGATCGGATCGAGGCCGGACGTCGGTTCATCAAGAAAGACCAGGTCAGGATCGAGCGCCAGGGCTCTGGCAAGTGCTGCGCGCTTGATCATGCCGCCGGAAAGCTCGGACGGATATTTGTCGGCGGCGTCGGCAGCGAGACCCACCATGCGGATCTTCATCAGCGCCAGCTCGTCCATCATCTCTTGCGGCAGGTCCAGATATTCCCGCATCGGCACCTGAATATTTTCCTTCACCGTCAGCGAGGAAAACAAGGCGCCCTGCTGGAAAAGGACGCCGAGGCGCATATCGAGCTGGTTGCGCTCTGGCTCCGAGAGCGTGTCATAGTCTTCACCGAGGATCTCGATCTTGCCCGAGCGGCGCGGCAGCAACCGCAGTACCGTGCGCAGCAGCACTGACTTGCCCGCGCCGGAAGCGCCCACGAAACCGAGGATTTCGCCGCGATAGATATTGAGGTTCAGTTTATCGAGCACGACTTTCGATCCGAAAGCGACGGTGACATCCCGTGCCGACAGCACGATATCCCTGCCGTGCTCATCTCTTTCCAACGGGATTTCCGAGTGAAGTGCGCTCATCGTCGTCATCCCTCAGAAGTCGATCGCTGCGTAGAACATGGCAAAAAGCCCGTCCATCAGGATCACGACGAAGATCGACTTCACGACCGACGAAGTCACATGCTGACCCAGCGACTCGGCACTGCCGCCGACCTTCAATCCCTCGACCGCCGCGACGATGCCGATGACCAACGCCATGAACGGAGCCTTGATCATGCCTGAAATGACCGTGGAAAGGCTGATCGCCTCATGCAGGCGGGAGATGAAGGTCGCAATGGTGATACCGGAATAGCCCCAGGCGACCATCGCCGCGCCAAACAGCGAAGCGAAATTGGCAATGATCGTCAGCAGGGGCAGAGCGACGGTCAGCGCCACCAGCCGTGGGAAGATCAGCACGCCGATGGGGTTTAGACCCATGACCTTCAGCGCGTCCACTTCCTCGCGCATCTTCATCGAGCCGATCTCGGCGGTGATCGCGCTGCCGGAACGACCTGCGATCATGATCGCCGTCAGAAGCACGCCGATTTCGCGCAATTGAAGGATGCCGACGAGATCGACGACAAAGACTTCCGCACCGAAATAGCGCAGCTGGAACGCGCCTTGCTGCGCGATGATCGCTCCAATCAGCGACGACATCAGCAGGATGATCGGAACGGCCCTCACGGCCATGTGGTCGATCTGATTGACGATCGAAGCAGGCGAGACGCCGCTGCCGCGTCCGAACTTGAGCTGCGCACCGCGTACTGCGGAGCCCAATATGTACATGGCAGCAATGAGATTGCCCCAAAGTTCGTAGACATTTCTGCCGATCGGCGCAAACAGCCGCTCAGGCAATGATATCTTCGCCTTCGGCTCGCCCTTCTCCGCGTCCGGATCCTCGTCGAAGGCGGTCAGCAGCTCGTCGATATGCGAATTGGAGCCCTCGATCGTCACGGTGGCGCCATGCGCCTCCTGGCTCACCTTCAATCGCCGGATCAGCAGCGCACCGGCCGTGTCGACATCGGAGAGATCGGAAAGATCGATCACAACCTCGCCGCCGGCGCTCCGTTTCGAGAGCTGCTCGATCTGCCGCAGCACGCCGTGCACATTGGCGCTACGCCAATTGCCTTCAAGCCGATAGCGATGCCCATTGCCATCGGGCTCTTCATCGATCCTCGGTGCATCGGATTTCTGTTCGGCTGCTTTCAAGCTCATGCGTCTTTCAAATGTGGCATCACCAACGTCGACTCACGGAGCCCGCACGACGCCGATGTTTAATACACCGACTGCACGGGAGATTGCTATGCTGCGCCGCGGCCAACATATGTCACGGCTTTTTGATATCCAAATGAATTTGTTGCATCCGCGTTATGAGACGCCGTGTGCGCCCCCGCCGATCGCCGAACTCCTGGGCCGGAGGTTGCGCGCGAAGATGACCATGCCCAGGCCGAACGCAGCCACCGCTGCCATCACATAGTAGCTGGAAAGGTCTAGCCAGGCATAGAGATAACCGGACGCGAGCGTCATCAGGCCGAGGAACATGCCGTTATAGAAATAATAGGCGCCCTGAGCGGACGCTTCCTGCGTTTCCTGAACGGATCCGACGATGCGGCGCTGGATGCCGGTATGCACACAGGCATAGGTGCAGGAATGGAAGCACTGCAGCAGGAAATAGCCGGCGAAACCGAGATTGATGGGGAACAGGATCCAACGCAGGACGCACATGCTCGAGCCGAAGAAAATCAGCGTCCACGCACTGAAACGGCGACTTAGCTTTCTCGAGAGGAAGAAGACCATTACCTCCGCCGCCACGCCGATGCTCCAGAGAACGGCAATCTGGGTTCCGGAAAAGCCGAGCTTGTGCCAATAGATCGACGCGAATGTGTAGAGCATCGCATGGCTCGATTGCTGCACCGAGACCCCGATCATCGTGATCAGCAATTGCGGAGAGCGCAGCGAGCTTCCAGTGGGCGACTGCAGATTGATCGGCTGGTTGCGCCGCCGCGTCGGCCCGATACGCGGCGTGATCAGCGCCGTGAGCATGGTCAGCACGAAGCCGGCGACCATGACGGGCAGTACCATGGTGCCTCCCCACATCCCGATCATCTGGCCGCCGAAAAGCGTCGAAACGATGAAGATGATCGATCCCCAGACACGCATGGAGCCATAGTCGAACCCCCAGCGGCGCACCCCCGACATAGCGATCGATTCGACCACCGGCACATAGGGCGCGTAGGTCGCGCCCTGGACGCCATAAACGAGCAGCACGGGCCAGAATTCGCTCGTCCAGTAAAGCGCGATCGCCGTCAGCAATGACAGTCCACCGGACCAGAACAGCACATCGGCGCGTTCCTTCATGTGATCGGCAAACACCGCGATGACGGGCGTCACCAGAACGCGCACGACCATCGGCACGGCTATCACGAGACCGATTTCATGATCATTGAAATTTAATCCCGCCAGCCAGACGGGGAAAAACGGCAAAGCGATCCCGTTGACGAACAACGGCGCGCAGTAGGACAAGGCGGTGCGCAGACGGAAATACGAAGGCGCGCCCTCGCCCTGCAAGGATTTTTTCGCGGGAATCATGACAGACCTGAAGGGAACTGAATTTGTCCGTATCACGCTATCGAGAGTACGACTATGGCGAGAAATAGCCAAATCGTAACGTTTCGGAAAAAACCCGAATTACAGGCGCCTCATGACGATCAATAATTATGACAGCCTGTTATTGCGTCCGTGAAGCGGCGCTAAAATTAGGCTGCCCGGGCGCCGACGCCGAGTGCCTTCGGCAACTCTTCGACAGATATACCGGCCGGCTCCGTCTCGAGGATCGACCGCCAGGTAAGCAGCTCGAAAGTGCCGTCCTCATGCTCGGCGATCGCCGTGCAGCTTTCCACCCAGTCACCGGTATTGATATAGCGGATGCCGTCGAGATCCTCGATGACAGCGTGATGGATATGGCCGCAGATCACGCCATCGGCATCGTTGCGCTTGGCTTCCTCGGCGACGACACGCTGGAACTCGCCTATGAAGTTGACGGCATGCTTCACCTGCAGCTTTGCCCAGGCCGAGAACGACCAATAGGGCATGTTCAGGCGACGGCGCACGGCCGCGAGGCCGATATTGATCAGAATGGCCATGTCGTAGGCCCAATCGCCGAGATAGGCGAGCAGGCGGGCGTTACGAACGACGACATCGAATTCGTCGCCATGCAGGACGAGATACTTCTTCCCGTCGGCAGTCTCGTGCATGGCGCGTTGCGCGACCTCGATGCCGCCAAAGTGCGTGCCGGGGAAATCGCGCAGGAATTCGTCGTGATTGCCGGGGATATAAACGATCCGTGTGCCTTTGCGCGCCTTGCGCAGAACCTTCTGCACCACGTCATTGCAATCCTGCGGCCAGTACCAGTTTCGCTTGAGGCGCCACCCATCGATGATATCGCCGACGAGGAAAATGGTATCGGCATCGTGGTAGCGCAGAAAATCGAGAAGGAAGTCCGCCTTGGCGGCCTTCGAACCGAGATGTACGTCAGAGATGAACAGTGTACGGAATCGCCGGGTGTCCATGTTTTCATTCACGAACTATAAGTCCGTGCCCTATCCAAACTTGGCTATTCCAAAACCAGACTCGTGTTTCAGGAAGATGACAAACCCTGTGTCCGCTGGCCTACCGGGCTGGATCAGCCACGTTTGGCCGCGATGGCGAGATCGGGACGATCGGTTGTAAAACTGGCGACACCGAGGCGAAACATCGCTCTTGCCGCTTCGCTCGTATGCGCGGCCCAGCCGTGCACCGTCATGCCGCTTCTGCGTAGGATGCCCATGACTTCGGCGTCCAGGGCGTCGGCACGCACCGCTATCTCGCGCACACCGCAGCTGCGGAGCGCGGCGATGATCCCATTCCAGCCAAGCTGCGCAGTCATTTGCGGCGAGCAAAGAAAAATGAAGCCGAGCGACTCGCCGACGTTCAAACCGCGGTCACCAAGTGCTGTGCCAAAGGCTTCGAGACGCGGCAGGGCGAAACTGGTGATCATCGTCCGTGACACCATGCCGGTCGCCATCAACTCATCGACGATGCGGGCTTCCATCCCCTCATAGGGCGTGCCGTCCGCTTTCGTCTTGATCTCCAGTCGCAGATCGACCGGGGACGGGCCGAAGATATCGATGGTCTCAGCAAGGGTCGGAATAGTCTCGCCGTCGCTTCCGATCACGACATGGCGCATCAGCTCTTCATGGCTGAGATCGACAATGGCCCCCTTGCCGTCGGTCATCCGGTCGATCAGGGCATCGTGATGCACAACCAGCTTGCCGTCCCGCGTCTGGTGAACGTCGAATTCAACGAGATCGACATCAAGCTTGGCCGTCCTTGAAAAGGCAAGCCTGGTGTTTTCTGGCCATAGATGCGCGCCGCCGCGATGAGAAGCGATCAATGTCATGGAGGGTCCTTCGTCTGCCGTTCTCATAGGCCCACGCGATGAACCCCTTATGACTGTCCGAGCGGCGAAGCGGCGAAGCGGGGAAGCATAGCCCTCACCGGCCCCAAGACGGACACCGGCGAATCCGCGATGACAAAAAAGCGGTCGGCGACGTCAATTGCATACTGTGAACGCGAAGCGATTGATGTATTCAGGGGACTCAAAGCATAGGCAGGAATGGAGAAGTGTGGTGGATACGCACGATACATCGAAGGCAGCCAAGAACATGGCGAGTGGCGATCTCGACGAACAGGCTCTCTACTTTCATCGTTATCCCCGCCCCGGCAAGCTTGAAATCCAGGCCACCAAGCCGCTCGGCAACCAGCGGGATCTGGCGCTGGCCTATTCTCCGGGCGTGGCCGCACCCTGCCTCGCCATCCGCGACAATCCCGAGACGGCAGCGTACTACACGTCCCGCGCCAATCTCGTTGCCGTGATTTCCAATGGTTCGGCCGTCCTCGGCCTCGGCAATATCGGCCCGCTCGCGTCCAAGCCTGTCATGGAAGGCAAGGCGGTTCTGTTCAAGAAATTCGCCGGCATCGACGTGTTCGACATCGAAGTGGCTGCGCCCACCGTCGACGAGATGGTCAACACCATTTCGGCGCTGGAGCCGACCTTCGGCGGCATCAATCTGGAAGACATCAAGGCGCCTGAATGCTTCGACGTCGAACGGCGCCTGCGCGAAAAGATGGAAATCCCGGTTTTCCATGACGATCAGCACGGCACCGCCATCATCGTCGCCGCCGCCATCCTCAATGGACTGGAACTGGCCGGCAAGAAGATCGAGAACGTCAAGATCGTCGCCTCCGGCGCCGGTGCCGCGGCGCTTGCCTGCCTCAATCTGCTCGTCATACTCGGTGCCAAGCGCGAAAACATCTGGGTCCACGACATCGAGGGCCTTGTCTACAAGGACCGCAACGTGCTGATGGACGAATGGAAGTCCGTCTATGCCCAGGATAGCGACAAGCGCGAGCTCGCCGAGTCGATCCCAGGCGCCGACGTCTTCCTCGGCCTTTCGGCCGCAGGCGTGCTGAAGCCCGAGCTCCTCGAGAAAATGGCGGAAAAGCCGCTGATCATGGCGCTGGCCAACCCGACGCCGGAAATCATGCCCGACCTCGCCCGCGCCGCCCGTCCCGATGCGATGATCTGCACCGGCCGTTCGGATTTCCCGAACCAGGTGAACAATGTTCTCTGCTTCCCCTATATCTTCCGTGGCGCGCTCGACTGCGGCGCCAAGACGATCAACGAGGAAATGAAGATGGCCGCGGTGCGCGCCATAGCCTCGCTCGCCCGCGAAGAGCCGTCCGACGTTGCTGCCCGCGCCTATACCGGCGAGACCCCGGTCTTCGGTCCGAACTATCTGATCCCCTCGCCCTTCGATCCGCGCCTGATCCTGCGCATCGCTCCGGCTGTGGCGAAAGCAGCCGCCGAAAGCGGTGTGGCGCTGCGCCCCATCACCGATTTCGATGCCTACATGGACGAACTCAACCGCTTCGTCTTCCGTTCCGGCTTCATCATGAAGCCGATCTTCGCCGCTGCGAAGATTGCCGAGCGCAAGCGCGTCGTCTTCTCCGAAGGCGAAGATGAGCGCGTGCTGCGCGCCGCACAGGTTCTGCTTGAGGAAGGCACAGCCACCCCGATCCTCATCGGTCGTCCCTCCGTCATCGAGACCCGCCTGAAGCGATACGGCCTCAAGATCCGCCCGCATACCGATTTCGCCGTCATCAATCCGGACGACGATCCGCGCTTCCGCGAGTATGTCGAGCTCTATTTTTCGCTCGTCGGCCGCAGCGGCGTCATCCCCGAGGCCGCCCGGACGATCGTGCGCACCAACACGACCGTTATCGGCGCGCTTGCCCTGAAGCGCGGCGAAGCCGACGCGCTGATCTGCGGCCTCGAAGGCCGCTACGAGCGCCACCTGCGCATCGTCCGCCAGATCATCGGCAAGCGCCCGGATGTTCGGGATTTTTCGGCGCTGAGCCTGCTCATCTCGCAGCGCGGCGCAACCTTCTACACCGATACCTACGTGTCGTTTAATCCCGGCGCCGAGGAAATCGCAGAGTCGACGGTGCTGGCGGCGGAGGAAATCAAGCGCTTCGGCATCACGCCGCGTGCCGCCCTCGTCTCGCACTCCAACTTCGGCTCGCGGGAATCGGAAAGCGCGACCAAGATGCGCAATGCCCTGGCGCTCGTTCGCGAAGCCGCGCCGGAGCTGGAAGTCGATGGCGAGATGCACGGCGACAGCGCCATTTCCGAAAGCTTGCGCCGCCACGTCATGCCGGACAGCACGCTTTCCGGCGAAGCAAACCTGCTCGTCTTTCCCAATCTCGATGCCGCCAACATCACGCTTGGCGTGGTCAAGACCATGACCGACGGGCTGCATGTCGGGCCGATCCTGCTGGGTACGGCCCTTCCCGCCCACATTCTTTCGCCTTCGGTCACTTCACGCGGTGTCGTCAACATGGCAGCCCTGGCCGTGGTCGAGGCATCGCAACTGGCCTGACGAAGCATTTTTTTGCGGCCGCCCAAGCATGGTGGCCGCAAATCACAATTCGCTAAAATCCTCTCGAAATCCGTGTGTTTTGATGGATACGTTGTTAAGCTCCAAAGTGTAGTTTCCAACGAAATCAACCCGCCTTCGAGAACAGAATCGTGAACCGCGGCACAAACCTAGTTTCCATTGCCCTGCTGTCCCTGTTGACGGCCACACCGAGCTTCGCGCAGGCCAATCTGTGCGACGAATTGCGCGGCCGCTACGCCGATACCGCTGAAGTGGTCGGCGCGAGCCAGGAGACGCGCCAGCTTTCGCGCGCCATAGTCCAGCAAAACACGATGATCCGCCGCTTGATGAGTGATCTGCGCAATCAGGGCTGCGTCGAAGACAGCAGCATGGTGATCATCGGCTCAAACAACGAAGGCGTCTGCGACGACATGCGAACGTCGCTCGATGGAATGCGGCACGATCTCGGCATGTTGGTAGATCAGCGCGATGAGAGCGTCGGCCGCATCGACGCGGCCAGCCTTAAGCGCCGGCAACTGCTGGATACCATGCAGAGGAACGGTTGCAGCGCGCCGGCCTCGGCCACGCCGGATATCGTCATCGATACCCGCACCAAGCTCGACGCCTATGCGCCGCAGCAGCAGTCCCTTGCGCAGCCGGAAAGCTCGATTACCATAATCGAAACGCCAAAACCCCAGAAGAATTCCGGTCTGCCGCAAAAGCAGGCTCCGGCGGTGACGCAGGCCGAGCAGCAGCAATTCCCGCCGGACAGACCCTACGATCCGTCAGCCAACAAGGTCCGTCAGGTCGGGCCGCAATTCCTTGCGACCGACCAAGGTGGCATTGACCTGAAGCATCCGAAAGAGGCCGGGCCGCAGCCGACGCAATAGGCTGCCGCAACAGGGAAATGATGACTTCGTCGCCTACTTCCTGCGCGAGGTTGCGGTAAGAGCGTCCAGAGCGTCAGGCCGGCTCGTAACGGACATAGGCGAACTCGTCGCCATCGGGCGACCAGTTCGGCACGTTGATGCTTCCTTGTCCGCCGAAGAGTTCGAACAGCGTCGTGAGATCGCCGCCATCCATATCCATCAACCGCATCCGCACATTCAGATCGCGCGGATGGTCGAAGACTTCAGGATCGTAGGAGATCAGCACGACCTTGTCGTTCCTGGGAGATGGATGGGCAAACCAATTGCCATAATTATCATCGGTCAGTTGCTGCAACCCCGTGCCGTCGGGATGAATGCGCCAGATCTGCATGAGACCGGTGCGGCTGGAGTTGAAATAGATCCATTGCCCATCGGCCGAAAAATCCGGGCCATCGTTGCGGCCCTCGCCATGCGTCAGCCGCGTCTCTTCACCGCCGTCGATCGAGATCGTGTAGATATCGAAGACGTTGTCGCGGATGCCGCAATAGGAGAAGCGCTGCCCGTCGGGTGACCAGCCGTGCCAATAGGACGGCAGGTTGGTCGTGACCTGCCTAGGCGTGCCGCCTTCGGCCGGCAGCACATAGATGCAGGATTTGCCATGCTCCGTCTTGTCGGAAATCGCGATCAGCGATCCGTCGGGAGAAATCCCATGATCGTTGTTGCACTGCGTGGCGAAGCCGGTATCGACGCGAACGATCTTGCCAACGCCACCCAACGGCAGCCGGTAAAGCAGACCGTCGCCGTTCAGCAGCAAATAGCGTCCGTCAGGCGAATAGTTCGGCGCCTCGATCAGCTGGTCCGTCTGGAAGACCACCCGGTTCGCACCCGTGCGGATATTGTAGATCTCGACCGAGCTGCGCATACTTTCCCCTTTAACGCCGGCGTTGCGATCAGCGATCGCGGAACCGGTTGGTGATCGGATAGCGGCGATCACGACCAAAATTCTTCTTGGTGATCTTCACGCCCGGAGCCGACTGGCGGCGCTTGTACTCGGCGAGATAAAGCAGATGCTCGATGCGATGAACCGTCGCGACATCATGTCCGCGCGCCACGATCTCTTCGACCGACATTTCCTTTTCCACCAGGCATTCGAGGATATCGTCGAGCACCGGATAGGGCGGAAGCGAATCCTGGTCTGTCTGGTTCGGCCTCAGTTCAGCCGAAGGCGCCTTGTCGATAATGTTGTAGGGGATCACCTCGCCTGAAGGGCCGAGCGCGCCCGGCGGCACATGCAGGTTGCGCCAGCGAGACAACGCATAGACCTGCATCTTGTAGAGATCCTTGATGGGATTGAAGCCACCGTTCATGTCACCATAGAGCGTGGCATATCCAACGGACATTTCCGACTTGTTGCCCGTCGTCACCACCATCGAGCCAAATTTGTTGGAGATCGCCATCAGGATAGTGCCGCGAGCACGGCTCTGCAGATTTTCCTCGGTGATGCCGCTTTCCGTACCTTCGAACAGATCGGACAAGGCCGTCGTGAAGCCGGTGACAGGATCCTCGATCGGCACGATATCGTAGCGGCAGCCGAGCGCCTTGGCGCAATCCGCCGCATCCTTCAAAGAATCCTCTGAGGTATAGCGATAGGGCAGCATGACGGTGCGTACGCGCTCCTCTCCGAGCGCATCCACCGCAATCGCCGCGCAGATCGCCGAGTCGATACCGCCGGACAGGCCAAGCACGACCGACTTGAAGCCGTTCTTGTTCACGTAGTCGCGGAAGCCCAGCAGGCAGGCGCGGTAATCGGCCTCCTCGCCTTCCGGAATATGCGCCATCGGTCCTTCGGCGCAATGCCAGACGTCGCCGTTCTTCTTCCAGGTGGTGACTGCCAGCGCGGTCTCGAACTGGCTCATCTGGAACGCCAGCGTCTTGTCGGCATTGAATCCGAAGCTCGCGCCGTCGAAAACCAATTCGTCCTGACCGCCGACTTGGGCGGCATAAACAAGCGGCAAGCCTGACTCGATCACCTGCCGCAATGCAACCTGGTGACGGACATCCACCTTGCCGCGATAGTAAGGCGAACCGTTCGGGACCAGCAGGATTTCCGCACCGCTCTCGGCCAGCGTTTCGCAGATGCCGAGATCGTTCCAGATCTCCTCGCAAATCGGTATGCCAAGGCGGACGCCGCGAAAATTGACAGGCCCCGCGATGGTCCCTTCGTCGAAAACCCGCTTCTCGTCGAACTCGCCGTAGTTCGGCAAATCGACCTTGTCCCTGATGAAGATGACTTTACCGCCATCGAGCACGGCCACGGAATTGTAGCGGCCGGTGTCGTCCTGCCGTGGGACACCGACGACGACGCCTGGCCCGCCATCGGCGGTATCGGCGGCGAGACTTTCAACGGCTTTCCAGCAAGCGCGGATGAAGGCCGGCTTCAGCACCAGATCCTCCGGCGGATAGCCGGAAATGAACAATTCCGTCAACATCAGGAGCTGCGCGCCTTCGCGCGCCGCCTCGGCCCGCGCCTCGCGCGCCTTGGCCAGGTTGCCGGAAACGTCGCCGACCGTCGGATTGAGCTGCGCGACGGCGATACGGATGGTCTGAGTGATCGGGCTTTGCTCTGTCATGCCATACATTTAGCGATGGCATTCTTCTTCCGCAACCGCCTTCGTTCACCTGCAGGTATCAAAGATCGCACTACGCGCATAGGCGGTATTTTTACCCGGAAAACTACCAGGTCAGCCTTGCGGTTCATCCAGAATTCATGACAGAAACGTGACAATTATATGAATACCCTATAACATTCGGAGAAACCCTTGGTCGATCTGGTCATCGGTTCCGCTTTGGCGGGCAGGCTCGTTCTTTTCCAGAAAATCGGCGCAGCGAGGCAGAAATCAGCCGTCCTGCGCCAAGTTCTGAGCCTTACTCTGACCTTGCTGCTCGCACTGTCGATCGTCATTGCCGTCGAATGGATTGTGCGCGGTGAGTTTTCGACCGTCCCGTCCTATCTCTTTTCTCCGTCTCGCCCCGGCTTCACCACCATCGGCATCGTCATGCTGACTATGCTCATTTTGGATGCGGCTCTCGGCCGAGCGCATCTATCGGTCTTGATCGTCGCACCGCTGCTGTTGGTTCCGGCGTTCATCTCCAGCCAGAAGCAGAACTATCTCTCCGATCCGCTCTATCCGTCTGATTTCCTGTTTGCACGACAGATCATGGAATTGATGCCTGTGATGGTGCGCGATCGGCCGTGGACCGCCGCGGCACTCGCCATCGGCGTCATTGCGTCCCTCGCCGCCCTCGCCTTTCTGTGGCGCCATGCCTGGCAACACGCCGCCGCGCTATCGCAAAAGGCGCGCATGACCAGGCTGTCGGTATGCCTGCCGCTTGCGGCGCTGTTCGTTTCGCAGATGGACCCGACGCAATATTCCTCCATCCGTGAGAAACTGCGCATCATCCCGATCGTCTGGGATCAGAAGGAAAACTACAGCTACAACGGCTTCGTCATCGCCTTCTCGCTCAACCTGCCGATGGCCGATGTCAAATCCCCGGCGGGCTACGGACCGGATGCGATCGATGCTATTCCGGCGAGAAACTACGACTATCTCTCCGGTCCGCGCGAGAAGCCTGACGTCATCATGCTGATGAGCGAATCCCTCTGGGATCCGACCCGGCTGTCCAATGTCGCCTTTACGCCCGATCCGATGCCGACGATCCGCGCCAGGCAATCCGGTTACGTCTTTTCGCCTGAGTTCGGCGGCATGACCGCCAATGTCGAATTCGAGGCGCTGACGGGCTTTTCCAATGCCTTCCTGCCCTATGGCAGCATCCCCTATCAGCAATATGTGCGCCGGCCCATGCCGTCGCTTGCCACCTTCTTCCGCGGCGAAGGCTATGCGGCACGCGCGCTCCACCCCTTCAGCGGCTGGTTCTGGAATCGCAACGAAGTCTACAAGGCTTTTGGCTTCGAGGAGTTCCACACCGATGAAACCCTACCGCCGATGGAGAGACGCGGCATGTTCGCCGCCGACGATTCCCTGATGAAGGAAATCATGCGCGAGGGAGACGAAGCCGATCAGCCATTCTTCTTCTTCGCTGTCACTCTTCAGGGACATGGCCCTTACGAACCCAATCGCTTTGCACAGAATACCGTCGATATCACCGGCAACCTGAACGACGACGATCTTGCAACGCTCGCCACCTATGCGCAGGGCGTTCGGGAATCCGATGACAGTCTGAAGATGCTGATGGACTGGGCTGAAAAGCGTGACCGTGAAACCATCATCGTCCTCTGGGGCGATCACCTGCCGCCGCTCGGCAGCGCCTATCCGAACACCGGCTACATGCCCCAGCAGGTGGCGACGCGAAAGGCACCGCTCGACGTTATGAAGCAGGAGCACGAAACGCCGCTGGTCATCTGGTCGAGCAAGAATGGCGTACGCAAGGATATCGGCACGATCAGCCCGTCGCAACTGCCCTATCACGTGTTGAAAACAGCCGGATATGAACATCCCTTCTACACTGGCTTCCTCGGCCGCGTGCAGAAGAAATACACCATCGTCGACCGTTATCAGCTCGCGACGCGCGACAACGAGGCTTTCCCGGACTGGGCGCGCAACGAGCAGCACCTCGATCCGACGGTGCGCGACTATCGCCATCTGCAGCACGACATCATGTTCGGACGGGAATACGGATTGGACCGCTTCTTCCCGTCGCATAGCTGGCTGGTCAGCCAAGGGAGTTAGCGGATCGAACACAATGGTCGAGCCGAACACGCAAGGTTGGATTCGATCCACCATGCTGCAACCCTTTTCGCGTTGCATTTTCGTTGGGCAGTCGAATACTTGGCGCTCAAAGACGATCAAGCCCCCGGAGTATCCTCATGTACAATCTGCCAAATTTCGTCCACCAGCATTTCGACAAGACGGCCGAAGAGCTGGGCGAGACAGAAAAGCGCGTGCTCAAGAAAGCGCATGAGCGCAAGATCGTCTCGACCGATATCAACGCGGCCTTCTCCGCCAATGCGTCCTATGGCGAACGCCTCGCCGACGGCATCGCCCGTGTTGGAGGCTCCTGGGCCTTCATCGTCTGCTTCCTGCTGTTCCTGGTCTTCTGGTGTGTCGTCAACACCATCGTACTCCTCACCCGCGCCTTCGATCCCTACCCTTTCATCTTCCTCAACCTCGTCCTCTCCATGATCGCCGCCATCCAAGCGCCGATCATCATGATGTCCCAGAACCGCCAGACCGAACGGGATCGCTTCGAAGCAGCCAAGGACTATGAGGTCAATCTCAAGGCAGAACTCGAAGTCCTCTCGCTGCACCAGAAAATCGACATGCAGGTGCTGACGGAGCTTTCGGCATTGCGCGAGGAATTCTCTTCACTCAGGAAGAGAATTGAGGAAAAAAGCAGCGGAGTCTCAAATAATTAAGACTTTCAGTGCCGCCTAAAAGATAGTATATTTCTCCCCAATCATAGTATTTTTCCACGAATATTAAGTTCCGCCTGTGCGACGAATATAAGTGAAATCTCTGTATATTTGCAGAGATTTCATTCCCGAACGCGATCACCGAGCGAGGCCGCTGATGCCAGGTTACCGCACGAAATTTCGCAGTTTCTTTGTGGGCGCGTTTTCGACGACGATAGTTTTTGCCGCCCCGGTCTATGGTGTCTTGGCGGATGAGTGCCCCAGCAAGATCATAAAATCCCATCAACTCGGCGATGTCGCGTTCGAAACCTCCAGCCGCGTCTACCGGGATGCAAATGTTGAAGTCTATGAAAGCTGCGTGAAAAACGACGGCGACAAGGATCTCTGGATAGACTGGAAAATTCCAGGTCCGAAAAGCTATGTGGTTCCTGGCGAAGCGGTGCCTTCCGCGAGAACCTTCGTAACGCGGCAGACAATCGACGCCCACTCCTGCCTTGAATATGGGCCGCTCTCCCAAACATTGGTGGATCCCTATCTTGGCCACGGCAGCGATAGCGCGCAAATGCAAAAGCAGGAGGCGCAGGGTTGCCGGCCAAGCCCGACGAGCGTCGGAGATAGAATCCTCGAAAAAATCCCCGACTACATGGACACGTTCTTCAAACTCTTCGTTCCCTCAGATAACGAAACGCCTCACGAAACGATGCTCAAGGTCGAGGGAAAGACATCAACCCTCCTGGATGGCGAAGCCTACCGGCAGAAGATAGTCTACATGGTTTCCCGCATTGAGGGCCGTAACGATGGCGACCCTCTTGACCTGACCATCAAACTCGAAGGCGAAAGCCAGGCCGCCGCCTATCTGCGTACCGCCTCCTCCTTCAAGGACATGAGTTGGAAAGTCCCCAGCTCCGAAGCAAATGAGATCAGCTTCACCGTCGCAATGCCGAAGAATCCGACGCTCGAAAATGCGAGATACGAGATTCTTGATCGCAATAAGATCGTTGTCGGTTCGTTTTTCGCGCCTGCATGGGTCGAAGCATCGCAATGAAAGTCTTTGGCACTCTACTTCGGTTCACACCGACAGCCCTATTGAGCTGGATTGCCGCATGGCAGGGAATCTTTCGCGGCACGGAACTCGTTCACCCGCAATGGTCGGATGCAGCGCTCTCGACCGGCGCTGCTCTCGCCTGCGTTCTGACGGTCATCGTGATCGCCTGCCTCTCCTCGATGGGCCGAAGGGCCGCCTTCGTATCCTTAGCGCTTTTTGTGGTGCTCTCCAGTGTCGCTTTGGCCTTTTGCATCTACTTCAGAAAGGAATTGATCGCAGCCCCCGATATGACTCAGCAAGAACAATACAAAGCCATGTGGAAATGGTCTTTGATTTCGATGCTGACCTTTGTGCCCCAAGTCGTAGGGTCGGCAATCGAGGCGATGGTGCGGAAGTCGTAAGCGATCGACAAATGCAAAAGCGTTCCAATAGCAACGTCTATTCCGAGGATCCTGCCGTGAGCAGCCCCGGCCGCCCCTGCCTGTATTGCGGCAGCCCATCGGTGATATCGTAGTAATCGCCCTTGTCGGCGCAGTAGATATGATAGGCGATCTCAAGACCGCTCGGTGGGTCGAAAAGCCCGGCCATGATCGAGATTTCCTCGGCCCCGTCAGCCGCCCAGAACAGCGCCGAGCCGCAGGTCTTGCAGAAGCCGCGACGGGCAAATGTGCTGGCGCGATACCAGGTGATTGCCTCTTCCCCCTCGATGAGGAGGTTGCCGATCGGAACGTTGGTGGCGGCATAGTAGAGCCCGGTCTGCTTGCGGCACTGCGAACAATGGCAGGCGACGACCTCCCGTAGCTTGCCACGTGTCTTGAAACGTACGCTGCCGCAAAGGCACGCGCCGGTATGTTCGTCGTTCATAGTCGCTCCCCTTTTTCATGGAACCTTCCCGAGAACGATATGCCGGTCAATCTCAAAGAAATGAAACGCATCTTCAGCCGGATTGATCTATCCGGCACAAATGCAAACGGGCCGGCTTTCGCCGGCCCGTTTGATAAATCAGAGATCCGTTTTCCCTCAGCCGTGGGCGCGCAGACGCTTCTCGTCGCGGCCGCCCTTCATCCGCTCGGCAAGCAGGAAGGCTAGCTCGAGTGCCTGGTCGGCATTGAGACGCGGGTCGCAATGGGTGTGGTAACGATCCTGTAGATCTTCGGCGCCGACAGCGCGGGCGCCGCCGGTGCATTCGGTCACGTCCTTGCCGGTCATCTCGATGTGGATGCCGCCCGGATGCGTGCCTTCGGCGCGGTGAATCTGGAAGAAGCTTTCGACTTCCGACAGAATGCGCTCGAAGGGACGCGTCTTGTAGTTGTTGAGGGTGATCGTATTGCCGTGCATCGGGTCGCAGGACCAGACGACCTTGCGGCCTTCCTTCTCGACGGCGCGGATGAGCCGCGGCAGGTTGTCGGCAACCTTGTCGTGGCCGAAACGGCAGATCAGCGTCAGACGGCCGGCCTCGTTCTGCGGGTTGAGGATATCGATCAGGTTGAGCAGATCGTCAGCCTGCAACGAAGGGCCGCACTTCAGGCCGATCGGGTTCTTGATGCCGCGGAAATATTCGACATGCGCATGGTCGGCCTGGCGCGTACGGTCGCCGATCCAGAGCATGTGGCCTGAGGTGGCGTACCAATCGCCCGAAGTGGAATCGACGCGGGTGAACGCCTCTTCATAACCGAGCAGCAGCGCCTCATGGCTGGTGAAGAAATCGGTCTCGCGCAGGCTCGCATTGCTATCGGACGTAATGCCGATCGCCTTCATGAAATCCATGGTCTCGCTGATGCGATCGGCAAGCTTGCGGTAGCGCTCGCCCTGCGGGCTGTCCTTGACGAAGCCGAGCATCCATTTGTGGACGTTTTCGAGGTTGGCGTAGCCGCCCATGGCGAAGGCGCGCAGCAGGTTGAGCGTCGCGGCAGACTGGCGGTAAGCCATCATCTGACGTTCCGGATTGGGAATGCGCGCTTCCTCGGTGAATTCGATGCCGTTGACGATGTCACCGCGGTAGCTCGGCAGAGATACGCCGGCCTGTGTCTCGATGCCCGAGGAACGCGGCTTGGCGAACTGACCGGCGATGCGACCGACCTTCACGACAGGCAGCTGAGCGCCGAACGTCAGCACGACGGCCATCTGCAGGAACGCGCGGAAGAAGTCGCGGATCGTGTCGGCGCCATGCTCGGCGAAGCTTTCGGCGCAGTCGCCGCCTTGCAGCAGAAAACCGTTGCCTTCGGCGACATTGGCAAGATGCGCTTTCAGACGGCGGGCTTCACCGGCAAAAACGAGCGGCGGATAGCTTGCAAGCTGCGCTTCCGTTGCCGCCAGTGCCGCCGGGTCCGGATATTCCGGCACCTGCTGGATCGGTTTCTGCCGCCAACTGCTGGGTGTCCAATTCTGTGCCATCTCACTCACCTGCTTGTGCACCCGGTCTTTGCCGGGCGTCCCGTCGTAAATAACGCGCGCTTATAAACCTTTGCCGGTCGCTTGCAAAGGCGGGCGAACTACTGTGCGAATCTTTTATGGCGCTGGCGACGACTGCGCCGATCCAATCCGTTACACGCGCTCGCCATTGCTAATGCGATAGCTCGGCGAATACATCGTCACCAGTTCTTCCGACGCGGTCGGATGAACTGCCATGGTGCGGTCGAAATCGTCCTTGGTGCAGCCCGCCTTGATGGGTATGCCGAGCAGCTGCGCCATCTCGCCGGCATCATGGCCGAGAATATGCGCGCCGATCACCTTGCGGTCGGCGGCATTGACGATCAGCTTCATGATCATCTTCTCATTGCGGCCCGAAAGCGTCGCCTTCATCGGCCGAAACTGCGCGCGATAGACCTCGAGCTCCGGATAACGCTTGGCCGCGTCCTCTTCGGTCAGGCCGACCGTGCCGATCTCCGGCTGCGAGAAGACGGCCGTCGGGATCAGCTCATGATCCGGCCGCGTCGGATTGTTTTTGTAGACGGTTTCGATGAAGCACATCGCCTCGTGGATGGCCACCGGCGTCAGCTGGACCCGATCGGTGACGTCGCCGAGGGCATAGATGTTCGGCACGGAAGTGCGCGAATATTCGTCGACGACGATGGCGCCCTGCTCGTTGATGGCGACGCCGGCTGCTTCCAGTCCGAGATTTGCGGTATTCGGCGTGCGGCCGAGTGCAAGCATGACCGTATCGACCGTCAAGGCCTTGTCGTTCTTCGTCCGGACGCTGAGCCCATTCTCCGTCTTCTCCACGCTCGTGATGATGTCGTGGCAAAGAACGCGGATGCCCTTTTCCTCCATCGCCTCATGCAGGCCCTTGCGCAGATCCTGGTCGAAGCGCGACAGGATCTCGGCGCCGCGGTAGATCAGCGTCGTCTCGACGCCGAGTCCATGGAAGATATTGGCGAATTCGACGGCGATATAGCCGCCGCCGGCGATCAGGATCGACTTTGGCAGCTCTGCCAGATGGAAAGCTTCGTTCGAGGAAATGCAAAGCTCATAACCGGGCAAGGACGTATGCAGGTTCGGCCGACCGCCGGTCGCGATGACGATGGTTTCCGCAGTCACCGTCTGCCCGGTCTTCAACAGGCGGACTGTATGAGCGTCCACGAGTTCGGCGCGCGTGTCGAATATGTCAGCCTTGGCATTGTCGAGCCCCTTGCGATAGAGCCCTTCAAGCCGTGCGATTTCCTTATCTTTCGCCTCGATCAACTTCGTCCAGTCGAAGCTGCTTTCGCCGACCGTCCAGCCGAAACCGGCCGCATCCTCGAAATGCTCGCTGTACTGCGAAGCATAGACAAAAAGCTTCTTCGGCACGCAGCCGCGAATGACGCAGGTGCCGCCGTAGCGATACTCCTCGGCAATGCCGACCTTCTTGCCGAGCGATGCCGCCACGCGCGCGCCGCGCACGCCGCCGGAGCCGCCGCCAATCACGAAAAGGTCGAAATCAAACGAAGGCATCGGTGGCTCCTGTAGACATGACAAGGCGCGCAAAGCGCTGATGGGGGTCGGCATTCATATAGGAAGCCGGAGCATAAAAAGAAAAGCCCGGAATGATCCGGGCTTTGAATTTGCAACCGCCTGCCGATTATCCCGAAAACGTGAAACACAGTTTCGAGAACGATCGCAGCAAAGAATTGCGGTTTACTGCTTCGGCGCAGGCTGTGCGGCAGCGCCTGCATTCGGCGCGACAACCGGCTGCTTGACAACCTTCTGCAAAGCATCATTGCTCTGGTTGGCTAGATCACGCGAAATACCCTGGCTCCAGATATCGGCGGCCTTGTAAAGCTCGCGCGTCGCCAGCGGACCATCCTTCAGAAGCTTCTTGCCGGCCTCCGAATTGTAGAAATCGGCGATTGCCTTGAGCTCTTCCGCCGAGAAGGCTTTGGCGTAGGTGACGGCGGCTTCGTGCTCGAGATCGGCGCGGCGCGGCGCGAGCGCCAGAGCAGTGGCGTCAACCGTCGAATTGATCGCGTCGCCAAAGTTCGGATTGGCTTGGATCATCGTGCTCTTCAGCTGCTCGGCGAGGTTCGGCAGGATGTTGTCGAACTGATTGGTGATGCCGAGCGCGTTGATCGCGGCGCGGGCAGCCTTGATCTGGTCCTCGGATACTTCCTGAGCGCTGACAGAGCCGAACGCGATGCCCGAAAGAAGGATGGTTGCAGCGGCAAAACGGCCAAGACCCGCAAATTTGATCATGAGATGAGTGCTCCTATGTATTGTTCGCCTGCAACGTGCGCGCACCGGCAGGGCCGGCAATGATCGCCAATGTCGCCATATTGATAAAGAGCCCGTGTTCGACAACGCCGGGAATCGAATTGAGCGCATTCGACAGCGCCTCTGCATCAGGAATGCGGCCGAAAGATGCATCAATAATAAAATGTCCGCCATCGGTGACGAAGGTATGGTCACCCGAGCCGCGCAGGTTGAGCGCGCCCGACAGGCCGAGACGCGACGCAGCCTTCTCGATGAGGATGCGCGTCGAAGCAAGGCCGAAAGGATTGACTTCGATCGGCAGCGGAAACGCGCCAAGCGTCTGAACGAGCTTGCTTTCGTCGGCAATCACGATCATGCGGGCCGACGAGGCTGCGACGATCTTTTCACGCAGCAGCGCGCCACCACCGCCCTTGATCAGAGTGAGCGCACCGTCCAGTTCGTCGGCACCGTCAATGGTGAGGTCGAGTGCAGGAAGCTCGTCGAGCGACTTTAGCGGCACGCCCAACTCATTGCAAAGCTTTGCCGTCCGTTCCGAGGTCGGAACACCCTCGATCGAGAGCCCGGACGCGACTTTCTCGGCGAGCAGCCGAACGAACTCCTCCGCCGTGCTGCCCGTGCCGATCCCCAGCCGCATGCCGCTCTCGACATAGGTCAGGGCCGCCCTCGCAGCCTCAATCTTCATCTGGCGGGCGTCCATGCGCCACCTGCTCCCATTGTTACGTTGGTCTGCTGTTTACACGGCTCTCCAGCCAAACGAAAGCCAAAATAACGGCACAAGATAGAAATCCCCGCGCCTCTTTGCCGAGGCTTCCCGGGCCTTCTGTTGCAATTGCCCGCGCGATCTTCTAACTCCGAAAGACGCTCTATTTCTTCTTATACAAAGGCCGATTCCTCGTGACATCTCCTCTTGTCGTATTCGATCTCGATGGCACGCTGCTGGACACGCACGCAGATCTCATCATCAGCCTGAACCACACGATCGCCGCGCTCAAGCTTCCACCGGTCAGCTATGACGACGTGACGCACCTCGTCGGCTATGGCGCGCAGGTGATGATCGAACGGGCCTGCAAGCTGCATGGCTATACGCTGACCTCGGAGGAATTGCCCACCCTGATGCAGCGCTTCATTACCCATTATTCAGAGACGATGCCGGGCGTCACGCAACCCTATCCCGGGCTCGTGGCTGCACTCGGCGCGCTGAAGAGCAAGGGCTACAAGCTGGCCGTCTGCACGAACAAGATGGAATCCCTCGCACGCACGCTTCTCGATAGGCTCGATCTCACGCATTATTTCGAAACCATCACCGGCGGCGACACGTTTGCCGTGCGCAAGCCTAATGCCGAGCACCTGATCGGCACCGTCGAGCGCGCCGGCGGCGATATCGGCCGCACCGTCATGATCGGCGACAGCGTCAACGATATTCTTGTCGCCCGCAACGCCGGCGTCCCCTCGATCGCCGTCCCCTTCGGCTATTCCGATGTTGGTATCGAAACGCTCGGCCCGAGCCGCATCATCTACCACTACGACGAACTCACGCCCGAACTCGTCGAGGGGCTGCTCGCCGCCTGAGACTATCAAAATCCCTGTTGGTTCAGTTCGCGAGGTTGCAGAGGGCCTTGCGGGATTCGCGCGATTGCGACACAACTTAGCGACGTTTCGCTGCCTGCTCCAAGACCACCGGAATGAAAACGCTCACCCGGGATTGGCGTCAAGGCAGGAAGGTAATTCGTTGTTGGAGTGCCCGCTTGCTCACAGCAGATCCCGAAGACCGCAATGGCGGCAGGTTGCCAACCCGCAGGGGATGGCTTGCTCCAATTGTCCGGACACTCATTATTTTCGCCGCATTATGCGCGGGAATTTGGTTCTACATCTATGGTGACCGCATCATCGGCTACGTCGATAACGCGACTTACGCCGCACCCGATCCGGCGCTTCTGGCCGTCTACCAACATTTCGGCATCGATCCCCTGCCGAACGTCGTCGCCGGTCGAGCGACAATGGCAAACTATCTCGATATGCTGCGCCGCGAGCATTGCGACTGGAATGCCGTTTACAAATTTGCAGATGAACTGCAGAAACAAGGTTACCGCCGCGAGGCAGCCAAGGTCTTCATTGCCTTCTCCAACAAGTGCAAGCCCTCTAACGTCGCCCTGAGCGCCGCAGTCAAAATACTTGGCGACCTCAGCGATTTCGACGAAGCGTTGAAGATCTCGAATGACTTGATAGCAATGTCACCGGGAATGCCCGGATATTATTTTCAGCGTGCGCAGATTCGCGAAAGTGCAAAGAAATATCGTGACGCCATCGACGACTACTATTCGGTCATCGGTCTAACTGACAATATCGCGATATTGAATGGCACCGTATTCGAGGGAATCTCGAACAGTTATCGCGAACTTGGCCAGTACTGCGAGGCGATCAGTCCACTTCAGCTCTGGGTATCCACCAATCCCGACCGCAATGACACGGCGGTCGTGCATGGCATTATCAAGGAATACGAAAACAAGGGTAAATGCGCCTCGACCTACGCCACCGGCAGCGATCGGTTCCCGACACAAGGCAAGAACGTTATCCTTGCCAAGGTCTCGATCAATGGCACGGACGGCACGTTTATCGTGGACACCGGAGCGAGCTTCGTAGCAGTGAGCAAGGTCTTTGCCACACGAGCCAAATTGCAAGTGGATGGCAACAATGGAATTTTGCTTCAGACGGCTAATGGCGTTTCTCAGGCCACGCACACCACCGCTGCAACAGTGAAGGTCGGGCGCGTGGAGGCCAGTGACATCACCGCCGTTGTACTCGATAACGACGCGGCGCTGGGCGGCGAGGTCGACGGCCTGCTCGGCCGCTCCTTTCTATCGCGCTTCGACGTGACCTTCGGTAGCCGTGAATGGCGTATCGAGGCGAAGGACTAAAACGATCGTAAAGGCGTCTTGAAGCCAAGCGTGGGGCATATCTGGACAATTGCAAAAGGGCGGCCGATCGGCCGCCCTTTTGTCTCTCGACGTTACGCTCAACTCAAATCTGAGCCGTGCGCGACTTGGTGGTCGTATCGAGCGCCTTCTGAGTCGCCGCGTCGCGGTCGTAGACGTCGTTGAAATATTGGACAACGCCGTCCTTGTTCGGCCAGGCGGTGAAGTAGGCGATGTAGATCGGGAACTTCTGCGGCACGGCGACGGCCTTGTTCTGGCCGTCTGCGATCTGCTTGGCGACATCATCGACCGTGGTGTTCAGGACGGCGGCAGCCATCGCGCGCGGATCGGCAAGGCGGACGCAACCATGGCTGAGCGCGCGCATGTCTTTCGTGAAGAAGCTCTTCTGCGGCGTGTCATGCATGTAGATCGCATGCGAATTCGGAAAGAGGATCTTCAGTTCGCCGAGAGCATTGTCGCCGCTGGGCGGCTGGCGCACGGAGATGTTCTTGGTCGAGCCATACCAGTCGACGCTGGACGATGCCACGGCTTGGCCACCGACTTCGACCTGGTAACCCATGCGATCGAGATAGTTCGGATCGGCGCGCAGCTTTGGCAGCATCTCATTGATGATGATCGATTGCGGAACACCCCAAAACGGATTGAACTCGACGGTCTGCACCTGATTTTCAAAGAAGAAGGTCTGATGCTGCTTGCCGCCGACGACGACGCGCATCGACAGCTGTTCCTGGTTATTGTTGTAGTAATAGACCATGAATGCCGGCTGGTTGATCAGGACGTAGCGCGGTCCGAGTTCAGGCGGCAACCAGCGCAGCTGTTCCATGGCAATGATCAGCTTCTGGATTTTCGTGTCGTTGTTCTCGCCGACCATGGCGCGAACCGAAGACGGGCCGATCACGCCGTCCGAGGTCAGTCCCTTTTCTTTCTGGAAGTCTTCGACCAGCGACACGAGGTCGGGCGTATAATCCGGTGTGCCCAGATAGGAAGCAAGAACGCCGGCATGCGCGGTCTTCAGCGCATCAGATCCGCGATGCTGGATCGCCTTGACGATATTGGCCATCTCCGGCGAGCTGCCGCCCGGCTTCAGAGTGCCGGTCAAAGAGATGGAAATATGGCTACCATCGGAACTGGCCTCCGCCCTGAGCTTCGCAAGCTCGGCCTTCAGCAGTACAAATTGCTGGTTGGAAGGATTGCGGCTGTTGAGATAGGCGGCAACGTCCGGGCTGGCGCGCAGCAGGTCGAGCGTAGCCGGCAGATTGACGTCCTTGCGCTTGAAATCGTGATAGCCGGAGATCCTGTTCGGGTCGAGACGGCCACGGACCGTATCCTGGACGAACATCAGCACCTTGCTGGAGAGCGCCAGCTCGAATTGCGTGAGGGCGCGGTCGCGCATCACCGGGTCGGCGGCGGCGTCGAAGCTCGGCGGCGTCACCGCATAATCCGAGGGGTCGAGACCGACGGAACCGGCGTCGGCGAGAACGGCCATCGCAGCCTTCGCCTTGTCGGTGACAGCATGATCGGCGATCCAAAGCAACGGCTTGTTCTGATCAGCGTAATAGGACTCGATTGCCTTGGCCACATCGTTGGTGGCCATGACGTGGGCATCGGCAAGGTAGCGGCGCTGCGACAACTCGGTATCGACGGCAACCGGTGCAGGCGATGCATCGGCAACGGCTCCGGTCACTACCGGATCGGCAAAATGCGTCGTCGACACCAGACGCATCGCGTCTGCCTTGTAGGTATAATATTTCGGCGCGCTGACCGTGGGAAGCGGCAGCTTGGCCTGCCCGGGCTCCATCATTGTTTGCGCCGGGTTGGCAGGAACCGGAGCAGACACTTGCGTGCTCTGCTGACGCCCCTGACCACCGCGGATGAAATCCATGAGGGTCATGGCGTTCGCGGACGTGACGCCGATGGCGGAAAGGCAACAGGAGAGAGCCAGGACGGATGCTGTGGCTTTGGTGACGAGTTTCATTCTGTAATCAGTCCCTTGTCGAGCGGTAACTTCGAGCTAGCGGTGCTGTTTTCAACCCGGCCGCGATGTCGGAAACATCGTATAACGACTACAATGAAAACGGCGAGACCCCGCCTTTCGTTCAATGCCTCAACTTCACGTTACAAAGCGGAGACGTTTTCCACGATTTAATTCACACAAAATTATGAAATTATTGGTTAATCTTCTATTGAAATTTCCTGAGATTTTTGCGCGACGGAAAAAACGCCTTCAAGAATATCTACGGAGCGTGTTAAAAAGAGCACGCCTGAGCGGGCGCGTGAAAACATGATCACCCCTGTCATGAAATAGCCCCTTCGGTGTTTTCATAAGCGTCGTTCCGGCCTATATGACTGCTATCTATTTCAATGGAAAGCAGGATCAGGAACATGACTTCCACCCGCACCGAAACCGATACTTTTGGCCCGATCGAAGTCGCCAGCGACCGCTATTGGGGCGCGCAAGCGCAGCGCTCGCTCGGCAACTTCAAGATCGGCTGGGAAAAGCAGCCTCTCTCGGTCATACGCGCCCTCGGCATCGTCAAACAGGCAGCTGCGCGAACCAACATGGAGCTTGGCCAGCTGGACCCTGCTCTCGGTAAAGTGATCGTCGCTGCCGCGCAGGAAGTCATCGACGGCAAACTCAACGACCATTTTCCGCTTGTTGTCTGGCAGACCGGCTCCGGCACGCAGTCGAACATGAACGCCAATGAGGTGATCTCCAACCGCGCGATCGAAATGCTGGGCGGCGTCATGGGCTCGAAGAAGCCCGTCCATCCGAACGATCACGTGAACATGAGCCAGTCGTCGAACGACACCTATCCGACCGCGATGCACATTGCCTGCGCCGAAGAGATCGCTCATCACCTGCTGCCGGCTCTGCGGCATCTGCACGCGGCGCTGGAAAAGAAGGTCGCCGATTTCGCCCATATCATCAAGATCGGCCGTACCCATACGCAGGATGCAACGCCGCTGACGCTGGGCCAGGAGTTTTCCGGCTATGCCGCCCAGGTCGCCTCGGCCATCAAGCGAATAGAGCTGACATTGCCGGGTCTCTGCGAACTTGCCCAGGGCGGCACGGCCGTCGGTACCGGTCTCAACGCGCCGATCGGCTTTGCCGAGAAGGTGGCAAACGAAATCGCTGGGATCACCGGCCTGCCCTTCGTCACGGCCCCGAACAAGTTCGAGGCGCTTGCCGCGCATGACTCGATGGTGTTCAGCCACGGCGCGATCAACGCGGCAGCGGCTGCGCTCTTCAAGATCGCCAATGACATCCGCCTGCTCGGCTCGGGCCCGCGCTCCGGTCTCGGCGAACTGGCGCTGCCGGAAAACGAGCCGGGCTCGTCGATCATGCCGGGCAAGGTCAATCCGACGCAGTGCGAGGCGATGACCCAAGTCTGCATCCATATCTTCGGCAACAATGCCGCCCTGACCTTTGCCGACAGCCAGGGGCACTTCGAGCTCAATGTCTACAATCCGATGATGGCCTACAATTTCCTGCAGTCGGTGCAGCTGCTCGGCGATGCCGCCATCTCCTTCACCGACAATTGCGTTGTCGGCATCGAAGCTCGCGAGGATAACATCAGGGCTGGCCTGGAACGTTCGCTGATGCTGGTGACGGCGCTCGCGCCGAAAATCGGCTACGACAATGCCGCCAAGATCGCCAAGACGGCACACAAGAACGGCACGACGTTGAAGGAAGAAGCTTTGGCGAGCGGACTGGTCTCCTCGGAAGAATATGATGCCATCGTCCGCCCGGAAACGATGATCGGGCCGAAATAGGTTCGTCATTCGGTGAGGTCAGGCACACCCGCCGGTGACTCAATTGCCTGCCTGGCCCCTTCCCCCAACCCTCTCCCCGCTCATGCGGGGAGAGGGAGTTTACCGCGTTAAATCACAGACCTTCCATCCGTGTGGAGCGACCGTTGTCTTGCTTGGTCGTCCCCTCGCCCCGCGGTGCGGGGAGAGGGCCAGGGTGAGAGGCCGGGCAAAAGGTCTCGGCATGGGAGGACCCACCCGACCTGCGCATCTTTCCATCGACGATCTGCTGCTTTGAAACTCCTTAGCGGCAGCCAAGCAATTGCTTTTGGTTCGAGCCGGATCTAGATCGTTTCCAAACATCTTCCTCCGCCATCCGGCTTGAAAGGTTTCCCAAATGGCTGACGATCTATTTCCACTCGGCGACGACACGACCCCCTACCGCAAGATTTCCAGCGATTACGTCTCCGTCGACGCATTCAAGGGCCAGGAAATCCTGACCGTCGATCCGGAAGGCATCCGGCTGCTAGCCGAGACAGCCTTCGCCGATATCAACCATCTGCTGCGCCCGGGCCATCTGAAACAATTGGCGTCAATCCTCGAAGACCCGGAAGCGACCGACAACGATCGTTTCGTGGCCTATGATCTGTTGAAGAACGCCAACATCGCCGCCGGCGGCGTGCTGCCCATGTGCCAGGATACGGGCACCGCGATCATCATGGGCAAGAAAGGCCGCCGCGTCTGGACCGAAGGCGGCGACAGCAGTGCGCTGGCCAAGGGCGTGCTCGACGCCTACGAGAAGAAGAACCTGCGCTATTCGCAGCTCGCCCCTATCAAGATGTTCGAGGAAAAGAACACCAAGAACAACCTGCCGGCGCAGATCGATATCTATGAGGAAGGCACCGACGCCTACGAATTTCTCTTCGTGGCCAAGGGCGGCGGTTCGGCCAACAAGACCTTCCTTTATCAAGGCACGCCATCGCTGCTGACGCACGACCGCATGCTGGACTTCCTCAAGGAGAAGATCCTGACGCTCGGCACGGCGGCCTGTCCTCCGTATCATCTCGCCATCGTCATCGGCGGCACATCGGCCGAGATGACCCTCAAGACGGTCAAGCTTGCCTCGACACGCTACCTGGACTGTCTTCCCACGGAGGGCTCCGAAAGCGGGCACGCCTTCCGGGATATCGAAATGGAAAAGGAAATCCATAAGCTCACGCAGAGCCTCGGCGTTGGCGCGCAGTTCGGCGGCAAGTATTTCTGCCACGATGTCCGCGTCATCCGCCTGCCCCGCCACGGCGCCTCGCTGCCGATCGGTCTCGGTGTCTCCTGCTCAGCCGACCGTCAGGCCAAGGGCAAGATCACCCGCGACGGCATCTTCATCGAGCAGCTTGAGACCGATCCGTCGAAATATATGCCTGAGATCGACGAGGCGAAGCTTTCCGAATCGACGGTTCGCATCGATCTCAACAGGCCGATGACCGATGTCCTTTCCGAGCTGTCGCAGCATCCGGTCAAGACACGCCTGTCCTTGACCGGCACCATCATCGTGGCGCGCGACCTGGCGCATGCGAAGATCCGCGAACGCCTGGAAAAAGGCGAAGGCATGCCCGAATATCTGAAGAACCATCCGGTCTACTATGCCGGCCCGGCCAAGACGCCCGCCGGCTACGCATCCGGCTCCTTCGGTCCGACGACGGCAGGCCGCATGGACAGCTATGTCGATCAGTTCCAGTCGTTCGGCGGTTCGATGATCATGCTCGCCAAGGGCAACCGTTCGCGCGCCGTGCGCGAGGCCTGCAAGACGCATGGCGGATTCTATCTCGGCTCGATCGGCGGTCCGGCTGCGCGCCTGGCTCAGGATTGCATCAAGAAGGTCGAGGTGCTGGAATATCCCGAACTTGGCATGGAAGCCGTCTGGAAAATCGAGGTTCAGGATTTCCCCGCCTTCATCGTCATCGACGACAAGGGCAACGACTTCTTTCAGGAGCTCAACCTAGGGTAACAATATCTAGGCAATCCGGGTCCAAGGAAGGCGCCACTGGCGCCTTCCTTAGTAAAAAATGCTTTAGCTATAAAACATTTGAATAAATCTATATTTGCGAATGAATTTCCACGGTCATCCTCTTAATATTTTTCAAAGAATCTTGGTATAAGTAAAAATAGTGATTTAGTTGACATATAACGGAGCTCACCGATGAGTACGGCGATTGCGCCGAGGGCGCAAACTCCCGACGTGGCAGGGCAGATTACCTACGCCATGCGATCCATGGGGGTCGCAGCTATTCCGCGCAATTACGAGCTATTCTACGAGGCCTATATCGGATCCAATCCTACTCTGACCCGTGAGCTGGCCGCTCTCGGGAGCAGCGCCACGCAGGAGGAATTGGACGCGATCGGGGCCAAGTATTTCTCCGTCCATGCGGGCCGTATCTTCGATGACGCGCACGTACGCCTGACCACGGAGCTGGACGCCATCCTTCGCGCGCTGCGGCAGGAGCAGGCCACGCTCGAAAGCTACAACCGGCTGCTCGGCGAAACCACCGAACGCATAACCTCCAGAAGCAACAACAGCGCTGACCTGCTGCGCAACGCCATCGATATGCTCACGGTCGCGACCGGTGACACCATGGCTCAGGGCGAAAAAACCGTTGAGAACGTCGCGCAGCGCAGCCAGGAAATGGATGAGGTTCGCAAGGAACTGGACGAATACAAGCGCATCGCCAATACCGACGCGCTGACGCGGCTTTCCAACCGCCGCGCCTTCGAGGATCGCCTGGCCTCCGTCTTCGGCAACCGGCTGACCCGTCCGACGACGGCGCTCGTGCTGGCCGACATCGATCATTTCAAGAAGATCAACGATACCCACGGCCACCCGGTCGGCGACAAGATCCTTGCCACCGTCGCCTCTATTCTCCGCGCCAATGTCCAGCGTGATGTCTTCGTGGCTCGCGTCGGCGGCGAGGAGTTCGCACTGATTCTGGAAGGCACCACGGTGGAAGAGGTCACGGCGATTTCCGAGCGGATCCGCCGCGCCCTGGGAACGACGCCGTTCAAGAATTCACGAACGAAGATCGACTACGGTCCGATCACCATATCGCTCGGCATCTGCATGGGTTCCGAAGCTTCGGAGCCCGGCGAGCTCTACAAGAAGGCCGATCTCGCACTCTATTGCGCCAAGAATGCCGGCCGCAACTGCAGCAATGTCTACCAGGAAAGCATGCAGAAGGATTTCACCAAAAGTTGGCTCATCTACAAGAACTAGAAATGAAGCCAGCCAACCGCCGGCGCTGCCTTCCCAGGCACGCCGGCGGTTTTGTTTGCCGAAGCGGCTCGGCGGCGCGAATCCGGCGCGGCGCATCCCGTTGCTACGATAAGCGCCGTACTGGAGTTCGGTAAAACGACAGCACCGTCCCGTCGCCGTCCTCGTGCGAATTTCCCGTTTTGACCGTCTCCGAAAGAAAGGCACTTATCGCCTCGAGCACCGGAGCGGCGCTGACGATGCGCCGATGCCCGAACCCGTTGGCCCAGAAGAGGCGAACATTCCCGCCCCCGACGGCATAGGCGCGGGCATGGTCGGCACTCACTTCCTTGTCGTCCTCGGCATGGACGACGAGAACCGGCATGCCTGGATTGAGAATGCCGCGCCGTTCGTCATAGGCGGCAAGCGCCCGCCCTGTGACACGCCCGGCCTCCGCCTCCAACGCCATCTGGGTTGCAGGGCCAAGGCCCATCAACTCACCAAAATCCCTGAACAGCCATCCCATGGCACTCGGCGCTCCGATCAATACCAATCTCTCCGTCTGGAGCGGCTCGATCCCAGGCAGAAAGCCCGCGGAGGCAAGCGCCAGCGACGCTCCGCCGAAGGAGTGCCCGATGGCGCCATCCAGGGCACCGAAGCGGGTGGAGGCAGCCGCGATAGCGGAAACCGCAAGGCGCACATTGAGAAAACGTCCGGCCGAGCGGCCGTGGCCTGGAAGGTCGAGCGAGACCACTTCCGCCCCCGTATTCGCCAGAAAAACGGTTAGCTCAGACATATATTCGCTGCTGGAACCCCAACCATGCACAACAAGGTAGCGCTTGCGTGGCCCCTTGGCTCCTCCGTTGAAACGATAGGCCATCGCCCTGCCGCCCGGAAAGGACAGCATGACCTGTTCGGCCGTAACAAGACGTTGTCTGCCCTCCATATGTGCCGCCCTGGCCTTGGAGCCGCGAGGCCGCCGCGACGGCGTCAGGCAGAAAAGCCTGAAAGCTGCCTTGCCGGCGAGCTCCGGAGAAAGCCTGCCGAGACCGGATAATCCCGACCGGGTGACCTTGAGCGCAAAGGATGGCATAGTGGGAATCCAGAAATGTTCAACTATGAACAATAAAGTACAACGATGAACAAAAATCAATCCCTTCCCTGGGACCATCCGCGTTTTCGAAGCTGGATCGCCGTGGCGCGCGCCTGCCAGCTGATGCAGCAATCGCTCGGTCGCGCGCTCGCGCATCTCGACATCAAGCCGCCGCACCTCGACATTCTCATCAATCTGTTTCGCTTCGAGGGTATCTCCCAGCAGGAGCTAGCGCGCAAGCTGCTGGTCGGCCGGTCCAACATGAGCATGCTGCTGCCGCAGATGGAGAACCGCGGCCTGATCGAACGCCGTGGAGATAAGCAGGACAAGCGCGTTCTGCGCCTCCATCTGACAGAGGCGGGCCGGCGCGTCACGGAAGAGGCCATGACCATTCAAACCGCTCTCATCGACCGCATGCTGTCGCATGCACCTATCGAAGAGTGTGAGAGAATGACTGTGCATATGGAGCGTATCGTCAGCCTGCTGATGCAGGACGAGAGCGAACCTCTGGAGACGGCCGGCGATCAGTGATCGCCGGTCGAGCGCGCCGACGGGACAACCCTTGTCAGGGACGCAAACTCCCAGATCGCCACGACGACGAGCACGGCTGTTGCGAGAATGCCGAGTTGGTAGACCACGACCTCCGGCAAGGTGAAAAGCAACAATCCCAATCCGACGAGGCCTACCAGATGCGACAGTGGCGGCCGGCCGGTCGTCACCCCCTTGAACCAGAGATTTCCGATCAGGAACACGGCCGGGCCGCCGAGAATGGCAGCGGCGGTGTGCATATCGGCCTGGTCGTGCGGATGCGCGAACAGGAATTCGTCGCCAACCACGCTCAGGATGATGCCCGCAAGAATAGGGATATGCGCATAGGTAAAGGCCTGCCGCGCAAGGCTGCCGGGCGTGTCGTCATGCTCTATGCGGTGGGCCGCACGCTCATGCCCGAACTGGAAGTAAATCCACCACAAGGCAACAGTGCCGGCGAAAGCGGTGATGAACACCGCGACGATCAAAGGCGAGACCGGCTGTTCGGCAAAGGTCTTGCCGGCCTGAAGGACAGCTTCGCCGAGGCAGATGATGATGAACAACGCGCAGCGTTCGGCGATATGCGCGCCGGATACGTCCCAATCCGCAGCCGTTGACTTGCCGAGACCCGGAACCCGGAAGCCGAGCGCAGGCGCTGAATATTCGATCGCGAGCGCGGCCAGCCAGAGACCCACCCGCATCTCGCCTTCCATCAACGCGCCAACGATCCAGAAGACGCCGGACAGGACCAGCCAAGAAGTGATGCGAAGGAAATTGCGGTGATTGGCGGGGCTGACATCCCTGAGGGCATAGACCGTAAACAGGGAACGGCCAACCTGCATGAAGACATAGGCGCCCGCAAAGAAAATCGCCTTCTCGCCAAAGGCATCGGGAATAGCGGAAGACAGTATAAGCCCGGCGAACATCAGAACGAACAGCATGATGCGCACAGGCATACGGTCGGGATCGAGCCAGTTCGTGACCCAAGCCGTGAAGACCCATACCCACCATACCGCAAAGATCAGTATGACGGATTCCAGGGCTCCCAGCGGCGTGAAGTGCTCCGCCAGGGAATGCGCAAGCTGGGAAATCGAGAAAACGAACACCAGATCGAAAAACAGCTCAACGAAAGAGACCTTGCTCTCGTTCTTGCCACCCTTGGCGCGAAGCCAGCTTACCCTACCCCCAAGGACCATGCCTACCTACGTCCTTTTCCCATTGATGCGCCAATGCTAATGTGGCCTTGCAGCCGTGTCGCGGCTGAGGCCTTTTTCCTTCAGTTCGGCTTCGTAGGCCGCAAAGAGCTCCGCGCCCTTCTCGCCGAGTTCGCGCAGATAGGGCCAGGTGAAAATACCGGTATCGTGCATATCGTCGAAACCGATGCGCACCGCATAATTGCCTGTTGGCGTCATCGACATGATGCCGACATTGCGCTTGCCCGGTACGGTGATCTTCTGCCCCGGTCCATGTCCCTGCACTTCGGCGGAAGGCGATAACACCCGCAGCATCTCGGCAGGCAAATCGAAGCTCGTTCCGTCGTTGAAGCTCACCACAAGGTGATGGCGGTCCTTCGTTACCCTCAATTCGGTCGGCCAGACGTCACTCATCGCTTTTTCCATGCGTTTCAATGCCTGTTCGAGAATTATGCCGCCGTTCGTTCACGCGCAAGTGCAATCAAAATGCATTTTCCTTGACGCAACAATCGCCTATGCACACATTAGCAGTGTAATGGAGGTTTGTGTGAATAGCATTGTTGGTACGATAGGCAATGGATCGCCGCTTGTGGCGGATGCGTCCCCGATGGTTGACCCTTTCGGACGGGCGGTCACCTATCTGCGCGTCTCGGTCACCGACCGCTGCGACTTCCGCTGCACTTACTGCATGGCCGAGCACATGACCTTCCTGCCGAAGAAGGATCTGTTGACGCTCGAAGAGCTCAATCGCCTCTGTTCCGCCTTCATCGCCAAGGGCGTGCGCAAGATCAGGCTCACCGGCGGCGAGCCGCTGGTGCGCAAGAACATCATGTTTCTGGTCCGCGAACTCGGAAAGCATGTCGGTGACGGTGCGCTCGACGAATTGACCTTGACGACGAACGGTTCGCAGCTCGCCCGCCATGCCGACGAACTCTACGATTGTGGCGTGCGGCGCATCAACGTCTCGCTCGACACGCTCGACCCCGACAAATTCCGCAGCATCACCCGTTGGGGCGATTTCGCCAAGGTGATGGAGGGCATCGACGCAGCACAAAGAGCCGGCCTGAAGATCAAGCTCAATGCCGTCGCTCTCAAGGGCTTCAACGAGGCCGAAATTCCCGAGCTGCTGCGGTTCGCCCACGGCCGGGGCATGGACCTGACCGTCATCGAGACGATGCCGATGGGTGAGATCGATGAGGATCGCACCGATCAATACCTGCCGCTCTCCCAGCTGCGCGCCGACCTGGAGCAACAATTCACACTGTCCGATATCCCCTACAAGACAGGCGGCCCGGCCCGTTATGTCAAGGTGGAGGAAACCGGCGGAAGGCTCGGTTTTATCACGCCGATGACGCATAATTTCTGCGAAAGCTGCAACCGCGTGCGACTCACCTGCACGGGCACGCTCTACATGTGTCTCGGACAGAACGACGCCGCCGATTTGCGTACGGCGCTGCGTGCGACGGAAGATGACGCTCTCCTTTATGCCGCGATCGACGAAGCGATCACCCGCAAGCCGAAAGGTCATGACTTCATCATCGACCGTACCCATAACCGGCCGGCTGTCGCGCGCCACATGAGCGTCACCGGCGGCTAGCCGACCTCGAGAAAATCAAAATGCAGCTTGAGCTCATTCGCAATGCGACGCTGAAGATCAACTATGGCGGCCATCTGCTGTTGATCGACCCCTATTTCGCGCCGCGCCACAGTCTCCCGTCCTTTACCGGCCGCTCCCCCAATCCAATGACGGAATTGCCCCGCGCGATCGACGACATTCTCCAAGGGGTGGAGCTGGTGATTGTGTCGCACCTGCATACCGATCACTTCGATTCCGTGGCGAAGAAACGCGTCCCGAAGGCCCTGCCGCTCCTCTGCCAGCCTGGCGACGAAGGCTCTATCAGGGAAAGTGGATTCGCTGATGTTAGATCCCTGAACGAGACTACGGTCTGGCAAGGGATAACGATCACGCCGCGGCAAGGCAGCCACGGTCTCGGCCCGGTCGTGGAGAAAATGGGACATGTTATCGGCTTCACGCTGGAGGCTGCCGGCGAACCCACCGTCTATTGGGCAGGCGATACCGTGCTCTACCCGCCGGTTGCCGAGACGATCCAGCAGATCTCCCCCGACGTCATCATCACCCATTCCTGCGGCGCGCGCTGGGACGGCGATCTCATCGTCATGGATGCGGAGCAGACGGTCGCGCTCAGCCGCCTCGCCCCGCAAGCAATCGTCGTCGCAACCCATATGGAAGCGCTCGACCATGCGACGATAACGCGACAAGACCTTCGCCAGGCAGCGGATACAGCCGGTATCGATCCATCGCGCCTGCTGATACCTGCCGATGGTGAAACGCTCCATTTGGAGCCGGTGATCCGATCGCGCTTCGCCAAGCGCGACTAGCGCGACGCGAAGCGCTTTTTCGCCGCATCGGTCGCCGGCATGTACAGCGAGACCGCGGTTCCCTCCGGGTCGCGGAACTGAAAGGTCTTATTGCCCCAGGGCATCATCTTCAGCTCGTGCACTAGAGGAACCTTGTCCTTCAGGCGCTCGTATTCGGCGTCGATGTCCGCGACCTGGAATTCGATGCAGGCGGTGCGATTGGCGCCGGGCTCGGCGCTTCCCTCTTTCCAAAGAGCAACGGTTTCGACAGCGCCGATGGCCAACGTTGCCGCTGACGTCTGGATCTCGGCAAAGACCGGGGCCAGCCATTCGGCCTGGAGCCCGGTAATCATTTCATAGAAGGCGACCATGGCCTTTATGTCAGCCGCGATGATACGGGTGGAAGCGAACTTCATAGCTGGTCCTTTTGATTGCATACAAAGCCTTTGCGGCTCTGCAGAACCCCTTGTCGCATAACCCTGCTGCCACCATACTGGCAGCAGGAGTAAGTATGCGATGCGCCGTGCCGACCGACTGTTTCAGATCATCCAGATTCTCCGCCGATCGACCCGACCGGTGACCGCGAACGCGCTGGCTGCAGAGCTGGAGGTCTCGAAGCGCACGGTTTATCGCGACGTGGCGGATCTGATAGGCCAACGGGTTCCAATCGAAGGCGAGGCAGGGCTGGGCTATCTGCTTGCCGCAAGCTACGACATGCCGCCGCTGATGCTGGCGCCCGACGAACTGGAGGCGGTGGTGCTGGGCGCGCAGTGGGTCGCGGGCCATTCCGATAAGGTGCTCGCCAACGCGGCGCGCGATGTGGTCGCGAAGATCGCCGCTGTTGTTCCCGAGCGCCTGCGCCCCTTCATCGTCGAGCCGACCGTCGGCGCAAGACCGACCAGCGGCAAGCCGGAAGAGCGTGTCGATGGGTCGCTGCTCAGATCGGCAATCCGTCACGGCATGAAACTGCGACTCCGCTACAGCTCCGAGGCAAGCGAGGAGACCGAGCGAACAGTGTGGCCGGTGATCCTCGGCTATGCCGAGACGAGCAGCCTGCTGGTCGCTTGGTGCGAGCTGCGACAGGGTTTCCGCCATTTCCGCACTGACCGGATTGTCGCCGCCGAGATACTTAAAGAACCTATCGGCATGCGATCGGGCGAATTGCGCCGCCGCTGGCAGCGCTGGCGTGAAGAGCAAGTCCGGCTGTCCCCGGGCTTGCTGTGATCACAGCCTTGTTTAGGTTTTAGCCGAATCGAAAAGCGCCGGCTCATTGGCCGGCGCTTTTCAAATAGTTATGATATTCTACTAATGTAATACTTCAGGCCGCACGATAGCGCGTGACCTCTGCGGGACCATGGTGTTCGTAGCCCACATCGCCGTCCCCCGTGCGGAAGCGATCGATCTTTTCGGACAGCGTGTCGACACGCTGGCGCAAACCGTGGATCTCGGCATTGTTCTCCTCGACCATCGCTGCATTCCGCTGCGTGATCAGCTCCACTTCGGCGACGGCGCGGGTCACTTCCTCGATGCTGGTCGACTGTTCGGTGGTGGCCGAAGAAATATCGGCCACCAGCCTCTGCACGCCGGTGACATGGCTGATGATCTCCGTCAATGCCGCACCAGTCTGCTCGACGAGGCGAACGCCATTCTGCACCTGGGAGGAACTGGCCGATATCAGGCCCTTGATTTCCTTTGCCGCATTGGCGCAGCGTTGTGCCAGCTCGCGCACTTCCTGAGCCACCACTGCAAAGCCGCGGCCTGCCTCGCCGGCACGCGCCGCCTCGACGCCTGCGTTCAGCGCCAGAAGATTGGTCTGGAAGGCGATTTCATCGATAACGCCGATGATGGTGGCGATCTTCTCGGACGAACGGTTGATCTCGCTCATCGCGCCGACAGCCTTGGCGACCACTTCACCGGACTGGCTCGCATAGGCCTGCGTCTCGTTGACCGACGTCGCCGTCTGCCGCGCGCGGTCCGCCGTGGAGCGCACGACATCGCTCAGGCGGTGCAGCGCCCGCGAGCTTTCCTCGAGGGCTGCCGCCTGCTGTTCGGTGCGGCGCGCCAGATCGTCGGCCGACGTGGCAAGGTTGCCGGTGCCGCCCTTGATCTCTTCCGCCGTGTAACGGACATCCGTCAGGGTTTCGCGCAGGGCTTCGATGGCATGATTGTAGGTGAAGGCCATTTCGACGAAATCAGCGGAAAGGTCTTCGCGCATGCTTTCTTCCAGATTGCCGTCGGCAAGCTTGGCAAGAACATCCGCCAGCGCGTTCAAGGCCTGCTTCTGCTCGGCTTCGATGCGGGCACGCTCGGCGGCACGACGGGTAGCCTCCTCCTCCGAAAGCGCCCGGGCGCTCTCCGCTTCCCGCTCCAACCGGACGTTCTCCAATGCAGCGTCCCGGAAGACGCTGACAGAACGCACCATGTCGCCGATCTCGTCGCCGCGATTGCGTCCGTCGATCGCTACCTCCAGATCGCCGCTCGCAAGCCGTGTCATGATCTCGGTGACGCGCTTCAGCGGTCCGCGCAGGGTTTCCACCAGCATCAGGCCGCCGACGATGGCAAGCAGCGTGCCGAGGATCATCGCGATCACGGAAACATTGGCCGAGCGCTCGCTGTCTTCCTTGCCGAGTTCCTGCGCCTGGGCGACGAAACTGCGAAGCGATGTCATCGCATCGGCCAGCAATTCGTTGGATTGGACGCGTGTCGTCTTCCAGTCGGCTGCGGTCTGCAGCAGGTCGGCCGATCCGTTCGTCAGGCTGTCGATCAAGGGCTGCATATGGGCCGCGAAATCGCGCATCGTCGCATTGGTCTGGCCGAGCGCCGAAATCTTCTCAGCCGCGACCTGGAGATCCTTGAGATCGGCCATGACAGGCTCGCGCGACGCGGCATCGCGGACATTTTCCATGCGCGATGCGTGCAACGTCAGGCGGTCGGTGATCCCAAGCGCTTCATCGACATGATCCAGAAGCTCCTTCTGACCGTCGATGATCTTGTCGAGGCTGACGAAGCGACCAGCGGCAGTGTCGCTGTTCTTGGCCGACTGCAGCGTCATGTCGCCTTCGATCTTGACGAAGCTCTGCAGGATCGGCCCCATCGCCTCGACCTTCTGATCGGGCGTGTCGGAACTCTTCAATACGGCATCGAGCTTGTCGGCGGCATCGGAGGCGTTATTGACAAGGCCGGCGCCGCGCTTGGAGACCAACGCCTTGGATACCCCCACCTGCTTCAGAATGGCGTCGGCATAGGTGCGCGCATCCGAGACCTCTTCCGTGGAGTCGGCCGCCATCTGCACCTGGATGCGCAGATTGCTCATCTTCTCCGACAACCCCTTATAGGCCGCGGCATCGTAAAGCAGCTCCTTGGCGAAGGTTTCCTTGTCGCTGAAATCCTTGCGGATGATATCGATCTGCTTGGCAGCGGCCTTGCCGGTGGCTTCCACACCCTGCACTGCCTTGCGGATTGCCTCGACATCGCTGTCCTGCTTCTGCCGGATCGCCCAGAGCGTTGCTTCCTGGGTGCGCATCTTAGCCGCAAGATCGCTGACAGGAACGATCTTGGCGCGCTGATCGTCGCTGAGCAGGCCGCTCAGCCGGTGCACGCCCTGCTCCTGCGCATCGATCTTGTCGGCGAGCGCCTGACGCGTGTCGGCGGACGGCGCTCCCGTGAACTCCTGGAGGGCAGCCTGCAAATTCTCGAAATCGCTGATGTTTTCGATCGTCGCGCGCGTCACGGTCATGTGGCCGTTCAGAATATTCGCCGTGTGATAGCCGACCAGGCCGACGCCGGCGATGAGGATCACCAGCGGCACCACGAAGATGAGAACCTTGGTCACAATTCGGCGGCTTTGCAGAAGACGGTCAATGAAAAACATGCGGCGCCCCAACTGGATTATCTAAGTCGACGGCGAAGGCGGGATCGTCATTCCTGCTGCGCTGCGGTAGGTGCTTCTGCCTCATGCAAAACCGCTGCGAGCCTCGGGAAATAAGATTGAATAAGAATTAATCGCACGCCTAAAACCCTGCCGTATATGCAAAAAAATACAACCGACGCATCATTTTACGACTGTTGCGCGAAAATACCATTCCTCTCGGTGACAATTGCGCTGCAGCGCACAATCGAATTTCGCCACCATGAAAAGACAAGCGATTACAATTTGCTGAAAACGGCGCTAATCCAGACTGACAATCCGGAGACTCGTTTTTTCATGCGACTGACCAAGAATATGCAGGGCGCACTTTTCATGGCCGCATCCATGGCCGGCTTCTGCAGCAGCGACGCCCTGTCCAAAACGGTTATCGTCTCGATGAACGCCGGCGAAATTATCTTCATCCGCGGCTTGTTTACGGCCTTCCTCGTCTATCTCCTCGCCCGCAGAATGGGTGCGCTACGTTCCTGGAAGGTCATTCTGCAGCCGATGATCGCTCTGCGCATCGCCTGCGAAGCCATTGCCGCGGCAACCTACATCACCGCACTCGGGATGATGCCGATCGCCAATGCCTCGGCCATTCAGCAGGCCGTGCCTCTGGCGGTGACGCTCGGTGCGGTGGTGTTTCTGAAAGAGCCTGTGGGATGGCGGCGATGGGCGGCAATTACGGTCGGCTTCCTCGGCGTCCTGATCATCATCCGGCCCGGCCCGGAGGGCTTTACCACGGGGGCGCTCCTCGCCATCGCCTGCATGTTTGCGACGGCCGCCCGCGACCTCTCGACACGCTGCATCAGCAAGGACGTGCCGTCGCTGATGGTCACGGTATGTACCGCAATCTCCATTTCCGTCTTCGGTGCCCTCTGCATCGCTCCGCTCGGCGGCTGGCAGCCTGTAAGCATCACGTCTCTTCTTCAGATCCTGCTCGCATCCATTCTCGTGCTGATCGGCTATCAGGCTGTCATCCTCGCGATGCGCACCGGCGAAATCTCCTTCGTCGCGCCCTTCCGCTATCTGAGCCTCATCTGGTCCGCCTTGCTGGGCCTGCTCGTCTTCGGCGAGATGCCTGACAGTTGGGCCATCATCGGTGCCGCGATTGTCATCGCCTCCGGCATCTATACATTCTATCGGGAAAACAAACGGCGGGCCGCCGAGCGCGTCGCGCAGGAATCAGAGCCCCGCGTTCCCGCCTGAGGTCGCAATCATGTCCGGCTTCATCGCCAATGCCGACGATATCCCAGTCTTCCTGCTCGCAGGGGGCCGGTCGAGCCGCATGGGTGTGAACAAGGCGTTTGTCTTATTGGGTGGAGAAAGCCTTCTCGCCCGTATCTCGACACGAATCACGCAGCGACAAAGAAAGCCCGTCGCGCTCAACGCAGATCCTGATTGGCCCGACACGCTGGGGTTGACGCTCGTCCCGGACGGGATTCCCGGCAAGCTCGGGCCGCTGGCAGGCGTGCTCACGGCCATGCGGGATACGGCGTTGCGCTATCCGCAGGTTTCGCATGTTGCCACTGTCCCCATAGACAGCCCCTTCTTCCCGCTCGATCTGATCGCGCGGCTGGCGGATGCCATTCAAGGCCGCGACGACATTGCGATCGCCACATCGTTCGACCGTGACCATCCCACTTTCGGTCTCTGGCCCGTCTCCGCCACCGCCGATCTCGAGACGTGGATCGTCTCGGACCCGAAACGGCGCGTCAGAGATTTTCTCGCACGCCATGACGTCCGAACGGTGAAATTCCCCGCGGTCGAAACGACGATCGGTCCTCTCGACCCCTTCTTCAACGTCAACACTCCAACCGATCTGATCGAAGCGGAGAAATGGCTCGCCGCACTGGAAGGCATCTCATGACAACACCCCGACCGAAGATCTTCGGCATTGCAGGCTGGAAGAATTCCGGCAAGACCGGACTTGCGGTGCGCCTGGTCACCGAATTCACCCGGCGCGGTTACAGGATCTCGACCATCAAGCATGCGCATCATGACTTCGATATCGACAAGGTGGGCGCCGACAGCTTTCGCCATCGCGAGGCCGGAGCGCACGAGGTCACCATCGTCTCAGGCACGCGTTATGCCATCATGCACGAATTGCGCGGCGCGCCTGAACCAAGCTTCGAGGAAATACTGGCGCGTCTCGCTCCCTGCGACCTCGTGCTGATCGAGGGCTACAAGCGCGAGCCCATCCCGAAGATCGAGGCACGCCGCCTGGAGGCCGCCAACCGGGAGCCGCTCGCAGCACACGACCCGCATATCGTCGCCATCGCCGCCGACCATCCTGTGGAGGATGCGGGTTCGCTCGAAGTCTTCGACCTCGACGACACGCTGGCAATCGCCGATTTCATTGCCGCAACGGTCGGCCTTGATGAGCCGGCAAAATAAAAGGCCGCCGGTTTCCCGGCGGCCTCGTAAATTGGCTCGAATCCGACTTAACGGTTGGCCGCGACCGGACGCACCAGCGGCGTGATGCGGCGGATGGTGACGCGGCGGTTCTCCTGCGACGGTCCGAGCGTGTTCACCTTGAGATACTGCTCTCCATAGCCCTGGGTGACCAGGTTCTCAGCCGGGATGCCATAGACATCGCTGAGCACATTGGCGACCGATTCCGCACGGCGGTCGGACAGGATCAGATTGCTTTCTGCCGAGCCGACAGCATCCGTATGGCCTTCGATGAGGAAGGTCTCGGTCGGATCCCGCTTGACGATCTGCGATATCCCGTCGGCAACACCCCGCAGCGAGCTGGCCTGCGACATCGGAATGTCGGCGCTGCCCGTTGCGAAAGTGATCGTGTCGAGATCGATACGACGGATCTTGTCACGGATGCGGGCCGAATACCGCACTTCGTTGACCGAATAGATCCGCTCGACCGGCTCGACCGGCGGTTCGCGCAGGAAGTCGTAGTAATCCGCGTTGCGGTTGGACGCCGTGTCGATGATGTACTGGCTCAGCGGAATGAGCAGGCGCATCGGCGGCAGGTCGTCGCCCGGATCGCGGAAATAGTTGTCGTGGTCGGGCTGCTGCTCGAGCTCAGGCGAGTAGAACAGAACATATTCCCGGCCGCTGGCATCGATGCGGGACCGCTGGATGATGTCGCCATAGCGGTTGCGGATGGTGATGACGCGATCGCCGTCCGGCTGGTCGATCGTCTCGCGATAACGATCCCTGGGCAACTGCTCATAGGTGGGCCGCTCACCGCCGCGGACGAAGCGATCAGTATCGTCATGGCGAACAACGTAGTTGTTGTCGACGTTCACGATCGTGCGATTGTCCTGATTGATGATGGTTTGCACCGCCGTTCCCTGCGGCGAGGCAAAGTCCGGCCGGCGATCGATCCGGCGGCCTTGCTCGCTGGTCACGGCTTCCATCTTGACGGGCGGTTGCGGCTGGCCGCCAGGAGCCGCGCGCTGCGCCTCGGCGTCAGAGGTCGGCGGCTTCGTATAGGCCGGCGGCGGCTGCTGTGCAGGGGCATTCTGCGCCTGCCCGTTCTGGCCCTGCCCCTTCTGACCCTGGGCACCCGGAGCGCCGGGATTCTGCCCACCGTTCAGATGCTCGCCGCGGCGAACCGCATCCTTCTGGCTGTCCAGAACAGCACTGCCGTTTTGAACAGGCAGGATGACGGGGCCCTTCGCAGAGGCTGGATCTTCCGCAATCTTCTTGCGGCGCTCCAGGTCCTGCGGCGAGATTTGTTCTGCCGGAGGCAGCTGGATCTCGGCACCTTGCTGTGCGCTACCATTGGCCGGCGCGGGTGCGGCATTGCCATTGGCGGGCGCAGGCGTTGCACTGCCATTGGCCGGAGCAGGTGTTGCATTGCCCTGTGCCGGCGTCTCAGCGGCCTTATTCGGTTGCTGCTTGCCGGGCTGCGGTGCGGCCTGGTTTTGCTCCTGACCCTGCTGCCCCTGGGGCTCGGTCTTCTGAGCCGGCTGCTGCGGAGTAGCCGCCGGCTGTTCGCCCTGCTGCTGATTCTGCGGCTGCTTGCCGTGCGTCTTGTCTCCGGCCGGCTTTTGCCCCTGCTCCGCGCCGGGTGCTACCTGCGTTCCGGGTTGGGTTTCAGGCTGTACCTGTGTCCCCGGCTGAGTCTTATGACCCTTCGGAGGCTGGCCGGCAGGTGCTAGCGGCTGCTCGGCCGGCTGCTGCGCCGGAGCCTCGGATTGGATCTGTTGTTTGGGAGGGGCTTTCTGTTCAGGCTGCACCTGCTTTTCGGGTTGAGCCTGCTGATTCTGCGGCTCACCAGCGGCAGGAGCGGCCTTCTGAGCCGGGGCTGGCTGCTGCGCCTTCGGCGCGGGCTGGCCCTGCGGCTGTTCGGCGGCAGGCTGCTTATGCTCTGCCTTTGGCTGCGGTGCCGCCTCAGGCTGCTTTGCTTCAGGCTGCTTTGCCGGCTGCTGGGCATTCTGCTTTTGCTGCTGTGTCGCAGGTGCCGGCTCCGGCGCTGCAGCCTTGGGCTGCGGCTTGGCTTCGGGCTGCGCCTGCGGTGCTTCGGCCGGCTGCTTGTGTTCAGCCTTGGGCTGTTCCTGCTGTGCCGGCTGCTGATGTTCCGCTTTCGGCGGCTGCGCTTCCGGCTGCTGCTTCGGCGGCTTCTGTTCCGCGCCGCCTTCATGCTTCTGGCCTTGCGGTTCGCCCTGGCCGCCCTCGCCAGGCTTCTTGTGCTTGAGCTGTTCTTCGTCCGGTTGGGCCGCAGCCGCCGCCTGCTGCGCGACCTCGATGCTCGCATTGCCACCACCCGCGACGACGCCGGCAATGTCATTGGTCAATGGCGCGACGGGCTGCTCACGCAGTGCCGCAGCCGCCGCCGGCTCGAATGCGAGCGATAGCGAAAGCAACGGAAACGCGGCACTGGCAAATAGTCTGGATCGCTTACCCATATGGGTCTCCTCTTATGATCTTTGTTCGCCGAATTGCGAATCTCTCAGCGGGCGACGTGATGTCCCACGAAGCAGGCCGAATTTCGGTTCTCGTGAGACTGAATCGCGGCACGCCGCTATATGTTCCGGAACTATTAGGATGCTGCAATTAACCCTGGCTGAATGCGCCGGACGGCTTCCATTCAGATTTCCCGCGCGCGCTTTCGCATTGCCTCGGGATCGCACGGCAACGATCATCCTCGTAATTCCAGTTGCAATTTTCGAAAAAAAAGTACGAATATCGCCGCAAGGCGGGTCACCCACCCGCTCCACTCGAGCCGGACGCCAATCAACAATAATGAGCTGCCGGCCGCCAACAGAGAGGATCAATATGCGCATCTCCACTCGTCTTCTTGCCGCTGCGTCCTTCGCCGCTATGTCGCTTCTCGCCGGCGCGGCGCTTGCGGACGGCGACACGATCGTCATCGGCACGGACGCCACCTACCCGCCGTTCGAATCGCTCGATGCCGGCGGCAAGTTCGTCGGCTTCGATATCGATATAGCCAATGCGCTTTGCGATCAGATGAAGGTCAAGTGCACCTTCGTGAACCAGGATTTCGACGGTATCATTCCGGCCCTCCAGGCCAAGAAGTTCGACGCCATTGTCTCCTCCATGTCGATCACGCCGGAGCGCGAGAAGATCGTCGACTTCACCAACAAGTACTACAATACGCCGCCGGCGATCGCCGTGCCGAAGGATTCGACCATCAAGGAACCGACGGACGAAGCCCTGAAGGGCAAGTCCATTGGTGCCCAGTCCTCGACGACGCACGCCAACTACGCCTCCGCCCATCTCAAGGATGCCGAACTGAAGCTCTATCCGTCGGCTGACGAATACAAGCTCGACCTCGGCAACGGCCGTATCGATGCCGCCATCGACGACGTTGTCGTGCTCTCCGAATGGGTCAAGTCGGATGCAGGCGCCTGCTGCAAGATGCTCGGCACGCTGAAGATCGATCCGGTCATCAACGGCGCCGGTGCGGGTATCGCCGTTCGCAAGGGCGATACGGCTCTCAAGGACAAGTTCAACGCCGCCATCGCGGCGATCCGTGCTGACGGCACCTACAAGAAGATTCAGGACAAATACTTCGATTTCGACGTTTACGGCGACTGATCGCCCGTCGATTCCCTTGGAAAAGACGACGGCGGAAGCTTGCTCTTCCGCCGTTTTTGTTTGACAACGAGAATAATATAAGCAGAAACGCGGCAAAAGCCGCTAGGGGAAATACGGCATGAGCGGATTGTTTTCCGCGCTGGGTTCCTTGTGGACCTGGCTGAGTACGATTTTCGACCCGTTGTGTGGTCCGGCCGGTTTGTTCACTGTGTTCGGCCAGAATACGATGCTCGCCTGCGGCGATACGGGCTGGGGCGATGAACTCGCCGGCGGTCTGAAGGTTACCATTGCCGTTGCAGTCCTGACACTGCCGCTCGGTCTGGTCATCGGCTTCTTCGTCGCGCTGGCGCAACAATCGGAGGAGAAGTCGCTACGGCTCGCGGCGGGTGTCTTCACCACGATTTTCCGCGGCCTGCCGGAGCTGCTGACGCTTTTCATCATCTACTACGGCATGCAGATCCTGCTGCAATCGGTCCTTGCCAGATTTGGCTATAACGGACCCATCGAGATCAATGCCTTTGCCGCCGGCATGTTTGCATTGGCGATCGTCTTCTCGGCCTATTGCTCGGAAGTGCTGGTATCCGCTTTCAAGGCAATTCCGAAAGGTCAATACGAGGCGGGCGACGCACTCGGCTTCCATCGCGTCCGTACCATGCGGCTGATCATTCTGCCGCAGCTTGTTCGCATCTCGCTTCCGAACCTCGGAAACCTCTGGATGAACCTGCTGAAGGACACGTCCTACGTCTCGATCATCGGTCTTGCCGACATCATCCGGCAGACGGGTATCGCCGTGCGCGCCACGAAGGCGCCCTTCACCTTCTATTCAATCGCCTGCCTGTTCTATCTGACGCTGGCCGTCACGTCCTCTATCGGCCTCTTCTATCTCGATCGATGGGCCAAACGTGCGGAGGTTCGTCGATGAGCCATGCCGAAATCCTGATCGCGGCGCAACCGGCACCGCCCAAGACAATCAGAAAGCTATCGAAGTCCCGCATCGCCGGCTATTTCTTCCTGACGCTCTGGAGCCTTCTTGGCATTTCGCTGCTGGCGATGATCGTGACCAACTGGGACGTCGAGAAGCTTGATACCTATGGACCGCGGCTTCTCCACGGCCTCTGGATCACCGTCAAGCTGGTCGGCATGTCCTTCATACTCGGGGCGATCCTGTCGATACCGCTGGCATTCGCCCGCATGTCGAAAAACAAGATCCTGAGCACCCTCACCTACTGCTATGTCTATCTTTTCCGCGGCACGCCGCTGCTGGCGCAGATATTCATGGTCTATTACGGCTTCCCGAGCTTTCGCTGGCTCTTCGAGGATATCGGCCTCTGGTGGTTCTTCAAGGATCCATTCTATTGCGGCGTCTTCGCCATGACGCTGAATACGGCCGCCTATCAGACGGAAATCGTCCGCGGCGCCGTCCAGAGCGTACCGAGCGGCCAGCGGGAGGCTGCAAACTCTCTAGGCATCCATACGTGGATCGCCTTCCGCAAGATCATCATTCCCCAGGCGCTTATCGTCGCTCTGCGTCCCTACGGCAACGAGATCATCCTGCTGATCAAGAGCTCGGCTACGGTGTCGATCATCACCGTCTACGATCTGATGGGCGAAACGCGCTACGCTTTCTCGCGCACCTATGATTACCAGACCTATCTCTGGGCGGCGATCTTCTATCTGGCGATCGTTGAGCTCATGCGTAACGGTTGGGCCCGGATGGAAGGGCAACTGACACGGCACCTCAAGCGCTGATGCAGCAGCGGCGTCTTAAGCGCCGCCTGCTCACTTGGCAGCACTCGCCCGCATGCGCTGCTAACACATTGATTTTCATGATAAAAATTTCTTTTACGACACTTTTGTAAAGCTTGGGTTTACTATGAGCTGTTTCCATATCCTTGTGACCCTGAGTCACGAACAAAAAATGGGAACGGAAAGTGAGACCTCATGCACGAAGACATGCAAAAGCAGCTGCAAGGCTATGGGTTGACGACGGCGCAGATCTTGTACCGCCTGCCCGATCATCCTCAATTTCTCCAGACCTATATCTGGCAGGACTATGACCTCGCCCCGAACTTCCCGGAAATGCGCGGCTTCCTGAAGTTCTGGCAGGAGAAGTTGGACGGACCGCTCCATTCGGTGCGATATGTTCATCGCAAGCTGATATCCGCAACCGAGTGGCGGGCATTGAAGGGCGAATTCATTCTGCACTAGGCCGGCTGCGCCGATCGTTCAGACATGCGCCTCGCCACGGGTGAAATCACTGTCGTCCGGCCCGCGACGCAGCACGCCATAGAGAATGGCAGCATAAAAGACAGCAACTATCGCAATCACCGGCCAGCCGGGGATTGGTCCGAGCGCCGCGTTGTCGGCAACATAGCTCCACGAATGCGCAAACTCCTGCGGCGCGCCTTCGCTTTGCAATTTCGGCGTCGAGATTTTCAGGATCCATGCAAGCAGAAGAATGACATACATCCAGCAATAATTCCGCCGCAACCGCCGCCCCATCGCATCGAAATAGCCGAGCAGAAACCGCGGCGCCCGCAAGCTCTTGGCGATGGACAGTGCCCAATCGGGATTGAACTCTGCTTCCGGGGCGAGGATCTGCGCAAAATAGCTGCGTTCCAACTGCCGCACGCGTGCGCGATAGATATCGAAGAAGCGATAGCGCCGCGCCTCGATCATCAGCAGCAGCGAGATCAGCATCATGCCGAACAGCAAGACGCCGTGATGCGAGGTCGGCGAGGACAGCGATACGGACAATAGCGCGGCCACGACGGTGATCGCCCAGTTCGACGTCCGGTCAATGCGGTCCCGCCAACTGGTCATCCGGCCAAGCTCGCCGCGATAATAGTGGCTCAAGGTGCTGGTGATCTCCCCCGGTGTCGAAGGCATCGGCGGCCGTTTCTGATCCGTCGCGCCGTCGATGAGATGGGATGTGGTGAGTTCCGTAGCCATGGTCTCTTCCTCCCTTTTCTTTTTTTGAGCGACAGCCGCATGGCCCGCGGTTGCCGCAAGCCATATTTTGCTCCTCCAAGGCAAGCATTGCAAAAGCCGATCAAGCGCCTTAATGCCTGCGGGACAAACGAAAGGCGGCTGATCCATGGCAAAGAAGAAGATCGACGAAGACGCGCTGGCGGAAGCCTACAATCGCGCCCTGGCGCTGGAAAAGGCCGGCGATATCGACGCCGCCGTGAGCGCCTATGAGGAAGTGCTGGCCATCGACCCCGAGGACCACGGCGGTGCGGCCGTCCGCATTGCCTCGATGGGGCGTGGCGAAACACCTGTGAAGGCGCCGGATGCCTATGTCGAAACGCTGTTCGACCAGCATGCCGAGGTTTTCGAGGACGTGCTCGTCGAGCAGCTCGGCTATCATGTCCCGGCCCTCGTCCGCCAACGCCTGCAGGCGCTCGGCCTCGGTCCCTTCAAGCGCATGCTCGACCTCGGCTGCGGCACGGGCCTCACGGGAAGCACCTTGCGCGACATCGTCGAGGACATCACCGGCATCGACCTCTCCGAAAACATGGTCGAGGTCGCCCACGAAAAGGACATCTACGAAACCCTCTTCGTTGCCGAGGTCGAGGATTTCCTTGACGATAATGACGAAGAGCCTTTCGACCTGATCACCGCCACCGACGTCCTGCCCTATCTCGGCGCACTGGAGCCCCTGTTCTTCGGCGCAGCTGACAATATGACGCCTGGCGGCCTCTTCATCTTCTCTTCCGAAACCCTGCCGGATGCGATCTTCGCCGGGCGCCCCTATATGGTCGGCGCGCACCAGCGTTTCGCCCACGCAGAGGCCTATGTGCGCGAGCGGCTGAAGGAGACGGGCTTCGAGCTGATCGAGATCAGCGACATCAATGTCCGGATGCAGGAAGGCCAGCCGACGCCGGGCCATCTGGTCATCGCGCGCCGCCTTGCAGACTGACATCACCGAAGCTGGGCAGAGGCAATAGTTATCCAAATGGATAACTATTGCTTGCAAGATGACGTCCGAGCCGTTACTTAGCCATTTAGATAAGTTTCAGCTCGAACCTTGATGCGGGAAAGGTCGTCGCATGTCCCTTGTTCTCTATCAGCATCCCCTTGCCTCCTTCTGCCATAAGGTGCTGATGGCGCTTTATGAGAATGGCACGCCGTTCGAAAGCCGGATCATCGACCTTGGCAATGAGGCATCGCGCGCATCGCTGGTGCGCCTCTGGCCCATCGGCAAATTTCCCGTGCTGCGTGACGAAACGCTTGACAGCACCATTCCCGAAACCAGCATCATCATCGAATATCTCGATCGGCATTATCCAAGTACGACACCGCTGTTGCCGCTCGATCCGACGGATGCCCTATGCGTCCGGCTCTGGGACCGCTTCTTCGATCTCTACGTTCAGGAGCCGATGCAGAAGATCGTTGCGGACATACGCCGACCGGACGACGCACGCGACCCTCAGAGCGTCGCCGAAGCACAAGCGCTGCTGCGCACCGCCTACGGCATGATCGAGCAACAACTCGGCGAGAAGACCTGGATCACCGGCGATAGCTTGACCATGGCCGATTGCGCCGCGGCACCTGCCCTCTTCTACTCCGAAACGCTCGTGCCCTTCGATGAAACACAATCCCGACTGAAGGGATACTACCAACGCCTTCTCGACCGCCCGTCCTTCGCCCGTGTACTTGAGGAAGCGATGCCCTATTTCCACTTCTATCCCTATCACGAGAAACTGCCCGCCCAATTCCGCCCGGAAAAGTCGCATGATTGAAGAGCCGCAGGCACTCGACCGGATGTTTCAGGCGCTTTCCGATCAGAGCCGGCGCGACATGATCGACCGGCTCGGCCGGGGTCCTGCTTCCGTAACGGAATTGGCGCAACCCTTCGCCATGGCGCTGCCGACCGTAATGAAGCATCTGCATGTGCTGGAGGCGAGCGGCCTGGTATTGTCGGAAAAAACCGGCCGGGTGCGGACCTATCACCTTCGCAAGGAGGCGCTGGCATCGGTTGAGCGCTGGGTTGCCGAACGCAAGGCATCGTGGAACAAGACTTTCGACCGTCTCGATCTTTTTCTCGCGGATGCTTCAACGGAGACAACGACCGAATGAGCACAAAATTAACGGAACACAGGACGCTCACCATAGAGCGTCACTTCCAGGCACCCCTGTCGCGAGTCTTCAATGCCTGGGCGATCGCCGAGCAGAAGCGGCAATGGTTTGCCTGCCACGAGGATTGGGTTCCGTTGGAATTCAGGCTCGACTTTCGCGCCGGCGGCAGCGAAAGCAGCCGCGTCGCCTCGACGGACGGCGTCGTGCATGCCTATCAGGCCCGCTACATCGACGTCGTCGAGAACGAGCGCATTATCTATGCCTTCGACATGATGCTAGACGACGTCAGAATTTCCGTATCGCTGGCAACGGTCACCTTCACGCCGGAGCCCGCGAGCACGAAAATGTCCTTCGTCGAACAGGTGGTTTTCCTCGACGGCTACGGCGACAACGGATCGCGGCTGATGGGCACTGAAATCGGCTTCGATCGCCTTCGGCTCTACATCGAGGGCGACGAGACCAGGCCGAATTAGAGCGATTAAGCGTTGCCTAATTGCTCTATTTCGCCGCTTTTGCGTAATTCAGGACGGAAAAAAATCGCTCCACACTTTTCTTGGAATTGCGCTAGCCGGCGCGCGCCTCGCCGAGGATCGCGGCCAGCAGCTGCCCCTCGAGTTCGGCCAGCGCCGGATTGCCGTGACGTCGCGGATGCGGATAGGGAACGGCAAGATCGAGCACGATCCTCCCTTCGTCCAGCACCACGACGCGATCTGCAAGGTGCACGGCTTCGCTCACATCATGCGTTACGAGCACTGCGGTAAAGCCAAGCTCACGCCAGACGCGGTTCAGCAGCTCCTGCATGCTGATGCGGGTCAGCGCATCCAGGGCGCCCAGAGGCTCGTCGAGCGCAAGCACGCCGGGCTTGCTGACGAGTGCCCGGGCGAGCGCCACGCGCTGCTTCTGGCCGCCGGAAAGCCTGGACGGCCATTCGCCTGATTTCTCCGCAAGCTGCACTTCTGAGAGAACCGAAACCGTTGCACCGCGCACTACATCGCGGGGTACACCCTCGCCCAGTCCGACAGCCACATTGTCCGCGACCGAAAGCCAGGGCAGCAAGCGCGGCTCCTGGAAGACGATGCGGGTATTGGGTTCCGTGTCGCTGCCGCCCGCCGCCTCGAAGCGCAGATGACCCCCGCTCGGCTCATCGAGCCCCATCAAGATGCGCAGCAGTGTGCTCTTGCCGCACCCGCTTTTCCCGATCACGGCGACAAACTGGCCGGCAGGAACATCGAGATCGATGCCGCGCAGGACTCGATTGTTCCCGAAGCTCTTTTCCAGCCCCCTGATATGTATGGCGGCAGCACCCGCGGCTTGCGGAGCGGCACTTACGGCTTGCGGTCGAAAACGATCCGGTGCGATCACGCTCATGGCACGCTCCTCAATTCTGATAGGCCGGGTTCCAGCGGAGCGTCTTGCGCTCGATTGTCCGTGCGACGACATCGGCAAGCTTTCCGAGGATGGCGTAGATGACCAGCGTCAGGACCACGACATCGGTCATGCCGAACTCACGGGCATTGTTGGCCATGTAGCCGATGCCCGACGATGCGGCGATCGACTCCGCAACGATCAGCGTCAGCCACATGATGCCGAGTGCGAAGCGCAGTCCGACAAGGATGGACGGCAGGGCGCCGGGAAAGATCACTTTCCTGAACAGCGTCCAGTTGCTCATGCCGTAGACCTTCCCCATCTCGATCAGGCCGCGATCCACATTGCGCACGCCGTGATAGGTGTTGAGATAGATCGGGAAAAGCACGCCGAGCGCCGTCAGGAACAGCTTCGATTCCTCGCCGATCCCGAACCAGAGGATGACAAGCGGCACCATGGCAAGGTGCGGAATGGTGCGCAGCATCTGCAGCGTTGTGTCGGTCAACTGTTCCGACAGACGCGATACGCCGTTGGCGATGCCGAGCAGGAAGCCGAGCGAGCCGCCGACCAGCAGGCCGGCAAAGGCGCGACCGGCGCTGACGAGAATGTTGTTCGGCAGCTGACCGGAAATCGTCGTCTGCCAGAAGGCGGTCACGACTGCTGCGGGTGACGGCATGATGCGCGTCGAGATCCATCCGACCGACGAGCCGAGCTGCCATGCCGCGATCACGACGATGGGCAGCAGGAAGGGCAGAAACCGCTCGATCGAGATGGTCTGCCTTGCAGCCTTGACCGGACGAACCCGGCTTTCGGCGCCGACGCGTAGGAAGGAAGTATCGAATGCCGACATGGGGATCTCCTTGGAAGGATGGCTCACGAGCCGGAAACGACTTTCAGATTGCCGCCATGGCTGCCACCGGCAAAAATCTGCTTCGCGCCGAACTCGTTGCGGAATCCGGCTCGCTGCTCCTCGCGGTTCAATCCGAGTTCGGGGAACAAGAGCTCCGCGACGCGATAGGCTTCCTCCAGATGGGGATAACCGGAGCCGATCACCGTTTCGATGCCGAGTTCCTGATATTCACGTAGCCTTGCCGCCACCGTCTTCGGTGACCCCACAAGGGCCGTGCCGGCACCAGCGCGCACCAGGCCGACGCCCGCCCAGAGGTTCGGCGAAACTTCCAGCTTGTCGCGGCGGCCGCCGTGAAGGGCGGCCATGCGCTTCTGGCCGACCGAGTCGGACTGCTTGACGAACTGCTCCTGCGCTTCGCGGATCGTCTCGTCGTCGAGCTTGGAGATCAGCCTGTCGGCCGCGGCCCATGCCTCCTCATCCGTCTCGCGGACGATGAAGTGCAGGCGAATACCGAAGCTGACCTCGCGGCCCCGCTTGGCGGCAGCGGCCCGCACCTTCTCGATCTTCTCGGCCACCAGCGCCGGCGGCTCGCCCCAGGTCAGGTATTTGTCGACACGGCCGACAGAGAATTCGATGCCGGCATCCGAAGAACCGCCGAAATAGAGCGGCGGGCGCGGCGACTGCACCGGCGGCAGGCCCAGTTTTGCGTTGGTGGCCTTGATATACTTGCCCTCGAAGGTCGAAGATCCCTTCTCCAGCAATTCCTCCCAGACATGGAAGAACTCATCGGCGTGGGCATAGCGCTCGTCATGCTCCAGATGAATGCCGTCGCCCGCCAACTCCGCCGGGCTGCCGCCGACGACGATGTTGAGCAGCACGCGACCGTTCGAAACGCGGTCGAGCGTCGAAGCGAGACGGGCGTAATAAGCAGGCGAAGCGGTGCCGGGACGGATCGCCACCAGGAATTTCAGCTTCTGGGTATGCGCCGAAAGAGCCGCCGCCGTAACGAAGGACTCCTCGCAGGAGACGCCCGTCGGCAGCAGCACGCCCGTATAACCCAGCCGATCGACCGCCTGTGCGATCTGCTGGAGATAGCCGATCTCCGGGCCGCGATTGAGGTCGGTCGTACCGAGATAAGTGCCGTCGCCGGAAGTGGGAATGAACCACAGGAAGTCGATGGGTTTTGCAGTCGCGGTCATGAAGTGTTCCTGCCTTCTGGATGCGCGTGGTCGGGAGCCACTTCCCGATGCTTCGATCGGATAGTGACATAGACTATGAATTATATCGACAATACAGATTTTCTATTGCCGGGCGTTCGGCGGAATATTTTTCCCCATGCGGCCCCCGTCCGCGATGTTTGAGACGCGGGCCGCACGGGCACCTGCAAGCAGGCCGCCAGTGCTCAGCTCGCCTTCGGCCGCCAGACGATATCAGTGACGGTCAGCTTCTTCGGGACAATCCCGAGATTGTAGAATTCATCGGCCAGCCCCTGCTGATAGGCGACCGCCGCATCGGTAATGGTCGAAACACTGCCAAGATCCGAGCCGGGGCGCGTCAATGTTACCCGCGTCACGTCGGCCGGAACGCCGGTGATCTGAGACAGGGCCGTAACTGTGTCGTCGAGATTGGACTGAGCCGCTGCCCCCACCTTGGCGAGTTCGGCGATCACGTCGGTAATGACCTGCGGATTGCCCTTGGTGAAATCGCCGTTCGCCAGGAAATAGCTGAAGGAGCCGACGATGCCGCGGGCAGTCGCGAGGATGCGGGTATCAGGATCCGCTTCGGCAATGGCAAGATAGGGATCCCAGATCGACCAGGCATCGATGGCGCCTGTCTTGAAAGCGGCCGAGGCATCCGGCGGCGCAAGATCGAGCGCCTGGACGTCGTTGACCGTCAGTCCGCCCTTGCGCAAGGCCTTGACGGTCACGTTGTGAGCGCTGGAGCCGCGCTTGAAGGCGACCTTCTTCCCCTTGAGGTCGGCAAGCGTCTGGATCGGCGAATCCTTGCGGACCAGAATGGCCGAGCTTTCGGGGCTGCCCGTGTAAAGGCCGACATAGAGCAGGTTGCCGTTGGCGGCCTGCGCAAAGAGCGGCGGCACATCGCCGGTGGCGCCGAAATCAAGGGCACCCGCACCGAGCGCTTCGAGCAGCGGCGGGCCGGACGTGAATTCCGACCATTCGACGGAGATGCCACGACCGGAGAGCAGTTTTTCCAGCGCTCCCTTACGCTTGGCCAGCGCCAGGACACCGTTCTTCTGCCAGCCAATGCGAAGGCTCGTCGCCGCAGCGGCACGCGCCGGCCGGAGGGAGGGCAACGCGAAGGCAGCTGCCGTAGCGCCAAGGAGGCCGAGTGTCTGTCTGCGCGAAATCATCGAAGATCCTTTTCATGGCGCCTTGGCGCTTCCTGCGGCCGCCGGCTTGTTTATCGATGCTTGAGCATTGCAAATCCATAGAATATATCGACAAAGGATATATTGAAGTTTCTCACCCGAGACGAAATTTAGTTTCGAAAAACACCGTAACTGAGAAATGAAATTTCAAATCCTGTGACACCGTGACAAGTTAGCCGATAAATCGGTCTTCCGTCCCTCTAGCCTTTCCGCTAAGCCTTCGAGTCAAAATCGGTCAGGGAGTAACGAAAATGGCAAAGGTCGCATTCATCGGCATGGGCGTCATGGGAAATCCCATGGCGGGGCATCTGAAGGTCAAGGGCGGGCATGACGTCACCGTCTACAACCGGACCATTGCCAAGGCCGAGGCATGGGCCAAGCAGTTCGAGGGCAAATTCGCCCCCACCCCGGCTGAGGCCGCCGAAGGCGCCGACTTCGTTTTCACCTGCGTCGGTAATGACGACGACCTGCGCTCGGTCACGATCGGCGAAAACGGTATCCTCTCAGGCATAAAAGCCGGCGCGATACTCGTCGACAACACCACCGCCAGCGCCGAAGTGGCGCGCGAACTCTACGCTGCCGCCAGGGAGAAAGGCGCCGACTTCATCGATGCGCCCGTCTCCGGCGGGCAGGCCGGCGCGGAAAACGGTGTGCTGACAGTCATGTGCGGCGGCGATGAAGCCGTGTTCGAGAAGGCACGACCTGTTATCGACGCCTATGCTCGCATGGTCGGCCTGATGGGAGCGGTCGGTGCCGGACAGCTGACCAAAATGATCAACCAGATCTGCATCGCCGGCATCGTTCAGGGTCTTGCCGAAGGCATCCACTTCGGCAAGCAGGCCGGCCTCGATATCGAAAAGGTGGTGGAGGTCATTTCCAAGGGCGCCGCCGGCTCCTGGCAGATGGAAAACCGCCACAAGACCATGAATGCCGGCAAATATGATTTCGGTTTTGCCGTCGACTGGATGCGCAAGGATCTCGGCATCGTGCTCGCCGAAGCCCGCCAGAACCAGGCCAAGCTGCCGCTGACGGCGCTCGTCGACCAATTCTACGGCGATGTTCAGGCCATGGGCGGCAACCGCTGGGATACGTCATCCCTGCTCGCACGGCTGGACCGGAAGTAACGATTCGGCTGAGCGCCCTTGCGAAAGCGGCGCTCAGTCCTCGTTCGACTTCGCATTCTCCAGCAGCATGTAATCCAGCGGCAGCTCCGTCGAATACTTGATCTGCTCCATTGCAAAAACCGACGATACATCGCGGATTTCGATCTTGGCGATCATGCGCTTGTAGAAAGCGTCATAGGCGGCGATATCGGGAACGACGACCCGCAGCAAATAGTCGACATCGCCGCTCATGCGATAGAATTCCACCACTTCCGGGAAATCGGCGATCACTTCGGAGAAGCGCTTCAGCCATTCGATGGAGTGGCTGTTGGTGCGGATGGAAACGAAAACGGTGACCTTGGTGTTGACCTTTTCAGGATCGAGAAGCGCCACGCGGCGGCGAATGACGCCGTCCTCTTCCATCTTCTGGATGCGGCGCCAGCATGGTGTCGTCGACAGCCCGACCTTCTTGGCGAGATCGGCCACGGCCAGAGTGGAATCCTCCTGCAGAAGACGCAGGATTTTGCGGTCAAGACGGTCCATTTAAGCATCCTTCGAATTATATTCTCTCTATAGCCTACTTTAAGCGGGAGAAAAGAAACTTTTTTCAAGAAATCAGGATTTTCACACGTTCTTGTAACGCGGGGAGCAACTCCGCCTCAAACCAGGGATGACGCTTCAGCCAGCCGCTGTTGCGCCAACTCGGATGCGGCAACGGCAGAACGGCCGGCGATCGGCGCGAGAGTAAATAGTGCCGCCATTCCGCGACCGTTTCCGTCATCGACGCCATGCGCTCAGCGCCGAGATGCCATGCCTGGGCATACTGGCCGATCGTCAGGATCAGCTCGATCTGCGGCATCGCATCCACAGCCTTCTGCCGCCATAAAGGCGCGCATTCCCTGCGCGGCGGCAGGTCGCTACCGGCTGCATCATAGCCGGGAAAACAGAAGCCCATCGGCAACATGGCGAAATGGTCGGGGTTATAGAAGCTCTCGCGATCGACACTCAACCATTGCCGCAGCCGATCGCCGGAAGCATCGTTGAACGGCAGGCCGCTCTCGTGAACGCGCAGGCCAGGCGCCTGCCCCGCAATCAGGATACGCGCCGTCGATGAGAGCGTCGCGACCGGCCGTGGCTCATGCGGCAGCCGATCCGCCTCGCCTTTCGCCGGCGCGTCCCGACAGAGCCGACATGCGGCAATCGCCGAATGCAGGGCCTGCAATTCACTTTCCCGCTTCACTGCGTCCTCCATCCGACGAGTTGCTGCAGATAGTCGATCAGGCCTGTGAGCGAATTGCTTCGATTGGATTGCGCCACATTCTCCTCGCGCCGATAGTCCTTCGGCCGCTCGAAATCACCGGCCCAAACTCCGGCCTTCGCCTGCCGCGCCGCGTGCTCCTCGGCGGCATAACCGCCGTAGGACAGCGCCATGCCGCTGCGGACCATTTCACCATTGATATCGAGTTCGCCCGCCATGCAAGTTACGAGCAGTCGGCCATAGCGATCATGGTCGCGTCCACGGCATTCCGGTGTGCCGGCGTTAATAAGTGTGTTGAGGGTTCGGCGCGCTTCTTCGCCGCAAGCCCAGTCTATGCCGTTGCGTCGACATTGTTGACGATACTCAGGCGCATCGATGCCAAGCAGTCGGAAGCGCTCGCCATCGGATGAGAGCGTATCACCATCGATAACGAAAAAGCTGCCGGTTTGAATGAGTTCCGGGCGATTATTCATCTTCAACGCCAGCAAACCAAGCACCGCGAGCAGAGCAAATGTGGTCACGCCGTCACGAAACAGGCGGCTGGACCGCGTCACGCTGCTGCCTCCTTTAAGAATAAATCCTTGGCAAAGATGGCAAACAAATCATTTCGTCGCAGCATCTTCTTAAGATTTGACCGCTAGTCTGTAATCTCACGCAGGCCAAGTTTCAACGTGTCCATGAGAACCGGCGTCAGCACATCGACAGATAAAAACATCGTCGACCGATCGCGCAGTCACCGCAACCGGGCTGTGTCGAAGGCCGTGCGGCAGACGCGCGAGCGCCTGCAAACCGGCCACAGCCGCAACTTCGATCGCGAACTTATGGTCATGCATATCGACACGTTGCTGCAAGGTGCGGCAATCGTGCCGATCTTCGCCATCGTCGTCGCGGCGCTCGGCGTCTATCTGACGCGTGACGTCCAAATCTTCTTCTGGACCATTCCCATCCTGACGGCGCATGCCATCAACATGCTGCTCGGTAGACGAGCAAAGAAGCAGGACATAACCGCCGAGAGCGCCAGGAAATGGCGTCAGATCCTGTTGCTGGGACAGCTGCTTGTCGGCCTCTGTTGGGCAATCTTCGCCATGCAAGGCTGCGCGACCTGCGGCGGCGACAGCTTCAGCCTCTATAAGGGCGCGACATTGCTGGTGGCGATCTGCATCACGGCGATGGCCAACTTCATGCTGCCGCGCGCCGTCCCCTTTTCCTTTGCACCGGCCACGGTAGCTCTTGCCGTAACCGCGATTCTGACACGAAAGCCCTCCGACATCGCGCTGACTGCGGCGATCTCCGTCGCCGTGATTTTCTTCACCCTCATCACCAATCGGATGTTTCAATCCAATCTGAAGATCCTTTCCTTCCAATCTGAAAAGGATGATCTGATCGTCGAATTGGAAGTCGCAAAGTCCATGTCCGACGAGGCGCGCCGGCGCGCCGAGGAGGCAAACCTCGCCAAATCACGCTTCCTCGCCTCCATGTCGCATGAACTCAGAACGCCGCTGAACGCCATTCTCGGCTTTTCCGAAGTCATGTCGGCTGAGGTCATGGGGCCGTTGAACAATGCGACCTATCGCGAATACACCACCGATATTCATCGCTCCGGGCAGCACCTGCTCAACCTGATCAACGAGATCCTCGATCTGTCGCGCATCGAAGCCGGCAAATACGAGCTGAACGAGGAAGCAATCTCGCTGCTCGATGTGGCGGAGGATTGCATCGGCATGGTGCAACTGCGTGCCCGCGGCAAGAACATATCCATCTCGTCTCAATTCGAGCCGCAGCTTCCCTCGATATGGGCAGACGAAAAGTCCTTGCGTCAGGTGATCCTCAACCTTCTGTCGAACGCCGTGAAATTCACGCCACAAGGCGGCGAAATCAGCGTCAAGGTCGGCTGGACGGCCGGAGGCGGACAATATGTGGCAATCAAGGACAATGGGCCTGGTATTCCCGAAGAGGAGATCCCGGTGGTCCTCTCTGCCTTCGGCCAGGGCTCGATCGCCATCAAGAGCGCGGAGCAAGGGACCGGCCTGGGGCTGCCGATCGTACAGGCCATCCTCGCCAAGCATGACGGTCAGTTCATGTTGAAATCCAAGCTGCGTGAAGGCACCGAGGTCATCGCCATCCTGCCGGCCAGACGCGTGCTGCAAAGCCTGCCGGCCGTCGAGGACGCACCGCTCATCGAACGGCGCAAGAAGAGCTTCGCCTGAGGTTCGTTTTCCGGCGCCTAGCGGAAAAGCAAATGGCTGCCGATAACGTAAAGCATATAGATGCCGGCAGCGACCAGCATGCAAAACACGGCGAAGGAGCCAAGATCCTTGGCATATTTACCGACATTGGAAATCTCCGGCGAAATCCGGTCTATGACCTCTTCTACGGCCGTATTCATTGCTTCGATCGCAAAAACGCCGAGGAAAAGCACCATGCCGATGACGATCTCACCGAGGCTTGCACCGACTACGATCAGCAGGATCAGTGAAACCGCTGCAAACAGCAGCTCCTGGCGAAAAGCAGCCTCCTGAAGCAGCCGTTGAAAACCACCCCAGGAATAACCGGCAGCGGCAAAGAAATGCCTGAAACCCGTTTCCTTGGTGACTGCTGGTTTCGAAAACTCGGCCATGCCCGCTCCGCCCGCAATGTTCCGATTGCAAATTAGACGCTTCGCGAATACCGCCTCAGCTTCGATGAAGCAAGACGACACTTTCGAACGCCCTCGAAATTCACTACAGATTTATGACGTGAAGCGATCGCTCCACAGGAAATTCAGTGGCGAAATACCTCTCCGGCAGCTCGCCACCATATTCGATCAGTGCTTGTTGGCGACACCGGCGCTTTCGAACGTCGCCATCCCGGAATGGCAGGCCGCAGCGGCCTTGACGATCCCTGCCGCAAGCGCCGCGCCGGTGCCCTCACCGAGCCGCATGCCGAGCGCCAGGAGCGGTGTCTTGCCGAGCTTCTCGATGGACCTCAAATGCCCCGGCTCCGCCGAAACGTGACCGATCAGGCAATGATCGAGCGCGGATGGATTGGCTGCCTTGAGGACGGAGGCGGCAGCGGTCGCGACATAGCCGTCGATGATAACAGGGATGCGCTCCATGCGTGCCGCAAGAATGGCGCCAGCCATGGCGGCGATCTCACGACCGCCGAGACGACGCAGGACCTCCAGCGGATCGGAAAGATGAGCGCGGTGCAGCGCGACCGCCTTCTCGACGGCAACGATCTTGCGCCTCAGCATCTCGCCCTCGGATCCCGTTCCCGGACCCACCCAGTCCTCCGCCTTGCCGCCGTAAAGCGCATAATGGATGGCGGCGGCGATGGTGGTGTTGCCGATGCCCATCTCGCCGATGCAGAGCAAGTCCGTACCGCCGGCGATCGCCTCCATGCCGAAGGCCATGGTCGCGGCACAGTCGCGCTCGCTCAGCGCCGGCTCCTCGGTGATGTCGGCCGTCGGAAAATCGAGCGCCAGATCGAAGACCTTGAGGCCGAGATCATAGGTGACGCAGATCTGGTTTATCGCCGCGCCGCCGGCGGCGAAGTTCTCCACCATCTGCTGCGTGACGGAAGGCGGGAATGGCGTAATTCCCTGCTTGGTGACACCGTGATTGCCGGCAAATATCGCGACCAGCGGCCGGGTCACCGCCGGCGGCCGGCCGGTCCAGGCCGCCAGCCAGAAGGCGATCTCCTCGAGCCGACCGAGCGCGCCGGGCGGCTTGGTGAGCTGCGCGTCGCGCTCGCGCGCCGCCACGAGCGCCTGCGCATCCGGCCCAGGCAGGTCGCGCAGCAGGGTGCGGAAATCGTCGAATGGCAAGCCGGTTACGCTCATGAATGCCGTTCCTTGTCTTTTGGTCTCAAATCAGGTTCTTTGCGTGCGACTCTATTAGTCTTCGGAATCGGCGCGAACAACTCCAAAAGCGCCCGATGCTGTCGCGCCGGTAGCGGGGAGAGGAAGAAATGCGGGAATACATGCGCGACATCGCGCGCGCGGTCGCCTTTTTAAGTCGCATTCCCGTGCCGACCTCGTTTTTCACAGGCTATGACGGCAAGCTCGCGCGGGTTTCCCGCGCCTTCCCCTTTGCCGGATTGCTGATCGCCCTGCCCGCCGCCTTTGTCTTCGGTGTGCTGCTTGCCCTTCACATCGATCCGCTGATGGCAGCGCTGCTGGCTCTCACGCTGCAAACGGTCATGACAGGTGCGCTGCATGAGGACGGTCTCAGCGACACCGCTGACGGATTGGGTGGTGGCAAGGACCGCGAGCGCGCGCTTGCCATCATGAAGGACAGCCACATCGGCACCTATGGCGCTTGCGCGCTGATCCTCTCCTTCGGGCTGCGCGCCGCGGCATTGGCGGCCATCGGCCGTGACACTATACCTTTCGATGCAGCACTCGCTCTTTTGGCAACCGCCGCCCTCAGCCGCGGCGCGATGGTGTGGCACTGGTATGCGCTTCCTCCCGCCAAACCGGATGGAATCGCGGCTTCCGCCGGCAGGCCGGATAGCGATGTCATGCAGCTGGCGCTGATCGTGACACTCGGCCTTGCGACGCTCCTCATTTGGCCGAGCCTGGGTATTCCCGCGCTTGTTCCCTGCCTTCTCGTAACCGCCGCCGCGACGTTTCTCGTCACCCGACGCGTGCGCCAAAGACTGTCCGGTCACACCGGCGACACCATCGGCGCGACGCAGCAGATTTGCGAGATCGCATCCCTGTGTACTCTTGCTATGTGCATTTGAAGCATCGATATATGATCTCATGCTGACACCCTGCATCCTTGTCTGTTCCATCGATACGAACACCGGCTATTGCTTCGGCTGCGGACGCACGACCGAGGAAATCGGTGCTTGGATGACGTATAGCGACGACAAACGCCGCGAGATCATGCAGACCCTGCCCGAGCGCCTGACGAAGGTCGAACGCAAGCCTCGCAGGGAAACCCGCCGCCAACGGCTGGCGCGGGAGCGCAGTACCGCATGAACCGCCTGAACATCGTTCTCGCCATTCTCGGGATCGGCCTTGCACTGCTCATCTTCAACAACAGCGGCGGCACGACCTTCGGCATGCACAATGACGACTTCGCCCGCATCGTCTATCTGTTGCCGATCGCCCTGATGATGAGCGCCGCAGTCTGGGCGAGCCGACAGACCGTCAGCCAGTCGCTGCGCAATCTCCTGATCTGGCTGGTCGTCATCATGGCGCTGGCGACCGTCTATATCTATCGCCACGACGCCGAGCAGGTCGGAAACCGCGTCTTCGCCGGATTGATGCCGGGACATGCGGTCGTGGTTACCACAAGCGAAGGCGGACAGGAGATCATCCTCCACAAGCGCTCGAACGGGCATTTCGAAGCGGAAGTGCTGATTAACGGACAGCCGATCGATATGCTCATCGACACCGGCGCCAGCACCATCGCGCTTTCGCAGGAAGACGCCGAACGCGTCGGCATCATCCCGGAAAACCTCACCTATTCCATGACCGTGCTGACCGCCAATGGTCGCGCCAAAGCCGCTCCCGTCGAGCTCGGCTCGGTCGCCATCGGCCCGATCAAGCGCCGTGACGTCGAGGCGACCGTGGCCGAGGCAGGCAGGCTCGACCAGAGCCTGCTCGGCATGAGCTTCCTTGAGACTTTGGGCTCGTTGCAGATGCAGACCGACGAGCTTCGGCTCAGGGATTGAGCGAGGCGAACGACGGCAATCGATAGTTCGGCCGGGATCGAAGCATTCCTCGGTCCCGTCACTCTAAAAGACGGCAGATCTGAACCGTACAAAGAGTGAAATGCGCATGGCATCCGCAAAGACCAACATAACGACAGAGTTGCTGCTTCTCTTGATCCTCGCGACCTGCTGGGGCGCGTCCTACAGCTTTATCCGCGTCGGCGTGGCGACCATCCCGCCAATCACGCTGATTGCTGCCCGCACCTTGATCGCCGGCCTCGTTCTCCTTGCGATCATTCGCTGGCGCGGCCTCCATCTGCCGAGAGATGCGGCGACCTGGCGGCGCTTTCTCGTTCAATCCTGCCTCAACAGCGCGATTCCCTTCACGCTGATCGCCTGGGCCGAACAGACGCTCGACGCCGGCCTGGCAACGATCCTGAATTCCACGACACCGATCTTTGCATTCCTGCTCTCGGCAATCCTTCTTCGCAGCGAGCGGTTGACGGGACGCAAGCTGTTCGGCGTCGTGGCCGGCATGGCAGGAATTTGTCTCATCATCGGCCTCGATGCATTGAATGGAGTAGGCCGGCAACTGCCCGCGCAGCTCGCCGTCATCGCCGCATCGGTCTGCTATGCCAGTGCTGCACTGTTCGGGCGCAATTTCAAGGGACTGGATCCGATGATGCCCGCCGCCGGCTCGTTGCTATGCGGCGCCGCTCTCCTTATCCCCGCCAGCTTGTTTTTCGAGCATCCTTGGCAGCTCACGCCATCAACGGCCTCGATCCTGTCCCTGCTCGGCCTGTCGATCGTTTCGACCGCCCTCGCCTTCAGCATCTATTTCCGGCTCATTCAAACTCTGGGTTCGGTCGGCACCACCGCGCAGGCCTACTTGCGCGTTCCCATCGGCGTCGGAATAGGCGTGATCTTCCTCGGCGAACCCGTATCCTCGACGGCAGCCGCGGGTCTTGTCTGCGTCGTAGCAGGTGTCATGGCCATGACGATCGCACCGCGCAAAAAGATGGCAGCCGGTTGAACGCGGCTTGGGGCCTGTCGAGACATCAGGTCAGCAGCGACAGATCGCCCCGGACGAAAATGAGATTGTCGGAGCGCCGGACCGCGTCATCCGCAATTGCCTGCCATATCGAGATGTCCGACGATAGCGGCGTGCTTAGTTTCTCAATCGGTATCCCGTCCTGAAAATCCATCCGAGAACGCCCAGACAGATGACCAGGAAAAGCGTGATCATGGCAAGGCTCAGCACCGGATTGACGTCGGCGATACCGTAGAAGCTCCAGCGGAAGCCACTGACGAGATAGAGAACCGGGTTGAGGTGGCTGACGGCCTGCCAAAAGGGCGGCAGCATGTTGATGGAATAGAAGCTGCCGCCGAGGAAGGTCAGCGGCGGCACGACGAGCATGGGAATAAGGTTCAATTGCTCGAAATTCCCGGCCCATATGCCGATCATGAAGCCGAACAGGCTGAAGGTTACCGCCGTCAGCACGAAGAAAAGGATCATCATGAACGGATGCTGGATGGTGATGTCAACGAAGAAGTTCGCCGTCAGCAGGATGATCAGGCCGATCATCATGCCCTTGGTCGCCGCCGCGCCGACATAGCCGAGAACGATCTCGGTCATGGCGACCGGAGCGGACAGGACTTCATAAATCGTGCCGGTGAATTTCGGGAAGTAGATGCCGAAGGAGCCGTTGCTGATGCACTGACCGAGCAGCGTCAGCATGATCAGGCCCGGCGTGATGAAAGCGCCGTAGGAAATGCCGTCGACCATGTGGATGCGCGAGCCGATGGCGGCGCCGAAGACGATGAAGTAGAGCGAGGTGGAAATCACCGGCGAAACGACGCTCTGCAGCAGCGTGCGGCGCGTGCGGGCCATCTCGAAGGAATAAATGGATTTGATCGCCTCGAAGTTCATTTGCCTTCTCCCACCAGCGATACGAAGATGTCCTCGAGCGAACTCTGGCGCGTCGAGAGGTCCTTGAAGTGGATCCCTTCGGCTGCCAACCGCGACAGAAGCACTGCGATGCTCGACTGTTCGTGCTGGGCATCGAAATCGTAGATCAGAGTCAGACCGTTCGATCCGAGCGAAAGCCCGTTGCCTTCGAGGCAGTGCGGTATGGCATCCAGCGGCTCGCTGAGATCAAGGATCAGCTGCTTGCGGCCGAGCTTGGCCATAAGCGCCTTCTTCTCCTCAACGAGCAGCAACTGGCCGCCATTGATGACGCCGACACGATCGGCGATCTCTTCGGCTTCCTCGATATAATGCGTCGTCAGGATGATCGTGACGCCGGAGCCTCGCAAGCGCTCGACCACGTGCCACATGTCCTTGCGCAGTGTGACATCGACGCCGGCGGTCGGCTCGTCGAGAAAAAGGATCTGCGGTTCGTGCGACAGCGCCTTGGCGATCAGGACGCGCCGCTTCATGCCGCCGGACAGCTGGCGAAGCGTGTTGTCCTTCCTGTCCCACAGCGAGAGGTCACGCAGCACCTTCTCTATGTGTGAGGGGTTCGGTTTCTTGCCATGCAGTCCGCGCGAAAAGCTCACCGTATTCCACACGGTCTCGAACTGGTCGGTGGTCAGCTCCTGCGGCACGAGGCCGATCATGCTGCGCGTGGCGCGAAAATCGCGCACGACGTCATGGCCGCCGACCATCACCGAGCCACCGCTCGGATTGGCGATCCCGCAGACGATCGAAATCAGTGTCGTCTTGCCGGCACCATTCGGCCCGAGCAAGGCAAGGATTTCTCCCTGCTCGATATCGAGATCGATACCTTTCAGCGCCTGGAATCCGTTGGCATATGTTTTCGTAAGACTGCGGATGGAAATGATCGGAGCCATGATGCAAGTAAAGTCCGGTCTATATGATTAATTTCGCGGCGTTTGCCCGCTATATAGCCCGTCTTGTGCTTTTACCATCCCGCGGAGCTGAAACACAGCGTTCGCTTATACCAAATAAGCTGTCATCAAATCGTGACCTTCGTCGGGCATATAAGCCCTAGGTGAGCAACGTTTGTCGCAACTCCGCCCAACGCCTCTTGGCGACTTCGTCAGCGCCGACAATACTCCATAGTTTATTGCCGCCACATTGATATTGCATCGCATCATTGCAACATGAAATTGTTTTTTGGAGCAGGCAAGGATCCCCGTCGTTGCCATGCGCCGCTCAAGCCGGCCCTCGCCGGCTTTTCTTTTTCGCCAGCTTATGACCGACGACGCGCCGATTACCAACTGCCGTTCACACCGCAACCGGCTGGCGGCAGCGTCTTGTGCTCAAAACGGGCTTTCAACATCTCGCAGCCCTTGTCGCGTATGGGTCTGGGCATCATCGTATTGAGACCGATGCCGACTTCATCGAAAGGGTCGTCCGCATAGGCGACATAGGCGTACCAGCGCCCGCCGATCACGACGACAATGGCGACCAGGGCAGCGAATAGCGCGCGTCCCAGGCTTCTTTTTCTTCTCGGTGCTTCTTCCATGAAACCCTCACTCGCCCGGGTCGTCGCAATTAACAGCGATTCCCCTCCCAGATAAATCAGCTTTCGTCGCCGGCAAGGGTGTATGCGTCTCCGGCGAACCGCCAATCAAAGGCTGCAATAACGCCGGCCGCCGTTGCGTTCCCTGAGGTCGAAGTGGAAGTGATTCCAATGTTCAGGGTTGCTGCCCGGCCCGAGTACGGTATCGAAATAACGGCAGCTGTCGATGCGAACAGCCTTGAGCAGCCGACCCTCTCGGAAGGAGAATAGGCCCTTCTTGCGCACGTCGATCACATGGCCGTTCTTCAGGATGAAAGTGCCGACATCGATGGCATTGCCATGAGCGTGCTCCGACATCGGATTATAACGTTGCCGGCTATTGTTCATCCGGCGGCAGGAATAGCCGCCGAGCGGCACGATAGTGCCGATGCCGGTCCAGTAGCGGGTGCGTGCTGCCGGCGCCAGTTCGTTCTTCACCCATTTGGCGAAGGCCAGGGTGACCTGACAATTCAGCGTGACGGCCGGCCTGACCGCGATATTGCCGGAAAGCCCGCTCAGCGAAATCGGATAGGGAACCTGGCAGGCAGGGCCGTTCGAAATCGCCGGCTTATCGACATAGACGACGCCCATGCGCCTTAATTCCTGCCGGCAGGCGATTTCGGAAGGCGGCATCATACCTGGAGGCGATTGGGGCGCCTCGAACTGATCGATGCGCGGCATCGGATTGTCAACGCGTGGCAGCATGGCCAGTTGCGTGCCCGGCTGCCGCCGCGGTACGGGTGATTGATTGAGCTCGGCCTGGGCTGCCGGCCGCTGAAGGATCGAACGATTGGTCTGCACCGGCGCGTCCGAGCCGATACCGTCGACAACAGGCTGGTCGGTTTCGCCCTCGGCAATGTTCTGCTCTTCCTCCTGCGCCAGTCCGACGACAGATGCTGATCGAGCCTCTTCGCTCGGTCCGACGCCAAGTTCCGCATCCATATTGACGCCCTGAGACGGAACATCCGATTGCTGAGCAAGGCCCGCCTCGACATCGGTCGTGGTCACGGCCTCTCCGGTTCCGGCAGAACGGCCATTACCATTATTATAATTGCTGGAGGCCGAAACGACGGGGTCCTGCGCCCCTGGATAGGCAAATTGCCGCTGCGCCACGCTGCGATGCGGCTTGATCGAGCCGACGCGCGCGGTGCTGTCGACATTCGACGGCGGCACGAGGCTATCGGCCGTGCATGCGACCAGCGCCGACGACAACATCAGCGGCAGCAGAGCCCGCCGTAGAATGGGTAAATAGGCCATAATCCTGATCCGTTGCCCCAGCCACGGTCGGTAACGATGACAAATCCTAAACGGGAACGGTGAACGAATGCTTACCGCGGCAAATCGCGGTGTATCGGGACAACACCAGGAGCGGGCAGAAGGTTCGAATAAGGCTGAGCACCCTGCGAGTTCCCAGGAGGAAACACGGACAAAGTCTTTCCCATCGCGGTCGGATTGCATAGGTTGGTCACGGGAATCGGTGTGCTGGCAATAGGAGCAAATGGATGAATGACAACGTCAAACCGAAAGGCGAGCTGACATTGCGCACGCTGGCCATGCCTGCAGACGCCAATCCCGCCGGCGACATTTTCGGCGGCTGGGTCATGGCGCAGATGGATTTGGCAAGTGGCATCCGCGCGGCTGAGCGGGCTCGTGGCCGCGTGGTCACCGCCGCCGTGAAGGAGATGGCTTTCGAGCTGCCGGTCAAGATCGGCGATACGCTGAGCGTCTTCACCGACATCGAACGCGTCGGCCGCACGTCGATCACGCTAAGGGTCGAAGCCTGGGCACACCGTTCGCGCTACAATGCGATGGAGAAGGTGACGGCTGGGACATTCATCATGGTCGCCCTCGACGAGAACGGGGCGCCGAAGGCGGTGCCAGCGGAGACCTGATGTGATGGAAGCCGCGCATTCGCCGGAAGTTTACGGCTATATCAGGACGGTCATGAGCATGGTCATCGGCCTTTCTCTTGCGCAGCTTCTGACGCGCCTTGCCGGCTTCGTCCAATCGCCCGGGAAGAACCGCGTCTATTTCGTCCACATCGGCTGGGTGCTGTCGATGTTCCTCTACATCATCCATTTCTGGTGGTGGGAATATCGGCTGCAGTCGCTGCAGGTGATCACCTTCGCGGTCTATCTTTTCCTGATCTGCTTCTGTTGCCTCTTCTACTTCCTCTGCGTACTCCTTAATCCACCGTCGATCGACGAATATGGCGGTTTCGAGGAATATTTCATTTCCCGCCGGCGTTGGTTCTTCGGCCTGCTTGCCGTCACCTACGCCGTCGATCTCATCGACACATGGCTGAAGGGAGGAGCCTATTTCCACTCACTCGGCTGGGAGTATCCGACGCGCAACGTCGTCTACATCGTCCTTTGCATCGTCGCGGCCATGACGGCCAATCGGCGGTTCCAGGCGGCATTCGTGACGGTCGGGCTGATCTACCAGATCACATGGATCTTCCGCCTCTATGACGTGATGCCGGGATAGGGATTGAGATCCAGTCGCCTTAAAACCACTGCCATTTCCATGCTCTACAATTCTTGACCAAGACATCGCCATATTGTTCAGATCGATTGACCTCTGGAATATGGGTGGGAGACTCAAGCCTTGAAAACAAAGAGCTATGCATTGGGATTGGCGCTCGCTCTTTCGTTGCCCTGCCTTGCCTATGCCGAAGATCCCGCACCGGGCCCGGCAAATACTACCATCGACCTGAAATACTGGATGGAGTTCGCGAAGCAAGGAAACGCCGCGGCGCAATATGGCCTCGGCTATCGCTACGCCAACGGCCAGGGCGTGGAGCGTGACGATGCACAGGCGGTCGAGTGGTATGAGAAAGCCGCCGTCCAGGGGAATGCCCAGGCCCAATACGCCCTCGCCTACATGTATTCGAACGGTCGCGGTATAGATGCCGACCAGAAACAGGCGAACGATTGGTATCTGAAGGCCGCGCAACGCGGCAACGCCGACGCGCAATATGCCTTAGGCTATTCGTTGGCGAACGGCCGAGGCATGGATGCCGACAACGAACAGGCCGTCAACTGGTACCAGAAATCCGCAGCCCAGGGCCAGGCGCAGGCGCAATATGCCCTCGGCTACATGTATGCCAACGGTCTCGGCGTTCAGCAGGATTACGCCATCGCCCTCGGCTGGTATCGCAAGTCTGCCGACCAGGGCCGTACCGATGCTCAATACGCACTTGGCCATCTGTACGACAACGGCCAGGGCACGGCAGAAGATCAGGCAGGAGCCATAGACTGGTATAGAAAGGCTGCCGATCAGGGATACGCGCAGGCCCAATATGCTCTCGGCTACGCCTATGCCAATGGTAGGGGCGTCGAACGGAGCGATGCCGATGCTTATTCCTGGTACAGGAAAGCTGCGGACAAAGGTCGCGCCGACGCACAATACGCGGTTGGCTACAGCCTCGCGAACGGATTGGGTGTCTCGCGGGATTATAGACAAGCGCTGCAGTGGTATCGAAAGTCAGCCGATCAAGGGCGCTCCGACGCGCAATATGCTCTCGGCTACCTCTATGCCAACGGTCAGGGCGTCAAGGCCGACGAAAGCGCGGCGGTGAAATGGTATCGAAAATCGGCCGATCAGGGCGACGCACAGGGCGAATACGCCCTCGCCTTCATGTATTCAGGCGGTCGCGGCGTTGCGAAGGACTACGGCAAGGCGCTCGAATGGTATGGCAAATCCGCCGATCAAGGCCAGGCGGACGCGCAATATGCCCTTGGCTACATCTATCAGAACGGCCAGGGAACCGCACCGGACAAAACGGCCGCGGCAAGCTGGTATCGCAAGGCAGCCGACCAGCACAATTCCCAGGGTCAGTATGCGCTCGCCTATCTCTATTACCAGGGTGAAGGCGTTGCGAAAGACTATGGACAGGCCGCCGATCTGTTTCGAAAGGCCGCCGAGCAAGGCGATGCCCGCGCTGAATACGGTCTGGGATATATGTACTATAACGGCTATGGGGTGCCGAAGGATTCCGGAATCGCCGCCGACTGGTTCAACAAGGCGGCCGCCAAGGGGTTGCCCGAAGCGCAACACGGTCTCGGCTACATGGAAGCCAACGGTGAAGGCCCGATCAAGGATCTTGGACCGCTGGGTCAAGGACGCTCCGCCGACGGCGGCACCGGCGATTCCCTTGGCTGGATCACCCTTCGCCTGCTGATGGCGCTTGTGCCGTAGCATTCGCAAAAAAGTTCGGCATTGATAATTTAATGGATCGTCGATTGAGGGGTAGATCGTGAATTGGAAGAAGGGGGCCGTCGGATTGCTCTTCGCGCTGGCATCCATGGGTGTGGCACATGCCGATATCGGCCAGAACGCCCATGACCGCGGAGATTTCAAATCGGCATTGGACTATTGGCGCCCACTGGCAAGCAAGGGGGATGTCGCGGCCCAGATCAAGCTCGGCCAGATGTATGAGGAAGGTGACGGCGTCCCGAAAAATCTCACGCAAGCCCTTAGCTGGTACAAAAAAGCAGCCGACCAGGGCAATGCCGAGGCGCAATTCAATGTCGGCACCATGTATGACCAGGGTGAAGGCATCGCCACCGATAAGAGCCAGGCGGTCCTGTGGTACCGAAAGGCTGCGGCACAGGGAAATGCCAATGCGCAATACAATCTCGGTGTGATGTACGACACTGGCGAAGGCCTGCCGCAGGACAAGTCGCAAGCTTTCGCCTGGTATAGCAAAGCCGCCGAACAGGGTGATGCGGATGCAGAGTACAATGTCGGGGTCATGTACGATCAGGGAGATGGCACGGGCAAGGATAAGAGCCAAGCCGTCGCTTGGTATCGAAAGGCCGCCGACCAGGGCAAGGTCGAGGCAGAATATAACCTGGGCATCATGTATCGCGATGGCGAAGGTGTCGCCAAGGATGGTGCCGAAGCCCTGTCCTGGTTCCGCAAGGCGGCCGATCAGGGAGATGCCGACGCCCAGTACAATATCGGCGCCATGTATGCCGATGGTGACGGGATCACGCAGGACGATACCCAGGCGATCGCATGGTTCCTGAAAGCCGCGGCACAAAATGACGTCGAAGCGGAATACAATCTCGGCGTCATGTTCCGCGACGGAGAAGGCGTTGCCAAGAACGCGGTTCAGGCCGTCTTCTGGTTCGAAAGAGCGGCCTCGCATCGCTATGCTGACGCGGCCTATAACCTCGGCATCATGTACCGAGATGGCGATGGCGTTCCGGCCGATCCGGCCAAGGCTCTCGAATGGCTCCGCAAGGCCAAGAGCCTTGGTTATGATGGCGGCTCGGATGACGAGCAGGACGAGCCGTCGGACGGGAAGACCATCCCGATATGAGACGACCCGTACAGGTCAGCCGGCGCCGCTCCATTTTGTCGACGGCGTGTCATCCCTCTCCAGCGAATCGCCGCAAACCATGCTACCTCCTGCAACTCGAAGTACGTCATGCTGCGCCTGACGGCTGCAACGCCGATTGAAAAGCGGGGGAACACATGAGTTTTGCAGCCTCGGATCGCCAAATGGCTTCCTTGCCGCCGCGCCATTTCTGGCGGCGGCTCGGTGCCTATCTGATCGACATCATTATTTTCCAGATCGTTTTCACGTTTCTGTTTCTCGCCGTGTCGAAGGTGACCCCGTGGGACGTGACGCTGCCGTTTCTCCAGAACCAGCAGTGCACCGAAACGACCTCGGGACCGCTCATTCCGAAGATAGAAGCCGAATGGCCGCTGCAGCCGGGCGAAACGAGAAGCAACCAGCTGTGCCACATATCCTGGCTCGGCAGCAAAGGATACACCGTCTTCGTTTCGAAAGTCGTTTCACAGCAGGGAACGGGAACGTCCATACGTGCCGTCTCCGTACCGGTAGACGACAATGGAAATCCGATCGATCCAAGCGTTACGATGCGGCCATCATCCAGCATCGTTCTCCTCCTCCTGCCCCTTGCGTTCGCCTACGCCTCAGCCAGCGGGAAACGAACGCCAGGCAAGCGATTGCTCTCGTTGCGCGTGACGACCGTCGAAGACGGTCCGCTGGCCCTCGGTTTGGCGGCAAAGCGCGAGATATTCAAGTTTCTGCCGTTTGTGCTGATCGCGATCTTCAATCTCGTCAGCCTGTTTCTCCTGCCGTCGTCCTTGCCGCCCTTCGAACAATTGATCCAGCAGGCCCGCGATCCCAACCTTTTCACCGCCAGCGGCCTCTTTGCCCTGACCGGCGCGCTGGCACCGATGCTGTTCGTCTTCACGCTCATCTGGTGGCTCTACCCGCTGATCGTATGGCGTGGCCAGACCTTCTACGACCGCTTCTGTGATACCAAGGTCGTCAAGGGCTGAGCCACTTACCCGCACAGTGTCTCGACGATGGGGGATTGCCTTGGCGGCGGAAGACATGAAAGACTGCCGCAGGCCGGGACATGTTTTGCTGCTTCTTCTCATCAGAGGATAGATCGCCGTGAATCTGAAATATGCCGTACTTCCCTCCTCGTTTTTGCCATCCGTTCGCATGGCATTGCTCGCCTCAGCCATCATCCTGCCCCTGTCGCCGCTGCCGATCGCAGCGACGCCCGCCGAGGCCGCGCCTGGCTCATGCTGGTCGCTGCTGCAGAGCAAGTTCGGTCCGCAGATCGAGAAGTCGGTGAACGAAGCCGATCCCTGCAAGAAGCTGCCGGGTGTCGATCACAAGGAAAAATTCGAGGTCAAATCGCTCGATGTCTGCGATGGCCCGACCGGCGACGTGCAGATCAACGCGCACGCCGAAATGGAATGCAAGTCGCATGGCCTGTTGAAGACGACGATCAAGGGTCAGCTAGACGCATCCATGACGGTCGATGTCGGCGCCTGCCACATCACCGACCTGCGCCTCGGCATCAACGGCCCGATCGGCGAGCTGATATCCTCCGTCGGAGGATTGCAGGACCTCGCCCGCGGTTTCGCACAGGCGAAGATTTCCGAGATCTGCGGCAAGTAGATCAGAGGCCGGCGAAAACCGCCGGCCTTGCTTAAACGGGATAGCGAGCCGGTTCAGCTTTGCACGGCACCATCTGCGTCGGCGGCGGCCTTATCGCCAAAACGAACCCCCTTCTTTTCGAAGCCGAAGCCGGCAAACAAGGCCACCACGACGGCGACGACGCAGGCGACGATCAGCAGCGCCGTGGCGTAGTCACCATTCCACCGCTTTGCCAGCCCCGCCTGGATCGAGGCGTTGCCCGACGCCAGCAGGTTGCCGAGCTGATAGGCAAATCCGGGGAATGTGCCGCGCACTTCATCCGGCGACAATTCGTTGAGATGCACGGGCACGATGCCCCAGGCGCCCTGCACGAAGAGCTGCATCAGGAAAGCGCCGATCGCGAGCATCACCGGCCCATGCCCGTAGACCCAGAGCGGCGCGACGGGGATCGCCAGAAGCGCGGCGATGATGATCGCGCGTCGCCTGCCGATGCGCTGCGACAGCACACCGAAAGACAGACCGCCGACGATCGCGCCGATGTTATAGACGATGGCGATGGCGCCGACCGTGTAGGAATCATATTGCCGCTGGGCTTCCAGGAAGGTCGGGTAGAGATCCTGCGTGCCATGACTGAAGAAATTGAACGCAGTCATGAGAAGCACCGCCCAAATGAACAACGGAATATTCTCACGCAACACGGTGAGGAATGGCCGTTGCGGCTTGGATTGCCGCTGCACAAAGGCCGGCGATTCCTGCACGTTGCGGCGGATATAGAGCACCAGCAGCGCCGGCAGTGCTCCCACGACGAACATGCCGCGCCAGCCGATGATCGGAAACAGCAGGAAGAAAACGATCGAGGCGATCAGATAGCCTGAGGGGTAACCCGCCTGCAGGATGCCCGAAACAAGGCCGCGCGAATCCTCCGGTATGGTCTCCATGACAAGCGATGCGCCGACCCCCCATTCGCCGCCCATGGCGACCCCGAAGAGGGCGCGAAGGACGAGGAACATCGTCAATCCCGTCGAAAAACCCGTCAGGAATTCGAAGACCGAGTAAAGCAGCACATCCACCATGAGTGTGACGCGCCGGCCGTAACGGTCGGCCGCGAGGCCGAAGATGAGCGCACCGATCGGTCGCATCGCCAGGGTGAGGAAGATGGCAACGGCAACCGCCGGAACATCCGTGTGAAACTCCTCGGCTATGTGCTTGAGAACGAAAACCAATATGAAGAAATCGAAAGCATCCAGCGTCCAGCCCAGATAGGCTGCGATGACGGTGTTTCGTTGCTGGGGGGACAAGGAACGTAAGCTATCCAATGCGGTCATCATGATCCTCCGACCGGATGGCGGCGGCGAGGCGGGCAATTCCGGATGCCGTCGAAGCTGGGGGAACCCGGCGCTGGCCGGGCATGTCGACGTTGCGGTGGTTCCTCCTTCGGCGCCTGTGAGGATTGCGCTATGCGGACTTTCGGATCGGCGATAACGCACCAGCCGCCTCTGGGTTGTAACACATTCGACATCATCGACGAATGGAAAAATCCGCTACGCTGTTTCCCTTTTGTACTCTTTGCCCCTTCACATCGGCGCGTTCTGTCGCCATATTCGCCGCATGGCCAGATCACCGAAAAAATCCCCCGCCCCGTCCGGTTTCGAAGAGGCGCCGCAGGCATCGTTTGAAGGTGCGCCGCTCAGCGGCGGCGTCGCCGATTGGGTGAAGCAGCTGGAAGCCGATGCCGAAATGTCTGGCGTCGAGACGCAGCGGCAGATCGCCTCGAAGGCTGGCAAGCACCGCAAGAAGGTGGAAATCGCCGCCTCCAAATCGGCGCGCGGCACCTCCATGGGCGGCTCGACCGATCCGAAGACGCGCGCCGCCGCAGGCCTCAACCCGGTCTCCGGCATGGATACATCGCTGGAAAATGCCGCCAATGCCGGAACGGCCGTCACGGCGACCGTCGAGGCTTTGTCGGCACTGATCGAAAGCGGCAATCCCCTCTTCAAGGATGGCAAGCTCTGGACGCCGCACCGCCCTGCCCGGCCGAACAAATCCGAAGGCGGTATCCCGATCCGCATGGCGTCGGACTACGAGCCTGCCGGCGACCAGCCGACCGCCATCCGCGATCTCGTCGAGGGCCTGGACAATGGCGAACGCAGCCAGGTGCTGCTCGGCGTCACCGGCTCGGGCAAGACCTTCACCATGGCCAAGGTGATCGAGGCAACGCAACGCCCTGCCGTGATTCTCGCGCCGAACAAGACGCTGGCAGCTCAGCTCTATTCCGAGTTCAAGAACTTCTTCCCCGACAATGCGGTCGAGTATTTCGTCTCCTACTACGACTACTACCAGCCGGAAGCCTACGTGCCGCGCTCGGACACTTTCATCGAGAAGGAATCCTCGATCAACGAACAGATCGACCGCATGCGTCACTCGGCGACGCGCTCGCTTCTGGAGCGCGACGACTGCATCATCGTCGCCTCGGTCTCCTGCATCTACGGTATCGGTTCGGTCGAGACCTATACGGCAATGACCTTCCAGATGAATGTCGGCGACCGGCTGGACCAGCGCCAGCTCCTCGCCGACCTCGTGGCCCAGCAATACAAGCGCCGCGACATGGATTTCATTCGCGGCTCCTTCCGCGTGCGCGGCGACACCATCGAGATCTTCCCGGCCCACTTGGAGGATGCCGCCTGGCGCATCTCCATGTTCGGCGACGAGATCGACGCCATCACCGAATTCGACCCGCTGACCGGCCAGAAAACCGGCGACCTGAAATCGGTGAAGATCTACGCCAATTCGCACTATGTCACCCCACGCCCGACGTTGAACGGCGCCATCAAGGCGATCAAGGAAGAGCTGCGAATCCGGCTCGCCGAGCTGGAGAAGGCCGGCCGCCTGCTCGAGGCGCAGCGCCTGGAGCAGCGCACCCGCTATGACATCGAAATGCTCGAAGCTACCGGCTCCTGCGCCGGCATCGAGAATTATTCGCGCTATCTGACCGGCCGCAATCCCGGCGAGCCGCCGCCGACGCTGTTCGAATATATCCCCGACAACGCGCTGCTGTTCATCGACGAAAGCCACGTCTCGGTCAGCCAGATCGGCGGCATGTATCGCGGCGACTTCCGGCGCAAGGCGACGCTGGCCGAATACGGCTTCCGCCTGCCCTCCTGCATGGACAACCGGCCGCTGCGCTTCGAGGAATGGGACGCCATGCGCCCGGATACGATCGCGGTATCGGCAACGCCGGGCAGCTGGGAGATGGAACAGTCCGGCGGCGTCTTTGCCGAACAGGTCATCCGTCCGACCGGCCTGATCGACCCGCCGGTCGAGGTCCGCTCGGCCCGCAGCCAGGTCGACGACGTGCTCGGCGAGATCCGCGAGACAGCCGCCAAGGGCTATCGTACGCTCTGCACCGTGCTGACGAAGCGCATGGCCGAGGACCTGACGGAATATCTGCACGAACAGGGCGTGCGCGTGCGCTACATGCACTCCGACATCGACACGCTGGAGCGCATCGAGATCATCCGCGACCTGCGCCTGGGTGCGTTCGACGTGCTCGTCGGCATCAACCTCTTGCGCGAAGGTCTCGACATCCCTGAATGCGCCTTGGTCGCCATTCTCGACGCCGACAAAGAAGGCTTCCTGCGCTCGGAAACCTCGCTCGTCCAGACCATCGGCCGCGCCGCGCGTAACGTCGACGGCAAGGTTATCCTCTATGCCGACACCATCACCGGCTCGATGCAGCGGGCGATGGACGAGACCAGCCGCCGCCGCGAGAAGCAGATGGCCTACAACCTCGAACACGGCATAACGCCGGAATCGGTGAAGGCGAAGATTTCCGACATTCTCGACAGCGTCTACGAGAGGGACCATGTCCGCGCCGATATCGGCGGCGCCTCCGGCAAGGGCTTTGCCGATGGCGGCCACCTCGTCGGCAACAACCTGCAGACCCATCTCAACGCGCTGGAAAAGGCCATGCGCGATGCCGCCGCCGACCTGGACTTCGAAAAGGCCGCACGCCTGCGCGACGAGATCAAGCGCCTCAAGGCGGCGGAACTGGCCGTCATGGACGATCCGATGGCAAGAGAAGAGGCGAAGAGTCTCGAAAGCGGCAAGGGTGGCCGGCCCAATCCTTCGAAACCCCGCCCTTCCGGCTCCGCACCTCAGGGCGAGGAGGCCGCCGGTGCGGTCTCGAACAAAGAGAGCGGAACGCAGGGCTCCTATTTCGCCAAACCCACTCTTGATGAAATGGGACCGGGCAGCGATGCCGGCACGCCGCTTTTCCGGAAGAATACGCTCGACGAGATGACCGTCGGCCGCACCGAAAAGCCGATAATCGGCAAGGTGCCCGACAAGCCGGTCATCCGTGCGAAGCCGGGCGTCGGCTCCTATGAAGATCCGGTGGACGAAAAGCAGCGCAAGGGACGAACGAAGGGCAAGACGGGACGACCCGGACGATAGAGGCATCGGCCTCAACGGAAACCCGTTGCCCGAGGCCGCCGTTTTATGAGGAGTGGCGCACGCGAGCATCGAGCCATGTCTTGCTGGCAAGGCGCCTGCTCCTACATGACATCATGTGAGGAGGACCGCTGAGGGATGTGAGGCGCTCGGCCGCAGCTCGTTTTGGCGGGGAAACGATAGACCACGGGAGAGACCGATGTCAGAGCCTCTAGTCGTCCGCCGCGAGACTCATGTCTCGGCGCCACCCGCCGCATTATTTGCACTGCTGACCGATCCCGAAAAGATCCTGCGCTGGATGGGCACGGAAGCGCAGATCGAGCCGCAGCCCGGCGGCCTCTATCTGGTCAACGTCACCGGCACCCGCTTCGCGCGCGGTTCGTTCCGCGAGGTCGTCCCGGTTCATCGCCTGGCCTACAGCTTCGGCTGGGACGGCAGCGAGGAGGTTCCGCCGGGGTCTAGCCTGGTCGAGATCGATCTGATCGAGGAACCACCGAACGGAACGCTGCTTCGCCTCACCCATACCGGCCTGCCGACAGCGGAGCAATGCGAAGGCCATGCGAAGGGCTGGGCCCATTATCTCGATCGTCTCGCCGAAGTCGCGGTCGGACGCGACCCCGGCCCGGACTGGTGGCACGGGCAAGACGGCCAGCGCTGACGGTGCTCGAGACACAGTGCCGGTAGGCCCCGCGGACTGATGTACCGGAGTTGTAACCTCGAAAGCGCTCACCAGCGCGTCGAGCGCCTGCGCCAAGCAATCGCGGTAGCAGCGAGGCGGATGACAGCCTGCAACCGCCGTGGCATGATCGCGGCATGGATTTGCCCGCCCCCCTTGCCTGGCTGGTAGACGAAGCCGGCACCTCGCCCAGCCCCGAACGCTTCCTGGCCGATCTGGGCGGTCGACTGCTGTCGACCGGCCTGCCGCTTGCCGGCGGCGCCCTGACGCTCGCCGTCCCGCATCCGATCGTCACGCAACGCACCTGGCTGTGGCTGGCTGAGACCGGCGCCGTGATCGAGGCCCTGGGCTTTGCCGGCACGTCCCTTGGCCAAGCCGGACACGACTGGCTTGGCGGGCTCGGCCCGATATGCGAGGAGACGATCGGCACGGCGCCGGACAGCCCTGTGCTGGGCTGGGCCGGTGCACAGCCGTTCGATCCCTCCGCGGTCGACCGCCTGCGCCAGGTCGCGCGCTTTGCCGCGGCCCCTCTCGCGGGCCTTGCCGCGCGCGCGGCGCTATCCGCCCTGCTCGAAGCCTATCTCGGACGAAGGAGTGCCGCCCGCGTGCAGGACGGCGCGCTGCGCCGCAGCACCGGTGAGACCATCCGCGCCGCCCTCCTCTGCGCCGACCTCAGGGATTTCACCGCCCTTTCCGAGGCGACCGAGCCGACTGTGGTGATCGCCGCCCTCGACGCCTGGTTCGACCGCGTCGCCGGCGCCGTGCATGCCTTCGGCGGCGAGGTGCTCAAATTCATCGGCGATGGCGTCCTGGCGATCTTCCCGGTCACCGGAACGCCGGCTGAGGCCTGCGAAGCCGCGTTGCGCGCCGTCACCGCCATCCGCGCCGGCATGGCCCATCTCGACGCGACCCGCCTGACGCAAGGGCTGCCGCCGCTCCCCTTCGGCGCGGCCCTGCATTTCGGCGACATGCTCTGGGGCAATATCGGCGCCGCCGACCGCCTGGACTTCACCGCCATCGGCCCCGCCGTCAACCTCGTCAGCCGGCTCGAAGGCCTGTGCAAGCCGCTCGGCCGCAACGTCCTCATCTCGGGCGCGGTGGCGGCGGAGACGAACATGGTGCTGCTTCCGCTGGGAGAGCATGAATTGCGGGGGATTGTTGAGCCTTGCGTGGTGTTTACCTTGGTGGAGAACGGCGAAGAGAAGAAGACAGCCGGATTGACCATGGTCCCGACTTCGGGAAGCCCTTCGCGAGGTGCGTAAGCAGCGACACGATTGGCGAGAATCTACGGCCAACCAGATCGGGCTAACGCGTAGCAAAACGGTAAAAGGCAAGTCCGCATTGACTCATAATACTTAAAGGAACCACCGATCGAGAATAGGATGAAGCACCTAAGGCCTTCGAACCCATTGATTCCTTGCCCATTTCAGCCACCAAATAAAACACCCCTTGCCTTTTTCCAAAAACCCTGTCACCCATATGCATGCTCGGGCATTTGCATGCCGGTGACTGGACTGATTTGGTGATCCGCTTGCGGCAGGCAGCGGTTGGGTTCCGACCCGCGCAGACGTTCTTTCCCCGTACGTGACTTCTCGACTGGCTTTCGCATGTCGCGGAGGCAAAGCCGTCTGGGTTTCCCCGGATAAACTAAGACTGATGGGTAAAGGACTATCCCCCATGGCCACCAAGGGCACCGTAAAATTTTTCAACCAGGACAAGGGTTTTGGTTTCATCACTCCTGATGGCGGCGCGAAGGACGTTTTCGTCCACATCTCCGCTCTCCAGGCTTCCGGCATCCAGTCGCTGCGCGAAGGCCAGCAGGTCACGTTCGACACCGAGCCGGATCGCATGGGCAAGGGCCCGAAGGCCGTCAACATCCAGGCTTCCTAAGCCTCTGGTGACAGCCTGATTAAGGTTTTTGACGGCGTGGTGCAAACCGCGCCGTTTTTCGTTTGTGAGGCCTTGGCGTTTGCCCGGCTGGGGCAACCCTCGTCCTTCGAGGCTGCGGCCCCTTTGACAAGCTCAGGGCCTTCCGCACCTCAGGGTGAGAGTGGAGTTAGCCTCACGGCGTTGTTCAAAGCCAATTTTCGATCAGATCCGGTCGCGGTCGATTAGAGCATTTCCAGGAAAAGTGCGAAGCGGTTTTCCGTCTGGAATGCGTAAAGAAACAAAAAGATAGAGCGTTTTCGCGATTCGAAGAAAAGCGAAAACGCTCTAGCCCCATGGCGAGGTGGCCCGAAGGCCCCTCGAACCCCTCAAGCGCTCGCCCGCTCACCCTCACCGGCGAAATCCACCGCGGCGAAAGCCGCAGCGATCACCTGCGGCACGGCGCCCGGCTTGTTGGCGTCGGTAGAGAGAATTTGCCGGTAGCGGCGCGAGCCGGGCAAGCCGGTGAAGAGGCCGACCATGTGGCGGGCGACATGGTGCAGGCGGCCGCTATTAGCGATATGGCGCTCTGCGTAGGCCATCATCCGGTCGCACAGGTCGTTCCAATCGGCCTCAACGGCCGGATCGCCAAAGAAGCGATGGTCGACGTCGGTGAGGATGGCCGCATTCTGATAGGCGGCGCGGCCGAGCATGACGCCGTCGACATGGGCAAGATGCGCCCCGGCCTGATCCAGTGTCTGGATACCGCCATTGATGCCGATAAACACATCGGGCCAACGCTGCTTCATGCGATAGACGATGTCGTAATCCAGCGGCGGGATCTCGCGGTTTTCCTTCGGCGACAGGCCCTTCAGCCACGCCTTGCGCGCATGGATCCAGATCGCGTCGGCACCGGCGTCGAGCACGCGACTCATCAGCTCAGGCAGCGCCGCTTCCGGCTCCTGTTCATCGACACCGATGCGGCATTTCACCGTGACGGGGGCCTTCGATACCGTCTTCATCGCTGTGACGCAGGCAGCCACCGTCTCCGGCGTCAGCATCAGGCAGGCGCCGAAGGTGCCGGACTGCACACGGTCCGAAGGGCAGCCGACATTGAGGTTGATCTCGTCATAGCCATAGGCTTCCGCAATCCGCAGCGCCTCGGCAAGCTTGGCCGGATCGGAGCCGCCGAGCTGCAGGGCGACGGGATGCTCGCTCGCATCATGGCCCAGCAGCCGGTCGCGCGGGCCGTGAATGATCGCATCCGCCACCACCATCTCGGTATAGAGCAGCGCATGGCGGCTCATCTGCCGATGCAGATACCTGCAATGCCGGTCAGTCCAGTCGATCATGGGAGCCACCGCAAAGATCTTGCGGCCGTTTTTCAGCGCGTCGCTGTACATGGGATACCTTTCTGCCTCGCGCTCTACACCAAAACCTTTCCGAAGGCCAGTTTTCCCGGCAGCGACAATGATGCTAGGTTGCCGCATGGAGTCGGAAGGCAGCACGCCTTTCCGAAAGCAATGAGAGTTTCGAAAAGCCCATATGAACGCCCCTCTTACGACAGTTATTCCACCACCCGCCACCGTCCTCTTGCCAATCGAGGGTGAAGCCGAGCTCTTTCCGGTGCGCCGCGTCTATTGCGTCGGCCGCAACTATGCCGATCACGCCATCGAGATGGGGCACGATCCCAGCCGCGAACCGCCGTTCTTCTTCCAGAAGAATCCGGACAATCTGCTTGTTTCGAGCGATTTCCCCTATCCCCCGTTGTCATCGGACGTGCATCACGAGGTGGAGCTTGTCGTCGCGCTGCGCAGCGGCGGAGCCGACATCCCGGTCGAGCAGGCGCTCGACTGCGTTTATGGCTATGGCGTCGGCATCGATTTCACCCGCCGCGACCTGCAGGGCGAGGCCAAGAAGCTCGGTCGTCCCTGGGAGATCGGCAAGGCCTTCGAGCATTCCGCGCCCGTTTCCGCGCTCGTCCCCGCTACCCGCGTCGGCCACCCCGACAAGGGCGGCATCTGGCTGATGCGCAACGGCGAAGCGGCCCAAAGGGGCGACCTCTCCCAGATGATCTGGAAGGTGCCTGAGGTCATCGCCGAGCTGTCCAAGCTCTTCACGCTGGCGCCAGGCGACATCATCATGACCGGCACGCCCGCCGGCGTCGGCCCGGTTGCGCGTGGCGACAGGATCAGCTGCGCCGTCGACGGCGTCGCGACGCTGATGCTGAACGTCATTTGATCGAGGAGGACGAACCATGCCGCTCTACGCCCTTGCCGACCTGACACCGAAAACACCCGGTCCCGACCTTTATTGGATCGCACCGGATGCGAGCGTGATCGGCAAGGTCGAGATCGGCGAGGATGTCGGCATCTGGTTCGGCGCTGTGCTGCGCGGCGACAACGAGCCGATCGTCATCGGCAAGTCCACGAATATCCAGGAAGGCGCGATGGTGCACACGGATCCGGCCTTCCCGGTCACGATCGGCGAAGGCTGCACCATCGGCCACCACGCCATCATCCATGGCTGCACCATCGGCGACAACTCGCTGATCGGCATGGGCGCGACGGTGCTGAACGGCGCGAAGATCGGCAGCAATTGCCTCGTCGGCGCCAATGCGCTGGTCACCGAAGGCAAGGAGTTTCCGGACGGATCATTGATCGTCGGCGCCCCGGCAAGAGCGATCCGCACGCTGGACGAGGCCGCCATCGAAGGCCTGCGCCGCTCGGCCCGCAATTATGTCGCCAATTGGCAGCGCTTCGCCCGCGATCTCAAGAGACTGGATTAGAGCAATTCCAGGAAAAGTGCGAAGCGGTTTTCCGTCCGGGATTGCGCAAAAACAATAGCATGGAGCGGTAGGGCGATTCCGTGAAACGCGTAACCGCTCTAGGCCGCGCACTTCGCGCAGTGACCGCGGATTTCGATGGTCGACTTCTCGGCTTTGAATTTCTGCGACTTCAGCCAATCCATCAGCCGGTGATCGACCTCATGATCGTGGAATTCGATCACCTGGCCGCAGCTTTCGCAAATGGCGAAGGCAACGAGGCCGTGACTGTGGCAGTTTTCATCCGGATGGGCGCAGGCGACGAAGGAGTTGATGCTTTCGAGCCGGTGCACGACGCCATATTCCAGCAGCTTATCCAGCGCGCGGTAGACCTGCAGCGGCGCGCGAAATCCCTGATCGCGCAGCTTGTCGAGAATGGTGTAGGCGCTGAGCGGCGATTCCGCCTTGGTCAGGACATCGAAAACCAGGGTCTGGTTCTTGGTGAGCATCGGAGTGGTCATGATGACTGTCCTCTCTGTTCCGCCGCCGGCGCGGCGCCCCTGCGAACGAGGGGCAGCAGACTGATGATAAACAGAATGAGCGCCGCAACCACGATGGACGGGCCGGAAGGCGTGTCATAGCGCAGCGATCCGAACAGCCCGCCGACGACGGCGACGGCACCGAGGAGCGAGGCAAAAATCGCCATCGTCTCCGGCGTCGAAGCGAAGCGGCGCGCTGTGGCTGCTGGAATGATCAGAAGTGCGGTAATCAGCAGGATGCCGACAATCTTCATGGCAATCGCGATCACCGCGGCCATCAGCAGCATGAAGAACAACTTCGCGCGCTCCGGCCGCAACCCTTCGGCCTCGGCCAGCTCGGGATTGACGGTGGATGCCAACAGCGGCCGCCACAGCCAGACAATCGCCGCCAGCACAAGGATACCACCGCCCCAGATCACCAGGATGTCGGACTGGCCGACGGCAAGGATATCGCCGAAAAGGAAGGCGATGAGATCGATCCTGACCCAGCTCATGAAGGCGACGATGACCAGGCCGATCGCCAGGGTCGCATGCGAGAGAATGCCGAGCAGCGCATCCGCCGACAGCGCCTGCCGCCGCTGCAGGAAGAGCAGCAGGATCGAGACGAGTGCCGCGACCGCGAAGACGGAAAGCGTCAGATTGAGCTGGAAGAGCAGCGACAGCGCCACGCCGAGCAACGCCGAATGCGAGATCGTATCGCCGAAATAGGCCATGCGCCGCCAGATAATGAAGCAGCCAAGCGGCCCCGTGGTCAGCGCCAGCCCGACGCCGGCGAAAATGGCGCGCAGGAAGAAATCGTCAAACATGGCGCTCTCCCTCGGCATGATCATGGTCATGATGGTGCTGATGATCGCCGTGATCGTGGTCATGATCGCCGTGGTCATCAGGATGATGGCCGTCGCCGGCGTGGCAATGATCGGTGATCGAACCATCGGCATGCTGCACGCGACCGTCGGGCAGATGCGTGTGGTCGTGATGGTGGCTGTAGATTGCCAGAGATTGCGCCGCGCGCGTGCCGAAGAGTTTCACATATTCGGGGCTCTGGCTGACCGTCTGCGGCGTACCCCGGCAGCAGACATGGCCGTTCAGGCAGACGACGGTATCTGTCGCGGCCATGACGACATGCAGATCGTGCGAAATCAGCAGGATGCCGCAGCCTTCGGAATTGCGGATCGACTTGATGAGGTCGTAAAGCGCGATCTCGCCGTTGAAATCAACCCCCTGCACCGGCTCGTCGAGCACCAGAAGATCGGGCTTGCGGGCGATGGCACGCGCGAGCAGCGCCCGCTGGAATTCACCGCCGGACAAATGCTGCACCTCGGCCTTGGCAAGATGCGCTATGCCGACCGCCTCCAGCGCCGCGCGCAGCTCGCTCTCCGGCAAAGGCCCCGTCAAGGTCATCAGTCGCTGCACGCTGAGCGGCAGGGTCCAGTCGATCGCAAGCTTTTGCGGAACATAGCCGACCTTCAGGCCGGCGATGCGATCGACACGCCCCTCGTCCGGCTTCAGCACGCCGATCGCCACCTTGGCGCTGGTGGATTTGCCGGAACCATTCGGGCCGATGAGGGTGACGATCTCACCTCGGCTCACGGAAAAATCGACGCCGCGCACCAGCCAGCGACCGTCGCGGCGGACGCCGACATCATGGAGCGACACCAGGGGCCGGCTCTTGCTGTCGATGGAAGAGAGCATGAAATTTCCAATTGCGCTATTGCGCCATGCTATCGCACACGTTATAGCATAACGCAATTGATGTAATAACATAACAGACCCATTCAAGGGCACTTATCGCATGAACGTCGCAAAAGCTTTCTTTCCCCTCGCCGCCTCTCTCCTGCTTTCAGGCCTGCTTGTCGGCACCACCGCAACTGCAGCCGATGCCCCAAAGGTCGTCGTCTCCATTAAGCCGGTTCATTCGCTTGTCGCTGCCGTCATGCAAGGGGTCGGCACGCCGGATCTCATCGTCGATGGTGCTGCCTCACCACATACCTATGCGCTCAAGCCCTCGAATGCCCGCAGCCTCCAGCAGGCGCAGGTGGTTTTCTGGGTCGGTCCGGGCATGGAAGCCTTCTTGCAGAAGCCGCTCGCCTCTCTCGGCTCCAATGCCACCGTCGTCGAGCTCGATCAGGCGCCAGGCATCACCAAGCTCAAGTTCCGCGAGGGCGGCGCCTTCGAGTCACATGACGACGGCGACGAGCCGGCCGCCGGCGAAGACCACGCACACGATCACGAAGAATTCGACACGCATCTCTGGCTCGATCCGCACAATGCGAAGGCGATGGTGGCCGAAATCACCACGTCGCTGGTCGCCACCAACCCCGCCAACGCGCTGATCTATGAAGCAAATCAGAAGGCATTGAACGACAAGCTCGATGCCCTCGATACCGAAATTGCCTCGACACTCGCGCCGGTGAAGAACAAGCCCTTCATCGTCTTCCACGATGCCTATCAGTACTTCGAGCATCGCTACGGCGTGCGCGTTTCCGGCTCCATCACGGTAAGCCCGGAAACCATTCCCGGTGCGCAGCGCGTATCGGAAATTCACAGCAAGGTCGCCGATCTCGGCGCGACCTGCGTTTTCGCCGAACCGCAATTCGAACCAAAGCTGGTCAATGTCGTGCTGGAAGGCACATCCGCGAAATCTGGAGTCCTCGATCCCGAAGCCGCAACGCTGCCGCAGGGGCCGGATCTCTACTTTACCCTGATGCGCGGCATCGCAAACTCCCTAAAAGCCTGCCTCTCCTGAGCCAGGCTGAATATCGCCGAAGGAAGCGAGCCCATTGCTCGCTTTTTTCACGCCAACAAATGTTATGATATTACATTACAAAGAGATTGTCATGAACAAGAAGCTCCCGGTTACCGTCCTCTCCGGTTTCCTCGGCACCGGCAAGACGACGCTGCTCAATCATATTCTCAACAACCGCCAGGGCCTGCGCGTCGCCGTGATCGTCAACGACATGAGCGAGGTGAATATCGATGCCGCGCTGGTGCGTGACGGCGGCGCCAATCTCTCACGCACCGAGGAACAACTCGTCGAGATGACCAACGGCTGCATCTGCTGCACGCTGCGCGACGATCTCCTGAAGGAGGTGCGTCAGCTCGCCGAGCAGGACCGTTTCGACTATCTGCTGATCGAATCGACTGGCATAGCCGAGCCCCTGCCCGTTGCGACAACCTTCGAGTTTCGCGACGAGGATGGCAGCAGCCTCGCAGACGTCGCCCGGCTCGACACCATGGTCACGGTCGTCGACGCAGCCAACCTTCTGGCGGACTACGGCTCGACGGATTTCCTTGCCGATCGCGGCGAAACCGCGGGTGACGGCGACAACAGGACCATCGTCGATCTCCTGGTCGAGCAGATCGAATTTGCCGATGTCGTCATCCTCAACAAGATCGGTTCAGCCACTGCCGAGCAGCGCGACGCCGCACGCAAGATCATTGTCGGCCTCAATCCCGATGCACGTCTAATCGAAACGGATTTCGGCGCGGTCGAACCGACCGAAGTTCTCGGTACCGGCCGCTTCGACATCGATCGCGCCGAAACGCATCCGCTATGGTACAAGGAGTTGCACGGCTTCAAGGACCATGTTCCCGAAACGGAAGAATATGGCATACGCTCCTTCGTCTATCGCGCGAAGAAACCGTTCGATCCCACGAGATTCCAAGCCTTTCTCAATCGTTCCTGGCCGGGTGTCGTTCGCGCCAAGGGCTTTTTCTGGCTCGCGACCCGGCCTTACCATGTCGGCGAAATGAGTCAGGCTGGCGCGCTGGTCCGCACGAGCAAAATGGGCCTGTGGTGGGCCGCCGTGCCACAGGAGCAATGGCCCCGCGATCCGTCTTTCAAGCAGGCTCTGGCTCCCTATCTCGATCCGGTCTGGGGCGACCGCCGTCAGGAATTGGTCTTCATCGGCGCCGATCCCATGGACCGGCAGAAGATCACCGCGGAGCTGAATGCCTGCCTGGTCAAGGCGGACCGATTTACGCCGGAGCGCTGGCGAGACCTGCCGGATCCTTTCGCCAGTTGGAACGGGCCAGCAGCATGAAGAAGCCGAACGTGATCAAGTTCCGCTGCTACTGCATGGAATGCAGCAATGAGGACAAGCCCGAGGCCGGCGCTCCGAAACCAATCGAACAGCGCCGGATCAAGAATATAATAGGGAAAACGGGTCAGATCTCCGCCTCGCGGCCGACTCCATCGAAAGATTGCCGATCGGGGCCTGAACGCGGGTTCAGGCTACCATCATGTGGGCGGGGACTGCACTCACTTCATGCATGACGAGCAATGCGCCGATCACCTCGCCCTTGGTGCGAAGCGGTGTCATGCTGCAGTGAAGGACCTTGCCGGGCTCTACAGTATGATAGCCCGGATAGAGGCACTCGACCGCCTCGCCTGCGAAGCAGGAATCGAGCTTCGTCCTGACGCTGCTTTCGAAATATTCGGAACCGATGAATTCGGACATATGCCGTCCGACCAGTTCGATCGGCTTCGATTTCAGAAACTCCGAATTGGCAGCGTTGCTGTAGAGATAGCGATAATCCCGCGTGATGACGGCAACGCGATCCGGCAGACTGTTGAGAATGACATCGTTCAGGACGCTGCCTTCGTCATAGCCAAACAGATCGTCGCGTTCCTTTTTCTTGGACGAAAACGCTATCAAGACCTCGGCCGCAGCATCGCTCGCGCCGCCGAAATAGCGATCGATCAGCACGGACAGCGACGCTGAATTGCGTACAACCCGCGACCGATCGTCCGATTCTTCCCGGATGAGATTGTTCATGAACTGGAGCTGCATGTACATTTCAAGCAGGCTTGTGGCCCTAGAGGCCAAAATAGCCGCTATAAGCGGCTCCAATTCGCGATCAAGTGACGCTACAAGCTCATCGTCGCCAAGTTTTATCGCACGCTGAATCTGGTTACATTTCGTGGAGAAGGCATGAAAGAGTGCCAGCAAAATTGCCCTCCTGTCCCTGACCATAGTCAAACACCGAGGCCTCGTTTCCCGACGCTGACATGCCCAAGGATAATCAGTCTGGTGTCCGCATTCTCACCAGACTTTCTATCATGTGAATTAACATGACTTACCCTCACTTTCAATCCAGATGAGTGGAAGTTCTCGGAAAAGGCGAACTTTCTGAAATGAAAGGCTTACTGGGCCGAATGACTGTATGAAGACTGGACCTGGAGAAACATAAGACCTGCTCTGGCACGAGCTTGGCAGAAGCCTAGAAGACAGTTTTCTTGATGTTCCAGCGATCATGATACCAGAGCCATTGCTCGGGATTCTCCCTCACCCAGCCCTCGACTTTGTCGTTCAACATCTGCGCCGTCGCCGGCAAATCGAGATTACCCAACTCGTTGCGCGGCATCTCCAGCTTCGGCTCGATTTCCAACCTATAGCGGTTGCCTGGCAGGCGGATGCAACGAGCCGGATAGACCTCGCAGTTGAACTGGCGCACGAGCTTCGGCAGAAGCGGATTGGTTTTCACCTCCCGGCCGAAGAACAAGGTCTTCAAACCCTTGCGAAATTTCTGATCGACCAGCACGCCGACGCCACCGCCCGCTTCCAGTTCCCTGGCAAGGGCGAATGATGACCCCGCATGCGATGGTACGAGATTCCCCATGCGTTTCGCGCGAAAGTCAAAAACCTTCTTGGCGACATAGGGATTGTTCGGCGGGCGAAACAGCACCGTCACCTTGAGGCCGAAGGCAGCACCGGCGACGGGCAGCAACTCGAAATTGCCGGTATGGCCGGTAAAGACGATGAATGGCCGCGGGTTATCCCTGAGATCGAGAAAGATCGGAATACCCGAAACCTCGACGCGGCCCGGCTTGTCGCTATGGGGATCGAAATCGAAAAGCCGGTCGAGAAAGACATATTCCGCCGCCAGCCGCCCCATATTGCCCCAGCTCGCGAGCGCGATCTTCTCGATCTCCGCCTCGCTCTTTTCCGGAAAGGCGTTACGCAGGTTGGTCAGCATCAATGTGTGCCGGCGCATGCGCGGACCGATCTTGCGGGTCAACCAATCGGCAAACCTGATGCCGCCATCCGCCGGAAACAGCTTCAGAAAATTGAGGAAACCGAAGATGACCTGCGCCACCAGCCATTGCCGGAAATTTCTGAGCGAGAGGACGATCCGGGTGATGACGAGCTTCACGCGGCTCAATCCATCTTCAAGATGATCTTGCCGAAGATCTGGCGCGATTCCATCCGTTCCAGCGCCCGGTCGATATCGCTGAAGCTTACCTCGGTGTCGATCACCGGATGCACCAGGCCCCGCGCCATCTTCTGCATGGCGTTCGCCATGTTCTCCATGCGGCAGCCGAAGGAACCGAAGAGCTTCAGCTGCTGCTGGAACAGCATCATCAGGTTCATTTCGGTCGACACACCCGAGGTCGAACCGCAGGTCACGAGGCGACCGCCACGCTTCATGCAGAGCATGGAGCCGGCCCAGGTATCCTTGCCGACATGTTCGAAAACGACGTCGACACCCTTTTTCTTCGTCAGCTTGCGCACCACACCCTCGAAGCGGTCGGTGCGGTAATTGATGACATGATCGGCACCCAGCGCCTTGGCCTTCTCGATCTTGTCGTCGGAGCCGACTGTCGTGATGACAGTGCAGCCGATCTTCTTGGCAAGCTGGATAGCCGCGGTGCCGATGCCCGAGCCGCCGGCGTGGACGAGGATCGTCTCGCCCGGCTCCAGCTTGGCATTGTCGAACAGCATATGCTCCACGGTACCGAAGGTGACGGGCGCGAGTGCCGCGCCGATCGCATCGACGCCGGGAGGCGCCGGAACCAGCAGGCGCGCCGGAAGATTGACCTTCTCCTGTGCGAAGCCGTCGAGATGGAAGCCATGAACACCGCTGACATTCTCACAGAGATTGTCGCGGCCTTCGCGGCAATGACGGCAAAGGCCGCAGGTGCGCGCGCCATAGATCGAGACGAGCTGCCCCGGCAGCACGTTGGCCACGCCCGGCCCGATCGCCTCGACCACACCGGCGGCTTCCGCACCGATGACAAGCGGCATCTTGCGCTTGGCAAAGGCCATGCCCCGCCAGCCCCAGACGTCGATGTGATTGAGGGCAACGGCCTTGACGCGCAGCGTCACCTCGCCCGCGCCAGGAGCGTCTGGCTCTGGCAGATCGGTGATCTCAAGTTTGCGGTCGTCAACCAGTTGCAAAGCACGCATGACAAAATCCCTCGCCTTTTAGGCGTCCTAAGGCACGATCCCGAAAAGTGCGAAGCGGTTTTCGGACAAGATCATGCCACATCCAATAGTCCTGGAGCGAGGCGACGATTTGAAGATACGTCGTCTCGCTCCAGTGTCTTGTTCTTCAAAGGTCCGATTAAGCCGGTTCAAGCGCCATGACAAGGCTGGCATTCTGGCCGCCGAACCCGAAGGAGTTCGAAAGGATCGCCTTTACCTGTTTTTCACGCTTCTTGTTCGGCACGACGTCGAGAACGATCGACGGATCCGGATTGTTGTAGTTGATGGTCGGCGGCAGCGTGCCGGTCAGCATGGTCTGCAGCGAGAACACCGCCTCGACCGCGCCCGCCGCCGTCAGCGTATGGCCAATCATCGACTTGTTCGACGAAACGGGAATGGCCGAGAGCCGCTCGCCGAAGACAGCGGACATGGCGCCATATTCCATCTTGTCGTTTTCCGGCGTCGATGTGCCGTGGGCGTTGATATAGCCGATATCGCTCTCATCCATGCCGGCATCGGCCAGCGCCGCGCGAATCGTCGCGATCGCCGGGCCGCCGTCGGGCGAGGAACGCGTGCGATGGAAGGAGTCCGCCTTGTCGCCCGCACCCTTCATGATGCCGAGGATCTTGGCGCCGCGCGCAATCGCCGCCTCCAGCGATTCCAGCACCAGCGTCGCAGCACCTTCCGCTATGACGAAGCCGTCACGGTCCTTGCTGAACGGCTTGGATGCCTTGGTCGGCGGATCGTTCTGGGTCGAAAGTGCCGACAGCAGCGAGAAGCGGATCAGCGCCTCGGCGCTGAGCGACCCGTCGGTCGCAACCGTCAGAGCCCGCGCCGTCCGGCCCTGGCGGATCGCCTCGATGCCGAGCTGGATGGCGGTCACGCCGGACGCACAGGCCGTCGATAGCGTTATCGGCAGGCCGCGCGTGCCGAAACGGTCGGCAAGGCGCTCGGAAATGGCCCCGAAGAGCGCCGCTTCGTGGAAAACAGCATCCGGGCGCTGGCGCATGGCGGCTAGGAAACGCTCATAGGCGTCGCCCTGATGATCCGCCGGCGGCGAACGATCGGCAAGCTCGAAGCGGGCGCTCCATTCCGGCTCGATCGGCGGCGCGGCAAGGAACAGCGGCGCATCGAAATCACCGGAAATGCCTGCCTGGGCCAAAGCCTCAATGGTTGTCTCGCGTGCAAAGGCATATGAGCGTTCAACGGCATTCGGCGCCGGAATATCGATGAAATCCACCGTGCCGGCGATACGCGTCGAAAGCCCGTCCGTCGGGAAGCGCGTGATATTATGGATGCCGGAGGTGCCCGACGAAAGCGCGTTCCAATTGTCCTGCAGGCCCTGACCGAGCGAAGTGATGATTCCCATGCCGGTGACGGCAACGATGGGACGCCCCAGATGATCCTTGTAAGCGGATGCGGTCATGATCTTGTTCCTCACGCTTCGGCGGAAAGTACGGCGATGCCTTCGCCGCGCGCATGGCCGACAGTCGTTACCACAGCCTTGCGCGCACCGGCCGTCATCGGCTTTTCATTAGCGGCATCAAATGGCGGCACCTTGGCCTGATTGGCGAGGGCGAGCGCCGCGAAAGCAATCCCGAGCGGAAACTGGCTTTCAAGCCCATGGCCGGAAACTCCGCCGTAGCCGCGAATGGCCGAGGCGGGAAGCTGTGCCTCGAGAACGGCTTTCTCGCGCTGGGCAAGATCGGTAATTGCCGTCGTCCCGGAGAAGATGACGGTCGTATCGCCCTGGCCCTCTTTGGCTGATGTGAGCATACGCTCCAATCGTGCCTCGAACCTGCCTCCGTCACGGCTGCCGCGATCCCCCTCGATCGAATCGATGCTCGCATAAATATGCGCGCCGCGGCCTTCGGCATGGGCGCGGGATTCGAGCACGAGAAACGCGCTGAGCGACCCCATAATCATGCCGCCGCCATTGTCCGGCGTGCGCGACCACAACGGATGCCATGCGCCGAGGGCGTGTGCATTGATGGATTCGATCAACAGGATCATGTCGAGCCGCTCGGCCGAAAAGGCGCCGCCGACCAGGGCATGGCTCGATTCACCCGACTTGATGCGATGGAAGGCGGTCTCGACAGCGGAAATGCCGGCGGCTTCCTCACCCATGAAGGTGCGTGACGAGCCGGTGACCTTGTGGACGATCGAGATATTGCCGGCGAGCAGATTGGAAAGCTGTGCAAGGAACAGAGTCGGCCGCAGTTCGGTCGTCAGCTTCTCGTTCAAGAGCACTTCGCGATCGTTGCGGTTCAAGGCCTCATTGACGATCAGCGTATCGACATTGAGGTCGCGCTCGCCGCCGCCGGCCGCGACGATCATGTCCATGCTGCCGCAGGCTTCCAGATCTTCCTTGAAGCCGGCATCGTCCAAAGCCAGTCCGGCAGTGAAGACGCCGATACGCTGCCAGTTTTCCATTTGCCGCTGATCGCCGCGCTTCGGGATCTGCTGCGACCAGTCGATCTCAGGCAGCGGATGCACCGGATAGGGCTTGAATTTCTCGGTTTCCACGATGGTCGGTGGCGTCTTGTCCGATGTCAGCAGGGCGACATGCGCATCCTTGCCGACACCCTGACAGGTGACGATGCCGATACCCGTGATCACCACATCATTCTGAGCCTTGCTCATTCATCAATCCTCTTAGAATGCGGCGCAATGCGAGCCGGCAGCATCAACCGTTGGCCGCGATGGCGTCGAGGAGACCGACCTCGCCTGCCCGCCTACGCACGATGTCGGCAAGCGGCACCTCATTAAACGGCACGGTGCGCAGCTTCAACTGCGCATCGCAGATCTTCTTCCCCGCAATGGTGATGCGCGCCTTGGTCACGGCGAAGCCAGAACCATCGTGCTCCAGCTCGGCCTCGATATCGAGCTCGGCTTCCGGCTCGACAAAGGTGCGCATCTTGGCGCCATCGACCGACATCAGAAACGGCATATAGGCGAACTTGGTTACCGCCAGCACCAGCATGCCCGAAGCCTGCGCCATGGTTTCGATCAGCAGAACGCCCGGAACAAGCGGCATGCCGGGGAAATGGCCTTCGAAAACTGGGCTTTTCGCCGGAACGACAGAATGAGCCTTCAACTGGCCCTTGGACAGATCGACGGACACGACCCTGTCGATCATCTGGAAATATTCCAGCAGCATCAACGCCTCCGCTCCAACCCGACAGCGCACGATGCTACGGGCGGGATACGCTATTTAAGAATGAAACCGCCCGGCCGCCATATTCAGGGGCGGCTGGGCGTCAAAAAATGCAAGAATGTTGCTCAGCCCTTGGCGGCGCGCAATTCATCGATCTTGGCACAAAGGTTCTTCAGCACGAAGTACTCTTCGGTCGAAACCTTGCCTTCATTGACTTCCTGCGTCCACTGCTCGAGCGGGATCTTGATGCCGAATTCCTTGTCGATGGCGAACACGATGTCCAGGAAGTCGAGGCTGTCGATGCCGAGGTCGTCGATCGTGTGGCTTTCCGGAGTGATCGTCTCACGGTCGATTTCGCTGGTCTCAGCGATGATGTCGGCAACTTTGTCAAATGTAGCAGTCACTGCCCATACCTCTTGAAATAATAATTCAATCCCCCTCATAGGGAAATCCAGTCCAAAAGCCAATGCTTTCCAATAGAAACCCCGGCAATTTGGCGGATGACTGTTGCGCAAACAGCAAAGGCAGTCCTCACGCCACCATCGGCCGGATCGCGGCCGACATGCGTGCAAGATGCGGCAGCATTACGGCTATACCAGCCTTGCGAACAAATTCGCACGGTGTGAGACGCTCACTCGCTGATGACAATCCGCGTGTTGCTGAGGCCTACATCCGCAGTCATGGAAAAGAAGGTTGCGGCATTACGGGTCTCCAGCCGCACGCAGCCGTGCGAAGCGGGCTGGCCGAGATGCCTCACCTCATAGGTGCCGTGGACAGCATAACCGCCATTGAAAAACACAGCATAGGGCATCGGCGCGTCGTCGTATTTCTTTGAGCGATGATCTTTCGAAAGCCATTTCGCCGTATAGGAGCCTGTCGGCGTAACATAACCCCTACGCGCCGTCGAAACTTTCCACCGATACTTGAAAACACCATCTTCCGAAACGGTCATTGTTTGCGACCGAAGATCCACCTTTGCGAGAACAGTTCCCGCCTGCACTGATCCAGCATGCAATTCCATACATAGACATACGGCTGCAGCCACAACGCTATATTTCATCTTATCCCCTCCGACCGTTTGCTTCATTCCGAAGCAATTCAGACGATGGGAAAGCCTAACAGGCCGTCAATTATACCATATTAATACATATAGTGAGCAATTCATTAATATAGATAGTCGCTCACAGCAGCAGCAGGAAGCCCAAAAAGGCTAAAAGCGTCAGCATTGAGCATGCCGAATAGAAGATCGAGATTCCTGCTTCGATGTCGCTGACGGTGGCCGTGTCACGGCCCGCGCCATTGATCATCGGCTCACGCACGACCTCACCACCGTAGATCCGCGGCCCCGCAAGCTGAATGTCCAGGGCGCCGGCCATCGCCGCTTCCGGCCTGCCGGAATTCGGCGACCGATGCAGCCCGCCGTCCCGGACCGCGACTCGGATCGCATTTCCGAGCGCCGAGATCCCGCGCTTGACGAGGGCGCCGACGGCGATCAGCAGGATCGACAATCGTGCGGCCGGCCAGTTGGCGATATCGTCCAAACGTGCAGCCGCCCGTCCAAAGTCGACATAGGTCTCCGATTTATGGCCAATCATCGAATCAGCTGTGTTGAGCATCTTGTAGAAAAACAGGCCCGGCAGGCCGAAAATGCCGTACCAGAGCGCCGGCGCCACGACGCCATCCGAGAAATTCTCGGCAAGGCTTTCGATCGCCGCCCGGCAGATGCCAGGCTCGTCCAAGGTCTCGGGGTCGCGGCCGACGATGCGCGACACCGCAAGACGGCCGCCCTCCAGGCCGTTGCTCCGCAACGCCCGCGAGACCTCACCGACATGATCGGCCAGGCTCTTCTGCGCCAGGAACACCGCGACCAGCGCCGCTTCGACCAATATGCCGAGCCAGCCGAAGAAGGCGAGCAAGCCGTGGATCGCCCAGCCGACGATAACGGCTCCCATGAGCAAGGCGATGATCGACATCATACCGTTGCGGCGACGAAGCACGCCGGGCAGATGTTTTGCATTGAACCGGCTGTCGAAGGACGAAATCGCCTTGCCGAACAGCACGACGGGATGCGGCACACGCTGCCAAAGCCAATCGGGATCGCCGACGATGCGATCCAGCAGCAATGCAAGCACGAGAATGAGCAAATGTTCGTCGGCGGTCATGTCGAATAATCCTCTAGTGCCCCGGCGAGTCTGTGATCTGCCTCCTCATCCGGAGCGAGACCGAAGCGCAGCCAATTGCGCGCATAATCGAACTTGCGGACCAGAATATGGTGGCGGCAGAGATGCTTATATATGCCTTCTGCGCGGTCGTCCGCAACCAGCGCGAACAAGGCCGTGCCTCCGGCAACATGCAGATGGAACCTATGGAGAGCCGTCTCCAGCGCAAGGCGCCTTTGTAAAATACGATCGCGCACGGCGCTCGTGTCGCGCTCCATCAACGAGGCAGCGATCGACAGCGCCGGACCGGACACGGCCCAGGGACCCAGCCAATCCTCGAACTGGGCGGCAATCGACGCTTCGGCGATCACGAAACCGAGCCGCAAACCGGCCAGGCCGAAGAATTTCCCGAATGACCGGAAGATGATGAGGCTGGGCATGGAGGCGGCATATGGCGCAAGGGTCGCCTCAGGTTCGATATCGCCAAAGGCCTCGTCGACCAGCAGGATACCATCCTGCCGGCGTTGTCTGTCGTGCAAATCGCGCAGCTGATCGACTGACAGCCTCCGCCCATCCGGATTGTTGGGATTGACGACGACGACGAGCCTGTCTTCAGCAGTAAGATCAGCTATCCCCGAAACCTGGCGTACAGGAAGGCCTGCGAGCGTGAACGCCCGGACATATTCGCCATAGGTCGGCGACAGGATCGCAACGCTGCCGTTGGGCACGAGCCTGGGAAGCAGCTGAATGACCGATTGCGTACCGGGAACGGGCAAGGGCAGGATATCGCCGCTGCGGTAATAGGCCCTCGCCGCCTCCCGCGCACGCTCCTGCAAATGCTGGTCCGGCAGCCGGTGCCAGGCCGAAACGGGCACCTCCGGCAGGGCGACAGGGTTGGGGTTGATGCCGGTCGAGAGGTCAAGCCAGTCTTCTGGGCGTCCGCCATACTGGCGAGCCGCCGCGGTGATGCCGCCGCCGTGGACGATCCTGCTTGTCATGCCGCGTCCCCGGCAAGATCGATCAGGTGCATATAGGAACCCGCGACATTGGCGCGCTGAAGACCGGCCGCGCCTAGATCGGCGCCAAGCGCATCCCTGACCGCAAACAAACGATCCGCCTCGCCTTCCGAAACGATGGTCGAATAATGAAACTCATGCGCCGTCATCGGCATTTCGAAGAAGGAGCCGGCAAGCGGCGTTACGCGCCGGTAGCCCAGATGGCGCTGTCGCTTTTCGTAGCTGGTCACCACGGGCAGGAGACCGAGCATCTCGTGGCGAGCCCCGGCCGCATCCACCAATCCGTCGCCAAGCACCATGTAGCCGCCGCACTCGCCGTAGATTCGCGCCCCGCGCGCCGCTGCATCCCTCACGCCGGACTGGAAATGATAGGCGTTCGCAAGCTTTTCCGCATGCAGTTCGGGATAGCCGCCGGGCAGATAGACGGCGTCAGCGTCAGCCGCCGGCCCCTCGTCCGCCAAGGGAGAGAAGAAGGAGATCTCCGCGCCGCGCCGCCGCCAACCGAGCAGCATATGCTCGTAGCAGAAGGCGAATGCGATATCGCGTGCCACCGCGATGCGCTGCCCGAACGGCATCAGTCGCGCGATGTTGGCTGTCGATGGACGCACGACATTCTGTTGCGCGGCGCGCAGCAACAGCTCGAAATCGCACGCCTTGGACACGATGCCGGCCGCAGCCTCGATAAAATGCTCCAATGCGGCATGCTCCCCGGCCTGCACCAGCCCGAGATGCCTTTCCGGCAGAGCGAGGCTCGCCTCGTTGCCGATGACGGCGAGAACCGGCATCCGCACCGCGTCCAGCGCCCGGCGCAGCATCGACTCATGCCTTTCGCTGGCAACACGATTGAGCACGACGCCGGCGATGCGGATATCGGCACGGAAATTGGCAAAGCCGCTGACAAGAGCCGCGACCGATTGCGACATGCGCGAGGCATCGACAACAAGCACTACGGAAAGACCGAGGAAGGCCGCAAGATCGGCTGGCGTGCCGGAGCCGTCAGCGGCACCATCGAACAGACCCATCATGCCTTCGATCACGAGCATCCGCGCACCGGCCCTGTGAAGTGCCGAATTGGCGGATATGAGTTCGGCGCGCATGGCCCAGGGGTCAAAATTGAGACAATGCGAACCCGCTGCCGCAGCATGAAAGGCAGGATCGATGTAGTCGGGGCCGGCCTTGCCCGATGCGACTGCGATACCCCTCTGCCGCAACGCTCTCAATAGGCCAAGCGTGAATGTGGTCTTGCCGGAGCCGGATGCCGGTGCGGCAATCAGGAGGCCGCTCATGCCGACACCTTATGTCCGTTTCCAGCCCGCACCTCCGCGACAGGCACGAGCTTGCGTCCTGAGAGAGCGCCGAGCCAATCGAGCGAGGGCCGCAATCTCACCACGTCGCCGACGACGACGATCGCAGGAGGTTCCAGACCGGAGGCTTCGATATCGGCAGGCGCGCGTCCGAGCGTCGTTTCCAACACCTGCTGGGAGGAGGTGGCGGCATTGCAGACGAAAGCAACCGGCTCATCCACCGAACGGCCGGCCGCGATGAGATTCGCGCTGATCTGGGCAATATGTTTCATCGCCATATACATGACGATAACAGGCGATCCCTTGCCGATCGCCTCCCAGTTGATGGCGTCAGGCACGACTCCGGAAGAATCATGGCCGGTCAGGAAGGTAACGGCGTGGTTGATGTCGCGATGGGTGACGGGAATTCCCGCATAGGCAAGCCCACCGATGCCGGCCGTGATGCCGGGCACGATACGGAAGGGAATACCATGTTCCACAAGCACCAGCGCTTCCTCGCCGCCACGCCCGAAAACGAATGGATCGCCGCCCTTCAGGCGCAAAACGCGCTTGCCCGCGCGCGCCAGCTCCACGAGACGCAGCGAAATGTCTCGCTGCTTGGCCGACGGTTTGCCGCCGCGCTTGCCTGCATATTCCAACACCGCCCCCGGGCGGGCGAGCTTCAGGCAGTCTTCATTCACGAGCGCGTCATGCACGACGATATCCGCCTCGGCTAGCCCCTTGGCCGCCAGCAGGGTCAACAGCCCTGCATCTCCCGGCCCAGCGCCGACAAGCCAGACGGAGCCCGGCTCAAGCGCCGGCAGATTCGAAAATGCGGTATCGTTCATCCCATTTGTCCTATGCCCGGATCGCCGAAATTGCAATGTTGAGAACGGGATAAGACGGCGGCCGCCGACGTCGTTTCCATCGCTAATACTAGGGGACCGAAACCCTCCGCATGGGTGACGGCGCGCTATGGGCTTTTCTAGCGGCGACAGGAAACGGAAAAAACACCTCGATCGAAGGCATGGTTTCCGGACTCAATCTGTCCGGAAACTCAAATAACCATATGATAAGCTGATGGAACGGCTGTTCCGCAGAAAAAGGGATAGCGAAGGGGGCTCGCGATCGCCCCTTCGCGTAAGGCTCAGTGTTTCCCCTCGTCCAGGATCACGTCACGGATCAGATCGACAACCTGCTGCGACCGAATGCCCGTGCAGACGATCTGACTCGGCAGACTGTCCCAATCGCCCGGCGGGAAGTGACGGCCGTTCGGCTTGATAATCGTTTGGCCATCGGCAATGCCGCCGCAGACGACGCGCACCGACCCCTCGATCGTGTCGAACAATTCGGGAGCCACGACATAGACGCAGGCGCAGCTGTCGTGGACCATCATGCCGTCTTCGACCAAATGGCTGTAGAAATCGATATAGGATTGCGACAGGTCAGAGAGCAGCTGCACGGACGGCCCGCCCGCCTTTGCCATGTCGGCCAGATAGCTGCGGCCCATGGTCGTCGCACCAGTCACATCGAGACCTACAACGACTACCTTCCAGGATGCCGTCATGATCAGATCGGCAGCTTCCGGATCGCCATGGATATTGGCCTCAGCCACGGGTGACACATTGCCGGGCACATAGAAATTGCCGCCCATGATCACGACGCCCTTTACGAGCGAGGCGATTTCCGGATCGTGTTTCAGGGCCAAAGCAAGATTGGTCATGCGGCCGACAGCAACCAGCGTCACCTCGCCCGGATTGGCGCGAACGGTATCGATGATGAACTGATAAGCCGGCCGCGGATCGGTCGGCAGATCGATGGTCTCGGGTACGGCGATATTACCGAGACCATTGTGGCCATGAACGATGGTCGGCCACGGCCGCTCCTGCCGCGAGGGATCGAAGGTGATGCTGGCGCCGCGGGCGACCGGGCATGGAATATTCCACTCGCGCTTGAGGAACAGCGCGTTGCGGGTCGTCGTATCAACCGAGGCGTTGCCGAAGACCGTCGTGACGCCGAGAAGGTCGATACCCGGGTGACGGTGCAGGAAGAGAAGCGCCATGGCGTCGTCGACGCCCGGATCCGTATCGTATATGACCTTATGCATGAGTTTTCCTTGATAACATACTGATGAAACCTGATCTTTAAGCAATACCGCTACATCCGAGATCATGCTTGTGTTACCGGCATACACGAGAACCGAAGTGGGTGAAATACGGCCACGATATCGCACATACCGTTTGCACGCTGTGAGCAGCGGCTAGCCTTCAGCCGATCCTAGCGATCGCAGCCGTGGCAAACGCTGACTTGATCTTGGGAAGCACGAGCTCGGCATCGGCGCCGGCAGCCGCCAACGCCGCCGCCTCGGCAACGCCATGACAACCGACATGAGCAAAAACCAGCTCGGACGGGTTCTTCAGGCGGGGCGTCTCCCGCTCCAGCGCGGCCACATTGAAAAAACGCACCGGCAGACGAAAATGCGTGGCGACCTCGAGGATGGCAGGCTCATCGATGCGCGTATCGATCGAGACGACCGCCAGCAACTGCTCGCTTCCGATTCCAACCTCGTGCAACGCTCGTTCAGCAAGCATGCGCACGTCATTCCAGTCCGTGCCGCGCTCGCAGCCCAGACCAAGAACATAGCGGCGGGGGGAACCGGCATATGTCGTCATACTCAATCCTCAAGCGGCTGCAATCGACATCACACATCTACCCACCCGTCCCCGACCCGTCAATTTCGCCTGGTGTGTCTCGCAGGCAATTGCCTTGGCGCGACCGGAGTGCAAGAAGGCGCCTTGATTTCATGCCCTAGAGTCCCTGCCTTGCAAGACATGACATTTCAACTGCTGCTCCTGCTCTTTGCCGCCGCCTTCTTCGCCGGTTTCGTCGATTCCATCGCCGGCGGCGGTGGGCTGGTCACCGTGCCCGCCATGTTGCTGGCCGGCATTCCACCGCTGCAGACGCTCGGCACCAACAAGGTGCAGTCGATCTGCGGCGCGGCCTCGGCGACCATCGCCTATGCCCGGCAGGGACATGTGCAGCTTCGCGAACAGCTGCCGATGGCGCTGATGGCCGTGATCGGCGGCATGCTCGGCGCGATGCTGGCGACCATCATGCCAAGCGACGTGCTGCGCATCACCCTGCCCTTCCTTTTGATCGCCATCGCACTTTACTTCGCCGTCAAGCCCAACCTCGGCGATGTCGAGAAGCATCGCCGCATGAGCGCGGGGCTATTCGGCGTAACCCTCGTGCCGCTGATCGGCTTCTATGACGGCGCATTCGGGCCCGGCACCGGTTCATTCCTGATGCTGGCCTTCGTGACCCTCGCGGGTTTTGGCCTGCTGAAGGCAACGGCGCATACGAAGCTGCTCAATTTCGGCTCGAATCTCGGCAGCATGATCGTCTTCATCTTTTCCGGCGTCATTCTGTGGAAGGTGGGCCTCATCATGGGGCTTGGCCAATTTCTCGGCGCGCAAGCGGGTTCGCGGCTGGCCATGCGCATCGGCGCCAGGCTGATCAAGCCATTGCTCGTCGTCGTCTGCATCGCCTTCGCGGTCAAGCTTCTTGCAGACCCGACCCATCCCGTGCGGATCTGGCTCGGGCTGTAACAATCGGCATCTTTGATTACCTCCGACGTAATTGATAGTGGTTTGGAGCTCGCCCATGATCGCCCTGCCTGAACGGTTCAGGCGATCCAAAGGAGTTGACCGATGACCGATGCAACCACCATTGCCGAACGTTATATTGCCATCTGGAATGAGACGGATTCCGAACGCCGGCGTGCCCTTATCGCCGAAGCATGGACCGAAAGCTGCAGCTATATCGATCCACTGATGCGCGCCGGCGATCGCGAGCAGATCCACGCGCTGGTCACGGCAGCGCACGAGCGCTTCCCGGGCTTCCGCTTCACATTGATCACGGACGGCGACCGCCATGGTGACAATCTCCGCTTCTCCTGGGGCTTCGGCCCGGCTGACGCAGAGCCGCTGATCAAGGGCACGGATTTCGCCATTCTCGAGGGCGACCGCCTGAAGTCCGTTCACGGCTTCATCGATCAGCTGCCGGTGGCCGCATGATGACGACGGCCCGCTCTATCGGCGACCATCTGCGCGAATGGCGGCAACGCCGCCGTTTGAGCCAGCTGGAATTCGCCATCGAAGCCGACATCTCACAACGACATCTCAGCTTCATCGAGAGCGGGCGCTCGCTTCCCAGCCGCGAGATGCTGATGCATCTCGCCGAACGGCTCGGCGTGCCGCTGCGCGAACGCAATCCGATGCTTCTGGCGGCAGGATTTGCGCCCGTGTTTCCCGAGCGCAAGCTGGACGACCCCGCACTTGCACCGGCATGGCGCGCGATCGATATGCTATTGAAAGGCCACGAGCCCTTTCCGGCGCTGGCGGTCGACCGTCACTGGACGCTGGTCGCCGCCAACGCCGCAGTCGCGCCACTTCTTGCCGGCATCGCCGATATCTCGCTCGCCAATCCACCTGTCAATGTGCTGAGGCTCAGCCTGCATCCGGATGGACTGGCGCCCCGGATCGTCAATCTGCCCGAATGGCGTAACCATCTGTTGGAGCGCTTGCGTCAACAGACCACCGCGACAGGCGATCCTGTGCTCATAAAATTGCTGCAGGAGCTTTCCGCCTATCCCGCGCCGCCGGCACAGAAATCAGGCTCCTCCGACCGAGATTTTGCAGGCATCGCGGTGCCGCTCGAACTCCTCACCGAAGCGGGCCGCCTCGCCTTCATCTCGACAACGACTATCTTCGGAACGCCAGTCGACGTGACTCTATCGGAGCTGGCAATCGAATCTTTCTTCCCCGCGGACCCTGAGACCGCCGAATTGCTGAAGACGATGATCCCCAGCAGCTAGCAGCGGCCTCGCCGCCGGTCAGAATTCGACGCCCGGCTGTCCCTTGATGCCGGAGCGGAACGGATGCTTGATCAGCTCCATCTCGGTGACGAGATCGGCGATCTCGATCAGCTCTTCCTTGGCATTGCGGCCCGTCAGGACCACATGCGTCATGTAGGGCTTTTCCGTCTTCAGGAATTCCAGCACTTCGTTGATATCGAGATAGTCGTAGCGCAGCGCGATATTGATCTCGTCCAGCAACACCATCGAGTTACGCTCGTCGCGGATCAGATCCTTGGCCTTTTCCCAGGCCACTCGCGCCGCCGCCACGTCGCGGGCGCGATCCTGCGTCTCCCAAGTGAAGCCTTCGCCCATGGTATGAAACTGGCAGACATCGAAAAAATGCTTTTCGATCAGATCGCGCTCGCCGGTCCACATCGCGCCCTTGATGAACTGGACGACGGCGCAGGGCTTTCCATGCGCGATATGGCGGAAGATCATGCCGAAAGCGGCTGACGATTTTCCCTTGCCCTTGCCGGTATGGACGATGATCAAGCCCTTCTCGTCGGTCTTGGTCGCCATGATCTTGTCGCGCGCCGCCTTCTTCTTGGCCATCTTGTCGGCATGGCGAGCATCGTCGTTCTTCGGTGCGTCGGGGCCTGTTTCGGCCAATTCGTCGCTCATGGCATTCTCCCTGATATGATCGATTTCTGTGCCAGCGGCCCGCCTCGCCAGAGGTAGAGCGCCACCAGCGGCAGGCTTTCGGTTCGCATGGCATGGCGGATATTCGAGGGATGGTGGATGACCTCGCCCGACCGGCGCGGCAGGAAAGACTGCGCATCCTTGCTCCACAGCGAGCCGTCCGTCAGCGGGATATAGATTTCCTCGGCCTGATGATGATGATCGGGGTAATGCACCCGAGGCCCGAGCAGCAGGAAGCCGCCGGCCATGTCGTCGCTTGAGAAATGACCGCGCGTGCCGAAGAGTTCGACCCAGCCATATCTCTGGAGGAAATCCGCCCCGAAATCGGTGATGCTGTAGGTCTGAGCCCAATGCAGCATACCGGCGGCGTTGAGAAGACTGTCAAACAAGGCCGCCTCCGCTTCACCGCCCGACCTGCGCAGCCCGCGAAGATAGGCAACCACAGGCAGATCGCGCGGCGCAAGCGACCGCTCTTTCATCGACCACTGGAAACCCTCGATGAAATGCCTCAGCATCGGATCGCTACGCGACAAGAGATAGTCGCGGAAGGCCGCCAGAAGGTCCTCGACCGCACTCACGCCGCAGCCTCCTTGCCCGGTTTCAGGCTTTCCAGATCGAAGCGCGCCGAATTGCTCCTCGGCGTCCAAAGATTGCGGTCGATCGCCTCCAGCAGGCGTTCCTTCAACTCGCGCAGTGCAGCCGGGTTCTTCTCCGCCATGAAATCGCGCACGCGCTGATCGACGACGAAGGCCTGGTGGACCGCTTCGAAATGATGGTTGCGGACGGCTCCGGTCGTTGCCGCAAACGCGAAGAGATAATCGACGGTCGCGGCGATCTCGAAGGCGCCCTTGTAGCCATGGCGCATGACGCCATCGATCCATTTCGGATTGACGACACGCCCGCGCACCACCCGGCCGATCTCCTCTTCCAGCGAACGGATGATCGGCTTTTCCGGCCGCGAATGGTCGTTATGATAGATCGACGGACGAGCACCGGCCAACTGTTCGGCGGCGGCGGCCATGCCGCCCTCGAATTGATAGTAGTCGTCGCTGTCGAGCAGGTCGTGCTCGCGGTTGTCCTGGTTCTGCACGACCGCCTGGATCGAGCGCAATCGTTCCTCGAACACCCCCCGCTCAGCCCGTCCTTCCTCGCCGGCGCCATAGGCATAGCTGCCCCAGACAAGATAGGCTTCGGCCAGGTCCGCACGTCGCTCCCAGCCCTTCTCGTCGATGAGCGCCTGCAGGCCAGCACCGTAAGCGCCGGGTTTCGAACCGAAGATGCGGTAGCCGGCGCGCCGGCTGGCCGAGGCTGTGTCCAGGCCGGCCGCTTCGAGCCGCGCGATCTCGCCCCGCATGCGCGCTGCGATCGGATTATCCGTCGCATCCTCATCAAGCGCCCCGACAGCCCGGATCGCCTTGTCGAACAAAGCGATCTGCTCGGGAAAGGCATCGCGGAAAAAGCCGGAGATGCGAAGGGTGACGTCGACACGCGGCCGGCGGAGCATTGCAGGCGGGATGATCTCGTAGCCGGTAACCCGCCGCGAAGTCATATCCCAGACCGGCTTGACGCCGATCAGCGCCAACGCCTGCGCGATATCGTCGCCGCCCGTGCGCATGTTCGATGTGCCCCAGGCGGTGAGGCCGAAAGAAACGGGCCATTCGCCATGGTCCTGAACATAGCGGCGGATCAAGAGTTCGGCGGATTTCTTGCCAAGTTCATAGGCGGCCGGCGTCGGCACCGCGCGACTATCGATCGAATAGAAATTCCGCCCGGTCGGCAACACATCCGGCCTGCCGCGCGTCGGTGCGCCTGAGGGGCCGGGTGGAACGAAACGCCCGTCGAGACCCTTCATCAAGGCAGCGATCTCCGCATCGCCGCAGGCAAGGATCGATGGCTTAAGCCGGGTTTCGATTTCAGCGAGAACGACGCTTGTGTAGGGCCAACTCTCGGGACATGCAATCTCGCCAGCAACGAATTTCGCTGCCAGAAGTTCGATGCGCTCGACTGTATCACCTTGAGTGCGCCAAGGAGCGTCGGAAATGTCAGCAAGAATATTGGGACGCTTGCCAGTCCATTCGGCGGCCATATCGCAATCCAACGGATCGAATGGCTTTTGCGGAGAGATACCCGCCCTATCCGCAAATTCCACTCCCTCCAACGCGTCTAGCGCAATCGCCCGCTGCAGGCTCTGATCACCGCCCTTACCCAAACCTCTGGGAACCCGCGCCAGTGCCACAGTCAAATCCGTCAGCAGCCGTCCAGACGGCGAAACGCCGAAAATATGCAAACCATCACGGATCTGCATTTCCTTGAGGTCGCAGAGATAGGCGTCGAGCTTGCGCAACGCCTCATCCTCGCCCTCACCCTTGGCGATGCCGGCGTCCTGATCGAGACCGATATCGGCGACAAGATCGAGAATCTGCTTGCGCAGCAGACGGACACGACGCGGGTCGCCGCCCGATGCCTCGTAATATTCATCGACAAGTGCTTCCAGATCCTTCAACGGACCGTAGCTCTCGGCGCGCGTCAGCGGCGGCGTCAGGTGGTCGATGATCACAGCGCTGGTGCGGCGCTTGGCCTGCGTGCCCTCGCCGGGATCGTTGACGATGAACGGATAGAGGTTGGGCGTAGGCCCGAGGATCGCCTCGGGATAGCAGTTTTCCGACAATGCCAGCGCCTTACCCGGCAGCCATTCGAGATTGCCATGCTTGCCCATGTGGATGACGGCATGCGCATCGAAGGATCGGCGCAGAAAGGCATAGAAGGCGAGATAGCCGTGCGGCGGAACGAGATCTGGAGAATGATAGCTCTCCTTCGGATCGATATTGTAGCCGCGCGCCGGCTGGATGCCGACAAGCACATTACCAAAACGGGTGAACGGCAGGGCAAAGGCGCCCTCGCGCGCATAGGGATCCGCCTCGGGATCACCCCAGCGTGTCGTGATCTCATCCTGAAGCCGTTCAGGAAGAGACGAGAAGAAATTCCTGTATTCGCTAAAGGAAAGCCTCTCGCGAACCAGCCTGCCATCATGGCCGGAATTTGTGGGACCATCCGCCAAGTGTCGCATCAGCGCGTCGCCATCGGCTGGCACCCCGGCGACAGGATAGCCTGCCGCCTGCATCGCTCTCAAAACCTCGATCGTACCGGCGGGGGTGTCCAATCCGACGCCATTGCCCAGACGGCCATCCCGGTTCGGGTAATTCGCCATGACAAGCCCGACGCGACGATCCCTCGGCTGTGTATTGCGTAACCGCGCCCAGTTTGCAGCCAGCCGCGCCGTATAGCGCATACGATCGCCAAGCGGTTCGCTGGCGACGATATTGGCCTCGACACGCTCGTCGTAACGCGCCGCCGCCTTGAACGACACGGCGCGGGCAAGCACACGCCCGTCGACTTCCGGCAGCGCGACATTCATGCCGAGATCGCGCGCCGAAAGCCCCTGCGACGATGCCTCCCAGGCTTCCTTGGACGAAGCCGAAAGGATTGCCTGCAGGACGATCGCCTCGCCTGTTTCGAGAACCGTCGGTTGACGATCCGCGCCCGGTGCAGACACCGCAAAGCCTGTCGTGTTGACGACGACATCCGGCTTCAGCTCGGCAAAAACGCTCTCCAGAATGCCGACGGATACCGCATCCTTCAAACTATAGGCGAACACCGGCAACGGCCGCATACCCTCTGCGATGAGCGCTTGCATCATGGCTTCGACAGGCCTGGTTTCGCCGCTCTGGACGAGCGCGCGATAGAAGGAGATGGCAACAGTCGGAACTTTGAGGTCCGCCAACTGCTCCGCTCCCTGTAACGCCCCCTCACCCGGCGCTCCTTCGATAAACTCAGGGGCGCCACCCTCTCCCCGCTGGGGCGAGGGTAATACTGCAGCCTTGACTTCCGCCTTCTCCCCTCGGGGAGAAGGTGCCCGAAGGGCGGATGAGGGGGTGCTTCCACACGACGCAGAAACACTCCTCCACTCCTCGATCCCGATCGCACCCCTGCCCGGCCACCAGATCCCGGCCTTCATCAAGGGTGCGGCCGGCATCGGCTTTTCCGCCCCTGACAGCATCGCCTCGGCATAGGCGAGAAACGCCCTGGAGTTCGCCTCCCCGCCCTCGATCAAATAGGACCAGAGCGCATTGAGATCATCGAGCGCGACATTGGAAAAGGGCGTCAGCCCGGGATCGGGTTTCGAATCTCCCGGCAGCACGGCGATCGCCGCACCCTGACGCGCAGCACAAGCATGCAGCGCCTCCAGTGCATAATGGAAATAGCTCGCACCTCCGAGCGCTCGCACGACGATCAGCTTCGCATGCCGCGCGGTGCGCTCGATATAGGTATCGACCGACATCGGATGCTTGAGGCTCATCAGGCTCGCAAGCCGCAGAGAACAGCTGCCCTCGCCTTGCCCGCGAGCCGCGGCTATCGCCGCAAGCTCGGTATCGGCCGCCGACAGGAAGAGGATATCGCCCGGCGACTGGCCGAGATCGATCGCCTCGTCGCCGTCACTGATCGTTCCCTTCTGGGCTAGGAGGAGATGCATGACTTTGCCTTAGACCAGCGCTTCGATCGCCTTGCGCACGATCCCTTCGTCCATCTCGTGCAGACCGATGACAACCAGCCGCGTCGCGCGCTCCTCGCCGGGCGCCCAGGTACGGTCGAAATAGTTGTCGATGCGGCTGCCGACGGCCTGTACCTGCAAGCGCATCGGCTTGCCGGGCACATCGACAAAACCCTTGAGACGCAGGATATCATGTTCGGAAATGACGCTCTTCAGCGCTTCGATGAAGGCGTTCGGGTCGGCAATGGGGCCAAGCTCGACGACGAAGCTGTCGAATTCGTCGTGATCATGTGGTGTGCCGTCTTCGTGTTCCAACTCATGGTGCGATTTGCGGTTGACGATATCACCTTCGGTACCGATGCCGAGGCCGAGCAGAATGGCTGCCGGCACGTCGCCGTTCTTCGCCTCGATGATCGTCGGCTTGCGGACGGTGCGTGACGCGACTTCCGCACGCACGCGGCCAAGGCCGGCGACGTCGATCAGGTCGGTCTTGTTGAGAACGATCAGATCGGCGCAGGTCAGCTGGTCCTCGAACAGTTCCTCGATCGGGCTTTCGTGATCGAGCGAATCGTCCTCGACACGACGGGCTTCGACGGCATCATGATCGTCGGCAAAGCGGCCTGCGGCGACGGCGGCGCTGTCGACCACGGTGATGACGCCATCGACGGTGACATGCGTGCGGATGTCAGGCCAGTTGAAGGCAGCGACCAGCGGCTGCGGCAGCGCCAGACCGGAGGTTTCGATGATGATATGGTCGGGACGCGCGTCACGCTCCAAAAGCTTGGTCATGGTCGGGATGAAATCGTCGGCGACGGTGCAGCAGATGCAGCCATTGGTCAGCTCGATGATGTCGTCCTCGGTGCAGTTCTCCGCGCCGCAGCCCTTGAGCACGTCGCCGTCGACACCCAGATCACCGAACTCGTTGATGATGAGGGCGATCTTCCTGCCGCCGGCATTCTGCAACAGGTTGCGAATCATCGTTGTCTTGCCGGCTCCCAGAAAGCCGGTGATGACGGTGGCGGGAATCTTTGCCTGGTTCATGTGGATCAACCCTTCATTTTCAGCGGCAATCCCGCCGCGATAAAATAGACTTCGGCGCTTGTCGCCGCGATCATCTGGTGCAGCCGGCCGGCATGATCGCGAAATTCGCGCGCCATGCGGTTTTCCGGCACGATGCCGAGCCCGACCTCGTTGGAGACGAGCACGAGCCGCGCCTTGGCCTTCGGCAAAAATTCGGTAAGAACAGCAAATTCAGCTGCGACGTTTCGTTCGGCCATCATCAGATTGGTGACCCACAGCGTCAGGCAATCGACGAGAACAGCGCGGCCATCGCCGTCGATCGCCGCCAGCCGGGCGGTCAGGTCGAGCGGCTCCTCGTGCGTCGTCCAGAGATCGCCGCGTTCGTTTCGATGCTGCGCGATACGTTCGCGCATTTCGTCGTCCCAGGCTCGTCCGGTCGCCACATAGTGACGGTCAAGGCCGGTATCCGAGATCAGCGATTCGGCGAATCGGGATTTGCCGGAGCGCGCGCCGCCGAGAACGAAAACAGCGCGGGATTGTGAGGATGGCATGAGCTATTGTCGCCCCCACACGAGGGCACGGAGCCGCGCAACGCGGCTAAGACCGAAAGGGGCGCGCTTACGCGCGAGAAATTCGTTTGGCGCCATGACAACCTCCGTGCTGGCAGCGAGACATGCGTCCCAAGATGGGCGCTGTGCCCGGCACGTATGGCAGGTCTCCTGGCTCGCGGTTAAGGCGCAACGAGGGGGCAGACCGAAACCGGTCGCCCCCGATCGTGCACCAGCGGATCTTTCTCGCCTTCCCGGCAATGCATCATGAAAAGACGGACGATTCGTAGATATCGGAGGCGTCCAGCCCTGGTAGATCATGATGCCACACCAGTGGCTTTTCCGGCTTGAAGTTTCTCCGCCTGTTCGCCCCATGCGAACCATCGGCGGGATAGCTGTCAAACCGGACGAAAGACCCTGACCGCTCTACAGTCGCGGGGTCGGCTGTGATGAGAACGCCCGGATTGGGTCCGCCCCTTCACATTCCCTTTTCATCCCATGCGGCACATCGCCGCTCGGAAACCATTCGTTATGCCGGCAATGATTAGGCTTTCACTTAGTTCAAGTCAATCAAGGACATGGGTGCGACATCGGCTGTCCCAGCCGCGAAATCGCCGCATAATCCCGAGAACACATCACTTTTTTTGCCGTATTTCTTTGATGTTAGGAGTTTATAGAGGCTAAGCCCTCATATTCGAGTAGAAACGTATCGTCCGTCCCCAATGTTGCAGAAATTCCAACCCCGTCGCCTGGGCGTCTTCTCAGCCCTATTCGATCTTGGTCGATTTAGAGCGCTGCTCCGCCGCGGCGAACTAGGACTCGTTTTCGCCGGCGCGCTCGTGGGCATCGCGTCCGGCTGCGCCGTTACGGCCATGAGTTTCGTTTCGCGCAAGCTGCACAGCCTCATCTACGGGATCACGGATTACGAGCGCCTGAGCTCGGCGGCAGTGGCGATCCCGGACAAATCGGTGGTGCTGATAGCCCCGATAGCCGGCGGCATCATTCTTGGTATTCTGCTCTATATTCTTTCACGCACCCGCAAGAAGCCGATGGTCGACCCGATCGAGGCGAATGCGCTGCATGGCGGACGCATGTCCTTGACCGACAGCATCATCGTCGCCGTGCAGAACCTGATCTCGAATGGGTTCGGCGCCTCCGTCGGGCTTGAGGCGGGCTACACGCAGCTTGCCGCCGGCATCGCTTCGAAGTTCGGTTACAAGATGCAGATGCGCCGCGCGGATCTGCGCATGCTCGTGGGCTGCGGTGCTGCCGGCGCCATTGCCGCAGCGTTTAACGCACCGCTGACCGGCGCCTTTTACGCCTTCGAGCTGATCATCGGCACCTATTCCATCCTGACCCTGACGCCCGTCGTCGTCTCGGCCCTGATATCGACGATGATCGCAAGGCTGCTCGCCGGCGACGACTTCGCCATCGATATCGGCCATTTCGGCACAATAGTGCCGGCGGATTACCTTCCGGCTGTTTTGCTCGGCGCTTTTTGCGCCGGCATCGGCATCCTGATCATGCAGGGCGTCGCCTGGGTCGAGGAACTGGCGCGCAAGAGCTCGATTGCGCCGCCTTTCCGCCCGGCGCTCGGCGGCCTGTTCGTCGGCTTGCTGGCTTTGATATCACCCCAGGTTCTATCGGCCGGCCACGGAGCCCTCCATCTCAATCTCTCCACCGATGTAACCTTGTGGGCGCTGGTCAGCCTTTTCGTTTTGAAATCCCTCGCCTCGGCTGTGTCGATCGGCTCCGGCTTCAGGGGCGGCTTGTTCTTCGCATCGCTGTTCATGGGCGCGCTGCTCGGCAAGATTTTCGCCTATTGCGCCCCCTATTTCGATCACGCCACGCTGACGCCAGCCGTCTATGCGGTGGTCGGCATGAGTGCGCTTGCCGTTTCGATCATCGGCGGCCCGCTGACGATGACGTTCCTGGCGCTGGAGATCACCGGCGACTTTCCGATTACCGCGCTGGTCTTGGCTGCTGTCATCACCTCGTCTCTCGTCGTGCGCACGACCTTCGGCTATTCCTTCGCCACATGGCGCTTCCATCTGCGTGGAGAAAGCATCCGCAGCGCACACGACGTCGGGTGGATCCGCAACCTCACTGTGGCACGCATGATGCGCCCGGATGTGCATACGGCAAGCGTCGGCATGAGCATCGAGGAATTCCGCAAAGCCTTTCCGATCGGCTCGGCGCAGCGCGTCATTCTGATCGACGACAAAGAGAAATATTCCGGCATGGTGCTGGTGCCGGATATTTATGCGAGCCCGGTCGAGAAAGATGACGAGGAACATGGCCTTGCCGATTTCATCCGCCATCGCAACGAATTCCTGCAGCCGCAGATGAACGCCAAGCAGGCCGCAGCCATGTTCGACCAGACGAAGAGCGAAGCGCTCGTGGTCATAAACGACCTCATTGAACGCAAGGTCGTGGGGCTGCTGACCGAGAGTTACACATTGCGTCGCTACAGCGAAGAGCTCGACCGCCGCCGTCGCGAGGTTTCCGGCGAGCTCTAGAGCCGTTAAGCGGCTCATGGAATCGCTAAACAGCTTTAGATTATTGTTTTTACGCACTTCCGGACGGAAAACCGTTGCGCACTTTTCCTGGAATTGCCCTAGCTGACAAGGCTGTCGAGCCAGGCAGGATCGAGGACGCCTTCCAGTTCGGTCGCGATCTCGTCCAGCGCCGCGTCGACGCCCGCGCGGTAGCCCGTCCGCTCGCCGTTAAGGCCGAAGCTTTCGAGCAGTCTTGCCCGGTACGCATCGCTGCCGAAAAGCCCGTGCAGGTATGTCCCCATGACGCGGCCGTCGGGCGACAGCGCTCCGTCCGGCCGGCCATCGATGACGGTCGAGGGGCGATCACAATCCGGGCCGCTGGTCACGCCGAGATGGATTTCGTAGCCGGACAGCGGCACGTCGTATTCCCTGGAGAAAGCCTGGCTGTTGCGGACGGTCTTTTCAGGCGCCATTTCCGTCTCGATATCCAGCAGGCCAAGTCCGGGCGTCTCCGTCACCGATCCTTCGATGCCGAGCGGATCAAAGACCATGCGGCCGAGCATCTGATAACCGCCGCAAATCCCGATGACGCGGCCGCCGCGGCGCATATGGGCGGCAATATCAACATCCCATCCCTGTTCCCGCAGATCGAGCAGGTCACCGATTGTCGACTTCGACCCCGGCAAAACCACAAGGCCCGCATCATCAGGCAGCCGTTCACCGGCCCGGACGAAGACGAGATCGACGTCGGGTTCGGCTCGCAGCGGATCGAGGTCGTCGAAATTCGCAATGCGTGACAGCACCGGCACGGCAATTTTCAAGGCGCCGGAGGAGCCCCGTGTGAGCCGTTCCAGCACAACGGAATCCTCGGCAGGAAGGCGGCCGGCCGCCTTCAGCCACGGCACGATGCCATGACACGGCCAGCCGGTGAACGTGCCGATCGCGTCTATGCCCTCTCCAAACAGCGAGACATCGCCGCGAAACTTGTTGATGAGGTAGCCGCGGATCATGCGCCGATCCTTTTCCGGCAAGATATGATAGGTACCCACCAGCGACGCGATGACGCCGCCGCGGTCGATATCGCCGACCAGCACCACAGGCACGTTGGCGCGGGTGGCAAAGCCCATATTGGCGATATCGCCCCGCCTGAGATTGATTTCGGCAGGCGAACCGGCGCCCTCGACGATGACAAGGTCGGTTCCAGCGCGCATGGCCGCGAAGCTTTCCAAGACGGCGCCGAGCAGCTGCGGCTTGAGCGCCTGATAGTCCCTGCCCTTCGCATGCCCCCAGACCTTGCCCTGCACGATGATCTGGCTGCCCGTCTCCGATTGCGGCTTCAGCAGCACCGGGTTCATATGCACGGATGACGGAACGCGCGCCGCCAGCGATTGCAGCCACTGGGCGCGGCCGATCTCACCGCCATCTTCGGCAACGGCGGCATTGTTGGACATGTTCTGCGGCTTGAAGGGACGGACCCTGACACCTCTGTTGGCGAACAGGCGGCACAGCCCGGCGACCAATACCGTTTTTCCGACATCGGAGCCGGTTCCCTGCAGCATGATCGCCTTCGTCATTCTTCATCGCTCCGAGATGCTACAGCCCCTGAAAACACGGAATTTTGCCTTGATTTCGCCGCGATCCCCAACGGCCTGAAGCCACCGGCACGATACAAAAATACATCACGTCGCACCATGCTCTATTTGCGACATCGGATGACGATTTCATCCATTGTTAGTTATACTGAAGAGGATTATCTCCACCGCGAAAACAAACACCGAAAACCGGCCGTTTCGGCCTGGAGGATACCCCGATGCTCTTCATCTTCAACAGACAGAATTCCATCCAGATCGCCTGGAATGGCAAACTGCCGGCAAACCGCCCTGATACCCGCCTGCAGCAGCTTGATACGCGTTTCGGCACAGTCGGCTTCATCCGGACCTATAACGTCGGTTGATAGCCGGTCAAGCCTCAGGTCCTGCGCACGACAAGCCGCCAAGCGACCGCATCGGCGGCTTTATTTTTTCATTCCATATGGGGAAATAAAATCCGGCATTGGCCGGAAGCCGGCTATCCACCCCACGGTCGCCTCCCCGGAACGCGGCGGCCATAAAACGCGAAAACCGCGCGATCCGAGGATCAACGCGGTTTGCCAAAAACGCCGGCTCCCTTGCACAAACGCCGCAAGGTTCGCTTTCTCCGGTACGCACTACCTAAGCCGAAGAAGCAGCGGTGTCCCCCGCCACGCATCGATTGATAAACCGACATCGTTACCGGAGCGTTATTAATTGCTTAAATAAGAATGAATCCGAAAATTTTTTGAAAATTTTCTCATTCTCGTTGCGAAATCGCAAACGACGCAAATGGAATAGAAAACGTCTTTCAAGGACGCGATATTTTAGCGGTATTTAACTTCGCCTATGCTTTAAAGCTTCGTTGAAGCCTCGCAATGCCCATTTTGCAGCCGCGAATAGTAGAAAATAGGCTAATTCAGGCGCTTATATAAGCTTCTCCAACAGGCGCGATAAGTTCAATCAGCCGACAGACTGTTGATTTCTTCATTCAAATCCTTACGCTGCTCGCTGTCGATGTAGAAAATGCTCGGCCGCGACAGGGTTCCGCGGTCGCAAAAAGACCAGATGCACGACAGCAGCAAAGGGGACCGTGCGGGCGTCGTCAGCGGCGTATGAACGGTTGTGGTTGAACCGCGCTGACGGGGATCGACAGACACCATATCCGCTTGGAGTCGATTTCCGTAACGTAACGAGAAATTGGGAGACATTATCAATGAAGAAGCTTCTCGCTTCCGCCATCTTCGCATTCGGCGCCTACGCTTTGGCTGGCTCGGCGCACGCCGCGGAATGCGGCGATGTATCGATCGCCGAAATGAATTGGGCCTCTGCCGGCGTTGCCGCTCAGGTCGACAAGATCATCCTTCAGAATGGCTATGGCTGTAACGTCACACTGGTAACCGGCGACACGCAGCCGACCTTCACCTCCATGAACGAAAAGGGCCAACCCGACGTCGCGCCCGAGCTTTGGGTCAACGCAGTACGCACCGCGCTCGACAAGGCCGTGTCCGAAGGTCGTCTGATCGAGGCAGCGCCGCTCCTGAGCGATGGCGGCGTCGAGGGCTGGTGGATTCCGAAATTCCTCGCCGACGCGCATCCCGACATCAAGACCGTTCAGGACGCGCTGAAGCATCCGGAACTCTTCCCCGCCCCCGAGGATTCTTCCAAGGGCGCGGTATACAATTGCCCGGCAGGCTGGAACTGCCAGATCTCGACCGCCAATCTCTACAAGGCGCTCGGTGCAGAGAAGCTCGGCTTTACGTTGGTCGATACCGGCTCTGCCGCGGGTCTTGACGGCTCGATCGCCAACGCTTTCGAAAAGAAGATCGGCTGGTTCGGCTACTATTGGGCACCGACAGCCATCCTCGGCAAGTACGAAATGGTGCGTCTGAGCTTCGGCGTCCCGCACGACAAGAAGGAATGGGATGCCTGCACGGCGATCCAGGATTGCGCCAATCCGAAGGTGAATTCCTATCCGGTTTCGGACGTCTACACGGTCGTAACGAAGGCTTTCGCATCCAAGGCTGGCATTGCCATGGATTACGTCAAGACCCGCAAATGGGACAATGGCACGGTTGGCAAGGTTCTGGCCTGGATGACGGACAATCAGGGCACGAACGAAGACGGTGCGAAGTACTTCCTGAAGACCTACCCCGATATGTGGACCAAGTGGGTTTCTCCAGACGTCGCCACCAAGGTCAAGGCTTCGCTCTAATCCGCACGAATGAATCGGCGGCAGGCCTGCGTCTGTCGCCGATTTTATATTCGCCGGATGCGACTGACACTCATACCGACAGACCGACGCGGCCACAGGTCGCAACGAGTGCAGATTGGCGGCGGCAAATGTAGTAAGAATTAAAAAGCAGCCTGAAGAACCGGTCGCAGCGCTGCAACACCGTCCGTACATGAAGGCCACATGCACTGACAGGGACAGAGCCGGACAAAGAAGGGGAAATACATGGCTATTCAGTGTACGATCCTGCCAGATGTGCTTTGCAATTTTCCGGCAATAGACGAATCGCTCATACGCCTCGCACGCAAGAATATCGACGATGGGTTCAGGGCATCCGTGCGCGCCTACGGCAATATCATCGACGCCATAGTTCAGCCGCTGCAATGGTTTCTGAACTATCTGGAATGGCTCTTCACCAACACGCCGTGGTTCATCGTGCTTCTCGTCATGATGCTCGTTGTCTACGCCGCCAGCCGCAACCTCAAGATCGTCATAGGCACTGCGATATCGATGACCCTCATCGGCGTCTGCGGCCTCTGGGGCGACACCATGATAACGCTTGCGATGGTGACCGTCTGTACGCTCATCGCCATCGTCATCGGCCTGCCGATCGGCATACTGATGGCCCGCTCCGACCGGATGCAGTCGATCGTCAATCCGATCCTCGACGTGATGCAGACGATGCCGAGCTTCGTCTATCTTATTCCCGTTGTGGTGATTTTCGGCATTGGAAAGGTTCCTGGCCTTATCGCTGTCGTCATCTATGCCGTCCCGCCGATGATCCGGTTGACCAATCTCGGCATTCGCCTGGTGGACAAGGAGGTGCTGGAAGCCGCCGATGCTTTTGGCTCGTCGCATCGCCAGAAGCTTTTCAACGTGCAGATCCCGCTCGCGTTGCCCACCATCATGGCAGGCATCAACCAGACCATCATGATGTCGCTTGCCATGGTCGTGGTCGCATCGATGGTCGGCGTCGGCGGTCTCGGCAAGAACACGCTGCAGGCGATCAACAACCAGTTCTTCACGGTCGGCTTCCTCAACGGTTTCGCGCTGGTCGCAATCGCCATCATTTTCGACCGCACGAGCCAGGCCTACGGCAGAAGGCTCCAGAAGCACTCGGAGGTCATTCATGGCTAGTCACGCGATCCAGATCAAAAGCCTCTACAAAATCTTCGGTCCGCGCGGGCGCGACTTTGTCGACATGGTCAAGAACGGCATCAGCAAGACCGAACTCAACGAGACTCATGGTCACGTGCTCGGCCTGCAGGACATCAACATTGACATGCCGGCCGGCGCCATCACCGTCGTCATGGGCCTTTCCGGCTCCGGCAAATCGACGCTGATCCGTCATATCAACAGGCTGATCGAGCCGACCGCCGGCGAAGTGCTCTATGACGGCATCGACGTCTGCAAAATGAACGAAAACGCCCTGCGTGAATTCCGCCGTCACAAGACGGCGATGGTGTTTCAGAAATTCGCTTTGCTGCCGCATCGCACGGTCATCGAAAACACCATTTACGGCCTGGACATTCAGGGCGTGCCCCGTGCTGAAGGCGAGAAGAAGGGACAATACTGGATCGAACGCGTCGGCCTCAAAGGTTTCGAAAGGCACTATCCGAACCAGCTCTCCGGCGGCATGCAGCAGCGCGTGGGGCTCGCCCGCGCCCTGACCAATGACGCCGATATCCTGCTGATGGACGAAGCTTATTCGGCGCTCGATCCGCTCATCCGCGTGGACATGCAGAGCGTGCTGCTCGACCTGCAAAAAGAGCTGAAGAAGACCGTCGTCTTCATCACCCACGATCTCGACGAGGCACTCCGCCTCGGCGACAAGATCGCGATTCTGCGCGACGGCAAGGTCGTGCAGCAGGGAAGCGGCCAAGAGATCGTGCTGAAACCCGCGGACGACTACATCACCGCCTTCGTCAAGGAAGTGAACCGCGGTCGTATCATCCAGGCTCAGACCATCATGAAGCCGCTCGCCGGTGACCCCGGCGGCAGCCGCGTACCCGGCGATATGACGCTGGAAATCGCCGCCAAACGGATAACCGACGCCGGACACACCGGAGCCGTCGTCACCGATGCCGGTGGCAAGCCCATCGGTGCGATAGACCTGCAAAGCATCATCTCCGCCATGGTGACGCCGACAACCCATGACGCGGCGCAGATGGCGGCGGCTTAAAGACCTCCTTGTCTAACAAAGGAGAGCGCCTGCGCAGGGCGCTCTCTTCCTCTTTATGCAAGATGAATATGCTTATCGCTGTTCGCTCGTTGCACTCATATAAAGAAATGTTTATATCTGCATTTCATAACCGAACATCCGCATATCCGGAGAAGACGCCATGACCGTCGCAACCAATCCCTTGACCGATCTTCTTGCTGAAAAAGGCGTGCTGCTCGCCGACGGCGCGACGGGCACCAATCTCTTTGCCATGGGCCTGGAAGCGGGTGAAGCCCCGGAACTGTGGAACGAGCAGCACCCCGAGCGGATTGCAAAACTGCATCAGGATTTCGTTGACGCCGGCGCCGACATCATCCTGACCAATACCTTTGGCGGAACGCGTCATCGCTTGAAGCTGCACCACGCGCAGGATCGCGTGCACAGCCTGAACAAGGTGGCCGCCGAGATTGCCCGTGCCGTCGCCGACAAGACTGACCGCAAGATCATCGTCGCCGGTTCCGTTGGGCCGACGGGCGAGCTGCTGGTGCCGCTCGGCGCATTGACCTATGAAGACGCAGTTTCCGCCTTCGTCGAACAGATCGAAGGCCTGCAGGCCGGTGGTGCCGACGTCGCCTGGATCGAGACCATGTCCTCGCCCGAGGAAATACGCGCAGCAGCAGAAGCTGCCGTCAAGGTCGGCCTGCCCTATACCTATACGGGTTCGTTCGATACCGCCGGAAAGACCATGATGGGCCTGCATCCGAAGGATATTCATGGCATTGCCAAGGACGTCGGCGATGGTCCGCTCGCCGTCGGCGCCAATTGCGGCGTCGGCGCATCGGATATCCTGTCGAGCCTGCTCGACATGACCGATTCCGATCCGGCCGCGGTCGTGATCGTCAAGGGTAACTGCGGCATCCCCGAATATCGCGGCGCCGAGATCCATTATTCCGGCACGCCACCGCTGATGGCCGACTACGCGCGCCTTGCGCGCGACGCGGGCGCCAAGATCATCGGCGGCTGCTGCGGCACGTCCTGCGGCCATCTCGCTGCCATGCGCGAGGCTCTCGACAACTATACGCCCGGCCCGCGCCCGACTCTGGAAGTGATCGTCGAGCGGATCGGCCCGATGCGCAACAAGACGGCCAACGAAGGCGGAACGGCGCCTGTGCGTGAGCGCAGACGCCGCAGCTAAACGGCGACTTGCCGCGTCAGGCCTTGAAACCTGACGCAAGCGGCCATCATGACAATCGAACAACCAAGACGGCGGTGGCGTTGCACTACTTCTCGCCACCGAGAGGGCGCCCCTCGGTAAAATGCGGCACGACCCGGCTGTCGAATGCCTTCAGGGCCGCGCCGATCGCCTGATGCATATCAAGGTAGCGATAGGTGCCAAGCCGTCCGCCGAAATGGACGTTGGCTTCCGCCTCGGCACGCTCACGATACCGCAGGAAGACCGCCTTGTCCTGCCGCGTGTCGATCGGATAATAGGGCTCGTCCGCGCGTTGGGCCGAACGTGAATACTCCCGCACCACAACAGTCTTTTCAGTCTGATAGCTGCGCTCGGGATTGAAGTGGCGGAACTCAAGAATGCGGGTATAAGGGACCGCTTCGTCGGCATAGTTCATGACGGCCGTACCCTGGAAATCGCCCGTGTTCAGGGTCTCTTTCTCGAAATCGATCGTACGCCAACCCAATTCGCCTTCGGAATAATCAAAATAGCGATCGATGGGTCCTGTGTAGACGATGGGGAGACCGGGCGGCAAAGCGGATTTCAGCGAAAAGAAATCGACACCAAGAGCAATATCGATCCTCGGATGCTTCAGCATCCTCTCGAAGATGGCCGTGTAGCCGTCGACCGGCAGACCTTCAAACTTATCGTTGAAATACCGATTGTCGAACGTGTAGCGGACCGGCAGCCGCGTGATGATATGCTCCGGCAGGTCACGCGGGTCCGTTTGCCATTGCTTGGCAGTGTAGCCGCGGATGAAGGCTTCATACAGCGGACGGCCGATCAGGGAAATTGCCTTCTCTTCCAGGTTCGCCGGGTGGCGCCCTGCCATTTCGGCCGCCTGCTCCGCGATCAGAGCTCGCGCTTCATCCGGCGAAAGGCGCCGATTGAAAAACTGCGAGATGGTGCCGAGGTTGATCGGCATCGAGTAGACCTGATTGCGATAGCTCGAATAGACACGATGCTTGTAATCGGTAAATTCGGTGAACCTGTTGAGATAGGTCCAGACCACCTCGTTCGGCGTGTGGAAGAGATGGGCGCCGTAACGATGAACCTCGATGCCGGTCTGGCCGTCGAACTCGCTATAGGCATTGCCGCCGATATGGCTGCGGCGATCGATCAGAAGCACGTTCTTCTGAAGCTCGTTCGCCACCCGCTCCGCAAGCGTCGCGCCATAAAAGCCCGCGCCGACGATCAATAGGTCTACCTTCGAAAAATCAATCATGCTTTCAAACTTTCGGCGCCCGCAATATCGGCGATGGGTTTAGTGGAGTGCGAAAATGATCATTGGGGAAACTGACAAGGCATCGGCGCACGGGATTGCGCCGACGACATCAGGAAACTGCGGCAGTGCCGTCCGGACCAGGTGGCTCACCGCACGCCGGCATATTTCAGAGGCGTGTACTGGTATGCCTTGAACAGCGCCGCCTGCTCGTCGATCGCCGCCTTGACATTGTATGTCGCGCCGAGCGGGCGCGTATGGGCAACGGCGACAGCATCGATGATCGCCATTCGGGCCGTGGGGCGCCCGAGGAACGATGGCCAGAGGTGATCGAGGCCATAGCCTGATTCGACATCCCTCATGGAGCCGATGCAGATCTGCAGCGCACGCTGCGAGAAGAGCGGACACATGATTTCGACGAAACCCTCATAGCGCACCAGGCTATCGGGTCTCTGAATCGTCAAAGGATGGTTGGGGTAGGAGCCCTGGTCTTGCTTGAGCGATGGCTGTGCGAGATCGAGGCCGTGTTTGTGCGACAGGTGGAACATTCTGTTGAGGTCTTCGCCGTTGCACAGCAGGTCGTCGTCCGGCAACCATATGCGCTCATAGTTCCAAAGCGGGCTGCCCTCGTAAAAGAGGTCGTAGAGAAGCTTGAACTTCTTGCGCTTTGGCAAATGCGCCAGATATTCGTAAGGACTACCGGAAACCTCCGGTTCCTCGGCACCGTAATAACCGATGCAAAGATCCCAGTTGCGGGTCGCTTCGTCTATCTTTTCGAACCAGCGCGGGTGCAGAGACTTCGAATTGGCGGGCACGACGACAAGATTGGGGCGCCGTATCCCCTGCTGCGGCTGGGCGCGGAACGTCGCGCGGCGTTCGACATCCGCCGGTGTCGGAAATAGCGGATGGGGAGGATGGTCAACCGGCACCAGCAGGTAGGTGGCGTCGACACCTCCGATCACGCCACGCCCCGCAAGCGCCATGAGATTGTCGCCTTCGATATGCGCGGAATCGAAAATGACCGACGGCAGTCCATCTCGGTCGATCAGGCAAAGCCGGCCGCCCATGACATGCCAGAAATCCACGTCAGGTTCAAAATAGTTACCGATCAGCCCATCCGGCGCCAGCACCAGGAAGGATGAGAACATCCCGCGGTTCACGTCGCCGAAGCTCCAGAATGTGCCGCTCAGCATGTCCTGAGTCAGAGGCGGCGCGTCGGACCACCGCATCTGGTTTGCCGGGCGCGCGGCATATTCGGACGTGTGCAGGCTGTTCGCTGCCGATGACATGTTGGACTGTCCCCTATTCCTGGACCGAAGCAACGGCGCGATCTGAGGAAGGCGGCTGCATGAACAGCTCCGGAATGTCCGCCCCCAATCGAACTCGTTTGATCGACACCTTGGCGTTCATTCCTTTTGCGAAGCTTACGGCCGGAATCGACCGCCGCCTCATCGCCAGGCGCAATCAATCCAGCCTCGCGAAAGTTGGTCGGCATAGTGTCGAAAGCGGAATTTCTACGCGGGGCAATCGCGCGTTCGGAATATTGCCAAGAATGTCGGCGCTCGGCGGACACGAAGGTCGGTCATGTCGTCCGTCAAGTCGGGACAAAGAACCACTCGTCTCTTTTTACGGTAGAAGAAGATGCATCAGAAGAAGAAGCTGGCCATACTCATCGAAGTCGATAGTTTCATCGGCGACATCTATCATCATCTTTCAAAAACTTACGAAGTCCTGGCGATTCAGCCGAAGACTTACAAAGAGATCGAAACGGCCGTGGAATGGGCCGACATCGTCTGGTTCGAATTCTGTAACGAGCTCTTCGCGCATGCGATCAATCAGAACATCCGCCGGCTCGGCAAACGCGTCATAGCGCGCTGGCATCGTTTCGAAATCGTGGAATCGAGTTTTCCCACACGCATCAACTTCGGCTTCATCGACGACCTGATCCTCGTATCTCACGACATGCTTCGGGTCCTGAGGCACAGGGTGCCGCAGCTCTCGCAAAAGACACGCACACACGTCGTCTGGAACGGCCTCAATCTCGAAAAATTCAAGCCGATCCCGTCGCTAGACAAGAAGAAGATCGTTTGGGCAGCCAAGCCGTTCATGCGCAAGAACCAGCCAATGTTCCTGCAGATCATGCATGCCCTGGTGAAGAGGGACCCGTCCTACACCCTGCATGTCGCCGGCGAGCAGGAAGAGTTCGTCATGGCGCCTTACCTGCAGCGTACGACGGAGAAGCTCGGCCTCGCTCGCCACGTCTTCTTCCACGGCTGGCAGCGGGACATGCCTGCTTTTTTAGCCGACAAGGGCGTCATTCTGTCGACCTCCATCCATGAAAGCTTTGGATACAACATCGCCGAAGCGATGGCCGTCGGCGCCCTGCCCGTGATTCACGATTATCCCGGCGCCGAGGAATTCTGGCCCGACGAAATCCGTTTCTCATCGGTGGACGAGGCTGTCGAGAAGATCATCGCCGGACAGATGCATCAGTGGTCGCAATATGTGCGGGAAAAGTTTCCTCTCGCCAAACAATTGCATGAGGTAGACATGGTCATGAACGGCCGGGTGGCCGAGGTCGCGCCGCCGCCAGCAGCTCCGATCGAGCAATATGCCGGTTCGCACCTCAAGCGGCCTGTTCCGCTTTGGCTGGTACAACAGCCGGCTCCCTCGCTGCAGGCGCAGCAGCCCGCGACCGTACCGCAGGCCATATCGGTGCAGCAGGTTCGGGAGGCTCTTCCGCTCGGCGAGGTTTTTGCGCCGCCGTTGCAGCAGCCGATTCCGACCCAGCCGCAGCCTATCGCCATGCCGCCGGCGCAGCGGCTCGCTCCCGTGCCGCCTCCGCAGCAACAGCCAAAGACGCCAGACGCCCCGCTTGGCTTTGATTCCAGCGGCTATTGGGAGACCCGCTACCGCACCGGCGGCAATTCGGGAGCCGGCTCCTACGATGTCCTCGCCAACTACAAAGGGCTGTTTCTCAACGCCTTCGCCCGAAAGAAAGAGCTTTCCTCCTTTGCCGAAATGGGGTCGGGCGACGGCAATCAGCTGAAATATTTCGCATTCGATCGCTATACCGGCTTCGACGTCTCGAAGACCGTGATCGAGCGCACGCAGGCGATGTATAGGGATAAGCCGAATTATCAGTTCATCTGGCTAGGCGACCAGTCCCTTGATTGGGAAACCCAAGAGGACGCTTATGACTGCGCCTTGTCTCTCGATGTGCTTTACCACCTCATCGATGACGCGATCTATGTCAACTATCTCGACCAGCTGTTCTCCCTCTCCAGGCGCTACGTCGTCATATATGCCTCCAACTTCGACGGCCCCGACATCCGTGGCGCCGCCCATGTCCGGCATCGCAAGTTCACGAGCGACATCGCCCGCAGGTTCCCCCAATGGACATTGCTGAAGCTCGTCGAGAATCCCTACAAGTTCAAGGAATCGACCGAGGCGGATTTTGCGATCTACAGCCGCGAGGAGTTCGAAGATCCGGCGGCGCTCAACGAACTCGATAACATCCGATAGAATTGAGCATGCAAAAAGAGAGGCGCAACGGCTCTGCCTGTTGCGCCTCTCTTTTTTACACCGTCTTTCGCCGACGGCGACTAGAATCGCCGGCTAACTCGCCAATCTGCCAAGCACGAGATGCGGCGCCCGCTTCAGCCTCAGCGATACTTCGGCCATTTGGGGCGACTGCGCACGGACGTAGTTGTATTCAGGCTCATCATATCCCGCATAGGACTGTGTGATCAGCGTAAGAAACCGCTCCCGGAGATTGACCGGCAGACGCGGATAGATCCATTGCAGCAGATCCAGCTTGCTGCAAAGGAACCACTGATAATAGGCCTGTTTCATGAGAGGCAGGCGCGCGAACAACGCCTCCACCTCCTCGAATGCCGTGAAGATTTCGAAACGTTTTTCGGTGAACACGTTGGTAAGCTGCGCCCGCTCCTCATAGACTCGGTGACCGATGAGATAACGATTCATCATGCCGATCCTCTGTGCATGCATATAGATATGCCAGTGGGCGTAGATGTCATTATGGACGCGCGTCTCTGAGAAACGCAGGCCCGTTTCCCGGCAAAGCTTGGCGCTGACGATCTTGTTCCAGGGGAAATTGACGGTAAAGAGCAGCCGTGCGCACTGTTGAAGCGTGAATATGCGGATGTCCGCATCACCGACCAGCTGGCGCCAGGCCTCGTCATCGATCTGCAACATCGGACCCAGGCGGTCGTTCTTGTCGGTGACATAGCGATAACGAAACACCATCACGTCGCAGCCATTGGCTTCCATATGATAGATGACCTCGTCGATCGAGCGATGGGCGATCATGTCATCGGCGTCGAGAAAATAGTAGTAGTCGCCGCGTGCCGCCGCCATGCCGGCATTGCGGCTGTATCCGGCACCGCGATTTTCCGGATTGCGCAGCAACCGTACACGCTCGTCGCGTCGGGCATATTGTTCGACGATCAGCGCGGTGGCATCGCGCGACGTGTCGTCAACGATGATCACTTCCAAAACCTCGCGATTTTCAAGAACAGCCGTAATTATGTCGCCGAGGGAGTCCTGCGCGTTGTAGGCGGGGATGATGACACTGACTTTGCTCACAAGGCCTCCTGATACTAGATGGGCGCCGGACCTGGGGTATCGGCCAAGCTATTCGCCTCAAGCTGCGTAGCCGTCCTTCCGGCAACACGACCTCGGCAAATTGCGATCGCCACCTAGCAAAACTCGCGGGACCGCTCCTCAAAGCATAGGGGTCGGAACTTGCACTGAACTGGTGCGTGGATGCCCTGCCCGATCGGCGGAGGACCGAACTATCCAGCCCCGCGAAAGCAAACCGGCTTATCCAAAAAGACAAAGTCCGCGCCCAGAATCGCGCCGATGCCGTGGAGAAATCGATGTCTTCTGCTGAAATCCCCGTCCTTTCGATTTGCGTTCCAACCTTTAATCGTCAGTTCCTGCTTGAACGGAACATAAATTTCCACCTGGACGCTTTTCGTAAGCTCGATATTCCTTTTGAAATCGTCATTGTCGACGATTGCTCGACCGACGACACCGCTGCCTATATCCAGTCGATCTCACACCATCCGGAAATCAGCGCCTATCGCCGGGCACGCAATTCCGGCTTCATCAGCAACTACGCCTTTGCCATGCAGCGGGCTCGCGGCCACTTCGCGGTCTTCCTCGGCGATGACGATCTGCTGATCCCGGAAAAGGTCGTCGAATATCTCCACATCATGGTGGACGACAGGCGGATCGGCATGATCCAGGCGCCTTGGCTTCTGGTTGACGGGCGGCCGGGCGGCGGAGACATGCAGCCTTTCTATCACCTGTCCTACCCCTCGCGGCATACCAAGGGCGATTTCCATTCGATGCTGGAATTCATCCTGGAGCGGCATGTCTTCCCAGAATTCATGATCATCCGGCGCGACATCCTGGCGAGATCCATATCCAGCCCGACACCCTTTATTTTCTGGGCCTTTCTTTACACCACCCGCGCGCTGGACAAGGCCGATGTGCTGTTCATGCCGGAACCCTTCGCTCGGGTGACTGCGGTTTCCGACGACCCCCGTCTGCAACAGGGCAACAAGGAATGCATGTTCCAGTGGGACAGCTACCGAGGCGGCCTCGAATATCTTGCATCGCAGGCGCTTCGCGACAACCGGCTGCCGCCGGAGTATCGCGGCTCGCTGATGCCGCGCATCACCGACTTCATGCTGCAGCGCCAGGCCGTGGCGATGCGCTTGCACGTCAATGCACAGAACTGGGTCGAAGCCTACATCATGTACCACCGCATGGCGGCCTATCATCCGACACCGCTGCCGGCGGAGTCCTACGACCAGATCCGCAAGCTGGCAGGCATCGCAACAGCGGCAACGGAGGCGATCGCATTCAATGGCGAGCCCGTCATCCTTGAGCCGATCATAGACGACGCTACAATCAATCTTCTCTCGCCCTCGATCCGAGAGCATCTCATCAGGGAAGAACCGCAGGCCGGCGGCTATGACAGGAAGCCAAGGGCATATTTGCGCTTTACGGAAAACTTTCCTGCCAATCCGGGGCCCAAGGACGGCATGTTCGACATTCTGACCTACATCGAACAGTTTGCCTGACGATCACTGCCGGGGACCGAAACTGAATCCGCTGCCGGTGTCGCATTGCGAACGTCCGGTCCGAATCCTGGCTCGGTCGCCAGGCGTGCATTCAGCCGGGCAATAACTCGGTCACCGCGATGATGGGGCCGAGTGGAAACAGGCCGTCCCGCCTTTGCCATTCAGGAATGTCGAGGCTGGAAATGCTGCCGTCCAGAAACAGCGCGTTCGCGCAGCCGAGGTCGTCGCGGAAAAGCGTCGCAAAGTCATGAAAGCGGACGGGACCATCCGAAATCGCGAAAACGACCTTGCCATCCCCGGTGACACCAACGCCGTTTCGCGTCTTGAAGCTGGTGCTGTCCGCAAGAAACGACGGATGGAGCTTGCCGTCGATGACGAGCATCGGGCCGGACTGGGTCGCGTAGAACGGCTTGATGCCCGAGGTGGCAAAAGCCTTGCTTTCCATCACGCCGGCACGGCCCGGCAAGAGATAAAAGACGCCGTTCGGCAGCAGGTGGAAATTGCCCCACCCCTTGTTGGTATTTATCCTCTTCAGCTCACGACCGTTTTCGACGAAGAGCCCGACGGGAGACTGATCGTCGAGATACATGCCGCCGTTCATGGCAAAGCGGACATAGACGCGGTCCTGACGCAGATCGTTTTCCAAAGCCCGGAACGAACCATAGGGCTTGCCGCTGCGATCATTCTGGAAAAGTTGGATATCGTCGGTCGCCGGATCGAAGGTGCAAACCGTGTAGCCATCACCGAGATGCTCGACCTTGCGGCAGGCCTCGCCGGCCGATGCCGCGGTGGCGCAGACAAGAACCGCGAGGATGATCATCAATCGAATCAAGCTGACAACTCCGGATGGATATCCGCACTTACAACTGGAGGGCCGCCATGTGAAAGGCAAGCTGCGCGGCAGGATAACGATAGCTGGCACCAACCGGACAGGCATTGCGCGCGCGACAGCCCGCCGCCATGCAGCCCCATTGCCCTTCATCAGCCCGCAGATACGTTCGACAGCGCTGAACGTCGAACCCGGCGGGCGCCACTGCATCTACGGGACAAGCATCGAGACAAGGCTTATCCAGGCAATGATCGCAAGGATGCGCGCCGCGCGCCGGCGCGCCGTCATCCACTAGAATATCGGCAAAACCCAGGGCGCCGCGATAGCCGTGCCAGAGGCCGTATTCCGGATGGATCAGGATGCCGAGCGGCGAGGCCTTCAGGCCCTCCGCTCGCATGGCCCACTGCTGGAAAGGCTGCCATGGAGGATCCGAGGGAAAATATGCCGTCGCTGCGAACTCGTCAGCGATCGGCCGGATGATCGCCTTCGACCAGTCGTCGAGCGGATCGCGGCGCAGCATATTCTCAGGCAATTGCCGCCAACGCGAGAAGGGCCGCCAGATGGAGCCGCCGACATTGCCGAGCAGGACGACGCTGCGCGCTACCCTTCCGTCGGCCAGCACCGGCCCCTCGCCTGCGTCGAAAGACAGGCTGCCGCGAACGAAAACTCCGTGGACGCCGAGCGCCGCACGGAGCTGTTCGAATGTGGCGGGACCGCGGTTCACCGTGGCCCCTTATATGGATAGTGCGGCCGCCAGACTTCCTTCTGGATCAGATCGGCAACGCGTATCGCACCGCCTTGCTCCCTGGCGGCCTCGGGCTCTCTTCAAGTGAAGGCGTCCGGCATCGAATCCTTGCGCTTCTGGATATAGGCCAGCAGTGCCTCGTCGATCGCCGGATCGAGCGGCGGCGCTTCATATTGGTCGAGCCAGGAGCGGCAAAGCGCATTGGCGCGCTCCTCAACGCGCTTCTGCCCCTCGATTTCCCATTGCTCGAAGGAATTATTGTCGGCCAGAGCCGAACGATAAAAAGCGCTCTGGAAGTTCGCCTGCGTATGGGCGCAGCCGAGATAATGGCTGCCGGGACCGACTTCGCGGATGGCATCCAGCGCCTGACCGTTTTCGGAGAGATCGATACCCTCGGCCATCTTCTGCATCATGCCGAGCTGGTCCTGGTCGATCATGAACTTCTCGTAGGAAGACACGAGACCGCCTTCCAGCCAGCCGGCCGCATGCAGCACGAAATTCGTGCCGGCCAGCAGCGTCATGTTCAAGGTATTGGCCGATTCATGCGCGGCCTGCGCATCCGGCACCTTGGAAGCGCAGAGCGAGCCGCCGGTACGGAACGGCAGACCGAGACGGCGCGCGAGCTGGGCGGAGCCATAGGACACCAGCGACGGCTCCGGCGTGCCGAACGTCGGCGCACCCGACTGCATCGAGATCGAGGCGGCGAAGGTGCCGTAGAGCACCGGCGAACCCTTGCGGATCAGCTGCGTGAACGAGGCGCCGGCAAGCACTTCGGCGAGAATCTGCGTCAGCGTGCCCGCCACCGTCACCGGGCTCATGGCGCCCGAAAGGATGAAGGGGGAAACGACTGAAGCCTGGTTGTGCCGCGCATAGACCTTCAGCGCGCCGAGCATGGTCTCGTCGAAGACCATCGGCGAATTGGCGTTGATGAGGTTGAGCGTAACGCAATTGTTCTCGACGAAATCGTCGCCGAAGACGATCTTCGCCATCGCGACAGTATCCTCGGCGCGCTCCGGCGCCGTCACCGAGCCCATGAATGGCTTGTCGGAATATTTGATATGGCTGTAGACCATATCGAGATGGCGCTTGTTGACCGGAATGTCGACCGGCTCGCAGACCGTGCCGCCGGACGAGTGCATCGAGGGCGCCATGTAGGCGAGCTTCACGAAATTACGGAAATCCTCGATCGTCGCATAACGGCGGTTGCCTTCGAGGTCACGGACAAAGGGCGGCCCGTAGACCGGCGCGAAGATCGTCGCCTTGCCGCCGACATGGGCGTTGCGGGCGCTGTTGCGCGCATGCCAGGTGAATTCCTTCGGTGCCGTTTTCAGGAGTTCGCGGCAAAGACCCTTCGGAAAATGCACGCGCTGCCCGCGCACGTCGGCGCCGGCCTCTTTCCAGAGCGCCAGGGCCTCCGCATCGTCGCGAAACTCGATGCCGATTTCCTCCAGAACCTTATCGGCATTGCGCTCGATGAGCTGCAGGCCCTCTTCGTCAAGCACCTCGTAAACGCCGATCTTCCGGACGATATAAGGAAGCGAAGGGCCCGGCCCGCCGCCGCTGCGCGACGCGCGCCTTGCCGCTGCACCTCTGCCCTCACCGCGCGAACGTCGTCCGCCGCCATCGCCGCCCGCAGCCGGTTGCTCGTTCATATCGTCCATGATGTTTCCTCGCTCCTGCGCATGAATGCGTCTATCCTCACTCTATGCTAGCCGATTCCGTCGGCCGGACGTTCCTTAATGCGCCAGCAATTAGCATAGGACAGACATGGCCGCGACGATATCGCCTCATTTCCGTCCGTCGCGATTAATCCGCGCGACGTCGCTTTCAAAAAGAATTTTGTCATCGTTGAGGTTTATCGCTTATTGAGGCAGTATTTTATACAAGCCTCTGATGCATTTGCACGAAAACGGGATGGAGCGCATGTCTGACGACGAAATCATTCTCTCGGAACTTTCGGACGAGGAACTCGTGCAGCAGATGCATGACGACCTGTATGACGGGTTGAAGGAGGAAATCGAGGAAGCGACCAATATCCTCCTCGAACGCGGCTGGACGCCTTATGACATTCTCACGCAAGCGCTGGTCGAGGGCATGCGCATCGTCGGCATCGATTTCCGCGACGGCATTCTCTTCGTGCCCGAAGTGTTGCTGTCAGCCAATGCGATGAAGGCCGGCATGTTTATCCTGCGGCCGCTCCTGGTCGAGACCGGCGCGCCGAAGCTCGGCAAGATGGTGATCGGCACCGTCAAGGGCGACATTCACGACATCGGCAAGAACCTCGTCGGCATGATGATGGAGGGCGCGGGCTTCGACGTCATCGACCTTGGCATCAACAACCCCGTCGAGAACTATCTCGATGCCATCGAGCGCGAACAGCCTGATATTCTCGGCATGTCGGCACTGCTAACGACCACCATGCCCTACATGAAGGTCGTCATCGATACGCTTAAGGAAAAGGGCATGCGCGACGACTACGTCGTTCTCGTCGGTGGCGCGCCGCTGAACGAGGAGTTCGGCAAGGCCGTCGGCGCCGATGCCTATTGCCGCGACGCGGCCGTGGCGGTTGAGACCGCCAAGGACTTCATGAAGCGCAAGCACAACAGCCTGGCTGCACAAGCCTGATTGCAGCGGATTCCAAACTGGCGACAACCGAAAGGTTGTCGCCGACCCGTTGGCATCCCAAATTGGTTATTGGGCAGCCTTCTTGACGGTATGACCGGCGTCTTCCGTCGCGTTGACGGCATTGGCCGTATCCCTGCCGACGCCGCGAATTGTATTGGCGCATGAAGCAAGTACCATAAGGACGGCAAGCGCGGCGGCGATTTTGCTGAATGTCGGTGCAGTCATGATTTGGAACCCTCTCTGAGTGGATATCGATCAACAAAAAGCGGAGACAAATCCTCCGCGTGATAAACGCATGACAACGCGAAAAGTTCATGTGATCGCGTGCGGCGCAATCGCGCGCGAGATACTGGCGGTCACCAGAATAAATCAGCTCGACCACATCGATCTGCACTGTCTTCCCGCGATCTATCACTCCTACCCTCAGAAGATCGCGCCCGCATTGGAGGAAGCCATTGCGAATGCGCGCGCGCGGGGTTTCGAGAGGATCTTCATCGGCTATGCCGATTGCGGAACCGGCGGCATGATCGACAAGATCTGTGAGCGTGAGGGCATCGAGCGCCTTTCGGGGCCGCACTGCTATTCCTTCTTCAGCGGCAACGAAGCCTTTGCAGCGCGCGAGGATGACATCACCTCGTTTTTCCTCACCGACTTTCTCGCCCGGCAGTTCGAGTCCTTCGTCGTCGTGCCGCTCGGCCTCGACCGGCATCCGGAACTGCGGGACATGTATTTCGGCAATTACCGCAAGGTCGTCTATCTCTCGCAAGAGGAGGATCCGGCTCTGCAGGAAAAGGCAAAGGCAGCGGCCGCCTATCTCGGTTTGGATTACGAATACCGCTTCACCGCGTATGGCGATCTTGCCCATGAATTGCTGACCGTCTGATTACGACATTCCACCCTATATCCTTGCTTGCTGCCCGCGTCGGACTCCGCCATGTTGCAACGCGTTGAAAGCGTTGAATCGCGGTGGAAAACTCGAGCGTTCGGCATGACGGTGAAGTTTGCCGCTGGTTGCGGGATGTGCTTTCCGCGCCGCGTCGTTTTTTGGCATGGGCCGCGTCGTGGCGAGCGCAGTCTCCGGGTCGATGGACGTGCATTCTTGATTAAAGAGGAGAATTTTGCATGGCGGATCGCATTGTCGTCTATTGGCGGGACATTCCGGCCCAAGTAATCATCAAGAAGGGGCGGCAGACGGCAAAGCGCGAGCTCTCGCTGCGCTTCACCGAGGCGATCGACATGTGCGCGATGCGCACCGGCGCGGCCGAGACCGACGACTACTTGGCCGAATGGCGCAAGGCCGATCCCGTGCCTGTCTCCGACGATCTGGAAGCCGAGGCGGACAAGGCCGCAAGCGAACTCGAAGCAGCCTTTGACCGGGAGCGTCTAGTTGCTCTGGTAAAGGCCGGAGGCCGCGACAATGGCTGACGCCATCCAGAAGCCGGGCAACGCGGCGCCCGGAGCGAAGGCCGCAAGCGGCGCCTATACGCCCGCCGGCGTCTCGCCCAACCGCCGCGCCCGCCGCAAATACACCGTCCGTCTCTGGGCCGTGCGCCATTCGCGCTTCCTCGAATGGTTCTATCATCGCTTCGCCGATGCTTTCCTCCTCCTTCATCCGCTCTGGAAGAAAATCGGCTACGAGCGCGTCGAACGGCCGATCACTTTCGTCGAGCGCAATGTGAAGGGCTTTCTGTTCGACTGTCGCATGTGCGGCCAGTGCGCGCTCTCGTCGACCGGCATGTCCTGCCCGATGAACTGTCCGAAGCAGCTGCGCAACGGCCCTTGCGGCGGGGTACGCGCCAATGGCAATTGCGAGGTCGAACCGGACATGCCCTGTGTCTGGGTGCAGGCCTGGAACGGTTCGCGAAACATGATCCAAGGCGATGCGATCCTGAAGGTGCAGAAACCGGTGAACCAATCGCTGCGTGAAACTTCCTCCTGGCTGCGCGTCACTGCGGAAGCGGCCGCTGCCCGTGAAGCAGCGAAAAAGGAAGCGTGATCGATGGCGCATATCGACGAAAATCCGCTCGGCGTCCACCTGCCGCTCGATCCTCTACCCGGCCATTCATCACTCGGGCGGCTGGAGCGCGTGCTGCGCCGCGGCGAATTCGCGGTCACCGCCGAATTGAACCCACCCGATAGCGCCAACCCCGAAGAAGTCTATGAGCGCGCCGCGATCTTCTCCGGCTGGGTTGACGGCATCAACGCGGTCGATGCCTCGGGTGCCAATTGCCACATGTCCTCGGTCGGCATCTGCGCGCTACTGACGCGCATGGGCTATGCGCCCATCATGCAGATCGCCTGCCGCGACAAGAACCGCATCGCCATTCAGGGCGACGTGCTGGGTGCTGCTGCCATGGGCGTGTGCAACATCATGTGCCTGACCGGCGACGGCGTGCAGGCCGGCGACCAGCCGGGCGCCAAGCCGGTCTTCGATCTCGATTGCATGTCGCTGCTCGAAACCGTGCGCATCATGCGCGACAACGCGAAATTCCTGTCGGGGCGCAAGCTGACATCGCCACCGAAGGTCTTTCTCGGCGCGGCCATCAATCCCTTCGCGCCGCCCCACGACTTCAGGCCCTATCGGCTGGCGAAGAAGATCGAGGCCGGTGCGCAATTCGTGCAGAGCCAATATTGCTACGACGTGCCCATGTTCCGGGAATACATGAAGAAGGTGCGCGACCTCGGCCTGAACGAGAAATGCTTCATTCTCGTCGGCGTCGGCCCCCTCGCCTCAGCGAAAACCGCTCGCTGGATGCGCTCCAACGTGCCGGGCGTGCACATTCCCGATGCCGTTATCAAACGCATCGAAGGCGCACAGGACCAGAAGAAGGAAGGCAAGCAGCTCTGCATCGACATCATCAACGAGGTGAAGGAGATCGAGGGCGTTTCCGGTGTTCATGTCATGGCCTACCGCCAGGAAGAATATGTCGCCGAGATGGTGCATGAATCCGGCGTGCTGAAGGGCCGCCAGCCATGGAAGCACGAGGCCAACCAAACCGACGCGCTCATCGCAGAGCGCCTGGAACACATCCGTGGGGGCAAGGAAGAGAACCAGCAGGAAATGGCCGAAGCCGCCGCTCATCATCCGCCACACAAGACGCACTGAAATCGAGCAGCGGGCGGAGGAGCCCGGACGGCTTGTAACCCCCATCCCGGCACGATAGACCAGATCTATCGGGCCAACTGACCAGAGGATCAGACATGACGCGCACCATCGTTGCATCCGCCACTCGCGAAATCATCATCGGTTTCGACCAGCCCTTTTGCGTGATCGGCGAACGCATCAACCCAACGGGGCGCAAGAAGCTGGCCGCTGAGATGATCGAGGGCAATTTCGATACGGTTATCAAGGACGCGCTGGAACAGGTGGCCGCGGGCGCGACCATGCTCGACGTCAACGCCGGCGTCACCTCGGTCAACCCGAACGAGACGGAACCTGGCCTGCTGGTGCAGACGCTGGAAATCGTCCAGGGCCTGGTCGACGTGCCGCTCTCGATCGACAGCTCGGTTACGGCCGCCATCGAAGCTGCGCTGAAGGTTGCCAAGGGCCGGCCGCTGGTCAATTCCGTGACCGGTGAAGAGGAAAAGCTCGAAGCCATCCTGCCGCTCATCAAGAAATACGACGTGCCGGTCGTTGCCATCTCCAACGACGAAACCGGCATTTCCATGGATCCGGACGTGCGTTTCGCCGTCGCAAAGAAGATCGTAGAGCGCGCCATGGACTACGGCATCAAGCCCCATGACATCGTGGTCGATCCGCTCGTCATGCCGATCGGCGCGCTCGGCGATGCCGGCCGCCAGGTCTTCGCGCTGCTGCACCGCCTGCGCAACGAGCTGAAGGTGAATACCACCTGCGGCCTTTCCAACATATCCTTCGGCCTGCCGCACCGCCACGGCATCAATGCCGGCTTCATCCCGATGGTGATCGGCGCCGGCATGACCTCGGCCATCATGAACCCTTGCCGCCCGCAGGAAATGGAAGCCGTGCGCGCCGCCAACGTCCTGAACGGCACCGACGCCAATTGCACCAACTGGATCATGACCTACCGCGACTACAAGCCGGCCGAAGGCGGAGCGAGCGCTCCGGCTTCTGCGGCCCCCTCGGCTGGCAGCGGCGGCCGGCGTGGTGGGCGCGCGGCACGAGCCGGTGCCGGCGCGGCGAGGGAATAGAGATGAAGTATCCGAGCCGGAAGCTTTCCGATGATCTCGCCACATTGTGGATCCAGGCGCCCATGGTGATTGGAATGCGCCTGTCGCAAATGTGGATGACAGCGATGACCGGCGGCGGCGTCAACATAACGGAATTCAACCAGATGGTCTCGGAAAAGATGATGGCCGCGGCAGAAAGTGCCGTTGCCACCAATATCGCCATGACCCAGCAGAATATTGCGGCAATGACAAAGGGGGGTAACGCCTTATCGCATCGCGCCGTCGATGCCGTCGCCCAGGCCATGGTCAAGCCGTATAGCAAGCGCGTTCGCTCGAACGTACGCCGCCTTAGCAAACAGAAAGACTGATCCGTGGCCCAAGCCAGCGACAGCGCGAATCCCCTCGTCCTCTTCATGCCCTCCGGTAAGCGCGGCCATTTTCCGGTGGGAACGCCGGTGCTGGAGGCTGCGCGGCAGCTCGGCGTCTATGTGGAGAGCGTCTGCGGCGGCCGTGCCACCTGTGGGCGCTGCCAGGTCTCGGTGCAGGAGGGCAATTTCGCCAAGCACAAGATCGTCTCGGCCAACGACCATCTTTCGCCCATCGGCCCCAAGGAAAGACGCTACGCCGAGGTGCGCGATCTGCCTGATGGACGCCGCCTCTCCTGTTCTGCCCTGATCCAGGGCGATCTCGTCATCGACGTGCCGCAGGACACGGTGATCAATGCGCAGGTAGTGCGCAAAGCCGTCGACGAGCGCGTCATCATCCGCGATACGGCCGTGCATATGTGCTACGTCGAGGTCGAGGAGCCGGACATGCACAAGCCTTCGGGCGATCTCGACCGGTTGAAAGCCGCGTTGGCTGCAGATTGGAAATACGACAATCTCGACGTGGATTTTCACATCATCCCGCAAGTGCAGTCGATCCTGCGCAAGGGAGAATGGAAAGTCACCGCCGCGATCCATCAGGATCACGCCGACGACCACCCCCGCCTGATCGCGCTTTACCCCGGCCTCAAGAATGAGGCCTATGGCATCGCCTGCGATATCGGCTCGACCACCATCGCCATGCATCTCTCCTCGCTGCTGTCGGGCCGGACGGTGGCATCTGCCGGCACCTCCAACCCGCAGATCCGCTTCGGCGAGGATCTGATGAGCCGCGTCTCCTACGTCATGATGAACCCGGACGGCCGGGTCGCGATGACCAATGCCGTGCGCGAAGCGCTGAACGGGCTGATCGACAAGGTCTGCGCCGACGGCGGCGTGTCGCGCCAGGACATCCTCGATGCGGTCTTCGTCGGCAACCCCATCATGCATCATCTCTTCCTCGGCATCGACCCCACCGAGCTTGGCGGCGCACCCTTCGCGCTCGCCGTCTCAGGCGCGGTACACCTGAGGTCGGCCGAGATCGGCCTGCCGATGAATGCCGGCACGCGCGTCTATATGCTGCCCTGCATCGCCGGCCATGTCGGAGCCGACGCCGCCGCCGCCACCCTCGCTGAAGGGCCGCACCGCCAGGATGAGATGATGCTGCTGGTTGATATCGGCACCAACGCCGAAATCGTGCTGGGCAATCGTCAGCGCGTCGTCGCCGCCTCCTCGCCGACGGGCCCTGCCTTCGAAGGCGCCGAGATTTCCAGCGGCCAGCGCGCAGCACCAGGCGCCATCGAACGTGTCCGCATCGACCCCGTCACACTGGAACCGCGCTATCGCGTCATTGGCATCGAGCCCTGGTCGGACGAGCCCGGCTTTGACGAAGCCGCCGCCGCCGTTGGCGTCACAGGCATCTGTGGCTCGGCAATCATCGAGGTGGTCGCCGAGATGTTCCTGACTGGTATCATTTCCGAGGACGGCGTGGTTGACGGCGGCATGATGGCGCGTTCTCCGCGTATCCTGCAGAACGGCCGCACCTATTCCTACCTGCTGCGCGACGGCGAACAACGCATTACCGTGACACAGAACGACGTCCGCGCCATCCAGCTTGCCAAGGCCGCCCTTTATGCCGGCGTCAAGCTGTTGATGGACAAGCAAGGTGTCGAGCATGTCGATCGCATCGGCCTTGCAGGCGCCTTCGGCACCTTCATCGATCCCAAATACGCGATGGTGCTCGGTCTCATCCCGGATTGCACCCTCGACAAGGTGAAGGCAGTCGGCAACGCGGCCGGCACCGGCGCGCGCATGGCATTGCTCAATCGCGGCCATCGCCGCGAGATCGAGGAAACTGTCAGCAAAATCGAGAAGATAGAGACGGCGCTTGAATCAAAGTTTCAGGAGCATTTCGTCTACGCCATGGCGCTGCCGAACAAGGTCGATGCCTTTCCGGAACTGGCGAAGGTGGTGACACTGCCGGAGCGCAAACAGCTTGGCGACGATGCCGGCGGCGAAGGCGGCGGCCGCAGACGGCGGCGCAGCCGCGAGTAACGCTTAACCGGCGGCGGCTCACGCGGCCATTTTTCGCCCGATCTCTATGAATGCCTGCCGGATGCTATCGGCAACGGCCTTCATCGGCCCCGTCATCTGCGATGCCGTCAGCAGGCGAATGTCGAAGGAGGTGAGTTCCGGCAGCCCCTCGTTCGGCCCGAGGATCTCCATATCCTCACCAATGTAGGACCGTGGGAACGGCGCGACCGCAAGGTCGGAGACAATAGCGGCGCGCTGCGCCATCGTGTGGGCGCTGAGATAGGAAACGCGGTAAGGCCGCTTCTGCCGTTCCAGTTGCGCCAACGCTTCCGACCGCCAGATGCAACCGTCTTCCCAGATGGAGATCGGCAGCGGGTCGCGCCGATAGGCCGTGCCGCACTTGGCACCCGCCCAGACGAGACGCTCCGTATAGATCACTTCGCCTTCCGTCGGGAAAGGCCGCGTCGCGCAATTGATCAGCGCCAGATCCAGTCGCTGCTCCTCGATGCGCTTCTTCAGCTGGAGGCTCATATCCACGACGACATCCACCATGATGCCGGGATAGCTCTCCGAAAAGCTCTTCAGAATGGTCGGCAGCAGGCGCTCGCCGATATCATCGGGTGCGCCAAGCCGCACCACGCCGCTGAGCTCGGGCATGATGAAACGCGATACGGCTTCGTTCGACAAGGCCAGGATATTGCGCGCGTAGGAGAGCAGCATCTCGCCATGCTGCGTCAGGCTGACCGAGCGCGCGTCGCGCAGGAACAGCGTCACGCCGAGCTGCTCTTCCAGCTTCTTGATTTGCATCGAAACAGCGGACGGCGTGCGGAAGACCGCATCGGCGGCGGTGGAGAAATTGCCGGTCTCGGCAATGGCTACAAAGGTGCGCAGAACTTCATTGTCAAGCAACGGTATGGGCCGGCGGAACGGTACGGTCATATCGGCAACCTTCAATTTTTCTGATCCTAAGCACCATATCATTTCATTTGTCTGATTGTCAACGAAGCAGCATATTAGCCCTAATGAAACTGATACAGACAGCTGCAAAGGAACAAACACCATGGCTGGCACGGCACTCGGCGAAGCCTCTCGCATCTTCACCCTTTTGCATATCCGAAAAATTCAACGGATGGCGCAGCATACGCTCGACGAGATTGCAGCGCGCTTCCCCGCTCACCTGATCGACGACGTCAATGCGCGCGGCCTCCCCCCGGATCGGACGCTGTCCGCCTTCGAACGAAAGCCCGGCAAGACGCAATCGTTCAAGAATACTAATGACAGATATAAGATCTATTCGTTTGATTGATGAATAGGTCGGATCCATATTGTTGCTTGAGGATTGCGATCTTTTGAGCATCTAAAGCCGAAAGGAACCTGGAAATGACAACGATCACCTATAGACATACAGACAGGGTGCAGAGCCCGTTTCCATCGGGTGGCAGCCACATGCCTTTTTTCTCCAAGATCGCGGATCGCTGGCAGCAATGGCGTTCGCTACGCGAGCTTGAGTCCCTGTCCGATGATGTACGCAAGGACATGGGCTGGCCCGCCGCGAACGAAACCAACACTCCCAAGGCTATGCGATGATTGCGAATGATCGTAAAATCTGAAGGCGACACTCAACCCCAACGAGTGTCGCCTTTCGAACATTTGTGCATCTGGACGCGCATTCCAACTTAATCTTGATAATCAGCCCCATATATATTTGGTTGTTTCAGTAGATTGCTTGCACTCCCTCATCTGCTTTCTTCACAGCGGCATTTTTTGTAGCAAACGCAAATATTCCTTTGCGGCCGCGATTATCCATGCCAATGTCGCTAATAGACCATCGAGCCGACGTATTTGACGCAAGGAATACGCAATGGTCCTGGAGCATGGATTTTCACGATATGAGCAAGACTCCGATTAAGACGCGTTCCCTGGTTTTCTTCCTCGTTCCGCATTTCACCATGCTGCCGTTTTCCGCCGCGGTAGAGACATTGCGAATCGCCAACCGCATGCTGGGCTACCCCGCCTATACATGGCGTCTCGCCTCCACCGACGGCCAGAAGGTCTATTCCTCCAGCGGCATCGGCCTAGAGGTCAACTCAGCGCTCGCCGACGAACGCCGCTATCTCGGCGGCGAAAACCGCCCGAATATGGTGCTGGTCTGTTCCGGCATTTATGTCGAGGAATTCAACAACAAGTCGGTCAACGCCTGGCTGCGCGAGACCTATAATCGCGGCGTGGCTGTCGGCAGTCTCTGTACGGGTGCACATGTGCTTGCCCAGGCGGGCCTGCTGAATGGCAAGCGCTGCGCCATCCACTGGGAAAACCTCCCCGGCTTCTCCGAGACCTTCCCCCAGGCCGAAGTCTATGCCGATCTCTACGAGGTCGACAGCAACATCTATACCTGTGCCGGCGGCACAGCTTCGCTCGACATGATGCTGAACCTGATCGGCCAGGACTTCGGCGAGAACCTCGTCAATCGCGTCTGCGAGCAGCAATTGACCGATCGCGTCCGCAGCCCGCATGATCGCCAGCGCCTGCCGTTGCGTGCGCGCCTGGGCGTGCAGAATGCCAAGGTACTGTCGATCATCGAGCTGATGGAAAGCAACCTCGCCGAGCCGTTGTCGCTGCTGGAAATTGCCGATGATGCCGGCCTGTCGCGCCGCCAGATCGAACGCCTGTTCCGGCAGGAGATGGGTCGCTCGCCGGCCCGCTACTATCTCGAAATCCGGCTGGATCGCGCCCGGCACCTGCTCGTGCAATCCTCCATGCCGGTTGTCGAAGTGGCCGTCGCCTGCGGCTTCGTGTCCGCCTCGCATTTTTCCAAGTGTTATCGCGAACTCTACAACCGCTCGCCGCAGCAGGAGCGCGCCGAGCGCAAGCTGACCATGTCGACGAACCGCACCGGCATCGTCGTCTGAAAACAGCATCAATCAGCAGCGATTATCGATGCAAGCGGCCTATTCGGCCGCTTCTTCGGTCATCCTGAAGTCGGAATAGACCTGATTGCGGCCGTTATGCTTGGCCATGTAGAGAAACTGGTCGGCCGCGTTGAGATAGTTGTCGAAGGATTCGTAGCCGGCGATCTCGGCGACGCCGATCGATACGGTAACGGATAATTCCTCATCATCCGCGCTGACCTTCAAACCGGCGAGATCGATACGCACCTCGTCGCAAAGCATGGTTGCCGCGCGCGAATCCATTTCATTGAACAGAATGGCGAATTCTTCGCCGCCAAGGCGGGACAAAAGGCTCGTGGTGCCTTCGAACAGCGCATGGAGCCGACGAGCGACAGCCTTCAGCACGAGATCGCCAATTTCGTGACCGTAAGTGTCGTTTAGCTTCTTGAAATGGTCGATATCGAGAATGGCAACGGAACTGGGGCACTGTCGGCGCAGGCATTCATTCACCAGCCGCGGGGCGTGATCGTAAAAATACCGCCTGTTGTAAAGACCCGTCAGATAGTCGCTCGCCGCCGCCGCCCGCAATTGCTTGAGCTGCGTCAGCGTCTCGACATTCAAAGCAATGCGACATTGCAGCTCTTCCGGAACGAAAGGGCGGTAGATGAAGTCGCTGGCGCCGGCCTTGAGGAAGCTTGCCGACAACAAACGGTCGTTTGAAGAAGAGATGCCGATGATCCGCATCCTATCCGATCCATAGCGATGGCGGATGCGGCGCGTCAGTTCATGGCCGTTCATGTCGGGCATGTTGTAATCGGTGATGACAATTTCGATATCGTCAAACTCTTCAAACGCCGCCAGAGCCTCGACGCCTGTGCTGGCCTCGGTAACCCTGAATTGTTGTGCCTGCAGGAGGTCTATGAGCATCTGCCTGGCCGATGGCAAATCATCGACAACCAGTACGCGTGTCGTCCGATTGGTGATGGCGCGCCGAACGGCCGCGACGAGATTGTCGAGAGCGAACTCGCTGTCCTTCAAGACATAGTCAACGACACTGCGCTCCATGATGCGATTGCGCGTCGCCGTATCGAAAGACGCCGTAAAGACGATGCTTGGTATCTGATGCTTGACGGCGACGTCCAGCGCCTCGCCATAGGCAGCATCGGGCAGGTTTAGATCGATCACCGCCATGGTAAAGCCGCGACCACCGTCCGCCAGCGCTTCGTTCAACATTTTCAACGAGGCACAATGCGTGACGGCAAGACCGAGTTCGGTTTCAAATCGATGCGACAATACGGCGGAAAACATGCGCGAATCCTCGACCAGAAGTATCTTCTGGCTGCCAGTGCGATAGCTGCTGCCATCGCTGAGGGCTCCCACATGCAGTACCATTTCCCTTCAATTCCTCCCGTGCCATCCGGCACACGAAATACTCAGTCAGTCTCGCATCTGCTAAAACCGCCGATACACCTATCCTGAACAGGATTCGTGAAAAATTGGAACCGCAGATTGCAGACATTTGCATAAAAATGAATTTTCCTCACATTAAGTCGACGCCGCTACGCCGGCCCTGTGGCATTTCACGCTATTTCGCTGACACGCCGCGCTGATTGAATCTGAAGTAACGTGTCGAGATTCTGGTTTACGCGGCAGTAAAACTCCTCGTCGATGAACGGCCGCAGAATGAAATCATTGCCGCCAGCCTTGAGGAAGCGTGCCGAAAGAAGCCGATTGGTTGATGATGAGACGCCGATGATGCGCAACTGATGCGAACCGGTCGCTGCGCGAATACGCCGCGTCAGCTCGAAGCCATCCATGTCGGGCATGTTGTAATCCGTGACCATCAGGCCGATGTCGCGATTGGCCTTCAGGATCTCCAACGCCTTGACGCCGCCTTCCGCGATACTGACGCGAAAATTGTAGCGTTTCAGCCGGCTGGACAACAGGGCCCGCGCCGTTGGACTGTCATCGACGATCAGAACATGATGGCGCTGGTTGGTGAGAAAGCGGCAGATCGATTCAGCCAGCAAATCGACGGCAAAAATATTATCCTTGAGGATGTAGTCGACGACATTCTTGGCGATCAGCTCGTCGCGCGTGCCTTCCAGAAAGGTGCCCGTAAAAGCGATCGTCGGAATGGAGAGATCAAGCAGATAAGCCAGCGCTTCGCCCTTCTCGGCTCCCGGCAGGTTCATGTTTGAAATCGCCAGCTGGATCGGCTCCGACGACTTGTCATAAGCAAGCTGCAACTCCTCGAAATTGCGGCAGATTTCGACATCGATGTCCAGAAGCTCTCTCAGCCTGGCCCGGATCATCGAAGTAAAGAGATTGGAATCCTCAACAAGAAGAATACGCGATCCAGCAAGCGACGCGCCGGAATATTGCATCCCCGAAACACCCAGAAATGGCATAATAAAAACCTGCTTTTGAAATTGGCCCCTCTGTTATTGTTTCTAGAACAAAGCTTTTGAATATTTGTTAAGTCGACTGGTTTCCCAGAAATGAAGGAAACGGCCAGATATCGACGAGCATTTCGCCGGTCGGATAGGCGATACCCCAGTTTTCAAAAACTGGAATTGCAGAATAATACGCTTTGAAGCCTTCGACCGGGGCAGGTCCCTACTGCGCTGAACGAGGCGCAAGCGAGCTGGGCCGCTTCGCATGGCCTCCGGCAAGGCGAACCCGCCGGCCCGGCCCGTCCCCCTACTCGGCCGCCGTCCGGCCGCGACGGCGGGCGGCGCTCTTTGCCTCCTGTACCTGCTCCTCGCGCTGAGAAACGACAGGCTCTGCAATATCCTCGCGTTCCTCTTCAGGCCCGTCCGCGGAATCCGTCAATTTACTGCCGGCGGCATCCATCTGCCGGCTTCGCTTGCCATCGCGAACGATGTGTAATTCCTGATGCGGATAGGGAATGGAGATTCCCTCCTCGCGAAAACGCTTCAGGATCTGGATGCGTAGACCGTTGCGGATATCCATGCCGTCGGAAAGATCCGAAAGATAGAACCGCATCTCGAAATCAAGCGAGGACGGGCCGAAGCGCAGGAACTCCACATGCGGCTCCGGATTTCTCAACACCTTCGGGACGCCGCGCACCAAATCCAGCAGGATTTCCATCACCTTCTGCGGATCGGACTCGAAGCTGACGGATACTGGAATTTCCGAGCGCGCCAACCGGTTGCGGTGCGTCCAGTTGCCGACCGAGGCATTGATGAGCTCCGAATTCGGCACGATGATCGACTGTTTGCGGAAGGTTTCGATCTCGGTCGCACGCACCGAGATGCGCTTGACGATGCCTTCGGATGTGCCCGACACGATCCAGTCGCCGACCTTGAAGGGCCGCTCGACCAGGAGGATCAGGCCGGAGACGAAATTCGACACGATGTTCTGCAGGCCGAAACCGATGCCGACCGAGAGCGCGCTGGCAACGAGCGCCAGGCTGGACAGGTCGATGCCCGCGGCAGAAATGGCGATGATCGCAGCCACGGCGACGCCAAGATAGCCAATACCGGTCCTCACGGAGTTGCGGACACCCAGATCCACCTGACCGCGCGCCATGACATTGCTGTCGAGCCACCGCTGGAACCAGCGCGTAATCAGATAGCCGCCGGCAAACAAGAGGATGCCGGCGCAAATGCCAAGCAGCGATATCGATATGTTGCCGATGCGTATCTCGGTGAACAGCCGGTAGGCAATCAGTTCAAGATCCTGGATATGGAAACCCCAGGAGAGCAGGATCAAAGGGATACCGGTCAAGAGTGCCACGGCATAGGTCGCAAGCCCGGCGATGAGGCCGCCTTGATCGAGCGCGACATCGCCAAGCTTGAGACGGTTTTCCAGAAGGCGCCCGATGATCGTCTCGGCAAAGACACCCTGCTTTGATACCGCCTTGCCGAGCTGGAAGCCGAGATACATGGTCGCGATGACGGCGCTTGTCACGATCATCTGCGTTGCCATGAAGCGAGCGAGACCGACATAGCCGATGAACGATATGAAGATCACCAATGCGCCGAGAACGCGAAGGATGATTGCCATGCCGTGCGGCCAGCGTCGGCCCGGCGCATCGGGATCGCCGTTCTTGGCCAGCATCGGCGAGCCGAAGGACGCTGCAATCAGGATGAGGCCGATCAACAGCGCGGCAAAGAAACTTTTCACCACAGTTACGACGACGGGCGATCCCATGGACTCGCTGATGCGGTCGAAGACATAATCCAGACCGTTGACCACGGCCATGGCCTGCAGGCACCAGCTCAAGGAGCGCGCGCCCTTGTTCGACAATTTGACGAGACGCCAATGCGGCCTGAACGGCGCAAAAACGGCATTGGTCAGCCGCCCGACGAAATAGACGAGGCCGATAAAGCCGAAGAATGCACCCAGTATCGGAGCGATATCCGGCCGCAGCACATTGAAGTTCGAGAGAAAGAAGAAGGACGTGACCAGAAACGCAACCAATGACAGCGTTCGGATCAAAGTCGACCAGAAGGCAACCGACAGGCGGCTGATATAGGGCGGGTTCTCGATAGCCTCGTCCTGCACATAATAGCGGCGGAACAGCCGGTAGCCGCCGAAGAGGAAGATCAAGGCCGCGCCGATCGACAGGCAGACGGCGGCCAGGAATGAGGCAAACTTGGCCTTCAGGACGAAGCCGATCCAGCTCGTCACCGCGTCACGGAATTCGACGCCCTCGTCGACGAGCGCCGACGCGGCATCCTGGAATGTCCCTGCGGAAACCTCCGTGCGCTTTAGCAATGTCTCGGTAAACAGCCTGCGCCGCGTCTCCATGAGCTGCATCGAAAGTCGATTGGTCTCCGCGGTCAGATTGTCGGCGTCGAGACTTACGGCGCTGATCTGCTTGCGCTCGGCATTGAGGCGGTCTCGCTCCTGCGTGACGATGACAGCCTCCGGCGGCTGCCCCTCCTTAGGCGCGGCGCCGAGCTGGGTCAGGCGCGCATCGATCTCGGCGGAACGGGGTTTCAACCTTGTCGAAATTGCCGCAACAGAGCGGTTGAGAACGTCTACCTGGCCGGAAAGCGCCACCAGTGCTTCGTCGTCCGCTCCGGCCTGCTTGGCACTGTCTTGGATGGAGCCGTATTCCTTCTTCGCCTTGTTAAGATCGGCAACGGCGGCATCCAATAAGCCGTTGGCAAGCTGGGGCGGCTGCTCGGCTTGCTGGGGCGGTTGCGACGGCTGCTGATCCTGCGCAAAGGCATCCCTGCCCACTAGTGGCACGGCGGCCGTGGCAAGGCCCAATCCCAGCAGCAAAAGCGGCAGAAGACGCAGACGGAATTTCAGCGGGCGCAAGCAAAGCTCCTCGTCGCAAATAAAGTCATGGGAAACTGAACCAGAATCGCCATGGACATGAAGGACAGATTCGTCCTCTACTGTGATTGCAGATTTCATAGTCTCTACGCGTACGCCTTGTAAGACAAAGAAAGGCGACACAAAGGCGTTCCACACCTTATCGGGCCGGACATACCCAAGGCCGAAGATCGCCGTTCTGACTTTCCGAAGGCTACACCCAAAGACAGGCCCGGAGATAGGCTGAAGAATGCAGCCGGCAATGGGGACGGCCCTGCTCGTACCATTTCGCAGGAATAAGGATGAAGGCTGCGTCCCGACTACAGCGGCAACCGTGCCGATCGGCGTGTCCTGCGACAGCGACGTCTATTCCGGAAGGACGAAGCGGCCGATCTGTTCGTGAAAAATCTGAAAAGTCGGCTAGACCGCCTTGCACTGCGGATGGAAGCGCTCCGCCATAGTCTCCGCGGCCGCATAAGCCTGTGTGACGATTTCAGGCACGAGGTCGATGTCAGGAAGACTGCCGAGCCCTAGCGGACCTATCGCAAAAATTCCGTCGGTCGTTCGTCCATCGACAGCAAGCGCTCCCGTTGCTTCGACGGCAAGGCCGAGGCCGAGTTCGTCCGGCACGGCAAGGCCGGCATCGATCAGTTTGCGCAGCAGCGGCGCATCGAGATCGGGCGCCTGGCACCGACAGTCGATCACCTCATCCGCATAGAGCTGTTCGATTTCCTGCTGTCCGGCGGGCCTAAGTGTCAATCCGGTCGGCGTCCGCCGGATAAAGTGACCTCGCCGCAGCAACGTATTGCCCTCAGCCAGTTCCTGTTTCAGGCGAACATGCAACGCCTCGGGCAGTCGGTTGCGGTGGCTGTCATAGAGTGCCCGCAGATGGCGGTTGAACCGCTGCTTCTGACCGGCAGGCAACGCTCGCCAGAGCGAGCGCGCGTGCTTGCGCAGGCCGTTCATGACGGATTGCCAGCTCTGGCCGTTCGCTTCTGCATCTTCGCAGGCCCTGCGGATGAAGCGGATGATTTCGCTCAGCTGATTGGGCATCCTGTCGGCGGGAAAGACGGGCTCGGCATTGTTGCGCGTATGGCTCTGCGGCAGGAATCCACGTCTGGAAACAATGGTGATCTGACCCGCATAGCCGCCGTCGCGCATCTGCAGCAACCTGTCGACGACGCGCAAGCCGCTGCCGAGCAGCACCGTATGCGGCCGCGATACCAGGCGGCGAGCACGGACTGCCGTTAGGATATTCACCGATTCACCGCTTTGCGATTCCTGGTCGGCAATGCCATAGCCGGTCGCCAGCACGACCATATCGAACGGTGCGTTGGCGGCACCCTCGCTTTCCACCAGAAAGCAGCTGCCGCGCAGGCGACGAAGGCCTGTGACCATCTCGCCGCTGACCTGAACCGTCACGTCTCGCCGCGATGCAAAGGCTTCGGAAAAGCGCTGATAGACATAATCGCTGAAAATGCTCTTCGGAACGAAGATCTGCTGAAAGCCCGGTATGGCCGCCGGGACGGCGCTGCGGAAGGGAGCATTGCCGCACAGCCATTCATTGAAGTCGTCAGGATCTCCGGCGGAAACGGAAAGGTCGCGAACGCGGCTGTTGAGGATTTCGCTGCTGTGGCCGGACGCCAGGGCCTGCCCCCCGCTGACGCTGGAATTCGGATCGAAAAGCTGCAGGTGGAACGGGTTGCGCACCGTCTTCATCAGGGCGATCGCGATCATCATGCCCGAGAAGCCGCGGCCGATAACGGCGATACGGGGCATCGCGTAAGCCTGGGCCGCCGCATTTGCCTTGGCGGAAAAAAATCCCTGAACCGTCATATCAACTCCTGGGGCGAGAGGTGGTCGATCATGCCTTTCTCGGGCTTGCTCACTTTACGGCCTGCGAAACACAAACTCTGATTATGATGTTTGGCGGCCAGAGCGCTGCGGCTCATAAAACGCATGAAAGCCGCGTCGGTTCTCAAAATTCAGCGCATCGCCTTCGGCCGGGAATACCGTCCCCTCACGAAGCAAGATGCGACACGCAGGCTCAAACCCGGGTTCAAGAACCGGACACCTGCAACTGGCTACGCACACGGCTGCCCGTCAAAATAGTCAGGCAACGGAATTGTTCCCATTGTCTACTCATTTAGTCGTATATGAAAGCGTGAAAATGCGCCGTTAGCAAGCGCTTTCTTGCCTACCGAGCCCGGGAACGGATCAGAGCGATGATACCATGACGCGGGTGGCGGCCTGCGATCGCAGGCCTTTTTGCGATCTACCTTCTACGGTTTCGGCAAAGGAAGAGAATAGCTTGTAGCCTTCCCGCCAACGGCCGAAGCCGCTTTCGAAATTGATATGACCGGCGTCTCCGAGATCGTGAAGCTCGCTTCCCCAGCAGGCAGCATACCGCCGGAGCGTTGCGAAATCCATGTAACGATCGTCACGGCTGCCGACAACGAGACTTCTGAACGGCAAGGGCCTGGTCGGCATCGCACCGAATTCGATAGCGCCGGGATGAAGCCTCTCGGTCCTCTCAAGATCACAGGGCGCCACCAGAAAGGCGCCCTTCACTCGCCTGGCAGCCGGCCGATCGGCCAGATGGGCGGCAAGCAGGCAGCCGAGACTGTGTGTGACGAGCCATGCCTGCCCGGCTCGCTCCAGCTCGTTTTCGAGTGCCTGCAGCCACTGAGACAATACCGGCCTCGACCACGAAGCCTGTCGCACGATGGTCGCGGAGGCATGATCACGCGTCCAATGACGTTGCCAATGGCCCTCGGCGGAACCGTTCAGGCCGGGAAGGATCAAGATGGCGCTCATGGGGATCTCCTGGATGCAGGCGGCCACGTCTTCCGGCCGCGTGCTTACAATTTCTCCATTTGCCGCCTATTATGCCGAAAGGCAGGATCCGAATAAGCAAAGAAAATCCATTGTATACTAGATCCATAGAAATTAAGATCTTACGGATTTGCCATGCCTGAAGAACCGATCTGCGCTGGCTGATGGAGTGATGGATGGGGACTGTTTCGCAGTTGCACGAACGCGTCAGGCCACCCGCGCATCGTATTCAAAGTGAAGAGGAAGCGCTCGAAATCGCGCGGTCGCTGGCCGTCGGCTTCGCGCTGCAGGCCAGCGATCGCGATATCAACCGTGTCCTGCCCTATGACGAAATCGAGACCCTCTCCCAGTCAGGTCTGTTCGGGATCTCCGTGCCGTCGGAACATGGTGGCATCGATATTTCCAACTCCGTCCTTGCCGAAATCATCGCCATCCTGGCAGGAGCCGATCCCTCCATCGCGCAGATTTTGCAAACCCATTTCCACGTGCTGGAAGCGGTGCGTACCGGCGGCAGTGAGGAGCAGAAGTCGTCCCTTTTTGCCAGGGTCATGGCCGGTGACCGTTTCGGCAGTGTTTCTTCCGATGCCGGCACAGGCGGAGCCGGTCAAAGTGATCTGCAACTGACACATGACGGGCTAGGCTACCGCCTGAACGGCCGGAGCTTCCATTCCGCCAGCGTTCTCTTCTCCGACTGGATCGTCATGTTCATCGCCGATGCCGTGGCCGTCGTGCCGAGGAATACCGAAGGCGTCCAGATCATCGACGACTGGGATGGTTTCGGCCAGCGCACCTCCGGAAACGGAACAACCATCCTGCACAACATCTATCTCAACGTTGACGCGGTACTTTCGCATCATGAAAAGCTTGAGCAGCCTTCCGTCATCGATTCCGTCGGCCAACTCACCCATGCCGGCATCAATCTCGGCATAGCCCGATCGGCGCTTGCGACGACCATCGAGCTCATGCGCGCCCATCCCTCGACGGACAATAGCCTGAAGCATGCTGCGGATGATCCGCTTATTATCACCAGAGTGGGAGAGATTGCCGTTCGCATTGAAGCAGCAACGGCGATGGTGGAGCGCGCCGGCAGCAAGATCGATGCCGCCCAGATCAATCTCACCGAGGATCATGTGATCGATGCCGCGCTTTCCGTGGCGGCGGCACAGACCGTGACTGCGGAGATCGCCATGGAGGCGTCCAACACGCTGTTTGATCTCGCGGGCGCGTCCTCGGCACGCATCGGCCTCAATCTTGACCGCCACTGGCGCAATGCCCGCATTCATACGCTCCATGATCCGGCACGACGGACATACAATGCCGTCGGCAACTATCATCTGAACGGCATAAAGCCGCCAAAGAGCTCATCGCCCTGAACGTCGGCTGCGCTGGGTCCAATAAAAAGGAAACGGCCGAAGGGTTCAGCCGATATTCGAAGCGCGGTAGTCTTCCCGTTCCGGGATCTCGATTTGCGAGCCGCCAGCGACGAACTGTTCCAACGTCATGCTATCGAGAATCTCAGCAATCGCGTCGCGGACCTCCGTCATCGAGCGACGCACCTGACAGCGCTCCGGATCCGAACAGTCGTCACAAGCCTCATAGGCCGTGCGGCTGGCGCAGCGGATCGGGGCAAGCGGACCGTCCAATGTGCGAATGACATGACCGATGCGGATTTCCGAAGCCGAGCGCGACAGCGAATAACCGCCGCCGGGGCCCTTCTTCGAGCGAAGCACACCGGCATTGCGCAATTCGAGCAGGATGGTATCGAGAAACTTCTTCGGAATGTTGTTGCGTAACGCGATATCGTTGATGAACGCTGTTTCGCCCGGCCCAAGACGAGCCAGATCCACCAGCGCCTTCAATCCATATTTTCCTTTTTTCGTAAGCATCGCTATTCGCTTTACTGCAAGTCGATTGTTGGGAACCCGGCTCGGTTCGATGGGGACTCAGCCGGCTGATCTTGTCATCAGAGATTGCGGAAGTAACCCCGACACCCCGGACAAACAAGACAATAACTCACAAATTGTATAGTTTATATGAGTAAATTTAGGCAAATGTATCGCCGAAGCAACGATTTTGCGGCTTTTCTTGGATTTAGGCGGCGCTACTATCCAAATGTGCTCCGCCATGCCCATGTTCGTGCTCGGCAATTGCCGAAGCCACCTGCTCGGCAACGAGGACAGCATGCTCCACCACTTCAGGCAAACCCATGAGCTCACCGAAGGTTCCGCGCGCCAATGGACCCGAGATGAACAACGCCGGCACGATCGCACCGTTAGCGTCGAGCGCCCGCGATTGGATGTCGCAAGCAAGTCCGAGCCCCGTGGGATCCATCGCTAGATATCCGGCCGTCGCAAGACCCTCGATCCAGCCTTGCGACTGCAGGATCCCGCGATGGCCGGGACCGGTGGTAACGACGACGGCATCGAATTGCCTTTCGACACTTCGGTCTGAGCGGCTGAGGCGGAGCCTGCAATCGATGCCGCCGTCTGCGACCTCGATGGAAGCAACCGAAGCCGCGAGCACTTCAAGCCGGCCGGCATCGATCGCCTGTTCGCTGACAGCCTCCACCTGCGGCGCGACGCGAAAACGATGCACGTCCCAGAAGGGCCGCAAATGCCTGACGACACGCCTTCGCTCCTCGACGGATAGCGCCCGCCACAAATGCCGCCCCTGCGCCCGCACCTGATCGATGACCGCATGCCAGCTGCGCCCCTCGCCTTCCGCTTCCCGGATGGCCGCGCGCACATGCCGTAGGAGATCCAGCGCCGTCCGCGACGGGTGACTGACGAAATCGCCGAACAGGTCCTGTTTCACCCGCGCATGGCCGCGTGAGCGCAATCCGCGACGGGATATGGCGGTAATGGGGCCCTTGTGACCGCGCAGCTGGAGAGAGGCGATGACATCGGCCGAGGTCAGGCCATTGCCAACCACCAGCACCCGATCATCAGCCCGGACGGCCGCGAGCGCATCCGGCCGCGTCGGATCGGGAACAAAGCGCGGATGATCGGCAAGCACATCCTGCAGCAATTGCGGCGGCAGGGGCGAGGGATGACTGGTGGCGATGACGAGAATATCCGCATCCACGCGCCGTCCTGCCTCGCCTGTAATCACCCAGCGGCGACCCGACCGTGAGATCCGTTCGACCCCTTGAGCGATATGGGTGAGACGCCCCTCCTCTACGAAGGGACGTATCATACTGGAAATATAGTTTCCGAAAACGGCACGACGAGGAAACAGGCAGCCATTCGCCGCGACGGCCGCCTCATCACCTGCCAGCGCGTCCTGCTCCTGCAGCCAGCGCTGAAAATGCTCGAGGTCGTCAGGCAGGAGGCTCATCTTGGCCGCCGGCACATTGATGCGGTGAGCGGGATCGCGCGTATCATAAGCAAGCCCTGCCCCCAGACGGTCACGTGGCTCGAAAATGAAAAGCTGGCCGGGCCGCAACAACCGGCGTTGCAGCAGATGGAAGGCAACTGCCGTTCCGGAAACCCCGCCGCCGATGATGGCGACGACTGGCAGATCACGCGCCTGATGATCAGAGCTAATGGTCATAGCCATCTCCTTCCGGATCGATCGCTGCGCGAACTCGCCGCCTGCCGATCAATCGCAATTACCGTTACGAGTGAAAATATACTCTATAAATTTTATTGACAATAGGATCCCGAGACGAGCGCACGCTCCCCCTTGCAACCCGGACAGTGGAATTGGTGCAGATAAGCCTTTGCAAACAAGCGCTTATTTGTGCCTCGCACAACATTGTTTTTGCACCGCAAGATGTAAAAAACTTGGCATGCACCAAATAAAAGAACATACTAATAGTTGTTCTGGTTCGTATTCTCTGTGGGAGGAGAAATATCATGGAACTACTTCGTCTGCTCACCCCCTTCGACTATACGTTGATGCTGCTCCTAGCCGTCATCTTTGTATTCAGCTTGATGGAAGGCGGACATAAAAAGCATTGAGCGCATGCCATTAAGGCGGCGAGATTTGCCCCGCGGCAAGCGCATCCGGGTGATCGTGTTCGATATGACCGAATGATGAAATTCATCGAGTGGAAGAACTCCAGTTCCGCTGTCAAATTCGGGTGCTGCCCGACACCGGTTTCCTGTTAGACGCAATTACTCCCCGATTTCCCGCCATTGAAACCGGCCAAGCGCCCGGTTTCATTTCAACACATCTCTCCAATGCAGCCTTGAATAGCAGCGCGTCGCTCTACTTACGCTTGAAATTATTACGCTGTAAAAAATAGAATTTCCCCCATCAAAGATCGGTTTCAGCGCCAGCCGACATGATGTTTTCGGCAAGCCTCACGCAAACGACTCCTGCGATACTCCACCTGCATCGGATTTTTTTAGATCAGCGGGGGATATACTTATGGGATACGATTGGGACGGCATAAAAACACGCAGGATGCGGAAGCTGAAATACGCGATTTCCTTTTTCCTCCTTACGATGTCTCTGAGCGCGCCAACCATATTCCTGCTACATTTCCGCTGACGCCTCCGCCTGCAGAAAGGCGGCCGCAACACCACAGAAATGCAGGCGGAGCTCAATCCCGCAGTATTGCTCTTGAGCTTTCCATGGAGAATTGAGATTCGCGTAAGCTGTTTGTTTCCAAGAATTTCGTTAACGCTTCCGACACTAGAATATGCCAAATTAGTGAAGCATGGTGCACGGGAGCCAATGCTATGACGACAGTCTCGCCTGATTCACCTGAAGGCAGAGCATCGACGCGAAAGCGGACGTTTTTTGGTGCCAAGATCATATTCAATGACGGACATTCGGTCTTCGATTGTACTGTCAGAAACCTGTCCGATACCGGTGCGATGATCCAAATCGAGAACCCGCTTTCCGCACCGAACTCCTTCCATTTGCAGCTCTCGGACAACAGGCTGTGGGCGTGCCAGGTGCGGTGGCGAAAAATCAACAGCATGGGCATTCAGTTCGTTTGAGGATAGGCACTGTTTTGCGCCATAACCGCCGCGCGGTGCCGCAGTCGAAGTCTCAACTCCGATCATATCCTGTGAGAGCATAGCCGGGTTCGACTTCAACTCGACCATCGGCATGAGGATCGATATCGGCGGACCCTCGCCGTTCTCACGCGTCATCGACTTGCAGCTCATCGGGCCACGAAGAGGCGCATCGAACCGTTCCACCCACCCGATCCCCGCGGCAAGGACGAAAATCGTTAATTACACGCCACAAATCGCCGCGACACTTGTCATTCTTTATTGCGGGCCTGTGGTCCCGGGATTCTAAAATGCCCATCGCATAACTCCGGACGATGACGATGAGTGATAGACCGTGGCTTTTCCCTGTGTGTGTAATTTGCACACGTACCAATCAAACTCTGAAGGTCGGCACGACCCGGGAGGCTTGGAAGATGCTTCTCGATATGTGGCCTGTTGCAGACGGCCACAAGTTTCTTTCTGCTCTCAAGATCTGCATGGATGTCGAACACGGCATAGGACAGCCGGCTGACGCACGCGATGCCTTCATCGCAGCAGCAGACGAGGCCGGCGTAGCCATCGACACGTGCAGCGCCTCATCGTCGATAGCAAGCACGCGACGAAGCCGCTGGAGGAACGCCAGGTTGAGATCGCGGCCGCCGCTTCTATGAAAAAGAAGGGAACCTGAATTCAAAGCATAGGAAACCGATGCCGGCTTCCGTCCGCGAATAAATCAGCGCTTTCAAGGAGATAATGGTGGGTGATGTAGGGCTCGAACCTACGACCCGCTGATTAAGAGTCAGCTGCTCTACCAACTGAGCTAATCACCCGTACCGCTTGCTGGCGGCGTGACCGGGCATATAAATAGGATCGGTTTGATTGTCCAGCGGCCAGACGAATTTTCTTTGATTATTTGTCAAAAAAATTTCAGAGACCGCCGAAAAGCCAGCAAAATCAAAGCTCAAGAATTCCGGACCCGACGCGCACGGCCTGGCCGCCGATGCGGGCGTTGGCGATCAGGCCGTCGTCGACATCGAGGTGGAGATGAATCAGCGAGGGCCGTCCCATCTCGATACCCTGCTCTATGATGATGGGATGATGCCCGTCTGGGAGCGCGTCGAATTGATTGATCGCGCCCGACAGCGCCGCCACTGCCGAACCCGTCGCCGGATCCTCGACGATACCCATTCCCACGGGAAACATGCGCGCATGGAACTTGGCGGCATGATTCACGCCACCGCGACAATAGATGAAGGCTGAGGCCAGCGCGCCATCGACGAAGGGAACCGTCTTCTCCCAAAGCTGCAGATCGAATTCCAACCGCTCCGCCGCGCCGACATCATGCACCGGCACCAGCAGGAAAGGTACGCCGGCGCTCCAGATGGACGGCACGTGATTCTCGAAGCCGATCTCGGTGATCTTCAGGCTGAGCGCATTGGCGATATCGGCCCTGTCGAGCGGCAGCAGGATCTGCTGCGATTTCCTCGGCAGGTCGAACTCGGCAAAGCTCGCCTTGTCCTGACGCAGCCTGATCGCGCAGCGTACCGGCCCGACCCGTTCGTCCAACACGGAAACGAGATCGATGTCGCCGCCATGCGTGGCATGGGCCTTCTCAGCAAGTGCGATCGCCGTGCCCACGGTGGGATGCCCGGCAAAGGGAAGTTCGCGACCAGGCGTGAATATTCGCAGACTGGCCGTATGCGCCGGATTCTGCGGCGGCAGCACGAACACCGTCTCGGAAAGGTTCATCTCCCTGGCGATGGCCTGCATCGCCTCGTCGCTCAAGCCCTCGGCATCGAAGATGATCGCAAGGGGATTGCCCGCCAGCTTCCTGTCGGTGAACACATCATAGACACTGTAGCTGCGCGCCAATCCGGCCTCCATCCAAGTTTCCAGACTTAACCATTCATACCGGCAAGCGACTCCAGCGCAAGCCCAAGCTATTCCGCTTCGCCGAAGAACCAGGCGAGAATAGGCAGCATCGCAACATTGTAACGATGCGCCGTGGGATCGGCCGAGCGGATTGCGATCGCGCCGCCGATCTCATCCTCCTCGGCGACCAACATATGCGCTTCGATCCGCCGCAGCATCTCCTCCGCGGTCCATTGGAAGCGGAAAACGCGAAAAAGCGTTACGGAACGGTTCGCATGTGTAGCATAATAGCCAGGCTCGGCGGCTGCCTCATTCAGATCCAGGCCAGTTTCTTCCAGAACCTCGCGGCGCATGTTACCCTCGACATCGCAATGCCCATCCACGATATCGTTTTCATCCATCGATCCGGCGGCGCAATAGACCTGGCCCGGATTGGCCGTATGCGGCGCCATGCGAATCGCGATGATCGCGCCGTCGGACGACACCGCCACCGCAAATGCAAAGACGTGAAAGCCGCCCCGCTCCCTCTGCTTGCGCCACCAGAGGAATGTGGAAAACGGCGTCACATAGGCTTCCCCCTTCACCACACCATCGGCAAGCGAAAGCCGATGCTGGAAGATCATGCGGCCATCAAAGAGCGCAGGGTTGGCGGCGATCTCCTTCATCCAGTTCTCTCTTGCCGCTTCCAATTCGCTCAGATGGAAAGGATGCTCGCCAGGCAGCACGGCGAGATCGATCCGGGAAACTGGAAACACTGTACTTTCCGGCGGCCAGCCAGCCATGTTGCTCTGCAATTTCGGGGCGGTCATACGAGATCCAATGTGATGACAACGGGGCAATGGTCGGATGCCTTCGGCCGGTCCCAGCCGACGCGCGGATAGCGCTCCACCTCCTGTCCCGGCGGAAATATGGTCCGGAAAGGCTGGCCCGAGCGGACAATGTCGGGGACGCGCGTAGCATTGGCGCGCGCCAGAGCGGGAGACAGCCAGATGTAATCGAGCTGACAGAGCCGTTGCTCCTGCGGCCCCCGCGCATGATAAAGCGTCCAGCGGTCGAGCTCCTCCCGACGATGCATGACATTTTCGATAAAGCCGTCGCGACTGAAAACGTCGAGCGCACTTTCTCCTTTTTCTGTTCGGTACTCGAAACTATAACCGGTGCGGCGCGTGCCGATGACGTCGATCCACTCCTGATAGTCGTTCATGTCGCCGCAGATAGCGAAGTTCTTGGTCGCCGTATGGCCGGCGCCGAACCGGTCTTCGATGATGCGGCGAACGGCCATCGTCTCGGCACGGCGTATCGGTATGGTCGCCCGGCGGCCATCGACGCCCTCCCGCGCCGGCCCCATCGATTTCAGATGCACTACATAAAGCGAAAAAGGTACGCCGCCGATATGGAGATGGAGTTCCAGGCAATCGCGCTTGAAGATCTTGTCTTCCGAATGAAGGCCAAGTTCCGCCAACTCGTCATTGAAAAGGCCGAAATCGCCATAAGTCACCATGGCGTGACTCTTGATGTCATTAAGCACGATCGGCTGGCCGTCACGCGTTTCCTCGCGCATCATCACGGCGACATCGATGCCACGGCTGTCATTGCCTTCGATCAGGAATTTTTGCCGATAGCCATTGCCGACCATGCGGTAGAGATAGCCATATTCGAATGCCTGCAGCGCCGCCATGTTGTCGACCTCCTGCAGGCAGATGATGTCGGCATCCGCGTCGGCAATCGCGAGCGCCGTCATCTGCCGGGTGTCGTCAGCCGCGGCGACCACGCGGGCAGCTTCCAGCTGCTGATAGACATTCTCGTTGCGGACATCGAAGAGCTGCAACACGCGATCCTGGCGCAACTGATTGCGAAAGCCGGTGTAATCAAAACGGGTCAGCAGGTTTTCGACATTGAAGGTCGCAAGGCGCAGGGACATGAAGCATTCCAATTTCTGAAGAAGACTGAGAGCCGGCTTATCCTGCTCGCATTAGCCGGCCTTGGCGGTGACCGTCGATTTGAACTTACCCATGAGATAGGGGCCGGAAAGAACAGGTGCATATTTCGGCGCCTCTCCCGGCTTCAGGCACGAAGGCAGGCAGGCGATTTCGGCAAACCAGTTCGGCTGATGGAAGAATGCCAGCGACTGCCGCCGCTGCATACCGCCCTCTTCCGGCGGCGGATTGACGACGCGATGCACGGTCGAAACCCAGCGATCATTGGTCCAAAGCGCCATCAGGTCGCCGATATTGATGACGAAAGCTCCCTCCACCGGCGGCACCGGCGTCCAGCGACCGTCAGGTGCAATGATCTCCAGCCCCTTGGAACCCGGCTGCGGCAGCAGGATCGTCAGGCTGCCGTAATCGGTATGGGCGCCAGCACGCAGTTGGCCCGGCTGCGGCGGCACATGCTGCTCGGGATAGTTCAATGCCCTCAGCGCGCTGATCGGCGCGTCCACGTAAGTATCGAAGAAATGCTCGTCGAGACCGAGCGCCGTCGCAAACACCCGCATGATCCGCGCCGCCAGATCCTCCATGGAGCTATAATAGGCCTTCCATGCCTCCGTGAAACCCTCCGGTCCCTCGGGCCAGATCGTCGCGGCATAGCAGAAGCCGAGCGCCTCCGGATCGCTCATGCCTGATGGCACGGCGAGCGGACCGCCATTGAAGCTTTCCTTCAAGTCCGGCGGCGTGTCGACATTGCGCGATTTCGCGAGGGCTTCCGTGCCGGGGCCGAGATAACCGTAGGGATAGCCCGGATAGAGCGTCTTGGCCCGCTGCTTCGTCTCGGCAGGCAGATCGAAGAAACTGTGGGTCTTGTCCCAGACATTCGCAATCACCGCATCCGCGACGCCATGATTGGCAATCGCCAGGAAACCGGTCGAGCGGCATATCCGGTCCACCTCGGTCCCAAGACGTCTCTTGTCCTCGAGATGTGCCGCCTCGAAGGCGCCGAGATCGAAAATCGGGAAGCTCTGACTGGACATGCGCGACTCCCATTCGTGACATCGGTCAAATCAAGCATAGGCGGCGGCGGCGAACAACCATCTTGTCTCCCGCCGCACAATCAGAGCCTCCAGGCCGAGCGGATGGCGACGGGATAGACGTCACCCGCCTTTACCACCTCGCGGCTATAGGCCCTGAGCATCTGCCCGTCCGGCAACGAGAGCCGTATCGCGTAACGCTCGCCCTCATAGAGAACCGAAACGACCCGACAGGAAATGCCCTGCGCGTCGGCGATCACATCCTCCGGCCGCACAAGGATATCGGCATGCTCAGAGGCGCCCTCCTGTTCGTTCCAGATCTTCTTCAAGGCGGACCAATCGATGAGACGGGGCCGACCATCGGGCAGGATCAGCGACAGGATGGCGCCCTGCCCGACCAGGCTGCCGACCATCCGCCCTTCGGGCCGGGCATAGATCTCCGCCGGAGGCGCCACCTGCAATAGCCGCCCCTCGGACATGACGGCGACATCGGTCGCCAGCGCCATGGCTTCGCTCTGATCATGCGTCACGTAGACCATCGTGGCACCCGAGCGCTGATGAAATTCACGGAACGTCTCCTCCATTTCTTTCTTGAGATGACGGTCGAGATTGGCAAGCGGCTCATCGAGCAGCACGACGTCAGGCGATGTCACCAGGCAGCGCGCAAGCGCTACGCGCTGGCGCTGGCCGCCGGAGAGATCGGCGGGCCGGCGCTCGGCATAGTCGGCCAAACGCACCGTGGCGAGCGCTTCACGCACCTTCTCGCGGTAACGTTCGCCGGAGATGCCACGCACCTTCAGCGGGTAGCCGACATTGTCTGCGACGTTCATATGCGGCCAGAGCGCATAGGACTGAAATACCATCGCCATGTTGCGCCGCTCCGGCGGCAACATGTTCGCCGCATCCGCCAGCAATCGCTCGCCGAGATGGATGGAACCATCCGTCGGCTGTTCGAAGCCGGCTATCATTCTGAGCACGGTCGTCTTGCCGCAGCCGGAGGGGCCTAGCAGCGCCAGGAAACCGCCCTCGCGCACGTCGAGCGACAGTGCATTGACGGCGGCGCGGCCGCCCGTGCCGAAATCCTTGCAGAGGTGGTTGAGGATCAGCTTCGCCACGGCACCACTCCTTTCGGCAGGCGCTTGGCCATGACTTCGAGCAGCACCATCATGATCACGACCATGGCAATGACGATGACGGACATGGCAGAGGCAAGATCGGCGCTGCCGCCATCGTCGAGATTGTAGATGACGACGCCGAGCGTCTGCGTGCCCGCCGACCAGAGCAGCGCCGAAACCGTCAGCTCGTTGCAGGCAATGAGGAAAACCAGGATCACGGACGCGCCCGCCGCCGGCGCGATCAGTGGCACGATGATATCCGCAAGGCGGCGGAAGAAGCCGGCGCCCGAAAGACGCGCCGCCTCTTCCAGCGCCGGATCGAGCTGCAGGAAAGCACTCATGACCGGCTTCAAGCTGACGGCGAAGTAGGCGGAGAAATAGGCCAGCAGAATGATCCAGATCGTGCCGTAGAGCGTGACGTTGAGGATCGGCAGGGGTGCTGCAAACACCAGGATGAAGCAGACGGCGATGATGATGCCGGGGAGTGCGTAGGGTATCTCGATCAGGCCGCCGACGATGCGGCTCAGCATGTCCTTGCGCCGCGTCAGCGCATAGGCGGCAAGAATTGTCACCAGCAGGAGACCGAGCGCCGTCGTCGCGGCGAGAAACAGGGAATTGGAAAAGGCCGTGCGTGTCACCGTCTGCCGAAACAGGATTTCCACGAAGGCGTTCAGCGACGCCGTCTTGAACGTCAGCGGCACGCCATAGGCCGGCACCAACGCGCCTGCAACCAGCGCCAGAAAGGGCGCGACGAGCATAATGAACAGGATCGCCCAGAGCACCGGCACGGCAACATAACGCCAGCGGCCGAGCGAAAAGGCAGCGGACGCGCCGGAAAGGCCGATGACACGATAGTCCCGCCCTTTCAATGCCTTGGCCTGCACCGCAAGTCCCGCAACGGCGATGACGGCGATCATGGTCGAAAGCACGGCGATATCGCCGAAAGTCCGTGGGCCGAAATTGGAGAATTTGGTGAAGATCAGGGTAGAGAGCGTATAGATCGAGGCGGGAATACCAAGAATCGCCGGAATGCCGAAATTGCCGATCGAGGAGACGAAGGCGATTGCCGCACCGGCAATGACGCCGGGCAGCGACAGAGGCAGGATGATATCCCTGAAGACGCGCAGGCCCGAGGCTCCCGAAAGCCTTGCCGCCTCAACGCCATCGCGTGGGAGTGCCATCAATCCGGCCCTGAGCGCCAGATAGACCAGCGGCGCATGCTGCACGCCGTAGAGAAGCGCGATGCCGCCGATGGAATAGAGCGGCTGCGGCGAGCCGAGCGGCGGCGCGATATGCAGCGCCTTCAGCAGCGGGCTCGACGGACCGGACATCTGCACCCAGGCAAGCGCCGTCACCTGCGGCGGGATCATCATCGGCAGTACGAAGAGGAAGCGGAGCGCGCCCCTGCCCGGCATGTCGGTCAATGTCAACAGGAATGCGAAGAGGCAGCCGAGAGCCACGGAAATAATCGTGCCCAGCACGGCCGTTTCGATCGTGTACCAGCTGGAGCGCCATAGCGCGGGATCGGTGATGAGCTCATAGGTGCCGCCGCGCAGCAGCGCCTCGATGCCAACCATCGCCAGCCGCGCCAGCGGCAGAACGCTAAGCAGCAGCACGACGGCAACAACAAAAGGAAACAGCCAGGCCGGCTGGCTGTTTCCCTTACGCACATATCCGTACATTTAAAATCCGGGCCGGATCACTTCGACTTGAAGTAGGTGGAGAAGGTCTTCAGGTCCTGATCCGCATTCTTGAGAGCAGCGGCGGCATTCAACGGCAAAAGCTTGATGCTGTCACGTGCCGGAAAACCTTCCGGCAGCGGCGTACCGCTGCGGGCCGGAATATAGCCGAGCTTCAGGAAGCCTTCCTGGCCCTTTTCGGACAGGACGTAATCGACGAACTTCTTGGCGGCGTCGGCATGCTGCGTGCTGGCGAGGATGCCGACCGGCTCCGTCACGGCCGAAACGCCTTCGGTCGGGAAAACGAATTCCAGGGGTGCGCCTTTAGCCTTTTCGCGGATCGGCATGTAGTCGACGATCATGCCATAGGCCTTCTCGCCGGAGGCGACCGCCTTGAGCACTGCGCCGTTGCCGCCCGAAGCGATAGCGCCGTTGTCGGCAAGATTCTTGTAATAGTCCCAGCCCAGGCTGCCGACGCCGGCGAGCGTCTGTGCGTGAATGAGAGCGGCACCCGAAGCAAGCGGGCTCGGCATGGCGACGAGACCTTTCGCTTCCGGCTTGACCAGATCCTGCCAGCTGGCCGGCTTCATCGACGCGGCTGTGTTGTAGACGATGCCTGTGGTGATCAGCTTGGTGGAATAATAGTAGCCATCGGCATCGTAGAGTGACGCGTCGTAGTTCGCGGCTTCCGGCGACTTGTAGGCCAGCAGCTTGCCGGCTTCCTTCAGGCGCTCCAGCGTCACCGTGTCGGCAATCAAGAGAACATCGGCAGCGGGAGCGCCGGCCTGCATTTCCGCCTGCAACTTGGCGATGATCTGCGGCGTGCCGTCACGAACCCAATCGACCTTGATGCCCGGATTGGCAGCCATGAAACCATCGACGGTCGCCTGCGCGTCGGCGTTCGGCTGGCTGGTATAGAGGACGAGGTCGGCGGCGGTGGCGGTGCCGGAGAAAAGAGCGACGGCCAGCAGGCCGGCGAAGGCGGAAACAAAGGTCTTCATAAGACGTCCTCGGCTAGGTTGTAGGAAGGTTCCTTAGACGTGCGGCTTAACATGATTGTGACAGTTGAATTTGAAGAAGATGCGTTTCATATGATGATTAAACCTTGACCGTCGGCGCCTCACGCTATTTCTTGGCACTCGAATTTCAGATGGGATCCGGGAGGACATATCCATGGAATATCGCCTGCTTGGCCGCTCCGGCCTCAAAGTTTCCACCATCACCATGGGCACCATGACCTTCGGCGGGGTCGGCTGGGCAAAGACTGTCGGCGATCTCGGCGTCAAGGATGCAAAGAAGCTCGTGGACATGTGCGTCGATGCCGGCGTCAACCTGCTGGACACGGCCGATGTCTACTCGCAGGGCGCCTCGGAGGAAATCCTAGGCGAGATCATCGGCGGCCCGCGCAAGGACGGCGTGCTCATCGCCACCAAGGCCCGCTTTCCCATGGGGCCTGGTGTCAACGATGTCGGCTCTTCCCGCCAGCATCTGATCCAGGCTTGCGAGGCAAGCTTGAAGCGCATGAAGACCGATGTCATCGACCTTTATCAGCTGCATGAATGGGACGGTCAGACGCCGCTGGAAGAGACGATGGAAGCGCTCGATACATTGGTTCGCCAGGGCAAGATCCGCTACATCGGCTGCTCGAACTTTTCCGGCTGGCACATCATGAAGGCGCTTGGCGTCAGCGAGCGTGACAAGCGCGAACGTTTCGTCAGCCAGCAGATCCACTATACGCTGGAAGCCCGCGACGCCGAAAACGAGCTGGTTCCGATCAGCATCGACCAAGGCCTTGGCATCCTCGTCTGGAGCCCGATCGCCGGCGGGCTGCTGTCGGGCAAGCATCGCCGCAACCAGGCAACGCCTGAAGGCACGCGCCAGTTCGCCGGCTGGACGGAACCGCCGATCCGCGACGAGAACCGCCTGTGGAATATCGTCGATACGCTGGTGGAGATTGCCGATGGCCGCGGCGTCTCGGCCGCACAGGTGGCGCTCGCCTGGCTGATCGGTCGCAAGGGCGTGACCTCGGTCATCATCGGCGGCCGCACGAAAGCCCAGTTCCAGGACAATCTCGCCAGCGCCGAACTGAAGCTAACCGATGAAGAACGCAAGCGTCTTGATGATGTCAGCCTGCCGCCGCTGATGTATCCCTATTGGCATCAGCACAACACCGCCAGCGACCGTCTAAGCGAGGCCGACCTTTCGCTGATCGGCCCACATCTGGCGAAGTAAGAAACTGCTTCTCCCCCTCGGGGAGAAGGTGCCCAAAGGGCGGATGAGGAGGTGGCGCGGCACATTCAGCGTCCACCATAACGGTGCAGCGCCTTAACCAGCGCCCCGTCGATAAGCTGCGGAGCGCATCCTTCTCCCCATCGGGGAGAAGGTAAATCAGGCGGCCAATGCCCCGATCTCGCCTGATATCAACTTGCCGAGCCGCGAAATGCCCTCTTCGATCATCTCGTCATTGGCGCAGGAGAAGCTGACGCGGAATGTATTCGCACCAGTGCCGTCGGCGAAGAAGGCCTGACCGGGAACGAAGGCAACCTTCGCGGTTTCGAGCGATCTTGCCAGCAGCTTGGCGCCATCCATGCCCTTCGGCAGGGTGACCCACACGAACATGCCGCCCTGCGGCTTCGTCCAGCTCGTACCTTCAGGCATATACTTCGCAAGCGCCGCCAGCATGCAGTCGCGACGGTGGCTATAGGTCTTGCGGACCTTGGCAACCTGCGCATCAAAACCGCGTTCGGCGACCTGATGGATGGCGATCTGGTTGATCGTCGAGGAATGCAGGTCCGCCGCCTGCTTCATCAGCACCAGCTTGCGGATGACGGGCGCATTGGCAACGACGAAACCGACGCGAAGACCCGGCGCCAAGGTCTTGGAAAAGCTGCCGCAATAGATCGTCCGCGTGTCGTTGATATTCCCCTTGCGCGCGATCTCCAGCGCCAGGATCGGCGGGATCGCCTCACCATCGTAGCGCAGCGATTGATAGGCGGCGTCTTCGATGATGGCGATATCGAGCTCGTCGGCGAGGTCGATGAGTTTCTCGCGGGCAACCAGATCGACCGTTTCACCGGTCGGATTGGCAAAATCAGCCGAGAGATAGGCGAATTTGACCCTGCCTCCGGCCTTCGTGGCAGCGGCGCTATAGGAATCCGGCGTCCGGTTCCCGTTCGGCGTCAGCTGGTCATAGGTCGGCTCGTAAGCATTGAAGGCCTGCAGCGCGCCGAGATAGGTCGGCGCTGTCACAAGCGCCGTATCCTTCGGCGACAGAAAGAGCTTACCGAGATAATCGAGCCCCTGCTGCGAGCCGGAGACGATGAAGACGTTATCGAGTTCGCAGGGAACGCCGAGCGCCTTCATCTGGCCAACCAGCCACTCGCGCAGTGGTTTGTAGCCTTCGCTGACCGAATATTGCAGGGCGGCATTGACGGTCGGGCCGGAAAAAATATCGGCATAGGCCTGCTTGAATTCTTGATCCGGAAACAGCGCAGGGTCGGGAATCCCACCGGCAAACGAGATGATATCCGGCCGCTCCAGCAGCTTCAGCAATTCGCGGATTTCGGAGGCGCGCATACGGCTCGAGCGGGTCGCAAAGATATTTTCCCAATTCAACATGGGGCTTCCTCGTAATTTTTGGTCTTTCCGGCACAAGATCACGCAACAAAAGATAAGTCAACAATACTGACCTAATTTGTTTTCATTGCCTCTCAGAATCGCAATCTTTCCTGATAGGAATGAGCTTCTGAACCCGAGTAACAGAGTCAAAAGAGATCATGAGCACGGATCCGACATCATCGTTTTACGCCGACAACGCCGCCCTCTATGCCGCGCGTAAACGCAATCTTCCGACAAGCCGACTCGACGCGTTTCTTGCCGCCCTTCCGGCCGGAGCGTCTATCCTTGAGCTGGGATGCGGAGCCGGTCAGGATGCGGCCTACATGCTATCGCGTGGCTTCGACATCACGCCGACAGACGGTTCGGCAGAACTCGCCAATGAGGCTGAAAAGCTAATCGGCAGACCTGTCCGGATCATGCGGTTCGAGACCCTGGACGCCAGTGCCGCTTTTGACGGTATATGGGCGGAGGCCAGCCTCCTTCATGTACCGCGATCAGACCTCCCAAATATCTTCGATCGGATTCTACGTGCTTTGAGGGACGGCGGCATCTTCCATAGCAGCTTCAAGGCCGGCGCTGCTGAGGGGCATGACACGCTCGGCCGCTACTATAATTATCCTTCGGCCGAATGGCTGGGGGCTCTTCTGAATGAAGGCGGATGGAGAGATGTAGCGATAACCGAAGCCGATGGAGGTGGCTTCGACGGCAAGCCGACGAAATGGCTCTATGTTAGCGTACGGAAATAGAAATCGGTCTGAACTTAGTTGTTGCTCTCATCGCCCCAAGCGGCTTGGAGTTGGCTCTGTTGACCCAAGCAAAACTTGCCCTGCCGGCTACTCCAAACCTGCGTTAACGGCAGGGCATCGCACGCAAAAGGGCCAAAGCAGCCTCAATGGAATCGATGCGCCACATATCTCTATCGGCTACATTGTCGACAACCGCCACTATGGCAGCTTGCAATCCATCGCCGCAAAGCCAATCGGCGATCGTCCGCCTTGTCGCCAAATCAAGATCTTCCCAAAAAGAGCGACCATATGGCAGCCCGTCCGACCGACTGATGACGTCAGCGAGTTGAAGGGCAGAATTCGGTGTCAGATTGGACAGCCATGACTTCAGAACAGAATCAATATCCTTTTCGAGACGAATTACGCAGGCGAACCAATTCGTCGCATCGAACTCGTCTGGATGCTGCAATCGTGCCCAGTGCCACGACGCGCGATAAACGTTCTCGATCGCAGAACGCTCTGACACTGGCCATCTACGCCAGTTAGCATATTCCAGCTTCGACAAGATTATCAGCGGATCAAAGCCTGGCTCACTCGGGGTCAAAAAAGCGTGCTGCAGAATGCGCGGCAGATAATGTCTGTATTCCTTGACTCCCCCAACGGTGGTCATGGCGCTCGTGGCGTAGCCACTCAGAGCGTTCCCACTTAAGTTCGCTAAAGGTGCAGAACGCAATTCGAGCAAAATCTTCTCCGCGTCAAGCAATGGCGACGCATCCAGAATTTCAGGAGATGGATATTCAGCAAATGCTGCATAGGCTGCCTGCCAATATCCATGGAGCTTGGTCGCCGCTCGAGCCAAATTGGTTTCATCGGAGTTCATATACAACCCTATAGCGAATTCGCGAATAGCTCGCCAGCCCGGATTAGGTCGCAGAAAATGAAAGGCCGAGGAAGTTTCCCTCCTCGGCCCCGCTTTCAATGCTTCATCGTACGGAAAGCTTAGTTGACGCTCTTGTCGACCAGCTTGTTCTTGCCGATCCAGGGCATCATGCCGCGCAGCTTGGCGCCGACTTCCTCGATCTGGTGGCTGTCGTTGTTGCGGCGGATGCCCTTGAAGCGGGCAGCACCCGAACGGTATTCCTGCATCCACTCGGAGGTGAACTTGCCGGTCTGGATGTCTTTCAGGACGCGCTTCATCTCAGCCTTGGTCTCTTCAGTGATGATGCGCGGGCCAGTGACGTATTCGCCCCATTCGGCCGTGTTCGAGATCGAATAGTTCATGTTGGCGATGCCGCCTTCATAGATCAGGTCGACGATCAGCTTCACTTCGTGCAGGCACTCGAAATAGGCCATTTCCGGAGCGTAACCGGCTTCGACCAGCGTTTCGAAACCAGCGCGAATGAGTTCGACGAGACCGCCGCAAAGAACGACCTGTTCGCCGAAGAGGTCGGTTTCGCACTCTTCGCGGAAGTTGGTTTCGATGATGCCCGAACGGCCACCGCCGACGCCGCAAGCGTAGGAGAGAGCGAGTTCAAGCGCATTGCCGGAAGCATTCTGGTGAACGGCAACGAGGCAGGGAACGCCGCCGCCCTTCTGGTATTCGCCGCGAACCGTGTGGCCCGGGCCCTTCGGCGCGATCATGACGACGTCGACCGAAGCCTTCGGCTCGATGAGGCCGAAATGGACATTGAGGCCGTGAGCGAAAGCGATTGCAGCGCCGTCGCGGATGTTCGGAGCGATGTCGGCCTTGTAGATGTCGGCCTGCAGCTCGTCCGGGGTCGCCATCATCATCAGGTCGGCCCATGCGGCAGCTTCGGCAACGGTCATGACCTTGAAGCCATCGGCTTCAGCCTTCTTGATGGTCGGCGAACCGGCCTTCAGCGCAATCACAAGGTTCTGGGCGCCGCTGTCCTTGAGGTTCAGCGCATGAGCGCGGCCCTGGGAACCGTAGCCGATGACGGCGACCTTCTTCGACTTGATGAGGTTGAGATCGGCATCACGATCGTAATAGACGCGCATTGTTTGTCCTTCCCTTTGCTTGTCTGGGTATAATTTCGATGTCTCAGACGGTCGCCGCTGCTTCCGCCAAAACCTTTTCCGTGCCGTAAAGCTTGAGGAAGGCTGTAACAGCCCTCTCCGCCTGACGGCTGGAATCCTTCAAACCGGGCTCGCCGAGCAGCATGCGGACATGCAGATCGGAAACGATGAGCCCGTAAAGCGTGTGATATGCCTCGTCGGCATCGGTGAAACGGAGCAGCCCTGCCCGCTTGCCAGCGTCGATCAAGCCGCTGGCGCGGCGGTCGATCTGCCGGCGGCCGCGCTCCAGCAAAAGCTTGCCGAGCTTCGAGCCATCGCGGTTAGACTGGCCGATCGCCAGGCGGTTCAGCGCCAGCGAGACGTCGCCCGCCAGAACTTCCAGCAGATCGCGGGCGAAGACAACGAGATGATCATGCAGGCTCGACACCGTCAGCCGCTCGCCATTGCGCTCGAAGGTGCGCACCTTGCTCGCCTGATAGGCGATCATCGCCGACAGCAGACCGTCACGGTCGCCGAACCATTTATAGAGACTTTCCTTCGAGCAATTGGCGGCGCGTGCGACGCCCGAGGTCGTCAGCGCCTTTTCGCCGCCGTCGACGAGCAGACGCAGCGCCTGCTCCAGAACGGCGTTCTGGCGCGGCGAAAACTCGCTCGACTGTCCTACTTCGCTCAGCACGATGGCCACTCCCAAATGCGTACCGTACGGTACGGTTCGTGCCGCGTTATGCAGCACGCCGAAGCGGTCGTCAAGCGGAATTCGTTGCTGCACTGCGCCAAAAATCGGAGCGCGCTTGTCATGGCCGGCGCGTGGTGGATAGAGCTTGCCGGCACATCCGTTTCCTTTCGAGATCCTTTGATGAAAGCCGCGTTCAACCTTCATTACGAGACGTCACCTCCCCGCTTCCCGGCTGGCAGCGGCACGGGCGGGAGCAAACAGCGGGCACCTACCCGCATTGTAAGGATCTGCCTTGTGCTCGGCCTGTTTCCCCTTCCCCTGTTTCCCCTTACAGTGTCGGCACATGCAACGACAAAGCCGCTTACCGGACCCGACGGACATTATTGCGGCAAGCTTCTATCTAGTGGGTTGCTGGTGGATGTCGAGACTTCGCTACAGGCCGACCCAAAGGGCCACATATCGGGGACCTATCGCTTCGATGATGACGGCAATACAACGGCCGGCACCTTGTCGGAAATCGGGACAGCGCACGGCACCGCGCGAACGCTGCGTTGGTCCGACAAATATGGAATGGGTTCGCTGACGATCCGGTTCGATGCCGGCTACGGTCGTTTCGAGGGCCTGTGGGGACCTCAGGATGCCGTTCCCAGCTACACTTGGAACGGCGGCAATTGTGGCGCACCCATCAGCTAGGCCTATTCGGCCGCCACAGCATTATTGCGCATGGCCTCGACATCCTTGAGCGGCGGCAGGCCGTAGAGGCGGCTGTACTCGCGGCTGAATTGCGAGGGGCTCTGATAACCGACGCGATGGCCGGCCGAGCCGACGTCGAGCTGCTCGACGATCATCAGGCGACGCGCTTCGTGCAAGCGAAGCTGCTTCTGATACTGCATCGGCGACATGGCGGTGACAGCCTTGAAATGATGGTGCAGTGAGGAAACGCTCATGCCGACACGCTCAGCCAGTTCCTCGATGCGCAACGGCTGCTCGAAATTGCCGCGAAGCCAGGCAACGGCACGCGCCACCCGGTTGCTCTGGCTTTCCGCCATCGCGACCTGCAGCAGCCGGGGACCGTTCGGCCCGGTGAGCAGGCGATAAAGGATCTCCTGCTCGATCAATGGCGCCATGGCCGAAATATCCTCGGGCTGATCGAGCAATCTGAGCAGCCGCAACGAGGCATCGAGCAATTCTGGCGACGCCGCATTGACCGCAAGCCCACGCAAGGGCTCCGCCGTCACCGCTTGGCGTGGAACGTTGACGCGCGACAAAAGCTCCTTCAGGCGCTCACCGTCCAGCGCCATGCTGAAACAGAGATACGGCGTGTCACTGCGGACATTGGTTACCTGGCTCGATACGGGCAGGTCGAGGGCAGTCAAAATATACTCGCCGACACCGTAATGGTACGTATCAGTGCCAACAGTCAAAGTCTTCCGCCCCTGGACCACAATGGCGTAGCAAGGCCGATAAGCCCCATGCTGCCATACTGTCGCAGCCGACTGCCGGTATAGGTTGAGACCATCTATCGGCGTGCGGTATTCTCCGTCCTCCGTGGCGAAACGGGCAATGATGGATGCGAGTTCCTGATTGGGATTGAAGGGAAGTGTCATGCGCAACCAACTGTTTTTCGAGGAGCTGTTGAGGCTTATCTAGGGAACCTACCCCGAGTGCGAAAGGGTAGCCGCGCATTTAGATTCGCAGGATCGTACATAAAGCTTGCAGGATCGCTCTAACGCTCCGGTCCGCTCCCGATGCATAGTGCGCCATCCCAATTCCACTCCCACCCCATCCGAAAACAAGGAAGTCTCCCATGCCTATCGCAAAGGGTTATGCTGCCACCGACGCGTCGAAGCCGCTCACGCCGTTCACCTTCGAACGCCGCGAGCCGAACGACGACGATGTCGCGATCTCCGTCAAATATTGTGGTGTCTGCCATTCCGACATCCACCAGGCCCGCAATGAATGGGGCTTCTCCAAGTACCCGATGGTGCCGGGCCACGAAGTTGCCGGCATCGTGACTGCCGTCGGCTCCAAGGTGACGAAATTCAAAGTCGGCGACCGCGTCGGCGTCGGCTGCTTCGTCGATTCCTGCACGACCTGCGCCACGCGCGACCTGGATTACGAACACTACATGCCTGGCCTCGTCCAGACCTATAACGACGTCGAAGCCGACGGCAAGACGCCGACTTTCGGCGGCTATTCCGACTCGATCGTCGTCAAGGAAGGTTATGTCCTCTCCTTCCCGGAGAATATCCCGCTCGACGCAGGTGCGCCGCTGCTTTGCGCCGGCATCACGCTTTACTCGCCGCTGCGTCATTGGAAGGCAGGTCCGGGCAAGAAAGTCGCGATCGTCGGCATGGGCGGCCTTGGTCACATGGGGGTCAAGCTGGCGCATGCCATGGGCGCTGACGTGACGGTTCTGAGCCAAACGCTGTCGAAGAAGGAAGACGGTCTCAAGCTCGGCGCTGACCACTACTACGCCACCAGCGATGCCGAAACCTTTACCAAACTTGCAGGCAGCTTCGACCTTATCCTCAATACGGTCGGCACCGCCATCGACTGGAATGCCTACCTGAATCTCCTGAAATACGACGGCAGCATGGTGCTGCTCGGCGTTCCGGAACATGCCGTCCCGGTCCATGCCTTCTCGCTGATCCCTGGCCGTCGCAGCCTTTCCGGCTCAATGATCGGCTCGATCAAGGAAACCCAGGAAATGCTCGATTTCTGCGGCAAGCACAACATTGTCTCGGAGATCGAGGTGATCAATATCGATCAGGTCAATGAAGCCTATGAGCGCGTCCTGAAGAGCGACGTCCGCTATCGCTTCGTCATCGACATCGCATCGTTGGCCTAAGCGTCACGGCGCAACGGCTTATAAGAAAGGGCAGCCACTGTGGCTGCCCTTTTTCATTCCTCGCGCATGGTTTCCTTCTGCGTGATCAGCCGGGCGCTGTGCTGCCGGCTGATATAGATCCACAGCCAGCTCCAGGCGACCGCGATGCGCCAGCGGGTGCCGATCAGGAAATAGATGTGGGCAAGGCCCCAGACCCACCAGGCGAGCCATCCCCTGAGCTTGATCCAGCCGAAATCGATGATCGCGGCACTCTTGCCGATCGTTGCAAGGCTGCCCTGATGCCGATAGCGAAACGGCCCGGGTGCCGGCTTGCCCGCCAGCTTCGCCTTGATGACCTTGGCGACATAATCTCCCTGCTGCTTGGCGGCCGGAGCGATCCCCGGCACCGGACTGCCATCCTCGCGCAGGACGGATGCGGTATCGCCGATGACAAAGATATCTTCCTTGCCCGGCGCCCGCAGCTCCTTGTCAACAACGGCGCGACCGGCACGGTCGGCCGGGATATCCAGCCATTTCGCCGCCGGCGACGCTTCGACACCCGCCGCCCAGACGATTGTGCGGCATGGCACGAAGCTATCGCCGATCGTCACCCCTTCCGCACTGCAGGAGGTGACAGGTTTGCCGAAGCGGATGTCGACGCCGAGCGCCTCCAGCGCCTTGAGAGCATAGGCGGACAGGTCTTCGGCGAAGGCCGCCAGCACCCGCGGCCCGGCTTCCACCAGGATGATCCTTGCCTTGCTGGTGTCGATGTTGCGGAATTCCTTCGGCAGCGTCGTCCTTGCCAGTTCCGAGATGATGCCGGCCAGCTCGACCCCCGTGGGACCCGCGCCGACGATGGTGAAGGTCAGGAGCGCGTCGCGCACCGCCGGGTCGCTCTCCAGTTCCGCCTGCTCGAAGGCCAGCAGGACGCGGCGGCGAATGGTCGTCGCATCCTCCAGCGTTTTCAGGCCGGGCGCCACCGGCTCCCATTCGTCATGGCCGAAATAGGCGTGGGTCGCCCCCGTCGCCAGCACCAGCGTATCGTAGGCAATGGTCTGGCCGCCCTTCAGCAGCACCTGATGCGCCTCGCTGTCGACGCCGACGACCTCAGCCAGCAACGTCGTCACCTCGGGCCGATCCCTGAAGAAGCTGCGGATCGGCCAGGCGATTTCGGAGGTGGCAAGCAAGGTGGTCGCGACCTGATAGAGAAGCGGCTGAAACAGATGGTGGTTGCGCCGATCGATCAGCGTGATGCGGACAGGCGCACCCTTCAGATCATTGGCGAGTTGCAAACCGCCAAAACCGCCCCCGACGATGACAACGTGATAATCCTGCATGGCGACCCCTCATGTCTGCGGTTCATCGAAAACGTAGAGTTGCGAAGGATGAGCGGCAATCATCTTTTATGCATGGCACCCCTGCGGCCGCCAGCTGTGATACAAATTAAGATGGTTTCGTCGACTGTGCTTGTTGGATGAGATTGAATGTTTCACGCGCCTCGGTGATACCAAGAAATTGAGGAGCATTTGAAAGCGCGGGAGTCCAGGCGCTTATGCCGTTGCGGCGGCCATAGCCAACTTGGGCATCGCTTCCAAAGCTGATTGTCCCCGTGCCATCGCCTCTCTGATCCAAATCAAGAGCCGGCAACCTCTGCAACGGCAAGGTCAGAAGCTTGGAAAACCAGCCTTCGCGCAAGATTATTATGCGCTGATCGCTGACCGCATACTGTGTCCTGGCGCGAACAAACGCATCCAGCGCAAAACGGCCGATGATGAGGTACAGGCCAATTAATATAAACGGCACGCCCCATAATCTAAAAAAGAGCGGAGCATTGGCCTGGCGCATGGCCATACTTTCCCAGAAGACTGCAAAACCGCCCCATATGAGCGAAAACGGCACTTGCAGCATGTCTTTCTTGCTAAACATGAGGCCTTGTTTCGGCCGGCCTAGCCACAACAACTTTTCACCGGGCAGAAAGTAGTTTTGAATATCTGCATTGCTCATTGCGAATTGCCTCCACGGCGATAACCACGCATGTGATTGTACAACCCAAAAGCACTTGCTCCCCATGACACCTTTAACAAGGTGATATGCAAAATCAGCACGTGATTGTGGCGAACTTACTGCGCATAGCCGACGGGAACGGAAGCACCGCTTTTCAGCTCTTCCATCGAGATTGACGCCGAAACATCGAACAGCTCGACCCTGCGCACAAGCTGCTTGTAGACGACGTCGTAGTGCTCGACACGGGGCAGAACGATCTTCAGAATGTAGTCGTAGTTGCCGGTCAGCCGATGCGCCTCGACGATCTCGGGAATGTCGCCGATCGCCTTGCGGAACGTCTCTATCCATTCGTCGGCGTGATGCGCTGTTTTGATCATCGCATAGACCGTCGTCGGTACGCCCATCTTCTCGCGGTCGAGCACGACGATGCGCCTGGCGATGTGGCCGCTCTCCTCCAGCCGCTGGATGCGACGCGAACAGGCGGAGACTGATAGAGCCACGCGATCGGCAAGTTCCGTCACCGATATGCCGGCATCTGCCTGCAAAAATTCGAGAATCTTTCGGTCGCGCTCATCAAGCATGTGCAGAAATCCTTATCATCACGCCGTCATTTTGCACAAAACATGAAATATGCGCAAATCATTGCAGATTCAATTGCAGGCATCACAAAGTTTGCAAACACAAGGCGCATGAATTGCGGCACCATTTCTCCATTCACAGACAAGAGCGGAGAACAGCAATATGCGCACCATAGGCCTGATCGGCGGCATGAGTTTCGAGAGTTCGGCGGTCTATTATCGCCAGATCAACGAAATGGTTCGCGACCGGCTGGGTGGCCTCTCCTCCGCCGAACTGCTGATGTACTCGGTCAATTTCGAAGAGATCGTGGCCTTGCAGAAGGCCGGGCGCTGGGGTGATGCCGCCGCCCGCCTCGGCGATGCCGCACATCGCCTGCAGACAGCCGGCGCCGAATGCGTGCTCATCTGCACTAACACCATGCATCTGATCGCGCCGGAAGTTGCCGCCCGCATTTCCGTGCCGCTCATCCACATTATAGACGAAACCGCTGCCACGCTGAAGGCTGCGGGTCGCGTCAAGCCGCTGCTGCTCGCCACGCGCTACACCATGGAGCACGGTTTCTATGCCGAACGCATGGCTGAGAATGGCGTCTCCATCATGGTGCCCGGCCCCGAAGACCGCACGGTGACCCACGACATTATCTTCAACGAACTCTGCGCCGGCGTCATCAAGGACGAATCGCGCCGAAAGCTGCATGACATCATCGAGCGTGCCAAGGCCGAGGGCGCCGACAGCGTCATTCTCGGCTGCACCGAGATCTGCCTCATCCTCGATCCGAATGCGCTGATCCTGCCCGGCTTCGACACGACGACCATCCATGCTCAGGCAGCCATCAATTTTGCGCTCTCGGACGAAGCTACCCGCAATAGCCGCGCCGCATAGGTAAAACCAATTTACTTGACTCAGTCCAATAGATGATGGACATCGTCTCTTATATCTGAGGAGACGATGTTCCATGACTGTTGCTGCAGAATTCGCGACCATAGATGCCGTCCGCGACTTCAATCGCTTTTACACGAACTTTCTCGGCGTGCTGAACAAGGCCTATCTCGATAGCCCCTATACGCTGACGGATGCGCGCGTCCTGTTCGAAGTCGGCTCTCGCGGTGGCGTCGCCGCTTCGACACTGACGCGCGAGCTACATCTCGATCCCGCCTATCTCAGCCGCATCGTAAAGCGCTTTCGCGAGGACGGGCTCATCGAGACGGAGCCCGACCCGAGCGATGCGCGCAGCCAGATCATGAATGTCACCGATAAGGGGCAGGCTCAGTTCGAGGAATTCGTCCGCCGCTCCCGCACCCAGATCGCGGGATATTTCGACAGGCTTGCCATCGGCGAGCCCGAGCGCATCGTCGAAGCGATGCGGACGATCCAGGATACGCTCGGCACGGACCAGGCCGCTGCGCCCCCTGCCATCATCCGCGCCCCGCGGCCCGGTGACATCGGCTGGATCGTCCAAAGTCAGGCGCGGTTCTATACCGAGGAATTCGGCTGGGATCATCGGTTCGAGGCATTGGTCGCCGACGTCGCGGGCAAGTTCCTGTCCAACTTCAATCCGGCAAAGGACCGGTGCTGGATCGCCGAACGGAGCGGCCTGAATGTCGGCTCCGCCATGGTCGCCGACGGCGGCAATGGTGTCGCCAAGCTCCGGCTGCTCTACGTCGACAAGGCGGCGCGCGGCCTCGGCCTCGGCAAGCTTCTGGTCGACGAATGCATCCGCTTCTCGCGCGATGCCGGCTATGACAAACTTTCGCTGTGGACCAACGACATCCTCGATATCGCTCGCGGCATCTATGTCAAAGCCGGATTCAGGCTCGTCGCAGAGGAAAGGCATCGTATGTTCGGCCCGGAATTGAACGGCCAGACATGGGAGCTCGACCTGTGAGCATCGATCGGATGCGGAGATAGACAGGGTAAGGGTTGAGCCCTATCCTCGATACATCCCTGATTTGCATCAAGATATCCATCCATGATCGCCAGCGCCGATATCCTTATCCAGCCCATCGCCAGCGAGCACATCGAAGGCTTTCACAAGGCGCTCGACACCGTAGCGCGCGAGCGGAAGTACCTGACATTGCTCGAAGCATTCCCGCTGGAAGAGACGCGTGCCTTCGTGCTCGGCATGATCGTGAAAGGCAATCCGCAATTCGTTGCTTTGGCTGGCAGCGATGTTGTCGGCTGGTGCGATATCAGCCGCCATACTTTCCCTTCCCATGCCCACGCAGGTCATCTTGGAATGGGAATCATCCCGTCCTATCGCGGTCAGGGTCTGGGCCGCAGGCTCATAGAAGCGACATTGCAGGCTGCCCACGATACCGGTATCGAACGCGTGGAACTCAGCGTCCACGCCGACAACAGCCGGGCCATCGCGCTCTACGAAAAGGTCGGCTTTGTCCGGGAAGGGCTTGCGTGCAGAGCCGTGCGTATAGACGGGCACTACAAGGACGCGATCCATATGGCGATCATTTATCAATAGCGGCAACGAAACCCGCGATTTGCCTTCGTAGGATGCCCATCGTGAGTGACAATTCTGTTGCAACGCAAAAATCCGCTTGATTTGGAAACGATCATTTCCTAAAAGAGTCGCATGACAACGGACACCATCGATATCGCGCCCAGACTTCGCGGCCGCCCCAGGGAATTCGATATGAACGCAGCGCTCGACGAAGCACTGCGGGTCTTTTCGGAGCGCGGCTATTATGCCGCCTCGATCAGCGAATTGACTGAGGCCATGGGGCTGACCGCAGGCAGCGTCTACAAGGCTTTCGGCGACAAACGCGGCGTCTTCCTGGCCGCTTTCGATCGCTATCGTCATGTGCGCCAGCAACTGATCGACGAGTCTTTGGCGAGCGCCACAAACGGCTATGAGAAGCTGCGCGCATTGGTGACATTCTTCGCTGAAGCCTCGTGCGGCGAGGTCGGCCGAAGAGGCTGCCTCGTCGTCGGCAGCGCGACAGAACTCGCGCTCTTCGACGAGGAGGTCGCCGGCCGCGTCGGCGTCGCTTTCGATTTTGACGAGCGGCGTATCCTCGATCTGATCCACCTCGGACAAGCGGATGGTTCCATACCACAGCATGTCGATGCCGAGGGCGCCGCCTGCGCGATGCTCTGCCTCACGAAAGGCATGCGCGTAGTCGGAAAGACCGGCCGTAAGCATGAAACAATGCTCGCGGTTGCCGAGGTCACCATGAAACTGCTGGATTGATTTTTCGCTAGAATTTCGGGGAGCCCACTCTCCTGCCCGCCCCCATCAAGGAATAGAGCCATGACTGCAAGTGCCGCCGCCAGGACCGAGAGCATGCCGCTCCCTGAGAAGACCATTTCGCCGCTGATGACCTTCATGTTCGCCGCCGCCTGCGGGCTGGTGGCTGCCAATCTTTATTACGGTCAGCCGCTGGCTGGTCCCATCAGCCAGTCGCTCGGCTTCTCTCCGGCGGCAACCGGCCTGATCGTGACCCTGACCCAGATCGGCTATGGTCTCGGCCTGCTGCTGATCGTGCCGCTCGGCGATCTTTTGGAGAACCGTAAGCTGGTACTGACGCTGGTAGCGCTTGCGGCGATTGCACTTGTCGGCGCCGCCCTCGCCTGGTCGCCGTCGCTGTTCCTGCTCGCCTCGCTCTGTATCGGCCTTGCATCTGTCGCCGTGCAGGTCCTGGTGCCCTTCGCAGCCCATATGGCGCCGGATGCCAGCCGCGGCGCGGTCGTCGGGAACGTCATGAGCGGCCTGCTCTGCGGCATCATGCTGGCCCGCCCGGCGGCAAGCTTCCTGTCAGAACTCCTTTCGTGGCACGCCGTCTATATCATCTCGGCCGCCATCATGATCGGTCTCGCCGTCATACTACGCGTCGTGCTGCCGACCCGGGTACCGCATACGAGGCTGCATTACGGTCAGCTGCTCTCCTCCATGGGTCACCTCGCCCTGCATACGCCGGTGCTGCAGCGGCGCGCGCTCTATCAGGCCTGCATGTTCGGCGCCTTCAGCCTGTTCTGGACGACGACGCCGCTCTTGCTGGCGAGCCCCGCTTTCGGCCTGACGCAGAACGGCATTGCCCTCTTCGCGCTCGCCGGCGCGGCTGGCGCAGTCGCCTCGCCGATTGCCGGCCGGGTCGCCGATCGCGGCTGGACAAAACTTGCCACCGCCTTCGCCATGGCGCTCGCCATCGTCGCCTTTTTTATCGGCCATGTCTCAGGCAGCGGTTCGCTGCTGGCACTGATCACGCTGACGCTCTCCGGCATCATGCTCGATTTCGGCGTGCAGACCAATCTTGTCCTCGGCCAACGCGCCATCTACGCGCTGAGCGCCGAACATCGCAGCCGGCTGAATGGCCTTTATATGGCAACCTTCTTTGGCGGCGGCGCCATCGGTTCGGCGCTCGGCGGCTGGGCCTATGCCGCCGGTGGCTGGAATCTCGCCTCGTGGTTCGGCATCGCCTTCCCGGTGATTGCGCTCCTCGCCTTCCTGACCGAGCGGGAAAAGTGATCAGGACGGCTGAGGAGCGGAAGCCCGCAGCCAGTCGCATTCGCTGAGGCCGGCGGCCGCGGAGGGATCGACCAAGGTGCCGGAAACGATCGCCGCGAGGATCTGCGGCGCCGGGGGCACCTTGGCGATGGTCGCCACCAGCCGGTCCCGGATCCAGGCCAAAGCGGCCGAATCCGACTGATAAAATGGCGTGAATGCCAGCGACAGCAGCTGAAACAGCCGCACATGCATCCGTCGCGCTCCGGCATAGGCAGAAAGTGCTGTTTCTATCGTGTCATGGCTCGCAAGCGCATGCGCCAGCGCCGCCACATCAAGCAGCGCCATGTTGGCGCCCTGCCCGAGTTGCGGGCTGGTGGAGTGAGCCGCATCGCCGACGAAGACCGTTCGCCCGCTATATGGTACTTTCACGGTGCGGTGCGCATAGCGCGCCAGCGTCAACTGCTCCCAATCCGTCACCTGCTCCAACAACGGCTCGCATTCAGGCCAGTAACCACGGATGGTCTGCTTCCAGCGGTCGAGCCCGCGCCTGCGAACTTCGTCGGCATCGGCGACCTTCAAGCTCCAGAACAAAGCCGCCTGCTTCGGCATATCCGGTTTTCTGCTGCCGATCGGCAGAACTCCGATCATCACGCTCGCCTTGTCGTAACGCTGCGTCAGCGCCGCCTGATCCACGAGCCCATCCGGACAATCGAGCGTCGCCCAGAAGGCACCATAGACAAGATTGCGCGCCCGCGGCGCCACCGGTGAAGCCGCTGCTAGCTCTGACCGCGCGCCGCTGGCATCGATGACAAGATCGTATGGTCCGAGACGCTCTGCACCCTCGACAGAGAGATAGCTGCGATCACCCTCTTCCATCACGCCTACGATCTTCTGTCCCGTGAAGATCGGGTGTCTCCTAGCGGAGACTTCATCGTAAAGCGTATCGAAAAGAGCCGCCCGATGGACGCCGAGCCCATAGCGCCCGCTCGGCAGCGCGTTATAGCGCACGTCGAGGACGGTGCGGCCACGGGTGGTTTCCGTGCCGAACAAGCGGTCGATGCGGTTGCCGGTTGCGTGGATGGCCGGGCCGAGCCCGAGTGTTTCAAGCACGGTCAATCCGGTCGGCTGCAACATCAGCGCCGAGCCGACCGGCGCCGGGCTGTCGAAGCGTTCGATGATGTCGGTCATATGACCGGCACGCGTGAGAAAGAGAGACGCGGCAAGGCCGGCAGGCCCGGCGCCGACAATGGCGATCGTCAAAGGCTTCACTGCGAGGCTCAGTCCGGCGATTGATCGAAACGGGCGCGCGCGGCGCGGACGGCGGCGTGATTGGCCTCTGCCCAGTTCAAAAGCTGTGCCAGCGGCTCGTAAAGCGAATGGCCGAGATCGGTCATCCTGTATTCGACGCTCGGCGGCTTGGTGGGAAACACCTCGCGGTCGACATAGCCGTCGCGCTGCAGGTCGCGCAGCGTCTGCGTCAACATGCGCTGGGAAATATCGGGCACCAGGCGGCGCAATTCGCCGAAGCGGTAAGGCCGCTTTGCCAACGTTTCCAGCAACAGCACCGACCACTTGCCGCCGATCTGCGATATCAAATCGCGCACCGGACAATTGCTGAAATCGAGATTGCTGAGGTCGACGTCGCGCAGCGGCGGATCTATGCTGCGCAGATTGACGACGGTGCTGGCGCTCATGCCGGTTCCCTTTTGGTAACTTGGAGCCGAAAAACTGCCTCCTTTACATCTAGAAGTCAATTCCTATTCTAGTGCTAGTCTCTTTTTGAGAGCAACCCAGACCCTTGCAATGCGCGGCGGTCAAACAAGGATAAAGACATGAGCAGCACTCTTCTCGTCACCGGTGCCGCAGGCCAGCTCGGCCAGCGCGTCATTCATCACCTACTGGAGACATATAAGGTAGCCCCCGGCCGCATCATCGCTGCCACACGCAGCCCGGAGAAGCTTGCCGATCTCGCCGCCAAGGGCGTCATCACCCGCAAGGCCGATTTCGACGATGCCGCCACGCTGCCCACCGCCTTTGCCGGCGTCGACCGCCTGCTGATCATCAGCACCGACGCACTCGCCGTTCCCGGTCTGCGCCTGAAGCAGCACACGGCTGCCGTCGAAGCTGCAAAGAAGGCTGGTGTGAAACACATCCTTTATACCTCCATGCCGGCTCCGGAAAACTCGCTTGTCTCCTTCGCACCCGACCATCTCGGCACGGAAAATGCCATCAAGGCGAGCGGTATCGGCTACACGATCCTGCGCGACGCCTGGTATTTCGACAACTATATGATGGGCTTGCCGCATAGTCTCGCCGTCGGCAAGTGGTACACAGCGACCGGCGGCGGCCGTACCAGCAACATCAGCCGCAACGATTGCGCGCTCGCTATCGCTGCAGCACTTGCCTCCGACACCACCGACAACGCGACCTATACGCTGACGGGCTCCACATCCCTGACGATCGAAGATGTCGCAAGCGTCGTCAGCAAGATCACCGGCCGTCCTCTGGAAGTCGTACAGGTCAACGACGAGCAGTTCGCCGCGGGCCTGACCGGCGCCGGCCTACCGAAATTCGTGGTCGACATGCTCGTCTCCGCCGACGCCAACGCCCGCGCCGGCAAATTCGACATCCTCACCAACGACTTCAACAAGCTGACCGGCAAGGAGCCGCAGACGCTGCGCAGCTTCTTTGAGGAACACAAGGCCGCATTGCTCGGTTGAGTTATTGGAGCGGCCAGGCAAGACTTTCTTTGCCGCAGCCTCAAGCATAGCCCCTCACCCCAGCCCTCTCCCCGCAAGCGGGGCGAGGGAGTTTTCACGCTCTCAACGCGAATTCTAACCGCGTCGCGTCGGCGAACCTGTTCGGTATTCATACAAGAAATACCACCAGCCGCTTCCCGGCGCTCCTGAAGACCATTTTGCGTGATTTGCGGCCCTTCGTTCACTGGCGGCCCTCCCAGCCAAACGCACCGCTGTTACGGGCACGCCCGGCAACGGGGCATGCGCGGCTCGCTCGGACTGTCGCCCGGTCAACTCAATCCCTCCTCTGCGAGCGCCTGGATCACGGAAGGCATCGCCTTCATGCGATCCAGGCAGTTCCGCAGATTTTTCGGCAGCTCGATGCCGCTTCTCGGCGCGGCCATCAAGACCCAGAAGAGATAGCAATCGGCGATCGTCATCTCGTTGCTCACCAGGAATGCCTTGTCGCCCATCTGATCGGCGAGAATGGCGAAGGCCTTCTTGAGCTTCTCGCGGGCGCGCTCCTTCTCCGGCTCTGGGAAATCCCTGAAGAATGGGTTGTAGGTTCCATGGATTTCGGAGGACATGAAGGCGAGCGCCTCGAAGGTCCGCCACCTGAGAATGCTATCGTCGGGCAGAAGTTTGCCGCTCTGTTCCGCAATATAGGCGAGGATGATCTGGTTCTCCGTGAGGATCGTTCCGTCGTTCATCTCGAGGGTCGGGATATAGCCCTTCGGATTGATCAACAGAAAATCCCGGCCATCTTCCGTCCTTTTTTCGCGGTTGATGCTGAGGAGCTTGTAGGGAAGCCCGGCCTCGATGAGCGCTATGTGATCGGCCAGGCTACAGGCGGCGGGATAATAGAAGAGATTCATCGTGGTCTCCGTGGGTGACCCCATCTCGATATTTCCGGGTCGAAAATAAGGTCTACAATGTTGACCACAGCCATTTATGAGACCAAGAAGTAACCGTCAAAAGCATATTTTTAGGAGCAGGTCAGATGGATGTGACCGGCACGCCCGCAGGAGCTGACTGCAAGGGGGTAAGCGAGATCCTCAGCCGCGTCGGCGACAAGTGGACGATCCAGGTGGTCGTCACGCTTCGCGCCGGTTCACAGCGTTTCAATGCAATCAAGCGGCAGGTGGGCAGTATTTCGCAGCAAATGCTGACGAGAACACTCAAGACACTCGAACGTGACGGCATGGTCGAACGCACCGTTCGCCATAGCACGCCGCCGCAGGTCGAATACACGCTGACACCGCTCGGACATTCCTTGTCGGAAACCGCGCGGCATCTCGCCGATTGGGCGGCAGCTCATCGAGGACAGATCGAAGACAACCGCCTTCATTACGACGCCCGCCAGCTTTGATGGATCCGCGATCCCGATGCTTGCAGCCGCTGATTAAACCGCTTGCCCGCAGGCTCGGCGGAAGCGCCGCACCGTTTCGGCCATGCCATATTCCAGCGCATCGGCGGTCAGCCCGTGGCCGATCGACGTTTCGGCAAGTTTCGGAATCCGCTTGAGGAGCGCAGGCAGGTTGGCAACCGTCAGATCGTGGCCGGCATTGACATCAAGGCCATTGGCGAAGGCGGCATCAGCTGTTTTGCCGAGCGCTTCGAGAATGACGGCAGCGCGTTCCGGGGCGTCGTAGCAGCCGCCGTAGGGACCTGTGTAAAGCTCGATGCGATCGGCACCGACCTCCTTGGCAATTTTCACGGCGTCGGCATCGCCATCGCCATCGGCAAACAACGACACACGGCAGCCGATCTTCTTGTACTTGGCAACGACGTCGATCAGCAGATCGCGGCTCTTGCGGAAATCCCAGCCGTGATCCGAAGTCGCCTGCGAGGGATCATCAGGCACAAGCGTCACCTGCTCAGGCTCTGCCGAAGCACAGAGATCGAAGAATTCGTCGCTCGGATAGCCCTCGATGTTGAACTCCGCCTCCGGAAATTCGTCATCGATCAGCGCCCGGATCTCGGGCAGGTCGGAGAAGCGGACATGCCGCTGATCGGGCCGTGGATGCACCGTGAGGCCGCTGGCGCCGGCAGCAAGCGCGATACGACCGAGCCCCGTGACGCTCGGCCAGGGAAGGTCACGCCGGTTGCGCAGCATGGCTATGGCGTTGAGGTTCACGGAAAGCTTGGCAGGCATGATCGAAATCCCTGATTTTCGAAGAGGATAATACCGTCGTTTTATGCCATTGCGGACAGCAAGACCAACGAGATTCGAACATCGACCCATGCAAAAGATTGATGAAGCGCTCGGCGGTCCATCACCGCCCAGTGACACCCGGACAGAGACTGGCCCTATCGCGGTTTGCACAGAAAAAAAGCGGTTCTAGCGGACGATGGTCAGCGTCTCGGCGGCGCGGGTGATGGCCGTATAGAGCCACCGTTCGCGCGTGTCGCGGAACGCCCAACTCTCATCGAACAGCACGACATTGTTCCATTGCGAGCCCTGCGCCTTGTGCACCGTCAGGGCATAGCCGTAGTCGAACTCGTCGTATCGCTTGCGCGTCGACCAGGGGATCTCGCCCTCGACATCCTCGAAGGCCTGCTTCAGCAGCTTGATCTTTGCGGCACCCCTGTCCATGTCGTCGTCTTCCGGGCGCACCAAAAGATTGATACCCGGTTTCGCCGTTTCCCTGGATGAGGTCATGACCTGCCAGAGTGAGCCGTTGAGCAGGCCCTTGGCGGGATCGTTGCGCAGGCAGACGAGCTTATCGCCGGATTGTGGATACTCGGCCGTAAAGCCCTTGAGCTCGCGCAGACGTTGATTGTAGCGTTTGCGGGTGCGGTTGGTGCCAACAAGCACCTGATCCGCCTCCATCACCAAAGGCTGCGTAACCTCGTTCTTCGAAATCACCTGCGCCGTGCCATAGTCGCCATGCATGATCTCCTTGCCCTCGCGCACATGCATGGCGAGTTGGATGATCGGATTGTCGCGGGCCTGTCGGTGAATATCCGTCAGCAGATAATCCGGCTCCTCATTGGTGAAGAAGCCGCCGCCGGAGATTGGCGGCAACTGACCGGGATCGCCGAGCACGAGGATCGGCGTGCCGAAGCTCATCAGATCCTTGCCGAGCGCCTCATCCACCATCGAGCATTCGTCGACGATGATGAGCGCGGCCTTCGCAACCGGGCTCTGCCGGTTGATGGTGAACATCGGCGCGATCGAGGTCTTGCCGGTTTCCTCATCCTCGACGGCCTCTTCGCCACGCGGACGATAGATGAGCGAATGGATTGTCTTGGCGTTGCTTGCCCCGCGCGAGCGCAGCACTTGCGCCGCCTTGCCCGTAAAGGCCGCAAACAGAACTTCGCCATCGACATTCTCGGCAAAATGCCGCGCCAGCGTCGTCTTGCCCGTGCCGGCATAGCCGAACAGGCGAAACAGCGGTGAACGCCCTTCCTTCAGCCATTTGGCCACGGCCTTGAGCGCTTCGTCTTGTTGCGGCGCGAATTGCATGGGCCGACTTGGCAGGATTCGGCCTCAGGAAGCAAGCCGTAAAAAAACACCTGGCGGGCGGGAATAAAATCGGGGCGGAGCGTGTCTCACATCCGGCAGCGCAGAATGCGAGGCCTGGACGAATACCCGTTCATCACCCGAGGAGAGATATCATGAAGACCGTGACATTCCTGGCTGCGCTCGCCGCGGCATCGGCCTTTGCCACAGCCGCCTTCGCCGCAGCACCGGTAAAGACAGTCGAAAGCGCCAAGGGCAAGGTTCTTGCCGGCGAAAACGGCATGACGCTTTACACCTTCAAGAACGACAAGTCGGGCGAGTCCAATTGCAACGGTGATTGCGCGAAAGCCTGGCCGCCGCTCATGGCCGATGGCAAAGCCAAGGCGGAAGGTGCATATTCCATCATCACCCGCAAGGATGGGATGAAACAGTGGGCAAAGGACGGCATGCCGCTCTATTTCTTCGTCAAGGATGCAAAGTCCGGCGACGTCGCCGGCGATGGCTTTAAGGGCGTATGGGATGTCGCAAAGCCCTGACGGGAGCGGAAAGGGCGCGGCGGCAATGCCTTCCGCGCCCGATAGTTTCGAGGCGGAGGTGCTGGCGCTCCTCCCCTCGCTGCGACGCTATTCGCGCAGCCTCGCCCGTTCCGACGCCGATGGCGAGGACTTGCTTCAGGACTGCGTGGAGAAAGTGCTGGTGCGGCGCGGCCAATGGCGCGGGCTGAACCTGCGCGGCTGGGTTCTCACCATCATGACCAATCTCTATCGCAACGGATTGCGCCAACAAGCCAACCGCAATTTCGTCGACATCGACGACAACAGCCATTTGCCTGCGACCGAGACGGACAGCGACCCGCTGCAACGGTCGCAGCTGGAAGCGGCCCTCAACAGCCTGGCCGAGGACTATCGCGCGGTACTGATGCTCGTCGTCGTCGAAGGCTACAGCTATCAGGATGTCGCCGGCATGCTTGATATCCCGATCGGGACCGTCATGTCGCGTCTCTCACGCGCGCGCCAGAAGATGACCAGCCTATTGAGCGCCGACAATGTCATTACGCTTCGGAGACCAAAATGACCGAACGCAACCTGACCGTGACCGAAGCGGACCTCCACGCCTTTGCTGATGGTTTACTGCCGCCGGAGAGACACGCGCAGCTGGAGGCATGGCTTACCGAGAACCCCGAAGACGCCGCTGCGGTCGCCGCATGGCAGGCCCAGAACGAGGGCATCAAAGCCTTGTTCCAACCATATGCGATATCGAAGGACGGCGATCCGGATCTGATCGCGAAAGGCAAGGAAACTTCGCCGAAAAACGAGGCAGCGCAGCATCGGTTTCGCCGCTTGACTGCGGTCGCAGCCGCGCTGACGCTCTTCCTTGCCGGCGCTGCCGCAGGCCATTTCGGCCCGGATCTGTTTGCGCGGCCTGAATTGCAATTGACCGCCATGGAAGCATGGCCACAGCAGGCGCATTCGGCCTTCATCGTCTATGCCAGCGAGGTGCGCCATCCCGTCGAAGTCGGCGCGGATCAGGAAGCGCATCTCGCCACATGGCTCGGCAAACGCATGAATGTCGCCGGCCTCAAGGTGCCGGGCCTGCAAGTGCTTGGCTTCCAACTCGTCGGCGGCAGGCTCTTGCCGATCAACGGCACGCCGGGAGCCATGTTCATGTATCAAAACGCCGCCGGCCAGCGCCTGACCGTGCTCGTCGGGCACAATACCGAAAATACCACGACCAGCTTCCGTTTCGCCAGCAGCGGAGATGTCGAGACCTTCTACTGGATTGATGGCAGTCTCGGCTACACCGTGACCGGCGAGATCTCCCGCGAGATGCTTCAGCAGGTTGCCGACGAGTGCTACAAGCAGTTCTCGTCCTAGACCAACCTTTAGGCAGTTGTTTTACGCAATTCCGAACGGAAAACCGCTGCGCACTTTTCCTGGAACTGCTCTAGCGCTGCGGATCGTTTTCCAGAACGATCGGCTTGCCGTGCGGCGTGGCCTCCGCCGCCCGCTGCCAGCTTCTCTGCAGGTCGGCGATCACGTCCGCATCAGCAATGTCTTTCGCCACCAGCAGGCCGGAGAGAGCCGCCACCCAGCAATCGAAATAATCGCTGCCGTCAGGCGCGCGGCCCGGTTTGTGCAGCTCGGCCGAAAGCCGTTCCGCCCATTCGCTCCAGGCAAACAAGCCTCTCTCATGCAGATGCACGGTCATGGCGAAAGCTTCGGCAGCCCACGGCTCGGGAAAAACCGGCGCGCCATCATCGGACTTCGGCATTTCAGGCGATTGCGCCAGAGGCGAGACGATCTCACAGGCGCTCAAGATAGCTCTCCCAGGCATCGATGGAGACCGTGAGCGAGGGATCGGCACCCTCGCCCCATATTTCCAGCGCGTCGAAGACAACGGTATAGACCCATTGCGGATTCTCGCCCCGGCCATGGGCATTGTCATCGGGGAACACGAAGGAGCCTTGTACGGCCTCGACCACGCCGGCCTTGGCGCGAGCATAACGCGGCAGCCTTGTGTGGCCAGTCGGATTGAAATTCCTGGTGCGCACGCGCTCGCCGACGGCAAAGAGCGGTGCGGAATCAACGGGCCGATCGCAAGGGCCACCCTTGTTGAGCGCCGCATCGACCATGTCAGCCTTCAGAACCCGCTTCGGCACCGCACCCTGCTGGAGAGAATGGCCGGTTTGCAACTCCTCGGCCGTCGCGAAACCATGCCGCTCCAGCAGCATGTCGATGGCTCGGGTCCAGATCTCGTAGTAGCTGGCGGCAAGATAGTTGGCCGGCGGAATATTCTCGCGCGCATGCCGGCTCTCGTCGATGCTCCAGGCCCCAAAGGCACCACAGGAAAGCGTGATGCCAAGAGCGCGTTTTTCCCACTCGGCATGGAAATACGGCTCGTTCGGTTCCGGCGCAACCGGGCCGAACCCCATTTGCCCGCCGAGATCATGCGGCCCGTTCATATCGCTGCCTCCGGGGATCTGGCGAGCGCCGTTCCGATCATGGCATCGCGGCTGACGAGATCGGCCAATTCAGCCTCGTCCAGACGCTCAGAGCCGGCGGGCCGCTGCGGGATGACCAGATAGCGCAGCTCTGCCGTCGAATCCCATACACGGATTTTCGTTTCCTGCGGCAGCGTCAGGCCGAATTCGGCCAGCACGCTGCGCGGATCGATCACCGCACGCGAACGATAGGCCGGCGCCTTGTACCAGACCGGCGGCAACCCGAGCACGGACCATGGATAGCAGGAGCAAAGCGTGCAAACGACCAGATTGTGCGTATCCGGCGTATTGAACACCGCGCGCATATGCTCGCCCTGCCGGCCGGTAAAACCGAGGCTCGCAATCGCTGCCGTCGCGTCACGCCGCAGCCAGTCGGCAAAGGCGGGGTCGCTCCAGGCCCTTGCCACCACCTGCGCCCCGTTTCGCGGCCCGATCTTCGTTTCATAGGTTTCGACGATGCGATCGATCGCCGCCGGATCGATCAGGCCCTTTTCCGTCAGCAGCGTTTCCAGCGCTTTCACGCGCGCCTGCATGTCGGAATAACTGTTGTCGTGATCATGGTGATGGTGGTCGTCATGATCGTGCATCATGGATCTCCCTATCGGATGGGACTCGAGCTTAAGCTTTAGCCAGACGGTCGCCAAGCATCTTCTTCATTGTTTCAACCGCGCCTGGATGCCGCAACCCACTGCCTTTGCTAGCGCTTTTGGCTAATCTGCCTGTCATGAACATTCTGATTCTCGGCGCAACTGGTTTCATCGGCTCAGCGGTCGCGGCGCGATTGCACGCGGAAGGGCATCTGGTTACGGGTCTTGCCCGCAATCCCAGCCGGGCGCGGATCAAATATCCTTCGATCACCTGGATCAAAGCCGATCTGGCGACGATGACGGATCCTTCGAACTGGCAAGTGCCGCTGAGCGGTCATCAGGCCGCTATCAATTGTGCAGGCGCGCTTCAGGACGGGCTTTCGGACGATCTTGCCGCCACACAGGAAAGGGCGATGCACGCCCTTTATGTCGCAGCCAAACAATCGGCGATCGACCTCATCGTGCAGATTTCCGCGCGTACCGATGGCGGCGGCAAGGAGCAACCATTCCTGACGACAAAACGCAACGCCGATGAGGCACTTGCGGCCAGCGGGCTCAACCATGTGATCCTCCGACCCGCCCTTGTTCTCGGCCGTAATGCGCATGGTGGTACGGCACTGTTGCGCGCGCTTGCCGCCATGCCCTTTGCCTTCCCGCTCATCCATGCCCAAAGCCCGATGGAAACGATCTCGGTCGATGATGTCGCAGCGGCCGTCTCAAAAGCAATCGCCGGTCAATTTCCATCCGGCGCAGATATCGATCTTGCCAACGACGATGTGTTGACGCTCCGCGAATTGGTCACACTTCATCGAAACTGGCTTGGCCTAGCGCCAGTGCCAGTCGTAGCTATACCGGCCGGCCTAGCAAGACCGGTCACATGGGCTGCCGATATCGCCGGACGGCTCGGATGGCGCTCTCCGCTCCGCTCCACCGCTATGGCGGTGATGTCCGAAGGTGTTCTCAGCCGTCGGAGTGCGCAACATCGTCTCAGCCAGCGTCTGACGACGGCGGCGGAGATACTCGACGCCAATCCTTCCGGCATTCAGGATGTGTGGTCCGCCCGTCTTTACCTGCTGAAGCCCCTGATGATCGCTGGCCTGGCGCTGTTCTGGATAGTGTCCGGAATTGTGCCAATACTGGCTCCGATCACCGCAAGCCGGCATTTCCTGCCCTTTATGTCTCAGGACATGGCGACGACGCTGACGATCGCAACCTGTTTCATCGACATGGCCCTCGGCGTGCTGATCCTGGTGCGGCCGTTCGCGCGCACGGCGTTATACGGGATGCTCGCGGTCACGCTCGCCTATCTCGCCGGAGGCACCTTACTCGAACCATCCCTTTGGCTCGATCCGCTCGGGCCGCTTGTCAAAGTCCTGCCGTCGATCCTGCTGACGGTTGCCACACTTGCGGTATTGGAGGAACGCTGATGCTGCTGGAGGAATTTCTTCGTCTCGCGCATGTCGTCGGCGCCACCGTGCTTTTTGGCACAGGCGCGGGCATCGCCTTCTTCATGGTCATGGCGCATCGCACCGGTGATCCCAAACTCATTGCACATGTCGCTGGCACGGTCGTCATCGCCGATACCATCTTCACCGCGACCGCTGCCATTCTCCAGCCGGTAACAGGCTATCTTCTGGCGCAATCGATCGGCTGGTCGCTTCAGGAGGGGTGGATCGCCTTGTCCCTGCTGCTCTACGTTCTCACAGGGATTTTCTGGTTGCCGGTCGTCTGGATACAAATCCGGCTGCGCAATCTCGCACGGTCCGCGTCAGCGGCAGGATTGCCGCTGCCCTCAGCCTATCACCGGCTCTACCGTGTCTGGTTCGCCTGCGGCTTTCCCGCATTTTTTTCCGTAGTCGGCATATTCTGGCTGATGCTCAATAAACCATCCATAGCGCTATTTTAGCATTGGCCAGAGACTGAGCACCAGCAGCACCGCCATTGTTATGTTGAACCATTTGAGGCGAACTGGGTCGGACAGCCAGTCGCGCAGCGCCGAGCCGAAGCCGGCCCAGGTCGAGACGCTCGGAACATTCACAGCAGCGAAAGCCAGGCCGACCAGCAGCACGCTGAAGAGATAGAGCTGCTCATTGGTGTAGGTCGCCATGGCGGTGACGGCCATCACCCAGGCCTTGGGATTGACCCATTGAAAGGCGGCGGCACTCATGAAGCTCATAGGCTGGGCACCGCTTTCGCGCTCGCTGAGGCTGCGCGACGTGCCGATCTTCCAGGCAATCCAGACGAGATAAGCCCCGCCGGCGAATTTCAGCGCGGTATAGAGCAGCGGCACGGTATGCAGAAGCGCGCCCAATCCCAACCCCACGGCAATCAGCAGCACGAAAAAGCCGACGCCGATGCCGAGCATATGCGGGATGGTGCGCCGAAAGCCGAAATTCACGCCCGATGTAAACAGCATCATGTTGTTCGGCCCCGGCGTGATCGAGGTCGTGAATGCGAACAGAAGAAGAGCCAGAAATGTATCCAGCGCCATAAAGCCTCCCCGGACACCGTATTGTGACAAGAACGGCCTCCAAAATTTTTCTCGTGATTCTTGTCATGCACGCCGAGTATGGCGACGCATGTCTGGCTGACACTAATTCGCGCGCAATCCGAAAGCCATAATGCGATTGTCACGGTGACATCAGCCGTGTCGATTGAAATCCGGCGGAATGAAACTATCCTTCCGCTCTCTGCAGTGAGGACATACCATGCGAGACCCCATTCCTACCGTCACCCTACCCTCCGGTGTCACGGTTCCCGCACTCGGTCAGGGAACGTGGAACATGGGAGACAATGCCGTCCAGGCCCGGGATGAGATCGCCAGCCTGAAGATCGGGCTGGATCTCGGTATGACGCTGATCGACACTGCCGAAATGTATGCCGATGGCGGCTCGGAGGAGATCGTCGGCAAGGCGATCGAGGGGCGGCGCGACGAGGTTTTCCTGGTCAGCAAGGTCTATCCGGCCAATGCAAGCCTCAGAGGTGCTGTCGAAGCCTGCGAGCGCAGCCTGAAGCGCCTGAAGACGGATCGCATCGATCTTTATCTGCTGCATTGGCGCGGAAATCATCCGCTTGCCGAGACGGTGGAAGCCTTCGAACACCTGAAGGCGGTCGGCAAGATCGAAGCCTGGGGCGTGTCGAATTTCGACGTTGCCGATATGGACGAGCTTCTAGGCGTGCCGAACGGCGGCAATGTCGCCGCCAACCAGGTGCTGTACAATCTTGCCCGACGCGGCATCGAATATGATCTGCTGCCCTGGTGCCAGGAACGCAGCATCCCGATCATGGCCTATTCCCCTATCGAACAGGGCCGGCTGACCCACCATCCGGATTTGATCCGCATCGCCAAAACCTACCAGGCCACCCCTGCCCAGATCGCTCTCGCCTTTCTGCTGGACCGCGATGGCGTGATAGCTATTCCGAAATCCTCGAACCCGCAGCGCATCGAGGAAAATCGTGGCTCCGTAGACCTCGACATTACCGACGAGGACTGGGCCGTCCTCGATGCCGCGTTTCCGCCGCCATCGCGAAAGAAGTCATTGGAAATGCTGTAGGCTCAGGCCGCCGCCCTCTGCTGCGCGACGATCAGCTCGATAGCCCGGAAGACGGCGATCTCTCGCCAGTCCGCCGGATCGCGATAGGTCGGATAAAGCGAAAAGGCGGCAGCTGCGATCTGGTCGACTGATCGCAGCTTCGTGCGCCTGCCTGCCAACGCCGCTTTCGTATAGACGCCGAAATGATCCTGCGTCACACCCCAGCCGGCATAGAAGGGTGCGGCGTAGCAGCGAACCGGAATGCCGCGCAGCAGCGCATCGAAACCGAACTGGCTCGAAACCGTCCAGACCTCGTCGATGACCTCCAGGATCGACGCCACCGAAACGGCATCATCGATCAGTACCGCCCCACCCTTCGCAGCAGCGTCAGACGTAAGATATCCCTTACGAAGTCCCGCCATGACATCGGGATGGGTGCGGATCAGGCATTGCGCACCGCTTTTCAGCCCATCGGCAAGCATCCGCTCAAAGGAGGCCTGCGAACCGAGCGCCCTGCCAACCGAGACATCGCCGACGACCTGGTCGACCAACAAAATGCGGCGCTTGCCCGTCCGCTCGACTTGGGGCGGCCGATGCGGCAGGTGATTGTACTTCGAGAGCCTGTTGAGAATGATCTGCTCTCGAATGGCCCGGCCGAGCTCGCCCGCCTCGCCGGCGCCCTCGATCAGACGCTCCAGGCGCGACGGCCGGCTCGCATCGACAGGTAGTCCGAGATCGTCAATGACGATGGAAAGCGGGATGGTCCCGGCCTTGCCGAGGCCGACGGAACGAAGAAAGCCGTCCTCCAGATGCCAGTGCGGCAGCCGACGAAACCGGGCGATCGCCGCTGCCGTCTTGGCCGGCACGCGACCACCCCAGGAAACGATGCCGCCTATGCCAGGCGACAGGGTGGATGCGAACTTCTGTGAACCGAAATAGTGACCGAGCCAAGGGAAGTCGTTACGCACGAAGAAGGTAGCGCCGAGGCGCATTCCGGCCGGCGGATGCCAATGCTTCTCGCCGAGATCAGGCAAAATTTCCCCGACGACGAATGCCACCCTTCTTACCCCGCTGCAAATGCGGCCATCGATCCGGCCCGAGCGTCGCAAAGGCTAGGCGACGCCCGCAAACCGGTCAACGACGGATAGGTATCACATACCCTGCGGGCCGCGATTCATCGCCGCGATGCCCGTACGGCATACCTCGATAAGACCAAGCGGCTTGATGATGGCGATAAACTGATCGATCTTCGACGACTTGCCGGTGATCTCGAGAATGAAGTGCTCGACGGTCGCGTCCACTACCTTGGCGTGGAAGGCGTCTGCCAGCCGCAATGTTTCGGCACGCAGCTCCCCGCTTCCGGTCACCTTCAGCAGCGCCACTTCGCGCTCGATCGGCCGCTCCTGGCCGAGTTCGCGAGCACGCACCGTGAGATCGACGACGCGGTGAACCGGAACGATGCGTTCAAGCTGCGCCTTGATCTGCTCTAGCACCTGCGGCGTGCCACGCGTTACCACCGTAATCCGCGACAGATGTGCCTGATGCTCGGTCTCCGAAACCGTAAGGCTTTCGATGTTGTAACCGCGACCGGAGAACAGGCCGATGACGCGGGCAAGCACGCCAGGCTCGTTGTCAACAAGCACCGAAAGCGTGTGGCTCTCCGCTGCCGCCGTTTCCGGCGAGATGAAGTAGGCGGAGCCCGTGGGTTGAAGGTGTGCGTTCATTGTCCTTGTTCCGTTTCCTCTGTTCTTGTTCGGTATGCCAACACGACATTGGTAAGCTCGACGGTCCGGGACGCGGCGTCTGCCGCGCCCCGGCCATTCGATCAGACCAGCTGACGGCCCTTGGCGTCGATGGCGTTGGCGACGGCTTCGTCGGTGGCTTCGTCCGGCAGCAGCATTTCGTTATGCGCCTTGCCCGAGGGGATCATCGGGAAGCAGTTGGCGAGATTGGCAACGCGGCAATCGAAAATGACCGGCTTGTCGACGTCGATCATCTCCTGGATCATCGCATCGAGATCGCCGGGCTTTTCGCAACGCAGGCCGACCGCGCCATAGGCTTCCGCCAGCTTGACGAAATCGGGCATCGCTTCCGTATAGGAATTCGACAGGCGGTTGCCGTGCAGCAGCTGCTGCCACTGGCGCACCATGCCCATGTACTGGTTGTTCAGGATGAAGATCTTGATCGGCGCGTTGTGCTGGATCGCCGCCGACATTTCCTGAATGCACATCTGGATCGAGGCATCGCCGGCAATATCGATGACCAGGCTCTCCGGATGGGCGATCTGCACGCCGAGCGCTGCCGGCAGGCCATAGCCCATGGTGCCGAGGCCGCCCGAGGTCATCCAGCGGTTCGGCTCCTCGAAGCCATAGAACTGCGCCGCCCACATCTGATGCTGGCCGACTTCGGTCGTGATGTAGGTGTCGCGATGCTTGGTCAGCTCGTAGAGGCGCTGAATGGCATATTGCGGCATGATGACATCGTCGCTCGGCTTGTAGGCGAAGGAATTGCGCGCGCGCCAGCGGGCGATGTTCCCCCACCAGTCGCCAAGACGATCCGCCGCAGGCTTCTGTGGCAGTGCCCGCCACAGGCGAACCATGTCTTCGAGAACATTGCCGACATCGCCGAGAATGCCGACATCGACGCGAACGTTCTTGTTGATCGAGGACGGATCGATATCGATATGGATCTTCTTCGAATTCGGCGAGAAGGCGTTCAGGCGGCCGGTAATGCGGTCGTCGAAGCGCGCGCCGATACAGACCATGACGTCGCAATCATGCATCGCCATGTTCGCCTCATAAGAACCATGCATGCCCAGCATGCCGAGCCAGTTCTTGCCGGACGCCGGATAAGCGCCGAGGCCCATCAGGGTCGACGTGATGGGGAAGCCGGTCAAGTCGACCAGCTCCCGCAGCAGCTTGCAGGCTTCGGGGCCGGAATTGACGACGCCGCCGCCGGAATAGATGATCGGCTGGCGCGCATTCTTCATCAGTTCGATGGCCTGGTTGATCTTATTCAGATCGCCCTGAACCTTGGGCTGGTAGCTCTTCTGGACATCATGCGCTTCCGGCGGCGTGTAGGTGCCGGTAGCGAACTGGACATCCTTCGGAATGTCGACGACGACCGGGCCTGGACGGCCTGATTGCGCGATACGGAAGGCTTCGTGAATGACGGCTGCGAGCTGGTTGACGTCCTTGACCAGCCAGTTGTGCTTGGTGCAGGGCCTAGTGATGCCGACCGTGTCGCATTCCTGGAAAGCGTCGGAGCCGATCAATGAGGTCGGAACCTGACCGGTCAGGCAGACCAGCGGGATCGAGTCCATCAGCGCGTCCTGCAGCGGCGTGACCGCATTCGTTGCGCCGGGACCGGAGGTGACCAGCATAACGCCGACCTTGCCGGTCGAGCGGGCATAACCTTCGGCCGCATGACCGGCGCCCTGCTCGTGGCGTACGAGAATGTGCTGGATATCGTCCTGCTGGAAAATCTCGTCGTAGATCGGAAGCACCGCGCCGCCCGGATAACCGAAGATGTGTTCGACGCCATTGTCCTTGAGCGCCCGCAACACGATCTCCGCGCCTGTCATTCGATTGTCGCTCGCCTGATTATCTGTGCCGGTCATACGTTTGTTCCGCTATCTGCTGGAGGTTTGGAAAGATGAAATCTCGATTTCGGGCATAAAAAAAGGCTCCTTGGGGAGCCTGTCGTCTAGCGCATGGGTGGCTGTCGCCGGATGGTTACACCATCCTGCCCATGCGCTTTCCCACCACGATAAGAACCGTCGAAATTTTCATGGGGTCGAGTGATAGACAGAAAATTTCGAAGCGTCAACGCATCAAGCAATAAAAAATCGCGCCCTCTCCCGATCCAAGTAAAAAGCATGGCTTGCCGACAGGATTTTGTTAAGCCGCCGACCCTATGCTCCGCTATCTAACGCTCGAGGTAGCCGTTTGCTCAATAATGATCTGCAGACGTCCGGCAAGGCTGGAGATTTTGATCGCCGCGACAAACTAAAGCCGGGAAATCGCTTTCTCGGTCGCGTTGTCGCGTGCAACGGCTCTAGCGCGACCATTGCCGCCGTCGCCGAGAATGGCGGCACCGATCTCACGGAACTTTGGTCGGTCGGCAAGCTGATCTCCATCAGCGTCGGGGCCAATCGCGTCGCAGCCATGGTCTACGCCATGAACACCAGCAACATCGGCTGGGGCGAAGAGCAGGACAACCTCTTCCGTATCGAAGTGGAGCTGCTGGGCGAAGTCCGTGTCGAGCCCGATGGCCGCGAGGAATTCTCAAGCGGCATTTCCGCTTATCCTTATCTCGGCGCCATCGCGCATCGCATCCGCGCCAGCGACCTGATGCGTATTTTCGATGCCGGCAAAGACAGCAGCTGCGTCATCGGCAAGTTGACGCAGGACGAAAGCATCGATGCCGCCATCCACATCCCGTCGATGCTGTCGAAACATTTCGCCGTGGTCGGCTCCACAGGCGTCGGCAAATCGACCGCCGTCTCGCTTCTGCTGCATAAGGCAATCGGCGCCGATCCGAAGCTGCGGGTGCTGATCCTCGACCCGCACAACGAATTCGCCGCCGCCTTTCCGAGGCACTCCGTCGTCATCGATACCGATACGCTCGACCTGCCCTTCTGGCTGATGCGGCTCGAGGAATTCAGCGAAGTCGTCTTCCGTGGCCGTCCGGCGGTACCGGAAGAGCTCGATGCGCTGCGCGATCTCATTCCGGAGGCAAAACGCGCCTTTCGCGGCAGCGATTCAACCTTGATGCGTCGCCAGTCGGAAAAAGCATCGGTGACGGCGGATACGCCGGTTCCCTATCGCATGGCCGACCTGCTGGCGCTCATCGACGAACGCATCGGACGGCTGGAGGGGCGCCAGGAAAAGCCGCACCTGCGCTCGCTGAAAATGCGCGTCATCTCGGCAATCAACGATCCGCGCTATAATTTCATGTTCTCCAACAACACGATCACCGATACGATCATGGAGACCATTGCCGAGATCTTCCGCATTCCGGGCGATGGTAAGCCGATTTGCACCTTCCAGCTCGCCGGAATTCCTTCGGAAGTCGTCAATTCCGTCGCGTCAGTCCTATGCCGCATGGCGTTCGAGCTGACGCTCTGGAGCGATGGCGCGATCCATATGCTCGTCGTCTGCGAGGAAGCGCATCGCTATATCCCCGCCGATCCGACGCTCGGCTTCCTGCCCACTCGGCAGGCCATTTCCCGCATCGCCAAGGAGGGACGCAAATACGGCGTTTCGCTTGGCATCATCACCCAGCGTCCGGGCGAGCTCGACCAGACGATCCTGTCGCAATGCTCGACGCTGTTCGCCATGCGCCTTGCCAATGATCGCGACCAGGAAATCATCCGTTCGGCCATACCGAACTCCTCCATATCGACGACGAGCTTTCTATCATCCATAGGCAACGGCGAAGCCATCGCCTTCGGCGAAGCCATTGCCGTGCCGATGCGCATGCGTTTTTCCCGCGTGGCGGAGAATCTGCTGCCGAAAGCCAATGGCAGCGTGGCGAAAGCCAGCGAGGAATCGCCTGATACCGTCGACCTGCGGACCATTGTCAGCCGCATGCGCTCGATTTCCGCTCCCGATATTTCCGCCCTGCAGCAGAGCTACAATGCCGCGAGTGAAGTTACGCCTGAGATCAGGAACGATCTTGGCGATGCCCCTATCGAACAATCCGCAAGGCGCCCGATCGAGGCGACCTTGCCATCGATTGAACCCTATCGCCCGGACATGCTGCCGCGCGCCGACGCTCTGCCGCAGACGGCGGCCTCCATGCAGACATCGATCGACAGCAAGCTCGCGGAACTGCGCCGCGAAATCCGTGGCGACGACACGGCTGGCGCTCGCGCGATGCCGACGAGAGACCCCGCTCCGTCCCTGCGGCGGGAGCCCGGCCTTTCGCTGCGTGACAGTATCCTGAAGAAGCCGCTGAGCAGTCTTTACGACAAGGATTGATCGGTCAGCCTATGGGCTGATGCGCTCCCAGCTTTCGTCCATCTGATTGCGAAACCACGTCATCTGCCGTTTGGCATATTGCCGTGTAGCTGCCGCTCCGGTTTCCAGAACGTCCTCTCGCGTCATCTCGCCTCTTAGCATCGCGGCAATCTGCGACACGCCGATCGCCTTCATGACCGGCATCTCCGACGACAGTTCCAGCGCCAGCAGAGCCTGCACTTCGTCCGCAGCCCCCATCGCCAGCATCTTTTCAAAGCGGCTGTTGATGCGCTCGTGCAGCAAGGCACGGTCCGGCAACACCACGATCTTCCGGGCGCGCTCAGGATCGATCACGACTGGCCCGGTCTTCCCCTGAAAGGCGGCGATGGATTGGCCTGTCGCTTCGATCACCTCCAGGGCGCGAACGATGCGCTGGCCGTCCTGAGGATTGAGAGTTTCAGCAACGGCACCGTCGCGATCGGCAAGCTCGCGATGCAGCGCCTCGGCTCCCTCCGCCAGGAGTCGCGCGCGCAGACGGTTACGAATCTCAAGAGGAATGCCGGGCATGTCGGAAAGGCCACCTGTCAACGCTTTGAAGTAAAGCCCTGTTCCGCCGACGAAAACAGGCATTCGCCCCTCATCGCGCAATCGTTCCACCAATACGGCGGCCTCGCGCAGCCAGACGCCGGTGGAATAGGCTTGCGCTGCCGGCACATGACCATAAAGATGGTGCGGAATGCCCTCCATATCCGCCTGCGAAGGCCGAGCAGTCAGCACGCGTAACGTATCATAGACCTGCATGCTGTCGGCATTGATGACCACGCCGCCATGCGCACGCGCCAATTCAACCGCCAGTGCGGACTTGCCGCTGGCGGTCGGCCCGGTTATCAGGATCGCGTCGATATCGCTCACAAGGTTTCTGCTCATGGCCTTCGTTGCCACGCTTATTGCCAATCCGTCAAATCCCGTTCTTGCTCCGGCCATCGCTGAACAGGCAGCAGATGCCGTCAAGGCCTCAGGGCTCTATTGGCTGGCCGACGGCATCGCTTGCGATATCGCGCTGCGCGACGATGCCGACCTGCGGGCGGCGGAAGCCAACATCCTCGCCGTCATGGGCGGCGCGCCGATCGACCTGGTGATCCAGGAAGCCGAAACACGTCGCAAGAAACTGCTGATCGCCGACATGGACTCGACGATGATCGGCCAGGAATGCATCGACGAACTCGCGGCCGAAGTCGGCCTGAAGGAGAAGGTCGCCGACATCACGGCCCGCGCCATGAACGGCGAAATCGCCTTCGAGCCCGCCCTGCGCGAGCGTGTGGCCCTGCTGAAGGGCCTGCCGATTTCCGTGGTCGACGATGTCATCGCAAAACGCATCACCCTGACGCCGGGCGGTCCTGAGCTGATCGCCACGATGAAGGCGAAGGGGTATTACACTGCCCTCGTTTCCGGCGGCTTCACCGTCTTTACGAACCGCATCGGCGCGACATTGGGCTTCGACGAGGATCGCGCCAATATCCTGCTGGAAGAAAGAGGCGTCCTCACCGGCCTCGTCGAAGAACCGATCCTCGGCAAGCAGGCCAAGGTGGATGCGCTGACCGAGATCGCCGAAAAACTCGGCATTTTGACCGACGACGCGCTCGCCGTCGGTGACGGCGCCAACGATCTCGGCATGTTGCAGCTCGCCGGCTCCGGTGTCGCACTGCACGCCAAACCAACGGTTTCGGCACAGGCTCGCATGCGCATCGATCACGGCGATCTGACCGCCCTGCTCTATCTCCAGGGCTATCGAAAGAGCGACTTCATCAAACCATAGAAACGGCGGAAGCCGCCAATATCGGGTGCCATCGATGATCATCACCGAAACCGAACGCCTCATCATCCGCAACTGGCGCGAGACGGACCGCGATCTGGTCTTCGAGATCAATTCCGACGAGGCTGTGATGGAGTTCTTTCCCTTCCGCCGCAACCGTGCGGAAGCCGATGCCTTCTTCGACCGCGTCCACTCGATGATCGCCGAAACCGGCCTCGGCTTCTATGCACTGGAGGAAAAAGCCAGCGGCGAGACGATCGGCTTTTGCGGGCTGGCACGTGTCGATCACCTTGAGCCCCCCATAGCCAAGGGCACAATCGAAATCGGCTGGCGGCTCGCGGCTCGCTACTGGGGCAAGGGATTTGCCAGCGAGGCAGCGCGGGCGCTGCTCGCGCTTGGCTTCGAAAAGCTCGGTCTCGACCAGATCGTTTCCTTTGCCGTGCACGACAATACCAGGTCGACCTCCGTGATGGAGCGGATCGGCATGCATCGCGTCGCCGGTGGCGATTTCGACCATCCCAACGTGCCGGACACCTACCCACATTTGAAACGGCACGTGCTCTACCGCCTGACTGCGGATGAATGGCGCGTCGGGCGATGACCCTCCTCGAGACGTCCCGGCTGACCCTCCGGCCCTGCCGGGAAGAGGACCGCGATCTGTTCTACGAGCTCAGCTCCGATCCCGCCGTGCTTGCGTTCTTTCCCTTTCGCCGCAGTCGAGCAGATGCCGATACCGTCTTCACCATGATCCGGAGCATCGTCCCGGAACCCGGCTTCGATCTTCTGGTGATGGCTTTGAAGCAGAGCGGCGAAGCGATCGGCCTTTGCGGGCTGTCGAAGCCGCAGCTCGATCCCTATTTGCCGAAGGACGCGGTGGAAATCGGCTGGAGGATGTCAGCACGCCACTGGCGCAATGGCTATGCCACAGAAGCGGGTCTGGCGGTCCTGCGCCACGGCTTCGCGACGCTGAAGCTTGATGAAATCCTGTCGATCGCCGTTCACGACAACCGTCGCGCCCTGGCGGTCATGCGAAGGATCGGCATGCATCCTGATCCGGCGATCGACTTCGACCATCCGCAGATCCCGGACACGCATCCGCAATTAAGACGCCACGTCGTCTACCGCCTGCGTGCCGCCGAGTGGCGGTCGCAGCGGCAAACGGAAAACTGAAGTGTCTACTCGAGAGCAACAGCGATAAAGCGCAAGTCACCACTTGGAGACGCAATCATCAACTGCGCGTTTCGGCGCCCTTCCCGCTTCAGCGAGGCCACTTTTTCCGATGCGGCACTCGGCGTCTGCACGAATTCCTGCGCGACTTCGACGACAACATCCCCGGGCTTCAGGCCCTTCTCGGCGGCAGCCGAACCCGGTGCAACTTCCGTGATGACGACGCCATCGACGCTATCGGCGATACCGAAGCTCTTGCGGTTCTCGGCCGTCAGCGTCGCCAGCTTCATGCCGAGGATACTTGTGTTTGCCTGGGCCGGTGGCTGAGCCTGCGGCGACTGCTGCTGGTTGTCACCCTGGTCCTGTCCATCCATGCCATCATCATTGCCGCCATCGCCCCCGTCCGGATTGATGACGCCGTCATGATTGCCGTCGCCATCAGGCGCGAGCTGAGGCTGCTTGTCCTTGTCGGTGCTCGCCGCTGCCGCCTGATCGCTATTTTCCAGCCGGCCAAGCGTGACCTTGACGGTCTGCTCCTTGCCGTCGCGGAAGATGATCACATCCACTTCCTTGCCGACCGGGCTTTCAGCGACGACACGCGGCAGGTCGCGCATTTCAGCCACATCCTTGCCGTCGAATTTCAGGATGACGTCACCTGCCTTGATGGTGCCGTTGTCGACGGGGCCGCCCTTGATGACGCCGGCCACGAGTGCGCCCTTCGCGCTGCCGAGACCGAGACTGTTGGCGACATCATCCGTCACCGGCTGAATACGAACGCCGAGCCAGCCGCGACGGGTTTCGCCGAAATCCCTGAGCTGCTTGACGACGCCCTCGGCCAGCTCCGAAGGCACGGCAAAGCCGATGCCGATCGAGCCGCCGCTCGGGGAGATGATGGCCGTGTTGATGCCGATCACCTCACCCTTCATATTGAAGAGCGGGCCGCCGGAATTACCCTTGTTGATCGCCGCATCCGTCTGGATGAAGTTGTCGTACGGACCGGCATTGATGTTGCGCCCGCGCGCAGAAACGATACCGATGGTCACGGATCCACCCAGGCCGAAGGGATTGCCGATCGCCATCACCCAGTCACCGATCCTCATCTTGGAGGAATCGCCGAACTTCACCGCCGTCAGCGGATGCTTCGGCTCGACCTTGAGGAGCGAGAGATCGGTCTTCGTATCGGTTCCGATCAGCTTCGCCTTCAGCTTCGTCCCGTTCGGGAAGATCGCCTCGATATCATCGGCGCCTTCGATGACGTGGTTGTTAGTGACGATATAGCCGGCCGCATCGATGACGAAGCCAGAACCGAGCGAGCTTACCTTGCGGTTGCTGTCCTCGTTATTCCTGTTCTTGAAGAAATCGTTGAAGAAATCCTGGAACGGCGAATTGTCCGGCACCTTCGGCGTCGCCGGGCCGTCCCCCTCGTCCTTCACCTTCTGCGAGGTGGAGATGTTGACGACGGCATCGAGCAAACCGGAAGCAAGATCTGCAACCGAAGCGGGGCCGGCATTCATCGCCGGGTTCATCGTCATCGTCGGCGTGTCCGCAGGCGGCGTCTGGTTGTTGGTGGCTGCCGGTGCCTGAGCGCCCGCAGCCGCGCCGCTATTCTGCGTCTGCGCATAGGCCTGTTCGGCGCCACCGACGACGGGACCGGCAATCAGCGCCATGCTGGCCAGCAAAGCGAACGAACGTCTGAAAGGCAGGCGAATGGTCGGGGCCATCAGGCATCCTCATCGATAAAGGGAAATCTTGAATAAGCATCAACATAAGGCGGAATGATGAAGCGCGAAATCACCTTTTTGCGAAATCCCCGAACCTCAATCCGACCAAGGCATTTATGGCAAAGGTGATGTCGTTTCCGATAAAGAAAAGGGCCGCCGTGAGGCAGCCCTTGGATTTCAGCGGGTTGACGCCTCAGTTCGCCGGAGTCGTCGTCGGACTGGCCAGCGCCGGCGCGCCGGAATTGGGCGCGGTACCGTTGGGACTATCGAAGAACTTGAAGAAGTCCGACTTGTTCGGCGGCAGGACCAGCGTCTTGCCACCGGAAACGAACGCCTTGTTGTAGGCGGCCATCGTGCGATAGAATTCGTAGAAATTCGGATCGCGCGACGAGGCATCGGCGAAGATGCCGTTGCGCTCGGCTTCACCCTGACCACGCAGGACTTCCGAATCCTTCTGCGCATCCGCGATAAGCTCGACGACCTGACGGTCCGCGATCGCGCGGCGGCGCTGGCCTTCTTCGTTACCCCGTGCGCGGAGGAGCTCGGCTTCCGCCAAACGCTCGGCCTTCATACGATCGTAAGTATTCTGCGACACTTCCTGAGACAGGTCAGTGCGGCGGATGCGGACATCCTCGATGTTGAGACCAAGCGTCTCGGCATCGCGGCGCAGATCGTCGCGCACTTCGGTCATCATCGACGCGCGTTCGTTGGAAAGCGCCGCTTCGAAGTTGCGCAGACCGTAGACACGACGCAGCGAGGCGTCGAGGCGGGTTCTGAGACGGGATTCCGCCGCATCACGATCGCCCGACACCGCCTCGCGGAACTTGCGAGCATCGGTGATCTTGTAGACCACGAAAGCATCGACCTCGTAGAACTTGCCGCCCGACACCTGGACGCGGATATTGTCCAGATCGAAACGGAGTTCCTGCAGCTGTATGTATTGAACGCGGTCAGCATCCATGAAGGCGAAGGGCAGCTTGAAGTAGAGCCCCGGCTCCGCCTTGACTGCGCGGATCTGGCCGAAACGCAGGACGATAGCCTGCTCCCGGGCATTGACCACGAACACCGACGAATAAACGAGCAGCAGCAGCACCGCGAGCGCGATGAGAATGGTTGGTAAACGGCTGGACGTCATTATTTGGCCTCCGGCTGAGCTGCAGTGGCGGGCTTGCCCGCCCGCGTCGCGGGCTGCTTGCCGATGTCGTTCAGCGGCAGATAGGGCACGACGCCCTGCTTGTCGTCGATGATGACACTGTTGGAATTGCCGATAACGGTCTCCATGGTTTCAAGGAACAGCCGCTTGCGGGTGACTTCCGGTGCCTTGATGTACTCGTCGTAGATCGAGATGAAGCGCTGCGCCTCACCCTGAGCTTCCTTTACGACACGATCCTTGTAGGCAGCCGCTTCTTCGCGGATCTGAGCCGCGCGACCGCGGGCCTGACCGAGCTGCTGGTTGGCGTATTGATTGGCCTCTTCAACCTGCTGGTCTTCGTTCTGCTCGGCGCGCTGTACTTCTTCGAACGCATCGGCCACTTCGCGCGGCGGTGCTACATCCTCGATCGGCACGGCAGTAATGGCGAGGCCGGCGCCGTAGCGGTCCAGCGTATCCTGGATGATGGCCCTCACCTGAACGGCGATTTCCTGGCGGTTATCGCGATAGATGTCCTGGGCGGGACGGCGGCCGACGACTTCGCGCATGGCGCTTTCTGCAACCTGCTGCAGCGTTTCGTCGGGACTTTCGAGATTGAAGAGATAGGATTGCGGATTGGTTACCACAAAGAGAACCGAGAATTGGACGTTGACGATGTTCTGATCGCCCGTCAGCATCAGGCCGGCAGTCGAACCGGCGGCCGAGCGACCGCCGATATTGCGCTGCTGTTCCGTGACCTTCACGAACTCAACGCGATCCATCGGCCAGAAATGGAAATGCAGGCCGGGCATCGAGACTTCCGTGTTCGGCTTGCCGAAACGCAGTTCCACACCGCGCTCATCCGGCTGCACCGTATAGACGCACTGAATCAGCCAGAAAACACCGATAACCGCAGCGATGATAAGAAAGACGCCTGCATTGAAGCCACCAGGGATAAAGCCTTTCAACCGGTCCTGGCCGCGGCGAATAATATCCTCGAGATCCGGAGGCCCTCCGTTGCCGCTTCCCCGCGGCCGGTTCGGTCCTTGCCCCCAAGGTCCCTGATTATTTCCACCGCCGCCGCCGCCGCCCCACGGGCCACCGCCGCCGCCATTCTGATTGCTCCAAGGCATCAAAACCTCTTTGTTTGTTGACTCCCAGCACCGCGCCGAACCCGCAAAATTAGCAGGCGGCAGCGATTGCATCCCGTTATAGGTATCGACGCACCTGCTTTCAACGCAACTTCAGGAAGTTCGGCGGATTAACTGGAAAATATTTGAATTTTCAGGGCAGCCCTTATGCATTTCGCCTAAAATAACTGACGAAACGTGTCGGATAGGTGTCCTTCTCGCCGGCGGGCACGGCAAGCTCGCTGTCGACCTGCCAAAGGGCGGGATCGATGGCCGGGAAGGAGGTGTCGCCATCCACCTCCGCCTCGACATGCGTGATGAGCAACCGGTCGGCCAGACCGATCGCCTGCCGATAGATCTCGCCACCGCCCAGAATGCAGATCTCGTCGACGCCGCTCTCGGTCGCAAGGCGGGACGCGGCATCGATGGCTTCGCTCAGCGAATGCACCACCGTTACGCCTTCGGGCGAAAAGCTTTCATCGCGAGTGATGATGATGTTCGGTCGGCCGGGCAGCGGCTTGCCGATCGACTGGAATGTCTTGCGTCCCATGATGACGGGCTTGCCAAGGGTCATCGCCTTGAAGCGCTTGAGGTCAGACGACTGTCGCCAGGGCATGTCGCCGTCACGCCCGATAATGCCATTGCGCGAAACGGCAACGACGATGGTCTTGATCGGCTGGGTCATGCTTCCTCCCTCAAACAACGTCACCATCGCCATAGGCGAGTCGGCCTCATGATTCCATTGCATGATAGCGCTGACAGACCTTGGAAAGCACCCACCCGCCTGTAATCAACCGCCATTGTTGAGTTTATCGAGCTGTCCGGCCAGCACGCCGCCATCCTCGCGATCATCCGCCATCTTGCGGTAAAGACCGGCCATGCCTTTGAATATCAGCGCGGCCGGATCATCTTCGCCGAGGAAATCCGAAATCTCCTCCATCTCCGCGACCCAGCGATAGGCTTTCGGATACATGTCTGGGATGCCCTGCACAAATTTCGCATCGAGATCCGGCAGGCTTTCCTGGAGCTCGCGTTTCAGGGCCTCATCCGCTCCGGAGCGGATGGCGGCGAGCAGCATGGCGGTCCCAAGGCCCGTCACACCCTTGTTGATGCCGGCATAGCACATCTTCAGCGCCGATGCGGCGCCGATCGGCCCATCGATGCGGCGCACCTGAAGCCCGCGTTCGGACAGCATGGCGCTGCTGTCGGCCGCATCTCCGCTGACATAAAGCTTGGGTCCCTTCTGGCCGGGCTTCGGCGGGCCGCCGATGATGGAACCATCGAGAACCACGCCGCAATCGCTGGCAAAGATCGAGGCGACCTGCACCATCGTCTGCGGCGAAATCGCATTGCAATCCATGAACGTCGTCTTCGTGCCGCGTCGACGTACGGCTGCTGCGATCTGCTCCGCCACGCCGGTGGCGGCGGCGGGTGGAACGATGGAAAGGATGAGGCCGGCTCCGGCGATAGCGTCCAGCCCGACAACCTCCGTGCCCGCAGACTTCGCTCGATCGATCGTTGTCGCCGAGCGGCCCTCGAGATAGGTCAGCACCTTCGCGCCATTCTCGACCAAACGCCTCGCAATGGCGCTGCCCATCGCGCCGGCTCCGATGACTGCGATATCCACGACCGATCTCCCTCTTCACGCAAGGACGACAACATAGCGCCTCGCGATCAGGCCGACGAGCGGAATGCGGCGCGGTAACGATAAGTTTTGCGCATGGGCGATGGGCCAAAAAGCGATCGGCCAAGACAGGCACCATAGCTTTTTCTTATAGGCTGCCGACCATTTCGAAATGGGCAATCGTCGCGCTTCCCGTCATCCCTAGTCGCCAGTCAAGACCTATCAGGGCTCGTCAAACACGGTACGGCACCGCATCCGGACCGAGCGGTCTCGACGCGGTGTTGGCCGGAGACGGAGGAAAATGCTGATCCATTTATTTGATGGCCTCGCCCACGGCATGCTGCTGTTCGTGCTTTCGTGCGGGCTGGCCGTGGGAGAGCCCGTGCCGCAGCACGGCCCTCCTTGCAGGCCTTATCTGCAATCCGCCCCACCGACTTTTCGCATCTGGAACCACCAGTCGCATGTCGACGATCGCATTCATCGGCTTCCCCAAGACCTGTTTCTGCGCTTCGTCCGCGAAAGGGTGAACGCATCGCCGGAAGCAACTTAGCCGCCGCGACGCTTGCTCTACGCGTTGCGGAGAACAAGAACGGCATAGATGCAGGGCCTGCCGCTCTCGTTCTTGAACACGCAATTCGTCGGCGGGCCGAGCTCGAGGCAATCGCCTGCCGACATCCGATGCCTTGCATCGCCTTCGAGAAAAATCAGCTCGCCCTCCAGCACCCAAATGAGCTGCCGCATGAAAGCATAGGCCGATGCCGGCATGGGAACATCGGCTCCCGCGGGCAATTCGATGCGAACCAGATCCAGCGGCAGGTCCGACTTCGGGGACACATGCCGCCGCTCGTAGCCGGTCTGCGGATCGACCCACACGGGCTGATCCTCCTTCTTCAGGAAACGGCCCTGCTGCATTTCAGCACGTGCCATCAATGTCGACATGCTCAGGCTGAAAGCACCCGACAGCTTGCCGAGCAGCGTTGCCGTCGGACTGCTCTCGCCACGCTCGATCTTGTGGATCATGGCGCGGGAAACGGCGGAACGTTCGGCAAGCTCTGTCAGCGACCAGCCGCGGCTCTCGCGTTCGATGCGAATGCGCGCACCGATGCGCTTGTCGATTTCATCAAGTTGAGACATCGTTTTACTATAGTAGACTTTCCTGAGGATGGCAATATGGAAATCCACAACAATTCTATAGCTAAATAATTGATATATTGACGTAATATGTAAAAGTTAATTCATGCCTTAGGCCGCCCCGTTATCAGCTTGCCGGTTTTTATGATAACATAGTGGACAAGCGCAGAAATCGGCGTATGACAAAGTGAAACGATCAATCACACCAGAATCCAATTTAGTGGATAGCTTCACGGAGCAATCGATGCAAATTCGCGATGCCAATGACGAAGATGTCGCGGGAATAACCGCGATCTACAACGACGCCGTCGTCAACACAGCCGCGATCTGGAACGAGACACAGGTCGATACGGACAATCGAAAGCGATGGCTGCAGGATCGACGCAGGCTGGGCTATCCGGTGCTGGTCGCCATTGACGATCGCGGCGAAGTCGTCGGATATGCCTCATTCGGCGATTGGCGGGCCTTCGACGGCTATCGGCATACGGTCGAGCATTCCGTCTATGTCCGAAATGATCAATATCGAAGCGGAATCGGCAGGGCGTTGATGGTCGAGCTGATCGAGCGCGCCAAAACCATCGGAAAGCATGCGATGATCGCCGGCATCGAGGCCGGAAATGTCGCTTCGATCAGGCTCCATGAGAAGCTCGGCTTTCAGCAGGTCGGCCTTCTCCCGGAAGTCGGCACGAAATTCGGCCGATGGCTCGATCTGGCGTTCCTGCAACTGCTGCTCGATCGGCGCACTGAGCCCGATTCCCCACCGACAGCCTGAAAGCGCCGGATACAATGGCAATCACGGTCGCAACGTTCGTTCTCTCGGGCTAACATTCGTTGCCGGCCGAAACGCCGCCTAGACGGCAACCTCAGCCGCAATCGCCGCGTGCGGCTCGTAGCCTACGACTTCGAAATCCTCGATGCGGTAGCCGTCTATGCTGTCGGGCCGACGCAGCAAGCGCAGGGTCGGGAACGGCCTGGGTTCGCGGCTCAACTGCTCACGGATCGCATCCAGATGGTTGAGATAGAGGTGCACGTCGCCGCCCGACCAGACCAGTTCCCCCACGTCCATATCGACCTGCTGCGCAACCATGGCCAGCAAGGCCGCCTGCTGCGAGATATTGAAGGGGTTCCCCAGGAACAGATCGCACGAGCGCTGGAAGACCATCAGGCTGAGGCGCGGACGCCGGCCTTCGGCGCCGGATATGTTCGACACATGGAACTGATAGACCATGTGGCAGGGATGCAGCGCCATGTCGGCCAATTCGCCGACATTCCACGCATGGAAGATCATCCGGCGGCTGCTGGGATTGGTTTTCAGGTCGTGAATGACCGATGCGAGCTGATCATGCACCCGGCCCTCGGCATCGCGCCACTGGCGCCATTGCTTGCCATAGACCGGGCCGAGATCGCCCCATTCGAGCGCAAAAGCCTCGTCAGCCAGAATCCGCGCCTCGAAAGCGATCTGATCGATGTTCTCGCCGGTGGCCTTTCGATATTTCGCCAACGGCCAATCGGTCCAGATCCGCACGTTTTCCTTAAGGAGGTTGCGGATGTTTGTGTCACCCGTCAGGAACCAGAGCATCTCCTTGACGGCGAGCTTCCAGTAGACGCGCTTGGTCGTGAAGACCGGGAACTGCCCCTTCGAGAGATCGAAGCGCATCATCGCTCCGAGACCGCTCAGGGTGCCGACGCCCGTTCTATCGATCCGGCGATCACCGTTCTCGAGCAGGTGCGCCATCAGGTCGAGATATTGATACTCCGGGTGGCGAACCATCTTCAGCTCCGAAATCGCTCTTGAAGTTTTCCGGGCAGCGCGAGTGCCGCCAGCGGCAGTTCGCCGCCGCGCGCCCGGCCGATTCCTTTTTCGCAATTCTAGTGACAAGCTGGTGGGAAACCAACCGCGGCTGACAATAATCTCACCGATTCTCTGCCTTCCTGTCGCAAACCGATGTTTCAGCAAAGCATTTATGACAATTGCCCTTCCCTTCGCCTGCGGAAAACACTATATCAGCCATGCCGGTCTTCGGGCCGGCTATGGCGATAAATGAGCGGTGTAATAAACCTATTGGACCCGGGGGCGGTACCCGGCGCCTCCACCAAAAACCGGCCGGCTAACTGGCGTCAGACCGGCTTTTGATGGGGGCGAAACAGGATCGACAAGGGTGTAAAGATCGACTTTTTGCTCGGCATTGTACCGCCGTTATCGGGCTAAAATTGTAGTTGCAAACGACAACTATGCGGAAGCTCGTCTCGCTGCTTAATCGCGGTGTGACACTTCAAATAAAGTCCTAAGGGGTCGCACTCTTAGGCGGGGTTCGAAGGCACCTGGCAACAGAAGCCTTCACCTTATCCTCCAGTGCTATATTATATATGACGAGGCGATGACTCGCGCACGGGGCTTTCCCGTCGACGTTCGGCGTGGCATAAGCCTTACAAAAAGCATGGGCCAACGAAAGACAGGAAAGCATGGCGCAGGATCATATCCGCTACGACATTTTGGCACAGGACGCCCTGCGTGGAGTCATACGCAAGGTGTTGACCGAGGTTGGCGCCACCGGCCGTTTGCCCGGTGATCATCATTTCTTCATCACCTTTCTGACGGGCGCTCCCGGTGTGCGCATTTCGCAGCACCTGAAGTCGAAGTATCCAGAGCAGATGACCATCGTCATCCAGCATCAGTTCTGGGATATGAAAGTCACTGAGAGCCAGTTCGAGATCGGCCTGTCTTTCTCCGATGTCCCCGAAAAGCTGGTCATCCCCTTCAACGCGGTCCGCGGCTTCTACGATCCTTCCGTCAACTTCGAACTGGAGTTCGACGTGCCGTTGGCCGACGACGAGGAAATCACTTCCAGCGAGATCACCGCCTATCCCGTGACGGCCGAACACGCCGAAGAGCCGGCAGCGGCCAAGGACGGCGAGGAAAAGAAGCCTGGTTCCGTCGTCTCTCTCGACGCATTCCGCAAGAAGCAGTGAGCATGTCGGGGAAGCATCCGCTTCCCCTTTCTACATCGGCAACGGGAAAAGATCGATGAACGCCGAAATCGTCAATCTGCGCCAGTTCCGCAAGAAACAGGCTCGTTCCGAGAAAGAAAAGCAGGCAGAACAGAACCGCATCACGTTCGGCCGCACCAAGACGGAAAAGAACCTGACGAAAGCGCTCAACGACAAGGCCACAAAAGAACACGAGGCCGGCCGCAGGGAGACGCCAGAAACAGACGACTGACTACTGCGCCAGAATTAAAAAACTTCCGAAATCAGTTGCTTACCCGTGCATTTTGAATCACGTTACCAATATCCCACCGTTTCCGATTTTTTTGATCGACCCGCCGATGATCCGTAAACATTCCGCGACGCTGCATGGCCATCGCACGAGCTTTTCCCTTGAGGATGCCTTCTGGACAGAACTGAAGGCAATCGCCAATGTACGCGGCACGTCGCTCGCAGCGCTGATTTCCGAAATCGACGACGGACGCGATGCAGAGAGCAACCTCTCCTCCGCGCTGCGCCTCTATGTTCTCAAGTGGCTGAAAGAACGCAACTAGCGTCACTGCTCCAGATTACGGCATCCGGTTGAAACCAATGCCGCACAAAGCCATGTGCTATTGGGGCCATGCGCTATTGGGCGACACCGGGCAATCCGTTGAAGTTCAATGGCGTTGTCGGCTGCGGCGACTGGCCGTTGAGCGCCGGCAATTGCTGGACCTCGGCTTTGGCACGAGCTTCGGCGGCGGCCTTGGCCTTAGCCTCCTCGTCCGCTTGCTTCTGTGCCGCAGTGCGCCTCATCAAATCGCGCAGCCGGATTTCTTCGGCCCGCCGCTGCTGCTCGATAGCCGCGTCGCGCTGCCGTTGGGCTTCGCGCGCAACGGCCACGTATTTGTAAAGCGAGACCTCGCGCCGGAGCCGCTGCTTTTCGAGGACATTGGCCTGAAGGCGCTCGACGCGCCGGCGCTCGCGCTCGAAAGCGCGCAGCGACAGGAAGCTGGTGACGTCGCTCACGTCCATCGTCCGGCCGGGCGTTGCCAGCGGGCCGGCGAAATCGAGGCGCAAAGCCGGCTCGGCGCCACTCTGCGCCTCGCTTGCGGCATTCAAGTCGATGCCGAGAGAGCCGCGCATGCGCTCATCCGGCAAGCTGATTTCGGCATTGCCGGAGAGCTTCGCCACATCGTTGCCGGCAACGATGTTCGTAGCACGCACGACGCCGGAGGAGATATTGAACGGTATGCTCGTGGCCGGAAGCACCGCCTCGCCATTGTTGAGCAGCGTCTGCACGATCGGCAACACCTTTTCGGCCGTGATATCGCCCTGGATCTGATCCGTCGCCGACAGCAAGGGCGGCAGGACGGACAGATTAAGGCCACGCACATGGGTCTCTCCGAGCTTGACCTCGCCCGAACCACTGGCGTTGGCTGCAAGGTCGCCCATGCTCTTGCCGCTAGCTTCGACATTCATGGCCAGGCCAAAGCGGCCGCTGGCAAGTGGCGCACCGTCACGTTGCCAGGCGACCGCGGCAAGATCGCCGTTGGCGAGGCTGAGCTTCGTTTGCATAAGTCCGGTGCCGTCGGAATTGGCGAGCATCAGGCTGCCATTCAGCGTGCCGCCGTTCCAGCCGCCGGACAGATCGTTCAGCCGCAATTCCTCGCCCTTGTAGGCGACATTGCCGGTGAAATTCGAAATCGGACCGAATATGCCCGGCCATACCTGCTTCGCCGAAAGCTTGATGCCGATATCGAGCCCGCTGAAAGCCGGCAATCCGAGCTTGTCCCTGGTCAGCTTGCCGGTTTTGGCGTCCGTGATCGGGCCATAGATCGCCTCGGCCAGCCAGCCGACATCCACCTTGTCGAGCGACAATTCCCCGGTCGCCTTTATGTTCGGCGCCTTTCTGTCGAAGGTGAGCGCGCCCGACACATTGTTGTCGGCAAACAGCCCCTTCATGCCGGAGAATACGATCTTGTCGGGGCTGACAGCGGCATTGGCCTGGAACTTGACCGGTAAGCCTGTGCCCATCTGCGGGATGCCGATGCCGTTCATGACGAAATAGGGATCGAGATCAGCGCTATCGAGCGATAGTGCGACGTTGCCGTTGAGGAAGCTGTCGGGGCGCACATCGACCTTGCCATTTGCAGTGAACGAGGTCTTATCGGTCGCGAAAGTCAACGCCGCATCGGCCGGATCTGTGCCGCTGGCGGACACTTTCAAGGTCATGCGGCCATTCGCATCGGCTTCGACCGGCAGCGGATCGAGACCGGCCTGACCGAAGAGGATCGACGTCACGGAATTTTCGAGCGTTCCTTCCAGCGTCGTCTTGCCCTTGCCTGCGAACGCCGCCAGATCGGACATGCGGTAATCGAAATTGACGCGGCTGCCGTTGGACACGCCGGCGAGCGTCACCGTCAACGCATTGTCCTGATCGCCGCCGAGCGTCACCGCGCCGCGAAGCGCGGTGTTTCCGTACCAGGCGGCATTGCGCACCAGACGATCCATGACAGGATGATGGGGCAGATGCTGGCGGAGCATTTCGAAGAAGGGGCCGGGATCGGCCGCCTTGAAAGTGATTTCGCCCGATCCTTTATAGCTCGCGGGCGAACCGTCGGCGCGGCCCGTCGCAGTGATCTCCGCGCCGGCGACATTGCGTACCGCAAGCTTGTCAAGCGTCAGCGCGCCATCCGCGATCGAGAACGATGTATCGACATCGTCGGCCGGCACGCCGAAGGCGACGAATTTCGCAGCCTGCAGATGAGCGGCGATCCGGTGATCAAAAAGGGATTCGCCTGCGTCCTGACCGGTGAACAGGCCGGTCAACGCTCTCAGCGCATCGAGATCGAACGCATCGCCGGTAAGATCGACGGCAAGCTTCGGCGCATCCTTGTCGTTCGGCGCCTGGCGATCGAGGCGGCCCTTGAGCGTAGCCGAACCGATGGCGATCTCCAGATTCTCGAAGCGCTGCTCTTCATGCCGCAAGCTGACGTCAGAGGAGAAGCCGGCCTGGTGCAGTTGGCGGATAGACGGATCCACGGATCCCACCAGCCAGGAGGCGAGGCCGGAGGGCTGGCTGGAGGCGACGACGAGATTGCCGATGAAATTCGGCTCGCCCTGCAGCATCAGATTGCCTCGTGCTTCGACCTGCGTGCGCCCAGGCAGCGTGCCGATCGCATGATCGATCTTCCAGCCCGTTCCCGCCGGCTCGAGATCGAGCTGCACGTCGCGAATGGTCGTGTCGCCGGCAACAATCGCGGGCAAACGGAAGGTCGCCTTACCGGGCACTTGCGGCACCGGAATTTCTGCTGCGGTCTCAATCAGGCTGTTCAAACGCTGGCGAGCCGAAACGGCCGGGTTCCGGTTGGTCTTGCCATTGGGACCCTTGCTGTTACCCAGGCGATTGACGTCGATTTGCTGGCCATCGGCGGTCAGCAGAAACTCCGGCTTGGTCCCGGTATCCAGCGTCGCCTCGCCCGTCACCACGTAGGGATCGTCGGCAGCGCCGACTTCCAGCCGATACTCGGGAACGCGAATACGATCGTTTGTCAGCTCGAAACGGCCCTTGATGCGAGGCTGGACTTGCTGGTCGCCAGAATTGCCAGAACGTTTGTCGTCGACCCCGGCGTTGAACGAACCCATGTAGTCCGGTTTGCTGTTGACCAACTTCAATTCGCCATCGAGATCGACATTGAGCGGATGCCGGTCGGGCATCAGCCGGGTGCGAACGCGCAAAACGCCGTTGTCATCAGGCTGGCTGCTGGAAATACTGAAGTTACCGTGCTCGCCATCGAGCGCCGCATCGCCTTCGATCCGCCATGGCCCTGCCAGCGATTTCGCCGACATCTCAGCATTGAAACCGGTAATATGCCGGGTGCGGCCGGATTGCTCGTCGATGAACAGGATATCGCCATCGTCCACATGCACGCTTTCGAGCACCACCGACTTGGCGGGAATCTCTGGCTGGCTGCCGCGCATCCAATCCAATGTGCCGTCCTTTGCCAACCGCAGGTGCACCTTCGGCTTCGACACGCGCATATCGAAGATCAGCGCTTCGCCGGAAAGAAAGGGCGCCAGCTCGGCATCCATGGAGAATTCGGCAATCTGCACCAGAGGCGTACCATCGGCCTCCTGACCAACGCGAACATCATGCAGCGTCACGGAGGGAAAAGGCAGGAGGCGTGCATCGACGGTGCCGTGAACCGTCACCTTCTTGCCGATGATACGGCTCGCCTGATCCTCGAAATTCTTACGAAAATCGGTCCAGTCTATGAAGATCGGAGCGAGCAGCGCCACGAACAGCACTACCACAAGCAATCCACCCAGAAAAACCAGGACCTTACCTAACAATGCGCACCGTCTCCAATCTTCATTCCAAATATACGATAGACCGTAACCTATCGGAGCACATACACCACATCGCCCCGGATACGCACGTTTCTATCCGATCCCATTGCAAAATCGCATCATTTTTCCCGAACGATGCGGCGTGATCTAGCGCATCCTGGCCGCTTTCCATGACAAAGGTCAGAAAAGGGTGGCTCAAGCCTAGCGCCATTCACGCGGGTAGCAAGCCAAGATCATGGGAATGCTCCACCTTTCAATGCGTATGGAATATCTTACCAGGGTTGAAAATGGCATCGGGATCGAGCGCTTCCTTGATCTGTCGCATCAAATCGACGGCATCGCCAAGCTCCTGTTCAAGGAATGACATCTTGCCCTGCCCCACGCCATGCTCGCCTGTGCAGGTGCCATCCATGGCCAGTGCACGCGCATTGAGGCGGGCAACGAAAGCCTCGACCGTCGCGATGCCTTCCGAGGTCTTGTCGTCGAACAGGACAAGCACATGGAAATTGCCGTCGCCGGCATGGCCGACGATCGGCGCCAACAATCCATTCGCCTCGATATCGGCCTGAGTCTCCGCGACGCATTCGGCCAGCCGCGATATCGGCACGCAGACGTCCGTCGACAGTGCCGCCAGGTCAGGCGCAAGGGCGCGCGCTGCCCAATAGGCATCATGCCGCGCCTTCCAGAGCTTGTTGCGCTCCTCCGCATTAACAGTCCAAAGGAATTCACCTCCGCCGCACTCGGCTGCGATCTCGGCGAATTGTGCCGATTGCAGCGCAACGGTCTCGTCGGTGCCGTGAAACTCGAGGAAAAGCGTGGGCTTCTCGTCAAAGGTCAGACCGGAATAGCGATTGCAGGCCCGAAGCTGCATTGCATCGAGCAACTCGATACGGGCAACGGGAATGCCCATCTGGATCGTCATGATGACGGCATCGCATGCCGCCTTGATATCGGGAAAGGCGCACGCGCCGCCGGCGATCTTCTGGGGAATTCCCTGCAGGCGCAACGTCACCGACGTCAGCACCCCAAGCGTTCCTTCCGCGCCGACGAACAGCCGGGTCAGATCATAGCCGGCGGACGATTTCTTGGCGCGGCGGGCGGTGCGGATTTCCTCGCCATTGGCGGTAACGACAGTCAATGCCAGCACGTTGTCCTTCATCGTGCCGTAGCGGACCGCATTCGTGCCCGAGGCGCGAGTGGACGCCATGCCGCCGATCGAGGCATTGGCGCCGGGATCGATCGGGAAGAACAGACCGGTGTCACGAAGATAGGTGTTGAGCTCCTCGCGGGTCACGCCTGGCTCGACGGTGCAATCCAGATCCTCGGCATTCACTTCAAGAACCCGGTTCATCCGGCTGAAATCGACGGAAATTCCGCCTTGTGGTGCATTCACCTGCCCTTCCAGCGAAGAGCCCGTGCCGAAGGGGATGACAGGCACCTTATGCTCGGCGCAGACCTTGACGACAGCCTGCACGTCCTCGCGCGTTTCGGCGAAAACCACGCCGTCGGGAAGCTGCGCGGGAATATAGGTGGTCGTATGGGCATGCTGGGCGCGGAAGCTTTCGCCGGTCTGGAAGCGCTCTCCGAACGTCTGCTTCAGAATGCCGAGAACGGCTGATATCCCCGCCTCGTTGCGTTTTCCCGCCTTAGCATCAGCCAGCACCATCTTCCGAATCTCCCATCGCGAGCGTCAAAGGACGTTAACCTTTTGTCGGTTCTATGGGACATAGATGTGGCGGTGTCCAGCCATGAAAATGATCCACCGTTCTCGCGCCACATCGCCCCTTGCTTCTATTGCATGAGTACCCGTTTGCAGCGCCCCGGATAGACACGTGCAAAGAAACGCCGCGACCTTAAAATGCGTATTTTTTAGGCAAGCGCCGGCAAACTATCCATCGAAAACGAACCCCTCTCGCGAGGACACCGGCAGCCGCCTGAGATGAACGTCGTGCCGGCGACTGGCATGGGTCTTGCGTTTTGCCCTCCAGCTTTCACATAGCCCGATTGGAAGGACACTCGATGAAGCGCAGACAATTGCTCATGGCACTCGGCATCGCGATGCTCGCGACGGGATCGCTTTCCGCCCCGCACACAGCCCGGGCGGATGCCTTGAGCGACATAACATCGCGCGGCACGCTCCGCGTCGCCGTTCCGCAGGACTTTCCGCCTTTCGGCAGCGTCGGCACGGATATGGCGCCGATGGGTTATGACATCGACATGGCCAACCTGATCGGCGAAAAACTTGGCGTGAAGACCGAGCTCGTGCCGGTCACCAGCGCCAACCGCATTCCCTATCTGCAGACGAACAAGGTCGATCTGGTGATTTCAAGCCTCGGCAAGAATGCCGAACGCCAGGCCGTCATCGATTTCTCCGACGCCTACGCGCCCTTCTTCAACGGGATCTTCGGCCCCGCCGACATCGCCGCCACCAAGCCGGAGGACCTTTCCGGCAAGACGATCGGCGTCACTCGTGGCGCGATCGAGGATCTGGCGCTGACGAAGGTCGCGCCGCAGGACGCGACGATCAAACGCTATGAAGACAATAACGGCACCATCTCCGCCTTCCTCTCCGGCCAGGTGCAATTGATCGCGACGGGCAACGTCGTCGCGGCGGCAATCCTCGCCAAAAACCCGCCGAAAAAGCCCGAGATGAAATTCCTCATCACCAACTCCCCCTGCTACATCGGCTTCAACAAGAGCGAGCCGGCCCTGCAGAAAAAGGTCGATGAGATCATCGCCGCCGCCAAGGCCGATGGGACGCTGAACAAGATATCGCAGAAGTGGCTCGGTGCCGATCTTCCCGCCGGCTTCTGATCAACGCACGACGGACCGCACCACTGGCTGGCGGCGCGGTCCGTCCGAGCGAGGTATCTTCCCATGCGCTATCATTTCGACTTCGGCTGGCTCGCCGAATATTACCCCGTCCTGATCAAGGGCATCCTTGTCACTCTGGAGCTGACCCTGATCGGCGCCGTGCTCGGCATCATCCTCGGCATCGCCTGCGCCTGGGCGCGCGCGCTCGGCCCACGCTGGCTCAAGCCCGTCGTTGCAACCTATGTCGAGCTGATCCGCAACACGCCTTTCCTGATCCAGCTCTTCTTCATCTTCTTCGGCCTGCCCGGCATCGGCGTCCAGATGAACGAGATGACCGCAGCCAACCTCGCCATGGTCATCAATCTCGGCGCTTATAGCTGCGAGATCATCCGCGCCGGCATACAGGCAACGCCGCGTGGCCAGTTCGAAGCCGGCGCGAGCCTCGCGATGACGCCGTTCGAGACCTTCCGCCATGTCGTTCTCGTGCCGTCCCTACAACGCATCTGGCCGGCGCTATCGTCGCAGGTCGTCATCGTCATGCTCGGTTCATCGGTCGTCTCGCAAATCGCGGCAGAGGATCTGACCTTCGCGGCAAACTTCATCCAGTCACGCTCGTTCCGCGCCTTCGAAGCCTATTTCGTGTCCACGGCGATCTATCTGGGGCTGGCGATCCTGCTCCGACAGACGCTCGCGGGCGTGGGCGCATTGATCTTTCCACGCAGGGCCAGCCGATGATCCAGTTCACCACATGGGATATTCTCCGCGGCCTGCTGTTGGCCACGCGCTGGACGATACTTCTGTCGCTGGTCTCCTTTGCCGGCGGCGCCATCGTCGGCGCGATCCTGCTGTTCCTTCGCATCGGCAAGCGCAAGGCCGGTCGCATCGCAGTCAAATACTTCGTCGAGCTGTTTCAGGGCACACCGCTGCTGATGCAGCTCTTCCTCGCCTTCTTCGGCCTTGGCCTCTTCGGCATCGACGTGCCGGCTTGGCTGGCCGCCGGCGCAGCGCTGACCCTCTGGTCGTCCGCCTTCCTCACCGAGATCTGGCGCGGCTGCGTCGAGGCCGTCGCCAAGGGGCAATGGGAAGCCTCCGCCAGCCTCGGCATGGGCTATATCCAGCAGATGCGCTATGTCATCCTGCCACAGGCGCTGCGCATCGCCGTGCCGCCGACGGTCGGTTTCTCCGTGCAAGTCGTCAAGGGCACTGCCCTCACCTCGATCATCGGCTTTGTCGAGCTGTCAAAGGCCGGCACCGTCATCACCAACGCGACCTTCCAGCCATTCACCGTTTATGGCTTTGTCGCGCTCATCTATTTTGCCCTCTGCTGGCCGCTGTCGAAAAGCAGCCAGATCCTGGAAAGGAAGCTCAATGTCGCTCATCGAGGTCACTGAAGTCCGCAAAAGCTTTGGCAGCAACGAAGTCCTGAAAGGCATCAACCTCGATGTCGAGCCGGGCGAAGTCATCGCCATCATCGGCAAGAGTGGTTCGGGCAAATCGACGCTGCTGCGCTGTATCAACGGGTTGGAGACAATCAACGACGGCTCGATCTCTGTTGCAGGCGCGCAGCTTCTGCCAGATGACCTGCATCTGAAAGCATTACGTCTGAAGGTCGGCATGATCTTTCAGCAGTTCAATCTGTTCCCGCATCTGAGCGCGGGACGCAACGTCATGCTGTCGCAGATGGTCGTCAAAAAGATCGCCAAGGCCGAAGCCGAAACCATGGCACGCCGCATGCTCGACCGCGTCGGTCTCGGGCACAAGTTCGACGCCTTTCCGGACGAGCTCTCCGGCGGCCAGCAGCAGCGCGTCGCCATTGCCAGGGCGCTCGCCATGCAGCCGATCGCGCTTCTCTGTGATGAGATCACGTCGGCCCTCGACCCGGAGCTTGTGGCTGAGGTTCTCGCCGTCGTGCGCGAGCTGGCAAGCGAAGGAATGACGCTGCTGATGGTGACGCACGAAATGAAATTCGCCCGCGACGTCTGCTCCCGCGTCGTCTTCATGCACCAGGGCCGAGTGCATGAAATCGGCCCGCCGGGCGAAGTCTTCGCCAATCCGCAGACGCCGGAGCTCAAGCAGTTCCTCGGATTTCACTGAGGGCCGGTCAGCTTCGCTGTCCGGCTCCCCGCACCATGTTGCCCCATGCGCCCGGTGCGATGCCGAAGGCTTTCTTGAAATGCCGCGTCAGATGGCTCTGATCGGCAAAACCGGTCGCGGCGGCAACCTCGGCGATCGACTCGCCGTTGCCGATCATCACCTTCGCCTGCTGCAGCCGCCGCATCAGCAGGAAGCGGTGCGGACTGGTCGCGAAGGCGGCGCGGAAATGCCGCGCGAGCGCAAAACGGTCGAGGCCGGTGATGCGCTCGAGTTCCTGTGAACGCACGTCGCGCGTGACATGCGCTTCGAGATAGTCCCGCGCTGCCTTCGCCTGCCCCCAGGCGATGCTGCCCAACGGCCTCTGTGGCAAGCGCGCATGCTGCACGAGGCCGTCAGCAAGGCTGGAGACGAAATCGTCGACAAAGAGCTCATCCAGTTCGCGATCGAGCTCGCCGAGTGCCGCCAGCAGCAGACCGGCAAGGCGCTTGTCCTCAATGACGGGTTCGTCGACGAAGGGCAGCCCGATACGGGCAGCCTCCAGGCATTGAAACAGCACGGAAGGCTCCAGATAGAGCATGCGGTAGACGAGGCCGTCATCGGTTGCAGCACCGCCATCATGCAGTTCGTCCGGATGGAGGACGATCACCCGCCCCGGCAGGCTATTGCGCTGCTCGCCACGATAACGAAAGGTCTGCACGCCGCGCATGGTGACACCAAGCGCATAGGTATCGTGCCGATGCAGTTCGAAGGCATCGCCGCGAAACTGTGCCTGGATGCGCTCGATACCCGGATAGGGGGGCGCCGACAGGATGCGGTTCGCCTCCGGCGTCACGCACAAACGTTCAAGACGCTCGAAGGTCTCTACGGCTACATCCCCGCGCAATGTCCCATGTCCAGACTGCATGAAAGTGACCACCAATGTTCGATACCAAAATCGCCATCGTTCTGCGAAACGATCTTCAATCCTGGCAAAAGCTGAATGTGACCGCGTTCCTGACAAGCGGCATTGCCGGACAAAGTCCGGAAATCATCGGCGAACCCTATCGCGATCGTGCCGGCAACGTCTACAACGCATTATCGATCCAGCCGATCATCGTCCTCTCGGCCAATGAAGACAGCATCGCGACCATCCATCGCCGTTCGCTGGAACGCGGCGTCACTTCTTCGCTATTCATCGAGGAGATGTTCGCGACCGGTCACGACGTCGCCAATCGCGCCGTTTTCTCCGAATTCGCTCCTGAAGATGCCAAGGTCGTCGGCATCGCGATCCGCGCCGACAAGAAGATCGTCGACAAGATCACCAAGGGAGCAAGCATGCACGCGTGATAAAAGCGCGCAAGAAAAACGGCCGGATCGTGAGACCCGGCCGCACTGGTTGAAAAGACTCAGCCGTTTTGAGTGATCGGTGCGATCTGGATCTCGACGCGGCGGTTCTGGGCGCGGCCAGCTTCGTTTGCATTGGACGCGACCGGCTGCGACGGACCGAAGCCGATGGCGGACATGCGGCGCTGGTCGATGCCCTGGCTGCCGAGGTAGGAGGCAACCGAGCCGGCACGGCGCTCGGACAGATCCTGATTATGCTGCAGGCTGCCGGTCGAATCCGTGTGGCCGTTGACGTCGATCAGCGTACGATTGAACTTGCGCAGGACGATGGCGACGGAATTGAGGGTCGCAAAGAACTCCGGCTTGATCGCATCCTGGTCGACATCGAAGGTGATCGCCGACGGCATGTTCAGGATGATGCGGTCACCCGCGCGGGTAACCGAAACCCCGGTGCCCTGCAGCTGCGCGCGCAGCTCCGATTCCTGCTGGTCCATATAGTTGCCGATGCCGGCACCTGCGAGCGCACCGACGCCGGCGCCGATCAGCGCGGCATTGCGGCGCGAAGCCGGGGAATGACCGATGAGAAGACCGGCAACCGCACCGACGCCGGCACCGAGTGCTGCACCGCCCGCCGTATTGGACACCTTCTGCTCGCCCGTATAGGGGTCAGTCGTGGTGCATGCATTCAAAAAACCTGCCGCTAGGGCAAGGATGGCAATTTTCTTGATCATAGAATCGTCGCTCTCCGGTTCGATGGCCGCACCAGATATGAAGCATTGCGGCAATATGATGAAGAGAAATCTTATCCGGACCTTTGTCCCCTGTGCATAGCGCAAAGGCACAGCTTTTGCGGAAACCAATCGCCGCCCGCGATCTGCGGGGCTGACATCAACCCGTTTCACCCCGCTGCGATGTACCCCCGACAGTCAGAGATTCTGGAAGAGCTGCAAAACGGTATTGTAGCTCGCATTGGCGATCGAAAGCGATTGCAGCCCGAGCTGCTGCTGGGTCTGCAACGCCAATACCTTGCTCGACTGCTGTTCCATATTGGCATCCACGAGCTTGCCGACGCCGCTCGTCAACGAATCGCTGAGATTGCCGGCGAACTGGCTCTGAAGGTTGATGCGTGTCTCCAGGGAGCCGAAGGCCGAGCCGATCATATTGAGCTGCTGCAACATCGCCGTAACGGTATTGACCATATCGACGATAGCGCCCTTCGTCGTATTCGCATCGAGTGAAATTTCCACCTGGCCGCTCGTGTCGCCATTCTTGCTGTCGATCAGCACATAGTTCTTCGCTGCCCCGGCATCCGTCGCAAAGGCCGTCGAGGTCAGCACGCCGTAGCCGCCGGTTCCACTCGACTGATCGTCGATCAGGTATCGCGCATCCGCTGGGACGATGGTGCCTCCCGTCGATGCCACGCCCTCGTAGTTCAGCATGCCGATCGAAATGCTTCCGTTGGTGTGGCGGATGAGAGAGCCCGGCACCTGGTGCGGCTCTGTCGGGTCTTCGCCGTCCTGCAATACGATCCAGTTGACGCCGTTGAAGCTTGCCGACTCCCCGACGCTGCGAAGCTGCTGCTTGAGTTCGGTAATCTCGTCATTAAGCTTCGTCTTGTCGACGCTCGTCTCAAAGGCGCTGACAAGCTTCGTTCGGATCTGCGTCACGATGTCGATTGCGCTGCTGACGCCTGTGGAGGCAGTGCTGACCGTGGATGCGGCAAGGCCAAGCGCATCATGCACCGCCGAAATGGCGCCGACATCGGTGCGCGTCAGAGTCGAAATTTTCCAGTATGTAGCGTCGTCCTTCACCGTCTGCACACGCAGACCGGACGACATCTGCCGTTCGGCATTGTTCAGTTTGACCTGGGTGTCCCTCAGCACTTCCAGCGCTGTATTCACAGAGGGACTGACCCTGATGAAAGTCGAAAAAATACTCACGGCACACGAACTCCGGACGCAACAATACGCAACAAATACAATGAGACATTGGAACCTTGCCGCGGGCGCTCATGCGCGCGGGCCGAGAGTGTCGGCAAACGGGAAGCCAGGCAAAAACAACACCTGAATTCCGGCGGTTACAGGTCACTATCATTAGCAAACATGCTTAATAAACCGCTAATCGTAACGCATGATTTGCCATAAATAAGCGCAGAAGCTGCAGCGGGCGCAACTCACCCGTGCTCGACTTTCATTCCGCAGCTCGGAGATCGGCCAGCTTCGCGCGGAGCGCCGCGTCCGACATTTCCTCATGCAGGCGTTGCTCCTCATGTGTCTGCGGCTTGGCGAAGCGGGCAATAAGGAGATAGGCGACGGGCGTGATGTAAAGCGTCACCAGGGTCGCGAAACCAAGCCCGCCGACGATCACCCAGCCCAGCGCTATGCGCGCTTCCGCGCCCGCGCCTTCGGCAAACACCAGCGGCACGCCACCGAGGATGGTCGCAATCATGGTCATCATGACGGGACGTAGGCGGAGCGCGCAGGCCTTTTCGATTGCTTCGCGCACGCCCTCGCCCTTGTCGCGAAGCTGGTTGGCGAATTCCACGATCAGTATCCCGTTCTTCGCCATCACGCCGACAAGCAGCACCAGCCCAATCTGGCTGTAGATGTTGAGGCTCGAACCGGTAATGACAAGCGCGAAAACGGCACAGGCAAGGCCAAGCGGCACCGTGGACATGATGATCAGCGACGACAGCACGCTTTCGAACTGCGCAGCAAGCACCAGGAAGATGATGACGATGGCAAAGCCGAAGGTCAGCGCCATGCCGCTGGAATTCTCCTCCAGCGTTGCCGCTTCCGCCAACGGCATCAACCGCGCGCCAGGCGGCAATAGCGGTGCCGCGATCCTCGTCACCTCTTCGACGGCTTGGCCGAGCGACATGCCGTTCTTGAGGCCGGCGGTGATCGCAACCGACGCAAGCTGCTGCTCGCGGGTCAACTGCGGCGCAACAGCATTCTCCTTCAAGGATGCGATAACCGACATCGGCACGATCTTGCCGTCGCCGGTCTTCAAATAGACGTTCTCAAGATCGGTCGGATCGTCGATCGGGCGCATCGTCGAGGTCAGCAGCACCGGATAGGAGTCACCGGCGACGAAGACATCGACCACGGAACGCCCTTCAAGCAGCGACTGCAGCGCGACCGAAAGACCTGTAATATCGACCCCGAGATCGGAAGCGCGCTCGCGATCGATGGCGACGGAAACCTGGGCCTGGGTCGGTTCGTTGTTAAGACGCGGCGTGTCGAACTGGCCCGTTGCATCGAGCGCCTGCACCAGTTTCAGTGCCGATTCAGTCAGCGCCTCATGATTATTGCCGATAAGCGCCATCTGCACGCCACTGCCGGCGCCGCGAATGCGCAGGCTGTTGGCCTGAATAACGTTGCCGCGCAGGGCCGGCACATTTGCCGTGGCGCGGTTGATGTCGGAAACGATGTCCTGCTGCGTGCGATGACGTTCGCTCCATGGCGCCAGGGTCAGCACCATGAAACCGCTATTCTTCTGGCCGTTCATGCCGGAGATTGCGTAGATATTGCGGATATCGCCGCTATCCATCAGCGGCTGCAGCCGCTCCTCGACGCGCTGCAATTGATCCTTCGTGTAATCGAGACCCGCCCCCTGCGGCGTGGTCAGGCGAAGCATGACCATGGCCCGGTCTTCGTTTGGCGTCAGTTCGCTTTTGACATTCATGAATGCCAAGACGGCGGCAGCCGAGAACAGGGCGCAGAAGACGATGACCACAAGCGGCCCATTGAGACAGGCCCGCAGCGTCCGACGATAGATGGCGGCAAACAGCTCGCCGAAACGGCCGAGCATGCCGTGATCCTCGCGCATCTCCTTGGTGAGCATGCGCGACGCGAGCATGGGGCAAAGCGTCAATGCCACGATCGAAGACAGGCCGACGGAGAAGGCAAGCACGAAGCCGAACTCGCGGAACAGGCCGCCCACCTGCCCCGGCAGGAACGACAGCGGAATGAACACCGCAGCAAGCGTGGCCGTCGTCGCAATGACGGCGAAGAAGACTTCGCGCGTGCCGAGCACGGCGGCGGCCCGCGGCCCGATTTTCTCGGCCCTGCGACGGACGATGTTTTCCAGCACGACGATGGCGTCGTCGACCACGAGGCCGGTGGCAAGTACGATCGCCAGCAGCGTCAGGATATTGACCGAGAAACCGACCATGTAGAGCGCGGCGAGCGTACCCGTCAGCGCCACCGGCATGGTGACGACCGGGATCAGCGTTGCCCGCCAGTCTCTCAGGAAGAGATAGATAACGACGGTGACGATCAGCGCGGAAAGGATGAGCGCCAGCACGACCTCGTGGATCGCTCCCTGAATGAACACGGCATCATCGCTGGTGATGACGATACGCGTCCCCTCGGGCAGCGACTTCGAAAGTTGCGCGACAACAGACTTCACGCCTTCCGAGATATTGAGCGTATTCGACTGCGCCTGACGGATAATGCCGAGGCCGATCCCCTGCACGCCGTTGGAGCGCAGCGCGGTCGTCCCGTCGCGCGGACCGAGCGTTACGGTAGCGACATCGGAAAGCCGCACACGGTCCTTGACCATCAGCCGCGCAAAATCCTCCGGCGTCTGCAGCGCAGCCGTAGCGCGCACGACGATATCCTGACGGGCGCTTTTCAGCGACCCCGCCGGCACGTCGAGCGCGGCCGTCGCAAGCGCGGTCGTCAGATCGCCGATCGTCAGACCACGTCCGGCCAGCGCTGCCTGATCGACATCGATCCGGAAGACTTTCTCCTGATCGCCGTAAAGCTCGACATCGGCAACGCCTTCGACCGAAGCCAGCCGGTCGGTAATCTCCTTGTCGACGAGCTGCGTCAGGTCGTCCATCGTCAACGTGCTGGAGGTTACGGCAAGGCGCATGATCGGCTGCGAATCCGAATCCGCTTTGACGATCTGCGGCGCATCGGCCTGATCGGGCAATTGCTCGGTGATGCGGCCGATGGCATCGCGGACGTCGTTGGCGGCGACCGAGAGATCCGTGGCGTCGGAGAACTCCAGCGTCACCCTGCTCTGTCCGAAGGACGAGCTGGAGGAGACCGATTTCAGACCACTGACGCGAGCGACAGCACCTTCGATGACCTTGGTCAGCTCCTGATCCACCGTCTGCGGCGACGCGCCGTCGAATACGGTTCGCACCGTGACGACGGGACGGTCGACATCCGGCAGCTCACGCACCTCGACGCCGACATAAGCGGCAAGGCCGGCAACGACCAACAGCGTATTGAAAACCAACGCCAGGATCGGCCGGCGCACGAAAAGCGCGGTAAAGGACTGCTTGCCCGAACCCGCGCCGGCTTCCTTCATCTCATCGCCCTGCCCCGTCATTGCGTGATGACCTCCGAGGCCTGGGCGACATCGCGCGCAAACCGAACGTCGCCGCCTTCGGTCACACGCTGCAATCCTTCGATGACGATGAGATCGCCATCGCGAAGATCGCCCTTGACCAAGACGGCATCCGGATTGCGCTGCACGATGCTGACACGCACCTTCGACGACTTGCCGTCGGCAACGCGCCATACATGCGCGCCCTCTCCGTCCCACTGCACCGCAAGCGGATCGACGGAGGGATAGGTTTCGCCGGAGAAGCGCATGCCGACATTGAAGGACATGCCGGCCCGCAGCTCATCGGCGGCGTTGTCGATGCGGGCGCGCACGCGCAAGGTCCGGCTGGCGCCATCGATACGATTGTCTACCGCCTCGACCACACCGGTGAAGACGCGCCCCGGCAGCGCAACCGATGTCGCTTCCGCCGGTTGATTGACCTTGACCGTATTGGCGAAGCGTTCCGGCACCCAATAGTCCACCAGGATCTCGGAGCGGTCGTCCAGTGTCACGATGCTCGTCGTCGTCGTCACGTTGTCGCCGACGACGACCGGCACGATCCCGACGATGCCGTCGATCGGCGCAACGATATCGCGGCGCTTCAAGGCGAGTTCCGCCGATTGCAGCGCCAGCTTGGCGCCCTGCTCGACGATCTCGGCATCGAAGACATCCATGCGCGACACGCTGGACTTGATATTGCGATAGAGCTGGGATTTCTCGGATGCGCTCCTCAGCGCTACTTCCGCCTGGCCGCGAGCGATGACCTGCTCGTCATCGTCGAGGCGGGCCAACACCTGTCCTTGCTTTATCCGATCGCCGGACTTGATGAGGATTTCCCGGATCGTGCCGGCTGCCTGCGGCATGACGACGACCGAACGGATGGCGTCGCCTGTACCGATGGCGCTGAGGCGGTCATTGACGATGCCGCCGACCACCGGCTCCGTAACGACGAGCGGCACATTCTGGCCGCGGCGTGCACCGCCATTGGCAGCACTAGCCTGCTTCTCGCCATTGTCGCTCTTGCCGGGCGCAACAACCGCCACCACGGCTTCCGGAACGCCAGCCCCCCGCAACAGGCCGGCTGAGCCCGGCACGAAGGCCACGGCGGCGGCAAGACCCGCCACCAGCAAGAAAAAACACAAGGAAAGCTGCTTCCAGGCGGTCATGCACGTCTCCGGCTCGTTGTGTCAGAGGCGATGAAATCGCGTCGTCGGTTTGGCATGGCCTCGTCGCGTCAAGCGCGCTTGCCGAGGCCAAGTTCGGGTTGGCTTCATAACGCACGATTGTGCCCGATTTTCTGCAATATCGTTTTTTTATACATATGCGGCAAGCTTTGCCGCAGACTATGACAAAGTTGTAATATTTCCGCAGACAACGAGGCGTTTCATTCGCACTCCCACATCTCCCGTTCAGATGCGGGAACAGCCTCCCCGTTACCTGCTTTGCCTGTGAATGTGCACTTTTTGTTCTATTTTCAGCCCGTTTCTTTTGCCTTTCAGGGTAGAATCATTACATTGGGCCGCATGACCATCGGACATGACGACATTCCCTTCTTTGACGAGGAGCCGGAGCATCTGGCGCCGCGCCGTTCTGCGCCGGATGCAGGCAGCATAGGCGGCGGCATTGCAGCCCGCGCCATGGCGGCGCGCGACAGCCACCGCCGGCCGGACTATCTCGCAGGCCTCAATCCGGAACAGACGGAAGCGGTGGAGACGCTCGACGGGCCTGTTCTGGTGCTTGCCGGCGCCGGAACCGGCAAGACGCGTGTGCTGACGACCCGCATCGCCCATATCCTCTCCACCAACCGCGCCTTCCCCAGCCAGATCCTCGCCGTCACCTTCACCAACAAGGCGGCGCGCGAAATGAAGGAACGCGTCGCCCTGCTCGTCGGCGGCGCTGTCGAGGGCATGCCCTGGCTCGGCACCTTCCACTCGATCGGCGTCAAGCTTCTGCGCCGCCATGCAGAGCTGGTCGGCCTCTCTTCCAGCTTCACCATTCTCGATACCGACGACGTCATCCGCCTGATCAAGCAGCTGATCCAGGCAGAGGGCCTGGACGACAAGCGCTGGCCGGCCAAGCAATTCGCCGGCATGATCGACACGTGGAAGAACAAGGGTCTTGGCCCCGCCGAGATTCCAGAGGGCGACGCCCGCGCCTTTGCCAACGGCAAGGGCCGCGAACTCTATGCCGCTTACCAAAACCGCCTGAAGACGCTGAACGCCTGCGACTTCGGCGACCTTTTGCTGCATCCGATCAATATGTTCCGGCAGAATCCTGACATATTGAAGGACTACCACCAGCGCTTTCGCTATATCCTCGTCGACGAGTATCAGGACACCAACACGGCGCAATATATGTGGCTTCGCCTGCTGGCCCAACGGCCGAAGGGCGAGCTGCAGAATGTCTGCTGCGTCGGCGACGACGACCAGTCGATCTATGGCTGGCGCGGCGCGGAGGTGGACAATATCCTGCGCTTCGAAAAGGATTTTCCCGGCGCCAAGGTGATCAAGCTCGAGCGCAACTACCGCTCCACCGAGCACATCCTCGGTGCCGCCGCGCATCTGATCGCCCATAATGAGGGCCGGCTCGGCAAGACGCTGTTCACCGACCGTTCCGACCCTGACGACATCAAGGTGCAGGTGCACGCCTCCTGGGATTCCGAGGAGGAAGCCCGCGCCATCGGCGAGGAGATCGAGCAGCTTCAGCGCAACAAACACAAGCTGAACGACATGGCGATCCTGGTGCGCGCCTCCTTCCAGATGCGCGAATTCGAAGACCGTTTCGTCACGCTAGGCCTGAACTACCGCGTCGTCGGTGGCCCTCGCTTCTACGAGCGCCTCGAAATCCGCGACGCCATGGCCTATTTCCGCCTGGTCTGCCAGCCGGCCGACGATCTCGCCTTCGAGCGCATCGTCAACACCCCGAAGCGCGGCCTCGGCGACACCACGGTGCGCGCGCTGCACGACTACGCCCGCGTGCGCGATATTCCGATGCTGGCGGCAGCGGCCGACATCATCGAGACCGACGAGATGAAGCCAAAGGCGCGCAAGGCGCTGTTCGACGTCGTGCAATCCTTCCGCCGCTGGCAGGGCCTGCTCGAAAATACGCCGCACACCGAACTTGCCGAGCAGATCCTTGAGGAGTCCGGCTATACGGACATGTGGAAGAACGACAAATCGGCGGAAGCGCCCGGACGGCTTGAAAACCTGAAGGAACTCATCCGCTCGATGGACAGCTTCGAATCCATGCGCGGCTTCCTCGAACACGTCGCCCTCGTCATGGACGTCGAGCAGAACGAAAACCTCGATGCCGTCTCGATCATGACGCTGCACTCCGCCAAGGGCCTGGAATTCGACACCGTCTTCCTGCCCGGCTGGGAGGAAGGCCTTTTCCCTCATCAGCGCTCGCTCGACGAGAGCGGCCGCGCCGGCCTCGAGGAAGAACGCCGCCTCGCTTATGTCGGCCTCACCCGCGCCAAACACCGCTGCCACATCTGGTTCGTCTCCAACCGCCGCATCCACGGCCTATGGCAATCGACCATCCCGTCCCGCTTCCTCGACGAACTGCCGGTCACCCATGTCGAAGTCGCCGAAGTCGAGCAATCCTACGGCGGTTACGGCCGTGGCGGCTATGGCCAGTCGCGCTTCGACAAGGCCGAGCCCTTCGCCAATTCCTATTCCACCCCCGGCTGGAAACGCGCCCAGGCCAACAAGACCGATGCGACCCGCGACAACTGGGGCAGCCGCTCCGGCCACGCCGTCGAACGTATCGGCTACGGCGAAAGCGGCCCGAAAGTGCGCACCATCGACGGCGAGCTGGTGGCCAAGTCCACCTCCTCCGAACCCTCCAAATTCGCCATCGGCGACCGCGTCTTCCACATCAAGTTCGGCAATGGCAATGTGTCGGAGATCGAAGGCAACAAGCTGACGATCGAGTTCGACCGCGCCGGGCAGAAACGTGTGCTGGATGGGTTTGTGGAGCGGGTTTGAGTCAGGAAGCGACGTACGATTGTATCACAGCCTGAATTTGCGCTTTGGCCTTAAAGATATCCGTAGCTTGCGTAATATCAAATCGAGATCCAGCCTTTTCGGCATCGAAGATCGTTAAAAATTTGGTTTTGGAATTAAAGTGTAATCTGACAATCGGTTTGCGATTGTTGTCATCGAAATTGATGCCGCAGTAGGATTTTTGATCACGCATGACAATTCGCGAGACATCCGCAAGTTCTGCTCCGATCGCTCTGACAATATTAAACCCATCAATCTCCTCTTGGGTCGTTTCGATGCCATCCCCATCGTCATTGATTTGAGTGACCGAATCTACGTCCTTTATCGTCGGAATATTCACGTTCTCGTTGAATGCAGCACTCAATCTCTTTTGGATTTTTTGGCGAACGAGGTCTTCGAAGGCGCGTTTGATAATCGGCTTGAACTCAGCAACCACAGTTGCAGTGAGCTTGCCGTCGTAGATTTCCTTGGAAATGAGCCGAACGAATTCGTCATCGGGATCGTTGAATTGCGCTTCTATACAGCTAATTGTCGCTTTCATCCGTTTGAGGATACTGGCCGAGCTCTTGATGTCTTCAATCGAAAATTTTTCTTTGTGAAATTTTTCTAGCTCTTTCAGATCGTTATCGTCGTAGTCGAAAAGATCGAATTTAAAGAACGGATTGCTATCAAGCTTGTTGGGCGCATCGAGATCGGTAAAAAACCAGATTTGTATGCCATTCGTGAGGATCGCAATTGAGCAATCGGTAGTCGAAAAATACCGATAAAGTTGGCTGTATTGGGCCTGCGAAAGATTAGCGCTAACAGCCTTCGCTTCCAGGATGAATTCAATCCGGTCATTTATCTTTACAGCATAATCGACCTTCTCTCCCTTTTTCAAACCAACATCAGCTATAAACTCCGGCACAATTTGTGTTGGATCAAAAACGTCAAAACCAAGCGTGCGCAGAAATGGCATAACAAGAGCGTTCTTTGTCGCTTCTTCTGTAAGAGCGATATTTTGCGCAGAAACTGCGCGCTTCGATAGTTCTGCAACTTGTTCCTTGAACGACATATTAGCCCCCCAAATTCGATCCCCAACAAAACAATATTATATTTGCCGCTGGATGCAATCGATGCGACGTATATTTTTGATTGAGTTTAATCTTGCGGACTCGCCTCATTTGAGGCGCCTAATTCTCTTATCGCGAGAAAACTCCAGCCAAGTTGTATTGCGCCGCTAGCCCCACATTCCGCCATCCTCGGCTCTTGACGACCAAGATCTCCGTTAGCATGCTACACGCATGGGTGGATATACCTATATCATCACCAATCACAAGCGGAGCACTTTGTATATCAGCGTCACCTCCGATCTTGAACGCCGCATCTAGGAGCATCGTGTGGGTCTGACACCCGGATTCGCATGGAAGTATGGGTGCACGCGGTTCGTCTGGTATGAAGATCACGCAGACATCGTTTCGGCCATAAAGCGGGAAAAGTCTCTGAGACGCTGGCATCGCCAATGGAAGATCGAGCTGATTGAGAAAATGAACCCCGATTGGCGCACCCTATATTATGAATTGTGGTAGACGCTCAATCAGCCGCCCGCCCCCAACATCCCAGCCCTGCAAAATCCGCATCGCTAGCAAGCTACCAATCCGGTCCTAATCGATTATATCGACTTTGGCGGCTTCGGGATTGCGCGTTTCCCGCGGTATCTCGGCAAGCCGCTGCCAGCCTGCATCTCGGCCCGTTCGGGCTCTCGCCCGGGCCGATCGTCGAAGCCTGGCAAAAACAAAAACCGAGGATAAAAAAGTGGCTGGCTCAGCAACAAGCTCTGCGCCCACCAGCGCCCGTGCATCCGCACACCAAGGCCAGGGCAGTTATCAATTCGCGCTTATCGCACTCACCTCACTCTTTTTCATGTGGGGCTTCATCACCTGCCTGAACGACATTCTGGTCCCGCACCTGAAGAGCGTCTTTCAGCTCAATTACACCCAGTCGATGCTGATCCAGTTCTGCTTCTTCGGCGCGTATTTCATCGTATCGCTGCCGGCCGGAGCGCTTGTGAAGCGCATCACCTATAAGTGGGGGATCGTCGCCGGCCTCGCTATTGCCGCCGTCGGCTGCGCGTTGTTCATTCCTGCCGCCAGCTATCGCGTCTATACCCTCTTCCTCGGCGCCCTCTTCGTGCTTGCCACCGGCATCACAATCCTGCAGGTCGCCGCCAACCCCTATGTCACCGTATTGGGACCTCCCGATACCGCCGCAAGCCGGCTGAACCTGACGCAGGCATTCAATTCGCTCGGCACAACGATTGCACCGCTCTTCGGTGCCATGCTGATCCTGTCAGCCGCAACCGTTGCCGCAACCAACGCCACACCGGAACAGATCGACGCCATGCGCCTTGCCGAGGCGGGTGCGGTGAAATTCCCCTATCTCCTGCTTGCGGTGGCTTTCCTGGTGCTTGCCGCCATCTTTGCGGCGCTGAAGCTGCCCGAAGTCGAAGACGAGGAGACGGTCGAACCGATGCGCGGCGGCGGCTCGGCCTGGCAGTATCGCCATCTCGTGCTCGGCGCTGTCGGCATCTTCCTCTATGTCGGCGCCGAAGTCAGCGTCGGCAGCTTCCTCGTCAACTTCCTGAGCCAGCCTGACATCGCTCATCTCTCCGAGGCCGATGCCGCGCATTATGTCTCCTATTTCTGGGGCGGCGCCATGATCGGCCGCTTCATCGGCTCGCTGATCATGCGCCATATAGACGACGGCAAGGCGCTTGCCTTCAATGCTGCTGCGGTCATCATCCTGCTCCTGGTCACCGTGCTCACGACCGGCCATGTCGCCATGTGGTCGGTGCTGGCAATCGGCCTGTTCAACTCCATCATGTTCCCGACGATCTTCAGCCTGGCGCTGCACGGTCTCGGCAAATATACGAGCCAGGGCTCCGGCATTCTGTGCCTGGCCATCGTCGGCGGCGCCATCCTGCCGATGATCCAGGGCGGACTTGCCGACACCATCGGCATCCATCTCGCCTTCCTGATGCCGATCATCTGCTACGTCTATATCGCTTTCTACGGCCTGAAGGGCCACAAGCCCGCGTAAACCTTTGCAAACCATTGCGCCTCGTCCGGTCCGCCGGCGGGGCGCAAAAGGCTTGATCCGAATCCCGTCGCTTGGCATCGTGCAGTGCAACAGAGACGGAAGGACAGGCCTCATGAAAGCACTGCTGCTCATCGACATCCAGAACGGCTTCTGCCCCGGCGGCAATCTTCCGGTGCCCGATGGCGATCAGGTGGTGCCTGTTGCCAACGCGCTCATCGATAGCGGCAGATACGACCTGGTTGTGGCATCGCAGGATTGGCATCCGGCCGGTCACGGCAGCTTCGCCTCGGCCCATCCCGGCAAGCAGCCTTTCGAAATGGGTATGCTCTCTGGCAAGCCGCAGATGATGTGGCCAGACCATTGCGTCCAGAATACCGAAGACGCCATGTTCCACCCCGATCTCAACGCCGACGGTATCGACTTCGTCCAGCAGAAGGGCCAGAATCCGGCCGTCGACAGCTATTCCGCCTTTCGCGACAACGATCAAGCGGCGCTCACCGGCCTTGCCGCACGTCTGCGCTCCGAAGGGGTGACTGAGCTCGATCTCTGCGGGCTGGCGACGGATTATTGCGTAAAGTTCTCAGCGCTCGACGCGGTCGAGATGCTGCCGGGTGTCACCGTTCGCTTCATTGAGGATGCGAGCCGCGGTATCGATCCGGCCGGCGTCAAGGCGGCGATCGACGAAATGCGCACGCGTGGCGTCGCCATTATCGGCAGCAAGGATGCGCTTGCGTAAAATCGCGACGGCCCGGCTAAACCTTCTCTAAAGAAAATGGTGCAAGCTGTTCGCGATCAATGAGATATCGGGATTTTTCGCGTGCAATCGATCATCATCAACGGGCGTTTTCTCGGCCAGCCTCTGTCCGGCGTACAGCGCTTTGCGCGCGAACTCACGCTGGCGCTCGACCGTAAGATCTCCGCCGGTAACGTACCCGCCGTATTAAAGGGTGCAAGCTGGCGGCTGGCCGTTCCGCGGCACACCCCAGTCGATCTTGGGCTTTCCGCCATAGTGGTCGATTCCTTCGGCTCCGGCCCCGGCCATGTCTGGGAGCAGACGGCGCTGCTGGCGCGTTCGCGCGGCGGCCGGCTGATCGGCTTCGGCGGCAGCGGCCCTCTCCTGCACCGCCGCCAGGCCGTCGTCATCCACGACGTAACGATCTTCCGGCACCCCAAATCCTTCAAGCGCAGCTACCGCCTGCTGCATGGCGCACTCGGCACGGTGCTAACCCGCACCGCCAAGATCGGCACGGTCTCGGAGTTTTCGCGCCAGGAGCTTGCCTCGGTCTTCCGCGTCTCGTCCGGCGGGATCGATGTCGTCTACAATGCCGTCGATCATTTCGCCGCGATCGAGCCGGATGAGACCATCGTCCAACGCCTCGGGCTGCAGACCAACGGTTTCTTCCTGCTCGTCGGCACGATGAAGCCGAACAAGAATCTCGATTTTGCCATGCGCGCTTTCGAGGCGCTCGGCGACGAAAGCCAGAAGCTCGTGGTCGTCGGCGGCACTGCGCCGACCGTGTTCAAATCGGATGGTCCGCAGTCGAGCGATCGCCTGCTCTTTCCGGGGCGGCTCAGCGATGCAGAGATCGCCGCGCTGCAGCGTCACGCCACCGCCTTTGTCTTTCCGAGCCTCTATGAAGGCTTCGGCATCCCGCCTCTCGAGGCCATGACGCAGGGCTGCCCGGTGCTCGCGGCCGATATTCCCGCCGTGCGCGAAGCCTCCGGCGACGCGGCGCTCTATTTCGATCCAACCAGACAGGCCGAGCTTATCACCGGCATGCGAAGGATCGCCGAGGACAGCGCCCTGCGAGAGAACCTGCGTCGACGCGGCCGAGAAAACGTCGCCCGCTTCTCCTGGGACCGCAGCGCCGATCGTGTACTCTCGATGCTGGAAGATCTTTGAGCGCGAAGAGCATTCCGGACGGAAAACCGCTACGCACTTTTCCTGGAAATGCTCTAGGACCGGGCTTTCGGCCGGAACATCGTAACGAAATAGCTGTAGAGCCCGAGCAGGCAGAAGAGCGCACCACCGATTACGCCGGCCGAGACCGATATCCAGAGTGAATAGGTGAAGCCCGCAGTCGCAAGCACCGGCACGGCGAGGCCGACGGCGGAGAGCAAGACCGGCTGCCAGACGAAATCGAAGGGCAGCGATATCAGCACCTTCACGCCGACCGCCATCGCAATCAGCGCCCCGATCATGCCCCCGGCCATCAGGGCCGCATCGCCAAAGGAGCCGAGATAGCCGCCCGCCAGCGTCCCGGCATTCAACAGCACGCAGTCGATCGCGGCGAGCAGGAAAATCGCCAGCAGCCGATGCTGCAGATGCGCCGGCGTCGGCAGCATGTTGAGTGTCAGGGCGCGGCACACCGCAAGGCCGGTCACGAAAGGCGCCGCCACGAGAAACTCGTTGCGCAGGCCGGCGGAAATGACGAATTGCCCGATGGGCTGCAACAGCGCGAAGATGCCGGCCGCCGTCATCAGAGTAAAGCCGGTCAGCAGCGAGTAGTAGTCGCCGAGCTGCTTCCTGAAAGCCGGAGTTGCGCCCTCGCGATCATAGGCGGTAACCACATCGGGATATTGAATGGCCTGCAAGGCTGAAACGATCAGCACGAAAGGCCGTTGCAGCAGATCGAACGCCAACAGCGCGCCGGCAGCCCCCCCTGCGCCCAGCACCGACGTCAGGATCGACTTCAATGCCAACGGCGCCAGAATGCCGATAACCGATGCACTGGCCGCGACGCTGCCATAGACGAAGTGCTTGCGGACCAGCGGCGGCTCGAAATGCGCCGCCTCGCGCAGGCTGTTGCGCGTGAGGAACCCAGCCCAGATACCGTAGGCGACATAGCCGGCCAGCAAGCCGGCGACCGTGCAGGTGAAATTCGGCGCAACGGCCGCACCGGCCAGCGTACCGACCGCAAGAATAGTGGCGCGCGAACCCTGGAGGCGCGAAAAGGCGCGAAACTCCTGGCGGAAGCGCAACATGGTGAGGTGCAGATCGCTGCCACCCTGGAAGATAGCGACCATGCCGCCGAACACGGCAATTTTGCCGGGAACCGAAAAGAAAATCGACGCAGATGCCGCCATCAGACAAATCGCGGCGCATACGGTGAATTCGATCGTCAGCGCGCTTCGCTCCAGGGCCTCGCTTCCGGGCGTCGACCCCGGATAGAAACGGCTGCAGGCAAAGCGGATCCATTCGAAACAGAAGATCGCCGCGAACTGGCTGATCGAGATGAAGAGCGAATAGGCAGCGTAATCAGCAGGAGCCAGCAGATGCGCGACCGCGATCAGCAGCCCGAAGGCCACCGCCGCCTGATAGAAATATGCCGCCAATGCCACGATCTTCGCCATGTGGGCAGCTAACAGCAAAAGATTGAGAAAAGCGCTAAGCTTGAGGGGAAGATTCGGAAATTGAGTGGCAAATGCCATCGATGACGACGTGACTGCAATCGCAACTTGGGGCCGCAAGCAGACATCTAGCTCGCCCCATGCTAAAGAACAGCCGTCATCACCAAAGAGCAGAGACGCCGTTTTGACGGAGCCTAAATTACTTGTAGGCGGCAACCCGCAAATACCCAAAGGCGAAGGCAATGGGCCTGTCCAGGCCTATATTGCGGCGATGCCCTGTTGGAAGCAGCGCGTGGGACGCGCCATCGACGACGTCATCGAACGCACCATTCCCGGCGCAAGAAAAGCGGTCAAATGGAACACACCGTTATATGGCGTCGAAGGCCAAGGCTGGTTCCTTGGTTTTAATTGCTACGAACGATATGTGAAAGTGACGTTCTTCCGCGGCGCATCGCTCGATCCGGTACCGCCGGGCCAGTCGAAGCAGAAGGATGTTCGCTACCTCGATATCCACGAGGATGACCTGATCGACGATACCAGTCTTTCAGACTGGATCAGGCAAGCGAGCGCATTGCCTGGTGAAAGGCTCTAGAACCGCCCTTCTCCTTCACCCTTGGCTTCGTTCCTCGATCGGATAGCTAGGTAAAGTCACAGACGATTGAACCCCGACGCCAGTGCACGGATTGCCGGCGATGCGCTCCGGAGCCATGGGGGCCGATTGGCATTGAATTGCCTTTTTGCACTGCACACGTTAGAAGAGCCGCCAAATTCAAGGGATGGAAACGGGCGGTGGGGGACAGCGCGGCCCGCGGAGGAGTGCCATTATGGAGATCGTCAATACGATAGCCGCCTTGCGCGAGCGCCTTGCCGCGCATCGCAGAGCCGGCAAGAGCGTCGGTCTGGTGCCGACCATGGGCTACCTGCATGCCGGCCATATGGAACTGGTATCGTGTGCCAGGATGGAAAACGATATCGTTGTCACCTCGATCTTCGTCAATCCGCTGCAGTTCGGCGCGAATGAGGATCTGGCGAAATATCCGCGCGATCTTGAGCGCGATAGCGCCATGCTGCGGGACGGCGGCGTCGATTTTCTCTTCGCGCCCGGCGTGACCGACATGTATCCCCGGCCGATGGAAGCGGTGGTTGACGTGCCGAACCTCGGTGCGGAGCTGGAAGGCGCGGTTCGCCCCGGTCACTTCGCCGGTGTCGCCACTGTCGTCACCAAGCTTTTCAATATCGTCCAGCCCGATAGCGCCTATTTCGGCGAAAAGGATTATCAGCAGGTGGCGATCATCCGCCGCATGGTCGAGGATCTGGCGCAGCCGGTTCGGGTCGTGCCGGTGCCGACCGTCCGCGATGCTGACGGATTGGCATTGTCCTCCCGCAACGTCTATCTCTCGCAAGAAGAGCGTGCCGCCGCTGTCATCGTACCGAAGGCATTGGCGGAAGCCGAAAGGCTCTACGATCTTGGCGCCGACGATCCCATCGCATTTGAGGAGGCCTTGCGCGCCTTCATCGAAAAGGAGCCGCTGGCAACTGCCGAAGTCGCCGCCGTTCGTCATCCCGATACGCTGGCGGAGCTGACGAAACTGCAGGGCCAGCCCGTGCTCGTCGCCCTCTTTGTACGCGTCGGCACCACCCGCTTGCTCGACAACCGCGTAATCGGCCGCAAGCAGGCCGCCAGCGAAAAGGCCGCCTGAGATGAGCACCGTCGGACAGACCAAACGCATGACGCCCGCCGCCATCGAAGCGATGAAGGGCACGCACCCGATCGTCAGCCTGACGGCCTATACGACGCCGGTCGCCCGCCTGCTCGATCCGCATTGCGACCTGCTGCTGGTCGGCGATTCCCTAGGCATGGTGCTCTACGGCATGGAGACAACGGTCGGGGTGACGCTTGACATGATGATCGCCCACGGCCAGGGCGTCATGCGCGGCGTCAAGCATGCCTGCGTCATCGTCGACCTACCTTTCGGCTCGTATCAGGAATCGAAAGAACAGGCCTTTCGCAATGCCGCACGTATCCTCAAAGAGACCGGCTGCGATGGCGTGAAGCTGGAAGGCGGTGAGGAAATGGCTGATACGATCGCTTTCCTCACGGCCCGCGGAGTCCCCGTCTTCGGGCATGTCGGGCTGATGCCGCAGCAGGTGAACGCCACGGGCGGCTACCGCTCGCTCGGCCGCTCTGACAAGGAAGCCGACAAGATCCGGCGCGACGCCAAGGCGGTCGCCGATGCCGGCGCCTTCGCCGTCGTCGTCGAGGGCACGATCGAGCCGCTTGCCCGCGAGATCACCGCCTCGATCGGCATCCCCACCATCGGCATCGGCGCATCCCCCGCCTGCGACGGCCAGATCCTCGTCTCCGACGACATGCTCGGCCTCTTCAACGATTTCAAGCCGCGCTTCGTGAAGCATTTCGCGGAGCTGGCACCCGTCATTTCAAAGGCGGCGGAAACCTATGCGGAAGAAGTGAAGGCGCGGACGTTTCCCGGCCCGGAGCATACCTTCCAGCCAAAAAAATAGAGCCGGGTTCAACCCTTGGCCGGCTCCTTCTCCAGCAGGTAGATCGCCTCGCCGAAATCCTCCATCTTGCTCATCAGCGCGGCATGAGCATCCCGCAGGCCCTGATTGTAATAATGGGGACCAATCTCGGCGGTGAAGAAATCTAGCAGGAATTCGGCGGGCAGCGTGCCGAGCGTCTGGTCGAGCTCGTCGGCGAAATAGCGCTGAAGGCGGGCGACCATGGCTGCCTTCTCTTCCTTGGCAAAAGTGATCTTCTTCATAGTCAGTGCCTCCCATTTTGCGAACAAGCCCAATAAGATGGATCAAGGAAATCAATTCACCCATCAAGTAAATTGAATTGCCGCCTGTTCGCGCGCAGCTTACAGCTCCGCCATTGAACAGCGCGCGGGAGCGGACACGCAAGGGGTGCAATCATATTTGTGATCCGCGCCCGGGGATGCAAATCCACTGTCCGGGGATTACGTGCCGGGTTTTCCATGAAGGACAGAGCGGACCATGAGTCGCGCGGAATTTCTTGACGGGTTGAAGGGTGGCATCCCCGTCGGCCTTGCAGCAGCGCCCTTCGGCGCCTTGTTTGGCGCCTTGGCGCGCGATCAGGGCATGTCGCTCGGCGAACTGACCCTGATGAGCGGCACCGTTTATGCCGGTGCCAGCCAGATGGTGGGGCTGGATCTCTTCGGCCACAACGTCCAGGCTTGGCTCATAGTGCTGTCGATCCTGGCAGTGAACTTCCGCCACGTGCTCTATTCGGCGGCAATTGCCCGCTATATCAGGCATTTCTCGGCGGTCGAAAAATTCTTCACCTTCTTCCTGCTGGTCGATCCGCAATTCGCCGAGACGGTCAAGCGTCATGAAAGCGGCAAGCCCGTAACTTTCGCCTGGTATTTCGGCTTTGCGGCAATGGTTTATGTTCCCTGGGTATTGGTGAGCCTTGCCGGCGGTTCGCTCGGCAGTTTCATCGGCGATCCGAAATCCATCGGCCTCGATATCCTGCTGCCGATCTATTTCCTCGGAATCGTCATCGGCTTTCGCAAGCGCGATAACTTCCTGCCCGTCGTGGTGGCCAGCGCCGCGGCTTCGGCCCTCGCCTATCGCTATGTCGGCTCGCCCTGGCATGTCAGCATCGGAGCGCTCGCCGGCGTCGCCATCGCCGCTATTCTGCCGCCGGTGAAAGCAAATCGTAAGCCCGACCTCGTTCACGAAAACCACGAGATCTGACCATGCTCGACTTCAATTCGCATATGGTCCTGCTGATCCTGGCTGCAGCCGTGGTGACCTTCCTGACGCGCATCGGCGGCTACATCCTCATCGTCAAGATGACCCGCATCCCGCCGCGCGTCGAGGCGGCGCTGAATGCGGTGCCCGCTGCAGTGCTGACGACCCTCGTCGCACCGGCCTTCTTCATCGGCGGCTGGGATACAAGGGTGGCACTATTCGCGGCCCTTCTGGTGGGCTTGCGCTATCCGCCGACATTCATGTTGATCGTAGGCTGGATCGTCGTGATGGCCTGGCGGCATTTCATCGGCGCTTGAAATGCCCGCAGCCGATCCCGCCCCTCAAACGAGAGGCGGGATGGCATGGTCTCAATGGCTGAGTTCGAGCGTCGCGTTCTCCAGCCAGGCCCGGATATCCGCATCATGGATCAGCGGCATCAGCGCTTCACGAGTCTTGGTATGATAGTCGTTCAGCCAATGCAGCTCTTCATGCGTCAACAGTTCCACAAGGACCAGGCTGCGGTCGATCGGGCAGAAGGTCAGCGTCTCGAAACCCAGCATCGGCATATCGCCGCCTTCGATCTCCTCCGGATCGCGAATGTAGATCAGGTTTTCGATGCGGATGCCGAAATGGCCGGGGCGGTAGTAGCCGGGCTCGTTCGAGAGAATCATGCCGGGCAACAGTTCCTGCGTCGATAGCCGCGAGATGCGCTGCGGCCCCTCATGCACCGAGAGATAGGAACCGACGCCATGGCCGGTGCCGTGGGCAAAATCGACGCCGGCTTTCCAGAGCGCGATGCGCGCCAGCGGGTCGAGATCGCAGCCGCGCGTGCCCTTCGGGAAGCGCGCCGTGCTGATCGCGATCATTCCCTTCAAAACCAGCGTGAAAAGGCGCTTCTGTTCTTCGGGGACGGTGCCGACTCCGACCGTGCGGGTAATATCGGTGGTGCCGTTGATATACTGCGCACCTGAATCGATCAGGAACAGCTCGCCGGCCTGGATCAGCCGGTCGCTCGCCGTCGTGACGCGATAATGCATGATCGCGGCATGCTCGCCGGCGCCCGAGATCGTATCGAAGGAAATGTCCTTCAGCGGGTTCTGCATGCTTTCGCCGACACGGGCGCGGCAGGCTTCCAGCCGTTCGGCGGCAGCAATTTCCGTCACGGTGCCCGGCTTGGTGGTTTCCAGCCAGTAGAGGAATTCCACCATGGCTGCGCCGTCCTGCAGATGGGCTGCCGCGGATCCGTTGATCTCAGCGGCATTCTTGCAGGCGCGCGGCAGCTTGGCGGGATCATTCCCCTCGACGACCTCGCCACCCTCGCGGCGGATGATATCGGTGAGCGCATAGGAAGCGAGGTCCGGATCGACCAGGATGCGCCCACCATTCGCAGCCGCGAGAGCCAGCCGCTTGGCGAGGTCGAACGGCGGCAGCTGCTTGCAGATCTGCGCCAGGTAGGCCTCGGCCTCGACCTTGGTCTTGCGCTTGTCGAGGAAGAGCTCGGCCTCGGCCTCGGCATAGATGATGGCGCGTGCCAGCGGATGCGGTGTGTGCGGCACGTCGCTGCCGCGAATGTTGAAGATCCAGGCAACCGAGGACGGATCGGTGATCAAGGCCGCCTTGAGGTTCTTTTCCTTCAGACTGGCTGCGATCGTCGCCAGCTTGTCTCTCGCCAATATGCCGGCCTGGCCAATATCCTGAATGATGACGCCGCCGAGCGGTTCGTCGGGCCGGTCGCTCCAGAGCCGGTCCAGCGGATTGTGGGGCAGGAAAACCAACTTGCCGTCGATTTCGCCCAGCGCCTTCTCCAGCCGCCGCACTTCGGCGCCCGTATGCAGCCACGGATCGATGCCGAGCCGGAATCCCTTCTTTGCATTGCGCGGCAGCCAGACATGCGGCGGCTCGTTCACCAGGTCGCCGCCGGTAAAGACGGTGCGATCCACCTGCTCGGCGAGCTGCGTCACATAGCGACCGTCCACGAAAACCACGGCTTGGCTGTGTGTCACAAGCGCAACACCCGCCGACCCAGTGAAGCCTGTGAGCCATGCCAGACGCTCCGAGCATCTGGGCACGTACTCGCCTTGATACTCATCGGCACGAGGCACGAGGAAGCCGTCAATGCCGAGATCGCCGAAGGCGTTGCGCAATCCGGCGACACGCTCGCGGCCGAATTGCGGGGTGGAGGTGACGTCGAAAGACTGAAACATGGCTTGATCCGAGACTGATGGGAATCCGTGAAACTGAGTGCTGCCAGTATGTTAGAGCATGATTGTCGGAAGTGCGACGTGATTTTCGGCTGCGGGCGAAAACTGTCGGCTGGGCGGCAAATCGAGCCCGCAGCATCGCAGGTCTCGAACCTGGCCCGTTAACGAATCCGCCCATTTCATGAGCATCGCTGGTCAATTATGACATCTTCACGGCATGCAATATGCATATGACGCATGGCTCCCATGAGGCGTACCCCCTGCCACACAAGCGGGCGAGTCGCTATATCCAGCGCATCGAACGGGGTTCACAACGAGCCCAACCAAAAAGGACTAAAAACAATGCCTATCTCCCGCTCTGCATATGTTAGCCCGGCGCTGGCTGGCGAGCGTCGCACCGTACGCCACTCCGTCGGCTCGCTTCGTCAGCTTGAAGTCGAAACGTCCAGGGCAATCGGCACAAGCCGTGGCGATCGCCACTAAGAGTTCATGAGCTACGCGTTCTAATTCGGTCGTGGTCCGGTTCTCCTCCTCCCTCCCCGGATCATGATCAGAACGGTAGAGCCCGCTTGAGCACTCCTCCACACGCTCGCGGGTAAGATCGGTCTAGGCCGATCCAAGGCGGTGCCTCGGCACCGCCTTTTTTTATTTTCTCTCGTCGGAAACAGGATTACGGAAAAGCGACCGGCTCAAGGCCGGTCGAGATGGATGGTGACCCAGCCGTTGCGCCAGATGGTGCGCACATGGCGCAGCTTCGCACCATTATAAGCAGCAAGAACCTTCCAGCGCTGTTCGGCGAGAATGCCGGAAAGAACGACCGAGCCGCCCGGCGCCAGATGGGCCACAAGTTGCGGCGCCATCTTGATCAGCGGACGCGCAAGAATATTGGCGATGATCAGATCGAACGGCCCATGACGCGAAAAGGCCGTGGAATGAAAGCCCGGCGCAGTCTCGAGCGCGATGCCTGAGGAAATGCCGTTGCGGCGCACATTTTCGCGCGCGACGCGCACGGCGACCGGATCGATGTCGGTGGCAAGAACCGGAATATTGCGCAGCTTGCGCACCCCGATCGCCAGCACGCCGCTGCCGGTGCCGAGGTCGAGCGCATTGCGCACACGCCGGCTGGCGAGAACCTTCTCGATCGTCTCCAGGCAACCCGCCGTGGTGCCGTGATGGCCGGTACCAAACGCTTGGCCGGCATCGATCTCGATGGCGATGTCGCTCGAGCCAATCTTGTCGCGGTCGTGCGAACCGTGCACCAGAAAGCGCCCGGCGCGAACCGGCTTCAATCCCTCCAGCGACTTGGCGATCCAATCGACATCAGGAATGATTTCCTTTTCGACGGCAAGCTCGGGAAAGGTCGGCTTCAGCAAGGCGGCAAAGCGAGCGCGCACGTCGTCTTCGTCATCCGCGTAGAGATAGATCGAGGTTTCCCAGATGTCCCTCTTCTCGTCGATCTCGCTGGTAGCGATCGGCAACTCTTCGTCTTCGAACACCGGCGTCATCAGATCGAGAATCTGCTCTGCCTTCTTCTCGGTCGTCGTCACATAAAGGCGGATTTCACTCAACTCGTCGCTCTTTCTCGTTCTTACTCGGCCCAATCGATCCAAGGCGGCTTTGGCGTATCGTAACCGGCTACACTCCGAAGCAGGGCCAGCCGGGCCGGGCCGAATCGCAAGAGTAGCGGTGCCAACAGATTGCGCGCCTCAATGGCCAGCGGATTTATCATGGTGATCAGTCGCGTCAGGCCATAGGTCTGCTTCAACACCTGCTTCACGGCGGGAATTCTCAGCGCCGAATACTCCTGTTCTCGCCCTTCCGCAATGAGCCAGGCAAGCCAGCAGGCATCTTCGATGCCGAGGTTCATGCCGCGCGCGCCGGCTGGCGAATGGATGTGGGCAGCATCACCGGCCAGAAACACATTGCCCTTCGCCATCGGCTCGACATGGCGAAAGTGAATGCGGAACTGCGAGGCCCAGGTCTTCTCGGCAACCTTGGCCGGATGAACGATGCGGCTTTCGAAACCCTCCAGCGTCGAAATATAGCGTATGACATCGGCAGCGACAGGCAGACGTCCGATCATGCCTGGATCGAAGAGCGAGATCTCGGCGACATGCGTATCGACCGGATCTTCGTAGCGGAAATCCGCGAGATAGAAATAGGCCTCCAGCGCCTCCCCGGGGAAACCGGCACTCAGCGCTTTGCGCACGACAGAATGCGCACCATCGGCACCGACGAGGATATCCGGCCGAACCGTTTCCATCGCGCCGTCGGCATGCCTGAGCGTAACCTCCGGCTTCCTCAAATCGGCCACCTCGCCCGCGACAACAGCCGTTTGCCATTCCGGCGCAATGCCGTGGGCCGAAAGCGCCTCGATCAGCAAGCGTTCGGTGCGGCCCTGCGCCAAAGCATGAACGGCGCTGAAACGACCGTTCACCTGCCGGGTATCCAGCTCGACGAGAGTTTTCTCTCCCGAACGAACGCGAAAATGTTCGATGGGTTGAGCGGCTGCGACGATGCGTTCACCGACGCCGCAGGCGGAAAGCAACGTCAGCGTGCGTGCATTGACACCAAGAGCTCGGCTCTCCTCGGCGGGTGTCGGGCCAGTGCCGTCATCGATGATGCGTGGCGCGAAGCCGCGTCGGGCAAGCTCAAGCGCAGCGGTTAAACCGACAGGCCCCGCCCCGGCAATCAGGATGGATCTGGATTTCGCTTGGCCGCCAACCCCGTCGCCCATCTTGGCCCCTATCCCTTCTTGATCAGGTTCTCCAGCTTCTTCACCGCCACGTCCGGATCCTCCTGGTAGGCAATGGTTCCGGCAAAACCGCCGGCCGAATCCAGCAGGAAAACCGAGGCGGTGTGATCCATGGTATAATCGCCGTTCGGTTGCTTTTCGTCCACCGGCACCTTCTTGGCATAGACACGGAACCCCTTGACCATGTCCATCACCTTCGAGGGATCGCCCGAAATGCCGGTAATCCGCTTGGATACGTTGGAAACATACTGGTCCATGATTTGAGGCGTATCGCGCTCGGGATCGACAGTCACGAAATAGGCATTGAGCTTGGTGCCATCGGGATCGACCTTCTGCAGCCAACCGTCCAGTTCGAACAGGGTCGTCGGGCAGACATCCGGGCAATGCGTATAGCCGAAGAACACGGCCGAAGGCTTACCGCGAAATGCCTGATCGCTGATTGGCTGTCCGCTCTGCGAGACGAGCGTGAAAGGCACGCCGTAGGGCCCCCCCGCTGCCGCCTCCGGCGCCCTGCCATTTCCGAAGCTCAGCCAGCCCAATATCCCGGCCACGATCAACACGGCCACCCAGACACCAATTCGCACGCTTTTCATGACTGCAATTCCTTGATCGGCCCCACCGTCCATCCCGCCTGAAAAATGCCGAAGGACGGTCCTCCAGCCGGTGTAACGGCTCGTCGTGGAGGACGCAATTCAACAAGACGTTTTGACGGAGCCGAAATCGTCGCAGCAGGGAGCCTCGAAGCCTCAAGCGTCCTCCGGCTCTTCCTTGCCGTTTCGGGCAGACCGAGGCGAAATCTGCCTGTATGTTAAACCAATCCTAACCTGTCCGCGCCAACATCAACCACAAAAGCAAGACTCGACTTCGCCGGCCGCAGGCAAAGCGCGGCAGACCGATTTCTTTCAGAAGGGCATGACGCCCGCCGGATCAGCCAGGCGTTTTCCGCCGAAGCCACCGGATGCTGCCGCTGCCCAAGCCGCTCCAGCCGATCCCTCTTTTTCAATCGCTAGCGTCGCGTGCCGCCGACGCCAAACGGGAAGTCCTCAATCATGACGAACGCCATCAAACAATCGGGCGCCTACCTAGAAATCGTCTCCTTCCATCTCGGCGATCAGGAGTTTTGCATCGATATCATGGCCATCCGCGAAATCCGCGGATGGGCGCCGGTAACGCCTATGCCGCATACGCCGCCTTACGTGCTCGGCCTCATCAACCTGCGCGGTGCCGTCATCCCCGTCATCGACATGGCCTGCCGCCTCGGTATGAAAATGACCGAGCCATCCGAGCGCTCGGCGATCATCGTCACCGACATAGCTGGAAAACTCGTTGGCCTCCTGGTCGAACAGGTCTCCGACATGATGACCATCAAGAGCGAAGATCTGCAGCCGGCGCCGGAGATCATCCCGGAAACACAGCGCGCCTTCTGCCGCGGCATCGTGGCGCTGGAAAAGAGCATGGTCTGCTTCCTCAACCTCGATACCATCATCGCCGATCAACTGGCGCAGGCAGCCTGATCTCAACACATTGCCGCAAAAGAGAATCGCCCTGGGGCCAAGGCTCCAGGGCGATCGTTTTTGTTCGACCGGCGTTGGCAGGGGTGTAGCCAATGCGCCAGCCATGCAGGCCGTGAACAGACGGAAGCATCGCTTCACTGTTCGTCTTCAAAATTGCATCAAAAAGATGCAATCCGAAAGCAACTAGAAGGAATTCGACAACCAAAGAGTATGACTTTTTTTGGTAATAACCCTCTAACGGTTGTCGATGTGGTATTCTGATAGCTTATTTGGGTTTCCCGTTCTTCCAGCTAACATTCTGACCGAACAGCGGTATTGTCGAAATCGCCATCTTGGCCGAGCCGTCCGTCAATTGCCGCGAATGGATGAGATAGACCAGCGTATCGTTCTTCTTGTCGTAGATTCGGGTCACGACCAGCTTCTTCCAGATAAGCGACAATCCGGCGCGAAACACTTCCTCGCCACTCTGGGACAGATTGATATCGCCGATCTCGATCGGGCCGGTCTGGCGGCAGGCGATGGAGTTGTTGGAAGGATCCTCGAACCAGTTGCCCTTGCGCAATCGGTCTATGACGCTGCGGTCGAAATAGGTGACGTGGCAGGTGACACCGGAGACCCCCGGATCAGACACGGCATCGACCAGAATATCATTGCCTGTCCAATCCACTCCCACCTTGCCGACGACTTCGGCAGAGGCGGAAACAGGAGCCAAAGCCAGGAAAGACGCGGCAATGGCGGCACAGAATTTCGGTGAACTCATCGGTCATCCTCCAATATCAGCCGCGGAGCTAGAGCGGCATCGCTAAGGTAAGAGTGCCGGTGAGCTATGCAAGAGAAGGCCGCCAATGCCGCTGCCTACGAACGACCGCTCGGCGATGGGCGCCGACGGCAGCTCCCATCGCGAGGCGCCATCGCCAGGGCGACAGCGCCTCAAACCACGTCGAGAGCATTTGGCTTCATTTGCTTTCGATCGCGACCCCGCCCGTCTCCAACAGAGACTTGAGGTTGGACAATATCTTCGGCCAGCCGCCGGAGACCGCCTCGATGAACTTGGAATTCTCAAGCTCGATCGTATGGGTGACCGTCAGTTTCACCGCACCGTCGGCCGGCTCAAGCTCCATCACGCAGCGCGACCAGCCTTCGGCTTTCAGCTCCGGCCTGAACTCGTTGCGCCATCTGATGGCAAGACGTCGTGGCGGCTCGAACTCCGCGATTTCGCCCATATCGGCGATACGGCCATCGGGAAAGAGCATCTTCCATGGCGAGCCGACCTTCCAGTCGGTCTCGTGCGTCATGTCGAACCAATACTGCCTGATGAATTCGGGCGTGGTAAGCGCCGACCAGAGTTTCTCCGGCGCGGTGCGGATGAAGGTGACGTAGACGAACTTGCTTCCAGTCATGCCATTTCTCCTTGTTTCAATAGTCGTGCTCGTTGGGCTATTGGCCGCCCTCACCTTCGAGCGCCTTCTTCAAGGCCGAAAGCGTGCTCAGCTGCCGATGCTCGAACTTGTTGATCCAGCGCTCGGCGATCTCGTTGATCGGCAGAGGATTGATAAAATGCAGCTTCTCCCGACCCTGCTTTTCGGAGGACACCAGATTGGCTTCCTCCAGAATGGCGAGGTGCTTTGCCACCGCCTGGCGGGTCATCCGCAGATCCTCGCAAAGCGCGCTCAATGTCTGGCCGTTGCGATCATAGAGTCGATCCAGCAACTGTCGCCTGCTCGCATCCGCCAAGGCCTTGAAGACTGCGTCATCATTCATATCAATACGGAACCATTTCGTTGCCTCTTTGGATCTTATAGGCAACCAAATAGTTGCCTGTCAAGCAATCTTTGAGAGAACGCGCTGTCGTAGTCGGGGATCGCAGAAATGATGGGAGTCGATTGACAATGACGCTTTCGCATCGGATCATTCGCGTTATGATCGCAAACCGCACCACCACGATGCATCTTATCACCATCTCACCCCTTGCAGGGCGAGTGGAAGCTGTGTTGCGCTGAGCGAACCGCGATCCATTTCAACCCTGCCGAGGCGAGCAGGGTTGAAATGGTCCTTGCTCTCCTCCCTTATCCCAAGGAGAGCCCATGAATTCCGAACAGGAAGAACCAAGCGAACGACGATCCGGCAAAATCGGACCCGTCGAGATTCGTGCAGCGCGTCCGTCCGATGCCGAAGCGATCACATCGATCGCCAACCTCTCCGGCTTTCGCGCCGGCACGCTGCGCCTGCCCTTCCAAAGCATCGAGGAAACGCAGCAGTGGCTGGATAAGCCTGCGCCCGGTGCGATCAACCTTGTGGCTGTGCTTGACGGACAGATCGTCGGCAATGCCGGCCTCCGCCGCCTCACAGGTCGGCGGATTCACGTTGGGCAAATCGGCATGGGCGTGCATGACGATTTTACAGGCCGCGGCGTCGGCTCCGCACTCCTCGCAGCCCTCATCGATACCGCCGACAACTGGCTGGCGATCAAGCGCGTGGAGTTGACTGTCTATGTCGACAACGCACCGGCGATCCGGCTCTATGAGAAGTTCGGATTCGAAACCGAGGGGCGGCTCAGAGCCTTCGCATTCCGCAATGGCGAATATGTCGACGCTTTCACCATGGCGCGGCTGAGACTTTGAAAAATTCCGGCGGCGGATGCAGTACCGCCGCCGTCCTCACCCGCCGATAAGGTCGAGCCATTCGTCCTCAGTCATGACCTGGACGTCGAATTCCCGCGCCTTGTCGAGCTTCGAGCCTGCGCCCGGCCCTGCCACCACGATATCGGTCTTCTTTGAAACCGAGCCGGAAACCTTGGCTCCCAGGCTCTCGGCCTTGGCTTTCGCCTCGTCGCGGGTGAACTTTTCCAGCGATCCGGTGAAGACAACGGTCTTGCCGGCGACGGGGCTGCCTGAAGTCACCGGCTGCTCGGCCTCCTGAGGCTGCACCTCTTTAAGCAAGCTTGCGATCACCTCGGTATTTCGAGGCTCCTTGTAGAATTCGACGATCGCGCGCGCTACCACTTCGCCGATGCCTTCAATATTGTTGAGATCGTTCCACGCGTCGCCCGCAAGCGGGACTGCTTCCTTCATCGCCATCTCGAAGGCTTCGTAGGTGCCATAGGAGCGTGCAAGCAGCTTCGCCGTCGTCTCGCCGACATGGCGGATGCCGAGCGCGAAGATGAAGCGATGGAGCGCAATCTGGCGCCGTTCGTTGATCGCGGCGTAAAGTTTGCCAACGCTGACCTTGCCGAAGCCGTCGATGTTCTCCAGCTTGGTAAGCGACGACTGCTGACGCCTTTCCAGGGTGAAGATGTCAGGCGCAGTCTTTATCTGCAGCGCCGGGTCATCGCTCGCAAAGAAGAAGTCGATCTGCTTCGAACCCAGTCCTTCGATGTCGTAGGCATTGCGCGAGACGAAATGCTTGAGATGCTCGGTCGCCTGCGCGCGGCAGATGAAGCCGCCGGTGCAACGGGTCACGGCATCGACCTTGCCGGTCTTTTCGTTGATATCGCGCACGGCATGGCTGCCGCAGACCGGGCATACCCTAGGGAATTCGTAAGGCACGCTCGACGCTTCACGCTTTTCCAACACGACGTCGACGATCTGTGGAATGACATCGCCTGCCCGCTGCACGATCACCATGTCGCCGACACGAATATCGCGGCCGTCGCGGATCGGCTCGCCCTTGTTGCCGATACCCCTGATGTAATCGGCATTGTGCAGCGTCGCATTGGTGACGACCACGCCGCCGACGGTGATCGGCTCCAGCCGCGCGACCGGCGTCAGCGCGCCGGTACGGCCGACCTGGATGTCGATATCGATCAAATGTGTGAACGCCTGCTCCGCAGGGAATTTATGCGCCGTCGCCCAGCGCGGTGAGCGCGAACGGAAGCCGAGGCGAGCCTGCAGTTCCAGGCTGTCGACCTTGTAGACGACGCCATCGATGTCATAATCGAGATCGGGCCGCTGCAGGCCGATCTCCTGATAGTGGCCGAGAATGTCGTTGACGGAATTCAGCCGCTCCATCAGCGGATTGACCGGGAAACCCCATGTCTTGAAGGTCTGCACCATGCCGAACTGCGTATCGGCCGGCATGTTTGACATCTCGCCCCAGGCATAGGCGAAGAATTTCAGCTTACGGCTTGCCGTTACCTTTGCGTCGAGCTGGCGAAGCGAACCCGCCGCGGTGTTGCGCGGGTTGACGTAGGTCTGCTTGCCCTCCGCCTCCATCTGGGCGTTGAGCGCCAGGAAATCGCTCTTGGCCATATAGACCTCGCCACGCACCTCAACGACCGCAGGCGCGCCCGCTGGCAGGGTCTGGGGAATTTCCTTGATGGTTCTGATGTTGGCGGTGACATTCTCGCCGGTCGTACCGTCGCCGCGTGTAGCAGCACTGACCATTCGCCCGTTCTCGTAGCGGATTGACATCGAAAGGCCGTCAATCTTCGGCTCGGCGGTAAAGGCGATCGAGTTGTCAGGCAAACGGCCGAGGAAGCGGTAAACGCTCGCCACAAAATCCGCCACGTCCTCCTGCGAAAACGTATTGTCCAGCGACAGCATCGGCCTTGCATGCACGACGGGAGCAAAGGTTTCCGAGGGTGCGGCACCTACCCGCCGCGAAGGGCTGTCGGCTCGAATGAGCTCCGGAAACCGCGCCTCGATGGCATCGTTGCGCCGCTTCAGCGCATCGTAGTCCGCATCCGAGATCTCCGGCGCATCCTTGCTGTGATAGAGCGCATCGTTGCGCGCGATCTCCGCGGCCAGATAGGCGAGCGCGGCGGCCGCTTCCTCTTCGGTCAAATCCTCGACGGGCTTCTGTTCGGTGCTCATGAATCGACACTCCCCGATTTCGGAGATGTTTTAGAGCACTTCGAGAAAAAGTGCGAAGCGGTTTTCCGTCCCGAATGCGCAAAAACAAGGAGAAAAATCGGGCAATGGGACGAGGGCTGGAGTGCGGGGATCAGCCGTTGCCTGCCAGCAGCCGCTTTGCAGCCGCCCTCGCCTCTTCGGTCACCGATGCGCCTGCTAGCATGCGGGCGATTTCCTCAGTGCGGTCTTTCGGCGCCATGGTGGCAACCCGCGTGGAGATCTTTTCCGAGCCATCCGCAACGGGGCCTTTGGAGATCAGCAGATGAGTCGCAGCGCGTGCCGCGACCTGCGGCGCATGGGTGACGGAAAGTACCTGCACGCGATCGGACAGGCGCTTCAGCCGCTGGCCGATGGCATCCGCCACCGCACCGCCGACGCCGGTATCGATTTCGTCGAAAACAAGGGTCGGCGCGGAACCTCGGTCGGCCAACGCCACCTTCAGCGCCAAGAGGAAACGCGACAGCTCGCCGCCGGAAGCGACCTTGGTGATCGGGCCTGGCCGCGTGCCCGGGTTGGTCTGCACATGGAATTCGACGACATCTATGCCATCGGCCGTCGCGGCTTCCGAATCGCTGGTGATTTCAACCATGAACCGCGCCCGTTCAAGCTTCAGCGCCGGCAATTCCGCCATGACGGCGGCGGCAAGCGCTTCACCGGCATGGTGGCGCTTATCGGAGAGGCTGCGGGCGGCCGCATCATATTCCGCCTTGGCAACGGCAAGCTCGCCAGCCAAACGCGCCAGTCTTTCTTCCCCGGCATCCACATCGGCAAGATCGGAGATCATCCGAACGGCCAGTGCCGGAAGCTCGGTCACCGGCACCGAATATTTGCGCGAGGCTCCGCGGAGCGCAAATAGACGCTCCTCGACCCGCTCCAGTTCCCGCGGATCGTATTCCGTCTTGCGGAGCGCGGCCTCGACTTCCATCTGCGCGTTGGAGAGCTGGTCCAGCGCCGCATCGAGCAGCGCTACGGTGTCTTCCAGCAAGCCTGGCGCCTCGTGGCTCTTGCGCTCCAACCGGCGCACCAGCGAGGCAATGTGCGGCACGGGAGAAGCATTGCCGTTGAGGAATTCGGAGGCTTCAGCGATGTCGCCGGCGATGCGTTCGGCCTTCATCATCCGCGAGCGGCGCTCGGCCAGATCATCCTCCTCGCCATCCTGCGGCGATAGCTTCTCCAGCTCCTCGACGGAAGCGCGCAGATAGTCCGCCTCACGCGCGGCGCTCTCTACCTGTTCCCTGTGCTTTCGCAATGTCCGGTCGGTATCGCGCCAGACCTTATGAAGCCTGCCGACCCCTTGCGCTTCCTCGGCAAGACCGGCAAAGGCGTCAAGCAGCATGCGATGTGCATCCGTATCGACAAGCGCACGGTCGTCGTGCTGCCCATGAATTTCGACGAGAAGCTGACCGACCTGACGCATAAGCTGAACGCTGAGCGCCTGGTCATTGACGAAGGCCTTGGTGCGGCCGTCTGCGGACTGGATACGGCGAAAGATCAGGTCGCCGTCGTCGTCGATACCATTGTCGCGCAGCAACTTGCGGGCCGCGTGCTGCGTACCGACATCGAAGACCGCGGTCACCTGGCCACGATCCTCTCCATGACGCACGAGACCGCCATCGCCGCGCCCACCTAGGGCCAGCGACAGGCTGTCAAGCAGGATGGATTTGCCCGCGCCCGTTTCGCCTGTCAAAACCGAGAGCCCGGACTCGAAGGCAAGATCCAGCCGCTCGATCAGGACGATATCGCGGATCGAAAGCTGGATCAGCATCTGCGCTCAATCTCACGTCCCAAGTATAAGTTTCTTGCCCGCTCTGGAAATCCAGGAACCAGTGTTTTCGCTCGGCTCGACGCCGCCGCTCTTCAGCAGCTTATATGAGTCGGCATACCAGCGGCTATCCGGATAATTGTGGCCGAGAACAGCTGCTGCCGTCTGCGCCTCCGGAACGATGCCCATGGCGTAATAGGCTTCGACCAGGCGCGCCAGAGCTTCCTCGATCTGATTCGTGGTTGGATACTGCTCAATGACCACGCGGAAGCGAGCGATCGCGGCAAGATAATCCTTGCGCTCGAGATAGTAGCGCCCGATCTGCATTTCCTTGCCGGCGAGCTGGTCGCGAGCAAAGCGAATCTTCTCCTGCGCGTCGCTGACATACTGCGATTTCGGATAGTTGTTGACGAGCTTGGTCATCGCCTCCATCGTCTGCTGCGCGGCGCGCTGATCCTGGGTCACGTTGACAATCTGCTTGGCGTAGGACGAACCGACGAGGTACTGGACGTAGTCAGCATCCTCGGAGCCGGGATATTGCTTGAGATAGCTATTGCCTGTCTGCACGGCATCATCATAGCGACCTGTGCGGTACTTCACGAAAGTGCTCATCACCAGCGCCTTGCGCGCCCATTCCGAGAATGGCTGCTGCTGGTTGATGGCATCGAACTTTTTACCGGCCTCCGTCATATTGCCTGCCTTGATGTTGGCAAGGCCCTGATTATAGAGCAGTTCCGGCGGATCGGTCTCGACACCGAGCTTGGTGATGTCGATATCCTTTTTCGTATTACAACCCGTCACCACCGCACCGGTACCAGCGAGGAGAAGCGATACGAGCAAAGCCCGTGTTGTAATCTTCATGCTTTCAGACCTTGCAAAACCCATCGGATCACTGTCCCACTAGCCGTCGTTGCGGAGACGGCATTCTCTCGCTGGCGTTTCTAGCCGCAAAAACACCATCAGGGCAACGCAATGATGATGCATTAACGCATTTTTGTGGCGAAGACCGCATATCAGCGGGCTTAATCACTGTTTTGACTGGGAATTCTTTCGCCGGTCTCCCTGACTTCCATGTCCTGCACCGACTGAAGGCAAACCTCGTGAATCTCCCGCCCAAAAAAAGAGCCGCTCCTCATCGAAGCGGCGTCGTTTCCTGTCTAAGGTCTGAAAATCACGCCGACCAGGGCGCGAATTCCGGCGCGTTGACCGGAACGAAATCGCGGCTGTGAGCACGCTGACGCGGCGCCGATGTTTCGACGACATCGTAGGCGCTGGGATCGCTGAGCAATGCCTTCAGAGCATTCGCATTCATACGATGACCGCCGCGATAGGAACGGTAATGACCGATGAACTGCGCACCTGCCATCGCCAGATCGCCAACGGCATCCAACGTCTTGTGGCGAACGAATTCGTCCTTGGCGTAACGCAGACCCTCAACGTTGATGACCGTATCGTCGTCGGAGATGACAACGGAATTTTCCAACGACGAACCCAGCGCGTGACCCGAAGCCCAGAGGCGTTCGACATCGCGCATGAAACCAAAAGTGCGAGCGCGCGACAGTTCGGTCTTGAACGTCTCGGCGGTCAGGTCGCCTTCCCATTTCTGCCGGCCAATCAGCGGGCATTCGAAATCGATCTCAACCTCGAACCGCGTGCCGTCATAGGGACGGAATTCGCACCAGGAACCGCCAGCCTCGATACGCACCGGCTTGGTAACCCGGATGTAACGGCGCTTGACGCCAAGCGAAACGATACCGACCTGCTCGATGGCCTCGATGAACGGAAAGGAACTGCCGTCCATGATCGGCATTTCAGCGCCCGTAACTTCGATGGCGACGTTGTCGAGACCAATAGCGTAGATAGCCGCCATGACATGCTCCACAGTCGCGACGGAGCGCGACGGCGAGAAGCCGAGCACGGTGCAGAGATCCGTATTGCCAACCTGCGAGGAAACGGCGCGCAGTTCCGTCACGTCGCCATTGTCATGCAGACGCTGGAAAACAATGCCGCTACCAGCCTCGGCTGGATAGAAAGTGATCGACACATCGGCGCCCGAATGAACGCCTATACCCGAAAGTGTCACGGGGTTTGCAATGGTGGTCTGAAAACCCAGCAATCCGATTGCCATATAAGTTCTGCCTTCGTCTATCTGATCCAGGCCGGGCGGTCATCTTCGGACGCTTACCTTATTGCCGGTTCAGTCTGTTAATCATGCTGCGGGCGCCACATACGTTCATCATTGAATGTGATTCCGCAGGCTTGCTTGGTAACTACATACGCGCCGAGGCATCGCATTCCAAATCACTGTTTCTTTCGCTTTGTTACGAAAGCAGTTGCTTGAATTTGCAGGATAATTTCAGATACGACAACGAGTCTGAAATATGGAAAACCGGGATCTTTCGACCCCGGTTTTCTCAAAGATGGTTAGCAACCTATTAAAAGGCCGCCCAATATTGGCTCAGTTCGACTGACGACGCAGGAAGGCCGGAATTTCGAGCTGATCGTCTTCATGGCTCGTCATGCGTGCCGCCGGAACCTGGCGGCCCTGATCGTCGAGCTGGCCGCGACGCGGTGCGTAGAGGCTCGCTTCCGGCGACGGCGCACGACGCTGCTGCGGAGCGGCAGCGGCCGGAGCCATCATATCGTCGAAAGCAGGATCTTCGTCGCGACGACCAAGCGAATTGGTGATTCGCTTCAGCAGGCCCATGGGACCGCGCTCTTCGGCAGCCTGAGCGGCGACCGGCTGGGCGCGATGTTCCATCTCGGCCTTAACCACCGGCGGGAAGTCTTCCACCTTCGGCATGCGGACCTGCTCGGGAGCCTGACGGATGATCGGCTGCTGCTGCATGACCGGCGCGGGCTGCGGCTGAACCGGAGCCTGACGGACGGGCTGAGCTTCCGGCGCTGCCGCAAAGATGCGGCTCTGCGGACGGAAGTTCTCCTCAGGCGCTGAAGCCTGCGGCATGACCGGCTGCTGCTGAACTTGAGGCTGACGACCCATCTGGATTTCCAGCTCACGTTCCAGGTCGGCTTCGGCAGCACGAATGGTCTGGGCGACCGGATCGATGGTGCGAGGAGCCGGAGCGGTGTGGGCCTGCGCGACATGGGCAGGCTGAGCTGCGGCCGCTGCCGGGGCGGCGGCCGCGGAAGGACGGATAGCCGGCTTCGCGACCGGGCGGAATTCCATGCCCCTGTCGGCCGCTTCGTTCATCGCACGGTCGATACCCGTTGCAACGACGGAGACGCGGATGATGCCTTCGAGCGATTCGTCGAAGGTGGCGCCGAGGATGATGTTGGCGTCCGGATCGACTTCTTCGCGGATGCGGGTCGCAGCCTCATCGACTTCAAACAGGGTGAGGTCGCGACCACCGGTGATCGAGATCAGCAGGCCCTGTGCGCCCTTCATCGAGGTTTCGTCGAGCAGCGGGTTGGCGATGGCGGCTTCTGCAGCCTGCATCGCGCGGCCCTGGCCGGAAGCCTCGCCGGTACCCATCATGGCGCGGCCCATTTCGCGCATGACCGAGCGGACGTCGGCGAAATCGAGGTTGATGAGACCTTCCTTCACCATCAGATCGGTGATGCAGGCAACGCCCGAATAAAGAACCTGGTCGGCCATCGAGAACGCGTCGGCGAAAGTCGTCTTGTCGTTGGCGATGCGGAACAGATTCTGGTTCGGAATGACGATCAGCGTGTCGACCGACTTCTGCAGTTCCTGGATACCCATTTCAGCAAGCCGCATGCGACGGCCGCCTTCGAAGTGGAACGGCTTGGTGACGACGCCGACGGTCAGGATGCCCTTGTTGCGGGCGGCCTGCGCGACAACAGGCGCTGCACCCGTGCCCGTGCCGCCGCCCATGCCGGCGGTGACGAAGCACATGTGCGTGCCGTTGAGATGATCGATGATCTCATCGATGCATTCCTCGGCAGCTGCGCGGCCGACTTCCGGCTGCGAACCGGCGCCGAGACCTTCCGTGACGTTGACGCCGAGCTGGATGATTCGCTCGGCCTTCGTCATCGTCAGCGCCTGCGCGTCGGTGTTGGCGACGACGAAATCGACGCCCTGCAAGCCTGCCGTGATCATGTTGTTGACAGCATTGCCGCCGCCGCCGCCGACACCGAACACGGTGATACGCGGCTTAAGCTCGGTGATGTCTGGCTTATGCAGCTTGATAGTCATTGTACCCGTTCCTTCTCTCTATGGCCGCATCGCCACGCCGGCCAATTCACTCGATTTCACTTGCCTGACGCCTACCCCGGAAAGATTTGCCGGGATCAGGCATTCAAAAACTCTCTTTCAGCCATTGGCCGACACGGCCGATCCGGCTGTTGTTACCTCCAAGCGACGAGAGCAAGCCGCTGCTCGGCGCATGTGTCTCCATGTCCGCAACCTGCGGATAGATCATCAGGCCCACCGCCGTCGAAAAAGCCGGCCCCTTGGCCGCGGTCGGCAGGCCGGACACGCCCATGGGGCGGCCGATGCGGACATTGCGGGCAAGAACGCGGCGCGCCACATCCGGCAGGCCGGTCAACTGGCTGGCACCGCCGGTCAGGACGACGCGTTTGCCGACGATCGGGCTGAAGCCCGAGCGCTGAATGCGATCGCGGATCAGCTCGAGGGTTTCCTCGATGCGGGCCTTGACGATGCGCGACACCAGAGCCTTCGGCACCTGTGTCGGCTGATCGCGCTCATCCTCGCCAATCGGCGGAATGGAAATCAGCTCGCGCTCATCCGAGGAGTTCGCCAGCGCGGAGGCATGCACCACCTTCAGCCGCTCGGCATCCTCGATGCGGGTCGAAAGGCCGCGGGCAAGATCTGTGGTCACATGATGGCCGCCAAGGCTGACGGCATCGGTATGCACCAGCTTGCCTTCGGCAAAGACCGAGATCGTCGTCGTGCCGCCACCCATATCGATTGCGGCGCAACCGAGCTCGACTTCGTCGTCGACGAGAGCGGCAAGGCCGCTGGCATAAGGGGTTGCCACCATGCCCTCGACCGACAGATGCGCACGATTGATGCAGAGCTCGAGATTGCGGAGCGCCGCACGCTCGGCCGTCACGACATGCATGTCGACACCCAGCACATCGCCGAACATCGCCAGCGGATCGCGAATGCCGCGCTCGCCATCGAGGGAATAACCGGTCGCCAGCGAATGCAGGACGGCACGCTCCTGGCGGATCGACTGCTGGCAGGCCGCGGCCAACACTTTCTTGAGATCGTTGCTTTCGACTTCCTGACCGCCCAGATCGATCGTCGCGGTATAAATATCGCTGCCGAGGCGTCCGGCGGAAACATTGACGATCAGGCTATCGACGGTAAGGCCCGCCATGCGCTCAGCCGCATCGACGGAGAGCCGGACCACGCTTTCCAGCGCATCGAGATCTGCGATCACGCCGGTCTTGATGCCGCGGGAGCGCTGATGGCCGATGCCGATGATCTCGATATTATGCGTGCGGTTCGGGAGAACCTGGCTCTCCTCACGCGGTGTCAGCCGGCCGATCATGCAGACGACCTTCGTCGAGCCGATGTCGAGGACCGATACGATATGCGACCGCTTCGAGGACAGCGGCTTCAACCGAGGCAGGCCAAAATGGGACGAACCGAACAAGCTCATGTATCCTGCCCTGCTTTCTTCAAAGCCTTGTTTCTGGCGTCGACAGCAGCTTCACGGCGAACCGCTGCGTCTGGGGTCAATTCAATGGCGGTACGATCGCCGAGACGGAGATCAACGGCGGCGATGTCGCGCTGCAGAAGGTTCTGATCCTTGTCGAGCTTGGTCAGCCGGGCGAGCGCGCCATCGATATTGTCTTCCGGCAATTTGATGATCACGCCGTTGTCGAGATAGAGATCCCATCGGCGACCGGCGACGCGCACAAACGCCCTCACGTGGTCGCGGACATCCTGCCACTTGGCGAATTCGTCATCGATGGAAGCGGCTGCCGTTTCAGCATCGCGGCCGACGAAGAGCGGCAGCTTTGCGAACTTGTTGTCGCGCAGTGGTGCGATCACGCTGCCGTCCTTCTGGATCAGCGAAAGCTCGGAGCCATGCTGCCAGATGGCATAGGCCTTGCGCTCCGTCAGCTTCACCTCGACAGTTCTGGGATAGACCTTGCGGACCTCGACGCTCTGCACCCAGGGCAGATTGGCGATCTTCTGGCGAGCCGCATCCGCATTGAGGGCGACCAGCGACGTCGTGCCATCGAGACCGAGCAGCTGCAGGATCTCGATTTCCGACGTTTCGTCGTTGCCCGAAACCTTCACGTCCTCGATGGCGAAACCGGCAGCCGACGTCGTCGCCTCGGCGACAGCTTGGCTGTGCCCGCCGATCGACATGCCGTAAAGACCCGTCACAGCCAGGAGTACAAGGGTGGAAACCGTGCCCGTATGAGCTGGAATGTTAACGCGGCCCGAGCCGAGACTGACCAGGAAGCGTACCGTGCGGCGCATCGGGCGCGGCAGCACGAACGTATCCTCGACATCGTCGATGGCGAGCGGGACGCGATGACGGGACCGCCTCATATTTTTGACCGTCAGCGCAAACAAGACGCGTCCTCCACCATCCACCGGAGAAATTCACCAAAAGCGTTGCCGGCGTGAGCGGCCATTTCGGGCACCAATGAGGTAGGCGTCATGCCCGGCTGAGTATTGATCTCCAGCCAAACAAGTTCACCCTCTTCGGAAAAGCGATCGTCAAAACGGAAGTCAGACCGACTGACGCCACGGCAGCCGATAGCTTCATGCGCCCTTAACGATAATGTTTGTATGTTTTGGTAAAGATTTGGTGAAATTTCCGCCGGAAGCACATGTTTTGATCCACCATGGGCATACTTGGCGTCATAATCATAGAAACTGTGGCCCAGCGGCACGATCTCGGTGACGCCGAGAACCCTGTCGCCCATCACCCCGCACGTCAGCTCGCGACCCGGAATATAACGTTCGACCAGCACTTCATCGCCATAGCGCCACTCCGAAGACGTGATGATCTGCGGCGGATGCGCCTGATCCTCCTTAACGATGACGACGCCGAAGCTCGACCCTTCGCGCACCGGCTTGACGACATAGGGCGGCTTCATCGGATGCTCGCCGACAATGCCGAAGCGATCCATGACGATCGAACTGGCAACGGGAATGCCGGCCGCTGCGGCAACCGTCTTTGCGCGGGATTTGTCCATCGCGAGAGCGGAGGCGAGCACGCCGGAATGCGTGTAGGGGATCTGCAGATATTCAAGAATACCCTGAATGGTGCCGTCCTCACCGAAAGGACCGTGCAGCGCGTTGAAGACCACGTCGGGCTTCATTTCGGCCAGGCGGCTGGCGACATCGCGATCCACGTCGATGCGGGTAACCTCAAATCCTTCGGCTTCGAGGGCGTCAGCGCATGCCTTTCCCGAGGAAAGGCTGACCGGCCTTTCCGAGGAAAATCCGCCCAAAAGGACAGCCACATGCTTGCCACCCATCAATACCCCCAGTGTTTACAGTCTCTTCTCTGCGTTCGCTCGACCTCGCCTACAGCGATTCTCGCCCCGCTTTCCATGGTCCGATTAGAACGACATTAAGGTTAATGAAGCGTTTACTTTCGTTAACTTTCGGTCGCCCTGCCGATGGCCGGTTTTCTCGAATCAAATCGGTCTAAAGAATTCTGCCATTGGAATCAGAGAGTTGCTACTTTTGAATGTCGACATTTAGATTTTTTTAAACAAAGAGGCCCGCATCGAGGGGTCCGATGCGGGCCTGAAAATCTCAAACCGACGCTGATCTCATTCGTTGTCGTCGACCAATTTCCAGACGAGTCCCCCTAAAGCGCCACCCACGATCGGCGCCACCCAGAACAGCCAAAGCTGCTGCAACGCCCAACCGCCGACGAACAGGGCCTGACCTGTCGAACGGGCCGGATTGACCGAGGTATTGGTGATCGGGATCGAAATGAGGTGGATCAGCGTCAGCGAAAGGCCGATCGCGATCGGCGCGAAGCCGGCCGGCACCTTGCTGCTCGTCGAACCGAGAATCACAACCAGGAAGAACAAGGTCAACACGATCTCGGCGACCAGTGCCGATAGCAGGGAGTAGCCACCCGGCGAATGTTCTCCGTAGCCGTTTGCCGCAAAGCCGCCGAGCTGGAAGTCGGCCTTGCCGCTCGCGATCAGATAGAGCACGGCCGCCGCCACGACCGCGCCAACAACCTGCGCGACAATATAAGGAATGAGCTGCCCGGCGGGGAAACGACCGGCAACCGTCAGACCAACCGAAACGGCTGGGTTGAAATGGCCGCCCGAGATACCGCCAACCGCATAGGCCATGGTAAGCACCGTCAAACCAAACGCAAAAGCAACACCTAGAAAACCGATACCGAGGCTCGGAAATGCCGCGGCGAAGATTGCACTGCCGCAGCCGCCGAATACGAGCCAGAACGTCCCAAGAAACTCAGCAATGAGTTTTTTCTGCATTAACCCTTCTCCTGTGCCCGCAACCGAAGCGAAAGTCAGCCATTTTTAGAAAAAGATCTCGGGAAGGACTCGCCGAAGACACGCCCACTCAGTGGCAAACATTCGCCCAGTTGCTCGCGAATCAACCATTACGGTTAAACAATAGCATGCAACCGGTGATTTCTTGTTCATTTAGCGTTTGCGTCGAATAAAAATTACGCTAAGGACACCTTTTACTCGCTAAGGTAACCTTAGCGTCATCTAAAATGGTGGGACCATGACTGACGCGATAACTCCTTTATCGCCGACCCCCTCGTCATCGAACAATGCTGTTGCGAATTCCCCGGCACGTGTTCTGATCGCGAGCCTCATCGGCACAACGATCGAATTCTTCGATTTCTACGTCTATGCAACGGCGGCGGTTATCGTCTTCCCGAAGCTGTTTTTCCCTGCAAGCGATCCGACCTCGGCGACGCTGCAATCCTTCGCGACCTTCTCCATCGCCTTCTTCGCGCGCCCGATCGGCGCGATGATCTTCGGCCACTTTGGTGACCGAATCGGCCGAAAGGCGACGCTCGTCGCGGCATTGATGACCATGGGCCTCTCGACCGTAGTGATCGGTCTGCTTCCGACCTATGAATCAATCGGCGTTGCGGCTCCGCTCCTGCTGGCACTTTGCCGTCTTGGCCAGGGCCTTGGTCTCGGGGGCGAATGGGGCGGCGCGGTGTTGCTCGCCACGGAGAACGCGCCGGAAGGCAAGCGCAGCTGGTACGCGATGTTCCCACAGCTCGGCGCCCCCATCGGCTTCATCCTTTCGGCAGGTCTCTTCCTGACCCTCCGCGAAAGCATGACGGATGCCGACTTCCTGAGCCATGGCTGGCGTATCCCCTTCCTGATCAGCCTCGTATTGGTCGCAGTCGGCCTCTATGTCCGACTGAAAATCACCGAAACACCAGAATTCCGCCGCGCCATCGAAAAGGAAGAGCGCGTTTCCGTTCCGATCGCTGTCATCTTCCGCTCGCACCTCCGCAGCCTCTTTCTCGGCACGATCATCGCGGTCGCGACCTTCGTGCTGTTCTATCTGATGACGGCATTTACCTTGAGCTGGGGCACCAGACCGGCGGGCACCGGGCCGCTGCCGGCAGGTCTCGGCTATTCGCAAGGCCAGTTCCTCGTCGTTCAGCTCGTTGGCGTCGTCTTCTTCGGCCTGATGATTCCGATCTCCGGCCTGCTCTCGGACCGCTATTCGCGCCGGCTGGTTCTGGTGCTCACGACCATCGGCATCTTGATCTTCGGCCTGTTCTATTCATCGCTGCTGACCGCCGGCCTTGCGGGCGCCTTCGCCTGCTCGATCATCGGCCTAGCGCTGATGGGCTTCACCTACGGTCCGATCGGAGCGGCATTGGCTGCACCCTTCCCGACCGCCGTGCGCTATACCGGCGCCTCGATGACCTTCAATCTCGGCGGCATCGTCGGTGCATCGCTCGCGCCCTATATCGCCACTTGGCTCGCAACGAACTACGGCCTGGTCTATGTCGGCTACTACCTGACGGCCGCGGCAGCGCTCTCGCTGATTGGCATCGTCCTGTCGGGCAACGACGAAATCTGAGGATATTGCGATAACCAATTGAAAAGGCCGGGTGAAAACCCGGCCTTTTCAGTTGAATCAATTTGTGAGCTACAGACGGATGAGAATACCCTACTCCGTCGTGACGCCCTGGAACGGACGAACTTCCCGGCCGGGCATGAAGCTGCCGAGGCGCTTGATTTCCCATTCCAGCTTGACGCCGGACTTCTCGAAAACCTCGCGGCGAACCTGCTCGCCCAGATATTCGAGATCGTAACCGGTTGCCTGCTCCATGTTGATCATGAAATTGCAGTGCAGCGACGACATTTGCGCGCCGCCGATGACAAGACCGCGGCAACCGGCCTCATCGATCAATTTCCAGGCGGAAAAACCATCCGGATTCTTGAAGGTCGACCCGCCGGTCTTCTCCCGAATCGGCTGCACGGTTTCGCGATGCGCCCGCACGGCATCCATCTCTGCGCGGATCTTGGCCTTGTCCTCGGGATAGCCCTCGAACAGAACATGGGTGAAGATCAGATCTTCCGAAGCGTCGGAATGTCGATAGCTATAGCCCATCTCGGCATTGGTCAGCACATGCTTCTCGCCCTTGCGGTCGACCGCGTGCACCTGGACGACGCGTTCGCGTGTCTCGACGCCGTTAGCGCCGGCATTCATGCGCGCCGCGCCGCCGATAGTGCCCGGTATGCCGTAGTAGAAATGGAAACCGCCAATGCTGTTGTCCATCGCCATGGCCGCGACGTGCTTGTCCGGGCATGCGGCGCCCGCCAGGATGCGGTTATCGCCCTGGAGCTCGACAGAGCCGAAGCCCTTGGCCGAAAGCCGCAGGACAATTCCCGGGATGCCGCCATCGCGCACCAATATGTTCGAACCCACGCCAACCACCGTCAGCGGCACTTCTTCCGGCAGGATCTTCAGGAACGCAATGAGATCGTCCGTGTCGTGCGGCTGGAACATCAGCTCCGCCAACCCGCCGGCGCGGAACCACGTCACACGATCCATCGGCGCATCCGGCGTCAACCGACCCCTGATGTCCTTTACACCGTCGCCGAGCGACGCCAGAAGCTTTTCCCCATTTACCTGTTTCATGCGGACTTACCCGAGAGGCCTTCCAATTCCTTTGGCAATGATGCTGCCCAATACGTAATGCTGCCAGCCCCCAACAAAACCACAAAATCACCCGGTCGCGCAATCTCCGCAACCATGGCGGCAAGATCTTCCTGCGATGGCAGATAGCGCGCGTCGCGATGGCCACCAGCCTTGATGCGCGAAACCAGCGTCTGCGAATCTACGCCTTCGATCGGATCCTCGCCGGCGGCGTAGACGGGTGCCAGGAAAATGCTGTCGGCATCGTTGAAGCAGGCGGCGAATTCCTCGAAGAGGCTCGACAGACGCGTATAGCGGTGTGGCTGGTGGACAGCGATGACACGGCCATTGCAGGCTTCGCGCGCGGCCTTCAGCACCGCCTTGATTTCGACAGGGTGATGGCCGTAATCGTCGAAGACCTTGATCCCGTTCCATTCGCCGGTCAGCGTGAAGCGGCGCTTGACGCCGCCGAAAGACGCCAGACCCTTGGCGATCGCCTCGCTGGAGATGCCGAGCCGGTTGGCAACGGCAACCGCCGCCGTCGCATTGGAAATATTGTGCCGACCGGGCATCGGCATCACGAGGTCTTTGATGTGGATCACCTTGCCGGTGCGGCGCCTGCGGATTTCGACGTCGAACAGCGACCGCGTGCCGTCGATGCGGACATTTGCAAAGCGCACATCAGCCTGCGGGTTCTCGCCATAGGTGATGATCTTGCGGTCCTCGATGCGACCGACCAGGGACTGGACTTCCGGATGGTCGATGCACATGACGCCGAAGCCGTAGAACGGCACGTTTTCGACGAACTGCCGGAAGGCGGCGCGGACGGCATCGAAATTGCCATAGTGATCAAGATGCTCCGGGTCGATATTGGTGACCACAGCGACGTCGGCCGGCAACTTCAGGAAGGTGCCGTCCGATTCGTCGGCTTCGACCACCATCCATTCGCCCTCGCCCATGCGCGCATTGGTGCCGTAGGCATTGATGATGCCGCCGTTGATCACGGTCGGATCGAGCCCGCCGGCTTCGAGCAGCGTTGCCACCAGCGACGTGGTCGTGGTCTTGCCATGCGTGCCGCCGATGGCGATGGCATTGCGGAAACGCATCAGCTCGGCAAGCATCTCGGCACGGCGCACCACCGGCAACAGCTTTTCGCGCGCGGCAACGAGTTCCGGATTGCTCTTCTTGATGGCAGTGGAGACAACAACGACTTCGGCATCGCCGAGGTTTTCCGCCTTGTGACCGATATGGACCGGGATGCCCTTGTCGCGCAGCCGCTGCACGTTGGCGCTTTCCGATTGATCGGACCCCTGCACGCGATGACCGAGGTTATGCAACACCTCGGCAATGCCGCTCATGCCGATACCGCCGATCCCGATAAAATGTACAAGGCCGATTGCCTTCGGCAGCTTCATGCGCCTGCCCCCTTGAATTGCTGAATTGAACGTCCCCCGGCAATAGCCTCAACCATGTCGGCGAGCAAGTTTGCCGCATCCGGCTTGCCTGCCTGTTTGGCGGCAGCCGCCATCTTTGCGAGCTTTTCCGGCATCGTCATCGAACCGCGCAGAATGGTCGAAAGCTTCTCCGGCGTAAGCTCGGATTGCGCGATGACCTTGACGCCGCCGGTTGCCGCAAGCGCTGCCGCATTGGCGGCCTGATCATGATCCAGCGCATGCGGATAGGGCACGAGGATCGCCGGGCGGCCGATGACGGCGAGCTCGGATACCGTCGAAGCCCCGGAACGGCACAGAACCAGATGCGCCGCACCGATACGCTCGGCCATGTCGGTGAAGAAGGGCGCTATATCCGCGCCCATCTCCAGCCTTCTGGTGCAGCTATTGACCGTCTCCATATCCTCGGGTCGCACCTGCTGTGTAATCCGCAGGCGCTTGCGCAGCGGCTCTTCCAGCAGGCTGATGGCCGTTGGCACCGCCTTTGAGAAATACTGAGCACCCTGACTACCGCCGAAGACGACCAGGTTGAAAGGATCATCCGGTACAGAAGGCACATAGGGCCGCTTGGCAGCCTCGATGACGGCCGGGCGCACCGGGTTGCCGGTCGTCACCGTCTTTTCCGAAAAGGCGCCGCCATCTTCCACCAGGAAACCGCCCGCGATCGCGCGTACCCGCGTCGCAAGCATCTTGTTGGCACGCCCCATGACCGCATTCTGTTCATGGATCATCGACGGCACACCCATGCGGGTGGCGGCCAACAGCGGCGGAACGGTCGGGTAGCCGCCGAAGCCGACGACGCAGAGCGGCTTGATTCTATTGATCAGCTTGCGCGCCGCGCGCATGCCCGTCCACAGCGTCAATAAGGCGCCGGCGACCTTCAAGGGATTCTTGGAGCCGATCGTCGCCGAGGGCACGACATGGATCTCATCGGCAGGAAACTTGCCGGCATAGCGTTCGGCGCGGCTGTCGGTGACGAGGTGCACGGAATAGCCGCGCTCCTTCAGCTTATAGGCCAGCGCCTCGGCCGGAAATACGTGACCGCCGGTTCCGCCGGCGGCAAGAAGGATAGTACCTTTACTCATAATCTTCGCTCCCGCGAATACCCCACTACTCGGGGCATATCCCTAATATAGGAAGCCGCCTCGACCGCGTCATCAACGCGGGCCAAGCCTCCCTCATAGACGGCCGCCTCTGGAAAAGCGACCAGAGAATGAGCAAGAGAGAGATGTCGGGGCTGGAGCACAGGCAAGTTCAAGACAGTCACTCCGCAGGCAATCCATGCGTCACGCGGAACTGGCTGCGATCCTGCGCCCGCTTTTCCGGGCGGTGACGCGTCAGCGCCAGAATGAAGCCTGCGGTCACGCAGATCGCGGTCATTGATGAACCACCATAGGAAATCAGCGGCAAGGTCATGCCCTTGGCCGGCAGCAGCTGCAGGTTGACGCCGATATTGATGATCGACTGGATACCGATCTGCAGCACCAGGCCGGCAACGGCGAAGCGATTGAAGTCGTTCTTTTCCTTGTAGGCATGGGACAGACCCCGCAGTACCAGGAACGCGAAGATGCAGACGAGCACCATGCAGAAGATGACACCGAACTCTTCGGCGGCCACCGAGAAGATGAAGTCGGTGTGGGCGTCGGGGATGATGCGCTTGACGATGCCTTCACCCGGGCCGACACCGAACCAGTTGCCGTGAACGATCGCTTCCTTGGCGGTATCGACCTGGAACGTATCACCCTCGCCGGTCATGAATTTATCGACGCGGAGCGCCACGTGGGGAAAGACGTAATAAGCGGCGACGAACCCGCCGGCGCCAAGCCCGCCGAGCACCGAAATCCAGAGCCAGGGCATGCCGGCCATGAAGAACATGCCGCCCCAGACGGCTGTCGTCAGGATCGTCTGACCAAGGTCCGGCTGCGCGACAAGCAGCGCAGCGACAATGCCGAAGAGAATGATGGCGAAGAGATTACCCGGAATTTCCGGCTGGCGCGCATGCTCGGCAAACAGCCAGGCGCAGACGACAACGAAAGCAGGCTTCATGAATTCCGACGGCTGGATCGACAGCGCCGCGATGTTGACCCAGCGTCGCGACCCCTTGACCTCGATGCCGAAGAACAGGGCAAAAAGCATCATTGCCAGCGAGACAACCAGCAGGATGACCGCCGTGCGCCGCACCTGCCGCGGCGTCATAAACGAAATGCCGATCATCGCCGCGATTGCCGGAACGAGGAACAAGGCGTGGCGTTTGACGAAGTGGAAGGGTTCAAGCCCGATGCGCTCCGCCACCGCTGGCGAGGCCGCGAAGGAAAGCATGAAGCCGATACCGATCAGCAGGATGAATAATGCCAGGAACACACGGTCGATGGTCCAGAACCATTCGGCCAAGGCCCCACGCTCAACGCGGCTTACCATATCATATGCCTCCTGTTGCTGAACCGATCAGCATGGTGACACCCTCGATCGCAGCCACATGACTGACAAAGGCGTCACCCCTGACCTCGAAATTCTTGTATTGATCGAAGCTTGCGCAGGCCGGTGAAAGCATCACCGCTGCGGACTCATGTTCGTCCCTGTCCGCATCGGCGGCCGCGTGCGCGACAGCGCGTTCCAGCGTGCCCGATATCTCGTAGGGCACCTGTTCGCCGAGCGTCGCCGCAAAGGCGGGCGCCGCCTCTCCGATCAGATAGGCTTTCGCAATACGCGGAAAGAGCGGCGCCAGGGTCGTGATCCCGCCCTCTTTCGGCAGGCCGCCGGCGATCCAATAGATATTCTCATAGCTCGAAAGCGCCGGCGCCGCGGCATCCGCATTGGTCGCCTTGGAGTCGTTGACGAACACGACCCGGCCGCGCCGTCCGACCGGCTGCATGCGATGCTTGAGGCCGGGAAAGGATTTCAGCCCGGCGCGGATCTCATCGGGAGAAACGCCGACCGCCAGGCATGCGGCAATCGCCGCAGCGGCATTCTGCGCGTTATGGCCGCCACGCAATGTCTGGATTCCATCGAGATCGGCAATCTCGCTCGTCGCCCCGACAGATGCCTGCATGATGCGGCTGCCTTCGGCATAAAGGCCGTCAGCAAGCACGTGCCGGCGTGAAATCCGCGTCACCTTGCCGCCGGCCCGCTCGATACGATCGGCGATCAATGAAGAATGACTGTCATCGACGCCAACGACGGCCACGCCGCTGCCGGCGACGAGCCGCTCCTTGATATCGGCATAGTGCTGCATCGTGCCGTGCCGATCGAGATGATCGGGCGTCAGGTTCAGCAGAATGCCGGCCGAGGGATTGAGCGTCGGTGCAAGATCGATCTGGTAGGACGAGCATTCGACGACGTAATAGCGCCCGGCCTTCGGCGGATCGAGCGTGAGGATGGCCGTGCCGATGTTGCCGCCAAGCTGCGTGTCGCGACCGCTCGACTGCAGGATATGGGCGATCAGCGCCGTCGTCGTCGATTTGCCGTTGGTTCCGGTGATGGCGATGAACGGGCAATCCGGCGCGTGCGCCCGGCGCTCGCGGACGAACAGCTCGACATCGCCGATGATCTCAACGCCTGCGGCATGCGCAAGATCGACAGTCCAGTGCGGCTTGGGATGTGTCAGCGGCACGCCGGGCGACAGAACGAAGACCGATAGCCCGTTCCAGTCGATCGTCCTGAGATCGGCGACCGCTATTCCTTCCGCGGCCGCTGTAGCCACGCTGTCCGGATTGTCGTCCCAGGCCGTGACCTCGGCACCGCCGGCAACAAGCGCACGCGCCGTCGCAAAGCCCGAGCCGCCGAGGCCGAACAGGGCGACCTTTTTTCCTTTCAGCGTGGTGACAGGGATCATCGATGCCTCACCGCAGCTTCAGGGTGGAGAGGCCGACCATCGCCAGAATGACCGCGACGATCCAGAAGCGAACCACCACCTGGCTTTCCGTCCAGCCCTTCTTTTCGAAGTGATGGTGGATCGGCGCCATCAGGAAGACGCGGCGCTTGGTCATCTTGAAGAAGCCGACCTGGATGATGACGGAAAGCGCCTCGACGACGAAAAGACCGCCGATGATCGCCATGACGATCTCGTGCTTGGTGGCGACGGCAACCGAACCGATCATGCCGCCCAGCGCCAGCGAGCCGGTATCGCCCATGAAGATGGCAGCCGGCGGCGCATTGAACCACAGAAAGCCAAGGCCGGCGCCGATGACTGCGCCGAGAACCACCGCCAGTTCGCCCGTACCCGGCACGAAATTGATGGCGAGGTAGTCAGCAAAGACGAAGTTGCCGGCGAGATAGGCGATGACACCGAAGGAAGCCGCCGCGATCATGACCGGTACGATTGCAAGCCCGTCAAGTCCGTCGGTCAGGTTCACGGCATTACCGGCGGCAACGATGACGAAAGCCCCGAAAAACACAAAAAACATGCCGAGATTGAGCAGCAAGCTCTTGAAGAAGGGGAAAGCGATCGACGAACCGAAGGTCGAGCCGGCAGGACCGGAGGACAGTGCCGTGGTCATCATGAAATACACGGCAATGCCTGCAATGACGAATTCGATGCCCAGGCGAGCGCGACCGGAGAAACCCTTGTCGCTCTGCTTCGTCACCTTGAGATAGTCGTCATAAAAGCCGATCGCGCCGAACCCGAGCGTGACAAGCAGCGTGGCGACCACATAGACGTTGGCAAGATCAGCCCACAGCAGAGACGATACGACAATACCGGCAAGGATCATCAATCCGCCCATCGTCGGCGTGCCGGCCTTCTTGAAGTGCGTCTGAGGACCATCGGCGCGAATCGGCTGCCCCTTGCCCTGACGCACGCGCAGGGAGGAGATGATTCGCGGCCCGAAAAGGAAAACGATAAACGCGGACGTAAAGAGGGCGCCACCGGTACGGAACGTGATGTATCTGAACAGATTGAGAAATCTGAAATGTGTACTAAAAAAATGAACGTGGTCCGACAGTTCGGCTAGCCAGATCAGCATAAGAGCCCTTTCTAAAGCCCCTGATGGGCGTGGGTGCCCGTGTCGGAAAATGCGGGAAACTTGTCAAGCAAGCCTGCCACGATCTTTCCAAACCCCATACCCAGCGACGATTTCACCATCAAGACGTCACCGGGGGCGACAGAATTGAGCGCGAATTCCGAGAGTTCCTCCGTCGTCTCACGATATTCGACATGAACACTTTCCGGCAGCTCATCCCTCAAAGCCGCCATCTCCGGACCCGCCAGCCAGACATGCTCGATACCGGCCGCCAAGAGCGGCCCGGCAAGGTTTGCATGCACTCGCTGGGCATAATCCCCCATTTCCAACATATCGCCGAGGACGGCGATTCGCCTGCCCGTCCGACTGCCGGCACCCGCATTCGGCGACGTCGTCGCCAGCAGCGCGATAGCCGCGCGCATGGATGCGGGATTGGCATTGTAACTTTCATCGATCAGCGTGAAGTAGCCGCTGCCGATCGCGCGCTTGTGGCGTTGTCCCCTGCCCTTTTCCGGCCGCAAGTCCGCCAGCGCTTCGACAGCCTTGTCGAGATCTGCCTCGACGAGCATGACGGCGCCGAGCACGGCGAGCGCGTTTTCCGCGATGTGACGGCCCGGCGCGCCGATCGCCACTTCCATCGTCTCACCGCCGATCGTCAGCCATAGCGTCGAATTCTCTTCCGAGGCATTGAATTCGGCGAGACGCACGTCGGCCTTGGCATGCTGGCCGAAGCTGTGCACATGTTCGATACCGGCTGCTAAAGCAGCCTGTTCCAGCATCTCGAACTGATCGTTGTCGTGATTGAGGATGGCGTGACCGCCCGGCACGACACCGTCGAAAATCTCCGCCTTCGCGGCGGCTATTTCCGTGATGCTGTTGAAATTGCCGAGATGCGCCGGTGCGATCGTGGTGATGATCGCGACATCCGGCTGCACCATCTTGACGAGCGGCCTGATCTCCTCGGGATGGTTCATGCCGATTTCAAAGACGCCGAAATCGGTGTCTTCGGGCATGCGCGCCAAGGTAAGCGGTACGCCCCAGTGATTGTTGAAGGAGGCGACGGAAGCATGCACCTTGCCCGATGGAGCGAGCGCGCGACGCAGCATTTCCTTCGTCGTGGTCTTGCCGACCGAGCCGGTAACGGCAATGATCTTGGCCTGCGTCCGCTGGCGTGCGGCGACACCCAGGCGGGCGAGCGCTGCCAATACGTCATCCACGACGACCTTCGGCACGGTCAGCCTGCCCATTGCCGGCAGCCGTGCCTCGCTGATCACGATGAATGCCGCACCGTTCGCCATGGCCTGGTTGGCAAAGTCATGACCATCGACGCGATCACCCTTGATGGCGAAAAAAGCCTCGCCCGGCTTGATGGAACGACTGTCGATGGAAATGCCCGTAATGCCTTCGGGCAGCGCTCCGACGAAGCGGCCAGAGATTGCGGCAATCATATCCTCAGTTGTCCAAAGCCAGTTCAAGGTTTCAAATCCTCCAGTGCTTTTCGCAGTTCGGCGTGATCGGAAAAGGGCAGCGTGACGCTGCCGATCGTCTGACCTTCCTCATGCCCCTTGCCGGCAACGATCAGCGTGTCACCGGATTTCAGCATGCCGACCGCCTTGCGGATGGCTTCGGCGCGATCACCGATCTCGCTGGCGCAGCCAGCCGCCGCCATGATCTCTGCACGAATGGTCGCCGGGTCTTCCGAACGCGGATTGTCGTCAGTGACGATAACGATATCGGCGAGACGGCAGGCGATTTCGCCCATGATCGGCCGCTTGCCGCGATCACGATCGCCGCCACAACCGAAGACGACGATGACGCGGCCTGTCGTGAACGGGCGCACCGAATTGAGGACGTTTTCCAACGCATCCGGCTTGTGAGCGTAATCGACATAAGCGAGCGCGCCGTCACCCGTATGGCCGACGAGTTCCAGACGGCCCGATGCGCCGACGAGCTTCTCCAGCGCCGCCATGGTGACGGGAGCGGCGACGCCGGTGGAGATGGCAAGGCCGGCAGCCACCAACGCATTGGCGACCTGGAAATCACCGGCCAGCGGAATATGAATCTCGAAAATATCGTCGCCGAAATGAACTTCGGCGGTCTGCTTGTGACGGAAATGCTCGACGCGCTTCAACACCAGGAAATCACCCTTGCGCCCGACCGTGCGCACATCCTGCCCGGCATCGCGTGCGGCGGATATTGCCTGGGCCGACCATGCATCGTCCGAAAAGATCACGGCCGGCGAACCCTTCGGAAGCAGGTCCCTGAACAGCCGCATCTTGGCGGCCATATAGTCTTCGACCGTCGGATGGTAATCCATGTGATCGCGACCGAGATTGGTGAAGGCGGCGGCGGCAAGCCTGACGCCGTCGAGACGGAACTGATCGAGGCCATGGCTGGAAGCCTCCATGGCCGCATGCGTTACCCCCTCGTCGGCAAGCTCTGTGAGCAAATGGTGCAATGACACCGGGTCCGGTGTCGTCAGCGAGCCGTAGTCGTTGCGCGTCGGCGATATCACGCCAGTGGTGCCGATCATGGCTGCCGGATGGCCGGCATGAGCCCAGATCTGGCGCGTGAAGGAGGCAACCGATGTCTTGCCGGCGGTACCTGTCACGGCGACCATCGTCTCAGGCTGTTTGCCGTAAAAACGTGAAGCGGCGACGGAAAGAAAGCGGCGAGGTTCGGAAACGGTCAGCAGCGGCACGCCGGCGACGGCGTCGCCATGGCCTGCGACAACGACGGACGCGCCACGCGAAACGGCATCGGCGATGAAACTTGTTCCATCCGCCTTTGTGCCGGCGACAGCTACGAAAACCGTGCCTGGTACGACCTTACGGCTATCGGCGGAAAGGCCTGTTATCTCAAGATCGCCAAGTGTCCCGCCGATTTGTCCGTTGAGTTCCGGAAACGCATTTCCGGCGATATCTCGCAAGTTCATCGAATATACTTTTCATTTTTGATCGGTCCGCCCTCTCGCGAATCGACCCGTGTATTCTTTCACGCTTAATAAGACGCCAGCAAGGCCGAGTTATCTTTTCCGAAGCTGGGTTGCACCCCAAGGATAGGCGCCGCCCTGGCGATGATGTCGCGAGCGATCGGCAATGCCGTAAAGGCCGAGATCGTGCCGCCGCCTCGCTCACCGCTCTTCGGCTCATCGATGAAGGTCATGACCATGTATTGCGGATTATCGATCGGGAACGCCGCCAGGAAGCTGTTGAAATTCAACGTATTCGAATAGCGGCCGTTAACAACCTTGTCGGCTGTGCCGGTCTTGCTGCCGACGTTATAACCGGGAACGCGAGCGTTGCGACCGGAGCCCCTGGTGCCGTTGAATTCAAGCAGGAAACGGATGTCGTCGCTGGTGCTCTTCTTGACGACCATCTTGGCAATGGCATCGGCCTGGTCACGCGTGCGCGGCAGGAAGGTCGGCTCGATCAGCTTGCCACCGTTGACGAGGGCTGATGCGGCAACCGCTGTCTGCAACGGCGTGGTCGAGACACCGTGGCCGAAGGAAATGGTGATCGAGTTGATCTTCTTCCAGACGCGAGGCTGGCTCGGCGCCTTCACTTCCGGCAGTTCGGTGTCCATCTTGTTGAGCAGACCCAAGCGGGTCAGGAATTCCTTGTGCGGGTCGATGCCGACAAGATCGGCGATCTTCGCAGTACCAATGTTCGAGGAATACTGGAAAATTTCCGGAACGGTCAGTACGCGATGCTGACCATGGAAGTCGTGGATGATGAAACCGCCGATCCGGATCGGATTGGTGGCGTCGAAGGCATCACGCAACGTCACCTTGCCGGAATCGAGCGCCATCGCCATGGTGAAGGTCTTGAAGGTCGATCCCATTTCGAACGTGCCGTTCGTCATGCGATTGAGCCATCCTTCGGTCGCGCCTTCGTTCGGATAGTTCGGATCGAAGTCGGGAGCCGAGGCCATGCCCAGCACTTCGCCCGTGTGGATGTCGATCACGGCAGCGCCCGCGCCCTTCGCCTGAAAATTCTTGACCGCGTTGACGACCGCATCACGGACGATGCCCTGCACACGCAGGTCGATCGAAAGCTTCACCGGCTGCAGAGGCTGGTCGTTGGTCATGCCGGCGGCGGCAAGGTCGGCAAGACCCTGATCGTCGATATATTTCTCCATGCCGGCAACGCCGCGGTTGTCGATATTGACGTAGCCGAGGATATGGGCGGCGGTCGAGCCGCCCGGATAGAAGCGGCGCTTCTCGGGGCGGAAGCCGATGCCGGGAATGCCTAGCGCCAGAATCTGACTCTGTTGCTTCGGCGTGAGCTGGCGGCGCAGCCACGCAAAATGCGAGGTCTTGGCGGCGAGCTTCTTGTATGTACCCTTGGTATCCAGATCCGGCAGGACCGTGCGCAATTCTTCGACGGCCTCATCGGGATCGATGATCTTGTTCGGCTCGGCAAACAGCGAGACGGTACGGATGTCGGTGGCAAGCAGGGCGCCGTTGCGGTCGACGATATCCGGGCGCGAGGCCATCAGGCGATCCGGCGGCAGGATGCTCGACGTGGTGTCCGGCGGCGTCATGGCGAACTGGGCAAGACGGCCGCCGATCACGCAATAGACGGCAATGAAGCTCGTCACCAGCAGAACGACGCGGCTTTTGGCTTGATTGGATTTACGCTTGCGAGCCCCTTCGAAGGTCGAACGGGAGAAGCTGTCGCTCGGGCGGTTGTTCCCGTCGGTGGAGAAGTGCGCCTTGCTCTTCAAGATCATGATGCGAGAAAGAAAAGACATTATTCGTCCACCGATCCCGTTGCGATGTTGTCGACTTCAGGTTTTTTGCGCTTGGCCAAAGCCGGCGACTTGGGCCGTGGCGCCGGAGCGGCCGCCACATCGGCGATGGCCTTCCTGATCTCGGCATCGGTCGTATCGCCGTTCTTCGAGGCCGAAGCGACATTGCCCTTGGAGCCGGTTCCCTTGCCGCTCTTCGTGCTGTCTTTCGCATCCGCAACTATCGGCGGCGGGACCTGCGAGCGCAGCATCGGCAACTCGTTCGGCTGAACGATGGCCGTGGAGAGGGTCGGCTGCAGCTGAAGCTCGTTGCTGTAGTTGTTGACGAGACGCTCGAGACGATTCGGCTGCGAGACCAGTGCCCAGTCCGCCTTGAGGAGCTCGATCGTATCCTTCTCGAGCTTGATCTCGGACTCGAGACGGTGAACCTCTTCCAGCTTCAGCTCGGCTCGGTGCTTGATCGTATAGGTCACGCTGGCCATAGCCGTCATGACTCCGATCAGCACGATGTCAAAAGTCTTCAGCATATCAACCTCCGAGCTTTCCGAGACTGGCGAGATTGGGCAGATCGAAGATCGAAAGATCGGCGGCCTCGGCGGGTGCAGAGGTGCGAACACCGGCGCGCAGCTTGGCCGAGCGGGCCCGTGGATTGGCCTCCGCCTCCGCATCGCTGGCGGACACCATCGATTTGCCGATGGGCTCGAAGGTTGCTGGCCGCTCATGCACGATCGGCATGTGGCGCGATCCCACGGCACGACCGGACCGATCGGCGAAGAATTTCTTGACGATACGGTCTTCCAGGGAATGGAAGGTCACGACGACAAGCCGACCACCCGGCTTGAGCGCGCGTTCGGCGGCGAACAGCGCCTGAGCCAACTCGCCAAGCTCGTCGTTGACGAAGATGCGAAGCGCCTGGAAAACGCGGGTAGCGGGATGAATCTTGTCCTTGGCCTTTCGCGGCGTCACGATCTCGATCAGGCCGGCCAGATCGCGGGTGGTCACGAAGGGAGCTTCGGCACGCCGCTTCTCAATCGCATGCGCGATGCGTGGCGCCTGTTTTTCCTCACCCAGAAAGACGAAGATGCGAATGAGGTCCGCCAGCTTGGCGCGATTGACGACGTCGGCCGCCGATACGCCGCTTGCCGACATGCGCATGTCGAGCGGGCCACTCTTATTGAAGGAAAAGCCGCGCTCGGCCTCGTCGATCTGCATGGAGGATACGCCGATATCGAGCACGATCCCGTCAAGGCCGCCCTCAGGCGCATGGTCGGCAAGCTGGGAGAATTGCGATTGAATGAGCTTGAGGTGCCCCGCATGGGCTTCAACGATCGCCTGCCCCGCCGCAATCGCCGTCGGATCACGATCGAGCGCGATCACATCGGCACCGGCTGCAAGCATGGCCGAGGTGTAACCGCCAGCCCCGAACGTTCCATCGAGGATAACTTTGCCGGGCGCAGGCGCCAGCGCCTCGAGCACTTCGGAAAGGAGAACCGGAATGTGACGAACTGGTCCGCCACCGGCATCAGTCAAACCTCCGCCTGAATTCGCCACCATTCCGTTTCCCCGCTCTATTCCGAGCGCCTGCCCGCCAGCCTGCGCTCCTCTCGTGCCTGCGCCTGCAAGGCCTGAAAAGCCTCCGGTCGCCACAATTGAAAATGATCCGCCCGCCCGACGAAAGTCACTTCGCCAGTAATGCCGGTGAAGTCGCGGATGAAATCCGTGATCATCAGCCGCCCCTCGGCATCGAGCTTCATAAAGACCCCGCCCCCGTGAATCAGGAGCGACATCTGGTTCGCCGCCGGCGAAAAAGGATCGTCCGCCGCAATCTGCCGCTCGAATCGATCGAGCAGATCGAGGCCGCCGACGCTGATCGCCGGAAACACAAAATCCTGGAAGCAATACAGCTCCTGGATATTGCGCTCGGCCAGCACGGAACGGAATGCCGCCGGCACGGAAACCCGCCCCTTGACATCGATCCGGTTGGTCGCATTCGACAGGAAGCGGTTCATGACGCGAAACACCCGTCCCCCATGATCCGCAAGCAATCACGCACTCACGGACACAGCCAAAATCGGACACAGCTTCGCAAGCCGAAAGAGCCAACGCCCCTTCGACACCCCCCTGATGAGGGCAATCCCGGCTTTGCGATGATTGGGCTCTGATTTGCCCGTTTGCAGTGTTGTTTTGGGATACCATGGGACCATATGGGCGTCAATGGGATGAAGCCGCATCGGGCGCGGCCACACCCTGAATATTCATAAGCCGTTAAGTTTAACGAAAGGTTAGGATCGCCTTCAGCGGGCGCCCCGAAACGGATTGTTTTCACAAGCGAAAACGCTCGCCCGCGATGACCGGAAACCCCGGGGAACCGGGGCGTCCGGCGGCCCTCGAAATTATTTGCGGAGAGCGAAAAGGCCCATCCGAAAAAAGGGGCGATGATTTGCCAGTTGGCCTGTAAGCCGGGTTCTGTATGGCTCCGGCCGAGGCCGGAACGTGGCAGCCATTCATCTGGGACGGCGCTTGCGCGACGCCTCTTGCAACCCACCCGGATGACCGGCCCGGAAACAGGCTGGAGCGCTTGCGCGTTCCGCGTCATCCCTATTCGGTTTTGCTCCCGGTGGGGTTTTCCGTGCCGTCGCTGTTTCCAGAGACGCGGTGGGCTCTTACCCCACCCTTTCACCCTTACCCGATCCTGAGACCGGGCGGTTTGCTTTCTGTGGCACTTTCCCTGAGGTTGCCCTCGCCGGACGTTATCCGGCACCGTGTTTCCGTGGAGCCCGGACTTTCCTCACCTCATCGCCTTTCGGCATTGATGAAGCGCGGCTGCCCAGCCAACTGGCACTGGCTCATTAACTGAGACTTCAGGCAATTGCCACCTAAATATGCGGCCCGGTTTCCGTCCAATGCTAGCTGCGGAAATGCGCAGAGAAATCCGTGCTGTAGCCTTCATCCTTGATTCGACCCGCGAGCAGCAGTTCCGCTCCCAGCCGGCCGATCTCGTCCGAGCTCTTGGCAGCTGTGCCGCAGCCGCCGGTCAGTACCGCGACGCGCGGCGAAGAGGTGTAGCCGATCATCGGATAGCCTGACGGAGAATAGGAGACGGCGCAGGAATTGGTGAAGGCCGGCGGGCGGGCCACGCTGGGAACGAGATCGTGGAATCTCCGCACCAGATGTTCGCGCGCCTTGTCGCGGCCGGCGGTGCGGAACCAGGCCCGGAGTTCCGGTTCGCTCTCGAATTGAAGGTCGTCGGGATCGCCGCCGATCTTGATGTAGTATTTGCCGTCCGGGTAGCGGATCGGCGGCAGCATATAGATGCTGTCCACGTCATCAAGCGCTACAGATATCAGTGACGGCATGCCGGAAAGAGCCCCGGCTTCGGCCTCGCTGACCTCGAAAAAGGTGACGGTGCGGCCATAAACCTTCATCTCAACCGGTCGCGGCAACAGATTCTCGGCAATGGAGAATCCGCCTGCGGCCAACAGGATCTTCTCGGCGCTGAACGTCTCACCTTCGGCGGTCGTGACAACTGCCAGGCCGCCCTCATCACGGATCGACAGGGCGGTCTGTTTGATCACCCGCGCTCCCGCCTTTTCCGCCAGCAACGACTGCGCTTTCACCAGCCGCCGTGGGCTGATATGGCCGGCCCCGCGCGCCTCATAGACGCCTTCGCTTCCCGATGCGAAAGAGAAGAACGGAAACTTCGTCTTGAGCCCGGCATCGTCGAGAATGTCGGCCTGAACACCTAGCCGCTCCGCCGCATCCACCACGTCGCCGACATAGCCGCTATCGCCGCCGCGCTTCGGGCCTGCGACCAGGCAGCCGACAGGTGCATAGAACTGGATACCGCTATCCCGTTCGATTTCCGCGTAGCGGCTGATCGAGCGGTTGGCGAGGCGAGCCCAATCGGTATCGGGGTCGATCGTACGGGTAATACGGCCCTCGTCGTAGTGACTGCCGAAGACACCCTGATGGCTGGTGCGGTCCTCGGGTTCATCCGGCCCGATGACGGCAATGCCATCCGTTTGCCCGGCGAGATGACGGGCGGCAGCCGCCCCCATCATTCCCCGGCCGACGACGATGAACCTGAAATCCGCTGCCATGCTACGCCCTCTCAAATAACAGCGGATTCGATAGCATGGAAAGCGATTCAGCCCCACCCGCAAATGCTCAGTGGACGGCTGTCAGTCCAAAAGCGCCAGCACCTTGCCGCAATAGCGCTTCGAGACCGGGTTCATGCGCGTCGCGCCATGGCCGGCATTGTATTTGAGAATGGTATTGCAGGTCTGCCCGCCGCCGAGATCCTGAGCCATGGCAAGGTATTTCATACCGAACTTGATGTTCGTTTCGGGATCGAAAAGCCCCTTGGCCCGGCCGGCGTACCCCATCAGTCGGGCCGTTGCCGGCTTGATCTGCATCAGGCCGATTTCCCCGGCACTCCCCCGCGTTTTCGGATTGAAATTGCTTTCGATCTGAACGACGGCAGTTGCCAGTTGCACCGGCACGCCGTTCTGCTTTGCATATTTGGCAATGAGATCGGAATAGCGATTCTGCCGCACAAAGGCATTTTCAGCGTCACGTAATTCGGCGGGAACGTTCGGCACCGGATAGCCGGTGGTACGATAAGCGATCTTCAAAGGAACCGTTTGACTTTTCTCGCCCCGCTGACCCGCAAAGGCGCAATCATACCCCGCCAGCAGCACGCCCACGCATGCTACAGCCGCAACAATTAAATTTTTCATGCAGTCTTTTGTCTCCAGGCGCGGGACCGCGGACGGCCTCAAGCCGTCATGTCCGGCTGGAGGCAAAAAGAGCCGCCGGAGTGCACAGTCCCCATTAGTCGTCTACGGCCGCGCGACACACAAAACCAAACTGCGCGACCGCCGTTCAGCGAGCGTCGTTAGACCAGTGCAATGCGGAGATAATAGGGAAATGATGTGGCGCAGCAGGGGGTTACGCTTTTTCGCACTGATAGCCGGCTATAAAGATGGCCAGCACCCCTCACCTTTCTATGAAAAGCGAGGCAGCGCGGACAGAAGACGATGGAGCGTATCGATCGTGGAAAAATCGGCGATGCCATCCACACGCTGCGGGCGGAAATGGCGCTGGAAAGCCTCGACGTCTCCCTTCAGCCTTTCCGAGAATTCACCAGTGATTTCAGTTTTATAGCCATAGAGCGAGAGCATGGATTGCAGTGCTTCGATCGGCTGGCCCACATCCCCCTTCTGGAAAAATCGGCCGCCGGTAATCGCAGCCGGCTCAACCCAGTGCCCGACGCCCTCAGCGGCGAGCCGGGCCCAGGGGAATTTCTCGCCCGGATCGACCTTGCGCACGGGGGCTACATCGGAGTGTCCGAGCACCCGCTCGGGTGCGATTGCCCAGCGTTGGCCGCAATCACGACACAGTTCGATGACCGCTTCGATCTGCGCATCGGGGAAATCCGGCAGCCCTCCGGGATGGCCGGCGTTGGCTATTTCAATACCGATCGACAGTGAATTGATATCGGCCTCATTGTGCCAGGTGCTCTTCCCCGCATGCCAGGCACGGCGCTCCTCCGGCACGAGCTGAATGACCCGCCCGTCCTCGAAGACGAAATAATGGCTGGATACCTGGCTCTCCGCGCGACAGAGCCAGTCCAGCGCGCCCTCGGCCGTACCCATGCCGGTGTAGTGCAGAAGGATCATGTCCGGTTTGCGCCCATCCCGCCGCTCGCCGTGATTCGGCGAAGGCTGCACCATGGCGCGAGCGAAATCGGCCGGAAAGGCATTCATGCGGCGCGGCGTTCTTTCTCGATTTCAGCGTAAGCGGCGTTTAGAGCGGCCATACGCTCGTTGGCGATGAGGTGGAACTCCTCCGGCACACCGCGCGAGACGAGACGGTCAGGATGGTTCTCATAGACAAGGCCGTGATACCGGCGGCGGATCGTCGGGAAATCATCATGGCGCGATACGCCGAGTATCTTGTAGGGGTCGCGTCCACCGCTCACATGGCGCGCCATGATCTGATCGAACCGTTCCTCGCTCATATGGAATATCTCGGCCACATGTTGCAGGAAGGCCATTTCCTTTTCGTGGATCAGCCCGTCAGCCTTGGCAATGTGAAACAGGCCGTCGAGCACGTCTTCCAAAACAGGGCAATTCTTGGTGCAGGTCACGCAAAGCGACGAGAGCCGCTCCGCGTAGGCTTCGTAGCCCGCCACATCCTGCCGTGCCAGATTGTAGAGACGAGCGACGTTCTTGGCCTGATCCGGCGGAAACTCGAAGATCTCGCGGAACGCGTTGACCTCGTTTTCGGTCACAATGCCGTCAGCCTTCGCCATCTTGGCGGAAAGGGCGATTATCGCGACGGAAAACGCCACTTTGCGGCGGGTTTCCGGATCGCCCTCGAACAAGGTTCGAATAGCCTCGACCACTGCCGACAGGGCATTGCCAGCGGTGCCACCGATAGCATTCAGCAATTTTTCCCAAAACGACATATTGGTCCCGACGGCTCTCATAGACAGTAGAATACCTTGACCAAATAATGCCTGCCATTGCAAGCAGTCCATTCGTCGCAAGGCGGAAAACACTTTTCACAATTTGGTAATGATGGCGTGTTCCAAACCGCATCCGACCGCGCGTTCGCGAGCAGATAAAGCGCGCGTTTCTTAAATTCTTTACTTTACAGCCATGCACGCCTGTCGCATCCATTCCCACCGCAACCATTGAAATGAAGCAGCTTGACTGCAAGGAGGATCTCCATGGCCAAACAGAAAGTCGCAATGCTCACTGCCGGTGGATTGGCGCCCTGTCTTTCTTCCGCCGTTGGCGGGCTGATCCAGCGCTATACCGACGTGGCGCCCGATCTCGACATCATCGCCTATCGGTCTGGCTACCAGGGGGTTCTGCTGGCTGACAGCATCGGGGTGACGCCGGCCATGCGCGAGCGTGCGCACCTGTTGCATCGTTACGGCGGCTCTCCGATCGGCAACAGCCGCGTAAAGCTCACCAATGCCGCCGACTGCGTCAAGCGCGGCCTGGTCAAGGAAGGTGAAAACCCGCTGCGCGTCGCAGCCGAGCGTCTCGCCTCCGATGGCGTCACCATTCTTCACACGATCGGCGGCGACGATACGAACACCACGGCCGCCGATCTTGCCGCCTATCTCGGGGCCAACGGCTACGACCTGACCGTCGTCGGCCTGCCGAAAACGGTCGACAACGACGTCGTGCCGATCCGCCAGTCTCTCGGCGCCTGGACGGCAGCCGAGGTCGGGGCGCATTTCTTCGACAATGTCAGCAACGAACAGACCGCCGCACCGCGCACCCTCGTCATCCACGAGGTCATGGGACGGCACTGTGGCTGGCTGACGGCGGCCACTGCCCGCGCCTATATTCAAAAGACCGCTGCCAACGAATATATCGACGGCTTCATGATGAATGCCGAGATGAAGAGCATCGACGGCCTCTATTTGCCTGAGATGGCCTTCGACATCGAAGCCGAAGGCGAGCGCCTTCGTTCCATCATGGAAAAGACCGGCCAGGTGACGCTGTTCGTATCGGAAGGTGCGGCCCTCGACGCCATCGTCGCCGAGCGCGAAGCCGCAGGTGAAAGCATCAAGCGCGACGCCTTCGGCCATGTGAAGATCGACACCATCAATGTCGGCGGCTGGTTCCAGAAGCAGTTTGCCTCGATCATCGGCGCCGAGCGCTCGATGGTACAGAAATCGGGTTATTTCGCCCGCTCCGCGCCGGCAAACGGCGAAGATCTTCGCCTTATCCAGGGCATGGTCGATCTCGCGGTGGAAAATGCACTCAACAAGGTATCCGGCGTCACCGGCCACGACGAAGGCCAGGGCGGCAAGCTGCGCGTCATCGAATTCCCCCGAATCAAGGGCGGCAAGGCATTCGATCTCTCGCAGCCGTGGTTCGCCGACGTGATGGACCACATCGGGCAGAAATACACGCAAGCCTGATTGATCGGCGATCAAGCGGCCTGATCGATGATCAAGCGGATTGACGGATCGTAAATCCGATGTCTTTGCTGGCGGCGAAAAAGGAATAGAGGAGGATTCCATGTCCATCGAAACCTGGCTCGCTTTCGCCGCCACATCCTGCATCATGCTGGCCATACCGGGGCCGACCATTCTCCTTGTCATCTCCTATGCCCTCGGTCACGGTCGCAAAACGGCGCTGGCGACCGTAACGGGCGTGACGCTTGGCGACTTCACGGCGATGACCGCCTCGCTCGCGGGCCTTGGCGCCATTCTCGCCGCATCCGCATCGCTGTTCACGATTCTTAAGCTGATCGGCGCGGCTTATCTCGTCTTCCTCGGAATCAAGCTCTGGCGAGCCCCGATCGTGACCGGCCCGATGGGCGATAACGACAATCTCCCCGAGGAGAAGCCGTTAAAGATCATGTTGCACGCTTACGTTGTAACCGCCCTCAACCCGAAGAGCATCGTTTTCTTCATCGCTTTCGTGCCGCAGTTTCTCGACATGTCGAAGCCTTTCCTTGAGCAAACGCTTATTTTGGAGGCAACTTTCCTCACTCTCGCCGCATTGAATTCGCTGCTTTACGTCTTCGTCGCCGACATGGCGCGCGGGTTTATCCGCAAGGCAAGCGTGCAACGCGCCGTCAACCGCACAGGCGGAACCCTGTTGATTGCCGCGGGTGCTGTGACCGCCGGATACCGCCGGATGGCCGCTTGACGCCGTCCAGGGTTGCGGCGCGATCACGGATAGGTTAATGGGGATTCATAATTTTATCGATCCTGTGGCCGAATTGTGCGGTCCTGTGGCCGATTTGCATCGCAAATTAGGTTTGGTTTTTTCGAAAGTGACAGAATGGTAGCGATCGGATTTCCCAGCCTGAAGCGCAGCGTTGCCTTGTCGGCAATGATGTGCGGCGCTCTTGCGGGGTGCGCAAGCACTCAGCAGCAGGCGTCTCAGGCAGAACTCCCGTCGGCACACACCAACGTGCCGCATCCGAATACGGCCCCGACCGCAACTGGCGTTGCCTCGTCCACGGGCGGCGTTGCGATGGCTTCAGCCGCTCCTGCATCTTCGACGGTTCCCGTATCGAATGAACCGCAGCAGGCAACCTTGGCAAAATCCGGCCGTGTAACGGCGGGTGCGGTCAACCAGCAGCAGATCGACGCCGCTCAGGCTCGCTTCGGTGCTCCGGCGGCAACCGCGAACGCACCGAGCCAGGGAACGGTGGCCATTGCGGCGGCTACAGGCATGCCTGCCACCAGCACCTCGACCGCAGCCGCCTATGCCGCATCGGACGTGCCGCTCATACCCTCCGTGGTCGCAATCCCGATACCCAATCCGGCGCGCCCCGGCGACGCGGCACTCACGCCGGTCTCGAGTTCGGTCGCTGATGCGGCGGCAACCATTCCGATGACCTCGGACGTCGCCGCCATCCAGGCCCCAGTGCCGATGCCCCGCCCCGATTCCCGCCCCGCGACGGAAGTCGCCTTCGTTTCGCCGGCGCAGATGGGCCTGCCGCGCTATGCGGATAACCGCATGCATTACGATTTCAACTTCGACACCACCGGCCCCACGGTCGTTACGGCTGTCTTGACCAGCCCGAGTTATGATTCCGATGTTCCCGCCGCTGAAAAAAGCTACGTTTCGAGGCTCATTCAGAAGTACGCCAAGATCTACGAGATCCCGGAATCGCTGATCCATCGCGTTGTCCACCGCGAGAGCCGTTACAATCCGAAAGCCTATAATCGGGCCGGATATTTCGGTCTCATGCAGATCAAATACAACACGGCCAAGTCGATGGGCTATGAAGGCCCTCCCTCAGGCCTGCTCGATGCCGAGACCAATATCAAATACGCCGCCAAATATCTGCGTGGTGCGTGGATGACAGCAGACAGCAAGGCCGAAAACAAAGAAACGAATGCCGTGCAGCTCTATGCCCGCGGCTATTACTACGATGCCAAACGCAAGGGCCTGTCCAGCGTCGCCAACGGCGACTATTGATTTCTCAAGGAAGCTTTAGAAAGCCGGCCTAGTTTGTGGCCGGCTTTGTTGCATCCAGGATCCGCTTGAGCAGAATTTGCGGCCTGTAATCCGCCCAGGCCGGCGTCAATCCCATCCGCACCACAACAAGATTGGCCGAAGGAACGATGGCAACAGTCTGGCCATCGTGACCACTCATCCAGAAAGTATCAGGGGGCAAGCCGAATTGCGCGTTCGAACCGCCGGGACCGGCGAGCCAGGCCTGAACTTGCGAATACACCCCTTCCGAAGCCGTCGTCGGCGTGCGCATGGCCCCCACAAAGCCCTCCGGCAACAAGCGCTGTCCTTTCCAGACGCCATCCTGGAGCAGGAATTGCCCGAAGCGCGCCCAATCGCGAGCGGTGGCGTAGAGATAGGAACTGCCGACATAGGTGCCGCGCTCATCTGCCTCGAGCACCGCACTGTGCATGCCAAGCGGCCCGAAAAGCGCCTCGCGCGGATAGGATATGGCCGCACTCAGGTTCGGCAGCCGGTTCATCCAGAGCCTTGAGAGTAGCGTTGCCGTACCGCTGGAATAGTTGAAGCGTTCTCCAGGCGCGGCCACCTGGCGCGCATTGGCCACGATGCTGGTCGTGTCCGGCTCGAGATAAAGCATGCGGGTCACGTCCGATACGTCGCCATAGGCCTCGTTGAAGGCAAGACCGCTTTCCATGGCGAGAAGGTCGCTGAGCTTGATATTCTTGCGCGCATCGCCACTCCATTGCGGCAGGAGATTTTGGTCGTCGAAAGACATGCGGCCGGCCAACATGAGGCGGCCGATGATGGCGGCGTTGACTGTCTTTGTCATAGACCAGCCAATCAGGGGCGTTCCCTCGTTGAAACCGTCGCCATAGGCCTCGGCTACGATATGCCCGTCTTTGACGACGACAACGGCGCGCATCGCTGGCCCGGCAAGATCCGGGTTTGCCACCAGCTTAGCAAACTTGGCGTCTTGCTCACCCGAACCGAGCGTGACCGTATTGCCATCAGGCCAGAACGCATCGCTCTTCGGCGTCTTCAGCTTGTTCAGGAAGACCGCGCCGCGTGCTGCCTGGAGATCGCCATCGGGCACCGTCGTGCAGCCGAGCGCACCGCGATAGAGCGCATAATTAGGCGCAAACATTCCAAGGAAGCGCGCTCTGACGACGCCTTCGTCGCGGTCGACCGAAACATGGATAAGCTTCAACGCCGGATTGCCCGGTGCCTGCACGTCATCCGCCAGCACCTGATCCGGGTCCCGTTTGGCGACAAACGTGTTGGAACACACCATCTTGGCGGCATAGCCATCGCCGACCCTGAGCAATTCCGGCGGGTAAACAGAGAGCCAGACGGCTCCGCCTGCGACAATGATCAGCAGCAAAACAACAAATGCTCCGATCACTCTCGATATCAAACGCATGTCACATACCCTCCAAAAGGTAGGCGGAGACAAGCAGGAAACGCAGCAAGATGAAAGAGCTATCGTCGCTGCCGCCACTCAAATATGTGCAGGGCCATATCTCGACCGAATCTGCCAACAGCCCGCGTCATCAGACTGTAGCATTGCCGGGTTAAACGCGCTGAACCCTGACAAATTGGTGACAAGACTCAGATGACGGAATTCGCCCCAGACGCCGGTCTCCAAAAGAACCGGAAACTCAAGGACGCTCTGCTGCAACATAAGGCGTTGTCCAAGGCCGGCCTTTCGGAGCGCCTCTTCGGCATGCTGTTTTCCGGTCTTGTCTATCCGCAGATCTGGGAGGATCCGGATGTCGACATGGAGGCGATGGAACTCCAGCCACATCACCGCATCGTTACCATCGGCTCTGGCGGCTGCAATATGCTCGCCTACCTTTCGCAGAACCCTTCCTCGATCGATGTGGTCGATCTCAACCGCCACCACATTGCTTTGAACAAGCTGAAGCTGGCCGCTTTCCGGCTGCTGCCCGGCCATGTGGATCTGGTGCGTTTCTTCGGCACGCCAGGCGTTGCCGCCAACAGCGAGGCCTACGACCAGTTTATCGCGCCGCGGCTGGACGAAGCTACCGCTTCCTATTGGGGTGGCCGCGACATGTATGGTCGTCGCCGCGTCACGGTCTTCAATCGTAACATTTACAAGACCGGTCTCCTCGGCCGCTTCATCGGTGCCGCGCATGTGCTGGCGCGCCTGCACGGCGTGCGCCTCGCCGGGATGACGGAAGCCCGCACTCTCCGCGAGCAGCGCCAGTTCTTCGAAAACGAGATCGCCCCGATCTTCGACAGGCCGGCGGTTCGCTGGTTGCTCGGTCGCAAGAGCTCGCTCTTCGGTCTCGGCATTCCGCCCCAGCAATATGATGAGCTTGCAAGCCTTGCCGGCGATGATTCGATTTCTGCTGTATTGAAGCACCGCTTGGAAAAGCTGGCATGCCACTTCCCGATGCGGGATAACTATTTTGCGTGGCAAGCCTTCGCGCGCCGCTACGCCGGCCAGCATCAGGGTCCCCTGCCCACCTACCTGAAGCCGGAGCATTATGCCGCAATCCGCGCCAATGCCGACCGCGTCGATGTCCATCACGCCAACTTCACCGAACTCCTGGCCTCCAAGCCGGCAGCCTCCCGCGATCGTTACGTCTTGCTCGACGCGCAGGATTGGATGACCGATGAGCAGCTCAACGGCCTTTGGGCGGAAATCACCCGCACGGCGCGCGAAGGCGCTCGCGTCATTTTCCGCACGGCTGCGGAAAAGAGCATCATCGAGGGCCGCCTGTCACCGGCCATCCGCGATCAGTGGGTCTATTTCGAGGAGCGTTCGCAGGAGCTCAATGCCCAGGATCGTTCGGCGATCTATGGCGGCTTCCACATTTACGGGAAAAAAGCGTGAGCCAGGCGGATACGGGCACGGAAACCGGCTCGAACAATCATGCAAGGCTGATGGACGGCATGTACCGTTATCAGCGGCATATCTACGATCTGACCCGCAAATACTACCTCTTCGGGCGCGACCGCACGATTGAGCAGCTTAACGTGCCCCCGGGTGGCTCATTGCTGGAAGTGGGCTGCGGTACGGGCCGTAACATGCTGCTGGCCTACCGGCATTTCCCTTCCGCGAAGCTTTATGGCCTTGATATCTCGCAGGAGATGCTGATTTCGGCGCGCAACAATTTTCGCGGCCTGAGGCAGATGCCGGATTTTCGCGTTGCAGACGCCACCACGTTTTCTCCCACCGATTTCGGCACTGACGGATTCGACCGCGTGATGGTTTCCTACGCGTTGTCGATGATCCCGGATTGGACGAGCGCGATCGATGCATCGCTTGGTGCAGTCGCCCCCGGTGGCGAACTGCACGTCGTCGATTTTGGCCAGCAGGAAGGTCTGCCGGGCTGGTTCCGGACCCTTCTCAAAGGATGGTTGAAGAAATTCCACGTCACCCCCCGCGCCGATCTTCTGACGGTACTGGAAGAAAAGGCAAAGGCGCGCGGCATGACGCTCAAGACCGAAAAGATCGGTCGTGGCTACGCCTGGAGAGCCGTCGTCGCCAAGCAAGCCGCATAAGCGGCGGCGGAATTCGGCGAGAAATACGGTGCCATCGTGCTTCAAGCATAAGAATTTGCTTGAAGATAACGCATTTTTTACGTTGATATGGTGAATAAAGTGGCAAGGTCGGCTGACAGCAGCTTGGCCTGCCGCTCTTTTGGATTTTCGGGGACCACAATACGGAAGCCAAGTCTTGGGGCAGCCAGATCACTCGCGTCATAACGGGATACTCATGCGCCGGCTTCTGTTGTGCTTAATGCCGCTTGCCCTTTTTTTGAATGGCTGCACGATGGGCTACGACGCTTTTTCGACGGCGTCGCTTCCCAAGACCAGGTTCAGCGATACAAAGCCGCAGGATTTCGGCCGCGACCATCCTGACCGCCATCCCATCCACGGCATCGATATTTCCAAGTACCAGGGCGATATCGATTGGCAGGCCGTCAAGTCTTCCGGCGTGGCCTTTGCCTTTATCAAGGCGACGGAAGGCAAGGACCGCATCGATCCGCGCTTTACCGAATATTGGCGCGAAGCTGCCGCTGCGGGACTTCTTCACACAGCCTATCATTTCTATTATTTCTGCTCGACTGCCGACGATCAGGCGGACTGGTTCATCCGCAACGTACCGAAGGACGCCACAATGCTTCCGCCGGTCATCGACGTCGAATGGAACCCCAGTTCCCCGACCTGCCGCACGAGACCGGCCCCTGAAACGGTGCGGACGGAAATGAAGCGCTTCTTGGATCGCCTCGAAGCCTATTACGGCAAGCGCCCGATCATCTACACCTCGGTCGACTTCCACCGCGAAAATCTCGCTGGTTATTTCAAGGATTACCACTTCTGGGTCCGCTCGGTCGCGAAGCATCCCAAGGAGATTTACGCGAATCGTGACTGGGCCTTCTGGCAGTATACATCCACCGGCCTTATCCCCGGTATCAAAGGGCCGATGGATATCAATGTCTTCGCCGGTTCCGAGCAAAATTGGCACAGCTGGGTGGCGGCAGTACAGAAGCAAGGAAATTCTTGAGTTTGACGCTATTTCTCTCTTGCTTATGTCACAATCTTCTGTGAAAGCGACCCTATTCTATCACTAGAGAGGATCGCCCATGGACCGTTACACCATTCGACGCAACGCACTCGCGTTGATCTTCGCCTCAGCCATAACCGGCGCGGCGATGGCTCAGAGCGCGGCCCCAGCCGCCGCACCGAGCACGGATGGCGTCAGCGCTCCCAAGGTGGCTTGCGGCGGTGATCTTGCACCCTTCCTGGCTGGTGTGAAGGCCGAAGCGATTGCAGCCGGCGCCGATGCCGCGGCGGCCGACAGGACCTTGGCTGGCGCGCAGATCGATCCCAAGGTTCTCTCCATGGACCGTGGTCAGGGCGTATTCCGCCAGACCTTCCTCGAATTCTCGCAGCGCACCGTCAGCCAGGGTCGCCTGGATATCGGTCGCCAGAAGATGAAGCAGTATGCCGACGTCTTTGCAAAGGCTGAAAAAGACTACGGCGTCGCCCCCGGCGTCATCACAGCCTTCTGGGCGATGGAAACCGACTTCGGCGCCGTTCAGGGCAACTTCAACACCCGCAACGCGCTTGTCACCCTCGCGCATGACTGCCGTCGGCCGGACTTCTTCCGTCCGCGTCTGATCGCGCTGATCGAATTGGTGCAGCGCGGCGATGTCGACCCGGAGACCACGACAGGTGCATGGGCCGGCGAAATCGGCCAGACGCAGATGCTGCCGCCTGATATCATCGCGTACGGCACCGATGGCGATGGCGATGGCCACGTCAACTTGAAGACAAGCGCGCCCGACGTCATTCTAACGACGGCAAGATTCCTCCAGCATCTCGGCTTCCAGCGCGGTCAGCCCTGGCTGCAGGAAGTAACCGTGCCGGATAATCTGCCCTGGGAGAAATCCGGCATCGGCGGCACGCTCACCGCCGCCGACTGGTTCCAGCTCGGCGTCAAGCCGCGCGACGGCAACACAAGTTTCGGCTCGCTGCCGGCCGCCCTCATCCTGCCGCAGGGCCGCAAGGGTCCGGCTTTCCTGACCTATCCGAACTACAACGCCTATCTCGGATGGAACCAGTCGTTCATCTACACGACCTCCGCCGCCTATTTCGCCACCCGTTTCGCCGGTGCTCCGCCTTATAACAAGGGCACGCCGGAACCGGGCCTGAACGATGTCGATATGAAGGCGCTTCAGACCAAGCTTGTGGCGCGCGGCTACGATGTCGGCAAGATCGACGGCATTCTCGGCTCCGGCACGCGCATCGCCATTCAGAAGGAACAGTTCCGCCTCGGCATGCCGGCCGATGGCTGGGCGACTTCGGCGCTTCTCGGCGCACTCTGAGTTTTCCTGCTTCCCTATCAAAAAGGCGGCCGCAAGCCGCCTTTTTAATTGAGCTCCTCTCTCCCCGAACGCTCAGAGAAACCCATTCTGCCCGGTGTCGCAGGAAACGGGTGGAACCCCCGCTCTCTCCCGGTTTACATGAGCCGAAACGGGATGAACGGCGATGGACAGCGAAAACCGAATGAGTGCACTCACCTGGGGCCTGCTGCTATTGCTCGGGCTGATCTGGGGTGGGTCGTTCTTCTTTGCCCGTATTGCCGTTCACCATGTCCCACCCTTCACCCTCGTCCTTCTGCGATTGTCGCTGGCAGCGGTGGCGTTGCATGTCTATCTCGCTGGCCGTTTCGGGATCTATCAGGTGCTGCGGAGCCATTGGCGGCAATTCTTGATGCTCGGCCTCATCAACAATGCGGTACCGCACACATTGATCTTCTTCGGCCAGACAGAGATGGGAGCGGGACTTGCCTCTATCCTCAACGCAACCACACCGATCTGGACGGTCCTGATCGGCAATCAGTTGACGACGGACGAGCGGCTGACATCGGCCAAGCTGGCCGGCTGCCTCGCCGGGCTCGTCGGCACGGTCATCCTGCTCGCGCCAAGCGTGACCAACAGCGCTTCTGTGCCCTTCTGGGCGCTGCTGCTGCCGATCATCGCGGCAATTTCCTATGGCTTCGCGGCGATTTACGCCAAGCGCTTCAAAGGCATCGCGCCGCCCGTCGTCGCGGCTGGCCAGCTGACCGGCTCCTCGCTCATCATGTTGCCGGTCGCCCTGGTCATAGACCAGCCTTGGATGCTGGCGACACCGCCGGCCGCCGCGATAGCAGCCATTCTAGGGCTAGCCCTGCTATCGACCGCTTTCGCCTACATCCTCTATTTTCGCATCATGGCGCTTGCCGGCGCGACGAACGCCTCGCTTGTCACCCTCCTGGTACCGCCAAGCGCTATGCTGCTCGGCTTTCTTTTCCTGGGTGAACGGCTCGGCTTCACCGAGATCGCCGGCATGATGCTCATCGCGCTGGGCTTGCTCATCCTTGATGGCCGCACCTACGCATGGATAAGGCATGGCATGCGCGCCGGCGCGGCATAATCCGCACCCCTCCACCCGAAATAAGTCATACACGGCGTTGGGAATAGGTATGCGTTAACACTTATTCACAGCGGGCCAGGCGGCAAACAAGGGAGATTTATTTAATGAAATCAATTCGCTAAGGCGAAACCATGAATCAAAACGCCAACCGGATACCGCGCCGCAGCATCGAATTCTCTTTCCAAGCGACACATTATCGACATAAAATTTAACGGCTGACTGAGGAGGAAGACATGGGATTGACGCGATCCATCAACGTCCTAGTGGTTGGTGCGGCCTTCATTTTCGTCGTAACGATGCTTTTCATCTAACGGCATGACGATCACCGCAGGCGACCGAACTCCGAAAAGCTAACAAAACGACTATTCCATTAAAAAAGCGCATGCCCGGGAGGGACATGCGCTTTTTCATGTGTTGTGTGGCAACCTTAGGCGGCAGCGCCCGCCCGAGCATCCACCTTGCGCTGGAGGCCCAGCCGCTCGAGGACGGCAGAAACGAGAGGCGAGCGGTTCATCGTATAGAGATGAAACTCGTGAATGCCGCGACGCATCAGATCCTGGATCTGTTCGGCGGCGACATCGGCCGCGACCTTGGCGCGCTCATCGGTATTTTCGTCGAGACCATCGAAACGTTCATCGAGCCAGGACGGAATGCTGGTACCGCAGGCACCGGCAAAGCGCTTCAGTTGCGTCAGGTTCTGGATCGGCATGATGCCCGGCACGACCGGGATCTTGATGCCGGTTGCGCGAACGCGATCATGATAGCGCTCGAAGGCATCATTATCGAAGAAGAACTGCGTCAGGGCGCGGTCTGCGCCGTTGTCAGCCTTGCGCTTCAGCATATCGATGTCGGCTACGGTATCGCGGCTCTCCGGATGCTTTTCCGGATAGGCCGATACGGAAATATCGAAATCCCCCCGCTCACGCAGCGCGGTCACCAGTTCGGCGGCATTGGCATAGCCGCCCGGATGCGGCTGGTAGGCGGAACCGACACCGCCCGGCGGGTCGCCGCGCAGGGCGACGAAACGGCGGACGCCGGTGGCGAGAAATTCGTCGATCACCCGATGCGTATCCTCGCGCGTCGCACCGACGCAAGTCAGATGCGAAGCAGTCGTGAACGGCGTCTCATGGATCATCTTTCGAACGGCCGAGAGCGTCGGCGCCTTGGTCGATCCGCCCGCTCCATATGTCACAGAAACGAATTCCGGCTCCCATTCGCTCAATTCCGAAACCGTATTCCATAGCTGCTGCTCGGCTTCTTCCGACTTTGGCGGGAAGAACTCGAAGGAAATGCGGATACCGCCCTGGCCATTTTCGGATTTAGAAGACATGTCAAACTCTCCCGGCAAGAATGGGGGACGATTGGCGGTCCTGCTCGGCTGCCATCAGCAACCGCGGGTCGCGCGCCAGCCAGATCGTGACTGTCAACGCCTGACCGCTTTCCCTCCCCGAATGAAGGTCCTGTACCTGCTCGACATCGAGCCCGGCCAATTTCAGCCAATCGGATATGGTCTGATGCGAGAAACCGAGACGCAGATGCGCATGCTCATCGCGCAGATATTCCAGCCCGTGCGGCGCGAGATCGATGATGGCAAGCCGACCGCCGGGCCGCAGCATTCGCGCCGCTTCCGCAACCGCGATCTGCGGCTGATCAAGGAAATGCAGTACCTGGTGAATGGTGATCAGATCGAAATCCTGCTGCTCGAGCGGCAGGTTGAAAATATCGCCCTGACGCACCGACGCGGCCATGATGTTGGAACGGTCGAGATTGGCGCGGGCTACGGCCAGCATGTCGCGGCTGGCATCGATGCCGATGGCGCGGCGATAGTGACCTGCCAACAGCTGCAACATCCGGCCCGTGCCGGTACCGAGATCGAGAAAGGAATCGATCGGCTGCGGGCCTATCAATTCGATCAGCGCCTTGTCGACATCCTCATCGGCGACATGCAGACGGCGCAGCTCATCCCACTCGGCAGCATTCCGGCTGAAATAGGCTTGCGCGCGCTCGGCGCGAATGCGCTTCACGGAAGCAAGTCGCTCCCCGTCGCGCAACAGCACGGAATCCTTCTCCGCCGTATGGCGCAGAAGCGTTCGTGCCATCATCACCGCCTTGCCGTCCTGCTTCAGGCGGAAATAGGCCCAGGCGCCCTCCTGATAGCGGTCGATCAGGCCCGCTTCTCCAAGCAGTTTCAGATGCCGCGAAATGCGGGGCTGTGATTGGCCGAGAATTTCGGTAAGATCGGTGACTGTCAGATCGCCGGCGGCAAGGAGTGCCAGCAGCCGCAGCCGCGTGGGCTCGCCGACGGCTTTCAGCACGTCCACAACCTCATCCAAGCCGAGCTTCACAACATCAGTCATTCCACACCCAATCAAGATATAAAGATATCTTTATGTGATTTGGGCGCGTTCTGCAAGAGCCAAACGATCGCCGACGCGGTTTGACGTCGGAAATCTGTTAGTTTCTGCCGAAAACGGAACACCGAATGCCGGCGCGAGATAAACAAAAACCCCGGTCAAGCCGGGGTTTTCGAAGAGCAAAAGCAGAAGCTTATCGCGTCAGGCGCTTATAGGTGACGCGGCTCGGATTGATGCTGTCAACGCCGAGACGGCGCATCTTGTCCTGTTCGTAATCCTCGAAGTTACCTTCGAACCATTCGACATGGCTATCGCCTTCGAAAGCGAGGATATGCGTGGCCAGACGATCAAGGAACATGCGATCGTGGCTGATGATGACGGCGCAACCGGCAAAGTTTTCAAGCGCGATCTCGAGAGCGCCAAGCGTTTCCGTATCAAGGTCGTTGGTCGGTTCGTCGAGCAGCAGAACGTTGCCGCCGGCCTTCAGCATCTTGGCAAGATGCACGCGGTTGCGCTGGCCGCCCGAGAGGTTGCCGACCTTCTGTTGCTGGTCGCCGCCCTTGAAATTGAAGGTCGCGCAATAAGCGCGCGAATTCATTTCATACTTGCCGAGCTTGATGACTTCGGCGCCGCCGGAGATCTCTTCCCAGACGGTCTTGCCGCCATCGAGTGCGTCACGGCTCTGGTCGACATAGCCGAGATGAACGCTGTCGCCGATGCGGATGCTGCCGCTATCCGGCTTTTCCTGGCCGGTGATCATGCGGAAAAGCGTCGTCTTGCCGGCGCCGTTCGGACCGATAACGCCGACGATACCGCCCGGCGGCAGCTTCAGCGACAGACCTTCGATCAACATCCGGTCGCCATAACCCTTGTTGATGCCTTCCATCTCGATGACCACCTGTCCGAGACGCTCACCGACCGGAATGATGATCTGCGCATCGCCGGGACGCTGGTTCTCGGCGGCATCGACCAACTCGTCATAAGCGCGGATACGGGCCTTGGACTTCGACTGGCGGGCTTTCGGGCTGGAAGCGATCCACTCCTGTTCGCGAGCGATCGCCTTCTGGCGACCGGCCTCTTCGCGACCTTCCTGCTGCATGCGCTTCGCCTTCGCCAGCAAGTAGGAGGAGTAGTTGCCTTCGTAGGGAATGCCGCGACCGCGGTCGAGTTCGAGGATCCAGCCGGTGACGTTATCCAGGAAGTAGCGATCGTGGGTAATCATCAGCACGGCGCCCGGATAGGCACGCAGATGCTTTTCCAACCAGGCGATGGTTTCGGCGTCGAGATGGTTAGTCGGTTCGTCGAGCAGCAGCACGTCCGGCTGCGACAGCAGCAGCTTGCACAACGCCACACGACGGCGTTCGCCGCCGGAGAGTTTGGTGACGTCGGCATCGCCAGGCGGGCAGCGCAACGCATCCATTGCCATCTCAACCTGGCTTTCCAGGTCCCAGAGATTCTGGCTGTCGATGATGTCCTGGAGCTTAGCGCCCTCTTCCGCCGTCTCGTCGGAATAGTTCATCATCAGTTCGTTGTAACGATTGAGGACGTCAGTCTTCGCCGCAACGCCTTCCATGACGTTTTCGAGCGCCGTCTTCGCCGGATCGAGCTGCGGCTCCTGCGCCAAATAGCCGATGGTGGCACCCTCGGCCAGCCAGGCCTCGCCGGTATACTCCTTATCGAGACCGGCCATGATCCGCAGCACAGTCGACTTACCTGCACCGTTCGGACCGAGAATACCGATCTTGGCATCGGGGTAGAAGGAGAGATGGATATTCTCGAGAATTTTCTTGGCGCCATAGGCCTTATTCAGACCGGCCATATGATAAATGAACTGACGTGCCATAGCTTGGGTTACTCCACGGGCGAACAACATTGTGAATTGTGCCGCTATGTAGGCGAAACCCCGCCCTCGGGCAACGGCGAAACCTTGTCCGAGGGCATTATCCGAGTCATAAAGCCCGTATTTCCTCAGAAACCGGCCGCATCCACCACGCCGCGATCGCACCCGAACGACGTGCTGCCGGCACCCTGGATCAGTTTGCCAAGCCGTGGCTCGCCACCCTGCTGCGGATCGATCGCATCTTCGGAGAGGCCGATCGTCAATTCCGAAATCATCCTGGTATTGCCGACCCGGCGGCAGCTCATCTTGATGCGCGCATTGGCACCCTCGCCGAAGCTCTGGTCGAAGGCGGCCTTGATGGTTTCGGCATCCAGCTCCTTGCCGATATTCTCAGCGAAAAGATCGCGCACGGCCGATGCATTGAGTTCGGCGATCAAACCGGCAGCGGTCGAGAAAAACTGATCGGCGCTGAGCTTCGTGCATGTGCCGTGCTTGATCCATTCATGGCGTTCGAGGCCGGACTGGGTGCCCGGCATGACCTTGTCGAGCTTTGCCTTGACTTCCTGCGACAGCTGAACCGCCGGTAGATCCTTCCAATCGCTGCTGCGGTCGGCCTGTTTCAAATCGTCCGAAACGTCGCAATATTCCTGCCGCATCGGCCAGAGGCCGTGCAGCGAGAAATTTGTGGCGTCATAGTTGTTCGACGATTGGTTCCGGCATTCCGCCTTCTTCTGGTTCGTCGCACAAAACGCCGGCTCCCAGCTCGCCGCCAGTATAAAGCGCGTCCGCCCTCTGCTCTGCTCCTGCGCCGCCGCGCTGGCGATCGTTCCGGCCGAAAGGAGCACAACCGCAAATATCCGAAGCAAATGCTTCATTTCATGCCTCCAATTAGAACATTATAGGAACAAATAAGCAGTTTGATTGAGTAGATGCAACCCTGAATCACATGGCTTGCGAAGATTTATTTCTGTGGGCTTCGATCGTTATCCGTTGCAATCAACCGAATGATGACCTTTCGTCCAAATGGGGAGGAACCATGCATGTTCGCCGAGACGCAACGCCTGGAAAGCCCGACGGGCGCGACGATTGCCTATCATCATTCGCCGGCTAAAGGCGATGCACGCGGCATCCTCCTGATATCTCATGGCCTTGCCGAACATTCACGCCGCTACGCAGCTTTTGCTGAAGCCATGGCCGCGCGCGGCTTTCATGTCTATGCCCATGATCATCGCGGCCATGGCGAGACTATTGCTGCCGACGCTCCAATCGGCCGTTTCGCGCGAAGAAACGGCGTCGGGCAGGTCATCTCTGATGTGCTGGCCATGCGCGAGCTTGCCGCGACGGCCCATCCCGGCCTGCCCATCATTCTCTTCGGTCACTCCATGGGAGGATTGATCAGCCTCAACACGGTCGTCACGCATCCGGACAAATTCGATGCCGTCGCGGTCTGGAACTCCAACTTCAATCCCGGCCTCGCCGGCCGCGCCGCCCAGCTCATCCTGAAGACGGAGCGCATGTTCAAAGGATCGGACGTCCCCAGCGGGCCGTTGCCGAAACTGACCTTCGCTACCTGGGGCAAATCCATCCCGAACCGCCGCACCGAGTTCGACTGGCTTTCGCGCGTTCCCGAGCAGGTGGACAAGTACATCGCCGATCCGCTCTGCGGCTTCAATGCATCTGTCTCGCTCTGGCTTGACATATTCGAGCTCAGCTTTCGCGCCCCGCAGAAAACCTATCTCGACCGGCTGCGGCGTGACATGCCGATTCATCTGACGGGAGGCGGCAAGGATCCCGCGACCGACAACGGAAAAGCGATTTCCTGGCTGTCAAACCATTTGAAAAATGCCGGCTTCTCTCATATTACAACCGCGATCCATCCGGACATGCGGCACGAGACGCTGAACGAAATCGGCGCCGCCCAAGCCATTTCCGACTTTGCCGACTGGTGTGAGAAGGTGACGGCAAGGAACTGATTCTCAAAGGAATTCTACAATGAATGCCAGCAGCGGCACCTCGCTTCGATTGCCGCAGTCGGAGCTGACCTTCGGCCTGTTGATGATGTTCCTCTCCGTCGTCCTCTCGCCGATCATCGACATATTCTCCAAGCTCGCGGCAGCCACCATTCCGCCGGCTGAAGTCACCGCCGCGCGTTTCATCCTCCAATCGCTCTTTGCGCTGCCGATGATGGCCATGCTTGGACAATGGGGCGTATGGACATGGCGTCGCAGCGGCGTGCATGCCATCCGCGCCGGCGTGCTCACGCTGTCCATGGTTTCGTTCGTGACGACGCTGCAGGTCATGGAAGTCGCCGATGCCATCGCCATCTTTTTCGTCGAGCCGATGATGCTGACCATTCTCAGCAGCATTTTCCTCAAGGAAACCATCGGCTGGCGGCGCTACACGGCCTGCGCCGTCGGTTTTTTCGGCGCGATGCTGATCATCCAGCCGAGCTTCGAAGAGGTCGGTTTCGTGGCGCTTTTGCCCGTCGTCACCGCGCTCTGCATCGCCGTCTACGTGATGATCACGCGCGTCGTCTCCCATAGCGAGGATGCATGGTCGATGCAGTTTCAAACGGGCATATGGGGCGTCGGCTTCAGCCTGATCCTGCTTGCGATTGGCCGTGCGACTGGTTCTGCCATCCTCGACCCCGTCCTGCCGGACCTGATTGCCATGCTTTATCTGCTCGGCGTCGGCGCCAGCGCCGCCGCCGCCGGCATCCTCACCGTACACGCCTATCGTGCCGTGCCAGCCTCGACGCTTGCGCCCCTGCAATATTTCGAGATCGTCTCGGCGACGATCTTCGGCTGGCTGGTCTTCGGCAACTTTCCGGATGCGATCAAGTGGCTCGGAATATTCATCATCATCGGCTCCGGGCTCTACATTCTCTGGCGCGAGCGGCGCTTTGCTTCCAAGCCGGTATCCGATACATCTGCAACAGCATTCACGCCTTAAGCGAGAGAGCGGGTCGACATGACAGACCAGAAAACCAAGAAACCTCCGCTGTCCGGTATTCGAGTCATCGAGCTTGCTCGTGTGCTCGCCGGCCCCTGGGCGGGGCAGATGCTGGCCGATCTCGGCGCCGACGTCATCAAGGTGGAAAATCCCGACGGCGGCGACGACACGCGCCAATGGGGCCCGCCCTTTGTCGAGGGCAAGGATGGCGAAAATCTCTCGGCCGCCTATTATCATTCGGCCAATCGCGGCAAGCGTTCCATCGTCGCCGACCTCAAGAACGCAGAGGGTCAGGAGCTCGTGCGCCGGCTGGTGAAGACGGCCGACGTCGTGATCGAGAATTTCAAGCTCGGCGGCCTGGTCAAATACGGCCTGGACTACGAAAGCCTGAAAAGGATCAATCCGAGGATCGTCTATTGCTCTATCACGGGCTTCGGACAGACAGGGCCTTATGCCGGCCTGGCAGGCTATGACTACATCGTCCAGGGCATATCCGGCTTCATGTCGATCACCGGCGAGCCCGACGGCCAACCGATGAAGGCAGGCGTTGCGATTGCCGATATCTTCACCGGTATCTATGCGGTCTCGGCAATCGAGGCCGCCCTGATCCATGCGCTCAAGACCGGTGAAGGCCAGCTCGTCGATATGGCGCTTCTCGACGTGCAGTCGGCCGTGCTCGCCAATCAGAACATGAACTATCTGATATCGGGCAAACCGCCCGTGCGCCTCGGCAATGCCCATCCCAATATCTCGCCCTATGAGGTCGTTCCCACCGCCGACGGCTATCTCATTCTGGCTGTGGGCAATGATGGGCAGTTCCGCCGCCTGTGCGCAATTCTCGGCATCGATGCCCACGCCGACGACGAGCGCTATGCGACCAACAAGGCCCGCGTCGCCCACCGCAACGAAGTCCGGGCATTTATATCGGTGAGGACGCTGACCTGGAACAAGGCGGATCTGCTGAAGGCCTGCGAGGACAATGCCGTACCGGCCGGCGCCATCAATACGATCGAGGACATGTTCGCCGATCCGCAGATCAAGTCGCGCGGTTTGCGGATCGATCTCGAGGACAGCGTCGGCACCATGATCCCAAGCGTGCGGACGCCGATCGTTCTGTCGGAGACGCCCTTGACCTATACACGGCCGAGCCCGCGCCTCGGCGAACATCAGGAGGAGGTTCTGGCCGAATTGGCCGAACTGGAGGGAAAGGCGAAGATATGAAGCGAACGGGCGGCCAACTCATCGTCGAAGCTTTGAAGGCCAATGGCGTAGAGCGTATTTCCTGCGTGCCGGGCGAGAGCTTTCTTGCCGTGCTTGATGCGCTGCATGACAGCGACATCAAGGTGCTTGTCTGCCGTCAGGAGGGTGGTGCGGCGATGATGGCGGATGCCTGGGGCCGGCTGACGGGAGAGCCGGGCATCTGCATGGTCACCCGCGGCCCTGGCGCAACCAATGCCTCCGCAGGCCTGCATATCGCCCGGCAGGATTCGATCCCGATGATCCTCTTCATCGGTCAGGTTCAGCGCGACGCCCGCGAGCGCGAGGCCTTCCAGGAAGTGGAATTCCGCCGCGCCTTCACCGAATTCGCGAAATGGGTCGGCGAGATCGACGATGCTGCCCGCATCCCGGAATTCGTCACCCGTGCCTTCGCGGTCGCGACGTCGGGGCGTCCCGGCCCCGTCGTACTGACCCTGCCCGAGGACATGCTCCGCGACGAGGTCGAAGCGCCGGAAGCCAAGCCATATATGCCTGTCGCCGCATATCCCGCCCGCAGTCAGCTCGCCGATCTTCATCGGCGCCTCATAGCGGCGGAACGCCCGATGGTCATTCTCGGCGGCACACGTTGGAATGAGGAGGCGGTTGCCGGCATCCGGCAATTCGCGGAGCGTTTCAGCCTGCCGGTCGGCTGTTCCTTCCGTCGCCAGATGCTGTTCGATCATCTGCATCCGAACTATGTCGGCGATGTTGGGATCGGCATCAATCCGGCGCTCGCCAAAGAAATCAAGGAGGCGGATCTGCTCATTCTTCTGGGTGGGCGCCTCTCCGAGATGCCGTCCTCCGGCTATACGCTGGTGGATATCCCCTACCCGCGCCAGCAGTTGGTCCACGTCCATCCCGACCCGTCAGAGCTTGGCCGCGTCTACCGCCCAGATCTGGCGATCTGTGCGAGTCCCACTGATTTCGTCGCGGCGCTGGCCGATCTGGATGCACCGAGCGAAACACCTTGGGGCGAACGCACCGAACGCATGCATGCCGCTTATCTTGCCTGGTCGAAGACGCCGGAGAGAAGCCCCGGTGCGGTTCACATGGGCCGCATCATGGACTGGATCGAAGCCAATACCGCTGATGATGCGATCTTCACCAACGGCGCTGGCAACTATGCGACCTGGCTGCATCGCTTCCATCGCTTCCGCCGTTTCAACACCCAGGCGGCCCCCACCTCGGGATCAATGGGCTACGGCTTGCCGGCAGCGGTCGCCGCCAAGCAGCTGTTTCCGAACCGCGAGGTGATCTGCTTTGCCGGCGACGGCTGTTTCATGATGCACGGCCAGGAATTCGCGACTGCCGTTCAATATGATTTGCCGCTGATCGCGCTGGTCATCAACAATGGCATGTACGGCACCATCCGCATGCATCAGGAGCGGGAATATCCCGGCCGTGTCAGCGCCACAGCACTGAATAACCCTGATTTTGCCGCCCTCGCCCGCGCCTATGGCGGCCACGGCGAGACGGTGATGACGACGGAGGAATTCGGCCCGGCATTCGAGCGGGCCCGTGCCAGCGGCAAACCGGCGATCATCGAGATTGCGCTCGATCCGGAAGCGATCACGCCCTCGCGCACCCTGACGGAAATCGCTCAAACGAAAGGCCGGTGAGCGCGAGCCCACCGGCCTTCCAAACCACGCCGCGTCGACTTAGAGCGCGGCCGTCACGATGAATTCGACCTTGTACTTCGGTGCAGCGAGCTTGGCTTCGCTGGTCGCGCGAGCCGGCGTGTTGGCCGGATCGACCCAGGCTTCCCAGGCGGCATTCATTTCTGCGAAATAGGAAATATCGGAGAGGTAGATGAGCGTCTGCAGAATCTTCGACTTGCTGGAGCCGGCTGCTGCGAGCAGGCGGTCGACTTCGGCCAACGCCGACTTGCACTGATCGGTGACGCTTTCGCCTTCACCAACCTGGCCGGCGAGGTAGACGGTGTTGCCGTGGATGACAGCGCCGCTCATGCGGGTGCCAACGTCGATACGCTTGATGCTCATGGTTTTCTCCTGATGTTGTTCTTCGACAGGTAACGGAAAGGCACGGCCGGTGGCCTGCCCTTTAATCTCAAGATTGGGAATGCGCCCGTTCAGCCGCGAATATGATGCGTCTTCTGATAGATCGCCGTCGAGCGCGCGCCGGAACGGCAATAGCCGAGCATTGGCCGCGGAAACTCGTCCAGCGCATCGACCATACCCTGCACGGCTTCTTCGGTAACGCCCATGGGGCCGACAGGCACATGGGTGATCTCGAGGCCAAGTTCCTTGGCGCGAGCTTCAATGGCTGAGAACGGCGTCTGGTCCGGGCTTTCATCGTCCGGGCGATGGCAGACGATCGACTTGAAACCCATGGCCTTGATCTGGTCGAGATCCTCTACGGTGATCTGGCCGGACACCGAGTATTCATCATCGATCGGGCGGATATCCATGGTTCATGTCCTCTCTAAAACCGAGGGCTTTGATCTACGCCGCCCCACGGCGAGCGTCAACCGCTCGACACCCTCAAACAAAGGCAAAGTTGAGCATGAAATTGCGGGCTTCGTCGGGCTCAAGAATATTGAATTCACCAGCCTCTTCCAGCTCCGCGCGCGAGACCCAGCGATGCGAAACCGGCTCGATGCCGAGAACATGCGCCGGCGCACGCTGATTGCGCCAAACCTGCAGGAAAGGCAGCGTGTCGGTGCCAAAGCGCACCCTCAATGTCTTGCCGCCGATCGCCGCGATCGGACCGAGGCTGATCTCCGCCCAGTCCTCGCCTTTCTCCAGCGCCGGCACACAGAAAATGTCGCCGGGTTCTTCGCCGAATGTCCAAGGAAAGCCACCATTCTCCAGCATCTGGCCCGACAGGCGCGTGCCGGCGTCGAACCATTTGCCACCGATGTTCATATGATACATGAGGAAGACGGGCATCGCCTCGGTACTCGTATTGACGAGACGATCGGCAAGCGAAACCTCGCCGGTGGCACCGTCGATCCGCCAATGACGTTCCAGCCTTGCCGTGCGGCCTTCAGCGGTGACGACGTCGATGTCCGCGCGGCATTCGGCATTGCCGTTCTCGAATTTGGTCGAGAGAATCCTGGCCGGATGAGAAGAGAGCGAACCATGCAGCGGATAACGTCTTCCCTCAAAACTATCAGGCATCAACTCTGGATGGCGAATGTGATCCGGCCCGCAGGTGAAGAGGAAGCCCTCCAGGGAATGATCGATGCGCGGATCGCCGTCATCGGGAATGGCGCGTCCGGGCGCAAGATTGTTGCCCTCCACGATGCAGGCGCCGATATCCAGCACGGAGCTTTCGTCCAACGTCAGTTTTGGCCCCTTGGCCGCGGAAAAATCCATCATTTTCTAAAATCCTCCCTGATCGGCGCTCCCGCAAGCATCGTCCCATGATGGAGCGCAGCGAGAATAAGCGGTGAGTTGTCTTACCGAATGTTAACTTGAAGCCTTGATCACGCAATTTTTTATATTTTATTCAGCATGATAAACTAAATCTCCATACTGGCGTCAAAATTGCCATGTGTGTGTCAGCCGAACTACATCCGAGGATTCGACAGACGTGAACGGGTTCGTGAAATTCAGCCTTTCCCTGGCAATGACTGCCACGGTGTCCATGCTTGCGCTCACCGACGCGCAGGCACAATACTATCGCAGCGGAAACAACAATACCGTTCTCGTGACCCCGGATGGCCGGATTCTGGATCAGTACCCAGATCAAGGCGCAGGCGGCTACGTCATGGCGCGCGATGGACGCGGCAGGCGGGTTCTCATCGACAGCTATGGCAACGTGGTTGCCACGGAGATGCGGGCCAGCACCTATTATCCGCGCGCGCCGGCTCGTGACGCCTATGGCGATAACGGATATGGCGCCGGCAACCGTTACGGCGACACGCAACTTTCTTCCAACGGTGATGGCTATCGCGACTATCGTCAATATCGCAGCGATGGCTACGGAAATTACAATGGCTCTGATCAGCAGGACCGCAACGTCGTGACCGGCGGCATTCCGCGCGACGGCGACATCCAGCGCGAGCCGCTCGACAACCAACCGCTGCCGGGCACGAAGGCGCAGACCCAGCAAGGTCAGACCAACCCGAGCGACAACGACTACGCAGCGATAGACCCGCAGCAGGGGACACCGGATATCGTCCGCAAGCCTCCGGCCGATCCGGTCATTACCCTCAAGGGCAAATCGAAGGCGGAGATCACGGCGCTCGAGGTCTTTCTCGCACGCCAGGGCATCTCGCCGGGCGCGATCGACGGCCGCATGGGCGCGAACGTCACCAAGGCTGTTTATGCCTATCAACAGATGACCGGCCAGACGCTGGATCCGAACAACACCGACGGGATACTAGAGCAGCTGCGCATGTCCGGCGGCATGCCGATTATCAACTACACGATTACCGCTGCCGACGCGGCTGGCCCCTATGTCGCGTCCATCCCCGAGGACTATGCCGCAAAGGCTCAAATGCCGTCGCTTGGCTATACATCGACGACGGAAATGCTGGCGGAACGCTTTCATATGGATGAAGGCTATCTGAAAGAGCTCAATCCAGGCGTCGATTTCACCGTTCCGGGCAACACGATCAAGGTCGTCAATACCGGCCCCGCCAAGACCGGTACGGTCGCAAAAATCCTTGCGGATAAGGGCCGCAAGCAGGTTTTCGCCTATGATGCCAACGGAACGCTGATCGCGGCCTATCCGGCCAGCATCGGCTCGACCGACACACCATCGCCCTCCGGCACGGTCACAGTCGAGCGCGTCGCCTTCAATCCCGGCTATACATACAACCCGAAGATCAACTTCAAGCAGGGCGCGAACGACAAGATCCTCGACATCCCGCCTGGTCCGAACGGCCCGGTCGGCACCGTCTGGATGGCCCTGTCGAAGCCAACCTACGGCATCCATGGCACGCCTGAACCCTCGAAGATTGGCAAGTCGCAGAGCCACGGCTGCGTTCGTCTCACCAATTGGGACGCAACCGAGCTCGCCAAGATGGTCAAGCCCGGCGTGGTTGTCGAATTCGTCGATTGATCGCAGGTAGAACAAACAAAAAGGCCGCCGGGCGATCTTCCGGCGGCCTTTTTTATAGCTACAAAATGGTCGACGCGTCGCGATCCCTTCCGGCGCGTCGATGGTGTTCTAGAAGCAATCGCGGAAAAGTGCCTTGGTGTTTTCCAGCGTCATCGGCACCGGATTGCCGCCGGCGCTTGGATCTTCAATCGCCATTGCCGAGAGTTCATCGATCCGATCCGGCGCGATGCCCATAGCCGAAAGGCTTTCGGGGACGCCAAGTTCGGCGCGCAATTGCAGCACGTAGTCGTAGAAGCCGTCAAAACCACCGGAAATGCCGAGGTAGGCCGCGGCACGCGCAATCTTGTCTTCAATGGTTTTCCGGTTGAAGCGCAGGACCGCCGGCATAACGACGGCATTGGTCATGCCGTGATGCGTGTTGTAGACGGCACCGATGGGATGCGACAGCGCATGAATGGCGCCGAGCCCCTTCTGGAAGGCGACAGCGCCCATCGCGGCGGCGCTCATCATATTGGCGCGAGCTTCGAGGTCTGTTCCCTCCCTGTAGGCGCGCGGCAGGAATTCCTTGACCAGCCGCATGCCTTCCAGCGCGATGCCGGCCGACATCGGGTGATAGAAAGGCGAGGAATAGGCTTCCAGGCAATGAGCAAACGCATCCATGCCGGTGCCGGCGGTGATGACTTTCGGCATGCCCACAGTCAATTCCGGATCGGCGATGACGACGCCCGGCAGGAATTTCGGATGGAAGATGATCTTCTTCACATGCGTCGCGGAGTTGGTGATGACGCTGGCGCGGCCGACTTCCGAACCCGTGCCTGCCGTGGTCGGTACAGCCACGATCGGGGCAATGCCCTCGAGGCTGGCGCGGGTCCACCAGTCGCCGATATCTTCGAAATCCCATACCGGCCGCGTCTGACCGGCCATGAAGGCGACGCACTTGCCGAGGTCGAGACCGGAACCGCCGCCGAAGGCGACGACGCCGTCATGACCGCCATCCTTGAATGCCTTCACGCCGGCTTCGAGATTCTTCTCGTTCGGGTTCGGATCGACATCGGCGAAAATGGCGCGGCCGAGACCCGCGTCTTCCAGGATGTCCAGAGCCGTCTTGGTGATCGCCATGGAAGCAAGCCCCCGATCGGTGACCAGGAGCGGCTTCTTCATGCCCAGGCTCTTGCAGGCGTCCGCCAGCTCCTTGATCCGGCCGCGGCCGAGCTTGAAGGCGTTCGGATAGCTCCAATTGGCTGAGATAGTGCTCATGCTGTTACTTTCTTCAGGTGATAGGATTTAGGACGCGTCAGATTGTGGAAGCCGATAATCGACAGCGAGCCGCCGCGGCCGGTTTCCTTCACTCCGGTCCAGCAAAGTGCCGGATCGAGATAGTCGGCGCGATTCATGAAGACGGTGCCGGTCTCGATATCGTGGCCGATGCGCGATGCGCGCTCGACATCCTTGGTCCAGAGCGAGGCGGTCAGGCCATAGGGGCTGTCGTTCATCAGCTCCAGCGCCTCGGCATCGCTCTTCACCTTCATGATGCCCACGGCCGGACCGAAGGTCTCTTCGCGCATGAAGGCCATCGAATGATCGACATTGACGAGGATCTGCGGCGCGAGATAGGCGCCACCGTCATCGGCCGGGAACAGCTTGGGATCGACCAGCGCCTTGGCACCCTTGGCGACCGCATCGGCGATCTGCTCGCGCACCACCTTGGCAAAGCGCTTGTGCGCCATCGGCCCGAGCGAGGTTTCCGGATCGAGGGGATTACCGAGCTTGTAGTTCGAAACCCAGGCAACCGACTTTTCGACAAAGGCGTCGTAGAGCGATTCATGCACATAGATGCGCTCGATACCGCAGCAGCATTGACCGGAATTGTAGGTGGCGCCGTCCATCAGCGTATCCACGGCGGCGTCGAGATCGGCGTCCTCCATGACATAGCCCGGATCCTTGCCGCCAAGCTCAAGGCCAAGGCTGGTGAAGGTGCCGGCGGCGGCGCGTTCGATGGATCGTCCGCCTTCGACGGAGCCGGTGAAATTGACGAAATTGAAGCTGCCGGCGGCAATCAGCGCCGAGGTCGTTTCATGGTCGAGGAACACGTTTTGGAAAACATCGGCGGGAACGCCGGCCTCAACGAAGGCCTGCACCAACCGCTCACCGACCAACAGCGTCTGGCTGGCGTGCTTCAGAATGACGGTATTGCCAGCCATCAGCGCCGGCGCGATCGTATTGATCGCCGTCATATAAGGATAGTTCCAGGGGGCGATGACGAAGACGACGCCCTGCGGCTCGCGTTCGATGCGCCGCGCGAAATTCGCGCTGTCCTCGACCACCAGCGGCGCAAGCGCATCGGCGGCGATCGACGCGACATAGTTGGAGCGCTCGTTGAAACCGCGATACTCACCACCATACTTGATCGGTCGGCCCATCTGCCAGGCAAGCTCGGGCACGACCACATCGGCCATCTCATTGAGCCGGGCGGCACCCTTCAGCACGAGCTGGACACGATCCTCCAGCGGGCGACGGGCCCATTCCTTCTGCGCCTTGCGGGCGCGGGCCACTGCTTCCTTGGCGGCATCCAGCGACAAGGCCGGACGCTCGGCATAAACCTCTCCATTCACCGGAGAGACGCATGTGATCATGGTCATGATCGAATTCCTGTTTTCATCATCAATAATTTGATTGCCGGATGTTCCGCAACCTGCCTCCCGCACCATCGCTCAAAGGCGAAGAAGCGGGTGCGCAGATCATCCCAGCGCCCTGCCCGACTATAAAATGAAAATCGGGTGGGAGTCAGGTCGAAAGAGCCTTACGCCCTTTCGAATCCGCGCGCCACTTCCCAATCCGTGATGCGACGATCGTACTCTTCCTGCTCCCATTCGGCAGCGCGGGTGTAGTGATCGATCACATCGTCACCGAAGGCTGCGCGCAACATCTTCGAATTCGTCAGCGCCACCGCAGCATCGCGCAAGGTACGCGGAATTTCACGAACCTCGCGGGCACCATAGGCGTCTCCCACGAAAGGCGCTTCCAGCTCCAGCTTGTTCTCGATGCCGTCGATGCCGGCAGCAATGAGCGCCGCAAAGGCGAGATAGGGATTGAGGTCGGAGCCGCCGACGCGGCATTCGATGCGGATGCTCTTGGTCTCGGCGCCGCACAGGCGATAACCGGCCGTGCGGTTGTCGGTGCTCCAGATCGCCTTCGTCGGGGCGAAGGTGCCGGCGACGAAGCGCTTGTAAGAGTTGATATAGGGCGCCAGGAAATAGGTAATTTCGCTGGCATGCGTCAAAAGACCGGCGACATAATGCTTCATCAGCGGCGTCATGCCATGTTCTTCTTCCTTGTCGAAGAACAGCGGCGTCTTGCGGTCGGTGCTCCAGAGCGACTGATGAATATGCGAGGAACTGCCGGCGGCGCTGTAGTTCCATTTCGCCAGGAAGGTGATGGCCTTACCCTTCGACCAGGCGATCTCCTTGCAGCCGTTCTTGATGATCGCATGACGGTCGGCCATATCAAGTGCATCGGCGTAGCGGACGTTGATTTCCTCCTGGCCCGCCGAGGCTTCGCCCTTGGAGTTTTCGACAGGGATATCGGCGCCCTGCAGGCCCTTGCGGATCGCCCGCATCACATCCTCTTCCTTGGTGGTCTGGAAGATGTGGTAGTCCTCATTGTAGCCGCTGACGAGATTGAGGTTGCGATATCCGGACTCGCGGGCACTATCGTAAGTTTGATCGAACAGGAAGAATTCGAGTTCCGAGGCCATGTAGGCCTTCATGCCCATCGCCTCGAGGCGCTTGATCTGCTTCTTGAGAATGGCGCGCGGAGAATGAGCCACTTCCTCATGCGTATGATGGTCGAGCACGTCGCAGAGGACGAGCGCCGTGCCTTCCAGCCACGGGATCCGGCGCAACGTCGCCAGATCGGGCTTCATCGTATAGTCGCCATAGCCCTTCTCCCAGCTCGTCGACTTGTAGCCGGAGACGGTCTCCATCTCGATATCGGTCGCCTGAAGATAATTGCAGCTATGCGTTTCCTTCCAGGCGCTCTCGACGAAGAATTCGGCCTGGAAGCGCTTCCCCATCAGGCGGCCCTGCATGTCCACCTGGCATGCCAGAACCGTGTCGATGCGCCCTTCGGCCACATCCTTTTTGAGGTCGTCGAACGTATAGCTAGTGCTCATAATTAAACCGCCTGAAAGATAGAAGAGTGATCGGCCGGCGGCGCTGTGAGACATACTGCCCCAAGCCGCTCGCCGAGTTGGATGGGGCCGCGACAGCGGCCCCGCCGGATTGATGATGAATAAGGATCATACCTCGCCGACGGCCCGTTCGGCAGCGGCGATATCGGCCTGACGCTTTGCGATCATGTCACCGATCGGCGGCCCCTGGAAGCGACGCTTTTCGAAGGCGAACCAAACGATCGCGGTCAAGACCAGGAAGCCGATGGTGATATAAAGCGCCCATTCGTTCGGGGGCTGCACACCGATGATGAAGATGATCGCCATGGCAAGGATGACAAGAACCGAGACCACCTTATAAAGGCCGATCCCCATGTTCCACGGCCCCATCTTCGGCCATTTCGCAGTTCCAATCGCCTTGATGCCGAGTACGATCGGCACGGCGAAGGAGAGGAAAAGGAAGATGACCGTGCACGACACGACGATGGTGTAGGCCGAAGAGCCGGCGATCGTGACAAGCGAAGCGCCCCAGACGAACAGCACTGAAAGAACCGCAGCCGTCCAGATGGCGACGGAAGGTGTGCGAAACTTCGGGCTGACGCTGGCGAGCGCCTTCGAAAACGGCAGGCCGCCATCACGCGAGAAGGCATAGATCATGCGCGATGCCGATGTCACTGTCGCAAGGCCGCACAGGAGCTGCGAGATGAAAATCGCAACATAGAGGATGTTGGCGACGACAGGATTGGTGATGCCGTTGATCGTCCAGAAGAAGACGTTCCAGCCCTGCTTCGACGCCTCATTCATGTCCGGGATTGCCAGAAGGAAGGCGAGGAGCATGATATAGCCGAAGAAAGACGACCACCAGACCGAGGAGACCATGCCGCGCGGCACGGAACTCGATGCCTTGACGGTCTCTTCGGACGTATGCGCCGAGGCGTCATAACCGGTGATCGTGTAGATCGGCAGCAGCAGACCAAGCGCGAAGATATACCAGACATTGTCCGTCTTCGGCCAAACCGAGGCGTCACCTTCCGGCGTGCCGGAGTAGTTGGTGAAGGTCCAGATGCGGCTGATGTCCCAGCTCTTCACCCCGATGAGGCAGACGATGGTCAGCGCAATCGCGGCGGCGAAGATCAGGTAGCCGGACATGTCAGTCAGTTTTGCCGTGAGCTTGATGCCGAAATGATTGATCAACGCCTGCAGGCCGGTGATGACGGCGACGAAAATGATCTGATTGGCAAAACCCGCCGAAGTCGTGGTATCGACGGCAATGCCGAACCATCCGGCGATGGAGCCGCTGAAGAAGCCCCAGGTGCCGACATTGATCGCGCCAAGCACCGTGATCAGGCCGAGAAGATTGAGCCACGCCGTCAGCCAGCCGGTGAACCGGTTGCCGAGGATCGAGCCCCAGTGATAAAGCCCGCCGGCCGTTGGATAGGCCGAGGAAATCTGCGCCATCGAGAGCGCGAAAACGCCCGAAATCAAGCAGCCCAGCGGCCAACCGATACCGATCGCAGCACCGCCCGCGCCCGATGTCGCCTGCGCGAGCGAGTTGATGCCGCCGGACAGAATGCAGATGATGGAGAAGGAAATGGCGAAATTCGAGAATGAACTCATGCGCCTTTCCAGCTCCTGAGCATAGCCCATGGAGTGCAGGATGTGGACATCCTGTTTCTTGTCTAAGTCTGTGTAATCAGACATGTCATTCCCCCTAAATCCCGGTTATCCGCGGAATTGCGGATAACCATGTGTCAGGTGAGCCGCCGGCATTTTGCCGTGCGGCCTGATCGCAGTTGAACTGCTCCCCGGGGTCTTTTTCTTTTTATGCTCAGGCTTCCAGACTGCTCTGGAGGAGCCCTGTCAGATAATCAGCCATGACCCCTTGGCCGACGTCGTCTCCGATCAGGTCGTTGCGGACCTCGATCATTACATTATGCAAGCCGTTGGCGATCCCATGCAGTTTCAGCGTATGGGTGACACCATCTTCCGGACCGTAAGGCTGGTTGCGCTCCGTGTGAAAGAGCGGCGCCTTAGCCGCCGCGTCCAGTATGCGGTCCGCCAGCCAACGGTCTTCATCATGAAGGATGCCAAGCTCAACCGCCCTCTGCCGACCATTATAGACCGGCGTAAAGCTGTGGATCGTCACGATCACGTTTTCTTGTCCGCGTGCCGCCCTCTTCTTGAGCATCGAGCGAATTCGATCGTGAAACGGTATATAGAGAGCTTCCGTACGCGCCTGGCGATCCATCTCACCGAGATGTTGATTGCCGGGAATGGTATAGATTTCGCTGGTTTCCGGCATGGCGCCGGCGCTTTCCGGCGGGCGGTTGCAGTCGTAGATCAGCCGCGAGAACCGTTGAGAGACCAAGGTTGCATCGAGGCTCGCGGACATCTTCCTTGCAACCGCAAGTGCGCCCGGATCCCAGGCGATGTGGCTGGAAAGCGCCTCGATGGAAAGCCCGAGATCGCCGAACTTCTCGGGCAAGGCGCGCGAGGCATGTTCGCAAATGATGAAGACCGCGCTGCTTCCATCCGGTCTTTCGACCGCAACGCAATCGCCGTCCGCTTCCGTCAAAATGCCTTGCTGCGCGAGCATTGGGGGGCCTTATCGCCGCTTAATAAAATCTTTATAAAGAAAAGAATTCTTCAGCTTTTGACCACTGTCAACCGGAAACTGAAATTATTTCTTCATTTGTGACATTGACTCGAAATGTGACAGCGTTGTTATATCCTTGCAGGAGATCGGCATAAGACCGTCCCGGGGAGCAAAAATCGAGTGAGCAATGCGTCGAAGACAGTTTCTGACGTGATCAATGCGCGTTTCGACACGCTGACGCGTGCCGAAAAGCAACTTGCCACGAGCTTGCTCGACAACTATCCCGTTTCGGGGCTTGGCAGCATCACGACAGTCGCCGAAAATGCACGTGTCTCGACGCCAACCGTCGCACGCATGGTGCAAAAACTCGGCTACAAGGGCTATCCCGATTTTCAGTCTCACCTCCACCAGGAGGTTGAGGCTACCATCTCCAACCCGCTGACGAAGCATGATCGCTGGGCATCCAATGCGCCTGGCACGCATATTCTCAATCGTTTCGCCGATGCGATCATGGGCAATTTGCGCCAGACGCTTTCCGATATCGATGCCGCGACGTTCGATAGCGTGGCCGCCCTGCTATCCGAACGCAAACGCGGGCTCTATTTCGTCGGTGGCCGCATCACAGGCGCTCTTGCCGAATATTTCTTCACCCATATGCAGGTCATTCGCCCCAACACGACCCTGCTCTCTCCAAATTCCAGCGCCTGGCCGCAATATGTCCTGAACATGAATCCGGGCGATCTGCTCGTGATCTTCGACATCCGTCGCTACGAGCAGGAAATGGTCAATCTGGCAGCCGCCGCGCGCCGCCGCGGCGCGGAGATCATCGTCTTTACCGACCAGTGGGCGACACCGGCCGCCAAGCATGCCAGACACACGTTTCGCGTGCAGATTGAAGCGCCGTCGGCCTGGGATTCTTCCGTGGTGACGCTCTTCATCGTCGAAGCTCTGATCGAGGCCGTGCAAAGTTCGACATGGGACGAGACGAGCGAGCGCATGAAAACGCTCGAGGGTCTTTTCGAACAAACTAAACTGTTCCGGAAGCTAAGTTAGAGGGAAACGGAAGCAAAAAATTGCGTGGTGCGAGGCGGTTGGACTGCAGCGACTGTCATACTTGACCGTTAAAAGCAAAACCCTTCGCATTCTTAGCAAACTCAACGCTTTGATGCCGTCACACAACCTTCACGTAACGTCATTAACAGCAACGCCAGACACTGATAACCCAAAGGAGGAAATGCAGTGATTTCGAATATTCATCGTCTTCTGACAATCTCCACCGCGATGCTCGTCGCTTCGACGGCCATCGCAGCCGCAGAACCGAGCGCCGATCTCATCGCCGCCGCCAAGAAGGAAGGCACGCTGACCACCATCGCCCTGCCCCACAACTGGTGCGGTTATGGCGACCTGATCGCTGCATTCAAGGCAAAGTACGGCATCGAAGTCAACGAACTGAATCCGGATGCCGGTTCGGGCGATGAAGTCGAAGCAATCCGCGCCAACAAGGGCAACACCGGCCCGCAGGCTCCCGACGTGATCGACGTCGGTCTCTCCTTCGGCCCGACCGCCAAGAAGGAAGGCCTGCTGCAGCCCTACAAGGTTTCCACCTGGGCTTCCATTCCGGACAGCGCAAAGGATGCCGAAGGCTACTGGTACGGCGACTATTACGGTGTTCTCTCCTTCGTCACCAACAAGGACGTCGTGAAGAACCCGCCGAAGGATTGGGCCGACCTGCAGAAGTCGGAATATGCGAACACCGTTTCGCTCGCCGGCGACCCGCGCACCTCGAACCAGGCTGTCCAGGCCGTTTACGCAGCTGGCCTCGCTGCCGGCGAGAAGGATGCAACCAAGGCCGGCCAAGCCGGTCTGGATTACTTCGCCAAGCTCAACAAGGCCGGCAACTTCGTTCCGGTCATCGGCAAGTCCGCATCGCTGGCTCAGGGCGCAACCCCGATCGTCGTTGCATGGGACTATAACGGTCTTGCATGGCGCGACAGCCTGAACGGCAACCCGCCGGTCGACGTCACCGTTCCGGCTTCGGGCGTCATCGCAGGCGTATACGTCCAGGCAATCTCGGCTTTCGCTCCGCATCCGAATGCTGCCAAGCTCTGGATGGAGTTCCTCTATTCCGACGAAGGCCAGATTGGCTGGCTGAAGGGCTATTGCCACCCGATCCGCTTCAACGATCTGGCGAAGAACAAGAAGGTTCCGCAGGAGCTTCTCGACAAGCTGCCGCCGGCTGCTGCCTATGAAAAGGCTATCTTCCCGACGCTCGACGAGCAGGCTGCCGGCAAGGCCGCCATCACCACCAAGTGGGATTCTGTCGTCGGTTCGAACGTACAGTAATCAGACCAGACATGACCTCCCCGCCTGGGCGGGGAGGTTTTCCGTATTCAAACGCTGCGGATTGGCCCACTCATGAGCACAGTGACAACATCAACGATCAGTTCCGCACCCCTGATCAACAAACGCGTGGTTGTCGACTGGCTGGGCATCGCGCCCTTCCTGATCTTCGCACTGCTGTTTTTGATTCTTCCGACGATCTACCTGATTGCGGGCGCATTTCTGACGCCTGACGGCAGTTTTACGCTGAAGAACATCGCGGATCTGTTCACCAAGTCCATCTGGGACTCCTACTGGATCAGCATCAAAGTATCACTCGCATCCTCGCTCGGCGGCGCGTTGATCGGTTTCTATCTGGCCTGGGCGCTGGTCATGGGCGGACTTCCAACCTGGCTCCGCCATGCGTTTCTGACATTTTCGGGCGTCGCTTCCAACTTCGCCGGTGTGCCGCTGGCCTTTGCCTTCATCGCCACGATCGGCCGCCTCGGCCTCGTCACTCTGCTGATGAGCAACTGGTTTGGCTTCAACCTTTATTCGAAAGGCTTCAATCTCTACAGCTTCCTCGGCCTTACCCTCACATACATGTATTTCCAGATTCCGCTCATGGTGCTGATCATCACGCCCGCACTTGATGGTATGAAAAAGGAATGGCGCGAGGCCGCCTCCATTCTCGGCGCGACCAACAAGCAATATTGGCTCATGGTGGCGCTGCCCATCCTCTGGCCGAGCCTGCTTGGCACGACGTTGCTGCTTTTTGCTAACGCCTTCGGCGCCATTGCAACAGCTATCGCGCTGACCGGCAGTTCGCTGAACATCATACCGATCCAGCTCTATGCTCAGATCCGTGGCGACGTGTTGCACAACGCCAATCTCGGATATGCCATGGCCCTCGGCATGATCGTAATAACCGGCATATCCAACGTCATTTACATCATCATGCGCGTACGCGCGGAACGGTGGCAGAAATGAAGCTGCAAAAACTCTTTGCCTGGATCGCTGTCGTCATCGGTGCCATCTATTTCATCGTCCCCCTCATCGGCACGCTGGAATTCTCGCTGCGCATGCGCCGTAACGCCTATAGTTTCGACGCCTACACATCGGTCTTTTCCGACTCTCATTTCCTGTATGCGTTCGGCTATTCCATGCTTATGGCCCTGCTGACCATCATCTTCGGCATGCTGCTGGTCGTCCCCACTGCCTATTGGGTCCGCCTTCGTTTGCCGCAGATACGTCCGATCGTTGAATTCATCACCTTGATGCCGCTGGTCATTCCGGCGATCGTCATCGTCTTCGGCTATCTGCGCCTCTACAATTCATCTTCGATATTGCCTTTGACGGGCTTCGAGCAGGCGACGAACTTCCTCTTGGTCTGCTCCTATATTGTCTTGTCTCTTCCTTATATGTATCGTTCGGTGGATACGGCGATGCGTACGATCGACGTCGGTACCCTGACGGAGGCAGCGGAAAGCCTTGGCGCGAAGTGGACCACTATCTTGTTCCGCTGCATTTTTCCCAATGTCATGAGTGGCGTTCTCTCCGGCGCCTTCATCACGCTTGCGATCGTCATGGGCGAATTCACCATGGCCTCGCTGCTCAATCGGCCGGCATTCGGCCCGTACATGCAGCTGGTCGGCGCCAATCAAGCTTATCAGTCTTCCGCGCTGGCAATCATCGCGCTTGCTGTCACCTGGCTCAGCATGGGCCTTCTGCAGCTGGCTTCCCGCTTTTCAAAACTGGCTCCGATTAAGGCGTAAGGTTCCCACTATGGCTTTTCTCGAACTTACACACATCAAGAAGTCCTTCGGCGACATTCATGTCGTCCATGATTTCAATATGCAAATCGAGAAGGGAGAATTCATCTCCTTCCTCGGACCATCAGGCTGCGGCAAGACGACCGTGCTGCGCATGATTGCCGGCTTCGAGACCCCGACCGCCGGCACGCTGACCATCAACGGCAAGGATCAGCGGCCGCTGAAGCCGAACCAGCGCAACATCGGCATGGTGTTCCAGGCTTACGCGCTGTTTCCGAATATGACCGTGCACGACAATGTCGCCTTCGGCCTCAAGGTCGCCGGCATGGCAAAGCCCGATATCGACAAGCGCGTCAAGGAGATGCTTGCTCTCATCAAGCTCGATCATCTCGCCACCCGCTTCCCCTACCAGATGTCCGGCGGTCAGCAGCAGCGCGTGGCGCTCGCCCGCGCCATCGCCGTCAAGCCGCAGGTCCTCCTGCTCGATGAGCCGCTTTCGGCGCTGGATGCAAAGATCCGCGTATCGCTGCGCGAGGAAATCCGGGCGATTCAACAGCAGCTCGGCATCACCACCGTTTTCGTGACGCATGATCAGGAAGAGGCGCTGTCGATCTCCGACCGTATCGTCGTCATGAATGCCGGCCGCGCGGATCAGATCGGTTCGCCTTTCGAGATCTATAACACTCCGGCCACCCGCTTCGTCGCTTCCTTCGTCGGTACGCTGAACCTGATCGAAGGTAAGGTCGTCGATCCCGACAACAGCCGCATCATGATCGGTGATCAGGACGTCACGCTGAAGCAATCGGTCACCGCCTACAAGCCTGGCGACACGGTATCGCTGGCTTTGCGCCCGGAGGCAGGCTCACTGGCCGAATCGGCCAAGGGCGACACGGCGCTGACGGGCGAAGTTTCCTCGGCGCACTTCCTGGGTTCGGTCATCCGCACCCGCATGAACGTCGCCGGCAACACGATTTCCTTCGATATGTTCAACAGCCCCGGCATGCTGCCCCCGAGCGTCGGCGAAAAGGTCACGCTGCGTTTTGCATCATCCGATCTGCTGGTCATTCAGGATTGAGAATCTGCCCTGTGCTACAGGGCAATTTTGGAAAATTATTCGCAAACGCCGGGTCGAAAGCCCGGCGTTTTTCTTTGATTTCCTTGCTGAAATGCATTTATAGTCCATCCGTTCTCAGGGCGGGGTGCAATTCCCCACCGGCGGTATGGGGGTTTCCCCCGAGCCCGCGAGCGCCTTCCGGTCCCCCGGAAGGGTCAGCAGATCCGGTGAGAGGCCGGAGCCGACGGTATAGTCCGGATGGAAGAGAGCAAGCAGGTCGCACCCTCCTCGGCGAGAGGAGTGTCGCGTTCATGCATGTTCGCCCAAGGGATATTTGTACCAACCCTTGAAAGGCAGAATTCATGACCATTTCTATCTCCTCCCAACCGAGCCGCATCGCGATCATTCGGGCTCGCTGGCATGCCGATATCGTCGATCGCTCGGTTGATTCCTTCATTGCTGAATGGCAGACGACAGAAGGAGCATCGCCCATCGACATATTCGACGTGCCGGGCGCACTCGAAATTCCGCTGCATGCGCAGACGCTTGCCCGTAACGGCCGCTATTCCGCAATTATCGCCACCGCTTTCGTTGTCGACGGCGGCATTTATCGCCATGAATTCGTTGCCAATACCGTTCTCGATGCAATGATGCGCGTGCAGCTCGACACTGGCGTGCCGGTCCTCTCGGCCGTTCTGACACCCCATCACTTTCAGGAATCGGAAGCCCATATCCAATTCTTCAAGGAGCATTTCATCATCAAGGGCCGTGAAGTGGCGAGCGCCTGCCGGCATATATTGACCGAGCGCGCCAAACTCCTGCCGTCGGTAACGGTCTGAGCGGGAGTATCCTGGAGGCGCGGCGCAAGCCCGCCTCCATTTCTCAAGGGAGGAAGTCAGTGACCGTTCTACGCATCATCCCTAACCTGCCCGCCGCCGATCCCGCCAGCGCTCGTCTGTTCTACAGTGAGTTGCTCGGCCTTGACATCGTCATGGATCACGGCTGGATTCTCACCTTCGCCTCCAAAGCCGCAACGGTCCCGCAGATCAGCGTTGCCAGCGAAGGCGGTTCGGGAACGATTGTCCCCGACCTCTCGATCGAAGTTGATGATGTCGACGAGCTTTATCGGCGAGCCACGTCAATGGGCTTCGTCATCCTGTACGACCTGACGGACGAGCCCTGGGGCGTTCGTCGTTTCTACATCCGCGACCCGTTCGGCAAGGTCGTCAACATCCTCTCGCATCGCTAATCCAGCTACCGCAATTCGACATTGAAAGTGATGCGCTCCGCCGGCCAAATCGATTCCGCGTAGGCTATAGGCACGCCATCGGTATCGACATCCACCTTGCGGGTCACGAGCAGCGGCGCTGATTTGGGCTGTCGCAACAGTCGCGCTTCCTCGGCCGTCGGCATGCGCGCCTCGATCTCGGTCGACAACCGTTCATAGTCGGAGATGCCATAGCTGGCGAGTGCCGCCGTGATCGTCGGATATTGCAGCCGGACCTTGTCGAAATCGGGAAAGCGCTCCGCTGGATAATAGGTGTCACCCAGTTCGACCGGAACGCCATCGGCCGTCATCACGCCGCGGCGATGGATGACAGGCACGCCCGCCGCAAGTTTCAATTGCACGGCAACACGTTCCGTCGCCGGCACGACTTCATGAACCAGCAGTTCGCCGCCTGGCTCGAAGCCCTGCTCGATCAGGTTCTTGGAAAAGCGCGTTCGCTTCGAGAGCGTGTAGTCGAGCACACCCTTGTGTACGAAGGTCCCCCGTCCCTGCTCAGCGCGAACCAGCCCGCGCTGCTCCAAATGCCCAAGCGCCTGGCGAACGGTGAAACGGCTGACGCCGAAACGCTCCATCAGTTCAGGCTCGGTCGGCAATCTCGCCCCGGGGGCAAAGGTCCCGGCAGCGATATCAGCCGCCAGGATCTCGCCGATCTGATGCCAGAGGGTGCTGCCTCCGTTGCGATCGATCGTCTCCATATCATCAGCGCTTTTCGAGCCGGAACAGCAGCTTGTATTCGGCCGGATAGCTCAGCGCATCGAGAATGCTCGGATAATATTTCCGATCCTTCGTCGCCCGCACGAAGCCGTCATAACCGAAGCGCCTGACGGAAACATCGAAGCCGGCCGCCGCGAAGGCGTCGATATAATCCTGCGGCGAGCGATCCTGCACCGGCGCATTGCTGTTGCCGCCGATCAGCTCGCGCCATTTTGGCCAGAGCGGCATTTCATTGTGGCATCCGGTAACGGCATAGTAGACGCCGCCATTGCGCATGACCTGGAACATCTGTTCGGCATGCTGTCGCAGCTCCGGCAGCAGGTAGACGACCTCATAGCTGAAAGCCACATCGAAGCTATCAACAAAGGGCGACAGGTCGGTCGTGACGTGAAACTGCAGCGGCATGTTGCCCACCGCAGCGACAGCTGCAGCCACCGATTCCGAGGCAATGTCGATGCCGACACCGCGACGAAACGGCCGCAGGGCATGAAGCAGTCGGAGGAAGCCACCGCGATTGCAGCCGAAATCCAGTACTGTCTTCGATGAAAAATCCCGCTCCGGGACCGTTTCGATGAAATGCCGCCAGTAAGGACTATGCGATTCCGCCATCGCGATATCGCCCTGCGGCTCTGTATGCCAGGTTGCATAAATGGATGCTGCGTTTGTCATGATGCGCTCGCTGCTGGAGTGGACTGAGCCCGTGATAGCCCAGCTTCATGACAGTGGAGTGAATTCATCCGGACGACCGGACTATTTGATTCAAACCCGTACTATTCGAGATCACGATCGCACGCAGTCCACCATCCATTGAACGCCAAACCGATCCGTGAGCTTGCCGTAGTAGCTGCCCCATGGCTGGATGGCGAGCGGCGTCGTCACCGTGCCGCCTTCGGCCAGCAGAGAAAAAATCCTGTCGGTGCTGTCGCGGTCATCCGTGACAAGCATATGGGCGGAGCCGCGCATCGGCTCGGCATCGTGATTGTCGGATGCGAAGAACAGCACGCCTGGCCCCTCGAAACGCGCGTGCATCACCCTGCCCCGCATCGCATCCGCAGCAAGCGGTACCCCATCGGCACCATGATGGATCAATAGCGTAACGCGGCCAAGCCCGCAGGCGGCATAGAAGGCAAGCGCCTCCTCGCAATGCGTTGTGAAGAACAGATAATTGGCCAGTTGCATATCCTGTTTTCCTCCTGCGTCGGACCTCGATGGCTCGGCACACGCCGGTCCGACACCCCTACGAACTCTGCCGATTCAGGCGGTATTGAGCCGAGGGTTACCTAGGACCCTGCGGCATTTTGAATGGCGCCGACCAAATCGGCATTGCTGTAGCTATGCCCTGCAATGCCCCAGGCTCCTTCCGGCGCGTAGACTATGTTCGACCAGATGTGCTCGCGCTTGATCCGCCCTCCGGCGGCCTGTTCGACAATATCGGTCGCCTTCTCGATGAAAGCCCGTTTGGCTTCCGGCGTCGCAAGCGCGATCTCCGGCAGCTTGAGCTCGATGAAGGCCGCCGCAACGGGCTTTCCCGCCGCCAATACATGTTCGGCCGGAAGCACGTTAATCGTGCCGATGACATTGGCCGTCATGAAGGCATTTCCGGTCAAGCCGGCAACATCGAGAACCGCTTCGGTCAAGCGGGCAAAAGCCTGCGCTTGCGCTTCAGGCGAAAGCAACCGTTCGGGGAGTGTAAGCGTAATAGGCATGGGACATCTCCTTGTTGGACCTGCGACGGCAATTGATATATACCGATCACTCTTTATCAATACACACCGATCACTCTCTATGCAATCAATAAAGAGAGATCACTCTTAATGAGGACACCAATGCGCTATAGCGCCGAACACAAGCAGGAGACCCGGACGCGGGTGATCGCGGCCGCCGGGCAAGTATTTCGAAAGGAGGGTTATGGCGGGGCGGGCATCGATGCCCTGACGAAAGCGGCCGGCGTCACCAACGGCGCCTTCTACGGGCACTTCAAGTCCAAGGGCGAGGCATTTCGCACGGCTGTCGTGGAAGGGCTGGAAGAGCTCCGTCAAGGGATCGCGGCACTCAAGGAAAGCCAGCCGAAGAACTGGCTGAAGGCCTTCGCCAGCTACTATCTCGGCTACAAACGCACCTGCGATCTCGGCGATAGCTGCGCCCTGCCAAGTCTTTCACCCGATGTCATGCGTGCTGACGATGAAACGCGCAACATCTATACGGTGGAATTGAAAAAACTCATTGCGGCCGTGGCCACCGGCCTGCCGGAGAACAAGGGAGCGAACCTAACCAAAACGGCGGCCGAGGATCAGGCGATCCTTCTGCTCGCTATGCTCAGCGGCGGTGTCACGATTGCGCGGGCCGTTTCCGATCCCGCGCTTTCCGAGCGTATCGCAGAGGTCATCGAGAAGGCCGCGCTGACAATAGGCAGCCCCTCGAACCCCTGAGGCGAATGATCGACCACCACGCTCCCTGGGCAAGGGACGTCCGAAACGAAACACCCTGCTTCGCCTCGAGTGCAGCAGATTACGTGCGGATCGCTTTGTCGTTTGCATCGAAGCGATGCATGTGGGTCGCATCCGGCGTCGCATAAACCATTTCGTCCGGCTCGTATTGATGCTCGCCGAAAAGACGAACGGTCAAAAGACCGGTGACATCGGATTCGAGATAGATAATCGTGTCGGCACCGAGGTGTTCGACATGGATGACCTTGGCCGACCAGGTGCCCTGATCACGCGACAGAGTAATGTGCTCCGGGCGAATGCCAACGGTTTTTGCGCCGCTTTGCCCCAGTTTCTCGGCCGGAACGAAATTCATCTGTGGCGAACCGATGAAGCCGGCGACGAAGACATTGGCCGGACGGTTATAGAGCTCCATCGGCGAGCCAATCTGCTCGATCGCGCCGGCATTGAGCACGACGATCTTGTCGGCAAGGGTCATCGCCTCGACCTGGTCGTGGGTGACGTAGATCATCGTCGCCTTGAGGCTGCGGTGCAGACGAGCGATCTCCAGGCGCGTCTGTACGCGCAAGGCCGCATCGAGGTTCGACAGCGGTTCGTCGAAGAGAAAGAGCTCCGGCTCACGCACGATGGCGCGGCCGATGGCGACGCGCTGGCGCTGGCCGCCGGAAAGCTCGGCCGGCCGACGCGCGAGATAAGGCTCGAGCGACAGCATGCCAGAGGCCTTCCCGACGCGGCTTTCGATCTCGTCCTTCGCAGTGCCGGCCTGCTTCAGGCCCAGCCCCATATTGTCCTTCACCGTCAGGTGCGGATAGAGCGCATAGGACTGGAAGACCATGGCGATGCCGCGCTTGGCGGGCGGCGTTACCGTCACATCCTGGCCGTTGATCAGGACAGCACCAGCAGTCACGTCTTCGAGGCCGGCGATGCTGCGCAGAAGGGTCGACTTGCCACAGCCAGAAGGGCCTACGAAGATGACGAACTCGCCGTCCTTCACCTCGAGATCGATGCCCTTCAGCACATCATGCGTGCCGTAGGCCTTGCGGATGGATTTCAGTTGAAGCGATCCCACAGTCTCTTATCCTTACAAATAAACGGGCTTGCCGGTGCGCACGCTCTCGTCGGCGGCGAGGCAGATGCGCAGCGATTGAACGGCGTCTGCCATGTGGCGGTCGAGGTCGATGTCTTCGCGGATGGCCTTCAGCATGAAGGCCTGTTCAAGATCGCAGAGCTCCTGATGGCCTGGCTCCCCGTCCATATGCAGATCCTGATCTGGTCGGATGAACTGGCCATTTGGCCCGGTTTCGGCATTATGCAACCGGATGACGGAGGTCTTGGTGTGCGTATCGATGTCGTCGGACTTGGCGTTCGGATCCATGACGATCGACACCGCGCCGTTTGGCGACATCACATCCTTCACGAAGAAGGCGGTCTCGGAAATCATCGGTCCCCAGCCGGCCTCATACCAGCCGACAGAACCATCCTCGAAGATCACCTGCAGATGGCCGTAATTATACATATCCGGCTTGATCTCGCTCGACAGGCGAAGGCCCATGCCGCGCACCTCGACAGGTTTGGCATCGGTGATCTGGCACATGACGTCGACATAGTGGACGCCGCAATCGACGATGGGCGATGTCGTGCGCATCAGCGCCTTGTGCGTCTCCCAGGTCGGGCCGCTCGACTGCTGATTGAGGTTCATGCGGAAGACATAGGGACCGCCAAGCTTGCGGGCCTCGGCAATCAAACGTTGCCATGATGGATGTTGACGCAGGATGTAGCCGATGACCAGTTTCTTGCCCGCCTTCTTCGCCGCTGTAACGACGCGCTCGGCATCGCCGACCGTCGTTGCCAATGGCTTCTCGACGAAAACATGGCAACCCGCCTCGAAGGCCATCACTGCGTAATCGGCATGGCTGTCGGAATAGGTATTGATGGAGCACAGATCCGGCTTCAATTCCTTCAACGCCGTTTCGAAATCCGGGTGGATCGCGTAGCCGCGCAACTCTTCCACCAACTCCGGCTTGGAGCGATTGACGAGGCCGACAATCTCGAACCCAGGATTGTTATGATAGGCGAGCGCATGGCTGCGGCCCATATTGCCAAGGCCGGCGACGAGAACGCGGATCGGCTTTTCGGATACGCTCACTTGACTGCTCCGGAGGTGATGCCACGAATGAGTTGGCGCGAAAAGATGACGTAGAGGATAAGGATCGGCAGGATGGCAAGCGTCAGCGCCGCCAGCACGGCGTTCCAGTTTGTGACAAACTGACCGATGAAGATCTGCGACCCGAGCGTCACGGTTTTCGTCGCCTCGCTCGGTGCCAGGATCAGCGGGAACCAGAGGTCGTTCCAGATCGGTATCATCGTGAAAACGGCGACCGTCGCCATGGCCGGGCGAACCAGCGGCAAGACAAGGCGAAAGAAGATGGCATATTCGCTGAGGCCGTCGATACGACCGGCATTTTTCAGGTCATCGGAAACGGTCCGCATGAACTCCGAGAGAATGAAGATCGCCAGAGGCAGGCCTTGAGCGGTATAAACGAGGATCAGCGCCGTCAACGTGTTGACGAGGCCGGCGGCAACCATCCCCTGCAGGATGGCGACCGTGCCGAGGCGGATCGGGATCATGATACCGATCGCCATATACAGACCCAGCATCGTATTGCCACGGAAACGGTACTCCGACAGGGCAAAAGCGGACATTGCGCCGAACAGCAGCGTAAGGATGATCGAGACGATCGTCACCACGAAGCTGTTCTGGAAATAGGTCAGGAAATCGCCCTGCCTGAGGACGGTATCATAACCGATCATGCTGAATGAGGATGGCGTTGGAAGGCTTAACGGCGCACGGAAGATCGATGCGCGATCCTTGAACGAATTGATGATGGTCAGGAACACCGGGAAAAGGGCGACAAGCGTATACGCGATCAGCGCCAGATGCACGAAGCCTGTGCGGACAAGGGAAGTGCGGGCCTTGGACATGGTCGCCTCTCCTCAGAACTGGTAGCGGCGAATGCGCCGCTGGACGATGAAAAGATAGAACGAGACACCGGTCAGGATGATCAGGAACATGACAGTCGCGATCGTCGCCCCCATGGAACGATCTCCGAGCTGAAGCTGGAAGCCGAAGAAGACGCGATAGAGAAGTGTGCCGAGAATATCGGTCGAGCCATCCGGCCCGGCCAGTGCACCCTGCACGGTGTAAACCAGATCGAACGCGTTGAAATTGCCGACGAATGTCAGGATCGAGATGATACCGATTGCGGGCAACACCAGAGGCAGCTTGATCTTCCAGAACTGGCTCCAACCGGTGATGCCATCGCATTCGGCCGCTTCGATGACCTCTTCCGGAATATTGAGCAGGGCGGCATAGATCAGCATCATCGGAATGCCGACATATTGCCAGACGGAAATGAGCGCGACGGTGATCAGCGCCGTGCTCGGCCTGCCAAGCCAAGGCGCGAAGAACGACTTGAGGCCGATCATGCTCAGCAATTCGGGCGCAACACCCCAGAGAGGGGACAGGATCAGCTTCCAGATGAAGCCGACGACGACAAATGAAAGCAGCGTCGGCAGGAAAATAGCGGTACGATAGAAGGCAACAAAACGCAGCTTCGGCAGAGACAGGAGCGCTGCGAGTGCGACGCCGATCGGATTCTGCACGCACATATGGATGGCAAAGAAGATCAGATTGTTGCGTAGCGCATTCCAGAAATCATGCGCCCAACGTTCGTCGCCGAACAATACCTTGAAATTGTTCAAACCGACGAAAACCGGTTGATTGTCGACGACGTTGTAAAGCGACAGCCGCAGCGTCTCGATCAGAGGCAGGATCATGACCGCCGTATAGACGACAAAGGCCGGGAAAAGGAAAACGAGGATGTGCCAGCGTCTGGAGCGCCTGATCGGCGCAACCTCAAGGGCGTCTGATATCTCGGCGTCGCTCATGGCTTTCTGCCTGTTTTTGTTGGCTGCCCGGCGAAGCGGCAGCTCTGAGGTTCAAATTCACCCGCCATTCCAGCGCTAAACGACGTCGGGCGTGTCGCAATGCAATGGCGAGGCGATCGCAAATCCAATTATCCATGATCAAGAAAAAGGGAGAGGAGCCCGAAGGCCCCTCGCCCGTTTTATGCAATGATTACTTGCCAGGCTTGTACCAGCTGTCGAGGCCCTTCTGCAGCTTTGCAGCAGCCTGTTCCGGCGTATCCGTAGCATTGATCACGTTTGCGGATTCCGTCCAGGTTTCGTTTTCCAGGTTCGGCGTGCCGCGCGACAGGATCTGATACGTGGAGCGAACGGTCGACTTGTGATCCTTACGCCAGGAGACGAACTCCTGAGCAAGCGGATCGCTCATCTTCACCGGATGCGAATTCAGGCTGAAGAAGCCCGGCAGCGAATTGGCGTAGATGGTGGCGAACTCGTCGGAAGCGACCCAGCTCAGGAACTTCTTGGCTTCTTCCTGGTGCTTGCTCTTCGTATTCAGGCCGACGCCGATATCCGGATGGTCCGAGATATAGGCGGTGTCACCAGCCTTGGCGACGGGCGGCGGGAAGGCGCCCATCTTGAACTGCGCCTGGGTGTTGAAAAGAGCGATTTCCCAGGAGCCGGCCGGATAGATCGCAGCCTTGCCGAGCGTGAAGAGGTTCTGGCTGTCAGCGTAGCCCTGAGCCTCGAAACCGTCACCGAGATAAGGCTTCCACTTGGCAAGTTCCTTGTAGGGATCGACCCACGGAGCGTCCGTCAGCTTTTCCTTGCCGGCGATAAGAGCCTCGCGGCCGTCCTCACCCTTCCAGTAGTTCGGGCCGATGTTCTGATAGCCCATGGTTGCGGCCTCCCACAGGTCCTTGGTGCCCATGGCCATCGGAATATAAGTGCCGTCAGCCTTGATCTTGTCGAGAAGAGCAAAGAACTCGTCGCGCGTCGCCGGCACCTTCAGGCCGAGCTTGTCGAAGGCGTCTTTGTTGTAGATGAAGCCATGGATGACCGAAGCCATCGGCACGCAGAAGGTCGACTTGCCGTCATCGGTGGACCATGCGGCCTTGGCGACTGCCGAGAAGTTCTCCATGCCCTTCAAGCTCGTCAGATCAGCGAGATGCTTCTTGTTGAAGAGGTCGAGCGAGGCATCGAAAGGACGGCAGGTGATGATGTCACCCGCAGAGCCGGCGTCGAGCTTGGCGTTCAGCGATGCGTTGTATTCGGTGGGAGCCGTCGGCGAAAAAACGATTTTGATGCCGGGGTTCTTCGCTTCGAAAGCCGGGATGATCTTGTCCTGCCAAATCTGCAGGTCGTCGTTACGCCAGCTTTCGACCGTCAGCGTTACATCAGCCGCATGCGCGAAGCTGACCGAGGTCAGCAGGCTGGATGCAAGAAGCAAGCCTTTCAGAACATTATTTTTCATTTCCCTCTCCTGTTTTCGACGCCCGTAGCGAGGCGCTGTTTTCGATCTGAAAATCCGCTGGCCTGTCTGAAGAAACGGTCAGCGCTCCATAGGGACCGCCAATGCTGCCGGCCCCCAATACAAAGGGCTTCAGAGGCACTTCGCCTGATCGGCCCGTTCAATCGCCGTCTGCCGCCAACAGGGCAGAGACGCTGTAAACACCATGCGGGAAATTCATGACAAACGCCGAAGGACGGACCCTCCTGATCCAAACGGCTTGGGACAACGATGGAGGTTCAGCCTTCTGCTTAGCCCGCCGGCTGTTATTGTTCTGCCGGTTCCGCCGATGTCTGTTTGTATTGTTCCCTTGGCAAGAATTAAGGCCAAAAAAATACCAATTGTCCAGCCGAATTTAACCTTTGGACACAAAAAGAGCGGGCAAAAGAAATTTTACAATATATTTCAATAGGATATTGATGCGCAAAAATGGACACGTTGCCTATTGGTAAATGGTATTTTTTTGGTATTGTATAGGAAAATGGGGAACAGGTGGCATCCGGAGGCGTGATGGGGCAGTTTGCAATAGGCATCGACGGCGGAGGAACGAGCTGCCGCGCTGCCGTGATAAACGGAACGGGCCAAGTTCTCGGCACGGGCAAAGCCGGCGCTGCAAACATTCTCTCCGACCTGGAAAACTCGCTGATCAATATCGTCGCTGCGGCCCGACATGCACTGACAAGCGCAGGGCTCGATCCCGAACAGGTTTACAAGTTGCCTGCGGTTATCGGCACGGCCGGCGCCAATGTCGGCAGCTATGGAAAACGGGTGGAAGGCGCCCTTCCCTTCGCGAGCTCTCGCGTGGTCACCGATGCGACGATCGCACTTCAGGGTGCGCTCGGTGATGCCGATGGAATCATCGGCGCTTTTGGCACCGGCTCCGTCTACAATGCCCGCCGTGACGGTGTGAGCTGGGGCATCGGCGGCTGGGGGTTTGTCATCGGCGATCAGGCCAGCGGCGCCCGCCTCGGCCGCGATCTCCTCGAACGCGCCCTTCTGGCGCATGACCGGGTGACGGCAACGTCACCGCTGACGAATGCGATCATGGCCGAATATGGCAACGATCCGGAGCGGGTCGTCGAATTTGCCCATGCGTCCAAGCCAAAGGATTTCGGGCGCTATGCACCAATCGTGTTCGACTATGCCGGGATGAATGACCCCGTCGCCATCGATATCGTCAAGACGGCTGCGAAGGCCATAACCGAAAGCCTGGATGCCCTGCTTTGGCCCGAATGCCCGTCGATCTGCCTCCTCGGCGGCCTTGCCCAGGCTTATCGCCCCTGGCTCGACGCACGCCACAAAGCACTCCTGGCCGAACCCAAGGGCGACGTGCTGCGCGGAGCGGTGGAATTGGCGGCAAAATTGCTACGGGATGGGAAGGGAAGCTGGGCATGACCGAGGATTTGAGTGCCATCTTCTCGCCAGAACGCCTGTCAGGAGGCGGACCCGGCCCGCTCTATGTCAAGCTGCGACGCACACTCGAAGAAGCCGTAAAGATCGGAAGGTTGAAGCAGGGCGATGCGCTTCCACCCGAGCGCGATATTGCCGAATTTGCCGCCGTCAGCCGCGTCACCGTGCGCAAGGCGATCGACGACCTTGTCGCCGAAGGTATTCTCGTGCGCCGCCACGGGTCCGGCACCTTTGTCACAAAGCCCGTATCCAAGGTGGAACAACGGCTATCTCAGCTCACCTCCTTCACCGAGGACATGGCCCGACGCGGCATGACCGCACGTTCCGAATGGCTGCACAAAGGCATCCATACGCCGTCTCCCGATGAAATGATGATCCTCGGCCTTGCCGCCGGCACTAAGGTTTCCCGGCTCAGCCGCTTGCGCATCGCCGACGATCAACCACTGGCGATCGAGCATGCCAGTGTCTCCGGCGAATTCCTGCCGGATCCAGCAGTCGTGACGACATCGCTTTATGCGGAACTCGAAAAGCGACAGGTGCGCCCCGTGCGCGCCGTACAGCGCATATCGGCGACCAACATGAAAGAGTCCGATGCGGGGTTGCTTGGCGTTCCCGTCGGAGCCGCCGGCCTTTCGATCGAACGCATTTCCTATCTCGGCTCGGGCCGGGCCGTGGAATTCACCAGGTCGCTTTATCGGGGAGATGCCTACGATTTCGTCGCGGAGCTAACGATCGGCGCAACTTAGGTTCATCCGGTAGCGATCGAAGATTTATATTATTAATCAAATAGATATCGCCGCAAGATGAATCAAATTGCGGCGACGGCGGCGTGCGGAATCTGCCTATGAGCAAAACGCCCCAAGGCGTTGAAACGACTCATGATCAGGCTGCGTCATCGACCGCTGCTTCGGCCTTCGCCGGCACATAGTTCAGCACCGGACCCAACCAACGCTCCACCTCCGCAACGGGCATATCCTTGCGCGTCGCATAGTCCTCAACCTGATCGCGCTCGACTTTGGCGACGCCGAAATAATAAGCGTCGGGATGCGCGATATAAATGCCCGAGACGGAGGAACCGGGCCACATTGCATAGCTTTCCGTGAGCTTGACACCCGCTGCCGCTTCGGCATCGAGCAGCCGGAACAGCGTTTCCTTTTCGGTATGGTCAGGTTGTGCCGGATAGCCGGGCGCCGGACGAATACCGGCGTAAGCTTCAGAAAGAAGCTCGTCGCTGGAAAGATGCTCATCTGTGGCGTAGCCCCAGAACTCGCGTCGCACCTGCTCATGCATCCGTTCGGCAAAGGCTTCGGCAAAACGGTCGGCAAGCGCCTTCACCAGGATTGACGAGTAGTCGTCATTCGCACGTTCGAAGCGCTCGGCAATAGCGATTTCCTCGATACCGGCAGTGACGACGAAGCCGCCGACATAGTCGGCCACACCGCTTGAAATCGGCGCAACGAAGTCCGAGAGGGCGACATTCGGACGGCCATCACGCTTCGACAGCTGCTGGCGCAAGGTGTAGAAGGTCGCAAGCTCGCGATCACGGCCTTCATCCGTGAACAGCCTGATATCGTCGCCAACGGCGCCCGCCGGCCAGAAGCCGATGACGGCGCGAGGGCGGAACCAGTTTTCCGCGATGATCTTTTCCAACATCGATTGAGCATCGGCGTAAAGCTGCCGTGCCGCCTCACCCTGCTTTTCATCTTCGAGGATCGCCGGGAAACGACCCTTCAGCTCCCAGGTCTGGAAGAACGGCGTCCAGTCGATGTATCTGGCAAGCTCGGCCAGATCGTAGTTCTCGAACACCTTTGTCCCGAAGAACTGCGGCTTCACAGGCTTATAGCTCGCCCAATCGACCTTCTGGGCGTTCTCGCGAGCTCTCGCAATCGGCAGGCGCACTTTCTCAGCCTCACTACGGGCGTGAGCGGCCGCGACCTTGGCATATTCTGCCCTGATGGTGTCGACATAGCCCTGCTTGGCATCCGGCGACAGCAGCGCCGAAACGACGCCGACGGCGCGGCTGGCGTCGGTGACGTAGACCGTCTGCCCCTTCTCGTAGCGCGGATGGATCTTCACCGCAGTATGCACACGGCTGGTGGTCGCACCGCCGATCAACAGCGGAATATCAAAACCCTGCCGCTCCATTTCCGAGGCAACATGCACCATTTCGTCCAGGGAAGGCGTAATCAGGCCGGAAAGACCGATTATATCCACCTTCTGGGCGATGGCCGTTTCGAGAATCTTCGTCGCCGGCACCATGACGCCGAGATCGATGATTTCGTAATTGTTGCAGGCAAGCACGACGCCGACGATGTTCTTTCCGATATCATGCACATCGCCCTTGACGGTCGCCATCAACACCTTGCCGGCAGCCTGACGCTCGCCGCTGCCGCCATTGGCCAGCTTCTCCGCCTCCATGTAAGGCAGCAGCACGGCAACGGCCTGTTTCATGACGCGAGCGGACTTCACCACCTGCGGCAGGAACATCTTGCCCGCACCGAAGAGATCGCCGACAACGTTCATGCCCGCCATCAGCGGACCTTCGATGACGTGCAGTGGCCGTTCGACGGTCTGACGCGCCTCCTCGGTATCCGCCTCGATATAGTCGGTGATGCCGTTGACCAGCGCATGCTCCAGCCGCTTTGCCACGGGCCATTCGCGCCAGGAAAGATCCTGCGCCTTGGCCTCCCTGCCGCCGGTTCCACGGAAGCGCTCTGCAACCTCAAGCAACCGTTCCGTGCCATCCGATCGACGATTGAGAACGACATCCTCGCAGGCCTCCCGCAATTCGGGATCGATATTGTCATAGACCGCGAGCTGACCCGCATTGACGATGCCCATGTCCATACCCGCCTGAATGGCGTGATAGAGGAAGACGGCATGCATGGCCTCGCGGACCGGTTCGTTGCCGCGGAAGGAGAAAGACAGGTTCGACACGCCACCGGAGATATGAACCAGCGGCATGGTCTGTCGGATCGTCCGCGTCGCTTCGATGAAGTCGACACCGTAATTGTTGTGCTCTTCGATGCCGGTCGCAACAGCGAAGATATTAGGATCGAAGATGATATCTTCCGGCTGCAAACCTGCCGTTTCCGTCAGCAGCTTGTAGGCGCGCGAGCAGATCTCGACCTTGCGTTCATAGCTGTCTGCCTGGCCCTGTTCATCGAAGGCCATCACGACGACGGCGGCGCCGTACATGCGCATCAATCGAGCTTGCTTGAGAAAATTCTCCTCGCCTTCCTTGAGCGAGATCGAATTGACGATCGGCTTGCCCTGCACGCATTTCAGGCCGGCTTCGATGATCGAGAATTTCGAGCTGTCGATCATCACCGGAACGCGGGCAATATCCGGCTCGGCGGCGATCAGATTCAGGAACTCGACCATTGCCCTTTCAGAATCGATCAGGCCCTCGTCCATGTTGATGTCGATGACCTGCGCGCCGTTCTCGACCTGATCGCGGGCAACGGCAAGTGCCGCCGTATAATCGGCATTGGTGATCAGCTTGCGGAATTTCGCGGAGCCAGTGACGTTGGTCCGCTCGCCGACGTTGACGAAGGGAATGTCTCTGGTCAGCTCAAACGGCTCGAGACCGGAAAGCGACATGAAAGGACGGTGCTCGGCAAGCTGGCGCGGCGGATATTTCGACACCGCCTCAGCGATCGCGGCAATGTGCTCTGGCGTGGAGCCGCAGCAGCCGCCGACGATGTTGACGAGACCCTCGCGTGCAAACTCCTCGACTTGAGCCGCCATCATATCAGGCGTTTCGTCATATTGGCCGAATTCGTTCGGCAGCCCGGCATTGGGATAAGCGCAAATGAAGGTATCCGCAGCAGCCGAAAGCTCCTGCAGGTGCGGACGCATGGCGTTTGCGCCGAGGGCACAGTTAAGGCCGATGGTGAAGGGGCTCGCATGGCGCACTGAATTCCAGAAAGCCGATGGCGTCTGCCCTGAAAGCGTGCGACCGGAAAGGTCTGTGATCGTGCCGGATATCATGACCGGCAGGCGTATGCCCTTGGCCTCGAAACGCTCCTCGCAGGCGAAGATGGCAGCCTTCGCGTTAAGCGTATCGAAAATCGTCTCGATCAGAATAATGTCGGCGCCCCCGTCGATGAGGCCATCTATCTGCTCGCCGTAAGCCAGACGCAGATCATCGAAGCTGACGGCGCGATAGCCAGGATTATTGACATCAGGGGAAATCGACGCTGTGCGGTTGGTCGGACCGATGGCACCGGCAACGAAACGGCGCTTGCCATCTTCCCGCTGCGCGCGGATCGCCGCACGGCGGACGATCTCGGCGCCTTCCTTATTGAGATCATAGACGGCACCTTCCATCTGATAATCCGCCTGCGCAATGCGGGTGGACGAGAAGGTGTTGGTCTCCAGGATATCGGCGCCTGCCTTGGCATAGCGATAATGAATCTCTTCGATCGCGTCGGGCTGAGTCAGAATGAGAAGGTCGTTATTGCCTTTTTGATGACAGGCACAGCCTATGAAACGGTGACCGCGAAACTGATCCTCGTCGAAACCGAGGCCCTGGATCTGCGTGCCCATGGCGCCATCAAGCACGAGAATTCGCTCGCTCGCCGCCTTTCGCAAGGCGTCGAATATCTCGCTACCATCGCGTTTCGCTGTTTCGGAACCAAAAAGATTGTCAAACATAAGCGAATTCCTCTGGCCTGATTGCGACTCGACAATCAGATCACATAAAGATATCTTTATGTCAACATATCTATGCTCTGGTTGAGCGCAGCACAAGCATGCCGCTTCTATGGTTTGCTTCCTTTCCGAAAAATACAAACAAGACGAATTGCCGTGCCGGCCATGGACAAGGCGGAGCTGACGACACAGTTTCATCCCATTACGCCATGACAGCGCTTTTGGGCGGCGCTATAGGGCTTGTAGAAAGAATCCAAGGAGGATGGCATGAACATACAGGTTGAACCGGCAGCGCTCGGAAACTGGAGCACGCGCGCCTATCATCGGCATTGGCTGCTCGAACAGGCAAGCGCACTTTTTGACTTCTTCCAGTATCGCGCCGTCAATCCCAATGGCGGCTTTTACGACATGGACGATGTCGGCAAGCCGCTGGATGCGATCAATCCCACGCGCGGTATTCATTCGACGGCCCGCATGGTGCATTGCTTCTCGATCGGATCGCTACTCGGCCGCCCCGGCGCGAATGATATTGTCGACCACGGAATGAACTACCTCTGGAGCCACCATCGCGACACGACGCATGGTGGTTATGTCTGGTCACTGAACAATGATGGTCCGGTCGATTCAAGCAAGCAGGGCTATGGCCACGCATTCGTACTGCTCGCCGCCTCCTCCGCCAAGACGATCGGCCATCCGCTGGCCGACGGCATGCTCGCCGACGTTACCGAAATTCTGAATACGAAGTTCTGGGAGGAAAAGCACGGCGCTATTGCCGAGGAATTCAACCAGGATTGGTCGCCGATCGACGGCGGCAGCTATCGCGGCCAGAACTCCAACATGCATCTGACGGAAGCGCTGATGGCTGCTTTCGAGGTCACCGGCGACAAGAGCTATCTTGAAAAGGCGGAAAGCATCGCCGATCTCGTCATTCGTCGCTCGGCCGGTTCGGTTGGCTGGCGAGTCGCGGAACACTTCAATGCCGATTGGGTACTCGACAAGAATTATCGCGGCAATGAGATGTTCCGCCCATCGGGCACGACGCCCGGGCATTGGCTGGAATGGGCGCGGCTCATCCTGCAACTCTGGTCGCTGGGAGAAAAGCGGCACAACTGGATGCCGGAAGCAGCCAAGGGCCTCTTCTCCCAATCCATGTCATTGGGCTGGGATAACAAAAAGAGCGGCTTTTTCTATACCCTCGACTGGGAAGACGTTCCCGCCAAACGCAACAAGCTCTGGTGGCCCGCATGCGAGGGCGCCGGCGCCGCCCATTATCTGAACGAGCATGTTCCTAGCGATTTTCACGAGGAGAGCTACCGCAAGATTTGGAGCGTCATCGGCCGCTCGTTTATAGACCACGCCAACGGCGGCTGGCATGAGGAATTAACGGAAGATCTCGTTCCGGCCCACACACTGTTCCCAGGTAAGGGCGATATCTATCACGCATTGCAAGCCAGCCTGATTCCGCTCTTCCCGGCGACCGGCAGCTTGACCAAGGTCATCGCCGAAGCTGGCGGCAAAATCTGAGATTGCCGGCGGCGCCCGCTTTGAGCTTGGCGCCGCCATAACCCTCTACGAGAGGCTGAGATTGTGAAGTTCGTGGCCGAGCGTCAGCGCGAGAGCCTCAACCACGAGATTGTGGTCTTCACGCTGCGGAAGGCCTGAAACCGTGACGGCGCCGATGCAGCCCGTGCCGTTGACGAAAATAGGGAAGCTGCCGCCGGATGCGGCGTAATCGACGCCCGAAAGCCCGTTATCCTCGATCGTCTTCCCCTGCTGCTGGAGCCGTAAGGTACTGGCATAGCTGCTGCGGAAATACCGCAGCACCATATTGCGCTTGCGGCGTATCCAGTTGGAATTGTCGGGCGTCGATCCGGGCAAGGCAATGTAGAAAACCGGCATCGAATGCAGCGTGATATCGATGGCAACGCCCAGATTGCGCTCGCTGGCAAGGTCATGCAGCAGCTTGCCGAGCACCCAGGCGGTCGAGAGGTCGAAGGCGTCGAAACGCAGAGTCTCCTCCTGCAGTCCGATACGAGTGAGGTCCTGGTCGATCGTCATGGAAAACCTTCCCTAAAAATGGATCGACTTATGAAACGCGCAAAGAGTGATTTGTCCACCTATCTCTTCGGTATTTCGAAACCAAGCTGCCACTTCTGGCCGAGCAGGAGATCATGCTCTTCCGGCTCGAACGCTTCAAAGCCTCCACCCGGATAAAACGTCAATTCTCCCACACGAACCCACTCCGCCGACGCATAGAGATCGACGCGAACAAAATCGATGTCGCGAGCGACCGTTTCCGCGACATGGATCATCTCATCGAGCCGCGGCGGCCGTGCCACATGGCCCGGATAAAGGCCAAGATAATCCCGGTCGTAGAACGGTAGCTTCTTCCAATCGGGCGTGTAATTGCAGGAATAGCCCTGGCCATTCTCGCGAATGTCGATCTCGATATGCGACACCTTGCCATTGAACGTGAAAAGCCTGTAGTCCCACGGAACGCGCCCTTCGACGAGCAACATGCTTTCGATGAGAATACGGCGTTCGACCTGCCGATAGGCCCACTCCCTGTTGTAGAAGGCATGATCGATCGCCAGCCACTCGGCGGAGGGATTGTTCGTGAGGAGCCGATCCACATCGGCCTCTCCGTAAAGAAATCGCCCCACGCCACTCGCATGAGTCGGTTTGACAACGGCGGGCAAGGGAATTTCGGCCCAATCGACGGTAGCCAAATCCGTGCCGACCCAGAGCGTCGGAATGACGTATTGGCTGCCAACCCTCTCCGCGATCAGCACTTTGGCATCGGCCTTGTCGACGAAGCGCGGGAAGAGCGGATTGCGATCGTATAGTTTCCGGGCCTGAATCTTGTCCGTGAAGGTCTGAGGCGACTTCAAATCGGGAAATTTGCCACGAATGACGCGATATTTTAGTGCGCAGTAAGACCTATCGGGCAGCGGCGACATAAGCCTCCATAGAAGATTATGCGCCCGCTCGCGCAAGCCCCTCTGCAGATATCCCGGAATGAGAAATCCATCTTGGTCGGCGGCTCTATCTGTCATGGCGGCCATCTCGAATTTCAACTAGAACGCAAGTGAAAATTATCAGCCTGCGTTTAACACAAGGTTATGCGACAGCCTTCTAGGAGGATTGCTATGAGTGCGACTACGTCCAATCTTCTTAGAAGCTCGCTGATCAGTCTGGCCGCGACGTCGATTTCGCTGGCTGCTGGCTTTGCGAGCGGCATCATAGCTGCGCGCCTGCTTGGCCCGGCAGGGTCCGGCAAAGTCGCTTACGCGTTATGGGTTGCGACCTCCGCAGCAGCATTGGCGGATATGGGCCTGCCGCAGACGTTGCTGCGCAATGCCGGCAGCCTCTCTGGCGATGGGGAAACCTGGAAAGCGCTGGTGCGCACGGCGCTACGCAGCTTCATGATTTCAGTCAGCATGGTAAGTGCGGCCATACTGGTGTTTGCCGCAATCACTTACGTTCAGCGCGACGCGCGACACGCCTGGTTCTGGATCGTCACCGGGCTGTTGTTCTTGAGCTACACATTTCACGTCTTCTCCACAGCAATCGCTCGCGGAAGAAATCGTTTCGGCCAAACCGCGCGTAGCACCGTTCTTGGCGGAATACTGCAGGTCCCACTCGTTTTTATCGGAGCCTGGCTGCTTGGTCCAACCGGCGTCCTGATCGGATACATCGCGCGCTACCTGCCGCAGGCGCTGAAATTGCGCGGCTACATCGATCGCGATATCAGGCCTTCTCGTGAAGCACTGACGCCGGAAATGCATCGCTATGGTCGCTATATATGGTTGAGCGACCTTATCGAAATTCTAGTCCTATCGCGCATTGAGTTCCTATTTCTCGGCCTCGTCCTCTCTCCCACCAGCATTGGCTATTTTGCGGCAGGTCTCGGTCTGGCCGGTCTCATCGAACAGGTCATGCTCCAGATATCGCCTGCCTTGATCGTCAGCTTTACCGATGCCCAGGCCAAAGATGATCGCCAGATGCTTCAAGCCGCATATAGTCGCGTCATTCGCATAGTCGCTCTGATCATGCTGCCGATCAGCTTTGGCGGCGCAACCATCATGCCCGATCTTTTGCCGCTGATCTTTGGCGATGCCTTCAAGCCCGCAATTCCAGCAGCGGCAACGCTGCTCGCTTTTGTTTGGCCTGGCGGCCTGTCTGTCATCCCCTGGGGTATGATCGGCGCGTCCGGGCGCAGCGCTCTTTTGCTGCGCGTGCAGATCGTAAGCGGCATATTGACGATAATGCTCTTGACCGTTCTCGTACCACTGATGGGGCTGGAGGGAGCCGCGCTTGCTCGCGCGACGATCGTGACATTGACTTTTGCACTACTCGGCCGGACTGCTTGGAAATATGTCCGAGTTGCCATACCCATTGCTGCGTTGACAAAAACGATACTGGCTGCCCTTCTTTGCGCGGCCGCCGCAGGGCTCGGCATTTACAATTTCGACGGAGCAGCGGCCGTTGCGACGGCTATTCCCGCAGGGGCCGTCGCCTACGTGCTGGCAATCCGATTTCTGCGCTTGATTACGCCCGAAGACGTACGAATCCTGATGGATACTGCCGGCGGAAAATTGCCCCGAGCATCACGCCCGCTCGTCAACAGTCTGTTGAACCTCGTCGCACCGGGCTAAGCCCGATCATGGCGTTTCAAAAGCGGCAGCCAATGTCTGCCGGGCAACCTCGTCCCAGGTCATTATCCCATCGCGAAAAGTCGGCGAACGCCGCATCGCCAGCGCCGCGTCGACCTTCTCTCGCCAAGCGGTTTCGCCGTCAAGGCGATAGGCAATACCGTTCGCACGGGTAAAGGGAACGAGATCAGGCAGCAGGATCGGTAGACCGCAGTAGCTGTACTGCGCGAGTTTCAAGCTCGATTCCGCCAGGTAAATCTCATCTGCCGTCAGGCGATAAGGAGCGATGCCAAAATCGGCGTGCTGCAAGTATGGTACGATGCTCTCGAAATCCCTCTCACCGTAGATGGCGATGTTCGGCAGCGCCCAACCACTCCATTGCGCACCAAAGACATGGAAATTCACATCCGGAGCGGCCGCAGCCATGGCGGCGACAGATGGCTGGTCAAAGAGCATGTTACCGATCGAAACAGCATTGCGGCTACCAGCTTGATACGGCGACGGCTGGTCGCGATCGAACACGGCGGCATCGACACCCTGAGGAATGACCCGTACACGCCCACCCTGGGGAAGCAGCGCCCCGAGCCTTTCCGAAGGAACGCAAATTGCGTCGAAGCGACTAACCGCGGCAGCTTGAATATCTTGCAGCACAGGTGCTGCGCGTATGCTTCTCAGCAGGTCGCGACAAAAATACAGAGTTCGCGCCTTCGGATTGAGCCGCTTGATCCGGTCAAAGAAAGCAAGTGCTGAGCCGCTTTCGATCAGCACCAGATCGGCAGCGGCTATGACATGACGGGCAAAGCGCGGCAGGTAGCTGCCATAAAGCCGAAAGAGCATCGCATTTGCCGCATTCAGAAAGCGGTTGTTCGAACTGAATGCATGGAGTGGCGGGAGATACGCGCCCGCCCTCAGATTGACGCCGATAGTCTGAAATCGATTCGCTTGGCTTCCCGACAAGGCTCGGAAGCGCGGGCGATCCTTGAGCAGAGTCAGCCAACTATGGCCAATGGTGAGAAAATGGACGTCGTGTCCCTGCTCGGCCCAGCGGGATGCAACGAAGTGGATCGACGCCTTGCGATAACCGCGTAAAAACGCATGCGACGTCAGAATGACGATTTTTCGTCGTGGCTCGGTCGCGTCCCCGGCCACCCCTGCTTCTCCGTTTGCCACGGGCGATCCCCAACAGCGATCTTCAGTCGGTTTCTCTCATGCCCGACATCAAAACGTCGATTAGGTTGCGGCGACGAACCGTCATGTCCGGGGCGCTGATAACCGCAACCAAAGCCCAGTTTGCGGCGATATGAACCGCAAAGCGTCTAACAGGCAGTTAAAGTTGGACAATCGGCCTATACATTGCAAATAATAAATGCAGAGAACGCCTCTGGATCTGCCGTGGTCGCTATCAACGCATCGTGAAACCGCATTGCGCTCGCTTGCCCGCACGAAGCGAACAGGTCATTGATTACGCTCCATGAATATCTCGCCAGAGGAATATCCCAGCATGAATGCAAAATACGCGCTGCCCGCTATCCTGGCATGCACTTGCACATGCGCCGTGACACCGGCCTTGGCCGACGACCCGGCTCAATTGGTGCTACGCGATGGCTTCGACGGCAGCGAGTTCGCACCATCCGGTCATCTTTATTATCGCGACAACTCCGAGCAGAAAGCAGGCTCAGTCGAGTTTCAATCGGAAGTCAAACGCTCGGGCACCGGGGCGTTGAAGCTCAGCGTCAAACCATTGTGCCCGCCGGGCAAGGCGAACTGCAGCGAGAGAGCGGAAATCTGGGAGCGTACCAAATATCGCGTTCCATACAATAAGGGCGTCTGGTACGGCTTTGCCGTCAAGTTCGCCGATCCCATTCCCTCAGGCGATCATCGCTATCTCATAGCGCAGTGGAAGCGAGAGATCGGCCCAAAAGCACAAGGTGATTTCAGTCCCTTCCTGGCGTTCCGGCTCAACAACGGCAAGCTCTTCGCGACTGTCGAAACGAACTATGTCGCCCCAACTGCCAAGAAGGACGAGCTCGAGAGCACCGGCAAAGCTTGCAGCGATAACGAGACACCGGTCTGGTTTCGTCCGAACACCAATCAAATGCGTGCGCTGGTCGCCACAGATGGCAACTGGAGCAATGAAGACGGCACTGAGTTTACCGGTTGCACCAACGCTATTAAAGTAATCGATCGTGGTAACAAACTACCGACACCAGATTCCGGCTGGATAGACTTCGCCATTTACAGTAAGCCCGGCCCAGATGGCTCAGGGCATATCGAAATATTCGCCAATGATAAATGGATTGTCACGGTCACGGGACACATTGGACATGCAGACCAAGGGCTTGGAAAGAACCAATATTTCAAGTTTGGCCCCTATCGCGCCGCAGATACAACGGTATGGACCCTCTACTATGATGATTTTCGTCGGTCGCCTCGCTGTGCCGATGTATTGTCGGATCCCAAGCTTTGCCCGATGAAATGACAGGCAGGCGGATGCGTTTCGATGTCAATAAACATTGCAAGGGGAATGCTACGAGGATCTTGCGAGTTTTTTAATGAACTCGCCTGAACCTTTTTGCTTCTTGTTGGTTATGTCCTCTTAAAGAGGAGGCCACCGAAATGCTTACCACCCATCGCGATTGCAAGCATCATGTAAAGAGAAATGCAATTCCATCTCTAGGTGAGATAGAGGGCCGTGTTGCCGTTCTTGAAATCGTTGCTCAATCCGCCCTGACGCATGTCTTCGATGAAGGCGAGGTTGATATCGACGCCGTGCTTTTGTCACAAATTCGCAGAGCCATGCATCGCAAATGCACGGAATTGAAGTTGGACGGTGAAGACGTGGCATCTGCGCTTTCTTACGCAGAGGAATTGATCGAGGCCGCGGTCAGGGCGTCGCATCCAACCCATCAATGATGCCTTCAGGGCCGAGATTAGTTTTGTCCATCATGGTGGCGCTAGCACTTACGCTTGGCGCCTTCCTTCTTGTCGCGCGCCATGATTCAAGAAGCAAACTTGCCGTGCACCCGGACCCGGCTCAGTCCGGATCGCATCAAACCCGCAATAATGTGCCGCAAAGACGCTATGTCGCGTTAAGAGACAGGTCACGTGTATCATATCAGGCTGACGTTAACGTCGACCGACGAAGGCGATTGCAAATCTCAGAAATCAAAGCAGTGTGCGCTACATCCATCCGGTTCAAGCTTTCAACAATGGTGTAGCGAATGTCTATGATGGTCAGTGCGCCACTTTATGCCGACGACATCGATGTCCTTGCAAACGCGCTTTTTGCTTGGTGCGCCGAACGCAGCATCAAGTTACAAAGCCAAGAGGGCCTGTCCGCGGCCAACGTGGCTATAAATCTTTACGACGCCGGCTATCAAACGCAGGACCGGCTTCTTGGCGCGCTGCATGACCATGAGTTTCATTGAGACCGAAGTCATGCAATGTGGGCCGCATTGGAAACGGTCGACATAGTTCGCAAAAACAGACGCGTCAGACCGCTCCCAAACGACTGGATTTTAGTTCCGATAAACACGGCTTTATGCTGCTGTGACCTTTTGCAGGACACCTGCAATGCAATCGCGTTCTTCGAGAATCCCAGTCCATTCATCTTCATGGTATTGCGAATCATAGATCAGCGTGAAAGGGCCTCGGTAACCGGCAGCGTCGGAAAGTTCGACGCAACGTGCGTAGTCCTCCGCGTCAAGACCTGCCGCTGAATAACGACCCTTGGCATGGCACAATTCGGCACGCCCCATGATCTTCGCTAGATCTTCATATTTGCCAGCGCGCTCCCAATTGCCGAAATCCCCGTTGAGACCGACTTTGCCATTCAAGGCATCAAGAACGCGATTGAGTTCCGCCGGGCCGGGCAGCAGATCAAACCAGTTTTCGGCGCTGTTGGCGACACCCTTGAAGGATAACGGCTCTGCAAGGATTGACGAATCTTGACGAAGACAATGGATAATTATTTGAAATCCCTTGAGAATATCGCGCTCCGCAGTCCGACGAATTGATCAATATTCTCGCCGGCGACTATCTGATGATAGTTCCCAAGAGGCGAAGCAAGAGGAAGCATTGAGCCACAACTTGGAAAGCGGCCCAGGCCTCGACGGGGCACGGCAGTTCATCACCACCAATCTTCCGATTCTGCCCGTTCCCGGCATTCCCGAGATTCGGCTGCACAAGGCAGGCCCGCATAGTGGTTTGCGACATCTCGCAGAGCGGGATCCGCAATTCGGCTCCCCCTATTGGGCACATTACTGGGGTGGAGGGTTGGTACTTGCTCGCTATCTTCTGAATAGGCCAGAAACCGTCGCCGGTTGCCGCGTGCTCGACCTCGGTGCTGGCTCAGGAATTGTGGGCATTGCAGCCGCAAAGGCCGGAGCGGCAGACGTGTATGCCGCTGATATCGATCCCTATGCCATCGCAGCCATCGGGCTCAATGCGGCTCTGAATGACGTGGCTGTCCAGCCCGTCCTCGCAGATTTGACAAGAGGCGAACCTCCCGCCGTCGATGTCGTCTGTATCGGTGATCTCTTCTATGAAGCGGCCCTCGCAAAACGCGTCACCGCATTTCTGGATCGCTGTCTGGCAAAAGGCACAGTGGTTCTAATCGGCGACCCGTGGCGCGCTCACCTGCCGGCATCGCGACTTCGGATTCTGGCAGAATATGCCATGCCGGATTTTGGCGAGAACGCCGCAAGCCCTCGGCTAAGCGGCGTCTTTGCATTCGAAAGCAGCATGTCACCATAAGGTGAAAAACGATCAAGGTCGACCACAGCGGCAAATACGGATTCGGACCGGAAATGCCGTCGCGATCTAGACCTTCATCTTGGCACGCCGGCGATTTCCGCGCTCAAGCCGCTTTGCAAGCTCTGCAAGTTCAGGGCTGGCCGCATCGAACACCGGCCGGGCGTCATCCGGCAACCAATGCGTTGCATGTTTGGTCATCGGCGGTTTAACCCGCTCGCAACCGCCGGCCGAATTCGGCATCATCGGCGATATGCGCGACCAGTCAGGCTCCTGCAATATCGGCGAAGTGGCGAGAAATGCGCCGGCGACATTCTGAAATTCGCTCTGAATGCGCCGCTCCGCGGTGCGCCGCACACGCCCGGTTCGGGCGCAGAAATCCCGAAAAGATCCGGCGACACGAGGTGCAGCAAGGCAAACGGACCAGCGCGAAAGCAGGATGCGGCGCTCCTCGTCCCGGACGTGGATCCGCAGCCAATCCTGCAACACCTCTTCGGCCCGACTGATGGCGGCAGCGCTCGGGCGATAACGGATGCGGAGATCGGCATGATCCATCGACTCGGGCAGGACATCCGGCCAGAGCGTGCGCATTCTGTCCGGGCGAACGCCGCGGACATCGAGGTGAACCATCGTATCGGCCGCCTCGATGAAGCGAGCACGAACGATCAGGCTCAGATCGGCGATCTCAGCCGCATGATGGGATAGATCGTCAAACTGCGAGGCGGGTCGGTGCATCAAGTCGTCTCTCCAATTCCCAATAGATTAGGGTTCGCAGCGTCGCGCGAACCGGCCAAGGCCGCCTCGCCACGGCATCCAAGCGCAGCGAAGCAAGTGCGATGTCGTCGAAGGCGCCAAGCAGGTCGCCCGGACGCTGCAGCGCCCAATCCTGACGCTGCATAAGAACATCGGAGACTGCTCCGATCGTATCCGACCAAAGCTCGTCGCGATTATTTCCGGTTTGACGGATGCAGCGCAGAACAAAGACCAGATGTCCGTCGCCATATCGCCCCCGGATTTCCTGCATGGTCCCGCGAGCATGGCTCTGGGCCGGCGCGCGGCGACGATGGACCGGAACGAGCTTGATGCCGAGGCCATCGAGAAGAAGATCAAGCTTGCCCTTGGTCATCGATCCTGCAGCTCCTTTCGCAAGAAAATGTATGCTTGTTCCACCGCGGCATATCGGTCACGCCATGTTCCCGGCCGCAACGCCGACCGGCTTGGGCTTAAAGAAAGCTTCCGCCTTGGAAATTGCCTCCACTCTCGCGCCATCGCGCAGCATGGGCGTGTTCAGATAGGCAACCATGGCCTCGCCGGCGGCGGCCTTTGCTGCATCTTCCGTCGCAAAGACAATCGGTTCGCCACTCCGATCCTTGAGGATCTCGTTCGTCGCGCGATGAACCTTGCGAATCCAGCCGAGATGACCGCCGGCAACCGCTTCTGTTCCGATTTGAAATTCATTCATAGCAACCTCCTCTGGCCGGCAAGGCCAGGTCTGTGAGTTGGATTCTGTGGTTTGATTTTTCGTGCAGAAGCCGATTTTCAGCTCGGTTTCGCGAAGCGTGTCCGCTTTGCCGCGCCGGCATCTTTGTCGCCGGTCATCCGGAAATGGATCTGGTCACCCTCGGGCGCACCGCAGGCGTCATCCTGATCGCCTGAATATTCTGATCTCCAGAAGACGGATTTTATCGCCGCCAGCGTACCGGCGAAGAAGAGCGCGGCGCCGATACATGTCAGAAAGCCTTGTAACATTTCGCTCATGGCATCTCCTCCGGATTCGGCGCCGGTGTCGCAGGCTCGGCATCGTCCATCTCCGCCGGCTCCACGGCTGCGTCGCAGTTTTCGCAATGCAGTTCGATGATCTCTGCGATCGACAAAGCTCGATGACAGCCTGGACAGTCCCAGAAGCGGTCGAAATATCCCCTCTGCAAATATGATTTCCTGCCCCTCCAACTCGCGATCATGCCATCACCCCTAAACACATCTTTCCATCGTAGGCCGGTTAAGCCAGCGTACCGGCCACGGTGATTTGCACCGCAGGCCCCTTGATAAACACAAATTATGTTGATAATAATGTCGATGTCAACATGATTTATGTTAATAATTTTGCGAGTGTCACCTGATGCAAAAATCCATGGGCGAACGACTGAAGACCGCGCGCGAAGCCGCAAATTATCCATCAGCCACGAAGGCGGCAGAAGCGCTCGGCGTGAGCCTTTCCACCTACCGGGCGCACGAGAACGGCCAGAACGAATTCAACGCCGAGATCGCTAACCGCTATGCCAAGAAATTCGGCACGACGGCAGCCTATCTCCTGACCGGCGAAGGGCCGCGCAAAGTGGCCCGCTCGGTACCGAACATGGTCACCTCCTTCGATCCGGACGAGCAATACAATGAAGGATTCGCTGAAGATAACGATGAGCTCAGTTACAGCCGCGAGCATTGGCAGCCGCAGATCGCAGGCGCAACGCCGGAAGTGGATGTCAAGCTGGGTGCCGGCAGCGGCGTTGTCGGCGAAGTCATCAACCTGCCCGTCGGCTCCGGGAATGTCGCCGGCCACAAGATCGTTGCGGAATGGCTGATTCCCGCGGGGTATTTGCGCAACGAGGCGAAAGCTTCGCCAAACCATACCATCATCATGGAGGTGATCGGCGACTCCATGCAGTCTACATATATGCCAGGCGATCGCGTCATCGTCGATCTCTCCCAGAACCAGATGACGACCGATACCGTTTACGCCATTAGCGACGGCTATTCCGAACCGCAGATCAAGCGTCTCCAGCGCGTGCCCTTCACGCATCCGAGCCAGGTGAAAATCATTTCGGACAATCCGGCGCTGGAAACATTCACTGTCGAACTGGAGCGGCTGACGATCATCGGCCGCATCTGCGGGCATATTGCGCGGAAGTAGCAAGCCCGCCTTTTCTCCTTTCGCATAGCTCACCAAATCTGTGACTTTTGCTGGATATGTCGGCGGTCATAGGTCTCAAACACTTTTAGTGTCTTTCTCGATCTAAATAAACACAAATAATGTTGACATATATCGTGTTGAATGGCAATTTCTCATTAAGAGCCTATTGGCACTGAAAGGAATGAGCCCGCGCAAGCGTTAAAAGCTTGCACGAAGTCAGCGAAACCGGACAGGCCATGGATTTTGGAAGCCGGAAGCATGCTGAAAGGAAGTGCCGTTAATGCCCAGTAAGCCCAACACTACTGCGACGGATCTGGCGGACACAGTGATGATGGACAACAGGAAAATAGGACGCGTGTACTCCACGTCAAACGCGAAGGCAGCAGAATGACAACGCACACCGATGTGTTCTCCTGCGAATACTCGTTCGATGAGCTGAGCATTCGCCTCTGCGATCGCTGGGAAACCGGATTGCTGCTCTATGGGCGCGCCGAGTTGACATCGGCGGGCGCCGGTTACGAAGATGAGTTTTACGTCTCTGCAATCCGTTTGGATGGCGGGGCGAGACTGACAAGGCCGAACGCACTGAACGTCACAGGCAATTTCGAGTCCGAACTATTTCGACGGATAGCTGCGGTCATAGAAGACGAAAAGACACATGCCGGCCATCATGCAGCCGAGCTTTTCGCCAGTGAATTGGAACAATTCAGGGAGACCGATTATGACCACGTCTACAAGGTCGAGCGGGAAAGAATCCTGGAGTCGCTGGCCTGATGCACATTGAAATTGAGGCTTTCACACCGAAATCAAACCGAAACGGATGCTGCCATGGCCACGGAAGTTCCGCTGCGCGAGCGTGAAGAAATTCGTATGCTCGAGGAGAAACTGCATCGTCCGGAAATCCGCCGGTCGCCGGAAGCAGTGGCGGAGCTCCTGGCGGAGGGGTTCGTTGAATTCGGCAGTTCGGGAACGATCTATAACGATAGAGATGAGCTCATCGCACGGCTGGCGGAGGAGACGGCGGATAAACCTTCAGCGTTGGTCACGGCCTGCGATTACGCGTTTCGATCGATTTCACCCGATGCAGTCCTGGTGACATATCGGGCCATTCGGCCATTAAAAGATGGTAAGCCGCCGCGGCATGTCTTGCGCAGTTCGATCTGGCAGCGCATCGATGGCAGGTGGCAGATGATATTTCATCAGGGCACCGTCACCGCCCCACCGGCTTAGCGAAGAGACCGAGACTAACGCTGCCCGGGCGCCACACCATTTCCCCGACGGTCGACACTTGCTTTGGTCAATCCGAGACTATCGGCCATTCGAATGAGGTCGGCCACGGAGTCGGCCCGCATCTTGCGCATGGCTTGACCACGATGGACCTTCACGGTGATCTCGCTCAGGCCGATCTCAGCGGCGATCTGCTTGTTCAGAAGGCCGCACGCAACAAGCGCCATGACCTCGCGTTCACGTGATGTGAGCGTCGAAAGACGTTCCTGAAGATCGATGGCCGCGGCTTCCTTCCGAAGGCGAGTCCGATCGATTTCGAGAGCTTGCCGGATAGCGTCGAGAAGATCCTGCTCGCGGAACGGCTTCAGGAGAAACTCCACCGCGCCGGCCTTCATTGCCCGGACGGACATCGGCACATCGCCGTGTCCGGTAAGGAAAATGATAGGCGTCAGATAACCTGCCTTCGCTAGCTCGTCCTGAAAATCGAGGCCGCTCGCATCCGGCATCCGGACGTCGAGGACAATGCAGGCCGGGCCGACCGAACGAGGGTGCGACAGGAAGTCACGCGGCGAGGCAAAGCCACGCGTGTCGTAGCCGATCGAGCGCAGGAGGCTGTCGAGCCCGTCTCGCACGGACGCATCGTCATCGATCACATAAACGGCTGATCGCTGCTCTTCCATGCCCTACCCTCTCACCTTCGCATCCGACGGCAAGGTGAAGCCGAAAACGGTTCCATGCGGGAAGTTCGGCGCCGCATAGACGGTACCACCATGTGCCTCGATGATCGACCGACTGATCGCCAATCCCATTCCCATGCCGTTCGGTTTGGTCGTATAAAAGGCGTCGAATATCGTGTCGAGCGTCGCCAACGGCACGCCAATACCGGAATCACGCACGCTGACTGTGATCTTGCTTTCATCGGCAGCGGCACTGACAAGCAGTTCACGCGTCTCTGCGTCGACTTCAGTCAGAGCCTCGATCGCATTCATGATCAGGTTGAGGATGACCTGCTGGACCTGCACGCGATCGCCGGTGAGCAATGGCAGATCGCTCGCAAGCTCGGTGCGAAGAAGTATCTGGCTCTTCCGGATCTCGCTGCGAACGAGTTCCAACACATCCGTAATCGCCTCGATCAGGTCGATCCTGTCGCGCGAAGGAGCCGACCGCGCCACAAGTCCGCGAACGCGGCCGATGACATCGCCTGCCCGCCCGGCATCCATGACGATCCGCTCGATCGCGCGCCTCGCCTCATCCTGATCGGCAGGCGTTGCCGAAAGCCATCGGAGCGCAGCGTTGCCGTTGGCAGCTATCGCCGTAATCGGTTGACTGACCTCGTGAGCGATGGATGTGCCGAGTTCGCCCACGATCATGAGGCGCGACATCCGCGCAAGCTCGGATTGCGCGAGCCTCGCTCTTGCGTCAAGCCTCTCGATCCTGATCGCCAGATAGGTCGTCGCGCCGATAGCGAGCAGGCTGAGCGTGCTGTTGACCAGACCTGCTTGCGAAGCTCCATGACGCGTCAGGAAGTAACTCACGACCGTCAGGACGGCACAGGCGACGCCCACGAACGCGATCGCTCCCGTTCGCCCGGAATACACAGATATGAGGATCACAGACACGTACAGAACGGCGAACGCGATCTCCAAGTCGGTGATCGTGTCGCCAATAAAGATAAGGCCGGCAAGGATCGCGATGCCGAGCCAAAGGAACGGCATTTCGAGAAGATACTTCAGAAACTCGCGCCTCATGCCCTTCGTCCCCGTTTCAGCGTTCGCAGCACATTGCGTACGGGAATGGCAAACTGCCTGACCCAAAGTCCGAAAACAACCGCGGCCTTCGCCGTGCCAGATTGAGGGTCATTTGATCAAGTGCGACGGTCATGATTGTCGTTCCCTGCATAGTGGTTGCAAAAACGGCAGCGTTGCCGACGTCGAAGGATGGCGAGACTTGCTCTGTTCGGACGAGCTGCGGCGCGAACAGCAGGCGCGTTTGCCTCGCAGGCAGAACCCGCGAAAATATAGGCGCGTGGTCCATTGCATGAGCCGATTCGCGCCTCAAAAAAATATCTGCGCCCGGCAGCCCGGCATAGTACTTCAGGCGCGCCGCTCGCTTGCCGAAATGCCCTCGCACTTGGGAGGTTGGTCCTTCCTGTTGCTGGAGTTGCTTCGATTCTGTCTGCTGAGAGCCTCCAGCAGGCGGCCAGATTCTTCATTGTCCCCGGGCACCATAATCCTTCCCGCGACCAAGCAGGCCGCGAGAGCGAATGGATCGGCGATCCCGTTGGAGCCTTGTGCGTCAGGCCGTGCCTTGGGTGCTTATCAAATTCAAAAACGCTTCTTGCTTGGCCGCCGCCTCATCCGCCAGCAGCCCTTCTGGATCCAACCCGATCGCGTGTATCAACTTGGGTTCTCCAGCGTGAAGAGATCAGCATTTTCGTCATAGGCGAAGTACTCGGCATAGCGGGCCCAGTTCGTCACGGCCTTGAGGGTGATATCGGCATAATCCTCCGACATGTAATCCTCGAGCTCGTCACGAAAGCGCCGGGCCGGCGCACGGTGCGTCGGCCGCTCGTCCAGAACGCGGCGGATATGAGCAGCAAGCGGCACATAGCTTGCCAGATGTTGCTCGAAGAGCCGCTTGCGCTCGTCGACATCGCTGTCGGAGAAACGCAAGCCGGACGCCGTCAACTTGATGTCGCCTCCTTCGAGATCTGCGAAACGCAGAAGCTGCAGTGTTTCCGCCACCGGAAAGAGATCGTCGATGCCGAGATGCAGGTGTGTCGCCAGCGGCGGCAAGTCGGCCCGCCCTCGATAGGGCTCTGCTGCAACCGTCTCGATGAGGCCGGACATCAGGTTGGTCGAGACGCGCGGCAGCGCCATGGCTATGCCCGTACCCGGGAACAAGCCGTCACGTGTCGGCGCACCGGTTTTTGCCGTCATCCTGGCATAGATGTCCTCGACCAGCATACGAAATGCCGGATCGAGACGATTGCGCGGCTGCGGCAACTCCACCCGGATTTCGGCGATGACACGGCCGGGGTTCGATCCGAAGATCAGAATGCGGTCGCACATCAGCACCGCTTCCTCGATATTATGCGTCACCATCAGAACCGACTCGATCGGCATCCGACCCTCGCACCACAGGTCGAGAAGGTCGGTGCGAAGCGTTTCGGCGGTCAACACGTCGAGTGCGGAAAAGGGCTCATCCATCAGCAGCACCTTGGGACGAACGACAAGCGCCCGGGCAAGACCGACACGCTGACGCATGCCTCCAGACAGCTCCTTGGGATAGGCGCTTTCGAAGCCGTCGAGACCGATCAGGTCGATGGCCGCCAGCGCTCGCTTGCGGCGCTCCGATGATTCAACCCCTTGGGCTTCCAGGCCAAGCTCGACATTCTGCAAGACGGTCAACCAGGGAAACAAGGCGAAGCTCTGGAAGACAACAGCAACGCCGGAATTGGGACCGGTCACCGGCCTGCTTTCGAAAGTGATTTCACCCTTGCTGGGGCGGATGAGACCGGCAATGGCGCGCAGCAGCGTCGACTTGCCCGAGCCGGAACGGCCAAGCAACCCCACAATTTCATTGGGATAGAGCTGAAGATCGACATTCTCGAGCACGACCAGCGAGCCTGAAGCCCCCTTGTCGTATGTCTGGCAGACCTGTTTGGCCAGCACCAACGGCGAGCTCTTTGTGATGTCGACCTTCTTGGAGATGACAGCGTTTTCCATGTTCGGTTCTCCGATATGTGATTAATCGAGACGCAGGCGGCGTTCAGCGAAGACGTAGAGCGGCCGCCAGAGCGTTCTGTTGAAGAGGGTGACGAAGACGGACATGACGACTATGCCGAGAATTACCCGCGGAAAGTCGCCCGCCTCCGTCGCCTTCGCGATATATGAACCAAGCCCGAAAGCTTCGAGCTTCGTGTTTCCCCAGCTTGCCAGTTCAGCGACGATGCTCGCGTTCCAGGAACCGCCCGACGCCGTCAGCGCTCCGGTGACGTAGTAGGGAAATATTCCTGGCAGTATCGCACGGCGCCACCACGTCCATGAGCGCAGCCTGTAGACCGAGGAAGCCTCCCGGAGATCCGTGGGGAAGGCACTTGCACCGGCGATCACGTTGAAGAGGATGTACCATTGCGTGCCCAGCACCATGAGCGGCGACAGCCAGATGTCGGGGCTGGCACCCGTTGCTACGATTGCGATCACAGCAACAGGAAAGAGCACATTCGCCGGAAATGCGGCCAGGAACTGAGCCACGGGTTGAACACGCTCTGCAACGGCCGGACGAAGACCGATCCAGACGCCAAGCGGAACCCAGATCAAGCTGGCCACCGCGATCAGGACAACGACGCGGACAAGGGTGACGAATCCGCCGGCAAAAGCGATCCCGACGTCGTTCCACGACAGCGTCTGATCTAGATACGATACGGCACTCCAGACACTCCAGGCACCGACGACAGCGATCAGGGCGAGCCAGCCATAATCGATGACCCGCGTAATCGGCCGCCGTCCGCCTTGCCTGCGGCCAACCATTGTCGGGCTGGACCGCAGCCGGATAAGCATCACGCGGCCCCAGATGGCGGCAAAGGGTGCGGTTAGGTGCTTCAGAAGGCGCGTGCGGCGCACCAACGAATAGACCCAGGACCGTGGCTTCTCCTGTCCCGCCGTATGCTCGAAGCGGAATTTGTCTGCCCAAGCGACGATCGGCCGGAAGAGCAACTGATCATAGAGGAGGATCACGATCCCCATGGCAAGCACGGCCCAGCCGACGGCGGCAAAGTCCTGCTTGTCGATGGCAAGCGCGAGCCAGGAGCCAAGTCCCGGAAGCTGTACGGTGGTATTGCCGACGGTGATCGCCTCCGAAGCAACCACGAAGAACCAGCCGCCGGACATCGACATCATCGTGTTCCATATAAGACCGGGCGCAGCGAAAGGTGCCTCCAGCCGCCAAAAGCGTTGCCAGGTGGAGAGGCCGAATCCACGGCTGACTTCATCGAGGTCGCGGGGCACCGTCCGTAGCGACTGATAGAAAGAAAAGGCCATGTTCCAAGCTTGGCTGGTGAAGATCGCAAAGATCGAGGCGCACTCGGCACCGAGCTGGCTTCCGGGAAACAATCCCATGAAGAATGCGACGGTGAAGGTCAGGAAGCCGAGCACCGGAACCGACTGCAATATGTCGAGGGCCGGAATGATGATCGTTTCGGCACGGCGGCTCTTCGCGGCAAGCGTGGCGACGACGAAGGTAAAGACGAGCGAGGCGACGATCGCGGCCAGCATGCGCAATGTCGTGCGCAGCGCATATTCAGGCAGATTGGCGGGATCGAGCGTGAGCGGCGCGGCAGCAAGCCCCGACAGCGGCGCCCGCATTTCCGCGACGCCGTGAAGCGCAAGAAACGCGACTGCGACAATGAAAGCGAATGCAGCAAGGTCGTAGCCGTTCGGTAGTATACGGGCGCCTGCAAGCGCGGCAACGGCGCTGCGCTCCCGCCGATCATTAGGAAGGAAGACCATGTCTAATCCCTTGAAAACAAGAGGTCGCGAATGATGCATGTTCGTGGCGCCCCAGTCGCGGAGCCAGGGACATGCGCGGTAAAACAAGAATTCGGGAAAGCCGGCCTATGCCGCTCGACGACTGCCGTCTTCGTCGGGAGCAGCTCCGCGCTCGGTCGTCCAGAAGCACTCCAATTTCCCGCTGCGGGGATTGATGTGCCAAATGGCGATCATGCGTGGGCGCTGAACGATCACAGCCCGATCAGACCTCGGCGTGCCAACCACGGCGGGCAGGATCTGCAAGGCGGAAAATTTGGATGCGGACGCCCGTCCGCGGAAAAAAACGATATTGTTCATGGCTCACCTCGTCGGTCCGCTTGTCGACGGATCCGGATGGCGAGCCGGACAGGCTATGCCCGACCGGCGCTCGCCCGGCGGATGCCGGTAGCGGTCCAGGTTGTTGCGATGACCGTCCGGATGCGGCTCGAAACCGCAGCCGGACAGCGACTAGGGTAGCTGTCCATTTGTCTCTTGATCAGTTGTTTCGTCAGCCTTCGCATTGTGTTGCGCAGGCAGGGCCGTCTTGTCACAACCACTGAGGGGGATCAATCAGGCGATGGTGCATCGCAATTATACCAAAGTATAGCGCCCGAGATTTCGCAGGCCGTGGGCTTTGGCGGCGGCGATGAAATCATACTCACGAAAGGAGTTAGGAAGCATCCTGAAGTCGGGCTTCGACCTATCGGGAAGAAGGAAATGCTGCATTCCAGAAACTTGTCGCCTCGAAGGTCCAGTCGAAGCTGGGAACAAGGCGCCGATCCGATGCCTTGACGACGGCATCGACGAGCAGCCGGGCGTCCAGCAGCTTCTGATTGACGGAATTTATCCGCAAGGCTGCCAGCACTCCGGAGGCACGCTTGTCATCCGAAATACAGGACTGAACCAGCAACTTATAGGTACGATCCTTGAAGAAGATCGCCTTCGCCGTCTCCAGAAGACGATCGTGCTCTGCCCCGGATATGCACCCCAGCAGCAAGCAATGCGCGATCGTTGCCCGGACATTGACGAGTGGCTCGCTCAAGGGAAGAAAACCGAGTTCCGCGGGCGCATGGGACTGGGCGACTTCGGCATCGTCCTCCAAGGCGCCGCTGACGTAATCGTCATAAATCCTGCCGATGCCGACCATGCCGAAGGCCGCGCATTCGGCCGCTCTCAACGCGCCCATGCTCGCGGCGCCGAAGACCTGTACTCCTTGAGCAAGGCCAAACAGGATTTCCTTGTGCCAGATCGACGGTACATACTCATAGACCCCATCAACCAATCCGATGACGTTGGCACCATCGTCCACGGCCTGGAAAAAGTCGCCTTGCCTGGCTGGCGGGCGCAGCTCATAGCCCGCAGCCGGCAACAGAGTCGCACCATGGAAGGTCGGTCCGGCAAAGATAACTCTCATCGTGAACCCAAAATCCTCTTCTCGGCGCGCATCCCGACCTCCCGGAGCCACGTACGGTTGGAAATTTCAAGTCCGGAAGCAAACACCGCCCCATTCAGAACTACCATTTTCGGGATTTGGAGCAACAACCTTCACTAAAACACAGAATTGTGAGGGCTTGAGTTGCAATTAATCACGCGTTGCAGCAGAAATATAGGACCAGTTTCGTTGTCGTACCGGCGTCAATCTGCCTACAATTACTGAAATACGGCACCTCGGCGGCTATTACACGTTTAAAGCGATATAGAAAGCGCGATGGGATTCTCACTCAGAACATTCGGAGAAATCGTTCTTCTCGACAGGGAGGGTCAGGCGGTCGCGTTTCCGGAAAAAGCATTGCTGATACTTGCCTATCTACTTGCGAACGAAAACAGTTCTGCCAGCAGGGCAAGCATGGCGCGGCTCCTCTGGGGCGAGGATGATATCGCCAACTCCCTGACGAATCTGCGAAAGCTTGTTTCCCGCATCAAGAGCCGGCAGTCGGACCTGAAGACCGCATTCCTGACCTTTGACGAGACGGACGTCCATCTCGAGCGCGACTCTATAACCAGCGATATTATTTCCGCGCGTGCCGACACGCTCAAGAAACCATTGGATAAGCTTGCTTTCCTTGCAAAAGGCCTGCGCGCAAGGTTTCTCGGGAAGGCCAACTGTCAAAGCAGGGTTTTCATCGATTGGCGGGCGGGCGAAAGCAGGCGACATCTCGCCATGTTGAAGGAAACGCTTGATGACGTCGTCACGGCTCCCGCGACGCCCGACGGCATCGCGCTCATCAAGGAAGCCGCACTCCTTCTCTTCGAGGCCGAACCGCAGGACGAGAGCACGCACCGCATATTGCTGAAGGCGTTCGACGCCGAAGGTGGGCTGGAGCAGCTCAAACGCATATTCGAACGGCGCAAGGAGCTCATTTCATCGTGGCCGGCAAAATTGTCGATGCAGCCTCAAGGCCAGACCCCAGCGCCCGTCCACCAGTCCGAATCGGGCGCATTGTCGGATCGTGATGCGACGACTAGGCCCATCCCGCGCCTGCCGCGTCTGGCCTTGCTGCCGCCAATCAACCACAGTCCCGACCCCGGCGCTGCGATGGTGGCCACCTCGTTGGTCGAGGATATCACCCTTGGCTTCTGCGCCTTGAACAGCCTGCGGGTGATCGCCCCCTACTCCGCCATGCAGATCAGCAGGCAAAGCGAGAACCAATTTGAGCTCCTGCAGCGATACGACATCAACTATGTTCTCGATACCCGGCTGAGTGGCCTCGGCGATGACGTTTCGTTGTTTACGCAGCTCATCTATCTGTCGAACAGCGAGGTCGTCTGGGCCGAACGCTTCAGCTTTCGCAAGCTGGATCTGGCCCGCAATAAACACGACATCTCGCGGCACATCATCCTCGAAGTCGCTGGGCAGGTCGAACAGCATGGGATGACGCGCGCCTATTTCGAACAGAGCCCCGCTGCCTATCACCAATATCTTGTCGCGCAGCAATATCTCCATCGCTTGACCCTGCCGAACATGCGGCGCGCCCGCAAGGAGATGAAGACTGCCTTGCGCGAAAGCGCCGATTTCGCACCGGCACTGAGCTCCATTGCCCGCACCTATTCCAAGGAATGGCTGCTGACGGCACGCGGCGATATCGAGCTGCTGAAATCGGCCGAGACCTATGCCACCCAAGCCATCACGATTCGCGAGGATCTTGCCGACGGCTACCGCGAGCTCGGCGTCGCCAAGCTATTGCAGGGATCCATCGACGAGAGCGTCGAGGCGCTGGAATTGGCGGAGACGCTGAGCCCGCATTACGCGGACGTCATTGCCGATCACGCGGACACGCTGGTCCACTTCTCTCGCCCCGGCCTCGCTCTTGAGAAAATCCAGCGGGCCATGGAGCTCAACCCCATCAATCCGGACTCATATCTCTGGACGGCTGCGGGGGCCAGCTATTGCCTGGGCAGCTTCGAGAATGCGCTTGGATATATCGACCGCATGGTCGATGCCGATCTGGCAGACCGGCTTTCGGCCGCAAGCTGGGCAATGCTTGGCAACGACAAGAAGGCACGCTTCTTCGTCAGCCGGGCTCTCGAAACGAATCCTGATTTCGATGTGGATAGATGGCTGGCCGTCGTGCCTCTGCAAGAGCAATGGCAAAAGGACATCTATCGCGAAGGCCTTAAGAAAGCAGGATTTTGACATCAAACCAGGTAGAGAAAGGGACTAATCTGCATGGCTAGAGTTGTTATTATTGGAGTGGCCGGTGAAAAAGGCCTATGGGTTGCAGATCTCGACAAAGGAACGGTCGTGCAACTGACCACGCACGTCACCGGCACGCTGAAGCCGGTGGTCGATCTACGGGCAAGCGGCGCAGTAATCACCAAGGGCGTGGATGTCGCCGTCCTGGTAAAATCAGCCGACAAGGCTTTTTCGGGTCATCTGGACGGCTAAGTTACCGTAAATAAAGGAGGTGCCGAGGCAATCGGCACCTCAATGCTGTTTGTCAGTTCGAATAGCGGTAGCCTCCAATATGTCGAGCAAAATGCGAGAATTTTTCACGAGGCTGGGGAGCTGCGGCCGATGAGAGAAGAGACTGCGAGGGTAGTCTACGCGCGTGTGATCGCGCTCGATCCGCTGATAAACAAATTATTTGAATCTGCTGACGCGGTCGAGGATGAAACGCTGCGCAGCCAGTTCAAAAAGGCGGTGGGAGAGGTAATGGGCACATTATACTTCGAGATCATGTTGCCCTTGGAGAAGCGATACCCGGCCCTCATCCCTGAAACGGAGAGACCATCAACAAAACTCCGGTAAAACGCAGCCAGCGAAAAATTATCAAATAAAATGTAGCTCGTCACATTCGATGATCTTTGTGCAATTGAAAACATTGAGTTTTCATCGGGTCATCATCAGCAACGTCGTACCCCGTCGTCACATTCGTTGCTCCTACGGACCCATTTTCTCACATTCGATGATCTTGATGACCACGCGTGTTGGTTTCCACGCAGAACTGAGCCGGTTAGGCGCATAATTTCCATTGAGAATTGAGCCATGTGAACCTTCCCCCCAAAGCGGTGAGCGACGGGGGCAACGGAGTGATCCACATGGGACTTTTAAACATCATCCGTCGGATGGCGCTTCGCGAGAAGCAGTCAATCCGCGAGATCAGTCGGCGCACTGGGCTGTCACGCAACACGATTGCGAAGTATTTGAGTGCCGGTACGATCGAGCCGACGTTCACGGTACCGGAACGACCGAGCAAGCTTGATCCTTTTGCCGACAAACTTTCTGGCTGGCTGAAGACCGAGGCCGGGAGGTCGCGCAAGCAGCGCCGAACGTTGAAGCAGCTTCATGCCGATCTGATGGCTCTCGGATTTACCGGCTCCTATGGTCGGGTCGCCGCGTTCGCCCGTAATTGGCGGGTTGAGCAGCAGACAGCGGGCCGCGGCATATTCGTTCCTCTGTCTTTCCGCCCAGGCGAAGCGTTCCAATTCGATTGGAGTGAAGATTATGCCGTGATAGGCGGCGAGCGCACGAAGCTTCAGGTCGCCCATATCAAACTATCACACAGCCGGGCGTTTCTGGTCAGGGCCTACCTACTGCAAACGCACGAGATGCTCTTCGACGCCCACTGGCACGGGTTCCGCGTGTTTGGCGGAGTACCTGGTCGCGGCATTTACGACAACATGAAGACCGCGGTTGATCGTGTCGGTCGTGGCAAAGAACGGCAGGTCAATATCCGTTTCCTCGCGATGACGAACCACTACGTCTTTGCGCCTGAGTTTTGCAATCCCGCCGCGGGTTGGGAGAAGGGTCAGGTCGAGAAGAATGTCCAGGATGCCCGACCGCGACTGTGGCAACAGATGCCTGACTTTCCGGATCTGGCGGCATTGAATGCCTGGCTGGAACAGCATTGCCAGGACCTGTGGCGCGACACAGCACACGGCACCTTGCCCGGCACGATCGCGGACGTCTGGTCGGCAGAACGCCCGGCATTGATGGCGCTCCCTGCCGCGTTTGACGGCTTCGTCGAGCAGAGCAAGCGCGTCTCGCCCACCTGCCTGATCACTTTTGAGCGGAACCGCTACAGCGTGCCTGCATCGTTTGCCAACCGGCCTGTCAGCCTGCGGATCTATCCCGAGCGACTGGTCGTTGCGGCAGAAGGCAATATCCTATGCGAGCATGAGCGGGTCATTGAACGTAGCCACGACAAGCCGCCACGTACGATTTATGACTGGCGGCATTATCTTGCGGTCATCCAGCGCAAGCCCGGTGCCCTGCGTAATGGTGCGCCTTTCCTGGAATTACCGTTGGCCTTTCGGCAACTTCAGGACCAGATGCTCCGCCGCTCCGGCGGTGATCGTGAGATGGCCGATATCCTTGCTCTTGTACTTCACCACGACGAACAAGTTGTTGTCAGGGCTGTGGAATTGGCCCTGGATGCAGGCGTGGCGACCAAGACGCATGTCTTGAACCTGCTGCATCGGCTGATCGATGGCAAGACAATCGATGGTCCCGACGTTGATACGCCACAGGCGCTCACGCTGTTGCGTGAACCCAAGGCTGATGTTGAACGCTACGATGGTTTGCGCCTGCGGACCGCAGGAGGCCGTCATGCGTCATGATCCTGCCAGCGCAGCCGTCGTCATCATGCTGCGCAGCCTGAAGATGTATGGCATGGCCCAAGCCGTCATCGACCTGATCGAGCAAGGGGCTCCAGCCTTCGATGCGGCCGTGCCGATCTTGTCCCAGTTGCTGAAAGCCGAAATGGCCGAGCGCGAGGTTCGCTCGATCGCCTACCACATGAAGGCAGCTCGCTTCCCGGCCTACAAGGACATCTCCGGGTTCGACTTCGCAGCCAGCGAGATCAACGAGGCGACGGTGCGCCAACTGCACCGATGCGAGTTCATGGACGGAGCGCAGAATATCGTGCTCGTCGGCGGGCCGGGCACAGGAAAAACACATGTCGCGACCGCCCTTGGTGTCCAGGCGATCGAGCATCATCGCCGAAAGGTCCGCTTCTTCTCGACCATCGAATTGGTCAATGCGCTCGAACAGGAGAAGGCCAAAGGCAAGGCAGGCCAGATTGCTGAGACGCTGGTTCGCCTCGATCTGCTGATCCTCGATGAGCTCGGATACCTTCCGTTCAGTGCCTCAGGCGGTGCGCTGCTCTTCCATCTGCTGAGCAAGCTCTATGAGCGCACCAGCGTCATCATCACTACCAACCTCAGCTTCAGCGAATGGGCGACCGTCTTCGGTGATGCCAAGATGACCACGGCTCTGCTCGACCGCCTGACCCATCGTTGCCATATCCTGGAAACCGGGAACGATAGCTTCCGCTTCAAAGCCAGCTCGGCTGCAGCAGCCCAAAAGAGAGGAGAAAAAGCTAATCCCTTGACCAAATCCTGATCAGAAAACCATACTCAGAGGTGGCTCACTTCTCGGTGGAAAAACCGGCTCAGTTCCGCGTGGAAACCAACACCCTGCTCAATGGCGATGACCAGGGAGCAATTGTTCTCGGCTCGTCCGGCTACGGTAAGACAACACTCGGGAAAGCTTTCCTGCTAGAGGCGTTGGAGAAGAGGCTTGAGGGCTCGGCGGCTCAATTGCCATTCGAGGTGTTTCTTCCCGACGTTCCGACGGGCGAAGGCGCGTTCGAGGCCTATCTCGTCAATCGAGTTGTTCCACATGTGCAAGGCTATTCGTCGGCATCCTTCAGGGAGGAAGCGAGGACGAACGGTGTCCTGATCGTTGCGGATGCTTTTGACCGGGTTCCGAAATCTGCGCGACAGAGCATCGTATCGGAGCTGCGAAATCTCGTTCGAGACTTTCCAAAGACCCGCCTGCTCGTACTGTCTCGACCTAACTGCTTGCCTGATATCGAGTTGCCGACATATCGTCTGCGCGGATTCGACGAAAAAGATTTTCTCTCTCTGCTGACCGCAGACCGAGAGCGCTCCGACCGCTCAATCGGCAGATTGAGAATTCCCGAGCACCTGCGACAACTCTGTCAGGTGCCTCTGCTTGCAAAGCTCGTAGCGAAGCACTTACGTTCATTCCAGCGTTTTCCAACGAACGTGAACACGCTATATGAAGAATGGTTGGGCGAAATTCTGCGCCCTTTCCAGGCTTTGGAGAAAGGAAGGCTTCGCGCCTTTCTCGAGGAACTCGCTGCCGAAACAACTACTCAGCCCGTTCAAATCACCAGATGCTGGGAACTGGCGAAGTCCATGGACATTTCGGCGGGACTGGAGCAGCTCATGGACGCCGACGCTATCTCCATTCGCGGAACCAGTGTGGAACTCGTTCACGAGGGCCTGGCCGATTTCTTCCGGGTTCAACGTCTGCTGCGACTTCCATTGAAGGAATTGGGACCCGCACTGGAAGGGATCGACACCAGCGATACTTCTCAAACCCCAGGTCTCCTTTTATCGGGCGCGGCAACACCGGAAGCCAGTCGAGTGATTTGGCAGTCCCTAGCCATGCGTAATATTCAGGTCGCGCTCTCGTCTTTGAAATTCACCATCGGCGACGGGGAGCGGCGTCCCGTATCAAGTTCTCCTAGTGTCGTTGAGAGCCTTCTCTCTGATGTTCTCAATGGAGTAGATGCACTGCTGGAGCCGCATTTCTCTGCGCAGTTGGCAGGCGATGTTCGCATGTTCTTAGCGGGAAAGCCCGTTTCCGTCCTTGGAATCGAGGGGCATGTCAGGGCTGGATATCTCGATTTTTCGTTTTTTGACGCGGGCGAAAACGGTTCGCGGGTGCGCCTCGGTCAGGCTGAGAGTCCACGCAGGGAATGGGGAGTGTCACTGGAGGGGCAAGGTTACGACGCCGATGCGGGACGCATCCTGGGCGCGCAGCGAGTGTCCGGTGCCATCAAGGAATTGATCGACTACCGTAGGCTTAGGGGAGGCCCGATCTGGACGGAGGAAACGGTCTTCAGCCGCCTGCGTCATCTCGGGCGTCGTCACGGATTGAAATTCGAGCTTCCGTACGACCTCGAAGTCTGCAAGGCGGGGCTGCTCCCTGTCGCTGATCGGCGATTTGGGCCGCGCTTGAAACCACGAGCACAATTTGTAGACGTCGCCGCGCTAATCGAGGACATCGACCAACTTCTATCCGAGGGTACGAGATTCCTGCACCCTTGGTGGGTCGAGCCTTACAGTGTCGATTTCACCGACCCCACTGAGCGCGCGAGCCTCGCTACGACCTTCGACGCATTCTTTCGAAGACGCCAGCAAGCCTACGTGGAAATCGTGGAGCGGGAGATGCCAGGGCTGGCTGACTGGCTCCCCGAATATGCGTCGATTCCTGTGAGATATGACCTGAAGGGATCGTTGTCCGATGTTCAGGGCACCACCGATCTGCATCTCTATTTTGAAAGATGGCCGGTGGCGAAACTTGAAGATGCGGGTGCCGATCTAAGCTTTTCGGAGAAGCCCCAAACAGATTTTTCGCGTAACGCGACGGACGCGTATATATCAAAAACAGAATTGATTCTCGCCAAGACCGGACGAACCAGAACCAGCTTTCACATCGTTAGAGGAGGAATATCGGTTCCGCAATTTAACGGTCGTACGTATCGGTCGAGCGACCGCGAAGACGAAACGGCAGTGGTCTCTTCTGTGATGGAAATGCTCGGGGACGACTGCCAGAAAGTCTTCAGCGTGATTCCCGAGTTCAGATGGAGGTGATTTGCGCAACGACAGTCCTGGTTGATTTGCCGATGAGCGCTTCAATTAAAGAACAGAAACTCAAGTAAAACGTCGTTTACTCAATAAAAACAACGCCCGCCAGCGCAATCGTATTGACGAAAAAATCATCGTTCGTGACGAACTAGATAAAATGGTGGGCCCGGAGGGACTCGAACCCCCAACCAAGCGGTTATGAGCCGCCGGCTCTAACCATTGAGCTACAGGCCCGGCACGAGAGAAAATCGTCGCGCTTACAGCGCCGGAGCAATGGTTCCCCGGAAGCCGACTTGGCTCTAGCCCAATTTCTCTTTTCCCACAAGGGACTGCCGCAATACCTTCACAATCAATCCGCAAAAGCGAATCCCGAGGAAACACCAACCAAGGAACGAACCATGCCACTGACGAAAACCAGAGATTTTGTTTTTGCCGCTCTTGTCAGCGCTGCCTTCTTCGTGCCCGCCGCCGGCGCCTTCGCAGAGGATGCAAAGCCGCACGAAGCCGTCATCACCGTCACCGGCGAGGGACATGCGGCAGTCGCGCCGGATATGGCGGTGATCACGCTGGCGGTCGTTCAGCAGGCGAAGGCCGCTCAGGACGCGCTCGACCTGAACAACAAGGCTATGGGCGCTGTGCTTGCAACGCTGAAGGATATCGGCATCGCCGAGCGTGACCTTCAGACGTCAGGTTTTTCCATTCAGCCGCAATATACCTATCCGAACGACAAGGACGGCCGTGCGCAGCCGCCGGTTCTAAACGGCTACCAGGTGACGAACGGCCTCACCGTTCGCGTGCGCGATCTCTCCAAGCTCGGTGCGCTGCTCGACCAGGCGATCAAGCTCGGCATCAACCAGGGCGGCGACATCCAGTTCACCAACGACAAGCCGGATGCCGCGCTTGAGGAAGCCCGCAAGAAGGCAGTGGCCGATGCTGCCGCCAAGGCAAAGACCTTGACGGATGCCGCCGGCGTCAAGCTCGGCCGGGTCATCGCGATCCACGAAGGCGGCATTGCCGCTCCGCCTCAGCCATATATGCGCCAGGCAATGGCCGCGGCCCCGATGGACAAGGCCGTTCCCGTCGCAACCGGCGAGAACGAGTACAATGCTTCGGTCAGCATCACCTACGCGATCCAGCAGTAGTTGAAAACAGAACCGCCCTTCGCTCGGATTCATCAGAATCGAGCAAAGGGCGGTTCCGCGGCCCCCGCCAAAAGGCGAAAAGGTCAAATATGGAATGGCAGGCGCAATATGCGCCCGCTTTTCCGATCAGCGGCCCAGCATCGGGCAGCCGCGAACATTGGCAAACATCATCGTATCCGGACCGCGACGACCGAAGCCATCGACGATGACGCGGCGCGGCGTCACATCCACGACGCGGGCGCGGCGCAGGCCATAACTGCGGGCGACATCCAACGCTTCACGCGGATCGCAGCCACGACGGCGGTCGAAGCGCGGCGGCGGATTGTCGTATTCCGGCGGAGGCGGCCGATGACGGCCGGGGCCGACATAGATATCCACCCCCTGTGCGGCGGCAAAATCCGCCGTGACCGACAGTGCGGTAACTGCGATGGCGACGGCTACCCCCAACTTTGCCAGCAATTGTCTCATTGTGTCCTCCATAGAGCAAAGGGCTTCCCTCTCATGCCTGCAACATGTGCTGAGCGAGTGCCCGAGAAGTAACGGCGCGATGCTGAACAAGCTCAGAATCAACCGTTCATCCGCTAATCAGGTACAATGAACGCTAAAACGACGCCAGATGCCTCATCATAGCACAATGTAAAAAAATAAAGCCGCCTCCCGAGCGGAGGCGACTTCGAAACTATCGAATAGATGTGGAAAACGCGGCCTTTCCCACCTGGCTGCCGTTAACGGCGGATCAACGGGCAACCGGGCACATTGGCGAAAACGACACGATCATGGCCACGGCGGCCGAAGCCTTCGACGACAACACGGCGCGGCGTGATGTTGTTGATACGGGCGCGGTGCAGACCCATGTCGCGGGCCTTGCGAACTGCTAGCACCGGCGAGCACGCACGGCCGCGGTGGTGATCGTAACGCACCTGCTGGATGCCGGGATGGAAATCATTGGCCGATGCGGTGACGGCCGTTGCGGAAATGCCGCCGAGTGCGATGAGAGCTGCGATGCCTGCCTTGGCGAAAAGATTGGTCATGGGTGTTTCTCCTTCAAATCCTTGCTGCGGATCGTTGTAATCCCGATATCCGGCTCGATGCCCTTGGGATTGAACTCACGTTATGTCAGCCAAGCTGAACCGAACGCGAATTGACCATTCAGGTTGTATTCATGGCGGCTACCGATCGGCTGACGCGAAAATCGCGGCAGCTCAGGCGGAAAGATGCAGCACGACCTCGCGCCGGTGCGGCCGGTCGCGATGCTCGAAGAGATAGATGCCCTGCCAAGTTCCAAGCGTCAGACGGCCGTTCATCACGGGAATGCCGATCGACACCTGGGTCAGCGCCGCCTTGATATGCGCAGGCATATCATCAGGTCCCTCCGTCGTATGCACGATCCAGCGCATAGAGGGATCGGAGGACGGCGGCACCAGCCGGCGGAAAAACGCGTTGAGGTCGGTCTTCACATCGGGGTCCGCATTTTCCTGGATCAGCAACGAGCAGGATGTGTGGCGCACAAAGACAGTCAAAAGCCCTTCGCCGCTACCCGACGCCGACGCACGGACGAAATCCGCCGCGGGGTCGGTGAATTCGTAAAGTCCCTGGCCACGGGTGGACAGCGTGATGACGGTTTGCGGCATGGCTTCTTCCGGCAAGAATGGCAGCGATCCGCATCAGGTCGGCCGCAACAGCCGGAAAGTCAAGTCCGGCGGCCGACAGGCTACATCTCGAGGAAGATGTTGAAGCCGCCGTAGATCATGCGCTTGCCATCGAACGGCATGTTCTCCATCCCATTCTTCAAGCGTGGGTCGGCCATGACCTTTTCCAGTATTTCGTCTCGGCTCTGCCGGGATTCATAGGTGATCCACGAAAAGACGACGACCTCATCCTCGGCTGCCTGCACCGCGCGGGGGAAGGATGTCAGTTCGCCATAGGGCACATCGTCTCCGAAGGCCTCGACATAGCTGAGAGCCCCATATTCCTTCCAGACCTCGCCGGCCATGCGCGCCAGCACCTTGTATGCCTCCATCTTGTCTTTCGGCACGGCAACGATAAAACCATCCACATAGGACATGTCAGCCTCCTCTGTTCTATGCTCACGTTAGAATGACGATCGGCCACGACTATATCCGACATAGGGCGCGCAGTTTTTCCGACCATTGCCCAATCGAGCGTCCGCCTCAGAGATGCCTATGGACATAGAATACAGGGATGACCCAAATCCCGGAAACGAAGCGCTCAACGCGCTCTGGGCGAACGCGTGGAACGATCCTTCCTCACGCAATTTCTCGCCGATCCTCGCAAGAAGCCTCGCTCATGTCGGCGCGTTCGCAGGCATGAGACTGGTAGGCTTCGTCAATGTCGCCTGGGATGGCGGCATCCACGCCTTTATTCTCGATACCTGCGTCGATCCCGAATTCCGCCGGCGGGGCATCGCGACCAACCTGGTGGAGAGGGCCAAGATGCTGGCCAGACAACGCGGCGCCGAGTGGCTTCATGTCGATTTCGAAACGCATCTCACCGGCTTTTATCGAAAGCTCGGCTTTGCCGCCACGGAAGCGGGTCTGATAAGGTTGCGCGATTGACACGGGACCGCGTTGTCCCCCGGCTCAGGCGGCCGAACGGACTTGCGAAAGCAGCCAGTTACGAAACAACGCCGCCGATGGATTTTGCAGGGCATTCTGCGGATAGACAAGATTGTAGCTGACTGCGGCGGGCTGGGCCTCGATAAAACACCGCACCAGTTTACCGTCGGCGATGTCACGCGCGACAAGCGAACTGCGAACGAGGGCGAAACCGCGCCCTTCCCGGCATGCGTCAAGCATATCCGCAAAGCTCTCGAACAGAAGCCCATCCTCCACAGCAGCCACAATATCAAACTGCGTATCTGCCTCGCCGCTCCCGCCGGTGATCTGCTCATACCAGCGCTGCCAGTCCAATATCGTGTGGCGCATGCCGGTATAGCGCAGCAGCGGGGCGGCCCTTATGGCGTTACGCGGCGGCAATTGTTTGGAAAGCGCCGGCGAACTGACGACGAATTCCTCATCCGTCAGCAATTCCTCCTCGATAAGTCCGGCTTCGGCACGACCGAGCCAGATCGCCAGATCGGCGCCGCCGGGCTTGAAATCCGGGCGCTGATAACCGACTGCCATCTTCAATTCGATATCCGGATGCCGCTGGCAGAAATCCGGCAGTCGCGAAGCAAGCCATTGGCTTGAAAACTCCGGCGAGACGAAAACGGCAACGCTGCGAACCGAGACGCTTGCCCTCGCCTGATAGAGCGCCGTCTCCAGCTCGGAGATCGTCCCCGCAATTGCCGGATGCAGGCGCGCGCCCAACGGCGTCAGCCTCGCCCCGGCCCGGCCCCGATCGAACAGTCTGCCTCCGATCCACCCCTCCAGCTGCGCAAGTTGATGGCTGACGGCGGTCTGCGTCTGGCCGATTCTATCAGCCGCGCGACCAAAGCCGCCGGTTTCGACGATCGCGCAAAATGCCTGCAGCACCGACAGGGGTGGAAGCGGCCTCTTTCCCATGAAAATCTCTCATGTTTAATCATCGGAGGCTTCATTATACACGACAAGATTTTCAGCGCATCTGTTCTATCTGGGGAAACCACCGGGTTTGCAATAGATGAGAAAATCTCATGTATATGGTTGGAGGCATCGGATTGCCGAGCACCTGGCTCGATCAATCCGCTGGCGTCGTCGTGAAAGAAAGCCGCCGATAAAAATGAATGGCAAACGCGATACGCTTTGCGTAGCAAACGAACATCTGCTGCGAGATGTGGGATTGCACAACGGCGCGGCAGATCAGTCCGATTATCGGAGCACCTAGCCCCTGAGCGTCTTGACCTTGGTCAGATCCGGAAAGATCCGCATCCACAGCAGCACCACGGCTATGGTGCCGACGCCGCCGACGATGCCGGTCAATACCGGCCCAAGAACGCTGGCGAGCATGCCGGACTCGAATTCGCCGAGCTGGTTGGATGTGCCGATGAACAGGGAGTTCACGGCATTGACGCGGCCACGCATGGTATCCGGCGTCAGAAGCTGCACGAGCGAGCTGCGCACGACAACGCTGACGGTATCCGACGCACCGACGACGAAGAGTGCCGCCACGGAAAGGATGATATTGCTCGACAGCGCGAACACGATGGTGGCGACGCCGAAAATCAGCACCGCAAACAGCATCTTCTTGCCGACATCGCTCTGCAGTGGTCGCCGAGCCAGCCAGATCGACATCACCAATGCACCGACCGCCGGGGCGGCGCGCAATAGGCCGAGTCCCCAGGGGCCGGCATGCAGGATATCGCGGGCGAACATCGGAAGGAGTGCCGTCGCGCCGCCAAGCAGGACGGCGAAGAGATCGAGCGAGATCGTCCCCAGCATCACAGGCCGGCTTCTGATGAACGAAACGCCGGCAAAAACAGAACTCAGCGTCATCGGCTCCCGTGACGACGGCTGTTGCCGCTCGACACGTATCGAAATGACGTTGATGCTCGCAATGACGTAGAGCACCGCGGAAACGGCAAACGGCGCGACAGGGCTGACGCCATAAAGCAGGCCGCCGAGCGACGGGCCGATGATGAAGGCGGTCTGCATCATCGAGGTCGAGGTGGCAATGGCGACCTGAAGCAACGACGGCGGCACGATATTCGGCAGCAATGCCGCCATTGTCGGACGTTCGAAGGCTGTGGCAGCACCCATGACGGCAACGGCGGCGAGAATGCCGGCGGGACCGATCCACTGCTGCCAGACCGCCACGGCCAGCACGAGAGCGGTCAAGGCCTCGACCAGTTGGCAGGCGAGACCGATGCGGCGCCGGTCGAACCTGTCGGCGACATGGCCGACGACGAAGGTCAGGATGACCATGGGAAGAAACTGGCAGAAGCCGACCAGGCCGAGGAAAAAGGCGCTATGGGTCTGATCGTAGATCATCCAGCCCATGGCGACCGTCACCGACTGAAAGCCTATCGAAGAAAAAACGCGCGACGCCGCAAAAGAACGGTAGCCGGGGTGACCGAGCACACCCGGCCGGTCTTGATTCTGCAGCGTATCCATGGGCTTTCTTCGTCTCCCGGCGCGGCTGCGCGGAGACATGTTTTCTCAATCGTTCGAAATTCTGTCGAAGCCCCTGCTCTGCCCGAACGCGCCGGTTGTCAACCGCGTTTTTGCTCAGGTTGCAAATTCATCGCGGACGACAGATCAAATCGCGGTGATGAACGGCTAAGAAGCCCCGACCGCGCCTCTACCGACCAAACGCTCGCCAGCTCCGCCGCGATCATGCCGATCAGATGCGGGACATCGGCGCTTGCCGAGCCATGCAGCGCCTCGGCGACGATCAGCACGGACTTGGTATCCTCGCGCACGGCGGAACGGCCGCTTTGCCGGTTGGTCCAGCGCCGGGCGTGCGCCTGCCCGATAGTATCGGCAAAGATCACCTCTCCAGGCTCCGGATGCTCAGTCTCGCCAGAAAAGGTGAGGTAAGACTCGCTGCCGCCTGCATGCCGCACCTCGAGATCACCTGTTATCTTCGCAAGATCGAAAACAGCGACGGGAATGGCGAACGCGATCGACACGGCGTTGCAGAGGTCGACGAGCGGATGCAACTGCGGCAAGGAGCCCTCCTGACGAAAACGGCGTAGCAGAGCCTCCGAGGCGCAGCGATACTGGGTCGGCTTCAGCCCCATTTTTGAAAAGCTGCGCCGCCAGGCCTGAATTTCGGGCATCTCACTTTCGGAGCCTTGCGCCAATCGCTCCGCGGCGGTCGCATGATAACCGGCGATGCGATCTGTAACGATAGCATCCGCGCTGATCCCTTCGGCAAACAAAACGCCGGGAACCAATTCGGGAAACTCGCTCCACATCTCGTTCGAATGGCGGAAATACATGGCTTCTCCTTCTGCATCTCTGGCTTGGTGCCGCAGAAAAGCCCGTTGTCATCGCCCGGTCTTGAACAAAATTGCAGAGGCTCTAGCCGGCGGCCGCTGCATAGGCGCCCGGCGATATGCCGAAATTGCGAACGAAGAGCCGCGTCATGTGGCTTTGATCTGCAAAGCCGCTGGCAAAGGCCGCTTCAGCCAATGGTGTCCCCGCCGCAATCAGCCGCCGCGCTTCGTGGATACGGCGCTGCAAGAGATAGGCATGCGGTGTGAGCCCCGTCGCCTTGGTGAATGCGCGCAGAAACCGGAAATGGCTTAACCCGCAGGCATCCGCGAGTTCGGCAAGCGTCAGGGGTGCCGCGGGATCATGCTCGATCAGATCGCGCGCACGACCGATGGCTGCAGGAACAGCTGTATCGCGCGGCGCCGGCACTCCCTCACTCATCACAGCAGCGACCAGCGATAACAACAACCCATCCTGCAACAGTGCATCCTGTGGCGCGGCGTTGCCAGCCAGAAGCGGGAACAGGGTTTTGAAACACGACGCCACTTGGCCATTGCGAATGACTGGCGACGGAAATTCCGCGCCGCCAAGGCTCCCCTCGCCGATATCGTCAAGCAGATCGCCGATCAGCCTCGGATCGAAATAGAGCATCGACCATGCGCGGCTTTCGCCGATGGGCGTGCCGTCATGCACTTCGTTCGGATTGACGCTGATGACATCCCCCGCCTCGGCCCGCACCATTCCGCGCCCGCTGAGCGACGCCTGCGCGCCGGATTCGATGATGCCGATGCCGAATTGGTCATGCGTATGCTTGGGAAAACAGTGACTGGTCTCGGCCTTCACGACCTCGATACCTGCCGCACGGGAGCGGAATATCCTGAACTGGCCGGATCTCATGATGATCCTTTTCCAAACGGACAGGCTTCCTGCCCCGAAAACTTCGGCAAAGATTAGCGCGGCGGCGCTATCGCATGCAATGCGTGCCCCATCGGCAGATGCGCGTCACCTGCCGGGTGCTTCCGTCCGTTCATCCTGCGCCGTCGCCAATGCCGTCTGGGTATTACCCGCAACGGCCGCCGGCAGCGGCGTGCCACGCTTGCGCTCGCGCGCCAGCGTCAGCAGGCCGGAAAAGATGATGAGGACGATGCCGAAGGCCATGGGCGTATCGATGCTGTCATTGAACAGCAGATAACCGAACACGATGGCCCACAGCATCTGGCTGTATTGCGGCGGAGCGACAAGATTGGCCGGCGCCATACGGGCGGCATTCATCAACAACACGTTGCCGAAGGCGCCCAGCAGGCCATAGCTCGCCAGGAAAATCCACTGCGTCGCCGTCGGCGTGGTGACCTCCGAGAGCATGAGGAAGCCGCTGACGATCAGCGTGCCGAACAGGCCCGCCCCATAGAGCGAGATACGCTTCTCTTTCGATCCGAGCGCGCGGTTGATGACGATCGAAATCGCGGCAGCAAGCCCACCGATCGCGGCGCAGAGATGGCCGATCGAGAGCTCGCGAAAACCTGGCCGCAAGACGATGAGTACGCCGACGAACCCCAGGATGACGGCCGTCCAGCGCTGCCAGCGCACATCTTCCTTGAGGAAGACAACGGAGAGGATCGTAACGAAGGACGGCAGCAGGAAGAGCAGCGCAAAGGCTTCCGCCATAGGCAGCTTGGTAAAGGCGACAACCGAGCAGATCGCGCCCGTAGCACCGCAGATGAAGCGCAGCAGCCACAAGGGCCGGTTCGACGTCTTCACCATATCGATCCAGCCATCCTCCCGCCGCTTCAGGAAGGGCACGGCGGCAAAACCGAACAGAGCGCCGATGAAGGCCACCTGATAGGAGGGAACCACACCATGCAGGATCTTGATCGAGGCATCGCTGAAGGCAAAGACGGCATAAGACGCGAATGCCACGAGGACGCCACGCAAGGCGGAGCGGCCGGCGGCCGCGGAACTGGAATCGGCTGTAATCGAGGACATCGGAATCGTACAATGCGACGGGAGGAGAATTGAATCAGGTAGATACCGGAAATTGTACGATGAAATAGGCCGAATTTCGATTAGGTGAAAATAAACTATTGTTTCAGGTGGATGCCAGAAGTGGCCATCCAGGGTCAATTTGCGAAGAAGCGCGATTTGTCCAGCTCACTTGGGGGAACATGTCCTTTGAGCGTATAGGAAAAAGCGACAACTTTCAGCGCGTCGCCATCTACTTGGCAGGTAAATGCCACCCTTTGCCAACCGCTGGGTGTATCAACCGCAACCCCATCCCCAAACAGACTGATATCAGAAAGCATCGCGGACGATAGCGCAGAGTTATTATAGCCTACCGCACCGAGATCGTGGCTAAATTGAAGTGTCTCTTCAGACCTACAGAGATAACGTACCCGATCACGTCGTGGCATCTTCTTCCAAGCATCGTAGTCGCTCTTGGACAAACGTGCCACTTCCGCACCGGAATAGAGCTTCTTGGCTTCAATAGCCCTCTTCGGCACGAGCGATTTAGGTGGTTGCGGCTCAGTCACCAATGCTGCGCCACTCGTCTGACCGCCTTGGTTGCCCGAAGCCGACTGGCTTTGCGAAGCCTGCTCCGTCGGAGAAGGCCTGACCGTGGGAACGGCGATCTGTGGCTCGGCTTTCGCCTCTTCCTTCGGCTGATCGGCTGGAGTTTGCTGCTGCGGATCGGATGACCGCGCCTGTGCGGCGGCTTGCGCTTGAGGATCATTCTGATCGGCCGATTGCACTTGCGGCTGCTGCACCTGCACATCCGAAGGCTGGTTGGTCGCAAGCACATCCGGGGCAGTAGAGGAGGTTTTGGCGGTCGAGTCGCCTGCCGGCGGCTTGGCCGCATTTGCTTCCTGGCTTTGGGCATCGGCTTGCTGTTGAGCTTGCTGCGCTTGAGCCTGGGCTTGCGCAGCTGCTTGCGCGGCAGCCTGTGCTTCCGCCTGTTGCGCGGCGGCAGCATCGTTCGGCGGCGTCTGAGGCGTATCGTTTGGCTGTGCTGAGGCTTCAGCCTGCTGCGTGGTAGTCGGATCCTTCTCGTCGCCCTTCATATCCGGAAGTGGCGTCTCCGTAGCAGAAGGCTGTTGCTCAGCTTTCTCGACAGGCTTGTCAGCGCCGGCATCGTCAGGTTTGGATGCGGGCTTTTCCGCCTGTTCTTGGGGCTTGTCGGCCTTAGTCTCAGCGGATTTGGGTGAAGGCTTTTCAGCCTGCTCCTTGCCCTTGGGATCGGATTGCTTTGGCGGCTGTTCGTCCGCCTTTTTTCCCTCGGGCTGCTGTGGCTGCTCTTGAGCTTCAGCGGTCTGCTGCTGCGGCTTCTCATCGGGCTTAGGCGTCGGCTTCGGAGGCTGGTCGGGCTTCTCGTTCGCCTTCGTCGCAAGCTCCTGCTTTTCCTCCTGCTGCGGCACGAGCTCGACATTGACGCTCTGCTCAGGCTTCGCCTGTGGCGGTGCGGGCAACAGCGGCAGCAGAAAAATAGCAACAAACAGGACATGCAGGAGGATCGACAGGACAAAGCCCGGCCTCATCTCCTTGTCCCGTTTTTCCGCAACCTTTTCCATCGTTCAGCGGATGACTCGCGAAGAAAAAGCAATCAAGAGGAAATTGCGCATCGATTCATTCGATCCTTAGCGGCAAACAGATCGGACCTCGCCGGCCCGCAGACATATGGTATGCAACAACACGACACGAAAGAGGCAATTGCCGAAATCGAACTTGTCAGGCCACCGTTCTATCCGCAATGGCTCAAAAACACACCTGCGTGATCGGGTGACCTGAGAATCCATTCATCCATCGTCAAAAGAACTCATCCAGCAGCCGATAGTAAGCCGCCTTTTCAGAGTGCATCTCAAAGTTTCCATATGCCTTCAAAAAGTCGGCAACAAGATCTTCCCCGAAATTGCGCGCGATGCTGCCGCAGGCCAGTGCAATATCCTGATGGCGATCGGCAACGCCGAGGCGGCCGCAATCGATGTAGCCACTGATGCTGCCTTCGTGAGCGACAAAATTCGGGAGGCAGGCATCGCCGTGGGTCACCACCAGATCCTCCGTCTTCGGCCTGCGCTCTTCAAGCTCCCGGAACAGATCCTGCGCCGATCTCCCCAGCCTTGCGTCATCGAAATCGTCTTCGTCCACACAGCCTGCAAGCAACCGCGCTTTTGCATCCGCAATCCTGTTCTCCAGGCGATGATCAAAAGGACAGGTAGCAATATCCAGGCCGTGCAGCCGCCGCAGTGCAGCGGCCAAGATCCGCACTCTTTCGATCGGCGGCAATCGATCATTGCTGACGAGATCAGTGCCCGGAAGCGCACTCATCAACAGCCACTCTCGCCCACCGTCTGTCTCGTGGGCAATCACCTCGGGGCACGCAAGTCCCTTCGATGCGAGCCATCGAAGCCTGGAAACCTCACCCGCTAGCTCGCCCAGCGGATGAATGATCTCCGTCTTGAGATAGATGGGCGCTCGGCCAACAGCTTCGAGCCGAAAGACATGGGCCGGGGAGCGGCCGAGCTCGGCCGGTCGCCAATCATATCCCGCGAGCAGATCGCGCAGCCGTGCCGGCAGAGACATTTCGATAGTCTGCGGCTTGTTCGCCATGGCCCGAACCCTGATCCCCATCCGTTATCAATGGAAAACCCGGCTCGCTTTCGCAAACCGGGTTCGATTTCATAACAACGCCAATGCCGGCTTGCGCCCGGCCCTAGCTGTCGAGGAAGCTTCTGAGCTTGCGGCTGCGGCTCGGATGCTTGAGCTTGCGCAATGCCTTGGCCTCGATCTGACGGATACGTTCGCGCGTAACCGAGAACTGCTGGCCGACTTCCTCAAGCGTGTGGTCGGTGTTCATGCCGATGCCGAAGCGCATGCGCAGCACGCGCTCTTCGCGCGGCGTCAGCGATGCCAGAACGCGGGTCGTCGTCTCGCGCAGGTTCGCCTGGATGGCGGCGTCGATCGGCAGAAGCGCGTTCTTGTCCTCGATGAAATCGCCGAGGTGCGAATCCTCTTCGTCACCGACAGGCGTTTCGAGCGAAATCGGCTCCTTGGCGATCTTCAGCACCTTGCGCACCTTTTCGAGCGGCATGGCGAGCTTTTCGGCCAGTTCTTCCGGCGTCGGCTCGCGGCCGATCTCGTGCAGCATCTGGCGCGAGGTGCGAACGATCTTGTTGATCGTCTCGATCATATGCACCGGAATACGGATCGTGCGGGCCTGGTCGGCGATCGAGCGGGTGATCGCCTGCCTGATCCACCAGGTGGCGTAGGTCGAGAACTTGTAGCCGCGGCGATATTCGAACTTATCGACCGCCTTCATCAGGCCGATATTGCCTTCCTGAATGAGGTCGAGGAACTGCAGGCCGCGGTTGGTGTATTTCTTGGCGATGGAGATGACGAGGCGCAGGTTCGCTTCGACCATTTCCTTCTTGGCGATGCGGGCTTCGCGCTCGCCCTTCTGCACCATGTGCACGATCCGGCGGAATTCTGAGATAGAGATTCCGGTTTCAGTCGCAAGGTTCTGAATTTCCTGGCGAATGTCGCGGATCGTCGTGTTTTCGTTCCGGGCGAATTCCTTCCAGCCGCGTGCGGCCAGATTGCCGATCGACTTCATCCAGTTCGGATCGAGCTCGGCACCCTGATACTGCTCGAGGAAGCTATCGCGCTTGACGCCATGAGATTCGGCAAGACGCAACAGACGACCTTCGTTCTGCACGAGGCGCTTGTTGATGTCATAGAGCTGCTCGACGAGGGCGTCGATGCGGTTCTGGTTCAGCGACAGCGACTTGACCGACTTGATCAGCTCGTCCTTCAGCTCCTTGTAACGGCGCTCCTGCGCCGACGACAACGTGCCCGAGGCCGACAGGCGCTGTTCGACCTGCTGGTCCTGCAGCTTGCGCAGCTTCTTGTAGGTCTCGGCGATCGTGTCGAGCGTCAGCATGACCTGCGGACGCAGCTCGGCTTCCATCGCGGCGAGAGAGAGGCTGGATTCGTCCTCGTCCTCTTCTTCCTCCTCGATCGGCATGCCTTCGCCGCCGACATTGGTAATGTCGTCGTCGCCATTCGGCGAACGGCCACGGCGTGCCTTTTCCTTTTCCTCGGCCGCCTTGCGGTCGGCCTCGATCTTCTCGGGGCTCTGGAACTGCGGCGCAGCCTTGGCTTCGGGACCGGAATAGGTGGTTTCGAGATCGATGATCTCACGCAGCAGCGTGGTGCCTTCGTTGAGTTCGTCGCGCCAGATAATAAGCGCCTGGAACGTCAACGGGCTTTCACAGAGGCCACCGATCATGGTTTCGCGGCCGGCCTCGATGCGCTTGGCGATCGCAATTTCGCCTTCGCGCGACAGCAGCTCGACTGAACCCATTTCGCGCAGGTACATGCGCACCGGGTCGTCCGTGCGGTCGGTCGGCTCTTTCTTCTTGGCGGTGGCGAGCGCCGAACCCGTCGAAGGCGCCAGCTCGCCGCCTTCTCCGTCCTCGTCGCCACCGGCATCGTCATCGTCGTTCGACGGGGCACCCGCCTCTTCGACGTCCTCGTCCTCGATGACGTTGATGCCCATGTCTGAAAGCATGGCCATCGTGTCTTCGATCTGTTCCGATGTCACTTCTTCGGACGGCAGGACGGCATTGAGCTCGTCCATCGTCACGTAGCCGCGCTTCTTCGCGGCCTTGATCATCTTCTTGACCGCGTCATCGGAAAGATCGAGAAGCGGGCCGTCGGAGGTGCCGTCGCGTTCGACTTCAGCTTCTTCGTTCTCTTTGACCTTGGTTGCCATCTCTATATCGTCGCTTTCCCTGACGCTGCAAACTTACACGCGGTAGAACATTTCAATCTGGCCGGCACGCCCTGCGCCAGCCTCGACTCACCGACAAACACCTAACGGAATGACCTTTAATGCCCGATTAACCACGATCACCGCTACCGGATGGCAAAGCTGGATTGCGTTTGGATTTCCGGCCATGTTATTAGGTGATCCGCTTGATCCAGTATACCGTTCTTTCCGAAGTCAAACGGTGATTCCTAGATTTTTTGTTCTCGTCAAGCTTTTCCAGCAAAAAAGCCCGTTAAATACCCGAAAAAGCCTTATCCACAGGCTCGGTGCGCCATAAACGATTGCTTTCGGTATTTAGGAAGTCCCTGCGCGATGACAAGAGCATGCGAACCAAACGCTCGCATTTCCTGCATCGAGACCTGCTACCGATGTAGAAAAGCGACAGTTGGGGGTCAATTCCAGTCCATGACCACCTTGCCGGAGTTGCCGGAGCGCATAGCTTCGAAGCCCTCGCGAAAATCATCTATGCCGATACGATGGGTGATGACGGGCGATACATCGAGACCACCTTGCACGAAGGCGATCATCTTGTACCAGGTCTCGAACATCTCGCGACCGTAGATGCCTTTCAGGTTCAGCATCTTGAAGATGACTTTATTCCAGTCGATCTCGAAGCCGGCCGGTGCGATGCCGAGAATGGCGATCTTGCCGCCATTGTTCATCTTGTCGATCATATCGCGAAAGGCCGGTGCCGCGCCCGACATTTCCAGACCGACGTCGAAGCCTTCGGTCATGCCGATGGCTTTCATCACATCGGCGAGGTTCTCCTTCGAAGCGTCGACGACATGCTCGATGCCGACCTTGCGGGCAAGTGCCAGCCGGGTGGGATTGATATCGGTGATGACGACCTTGCGCGCGCCGGAGCGCTTGGCGACCATGGCACCCATGATGCCGATCGGGCCTGCGCCCGTCACGAGCACGTCCTCGCCGACCAGATCGAAGGAAAGTGCCGTATGCACCGCATTGCCGAACGGGTCGAAGATCGCGGCGACTTCATCCGGAATATCGTCGGGGATCGGAACGACGTTGGATTCGGGAATGCAGACGAATTCGCCGAAGGAGCCGGGTCGATTGACGCCGACGCCAAGCGTGTTGCGGCAGAGGTGGCCTCTGCCCGCGCGGCAGTTGCGGCATTTGCCGCAGACGATGTGCCCCTCGCCGGAGACGCGCTCGCCGACGTGATACTTCGTCACCGCCGAACCGACCTCGGCGATCTCGCCACAGAATTCGTGCCCAACGACCATCGGCACCGGAATGGTCTTCTGCGCCCATTGGTCCCAGTTCCAAATGTGGACATCGGTCCCGCAGATCGCCGACTTCTTGACCCGAATCAGGACATCATTCGGCCCGACCTCGGGAACCGGAACATGCTCCATCCACAACCCGACTTCCGGCTTGGATTTGACCAGCGCTTTCATCATGTTCGACATGATCGGTTCTCTCCAACCAATTCAAATAATTCCGAGTTCTCGTCCGGCTTCCGCAAAGGCGGCGATCGCCTTTTCGACATCGGCCTTCGAGTGCGCGGCCGACATCTGCGTGCGGATGCGCGCCTGTCCCTTCGGTACGACGGGGAAGGAAAAGCCGATGACGTAGACGCCCTTTTGCAGCATCAGCGCCGCCATCTCCTGCGCCAGCTTGGCGTCGCCAAGCATGACAGGGATGATCGGGTGATCGGCGCCTGCGAGCGTGAAACCGAGCTTGGTCATTTCGCTGCGGAAGAGTTCGGCATTGCCACGGAGACGATCGCGAAGAGCGTCGCCGTTGTCGATCAGGTCGAAGACTTTCAGCGAGGCAGCGGCGATGACCGGCGCCAGCGTGTTGGAAAAGAGATAGGGGCGCGAGCGCTGCCGCAGCCAATCGACGATTTCGCCTCTGGCCGAGGTATAGCCACCCGAAGCACCGCCAAGCGCCTTGCCGAGCGTGCCGGTGATGATATCGATCCGCCCCTCGACGCCGCAATGCTCCGGCGATCCCCGACCATGAGCGCCGACAAAGCCGACGGCATGGCTGTCATCGACCATGACCATGGCACCGTATTTCTCGGCCAGATCGCACACGCCGCCGAGATTGGCGATGATGCCGTCCATGGAGAAGACGCCGTCGGTCGCGATCAGCTTGAAGCGGCTGCCCTCGGCCTTCTTCAGCTCTTCCTCCAACGCCGCCATGTCGTTGTTGGCGTAGCGGAAGCGCTTGGCCTTGGAAAGCCGGACGCCATCGATGATCGAGGCATGGTTGAGCGCATCCGAGATAATGGCGTCTTCCTCCGACAGCAGCGTCTCGAACAGCCCGCCATTGGCATCGAAGCAGGAGGAGTAGAGGATGGTATCCTCCATGCCGAGAAACGCCGAAATCCGCGCTTCCAGCTGCTTGTGCTCTTCCTGCGTGCCGCAGATGAAGCGAACCGAGGCCATGCCGTAGCCGTAGCGATCGAGCCCCTTTTTTGCCGCCTCGGCAAGCTCCTCGTTGTCGGCGAGGCCAAGGTAATTGTTGGCGCAGAAATTGAGCACGCGGGCGCCGCCGACGACAGCGATTTCACCGGCTTGCTTGGAGGTGATGACGCGCTCGGGCTTGTAGAGACCAGCTTCTTTCAAGCCGAGAAGTTCTTTGCGCAGATGTGATAGAAATTCTGAGGTCATTGTCGCATTCCGATGCTGGTCACAGTGCCTAACTATTCAAGAAATAACACAGGATTCGGCCCCTTGCTGCATCCAGCAGCGGCAAAAATGCGTAGCGCCGTGACGTCGGCGCGATAGGGAGCAGGTTCGATATTATCTGTCAAACTGACCCGGATATACGCAAGTTCTTGGCCAGGGTTCATCGGTTGCTATTGCAAAAATTACTTGACTGAGTCCATTATCTTGCTGCAGATCGATCTTGATCGCATGATAGAGGGAGAGCAATGAGCATATATCACAGATTCTCCCTCGCGGGACGGGTCGTGCTCGTCACCGGCGGCGGGCGAGGCCTTGGGTTCGAAATGGCGAAAGCACTTGCCGACGCGGGAGCGCATGTCATCGTCAATGGGCGCACGATCGCAACGGTAGACAGCGCCGTGAAAGCCATTCAAGCAGCTGGCGGCTCCGCCGAAGCAGCAGCTTTCGACATTGCCGACCGTGAAGCGCAGCGCGCGGCGATGGCGGATATCGAGAAAAATCATAGCCGACTCGACATATTGATCAACAATGTCGGCGCCCGCGACAGACGGCCCTTGGCCGACTTCGACGACGAAGCGATTCTCGCCCTCCTCAACACGGATCTGGCCGCCTCGATCACGCTCTCGCGCGATGCCGCCCGCCTGATGAAACGGCACAATCATGGGCGGCTGATCTCGGTCACCTCGATCAGCGGCCAAGTCGTCATGCCTGGCGACTGCGTCTACCCCGCAGCCAAACAGGGGCTGACCGGCCTTATGCGCGGCATGGCGGTGGAATTCGGCCCCTACGGCATCACCAGCAATGCCATCGCTCCAGGCTGGTTCGCGACGGAAACGAACGCCGCGATGGCCTCGAATGAAGAACTGATCCCTTTCGTGCACCAGCGCATCCCGGTTCAGCGCTGGGGACGGCCGGACGAGATCGCAGGCGCTGCATTGTTCCTCGCCAGCGACGCTGCCTCCTTCGTCAACGGCCATGTCTTGACCGTCGACGGTGGCATGACCGTACGCATGTAGCGTGGGATTGTCTCGATTTCACATTTAGATGCGAAATGTCACCGGCCGGCGAAATCTGAAATCACTGCGAGAAACGCATCCCCGTAGCGTTCGAGCTTCGACTGCCCAACGCCCGAAATCCCGAGGAGTGCCTTATGGTTCTTCGGCCGCTCCGTCGCAAAGGCGATAAGGGTCGTGTCCGGAAAGACGACATAGGGCGGCACGCCCAGTTCTTTGGCGATCCTGGTCCGCTCGGCGCGCAGCGCATCGAACAGAGCCTGCGCCTCGCCGGCAAGACCATGTGCCGGTTTCTCCGACCGTCCCGCCTTCTTGTTCCGGCGACCCGCTTCCGGCCGATCCTTGCGAAAGAAGACCTGCCGCTCGCGTTTGAAGACCGCCCTCGCCTGGTCTTCCAGTTTCATCGCGCCAAAAGCCGTATGATCGACGGTGATGAAGCCGTTCGCCAGCAATTGCCGGAAGATCGATTGCCAGGTGCGAGACGGAATATCCTTTCCGGCGCCGAAAACGGGCATATCGACATGGCCGAACCGCTCCGTCTTTTCATTGACCGTGCCCATCAGCACATCGATCACATGACCCGTGCCGAAACGCTCACCGGTGCGATAGACCGCCGCCAGCGCCTTGATTGCTGCTTCCGTGCCGTCCCAGGTCTCCACAGGTTTCAGGCAGGTATCGCAATTGCCGCAACCGCCGCCATGCGCTTCGCCGAAATGCGCAAGAATGGCCTGTCGCCGGCAGCCGGCCGTTTCGCAGATGGCGAGCAGCGCATTGAGCTTTCCACGCTCCACGCGCTTGATCTCTTCGGCTGCATTGCCCTCATCGATCATGCGCCGCCGCTGGATGACATCGGCCATGCCGTAGGCCATCCACACCTCGGACGGTAGGCCGTCACGCCCGGCACGACCTGTCTCCTGATAATAGGCCTCGACCGAACCCGGCAGATCGAGATGGGCGACATAGCGCACGTTCGGCTTGTCGATGCCCATGCCGAAGGCGACCGTCGCGACAAGGCAAAGGTCTTCTTCTTTCAGGAAGGCATCCTGATTGGCATCGCGAAGCGATCGGTCCATCCCGGCATGGTAGGCGAGCGCCCGGATGCCCTGCCCATTCAGCCATTCAGCCGTGTCCTCGACCTTTGCCCGCGACAGGCAGTAGACGATGCCGCTGTCGCCGCGGTGGCCATCGAGAAAGCGCAGCAATTGCTGGCGCGGCTGATCGCGCTCGACAATTTCATAGGCAATATTCGGCCGGTCGAAACTGGTGGTGAAAACCTTGGCACCGTCGAGAGCAAGCCGCTCGATGATATCGTCGCGGGTATGCGGATCGGCCGTCGCCGTCAGCGCGATGCGCGGCACGCCGGGAAAAAGTTCCGCAAGCTTGCCCAGATCCCGATATTCCGGCCTGAAATCATGCCCCCATTGAGACACGCAATGCGCTTCGTCTATCGCAAACAGCGCGATCTTCGCCCTGGCGATCATCTGCTGGAAGCCATCGGTGAGAATGCGCTCGGGCGTCACATAGAGCATGTCGAGCGTGCCGCTGGAGACGGAGCGATAGACATCGCTCGCCTCGTCGCGCGACAGGGATGAATTCAAGGCCGCCGCGCGGATGCCGAGCTGTTTCATCGCCTCCACCTGATCCCGCATCAAGGCGATCAGCGGCGAAACGACGATGCCGATACCGTCACGGCAAAGTGCGGGAATCTGGAAACACAGCGACTTGCCGGCCCCGGTCGGAAACAGCACGACGGCATCGCCGCCGGAGACGACATGCTCGACCACCTGCTGCTGCTTGCCGCGAAACGCGGTATAGCCATAGACGCGCTTCAGCACATCGAGCGGCGCGGGCGCCCCGGCACGATCGCCGAACAAGGCATCATCGGCAGAAAATCGCGGTTCCAGTCTATCCGGCAGTGACATCTATTCCCTACTTTCCCGCAGCGCTTTTGACTCGGCCGGAAAGCACGCCAAAGCCATCGATGATCGCCTCCTGGTTTTCCAGCCGCACCGCTTCGAGCTGCACTTCCTGCAAGGCGCGCATCAACTGCTCGATAAGCTCGCCGTCACTATCTTCCGTTGCCTCGGCAATCGCGCCTTCCAATTCGATCTTGTGCCAGCGCAGTGCCTTGGAACGCTTGTGAAGCGCCAACGCCTGGCGATAGCCTTCGCGCGCGTCTTCCATCGCGGCTTCCTCGGTTGCCGTCCATAGCCTGGCGTTGCGGACCTGCTGGTCGAGATTCTTCAGCAATGCGCCGAAGTCCTGTTCCTCCAACTGCTCGACCAGCCGCTCGCGGATGAGCTGCGGCGCGGCCATGGCTGCGGCGATCCCGAGAACCGCCGACCAGAGACGCTGCAATTCGCGGCTCTCGTAGTCGATAGCGGCGATCTCGTCATATTCGTCCTGCAACAGCAGCGGATGATTGACGATGGTCAGCGCCAGAACGCTTTCGCGCAGGCTCGGAATGTCCTGATGCCCCTTGATCATGGCCGAACGCGTCAAACGATCGGACGCCGTCGTACTGACCGGCCGATCGCGGCCCTGCTGCCCGCCGCGACCGGTGAAATTGCGGCCATTGCCATCACGGGAAAAGCCTCGCCCCTGCTGATTGCCGCCACGCTGGAACTGCGGCTGGAAGAGACTGTTCAACCGCTCGCGCATATTCTGCTGATAGTGTCGGCGGACATCCTCGTCCACGATAACAGACACGATGCGCCTCAGCCGGGCTTCGAGTTCCGCCCGCGCCTCAGGCGTTTCGAACGTGCCGCTGCCGGCCTCTCTGACCCAGATCAGATCGGCCAGCGGCTTTGCCTGTGCGAGAACCTTGTCGAAAGGCGCACGACCGTCGTGACGGACGAGATCGTCCGGATCCTTACCATCGGGCAGCAGTGCGAAACGGACGGTGCGGCCCGGCTTGATATGCGGCAGCGCCAGGTCGGCGGCGCGGTTGGCGGCGCGAAATCCCGCGCCATCGCCATCAAAGCAGAGTACCGGCTCCGGCGTCATTTTCCACAGGAGATCCAGCTGATTCTCGGTCAACGCCGTGCCGAGGGGCGCAACGGCATTCTCGATGCCCGCCTGATGCAGGGCTATGACATCCATATAGCCTTCGACGGCAATGATAGTGCCTGCGCCGTCGGCACCCTGGGCAGCGCGGCGCGCGCGTGTGAAATTATAAAGCACATTGCCCTTGTGGAAGAGCTCGGTCTCGTTGGAATTGAGATATTTCGCCGGCGCGTCCGATGACATGGCGCGGCCGCCGAAGGCGATCACCTTCTCGCGCGACGACAGGATCGGAAACATGATGCGATCCCGGAAGCGATCGTATGAGACCGGCACGTTCTCGTGCACGACCAGGCCGCAGGCTTCCATCTGCTCCTTCAATACGCCCTTGCCGGCAAGAAACTCCTTCAGCGCATTGCGGCTGTCAGGGGAATAGCCGAGACGGAAAGTCTCGATGGTGCGGCCGGTCAGACCACGATCGCGCAGATAGGCGCGAGCACGGGCGCCGTTGGCCGTCTGCAGCTGATCCTGAAAGAACTGAGTCGCCATCTCCATGACGTCGAGCAGCGACGTGCGCTCCTTCTCCCGCTTTGCCTCCACGGGATCGGCCACAGGCATGGGGACGCCCGCCATGTCGGCGATCTGCTGCACCGCCTCGGGAAAGCTCAGTCCCTCCAGCTCGGTGAGGAAACGGAAATGATCGCCCGTCACGCCGCAGCCGAAGCAGTGATAGCGGCCCTTGCGATCCTCACAGTGGAAACTCGGCGACTTCTCGCCATGGAAAGGGCAGCAGGCCCAAAAATCTCCACGCGGCACGTTGGTCTTGCGGCGGTCCCAGCTCACGCGACGACCGATCACGTCCGAAATCAGAACGCGGTCGCGAATCTCATCGAGAAACGTATTGGAAAATCGCATGGCTACCTCTGGCTTATCCCATATAAACAGGAATGGCGCGCATTGCCACGACGACACGACCGGCACACACGGTATTCACAGCCCTTTGCAGGCAATTGCAATTTCATCGTCTTGATCACAACTTCGTGAGGTTATTATCAGGATCAGGCCGCGCGCACCGGCTTGAGGCGTCGTTTCCGAGTCACCAAAAACACGATCGATATTGACCTCACTTAGCCGGAATTAAGTGTTCGGCCGACCTGACGAGCATCGGCCTTTGCGGAAAAGACGCGAAAAAGCAAAGACTTGCACACCTTGAAGTGGATGGAACAGTGCGTCGGACGCATCTGGAACAATCAGTAGCTGCAATGCTCGATGACTGCGACCCATCTGTTTGGTGGCGCATTTACGGCATGGTTCGTAAGCCAAACATTATTTTTTTGTAATTTGATTGTTGATGTGCGGCGCAATAGCGTTCTTCTCACGGGGCGAGACAAGCCGGCGAAGAAAATTGCTTCGCGACGCGACATGCCGAGACGCCCCACGAACGGGAAGCCATCAGGTACAGGGCTTTCAGTTTAGGAGAGGAAATGCGGGTTCTGATCGTACCCCTAGCCGCCGCGGCTATCTTCGCCACAGCTACCTATAGCTCGGCAACGACGACCGGCAGCGCTGACGATCGGAATGTGCTCTACGCTGGCGCGCATTATCAGCTGCCGGTGGATATGAAGATCCCTGCTCTCACCGCAGGCGTTAAAGTTCAAATGTCCGGATTGACGCCGCAAGCGTTGGCTTTGCCGCAGCAAGTCAGGATTCTCAGATAAGTTTTACGGGATACTCAGGTGGGGCACCATCCCTACCCCCGGCGCCGCCCCACCTGAGTGCCTTTGCAATAGACGTTTGATTTTTGGGCCCCACCCTGCGTCATCAAACGGCTGCAAAGCGCAAGAAGGCAGGAGCTCCCCCAGCTCCTGCCTTCTCTAATTTTACGATCCCAATTTTTCCGATGACGGAAGCACCGAACCTCCGCGGCAGAACATTTAGAGTTCAAATGAGGCCAGTATCTTGACGTGAAGGCCACAATTGATATTTCATGTATCAATAATCTAGATGATGATTTCCTAAGACAGCGTAGAGAATTGCTCAGCTCATCGGGGATGGCTGCATGTCTTTATCCGCGAAGGAACTTGCCGATAATCCTGATTTTTTCGCTATAGTTCTCGACTATACCCGAGAAATTGTATTGGTTTACGAAGAAAATCGCCGGATAGGCTCCGTTTTTTCTTCACAGCAGCGCTGGTTGATGGCCCTCGCCGGCTTCGCCTTATATTACGGCGGCGTAGATGGGAAGCCGCCCGGTATCCATGCCAACCGCTTCGCCGACTTTGTCGTCGAGCACGAAATCGCCAGTCATAACACGGCATTGAGCTTCATTCAGGAAATGCGCGACCATCATTTTCTGCGCTACCAGACAGTCATGCCAGATCGTCGGGTACGACCGATGGAGCCAACAGAAGAAGCTGTCAAACAGCTTGCAAGATGGCTCGGCATTCACTTGGCGGCGCTCGACAAATTGGACGGAGGCAAACGAAGCAGCCTGCTCGCCGGGAGACTGGAACTCATTGCGGCATTGCAGCCTGCAATCTCGGTCAGCATCATTGCCAGCGACGCCGTCCGCCATCCAGGCGATACATTCGATCTGTTCACCTGGGCAAATTCCGGCGGCATAATCATGGATTACCTGATCTCGCGAGTCGGTATGATCGATCCGAAAACACAAAGAGCAATTGTCGGGCCGGTCGCGTTCACGGACATCTGTCGCCGTTTCCACATCTCAAGAACGCACGCAAAGCGGCTCATGCGCAAAGCCGTAAACATGCGAAGCGTTGGCTGGACAGGCCGCTCGGGAAAAAGCGAGCTGTGGCTGTCCAGCGGCTTCATTCAGGAATATCGGAACTATCAGGCCGAAAAGTTTGCCATCATGGACGCCGCCTGGCAGCGAGCCCTCGGCATACGGCAGGCCCGTATGCCGAAGCCGAGACTGGTCTTTACTTCAACAACTCCTTCAGGATAGCCGAAGCCTTCGCGAAGTCCATCTGCCCGGCATAGCGCTCGCGCAAAGCCGCCACGCACTTGCCCATGTCCTTCAAGCCTTGGGCGCCGAGTTCCGCAACGACGCCGGCGCATATCTCACGCACCTTCTCGTCGGAGAGCTGCTCCGGCATGAATCCCTGGATGACGGTGATTTCCGCGCGTTCCTTGTCGGCGAGTTCAGGACGACCACCGTCGACGTAGATCTTCACCGACTCCTCGCGCTGCTTGATCATCTTGGCAAGCAGCTGGAGGATTTCGTCATCGCTTGCCTGCTCCTTGGCCTGGCCACGATTGGCGATGTCCTTGTCCTTGATGGCGGCAAGGATAAGACGCACGGTTGAAAGCTTCGCCGTATCCCTTGCCTTCATCGCATCCTTCTGGGCATTGGAAAGGGTCTCGCGGATCATGTCTGTAACTCCTCAAGCAGGCAGGCGACGATCGCCCGGCCTCTCATTTCATGTTGCCTGTCTCATAGACCATCAGCGCCGATCAATGCAATTGCGTCAAACCGGCCGAAACAGGACGAATTCCCCGGCAGGAAACGAAAAGCGCGCATTGACCGGCTCGCCTTGTTTGGCTATGTCCATCACCTGCACATTAGATCGATATTGAGATCTCAAGCCGCGGCCTGTGCCGCCGGCGGTACCTTGCTACAAACATGGCGGAAGCCTACGGCCTCTTCAAGGTCGCGCACGACGCCGGAAACGGGATGACTATGACCGCCACAGCCCCATGGACCATTGAAAAGCCGACTGCTCTTCTCGTTCTTGCCGATGGCACCGTGATCGAAGGCAAAGGCATTGGCGCGACCGGCAAGGTCCAGGCCGAAGTCTGCTTCAACACGGCGCTGACGGGTTACGAGGAAATCCTGACGGACCCCTCCTACCTCGGCCAGATCGTCACCTTCACCTTCCCTCACATCGGCAATGTCGGCACGAACGAGGAAGACATCGAAGATCTGACGCCGGCCGCCCGGCACGGCGCCGTCGGCGTCATCTTCAAAGCCGACATCACCGATCCGTCGAACTACCGCGCCGCCAAGCATCTCGACCAATGGCTGAAGGCCCGCGGCATTATCGGCCTCTGCGGCATCGACACCCGCGCGCTGACCGCCTGGATCCGCGAGAACGGCATGCCGAACGGCGTGATTGCCCACGACCCGAACGGCGTCTTCGACATCGAACAGTTGAAGGCGGATGCGAAGGCCTGGAGTGGCCTCGAAGGTCTCGACCTCGCCAAGGTCGCCTCATCCGGCCAGTCTTCGCACTGGTCGCAGACCCCGTGGGTCTGGAACGAGGGCTATGGCGAGCTGGGCGCCGACGAAGCCAAGTACCACATCGCCTGCCTCGACTACGGCGTCAAGCGCAACATCCTGCGCCTATTTGCCGGTCTCGATTGCAAGGTCACCGTCTTGCCGGCAACCGCTTCGACCGAAGACGTGCTCGGCCTCAATCCGGACGGCATCTTCCTTTCCAACGGCCCGGGCGATCCGGCCGCGACAGGCGAATATGCCGTGCCCGTCATCAAGGACCTTCTGAAGTCGGAAATCCCGCTGTTCGGCATCTGCCTCGGTCACCAGATGCTCGGCCTCGCACTCGGCGCCAAGACAGCGAAGATGCACCAGGGCCATCACGGCGCCAACCATCCGGTCAAGGATCACACGACAGGCAAGGTCGAGATCGTCTCGATGAATCATGGCTTTGCAGTCGACTCGAATTCGCTGCCGGAAGGCATTGAGGAGACACATATTTCTCTCTTCGACGGCAGCAATTGCGGCCTGCGCGTCTCCGGCAAGCCCGTCTTCTCGGTGCAGCACCATCCGGAAGCCTCGCCCGGCCCTCAAGACAGCCACTACCTTTTCCGCCGCTTCATCAATCTGGTACGCGAGAAGAAGGGCGAGCCGGCACTGGCCGAGCGCGCCTAAGCTGCTCCACAACCATTCATGATGCGAAAGGCCTCGGATTGACTATCAATCCGAGGCCTTTCTCGTTTGCGTCGGGATGTGAAGCGCCCAAATGCTCCATGCCCGGTCAAGCCTGCAGGCGGCGCTGCTTTACCACCTCAAGCTCACTCATCATGATTTCCTCCAGGAACTCGAAGTCCGACTGTCCGAAGGCGACAAGGCCGAATCTCAGCCTGTAGCCCCAGTTCTTGTCCTGGGTGAAATCAAGCCAACCCAGCAAGGGGCGGAGCGGCTGCTCGGGCGCATCCAGCCAGTCGACATCCCGGCGATAGGCTTTTCCGCAACCCATCTGCGCAAGGTAGGGCTCTCCTTCACGGACAAAGCCGATGGCGGTAAAGCTCTGAAAGCTGTCTTTCTCGCCCATCTTTACAGACGGCGAATAATAAACGATGCCGTCGCCCGGCTTGATGCGCTTCAATGGCCCCTGCTTGCCGTGGTTCACCTGCATGAAGCCGTGCTCGCGCCCGTGGCGCACGTGCTCTGCGCTAGCCACCGCCAGCCAATAGGACTTCTGCGCCGGTTCGGGCCGCCGGGACGATGTATTGGCGTGCGGAAAAAGGCGCACTGTCGTGCCCTCGTTGATGGAGTCTTCCCGCGGCAAAAGCGCGGCATCGTTACGATCGCTGGCTCTGAGTGTCATGGTCGTCTCCCGTCATTGGTATGAAGGGAATATACGCCACCATGCTGACAGTATTTGTCAGTAGTCTTACCGCTCGACGATCGCCGCCGCAGATATTATGCGGGTTCTCTTTCCGAACGCACGAGAATATAGAATCGCGCGCAAAGCATCGCCGCCGCCGAAGCAAGGCCAAGCAGGAAACCGAGCCATATGCCGATCCCGCCGAAATCGAACGGGAAGGCCAGCAGCCATGCCAGAAAGAAGCCGATCGGCCAATAGGCGATCAGCGCCAGGATCATCGGCACGCGCGCATCCTTCAGGCCGCGCAACAGGCCGCTCGCAATCGCCTGCAAGCCGTCGACGAGCTGGAACAGGCCGGCGACCACGATCAGCGGCGTTGCATAGGCAAGCACTTTCGAGGCATCGGCCGACGTAATGTCGAGGAACCAGCTTCCGAACCATGCCGGCAAGGTGGCGAACAGGATGCTGCCACACAGCGAAATGCAGCTCGAAACGATGAGCACGACGATCGCCGCGCGCTTCAGGCCGAGATGATCGCCTTGCCCGTGCGCGACGCCCACCCGCACCGTCGCCGCCTGGCTGAGGCCGAGCGGGATCATGAAGGCAATCGATGCCCATTGAAGCGCGATGCCATGGGCAGCAAGCTCGATCGTGCCGATCCGCCCCATAAGCAACGACGCCGCCGTGAACAGGCTGACCTCGGCGAGAACGGTGATGCTGATCGGGAAGCCCAGGCGGATGACATCCCACAAGGCATGCCAATCCGGCCGCCACAGATGGACGAAGATCTCGTAGCGACGCATTTCTTCCCGGCTCTGAACATAGCCGACGATGAAGATGAAGCCGGCCGTCTGTACGGCAACGGAGACGATGGCCGCGCCATGAAGACCGAGCGCCGGCATGCCGAAATGACCGAGCACCAACGCATAGGCAAGCACAGCGTTCATGACAAGCATGGCGATGGTCACATTGAGAATGACGCCGGCACGGCCTATAGCACTCACGAGGGCGCGAATGACGTTGTAGAGCAATCCCGGCAACAGGGCGAAATGGCCGATGGCGATGTAGTCGCTGGCCAGTTTTGCCACATCGGGCTTTTGTCCCGCCGCCAGAAGGATCTCCTCGGAATATAGAAAGGCAGGCTGTGCCATCAGCCAATAGATGGTCACGACCCACAGGCCCATGCGCAGCGCCCGTCGCACGGACACGACATCGCCCTGGCCGTAGGCCTGCGCCACCAGCGGCACGACGGCGATGGAAAAGCCCGAGCCGAAAATCAGGATCGTGAACAGGAACTGCGCTGAGAGTACCATCGCGGCCAGCTGCTCGGCGCCGAGGCGACCGACGATCATCACGTCCGTGGTATTGATGCCAAGCTGCGCCAATTGTGCGCCGATCAGCGGTATGCCGAGCGCAAGGGTGGCACGTAGATGCGCAGACCACGAATTATTGTTGTCGTGCGCGTACGGGCGCGCAGCTAGCGGCATATCCATCATGAAAACTCGATTTCTAGAATCGCGCGAACCGCCCCACCCCTGGGTGCGCGAGCCTGTCGCAATACCGCAACTTAGGCGGAAAAGCCAGCCAACAAGGTAACGATGCTAAAGAATTCATCATACCATCAAAATATCTGATGAATTTTTAGGCCGCCTCTCCGGCTTGCGATTGCACGGCCGCCTTCGGCTGATCTTTGCGAACCTTGGTAAGAAGCACAATGAGCGCTGTCGCGACCAGAATGGCACCCATGACGAATGGTGCTCCGGCAAAGGTCACGGGCGCCGTCGGCGCGGTATAATAGCGGAACAGATACGGGAACAGCAGAGGCCCGATGATCGCGGTGATACTCGTCAGGCTGCCGAGCGCGCCTTGCAGCTCACCCTGCGCCGAAGGCGGAACCTTGCTCGCGGCGATGGAACGTAAGGGCGCATCGGCGACGTTTTCGATGACCGTTGCGACGACGACCCCATAGACCATCCAGCCTTGCCACGCGAAAGCATAGCCCATCAGGCCGAGGCAGGAAAACGCCAGCCCGAGCAATGCGGTCTTCCACTCCCCGAGCATGGGCACCAGCCGAGGCAGGACAAGCCCTATGACGAGGGCCGCGCCGATACCATAAACCCCAAGGGAAAAGCCGATCTGCCCCTCGCTCCAATCATAGCGATAGGAGGTGACGAAGGACCAGACGGCCGGATAGACGCCATGCGCCAGCCAGTTCAGGAACATGACGACGCAGACCCAGCCGATGCCCTGATAGCGTCGTATCTGCCTGAGCGCGCCGAATGGATTGGCCCGCCAGATCTCGAACGGCCGGCGATGCCTGGCGTCCAATGTTTCCGGCAGGAGGAAATAGGCTCCGACGAAATTCAGGAATGCGAGGGCAGCCGCTCCATAGAACGGCACCCGCGGACCGAATTCGCCCAGAAAACCGCCGATGACCGGACCGAGCACGAAGCCGACACCGAAGGCCATGCCGATCAGGCCGAAATTCTTCGCACGGTTCTCGTCATTGCTGATGTCGGCGATATAGGCCGAGCAGGTCGAGAAGCTCGCACCACTGATACCGGCGAGGATACGGCCGACGAACAGCATCCAGTAGGTACCCGCGATCGCGCAGATGAAATTGTCGATCGCGAATGTCAGCACCGAGGCGAGCAGGAGTGGACGGCGTCCGAACCGATCGCTCAAATTGCCGATCAGCGGCGAGAACAGGAACTGCATCGCGGCATAGGCCAGCAGCAGCCAGCCGCCTTCGGTGGCAGCTTCGCTGACTGCGGCACCCGTCAACTCTTCCAGGTATTTCGGCATCACGGGCATGATGATCGCAATGCCCATGACATCGAGGAAGAGGATAAGGAAGACGAGGAACAGGCCGCGCCGCGCGAATTTCTGATCGATCATGGAGTTTGCCTTTTGGCGGCCCCGCCTCCATGAAGAGACAGAACGTGAACGAAAAACCGGAGTGTTCCCCATACCTAAAGATTTTGGCGGAAACAATCCGTGAACGCTTCAATCTTATCGATTTATCGACCGCTTTTTTTGATCTGCGGGCTATAATGACACTTGTTTTTCCCGGGTCCGTCGCTGCTCGATATTAAGGAAGTCGACGAAGGCCCGGAGCGGACCCGGCATATGGCGGCGGCTCGCATAATAGAGAAACGGACCGGAAAAGGCCGTTTCCCATTCTTCGAGAATGGGTACCAGCTCGCCTGTCGCAAGCTGCGGCGCGAGGAATTCCCGAAACGTCCTGATGATGCCGAGACCGGCAACCGCGGCACTGCGTTCGATATCGATCGAATTCGTGGCAATCACCATTGAAGGCGAAATGACGATCGTTTCGCCATCCTTTTCAAAATCCCAGGGAGCGTTGGAGCGGCTGAGGAACCGATGACCGATGCAGCGATGCTCGAGTATATCGCGCGGGTGGCGCGGTGTACCGTTTGCCGCCAGGTAGGCGGGCGCCGCGGCGGTCACATAAGATTGCTGCCGTGGCCCGATGGGCACGGCGATCATATCCTTTTCCAACCTCTCGTCATACCGAATGCCGGCGTCAAACCCGGCCGCGAGCACATCGATGAAGCTGTCTTCGGCAACGATTTCGACCGATATCCCCGGATAGTTCTTCAAAAAGCGATTGACGATATCAGGCATCACCACCATGGCAGCGACTGTCGGCACATTCAGCCGCAAAGTCCCGCCCACACGGTCGCGAAAGCTATTGATGTCGTCGAGCGCAACGGCGATCTCACTCATCGCGGGGGTCAGCCGCTCCATCAGCCGCTCACCCGCTTCGGTCGGCGTCACGCTACGCGTGGTACGGTTCAGCAGGCGCACGCCAAGCCGCTCCTCCAGCCGCCGGATCGCCTCGCTCAGTGATGAGGCGGAAACAGCGCGCTTGCGCGCGGCCACGCGAAAGCTACGCTCGCGGGCAACAGCGGTGAAGGCGACAAGATCGGCCAGCGGTAAGTCATCCATTGTGCGAAATTCCAAACAGCCCGTTTCGATTTACACGGATTATCGCACAAAGACCGATCGAGTAAAACAAGCTGCGTAGATGGCTCTGGAGATGAGAGCGCGCTTCCGACCGAAGGAGAACTGCAATGCAAAACCACCAATTGGGCAAGACAGGCCCCCAGGTATCCGCCCTCGGCCTCGGCTGCATGGGCATGTCCGGCATGTACGGGCCGTCCGACCGCGCCGAGAGCATCGCGACAATCCATGCCGCTCTCGATGCCGGCATAAACCTGCTGGATACCGGCGACTTCTACGGCATGGGCCACAATGAAATGCTGATCGGCGAGGCCATCAAGGGGCTGAAGCGGGACGATTTCCTGCTCAGCGTGAAATTCGGTGCATTGCGCGATCCGGCCGGCGGCTGGCTCGGCTATGATGCCCGACCGGCCGCGATCAGGAATTTCGTCGCTTATTCGCTGCAACGTCTCGGAGTCGACCACATCGACATCTACCGCCCGGCGCGTCTTGATCCGAACGTGCCGATCGAGGAGCAGGTCGGTGCCATGGCCGATCTCATCAAGGCCGGCTACATCAGGCATATCGGCCTGTCCGAGGTCGGTGCGGAGACCATCCGCCGCGCCGCCGCCGTGCATCCGATCGTCGACCTCCAGATCGAATATTCGCTGATCTCGCGCGGCATCGAGGACAGTATCCTGCCGACCTGCCGCGAACTCGGTATCGGCATCACGGCCTATGGCGTCCTCTCGCGTGGCCTCATCAGCGGCCATTGGCAGAAGGACAACGCCCAGAAAGGCGATTTCCGCTTCATGAGCCCGCGCTTCCAGGCCGGAAATGTCGAAAAGAACCTGGAATTGGTGGAAGCATTGCGAGGGATCGCCGAAGCCAAGGATGCCAGCGTCGCTCAGGTCGCCATCGCCTGGGTCGCGGCCCGAGGCCAGGACATCGTGCCGGTTGTCGGCGCCCGCCGCCGCGATCGCCTGACTGAAGCTTTAGGCGCGCTCTCGGTGGAGTTGTCGCAAGCCGATATGGCGGCGATCGAACGCGCCGTGCCAAAGGACGCCGCCGCGGGCGGGCGCTATCCGGAAGCGCAATTGACGCATCTGGATAGCGAGAAATAAGGAAAGGGAATTGGCACTTCGCCCGCTCCCTGCCGGAGAGCGGGCGAAGGAGATCAAACGGGATTGTTCAGCGTATCGCAATCACTGAGCTTGCCGGAATCGAAGCCCTGCTTGAACCACTTCATGCGCTGCGCGGAAGTACCGTGGTTGAAGCTATCCGGAACGACATAGCCCTGCGTGCGCTTTTGCAGCGTGTCGTCGCCGATCTGCTGGGCGGCGTTCAGCGCCTCCTCAAGGTCGCCTGCCTGCAAGATGCCCTTCTGCTGTGTGAACTTGCCCCAGATGCCGGCAAAGCAATCGGCCTGCAACTCGATGCGCACCGACATCTTGTTGGCATCCACCTCGTTCATGGTCCGGCGGGCCTGGTTGAACTTCGGCAGGATGCCGAGCAGATCCTGAACATGATGGCCGACCTCATGCGCAATGACATAGGCCTGAGCGAAATCGCCGGATGCACCAAACTGATCCTTCATCTGCTGGAAGAAGGCCATGTCGAGATAGACCTTCTGATCGCTCGGGCAGTAGAAGGGCCCGGTCGCGGCCGAAGCCTGTCCACAAGCCGAAGGGAAGCTGCCAGAGAACAGCACGAGCTTCGGATCGGTATAGGTCTGGCCCATCGATTTGAAAATGCCGGTCCAGGTATCCTCTGTATCGGCAAGAACAGTCGCGACGAATTGCTTCATCTCGTCATTGGCGGGCCGACCACTATTCCCGGTTGATGTGCTCTGCTGATATCCCGAGCCGCCGCCCAGCACGCCACTCTGCTGCAGCAGGCCCATGACATCGACGCCCATGGCTCTCAGCACGAGGAAGATCACCACCAGAACGATGATGGTGCGCAGGCTCAAACCGCCGCCGCCTATCCCGCCGCCGGGGAAGCGGAAGCCGCCGCCGCCACCGCCCATGGGCGATGAACCGCGTTCATCCTCGATATTGTCGGATTGCCGACGCCCCTTCCAATCCATGATTGCACCTCCTGGCGATGCCTTAAGCCAATGTCCCTTAAAGCACTTATATATCCAGGAAGACGGGCAACACCAGTTGGCGAGCGACAGAACGTCAAGTTAAACCTCGGCGACGCCATATTTCTTTCGACAGCAGCCATAGAAGAACGATCGCAATAGCTGCGACGACGACGAGCGGCACAATTTCGTCGCCGCCGAAGGCTATCATGTTCATGATACGGCCCGGAAGGAACGTAAACGCCCCCGCACCGACGATGCCGCCGAAGTAGAGGCTTCTGACGATGCGCTTATGCGCCCCAATATTGTGATTGCGAGCATTGGCGATCGCTCCCCAACAGCCAAAGAGAACCAATAGGGAGAGTAGATGAATGGGGCTGAAGCCATAGACCATGTTGATCTGGTGAATGAAGAAGCTCGATAGCGCCGTGACCAGCATGAGGCTCAGCCATATCCTGCCGAGCAATCGATGCCTCGAAGTCCCCTTTGGCTTCAGCAGAAGATAGGCGCCGAGCACGGCGGCCGGGATGACTGCCGCAACGTGAATCTGGATTGCGATCGAAGCATGAAGAAGCGGCTCGAAGGTCATGGCGGGATCCGGTTGAGTTTGTCGAGCCTTTCCGCGATATTGTTGTTCTCTCAATTGAAATTGCGCGAAAGAACGGGAAAATTTCGTGGATCACACCTTTCTGCAATCCACGCTTCGTGAATTGCAAGTCTTCCAGCGTTCGCCGCGATTCTGGGCAACCTTCGTCACGGTCGTCCTGATCTTTGCCCTGACCGGTCCCTACGACACATTCGCACGGCTGATGCCGGGCACTCGGCTCGGCTATTGGCTAGCCCTTCATGCCATGGCCTGGTCGATAGCCATCGTCTTCTCCGTCATCGCCGAAATCCTCCTGCGCAAACGGGTGGCCAGCATGTTTGCCCGGATGATGACGGGCTCGATCATTGCAGCACTTCCGATCGGCTTCGGCATCGGGCTGATCGATCTGGCATTCTTCGGCACTGTGCCCACCGTGGCAGGCAGCCTGCGCCAATCGCTGACTTCGATACCGCTTTGCCTGCTCTTTTGCTTTTTGAGCTACCTGACCATGCATCGGCAAATCGCGGTGGTCGCCGAGGGACCAAGCAACAACAAGCCGGCAACCACCTCTATAAAGACATCGGAGATTCGCGACCTGCCCTCGCAGGCACCGATCCTGTCGCGCCTGAAACCGGAAAATCGGGGAGCGCTCATACGGCTTGCCGTGAGGGATCACTATACCGAGGTTGTCACCAGCCGCGGCCGCGAGCTCGTCCTGCTGCGCTTCGGCGATGCGCTGAGGGAAATCGGCGATACCGAGGGCATGCGCCTGCATCGATCCCATTGGATTGCCGCCGACCATGTCGCCGGTTTGAAACGCGACAACGGCAAACTTTTCATCGTGACGCGCGACGGCATGGAAATGCCCGTGAGCCGCCCTTATGCCGATGCAGTTCGGCACCGTTTTGGCTAGCAATTGTCGGATTGCCGACGCTCCGCCAATCCATAGTCTATCTCCTGGTAACCCCCGTGGGCCCAGAGATAAATGAGTCCCGCCTTCTCCCGGATATATGGGGGTCACCAAAACTTAGGAAAATTGGAAAGACCTCTTTTTGAGGTCGCAACCTTTGGTCAAAAAAATCAAAAGAACGCACGTCTACGTTCTTTAAATATGGCCGATTTACACCTAATTATTCCCTCGCCCATATTCTTTACGTTGCAATCTTTGCACATGTAGACAACCGCACCTGCGTGTGTGGCGGCTGATAGACTTGTGCGGGCAACCTCCGGAATATCCGGGTATGAACGCGAAGGCGCCGAGGGTCTAATGAAGCGATCGATGAGTGTGTCTCTGCTGCTAATGGGAACAGCAGCGTTGACGGGCTGTGGCCAAAAGGAAGATACCGCACAAATATACAAGGACGCCGACGCCTGCATCGCGAGCGAAGCCTTTTCTGCCGACGAATGTCGATCCCAGTTTGCCGCAGCCGAAACTGAGCGCAAGCAGAATGCGCCCGCCTACGAGACGATGGCGAACTGCGAGAAGGATTATGGTGCCGACAAGTGCCAACCAACAACCGGCGCCCATCAGGCAGGTACGGGCCACTTCATTCCATTGCTGGCCGGCTATCTCGTCGGCAGTGCTGCTGGAACGCTTGGCACCAAAGCGCTCTACCAGCCGCGTGGAAGCAGCGACTTTCGAACGGCGACCGGTCGCAGCCTCGCAAACGGCATGCTGCTTGGAAAGACAAACTATGCGGCAAAGAAAAAGGACGACGATATACAATCGTCATCTTCGGGTGGCGGCGGTGGCGGCCATAGTTTCTGGGGGTCGTCTTCCGAACGTTCGACGCGCTCGGCCGGCATGGTAGAGCGTGGCGGCTGGGGCTTTCGCGGCTTCCATCTTTCGGGTTAACGGGTGAGCGGATGAAACGCGTCGTCATGAACGAGAGACCGGATTGGAAGGCCGACGCCGAGGCTTGTGGCTTCACCATTCATTCCATGTATGGCCAACGCTATTGGGACGAACGGCACGCCTATGCTTTTACCCTTGAGGAAGTAGAGACGAGGCTGGAGGATCCTTCCGCCAAATTGCTGGAAATGTGTTACGCTGCCGTCGAGAAAATTGCCTCGGACGGTGAGTTGATGCACCGCATGGCCATTCCGCCCGCCTACCACGATGCAATATTACGCTCCTGGCGCAATCGCGAACATGATCTCTACGGCCGATTCGACCTCTCTTACGATGGAAACGATCCGGCAAAGCTGCTCGAATTCAATGCGGACACGCCGACCAGCCTGTTCGAAAGCGCAGTCTTCCAATGGCGCTGGCTGGAAGACATGAAGCAACGCGGCGAACTTCCGTCCTCAGCCGACCAGTTCAATTCCGTGCATGAACGTCTGATCGACGCGATACGCGTCCTTGCTGGACCGTCGCAGCGCATGCACTTCGCCGGCATGTTGGAATCCGAGGAAGACCTCGTGACGTTGAACTATCTTGTCGATTGCGCTGCACAGGCTGGCTGCAAGACAAAGCTGATCGCCATGCCCGATATCGGCGTCGACGACAAACATTGGCTAATTGATCTTCAAGACGAGCGCATCGACTGCATATTCAAGCTTTATCCGCTGGAAGACATGGTACGCGAGCCTTTCGGTCGCCATCTGCCGTTGACACCGACGCGAATAGTCGAGCCGCTTTGGAAACTGACGCTGTCCAACAAGGGGCTACTGCCCGTGCTGTGGGAAATGTTCCCCGGCCACGAAAATCTGCTGCCCGCCTATTTCGAGGACGATCTGCGCAGCAGCCATCTTGGGGACCGCTATGTCCGTAAACCGTTGCTATCCCGCGAAGGCGCGAATGTGACGCTCGTCAACTACGAAGCTGGTGGCGGTTTGTATCACGTCGAAGGCCCCTACGGAGAAGAGGGATATATAAGGCAGGCACTGCATTTGCTTCCCCGCTTCGGAGACGATTGGACCGTGATCGGATCCTGGATCGTCGCAGGCCAACCGGCGGGTATCGGTATTCGCGAGGACGATACGCCCATCACGCGCGATACCTCGCGCTTCGTCCCTCATTATATAGAGGACTAGTGATGATGAGCGGAACCTCCCGCTAATTCACCGCTCCTTGAGGAGCACATGCCGAATTCCTGTCGATTCCGCGATTTATGGGGTTCCGTTTGCAAATACATTTGCCTATAAGCCGCTTCTAGCCTGAAAAGACATGCCATGCGCCCCCGGCCGGTGATCTCCCACCCTGGCCGGTTTTTCGCGCAACAAAAAAACGGATGTGAGCCCATGCCGAAGCGCCAAGATATCAAATCGATCCTCATCATCGGCGCAGGACCGATTGTTATCGGCCAAGCTTGCGAATTCGACTATTCCGGCACACAGGCCTGCAAGGCGCTGAAGGAGGAAGGCTACCGCGTCATCCTCGTCAACTCCAATCCCGCGACGATCATGACCGACCCGGGCTTGGCGGATGCCACATATGTCGAGCCGATCACGCCGGAAGTCGTCGCCAAGATCATCGCCAAGGAGCGCCCGGACGCCCTGCTGCCGACCATGGGCGGCCAGACCGCGCTCAACACAGCGCTGTCGCTGAAGCGCATGGGCGTGCTCGACCGTTACAATGTCGAGATGATCGGCGCCAAGCCGGCCGCGATCGACATGGCCGAAGACCGCGCCCTCTTCCGCGAAGCCATGGCCCGCATCGGTCTCGAAACGCCGCGATCGATGCTGGCGAACGCCACCGACATCAAGGATACCGACCGCAAGACGCATGAAGCCGAGCGCACTAAGCTGAAGGCACAGCTTTCCGGTGCCGAGCTCGACAAGGCGCTCGACAAACTGGAAAACCAGTGGAACCTCGGCGAAAGCGACCGCAAGCAGCGTTACATGAGCCATGCCATGGCAATCGCCGCCCAGGCGATCGACCATGTCGGCCTGCCCGCCATCATCCGTCCTTCGTTCACGTTGGGCGGCACCGGCGGCGGCATTGCCTATAACCGCTCGGAATTCTTCGAAATCGTCGGCGGTGGCCTTGATGCCTCGCCGACCACCGAAGTGCTGGTCGAAGAATCAGTGCTCGGCTGGAAGGAATTCGAGATGGAAGTGGTCCGCGACACGGCGGACAACTGCATCATCATCTGCTCGATCGAAAACATCGATCCCATGGGCGTCCACACCGGCGATTCGATCACGGTTGCTCCGGCGCTGACGCTGACGGACAAAGAATATCAGATCATGCGCAACGCCTCGATCGCGGTGCTGCGCGAGATCGGCGTCGAAACCGGCGGCTCGAACGTGCAGTTCGCGGTCAATCCGAAGGACGGGCGCCTCGTCGTCATCGAAATGAACCCGCGCGTGTCGCGCTCTTCCGCCCTCGCATCGAAGGCGACCGGCTTCCCGATCGCCAAGATCGCAGCCAAGCTGGCCATCGGCTATACGCTCGACGAACTGGAAAACGACATTACCGGCGGTGCAACCCCGGCATCCTTCGAGCCCTCGATCGACTATGTCGTCACCAAGATCCCGCGTTTTGCCTTCGAGAAGTTCCCAGGCGCCTCGCCGGTTCTGACCACAGCGATGAAGTCGGTCGGCGAAGTCATGGCGATCGGCCGCACCTTTGCCGAATCGCTGCAGAAGGCGCTGCGCGGCCTCGAAACCGGCCTGACCGGCCTTGACGAGATCGAAATCCCCGGCACCGAAGAGGGTGAAGGAAACCGCAACGCCATCCGCGCCGCCATCGGCACGCCGACACCGGACCGTCTGCGCATGGTTGCTCAGGCGCTGCGCCTCGGCCTGACGCCGGAAGAAGTGCACGAAGGCTGCAAGATCGACCCCTGGTTCATCGCGCAGTTCAAAAGCATCGTCGACATGGAAGCCCGCATCCGCGAGCATGGCATGCCGGAAGATGCGACCAATCTGCGCATGCTGAAGGCGATGGGCTTCTCGGACGCGCGTCTCGCAACGCTGACCGGCAAGCGGCCGAAGGAAGTGGCGGAGCTTCGCAACAAGCTGAACGTGCGCCCGGTCTTCAAGCGCATCGATACCTGCGCCGCCGAGTTCGCGTCGCCCACTGCTTACATGTATTCGACCTATGAGACGCCTTTCGTCGGTACCGCTCGCTCGGAAGCACAGGTCTCCGACCGCAAGAAGGTCGTCATCCTCGGCGGCGGCCCGAACCGTATCGGCCAGGGCATCGAGTTCGACTATTGCTGCTGCCACGCCGCCTTCGCCCTGAAGGATGCCGGCTATGAAGCGATCATGATCAACTGCAATCCGGAAACGGTCTCGACCGACTACGACACCTCGGATCGTCTCTATTTCGAGCCGCTGACGGCCGAAGACGTGATCGAAATCCTGAAGGCGGAGCAGGAAAATGGCGAAGTTGTCGGCGTCATCGTCCAGTTCGGCGGCCAGACCCCACTGAAGCTCGCAGAAGCGCTCGAAAAGAACGGCATTCCGATCCTCGGCACGGCGCCTGACGCCATCGATCTTGCCGAAGACCGCGACCGCTTCCAGAAGCTGCTGATGAAGCTCGATCTCAACCAACCAAACAACGGCATCGCCTATTCGGTCGAGCAGGCCCGCCTCGTCGCGTCGGAAATCGGCTTCCCGCTGGTCGTGCGCCCATCCTACGTTCTCGGCGGCCGCGCCATGCAGATCATTCATTCGGAAGGCATGCTGCAAACCTATCTTCTCGACACGGTCCCAGAACTGGTGCCGGAAGACATTAAGCAGCGCTATCCGAACGACAAGACCGGCCAGATCAACACGCTGCTCGGCAAGAACCCGCTCCTGTTCGACAGCTATCTTGCCAACGCCATCGAAGTCGACGTCGACTGCCTGTCCGACGGCACCGACGTCTACGTCGCCGGCATCATGGAGCATATCGAGGAAGCCGGCATCCACTCCGGTGACTCGGCCTGCTCGCTGCCGCCACGCACGCTGTCGCCTGCCATGATCGACGAATTGGAACGCCAAGCGAAGGCCATGGCCAAGGCGCTGAATGTCGGCGGTCTGATGAATGTCCAGTTCGCCATCAAGGACGGCACGGTCTACGTGCTCGAAGTCAACCCACGCGCCTCGCGCACGGTGCCTTTCGTCGCCAAGACCATCGGTGCGCCGATCGCCAAGATCGCCGCCCGCGTCATGGCCGGCGAAAAGCTGGATGCGGTGTTTGCCGCCTATGGCGAAAAGCCCGATCCGCGCAAGCTGAAGCACATCGCCGTCAAGGAAGCCGTCTTCCCCTTCGCGCGCTTCCCCGGCGTCGACATCCTGCTCGGACCGGAAATGCGCTCGACCGGCGAAGTCATCGGCCTGGATACCGATTTTGCTCTGGCCTTCGCCAAGTCCCAGCTCGGCGCCGGCGTCGAATTGCCGCGCGACGGGACAGTCTTCGTCTCGGTCCGCGACGACGACAAGCCGCGCGTCCTGCCGGCCATCCGCATGCTGACGGAACAGGGCTTCAAGGTGCTCGCAACCGGCGGAACCCAGCGCTTCCTCGCCGAGAATGGCATTGAAGCAACCAAGATCAACAAGGTGCTGGAAGGCCGCCCGCATATCGAGGACGCCATCCGCAACCGTCAGGTCCAGCTCGTCATCAATACGACCGACAGCAACAAAGCGATCTCGGATTCGAAATCGCTTCGCCGGGCGACATTGATGCAGAAGGTGCCCTACTACACCACCATGGCCGGCGCCGAAGCCGCCGCCATGGCGATCAAGGCCCTGAAGGCCGGGAACCTCGAAGTGCGGCCGCTGCAGAGCTATTTCTAAGGACGAATTTCCGTCACGACGAATGCGGATACAATAGCCGGATCACATTCGTCGCGGCGCGGAATGGCCATCGCGATGATCGGTGAAGAAGCCTCATGGCCGATTTCCGGGCACCCGGCCTTGGCATGCGAAGACGTGGAGTAGCCTCCCATAAGTCATCGAATTTTCTGGAAATCGGCTGTCGCAATCTGCTATAGATGACAAAATATTGGCTCTACATGGTTCCGAAGTACCGCTTCGGAACCTGTTTTCTTTTGTGTGTGCGGAAGAGCAGCGCAGGGAGTGAAGGACAAGGCAAATGGTTGAAAAGGTACCGATGACACAGAACGGGTTCGTCAAGCTGCAGGAAGAACTGCGCTGGCGTCAGCAGGAAGAGCGCCCGAGAATCATCGAGGCAATTGCGGAAGCGCGCGCCCATGGCGACCTCTCCGAAAATGCCGAGTACCATGCCGCCAAGGAAGCACAGAGCCACAATGAAGGCCGCATCGGCGAGCTTGAAGACCTGACGGCACGCGCCGAAGTCATCGACCTCTCCAAGATGTCCGGCTCGAAGATCAAGTTCGGCGCCAAGGTGAAGCTCGTCGACGAGGACACCGAGGAAGAGAAGATCTATCAGATCGTCGGCGACCAGGAAGCCGACGTGAAGGCCGGCCGCATTTCCATATCCTCGCCGATCGCCCGCGCCCTGATCGGCAAGGAAGTCGGCGATTCCATCGAGGTCAATGCACCCGGCGGCGCCAAGGCTTACGGAATCCTCTCCGTCACCTGGGGCTAATCAGCCCCGTGCGCGATCGCGATTCAACGCATGCGAGCGATCTCCGCGAGATCGAGATCGTCGCGACGAATTTCAAACGCCGACTCTCCGGCGTTACCTCCACGATCGTGCAGCTGATCCCCAAGCAGATCGAGCTAGGCTATCACATCGCAACGCTCGGCCCCGGTCTGCCGGCGGATCTGCCCAAGCTCGGCTGGATCCGGCTTTTCGGCCTCTGGACCAAGCCGCGCCGGCATCGCGTGCGTGTCTGGCATGCCCGCCGCAACAACGAGATGCTGGTCGGCCTGCTGCTGCGCTCCGTTCTGCGCATGCCGTTGAAGCTGGTGTTCACCTCGGCGGCCCAGCGCCGCCATACCGGCTATACGCGCTGGCTCATCCGCCGCATGGACGCTGTCATCGCCACCAGCACCCGCTCCGGCAGTTTCCTGCATGTGCCGCACACAGTTATCCAGCACGGCATCGATCTCAATCGCTTTCATCCACCGGAAACTCCTGACGACCGCATGGCCGCCACGGGCCTGCCCGGCACCTATCTCATCGGCTGCTTCGGCCGCGTCCGCCATCAGAAAGGTACCGATCTCTTCGTCAAGGCGATGATCGAGCTTCTGCCGCGCTATCCGGATTGGACCGCCGTCATCTGCGGCCGGGTGACTGCCGAACATCGCGGCTTCGGCGATGAATTGGGGAAGCTGGTAACCGACGCAGGCCTTGCCGATCGCATCCGTTTTCTGGGCGAAGTCGACGATATCAAGCCCTGGTATCGCCGAGCGACCCTCTACGTCGCCCCTTCCCGCAACGAGGGTTTCGGCTTGACACCGCTCGAAGCCATGGCGTCCCGCACCGTGGTTGTCGCCTCGGATGCCGGCGCCTATGCGGAGCTGATCGTTCCGGGCGAAACCGGTGCCGTCGTCCCCGCCGGCGATGGTGAAGCGCTGACCAGGGCTATCGACTTCTATCTTGCCAATCCGGAGGAGACGCTTCGTCAGGGCGAAAACGCCGTGCGTCACGTGCGCAGCGAATTCGCGCTGGAAAAGGAAGCGACTGCCATTGGCGATGTCTATCGACGGCTGCTCATCGCCAACGATTGAACGGGCAGGCTAGCGGCTGAGATCGATATGATAACGTTCAATGAAGTCGATCATCGAACGATCTTCCACCATATCTTCCTCGATGCTTTTGACAATGGACAGAACCTTGTCCCGGTATTTCGTCGCGCTGCTGTCGTAAGCCCATCCCCGCCCAAGCTTCTCCATCAGCTCCTGTCCAGATTTCGTATAGTAATGATTGAGCTGCAGGAACCGGTTCGAATAGAACTCGGGCGACTTCCGCGCCCGCCGCGTGAAGCGCTGGCCGGCATCGTTGGCCGTCAGATCCCCGTAAGCTCGCGTCTGGAACTGGTGAACGCTGACCTCAGTCACTTCACATGGATCGACGATGCATTTGAAATTGCTGACATTTTCCTTACGCGTCATCGGATCGGCGCCACGCTGCGTGTAGTTCAGCGTCAAGGGCCCGTCAGGAGGCGCCTCATGGCCGCTGGTGGCGAACATGTGCCATGGCAGCGAAACATTCGGAAAATCGCCGACGGCCTCCAACGCCTGTTCGACCGTGCGCGCCTGTTTCGGCAACAGGAACTCATCGACATCGATGAAAGCCATCCAGCGGTAATAACAGCCGAAATTGAGGATGGCGTGCGCGAAGACGATGACCTGGCCGTTCAGAATCGTTGATGTCGCCGTATCGCGCATCCGCCCGGCCCAGGGGATAATCGTTAGCGTGTCCTCATTCAGGAGGCTGCGAAGGAGCGCGCAGGTGTCGTCCGTGGAGCCGTTATCATAGATGTAGAAGTGGCGAATGCCGACGGCCCGATGGAAGCGCACCCATTCCTCGATATAGCGCACCTCGTTCTTGACGCATGCGGCAATCGCAACACCATGGCGCCCTGCCCGTGGCTCGGGCGGATCGATGGTCAGTTTCTTGGCATCGGAGCCCTTGGGTTTCAGCCAGCGCATCAGCCTCTTTCTCTGCAACGGAACGATGCGTTGCTAGCAATCAACGGCTTGCATTGGCAAGCCCCGAGCTGAACAGTCCTGGCGGAACGACCAAAGGGATTTCAGCGTCTCAAGGCAGATTCAGGTGTTCGGCCTTGCAGCAAACCTGTCGTCATAACCGAAATCATACTTCAGCAGCGCCGAAACAGGCGAATAATTGATGAACGAAACACCGCGTTCCCCAGCGATTTGCCGGGCGAATACGAGATGCTCGACAATACGATCTTCGGCCCGTGCTATGCCTGAGAAAGCAGTGTCGCGGCCGGTCTCATAAAAGCGAGGTTCGCTCGCATTGGAAATATCGATACCCAGAAAGCCGATCGTCTTTGGCGTGCAATACAAGGCAAATTGCAGCGCAGACACCGCGACCGAGCCGCCAAGGAAAACGCCGCGATCCGGTGAGAGCGAGAAACCGGCTGAACCGGTTGCATCCAGACGCACATATTGGAGCTGCCTGATGTCGTCGAGGGTGCGGCGCCGTGTGCCATAGGGTTTGTAAATGTTATCGATCAGAATGATCGTCTTGTCCGCCAGCCAGCCTTTGTCGCTCTCGCAAAGCGCACGCAGTACGGCAATGGAGAACAAGCAAAGCGAGCCGGGCGCGATCTTCTTCCGCATCATTTCGATATGCCGCCAGACGAAGCGCTCGTCCTCGATCGCTATGGCGAGCGGCTCGGCGATCCGGTCGCCGATGAGCCCGATGGCGCCGTTCAGCAGAATGGCGCTACCGGATTCCAGTCCGCTTAGATCACAATCGCGAATCGATGGCCCCGAGCCGACAATATAGATCTGCTCGCCGGAGCGCTCACGCAGCTGATCCGGACCGGCGAGGACGGCGACCCTGGAGCCACGATAGAGCACTTCGCTCACATTTTGGCTGCGAACGATGCTAAGCCCGGGAAACCAATCCTGCACGTGAGCCAGCGAACCGCCCAGCACGAGGCGCACGCCGGACTTGATGAGCGATCGGTGCCACGGGCGATCCGCCATCCGTCCTAAAGCTCCACCAACCCAAGCTTCTTGACCTGCCGAATGGTCAGCATCGTACGCACCGTATCGACGTGCTCATTCGCCGTCAGAACCTCGATAACGAAATCCTGGAACCTGGTGAGGTTTTCCGCGACGCAATGCAGCAGGAAATCGCTGTCGCCGGAAACCATCCACGCCTGCCGCACCAGCGGCCATTCCGCGGTAGCGCCGGCAAAGGCCTTGAGATTGGCCTCGGATTGATGCTTGAGACCGACCATGCAGAAGGCAACGAGATCGAAGCCGAGCTTCGGGCTGTTCAGCATGGCATGATAGCCTTCGATGATGCCGGCTTCCTCCAGCTTGCGCACCCGGCGCAGACAGGGCGGCGCGGAAATGCCGACTCGATCGGCCAGCTCGACATTCGTCATCCGCCCGTCCCGCTGAAGCTCCCGCAGGATCTTGATATCGATGGCATCGAGTTCAGCGCGAAGCACTTTATGGCCTTTCTTTAATTCCCCTTCGCCAGCTTCTATATAAGGCAGGAAAATTCGCAAGAAAGTTTCTCTGGCGTAACCGATTCTTACACAAAGCAGATTTGCTCTGTTAGTAATGCAAGGCTGCCCTTGAATAAATGCATGCGGCAATCATAAATGGACCGGCGGATCGTGAAATCGCCTGCTTTTCCCGTTTGAAGCCGCGGTTTCCCAAGCGCTGAAATTGAAAGGACTGACTATGCCTGCCCGCCACACGAAGGTGCTCATCATCGGCTCCGGCCCAGCCGGCTATACCGCCGCTGTCTATGCTGCGCGCGCAATGCTGCAGCCGGTCCTGATTGCCGGCCTGGAACAGGGCGGCCAGCTGATGATCACGACCGATGTCGAAAACTATCCGGGCTTTGCCGACCCGATCCAGGGACCCTGGCTGATGGAGCAGATGCTGCAGCAGGCCCAGCATGTCGGCGCCGAGATCGTCAATGACCTCGTGACCGAGGTCGACACCAATCAGCGTCCTTTCCTCGCCCGCACCGACAGCGGCCAGGTCTGGACCGCCGACACACTCATCATCGCGACCGGCGCCAAGGCGAAGTGGCTCGGCATCGAGAGCGAACAGCACTTCCAGGGCTTCGGCGTTTCCGCCTGCGCCACCTGCGACGGCTTCTTCTATCGCAACAAGGACGTGATCGTGGTCGGTGGCGGCAACAGCGCCGTCGAGGAAGCGCTCTATCTTTCCAACATCACCAAGTCGGTGACCTTGGTACACCGCCGCGATTCCTTCCGCGCCGAAAAGATCCTGCAGGAACGCCTGTTCGCCAAGCCGAACGTGAAGGTTCTCTGGAACACCGAAGTCGCTGAAATCACGGGCACGCCGGCCAAGCCGCCGATGCCGCCATCGGTTTCAGGCGCACGCCTGCGCGATACGCGCACCGGTGCCGTCACCGATGTGGCGATCGACGGCATTTTCGTCGCCATCGGCCATGCGCCGGCGACCGAGCTTTTCAAGGGCAAATTGAAGCTCAAGGACAATGGCTACCTCTGGACCGCACCGGATTCGACGGCGACCAGCCTCGAAGGCATCTATGCCGCCGGCGACGTGACCGACGATACGTTCCGACAGGCGATCACCGCAGCGGGGATGGGCTGCATGGCCGCGCTTGAGGCGGAACGTTACTTGACTGGGCATATGCCCGTCGCCGTGGCTGCGGAGTGAGGCAGCCGATGAGGGGAAGCGGCATGCCATTGGACTGGGACAAGCTGCGTATTTTTCACGCGGCTGCCGAAGCGGGATCGTTCACGCATGCGGCGGATAAACTGCATCTGTCCCAATCCGCCATCAGTCGGCAGGTCAGCGCGCTGGAGCAGGATGTCGGCATCAAGCTCTTCCATCGCCATGCGCGCGGCCTCATTCTGACCGAACAGGGAGAGTTGCTCTACCGCACCGCACATGATGTTCTGCTGAAGCTCGAGACGGTCAAGATGCAACTGACCGAAACGACCGACAAGCCGAGCGGCAAGCTGCGCGTGACGACGACGGTCGGCCTTGGCCAGGGCTGGCTGACTGACAAGATCCAGGAATTCCTGCAGCTCTATCCGGATATGCAGATCCAGCTCATCCTCGACAACGAGGAGCTGGACGTGAACATGCGCCATGCGGATTGCGCCATCCGCCTGCGGCAGCCACAGCAGTCGGACCTGATCCAGCGCAAGCTCTTCACCGTGCATATGCACGTCTATGCGGCCCCCTCCTACATCAATCGCCACGGCGAGCCGCAATCGGTCGAGGATCTGGACGAGCATCGCATCATCAGCTTCGGAGAGCCGGCACCGAATTACCTGCTCGACGTCAACTGGCTGGAGATCGCCGGACGCTCTTCCGACAACAAGCGCATACCGCATCTGCAGATCAACAGCCAGACCTCGATCAAGCGCGCCTGCCTGCTCGGCATCGGCATCGCCGTGCTGCCCGACTACATCGTCGGCCGGGATCCAGGCCTGATTCAACTTGCGATCAATGCGGATGTCCCGTCCTTCGATACGTATTTCTGCTATCCTGACGAGATGAAAAATGCGGCTAAGCTCAAGGTTTTCCGAGATTTTATCGTCGCCAAGGCCCGGAACTGGAATTTCTAGATAAGGGTAAACTACTGATAACAAACTCTTTTTGAGACTAATATATCAGCCGCGCGTATGATGCATAGCTGATATGCACAAAATAGAGTTGAAGCCTGCCCATTTAACTACCATATCGCACATAGCTGATGCACACGGTGGCTTTTCCTCCCAGTTCCACCGCATTGGCTGTTCCCCTCTGGAGGTTTTTGACCTTCATACCTATAGGGCCCTGGTTTACTCCGGTGGCCCTTTTTTTTGCCTTTTTGGCGCCGACCCTGCAAACGCATAACTGCCATGCACAAAAAAGCATTGCGCACTGCACAAATTAGCATCATAACGCACACAGCTGATGCACACGGTGGCTTTTCCTCCCAGTTCCACCGCATTGGCTGTTCCCCTCTGGAGGTTTTTGACCTTCATACCTATAGGGCCCTGGTTTACTCCGGTGGCCCTCTTTTTTTGCCCATTTTCTGAGCAGTCGTCCTTGTTGCTATGCGGAAAATAATATCCCGCGTCGGTCTTGATATATCGAAAACCATCGATACATATATCGTCATTATTCGATATTAATGCGGTGAACACCATGGACAAAAGCGAGATACTCAAGGCTTTGGCCCATCCGGCCAGGCTTGAAATCCTCAACCACCTCAAGGATCCGCATACTCATTTCCCGACGCAGGAGCATCCGCTGGAACTGGGTGTCTGCGCCAGCCAGTTCGAGCGCTGCGGCCTGTCGCAATCCACCGTGTCGGCCCATCTGAGCACGCTGCACCGCGCCGGCCTGGTGACCACGCGACGGCTGGGCCAGTGGATTTTCTACAAGCGTAACGAGGAGACCATCGCGGAATTCCTCGACTCCCTGCAGAAGGAACTTTGAATATGCCGCTTGCGCTCCTCGTTCTCGCGCTCAGCTCCTTCGCCATTGGCACGACCGAGTTTGTCATCATGGGGCTGTTGCCCGAAGTGGCCTCGGACCTGTCCGTCACCATTCCGCAAGCCGGTTGGCTCGTCACCGGCTATGCGCTGGCAGTCGCCATCGGCGCGCCGATCATGGCGGTCTCGACCGCCCATCTGCGGCGGCGGTCGGCCCTGATCATGCTGATGGGCTTCTTCATTCTCGGCAATCTCCTTTGCGCCATAGCCCCGGGCTATTGGGTGCTGATGATCGCCCGGGTCGTTACCGCGCTTTGCCACGGTGCCTTCTTCGGCATCGGCTCGGTGGTCGCGGCAAGCCTGGTTGCGGATGATCGCAAGGCTCGCGCCGTCGCGCTGATGTTCACCGGCCTGACGCTTGCCAACGTGCTCGGCGTCCCCCTCGGCACGGCTTTCGGCCAGGCCTTTGGCTGGCGTGCGCCGTTCTGGATCGTCTCTCTTCTTGGCGTCGCCTCGATCATCGGCCTTATCGCCGTACTGCCGAAGGGCGAAGAAGTACGTCAGGGCAACCTCGGACGCGAGATCTCGGCACTGCGCGGCACCGGCCTCTGGCTGTCATTGCTGACGACCGTGTTCTTCTCGGCAGCCATGTTCGCGCTCTTCACCTATATCGCCCCGATGCTGCGCGACGTCACCGGCGTCTCGCCGAAAACCGTCACCTGGACGCTGTTGTCGATCGGCGTCGGCCTGACGATCGGCAATTTGATCGGCGGCAAGCTCGCCGACTGGCGCCTCGGCACGACGCTTGCCGGCGTCTTCATCGCGATCGCGGTGACATCGGCGATCTTCAGCATCACCATTCATTCCTTCATCGGCGCTGAGCTCACGCTGTTCCTGTGGGCGGCGGCAGCCTTTGCCGCCGTGCCTGCGCTGCAGATCAGCGTCGTCTCCTTCGGAAAGGACGCGCCGAACCTTGTTTCGACCATCAATATCGGCGCCTTCAACACCGGCAACGCGCTCGGCGCCTGGGTCGGCGGCGTGGTCATCGACCAAGGCTTTTCGCTCTCGCAGGTGCCGCTCGCCGGCTCGGCCATGGCGGTCCTCGGCCTCATCACCGTCTTGTTGACCTTCGCAGCCGCCCGCCCCAAGGGCGAGGCCCTCGCCTCGTCCTGACAACTCTCCCTCTCCCGCCCCCTCATAAGAAAGGACGACCCATGACCAAATTGTTCGAACCGACGAAACTTGGCGATATCTCCCTTGCCAACCGCATCGTCATGGCACCTCTCACGCGCAATCGTTCCCCGAATGCCGTGCCGAACGAACTCAACGTCAAGTACTATGCTCAGCGCGCCTCCGCCGGGTTGATCATCACTGAAGCGACCGCAATCACCCATCAGGGTCAGGGCTACGCCAATGTGCCGGGCCTCTACACCAAGGAAGCGCTCGACGGTTGGAAGAAGGTGACGGACGCAGTGCATGCCAATGGCGGCAAGATCGTCGTGCAGATGTGGCATGTCGGCCGCATCTCCCACACAACCCTTCAGCCGAACGGCGCCAAGCCGGTCTCCTCCACCTCCAAGCGCGCTGAAACCTCGAAGACCTATCTGGTCAACAGCGACGGCACCGGCAGCTTTGCCGATGTCTCCGAGCCGCGTGCGCTCGAAACCTCGGAAATATCAGGCATTGTCGAGGATTATCGCAAGGCTGCCCGCGCCGCCATCGATGCCGGTTTCGATGGCGTCGAGATCCACGCCGCGAACGGCTATCTGATCGACCAGTTCCTGCGCGGCAATGTCAACGATCGCACCGATCAGTATGGCGGCTCGATCGAAAATCGCGGCCGCTTCCTCTTCGAAGTCGTCGATGCCATTACCAGGGAAATCGGTGCCGGCCGCACGGCGATCCGCATCTCGCCGGTAACCGCGTCCGGTGATGCGAGCGATCCCGCTCCGCAGCAGCTGTTCACCTATGTGGTCGAGGGCCTGGCAAAGTATGGCCTCGCCTACATCCATGTCGTCGAAGGCCAGACCGGCGGCAAGCGCGACTTCCTGTCCTTCGACTACGACGCCCTGCATGCAGCCTATAAGGCCGCAGGCGGCAAGGCTGGCTGGATGGTCAACAATGCCTATACCCGCGAGATGGCGATCGAGGCCGTCGACAGCGGCAAGGCCGATGTCGTCGCTTTCGGCAAGCCGTTCATCTCCAATCCGGATCTTGTCCACCGCCTGAAGGAAGATGCTGCGCTGACACCGTGGGACCAGGCGACGCTCTATGGCGGCGGTGCAAAGGGCTATGCCGACTATCCGACGCTCGATGAGGCCGCCTGAGCCGCAAGCGGCGCTTTCACGCGCAAGCACGCATCTCGGATTTAATTCGATACCAACAAAGCACCCTCGCGACGAAACGTTGCGAGGGTTTTTCCATTTCTAAGCTTGAAAACAGGCACGGCACAACCGAGCTAAACAGGCATACACGCTTCAAAAGCATAATGCGCAGGTATAGCAAAGCCGATACATGTTTGATCCCTATATCGACCGTTGGTCGCTGACGCCGGACGGCGATCCCATCATTACCCATTCGAGCCATCTGTTGCCGGTCCTCTGGCGGGACAAGCCTGCCATGCTCAAGATCGCGCTGGATGTCGACGAGAAGTTCGGCAATCGCGTGCTGCGCTGGTGGGACGGTGACGGCACGGCCTTCGTCTACGAGTATGATGACAGTGCTGCGCTTATGGAGCGGGCGATCGGGCCAGGCTCGCTGCTCACCATGGCGATACAGGGCGAAGACGACGAGGCGAGCCGGATCATGTGTCGCACGGCGGCAAGACTGCACGCGCCGAGGGCAAAGCCGCTTCCGTCGGATCTCGTACCTCTGGATCGCTGGTTCCGGGAGCTCGAACCGGCAGCGCGCATTCATGGCGGCATGCTCACCGCCTGCGCCGAGGTGGCCGCACGCCTTCTGGCGGATCAACGCGACCAGACCATATTGCACGGCGATATCCACCACGAGAATATTCTGGATTTCGGTTCCCGTGGCTGGCTCGCCATCGATCCCAAGCGGGTCTACGGCGAGCGCGGTTTCGACTTCGCCAATATCTTCTGCAATCCGGAGCTGCCGACCGTCACCAAACCGGGCCGCTTGCAACGGCAGTTGCCGATCGTTTGCGCCGAGGCAGGCCTCGAGCCGAAACGGCAGCTGCGATGGATCATCGCCTATGCGGGACTTTCGGCCGCCTGGTTCTTGAGTGACGGCGACACGAAGAACGCGGATTCGGATTTCACGGTCGCCGGTATTGCCTTTGCCGAGCTCAACGCCTGACGGCCGGCTTCATGCCGCCGGCAAGCAACCGATTGCTGCAAGGCTCGTCTTCACGGCCTCATCGATCGGCGTGTGCGGCTCTTCGCCGAGCGCGGTCAGCAGCTTGTCATTTCTCATCTGCAACGGCACGTCCCACAGATAGCTCATTTCACGCAGCTCCCGCATGAACGGCAGGAAGGGAGCAGCCAGCGGCACCAGCCACCAGGGAAACGCCTTGACCTTCACCGGATGCCCGAGCACGCGCCCCACGGCATCGACCATCTGCCTGCCATCGCCATCCCAATGGCCGCGCATGTGATAGACAGCAAAGACAGGCAGCTCGTCGCCCTTCTCGATCAGGCGGATCATCGTCTCGGCGACATCGGGCAGGTAAGCCCATTGATGCCCGATACCGGACTTGCCTGGATAGGTTACGGAACGGATCGGTTTGCCGGGCGTCACCATCGCCTGTGAAAACCAGCTGTTGGCTCGGGTTCCGCCAAAGAAATCTCCCGCACGAACAATGATGACCGGCGTACCGCCCTCCTCCGCAGCCGCCCTCAGGCGCCGCTCCATCTGCACGCGGATGGCGCCCTTGCGGGTTTTCGGGCGCTGCGCACTATCCTCGGTGACATTGGGAAAGACATCCGGGCCGAAATTATAGACCGTGCCCGGCAGCACGATCCGCGCGCCGACAGCCTTTGCGGCCGCGATGGTGTTATCAAGCATCGGTAATACGAGCTGTCCCCAGTTGCGATAGCCGGGTGGGTTGACGGCATGCACGATGACATCGGCTCCCGCCGCAGCCTTCAAGACATCCTCAGCTCGCATGGCGTCACCCTGGATCCAGTCGAAGCGCGGCTGACGGCGAGCCGCCTCTGGCGCGTCGCGGTTCAGCGCGCGGATGCGCCAGCCGCGCGCGGCGAGCCCCTCGGCAACGGCGCCGCCGATGCCGCCGGTAGCGCCGAGTATCAAAGCGGTTTTCGTATTGTCTGTTTGGTTGCTCATTGTCATCTCCACTGGTTCGATGAGCCGATTATGCTGCGTGCGCCAAATAAACAAAATTGCCAAAAAATCTGCAGATGTTATACATAAATGTATGATGACACCTGAACCAAGTTGGGATTTTTATCGCACCTTCCTTGCCGTGCTGCAGCATGGTTCGCTGTCTGCAGCCGCGCGCGATCTCGGACTGACCCAGCCGACCATCGGTCGCCATATCGACGCGCTGGAAGATGCCGTTGGCGCCGAACTCTTCACGCGCTCGCAACAAGGCCTCATTCCGACCGATGCCGCCCTCGCCCTGAGGCCATACGCCGAGACGCTGGCCAGCACCACCGCCGCCTTGTTGCGCACGGCTTCGGGCTCGCGCGACAAGGTGAGCGGCACGGTGCGCATCAGCGCCAGCGAAGTCATCGGCGCGGAGGTGTTGCCACCGATCCTTGCTGGGCTGCAGGCCAGCTACCCCGAGCTGATCGTGGAGCTTTCCGCCTCCGATGCGGTGGAGGACCTTCTGCAGCGCGAGGCGGATATCGCCGTTCGCATGGTCGAACCGGCGCAGGAAGCTCTGCTCTCCCGCCATATCGGTGTCATCCCGCTCGGCTTCTTCGCCCATTACACTTATATCGAACGACACGGCAAACCCGAGAGCCTCGAAGACCTGCGTCGACACAAGCTGATCGGCTTCGATCGCCAGACGGCCTATATCAGGATGATGCTGAAGCGCTATCCCGTGTTCGACGGCGTCCCCTTCGTCTTTCGGTCCGACCATAGCATTGCGCAGCATAACGCCCTGCGCGCAGGCATCGGAATCAGCTTCCTCCAGATACCTCTGGCAAGGCGCGAGAGAGACCTCGTGCGCCTGCTGCCCGAGATCGAATTGCCGCTCGACACCTGGGTCGTCATGCATGAAAACCTGAAGACATCGCCGCGCTGCCGCGTGACGTTCGATGCGCTGGTCACCGGCCTGCTGAACTATATCAAGGGTAACACCGCTGGAGAGCGAGCGTGACAATGAGTATTGCCGTGGAACTGGCGCCCTATGATCCGGCCTGGCCGGCAGCCTTCGAGCGTATTCGCGACAAGCTCGAGCGATTGTTGACACCCTATGTCGTTGCGATCGAGCACATCGGCAGCACATCCATTCCCGGCCTGGCAGCAAAACCGCTTGTCGATATCGACATCATTCTTCGCAGCTCCGATGACGTGCCACTAGCAACACAGCATCTCCTGGATCAAGATTACGAGCCACGCGGCAATCGCTACGATGACGATGTCTGGGCGTTCATGCTTCGCGATGGCAAGCCGCCGGAACGCATCTATCTCTGCCCGCCGAACAACCAGACGCATCAAAGAAGGGTCATTTTTCGCGATCATCTGAGATCGCACCCCGACGACATGGCCGCGTATGCCAGGCTGAAATTGGATCTGGCGGAAAAGCACCGACGCGATGGTGATCGCTATACCGCCGAGAAACGGCATTTCGTCGATGCGATCATCGACAAGGCATCAGGTACGCCGTAATTCTAGGCTCCGGGAGCCGTATCCACCGGCGGGAAATGCATCTGGCCATCGATAACTTCCGTTTCCGGCCGGTCGCCGCCATCGGCATATTCCTCATGCCACTTGCCGCTTTCGTCCTGCCAGCTGATTTCGGCCGAGTCACCCCCGACCTGCTGTTCGGCCGCGACAATCCTGGCTGCTTCCACCGCCTCGGAATGTGTCGGAAATGCTTCCGAATAGACATCGCGGAAACGATATGCCCATCCACCATCATGCGGCACGATTTCGTATACGACCTTGACCATTCAGATCCTCCTGCTCATCTGCCAAGACCTCAGGACCGGACATAGCCGGCGGGCCGCATGCATCTCAGACAAGTTTCGAGGATGCCGCGACATTTTTAGTTGGGCAGACCTATCCAACCAGTATTCCATTAAACGGCTTCGACTGCAAATTTCACCTTCGCATACGCGCTTGATGTGGGAAATCATTGATTTAGAGTACAACCGTGAATCGGCGCAAAGGTTGGAAACGTGATCATAGCAAAGTGGCTTAGACAGGAAAAAGCCCTCCTAGTGGCATTGGCAATCGCCGTCATCGCCTATGTCGGCGAGCATGCCGTGCTGGAAATGGGGCAAGCCGTGTCGGTGATCGCGGCCGTTGCATTGATCGCGACGATTGTGCTGGCCTCCATGCGCGTTGCACATCATGCCGAAACCCTTGCCGTAAAAGTCGGCGACCCCTATGGCACGATGATCCTGACGCTGGCAGCCGTCGCCGTCGAAGTCATCATCCTCGCCATCATGATGAGCGGGGAAAGCTCGCCGACGCTGGTGCGTGACACCATCTACTCCGCCGTTATGCTCGACATTAACGGCATCCTCGGTCTCGCCGCCCTCCTCGGCGGACTGAAACATGGCGAGCAGCCCTACAACGACGATTCCAGCCGGACCTACGGCGTGATGATCCTGACGGCCATGGGCATTTCGATGATCGTGCCGGAATTCATTCCCGATGTGAAATGGCACTACTATTCCGCATTCACCATCGCCGCGATGATCGCGCTCTATACGCTGTTCCTGCGTATGCAGGTCGGCAAGCACAGCTATTTCTTCAGCTACAGCTATCCGCGCACCGAGAAGAAGCTCGCCGCGGCCGAAGCGCATCACGAGGACGAGTCCACCACCACATCGATCGTGACGATCCTGATCGGCGTAGTGCTGATCGGGGCCCTTGCGGAATTTATGTCTGCCTTCATGAATGTCGGTCTCAAGGGCACGGGCGCGCCGCCGGCCATCGCCGCGATCGTCGTCGCAGCGATTTCGGCAGCCCCGGAAATCCTGACTGCCTTGCGCGCGGCACTGCGCAACCGCATGCAGGCAACGGTCAACATCGCCATGGGTGCCTCGCTTTCGACCGTCATCCTGACGGTGCCTGTCATGGAGGCGATCGCGCTCTATACCGGCCAGCCCTTCATCATGGCGATGTCGCCGGCACAGACTGTCATGGTCATGATCACGCTCATCGTTGCCGCCATCAACCTCAACGACGGCGAAACCAACGCCATCGAAGGCATGACCCATTTCATCCTCTTCGCCACCTTCATCATGCTGACGGCGCTTGGACTTTGACTTTGATTTCAAAGGCTTGAGGCAGCAGGCGGATTCAAATCGCGAGGCGCTTGAATCAGTTGATGAGCCGATATCGAAGCCGGAAAAGCAAAAAAAGCCCGCCATCTCCGGCGGGCTTTTCATTCGACTTGTCTTCGATTGCTTACTTGCAAGCGCCGCAGAAGCGCTGGATGCGGCGGCAAGCCTCTTCGAGCAGTTCTTCCGACGTCGCATAGGAAATGCGGAAGTTCGGGCCGAGGCCGAAAGCCGAACCGTGCACGACAGCTACGCCTTCCGATTCCAGCAGTTCGGATACGAAGTCCTCATCGGTTTCGATGACCTTGCCGGTCGGAGCCGTCTTGCCGATCAGGCCGGCGCAGGACGGATAGACGTAGAAGGCGCCTTCCGGAACCGGGCAGGAAAGGCCCTTCGCCTGGTTCAGCATCGACACGACGAGATCACGACGGCCTTCGAAGATCTTCTTGTTGCGCGGGATGAAGTCCTGCGGTCCGTTCAGCGCTTCGACGGCAGCCCATTGGGCGATCGAAGTCGCGCCCGAGGTCTGCTGGCCCTGGATCATGTCCATTGCCTTGATGAGCTGCAGCGGGCCGGCAGCATAGCCGATACGCCAACCGGTCATCGCGTAAGCCTTCGACACGCCATTCATCGTCAGCGTGCGGTCATAGAGGCTCGGCTCGACTTCGACCGGCGTGGCGAATTTGAAATCGCCATAGGTCAGATGCTCGTACATGTCGTCGGTCAGGATCCAGACATGCGGATGCTTGACAAGCACGTCCGTCAACGCCTTCAGTTCGGCATGCGAATAGGCCGCGCCCGACGGGTTGGACGGCGAGTTGAACATGAACCACTTGGTCTTCGGCGTGATCGCCTTTTCCAGGTCGGCAGGCTGGAGCTTGAAGTTGTTGGCCTGCGTCGTTGCGACGAAAACCGGCGTGCCGCCGCACAGCGACACCATTTCCGGGTAGGAAACCCAGTAAGGCGTCGGGATGATGACTTCATCGCCCGGGTTCAGCGTCGCCATGAAGGCGTTGAACAGGATCTGCTTGCCGCCCGTGCCAACGATGGTCTGCTCGGGAGCATAGTCGAGATTGTTCTCGCGCTTGAACTTTGCGGCGATCGCCTTGCGCAGTTCCGGGATGCCGGCAACCGGCGTGTACTTCGTCTCGCCGCGATTGATCGCGTCGATGGCAGCCTGCTTGATATTGTCAGGCGTATCGAAATCAGGCTCGCCCGCGCCGAGGCCGATCACGTCACGTCCTTTTGCTTTCAACTCGCGCGCCTTCTGGGAAACGGCGATGGTGGCAGAAGGCTTTACCCGGGAAAGAGCGTCGGCAAGAAAGGCCATGATGATCGGTCCTATTCGGTTGAAATGGGCAGAAAGCCTGTGGACCAGATTTCTGCGCTAAGCTCTATGTCGAATATGGGCCGCCGTTTCAAGCAGAAAGGCATCACTGTGACGTTATTTCATGGCTTTTGAGCGGTGTCTTCCTTGTCATCTTCGGGCGATCTCGAGGTGACGGCGCAAGGCAGCCCCTGGCATCCGGATCCTGATACGCCGCCCAAGCCTCGACATTATCATCCCCGAAGTTGAATCGATTTGCGAAGCACCTGATTCAGTTTCTGAGGACAGTTGAGGTTTCCCATATGAAACAAAGGGTTTCCCATGCCCTTCGTTTCTCGCAAACCCGCAACGATACGTCCCGACAACCCTGTCGGAGCCCTCGCCCGCGGAATAGCCGACGGATCGGCGGATGAGCGCGCGCCAACACAAAGACGTTATCGACCCGATACCCGACCTTGAACGGCCGATTGGCCGCCCCACGTTGCGAAAGCGGCGATATTGGGGGAGTCGGGAAGATGCAATTTGGCAAAACAGGATTTTCGATCGCCCTGGTGGCTTCTGCCTTGCTGTCGGCAAGCATGGCGTTTGCCGAACCTGCGCGAACCTTCCAGACGCAGAAAGTAGCGGTCAAAATCGAGACGATCGCCACCGGCCTTGAGCATCCGTGGGCTATCGCGGTCTTGCCTGATGGAACCTATCTCGTCACCGAACGGCCCGGCCGTATGCGGACTATCCGCGATGGCAAGGTAGGAGCCCCCATCTCCGGCGTGCCGGAGGTCTATGCCCGCGGACAGGGCGGCTTGCTCGATGTGGAACTCGATCCGAAATTCACCAGCAATCGCACCCTCTACTTCACCGCCTCCGTGGCCGCCGCGGCGGGAGCGGCACGGCGGTTTTTCGCGCGCGATTGTCGTCCGATGAAAAGCGGCTGACCGATGTGAAGCGCATCCTCCTGATGAACAAGCTGTCGCGCGGCAATATCCAGTATGGCGCGCGCATCGCCATCGCCAGGGACGGCAGCCTCTTCGTCAGCCTCGGCGATCGCGGCGAGCAGGACCGCGCGCAGGATTTCCATGACGACGCCGGCTCCATCATCCATATCGAGGCCGATGGGAGCATCCCCGCCAACAATCCGTTCAAGGACGGCAAGGGTGCCCTGCCGGAAATCTGGTCGAAGGGCCATCGCAATCCGCAGGGCATCACCTTCGATACCGCGACGAACAAGCTCTACACTGCCGAACACGGCGCCAGGGGCGGCGACGAGATCAACACGCCGGAGGCCGGCAAGAACTATGGCTGGCCAGTCATCTCCTACGGGGTCAATTATTCCGGTACGAAGATTGGCATCGGCACGGCAAAGGCAGGCATGGAGCAACCCCTCTTCTATTGGGACCCATCGATCGCGCCCGGTGCCATCGCCGTCTATCGTGGCAAGATGTTTCCCGAATGGAACGGCGACCTGCTGGTCACCGCGCTGAAATTCCAGTTGCTTTCGCGCTTGAGCCGTGACGGCAGCGGCAAAATCACCGAGCGGGAACGTATGTTCGAAGGCGAATTCGGCCGTATGCGCGACATCACCGTCGCTCCCGATGGCGCGCTGCTGATAACGACCGACGAGGACGATGGTGCATTGCTGAGAGTTTCAAGAACAACGAGTTAGGCGAAGCTGTCGCCCAATTTGGCGCCTTTCGCCCTTGTCCGGCATAAGAGCAACTGCTAACGGTCGCCCAACTCGTTTTTCCCTTCCCGCAGGATGCAGATGTCTCGCATACAGGCGAATTTGTTGTTGTTGCTTGCCGCCGCGATCTGGGGCGGCGGCTTCGTCGCACAATCGACGGCAATGAAGTCGATCGGACCGTTCTGGTTCATCGGCCTGCGCTTCGCCGTCGCCACCATGGTCGTCCTGCCCTTCGTGTGGATGGAAAACAGAAAGGCGACGCAGCCGCTGACGCACCGCAACTGGCTCTCCTTCCTGCTGATCGGCATCGCGCTCTTCGGCGGAGCCGCGACGCAGCAGCTCGGGCTTTTGACCACCACCGTCACCAACTCCAGCTTCATCACCGGCCTTTACGTGGTTTTCGTGCCCTTGATCGCCGTCATCTTTCTGCGCCGCACGCCGCATTGGGTCATCTGGCCGGCGGCCCTGATGGCGCTTGGCGGCATATACCTCCTGTCCGGCGGATCCCTCTCGCATCTGACGATCGGTGATTTTCTGACCGTCGTCTGCGCGCTCTTCTGGGCCGCGCAGATCACGCTTGCCGGCTCCGCCGTCAATGAGACCGGCCGGCCGCTCGGTATTTCCGCCACGCAATTCGCTGTCACGGCCGTGCTTGCTCTTGCCGTCGCAATTGCCGTCGAGCCGATCAGTATTGCCGACATCCGCGCCGCACTCGGCGAAATCCTCTATGTCGGCGTCTTTTCATCCGGCCTTGCCTTCGCGCTGCAGATAATCGGTCAGCGCTATACGACGGCGCCGCAGGCGGCGATTTTCCTGTCCGCCGAGGCGTTGTTTGGAGCCTCGCTCGGCGCATTGCTGCTGGGCGAAACCATGGGTCCGCTCGGCTATGCCGGCTGCGCCTTGATGTTCGCCGCAATGCTGGCCGTGGAACTGGTGCCGGAATTTGCCCGTAGGCGCCGCGCCCCAGCGTGAAATCGGCCTCAAATTGCTCGCTATGGCTGTCCCCATAAGCATTTTTTGAATTTTTTTCAAACAACCTGAAACACGCGTTTACCGTCAGCCATTTGGGAAAATAACGCCAAAACTATATCGCAAACGATGCAAAAACCTTAGAAATTTGTTTCAAAGCGGAAAAATTTGCGAATCGCGTTATCACACTCGCATTACGGTACTGCGCGCGCCCAATGCGTTAAAAAACTTTTGCTTGCCAATTCCCAATAAACACAGCACTCTCAACGCTGTTCGGGCATTTTTAGAGCATGGGAAGTCCTAATAAAATTGCGCGCCGGGAACGCTAAATATTCCGGTCAGCTTGGTCGAGAAGCGGGTGGCAAACATCGCATCAAGATCATGCCGAGGTATAGGGGACCTTTTCCTTCAATTTGCGAGAATTGCCTGTAAGCGCCCGCAAGGGCAAGACAGTAGTGCTGCCCGTGTGGATGGCGGGCAGGGAGAAAAGGACCTTAGGCATGGCCGAGACTGGCACTGTAAAGTTTTTCAATACCGATAAGGGCTTCGGTTTCATCAAACCGGACAAAGGTGGGGCAGACATCTTTGTGCACATTTCTGCAGTTCAGGCTTCTGGTCTGGCAGGATTGTCGGAAAACCAGAAAGTGAGCTTCGACACGGAACCGGATCGCCGCGGCAAGGGACCGAAGGCCGTCAATCTCCAGATTGCCGGCTGATACGTCTTACGGCTATCATTCGAGTTGAGGCCCGGCAGCGATGCCGGGTTTTGTCATTCAGTCTGCATTCAGTTTGTTGCGTATAGTCTACCTGGCATGAAAGAGCGGGAATTGCAGTCGTCCCGTTCCCCTGAGAGGACAGACTAATGACCATACTCGGCAAATCGCTCGTACTGTCCGCCATGGCCGCAGCATTGACACTGACGTCTATAAGTGCTGCTTCGGCGGACGAATATTGGCGTCATCGCGACCGCGATGGTTGGGCGATCGGCGCTGCCGGCCTCGCCACCGGCCTGATCGTCGGCTCGGCTATCGCCAGCCAGCCGCGCTATGTTGAGCCCGGCCCGATCTATGCCGAGCCCGACTATGGCGCACCGCCCCCGCCCTATTACTACCGCGCCCCGCCGCGCCGGGTCTATGTCGAACGGGATGTCAGCTACTACGCGCCTCCCGGCGCAGCAGGCCTGCGCCCCTGGTCCTCGTCATGGATGCGTTATTGCTACGATCGCTATAGAAGCTTCGACGGCCGCAGCGGCACCTATGTCGGCTATGACGGCATGCGCCACTTCTGCACGGCCGACTGATCCCGAGCAGTTATTCATATCACCGGAAAAAAGCGCCGCCGTCGAGCGGCGCTTTTTTGATTCACAGTCCCCGCAAGAAAGGATTGGTGCGGCGCTCGTCGCCGATCCGGCTGCCTGGGCCGTGACCGCAGATGAAGCCCACTTCGTCGCCGAGCGGAAAGACCTTGTCGCGGATCGACTCCAGCAGTTGCTGGTGATTGCCGCCGGGCAAATCCGTGCGACCGATCGAGCCGCTGAACAGCACGTCGCCGAGATGGGCGAATCCCTGCTTTCGATTGAAATAGATGACGTGGCCGGGCGCATGCCCCGGGCAATGAAAAACGTCGAACTCATGCTCGCCGAAGGAGACCTTGTCACCATCCTTCAGAAAGCGATCCGGCACCACGTTGCGCACGCCCTCGATGTTGAACATCTTGCCCTTGGCTTCGATGTCCTCAAGCAGGAACCGATCATCCTCGTGCGGACCGATGACCTCGATGCCGAGCGCTTCGCGTACTTCGTCAGCGCCTCCGGCATGATCGATGTGGCCATGCGTCAACCAGACGGCCTTCAAGGCGATGCCATTCTCGCGCACCATCTGCAGGATGATATCGACATCGCCGCCCGGATCGACCACCACCCCCTCCTTCGTCTCCGGATCGAACAGGATGGTGCAATTCTGTTCAAAAGGGGTCACCGGAATGATGCCGGCCTGGAGCATGCCCATGAGCGCCTCGTCTGTTTGATGGTCGTGCTGCCGGTATAGCGGCAAACAATCGGCAAAGCAGCCCCTGGCGATTTCAAAGTCGGGAGGCCGCCAAGCCTGGCGAGATTTAGCCGACCGGCAACCGACGTGGCCAACGCTCGGAACACTGAAGCGCCCGAGGCGTTGAGCATAGTCTTTTGAGGCAGAAGGAGAAAACCAATGTCCTTGAGGAGAAATCTGCTGCTGGCCGGCTTCGTTCTCGTCGGCAGCGCCGGCCTGGCACAGGCCGACATGTCCGCAACCACTGCCACCGATATTGAGGTGCGCTCGGGTCCTGGCTCGGAATTTCCGACGGTAGGCGTCGCGACGCGCGGCTCCGAGGCGACGCTGGATGGCTGCATCGAAGGCAGCCGCTGGTGTCGGGTCGACGTCAACGGCATGCGAGGCTGGGTCTACGCCCAATATCTCAGCGTCGAGCAAAATGGCGCTTCGATGGTCGTCCAGGACCACCGTGACGACCTGGGTGTTCCGACCATCACTTACGAGCGAACCGATTCCGTCAAGACCGGCAGCGTGCAGCCCGGCCCGGATGATGAACTGCTCGGCAGCGTCGATCAGAACGGCGGTAATGTCGTTGCAATCACACCGCCGGGCGAGATTCGAACCTATATCGACGAAAATCCGGTCGATACCGTCCAGTTGGATGACGATGTCGCCGTCGGTGCAACTCTCCCAGAGAGCGTCGAGGTCCACCGCATCCCCAACTATCAATATAGCTACGTCGAAGTGAACCGTCAGCCGGTCCTGGTCGATCCGGGCACTCGGCGTATCGTCTACGTCTACCGCTGATTCGGCCTTCAATCGGAACAGGGTGGCGAAATTCGCATTCGGCCGGCCGGCCGCATGCCTTCAAGGCCGATTTCTCCTGCAATTATTGCGGAATTCTCCCGTTTGAGTTGCCTTTCTATTTCCACCGATCGGTGCATGATGTAGTTCTAATATCATTGAGGATTATCGCCGCTCCCTGGCATCGATCCGGGGCGCGCCGAGAGGGCATCCGGAAGCGTCTTCCGGAACAATGGGAGAAGGGCAATCATGGAAAGTCTAGGGCCTATCATCACTCAACTGATAGCCGGCGCGATCGGCGGCAACGCCGCAAGCGCTGTGTTGAAGCAGGACGGTATCAATCTCGTCGCCAGAACGATTGCGGGTGCGGTCGGCGGTCTTGGCGGTGGCTTGATCCTCAATCTGATCGGCAGCGAAGCCCTGACCGGCCTCATCGCACAGGGCATATCCTCGCTGATCGCCGGCGGCGTGCTCTCGGCAATCGTCGGCGCGGTCCTGGGCCGCAAGTCGTAGAGATCGGAAACTGCAAAAGCCGGGCAGGACGACACGCCCGGCTTTTGCAGACCTATGCGAAATCTTGCTCGATGGCGCGGAAAGGTCCGGAATGGACACGTCTCCGCCACAGTACCGCGATAATCGGCCTCGTCATCTCCACATGGCGCCGATTTCAGCCACCCGTTTGCAAAATATGCAGATCATCTAGAGATCGGCGGCGCTGGACGCATATCATGGCGTGGTCTTGATATCGCGGGCGGTATCCGGCGACATCGAAGCAGATGCCGTCATTTGAAAAAGGCTGCGCGCCACCGGATCGCAATCACCACGTTGATAGCATTGCGCTCGACGGAGATACCTCTCCTCTCGCCATCGCGCCCGCAGGAGCCCCACACTGTCTCCTGACGCCGCTATACCATGGCAATTGATTGTTGCCTCAGCTAGGCTCCAGCCACGAGGCGCCAAAGGGAGATGCAAGAAATATTTGGAGTTTTGCGAGGCCGGGCTTAATTTTCAGATGGGGCATACCGTCCGGGCCATGCAAGATTGCGCGGGAGCGACCAGCGACGTAAAAATGCGTCAATAAAGCTGACATATTTTTGCGTAAGTTTCCCGAATGCTCCAAAATAGGAAAGGAAATGCCAGGGTGCCACGACAGACGAGCCAGAATGCGGCAAAGACGGAGCCGCTGGCAACGCCGATGCGGAATGCGGGAATCATCGATTTCGAGATCATCGAACTGCTTTTCTTCGCCTATCGCGACTTCGTGTCGGATCCGGACCAAATCCTGGACAAGAGCGGATTCGGGCGTGCCCATCATCGCGTGGTTCATTTCGTTAACCGCGAACCCGGCATGACGGTTGCAGACCTTCTGGAAACCTTGAAGATCACGAAACAGAGTTTGGCGCGGGTTCTCAAACAATTGATCGATTCGGGGTATATTCGTCAGGTCGCCGGCCCGGAAGACCGTCGGCAGCGTAAGCTTTATCCGACGCAGGCGGGCAGAGATCTGGCGCTGGCGCTGGCTGAGCCGCAATCGCGCCGTATTGAACGAGCATTCGAAGGCGCATCGGAAGCGACGCGCGAAAGCGTGAAACGGTTCCTGAGGGGAATGCAGACCGAGAAGTGACGGCGAGTTCCGACCCTGGGGCCGGTTCGGAATGGATCATCTCAATCACTGGGTAGGACAAGATCGAGACGGATGGAATGACGACGAAAACAGCTATTTCGGACGACGCGGCGCACCTTCTGATCGTCGATGACGATACGCGTATCCGCGCCCTTCTCAACCGCTATCTGATGGAGAAGGGATTCCGCGTGACGGCCGCTGCCGACGGAGCCGAGGCGCGCCGCAAGCTGGAAGGACTCGATTTTGATCTCATCATCATGGACGTGATGATGCCCGGCGAATCCGGTATCGCGCTGACATCGAGCCTGCGTGCCATCAAGAACATCCCGATCATCATGCTGACGGCGCTTGCCGAAGCCGATTCCCGCATAGCGGGCCTCGAAGCAGGTGCAGATGACTATTTGCCGAAGCCGTTCGATCCGCGCGAACTGGTGCTGCGCGTCAACAATATCCTTCGGCGCAACACGCCGGCCGATTCCCCGAAAATCGAACTCGTCATGTTCGGGCCCTATACGTTTTCGCTGACCCGCAAGGAGCTCAAGAAGTCTGCCGAGCTCATCCGGCTGACCGATCGGGAGCAGGAGATCATGCTGCTCTTCGCCAAGCGCGCCGGCGAGACGATCCCCCGCCACGAACTCATCGGTGGCGACGCCGAAGTTGGCGAGCGGACCATCGACGTACAAATCAACCGGCTGCGCCGCAAGATCGAAGACGACCCGGCCAACCCCATCTGGCTGCAGACGGTGCGTGGCATCGGCTACCGCCTTAGCATAGACTGAAAAGATCGGCTCTCCAGGATCAGCGGCGATGGTGACATTCGACTCGATCAGGCGCGACCAGGATCACGCGCCGTCCAACGGCCTGCGGTGGCTTGCGCGCTGGCTGCGCCGGAATGTGCTGCCGACGGGCCTTTATGCGCGCTCGCTGCTGATCTTCATTCTTCCGATGATCATCCTGCAAGCGGTCGTGACTGTCGTCTTCATGGAGCGTCACTGGCAGATGGTGACGCAGAGATTATCCATGGCGACCACGCGTGACATCGCCGCCATCATAACGGTCATCGAGACCTATCCACAGGACGCCGACTATTCGGCCATTACGCAGATCGCACGGCAGAAGCTCGACCTCGCCATCTCGATCGAACCGGGCGGCGAGTTACCGGCCCCGCGCGAAAAGCCCTTCTTCTCCATCCTGGACGGCATTCTGAGCGATGAAATCCGCGATCAGATCAACCTGCCTTTCTGGATCGATACCGTCGGAAACTCCAGCCTGGTCGAGATCCGGGTCAAGCTGCCCGATAAGGTGCTGCGGGTCTTCGCCAAGCGCAGCCAGACATATGCCTCCAACACCCATATCTTCATTCTCTGGATGGTCGGCACCTCCCTGGTGTTGATCGGCATCGCAGTGCTGTTCCTCAGGGGGCAGATCCGACCGATTCAGGCGCTGGCCCAGGCCGCGGAAAGCTTCGGCAAAGGCCAGCGGCTGGAAAACTATTCACCACGCGGCGCCGATGAGATCCGTCGAGCCGGCCTCGCCTTCATCCTGATGCGGGAACGCATCGAACGTCAGATCGAGCAGCGCACCGCAATGCTTTCCGGCGTCAGTCACGACCTCCGTACGGTACTCACCCGCTTCAAGCTGCAGCTCGCCCTCGTCGGCGACAATCCGGATCTCTTGGGTCTCAATGAGGATGTCGAGGACATGCAGAGCATGCTCGAGGGCTATATGGCTTTCGCGCGCGGCGAAGCGGAAGAAGATGTCGGCCAGTTCAAGCTCAGCGACATTCTCGAGAAGATCCAGCAGGACTTTTCCTTGCATGGCAAGTCCATGGATTTCTCGATCGAAGGAGACAACCAGATTTCGGTTCGTCCGAATGCCTTTAACCGCCTGGTGACGAATCTTGCCACCAATGCGCGCCGTTACGCGAAGAGCCTGCGCGTCGAGGCCAAGCACAGCGCCAAATGGCTGACGATCATCTTCGATGATGATGGCCCCGGCATTCCAGCCGGTGCCCGCGAGGATGTCTTCAAACCCTTCTTCCGGCTGGACGAGGCACGCAATCTCGACAAATCCGGCACCGGCCTCGGCCTTGCCATCGCCCGCGATATTGCCCGCAGTCACGGCGGCAACGTCACGCTTGGCGATAGTCCGCTCGGCGGCCTGCGCGCCACCATCCGCATTCCAGCCTGAGGGAGGCATCGCATGCCGATCGACATCGACAACATGCACTGGCTGAATGCGCCGCCCATGTGGGAAGTGAACCAGGGGCGGCTGTTCGTACGCTCAGGAAACAAGACCGACTTCTGGCAGGAAACCTATTATGGCTTCCATCGCGACGACGGCCACTTTCTCGGCGCATCCCGCCGTGGCGACTTCACCGCCGAAGTGACCTTCGTCGGACACTACCGCGAACTTTACGATCAGGCAGGCCTGATGATCCGCCATGACGCCAGACACTGGATGAAATGCGGAATCGAATATACCGACGGCGCCAGGCATTTCAGCGTCGTCGTCACCAATGGCAACTCCGACTGGTCCGCCTTTCGGCTGGACCACGAATTCGATGCCATGTCTGCGCGGGTGACGCGCAACGGCGACGCTCTCTTCATCCAGTATCGCACCGACCGGATGAACGAATGGCGCATGGCAAGACTTGCCTGGTTCGATCCGACGCTGGAGGAGGTATCGGTCGGCCCCGCCTTCTGCTCGCCGCAGCGCGAAGGCTTCGAGGCAGAGTTCCTCGATTTCAGCCTGAATGATCCGCTATCAAGGGATATTCACTGAACCATCTCTTCTCTGCACGAAGAAGAAACCTGGCTCACATCATCTTTTTGCCGTTCGGCACCGCGTGAGTAACCGCGGCAAGAACGATCGCACCGGACTCATCCTCGAACCCGAGCGTCAGGACCTCCGAGCACACCGGGCCGATCTGGCGCGGCGGAAAATTGACGACGGCAAGTACCTGCCGGCCGATTAGGGTTTCCGGCGTGTAGTGCACCGTGATCTGCGCGGAGGAGCGCTTGATGCCGATCTCCGGCCCGAAGTCGATCCGCAGCTTGTATGCCGGCTTGCGCGCTTCCGGAAAGGTCTCCGCCTCGATGATCGTCCCGACGCGGATATCCACCCGCTCGAAATCGCCATAGGTGATCTCTTCCGTCATGCCTCTGCCCTTTTCGTCGAAAATTTAACCGGCCAGCTCCTGCGCCCGCTTGCGTGCCGCTTCCAGCGCCGCATCGAACAAGGGCTGCATGCCGTCCTCCGCCATCAAAACACCCAGCGCGGCGGCGGTCGTCCCGCCCGGAGATGTCACGTTCTGCCGCAGACGCGAAGCGTCGTCGGGGGACTGATGTAATAGCTCACCAGCCCCCGCGACAGTTTCCCGTGCAAGCCGCATGGCGAGGTCCGCCTGCAGACCGAGTTTCCGGCCCGCTTCCGCCATGCATTCGACGAGATAGAAAACATAGGCAGGCCCGCTGCCCGAGACCGCAGTCACCGAATCGATATCGGCTTCGCCCGGCACCCACTCGACCGGACCGGATACTTTCAGGAGATTCTGAACCAGCTGCCTTTGCCGTTCGCCTACCCTGGCATTCGCGAAGGCGCCGGTCACTCCACGCCCGACCATGGCAGGCGTGTTGGGCATGGCCCGCACCATCGCCGCCTCGCCCAGATGCTTCTCGAGCGAGGCAAGCGTCTTGCCGGCCGCGATCGACACGACGACCGTATCTGTTCCCACCGCCGCCTTCAGCGGCGGCAGCACCGCATCCATGACCTGAGGTTTGACGGCAACGAACAGCACGCCCGCAGTCACACCGGCGGGAATGCCGATGACATGGCTGGCTCCCGCATCCGCAATCATCTTCCGCATCGGCTCGGATGGATTGGGATCGACGACGATCACCGAAGATCCCGGCACGCCATTCTTCAGCCATCCCGTCAACAGCGCGCCGCCCATATTGCCGGCCCCGATCAATATGATCGGCCCTGTTGATGCAAAAGCACTGGCGGACTGTTGACCTGTCATATCACGCTTCGCCTACCGTTTCGAAAAGCACAGCTTCCATGGCGCGGTTGGCCTCAAGACCGGACCACACCACGAACTGGAAAGCCTGATAGTATGCCTCGCAGGTGTCAAGCGCGTTGGAAAGCAGCACTTCCACTTGTCGGTTCGTGGGCTCCGCACCGCCGGACAGCAAGAGCGACTGGCGGAAAATTACGATATCTTCCTGGCGCCAGAGGTCGAAGTGCCCCATCAACACCTGCCCGTTGATGCAGGAAAGCAGCTTGATCACCTCGTTGACGCGCGGCTCCGAAACCTTGACGTCGAAAGCACAGGCGATATGCAGCGCCTCGAATTCCTCCATCCAGGAGAAGGAGACGTGGTAATCGGTCCATTTCCCTTCGACGGTCATAGCGAGTTCGTCCTCGCCGGACCGTTCGAACGACCAATCATTGTTGGCGGCCACGAACTCGATCATATCGACCGGATTCGACTGTCGTTCGACTTCCATTTCCATAAGGCTCATGCAGCACCTTCTTGACCGGAACGAATGCAGTTTTTTCGTGTTCGAACACCAAAAGAACGCAAACAGTTTTACTCCGGAGACATCCTCGGGATGATGTTGAACGGCTACGAGACTAACGCATCCATCCTGCCCGGAGCTTACCAAGTCCGTTTCGAATCATCATTTAAAATCAGTGTATAGCGGCATGCCCGGCAAGCCAGCCCCTGAGGATCGATTTTGGAAACGGCACTGTGGACAGCTCTTCCGGCGTCTATTCAGAAGGGAGTCATAACCGACTCTGACGATTGGCTTTTTTGCCTATGTCCACAGGTGGAAAAACAGCTGAATATTTTCAGAGAAAAAAGCGCGGCAAACGGGTGCCGCGCCGGTCAACAGCGAAAGGGTGTGCTTATTTGCTCTTGGAGGCCAGCTTTGCCTCGAGCGCTTCGATTCTCGCAAGCAACGCTTCGTTTTCGTCGCGCGCCTTGATCGCCATCTCGCGAACGGCCTCGAATTCCTCGCGCTTGACGATGTCCAGGCTATTCAGCCAACGCTCGGCATGCGCATTGAAAGCAGTCTCGATCTCCCGGCGCACGCCCTGGGCAGCACCGGCGGCATCGGTCATCAGCTTGGCGAATTCATCCAAGATACGGTTCGGTCCAGTGCTCATAACAATCTCCTTGCGGCCGTCGGCCCCGAAAACGGACAGGCATCGATAAGGGGCCAGGTAGTGTTGAGGTAGGATTTCCAAGGGTCCGATGCAAGCAAATTGAGATAGAACGGGACAACCGGACCTGCGATAAAGGACACAGCAATAATCGACTTGACCGTTTCGATAGCGAGCGCCATGTTCCGCGCACATTTGGATTTAGCATGCTCTTGTCCCGAAATGGCGCAATGCCTTTTGGGAATCATGCGACAACGGGCCTGACGATCTTGCTGACATCCGCCAATCTCGCCGCCATCCTGCCGTTTCCGGATATCGATCCGGTCGCCGTTTCTTTAGGCCCGCTGTCGATTCACTGGTACGGCCTGGCCTATGTGGCGGGCATCCTGCTCGGCTGGTTCTATGCAAGGCGCCTGGTCGACAACGGCAAGCTCTGGCTGAACGACACCGCGCCGATGACGCGCCAGCATCTGGATGATTTCATCCTCTGGGTGGCGTTCGGCATCGTTCTCGGCGGCCGCATCGGCTATATCCTGTTCTACGATCTCGATCCGGTGCTCGCCAATCCGATCCGCGCGATTGAAGTCTGGAATGGCGGCATGTCTTTCCATGGTGGATTGATCGGCACGACCATCGCCATGATTTTGTTCGCAAAACGCAACAAGGTCCCGGTATGGAGCCTGTTCGATATCGTTGCCGCCGTCGCGCCTATCGGCCTCTTCTTTGGTCGCATCGCCAATTTCATCAATGGCGAGCTCTGGGGCCGGGCCACGGACGTCCCCTGGGCGATGGTATTCTGCAGCCCGCACGTAATCGCCGCACACAATGGCATCTGCCCCGCAGGTCCCGATCCGCGCCATCCGAGCCAGCTTTACGAGGCGGGTATCGAAGGCATCATACTCTTTCTCGTTCTCTTCATTCTCACGCGTTGGGCTCTGGCGCTGAAGAAACCCGGTACGGTCAGCGGTATTTTTGTGATCGGCTACGCTTTCTCGCGTATTTTTGTCGAATTCTTCCGTCAGCCTGATGAGCAGCTCGGCTATCTTCTCGGCACGAACTGGTTGACGATGGGCATGGTGCTGTCTCTGCCGATGGTTGCTATCGGTCTGTGGGCAGTTGTCCGCGCCCGGCAGGCAGCAACCAGGCAGACGGCCTGAGCTGAAGATTAATATCGCATGACCCTTTCAAAAGCCCCCGCTTTTCAAGGCAGTACACTAGCGAAAGCAGAGAATGACGACGGCGCTCGGTGAAAAGATCAAAGCCATTATCCGCACGAATGGGCCACTGAGCATCACGGACTATTTTTCGCTGTGTCTCGCCGATCCGACGCATGGCTATTACAAAACGCGCGAACCCTTCGGCCAATCCGGCGACTTCGTCACCGCACCTGAGATCAGCCAGCTCTTCGGCGAGATGATCGGCGTCTTCATGGTGCATGCGTGGCAGCGCCACGGAACGCCGGCCGATGTGCGTCTCGTCGAAATCGGCCCTGGCCGCGGCACGATGATGTCAGACATGCTGCGTGTCATCAGCAAGCTGGCGCCGCCGCTCTATGACGTCGTGACGGTCCATCTGGTCGAGACCAGCGAGCGTTTGCAGGGATTTCAGCAACAGACCCTGGAGCCTTATGGCTCAAAAGTCTCGTGGCATACGGATTTCGGCGAAGTGCCTGATGGTTTTACCCTGCTTGCCGCCAACGAACTCTTCGATGCCATCCCCATCCGTCAGTTCGTTCGCACCGCCAGCGGTTTTCGCGAGCGCGCGGTGGGCCTCGATGTCGACGACGAACTGACCTTCACCACCGGCGTCGCCACCCTTGATCCGGCGCTTCTTCCGGAGGGCGGACTTCCGCCGATCGGTACGATTTTCGAGCTCGCGCCAGCCCGCCAGGCCGTCATGACGACAATCTGCGACAGGCTGGCCACCCATGGCGGCACGGCTCTCGCTATCGATTACGGCCACATGACGACGGGTTTTGGCGACACGCTGCAGGCCGTGCGCATGCATGAATACGATCCACCGCTGGAACATCCCGGCGAAGCCGACCTTACCAGCCATGTCGATTTTCAGCATCTGGCGCAGACGGCGCTCGCCTCCGGCATGCACATCAACGGATGTTGCCACCAGGGCGATTTCTTGATCGGGCTCGGATTGATGGAACGAGCAGCGGCTCTCGGACGCGATCGCGATGTCGCAACTCAGGAGAGTATCCGCGTCGCCGTGGAGAGGCTGGCCGGAGCCGGAGAAGGCAGGATGGGAGAGCTTTTCAAGGTGCTTGCGGTTTCCAATCCGGCGATCGACCTCCTGCCCTTTCGTCCTGTCACCTGAACCGTGACCGTCGATCCTGCGGATTGACAGCCCGCGCCGCGCTGGGTCAACATCCCGGCCAGATCGAACTGCTTCGCCGCGGCTGCGTTACTCATCGCACGACAAGCCAAACCGAATATCAAGGAACGCTGTGTTGCCGACACCAATTGCAAGCACGCTGCTGAGTGCCGCCGAGGCTGCCGGCATCCGCCATGGCTATTTCACCCGCGCCGGCGGCATTTCAGAAGGCCTCTATCGCGGCTTGAACGTCGGCCTCGGCTCGAACGACAATCGTGAGCATGTGCAGGAAAACCGCCGCCGCGTCGCCCATTGGTTCGGTCTTTCGCTTGAGCGGCTCGCCACCGTGCACCAGATTCATTCCCCCGACGTCGTCACCATCGACGAGCGTTATGACGGCAGTCGGCCTGAAGCTGACGCGATGGTGACGGCAACACCAGGCATCGTGCTTGGCGTTCTTGCCGCCGATTGTGGCCCCATCCTCTTCGCCGATCCCGAAAATCGGATCATCGGCGCCGCCCATGCAGGCTGGAAGGGAGCGCTGACCGGCGTGCTGGAAAACACCATCGACGCGATGGTGGCGCTCGGCGCAAGGCGTGAGGCGATCATTGCCTGCCTCGGCCCCTCCATCAGCCAGGCAAGCTACGAGGTCGGCCCGGAATTCGTCGATCGGTTCCTGGCCCACGACCCGGGCTACGCCAGATATTTCACGTCGTCTGAACGGGCCGGCCACGCGATGTTCGACCTGCCGGCCCTGACTGTCGATCGCCTGCGAAAGGCAGGCGTGACAGCTGAAAGCCTGAATCTCTGCACCTATCCGGATCCAGACCGCTTTTTCTCCTATCGCCGCACCACACATGCGAAGGAGCCGGATTACGGCCGGCAGATTTCCGCCATCGCCATCGGGGAGGCAGCTTGATATGGCCTTGCATTTCGAACGCAGCGAATTTGGTGCACGCTTGGCTCGACTGCTCGCCAAGATGCAGGAGGAAAAGCTCGACGCCATGCTGCTCTTCGCGCAGGAGAGCATGTATTGGCTGACGGGCTACGATACCTTCGGCTATTGCTTCTTTCAGACCCTGGTGGTCAAGGCGGACGGATCGATGACGCTCCTGACGCGCTCCGCCGACCTTCGTCAGGCGCAACTCACTTCGGTCATTTCCGATATCCGTATCTGGGTCGATCGCGTCAATGCCGATCCGACGCTCGATCTCAAGGAATTGCTTGTTGATCTCGACCTTCTCGGTGCCCGCATCGGCATCGAATACGATACGCATGGCATGACCGGCCGCATCGCCCGCCTGCTTGACCAACAGCTTGCCAGTTTTGGCCAGATCGTTGATGCCTCCTATCTCGTCAGCCGATTGCGCCTGATCAAGAGCCCGGCGGAGATCGGCCATGTCGAGCGCGCCGCCGCTCTCGCCGACGATGCCCTGGACGCCGCCCTGGCGCTGATCAAGCCCGGTGCGGATGAGGCCGATATCCTCGCCGCCATGCAGGGCGCCGTCTTTTCCGGCGGAGGCGACTATCCAGCCAACGAATTCATTATCGGCTCCGGCGCCGAGGCCCTGCTCTGCCGCTACAAGGCCGGCCGTCGCAAGCTCGACGCAGACGACCAACTGACTCTCGAATGGGCCGGCGTCGACGCTCACTACCATGCCGCCATGATGCGTACCGTCGTCATCGGTAATCCCAGTCATCGCCACCGAGAGCTCTATAGCGCCTGCCTGGAGACACTGCAGGCGATCGAAACCATCCTGACGCCTGGCCACAGCTTCGGCGATGTTTTCGACATGCACGCCAAGATCATGGACGAACGCGGGCTTTCGCGCCACCGGCTGAATGCCTGCGGTTATTCGCTCGGCGCCCGCTTTTCTCCGTCCTGGATGGAGCACGAGATGTTCCACATCGGCAATCCGCAGGAGATCGAGGAGAATATGTCGCTCTTCGTGCATATGATCATCATGGACTCCGACAGCGGTACCGCCATGACCCTCGGACAGACATATCTGACGACGTCGCAAGCCCCGAAAGCCCTATCCCGTCACCCGCTCGAATTTCTTAACCGTTAGCGGCGTAAGATAGCGATCCTGAACGGAGAGACCGTCGAGGAAAGGATCGCGCAATGGGACTGGTCAGGACAATGTTGACTGTCGCCGGCTTCTGCCTCGCGCTCTCCGCCTGCAACACCACGGACGCCCTGACGCCACCCGAGGCGATCGGCGATGTCGGCTCCAACCCGGTCACCCAGCGGGATGTCGAGCGGATGGCCACAGCACCCCAGCGTCGCCAAAGCTATCCGGGAACACAAGAGAGCTACGGCTACCAGCAGCAGACTTCTCAGCAAGCATATCAGCCGCAAAGCTATGGCGGCGGTTCGCTTGACGACCAGGCATCGGCGCTGCGGTCGAACGGCACCAATCCCTATGCCTCGCGCCCGCTTGATGACGGCCGCACCGCTTCCATCGCCCCGGCCGATACGCAGACCTCGCAAACCGACGAGCAGAGCGAGGCCGACCGGCGCCTTTCGGAAGATCCGCAACAGCAACCGAAACGGCAGCGGCAAGCCGCCGACGATCAACAGCCGGAACAACAGCAACAGGCGTCGCTGCCGCCCGCTGCCGCCCCCGGCGGCAACAGCATTCGCTTTCTGCCGATCATCGGCGCGCCCGTCGACGCCGTCACCCCGCTATCGCGTCAACTCGGTGCGGATGCCCGCTCGCTCGGCCTGACGATCAAGAGTTCCAGCGACGCCAGCGCCAGCTATGTTTTGAAGGGCTACCTCTCCGCCTTCGAGGACGGCCCGCAAATTTCCGTGACCTATGTCTGGGATGTGCTGGATAACAACGGCAACCGCCTGCACCGAATCCAGGGCGCGGAAAGCGCGCCGCTGAAGCGCGGCGACCCGTGGACGGCCGTTCCGCCGGCCGTCATGCAGAAAATCGCCTCCAAAACCATGTCGGAATTCAATTCCTGGCGCAATTCCAGCGGTGGATAGCCACAAGCTTTTCAGAAATATGAAAGGTATCGCGCGTCTCCCCCTTGCATTCGAGTGCAAGGCGGTTAAAAGCGCGGCTATCAGGTTGGTAACAGGCGGGCCAAGATGAAGGTTTTCGCAGGCAATTCGAACAGGCACCTTGCCGAAGCGATCTGCAATTATCTCAATGTTCCCTTGGGAAGGGCTAGCGTCCGCCGGTTCGCCGACCAGGAGATTTTCGTAGAGATCCAGGAAAACGTGCGCGGCGAGGATGTCTTCCTCGTACAGCCGACGTCGTTTCCGACCAACGATCACCTGATGGAACTGCTGATCATGATCGATGCGATGCGCCGCTCGTCGGCGCGGCGCATAACCGCAGTCATCCCCTATTTCGGCTATGCCCGCCAGGATCGCCGCGCCTCTGGGCGCACGCCGATCTCGGCCAAGCTGGTGGCCAATCTGATCACCGAGGCTGGCGCCGACCGTGTTCTCACGCTCGACCTGCACGCGGGCCAGATTCAGGGATTCTTCGATATCCCGACCGACAATCTCTATGCGATTCCGGTGCTGACCCGCGACATCAAGGCCAATTACGACATCAGCAACGTCATGGTTGTCTCGCCCGACGTTGGCGGCGTCGTGCGCGCCCGCGCTCTTGCCAAACGTCTCGACTGTCTGCTGGCGATCGTGGATAAGCGCCGCGACCGCCCGGGCGAATCCGAGGTGATGAACATCATCGGCGAAGTGGAAGGAAAAGACTGCCTGCTGATTGACGATATCGTCGATTCCGGCGGCACGCTCTGCAACGCGGCCGATGCCCTGCTCGCACAAGGCGCGGCAAGCGTCACTGCCTACATCACGCATGGCGTCCTCTCGGGCGGTGCCGTGACCCGTGTTGTAAACTCGAAGCTGAAGGAACTGGTGATCACCGATTCCATTCAGCCGACGACAGCAGTGCAATCGGCGCCCAATATCCGCGTCATCAGCACGGCCAGCCTCATCGGCGAAGCCATCAACCGCACCAGCCAGGAAGAATCGGTCTCGAGCCTGTTCGACTGAGGCCGACAAGCACTCTCAGGCGGTCTTCGCTGCGGACGGGTGTGTCTGCCTCCATGCCAGCAAGCCGATCCCGACAAGACCCGAGGCGAACACAGCCGCCCCCGCACCCATGATCGAAGGCCCGATGCCAAACCAGGCAAACAGGCTCGGCGACATGAGGTAAGCCACAAACAAGCCCGTGAAAATAGCGCACATCAGCAGACGATAGACCTGTGCCAGGCGATGCGGTTCACTGCGCGTCTGCATCAGGTACAGCATGGCGAGGTTTTCAAAAGGACCATTGATTGCCGCGAAGCACGCGACGATCATCAGCCACATCCTGTCATGCATTAGCGGCAGCAGGAATACCCCTGCCCCGAAAATGAGCTTTGCCACGATAATCCAGACAACAGGCCGGCGGGGCTTGATGCTGCTGAGAATGAGATTGGTCGTCAGGTTACCGACACCGTAAGCCGTCATCATCAAGCCGTAATCCGTCAGAGGATCGGCGCTGGTTTCGCGCAGATGCAAGATCATCCCGAGCAGAATTCCCATTGCCCAGGCGATGTTCCCCATCAGGTTGGTGAATAAGCCATAGAGGATCGCCGCATGACCCCGGGCCACCCGCCATCCGCCAAGGACACCATCTATCACGGCAGCCGTTCCCGAAAAATCGCGACGCCTCGGCGCAGCCGGGAATTTCGCGACCGCGAGCCAGACGGCGAGCGCCGACAGCAAGAAGGTAGCTGCAGTGACAGTAAAAAACTGCGACTTCGGCAGGAAGCCGTTCACGAGCGCGATCAAGCTCGGACCGAGAATGCGCGCCATGCGCCGTGTGGCATCGAACAGGCCATTGGTTGCATGCCGAACATCAGGATCGACGGCAATCGTCGGCAGGGTCGCCTGCAGCGACGGGTCGAATGTCGAGGTCAGCAATGCAATGCATCCGGCAAGTACCATCAGCAGCGGCAGGCTCATCAGATGCAGAAGGCCGGCAAGCGACAAAGTCAGCAACAGAGCTGCACGCACGAGATCGGCTGCGATCATCGTGGTGCTGTGACGCCAACGATCCGTGACAATGCCGCCGAAGAGACTGCCGAACAGAAGCGCGCCGGACTGCAACGCGGAAACGTATCCCGCATTCCTGCCGATGAAGTCCGCCGCGATCCAGACGACTGCGACCATGTAGAATTCCGAACCTGTGGCCGCCAGCACCTGACCGGCCCACAGGAGAGAGATCGAACGCTGGCCGAGCGGCCTTAGAACAAACATGATCGCATTCTGACTTCAGATTGATTTACTTGATGACCTGGCCGTTGACCTTCACACCGCCGTCGTCGGAAAGATCGATCTCCCAGCGCGAACGCCCGTCCGCATCCGTCTTGGCGAAGCCCTTGGCCATCATCAGGCCGAAGGAAAGCTGAGCGAGATCGGTCTTCGTCTTGGCGGCCTCCTGGACCGCGGCGATCGTCTTGTCGAGATCGCGGGCGAGCACCGTCATCTTCATGGACACGCGGTCCTTCTCGTTCAGCGAGCCGCGCATGCTGCCGGAGGCCTCGACATCGTAAAGACCCGAGACGGCGCTGATTTTCGGAAAGTTGATGGTCATCGTCCCATCCGGGAACATGGCTTGCTGCAGCTTGACGTCCATGGCCGTATTGTTGTCCGGAACCTTGAAATCGGTCTGCTGCAAGACGTCCATCAGAGCGGAGAAGTTCAGGTTCGGCACCTGCAACTGGATATCGGCGGCATCGGGAATGAAGGCGACATAGTCTTCAGGCATCAGACCCGAGGCAAGGGTGAGCTTTTCGGCACTCATCCCGAAATCTGCGTTCATCGCATTGGTCGGCCCCGCCACCTTGAAGAAATAGCCGAGCTTCTGCAGCCCGCCATCACCGAGTGGCGTCGTGACGGCAATGTCCTTGATGGCGACCGACTCGTCGAACGAACCGACGATCGGCATCGCGTCCATCAGCAGGGCCTTCAGCGCCAGGCTGTCGGTGTCGGAGAGGGTCTTCTGGTCCTTGTGTTCCGAGACGAAATGCAGCAGGGAATTCACCGCCTTCAACGGCAGCTTGGTCGCGCTGGCATTGAAATCGATTGCCGCGACCTTGATTTCGCCAAGTGCCGTGCTGTCGGACGAGATCTTGTCGTAGAGCGACTGCAGGCCGCCGCTCATCTTGATATCGAGTCTGCCAGGCTCGCCGCTGTCGGACGAGGACAGGGTATAGCCGATGCTGTCGATCGTGGCGTCGTTCTTCTGGACGCCATTGTCGGTGGTCTTGGTGGCGAAGGTGATGCCGCTGCCCTTCATATCCATCGAGCGCAGATAGTGAAGCGCAGGATCAAACACACCCTTGAAATTCGAGGAGGCCAGCGCATAACGAAATTCGGTGTCGGGACCGCTGCCCGGCTTCGAGCGCGCCGTCACGTCAAAGGCGTTGTTGCCTTCAATGTTCCAGAGGCCGCTATCCAGCGGCGTCGCAAGCAGCGCCAACGGCTTCAAGCCGCTGATATCGAAACCGGTCACGTTCAGCTTGTCGAAAAGCTTCTTCAGGTCATAGGTGACCTCATAGTGAGCACTGACCGGCTTCACCGAGATGCCGCCGCTCCCGGCGATATCATCGGGCAGGAAATAGGTCAGATTGCCGAGTAGATCCTTGGCACCCTGCTCGCTGACATCTGCCGCCTGGACAATGCCGGCCACGCCGGCGGCGAGAACAGCCGCCGCGGCAACCGCTTTAAAACGCATAATTCACCCCCAAATATGATGGAAAAACAATATGAAAGTCCGAAAATGCCCAAGAAGCTTGGCTCGCCCCGTGCCTCAGGGCTTCTTCATCACCTGTCCGTTGACCGTAACTGTCCGATCTTCATCCATCGTGACGTCCCAGCGTAGACGACCGTCCGGATCGGTTTTTGCAAACCCCTTGGCGGCGAGCAGGCTGAAGGAGACATTGTTCAGCCGAGGCTCCGTCTTGGCGGCCTCCTGAATGGCTGCAACAGTCTTGTCGAAATCGCGCGCCAGGATCGTTGCCTGCAGCGAATAGTCGGAATGGGCCTTGGTCGAGGCCTTCACCGCGCCGGAAACCTCGACGTCGTAGACACTGGAGGTAGCGCTTATCTTCGGAAATTCGAGCGTACCGTATCCGCTCGGGAACATCGTGCGCTTCAGCGCTTCTCCGGAAACCGGCGTCGCCCGCGTGGCGACTGCCCCTAGAGCCGTGTCGATGAGGCCGGCGAAGTTGATGTTGGGCACACCGAGCTGAACGTCCAATGTCTCGGGCAGGAAAGGCGAATAAGCCGCCGGGATGAGGTCCGCATCTGGCGTGAAATGCTCTGCCCGCAGCTCGAAATTGACATTGGACGCCTTTGTCAGGCCATCCATCTTGAAATTATAGTCGACACGCTTGACGCCGACCTTGCCCTTATCCGTCGCCACCAGGACATTGTTCAACGTCACAGTCTTGTTGAACGAACCGAAAACCGGCAGGGCGCGGCGCACCAGCTGCTCGAACTTCTCGCTGCCGCTTTCCGAGAGCTGCTTCGCCTTGACGTGTTGAACGAAGAAGCGAATGAGTGCACGCAGCTCCTTCACTGGCAAGCTGGTCGCGGTAACGTTCGTATTGACGCTCTCGACACTGAAGTTGACGGGTGAACCATGCGGCCGCCCCGTGAACTGTTCGCTGAATCGCTGCAGCGTGCCCTGCAATTGCAGATCGACCTTGCCTGCCTCGGAGCTGTCTGTCACCGTATGCGCGAAAGAGGCGCTATCGATGGTGGCGTCGATCTTGCGCCCGCTCCTTGGCCCGCTGCCGACACTGGAGAATTTCACGCCGCTGCTCTTGATGCCCATCGACCGCATCATCTCGATCGTCGGATCGAAAATGCCGTCGAAAGAGGTGGAGGCAACGGAATAAGCGATGTCGGACACCGGCGAATGCAGGGAAATATCGAGGCTGTTATCGCCCTTCAAATGCCATTTGCCCTGATCGACCGGCTGCGCGAACAAAGAAAGCGGCTTGAAACCCGTGACGGAAAACGCGCTGGAATTGATTTTGTCGAAGAACTTTGCAAGGTCATAGGTAATCTCATACTGATCACCCGCTGGCTTCACCGAGACGAAATCGCTTCGGGCAAGATCGTTTGAAAGAGAATGCGCCAGTATGTTGCGAAGGTCCTTGGCGCCTTGCTCGTTGATGTCGGCCGCCTGTGATGCGCCGGCAAGACCCATGGAAATAACCGCAGCGGCGATAGCCCTGGAGCGCATGCCCGACCTCTCCTTTTGACCCTGATCGATTGAGTTCGACTGTTGAAGGGGCTGAGGGTATATGTCAAGTCGTTGATAGAAATGGCGTCGCAGCCTCGTGCGCAAGAGTTGCAATGTCATCACAGACCTTCGCATTCCGGAGGTGCTTGCGCCTTCGGCCACTTTGTATTATACGCCACGCGTCCGCGTAGACACCCTTGGAGGCAACGCGGATGAGGCAGGGCATGCCCTCCTCCAGTTCAACCGATACGGCGATGACCGACCGGATGAACTCTCCAAATAACCTCGAAAGGAATAGCCATGAGCCACGAAAGCTACGAGCTCAAGGCCGAGGCGCGCGAACGGGTTGGTAAGGGGTCCGCCCGTGAACTTCGCCGCAACGGTTTGATTCCCGCTGTCATCTATGGTGACAAGCAGGCCCCCATTTCTATCGCTCTCAACACCAATGAGGTGACGAAGCGCATCCACGCCGGCGGTTTTCTCACGACGATCGCAACGATCGACGTCGGCGGCAAGAAGATCAAGGTTCTGCCGAAGGACTACCAGCTCGATCCGGTCCGTGACTTCACGGTTCACGTCGATTTCCTGCGCGTTTCCGGCAACACCGAAGTCACCGTTGAAATCCCGGTTCACTTCGTCAACCACGAAAAGTCCCCGGGCCTCAAGGCTGGCGGCGTTCTCAACATCGTTCGTCACGAAGTTGAAGTTCATTGCCCGGCCGACGCGATCCCGGAATTCTTCACCGTTGACCTCAGCGGCCTGAAGAGCGGCGACAGCATCCACATCTCGAATGTGACGCTGCCGAAGAAGGTCACCCCGGTGATCAGCGACCGCGACTTCACGATCGCAACGATCGTTGCCCCGGCAGCCGGTCTTGCGGAAGAGGAAGAAGGCGGCGAGGAAACCACCGCCTGATTTTGGCGTCTTCATTGCCAAGCATCCAGACCCGCCTCCCTTATGGGGATGGCGGGTTTTTCATATGAAATCACTAATATTAGAACAAGTAAAAATAAAGATTTCTTGAATCTATACTTTGATTGATATTCTTTAACCCCGGAATTTCAACAACATTTAACACATTCATGGAACCTTACGCGAAAGAGTTGTAGGGAACGGTATCCCAAGATTCGCCGGCCTATGACTGGGGAGCTATCGGGACTATGAGCCATTCGGTCGAAAACAGGTTTTTCGCGATCGTCTGCGGAGCGCTGCTGATTTTCGTAGCGCCGCTCTTTATTCTATTTCTTTTCCTGTCGTCAGAGCGCGCCGAAAAGGAAATCAAGGATCATATAACCGTACTGCTCGTTGCCAATGCCCAGGCCCTGGCCAAACCTCTGTGGGATCTCGACGAAGACAGCGTCACCCAGATCAGTGCGACGACGGTCGCCGAAGGCGCCATCGTCAGGGTCAATGTCCGCGACCTCTCTGGCCAGCTCGACGTCACGCAATCGACAATCCCTAAATCCTACAAGGGCAATCTGGAGTCGGTTTCCCGTTCGATCGTCTATAACGGCGTCGATGGCGCAAAGAAGCTTGGCACCATCACGGTCTACTATCCCCAGCTTGGGCTCTTCGATGGTTTGAAGAACGAGGAGATCGTCTTCATCTCCATCTTCATCTTCGCCGTGCTTACGGTCTTCGGCGCGGCGCTGATCGGCAACCGCATCTTCGTCATCCAGCCATTGATGCGGCTGACGCACGCCGTGGAGGCGACGCGGCGGCTCGGCTCGCGCCATCATGTCGATTGGCAATCGAATGACGAAATGGGACGGCTCGCCAGCAGTTTCAACGACATGCAGAGCAAGCTTCAGCGCGAGGAAACCGAGCTGAAGCACGCTCATCGCCGCGCCACCGACACTTATAATCTGACGCCCGCCATGCTCTTCTCCCTCGACAAGGACGATTGCATCGCCGCCGTCAGCGATTACTGGCTCGCTGCGACAGGCTATAATCGTGCCGAGGTGTTGGGGCGGGAATTCGCCAGTCTGGTACTGCCAGATTCGCGCTCGCAATATGTCGACCGCAAACGCAGCCATCCCGATAGCGCCGCCCGCCTTGCCGTCACGGTAAAATTCCTTTGCCAGGACGGACGCAAAATGGACGTCTTGATCCTCGAGACGACGGCAGTCCAGGACGGCCTCTCGCTGTCCGTCATGACCGACGTCACCGAACTCAAGCAATCCGAAGACCGGAACTTGCGCCAGGCGATCACCGACCATCTGACCGGCCTCTTGAACCGTCAAGGCTTCGAGACCGCACTCGACGCCAAGATCAATGAGGCGGACCTGCGCCATCGCGAGCTTGCCTGCCTCTTCATCGACCTCGACCGTTTCAAGTGGATCAACGACAATATGGGCCATGCCGCCGGCGATGCGGCACTGCGCGAACTCGTATCGCGCCTGCAGGCCCGACTGACGCCCGGCGATGTCGCAGCTCGCCTCGGCGGCGACGAATTTGCGATCCTGCTGCTGGCGGAAGATGCGGAAGCAAGAGCCATGGACATGGCCGCTCGCATCGCCGAAGTCTTCGACGCGCCATTCTGTGGCGACGCCCGCCTCAGCGCCAGCATCGGCATCGCCATCTATCCGCGCCAAGCCGCCAACGCGGCCGAACTGCTGCTGAAATCCGATATCGCCATGTATGCCAAGAAGCGCGACGGCAAGAACGGCGCGCAGATCTTCGACAACGGCATGCTCGATGACTCCCGCCGCCGCGCTGAATTGGAGAGCTACATCGAAAGCGGTCTCAGCGAAGACTGGTTCGAAGCCTATCTGCAACCGGTCGTCAATATCGATGATCGCTCGATTGTCGGCTTCGAGGCGCTGATGCGATTGCATCATCCGCAGAAGGGCATCCTGCCTCCGGGCCGCATCATCGAGGTTGCGGAAGAAACAGGCTCCATCATACGCATAGGCAATCGCATCATGGAAAAAGCGATCGCCCATTTCGCACGGCTGTCGCGGCTCGACGGCATGCAGGACAGCTACATCGCGATCAATTTCTCACCCTTGCAGTTCGAGCCGGATCTGCCCGTGCGCATCGCAGCCTTGCTTTCGCGCTACGATATTTCCCCGCGACGCATCGTCATCGAAATCACAGAGGCCGTGCTCATGGACGACAATCCGGAAACACGCATGGTCATCAACGAGATCTGCCACTACGGCTGCCGCATCGCGCTCGACGATTTCGGCACGGGTTATTCCTCGCTGAGCTATATCAATCGGTTCCCCGTCGACATCATCAAGATCGACCAATCCTTCATCCGCGCCATCAACGATACCGCTTCGGACGTCAGCGCCAGGAGCCGCATGCTTGTGGAAAGCATCACGACGCTCTCGCACAAGATGAGCTGCACGGTCATTGCCGAGGGTGTGGAAACCGAAGAGGAATGCGCGACCCTGCGCACCATGGGCATCGATTATGGGCAAGGCTATCTCTTCCATCGACCGCAACATCCGGACAATCTGATGAAAACGCTGTCCGGCCCGCAATTCGACCAGCTCTCCCCCGTAGCGCAGGCATCATAGCGATGAGGAACCGCATGCGAAAACTGCTGCCAACGGTCGCCATCAGCCTGTCTTCGCTATCCGTCCTTTCTCCTGCTCGTGCTGAAACCATCCATTTCACGACCGAAGAATATCCGCCCTTCAATTATCGCGACGGCAAGACCCCCGTTGGAGCAACCGTCGAACAGGTACAGAAGGTCATGACCGACATCGGCGTCGATTACACGATCGATATCATGCCCTGGGCCCGGGCCTACAACCAGGCGCTGACGGAGCCTCTGACCTGCGTATTCGCCACGGCGCACAACGACGAGCGCGACAAGCTCTTCAAATGGGTGCAGCCGTTGCTGATCGATCGCAACATCCTGATCAAGCACAGCGGCTCGACGGTTACAGCCGCCACGATCGACGAAGCCAAGACGTACCTCGTCGGCACCTGGCGCCAGGACTATACGGAGAGTGTACTGCGCCGGAACAATTTTCCGCGTATCGATGTGGGCAGCGACTTCAGGGCGACGCTGAAGAAACTGATGAGCGACCGCGTCGACCTGATGCCGATCTCGGAATTCTATTTCGATAAGCTGAAGAAGGACGGCAATGCCGTGGAGAAGGTGACGATCCTCTCCCAGCAACCCATGGGTATCGCCTGCCAGAAGGATTTCCCCGACGATCTCCAGAGCAGAATGCAAACTGCGCTCGATGCGCTGATCGCCGACGGCACGCAGACGCGGATTTTCCTGAAGTACGGCCTGCGCCTCGGCGAGTGATCGCATCCCGCCTTGACTTTGCCGTCAATTCCCTGTCGTGAAGGGCATCTGCATTTTCCAAGGGGTGAAGCGCATGCTTCTCATCGCGGGCCTCGGCAATCCCGGCGCCAAATATCAGGGCAACCGCCACAACATCGGCTTCATGGCCGTGGACGCGATCCATCGCCGCCACAGCTTTTCGCCGTGGTCGAAGAAATTCAAGGCGGAGATTGCCGAAGGCGAGCTCGGCGGCCAGAAAGTGCTGCTCATCAAGCCGCAGACCTTCATGAACCTGTCAGGCGAATCCGTCGGCGAGGCCATGCGCTTTTATAAGCTCGAGCCGTCCGACCTGGTGGTGATCTACGATGAACTCGACCTGCCGGCCGGCAAGGCACGCCTGAAGACCGGCGGCGGCCATGGCGGCCACAACGGCATCAAGTCGATCGATGCCCATTCCGGCCGCGAATATCGGCGCCTCCGTCTCGGCATCGGTCATCCCGGCGCCAAGGAACTCGTGCATAATCACGTTCTCGGCGATTTCGCCAGGGTGGACCGGGACTGGCTGGAACCTTTGTTCGATACGCTTGCCGACAATGCCGACATGCTGGTGCGCGGCGAGGATTCGCAGCTGATGAACAAGATCGCGCTCGCCCTGGGCGGCAAGGCCGAGGAAGAGGCGCCAAAGCCGGAAAAGAAAGTCACGGCCAAATCGCATATCCATCAAGCACGCAACCACAACCAGCCGAGGATACCGGAAACCGGCCCGATGGCGGAGATGCTGAAAAGGATGTTCGGCAAGAAGGGCGATTGAAATGCCGGAAGCAGCAGCCGAAAACGCCGACAGTATCGTCATCCGGCCGGCAGCAGCCAGGGATCTCCGAACCCTGCTGGCACTCTATCGGCACCTCAACTCCGATCCAGAGCTGGAACTTCATCTGGCGGAGAGCCGCTTCGCCGAAATCCTGACCCATCCCGGCATGACGATCTTCGTGGCCTTCGCCGGCGACGAAGCAATTTCCTCAGTGACACTGGTGATAATTCCAAACCTGACACGCGGCGCCTCCTCCTATGCCTTGATCGAGAATGTCGTAACCCATGCCGATTATCGCCAACGCGGCCTTGCCGGAGCGCTCATTGAAAGGGCCATAGGGGCAGCCTGGGAAAAGAACTGCTACAAGATCATGCTGCTGACCGGCTCAAAAGACCCGGCGACACTGCGTTTCTACGCCAATTGTGGTTTCGCGCAGGACAAGACCGGCTTCCAGATCCGCCGCCCCGTTGCAGTCTGACGCTCCGAGGGAGCCTTATTCTTCCGGCTCGGTGGTGAACATCAGCGGGAAATCGGCACTTTTTGCCAGATCGATCGCCTCCTGGGCTTTCGTCTCGGCGATATCCCGCGCGCAAACCATCACCACGCAGCTGCCGAGCTTATGCGCCGTCATCATGACGCGATAGCCGGCCTCCTCGCTCATGCGGAAGACGGCCTTCAGCACCATGATGACGAACTCGCGCGGCGTGTAGTCGTCATTGACGAGAATGATCTTGTAAAGCTTCGGCCTCTCGACCTTCAGCTTGGTTTTGGTCTTTGGTTTAAGGACAACATCATTGTCACTCATCGGCATCACCGTTGACGACAGAGAAAAAGGCTTTGAGCTAATAGCGCCATTATAGTGCAGCGCACCACGCCATTCAAGGCGGATGGTGTCTCGGAGACAATGTGGCGCCGCAGCTTTTGAAGGCTTCAACCCGTCTTGCGGCAGAAAATCGGCTCGCTTTCCCCACAAGACTTGACCCGCAACGGCCCTTCCCCCATACGCACTGCAAAGATTTTCTAGATATGGACAAGGTGCCATGGGTTTCAAATGCGGTATCGTCGGGCTGCCGAATGTCGGCAAGTCCACTCTGTTCAACGCGCTGACCAAGACGGCGGCGGCGCAGGCGGCGAATTATCCCTTCTGCACGATCGAGCCGAACACCGGTGAAGTCGCGGTTCCCGATCCGCGCATGCGCAAGCTTGCCGACATCGCCAAGTCGAAGGAGCTGATCCCGACGCGCATCTCCTTCGTCGATATCGCCGGTCTCGTGCGCGGCGCCTCGAAGGGCGAAGGCCTCGGCAACCAGTTCCTCGCCAACATCCGCGAAGTCGATGCCATCGTGCATGTGTTGCGCTGCTTCGAGGATAGCGACATCACCCATGTCGAAGGCCGCATCAATCCGGTCGCCGACGCCGAGACGATCGAGACCGAGCTGATGCTCTCCGATCTCGAGAGCCTGGAGCGCCGCACAGAACAGATGCGAAAGCGCGCCACCAGCAAGGACAAGGATTCCATGGCGATGCTGCCGATCATGGAAGCCTCGCTCAGCCTGCTGAACGAAGGCAAGCCGGTCCGCACGCTGCTATCGAAGCTCGACGCGGAGGAGCTCCGCATCCTCAAGAGCCTGAACCTTCTGACCTCGCATCCGGTGCTCTATGTTTGCAACGTCGCCGAGGCGGATGCCGTGACCGGCAACGAGCACACCGCTGCAGTCGAAGCCATGGCGAAGGAACAGAATTCCGAGGTGGTGATCATCTCCGCCGCTATCGAAGCGGAAGTAGCCCAGCTGCCTGAAGAGGAAGCGACGGAATTCCTCTCCGCTCTCGGCCTCGATGAAGCCGGCCTCGACCGGCTGATCCGCGCCGGCTACAAGCTGTTGCACCTCATTACCTATTTCACAGTCGGCCCGAAGGAAACGCGCGCCTGGACGATCGAGCGCGGCACAAAGGCCCCGCAGGCCGCCGGCGTCATCCATTCAGACTTCGAACGCGGCTTCATCCGCGCCAGCACCATCGCCTATGACGACTACGTCGCCTACAACGGCGAAGTCGGCGCCAAGGAAGCAGGCAAGATGCGCTCCGAAGGCAAGGAATATGTCGTCCAGGACGGCGATGTCCTCAACTTCCTCTTTAACGCCTAAAGAATGAAGGGATTGCCGGCGCTTACCTGAGCGCCGGCAATCTTTCTTGTATAGATGCCGGCAGCAGCCGGACCGTGGCGCGGCGCAGATGCGGCCAGCCGACGCCGATCACCAGTACGATGAGCCCGACGATCATCAGCACGATGAAGCTCACCTTGTCGAGCCCGGCATTGTTCTGCCGCAAAATAGTGCCGATCGCCACGCCGAGCGAAAGCAAACCAGCTGTGACGAAAGCACGCCTGTCGATGATCAGGCCGATCAGCATCATGATCGCCACGATGACGACGATGGTCGCCGCCTGCGTGTAACCGCCAGTGTCAATGTTGGTGAAAATGTCGCCGTCCTTGCCGAACTCAAGCATGAATGCCAGCAGGTTCGCCGTGTAGAGCAGCGCAGGCGCGGTCGCGAGATGCAGCCAGAAGGCAACGTCCGAGCGGCGTGTTACGCGCTGGGGATCGCGGAGATCGAAATACATCGCAACCGCGAATGTCCCGAGTGCCGCCGCAAACATGATGCAAATCGACAGCAGCGGGTAGGCAAGCACCACGTTCGGCGCGCCCGTCACCAGCCCCATGATGTAGAAGACTGCCGCCAGCAACAGCGCAAACAGCGAAAAAAGCAGCATTGCCAGCGACAACGGCACGCGGTAGCGCCAATAAAACAAGGCAAAGAGCGGCGGCAACGGAAGCGTCATCACCATCCAGTCCACCATGATAGATCGGCCATCGTCGGCCGGACCGAGATAGACCACCGAGACGGTGATTATCCATTGCGCCAGCGCGATGGTCAGCGCAACTGCCGGAAGCGCCAGCCGCTGGCGGCGCACCAGGATTTCGGCAAGGACGATAATCGCCGGCAGCGGCCCGAGGAAGCTCGTAAGCCCCCATAGCCCGGCAAGCAGCACGATGATGCCGATGGTAATCAGGACATCATGAAAGCCTCGAATGAAGCGCGGCGCTTCACTGTCCTCCAGCGGGTTCGTCAGATCATTGTCGCGCGGCTGCGAAAGACCGTTCCGAACGGTGGGGGCGCCGATATTGCGCTCGGCCAGATAGGGCAAAAGCCGCATGGCCTGGTCCGGGGAAATTATCCCCTCGCCGGCGGCGCCTTCCAGCGCGGTCTTGAGATCGCTCATGTCTGTCCTTACTGCGTGACGATGTTATGCAGCCTCATCACATCGCCGACACACAATCAAGGGCTGCGGGGCACCGGCATGCGTTCACAGCACTCTGTTATCCGCTGCTATTACGAAAATACTTGCGCGCTTCCTGCCCGGCATGCGATTGCGCACGGACGGAATGAGGAGGCTCGTGACGAATATGGCGAAACTGGCATATGAGGATTTTCAGCCGGGGCAGGAATTTCCGCTCGGCCCAAAACATGTGACGGCGGTGGAAATTATCGAATTCGCCAGGGAATTCGACCCGCAACCGATGCACCTGGATGAGGAAGCGGGCCGCACCAGCATCCTTGGCGGCCTTGCAGCCTCAGGCTGGCATACCGCGGCGATGTTCATGCGCATGATGTGCGACTCCTATCTTCTCGAAGCAGATGCGCAAGGTGCCCCGGGCATCGACTTCATGGATTGGAAGAAGCCGGTTCTGGCTGATGATACCCTGTCCGGCCGGTCCATCGTGCTGGAAGCACGTCCCATGCGCTCGCGCCCCGGCATCGGCATCGTCAAATTCCGCCACGAGGTCGAGAACCAGCGCCGCGAGCTCGTCTGCCTCGGCGAAAACTCGACGATGATCCGTATGCGCGCAGGCGCGGAGGTGTCGGCATGAAGATGAGCGAGCTCTATACCATCGGTGAACGGGTCGAGATCGGCACCCATACCTTCACGCCCGAAAGCATTGTCCGCTTCGCATCGCGCTTCGATCCGCAGATCTTCCACATGGATGCCGAAGCGGCCAAAGGGACGCTGTTCGGCGGCCTTTGCGCCTCCGGCTGGCACAGTTGCTCGATGTGGATGCGCACCTTCGTCGATTTCTGGAAGGGCGAGACCATCAGGCTGATTGCGGAGGGGAACACTCCCCCCAAACTCGGGCCCTCGCCCGGCTTCAAGACGCTGCAATGGCTGCGCCCGGTCTTTGCCGGCGACACCATCACCTATGGCGTCACCCTGCTCGCCAGCCGCCCTTTGGCCTCGCGCCCCGGCTGGACGCTCTACACACTCGCCTGTGACGGCTCGAACCAGCATGGCATGCCGGCCTTGCGCTTCGAAAGCACCGTGCTGGCATTTGAATAGGAATAGCGGGGCTGCCGGCAATTCTGCCCGGCGGGCCCAACAAGCCCGGCTCAGTGACCGGCGAATTCCACCAGCGTATGAACGGGCACATCAAGCGCTTCGAGCTTCTTGCGGCCGCCGAGATCCGGCAGGTCGATGACGAAGCAGGCAGCGACGACCTCGGCGCCGATCTGGCGCAGCAACTGCGTGGCGCCGACAGCCGTGCCGCCGGTCGCGATCAGGTCGTCGACAAGGATCACTCTCTCGCCGGGATTGACGGCGTCCCGGTGCATCTCCATCTCGTCGACGCCATATTCCAGGCTGTAGGCGATGCGGACGATATCGTGCGGCAGCTTGCCCTTCTTGCGGATCGGCACGAAGCCGGCCGACAACTGATGCGCTACCGCTCCCCCAAGGATAAAGCCGCGCGCTTCCATTCCAGCGATCTTGTCGATCTTCGTGCCGGCATAGGGCTGCACGAGCGCATCGACCGCGCGGCGAAACGCCTTGGCATCGCCGAGCATCGTCGTGATGTCGCGAAAGATGATGCCGGGCTTGGGATAATCCGGAATGGAGCGGATGCTGGCAGCAAGCTCCGAAGCGATAGTGTTCATGAAATATGTACTCTCAGGCTGTGATAGGGCCGGCCGCACCCTAGCAATACCCAGGCGTTATACCAATAAAAAAGGCGGCCCGGACAGGCCGCCTTTTCGTTGATTCACCGCAATACTCAGTGAGCGCCGGCCTTGGCATAGACGGACCGTTTGGTGAGATAGATCAACACCGAGAAGATCAGCAGGAACACGATGACCATGAAGCCGAGGTGCTTGCGATCCTCCAGATGCGGTTCGGATGTCCACATCAGGAAGGCAGCGACGTCGCGCGCATACTGGTCCACCGTCTGCGGCGAGCCGTCGTCATAGGTCACCTGCCCGTCCGAAAGTGGCTTCGGCATCGCAAAGGTCGCGGCCGCATCGAAATACGGATTGTAGTGCGAGTTCTGCGGTACCTTGAAACCGGCCGGCGCATCTTCATAGCCGGTCAGCAGCGAGTAGATGTAGTCCGGGCCGCCTTCCTGATACTGCGTGAAGATATCGAAAATGAACTGCGGGAAGCCGCGTTCGATTTCGCGCGCCTTGGCAAGCAGCGACATGTCAGGCGGAACGGCCCCGTTGTTGGAGGCAGCAGCAGCCTCGTCGTTCGGGAACGGCGAGTTGAAATGATCTGATGGAACCGCCTTGCGGGTAAACATCTCACCCTGAGGGTTCGGCCCGTCCTGCACTTCGTAGTTGGCAGCGAAGGTTTTCACCTGCGCCTCAGAATAACCGAGGTCTCCCAGCGTGCGGTAGGCCACCAGCTTCATCGAGTGGCAGGCGGAACAGACTTCCGTGTAGACCTTGAGGCCACGTTGCAGCTGCGCCTTGTCGTAATAGCCGAACGGGCCGGAGAAGGACCAATGCTGTTCGCGCGGCTCCTTCAGCGGATAATGCGGCGTCTCGCTTTCTGCGGCAGGCTTCGTTTCCGCGGCAAAGGCAGCAACGCTCGCCGGACCGCCCATGAGCGTGAGCGACAGAAGGCCGACAATAAGTTTTTTCATCGTTTTCTTCCTCTATCGCCGGTCAAGCTTGAACCGGGGTGGCAACTTTACCGCCCTGTTTTTCAAGAACCGCTTCCGTAATCGAATTGGGAACGCGCCTCGGTGTCTCGACTATGCCGAGCACCGGCATGGCGACGAGGAAGAAGAGGAAGTAGAACAATGTCGCGAACTGCGCAGCCGTGGTGTAGATCCCTTCCGCCGGCTGCGAGCCCAGCCAACCGAGCAGGATGGCATCGGCGACGAACAGCCAGAAGAACAGCTTGTACCACGGACGATAGACGGCCGAACGAACCTTCGACGTATCGAGCCACGGCAGGAAGAACAGCACGATGATCGCGCCGAACATCGTCAAGACGCCGCCGAGCTTGGAATCGATCGGCCCGATGTTGAAGGTGATCGACCGCAGCATTGCGTAGAACGGCAGGAAGTACCATTCCGGAACGATGTGAGCCGGCGTCTTCAGCGGATTGGCCGGGATATAGTTATCGGCGTGACCGAGGAAATTCGGCAGGTAGAAGACGAAATAGGCGAACACCAGCAGGAAGATCGAAACGCCAAGCGCGTCCTTGAGCGTGGCGTAGGGTGTGAAGGCCACGGTATCGGTCTTCAGCTTGACCTCGACGCCGGTCGGGTTCGTCTGGCCGGTCACATGCAGAGCCCAGATGTGCAGGATGACAACGCCGGCGATCATGAACGGCAGCAGATAGTGCAGCGAGAAGAAGCGGTTGAGCGTCGGATCGTCAACGGCGAAGCCGCCGAGCAGGAAGGTCTGGATCCAGTCGCCGACCCAAGGGAAGGCCGAGAAAAAGCCGGTAATAACAGTGGCACCCCAGAAGGACATCTGGCCCCAGGGCAGCACATAGCCCATGAAGGCGGTCGCCATCATCAGCAGATAGATGATCACGCCGAGGATCCAGAGGATTTCGCGCGGCGCCTTGTAGGAGCCGTAATAGAGGCCGCGCGCGATGTGGAGATAAACAGCGACAAAGAAGAAGGACGCGCCGTTGGCATGCATGTAGCGCAGCAGCCAGCCGTGGTTGACGTCGCGGACGATCTTTTCGACCGAATTGAAGGCGACGGTCGTATCCGCCGCATAATGCATGGCAAGGACGACACCCGTCAGGATCTGCAGAACGAGCATGACGGCCAGCATCGCGCCGAACGTATAGGCATAGTTCAGGTTGCGCGGAACCGGATAGGCAATGAAACTGTCATAGACCATACGCGGCAGCGGCAACCGCGCATCGACCCATTTTTCGAGCCCTGTGGATGGCTCGTAAGACGAATGAGTACTCATGATTCAGCTCCCCCTCAACCGACCTTGATCTTTTTTTCTGCGGTGAACGCATATAGCGGAATGGCGAGGTTCTGCGGCGCCGGCCCATGGCGGATGCGACCGGCGGTATCATAGACCGAACCGTGGCAGGGACAGAACCAGCCGCCATATTCCCCAGCCTGACCGAGCGGGATGCAACCGAGATGCGTGCAGACGCCGATCATGACAAGCCAGTTTTCCTTCCCATTACCGGCCGAACGCGCGGCATCGGTCGCTTGCGCATCCGACGGCAGATTGGCATTGCGGGCGACGGGATCCTTCAGATCGGAAATCTGCGTGCCCTTGGCATCGTCGATTTCCTTTTGCGTGCGGTTGCGGATGAAGACAGGCTTGCCGCGCCATTTCACCGTCAGAGACATGCCAGGCTCCAGGCTCGACACGTCGACTTCGATGGAAGCAAGAGCGAGTGTGGACGCATCCGGCCGCATCTGATCGATAAACGGCCAGGCGACGGCAACCGCGCCCACTGCGCCCGCCATTCCTGTCGTCAAATAAAGGAAATCGCGGCGAGTTGGCTCGCCAATGGTTTCACTTGTCGTACTATGCTCGCTCAAGGCTGGACATCCTCTTCCGCAAAACCGCGGCAGAGCCGCGGTACCCCCTCACTAACGGCGAATCAACGCGACCATAATTCCGCCATAGATTCCTCCGTAACCCGCTGCGTTCTAAGCTTGATCGCAAATTATGTCCAGTCTTGGCAAGGGAAGAGGGCACAATGTCGCGGCAAAACTGCGCTATTCGTTCGCAAGGCCGGAGCTTAAAATCGCAAGCTGCAGTCACGCGGCCCTAAGCACATGAAAAAACGAGCGATTCAGATAATATATTTTTATGATGCAAGGCAAAATAAACAGTGATTTCAATGCTGCATTGCGGCATAAGCGGTAGCGGTACAGCGTCCGGTATATAGTGGGCTTGCCTTTCTACCTCTTAAAACTGAATGGATTTAGCGCGCGATTTATGAACGATTGAAGCCGTTGCTGCGCCTCGTCAAAGCGCCGAAAACGAAGCACGAGAACCTCTCATGAGACATACGGTTTATTGCGTTCTATGTGTCCTCGCCACTCTGGCGCTCGGCATACTCGCGGCGCGCTACGTGGCCGATTCGTGGATACTGGCCTTTTTTGATAGCCTGCAGACCCACATCAGCCTGGTCGCGATCGTGCTCGCCCTGATCGCGCTTGTTTTCAAACGGCACTGGTATGCGACATTCCTGGTGTTGGTCGGCGCCGCGCTGCTGGTGCATTCCGTTATCATGCTCCAGGAATATGCCGTCCCCTCCTTCATTGCGCCGGCGGAAGCATCGGTCGGAAGCTTCAGGCTCCTCTCCTTCAACATAGAGGACAGCAACTTCGAGAACGGCGGACGTATCGCCGATCTCATCATCGGCTCGAAGGCCGATATCGTCGAAATCTTCGAGGCAGGCCCGATCTTTTCGCAGATGGATCGCATCACACAGGTCTATCCCTACCGCATCGGCTGTGGCGTGATGACGTCCGATTGCGACTCGCTGATGCTGTCGAAGCGGCCGTTCCAGACGCAGCTCATGCGCAGCCTCGGCAGCCTTTGGGACAATCGTTTCATTCTCGCCACCATCGACATGGAGGGACAGCCCGTCAATTTCGCATCGGTCCATCTGAGCAAGCCCTATTTCGACGCCTTCCATCAGATCGAACTCGATCTTCTCGGCTCGATCCTTGGCGATGTGAAAGGGCCGTTGATCCTGGCCGGCGATTTCAACGCGTCGGTCATCGTGCCCGATATGCGGGACTTCCTGGCGGCAACCGGCCTGCGCCACGCCTTCCCGGAACCGGCCACATGGCCGATCGAGGCCGGCGCCTACGGCATCACGATCGACCATGTGTTCGCGCGCGCTCCGCTGCGGCTGGTATCGGTAAAGCAGATACCCGACGCCATGGGCTCGAACCATTTCGGCGTGATGACGGAGTTCGGCATTTCCAAATAGTGGCTTGATATCGCAGGTTCTTGGCGGAGATGCGCGCGGAGGAGAGGCTATTCGGCGTCGGTCGCGATGAAGCCACCGGATTGACGTGCCCAGAGCTCGGAATAGAGGCCGCGGCGGGCGATCAGCTCGTCATGGGTCCCCTCCTCGATGATCTTGCCCTTGTCGACCACGATCAGCCGGTCGAGCTTGGCAATGGTCGATAGCCGATGGGCGATCGCCAACACGGTCTTGCCCTTCATCAGCGTGTCGAGATTGGATTGCAACGCGGCCTCGGCCTCAGAATCCAGCGCCGACGTCGCTTCATCGAGCACCAGGATCGGCGCGTCCTTCAGCATGACGCGCGCGATCGCGATACGCTGGCGCTGGCCGCCCGAAAGCTTGACGCCGCGCTCGCCGACATGGGCCGCATAGGCGGCGCGCCCCTTTTGATCTTCGAGATCGATGATGAACCTGTCCGCCTCCGCCTGGCGTGCCGCCTCCACCATCCGCTCGTCGCCGGCATCCGGACGACCGAAAAGAATGTTGTCGCGAATGGAGCGGTTCAGAAGGGCGGTATCCTGAGTCACCATACCGATCGCACCGCGCAGCGACTCCTGTCGCACGCGGGCTATGTCCTGGCCGTCGATCAGGATGCGGCCGCCTTCAAGGTCATAGAAGCGCAGCAGCAGATTGACGAGCGTCGTCTTGCCCGCCCCCGAGCGGCCGACAATGCCGACCTTCTCGCCCGCGCGCACGCAGAGGGAGAAATTGTCGATGATGCCGCCGCCGCGCCCGTAGTGGAAGGTCACGTTCTCGAAGCGGATTTCGGGGCCGCTGATCGTCAGGTCCTTGGCGCCTGCCTGGTCGACCAGGCCGATCGGCTCGGAGATCATCTCGGCCGAATTCTGGATCGTACCGAGATTGCGCATGATGGCGTTGAACTGCGCCATCATGCGGCCGAAGAGCATGTTCAGCCGCAGCACCATGCTGAGCGTGAAAGCAACGCCGCCGGTCGAGATCGCGCCGGACAACCAGAGATGCACGGCAAGCGCGCCGATGGTGGTGATCATCACGCCCGACAGCAGGGCGAGCGAGGAACGTACACCCGTCAACAGCCGCGTGAAAGGCATGACGGCGGCCTGGAAACGATCGAAGCCGTTGCGGATATAATCGTCGTTCTGCTCCTCACGTCCGAAGAGCTTTAGCGTCTGGATATTGGCATAGGCGTCGACCATGCGGCCGTTCAGCATCGAGGATGCCTCCGCCGCGTTGCGGGCGTGCCGCCGGATGCGCGGCACGAAGTGGCGGGCCAGCAGCGAGAAGATGCCGATCCACACCGTAATCACCAGCGCCAGCCGCCAGTCGAGCCTGCCGACCAGCGCAATGGTGGAAGCGGCATAGATGATGATGAACCAGACCACTTGCAGCAGCGACACGACAAGATCGCCTGTCGCCTGGCCCGCCGACCAGACCTTGGTGACGACACGCCCGGAAAAATCGTTCTGGAAGAATTCGACCGATTGCCTGGCCACGTGCCGATAGGCCTGCCAGCGCACGAGATTGAGAAAGCCGGGCACGACGACCTGCTCCTCCACAAGCGCACCAAGGCTGACGACCACGAAGCGGACCACCAGAACGACGAAGACCATGCCGAGGAGCACTCCCCCATGGCCGGCGAGCAGTCCGCTCCATCCTTCGCCCGGGTTCACCCTGTCGAGAATGTCGACCAGATGGCCGACGAACCAGAACAGCGCCGCCTCGAGCATCGCCACGGCACCGCCGAGCGCCGCCATCGCCAGGAACGGGCCTTTCGCCTGGCTGACATAGTACCAGATGAACGCCCCGAGCGACCGCGGCGGACGAAGATCGCCGCTGCGGTAGTAGGGATCAATCCACGTCTCGAACAGACGGTACACGGAACGGATGAGCATGCGAGCGATATAGGGAATTTCTGAGAGCTCGCAAAGTAAAGGGGGGCCATAGCGAAGGTTACATTTTTGTTAGGATTGGATGCGGCGGGCTCACCACGAATGAGGCGCCAACAGAAAGGGCGGCCGAAGCCGCCCTTTCCTCATGCTTACTCCGCTGCCGCCTCGGCCTCTTCGTGGTCCGCAAGGAAACCACCGGACTGGCGGCTCCAGAGCTCGGCATAGATGCCGCCGTTCTGGACCAGCTCCTGATGTGTGCCCATCTCGATGATCCGACCCTTGTCGAGGACGATGAGACGGTCCATCTCGGTCAGCGTCGACAGGCGATGCGCAATGGCGATCACCGTCTTGCCATGCATCAGCGCGAAGAGGTTTTCCTGGATCGCCGCTTCCACTTCGGAATCGAGCGCCGAGGTCGCCTCGTCAAGCACCAGGATCGGCGCGTCCTTCAGGAAGACGCGGGCGATCGCGATGCGCTGCCGCTGGCCGCCGGAGAGCTTGACGCCGCGCTCGCCGACCTGCGCATCCAGCCCTTTGCGGCCCTGCATGTCGACCAGACCTTCGATGAACTCCCAGGCATTGGCGCGTTTTGCCGCCTGGGTCACCTCTTCGTCGGTCGCATCCGGGCGGCTGTAGGCGATGTTGTCGCGGATCGAGCGGTGCAACAACGACGTATCCTGCGTCACTACGCCGATCATCGAACGAAGGCTGTCCTGCGTCACCCCGGCTATGTCGTGGCCGTCGATGGTGATGCGACCGCTCTCCAGATCGTAGAAGCGGAGCAGCAAGTTCATCAGCGTCGTCTTGCCGGCGCCTGAGCGACCGACGAGCCCGATCTTTTCGCCGGCCCGAATGTCCAGGGTCAGATCCTCGATGACACCCTTCGCTTTGCCATAGTGGAAGCGAATGTGGTCGAAGCGGATTGCGCCCTGCTTGGCTGAGATCGGCGAAGCCGTCGGCTGATCGACAATGTCATGCGGCTTCGTCATCATCTCCATGCCGTCATAGACCGTGCCGATATTCTCGAAGAGCGCCGAAACTTCCCACATCACCCACTGCGACATGCCGTTGACGCGCATGGCAAGGCCGATAGCAATGGCGATCGAGCCGACCGAGATCGAACCGCTGAGCCAGAACCAGATCGACAGCGCCGAAACGATGAACAGCGCCACGCAGTTGTTGATGTAGACGGCGGCATGGAACATCGTCACCTTGCGCATCTGCTGGTGCACGGTGCCCAGGAATTCCTCCATGCCAGCCCTGGCGTACTTCTCCTCCCGACCCGCGTGCGAAAACAGCTTCACCGTCGCGATGTTGGTATAGCTGTCGACGACACGACCCGTCATAGTCGAGCGCGCATCGGCCTGCTGTGCGGCGATCTTGCGCAGCACCGGTACGAAATAGGCGACAATGGCGACATAGACGCCGAGCCAAAGCAGGATCGGGAACATCAGCCGCCAATCCGCCATCGCGATCACGAGGATCATCGACAGGAAGTACGTGACCACATAGACGAAGACGTCGAGGATCTTCATCACCGTTTCGCGCACGGCAAGCGAGGTCTGCATCACCTTGGTGGCGACGCGGCCTGCGAACTCGTTGGCGAAAAAAGTCATGCTGTGGCGCAGCAGGAAGCGATGCATCTGCCAGCGCGCGATCATCGGATAGTTGCCGAGCAGGACCTGGTGCATGATGAAGCTGTCGAGCACCGCCGCAAACGGCAGGCCGATCAGCACCATCGCCCCCATCCAGAAAAGCTTGTGCCATTCCGTTTGCAGGAAGGTCGTCCTATCGGCCTTGGTCAGCCAATCGACGATATCGCCAAGAAACTGGAATAGCGCCACCTCCCCGATCGCGATCAGCATCGTGAGGATGCTCATGGCGATCAACCAGGGTGCTGCCGGCTTGGTATAGTGCCAGCAAAAGGCAAAGAGACCGCGCGGCGGAGCGTCCGGCACCTCGCTCGGAAAGGGGTTTAGTCGCTGTTCGAACCAGCCAAACATTGAAATGCTCCAAAGACTCGACCTTTTGACCATCCGCTGCGCCTAAAGGTGCAGACTGATATGGTGACCGGACGATGAAAGAACGAGGCCATATTGGCCGCGCAACGAAACGAAAAGGGGGACCTGCGAAAGTGCGCCTTGAAGCGCCCTAATCAGAACCGTGGGTTCACGGCACGGAGGCGCATCATTACAAAGGTGATATCCATCTGTGCCTCCTATCTCGCTGGTTGTAGAGCGAGTATCTTTTAGCGCGCATTTCCTGTTTTGAAAAGTGAAATATGCCTGAAAAATGGGCTGAAACCTTCAATTGTGCTGATGGAAGACATCACAAAAATCGAGGTATCGCGGAAAATCGAAGACAAATCCGCGTGATTTCGCTAGTTGCAGGCCATGACCACGCTTCGCATCGCCCTCTACCAGCCCGACATTCCCGGCAATACCGGCACGATCCTGCGTCTGGCCGCTTGCCTTGGCCTTAGCGTCGACATCATCGAACCGGCGGGCTTCGACATTTCGGACCGCAACCTGAAGCGCGCCGGCATGGATTACCTGGCAGCCGTGACCCTGACCAGGCACGTGAACTGGGACCGCTTCGAGGCGTGGCGTTTGGAAAGCGGGCGGCGGCTGGTGCTTGCCTCCACCAAAGCGGCCGAACGATATACCGACTTCGCCTTCCGCAGCGACGATATTCTCCTCTTCGGCCGTGAGAGCGCAGGCGTGCCCGAGCATGTGCACGACAAGGCCGATGGCCGCATTTTGATCCCGATGGTCGAAGGCCAGCGCTCCATCAATGTCGCCATGTCGGCGGCCATGATAGCAGGCGAAGCGCTGCGGCAGACGCAATGGACGCCGATCCCGCGCTAGGCCTGAATGTCGTGCCCGAATAGGCGTTGGCACGTCGGATAAAGTGTGAGAAGCTTTGCCCTGGAATGCTCTAACTCAGGCAACCTTGGCGAGGTGACCCATGTTCCAGACGGCATTCACTCTCTCCCTCATCCAGTTCGCGCGCATCTTGAGCCTCCCCGAGCGGCTTCAGCGCTCCCCCCTTCGCAATCTCGCTCTCGAGGGCCTTCGCCAACGGAATGTCGCACTCGACGCCCTGTTTTACGACATCAAGGTGATCACGCCGGAAGAAGCCTTCTACATCAGCGACTCGCTCGCCGCCCAGGGTGCGATCATGATCGTCCCGCCAAGCGATGGTGCGCCGATTATCCTTTGCGAGACGGTGGACGAATTCGTCCTGCGCGGCGGCGATAAGGTGCGGGCACTCGCCGTCGCCGGCATCGGCGGCTCCGCGTTGGGTGCGGCCGCCTTCGCCCGAAACGTGGCGGACGCAATCCAGGGGCCGGTCGCCGTTGTCGTCTCCGGCTACGGCATCGCCGATGTCATCACCGAGGCTTTCGGCGGACTTTTTTTCTTCGGACATCTGAGGGGCCTGCGACCGATGCTGGAAACGTTGGACGACCTTGCCGGACGTCCCAAAGTCGGAGCATATGGCGACGGAGCGGCCGCCCGCACCAGCCTCGATACCAGAACCGTACAGGCGCTTCTTGCTGATCCCCGCCTCTCCTTCCGCCTGCTGGTCGGCCACTCCAAGGGCAATCTCGTGCTTTCCGCCGCCCTGCATGATCTTTGCAAAGAGGACGAGATACGGGTCGCCGACCTGGCCGAAACTATGAAGATCGTGACGATAGGCGCACGCATCGCCATGCCGCCGGCCTTCACCGACGTCGTCGATGTCATGGGCGAATGGGACTGGTTCGGCGAAATCAATTCGCGGCCGTTCATCGACGCCGATCGACACATTCCCCATGCCTGGCATCATACGAATACGGATTTCGGCGGCCATTTGCCTGTGACATCAACGCTCCAGGAAATCCTGGCGACTTCGCCGATGGCAGCGGATGCGCGGGCCGAGGAAAGCAGCGCGGAAGCATCGCCGTTGGCGAACGAGACAATCGTTGCCTTGTCCTCTGCTCGTCCCGGACCGCGACCCGCAACAATCGAAAAGGTCAAAAAGGCCTTCTCGGCAAGCACATTGCCAAGCACGCCGCACAGTGAACCCGGCTCTTCCGAAGATTTGCAACCGCCCAAGCCACATTGAAGCGGACGCTGCGCAAATACTGACCCCATATGTCGCAAGTGATGATGGACTAAGGTCTCCGCAAGCGTATAATGCTTAGCCGGCGATTAAAATTGCCTCTTCTCATCCGATACGCCTGCATGCTGAAATACATGCCTTTTCAGTATGTTATTATGCTTTCGGATTTATCTAGCAAATGGCGGCATGAGGAAGAATAAGAAGAAAATTGGAATCTACCATTGTCATGATCAATCTGTTCGGGGCCGTTGCTCTCCTGCTCTTCGGGCTTGCACAGGTGAAGGATGGCGTGTCGCGCGCCTTCGGCGCCAAGCTCAGAACAGGCCTTGCCAAAGGCACGCGCAGCGGCGGACGCTCATTCCTATCCGGCTTCCTGGCGACAATTGCTCTGCAGAGCTCCACAGCGACGGCGCTGATGATTGCCTCCTTCGTCGAGCGCGATCTCGTCCTGCCGAGCATGGCGCAGATCGTCCTGCTTGGCGCCAATGTCGGCACGGCGGTCACGGCATGGATCGTCGCGACCGGCATCGAATGGCTGTCCCCTCTTATCCTTCTCATAGGCATCGTACTCTATCGCCGCTCGTCGACCTCCAAGCAGGGCGCTGGAGCGGCGCTCATCGGCATCGGGCTGATGTTGCTTTCGTTGCAATTGCTGAGCCTTGCGACCGCGCCGATGCGGCAATCGCCGGCGCTTGGCGCCTTCATCGGCCTGCTTGACGGCGCGCTGCCAGTGGCGCTCATCTTCTCGGCTGTCCTGGCCTTTGTGTCCTCGTCCAGCCTTGCCGTCGTCGTGCTGATCCTGTCGCTCGCGTCAGCAGGCATATTGTCCCCAGCATTGACGGTGGTGCTCGTGCTCGGTGCCAATCTCGGCGGCGCGATCCCGCCGGTCATGGCGACATTGTCAGGCCCGGCGACCGCGCGGCGCGTCACCCTCGGCAACCTGATCGTGCGCGCGATCGGCTGCCTCATCGCGCTGCCGCTCGCAGGCTATATCGGCGACTGGATGCAAAACCTCCATTTCTCGCCGGCCAAACTGCCCGTGGATGTGCATCTGCTTTTCAATATCGCCCTTGCCGTCTGCGCCTGGCCCTTCTCGCGCCTGCTCTCAAAGGTGATGCTCCGGCTTGTGCCGGACGATCCGCGGGCCGACGACGGGCCGAATTTTCTCGATCAGCAGGCCCTCACCACGCCTGTCGTCGCACTCGCAAGCGCCACGCGCGAGGTGCTCGGCGTCGGGGATCTCGTCGAACGCATGCTGATCCGCACGGAAAATGCCTTCAACGACAACGACCTGTCGCCGTTGAAGGAAGTCCCGATTCTGGAGAAGCGCGTCGATCGGATCCAGCAGGAGGTGAAGATCTACCTGTCGAAGCTCGGCCGCGACGGGCTGGATGCCGAGAACGGCAGGCGCTCCATCGTCATCATCGACTATGCCATCAATCTCGAGCATATAGGCGACATCATCGAGAAGGGCCTTGCCGAGCAGGTGGCGAAGAAGATCGGCAAGGGGCTGACCTTCTCGGAGGACGGGTACCGCGAGCTGCGAAGCCTCTTCAGCCTGACAATCGACAACCTGCGCATCGCCCAGACCATCCTCGTGACCCGCGACTCCAATCTCGCCAGGCAACTGATGGAGGTGAAGGTCGACGTCCGCCGGCTGGAGAAACAGTCCTCCGAGCGCCACCTCGAAAGACTGCGCGACGGCCGCGTCGACAGCCTGCAGACCAGCTCGCTGCATCTCGACATGCTGCGCGATCTGAAGCGCATCAATGCTCACATCGTTTCGGTGGCACATCCGATCCTGGACGAGAGCGGGTTGCTGATCGAAAGCCGGTTGCGGAGTACACAATAAGACCGCGCAGGCTCATTGCCTGCCATCGCAAGCCGCAATTTCGTCCGACTCAATCCGCCGACGGCAAACGCCGCATGGTGAATTCGATGCGGTCGCCCTCGATTTGACGCCAGCTTTCGACTTCGGTCCAATAGGCGGCTTTGGGGAATTCATCGAACCATTCGCGCGCCTTGGCGCGTGCGTCGGGGCGACTGAGACAAAAGGTCTCGCGAACGAAATCGCTCTTTCCGCCGGTTGGATGCTCCTGCCGGTAGCGGAATATTCGGTTTCTCAGCCCATCAAGGGGCGGCGGTCCGGGTATCTTCATGATAAAACCTCGCCAATGGGAGGGAACATAGTACCGCATCGGGAAATTTGCGAGTCGATTTTCCTGCGACGCTGCTGCACTGGCTGCGCCGCAGTGTTGCTGTTATTCAAAATCACGATACATACGGTGCGAATCGCGGGCCGCCAGCTGCCTGCGCCGTCGGAGAGCGTGCATGGAACGACCCAATCCTCCCAAAGGACTACCCGAAGATATTGAAGCAAAGAAAGAGGCGGCGCGAACCTGGTTCGAGAGCCTGCGCGACGCGATCTGCGCCGAGTTCGAGCAGTTGGAGAACGAGCTTGCCGGCCCCCTTTCCGACCAGGAGCCGGGACGCTTCGTCGCCAAGGACTGGCAGCGGGAAAAGGGCCAGGGCGGTGGCGGCCGCATGTCGATGATGGAAGGCCGCGTCTTCGAAAAGGTCGGCGTCCACACCTCGACCGTCCATGGCGAATTTTCTCCCGATTTCCGCAGCCAGATACCGGGCGCCGAGGAAGACCCGCGCTTCTGGGCGTCTGGCCTGTCGCTGATCGCCCACCCAGTCAATCCGAATGTGCCTGCCGTGCATATGAATACCCGTATGGTGGTCACGACCAGTCACTGGTTCGGCGGCGGCGCCGATCTGACGCCGGTGCTCGACCGTCGTCGCACGCAGGAAGACCCCGACAGCGTCCTCTTTCATCGCGCCATGCAGATCGTCTGCGACCGGCATGCCATCGCTGACTATCAGCGTTACAAGAGCTGGTGCGACGAATATTTCTTCCTGAAACATCGCAACGAGGCACGCGGAATCGGCGGCATCTTCTTCGACTGGCTGCATTCCGAGGAAGAAGCGGGCGGCTGGAATGCCGATTTCGCCTTTACCCGCGACGTCGGACGGGCCTTCTCCATGGTCTACCCGCGGATCGTCCGCTCGAATTTCAACGAGACATGGTCCGAGGAGGATCGCGACGAGCAATTAATTCGTCGCGGACGCTATGTGGAGTTCAATTTGCTGTACGATCGGGGTACAATATTTGGGCTGAAAACAGGCGGCAACGTCGAGTCGATTTTATCATCTCTGCCGCCGGTGGTGCGTTGGCCTTAGGGCGTTCAACATAAAATGATCAGACAGAACCCTGAAATTGCCCGAGGGAGTGCCTAGGTGACGTAATGCTCGTTTCAATCGGAGGAGGTTGTAATGGCAGTACTGAATCAAGTCACGGAAGTTTCGAAAGAACAGAAGCTTTCGCGCGCGGTCGATAGTCCGGAATTCGTCATCCGGCTGGCTGAGGATATGCGGATCCGCAGCGGATCCGATTTGCCGCTGTCCTGCTTCATCGAGCAGGTGAGGATGCAGTTCGCACGCAAGTCGCCGAGCGAAATCGCTCGCATGACCGCCGATCGTTCGACCAGACAAGCGCCCATACCGAAATATCAGTCTTCGGACTGCTTCAGATCCTGGGCGATGCCGGATTGAAGTCCGCAAGCACGCGTCCGGCAAGCAAAGAGCCTTGCCGGACGCGAGAAACCTTTTCCAGCCCGTTGCGTTTTAACCTTAATGCCCTTCGGCATTGAGGAATGTCCAAGCGTTGAAATATGAGGAGGAAGATATGCGCCTGTTCGAATGTGGTACGCTGGTGCCCGGCTGCACCTGGCACACTCGCGCCAAGGACGATGCCGAGGTGGTTCGCCGCGCCGTCGAGCACATGCGTGACGCGCATGGCGAAACAATCGTCCGGGAAAACATGGTCGATAACATCAAGACACGCATTCGCGACGAGGCGAACGCGGCCTGATCCGCCGGCTCGGGCTGTCAGGCGCTCGCCAAATCCTTGAGCCGGGCGAGAAGTTTGGCCCGGCTCATCGCGAAGTTCCCATCGAGCCATTCCTGCTCGAGCTTGCCGAGAACCTCCCCGACCCGGGGGCCGGCGGCAATGCCTGCGGCAAGCGCATCCGCGCCGCCGAGCGGGAAAGCCGGCCGCTTCCATTTCGTCGTTCGCTCCAGCAATTTGCTAAGCCGCGCAGCGCGCGCCATCTCCTCGAAATCGCCCTCCGCCTTGCCCCGCGCGATGGCAAGCGCAAGCTTCAGTCGCGCGACAACGCCCGATGCATCATGGCGATAGAGCAAGCGATCGAAGGCCGCTTCCGACATGTCGTCCTTGATCGCGGGCATGTTTGCCCAGGCCTGTAGACAGGCCGCCTCGGCCTTCGACATGCGCAGCCGCTCGGCGAGCTTGGCAAGTCTCGCCGCATCCGGCGGCACGATGGCGGCAAGCCGCAACAAGGGATCGGACGGCCAGCGGAGCGCCTGTTCGGTGGTTACGAGCGCCGGAATGGCATCGATCCCCCATTTCTCCGTTTCCGGCAGAACCTCGGTCAATATCCCCACCTGGCGCATCCAGAGCAGCGCCCGGCCCGGATCCTTGGCTGCGAGAAGCTTCTTCATCTCCGACCAGACACGCTCGGCCGACAGCGCGGCGATCTTGGACCGGGCCGCCGCGCAGGCGCGCAGCCCGTCCGCATCCGGCCGGCCGCTGCCGTAGTGCGCGAAGAAACGGAAGAAGCGCAATATGCGCAGATGATCTTCGGCAATCCGCGCCGCAGCATCGCCAATGAAGCGGATATTGCGACGCTCGAGATCGGCAAGCCCGCCCACCAGATCGAGCACCTCGCCATCGACCGAGGCATAGAGAGCGTTGATCGTCAGGTCCCGCCGCTCGGCATCGGCCTGCCAGTCCTCGCTGAAGGCGACGCGGGCGCGGCGTCCGTCCGTCTCAACATCCCGCCGCAAGGTCGTGATCTCAAACGGTTTTCCGTCGATGATCAGGGTGACCGTGCCATGCGCGATGCCGGTTGGCACCGCCTTGATGCCCGCCGCAGCCGCTCTTTCGACAACGGCCTCCGGCAGCAATGTCGTGGCGATATCGATATCGGCGACCGGAAGCCCCATGAGGCTGTTGCGCACGGCGCCGCCGACAACGCGGCCCTCGCCGCCATCGGCATTCAGCAGCGACAGCGCCCGCTGCAGCGCCTCATCCCGGAACCAGGCTTCACCGGCAACGGACGTCATGAATAGAGCCTTTCGTAAAGCGTGCGGACGATGCCCGCGGTAATGCCCCAGATCATGCGCTGCCCATAGGGCATGCGATAGAAATGACGCTCGATCCCCTGCCACAGCATGGTATCCGTCGCGTGGTGGCTGGGATCCATCAGGAAAGACAGCGGCACCTCGAAGGCATCCTCGACCTCGGTCGGATTGAGAGCCAGATCGAAGCCGGGCTTCACCACGGCAAGGATAGGCGTGATGCGGAAGCCGGTCGCTGCAAGATAATGCGGAAGCCGCGCGACGGGCTCTATGAAGATATCGGCAAGCCCGATCTCCTCTCCCGCCTCGCGCACGGCGGCCATTTCCGGTGAAGCGTCTTCGGGATCGACCGCGCCGCCCGGAAAGGCGATCTGGCCGGAATGCTTGCGCAAGGTCGACGTCCGCAGCGTGAAGATCACCTTGGCGTCGTCGCCGGTGTCGACAACAGGCACGAGCACCGCCGCATCCCGCAGCTTCAGGCCCTCGACCTGCAATATCGTTTCGGGATTGAGGAGATGATCGCCGTGATCGCGCCAGGCAAGCTCAATGGGGCCACCGCTCTGATTGAGGGCACGCCGCCGAAATTCATCCGCGGAATAAAGGGGGAATTCGCTCATCGCGTCAGCGCATCCAATTCGGCAACCGGCATCACGGGAAAGATAGAGCTGCCGGAGCGCACGCAGAAGATCTCCCGGCCGGCGATTTCGACGGGCTCGCCGAGTTCCACGAGATCATACATGACCGCGCGCGTCACCAGGGCTTCCAACCGACCGCGAACATGCAGATAGGGTTTCAGTTCGTCGTTCTCGCCGCGGATGACGAAACGGATCGGATGCTCCCTGCCCGCCTCGACGACATCACCGACATTGGTGCGGAAAGTCAGCACGCGTCTGCCATCGCGCTCGTTCACGCTCATCTCGACGGCGACGAACGGCGCGTCGACGACGCGGATCCCGACCTTTTCCACAGGCGTGACGAGGTAGGTCTTCTCGTCCTCGTCCTTGCGCAGCACTGTGGAAAACAGGCGCACCAACGGCGCGCGGCCGATGGGCGTGCCGAGATAATACCAGGTGCCGTCGGCCCTGATTTCCATGTCGATATCGCCGCAAAACGGCGGATCCCAGCGATCGACGGGCGGCAGGCCCTTCTTGCGGCCGCCGCTGTCGCCGGCGGCGCGCGAAATCAGCGCCGCGAGACTCGCCGCATCACCGGTTGCCTTGATTTCGTCGGTTGCCATTCTTCCGTCCCGGTTCGCCGTTAGTCACGAATACGACAGTTTCTCACGAGATAGTCATTCGAAACGTGCTTGTCAGCCGTCTTCGTGGCGATAAGTTGTATTGGTTATGAAGCAAATGTGTAAGGTCTGCGAATCGCGCGCGCCGTTTTTCTGCCATTGGAGATGCAAATGGGCATGATCAAATCGACCGAAACGAGCCTCGACGAGCAGGCGATCATTGCATCAGCCGAGAAGGCGCTGAGCGATATCGCCAACATACGCGAAGAGGTATCGAAGGTCATTTTCGGCCAGGAAAGCGTCGTGGAGAATACGCTGCTTGGCGTGCTCGGGGGCGGTCACGCCCTGCTTGTCGGCGTGCCGGGCCTTGCAAAGACCAAGCTCGTGACCACGCTTGGCGCCGTCCTCGGCCTTGCCTCCAGCCGCGTGCAGTTCACGCCCGACCTGATGCCGTCGGATATTCTCGGCTCCGAAGTCATGGATCAGGACGAAAGCGGTCGCCGCTCCTTCCGTTTCGTGAAAGGCCCGGTCTTCGCGCAGCTGCTGATGGCAGACGAGATCAACCGCGCCTCGCCGCGCACGCAATCGGCGCTGCTGCAATCGATGCAGGAGTATCACATCACCATCGCTGGCCAGCGGTATGACCTGCCCGCGCCCTTCCATGTGCTGGCAACGCAGAATCCGCTGGAACAGGAAGGCACCTATCCGCTTCCGGAAGCCCAGCTCGACCGCTTCCTGCTGCAGGTCGATGTCGACTATCCGGAACTCGCAGATGAGCGCCGTATCCTGCTCGAAACCACCGGCGTCAGCGAAGCGACGCCGCAGGCCGTCATCGATGCCGCGCGCCTGCTGGAGATTCAGCAATTGATCCGCCAGATGCCCGTCAGCGACGGCGTCGTCGACGCGATCCTGTCCCTGGTGCGCTCCGCACGACCAGGTCAGGGCAACGCCTCGACCGACAAGCACGTCGCCTGGGGCCCTGGCCCTCGCGCCGGCCAGGCGATGATGCTCTGCGCCCGCGCCCGTGCACTTTATGAAGGCCGGCTTGCGCCGTCGATCGACGATGTGCATGCGCTGGCCGAGCCCGTGCTCGAACATCGCATGGCGCTGACCTTTGCCGCCCGCGCCGAGGGCATGTCCGTGCGCGATGTCATCGCAGGGCTGGTAAAGCAGTCGAGAACCTAAGCTGGGTGTCGAGGAGAGTATAGCGCGTGGCATCCATCGGACAGATCGTCAGACCGACTTCAGGCAACGATGCCCTCTCCCGTGCCCGCAGTCGCGCCGCCCTCGTGCCGGATTGCCTCGTCGAAGCCAAGCGCATCGCCAACACGGTCATTGCCGGATGGCACGGCCGTCGCAAGCGCGGCATCGGCGAGAATTTCTGGCAGTTCCGCCCCTATAGTGAAGGCGAAAGCCTTTCGCGCATCGACTGGCGCCGCTCGGCGCGCGACGATCACACCTATATACGCGATCACGAATGGGAAGCCGCGCATACGATCTGGCTCTGGGCCGATCTGTCGCCTTCGATGATGTACAAATCGACCTATGGCCATGCTTCCAAGGAAAGCCGCGCGTTGGTGCTGATGCTGGCGCTCGCCGAAATCCTCTCCCGTTCCGGTGAACGCATCGGCTGCCCCGGCATCATGGAACCGGTCTCGACCCGCAATGCCGCCGAGCGGCTGGCAGCGGCCCTTATGCACACGCCGCTCGAAGGCGGCCTGCCGCAGACGGCGATGATCCGTGGCTGGAGTGATATCGTATTGATCGGCGATTTCCTGGATGATGCCGATAGTGTCATGAGCCGGATCGGGCCTCTGGCGCGCCGGGGGTTGCGTGGTCATGTCGTCGAAGTCGCGGATCCCGCCGAGGAAATCTTCCCCTATAGCGGCCGCACCGAATTCAGCGACCCCGAAACGGGCTCGAAGCTGATCGCCGGGCGCGCGGAAAACCTGCGTGACGATTATCAGCGCGCCTACCTCGCGCGCCGCGAAAGTCTCGGCCAGTCGCTGCGCCATCTCGGCTGGACCTTCCTGAGCCATCGCACCGACCGGTTGGCATCGGAAGCGCTTGTCGCCGTGCATATGTATCTTTCCGGCATGCCGGCCAAGGTGGCGTCGGGAGGGCAGCCATGAGCGGTCTTTCCTTCGCCTTCGCCTCGCCCGCCATCCTCGCGGCATTGATCCTGCTTCCCGCGATCTGGTGGCTCCTGCGCCTCACGCCGCCGCAACCGCGCGCGGAAGTCTTCCCGCCGCTGCGCATTCTCGCGACGATTCTCAAGCGCGAGGAAACGCCGGCGCGCAGCCCCTGGTGGCTGACGCTGCTGCGCATGCTGCTGGCCGCCCTCGTCATTCTCGCCATCGCCAACCCGATGTTCAATCCGCGCACCAACACGCTGTCGGGCAGCGGGCCGCTGGTGTTGATGATCGACAATAGCTGGGCAAGCGTCTCGGACTGGGAGCGTCGTGTTCGAACCGCGGACGCGCTGATCGACGATGCCGACGCCAAGGGCATTCCCGTCTCGATCGTCTTCACCGCCGAACAAGGCAATGACGCTACGCCCGGCGCTGCGTCAGCGGCCCGCGACAAGCTGCATGCGATGAATCCAAGGCCGCTGGTCCCCGACCGCCAACGTGCCGCTGACGCCGTGAAGGCAGCACTCAACGGCAAACCCGGCACGATCGCCTTCATCTCCGACGGCATCGAGAGCAAGGACAAGGACGATATCGTCAGCCGGCTCGCCGCCTTGCAGCCGAGCGAACTACGGCTGATCGAAGGTGACGGCAGCGATATTCTGGCGATCACCGGCGCGGCCAATGCCTCCAAAGACATGACCGTGACAGCGACGCGGCTGAACGGCGCCAACCCGCTGCGCCTGGGGCTCACGGCGCAGGACAGCCAGGGTCGGCCGATCGCCGCCGGTTCGCTGACCTTTGCCGGCGGCCAGACGGTCGCCACCGGCTCCATCGCCGCTCCCTTCGAAATGCGCAACGATTTTGCCCGTATCGGCATCGACCGGAATGCCAGCGCCGGCAGCGTCTATCTGCTCGACGATGGCTTCCGCCGCCGCCGCGTGGCGCTCCTCTCCGGGCAGGCCGCCGACGAATTCCAGCCGATCCTGTCGCCGCTCTACTACATCCAGCGCGCCCTGCAGCCTTATGCCGACCTGATCCAGCCCAATAGCGCCGATCTGGCGAAATCGATCCCCGAATTGCTGGCCGGCAATCCATCGGTGATCATCATGGCCGATGTCGGCCGCCTGCCGCAAGAAAGCTATGCGCCCCTGCAGCGCTGGATTCAGAATGGCGGAACGCTCGTGCGTTTTGCCGGTCCGCGCCTTGCTGCAGCGCCTGCCGATGATCCACTCGTGCCCGTGACGCTCCGGCAAGGCGAGCGTACTTTCGGCGGCGCACTCTCCTGGGCCGAGCCGCAGCCGCTCGCGGACTTCCCCTCATTCGGCCCCTTCGCCGGCATGCCGAAGACGATCAATGTGTTGGTCAAACGGCAGGTTCTGGCCGAGCCGACGCCGGATCTTGCCGAACGCACCTGGGCGAGCCTTGCAGACGGAACGCCACTGGTCACCGAGAAGCAGATGCAGGCCGGCCGCATCGTACTGTTCCACGTCAGCGCCGAACCGCAATGGTCCGACCTGCCCATCTCGGGCGACTTCGTCGAGATGCTGCGGCGCATCGTCCAGCTGTCGCGCTCCGGCGGCGTCACGTCGACGCAAGGCACCGCCAAGACAACCGAGGCCATGCCGCCATATCGGCTCCTGACCGCCAAGGGCGTGCTGACCAGCGAGATCGGCAGCGCCCGGCCGCTCGAACCGAACAGCAAGGAAACGGCCATCGCCAATTTCGACAATCCGCCGGGCCTCTACGGCTCCGAGGAGGGCTTTACCGCGCTTAACGTCCTGCCTCGTGGCGCCGAGCTCAAGCCGCTGGACGCGTCGGCTGCCGGTACGGTGGCACGGGAAGGCTTGATCGGCGGCGAGGCATGGTCGGCTAAGCCGATCCTCTTCACCCTCGCCTTCCTCATCCTTTTGGCCGACAGCCTGATCGTGCTCTTCATGAATGGCGCCTTTCCTCGCCTGGGCAGGTCGACGAAGACCATCGCCGGCGGTGCAGCGATGCTGATGCTGGCCGTCTCGGTCGCGACCTTCCTGCATCCGGCGAGTGCCTTGGCCGACGATTCCAAACCCGGCGACGACACCATCTATTCGCGGCTCGACAAGACGCATCTTGCCTATGTCGTCACGGGCGAATCCGACGTAGATCATGTTTCCGAGCGCGGCCTCGCCGGCCTTTCGGACTACCTCACATATCGCACGACATTGGAGCCAGGCCCGCCGGTGGGGCTGGACCCCGCCAAGGATGAGCTCGCCTTCTATCCGCTCATCTACTGGCCGATATCGGCGACGGCGCCGATGCCGTCCAACGACGCTATCAACCGCATCGATGCCTATATGCGCAATGGCGGCACCGTGCTCTTCGACACGCGCGACGCCCTCGACACCATGGGCGACACGTCGACGCCGAGCCCGAACGGCCAGCGGCTGCAGCAGATCCTCGCCAATCTCGACATTCCGCCCCTCGAGCCGGTGCCTGCGGGTCATGTGCTGACCAAGTCCTTCTACCTGCTGTCAAGCTTCCCCGGCCGCTATGCCGACAGCCCGCTCTGGATCGAGGCGCGTCAGGATACGCGCCGGGACGGCAATGCCGTGGCTTCCTCGGATGGCGTGACGCCGATCATGATCACGGGCAACGACTTCGCCGGCGCGTGGGCAGTGGACGACAACGGCGCGCCGCTGTTGCCGACCGTGCCCCCGGACGAGACCCAGCGCGAATATGCCTACCGTACCGGCGTCAACATCATGATGTACATGCTGACCGGAAACTATAAGTCCGATCAGGTGCACATCCCGGATATCCTGCAACGGTTGGGGCAGTAAGATGAATATCGGTTTTGCCCCGTTCCTGCCCTGGCCCGTGCTATCAGCGCTCGCGGTATTGACGCTCGCCATCGCGGCGCTTGCGATCTACCGGCGCCTGCGTGGGAGCTGGATCCGCGCGCTCGCCGCCTTCGCCCTGCTGGCAGCACTCGCCAACCCCGTGCTGATGCAGGAAGACCGCGATCAGCTCACCACCATCGTTCCCGTCGTCGTCGACCGCAGCCTGAGCCAGGACACGCCGGAGCGCGCCAAGATGACCGACGATGCCCTGGCGATGCTCAAGGATCGTCTGGCGCAGTTTCCGCGCATAGAGCCCCGCATCGTCGAGGCGCGCGATCCAGCGGAATCGGATTCGCCATCGACGCGGCTTTTCGCGGCCCTCTCCTCGGCGATCGCGGACGTGCCACCTGCCAGGATCGGCGGCGCGATCTTCCTGACCGACGGTCAGATCCACGACATTCCCGGCGTGAACCAGCAGCTCGGTTTCGACGCGCCCATCCACGGGCTGATCACCGGCAAGCCGAACGAATTCGATCGCCGCATCGAAATCGTGCGCGCGCCCCGCTTCGGCATCGTCAACGACGAACAGCAGCTTGTCCTACGTGTCGTCGACGACGGCAAAAGCCCGGGCGGCACCGCTGCCGTGACCGCAAAGATGAATGGCGACGAGATCGCGACGCTGCAGGCAACGCCGGGCCAGGATACGCCCTTCAGCTTCAAGGTGCCGCGCGCCGGCAACAATGTCCTCGAATTCTCCGTGGCCGAAGTGCCGGGCGAGGTCACACCCATCAACAACCGCACGGTCCAGCTGATCGAGGGCATTCGCCAGAACATGCGCGTGCTGCTCGTCTCCGGCGAGCCGCATGCCGGTGAACGCGCGTGGCGCAATCTGTTGAAATCCGACGCCTCCGTCGATCTCGTGCACTTCACCATTCTTCGCCCGCCGGACAAGCAGGACGGCACGCCGATCAACGAACTGTCGCTGATCGCCTTCCCGACGCGCGAACTCTTCGTCGACAAGATCAGCTCTTTCGACCTGATCATCTTCGACCGTTACCAGGACCGTCAGAACGTCCTGCCGACGATCTATTATGACTACATGGCGCAGTACGTCGAAAACGGCGGCGCGTTGCTCGTCGCAGCCGGCCCCGAACACGCAGCCGGCAATTCGATCGCGCTCACCCCGCTCGCCTCAGTGCTGCCGGCAGAGCCGACCGGCCAGATGATCGAGAAGCCCTTCTATCCGCGCCTTTCGGAGCAGGGTCGCAAGCATCCGGTAACGCGCGGCCTCGACGGATCCGACACCGAGCCGCCGCATTGGGGCCGCTGGTTCCGCAGCGTCGATGTCGAAAAGCCGCAGGGGCAGACCGTAATGGTCGGCGCCGACAACAGCCCGTTGCTGGTGCTCAACCGTGTCGGTCAGGGCCGCGTCGCCATGCTGCTCTCCGATGAGGGCTGGCTCTGGGCACGCGGCTTCGAAGGCGGCGGCCCGCATGTGTCGCTCTACCGACGCATTGCCCACTGGCTGCTGAAGGAGCCGGCGCTGGAAGAAGAAGCACTGACGGCAAACGCCGCCGGCCGTACGCTGGAGGTGACTCGCCAGACCGTCGGCGACGACCCCGGCCCGGCCACGATCAAATCGCCCTCCGGCAAGACGCAGACATTGCAACTGAAGCGGACGCAGCCGGGCCTCTATCAGGCCGAGAAGCACATGGACGAGATTGGGCTTTACCAGATCGCCAATGGCAGTCTCTCGACGCTCGTCCATATCGGCGCGATCGACGCTCCTGAGTTCAAGGCAATGATCTCGACCACCGAGACTCTGAAGCCTTTGGCGCAAAAGACCAAGGGTCTCGTCACCCGTATCGCCGGCGCCAATGGTGGCGTCACGGTTCCACAGGTCCTGCCTGTTCGCGGTGCCGTCCGTGTTGCCGACGGCCAGCGCCTGACCATCCGCATGACCGACGAAACCGTGCTGAAGGGGATCAATTCCCTGCCCCTGTTCGCAGGCTTTGCGGGTCTTGCCGCCCTGCTCTTTGCCTTCTCCGCCACCTGGTGGCGCGAAGGACGGTGAATGCGATGACGCACCTCGATGTGACCGATACCCCCTCCGAAAGCGAACTTGCTGCAATCAGCGAGGGTCTGACCGCCTTTAACGCCGCCGATGTCGGCCCCTCCAAACGCCGCCCGCTCGCCGTGCTGATCCGCGACGAAAGCGGCAAGACTATCGGCGGCGTTTCGGGCTACACGGCCTGGGGCTGGTTGTTCACCGCATGGCTGTTCGTGCCGGAAACGCTGCGCGGTCAGGGCATGGCCGGAAAGCTGCTCGAAGCGGCGGAAGCGGAAGCAATGGCCCGCGGCTGCCAAGGCGCTTGGATCGACACCTTCAATCCGCAGGCGCTGCGCGCCTATCAACGGCAGGGCTATGTCATCTTCGGCGAATTGCCGGAATTTCCCACCGGCCGCAGCCGTTTCTTCCTGCAGAAAAAGCTATCGCCCCGCTGATGACAGCGGGGCGACGGTTTTCGCTTCTATTGCAAAACCTTAGACGGCGATCTTGCCGCCGCCGGCCTTGGTGATGGCCACGACAGCCGGACGGACAGGCATGTCCGGCTTGAAGTCCGGCCAGCGCGTCGACAGGTCCTCGTAGTAGGACGGACGGCCGTGACCGGACCAGTCATCGCCACCATCGCCCGGGTGCTGCACGGCAACGAAGGCCGTCTGGTCATCCGGCAGGAAAAGCGGGCCGCAAAGTTCGGCACCGACAGGCACGCGATAGAACAACTTCGAGGTCGCACGCGCAGCGCCTTCCGTATCGACGGCCCAGAGACCATCGGTACGGCCGGTCGCCTTGTTGCTGTTGCCGTCGGTCGCTACCCAGAGACGCCCGGCAGCGTCGATCGAACAGTTGTCCGGCATGCCGAACCAGCCGTTCTTCGTCGTGTCGGTGGAGAAGGATGCGCCGACAGCGGCGACGGAAGGATCGCCGCACTTCAGCAGCACTTCCCATTTGCCTGACGTCGCTGAGAATGCGCCGCCGTCCTCGCTGATTTCGATGATGTGACCAAAGGCGTTGTCGGCGCGTGGGTTGGCGGTATTCACCTGTTCCGCCTTGCGCTTGGTATTGTTGGTCAGCATCACATAGACCTTGCCGTTGACGGCATTGGGTTCGATGTCCTCCGGGCGGTCCATCTTCGTCGCCCCGAGCAGATCACCGGCGTGGCGGGTTTCGATCAGCACGTCAGCCTGGCTCGTAAAGCCGTTTTCCGTCGTCAGCGGACCCTGTCCGAACGTCAGCGGCAGCCATTGCAGCGCGCCGTCGTCGGCGAACTTGGCGACATAGAGCGTGCCGTTGTCGAGCAAGTCGAGGTTGGCGGCGCGGTCAGCCTCGTTATAGGCAGCAGCGGTCACGAACTTGTAGACATAGTCGAAGCGTTCGTCATCGCCGAGATAGAAGACCACGCGGCCATCCTTCGAGATGATGTTGGCAGCGCCCTCGTGCTTGAAGCGTCCGAGCGCCGTGCGCTTCTTCGGTACCGACTGCGGATCAAAGGCGTCGACTTCGACGATCCAGCCAAAGCGGTTGGGCTCGTTCGGTTCCTTGCCGAGGTCGAAGCGGTCGTGGAAGTTCGCCCACTCATATCCGCCTTCCGGCACGCCGTAGCGCTTGTAGTTGGCGGCCTCCTTGTGGCCCTCGGGCAGCTTGCCGGAGAAATAGCCGTGGAAGTTTTCCTCGGCCATGATGTAGGTGCCCCAGGGCGTTACGCCGCCGGCACAGTTGTTGAGCGTGCCGACCACCTTCTTGCCGCTGGCGTCTGCCACCGTCTTCAGCCGCTCGTCGCCCGCTGCCGGGCCGGTGAGCTGCATCTCGGTCATGGTCGTGATGCGACGGTTGTACTTGCCATCAGGCACGACCTGCCATTTGCCGTCGACCTTGCGGATCTCGACAATGGTGCCGCCATGGGCTGCCATTTCGATATCCACCTGCTCCTTGCTCAGCGGTGCCTGCTTGATCTTGCCGTCCGCAACGGTCACCAGGCCCGGAAACATCAGGTGCGGATTGGTGTATTCGTGATTGACGACCAGCAGACCGTGCTCGGACGAGCCGCCGAGCGGGATATAGCCGACATAGTCGTTGTTGTAGCCGAACTGGCGGCGCTGTGCTTCTGCCGTCTGGTTCTTCGGATCGAAGGCAGGTGAGTCAGCGAAAACCGCATCGCCCCAGCGCAGCAGGACATTCGCATCATAACCTTCCGCGACATGATGATCGGCATCGACACCGGCTTCGATCTCCTTGAAAATGAAGGCGGAACCGCCGGCTGCGCGTGCCTTTTCAGCGCTCATCAAAGCAACGGGCCCCACCGTTGCAGCGATGGCGGAAACGGCGAGCGACCCTTGCAGGAAGCCACGGCGCGAAAAACGACGACTGATGATTTCCCCCATCGTCGGATTGTCGGTGCAGTTTTGCCCCTCCCCGTCGGCTTCTTCGAGCTGACTGGTCGGGAATATGTCTTTCTGTGTGAGATTTCCTGTCATTGCTTTACCCCCAAAGTTTAGCAATCGCCCGGAATAGGGCGAGGAAAACTCTTAGGTTGGCTATATGACAGGTCGATGAAAAATGACCGGGCGTCGGAATGCGAGAGCCACGGGCTTAGGTACAGCTATAAATGATACGGCCGCTAGACCGCAATTGCGGTCAGCGGCACCATCTCATTCGCATCTTCGTCTTCGGCAATAACGGCCGGAACAGAACCGTCACGCCAGACGATCGAACCATGCAGCCGCTCATGCGTGTCGGCGGCAATCGACACGACCAGAACGCGGTTGGGATCGACCGGACCCGGAAACGTCAGGGCGTTATAAGCGACCTTTTCGAAGCCGAGCGGGCCGTAATAGGGCGGGTCGCCGACAAGGATGACCGCTTCCGACCCCTTGCGTTTGGCGGCTTCGACAGCAATCCGCACGAGTTCTCGGCCGATACCCTGGTTCTTGTGCGAGGGCCGGACCGCGAGCGGCCCAAGCAGATGCCCCTTGACCGAGCCGGCAAGCACCGGCGTCATGCGCACGGAGGCGATCGTTTCTCCGTCGTCGGCGCAGATGAAGGACAGCGTGCGATCATGCGGCCCCTGCTCGCGAATCCGTGCAGCGGCACGGGTGAACCGGCCGGGACCAAATGCTTCTTCGTTGATGAGTTCGATGACAGCGTCGTGCGACGCATCCTCAGTGAGGTAGACCAGATCGTGCTTGTACATTAGACCAAGGAAACCATATAGACAGACGGAATTGTTCTCGAAGGCGCTCATCGAGCGTTCGGGATCATCGGCGTCGTCGCAGGCTTCTGGTGACTTTCATGACAAGCGGTCCTCAAAGTGTGACAAGCCCGATAGCAGGAAATATCCGGCGCGTCCAATGTAAAATGCGGGCCGCTGCTTGTTGACGCTGATCGTGTCTGCACGATGATGTGACCCAAGTGGAACGCCTCCGATGCCTGCCGATCATGCCAGCAACGCAGTGTTCATCGTTTATCGTCTCGAAATTCGGTCGGCATGCCGTATCTTCGAGGTTAAGTTCGCAGCAGCATTTCCGAAAGGACAGAACAATGGGCATGTTGGTTGACGGCGTCTGGCACGACGTCTGGTACGACACCAAGGGGACAAAGGGCCATTTCAAGCGGGCCGCATCGCAGTTCCGTAACTGGATCACCCCGGACGGCACACCCGGCCCGACTGGAACCGGAGGCTTCAAGGCCGAGGCCGGACGCTACCATCTCTACGTTTCGCTTGCCTGCCCCTGGGCGCACCGCACCCTGATCTTCCGCAGGCTGAAGAAGCTCGAGGATCTGATCCCGGTCTCGATCGTCGATCCGTTGATGCTGGAAAACGGCTGGGAATTCAAAGGGAAAGACGGAGGGACGCTCGATCCCCTTTTCGGCGCCAAGGCGCTTTGGGAAATCTACGTCAAGGCCGATCCGCACTATTCCGGTCGTGTGACGGTCCCCGTTCTCTGGGACAAGCGGACCGGCACGATCGTCAACAATGAGTCAGCCGAAATCATCCGCATGTTCAACAGCGCCTTCGATGCGTTGACCGGATCAAGGGAGGATTTCTATCCCGCAGACCTGCGATCGGACATCGATGCGCTGAACGAGATCGTCTACGACACTGTCAACAACGGCGTCTACAAGGCCGGCTTCGCGACAGCGCAGGAGGCCTACGAGGAAAATGCCCGTCGCCTCTTCGAGACGCTCGATATGCTCGACAAGCGGCTATCGACGAAGCGCTACCTGTTCGGAGATCGGCTGACGGAGGCCGACTGGCGGCTGTTCACCACACTCGTTCGCTTCGACGCCGTCTATGTCGGCCATTTCAAATGCAACATCCGCCGCATTGCCGACTATGCAAACCTCTCGGCATATCTGCGCGATCTTTATCAGGTTGCCGGCGTGGCCGAAACGGTGAACCTCGCCCATATCAAGAACCACTACTATCGCAGCCACAAGACGATTAACCCGACGGGCATCGTGCCCATCGGCCCGGACCTTGATTTCGATCGCCCGCATGGCCGGGAGGGATTGGCAAAGGCTGCCTGAGTTGGAACTGGACAAGCCTCGCCGTGGCCGTCGATGGCGAGGCTGATGTCACCAATAGTTCGAGGGAGGCTCCGCCCCCTCCAGTTCCTTTAGCCGCCTATAGGTCGCCTTGGTCGCGCCCTTGGGAAGCGCGTCGAGAGGAAAGAAGCCGCTTTCGACGATTTCGCGATCCGGCTTGCGCAGCGCCGTCTGCGTTACCTCAACACGGTAGAAGACGACATGGTCGCGTCTGCTGGTGCGGTTGTTGAAATAGACGTGGAAGAGCTGCGGCCTGCCCGATATCACCAGATTGCCTTCCTCCCGCAGCTCCTTCGCAAGCGCCTGCTCCACCGTCTCATGGCGTTCGACACCACCGCCGGGCATGTGCCATCCGGCGATGTAGGAATGCCGCACCAGGAAAATTCGCCCTTCGCCGTCGAAGCAGGCCGCGCGCACGCCGAGCGTCATGCTGCGGGTCAGCGCGAAATAGGTATGCAGCGCAAAGCCGAGCAGCCGCACGCCCAGCCCGCGCTTTTCGTCGCGAGAGATCTCGTCGCTCATGCCTGAACTCCGACGCTTCGTCGATCCGTAATCAGACAGGGGATGTATTTGTTTTGACAAAAGAGTGGGCTATGTCTCATCCCATGTTCAAGCTCGCGCATATTTCCGATATTCACCTAGGTCCCCTGCCACGCCTTTCGATCAGAGAACTCGCCTCCAAACGCATTACCGGATTTGTGAACTGGCATCGGAACCGGCGCAAGCACCTTTTTGGCGGTACGCTCGATCTCCTTCTTGACGACATCAAGGCGAAGCAAGTCGATCATCTTGCCGTGACAGGCGATCTCGTCAACCTTGCGAGCGGCATCGAGATCCAAACGGCGGCGGCATGGCTGAAGACGGTCGGCGACCCGCTCGACACCTCGGTCGTTCCCGGCAATCACGATGCCTATGTGCCAGGGTCATATGAGAAAGCCATGCGCGCCTGGTATCCCTATGTCAGGGGTGATCGCGCGCCGGCAGAATGGCCAGAGGACCAGCATATCTTCCCGTATCTGCGCGTTCGCGATCAGGTTGCGCTGATCGGCTGCTCCACAGCCTTCGCCACGCCTCCCTTCGCCGCCAGCGGCTTTTACTCCGCCCGCCAGGCGCGCGAAACGGTGAACTTGCTTCGCGCCGCCGGCGATGCCGGGCTCTTTCGCGTCGTCATGATCCATCACCCGCCGATCCGCGGCGCGACCAGCTTCTACAAGCGCATGATCGGTATTCGCCGCTTTGCGGCCGCCATCTCGACGGGCGGCGCCGAACTGGTCCTTCACGGCCATACGCACCTCAACACCGTGCATTGGCTGCGCGGACACACCGGCCCGGTGCCGGTCGTCGGCATCGCTTCGGCCTCGCAGGGCGCCGGCGGACTGAAGCCGCGCGCCGCCTACAATCTCTTCACCATTGCCGGTCGCCCCGGCGCCTGGGAACTGAAGGCTGAACGCTACAGCCTCGATGCCAGAGGCGAGGGTGTCGAGGCCGAAGGCGTCGATATTCTGGCGCTATGATCTCGTGTTTTGTGTCCACCGACCGCGTCGTTTCGGTAGCGTTTTTGAAGATACGGAGCTACAATCGAACTATCGGATTCTCGGAGGATAGCATGGGTTTTAAGGTCGCCAAGAAGAGCTCCGCAATGATGGCGCTTACGGCCGGATTTTTGCTCACCGCGAGCCTGCACGCCTTCGCCGCCGGTACGGAAAACGACGAAACGGCACCACCACCGAAGAGCAAGACCACGACCGAGTGCACAGACGGCAAGGTGTGGGACAAGGACAAGAAGGAATGCGTGAAGCCGAAGGAAAGCGGCTTCAACGATGATCAGTTGTTCCAGGCTGCGCGCGAATTCGCCTATGCCGGCCAGTACGACAACGCCATCACTGTCCTGAAGCTCGCCAAGAATCAGAACGATCCCCGCATCCTCAATTATCTCGGCTATTCCAACCGCAAGGCCGGTCGTATGGAGCTCGGCATGAGCTACTACCGCAAGGCCCTGCAACGCGACGAAAACTATATTCTTGCGCGCTCTTATATGGGACAAGCCCTCCTCGCGCAGGGCGATGTCCAGGGCGCGCGCGTGCAGCTTGTCGAAATCCGTGATCGTGGCGGTGAAAATACCTGGGCATATCGCTCGCTGCTGCAATCGCTGAAGGGCCAGGTCACCTATTAGGGCATGGGGCCGGGGCCTTGACGGCACGGCACTCGAATGACGGCAGGCAAGTGCGCGAGCAATTTTTGAAGACTTGCGAAACGGCATAGAAATGGTTCATACCAACACAGGACGATCATTCCGCTCGCATGACCTTTCACAAGGGAAAGGCCGTCATTTGCGGAAAGGCATCGCCAGTGTGACAACCTCCAACACCTCTCTGGAACGACCATGCCCACGCCGGTAGCAGCCATCGACATCAGACGCGATCTGGTCGGCCTTCTCCCGAAGCTTCGCCGCTTCGCGGTGACACTCACCGGCGATTTGACCGATGCGGACGAACTCGTCCAGAGCGTCTGTCAGCGCGGCATCGCTAAATTCCATCTTTGGAACGGCGGTGGCAAATTGGAAAGCTGGCTCTATACGATGGCCCGACACCAATGGGTCGACGAAGCCCGGCGCCACAAGCTGCGCCCCGCCGCCAAAGGCAGTGCCCTGGAACAGGGCGAGCCGGCGGCATCGGCTACGCATACCAATCCGGTGGAAGACGGAGAAGCGCACCGTTTGGTCACATCTTTGCCCGAAGGACTTGCCAGTGTCTTCCTGCTGGTCGAAGTCGAAGGGCATAACTACAAGCAGGCGGCCGATATTCTCGGCATTCCCTTGTCGGCAGTGACATCGCGGCTCTCCAGCGCCCGTCTCTATCTTGCCTCCCAAGGCCACAGCCGCTCGTCTCGAAGGTTTTAAGCATTGCAGGACATGAAGAAAATGCCGCTCGAAGTTCGTTTGTCCGCCTTCATGGATGGCGAGACGAGCCGCGAAGAGAAGGACGAGCTGGAAAAGCTCATTGCTTCCGATCCTGACGCGCGGCGGATTTTCGATGAACTGAAGCACGGCTCCGATGTCGGCCGCAAGGCTTTCGACGAAGTGTTGAAGGAACCGGTGCCGCTGGCACTTGTGCGGTCCATCAAGAGTGCGCAGCCTCCGAAGACGCGCGACCCCTCCCCCCGTCTTGCCCGGCCATCCCTGAAACTTGCCCCTACCGGCAGGCAGTCGCTTGCGGCCGCCCTCATCCTGTTCGCGCTCGGCGGCGGCATCGGCTATTTCTTCGGCATGCAGCCACCGGGCATGCCGGCAGCCGCGCCGCCCACTCCGGCGCAGACATCGACGCGCAACTGGCTGGATGACATTGCCGCCTACCATCGCATCTATTCGCGCCAGCCGCACCATATGGTCGAACTGCAAGCGAGCGAGCTGGATGAGATCGGCAAGTGGCTATCGAGCACGGTGGGCGTCAAGTTCAATTTTCCGGATCTTGCCGCCGACGGCCTCGTGTTCCAGGGCGCACGCATGTTCGTTGCCGGCGGCAAGCCTGTCGGCCAGCTGATCTACAAGAACCTGGATGGTGACGTCGTCGCCATCTGCTTCACCAAGATCGACGGTGCGTCGAATGACGACAATTTCGACGAGACCATCAAGGACGATGTCAGCATCGTATCCTGGCATCGCAATGGCGTGACCTATGCAGTCGTCGGCCCCTCCTCGGATGCGATGCTCGACCAGATTGCCAATAGGGTATCCTCGGAAATCTAAAAAGCATTCTCTCGCTTTGCAGCTTGCGGCTGCCAGCCAGCCGATGGATAATGGGTGGCGGTCAATCGCATTGGATTATATTCTCGCTGGAGTTTCACCATGTCCGACATTCTGCTGACCATCCCGGAAATCGACAGTCGAATTGCGGCAATAAGGGAAAATCTGCGCGAGCTGATCGAGCAAGCCACCGCCTTTTCCGGCGCGGCGGACGAAGAACGGACGTCGGATCGCATCGCCGAACAGGAAGAAGAGCTCGAGCGGTTGACGAAACAGCGCGACGTCCTTGCCCAGCAAAAATCCTGAGCGCGCCACAAGCGCGTGTCGTTACTCGGCATCGGCTTTGACACCTCTGAAATCATGGTCCGTTCTGTGCTGCCGGCGCATTGCTTGGCTGCAGCGCAATTTCTGCTGACATTGGCGCCGATACACGCTATAGAGGCAGCAGCGACCATGAGGAGAGCACTTTGATGAAAACCCACGGCACAGGAAACCACCGCTGAAAAGCAGTGCCGTGAAGGACTGCTTGTTCGGTCCGCCCATCAGATTGCTATTTCCCGCCCTCGGAGGGCACTCATGTTTCGTCGCTTTGAAGAGTTCGTCGATCCGTTCCAGGATTATGGCGAGCTGAAGCCATCGTCGCAGACGTGGCGGTATCTCATCACCAACCTTCGCCCTTTCCGAACTGTCATGGCCATGAGTCTGGCCTTGACCGTCATAGGCGCTGCCATCGAAATCTGGCTCATCGGCTATACCAGCCAGCTTGTGGATAATCTGGCAGCAGCCAGGCGGGATGAACTCTGGGCATCGCAAGGCACCGGGCTGCTGGCCGCCGCCGCGCTGGTGTTGATCGGCCGGCCGCTTGCGGGCTATCTCAGAGAGAGCCTTGACGACATCGCATTCAGGCCGAATGCCGAGACGCTGTTCCGCTGGCGCGCGCATCGTCATGTGCTCAGGCAATCAGTCGGCTGGTTCCGCCAGGATTTCTCCGGGCGCATCGCCAGCCAGGTGCGCGACATCGGTACGTCGGCGACCGGTGCTGCCTATGCCGTGCTGCATACCCTGTCCTTCGTCTCGATCTATGTCGCCGGCTCGTTCTGGCTGATGGCCTCGATCGATCCGCGCCTGATCTGGCCGCTGATCGTATGGCTCTGCTGCTATCTTGGCATGATGGCCTTCGTCATCCCACGGTTGCGCCACGCATCGGAGAACTTCCAGGGAGCCAATGCCGCTCTTGCGGGCATGACGGTCGACACCTACGCCAATATCGACCTCATAAAGCTCTTTGCCGACGCGCAAACGGAGGATCGTGAAGCCCTGCAGCGCTTTGCCACCGCGCGAGAAACCTTCGTTCGCGTGCAGAAACTCGAGGTCACGGTCAATTCGAGCATGCTGTTCCTCGGCAGTTTCCTGATCGTCGCATTGGTCGGCTATGCCGTGATCCTATGGCAGTCGGGCGGCGCGGCGCTCGGCCTGATCGCGGCCTCGCTTGCCCTGAGCTTCCGCATCACCGGCATGGCGGAATGGATGCTGGATGCCGTTTCCTCTCTGTTTGCCCATTTTGGCGCGATGCGGCAATCGCTGCTGACCGTGGCGCAGCCTCTCTCGATCGAGGATGCGCCCGGGGCACACCCGCTTGCTATCGATCGCGGCGAGATCGCCTTCAAGCAAGTCACCCACCATTACGGCAAAGGTGATGGCGGTCTGGACGGCGTTTCCCTGCGGGTTGCGGCGGGCCAGAAGATCGGCCTTGTCGGCCGCTCGGGCACGGGCAAATCCACCCTCGTCAACCTGCTGCTGCGTTTCTTCGACCCGGAGTCCGGCTCCATCGAAATAGACGGCCAGGATATCCGCCGCGTGACGCAGGAAAGCCTGCGCCGGCAGATCGCCATGGTAAGCCAGGAGGCCACTCTTCTCCACCGCTCCATTCGCGACAACATCGCCCACGGCAATGCCGGCGTTTCAGAGGCCGCGATTGTCATGGCCGCCGAAAATGCCGCCGCCGACGGTTTCATCGCCAGCCTGCGGGACCATGAAGGGCGGACCCGCTATGACGCCCATGCCGGCGAGCGCGGCGTCCAGCTTTCAGGCGGCCAAAGGCAGCGCATAGCGATCGCCCGCGCCATTCTGAAGGATGCGCCGATCCTGATCCTGGACGAGGCGACGTCGGCGCTGGATTCGGAAGTAGAAGCCGCCATCCAGGACACGCTCTACGGCATCATGGAGGGCAAGACGGTCATCGCCATCGCCCACCGACTGTCGACCATCGCGCGGATGGACCGCATTGTCGTCCTCGACGGCGGCCGTATCGTCGAGGATGGCACCCACGCACAGTTGCTCGCCCGCAACGGCATCTATGCCGCGCTCTGGGCACACCAATCCGGCGGCTTCATCGAAGCCGACGATCCGGCAGCGAGCTGATACGCAACAACAAATCCCCTCGGCGTGACCGAGGGGATTTTAACAGAAGGGGCTGATGGCCTCAGCCTTTCGCCGTCTTGATATCGAGCACGCGGTTTGCCGCCGAGACGATCGCTTCCAGGGAGGCAGCGACGATGTTGGTGTTTATGCCGGCACCGAAGAGCTTACCGCCCGGATAGGAAATCTCGACATAGGAGATCGCCGAGGCGTTGGAGCCATGCTGCAGCGAATGCTCTGAATAATCTTCGACGGACATCGGAACGCCGAGATAGATCGAGAGCGCGTTGATGAAGCCGTCGATCGGGCCGTTGCCATGCCCTTCGATACGCTTCACCTCGCCATTGTCGGTAATCTCGGCGGCGACGATGCGCTGACCCTTACGCTCGGGATCGGCGAAGGTGTGATGATCGACGAAGCGAAGGCGGGCACCCGGCTGCGTTACGTAACGCTCGATGAAATGCTCGTAGATGCGCTTGGATGGCAATTCCTTGCCTTCCTCATCGGTGATGCGCTGGATCTCTTCGCGATATTCCACCTGCAGATTGCGCGGCAGGTTCAAACCGTAGTCCTGCTGCATGATATAGGCGATGCCGCCCTTGCCGGATTGCGAGTTGATGCGGATGATCGCCTCATAGGTACGGCCGACATCCTGCGGGTCGATCGGCAGATAGGGCACTTCCCAGACCGGATGGTTGGCGACCTTGGCAGCTTTCATGCCCTTGTTGATCGCATCCTGGTGCGAGCCGGAAAAGGCGGTGTAGACCAATTCGCCGACGTAAGGGTGACGCTCGCCGATCGCCATCTGGTTGGAATATTCGAAGACTTCCTTCATGCGCTCGATGTTGGAGCAATCCAGCTCTGGATCGACGCCCTGCGTGAACATGTTCAACGCCATGGTGACGACATCGACGTTGCCGGTGCGCTCGCCATTGCCGAACAGAGTGCCTTCGACGCGGTCGGCGCCGGCCATCAAGGCCAGCTCGGCGGCGGCGATGCCCGTGCCGCGGTCATTGTGCGGGTGCAGAGAGATGATCAGGTTTTCGCGATTGTCGAGATTGCGGCACATCCATTCGATCTGGTCGGCATAGATGTTCGGCGTCGCCATTTCCACAGTCGACGGCAGGTTGATGATCAGCTTGTTATCCGGCGTCGGCTTCATCACGCCGATCACCGCGTTGCAGATCTCCAGCGCCACGTCCAGCTCGGTGCCGGTGAAGCTTTCCGGCGAATATTCGAAGCGATAGCCGCCGCCGGCCTTGGCCGCCATGTCGCTGATCATCTTCGCTGCATCGACGGCGATCTGCTTGATGCCCTGCACGTCCTTGGCAAACACCACGCGGCGCTGCAATTCGCTGGTGGAATTGTAGAAATGGACGATCGGCTTGTTGGCGCCTTCGAGAGCCTCAAAAGTGCGGGTGATCAATTCCGGGCGGCACTGCACCAGTACCTGCAGCGATACGTCGTCAGGTACGTTGCCCTGCTCGATGCACCAGCGAGCAAAATCGAAGTCGGTCTGCGAGGCCGAGGGGAAACCGATCTCGATTTCCTTGAAGCCCATGTCCAGCAGCAGCTGGAACATGCGCGCCTTGCGGTCGTGGCCCATCGGATCGACCAGCGCCTGATTGCCGTCGCGCAGGTCGACGGAACACCAGATCGGCGCCTTGGTGATGACCTTGGACGGCCATGTCCGGTCGGGAATGTTGATCTGGGGATAGGCGCGGTATTTCACCGTTGCTTCGGGCATGCCTTTGGGGGAATGGCTGTTTGCGTCCATGGTTTCGTCTCTTCCTTTCCCGTCATTTATCCCGCGTCTTAGCCGATCGGATGCGGCTTGGCGATGACAAATGCGGACCCCTCGCGGGTGTACTGTCGATTTTAGGGTAAGTCGCGAGGAGCGATGGCCAGCGGGCTTTTCGGCCGCCGGGCGCTCCTCAAAGGACCCGGCAACCGCGCGTAAGGCCGAGGAGGAGAAGCGATGTCAGGGCGCGCGTATTGTCACGCAGGGCGAAGCGCCCACGTGCAATCTGTTCGGAAATCTTTGCGCCAGTCAACTTCATGGTCGCGCTTATAGCCGCGCGACAACAAAGAAGCAACCCCCTGCTCACTTCTTCAGCAGCTGCACGCCGCGCGACAGCGCCATCATCAATCCGCCGGCAAGCAGGCCCCAGAAGGCGCCGGAAATTCCGCCGAAGGAAACACCCGATGCCGTCACCAGAAATGTAATCGCGGCAGCCTCGCGCGATTCCGCCCGCTGGAAAGCATTGAGAGCTGAGTTCGACAGCGCGCCGACCAGCGCCAAGCCGGCGACCGCCTCAATCAGGATCTGCGGTGCCAGCGCCACGAAAGCGGTGACGGCACTGGCGAGCAATCCCAGGATAATATAGCCGATCCCGGCAACGATCGCAGCCCAGTAACGCCGCTTGGGATCCGCATGCGCATCCTGGCCGGCGCACATGGCGGCCGTGATCGCCGCAAGATTGACCGCATGGCCGCCGAAGGGCACGGCCAACAGCGAAAACACACCGGTGATCGCAAATAGCGGGCCCGGCTTGGGATCGTAGTGATGGACCTTCAGCACCGCGATGCCGGGGATATTCTGCGACGCCATGGTCACGATGAATAGCGGCAGCGCGATGGAGACGAGGCCGGCGATGGTGAAGACCGGTTTCACCAGTTCCACAGTCGGCAACAGCGAATGCTCGAGCGAAGCGAATGCGCCATCCGGTATTTTCACGCCGAAGGCCAGCACCAGGGCGAAGGCGGCAAGTGCCGCCGGCACTGCCCACAACCGCTTGAAGGAGCCGACAATGATCCAGGCAAGGATAATCGGCAGGCCAAATGCGGGATTGAAGGCAATCGCCTTCACCGGCGCAAAACACAGGCCAAGCAGCACGCCCGAAAGCATAGCGTTGGCCAGCGGCGCGGGGATGGAAGCCACCGCACGGCCGAACGGCCGGAACAGCCCGGCAATGACGATCAGGACACCGCAGATGAAGAAAGCCCCGACCGCCGCTGGAAAGCCGCCCTCGATCGCACCGGCGCTCGCAAGCAGCGCCGCGCCGGGCGTCGACCAGGCAATGCTGATGGGCAATCTGGTCACTGCGCTCAGCACGATGGCGCAAAGACCCATTGCAACCGAAAGAGCCATCAGGCCGGACGCCGCCTGCGCATCCGTCGCGCCGACGACCTGCAGACCGTGGAAAACAACGGCAAAGGAACTGGCAAAGCCGACAAAGGCCGTGAGGCACCCCATGAACAGGCTTTGGATGGAGAAATCTTTGAGCATGGCGGCGAAGACTCAGGGCGGAAAAGACGATTGAACTCACATGGAGCATCACAAGCAGCGGGCGTGCAAGTGCAGTTCCCGGGCAAAGTGGCAACGATGACAGCAAGACCGGCCATCGGCGAACGGTGCCGAAGCGGACAATGCAACTTGCCGGCCCTCGACACATGATCATCGCAGATCACTAAACATGCACAAACATGCAGATTGACTCTCTCGTTTCTGCACGTTAATGCAAATTCATGAGCAATTCACTTCCATTGTCCCGCCGCGACGTCATAGAAGCACGGCTTGCGGACGGACGGCAGATCGTCGCCGCATCGCTTGCGGCCGAGTTCAACGTTTCCGAGGATGCCGTGCGCCGGGATCTGAGGGCGCTTGCCGCCGAGGGCAAATGCCGGCGCGTCTATGGCGGTGCGCTTCCTCTCCTGACGCCCTCGCAGCCCATCTCTGCGCGGATCGGGCAGGCATCCGATCGAAAAAGGGCGCTGGCGCGAGCAGCCGCCAGCATGATCGAACCGGGCGAGTTTGTATTTCTCGACAGCGGCAGCACGAATCTTGCGATCGTTGACTTGTTGCCGAAGAACAGCGAACTGACGATTGCCACAAACTCCATCGACATAGCGTCCGCCATCATGAACCGTGGCGACTTCGAGCTCATCCTCATCGGCGGCGCGGTCAATGCCATCGTCGGAGGCAGCGTCGACGCGACGGCGGTTGCAGCCATCGAGAACATGAATATCGATCGCTGCTTCGTGGGTGCCTGCGCGGTTTCGGCGAGAAACGGCATCAGCGTGCATGAACACGCGGACGCCATTTTCAAACGGACGCTCATCAAACGCAGCGCGTCGCGCATCGCCATAGCAACGTCAGAAAAGTTTCACGAGCGTGCGGCGCATCGCATCGGCGGTGCCGCCGATATCGATTGGCTGATTGTCGAAGACGACCTGCCAGCTGGCGACGTGGAAGCCGCGGTCGAAGCTGGTTTCGCTCTCGTGAAGCCGAACGACATCACTTCATCGTCCTGATCTCGAAAGACGGGGAATCATCATGCAATCCGCTGATCGGCCGGAAACTCGGCTGGCAACACGACTGGCTTTTTTGATCGCGGGATTTGGTCTCGCTTGTTGGGCTCCCCTCGTCCCCTTCGCCAAGGCCCGGCTCGGGGTCGATGACGGTGTGCTGGGCATATTGCTGCTTTGCCTAGGCCTCGGCTCGGTCGCCGCGATGCTTGCCACCGGCATGTTGAGCGCACGCTACGGCAGCAAACCCATCATTATTGCGGGCGGATTGGGGCTCGCGCTCACCTTGCCGATCCTCACCATAGCCAGCACGCCATTCACGCTGGGCATCACCCTCGCCGTGTTTGGCGCATCGCTCGGATCACTCGACGTCGCGATGAACATTCACGCTGTCGAGGTGGAAAAAGGCGCCGGCCGGCCTCTGATGTCGGGCTTTCATGCTCTTTTCAGCATTGGTGGCTTTATCGGCTCGTTGCTGGTGACGTTGTTGCTATCCGTTCACGCCGGCCCTCTGGTCGCAACATTGCTATCTTCTGCCCTGATGGTACTCGCCATGGTCGTCGCATGGCCCCGGCTGCTCAGGACCGTTCCGTCGGAGGATGCGCCGCTCTTCGCCATTCCCCGCAGCTTTGTTTTGCTGCTTGCCGTCCTCGCCGCCATTACCTTCCTCGTCGAAGGCGCCATTCTCGATTGGAGCGCCCTGCTGCTCACCACGCAAGGCAGGGTCGAGGCCAGCCATGGCGGCCTCGGCTACATGCTGTTTGCGATTGCCATGACAGCAGGGCGCCTGGCCGGCGATACCATCACGGCGAAGCTCGGCGACAGGGCGATCATGCTATGGGGCGGCCTCGTCGCGGTGGCCGGTTTCGTCGTTCTGCTGCTGAGCCCGATCGCGATCCTTGCCATGAGCGGCTTTCTGCTGATCAGGCTTGGCGCCTCCAACATCGTGCCGGTGCTCTTCCGCAAGGGAGGGACGCAGACGGTCATGCCGGCGGGGCTGGCTGTCGCCGCAATCACCATGTGCGGATATGCGGGCGTGTTGATCGGGCCTGCCAGTGTGGGCTTCGTCGCGAACCATGTCGGCTTGCCCGGCTCATTCTGGATGCTCGCCATATTGCTGTGCGCCGCACCTCTATGCGCCGGCATCGTTACCCGCCCCCAGGGCCAGGAGGACGCAAATGCGCATCGCTCATACCGCTCTGTGGACACATGATATCGACGCCGCAGCGGCGTTCTGGATGAAGTACTTCGGAGCGACCGTCGGCGAGCCCTATCACAGCCAGCGCCGCCCCGGCTTCATCTCCCGCTTCGTGCATCTGTCTGCGGGGCTCGACCAGGTCGAACTGATGACCGGCCCATGGCTTCCAGCCGATACGCATGACGAACGCGTCGGTTGGGGCCATATCGCAATATCGCTGGGCGACCGGGCGGCGGTCGATGCGCTGGCCGAGCGATGCAAGACGGATGGCTGCCTGAAATCCGGGCCCCGGACAACGGGCGACGGTTTCTACGAGGCGGTTATTACCATGCCGGACGGCACTCCGATCGAGATCACGACGTAGAAAGCATTGCAGGCCGGACGACGCTCGTCATCCGAATTTTTCGAATTCGCCGCCCTCGGAAACGTTGCACCCTCCCAAGCGGCGAACGCTGGCGGCGGCCGATCCCGCCGCCAGCACCCTCTTCTGGTCAAGGACATGCCGGTTGTGAAACCACTTCACCAACAGTGCATGCCGGCAAATCCTCAGTTCATAAGCCTTAATGGTGCGCTCTCCGGCTGACCGGCGACTTCAGAGAGTTATAAACTGTTCGAGAATGTCTTGTAGAGCCGTTGCTTTCGCATGGCGGCCAGTTGGGCGCTCTACGAGATGGCAGTGATCTCAAGCTCTTGATCACCCACGCTGACGACATCTCCGACAGCCTTGCCGATCAGAAGCCTTGCCACCGGGGATACGAAGGAAATCGAACCGGCCTTGGGGTCCGCTTCATCCTCTCCGACGATGCGATAGGTCTGCACGCGCCCATCGTCACGGCTGAAGGTCACCGTGCTCCCGAAGGCGACGGTGTCAATCGAAGTCGGGTCAGGGACAAGCTGAGCCGTGCGAACTCTTGCCGCAAAGTAACGCAGATCTCGCAAGGGGCTTGCTGCCTGCCGGCGACGTTCGTTCACGTCTTCGATTGTGCTCGAAGCATCGTAAGCCTCGCGCGCTTGCTGGAGCTGCAACTCCAGAGCCTTCAACCCCGCTTCCGTCACAAGATTCGGATGCGCCGAAATTGGGCGATCAGGAATCAGGGTTTCCGAAGCGGTTTCGAAACTCTCTTCCTTGGTGAAGGCAACAGCCAATCTCGAACTCCCTTCGGGCGCGGCGCGTTCTTGCAGCACATCGGGACGATTGCCGCTGCGCTGTTAGAACCATAAATACACCGACAATGGACGAACCGCCAATCTTGACCCATCGGTGGTCGATATCGCCCCACGGACTGCGACGTTTCCGGTCGTCACGGACGACAAGAATAGTTCAGCTTGGAACAAGGCTGGCTTCGGCTGCCGATGCCTGCCCGGTGGAAAGCGCTTCCCTTACTGCCAGCGCGGCCATGGCGAGGGCGGCCTCGCGGGTCGCGGCGGCGGCGATGAAACGGCCATTGTGGCAAAAGCTCGCGCCCTCTACGCCGCAAGCCGCCTCCAGATCACCATTTGTCAGGCCAGCCCAAGCCGCAGGCAGATCGGCCCGCAGCTCAAACCCTTCCTGGGCGCGGCGGATACCGGTCAGGCACCAGTCCTTTTCGCGCGGGTGAACGACAAACAGCAAATGATCCGCGCCCGCCTTCACGATGGCCGGACGGAACGGCATTCCCATCGGGAGTTCTAGAACTCGCCCCTCGCCGGTATCCACGATTGCCTGGTGCACAAGTGCCTCGGCCCGCAATTTTGCAGCACTTTGACCTATCCTTGCCTCAACGAAACTACGTGCGATGGCCAGCGCGGTGTGGAAGCCGCGATCGTCGGCTTCGGGATCGGTCTCGTCGAACACCGGTTTTAAGGTTTCCAGCAGCGCCGGCAGCGTGAGCCCGGCCAGCGGCCCGGCAACGGAGGGGCTGAGCGCGCCATTGTCCACCAGATCGACCGGCAGCACAAAGCTGGCATCGAACGAGGCATGTACGGCATCGATATTTGCTTCAGGAAGACCGAAGGCGGCGAGATAATCACGGCCATAGTGCTTCCAGATCAATCCGAACGAACTGTAGGGTTGGCCATCGTCCCGCAGCGGCGCACCGCGCTGATGGTGATCGTAGATCCGCTCCGCGGCATCATATTTTCCGCCCACATCGTAGATGATGCGGTCGGCGCCGGGTGCGATCCATTCCTGCGCCCTGCTGCGGATGAGGCGAGCCTGCGGGAAGAGCCGGCTCAGAATGACGCTGGACAGCAGCTCGTCGGCATGGAAGCCACCGGAATGGGTGACGAGGAAATCTGGGATCATGCCGGGATGTGCCTTGTTGTTTGCGGAGGATCGTCTTGAGGTTGGCACCAGATAGCCGTTGCTGGACGTCAGCTCAACCCGTCATTCGCTCTTCTGGTGCGTTAGTCGTTCCCTACCTCGAGCGGCAATACGGAACGTTTCGAACGGGGTGGATCGGTGTCTGCGTTGGGCAAGGCAGCCGTGGTAAACAGCTTTCACCGCACAAAAAGCCCTCGCCTGCCTGCCGGCAAACGAGGGCTCTCGATAAGCAGAATCTGCTAGATCAGATTTCCGCCTGCGACGTCACGATGCGCGAGACCAGACCATAGGTCTTGGCTTCCTCGGCGGACAGCCAGTAGTCGCGGTCCGTATCCTTGGCGATCTTTTCGACCGGCTGACCGGTGGCTTCCGAGAAGATCCTGTTCAGGCGCTCGTTCATCTTGATGATCTCGCGCGCCTGGATCTCGATGTCGGAGGCCATGCCGCGCGTGCCGCCGGACGGTTGGTGCAGCAGGAAGCGGGTGTTCGGCAGGCAAACACGGCGCTCCTTGGGAACCGAGACATAGATCAGCGCACCGGCGGAAGCGACCCAACCCGTGCCGATCATCCAGACCTTCGGCTTGATGAACTTGATCATGTCGTGAATGGAATCGCCTGATTCGACGTGGCCGCCGGGCGAATTCACATAGATGCGGATGTCTTCGTCGCTGGCGGCGGCGAGCGCTACGAGCTGCGCGCAGGTCTTCTGCGCCAGTTCCTGCGTGATGCCGCCATAAATGAAGATCGAACGCGACTTGAAAAGATTCGCCTCCGCGTCCTTGCCCAAGGGCAGCTCCGTCTTCTTGTCTTCCTGTTCGTCTTCGTCGTTCATTCAACTCTCCAGCAGATGCGTCGTTCACCGCACATAGTGCGACTCAATCCGTAAAACAATGCCGGAAAAAGACAAGGCGGGAATAGCACCAGGGAACATGGTGTTATGGCTGCGGATTACCGAAATGTAACTTGAAAGGCTTTGAAAAGCCGACATTGGATCCTACGTCAGGTCAGCGCGATGAGGATCGCGTCCCAAATTTGCAGCAACAGATAGCCAAGGAGGCCATCATGTCGCCTGAAGAACGTCAACTGCTCACCTCTCTCTTCGACCGCGTGCGCGCCGCATCCAGCGCTCAACGCGACGCCGATGCGGAGACCTTCATCAACCAGTCGGTTCGCGACCAGCCCTACGCGCCGTATTTCCTGGCGCAGGCCGTTATCATGCAGGAACAGGGCATGAAGGCTGCCGCCGATCGCATCCAGCAGCTCGAAGCGCGCGTGCACGAGCTCGAGCAGCAGGGGGCCGACAGCCATCCGCAGGGTCAGAGCGGCGGTTTCCTCGGCGGGCTCGGTTCCCTCTTCGGCGGTGGCCAGCCGCCGCGCGCGCCGGCGCCTCAGGCCGGATATCCGCAACAGCAGGGTCGTCTCTATGATGATTATGCCCGCAACGCCCAACCGCAGCCAGGCCCATGGGGCGGCCAGCAGCCGCAGCCATCCGGCCCGTGGAGCCAGCAGGCAGCAGCCCCCTCGGCCGGCGGCAGTTTCCTGCGCGGCGCTCTCGGCACGGCAGCCGGCGTCGCCGGCGGCGTGATGCTGGCGGAATCGCTCTCCAGCCTGTTCAGCCCGCATCTGGGCGGCACTGGCGGCGGTCTCTTCGGTGGAAATTCCGGCAGCGGCCTCTTCGGAGGCACGGCGGCCAATGCAGCCGAACAGCCAGTGCAGGAAACGATCATCAACAACAACTATTTCGGCAATGACGATAATAGCGATCCGAATGATCAGAGTGCTGCCGATTACGCCCAGGACGCCGCGCAGGACGCCCAGGACGACGCCAATGACGATTCGTTCGACAATGGCGGCGACGACAGCTCGTTTGCCTGACACCAGGCTACCGTGAGCTCAAAGAAAAAGCCGCCATCAGACGGCGGCTTTTTGTTCAGCCTCGACCACGATAGGGCTGCACGCCCTGATCCGGCAGCCAAACGCCTTCCGGCGGCTTGCCGGTCTGCCAGAAGACGTCGATCGGGATGCCGCCGCGCGGATACCAGTAGGCGCCGATGCGCAACCACTTGGGGTCCAGCAGTTCCACCAGACGCTTGGCGATGTAGATCGAGCAATCCTCGTGAAATGCGCCGTGGTTACGGAAGGAATGGAGGAAGAGCTTCAACGACTTCGATTCCACCAGCCATTCGTTCGGCACGTAATCGATGACGATATGGGCGAAATCCGGCTGACCCGTCATCGGGCAAAGCGAGGTGAATTCGGGCGCCGTGAAGCGGACGACATAATCGGTGCCGGCATGGCCGGACGGCACTTTTTCGAGAACGGCCGCTTCTGGGTTCGCTGCCGTTTCTGTCTGGCTGCCGAGCATCGACAGGCCGGAAACATCGGTATTGGGCATATCAGGCCTCCTTGATCACTTTGACGCGGATGCCGTGGGCTTTCTCGCCCTCGGGCTCCACATGAATGGTTATTTCGGCGCCCGCATGGATCACCCGTATGGCGTCTTCAAGGCGGTCGCAGATGCGATGCGCGTCACGCACCGGCATGGCGGCGGGTACTACCATATGGAAATCGACAAAGGTCACGGATCCCGCCCGGCGCGTCTTCAGATCGTGCACGCCAAGCGACCCCTCGGCATTCTTGGCGATCGCATCCTTGATCGCGCTCTCCTCCTCCGGCAACACGGCCTTGTCCATCAGCCCGTCGATGGAACTGGAGATGACCATCCAGCCCTGATAGAGAATGTTGATGGCGACAAGAATGGCAAGCACGGGGTCGAAGATCGGCTGACCAGTGCCAAGCGCCAGCAGCAGGCCGATCAGCACGCCGATCGAGGTATAGACGTCGGACATGATGTGCTGCCCGTCCGCCAATAACGCCGGCGAGCGATGCGCTTTGCCCGCGCGGATCAGCGTCAAGGCCCAGACACTGTTGATGACGCCGGCGACGACGTTGATCGCAAGTCCGAGCGCCGGAGCCTGCATCGGCTGCGGATTGCCCAAATGCCCCACCGCTTCCTGCACGATCATCAGCGCCGCAACAATGATCATCGCCCCCTCGGTGACGGCGGAAAGATATTCCGCCTTGTGGTGGCCGAAGGGATGATCGTGGTCGGCCGGCTTTTGCGCGTAACGGATGACAAAGAAGGCAATCAAGGCGGCGACGACATTGACGAGGGACTCCAGGCCGTCGGACAAAAGCGCCACGGAGCCCGTCAGCCACCAGGCCAGCATCTTCAACCCCATGACGCCAAGCGACAGCGGAATGCCCCACAGGGCGAGCCGCCTGATCGTGTCGTTTCCTTGCCCGCTCATACCCTTCTCCGATGTCCGCGCGCCATGCATATGCGAATGAATTGCAAAAAACGCGCCGTTGAAATGCAAAACCGCCCGCGCGAGTTTCGCGCAGGCGGTTCATTGACGGGTTATATGATGCAGGACGCCTCATTTGTCAAAGGAGGCGGCACATTTCTCAGCACAATTCCTCCCGAGCGGGCGGTTCAAACGAAGGGCGGAGCATGGGGAGAAATCCACTTGAAACGACGCTTCGCGGCAATTGGAAGCCGATTATATGCTCGCCTGTGAAGAATCGTGCTGGTAGTTTCGCTTGTGATCGCGCACTAAGCTGTGCTTCAGCCCGATATGCGAAGGTGGACGGCATCGACCGACGAACCGCCGCTCCCTCACGAAACCATGGTTGAACATGTCTGCTCTTGACGACCCCACCGACGCCAATCTTGCGCCCTCCATCGCCGATGCTCCGGCAGGCGTATCGGATCATCTGATCGCGGCCGGCGCGTTCTCCGAGGGAGAGCGCAACGCAGTCTATCGCGCCATCGAGACCCGACGCGACGTGCGCGACCAGTTCAGGTCCGACCCGCTGCCGGAGGACCTCGTCAGGCGATTGCTGCAGGCGGCCCATTCCGCCCCTTCGGTCGGCTTCATGCAGCCGTGGAACTTCATTCTGATCCGTCAGCCGGAAACGCGCGAACGCGTCTGGCAGGCGTTCCATCAGGCAAACGAGGAAGCCTGCGCAATGTTCGAGGGCGATCGGCGCGCGCAATATCAGCGGCTGAAGCTGGAGGGCATCCGCAAGGCGCCGCTCAGCATCTGCATCACCTGCGATACCACGCGTGGCGGCCCTGTGGTGCTTGGCCGCACCCATAATCCGGCGACGGATGTCTATTCGACCGTCTGCGCCGTCCAGAATCTCTGGCTCGCCGCGCGCGCCGAAGGTGTCGGCGTCGGCTGGGTCAGCATTTTCCACGAAGAGGCCATCAAGACGATCCTGGGCATACCCGAGCACGTCAAGATCGTCGCCTGGCTGTGCGTCGGTTATGTCGACGAACTCTACGACATGCCGGAACTTTCCGTGAAGGGCTGGCGCGACCGGCTGCCGCTCGACAGGCTGATCTTCGAGGAATGCTGGCAGGATGGCGAGGAGCCCTAAGCTCCCTCACCATCACCGATAGTCCGAATATCACGATTTGAATGCCACAAACGAGATCACGTTCCCGTCCGGATCGCGCACGTGAAAATCGGTGCCGCCCCACGCCTGCTTCGCAAGCGGCTGCGCAAACTCCACGCCCTTGGCCTTGAATTCCTCGAACAGTCCCTGGACATTGGAGACCTCGATCGAAGCCAGGATCAGCGACTTCTCGCGCGCGGCGGCGGCCGCAAAAAATGGCTGATGGACGAGCCGCAAATGCAGGCAGATACCGTCACGCGAAACCGCGCCATAGAAAGGCGGTGCGCCGTGTAGGAAATCCACCAGAAAGCCCAGCCTATCCCCAAAGAAGGCCGCACTCGCGGTCACGTCCCGCACGAAGAGGATCGGAACCACATTCATCATGACAGGCGGCTCCGGCGAAGCGGTCGGCACCTTGGGCGCATCCACTGCCACGGCTTTCAGCTCGGCCCAGCTCTTGTGGCCCGCTTCGATGGCGACGATTTCCTGCGCCAGTGTCAGCGGTAACTTCATCGCCAAGACCTTGCGGTCGGTCAGCGATTTGAAGCGCTCCAGCGTTCTAACTCTTTCTCCGATGGAATAATCGCCGTCACGGTGCCAGCGCAGCAATAGCTTGGCTTGTTTGCGATAGGTATCAAGGGTCGGCATGGGCACATTCCTGCTGAGGGTTGTCAGCGGGCGGGCTTAGCCCTTTCGGCCCCAATGCCGATGTGCCCCACGGGAACGTGAAAAGACTAATTTACAACCATTGGCAAGTCAAACCGGCTCCTACAGCTATTCGGTGGATGAAAGGCTTGCAGCAAAACGATCGCGCGCATTATGCAGGCTGAGCGACAGCCGCAGCATCCACGGCAGCGCAGTCCATAGACCCGAGGTCAATCCCGCCTGCCGCAATCCGGCGGCCGTCCAAGTGTTGCATCCCATCAGTGCATTGAAATATCCCCTCGCTTCGAAGAACGCATCGTTCTCGCCGTAATTGCTGCCCGGCAGGGACACCGGTCCGCTATCAGCCTGCGCAAGGCTGTCGAGGACGAATTGCTTCAACCGCTCAAGGCCGCCGTCATCGATGCTGAGCACGGTCACCGCAGGCGCATTTTCTGGGATGGCGCCCGCCAACTCGGCATGGATGACGGACTGATCCAAGGTGAAACTCTTCAGCACCGGTTCCACCTTCAGGTCCGCCCAGGTCGGCGTCTCAGTATAGAAGCTCCGGCCGCCCCAGCCGAAAACGAGGTAGCGCAGGTTCGGATTGTCGAGATCAAGCCCCGCCGCTCGCAGAAAACCGAAGCGGGCCATGAGATCGTCGTCGACGGGGATGGCGATATCCGTATGAATGGGATTGCTGAGCACGAGGATGCGATGGGAACGTTCGGCCAGCGCAGGCTCGTCATGCCAGAGCGGCCGCGGCACGGCGATTCCGAAAGCGGCAATCGCAACAAGCGCCAGCACGGCGAGTAGAACGCGTTTGAATATTTTCGCAATCGACAACCGGAAGCCCCTACCCGACATGAGATGTCTTCAAGTGCTTGTTGGCTCTTTCAAGGCAAAAAACATCCCCATGCACTTTTTCCGAGTGCATGGGGATGTCTAAATCCGCAGCCGCCGGGCTTCGGGTCAGGCAGCCTTCGTCTTCGCGCGTCGCGCTAGATGCGCCACCACGTTCTCGATCATCCGCATGCCTGCATCGCCGCCGAGCGTCATGATCGATTCCGGATGGAACTGCACGGCCGCGATCGGTTCCTTCACATGCTCGATACCCATGATCGTGCCATCCTCGCTTTCGGCCGTGATCATGAAGTCACGCGGCAGGGTCGAAGGATCGGCAAAGATCGAATGGTAGCGGCCGACGGTGACTTCGCGGCCGAGGCCGGAGAAGACCAGGCCCGGTTCGAGCACCCGGATGCGCGAGGGCTTACCGTGCATCGGCAGTGCGAGGTGGCGCAACTCGCCGCCATAGGCTTCGGCCAGTGCCTGCAGCCCCAGGCAGACGCCGAAGATCGGCAGGTTGCGCGCCCTCGCCTTCTTGATCGTCGCCTTGCAGTCGAAATCCTTCGGATTGCCGGGTCCCGGCGACAGCACGACCAGATCGGGATCCAGCCGGTCGAAAATCTCCTCCGGCACCGGTGTGCGCACGGTCGAAACGGTCGCGCCCGTCTGGCGGAAATAGTTCGCAAGCGTATGGACAAAACTGTCCTCGTGGTCGATCAGCAGGATCTTCACGCCCTTGCCGACGGAGGCAACGTCGCGCTGCTGCTTGCCGGAATTCGCAGCCTTGGCATCACGGATCGCAGACAGCATGGCGGAGGCTTTCAATTCGGTTTCGGCTTCTTCTTCCTCGGGGATCGAGTCGTTGAGCAGCGTCGCGCCAGCCCGCACCTCGGCAATGCCGTCCTTGATGCGCACGGTGCGCAGCGTCAGGCCGGTATTCATGTCGCCGTTGAAGCCGACCATGCCGATCGCGCCACCATACCATGCACGCGGGCTCTTTTCATGGCTCTCGATGAAGCGCATGGCCCAGAGCTTCGGTGCACCGGTGACGGTGACGGCCCATGCGTGGCTGAGGAACCCGTCGAAGGCGTCCATGTCGTCGCGCAGGCGGCCCTCGATATGGTCGACCGTGTGAATGAGGCGCGAATACATCTCGATCTGCCGGCGCCCGATGACCTTGACCGAGCCCGGCTCGCAGACGCGGCTCTTGTCATTGCGGTCAACGTCGGAGCACATGGTCAGCTCGGACTCGTCCTTCTTGGAATTCAACAGCTTCAGGATCTGCTCGCTGTCGGCGATCGGATCGTCGCCGCGCTTGATCGTGCCTGAAATCGGGCAGGTCTCGATGCGGCGGCCGGAGACGCGCACGAACATCTCAGGCGATGCGCCCACCAGATATTCCTGATTGCCGAGATTGATGAAGAAGGAATAGGGCGACGGATTGATCGCCTTCAGCCGCTTGGAAATATCCGAAGGCTTGCTCTCGCAGCGCTCCATGAACTTCTGGCCGGGCACGACTTCGAAGAGATCGCCCTTGCGGAAGCTCTCCTTCGCCTTGACTACCAGCTCGGCATATTCGCCGGGGCGGTGATCGCTCTTCGGCGGGATGGCATCGGTATTGCGGAAGGGCTCGGCGGCGATCTCGCCGGACTTACCCTCGGTCGAAATGCCACCCTTGGCGAAGTCGTAACGGTCGATCCAGGCCTTGGCGGAGTAATTATCGACCACCAGGATCTCGTCCGGCAGGTAGAGCACCATGTCGCGCTGGTCGTCCGGGCGCTTGAGCTTCAGGTTGATGGCATCGAACTGGAAAGCAAGATCGTAGCCGAAGGCGCCGTAGAAGCCGATGCTGGCATCCGCCTGCGAATAGAACAGCTCCGTCACCGCGCGCAGCACGGTAAACACGGTCGGCATCTTCGAGCGTTCTTCCTCGGTAAACACCCGATCCGGCGTCTTGACAGTCAGGTCGAGCCGGCGCGGTGTCGAGGCACCAAGCGTCAGCTCGGAAACGGTCTTCAGCTTCTCGGCGATGAAGCCGAGAATGGCTTCGCCGCGCTCATTATAGGCTTCGATCCAGACGTCGCGGCCAAAGCAGGAAAGGCCAAGCGGCGGGTCGACGATGGCGGTATCCCAACGCGTGTAGCGGCCGGGATATTCGTAGTTCGACGAGAAGACCGCGCCGCGGCGCTCGTCGAGCTTGTCGATATAAGACGAAACAGCATCCGCATAAGGGGTCGGCCGACGCTGCCGGGTAACGGTGATCCCGCCCTTCGTCTCGTAGATTTCCGCACCATCATCCCGAAGGATCGTTACCATTATTCCCACTCCGTTATCGGGCCCGGATGACAGGCAGCCTTTATAACAAAAAAGCCGCCTCGAAATCTCGGGCGGCTCACTCGTGGTCTTTGAACACGATTGGTCGAGGCCGCCTCAGCGAGCCCACCACCAAACTGCAATGTTGTTCAAGGACATGTTCATGGCGTGAATTGTTAGCGTGAGATGCGGTGATGCGCAAGCCGCAATCTCAGCGAATGGGCAGAAACGATTTTCCGTCTCTGCCCACCCTTCCGCTACTCTTGCGCCTGGGCCGCCTCGAAGAACTCTTCCGGTCCCTCCACTTCGATCAACTGCTTCCGCTCGATCAGCCAGAAGCGGTTGCCGATGTTGCGGACGAAGCTGCGGTCGTGGGAAACGAGCAGACAGCTTGCCTCGTTCGCCCTCAGCTCGTCCTCCAATGCCTCCTGGCCGTCGATGTCGAGATGGTTGGTCGGCTCGTCGAGCAGGTAGAAGTTGGGATTGGTCAGCCGCAGCACCAGCATGGTCAGCCTCGCCTTTTGCCCGCCGGAAAGCCTGCCGATGGCGCGGCCCTGCATGTCGATGCCCATGCCAGCGCCGGCAAGCAGTGTGCGTGCCCGTTGCTCGCCGAGTTCGAACAGCCGCGTGATCACGCCAAGCGGCGTATCGTCCTTGCTGAGATCGGACAGAGCCTGATCGGTATAGCCGAGCACCAGCGACGGTGTCACCTTGACCGCTCCCAATGTGATCTGATCAGCAATAGCCTTGCGGATCATCTCGACAAGCCGGGTCTTGCCGGCACCGTTAGGCCCGAGCAGGACGATGCGGTCCCCCTGGCAGATCCAGCGTTTGCCGGTCTTGAACAAAAGCGTTCCATCCGGCGTCTCGACGGAGGCGTCGTCAAGCGTCACCAATATCTTTGCCTGAGTGCCGCGATTGGCGAGCTTGATCGCACCGGCTGAACGCTCCTGATAGCCTGGCCGGGCTGCGTCCTCCAACCGCTCGGCTCGCGCCTTCAACTGCTTCGTCTTCGTGGTCAGCAGATCACTGCCGGAATTGACGCCGATATTGTAGAGCTTGGCCGCCTGCTTGCGCAGCTGCTGTGCCGCCTTCATGTCCTTCTGGTAGCGCCGCTCTTCCGAGGCATCGGCCTCCTCCAGCGCCGCCCGCGCCCGGCTGTATGGCAGCGCGTAGATCTGCGACTGCTCCTGACGCAGGAACAGCGTCCGGTTGCCGACGGCATCGAGGAAGGCGCGGTCGTGGCTTGCGATCAGGACGGCCACATCGCGCGGCAGAGCGTTCAGCCAGTCCTCCAGCAGCGCGATCTTGGCGAGATCGAGATGGTTGGTCGGCTCATCCAGCAACAAGACGTCCGGCTCGGTCACCCAGACGCGCGCAAGCATGGCAAGCCTTTGCCAGCCGCCGCTGAGCTGGGAGAGCGTCCTCTCCCGCATCACCACGGGCACATCAAGCGAATCGAGGGTGACATCGACCCGCCAGCTCTCGCTCGCGGCCTGTTCCGTCGGCAAGGCCTGCAGAATGGCATCGTAGAAGGAAACTTCAGCCAAATCCGCGGGCACATTCTGTTCGACATAGCCAATCCGAAGACCGCGCGAGCGGGTGATGTCGCCGGTCGTGGGCTCCAGCCTGCCCGCAAGAGAGTTGAGCAGCGTGGTTTTTCCACGTCCGTTCGCAGCGACGATCCCGATGCGATCACCGGCATCGACGGTAAGATTGAGGTTGGAAAACAAAGGCGCACCTAGGGTAACGCCAAAATTGCGGAGATTGATCAGAGTCATGGTTTCTTCCGGTCCTGATCAAGCATTCACGAATGCATCGTCAGCGGCTCCTTGCCGCCGTTCCACGCGCACGTCGTCGGCCGTATATCGGCCAATGCTCGAAAACATGTCATGACGCGGCGACACGAGCACGAAGGCGGTGCGCCACGTCTCCCAAAAGGGCAGACCAGAAGAAATGAGTGAGTTACAGCCTCTGATCAGCCCTGCAAACGCATCTGCAGGGCCTGAGTCGGACCGAACTGGCGAATATGCCAGACTATCTTGGTCATACGGTCCTCCTCTCTTTTCTCTCAATAGGTTAAAGACTGCACGCTTCCAATAACACCGAACATTGCGATTTTCAATTACACAACCTCGCGATGCCGCGGCTCAAAGGCAAAAAAAGAGGCGATGCCGAAGCATCGCCTGAGTTTGCTGCCTCGATGTGAAAGCTCAGAACCTTTGCGTCAGCGTCAGCTTGAAGGTTCTGCCGGGCTCGGAATAGTAGGCCGAAGGCTGTGTGAGGCCCGTGGACGCCACATTGAGCGAGTCGTAGTAGGTCTTGTTGAAGATGTTGTAGACACCGGCGCGCAGCGACAACCCCTTCACCTGCTCCGGCTCCCACCAACCCGTCAGATCGAAGATGCCGTAGCCGGGAGTGCGGAAATTATCGCCATCCTTCTTCGGTTCGCTGGTTGCGGTGACGAAGGTAAAGTCCGTACCCCAGACCTCGGTCGCATATCCCACAGTGAAGGCGGCCTTGGCGGGAGCGACGGAATCGATCCATTCGCCGCTGTCGGAGTCCTTGCCGTTGACATAGGCAAGAGAGCCCTTGATATGGATGCCATTGTCGAACTTCTTGTGCGCATTGACCTCGACACCGAACATCCGGACATTGGCGCGGTTGAAGTATTCGGTAATGCCAAGAGGATAGGTGCGCGTCGGATCGGCTGATGTTTCCGAGTCGATGAAGTTCTTGTACTTGTTGTAGAAGCCGCCGATATGGCCGCCGAAGTCGTCGTCGCCGAGATTGGTGCCGATTTCGATGCCGTTGCTGGTCTCCGGCTTCAGGTCCGGATTGCCGTAGCTGACATAGCCGCCGGGCACGCCGTAATTCACGTAGAGCTCGCTGACATTGGGCGCACGGAAGGCCATCGCCCATTGCGCATAGAGCTCGACATTGTCCTGCGGCTGATAGGATGCGCGCAGCTTCGGCGAGAAGCGGCTGTCGGACTGACCGGATGACAGGCCGCTATAATTGGCACTGTCGCGATAGGCATCCGTGTTCTTTGGCGAGTAGTCGTACCAGTCGAAGCGCAGACCCGGCGTCAACGAGACGTTGCTGGAGCCCAGGTCGATCTTGTCGTCGATGAAAGCACCAACACGCTTGCCGTCGACATCAGGCATGTCAGACTGATTGGTATGCAGGAATGCGCAAGTAGCGCGCCAACGGGGAAGAGCGCAGCTATCTTGGCCCGCCGAATATTGATGCACCTTGCTGAACGCAACGTCGAGACCGAAGGTGACCTTGTGATGCAGGCTGCCGGTATCGAAGGATTTCGACGCGTTGCCGTTAAAGCCGATGCTGCGGTCTTCCATTTCATTGCGGCGCCAATAGTCGCCGATGACGGACGTGTAGCGGTAGCCTTCGGCGCCCTCTTCCCGCAGCAGATTTTGCCAATAGAAGACAGCGTTGGCGGTGTCGAGAAGGGAATCGGCGCTCTCGGCGTCGTACTTGTAGTCGAGCGAAACACGGTTGCGTTCGGTATTGTCCGTCGTATCGTAGTTGCCCGGGCGGAAATTTCCGGTCAGGCTCTGCGAGTGCATCGCATCGATGGTCTTGTCTTTGTTGTAGTGCTCCGCCGTGATACCGAAGGTGCCGATGTCTGTATATTGGCGGATCTTGAAGAGGCCGCTTCTCTGATTGTAGTCGGCGGGATCCGCCTTGGTGCGCTTGGTTGAATAGCCGCCGACATCGCCATTGTTTTCAAGCTCGTGACCATGGGTGTAGCCGCCTTCGAAAAGAACGGCCGTGTTGTCGATGCGCTTGGCAACCGCAGCCGAGCCGCCGATGCTTCGGTCATCGCCATTATAGCCGAACTTGAAGACGCCGCCCCAGGTGGAACCGGGGGCTATCAGGTCTTCAGGCTCCAACGTGCGCAGCACGAAGGCGCCACCGAGAGCGCCCGAACCGGCCCGGCTGGAATCGGCGCCGCGCACGATGTCTACACTTGAAAGCGAATTGAAATCGAAGCTGTTGACACCGCCGTCCGCCCCGCGGGCGACATCGAGCATATAGGGGATCTCGATGCCGTCGACCGTCGTCAGCACACGGTCATCACCGAGGCCGCGAATGTTGACACCGCCGGTAGCGCGGTTGAAGCCGACGCCGACCTCGGTGCTGCGGCCAAGATCCTCGATGCGCGTGATCTGGTTGTCGTCGATCTGCTTTGCCGTCGTCTCTGTGGCGGTCGGGGAATCGGCAAGCACATCCTTTGCCGCCTTGCCCTTGACGACGATCGGCTTCAGGTTGGTGACGCGGTCGCTCTTGGCCGCTTCGCCCGTCGCCTCGTCGGTCTGAGTTGCTGTTTGCGCGTAAGATGTCGTTGCCAGCCCTAGAGCCAGAAACGCAGTGCATGCCAAGAGAACCGAGCGGGAGCGCCGGACAACCATAACCGTTCCTTTCGAACTGCTTCACCGGGCTGGCTGGTTGCTGCGACAGAGGCAGACAAGGGGCTGGCTGGGTTAGTTTTGCTAACAAAGCGGAAATATTCCGCCCTCTTTCTGCCGCATAAAAAACATGAGTATTATTGTCAATATATCTAGCGCCCATAATCATGAATAAAATTATCATGTTTAAAGACGAACGGAAAAAGTTGCTGAATTGCAACGAAATGGCCGCATCAAGCGTTCTACCGGCATCATCATTAGTATTGGCTGAATTATTTGATGCTGTTCCGATTCGTTTTCGTAGTCCCTGCCATGATCTTACTGGCAGCCGCCTCTCTTCCGCAGACCGGCCCGATACCGCAACAAAAACCGGATAGCGAACAAGCCCAACCATCCGCTGAACCGCCGATCCCGGCGGAGAAACCCATTGCGCCCGCGGAAAAGCTCGTCACTCCCGTGGAGAAGCCAGCAACCCCAGAGGACGAGCCGACGACCGGCGAGATGCAGGGGCCGCCTCGGCCGCCACTGACCATCGCTTCGGAATCGGACGAAGAACACAAGACATGCCTCTCCGAGCTGAGTGCCATGGGCGCCACTTTCAAGGAGATTCCACGCATTGACGACGGCAATGGCTGCGGCATCGACAAGCCGATCACGCTTTCCTCGGCTCTGCCAGGCATCGAATTCAAACCCGAGGGCAAGATGCGCTGCGAGGCGGCACTGGCGCTTGCCCATTGGGTCAAGGAAAGCGTGATTCCATCGGCTGCTGCACTGGACAATGGCAAGATCGTCACCATCAACCAGGCTTCGACCTATGTCTGCCGCCTGCGCAACAATGCCTCCACCGGCAAGATTTCCGAACATGCCCGCGGCAACGCCATCGATGTCGCCAGCTTCACCTTCGAAAACAGCAAGACCATCGGCATCGAACCGCGCCGCGAAGATCCGACATTGACGGGCGCATTCCAGCGCGCCACGAGCGCGTCGGCCTGCCTCTATTTCACGACCGTCCTCGACCCGGAAAGCGATGCCGCCCACGAAACGCACTTCCATCTCGATGTGCTCGAAAGAAACGGCGGCTTTCGATACTGCCACTAGAAGGCGGTATGGGCGACAATCCTCAGGTCGTAACCCTACCCTTGCGGCACATCGGCGTTCGAGAACCACAGATCCCTGTAGATCGCGACTGCCGTCTCATCCGGGGAGCGATCCTGCGTCAGCCAGACCGATCGGATAGACCGGGCTCCACCGACGGTTGGGACCTTGCTGCATTGCTCTGGATCCGACGCCCCGATGCAGGGAATGAACCAGGCCGGCATTAACGCCCGAGCACTGTATCCATGCTCCGTGCGGGTGATCAAAACGGCGAGACCGATCCTGTCACTGGCTTGCCACGGCACGATGATCCGGCCTTCGGGCCGCAGCGCCTGAAGCCATGATATGGGTGGCGCCACGACGCCCGCATTCACATAAATCAGATCGGCAGCCGGTAGCTCCGCAGAAGTCGCGTCGCCATGGATAACCGAAATGTCCTCGAACGATGCGAGATTTTCGCGCGTGCGGTTCGCCAACGTCTCATCGATTTCGACTGCGTGAACATGGCCGCCGGGTGTGACAAGCGTCGACAGAAGAGCAGTGTAGTAGCCTGTCCCAGTCCCGATCTGGATGACAGTCTCGCCCGGCTTAGGAGCGACAGCACCGAGAAAAGCGGCGTGGAGAAACGGCTCTCCATTGTTGATACCCTTTGACCTGTCCAGACAGACAAGCACGTTCTGGTAGAGAAAGGCGGGATCGTCGCTTGGTGTTTCGAGGTGGCGTCTGTTGACCACGATCTGCCAGGGTCCGGGACCCATGAATGCTTCGCGCCTTACGAGCCTGAAAGCCTGCTCCAGTCTTTCATCCGTCGAGTTGCTGGCCGCCGCCATCATCTTCGCGTGGAAAGCGCGTATATCGTCCAAACTGGCACGGCCATCTGCGGTCATGATCTGCCTCCGCTCTCACATAAGATGATGTCGATACGCACCAAGCCATACGCGCATTTGAATCAGCGTCAGAACTTAAAACAATCCCTCGATGTAGCCCTGATCATTGAGGAAAATCCTCTCCGCCGCCGGCGATTTCGGCAGGCCGGGCATGGTCATGATCTCGCCGGTAATGACGACGACAAAGCCGGCGCCGGCCGAAAGCCGCACTTCGCGAACCTGTACGATATGCCCCTCGGGTGCGCCGCGAACGGTCGGGTCCGTCGAGAAGGAATATTGGGTTTTGGCCATGCAAACAGGCAGGTGGCCGTAGCCCTGGTCTTCCCAGGAACGCAACTGGTCGCGCACGGCCTTGTCAGCCGTGACCTCGCCCGCGTGATAGATCTTCGACGCGACGATCTCGATCTTCTCCAGCAAGGAAAGATTATCGGGATAAAGCGGCTGGAATTTCGCCTGGCCGGATTCGGCAAGTTCCACGACCTTGTGCGCGAGATCCACAATCCCGGCCGAGCCCTCGGCCCAATGGCGGCAGAGGATCGCCTCGGCGCCGAGCCGCGCGACATAATCCTTGAGCGCCTCGACCTCGGCCTCCGTATCCGAGACGAAATGATTGATGGCCACCACGACGGGCACGCCGAACTTTCTGACATTGGCAACGTGCCGGCCAAGATTGGCGCAGCCTTTGACCAGCGCTACGACATTCTCCTTGCCGAGATCGTCCTTCTTGACGCCGCCATTCATCTTCAGCGCCCGGACAGTCGCGACAATGACGGCCGCGTCCGGCGAAAGTCCCGCCTTGCGGCACTTGATGTCGAAGAATTTCTCCGCGCCGAGATCAGCGCCGAAGCCCGCTTCCGTCACCACATAATCGGCAAGTTTCAACGCCGTGCGCGTGGCGATCACCGAATTGCAGCCATGGGCGATATTGGCAAAGGGACCGCCATGCACCAGCGCCGGGTTGTTCTCCAGCGTCTGCACGAGGTTCGGCTGCATGGCGTCCTTCAACAGCACCGCCATGGCGCCGTCAGCCTTCAGATCGCGGGCATAGACGGGCGTGCGGTCGCGACGATAGCCGATGATGATGTTGCCGAGCCGCTTTTCGAGATCCTTGAGATCCGAAGCAAGGCAGAGGATCGCCATGACCTCGGAGGCAACGGTAATGTCGAAACCGCCTTCCCGCGGAAAACCGTTTGCAACGCCCCCGAGCGAAGCGACGATGTCGCGCAAGGCCCGGTCGTTCATGTCCATCGCCCGACGCCAGGTGATGCGGCGGATGTCGATATTCTGCTCGTTGCCCCAATAGATATGGTTGTCGATCAGCGCGGCAAGGAGATTGTGGGCCGAAGTGACGGCATGGAAATCGCCGGTGAAATGCAGGTTGATGTCTTCCATCGGCACGACCTGCGCATAGCCGCCACCCGCCGCCCCGCCCTTGACGCCGAAGCAGGGGCCGAGCGACGCCTCGCGCACACAGACGACTGCCTTCTTGCCGATACGGTTCAAACCGTCGCCAAGGCCGACGGTTGTGGTGGTCTTTCCCTCGCCGGCCGGCGTCGGGTTGATGGCGGTGACGAGGATGAGCTTGCCATCCTTTTTGTCGGCTTGCGCCGCAATGAAACCGGCGCCGATCTTTGCCTTGTCGTAGCCATAGGGCGCGAGATCTTCCGCCGGGATGCCGAGCTTGGCACCAATCTCGATGATCGGCAGTTTCTTCGCAGCGCGCGCGATTTCGATATCGGATGCCACCGTTGCCATAAAACTCGCCCTCGGCCTTAATATGCAGTCATTCCCTTGTCGGGATAGCTCAATAAATATCCACTGTGAATAGCCGCGATTCGCTGTCCCACGCGAAACTAACGAGCCTTGTCGCCGAACCGAGGCGCGCTTATTGTCCGCGCGCCAATGCAGGATAGAAAAGGAAAATATATGAAGTCCCTGGAACTACTGGTCGAGCGCATCATTCTCTCCAGCCGCTGGCTTCTGGTTGTCTTCTATCTTGGGCTAGCAGCCTCACTGGCGGTCTACGCCGTATCGTTCGCCTACAAATTCTACAAGGTCGCCATCAACGTCTTCCAGTATGACGAGGCCGACATGATCCTTGCCATTCTCGGCCTGATCGACGCCGCCCTGGTGGCGAGCCTGATCGTGATGGTGATGATTTCCGGCTACGAGAATTTCGTAAGCCGTTTCGATGAAGCCGAAGACGAAGTTTCCTTCCTCGGCAAGCTCGATTCAGGCAGCCTCAAGATCAAGGTCGCCTCCTCTATCGTCGCGATTTCCTCGATCCACCTGCTGCAGATTTTCCTGAACGCCACGCAGTATGACAACGCCAAACTGATGTGGTTCACGATCATACATCTTGCCTTCGTCGTCTCGGCGCTGCTGCTTGGCTTCCTGGAACAGATCATGTCGAAAGCCAAAAGCAATAAGAACGGCTGAGACCGAACGAAGCGAACGGCTATTTGCCTGCCATCGTCGGCGCGACGGCAACCGGCGGCGGCGGCGATACGGGTGCGGCGCAATCGGCTATCGATTGCTTGTCCTTGCAATCATGCGCCAAGACGAGTTCATCGGCCGCGGCAAGCTCCGTCGTCAGCTTGAGCTTCAGCGCATCCATCTGCGGGATCAGATGGATCCCGTTTGGCTCGGTTCCGAGCATCAGATCGACAAGCGATCTGTCGACGCCCATCTTGTCCAGAAACTTGACCAGCCTCGCCTTCTGGGCCTTGTCGAGCTTGGTCGTGTCGTACTTTCCGACGAACTTGCGCCCGATCTCCCGCTTGGAGATGACCTTTCGCTTGCCGCCTACCATTTCGTATTCGGTGCGATATTGAACGCGCACCTCGCTGTACGTCGTGGTGATCTGATGCACTCCGAGCAGCGCAAAGGGGCTGTAAACGCGCTGGATGCCACCGGCGAAAAATAGTGGACAGGCCGAAAAGCAGATCGCCCCAGCGGAAAACGGCTCGCCCTTGATGGAACCATCCTTTGCCAGGGCAGCCGAGCAAATCGGTTCAGCATAGGGACAAGCGCGCGAACGCGTGCGGCCTACCGCGACCGAAAGCTTCTGCGTGCGGATGGCATAGGCCATCTCCATCGCCGCCCGCACGTCGCCACCCGGCGAATTGACCACGATCGGCAAACTCTGGCCGCCGAGCCGTTTCAGGAGTTTCTGCAGCTTCTTCGGTGAATCCGGCATGATCTGCCCTTCGGCGGAGATCCAATCCGGGCAATTATTCTCGGCGCGGCACTTGGCCATGTCGCCATGAACCAGCAAAAATTCCATCGGCTTGCCGCCGTCAGTGGCTCCGGCGAACGCGGGCGGTGGCACCAGGAGCGATAGAGCTGTCAGGAACCACAGTGCCGTTTGACGGCACCACACGGCAAACTGCGGGAAGAAGCGAAAATTCATGAGATACGCGCCTGGAAGCGATTGCTTTGGCAAGACCGATAGCAACCGCTTTTGGCCTTCGCAAGGCGCGCCTGTGTCCACTTGCGACATTTGCGCAAAGGCACCTTATTTATATGTAACCATGAAGGGCGTCTGTCGGAGACAGGGAGCCTTTGTGATCAGGCTAACCGGCATGCAATACAATGCATACTCATCATACCATATAAACACAAAATCGTACTACGATTAGCACCAGAACGGCCCGGATCAAGCCCAGATTGCCTTAGCGATCGCTTGTGGATGACCTGGAAAACAAGGGCAGACACAGCCTGAGACCAAACGACGATTCTCATCAGATCCCATCTCAGGCTCATCAATCGAAGCAGGCTGTATATCCGCGGCGCAATACGGGCAGCAGGGAAGAAAATTTCGCTTCCAAGGCCGCTTTTCGTAAAAAGTCATACAAATCCGTAGGTTGGTATATTAAAATATATGAAAATAAACTTATTTATGGTCCTGTGATATTTTTGCGTCTAGCATTCACTCATAAATTCGGTATTTGATAACGATAACACGCTGTGGGCTCCTCAACTCATATGTCCTATATCATCACCGCCGAGAGACAACTGTTGCTTTCCGCCGAGTTGGCTGCAGCCCGGACGCAGGCGGCTTTTGCGCATGCATTGGAGCGAACGAGCGCTGCCTTTGGCTTCAGCCATACGGCCTTCATGAATGCTCCGGCTCCCGAAGATTCGATGATGACGCCGCTGCTGATCGAGGGGTCGGTGCCGCTGCAGTTCATGCGTGAGTTTGATCGGCAGCAGTTGGTGCGACGCTGTCCCATGTTGCGTGTGCGCGATACTGTGATGCCGCGCTCGTGGCACTTGTTGGAAAAAGACAACGATCCGGACATGAGTTTGCCGCGCGAACTGCACGCGCTGCTGATCAACTACAACTGCCCTATGAGCATTGTCATACCCATCAACTCCCCGGACGGGCAGCATCTTGTCTTCTGGTTTATGGGCAATCGCAACAGCCTGAGCCAGAGTGAGCTCAACGAGCTCACCATGATTATGCTGCAAGCGCTTGATTCCTATAATAATCTGAGGCGCAACGACGGCTCGGTGCCGCACATGCTTTCGGCCCGTGAGCTCGAAGTGGTTCGCTGGACAGCCCAGGGCAAGACCTCGGTGGAAATCGGCCAGATCCTTTCCCTCTCCGACCATACGGTCAACGCCTATATGATGAACGCGATCAAGAAGCTTGATTGCGTCAACCGCACGCAGCTCGTTGCGAAAGCCATCCGGCTCAAGCTCATCAGCTAGCCGCTCCAATTATCCCCCGCAAGCAGATCCAGCCCTTGCCGATCTTCGATCGATGAGGGTCATCTATCCGTTACAAGCTCAGCGAAGTGCCGACGCCATGCTTAGCGGCCGCCAAGAACCGTGCGGATTTCAACCAGGCTCGAACGCACGCGCAGAATATGGAAGCCCATCGTCGCCAGATGGCTCGGCATGAATGAGCTGTCCTCAGGTCCATTGGATATGATGGCGGGCTGGATACGCAACGCTGCTTGCAACTGCGTTATTGTGCCGGTCCAAAGCGTACCGACATTGCGCTCGGCTATGACCTGTTGAAAATCTGCGCCGGCCGCGCTCAGAATGCCGTAAGTGGCGTAAAGCTGACCGTACGCGAACCAGAAGCGATCGTCCGCACGCGTGTCTAGCCAGCCGTAGCTGTGATCTGCGGCTCGCTTTGCCAATATGTCCGCCGTGCTGCCAAGGTCGTTCGCGATGTGGTCGACAAACTGCAGGAGATTGTCAGCGCGTCCGTCGAAAAGCGCCTTGCAGGTGCCAAGATCGGCATTGAAGCTGCGCAGGTTGGTAATTGCCGCGCGATAGTAGCTCGGCGTCGGTGTCTTCGGCCCGAACGGATGCAGCCCGAAATACCAACTCGACTCGTCGAACTGCAAATTGCCGCGTGCCTTCTGCAGGTCGCTGTTGATGCCGGAGGTACCACGCACGCGGCCGATCGTGTCAACCAGTTCCGCCGAAGTACGGCGAACCACAGAGTTTACGCCCCGTTGGAAGGAGGCCTTGTTGTCGAGAAAAGGCGTGTCGTCCCATGACATGCCGAAGAGCCCCAACTTGTAGAGCACCATCGAGGAGATCCAGGCATTCTGGTTGACGTTGAAATCGGTAAGATCTGCAGCAACATCGACGATTGCCGAGGTTTGGCAGGTCTTCGGCGCGCCGGCGGCGGCTTGTTGTCCGCTTGGTGCTGGAAGCTCCTGCCCGGCAGAGAGCTTGCGGTCCGAAAACTTGTAGACGTCGGGATAAGCGGGATTGAAACCTGTCCAGATCTGCGTCTGCCAGATGAAATAGATGTAGAGAAGTGCCAGCAGCGTCACGAAAGCGACGACCGGCAGCTTGATCAGCCAGTTGCGCTGCCGATACCAGCCATGTGCCGCGAGAAGCGGCCAGGTGATCCAGACGAAGACCAATCCCAGCCACCGCGCAATGGCGCCAACCATTCGCCTGAAAAGTGCTGTGATCGAGTCAAGCATGGACACGTCTCCTAAACCACACCGCGCATCACGCCGACACGCGAACGACGCACTGCACTGAATCCGCGCACCGGCCTTTCCGAAAATCCTTTTCGATTTCCGCACGATAAGGCCTTATCGCCATTCGCATTCCAGCAAATATGTGTTCCTGGGGAAAACAACAACCGTCTGCACCGATATTTCGACTCCGGACAGCAATCAATCCTGTGGTTGCGCTTCATCGGAAACGTCATTCGCATCCACCGGCACAGGCAGAAGATGAGGCTCCAATCGCCTGGTGAATACGCCGTCCGCGCGCGCCTTGCGCGCCGCCAGATCATGTCCCGCCAGCACGTTCATCTCGAAGGCCTCGATCAGCTGCGCAACCGGCGCCGAGCGCGCAACTGCGGGCAATGGAGAATCGATCTCCGACGCCAGCGCCTTCAACAGGGCGATACGCTGTTCGATATCGACCGAGAGCTTGCCCGCCATGGCGTTCACGGCAGCGATCTCGGCATTCAGAGCGCCCGCCAGCCCCTCATAAACGTCGATGAGGCGCTGGTGCGCTGTTCGACCCGACTGCAAGACCCTCTCTTTCTCCCGAAGGCTATCCTGCTCGAGGAGCAATTCACGGTAGGTCGCCTCCGGCTCGGATTGCAAATCGCGAACACGCGCTGGAGAAAGATTGCGGCGGTGATCGTTGGTCTTCACCGCCACGGCATCGGCCTGACGCCGTACTTCCTCGATGTCGAAATCAAGCCTCTGCCGCCGCTCGATCACGCCCTCCAGATGCATCTCGCAATCGTGGAAGGATTGCGACAGAGCGGGGCGAGCCTGCTTGAACAAAAGATCAAGCGTGGCCGAGGCATCCAAGACCGCGTCGAGACCGGTGATGATGGTCTCCGGCTTTACCTGACCGTGCCCCAGCCTTCTGCTCAGCAAGCCGGGCTTTTCGAGACCGGCCTTCTCGTCGTACAGCCGCCGATGCTGCAAATCTGCCTGAGCTGTTGTGAGATCCAGTTCCTTCACCAGCGACAGGCCAAGGAATTTCCAGCGGCCCAGCAACTCGACGGCCTCGCGCACCAGCGCTTCTTCTACCGGGAAATTGACGGCTTCCGCACGCCCCCCGCCCTTCGAATGGCCGGCCAGCAGGGTCACGGCTGCGTTCACGCCATTGATGGCATCGCCTAGCGTGATGCGCAGCTTGTCGATTGCGCCCTCGAAGGAATGAGGCCTGACCATGAAAGCGTCTCTCAATTGCCTTTAAGGCGAGACTAACCGCTTCCGTCGGCAAAGAAAATGCCGAACAAACCTATTGGGCCGCAGCGGGATTCTTCAGATAGGCGATCAGATTGTCGAGATCCCTTTCGTTCTTCAGACCGGGAAACGTCATCCTGGTGCCTTTGACCAGGAACTGCGGACTCGGCAGGTATTTCCGCAGCAAAGCTTCGTCCCAGACCTTGCCGCCGGCTCCGAACGCTGTCATCGCGGGCGAATATTGATAGTCCGGCACGCTGGCGACCGGACGACCGACAACGCCCATCAGCGACGGTCCGACACGGTTCTCGGGTGCGGTTGCCGTATGGCAGGCTCCGCATTTCCTGAAAACGACAGCGCCCGCAACTGCATCGCCATCGGCACTGGCCGCGGAGGCAAAGGCGAAAACGACGAATGCCAATGTCAGACAGAGCAGTTTCATCCTTCCTCCCGATCCGTCATTCCCGTCAACCGGACGATGGGCTGCTTCAGGAACGCCTGCCAGATGATGGAGAGGCATGACTACGTCACTCGCCCGATATCGCCTCTTCCCAATGATGGCGGCATAGCGAGACATATTTGTTGCCACCGCCGATCTCGATCTGTGCGCCTTCGCGCACCACTTCCCCAGCCGAATCCAGTCGCACCACCATTGTCGCCTTGCGCCCGCAATGACAAATCGTCCGCACTTCACGCAGCTCATCAGCAATGGTCAGCAACTCCTGCGAACCTGGAAATAATCTCCCGTGAAAATCCGTGCGCAACCCATAGGCCATGACAGGCAGACCCAGGCGATCGACGATATGGGCGAGCTGCCACACTTGCTCACGCGACAGGAATTGCGCTTCGTCAAGGAAGACACAAGCCAACGGTTCGTCGGCATGCATTCCTTCGACCATTGCATAGAGATCGTCCGTAGCCTCGAACGGTATGGCGTCCATCGTCAAGCCGATGCGGGACGCTATCTTGCCACGGCCCGCGCGATCATCCAGCGCCGCGATGAAGGCTGCCGTGCGCATGCCGCGTTCCTGATAATTGTAGGCGGCCTGCAGCAGCATGGTCGATTTACCGGCATTCATCGTCGAATAATGGAAATAGAGCTTGGCCATGACGTTCTCCTTGAACGCTTCATGAAAGCGCTGACGCAAGAAGGAAAGACGCCTCCGCCGAAAACCACAGGAATTAAGTAGGGATTCACGCAACAGGGCATCGACCTGTTAAACTCGACGGGAAAAATGCATGCGTCGCAATCAGCCCCTCCAAACCGGCGCAAATACACTGTGGTTGCTTGAAAATGTCAGTTATTGGTGATTGCTTGGGAACGTAGACTGGGAGTCACGCAATGATAAAAATGACCTTTACCGCATTTGCCTTCGCTTCAGCTCTCTCGGCACTGACATTCGGCGCTTCAGCCGTCTCCGCCGCCGAGGCGGCCAGCTGTAGCACCGTACATTTCGCCGACGTGGGCTGGACTGATATCACCTCCACCACGGCAACCGCCTCCATACTTCTGAAGGCGCTCGGCTACGACACCGACGTCAAGGTGCTGGCCGTGCCGGTGACCTACCAATCGTTGAAAAACAAGGATATCGACGTCTTCCTCGGCAACTGGATGCCCTCCATGGCCGAGAACATCAAGCCGTTCGCCGCGGACAAATCGGTCGAAACCGTCCGCGCTAACCTGGAAGGCGCCAAATACACGCTGGCGACGAACGAAAAGGGTGCCGCCCTCGGCATCAAGGACTTCAAGGATATCGCTGCTCACAAGGACGAACTTGACGGCAAGATCTATGGCATCGAGCCGGGTAACGACGGCAACCGCCTGGTTATCGACATGGTCGACAAGAACTCCTTCGGCCTAAAGGGCTTCGAGGTGGTCGAATCCTCCGAGCAGGGCATGCTCGCCCAGGTCTCCCGCGCCGACAAGGATGGTAAGCCGATCATCTTCCTCGGCTGGGCGCCGCATCCCATGAACACCACCTATAAGATGACCTATCTCACCGGCGGTGACGACGTCTTCGGACCGAACTTCGGCGGTGCGACCGTCTACACCAACGTTCGGGCCGGCTATCTGCAGCAATGCCCGAACGTCGGCGCCTTCGTCAAAAATCTCGTCTTCTCGCTGCCGATGGAAAACGAAATCATGGGCAAGATCCTGAACGACGGCAAGGATCCGGAAGTCGCTGCAACGGAATGGCTGAAGGCCAATCCGGCCGCAGTCACCCCCTGGCTCGCCGGCGTCACCACCAAGGACGGCGGTGACGGGCTTGCAGCGGTAAAGGCCAAGTTCGGCCTGTAACATCGGGGGGATAAGGGGCGGCTCAACCGCCCCTTTCTCTTCCATGGGACTGCTCCCCTCCTATTGCGCCGCGCATCGGGCAACGCCCCATGTGGCGCCATAGGCCGTTATTCTCCGGCGGCCCTATCCGGAACGACCCAAGACGTCCGGGTTCGCCGCCCCAATAGTGGGCAAAGACGTGAACTGGTTAACCGATTTTCGCATCCCCATTGGTCCATGGGCCAAAGCCGCCGTCGATTGGCTGACGACCAATTTCACATGGTTCTTCGACGGCCTTTCCTTCGTCGTCGCGCATGGGATCAATGCGCTGCTGTTCCTCCTGCAGGCGCCGCATCCGCTGATCGTCGTCGTCTTTTTCGCCGCTGTCGCCTACTGGATGCGTCGAAGCGTTGCAGTCACCGCTCTCACCTTCATCGGCCTGCTCATCACCATCAATCAGGGTTACTGGAAAGAGACGACCGAGACGCTTGCGCTGGTTCTGGCTTCCACTTTCGCCTGCATGCTGGTCGGCGTCCCGCTCGGCATCGCCGCGGCGCGACGTCCCTGGCTCTATGCCATCATGCGGCCGATCCTCGACCTGATGCAGACCATCCCGACCTTCGTCTATCTGGTGCCGGCGATGATCCTGCTCGGCCTCGGCATGGTGCCCGGTCTCGTCGCGACCGTCGTCTTCGCCATTCCCGCCTCGATCCGCATGACACGCCTCGGCATCATCTCGACGCCGCCCTCTCTCGTAGAGGCGGCCGAAGCCTTCGGTGCGACGCCGCAACAGGTGCTCCGTAAGATCGAACTGCCTTTCGCCGCGCCGCAGATCATGGCCGGCCTGACGCAGACCATCATGCTGTCGCTCTCGATGGTCTCCATCGCAGCTCTCGTCGGCGCCCCTGGCCTCGGCGTGCCGGTTCTTCGCGCGCTGAACAGCGTCAATGTCGGCAAGAGCTTCGATTCCGGCGCCTGCATCGTCATCCTGGCGATCATTCTCGACCGCATGTTCCGTGCCCCCGGCGAAGGAGATCGCTCATGACCGTCGCTGTCGGATTCAACAATGTCAGCATCATCTTCGGCGACCGTCCGGACACGGCGCTGAAACTCGCCGACGAAGGCAAGTCGCGCGATGAGATCGGCAAGGCAACGGGCATGGTACTCGGCGTCGCCAACGCGACGCTCGAGATCGAGGAAGGCGAGATCCTCGTGCTCATGGGCCTCTCTGGCTCGGGAAAATCGACGCTGCTGCGCGCCGTCAACGGCCTTGCGCCGGTCGTGCGCGGCGATGTCGTCGTCAACTCGAAGAGCGGTCCCGTCAACCCCTATTCCTGCAGCCCCAAGGCGCTGCGGGACCTGCGCATGCACACCGTCTCCATGGTGTTCCAGCAGTTCGCTCTATTGCCGTGGCGTACGGTTGCCGACAACGTCGGCTTCGGCCTCGAGCTTGCCGGCGTGCCGGAAGCGGAACGCAAGAAGCGTGTCGATGAACAGCTTCAGCTCGTCAATCTCACGCAATGGGCAAGCCGCAAGGTCAACGAACTCTCGGGCGGCATGCAGCAGCGCGTGGGACTGGCGCGCGCCTTCGCCACCGGCGCGCCGATCCTGCTCATGGACGAGCCGTTCTCGGCGCTCGACCCGCTGATCCGCACCCGCCTGCAGGACGAACTCCTGGAATTCCAGCGCCGCCTCAAGCGCACGATCCTGTTCGTCAGCCACGATCTGGACGAGGCGTTTCGCATCGGCAACCGCATCGCCATCATGGAGAGCGGGCACATAATCCAGTGCGGAACACCGCAGGAAATCGTCAAGAATCCGGCCGATCAGTATGTTGCGGACTTCGTGCAGCACATGAACCCGATCAGCATGCTGACGGCGCAGGACGTCATGCAACGGGGCATCGCGCACTCGGCGGCCGGCGGCTCGGTCACCGCGACGGCGAACGCCACCACGCCGCTTGTCGATATCCTCGACGCGCTGACACGCCAGCCGGGCAATATCGGCGTTGTTGACAACGGCACGATTATCGGAACGATCTCTGCGCAAGACGTCGTGGCTGGCCTCACCAGCCACCGGCGCAAGGAGTAGCCGTTCACGGCTGCTCCTCGAACCACGGAGCAGTTCATGAACGACAAGCGATCGGTCACCATGGAAACAGACGAGGATGCGCGCAACCAGGCGCGCACCCTCATGCACAAGGCCGCCCACGCGGCGCTGGCCGTCATCGATCCGGAAACCGGTTTTCCCTCGGTCAGCCGCGTTCTGATCGCCGATGATGCTGATGGCGTGCCGGTCATCCTCGTTTCGGGTCTGGCGACACATACCAGGGCGCTACTGAAAGATGCGCGTGCATCCGCTCTCTTCGGTGAGCCCGGCAAAGGCGATCCCCTTGCCCATCCTCGCCTCACCGTTCGATGCAGTGCCGAGCGCGTCGACCGTCAAAGTGACGCGCACGAGCGCATCCGTGGGCGTTTTCTCGAGCGCCATCCAAAATCGAAACTCTATATCGACTTCCCGGATTTCTGCTTTTTTCGCCTTATTCCACTCGACGCCAGCCTGAACGGCGGCTTTGGAAGGGCCTACATTTTGTCCTCTGAGGACCTTGTGATTCTTTAAGCCGAAAACAAATCGCCGACGCAGTAAGAGCATACAATAGTGCGAGAATTAGTAGCCTGACACCCTGACGTAGCAGAGACCATTACTGGTAGGTTGCAAAGAAATTCTCACGAAAATCGGCATATTTATGGCCTGGAGTTGTCAAGAATCGACCTATTTTGGGGTAATTGGCGCTTCAGGCAGGGAACAGACAACCCCTCTCCCATGTTGTCGCCATCATATATACATGCCTAAAATAGCATACTCGATACCTTAAATTTAGGTATATACAATCTTCGGCCCATATTGGTATTGTTAGATATCGGGTTGGACCGGTTTAGAAATAGCACAATTTCTGATGTACGCTCCACATTAGGAAGTTTAAAACATGAAGACAAGAAATTTGGCCGAACACTCCAATGTTGCGGCAGCGTTACTATCAGCAATGGCGAACCCAAAGCGCCTTTTGATCCTTTGCAGTCTTGTTAAGGGTGAAGTTCCTGTTGGCGTTTTGGCCACTCAGGTCGGACTGAGCCAATCTGCACTTTCCCAGCACCTTTCGAAGCTGCGTGCTCAGAAGCTGGTGAAAACACGCCGTGATGCTCAAACCATTTATTACTCCAGCACATCGGAATCGGTTATTCGAGTTCTCGAAACGCTGGAAGATATTTATTGTGAACCTGAAAAAAGTAGATCGGCTGCTTAGGAGTTGTAACCAGCTCCAAGTCTGCCGACGAACGATCCATGGGCGCGATGCTTTCGAACCTTGAAGATCGACTTGCTTTCATCACCACATGTTTAACTTTTTCAGCTGGCAAATCTTTGGATTTGCCAGCTTTTTCGCGCATGTTCGAGCAATGCTCCTTCGGTGGACAGGCGGCCCGACGCTGTCAACTCGACCCACAGACGCGGCCTCTACATAGAATCCCTCCCCTTTCCCGACGCCATCTTTGCCTTGACGCCAAGAGGCCGATTGATAATTTGACCAGGCAGTAAATATCATCACGCAGCGTAACGCCGCGATCGGGAAATGGCCCCCGAATGGCCGTTGGAGAACAGCATGTCGGACCGTTTGAATGCCACCCCTAATGATTTGCGCGCATTCTGGATGCCGTTTACGGCCAACCGTCAGTTCAAGAAGGAACCGCGCCTCTTCGTCAGCGCCAAAGACATGTACTACACCACCCATGATGGCCGGCAGGTTCTGGATGGAACCGCGGGGCTATGGTGCGTAAACGCCGGGCACTGCCGCCCGAAGATCACCGAGGCCATTGCCCAGCAGGCCGGCGAGCTCGATTATGCGCCCGCCTTCCAGCTCGGCCACCCCAAGGCATTCGAACTGGCGAACCGGCTGGTGGACCTCGCCCCCGAAGGCATGGACCATGTCCTCTACACGAACTCCGGTTCGGAATCGGTCGAAACAGCCCTGAAGATTGCGCTCGCCTATCACCGCGTGAAGGGCAACGGCTCGCGCTTCCGTCTCATCGGCCGTGAGCGCGGCTATCACGGCGTCAATTTCGGCGGCATCTCCGTCGGCGGCATCGTCACCAACCGCAAGATGTTCGGCACGCTTCTGACTGGTGTCGACCATATGCCGCACACGCACGTTCCCGGCAAGAATGCCTTCACGCGCGGCGAGCCCGAGCATGGCGGCGATATTGCCAGCGAGTTGGAGCGTATCGTCACGCTGCACGACGCCTCCACCATCGCCGCCGTCATCGTCGAGCCGGTTGCCGGCTCCACCGGCGTGCTGATCCCGCCGAAGGGCTATCTGCAGAAGCTGCGTGAAATCTGCACCAAGCACGGCATCCTGCTGATCTTCGACGAAGTCATCACCGGCTTCGGCCGCCTCGGCACTCCCTTTGCTGCCCAATATTACGATGTCAAACCGGATATCATCACCACGGCCAAGGGCCTGACCAACGGCGTCATTCCGATGGGTGCTGTTTTCGTCACCTCGGAGATCCATGACGCTTTCATGCAGGGCCCCGAGCACATGATCGAGTTCTTCCACGGCTACACCTATTCGGGCAACCCGATCGCATCCGCCGCCGCGCTTGCCACGCTCGACACCTACAAGGAAGAAGGCCTGCTGACGCGCGCAGCCGAGCTCTCCGACTACTGGGCCGACGCGCTGCATTCGCTGAAGGACTGCCCGAACGTCATCGATATCAGAAATACCGGCCTGATCGGCGCGATCGAGCTCGACCCGATCGCCGGCGAGCCCACCAAGCGTGCCTTCACAGCTTTCCTCAAGGCCTATGAAAAGGGCCTGCTGATCCGCACCACCGGCGACATCATCGCGCTCTCGCCGCCGCTGATCATCGAAAAGCATCACATCGACGAGCTGTTCGGCAAGCTTCGCGAGATCTTGCAGAATAATATCTGAGGCATAGGCTCAGTCACTTCTGCGCCCCTCACGCCCCTTTTTGCACAAGCAGAATGGTTGGGCATGAGGGGCGATCCATATGCGAGGAATGAACATGACCACCAAACTCGAACGCTATATCGATCAAGGCGTGGGCCGAGAGCCGGCGGATATCGTGCTGAAGGGCGGGCGGTTTTTCGATCTGGTGACGGGAGAGCTTGTTGCCTCTGATATCGCCATTTGCGGCGACCGCATCGTCGGCACCTGCGGCGATTATCAGGGGCGCGAAGAGATCGACATATCGGGCCGCATCGTCGTCCCTGGTTTCATCGATACGCATCTCCATATCGAATCCTCGCTGGTGACGCCGCATGAATTCGATCGCTGCGTCCTGCCCTATGGCGTGACGACAGTCATTTGCGATCCGCATGAAATCGCCAATGTGCTCGGTACCGAGGGCATCCAGTATTTCCTGGACAGTTCGCTTGAAACCATCATGGATATCCGCGTCCAGCTTTCCTCCTGTGTACCGGCGACGCATCTGGAAACCTCCGGCGCCGATCTGCCGATCGAAAAGCTGCTGCCCTTCCGCGACCACCCGAAGGTGATCGGCCTTGCCGAATTCATGAATTTCCCCGGTGTGGTCCACAAGGATCCCATCTGCATGGCAAAGCTTGAGGCCTTCCAGGGCGGCCATATCGACGGCCATGCGCCGTTGCTGCGCGGTAATGATCTCAACGGCTATCTCTCAGCCGGCATCCGCACGGAGCATGAATCGACCACCGCCGAGGAGGCGCTGGAGAAGATCCGCAAGGGCATGCAGGTGCTTGTGCGCGAAGGTTCGGTCTCCAAGGACCTGTATGCGCTGATGCCTATCATCACCGAGCGCCTGTCGCCCCATCTCGCACTCTGCACCGACGATCGCAATCCCCTTGATATCGCCGAGCAAGGCCATCTGGATTACATGATCCGCACCGCGATCACACATGGCGTCGAGCCGCTGGCCATCTATCGCGCCGCTTCGATTTCGGCGGCGCGTGCTTTCGGCCTGCGGGACCGCGGTCTGGTGGCGCCCGGCTGGCGCGCCGATCTCGTCGTTATCGACAGCCTGGAGAGCTGCAAGGCCGAGACCGTCTTCTCCGCCGGCCGCCGCGTCACGGCCGAGCTCTTCGCCAGCCGCAAGCTCATCGCTCCCGTCGGCCTCGACAGTGTCAAGGCCCGCCCGATCAACGCCGCCGACTTCGGTGTGCCGGTCAGCGAGGGCGAAAGCTCCGTCATCGGCGTCACCCCCGGCAAGATCATCACCGAACATCGCCGCTATCGCCTGCCCGCCAAGGGCAACCAGACCGATATCGACCTCGGCAACGATATCATCAAGGTCGCCGTCATCGAACGGCACGGCAAGAACGGCAATCATGCCAACGGCTTCGTTCAGGGCTTTGGGTTGAAGAAGGGCGCGATCGCCTCCACAGTCGGTCATGACAGCCACAATATCTGCGTCGTCGGCGTCGACGAGGATGACATGGCGCTCGCCGCCAATCGCCTCAGCGATATCAACGGCGGCTTCGTGGTCGTCGAGAACGGTGTCGTCACCGGCGAGATCGCCCTGCCCATCGCCGGCCTCATGAGCCTCGAACCCTATGAAAGCGTCCGCGACACGCTCCACCACTTGCGCCAGGCAGCCTACGCTCTCGGCGCGACGCTGGGAGAGCCCTTCCTGCAGCTCGCTTTCCTGCCGCTGCCCGTCATCCCGCACCTGAAGATATCGGATAAGGGGCTCGTCGATGTCGACAAGTTCATGCTGATCGGCTGATCAGGCAAGCTCACCGCAATAGACGTCAAGCGCTGAGAGCGTCACCGTCGCCCCTGCGTCGGCGGTCTCGAAACCCGGCATGGCAATGGTCTTTGCCAGCTTGATGCCCTCCGGCAGGGCGACCTTCACCGGCTTGCGGGACAGATTGAAGACGAAAAGCAGCGTCTCGCCATCCTTCGAGCGCGTGAAGGCGAGAACATCTTCCTCGGTGTCAAGGAAGGTCATATCGCCGTCGCGCAAGGCGGCATATTCCCTCCGGAAGGCCAGTGTCTGCCGATAGTGATGCAGCACGGAATCCTCGTCCGCCTCCTGCTTGTCAACGGCAAGGGACGCATGCTGGTAAGGCACCGGCAGCCAGGATTTCTCGGCGGTCGTAAACCCGGCATGGGCACGGCTCGCTTCCCAGGGCATCGGCGTGCGGCATCCGTCACGCCCCTTGAAGGCCGGCCAGAAGCGAATGCCATAGGGATCGCGCAGATCCTCGAAGGCAAGCTCCGCCTCCGGCAGACCCAACTCCTCCCCCTGATACAGGCAGATCGAGCCGCGCAGCGTCGAGAGCAGCGAAATCGCAAGCTTGGCGACGCGCGGCTGCTCTTCCTCCGTCAGCGCGAAGCGGCTGACATGGCGTTGCACATCGTGATTGGAAAAGGCCCAGCAGACCCAGCCGTCGACGACGTTATCCTGAAAGTCGCCGACGCAACGGCGGAAATGCGCGGGGGTAAAATCCGGCCCCAGCAGGTCGAATGTATAGCACATGTGCAGCTTGTCGCCGCCGCTGGTATAGGCGGCCACCGTCTGCAGCGAACGGGCGCCATCGCCCACCTCGCCGACCGTCGCGCGATCCTCATATTGATCGAGCAGCGCACGGAACCGCTTCAGGAAGCCAATATTCTCCGGCTGGGTCTTGTCATAGAGATGGTTCTGCATGCCGTAGGGATTGCTCTCCGGCGCGTCCAGGCCACCCGTCGCAACGAGCGCCGGCGGATTGTCGCGCAGCTCCTTGTCGCAGAAATAGTAATTAACCGTATCCAGGCGGAAGCCGTCGACACCGCGGTCGAGCCAGAATTTCACGGCCGCCAGCACCGCGTCCTGAACTTCAGGATTATGGAAGTTCAGGTCCGGTTGCGAGGTCAGGAAGTTGTGCTGGTAATATTGCCGGCGCACGCCGTCCCATTCCCAGCCTGGCCCGCCGAAGATCGAAAGCCAGTTGTTCGGCGCCGTGCCATCCGGTTTCGGATCGGCCCACACATACCAATCCGCCTTGGGATTGTCGCGGCTTGCCCGGCTCTCCACGAACCAGGGATGCCGGTCCGACGTATGCGAGATGACCTGATCGATGATGACCTTGAGCCCCAGCGCATGCGCCGCCGCCATCATCTCGTCGAAATCGTCAAGCGTGCCGAAAATCGGATCGACGTCGCAATAGTCGGCGACATCGTAGCCCATGTCCGCCATCGGCGAGGTGAAGAACGGTGCCAGCCAGATCGCATCGACCCCGAGTGCGGCAATATGAGGCAGGCGGCGGGTGATCCCCTTGATGTCGCCAAGCCCGTTGGCATCCGTATCCTGAAACGATCGCGGGTAGACCTGATAGATCACGGCGCCGCGCCACCAGTCGGCTCCCGCCGCCTTCCTTGTCGATTTCATCCAACCGCCTCGATATCGCACACGGTCTTTCAATTTGCATACTCGGCCGCAGGCGGCAAGCCGCAATCGGGCGGAGGCGCGAACCCGAGGCCGGAAGCATAAATTCGCAGCATCAATTTTAGCGAATTATCAACATGGATGCCCACACGCAAAGCCTGTGCGTCTTTTTGGGGCTTGAATGCGACGCCGCTTTGGATAACTTCCGACATTGACCTGCACGTACGGGTCACCTGCGGGATCAAAAATATCCTTGTAAAACAAGGACAATAACTCCAGAAAGGTGGGAAAACATATGTCTCATTTGGCCAGAAGATTTATCGCGACGGCGTTCGTCAGCACGATATTGAGCCTCTCCGCTCATGCCGCGACCCTCAATATCCACAACGGCGGCGACCCCACGTCGCTCGATCCGCAAAAAATTTCGGGCGACTGGGAAAACCGTATCGACGGCGATATTTTCGAAGGCTTGGTGACCGAAGATCCCAAGGACAACCCCATTCCCGGCCAGGCGGCGAGCTGGACCATTTCCCCCGACCAGAAGGTCTATACCTTCAAGTTGCGCGACGGCATCAAGTGGTCCGACGGCACGCCTGTCACCGCTCAGGACTTCGTCTTTGCTTTCCAGCGTCTGATGGACCCGAAGACCGCCGCCCAATACGCCTACCTGCAATACACGATCAAGAACGCGGAAAAGATCAACAAGGGCGAGATCAAGGATCCGACCCAGCTCGGCGTCAAGGCGATCGACGACAAGACGCTGGAAATCACGCTCGAGAACCCGACCCCTTACTTCCTCAACGCCTTGATGCACTACACGGCCTATCCGCTGCCGAAGCATGTCGTCGAAGCGAAGGGCGATAGCTGGGTCAAGGTCGAAAACATCGTCACCAACGGCCCTTACAAACCGGTCGAATGGGTGCCCGGCTCGCATGTCAGCAACGTCAAGAACGACCAGTACTATGACGCCAAGGACGTGAAGATCGACAAGGTGAACTTCTATACGCTGGAAGATCAGTCTGCCGCACTCAAGCGCTATCGCGCCGGCGAATTCGATATTCTGACCTCGTTCCCCGCCGATCAGTATGAGTGGATCCAGAAGAACCTTCCGGGCCAGGCGCATGTGGTTCCGTTCCTCGGCACCTACTATTACGTCCTGAACGCCACCAAGCCGCCCTTCAACGACAAGCGCGTCCGCCAGGCTCTCTCGATGGCCGTCAACCGCGAGGTCATCGGCCCGAAGATTCTGGGTACCGGCGAACTGCCGATGTATTCCTGGGTACCGCCGGGCACGGCCAATTACGGCGAGCCGGCCTATGTCAGCTGGAAGGACGAGCCTTACAAGCAGAAGGTCGAAGAGGCCAAGAAGCTGTTGAAGGAAGCAGGCTTCGGTCCTGACCATCCGCTGAAGGCGCAGCTGCGCTACAACACCAACGACAACCACAAGCGCATCGCCGTGGCGATCGCCGCCATGTGGAAGCCGCTCGGCGTCGATATCGAGCTCTACAACACCGAAACCAAGGTGCATTACGATGAAATGCAGCGCGGCCAGGTGGAAATCGGCCGTGCCGGCTGGCTCGCCGACTACAATGATCCGATCAACTTCCTGAACCTGCTGTCGACCGGCGTCGAAATGAACTATGGCCGCTGGAGCAATCCGGACTACGACGCTCTGATCAAGCAGGGCAACGAAGAGATCGATCTGAAGAAGCGCGCCGAGATCTATAAGAAGGCCGAGCAGCTCGCCCTCGACGATAGCGCCGCGATCCCGATCTACTACTACGTTTCGCAGAACATCGTCGCCCCGAAGGTGCAGGGTTTCGTCGACAATATTCAGGACATTCACCGCACGCGCTGGCTGTCCGTCAAAGAATAGGTCCCAAAGAATAGATAGGAAAAGGCCCTGCCCGCTCTTGCCGGGCGGGGCCTCAACGCACCCATGTTTCGCTACGCTCTCCGTCGTCTGCTGTCGACAATCCCCGTACTGTGGATTGCCGTGACAGTGTGCTTTTTCATTCTGCGCCTCGCTCCCGGCGGCCCCTTCGATGGCGAACGGCCATTGCCGCCGGAAGTCAAAGCCAACCTCGCGGCCCACTACAATCTGGATAAGCCGCTGGTCGAGCAATACCTGATCTATGTCGGCGACGTGATGAAGGGCGACCTCGGCCCCTCCTTCGCCAATCAGGACTTCACCGTCACCCAGCAGATCATGTCGGGATTTCCCTATACGCTGACGATCGGCGGCTCCGCCTTCGTGCTCGCCACCATCATCGGCGTTTTCATCGGCTGTCTTGGGGCGCTGTATCAGAACCGCAGCGCCGACTACTGGCTGGGCGGAGGCCTGCTTATCGGCTTGGTCATGCCGAGCTTCCTCATTGCCCCGATCCTCCAGCTTGTCTTCGGCAACGAACTCGGCTGGCTGCCCGTCGGCGGCTGGGGCGATGGTTCGGTCCGGTTCCTGGTCCTTCCCATCATCGTTCTGACCCTGCCGCACGCGGCGCGCATCTCCCGCCTGATGCGCGGCTCGATGATCGAGGTGATGAGCCAGAATTTCATCCGCACCGCCAAGGCCAAGGGTATCGGCCCCAGGCTCACCGTGATGCGCCATGCATTGAAACCGGCGATGATGCCCGTCGTCTCCTATCTCGGGCCGGCGGCAAGTTATCTGCTCACCGGTTCGCTGGTCGTGGAAAGCATCTTCGGCCTTCCCGGTGTCGGCCGCTACTTCGTCGGCGCGGCGCTTAATCGTGATTACGGCATGGTCCTCGGCACCGTCATTTTCTACATGGTCCTGATCGTGGTCCTCAATCTGCTGGTCGACATCGCCTATGCCTGGCTCGATCCGAAAGTGAGAATGCGATGATCCTCAATTCAGCCAAGAGAGAACTGTTGGAAGCGGAGCTGCTTTCGGCAGAAGGGCTCGCGCCCAAGGGGCGCTCCCTCAGCGGCGATGCGATGCGTCGCCTGCTGCGCAACAAGGCGGCGGCACTGTCGCTGATCGTGCTGGCGCTGCTGGTCCTCATCGCCATTTTCGGCCCGAGCTTCCTTCCCTTCAACTACGAGGATCCGGACTGGACCTCCTTCCGAGGTCCCCCGGATTTCGCCGCCGGCCACTATTTCGGCACGGATGGCAACGGTCGCGACCTGCTGGCGCGCACGCTCTACGGCACGCGCGTTTCGCTGACCGTCGCCCTCGTGGCAACCCTCGTCTCGGTGCTCATCGGCGTGCTTTACGGCGCCGTTTCCGGCTATTTCGGCGGTCGCGTCGATGCCATCATGATGCGTTTCGTCGATATCATGTACGCGCTGCCCTACGTCCTCTTCGTCATCCTGCTGATGGTGATCTTCGGCCGCAACGTCTATCTGCTGTTCGCGGCAATCGGCGCGCTCGAATGGCTGACCATGGCCCGCATCGTGCGCGGCCAGACATTATCCATCAAGCAGCGGGAATTCATTGAAGCCGCCCGCGCCTCGGGCCAGCGGTCGTTCAAGATCATCCTCAAGCACATCGTCCCGAACCTCGTCGGTCCGGTCGTCATCTACGCGACGCTCACCATTCCGGAGATCATCGCCACGGAAAGCTTCCTGTCCTATCTCGGCTTCGGCGTACAGGAACCGCTGACATCGCTCGGCACGCTGATCGCCGAGGGCTCGGCCGGCATGGAAACGACGCCCTGGATACTGTTTTTCCCCGCCGGCTTCCTGGTCGCGCTGCTGATGAGCCTGCTCTTCATCGGCGATGGTCTGCGCGACGCTTTCGATCCGAAGGATCGCTGATATGACAGACACGCTTCTTGAACTCAAAGATTACTCGATCACCTTCCGCACACCGGAAGGCGAGGTCGCCGCCGTCTCGAAACTGAATCTGAAGATCGGCCGCGGCGAACGCGTCGCTGTCGTCGGCGAATCCGGTTCCGGCAAGAGCCAGACCTTCCTCGGCCTGATGGGCCTGCTCGCCAAGAACGGCCGCACCAGCGGTCAGGCGCTGCTCGATGGCAAGGACATCCTGAAACTGAAGCCGCGTGAACTCGATCACGTGCGCGGCAAGGATGTGGCGATGGTCTTCCAGGACCCGATGACGGCCCTCAATCCGTCGTTGCGCATCTCCCGGCAGTTGACTGAGCAGTTGGAAGTCCACGGCGGCTTGTCGGCACGGGCGGCATCGACTACGGCGCTGGACATGCTGAAACGTGTCGGCATTCCCGACCCGACGCGCCGCTTCAACCTTTATCCACACGAGCTTTCGGGCGGCATGCGTCAGCGTATCGTCATCGCCATGGCGCTGCTCACCAAGCCGAAGCTTCTGATTGCCGACGAGCCGACAACCGCGCTCGACGTTACCATCCAGGCGCAGATTCTCGATCTTTTCAATGAGTTGACGGCCGAAATGCACACCGCGCTCGTCATGATTACCCATGACCTCGGCGTCGTGGCCGGCCTGGCCGACCGTGTCGCCGTCATGTATGCCGGCCGCATCGTCGAGGAAGCGCCGGTCGACGAACTGTTCGAAAACCCGGCCCATCCTTACACAGCGGCGCTTCACGCCTCGATCCCGCGGCCTGACCAGGACGTCGACGATCTCGCCGTCATCCCCGGCCGGCCGCCAAACCTGATGCACCTGCCGCGCGGCTGCGCCTTCTCGCCGCGTTGCGCCCATGTGGAGGACGACTGTATCGATGCGCCGCCGCCGCTCGATCAATTGGCGCCGCAGCGCTGTGCGGCCTGCTTCCATCCCCTTTCGGCTAATCAGGAACGGAGCTTCGTCCATGGCTGAGCAAACGCTTCTGAAGGTCGAGCATCTGACCACCGAATTCGAACTGCCGTCGAAATCCTTCTTCAAGCCACCGATGATCCTGACGGCGGTCAACGATGTCAGCTTCGAACTGAAGACTGGGCGCACGCTCGGCATCGTCGGCGAATCGGGCTGCGGCAAGTCGACGCTCGGCCGCTCCATCCTGCGGCTGATCCGGGCGCAGAAGGGCCGCATCATGTGGCAAGGCGGCAATCTTCTCGATCTCACCGACGAGGAGATGCGTGCCGCTCGTCGCGACATGCAGATCATCTTCCAGGACCCGATCGCTTCGCTCGATCCGCGCATGACAGTCGGCGATATCATCGCCGAGCCGCTCACCGTGTTCGAGCCGAAACTGACAAGAGCCCAAAGACAGGATCGCGTCCGCGAGATCATGGCGGCGGTCGGCCTGGTGCCCGAGATGATCAACCGCTATCCGCATGAGTTTTCGGGGGGCCAGGCTCAGCGCATCGGCATTGCCCGCGCCGTCATCACCCGTCCGAAGCTGATCATCTGCGACGAGCCGGTCTCGGCGCTGGACGTTTCGATCCAGGGGCAGGTCATCACGCTCTTGCGCCGTCTGCGCAAGGAGTTCGGCCTGACGCTGATCTTCATCAGCCACGATCTTTCCGTCGTGCGCCTGATCTCGGACGACGTGCTGGTGCTCTATCTCGGAAAGGTGGTGGAAGCCGGCGAAGCCGCTACAGTCTTCGACCATCCGGCCCATCCCTATACACAGGCGCTGTTCTCGGCGGCACCCATCCCGGATCCGAAGCTGGCGCGTCGCCGTGAGCGCATCCGCCTGCAGGGCGATCCGCCCTCGCCGCTCAATCCACCGCCGGGCTGCGTCTTCTCGCCACGCTGCTGGAAGGCGACGGACATATGCCGCACGAAGATGCCGCCGACCGAGCAGGTGCGCCCCGGCCAGACGGCCGCCTGCTATCACATGGACCGGCCGTAAGGCCTCAAAGGTAGACGGCGGCAGCCGCCGTCCACCTTGCCCAAGCGGCTGCTTGCGCGTATTCAGCAGCAAGGCAAAAATGCAGGAGGAAGTCTTGGGCGGGCGTTTTCTATCGATCGGCGAATGCATGGTGGAGTTGTCGCAGGCCGACGACGGACACCTGCGCAAGGGTTTCGCCGGCGACACCTTCAACACTGCCTGGTATGCTCGCGCCTGCCTGCCTGCCGATTGGTCCGTCGATTATTTCACCACGCTCGGCGATGACGCCATGTCGGACGAAATGGTCGCCTTCATGCGCGGCGCCGGCATCGGCACCGCGGATATCCGCCGCCTGCGCGGCAAGACGCCGGGCCTCTACATGATCAACCTGAAGAATGGCGAACGCTCCTTCAGCTATTGGCGCGACAGTTCGGCAGCCCGCCTTCTCGCGGCAGATGGCGATGCGCTGCGCGCCGCGATAGAAGCGTCGGACGTGCTATATTTTTCGGGCATTACGCTGGCGATCCTGCCGCGCGAGGATGCCTATACGCTGCTGGCTGAGCTCCGCCGCGCCAAGGCCGCCGGCAAGCCGGTGGCCTTCGACCCCAACCTGCGCCCACGCCTGTGGTCCAGCCTGGATGCCATGCACACCATGATCACGGATGGCGCGCGCGCCTCGACCGTCGTGATGCCGAGCTTCGATGACGAAGCCGCGCATTTCGGCGACGACTCGATTGCGGGCACCATTCGTCGATACCGGCAGTACGGAGCCGATATGGTCGTCGTCAAGAACGGCCCCGAAGGCGCCACCGTCGGCACCGACGCCAATGAAACGCTCGTGCCTGCGGTCGAGGTCGACAAGGTCGTCGATACCACCAGCGCCGGCGACAGCTTCAACGGCGCGTTTCTCGCCCATTACCTGCAGCATGGCGATCCGCTCGCCGCTGCCGCCTTCGCCGCCGAAATCGCCGCGAAAGTCATTCAGGAATACGGCGCCCTCGTCTCGCCCAAGAAGCTGAAAACCGCCAGATAACCACTGTAATATTTCCATCATGGACACCCCCCACAATAAGGTGGGCGCGGGAATCATGTTTGAAGCACCGCAATCGGCTTGCACCGCCATCATGAGGATGCGGCGCGGATGGGCAGTTTTGGGCATGTTACAGCGATTGTCAGACATCGATCACACCATATGGGACCAGGCAGCGACGCCGGTCGCCGTGCCGGAGCGGCTGCTCATCGTCAGCGATGCCTGGCATCCGCAGGTGAACGGCGTCGTCCGCTCGATCGAGAACACCAATCGCGAACTGACGCGCATGGGTGTCGAAGTGTCGATGATCACGCCGGACGGCTTTCGCAACATCCCCTGCCCGACCTATCCGGAAATCCGGCTTTCGATTGCCAGCTATCGCAAGATCGCCGGCAGGATCGAAGCGCTCCGGCCCACCTATGTGCATATCGCCACGGAAGGTCCGCTCGGGCTCACTGCACGGCGCTGGTGCCTCAGAAACGGCATGCCTTTTTCGACCAGCTATCACACCCGGTTTCCCGAATATGTCTCGGCGCGCCTGCCGATACCGCAAAGCTGGCTCTATGCCTTCGTCAAATGGTTTCACAATGCCGGTTTCGGCTGCATGGTGGCAACGCCGAGCCTCGCCAACGAGCTCAAGCAGCGCGGTATTCATAATCTGCTGCCCTGGAGCCGCGGCATCGATTCGACGCTCTTTCGGCCGCAACCGCTCGAAGACAATCCCTTCGGCCTGCCCCGCCCGATCTTCATGACCGTCGGTCGCGTCGCTCTCGAAAAGAACCTGCCGGCCTTCCTCGATCTCGATCTGCCGGGATCGAAAGTGGTCATCGGCGATGGACCCGCGCGCGCGGAACTGCAGAAGCTCTATCCGGACGTGCATTTTCTGGGCGCGAAGTTCGGCGAGGAGTTGGCGCATGCCTATTCTCAGGCCGACGTCTTCGTCTTCCCGTCGAAAACCGATACGTTCGGCAATGCCATTCTGGAAGCTTTGGCGAGCGGCGTTCCGGTCGCCGCCTACCCTGTCACTGGCCCGGCCGACATTCTCGGCGGCAACGAGCCGGCTGGCGTGGTGGATACAGATCTGGCGAAAGCCTGCCTTGCGGCGCTGTCCTGCTCGCGTGAAGCAGCGCGTACCGTGGCGCTCAACTATTCCTGGGAGGCCGCCACCGCCCAATTCATCGGCAACGTCCGCATTGCCATCCATCGTGGCCGGATGAGGATGCGCAGGGATTGAGCCCGCGCCACGGCCAGGCTCGATATTGAATTCTTCAAACCCATCTCCAGATAATTGGTAGCGGCGCGCATATGCGCGGCAGCGGGCATGAGCGTGTCGGGTCCGAACGGCGGCCGAAGTGCTCTAGAGTTTACCTCTCGCGGGTTGGTTTTCCGAAAAGCACAAGAAATCCATAGCCGTCGCGCGCTTTTAGATGTACGATTATTTATCGCACGATTTAGATGCTATTCCCCAGGGAGTATGAGAGATGGCGCACGACCCGTTGAAACTGGACACCTTCATCTGCTTCGCCCTCTATTCGGCGAACCATGCCATGAACCGGCTCTATAAACCCATGCTCGACGCGCTCAATCTCACCTACCCACAATATCTCGTCATGGTGACGCTGTGGGAAGAGGATGGACAGACGGTGGGCCGCATCGGCGAAAAGCTGTTCCTCGAATCGAGCACGCTGACGCCACTGTTGAAGCGCCTGGAAGCGGCGGGCTTCATTCAGCGCATCCGCAGCAAGGAAGACGAGCGTCAGGTGCTGATCCATTTGACCAGCGAAGGCGTCGCCCTGGAGAAGAAGGCGGCGAGCATTCCCGCCTGCATTCTCGATGCCTCTGACAAGACGCTGGATGAACTGATGCGATTGAAGGCGGAGATCACCACATTGCGCGAGGCGCTGAACAAGAACGCAGCCTGACTAGGTGTTCAGTCCCTTCACTTGCGCGTAGGCCTCTGGGGGCGCTCTTTTTCCGCCCCCCAGAAAGCGAGTCGGGCGTCTGGCGCTTCCTTGAGAATAGCAATTTGCATATGAGCCCGAAGTTCACTGCGGAAACGTGAGGCGTTGCGTCCGCCCCATACGCCGACGAAGCATTCCCCAGACGCATCGTTCTTGAAGACCGCCGCCCCACCAAAGACAGAAGACAGGCCGCCTTCGCCAACAACACCTCCGTCACCGTAAACTGCGACAACACACTCCAGTGGCGCAACGCAGACCACCGTGTCGCCGGATGGGGCGAACCCTCCACTTCTGAAAAGGTAGACGGGACAAGGAGAAGTCATCATTCCTTGAGGATACCTCGGTCATCCGGGCGGCAGGCTCTTGATGTAACTTCGTCAATACCGCCTAGATGTGCCTCGACCATCACGCGGTCGGGCAAGGCGTGTCAGGACCGCTTCCTCTTACTTTCGTAAGGATTGTTCTTCTTGTTTTCGAAAGGATTTTCCGACGTGCGGAAATGGATGCGGATCGGCACGCCGGGCATGGCGAAATCCGCGCGCAGACCATTGATCAGATAACGCACATAGGATTCCGGCAGCGCATCCGAGCGTGTGCAGGAAATCATGAAGGCCGGCGGGCGCGCCTTCACCTGCGTCATGTACTTCAGCTTGATGCGCCGTCCGGAAACAGCCGGTGGCGGATGCTGAACCTGCTGTGTCTCCAGCCAGCGATTGAGCTTGGCGGTGGCTATGCGCTTGTTCCAGACCTTGTCTGTATCGACGATTGCCTGCATCAGCCGATCCAGGCCGTCGCCCGTCTGACCGGCAATCGGTATGGCGCGGATGCCGCGCGCCTGCGGCAGCAGGCGGTCGGTCTTTTCACGCAGATCGGCAAGCACGGCCTGGCGATCCTCGATCATGTCCCACTTGTTGAAGGCGATGACTGCGGCTCGGCCTTCGCGAATGACGAGATCGACGATCTGTAGATCCTGCTTCTCGAAGGGGATGGTCGCATCGAAGACGATAACCACGGTCTCGGCAAAGCGAATGGCGCGCAGCGCGTCGGCAACCGAGAGCTTTTCAAGCTTCTCAGTGACCCTGGCTTTGCGACGCATGCCGGCGGTGTCGAACATCTTTACGGTGCGACCGCGCCAGCTCCAGTCGACGGAGATGGAATCGCGGGTAATGCCGGCTTCCGGACCGGTCAGCAGCCGGTCTTCGCCGAGGAAACGATTGATCAGCGTCGACTTGCCGGCATTCGGGCGACCGACGATCGCGATGCGCAGCGGCCGCGTCTCGTCATAGACGGGTTCCTCTTCGATCTCCTCGCCATCCTCGCCGACAGCCGGGCGGGGAATGCTGACATTCGTTTCCGCTTCGTCGTCCGTCTCCGGAAAGGCGCGCTCATGGCCGATCGCGTCGATGATCGCGTCGCGAAGATCCATCATGCCCTGGCCGTGTTCGGCCGAGATTGGGCAAGGCTCGCCAAGGCCGAGCGTGTAGGCATCGTAGAAGCCGCCGTCGGAACCGCGGGCTTCGGATTTGTTGGCGACGAGCACGACAGGCCGGCCGCGCTTGCGCAGCATTTCGGCCAGCGTCTTGTCGACATGCGTCAAGCCCATCTTGGCGTCGACGACGAACAGCGTCAGGTCGGCCTCATCGATCGCCTGCTCGGTCTGGGCGCGCATGCGGCCTTCGAGCGTCTCTTCGTCGGCTTCTTCGAGACCAGCGGTGTCGACGATGCGGAAGCGAAGATCGATCAGCTTGGCATCGCCGGGACGACGGTCACGCGTGACGCCCGGCGTATCGTCGACGAGCGCCAGCTTCTTGCCAACCAGACGGTTGAAAAGTGTGGACTTGCCGACATTCGGGCGACCGACGATCGCGACCGTGAAACTCATTTAGCGATCCGTCCTTCAGCCGTTGGCGACCGGAGCTTTGCCGGTTGCCGTGATGAGATCGAGCAACATTTGCGCGCGGTTGGCAACGTTGCGCGGGCTCTGCGGATCGTCGACGATCGCCTGGAACCACTGCCGGGCCTTGGCGAGATCGCCGGCCTTGTAGGCGGCAAGACCCAGAACGTCACGCGCCGAATGCCGGAAGGCATCGGCCGGCACGGCCAGCTCCTGCGCTTCGGCCGCAACCTGATCGTAGGTGCCGGTGTCGACAAGCAGATAGGCCGCGCGCAAGCGCGCCGCATCGCGGACGACGACCGGAATGTCCGCTTCCTTGCCGATAGCCGAGAAAGCGGCGATTGCGCTTGCCGTGTCACCCTTCTGCGCCTGCAGCGTCGCCGCGCGCAGACGCGCCAGCAACGGATAGGAACCTGGGCCATTCTTCTCGATGGCCGTCAGCGCGGCAAGGGCTTCGTCCGTCTTGTTCTGGTCGGCCAGGGTCAGCGCCGCTAGGAACTGATCGCCACCGCTGCCGGCCTGATTGCCCGCCCAATAGCGATAGCCGCTATAGGCCGCGGTACCGAGAACGATGAGCACGGCTCCCCCAATGATGAGCCGGCCAAAACGGCGCCATACGAACCGCAATTGGTCCGAACGCAGTTCCTCGTTCACCTCACGGATGAAGCTGTCGTCATTGAATGCCATTCTCGTCTCCGGCCCAGGCCAAATCATTCCAAAGAGCTTAGGGGTTAGAGCATGATGCCGAAAAGTGCGAGCGGTTTTCGGGCGACATCATGCTCTACTTCCATGATGCTGGAGCGGATTCGGATTTTAGGTCCATTCGACCTGAAAATCATCCGGCTCTAGTGGGGCCTTCTACTCCATTTTGCGGCTGATGTAAGGGGGAATGGCAGAAATCGTCACATAACCAGCGGCGAAACCCCGATAATCCACGCATGAAGCTTCCAAATGATCAATGCCCAGACGACGACGCCGATGATGATCGCATAGAGATCATATTTCGCCGAGACGAACGGGCGCAGCGTGATTTCCCCAGCGCGCTGACGGCGTTTCAGCGAAATACGCAGGATCACGCCCCAGGCGAGAAAGGCGGCAAACAGCAGGATCGCCGCGCCGTCACCGTTGGAGAGCAAATGCGCCAGCGCCCAGATCTTCACCGAAAGCACCATCGGATGCTTTGTCCTGACCGCGATATGCCCCGCCGGCAGCAGCGAGGCGACCAGACAGATCATCGCAAACAGCATCAGTAGGATGGTGATATGGCTCATCCAGAACGGCGGCGACCAGATGGGCGTCATGTCGCGCGCCTGACCAAACCCATAGATGAGCAGGATCAGTGTCAGGATGCTCGCGACCGAATAGGCGATCTTCCAGCCGGATTCGCCGATGCTCGCGATCATTGACGTTCGCAAGCCCGGAGCAACGACGCGGATCAGATGGACGCCTAGAAAAAGAACAATGCCGAGAATAAGCAATGCCATGAATGAAGCCCCTTCGGTTCGGTAGGCACATCCTTATCGGCTGCTGCAAAAAAATGCCAGCATCACCGCAGCTTCGCCGCATTTGCGCGAAAGGAAGGAACCGACCCCGGAGCATGCCGTCTAAAATCGCCAGATGATCTTTGGCAAGCCATGCTCGATCAAGCAATGTCGGTGCCCATGTTACGCTCAATTTCCTGCCTCTCTCTTGCGCTTTCCCTTGCCCTGCCCGCCGCTGCCCAGGCCCATGGAAAGCCCAAGCAACTCGTGATGATTTCCTTCGATGGCGCTCATGACGTTGCGCTCTGGACCAAGAGCCGCGAAATCGCTTCGCGCAACGGTGCGCATTTCACCTATTTCCTGTCCTGCACCTTTTTGATGAACAAGGCGCAGGCCAAGGCCTATCAGGGACCGATGCAGCGGCCCGGCAAGTCGAATGTCGGCTTCGCCAAGAGCGAGGACGATGTGCGCACGCGCATCGCCAACATCTGGGGAGCCCATCTGGAAGGCCACGATATTTCCAGCCATGCCTGCGGCCATTTCGACGGCAAGGGATGGAGCGCTGCCGACTGGAAGCAGGAGTTCATGAATGCCCGCGTCGCTCTTCGTGATGCCTGGAAGAATGTCGGCCTGGCCGACAAGGAGCCGCAGGGCTGGGAAAATTTCGCCACGCACGACGTCAAGGGATTTCGCGCGCCCTATCTCTCCACCAGCGACGGCCTGGTACCGGCCGAGAAAGAGATGGGCTTCCAATACGATGCAAGCCTCGTCACCAAGGGACCTGCCCTGCCCCAGGTGGTCGACGGTCTCTACCGCTTCGGGCTGCCGCTGATCCCGGAAGGCCCCGAGCATCGCCTGGTCATCGGCATGGATTACAATCTCTACGTCCGCCATTCCAAGGGCGCCGAGGACAAGGCCAATGCGAAGACCTATGAAGACCGCACCTTCGATGCCTTCGAAGCGGCCTTCAACAAGCAATATGATGGCGAGCGCATTCCGCTGCAGCTCGGCTTCCATTTCGTCGAGATGAATGACGGCGCCTATTGGCGCGCGCTCGACCGTTTCGTCAGCGATGTCTGCCACAAGCAGGATGTCGCCTGCGTCAGCTATTCCGAAGCGATCCCGCTGATCGCGGCCCGAGGCAAGCCTCAGCAGGGGTGAGGAGCGCTCGGGTAAAGCCCGAGCAATCGACCCAGTGGGTCGATTGCAGCGACGAACGCCCTGAGCTAGAGAGGCCGGTGGTACGGCTAACGAAGGTCTCTTCGTAACCACACAAGCCCGACGGACTGCGGCGTCCCTGCCATTGGCATCATTGAAAAAGGCCCCGTTTCGGTGGCCTTATTTCGTCAGCCATCGGCGTGAATGACGCCCGGCTCGCGCTCCAGATAGCGCTGGTCGATTGACGGTAAGGGCTCGTCGTCGATCGCTGCTTCGAAAGCTCGCAAACGCTTATAGATCGACAGAAGCTCGATGATCGTCGTCCATGAGCTGACAAGGTACTGAAATGATCCACGCACCTGATCGAAGACATTGGTAATCTGCGTCAAAAGGCCGAGCGTCAACTTGCCGGCAACGATTGACGGAACGAGCACGACGAAGCTGAAGATATTGTCCGCCTGCGAGTAAAAAATACGCGCGACGTTGAAGTAGGTGTAGTGGAAGTAAATGCGGAAATAGTTGCGGCGTACATTAGCAAAGAGTTCTGCTACCGTCGGCGGCGAAGCGCGGTCGCCATGGTCTTCACCATAAACGAGCTCCTTGCGGTAGGACGCTTCCACACGCTGATTAATGAACTGAAGGCCAGGTAGCTTGATGCCGACCGCCGCCAGGAAAACGGTTCCGAAAATCGACCAGAAGATCGCGGCCCAGACGAGCGCATGCGGAATGTTGCCGATAAGTGGCAGCTCCGTAATGTTAGCGCCAAGACGGAAGAGCACGGGCAGGAAGGCAATCAGCGTCATAATGGAGCCGATGAAGCTCACGCCCAGGGATTCAACGGTCTGGGAGAACCGCATCGTGTCTTCTTGCACACGCTGTGAGGCCCCTTCGACATGCCGCAGCTTCTGCCAGTTGGCCATATAGTAGTCATTCATTGCCGTGCGCCAGCGAAACACCCAATGGCTGACGAAGAACAGATTGAACACGCCGACGGTAATGGCCACGAAAGCGATGCCCGCAAAAACGAGCATGTTCATGTAGAACTCGGAGCCAGGCACCGAGCCGACGGTCGTCAGCGCTTTCTGAACGAGATTGTAGAATGGCCCGTACCACGCGTTGACTGCGACGCTGACCTGTACCGAAAAATAAGTATTGAAGATGATGAGAGCTGTGCCGAGCACTGACCAATATTGCCACGGGTGTGGGCTGTAACGGAACCAGAAGAGCGCGAACAAGCCGACAGCCGCAACGTAGTATATGTAAAACCAGATGAACGGCGCGGTCCAAAACACCGAAACGCCCACCGGCGCATCCTGTCCGTCCGCCAGCGGTGACAGGCCGATATAGGCACCGGCCTTCTCTCCGCCGAAATACCAAAGAAATATAGCCACAAGGGACCAGACAGCGGCCGAAATGAAAAAGGGTTTAGGCTTGGGGAAGAATGACAGAAACACGAGAAGCGCAGCTTTCTTAATAGGATTTTCGAACCGTCGTGGCGTTTGTTGATGGCGAACCTAGGACAGTTCGCCAAGAGCGGCAACCTGCAAGCCCGCATTCTTACATAGATGTAATCGCTTATCCCATGATCGTGATGCGACTGTTCAGCTGAGATTTTCCCTCTCGCAGGCATACCGCCCTCTCCTTCTCCGCCGCCGGCTCAACGAAAAAATCATCGGGCATCTTGTATCGCATTATCTTACGATATATATCTTACGACATGACTAACGATACAAACCCTCACACTTCACAAGGAGAAACGATATGAGAGGTTTTAGAGACCGCATGTGCGGCGATGGCTTTGACATGGTCGAGGCTTATATCCTACGACATGGTCGAGGCCGTGAATCACACGGCGAGCACAGGAGAGACTTCATGAGAGGCTTCAAGGGCGGCATGTTCGGCGGCGGGTTCCGCACCGGGCGGAAGTTCGATGCAGCCGATCTGCAGCTCATCATCCTTGCCATGCTGTCCGAACAGCCGCGCCACGGCTATGAATTGATCAAGACTTTCGAGGAACGCTCCGGCGGCTTCTATGTGCCGAGCCCGGGCGTCATCTACCCTGCCCTGACCTATCTCGAAGAAACCGGCCAGGCCGAAGTCGAAGCCAGCGGCACGAAGAAACTCTACCGTATCACCGAAAGCGGCCAGAAACGCGTCGATGATAACCGTGATCTGGTGGAAGCCACTTTCGCCAAGCTTTCAGCAATCGGCGAAAAAATGGCGCGTGTCCGGCAGGTTTTCGGCGGCGAAGACGACGAAGGGCGCGACAGCCCGTTCGATCGTGACAGTGCCGGCGACGTCCATCGCGCCCGCCATCTTCTGCGGTCTGCGCTGCGGTCGAAATTTCCGTGGAACAAGGCCGAGGGTGCGCGCATAGCGGCAATCCTCGAGCGGGCAGCCGCCGATATCATCCGCGGCGAAACGAAGTCCGATGACTAAAGCATGTCACGCAAAACTGTGCGGCGGCTTGCGATAACGACCTGCGAAAAGCCAAGGGTCTAAAGCGCAGCGAGCTGATCTGAAAGATCACGACGCGCTTTGGGCGCAGGCGCTCAATTATCCGGCAATGTCAGGATGACCGGTCCGTTGCGGGTGGCGACGATCGTATGTTCGAACTGAACCGTGGGCGCCTGTGGATCGGCATAAAGCGTCCACGCATCGTCGCCGCCCTCCGCCCAGGTGGCGCCGAGCGACAGGAACGGCTCGACGGTGAAAACCAGGCCGTCCTCCATGATCCGCGTCTCGTCGGGGTCTGCCCAGGTCGAAACCTCGGCGGGCTCCTCGTGCAGCGAGCGCCCGATGCCGTGGCTGGCGAGATTGGCCACCAGCGTGTAGCGGTTCTTTTGCGCGAAGGCGCCGACGGCATGGCCGATCCTCGATAGCGGTGCGCCGCTGCGCACCTGGTTGAGGCCGACCCAAAGCGCCCGCTTGCCGTCCCGGCACAGGCGCTCGATCTTCGGCTTCACCGGCGGCACGGCGAAGGACGCGCCGGTATCGGAAAAGAACCCGTCCTTCTCGGCCGAGACATCGAGATTGACCAGATCACCCGCCCGGATCACACGCGGGCCGGGAATGCCGTGCGCGACCTCCTCATTGATGCTGATGCAGGTCGCACCGGGAAATTTGTAGACCAGTTCCGGTGCGGACTGCGCGCCGGCATCTTCGAGCACCTTGCGACCGATGGCGTCCAGCTCCAGCGTCGTGATGCCGGGTTCCAGCGCGGCCGCCATGGCCTGCAACGCATTGGCGCAGATGCGGCCAATTTCTTTCAGCTTGGTCAGTTCGTCGTCGTTCGAAATGATCATCCACGGCTTCCGGCGATATCGCGCTTGCGGCAACGGCTTGGCGAGAGGTGCAAGTCGTCGCTTTCGCCTCTTCGCCCCGTTCAGTCAATGCCTTTCTCGCGCCGGCGCGATTTTCGCTCTCCAAGACTTAATGCCGCAAGCAAATTTGAATCCGGATTCAACGACATCCCCATATCATTTGAATCATCTGCCGAAGCCCTTATCGTCCTGCTTAAAGACGCGGATCGTCGGCGAGCAATGCCCAGCGCTCGTGATCGCACCAGACGCCACCGATCTTCAGATATTTGGGGGAGAAGCCTTCCTTGCGAAAGCCGAGCCTCTTCACAAGAGCGATCGAGGGATAGTTCGCAGGCTGGATATTTGCTTCCAGTCGATGCAGGCCGACAGTATCGAAGGCATACGCCACGGCCAGCCGCAATGCCTCCGTCATGAAGCCCTGGCCGGCGAAACCCACCATGCCGTGATAGCCGAGAAAGGCGCTGCGGAAGCCGCCCCAAACCATCTGGCTGATGTTGATGACGCCGACGATGCCGCCCGAGCCGGCGTCGCGTGCAACCAGCCCTATGTTCGGCCCGGTGACCGTCTGGCCGAACCAGGCATCGAAACCGTCGCGATCCAGAAAGGGATAGGCCCAGGGCGCATGATGGGCGCGGCTGGCGATATTGGCTGCGATCAGCTCGTCTGCATCCGATTGCTTGACCGGTGCGATGATCACTTGCGGCATGGCTCGCTCCACCCTTGTTCGAGGGAGCGAGCCTTAGCAAATCGAATCCGAAATCAAAAGCTTCGGTGAAAGAACGGAATCATTTTCCGAACGGCTTCATTTCGCAGGTAAAGTCCGCCCCAGGCCATTACGCCGAGATAGACACCGAACAGCAAGTGCGAGAATACCGGGCTGCCGACCCGCAGATGCGCCGCGATCGCCCCGCCGAACAGGCCGGTGAGGAGAATCGCCCCCAGGACCGAGGTCCTTGGGATGGCATAAAGAATGGCGCAGCCAAGCGTGATGACACCAAGCAGCCGCGCAAGCGCCGGATCGGCGGAATAGCCCAGTCCAGCCATCGTCTCCGTGACCACAGGAAGCGGAATGAGCTTGATCACGCTATCGAACACAAGAAAGGCAACGATCAACCCGCTAAGGGTGACACCAGCCGCGCGCTGGGCTCGCGTTACCGCGGGCGAAAGTGAATCTGCTGCATAAGACATCGTCATATCCCCCGGAATTGAATCAGAAATTCAGATCTTTACCGCCAGCGCCGCAAGCTGGTCTGCGCACTGGCCCCACCCCGCATGGAAGCCCATCTTCTCATGTGCGTCGCGATCCTCGGCCGACCAATGCAGGACCGTCGCCGTATAGCGGGTCTTGCCGCCGCCGAGATCGTCGAGCTGGATCGTCCCCACCATGAAGGGTTTTGCCGACGGCACCCAGGCACTGGTGAAGGCATCGGTAAAACGAGACGTTCGTTGGGAACGACCTCCAGATAGATGCCGCTATTCGGATAATCCTCACCCTCTGGGCTGCGCATGGTGATGGAGCTCGAGCCGCCTGCGCGAACATCGAGGGCAGCAGCAGATGTGGTCCAGGGCAGCGGCGCGAACCATTGCTTCAGAAGTTCGGCCTCGGTCCAGCAACGGAAGATCTTCTCGCGCGGCGCGTCGATGATGCGGGTCAGCGAAAGCTCGTGGCGTTGGGTCTGCCCGGTCATGCTCCAGTTCCTTTCTTCAGCTTGAAACGGCCCGATCGGCCTATGCGCCAAGGACGTTGACGGTGGCCTCTTGCCGACAGCCGGAAAGCAAATTTTCGATTATTTTGCGGCAGCCGAGGCGCCCGCGCCCAGGCAGTCGAGCTGATGGCGAATATGAGCCGCCTCGGCCGGCGAGCGGGCGAGCGCAATCGCCCTGTCGAAGGCGACCCGCGCCTCCTGTGGACGGGCGAGCTGCGCCAGCAGACCGCCTCTCAGCCCATGAAAATAGAAATAGCTGTCGAGCTGCCCTTCCAGCGGCATAATCAGCGCCAGCGCCTCCTCGGCTCCCTTCAGCTTGGAGACGGCAACCGCACGGTTGAGCGTCACCACCGGAGATGGCGTCAGCTTCTCCAGCACCTGGTAGAGCAGGTCGATCTCCGCCCAGTCCGTGTCTGCAGCGCGTTTCGCTCGGGAATGCAGGGCGGCGATTGCCGCCTGTACCTGGTAAGGTCCGCGGCGGCGATGACGGATCGCCTTGTCGAGCAGAGCAAGCGCCTCATCGATCGATGTCCGGTCCCAGAGCGAACGGTCCTGCTCCTCCAGCAGAATGATCTGTCCGTCCGCATCGAAGCGCGCCGCCTTTCGCGATTGCTGCAGCAGCATCAGCGCCAACAGCGCCATGGTTTCCGGCTCGCCGGGAAAGATGCGAAGCAACAGCCGGCCGAGCCGGATCGCCTCGTCCGCGAAGGCGGCGGCCTCGCGATGCGTTCCGCCGGCGGAGTAACCTTCGTTGTAGATCAGATAGATCATGGCGCAGACGAGAGCCAGCCGTTCGTTCCGCTCGACGGCATCAGGCGTTTCGAACGGAACGCCGGCGGCCGCAACCCGCGCCTTGGCGCGGGTAATGCGCTGCTCCATCGCGCTTTCGCTGACCAGAAAGGCCCGGGCGATCTGCGGCACCGAAAGACCTGAGACGATGCGCAAGGCCAGGGCGATCTGCTGGGTCGCCGGCAGGTCCGGATGGCAGCAGATGAACAGCAGCCGGAGAATGTCGTCACGGTAACCCGAGCCATCGAGCCGTTCGGCAAGATCGCTCTCGGCGTCGCCAGTATCCGAAATCGTCTCCTCGTCCGGCAGGCTCTGCAGTCTCGCCTGCTTGCGCACCGTATCGATACCGCTGTTGCGGCCGACGAAAATCAACCAGGCAACGGGGTCGCGCGGCGGCCCCTTGTCGGGCCATGTCTTCAAGGCCCTGAGGCAGGCCTCCTGAAAGGCCTCCTCGGCAATATCGAGATTGCGGAAATAGCGCAGCAGTGCACCCAGCGCCTGCGGCCGCGCATTGGTGAGCGCGATGTCGATCCAGCCAATATCCGTCATGTCGCAACCGTCCCCGGCCTGAACACGTAAAGCGGGCGGATCTCGTAGGAGCCTGCACCCGGATTAGCTTCGGCCAATTGTTTCGAGAATTCAATCGCTTCGTCGAGCGTTTCGAAGTCGATGACATAGAAGCCCAGCAATTGCTCTTTCGTCTCGGCGAAGGGGCCATCGATGACGATCGGCTCGTTCTTGCCCTTGCGCAGCGTCGTTGCCGCTGTCGTCGGCATCAAACGCGCTACGGGGCCAAGCTTGCCTGCCTCGGCGAGCGGCGTTTGCACGGCAATCAGCCGCGCCATCGTCGCGTCCTCCTGCTCCTTGGACCAGGCGAATACAGTATCTTCGTCGTTGTAGCATAGGATTGCGTAGAGCATAGGGACCTTCCTCTCCATTAAAGACGAAGAAGTATCACCCGTGCCGACAGGTGACGTCAAAAAATTATCGCGGGAAGAAGCTAGGTATCGCTGCGCTTGATCGTCAAAGTACCCGCTTTTGCGTCAAGCTCCGCAACGGCACCGATCAATGCGCTCACCGGGCTATTCCCATGCCCGAGCGGCAGGCCACCGAGGACCGGCACACCAAGCATATCAAGATGTTCGCGCAGGATATCGATGATCGAGAAATTGCGGTCGAACTCGAAACCGGTGAACTGACCGATGGCGACCCCAGACAGGCCATTCAAATGGCCCGCCTTGCGCAGCATCGTCAACTGCCGGTCAACATGCCCGCGATACACGTTGACCGCTTCAAGAAGCAGGATGGCGCCGCGCAGATCCGGCAATGCCCAGCCGGCCGTCGTAGCGACCATATCGAGATTCCCGCCGATCAATCGCCCGGTAACCGATCCACTCGTCGTAAGATGGGATGTCGGCTCTTCCAGGCGCGAGTTGATGACGATGTCCTGGGTTGTCATCAGCACCCGGCGCAACGAATGGTTCGTTTCCGCACTGACGGTGTCGTCGTTCGGTCCGGCAAAAAACGCTCCGTGAATGCCGATCTGATGACAATGCTTCAAGAAACTGAGGTGCAATGCGGTAATATCGCTGAAGCCGACAACAAACTTCGGATCGCGCCTGGCGGCCGCAAAATCCAATTGATCAGCGATCCGATAGGATCCCTTGCCACCGCGTGTGGTACAGATCGCCCGAATATCGGGATCACGAAGCGCTGCATTGAAATCCGCCAGCCGCTCTTCATCGGTTCCGGCAAGATAGTCCCGCTTACAAAAAGCATGCTCGCCGAAATCGACGGTGAGACCCCAGTCTTTCAGCATTTCAGCATGTCTCAAAACCATGCCTCTATCGGGCGGGCTGGCGGGAGAGACAAAACGTATTCTATCGCCCGGCCTGAGTGGTGGCGGCATCAGCATCTGATTGAAATTTGCGTGATCCAATGATTCCATGCCACGATCTTGGCATGAAACGATGACATTCGTCAGCCTCCAACGAACGGCCAGCCCGTCAACCCAACAACGGGTTCAGGGTCGCTGCCTTTTTCGATGCCGGCCGCCTGGCCTTCACGTCAGCTTCGGACATCTTTGCAGCTTGCGCCCTGCCCTTCCATAGCGGCAGGCCGACGGATTGCGACACGACCGGATCAGCCGTGAAGATGGGATAACCACGCTCCAGCAGCCGCTCGAGAATTTCGCGATCCTTGCGGACATGCAGCCGAGCGAGATTTTCCTGATTGTAGACGTGTCCGCCGGAATCGGGATTGATCCCGGTGATGATCACTTCGGTCGCACCGTTATAGAGCGCGAAGAGCACGGCATTGATGCCATTCGAACATTTGTCGTCGGCGCCCAGCTCGCTGCATTTCACGCCGCCGACCCGGTCCAGAAGCGCCATGCGCTTGTACCGATCGACGATCTCAAGCCTGTCGTAACGGTAGTTGAACGCCTTCAGCCCCTCTTCCAACCGCTGGAGTTCCTTCCGCCACAGCAGGACGTAAAGCATTTTCGTGCGCTCCCCGTTCAGAACGCGGCGCACCTCGACGGCGTTGGTGTTCGTTCCCTCGATCTGGTTGAACTGGACGAGGGTGACGTCGGGGGTCTCGATCCCCCAGGCCTTCGTCACCACCTGCGAGCCATTGATGGTGATCACCCGGAAGGTCTCGTCGAAATCCGCGGGCTTATTAGACACCGGCGCGGATCCGACCACAAGAACAGGCCCCCGAAACGGTTCCGGCAGGACGGGCGGCTTTGGCCGGGACAGATGATACTTGATCTGTCTGTAGATATGCTTCTTCAGTTCCGTAAATTGAGCAGCCATTGCGCGCTTTGTCGTCTCCCAGAAGGCGTTGGTCCGATGAAGGATCTATTCCGCGAAGGGTGACTCGAAGCACCCACGGCGCAAGTATCGCTGCTCTCCCTTATATAAGCAAAATAAAGAAATCTTACACGACATAACCTGCGGTGAGGCATAGCCGGCTAAGATGGCCCTATCGTGTGCTCAAGGTACGCGCTACGGCGTTTTTCCATCCTTTCAGTTTGGCATTTCGCGTCCTGTCGTCCATGTCAGGCTCGAATCGCCGGTCGCGCGCCCAAGCCTTGGCGAAGCCGGCACGGTCCGGCCACACGCCGGCGCGGCTGCCCGCGAGCCACGCAGCACCGAGTGCCGTGGTTTCCAGAATGGTGGGACGGTCGACGGGCGCGTTGAGCAGATCGGCGAGCCGTTGCATCGTCCAATCGGAAGCGACCATGCCGCCGTCGACGCGCAGTACCGTGTCCTGGCCGCTGCCGTTGCGCCAATCCTTGTGCATGGCATCCAGCAGGTCGCGCGACTGGTAGCAGACAGCCTCCAGCGCCGCCCGGACGATTTCCTCAGGTCCGGTATTGCGCGTCAGCCCGAAAATGGCGCCGCGAGCATCCGGATCCCAATAGGGCGCGCCGAGGCCGGTGAAGGCCGGCACCAGATAGACCTCCTGCATCGGATCGGCCTTGGCCGCCAGCTCGCCGGAATCCGAAGCGCGCTGGATCGTCTTCAGCCCGTCGCGCAGCCACTGGACGGCAGCACCCGCAATGAAGATCGAGCCTTCCAGCGCATAGGTCGTTTCGCCGTTCAGCCGGTAAGCGATGGTCGTCAGCAGCCGGTTCCTGGAACGAACCATATCCGCGCCGGTGTTGAGCAGCGCGAAGCATCCGGTACCATAGGTGGATTTCATCATGCCGCGCTCGAAGCAGGCCTGTCCGATCGTCGCCGCCTGCTGGTCGCCGGCAACGCCGAGGATCGGGATCGCCGCCCCGAAAAGCGACGGATCGGTGATGCCGAAATCGGCGGCGCAATCCTTCACGTCAGGCAGCATCGCAGCCGGGACGCGCAGGATGTCGAGCAATTGCCTATCCCATTCGTTGCTGCCGATATTGTACATCAGCGTCCGCGAGGCATTTGTCGCATCGGTGACGAAGCTCTTACCGCCCGTCAGCCGCCAGATCAGGAAGGTGTCGATCGTGCCGAAGCACAGGTTGCCCTTGCCGGCGCGCGCACGGGCGCCCTTCACATTGGTGAGCAGCCAAGACAGTTTGGTGCCGGAAAAATAGGGATCGAGCAGCAGGCCGGTGTGGCGGGTGAAGAGCCTTTCAAGATCCTGGCGCTTCAGCTTCTCGCAATAGCTCGCGGTGCGGCGGTCCTGCCAGACGATCGCATTGTGGATCGGCTTGCCCGTCTCGCGATCCCAGACCACAACGGTCTCGCGCTGATTGGTGATACCGAGCGCGGCGATGTCCTTGGCCGTGATGCCGGCGGCCTCGATCGCCTTGCGGACGGTGAAGAGGACGGATGACCAGATCTCTTCGGGATCGTGCTCGACCCAGCCCGGCTTCGGATAATGCTGGGTGAATTCCTTCTGTCCGACGCCCGCAACCTTCATCTTGCCGTCGAAAACGATAGCCCGCGTCGACGTCGTTCCCTGGTCGATCGCCAAGATATAGCCGCTCATGCATTCCTCCCGCCTGTTGCGTCCCAAACCAACAGATACGCGAGCAAAACGAATGTGAAAAGAAAGCAAAACGAAATTTTTTATCGAAAAATACGCTCTTCCGTTCACGGCATCGTGGTCCTCGGGGACGCAAAAGAGTCTTGCGACGATGCGATTGCCATATCCGCAGGTTTGGGACTAGGCTCAAACCGCTTTTGCGTTGCAGCAAGAAGCTGCGCTGTCCAAGGAGAAGATCATGGCTAGAACAGTTGTCGTCACCGGTTCCACGAGCGGTATCGGCCTCGCCATCGCGACCGCCTTTGCCGCCAAGGGTGAGAATGTCGTCATCAACGGCTTTGGAAAGCCTGAGGAAATCGACGCGATCAAAAACAAGCTTGAGGCGTCCGGCGGCGGCAAAGTGATCTACCATCCGGCCGACATGACCAAGCCCGCCGAGATCGCCGACTTGATCGCCACAGCCAATTCGACCTTCGGCAGCGTCGATGTTCTCGTCAACAATGCCGGCATCCAGCATGTCGAGAAGATCGAGGATTTCCCGATCGAGAAGTGGGACCAGATCATCGCCATCAACCTGTCGAGCTCCTTCCACACGATCCGCACGGCGATCCCGTTGATGAAGGCCAGGAAATACGGCCGCATCATCAATATCGCGTCCGCCCACGCCCTCGTCGCCTCGCCCTTCAAATCGGCCTATGTCGCGGCAAAACATGGTATAATGGGTTTGACGAAGACGGCGGCACTTGAGCTTGCCGAGTTTGGCGTGACCGTGAATGCCATCTGCCCCGGCTATGTCCTGACCCCGCTCGTCGAGGCGCAGATCCCCGACACAGCCAAGGCACGCGGGATGACCGAGGAGCAGGTCAAGAACGAGGTCATCCTCAAGGCGCAGCCGACGCATGAATTCGTCAAAGCCGAAGAGATTGCTGCCTTGTCGATCTATCTCGCCAGCGACGAGGCGCGCCAGGTCACTGGAACACACGTCTCGATTGACGGTGGCTGGACCGCGGAATAACGATAGACGGTTAGGGCCGGTTTGGCGCCTGCGCATCCGGCCCCTGCCAACGAAAGATAATTCGGGAACGACATGAACGACAGCATCCGCTTTATCCTCAACGGCGAGGATATCTCGCTCTCAAATCTGCGCCCCACCGAGACGCTGCTTGATTTCCTGCGCCTCAAGCGGCGCCTGACGGGAACGAAGGAAGGATGCGCGGAAGGTGATTGCGGCGCTTGTACCGTGCTGGTCGGCCGCCTGATCGATGGCGGGCTTCACTACGAATCCGTCAATGCCTGCATCCGCTTCGTCGGCTCGCTGCATGCGACCCACGTCGTCACGGTCGAGCATCTGGCGGCCCAGAACGGCACCCTTCATCCGGTGCAGCAAGCCATGGTCGATTGCCACGGCTCCCAATGCGGCTTCTGCACGCCGGGCTTCGTCATGTCGCTCTACGGCCTCTGGCTGACGACGGAAAAACCGGGCCGGGCGCAGATCGAAAAGTCCCTGCAAGGCAATCTCTGTCGCTGCACCGGTTACGAACCGATCGTCAAGGCGGCCGAGCAGGTCAGCGAGAAGCGACCGAGCGCCCTCTTCGATCCCCTGGAAAAGACCAGGGCCGACATCATCGCCCGCCTCTGGGCCATGCAGAGCGCCGACACCATCACCATAGCCGAGGGCGAGGATCGCCTCATCGTGCCGGGTTCCGTTGCTGCCCTGGCACAGGTGCTTGCCGACGAACCGAAGGCGACCGTCGTCGCCGGATCGACCGATGTCGGCCTCTGGGTGACCAAGCAGATGCGCAGCCTCAACCCTGTCGTTTTCATCAATCATTTGAGCGACCTGCAGAAGATCACCGTTGAAGATACGGGCCTGACCATCGGCGCCGGCGTCACCTACAGCCGCGCCTTTACCGCCATTGCCGAAAAAATCCCCGCGCTTGCAGGCCTCATCAACCGCATCGGCGGCGAGCAGGTGCGCAACATGGGCACGATAGGCGGCAACATCGCCAACGGTTCGCCGATCGGCGATTCACCGCCGCCGCTGATCGCCCTTGGCGCCACCGTCAAGCTGCGCTCGGTGGCCGGCACCCGCAGCCTGCCGCTGGAGGATTTCTTCATCGACTACGGCAAGCAGGATCGCAACCCCGGCGAATTCGTCGAAAGCGTCTTCGTGCCGTACCCGGCTGCTTCAGCGCATTTTGCCGTCTACAAGATCACCAAGCGTCGTGACGAGGACATTACAGCCGTGCTGGGCGCCTTCCACCTGACGCTCGATGATGCCGACAAGGTCGCCGATATCCGCATCGCCTTCGGCGGCATGGCCGGCACGCCGAAGCGCGCCCGCACCGTCGAGGCCGAGTTGATCGGCAAGCCCTGGATGGAAGCGACCGTCACAGCCGTCCGAGCCGCCTTCGACGCCGATTACAAGCCGCTGACCGACTGGCGCGCCACCGCCGAATACCGACAATTGACCGCCAAGAACCTGCTCATCCGCTTCTATCTGGAAACATCGGGTGCATCGCAGGAGCTGAAGCGTTTCGAGGTGCTGGCATGATGAAATGTTTTGCATCCATTCAGCCGCATTTCACACGCTCCGCGCCGATGACGCTATCGGATCGCAGCAGATACCTCTTCGCCCTCCTCCCCGCTGGGGAGAAGGGAAACGGCGGAGGCTTGAACAATGGATAAGTCCACTTTCGAAGAACGCAAGGTCGTTATCAACGGCTCGATGCATGACTCGATGAAGCATGATTCAGCCCATAAGCATGTGACCGGAACCGCCGATTACATCGACGATATTCCCGAACCCGCGGGCCTGCTGCACGGCGCGCTCGGCCTCTCCGACCGTGCGCACGCCGAGATTGCCGCCATCGATCTTTCCGCCGTCAGAGCCTATCCGGGCGTCGTCTGGGTGTTCACCGGCGCCGATGTTCCCGGCGTCAACGACACCAGCTCCAACGGCATGCACGACGAGCCGCTGCTCGCCGAAACCAAGGTCGAGTTCCACGGCCAGCCGATCTTCGCCGTCATTGCGGAAACGCGCGATGCGGCCCGTCGCGCCGCTCGCCTCGCCAAGATCGACTACCGCGACCTGCCGCATTGGAGCGATATCGACGGGGCGCTCGCCAATGGCTCGCCGCTCGTTTACGAGCCGATGACGCTGAAGCGCGGCGAACCGGAAACCGAGATGGCCAATGCCAAGCATCGCATCAAGGCGCAGATGCGCATCGGCGGCCAGGAGCATTTCTATCTCGAAAGCCATATCGCCATGGCAATCCCCGGCGAGGACGATGAAGTCGCCGTCTGGTCGTCCACCCAGCATCCGAGCGAAATCCAGCACATCGTCGGCCATGTTCTGAACATCCCGTCCAATGCCGTCACGGTCAACGTGCGCCGCATGGGCGGCGGCTTCGGCGGCAAGGAAACCCAGGGCAACCAGTTTGCAGCGCTCGCCGCCCTCGCCGCCAAGAAGCTCGGCCGCGCCGTCAAGTTCCGTCCGGACCGGGACGAGGACATGGCTGCCACGGGCAAGCGACACGACTTCCTGCTGGACTACGAGATCGGCTTCGACGATGACGGTCGCATCCACGCCGTCGATGCCACCTATGCCGCCCGCTGCGGCTTTTCCTCCGACCTCTCCGGGCCGGTCACCGACCGCGCGCTGTTCCATGCGGATTCGAGCTATTTCTATCCGCATGTGCATCTGGTCTCGAAACCGCTGAAGACGCATACCGTTTCCAACACCGCCTTCCGCGGCTTCGGCGGCCCGCAGGGCATGGTTGGCGGGGAGCGCTTCATTGAAGAGATCGCCTATGCGCTTGGCAAGGATCCGCTGGAGATCCGCCGCGCGAACTTCTACGGCCAGCCGGGATCCGGCCGGACGCTCACGCCCTATCATCAGGAAGTCACCGACAACATCATCAACCGCATCGTCGACGAGCTGGAAGAGACGGCCGATTATCAGGCGCGGCGCAACGCCATTATCGAGTTCAACCGCTCCAGCCGCTTCATCCGCAAGGGGATCGCGCTGACGCCGGTGAAATTCGGCATCTCCTTCACCATGACTGCCTTCAACCAGGCAGGCGCGCTGGTGCATATCTATCAGGATGGCTCCATCCACCTGAACCATGGCGGCACCGAGATGGGCCAAGGTCTCTATACCAAGGTGGCGCAGGTCTTGGCAGACAGCTTCCAGGTCGATATCGACAGGGTAAAGATCACCGCTACCACGACAGGCAAGGTCCCGAACACCTCCGCAACCGCCGCGTCCTCCGGCTCGGACCTGAACGGCATGGCCGCCTATGACGCCGCTCGTCAGATCAAGGAACGGCTCGTCGCCTTCGCCGTCGAAAAATGGGGCGTCGGTGCCGGGGAAGTGCAATTCCTGCCGAACCACGTGCGCGTCGGCGATGTGGAAATCCCCTTCCCGGATTTCGTCAAGCAGGCGTACTTCGCCCGCGTGCAGCTTTCCGCCGCCGGCTTCTACAAGACGCCGAAAATCCATTGGGACCGCAAGGCCGGCCGCGGCACGCCGTTCTATTATTTCTCCTATGGCGCCGCCTGCTCGGAAGTGTCGATCGATACGCTGACAGGCGAATACCTGATCGACCGAACCGACATCCTCCACGACGTCGGCCGCTCCCTCAATCCGGCGATCGATATCGGCCAGGTCGAAGGCGCCTTCGTGCAGGGCATGGGCTGGCTGACCACCGAAGAACTCTGGTGGGATGCCAAGGGCCAGCTGCGCACCCATGCGCCCTCCACCTACAAGATCCCGCTCGCCTCCGATCGGCCGAAGATCTTCAACGTCCGTCTTGCCGAATGGTCCGAGAATACCGAGGCTACCATCGGCCGCTCGAAAGCCGTCGGCGAACCGCCATTCATGCTCAGTATTTCGGTGCTCGAAGCACTATCCATGGCCGTCGCCAGCGTCGCCGACTATCGCGTCTGCCCGCGTCTCGACGCGCCGGCAACGCCAGAGCGGGTGCTGATGGCGGTAGAACGGCTGAAGGGGATGTGATGCTTTGGGCGGCCGCCTGTTCTCCCTTCTTCGCAGCAAACTCCATTCTATCCTTCGCTCCTGCTCCGGATATTTGCCGCTGAACTTCTGACGGCTTTGCGGCCTATCGTAGCCGATTGTCCTCGTAACGCGGCTCGCGTCCGTCAAGGAAACCCAGATCGCGCTTCAGCCGGTCCGGTATCTCTTCGAGATCCAGGCGCGGCGACGGCTCGGCATGTCTGGCGAACATCTGCGCCAAAGATTCCAGAACGCGCGCCAAGCCCGTTGGTCTAGCTACCTCCATCTGTTCCACAGCATAGCAATCCATGACGACACCTCAATTCAATCAATGATGTGAATTGCACAGTGACGCGAAAAATGCTGGAATTCCAATCGAACTATCATCTGCATACATAAAGAGAACTTATCCATGAAGCTGTCGAAACGCTTCCCGCTGAATGCACTCCGCGTCTTCGAAGCGGCCGCAAGGCTCGGCAGCTTCACCCGTGCCGGCGATGAACTCGGCATGACGCAGACGGCCGTCAGCTACCAGATCAAGCTATTGGAAGAGACCGTCGGCGAGCCGCTGTTCCTGCGCCGCCCGAGGCAGATCGTACTGACCGAGACCGGAGAGCAGCTGGCGCCGAAGGTAGCCGAGGCCTTTGCCATGCTGCAGGACGCCATGGCTTCGATCAGCGGCGACGCCGAAACCACGCTCCTCATCCATTCGACACCAACCTTCGCATCGCAATGGCTCGCTCGGCATCTCGGCTCGTTTCAGCTCAAACATCCCAAAATTGCCGTTCGACTGTCCACCTCAGGCTCGATCATCGATTTCGCCCGTGAGCCGTCCGATATCGCCGTCCGTGCCGGATTGGGCACATGGCCGGGCCTGCGTGCGCACCTGCTGATGAAGATGACCTTCACGCCAATGCTGAGTCCGGCACTGGCCGAGACGATCGGAGGCGTGCACGAGCCTGCCGATCTGCTGAAGCTACGCATCATCGATGCCGGCGATCCATGGTGGGTTCAATGGTTCCAGGAGGCCGGTGTTCCCGACCCCGGCCTTCAGGGCAGACCGCGAAGCAGGCTGGGGGCGCAATCCTTCGAGGCAAGCGCTGCCCTGGCCGGCCAGGGCGTCGCAATTCTGACCCCGGAATTCTACGCGGAGGAGCTTGCCTCCGGACGGCTGATACAGCCTTTCGATATCCTATCAACCGACGGCGCCGACTACTGGGTCGCCTACCCGGAAAACAGGCGTCATACGCCGCGCATCCGTGCCTTTAGGGACTGGCTCCTCGCCGAATTCGGCCGGCCGCTCGAATAGAGCTCAATAAGCCATATCAGGCGCGTAGAAACAGCGCGGCGTGTTTTCGTCCGGAAACAGGCAGAGATGATAGGCGCCGTCGGGTGAGCGCATCGTCTTGCGCTGCGGCAGCGTGAAGATATGTGCATGCGTCACATAACGATGGTCGCCGGGATTGAGCGTCACTCGATAGCCGCCCGGAATGACGGTGACGGTGCGCGAAGGGATCATCTCGCAATCACCGCTCTCGCCGTCGCCGTTGCAGCAATAGGGATCGTACCTCCAGCCGGAAGGCGCATCATGCGCCAGGGCGGCAGCTGCAAAGAGAAAAAATACGAACGCCAGAACACCACGCATGGGCAATTCTCCGTCGAAATGGACGGCTGCCGCGGACACGGCCCGCTCCAAGCAGCCGAGGGCGTTAAAAACCGCCATATTCTGATCTAATGCGAACCGGACGCTCGACAAGGCCATGGCTTTTGACCGACGCGTCAAACTCTCCCCTTCCATCCGCCCCCAACATTTTGCAAGGTATCGAGTCGAAAGAGAAAAAGGGGAACTGAATGTATGAATACGCCATAGCGTGGGAATGGCTGGCCTTTGCCGCCCGCTGGTTCCACGTCATAACCGCGATTGCCTGGATCGGCTCGTCCTTCTATTTCATCGCGCTCGATCTCGGGCTGGTGAAGCGCCCGCATCTTCCGCCCGGCGCCTATGGCGAGGAGTGGCAGGTGCATGGCGGCGGATTCTATCATATCCAGAAATATCTCGTGGCTCCCGCACAGATGCCGGAGCATCTGACCTGGTTCAAATACGAGAGTTATTTTACCTGGCTTTCCGGCTTCCTGATGATGTGCATCGTCTATTATGGCGGCGCCAATCTCTTTCTCATCGACCGACATGTGCTTGACGTCAGCGTCCCCGTTGCCATCCTGATCTCGCTCGCCTCGCTTGTCGGCGGCTGGATCGTCTACGACCTGCTCTGCAAATCGCCGCTCGGCAACAATACCTGGGGCCTTATGATCGTGCTCTATGCCGTCCTCGTCTTCATGGCCTGGGGCTATACGCACCTCTTCACCGGCCGCGCCGCCTTCCTGCATCTCGGCGCGTTTACCGCGACGATCATGTCCGCCAACGTCTTCATGATCATCATCCCCAATCAGAAGATCGTCGTCGCCGACTTGATCGCCGGCCGCACACCGGACCCGAAATACGGCCGTATCGCCAAGCAGCGCTCACTGCACAACAACTACCTGACGCTGCCCGTCATCTTCTTCATGCTGTCGAACCACTATCCGCTGGCCTTCGGCACGGCCTATAACTGGATCATCGCGGCGCTGGTGTTCCTGATGGGCGTCACCATCCGCCACTGGTTCAACACGACGCATGCCCGCAAGGGCCGCCCGACCTGGACCTGGATCGTCACGCTCGTCCTCTTCATCGTCATCATGTGGCTTTCGACCGTTCCGAAGGTGCTGACCGGCGAAAAGGATGCCAATGCGGTCGCGCCCGCCTTCCAGCAATTCGCCTCGGACGCGCATTTTCCGGCCGTCAAGCAGATGGTCTCGACGCGTTGTTCCATGTGCCATGCGGCCGAGCCCGTCTATGAGGGAGTTGTCCGGCCGCCGAAAGACGTGAGGCTGGAAAATGACGCGGAAATCGCTATGCATGCCCGGGAGATCTATATCCAGGCCGGCCGCAGCCATGCCATGCCTCCCGGCAACGTCACCGAGGTGACGCCGGAGGAGCGCAAATTGCTGGTCGCCTGGTTCGAAAGCTCCGTCGGAGAAAAAAGCCAATGACCACCCTTCTGCGCGGCCGCCTGCTTTCCTTCAAGCGCGCACCGCAAGGCCTTGATGACACGGACAGCTATACTTACGAAAGCGATGGCGGCCTCCTGATCGAAAACGGCATCATCGCCGCGATCGGCCCTTACGCTACCATCAAGGCGCAGGCACCGGACGACGTGACCGAGGTCGATCACCGGCCGTACCTGATCCTGCCCGGCCTCATCGACATGCACCTGCATTTCCCGCAGATGCAGGTGATCGCCTCCTATGCCGCCAACCTGCTCGAATGGCTGAACACCTACACCTTTCCCGAGGAATGCCGCTTCGTCGAAAGCGCCCATGCAGAGCGCATCGCCACGCATTTCTATAACGAACTGATCCGCCACGGCACGACCACGGCCGTTGCATATTGCTCCGTGCACAAGACCTCAGCCGACGCCTTCTTCTCCGAAGCCATGCGCCGCAACATGCGCATGGTCGGTGGCAAGGTCATGATGGATCGGCATGCGCCGCAGGGGCTGCTCGACACGCCGGAGACGGGCTATGACGAGACCCGCGAAGTGATTGCAGACTGGCATGGCAAGGGCCGCAACCACGTCGCCATCACGCCGCGCTTCGCCATTACCTCTACACCGGCACAGATGGAGGCGACGGCCGCCCTCGCCCGCGAATTCCCGGACCTGCACATCCAGACGCACCTTTCCGAGAACCACGACGAGATCAAGTTCACGGGTGAACTCTACCCGGAAGCGATCGACTATACCGATATCTATGCCCGTTACGGGCTGCTCGGCCCAAAGAGCCTGTTCGGCCACGCGATCCATCTTTCCGAGCGCGAGGCGGACGCCATGAGCGAGGCCGGCGCGGTCGCCGTACACTGCCCGACCTCGAACCTCTTCCTCGGCTCCGGTCTCTTTCCGCTAAAGGCACTGGCACGCCGCGAAAAGCCCGTCCGCATCGGCGTCGCTACCGACATCGGCGGCGGCTCCAGCTATTCCATGCTCAGAACCATGGACGAAGCCTACAAGATCCAGCAGCTCCTCGGCGAGCGCTTGAACCCGCTGGAAAGCTATTACTATATGACCCGCGGCAACGCCGAGGCCCTCTCCCTCGTCGACAAGATCGGCACGCTGGACACCGGCACGGAGGCAGACCTCATCATCCTCAACGCCGCCGCCACGCCCGCCATGGCGCTGAAGATGGAAGTGGTGAAGAGCCTGGCCGAAGAACTGTTCCTGCTGCAGACGATGGGCGACGACCGCGCTATCGCCGAAACCTATGTCGCCGGGAAGCCTATGAAGTCAATCCTGCAATAAGGCACTCCGAACCCGCCGCAACACAATCCTCGAGAAGGCAGAGAGCTATGACCGCGCCGCTTACCATTGCCGAACTGAAGAAGCTCGCACAGCGGCGCGTGCCGAAGATGTTCTTCCAATACGCCGATTCCGGTTCTTGGACGGAGTCGACCTACAACGCCAACGAGGCGGACTTCGCCAAGATAAAGCTGCGCCAGCGCGTTCTCGTCGATATGTCCGATCGTTCGCTGGAAACGACCATGGTCGGCCAGAAGGCCTCCATGCCGGTGGCGCTGGCACCGACGGGCCTCACCGGCATGCAGCACGCCGACGGCGAGATGCTGGCGGCGCGCGCGGCAGAGGAATTCGGCATTCCATTCACGCTGTCGACGATGAGCATCTGCTCCATCGAAGACATCGCCTCCGTGACGAAGCAGCCTTTCTGGTTCCAGCTCTACGTCATGAAGGATCGCGACTTCGTCCTGAACCTCATCGGTCGTGCCAAGGCGGCAAAATGCTCGGCGCTGGTGCTGACGGCCGACTTGCAGATCCTCGGCCAGCGCCACAACGATATCCGCAACGGCCTCTCCGCGCCCCCGAAATTCACGGCGAAAAACGTCTGGCAGATGGCGACGCGGCCGGCCTGGTGCATGGAGATGCTGAAAACGAAACGTCATTCATTCGGCAATATCATCGGTCATGCCAAGGACATCTCCGACATGACGACGCTGTCACATTGGACGCATTCGCAGTTCGATCCCAAGCTCTCCTGGAGCGACGTCGCCTGGATCAAGGAGCAATGGGGCGGCCCGCTGATCATCAAGGGCATTCTGGATGTCGAGGATGCGAAGGCAGCCGTGGATACAGGAGCGGACGCCATCATCGTTTCCAACCATGGCGGTCGCCAGCTCGACGGCGCCCCCTCTTCCATCAGCATGCTGCCGAGGATCGTCGATGCCGTCGGCGACAGGATCGAAGTGCATATGGATGGCGGTATCCGTTCGGGTCAGGACGTGCTCAAAGCCGTCGCCCTCGGCGCCAAGGGCACCTTCATCGGCCGGCCCTTCCTCTACGGCTTGGGCGCCATGGGCAAGGAAGGCGTCTCGCTGGCGCTCGAGATCATCCGCAAGGAGCTGGATATATCCATGGCGCTTTGCGGCAAGCGCGATATCAAGACGGTGGATCGGACTGTTATCGCCGAGGTCTAGCGCAACCAGCCCGTCGCCAAGCCGACCGCCCATTCCTCGCGGCCTCTTTCCGCCGCGAGTTGGGCCATCACCCCGTGATCATAGGCCACCTGCCGGAAGATCGGCAGCCAGGTATCGCCCGTCTTTTCCAGAATGGCGTAGGAGGCAAAGGGATGGCCGGCCTCGACCTTGTGATAATTGGGCAGATCGTCGTCATAGGCCGGGCAGCCGACGCTGCCGGGGTTGACGATCAGGCGCCCATCGAAAAGCCGGACGGCTCGCGGAATGTGGCTGTGACCGCACAGGATCAACGGAAAATCGATGCCGGCAGCCAGCGCTTCGATCTCCTTCAGCGGCTTCAGATAGACGTGACCGTCCGGCGAGACGGATTCCAGCCAATAGACGTTATCATCGGCGGGGGTGGCATGGCAGAGATAGGCATCGTTCCGGTAGACCATGCTGAAAGGCAGGTTGCGCAGCCAATCGAGATGATGCTCAGCCAGCTCCGCATGAGCGGCCCGATCCGAAACATGCATCTTTTCCGGCTGCTGTTCGATCAGATACCGATCATGGTTGCCGCGAACCGTCACGGCGCGCAGCTCCAGCAGGATATCGGCAGTCTTTCCCGCCGTCAGTGGCCCGCTGAAGCAATCGCCGAGATTGACGATCTCGGCGATGCCTTGCCTGCGGATATCCTCGAGCACCGCCTCCAGCGCCAGATGATTACCGTGGACATCGGCAATAACAGCAAAACGCAAGTCTTAGCTCCCGCGATAGGTGGAATAGCCGTAAGGCGAGATCAGCAGCGGCACGTGATAATGCGCAGTCGTATCGGCAATACCGAAACGGATCGGCACGAGATCGAGGAAAGCCGGATCAGGTAACCTGGCCCCAGTTGCCCGCAAATAGTCCCCAGCCCGGAAAAGTAGTTCGTAAGTCCCGACGACGAAACTATCGCCGATCAGGATAGGTCCGCCGTCCACGCGCCCGTCCGAATTGGTGGTCACCGTCTTCAGATGCGTGCGGGTATCCCCCTCGATCCTGAAAAGATCGATGATCAAGCCTTCGGCCGGCTTGCCGAGAGCTGTATCGAGCACATGGGTCGTCAGTCCGGTCATAGGGTCGGCGCTCCGATGGTGAAGGGGGTGTCGAAAAAGAATTCGACCAGATTGTTTCCCGGCCCGTCACGGTCGACCACGAGAAAATCGCTCTGCTCGCCGAGTGCCATCAGGGGATAATGCCAGGTATTGACCCGATAGTTCACACCTTGATCACCCCGCGCCATGAAGACCTGCGGCTTGCCGGGCCTGCCGTCTTCGTCCTGCGCGACGACCACCAGAAATGGCCGGCCGTTGAGCGGCACGAAACATTGACTGCCGAAAGGATGGCGCTCCATCATCTCGATTGTAAAGGGAAAGGCACGCGGTTGACCGCGAAACAGGTTCAGGATTACCCGAGCGCCGTCACCAATGGCTTCGGCGGTGGACAGCGCGTGGAAACGCTCCGTCGTACCGCCGTTGATGAAGCGCATGGTCGCCGGATCGGCCTCGATCACGTCGCCGAATGGCGCAAATGCCGCCTTCGTCAGAGGAAGAATGTCCAGATGCTGTGTCATTCTATGATTATTCGCCTTCCGCTCGCCAGTGGCGAATGGAGTCCAGTTGTGAGAGCAATTCCGGAACGGATGTTTGCGCCATATTCCACAAGGCCGTCAGCTCGACATCGAAATAGCCCTGCGCAATTCGATTCCGGAGGTCGCCTAGCGCATGCCAAGGCAGATTCGGATGGTCAACGACAAATTCGGGATATTCCTCCGAAATGCACGCAGCCGCTTCGCCCAGCAACACGAGATTCATACCGACGGCACGTTGCTTCTCAGCATTCGTGAAAAAGCTGTCTCGACCAATGCCTTGAAGAAACCGGCCTATTTCGGATCCGGCCTGCTGCATGCGATCGAGATGCGTAATCAGCCGATCCAAACTCATGTCATGCAGCTCCCTTGGCCAGATACTAAGCCATCAGCGGAATGGGAAAGATAGCAGCGCTTTCCGCACATCAGCTTTCCGGAAGCATGGATTTTAGGCGCAACAGGGCGATCTTCTCAACCTGCGCCGTTGCCGTCGCAAACTCCGCCTCACGGCTATTGTCGACCCGCGTCTCGAAGGCAGCCAGAATATCGTCCTTGCCGAGGCCCTTGACCGCAATAATGAAGGGAAAGCCGAACTTGGTCACATAGGCGTCGTTGAGTTCCGTGAAGCGGGCATGTTCCGCCGGGCTCAGCCGGTCGAGCCCGGCGCCGGCCTGCTCCTTGCGGCTGTCCTCGGTAAGCTCGCCGGCAATTGCCAGCCGGCCGGCCAGATCAGGGTGAGCGCGCAGGACGCCAAGCCGCTCCTCCGCGCTCGCCGCACGGAAAATCTTGGTCAGGGCACTGTGCACGCCACCCGAGGTCAATGGTTCGACAATGAACCCTGCGTCATAGGCGCGCTCGGCGATGAAGGACGAATGCTCGAAAACACCACCGAAACGGCTCACGAATTCGTCGCGCGATATCATCTCAGCGCTCGCCCCCGTGAAGATGATGCTGGTACCAGTGGTTGGCGATCTCGATACGCCGGGGGATCCAGACCTTATCGTGCTTCAGCACATACTCCATGAACCGCCGCAGCGCCGCAGCGCGGCCCGGACGGCCGACGAGGCGGCAATGCAAGCCGACGGACATCATCTTCGGGCTGCCCTGCTTGCCCTCCTCGTAAAGCGTGTCGAAGGCATCCTTGAGGTAGGTGAAGAACTGGTCACCCGAGTTGAAGCCTTGCGGCGTGGCAAAGCGCATGTCGTTGGTTTCGAGCGTGTAGGGAATGATCAGGAACGGCTTGCCATTCAAGCCATCGACCCAATAGGGCAGATCGTCGGCATAGGAATCCGAGGAATAAAGGAAGCCGCCCTCCTCCATGATAAGCCGCAGCGTATTGTCTGACGGCTTGCCCTGATACATGCCCAAGGGCCGCTCGCCGGTGATCTCGGTGTGCAGCCGCACCGCCTCGAGAATATGCTTGCGCTCCAGATCCTCCGAAAAATCCTTGTATTCCAGCCAGCGGTAGCCGTGGCTGGCAATCTCCCAGCCGGCTTCCTTCATGGCGGCGACCGCTTCGGGGTTGCGCGCCATGGCAAGCGTTACGCCATAGACCGTCGCCTGGACCTTGAGTTCGGTGAACATGCGCCACAGTCGCCAAAAGCCGGCGCGCGCGCCATATTCGTAGATCGATTCCATGTTGAGGTTGCGCTGGTTCGGCCAGGCCGCAGCGCCGACAATTTCGGACAGCAGGTTTTCCGAAGCCGGATCGCCGTCGAGAATACAGCTCTCTCCGCCCTCTTCGTAATTGATCACGAATTGCACCGCGACGCGAGCATCGCCCGGCCATTTCGGATCCGGCGTGTTGCGGCCGTAGCCGATGAGATTGCGGGAGTAGTTTTCCGACATTGAAGCACCTTCTCGAACAAGCCGAACGGTAGCATCCATGCAGGGAAAGTCGAGACGGAAAGTGCGAAAATCACTTTCCTTTCAATCGCAAGCCGCTAGCAGGTGAACGATGCGCCTTGGAGCCGATACGTCAGTCCAATGCCTGGGCTGCGACAATACCTGGCGTTTCAGGCGATCTTACGGGCGCTGACCTTGCCCATCGGATGCAGGGAATGCACCCGGAAAGGACCGCCGGAACCGTCCTCCATCATCAAGGCAATGTTGGATACGGGAAGCGGCGCGGCGAGCGCCGGCTCGAAAAAGTCGCGCAGTACCCGTTCTATGCGTTGGATGTCGCTGGGACTGACGGTGCCGGTCAGCATCATCTGAAAGCGGAACTCATCCATCACATGCGGATGGCCCCAACGGTGCAGGTTGGCAAATTGCGTCGCCGAAAGACCATCCGGATCGATACGTTCGAACTCGGCTTCGGTCAATGGCGCGCGATAGTGATCGAAAGCCTGAACCAGGGACGCTGCGAGAAAATTCATCTGCTGGCTTGGCGCGGAAGGAACCAGGCCCAGCGCGCCGCCAAGCCGCGCGACCTCGAGCTTCGGGATCTCGAACGGTGCGACCGTGCCGGAAAACCGCATGAGCTCGCGCAGCAACGCCGCTTCGGACATATCGTCTGCTAGGCGGAAAGGCGCCTTCAGGAGACCCATGAAACCATAGCGGCGGGGAACGGCGGTGTAGAAAGCAATCTCGTGGATGCCAAGCCCGCGAATGGCAGGCGGGTCGACCATCTCACCGGAATAGACGTTACGGCCGAGCCAATTTGCGGCCACGAGCGTCAGCGGATCGCTCGCAGACGGCGTGAAGCAAATGGCGTAGCGCATAAAATCTCCTCCAGGGCGCAATAAACCGGCTGACCGAGCCGGGTGCTAACGGCCAAGGAGATAGGTGATTTGCGTGACAGATTGACGACCTGAAGGGGCGTATATTCACGTTTTACGTGATACGATGGCAATATGGCTCGCTAACGTGAATGTCTGCGGCAACTTGAAGCAACAGGCCATATCCGCCGCCTCCCGCACCGCCGCCTCGGCCAGCCGGTGTGCCAGTCCGAAGCTGACCTTGAAGCCGCCGGTCAATGCGATCAGGGACAGATGGTCGGGATGCGCGCCCACCATCGGGTCACGATCAACCGCCTTCGGCCGCAGGCCCGCCCAGCGTTCGAGGACCTCCGCATCGGCCAGAATCGGCGCCATGGCGCGGGCCGCGATCAGCAAGTCATCCAACTGGCCGTCCGTCGACAGTGGGTCGTCGAAGCGATTCTCGCTGGTGCTGCCGATCGCCACGAGCCCGCCCTCATGCGGGACGATATAGAGACCGTCGCGAAAGATCACCGGAAGGCTGCCGTCGACATTCGTCTTCAGCAAGGCGGCCTGACCCTTTACTGGCTGGCCCAGAGACGATTGACGGCCATGCGTCAGCCCGTCCAATATCGGGAAGGAATCATGCCCGGCCGAAAGGATGCAGCGTCCGAAGCGGATATCGCCCTCGCTCGTGGTCGCCACACCCCTCTCCGGATCGATGCCATCGATGCGCAAGCCCTCCATCAGCCGCACATGCCTGGCCCCGGCAAGAAAGTTCACCAGGACTTTCAGCAGGGCCCGCGGGGCAACACGGGCTGCGAGCGTATCGAAGACAAAACCGCTTCCGCCAGCCGACGGATCGATCCAGCCCTGAACGGGTGCAGCGCCCAGCACATGCCAGTGAAACTCACGCCCATCCTGATGCCAATGCGTTTCGGCATCCCGCGAATGACCGCGCGCGATCTCCAGCAAATGCGGCTTCGGCAGCGGGATCAGCCGACCGGCCCTACGGTACCCGGCAGAAAGCCCGGTCGCCGCCTCCAAGGCCGCAATTTCCTTTTCCAGAGATACGAGCGCATCGAATTGAAACTGCTTCTTCACGGACCATTTGTCCGGCATATGCGGCATCAGCGCGCCGAGCAGGCCGCCGCTTGCGCCCTGCCCGAAGCGGCCGGCATCGACGAGCAGTGTCTGCATGCCGAGGCGTTCGGCATGAACAGCCGCCCACAGGCCCATAATGCCGCCGCCGACGACCAGCAGATCGACGGATGATTGACGGGCTGGTCTTGGGGGATTATCGGCTCTTTCCATGACAGATCCAGTTTCCGATCGGACGCAGGCGTCCGAAACCAATGCGGCAAGCCCGGAGCTCGAATGGCGCGACGGCGATATGCCCTATTCGACGGCTTTTGGCGACCATTTTTATTGCCAGACCGATGGCCGGCTGGAATGCGGCCATGTCTTTCTGGCCGGCAACGGCTTGCCGGCCCGCTGGCAGCAGGCACGGAACTTCCTCATCGGCGAATTGGGCTTCGGCACCGGCCTGAACTTCTGCGAGACATGGCGTCAATGGCGCCAGCAGGCGACATCGGGCTCTGAACTGCATTTCATGTCCTTCGAGCTTTACCCGATGCGGGCGGAGGAGATCGATCGCGCCCTGTCGCATTGGCCTGAGATCGACAGCGAACGCCAGGCCCTCGTTGCCGGCTGGCCAAGCGATCCACAAGGCATGGTATCGCTGAGGCTCGACGCACACACGCGCCTGACTGTCGCCTGCGGCCCGGCGCTCGATGGCGTGGGCAACGCGCAACCAGGCTTCGATGCCTGGTATCTCGACGGGTTCGCGCCCTCGCGAAATGCCGACATGTGGTCGCCGGAACTCATGCAGGAGCTCTATGGCAAGACGGCTGCGAACGGCACTTTCGCCACCTACGCGGCCGCCGGTTTCGTACGCCGCAATCTGCAGGCGGCAGGCTTCGTCGTGGAGCGGCGGCAGGGCTTTGCCGGCAAGCGGGAAATGCTCTGCGGGGTCAAGCCGGCTTAACTGCTGGAGCGATCGGCCTGAAGAGCCGCATCGCCAAGCCAACGCTGCATCTTGGCCTCGAGAAGCTCGGGGCTGATCGGTTTCGACAGGCAGTCGTCCATGCCCGCTTCCATGCACATCACGCGATCCACATCCAGCGCATGCGCCGTGACCCCGATGATGGGCACGTGCCAACCCTGCCCGACTTGCGCCTCGACCTGCCGGATCATTCGCGTCGCCTGATGGCCATTCATGACGGGCATGGTGACGTCCATCAGGATCATCGACGGCCGCAACTGGCGCCATGCATCTACAGCCGCCTGACCGTTCTCTACGACGAGGAAGCGCAGGCCCGTCGCCTGCAGAATTTGCGTGAACACGATCTGATTCACCTCATTGTCCTCGGCGACGAGAACGTCGATGGCATTGCCGGGTTTTGGCGAGGCCATCTGTTCGGTTGTCCCGATCGCGGCAGCGGCTTCAGCCTCCAGCGGCGATGATCTGACACCGGCGCTTGTCTGGCCGTTGGTCTTCCGCCTGCGCGATGTGCGCACGACATCGATAATCGTGCTGCGCAACACGTTGGCGCGCACCGGCTTCATCAGATGCGCCTGGCCGTTGACGGCGGTGAACTCCTTGTCGTAACCGACAACACCCATCGATGTGAGAAACATCATGGGCACTGAGTCGAAGCGCGAATCGGCGCGAACGGCGCGCGCGACCTGATAGCCGTTCATGCCGGGCATACTGTAATCGATGATCAGGGCATCGACAGGCACGCCCATGTCGAAAGCGGCGTCCAGAATGGCGAGCGCGGTCTTGCCGTCCTCGGCCGCGTAGCCGTCGAACCCCCATTGCGCCAATTGCCCGGTCAATATGCGCCGATGGATCTCATTGTCTTCCACGACCAGGATGCCGGCGCCCATGACGTTGGCCGGCAGATCCGGTGATTTGCCACGCTCGGCAACCAGCGGCATAGGCAGATCGACGGTGAAGACCGATCCCTTGCCCCATTCGCTTTCGATTGAGAGCGAACCGCCGAAAAGATCGACCAGACCGGCCGTGATAGAGAGACCGAGACCGGAGCCCTCGAGACGGCGCGCGAAGGATGAATCCGCCAGCGAGAACTTCTCGAAAATGGTATCGAGCTTTTCATCGGGAATGCCTATGCCCGTGTCCTCGACGCGCAGCGTCAGCACCGGGTCGCTTCCGGGGGACGACTGGCTATCCAGTTCGACCAATACATGGCCGCGCTCGGTAAACTTGATCGCGTTGCCGACGAGGTTGGTGACGATCTGGCGGAAACGCCCGGCATCCCCAAGCATCGCGGCAGGCACGCCGGGCGCTGTGCGCACCAGCAATTCGATATGCTTCTCCGCCGCGGCAGCCGCCATCAGCGTCGCAACATCCTCGACCGCCTCCACCGGATCGAATGCCACCTTGCGCAGATGCATTTCGCCGGTGTCGATCTTCGAGAAGTCGAGAATATCGTTGATAATGGTCAGAAGGGCGGTACCCGACTTGACGATGATGTCGACAAACGTCTTCTGCCGGGCATCGAGATCGGTCTTGCCAAGCAATTCCGCCATGCCCAGAACTCCGTTCATCGGCGTGCGGATTTCATGACTCATATTCGTCAGGAATTCGGACTTCGCACGATCCGCCGCATTGCTGCGAGCCAGCAGAAGCTGCAGATCCGCTTCGCGCTCCTTCATTTCGGTGACATCTGTCAGCACCACGATCCAACGGCGATGCTCGCCGACCGCGGCATCGAGCTGCATCCACCGGTCGCCGACGACCTGGAACACGGCAGAGATCGGCTTGCCGGCCGCGATGCTCTCGCCCCAGCACTGTCGCAGGGTCTCCGGATCGTCGCCGAAATCGCCCCGTCCGGCGCAATAATCGAACGCGACCGACCAGTTCCTGCCGACCTCCAGGCTTTCCGCCGGCAGCTTCAGCATGTCCTTCAGCGTTTCGTTTGCCAGCACGATCACGCCGTCCTGCACGATCAGAAGCCCTTGACACATGGCCTGCATCGCATCGGCCATCAATCCTCCAAGGCGCTCCAGCGCCAGGCGGGTCTCGGTGATCTCCTGGGATTGCTGTCGCACGGAGGAAATATCCGTATAGGACACCAAGGTCCGGCCATTCGAAATACGGCGTGCATCGATGATGACGGACTTGCCGTCGGCAAAATTCACTTCCGTCTGCAGATGCGGCCCTGCCTTGCGCAGGGCGGCCAGGCGCGCCTCATAGATGTCGTCGACGCTACGGTAGTCGGAGCCGAAGCGCTCGAGCTCGAAGTGCTTGGCGATGAGATCGCGATAAGGCCGGCCTTCGAAACGCTCGTCCTTGGAGAACCCCCAAATGTCGTAGCAGGCATCGTTGACGTATTCCACGATGTAGTCGCTGTTGTGGATCAAAACCCCGATCGGCATCGAACGGAGAGTATTGTCGAGATCCTGATGCAGCGCCTCGGCGCGGGCTTGCGCCTCCATCAATTGCGTTTCTCGCTGCCTCAGCGCCGACGTATCGGTTATGGAGCCAACGGCATAGTGGCCGCCATCGGATGTTACGGCGCGGTTGACGCGGATCTTGACAGGATGCTTGATCTGCTGCCGATCCACCATTTCGCTTTCGAATTCGTGCCCACGCCCGTCCTTCAGCGCGACCTCGTTTTCGGCAAAGAAGTCATCCGCGCCGACATCGAACATCTCATGCTCGGTCTTGCCAAGCATTTCCTCGCGGTCGATCCCGGTGATGGCGGCATGAGCCGCGTTGGCATAGATCAGCCGGTGGTTGGCATCGCGCACGAAGGTCGCAACCGGCAGATCCTCCAGAACTGTGCGGAAAAAACCGACCTCATCGAGGCTCCCACCCTCTTTCCCGTCAGTCGACATATCGTCGGATGCGGCCGGCGCGTCGACAGACATGCCGAACACATAGACGCGGTCTTCCGAAGGTGAAAAGCTTTCGATCTGCATGCGGGCGCGCTGACGACCCGTGGGATCGAAGCAGAGCGCCGTCTCCTCGGAGCCGAAGACGAGCGCACGCCGCTCCCTGTCTTCCCGGTCGGCGCTTTCGACGGCGTCGAGCACATCGTGGCTGCGGTTGCCGATGAAATCGGAGATATCGCGCTGGAAGAAGCGCGCATAGGCCTCGTTGACGGCGACGTAGCGCAGCTCGCTGTTCTTGATATAGGCCGGCCTATCCAGATTGGCGATCCGGCGGCAGGCCATCTCCAGCAGTTCACCGTCCAGATTCAACGGGATCTCTCTTCTCACCGCACACGATAGTTCATGAAACGACGCTCTATCACAAATCGCTTTAACAACGCGTTAACCATATTTAACCCGGCATGCAACGTCGCGTTCAGACCATGCACTATCCTATAACGGTCATGCCTTCGTCGCAAACGACGGCGGCACGGCGCTCTAAACTCTGCCAAGAATCCTCCGGCGGACAATTGGGAGCGAGCATTATGAGCGACGAAGACAGCCTGACCCTGAACGAATCGGAGACCGCGACGGCTCCAGTCGAACGGCGAAGACGGACAGGCGGGCGCGGCGGCGAACGCAGCCGCAAGCCGAGCGGCGCGAAGTATCTCAATCTCGTCAACAATCTCGCCCGCACGGAGCTTCTGTCGCCCGAAACCCTGGACGACATTCACGAGGCATCGCTGACCATCCTCGAAGAGATCGGCATGGATATCATCCTGCCGGAAGCGCGAGACCGCATGAAGGCGGCCGGTGCCGACGTCACGCCGGGCAAGGAGCGCGTCCGCTTCGACCGCAACCTGATCCTTGAGCTGGTCGCCTCCGCGCCCTCGACCTTTACCCTCCATGCCCGCAACCCCCTTAGAAACGTCGAGATCGGCGGCCGCAACCTCGTCTTCGCCCAGGTCGCTTCGGCTCCCTTCGTCGCCGATCGCGAAGGTGGCAGGAGAGCCGGCAATCAGGAAGACTTCCGCAAGCTGATCAAGCTTGCCCAGTCCTTCGACATCATCCACATGACCGGCGGCTATCCGGTCGAGCCCATCGATATCCATGCATCGGTGCGCCATCTCGACTGCCTGTCCGACATCGTGAAGCTCACCGACAAGGCCTTCCACTGCTATTCGCTCGGCAAGCAGCGCAATCTCGACGCGATCGAGATCGCCCGCATCGGACGCGGCATTAGCATGGAGCAGATGGAGCGCGAGCCGTCGCTTTTCACCATCATCAACTCCTCCTCGCCGCTGCGCCTTGACGGGCCGATGCTGCAGGGCATCATCGAAATGTCGTCGCGCGGACAGGTGGTGGTCGTCACGCCGTTTACCTTGGCGGGTGCGATGGCGCCGGTGACGATTGCCGGCGCGCTGGTGCAGCAGAATGCCGAAGCACTGTGCGGCATCGCCTTCACCCAGATGGTACGCAAAGGCGCGCCGGTCATGTACGGCGGCTTCACCTCGAACGTCGACATGAAGACGGGCGCGCCTGCTTTCGGCACGCCGGAATACATGAAGGCTGTCATCTGCGGCGGCCAGCTCGCCCGCCGCTATGGCATCCCCTACCGAACCTCGAACACCAACGCTTCCAACACGCTCGACGCCCAAGCGGCCTACGAATCGGCGCTTTCTCTCTGGGCCCTGACCCAGGGCGGCGGCAATTTCGTGCTGCATGCCGCCGGGTGGAGCGAAGGTGGCCTGACGGCTTCGTTCGAGAAGTTCATCCTCGATGTCGATATGCTGCAGATGGTCGCCGAATTCCTGACGCCGCTGGATGTCAGCAGCGACGCCCTGGCGCTCGACGCCGTGCGCGACGTCGGCCCCGGCGGACACTATTTCGGCACAGCGCACACGCTTGCCCGCTATGAGACCGCCTTCTATTCCCCGATCCTCTCGGACTGGCGAAATTATGAGACCTGGACCGAAGCCGGGAGGCCGACAACCTACGATCATGCCAACCGCGTCTTCAAGGAAACGCTCGCCCGCTATGAGCGTCCCCCGCTTGATCCGGCAATCGAGGAAGAGCTCGACGCTTTCGTGGCCAGGCGCAAGCAAGAAGGCGGCGTTCCCACAGATTTCTAAAGGGAAATCAATAGGTTTACCTATTCCATCATGAACAAAATTTAATGTCGCGGCCGTCTTTTTAGCCGCGACTTCGCCCCGTTTCCCGCGCACCGTCAAGCTCGGCTTCGGCTTGGAGGCCTCTTTTTGGGAAAGGGATTTCGATGTCTTTGCTTCGCACTTTAACCACGGCCGGCATGATCGCGCTGACGCTCGGCAGCGCTGCCGCCGTAACCGCCACCAATGCCAGCGCCTCCGATCGCGGCGCATTCTTCGGCGGCCTTGCCGCCGGTGTCGTCGGCGGCGCTCTGGCGGCCGAAGCGGTACGACCGGCATACCCGGCCTATCCCGCCTACTATTCTGAATATCCGGCGTATTACGAAGGCCCAGCCTATGAACGGGTCTATGTGCGCCCCTATCCGAGCTGCTATTGGGCATGGCGTCACGATGGCTGGGGCCGTGCCTACCGTGTGGAGGTCTGCCGTTGAGGCTTGAAACGCCACCGCGCCAAGAATGCGCCTATCAGAATTCCAGAGCCGAAGATGCCGCCGGATTTCCGGCGGTATTTGTATGTCCATGAAGGAAAGCTTCCGGCGCCCTCTTGACTTTGGCCGGGAATAAGACCAAATGCCGCTCAGCTTTCACCTTCCGGCCGCCGCGTGAGCGTGCCCTGCGGGACTTAGACGTACGCAAGAGAAGGACAAAAGCGCTTTAGATAACGAGACCGCACCCAAGGCGGTCAGATGCGCTGGAAAGCTTTTTCCAACTTACAAGTTCCCACTTCACGCGGGGTTCTTGACGCCAGAGACAGACCGGACCGCATGGTGCGATCCGGCCTATTTGCTTTGGCGCCCCGAAAGGTACTGAATTGACCGATTTTAACTCGCTTGGTCTCTCCAAGCAGATCGTCGATACGCTGTCGCAGAACAATTTTACGACGCCGACGCCAATCCAGGCTCAGGCTATCCCGCTTGTTCTCCAGGGCCGCGATCTCATCGGCCTCGCCCAGACTGGCACCGGCAAGACTGCCGCCTTCGGCCTGCCGATCATCGAAATGCTGTTGAAGGACGCCAAGCGCCCCGACAACCGCACCGTCCGCACCCTGATCCTCGCCCCCACCCGCGAACTGGTGAACCAGATCGCCGACAACCTGAAGCTCTTCGTCCGCAAGACGGCGCTCAGGATCAACGTCGTCGTCGGTGGCGCCTCCATCAACAAGCAGCAGCTCCAGCTCGAGCGCGGCACCGATATTCTCGTCGCCACCCCCGGCCGCCTGCTCGACCTCATCAGCCGCCGCGCCCTGTCGCTCGGCCAGGTCAGCTACCTCGTCCTTGACGAAGCCGACCAGATGCTCGACCTCGGCTTCATTCACGACCTGCGCAAGATCTCCAAGATGGTCCCGGCAAAGCGCCAGACCATGCTGTTCTCGGCCACCATGCCGAAGGCAATCGCCGATCTCGCTTCCGAATACCTGACCAATCCGGTCACGGTCGCAGTCTCGCCTCCCGGCAAGGCCGCCGACAAGGTGGAGCAGTATGTCCACTTCGTTTCCGGTCAGAACCATAAGACCGAGATCCTCAAGGAAACGATTTCCGCCAACCCGGATGGCCGCGCCATGGTCTTCCTGCGCACCAAGCATGGCGCCGAGAAGCTGATGAAGCATCTCGAACATGTCGGCTTTGCCGCCGCCTCCATCCACGGCAACAAGAGCCAGGGTCAGCGCGAGCGTGCCCTCAAGGGCTTCCGTGACGGCGAAGTCCGCGTTCTCGTCGCCACCGACGTCGCTGCCCGCGGCATCGACATCCCCGGCGTCACGCATGTCTACAACTACGATCTGCCGGAAGTGCCTGACGCCTACGTCCACCGCATCGGCCGCACGGCGCGCGCCGGTCGCGACGGCATCGCCATCGCCTTCTGCGCTCCGGATGAAATCCGCCTGCTGCGCGACATCGAACGCCTGATGGCCATCGATATCGCCGTTGCCAGCGGCGAGGCTCCGGCCGATCGCGGCCGCCCGGTTCGCGCCAACAACCGCGCAGGCGGTCGTGGCGGTCAGGCCCCGGGCCAAGGTCGTGGTGGTGCGGGTCAGGGACGTCCCGAAGGCCGTCCCGCACGTCCGGCTCGCCGTCCTCATCGCGAGGGCGAAGCCGGCGAAGCCCGCGCCCATAACGGCGAGCGCCAAGAACGTCGTCCGCAGCGCGAAAACAATCGCAATGCCGACTTCCGCGGCCAACGTCGTGACGAGCGCACGCCGCGCCCGGAAGTGGACAATGATCTCACGTCGACGTCCGATTTCCGTCCGGCCAAGAAGCCGCAGCACAATGGCCACGCAAATGCCAATGGCGCAGCCCACGAAGCCGGCGCCCATCGCGGTCCCCGCCACGCGCACGGCCGCCCCACGGGTCGCCACGACGATCGTGGCCAGAACGCTCAGGGCGAACAGCGCAAGGACGGCGGCATGAAGCGCCGCGGCCCCGGCAACGGCGGCCAGCGCCGCGAACGCGCTTGAACGAATACAAAGGGGGTCGATCGGCCCCCTTTTTTGTAACCTATGATGCCTATTCCGGCACAACATCCGCTGTACGCCGGTTGGTCAGGTAGACGCCGATCACCACGACGGCCGTACCGATGATGATCTGCAGGGTCAGCGGCTCGCCGAAGGCGATCGCCGCTTCGATGGCGACTGCCGGCGGCATCAGATAGATCAGCGATGCGGCGCGCGAGACCTGGCCTCGGCGGATGAGATAAAGCAGCAGGCCGACCCCGCCCATCGACAGACCGAAGACCGACCAGAGAAGAGACAGAATCGCCGTCTGCGTGCCGTCAAAATGCAGGCCCTCGAATATGAAGGCCAGCGGCACGGTGACGATCAAAGCGCCGACATATTGCAACGTTGCAATGGTGCGAAGATCGCCGGTCTGCAGATAGCGCTTCTGGTAAAGGGTGCCGTAGGTCACCGATGCCATCGCCAGTAGATTGACTGCAAGCGGAACCACGGCCTGCCAGAGATTGGCCGTCTCCGGCGTCAGCAGCTTCGGCGAGATGGCGATCGCAATACCGATAAACCCGAGCAGCAGGCCAAGGCGCTGGACAGGCTGCAGGCGCTCGCTGACGAGAAACGGCGCCGCCATGGCCGTCATCAATGGCTGCAGGGCCGCGATGATGCCGGCCATGCCGGCCGGCACGCCCTCGGCGATCGCCCACCAGAGGCCGCCGAGATAGATGCCGTGCAGGAAGATACCGGAATAAACAGCCCGAAACACGCTCGACCAATCGCGCGGCCACCGGGCGCCGGTAACCGAACAAAGCAGCACGAAGGCAAGCGCCGACAGGCTGTAGCGGATCATCAGAAAGGTGAACGGACCTGAATGCAGCGAGGCGTATTTGGCAACGATCCAGCCGGTGGACCAGAGAACGACGAAGATCGCCGGCGCGAATTTATCGAGGGACATGGAAGGCTGACCGATGTGCGTTTGATGCGCTGAAGCCGGAATCGGAGTCGAATTCGGAGTGCCGCGCGGGGAGCTAAAGGCTGATAGACGATGGCGGCGGAACCGTCAAAATCCATCTGCTGAAAGCAGTCATCAATTTTTCTTCACCCCGCGCTCACGATCGCCCACGCTTAGGAAACCTCATCTGCCACCTAGGCGTTCAGTCTTCGAATGAAGCAGATGCTCAAATTTTGATCTGAGTCCTGCGACAAGGTTCGACGAATAACTGCCGCGCCACCCTTAAATGCCCGCAAATCCGGCATTTTTCCGCGCTGCGAAATTTGTATCGGTAACTGCGCATACTTCTTGCATTGTAAAAACCGTTGTATTCAAATGGGTAAAAACACGGGGACCGCACCTTTGGCATTTGATGAAATGATTACTGCGGATGAAAGTCCGCGCGAACCTTACCAAAAATACTTCGAATGGTACTCCGGCCAGGACAGAGGCCATCTCATTGCCAAATCCCGAGATGCGGAAAACATATTCCGAAAGACGGGAATTACCTTCGCAGTCTACGGACACGCAGACTCTTCGGAAAAGCTCATCCCCTTCGATATCATCCCCCGCATCATCTCCGGTCGCGAATGGCGTAAGCTCGCCCAGGGCATCGAACAGCGGGTCATCGCCCTCAACGCTTTCCTCCATGACATCTATCACAAGCAGGAAATCATCCGCGCCGGGCGCATCCCGCGCGAGCTGATTGAGAAGAATGACGCCTTCCTGCCCGAGATGATCGGCTTTCGCCCGCCGGGCGGCGTCTACACGCATATCGTCGGCACGGACATCGTGCGCACGGGCGAAGACCAGTTCTACGTGCTTGAGGACAATGCCCGCACGCCGTCTGGCGTCAGCTACATGCTGGAAAACCGCGAAACGATGATGCAGATGTTCCCCGAGCTGTTTCACCAGAACAAGGTGCAGCGCGTCGAGGACTATCCGCTGCTGCTGCGCCAGAGCCTCGCCTCGCTCGCCCCTCCCGGCTGCAAGGGCAAGCCCCGCGTCGCCGTGCTGACGCCCGGCATCTACAATTCGGCCTACTACGAGCACTCCTTTTTGGCCGACATGATGGGCGTGGAGCTGGTCGAAGGTTCGGATCTGCGCATCATCGACGGCAAGGTGAAGATGCGCACCACGCGAGGCTATGAAGCCATCGACGTGCTCTACCGCCGCGTCGACGACGATTTCCTCGATCCCCTCACCTTCCGTCCGGAATCCGCACTCGGCATTCCCGGCATCATGGATGTCTATCGCGCCGGAGGTATCACCATCGCCAATGCGCCTGGCACGGGTATTTCCGACGACAAGGCAATCTATTCCTACATGCCGGAGATCGTCGAATTCTACACCGGCCGCAAGCCGATCCTCGAAAACGTGCCGACCTGGCGCTGTTCGGAGCCCGACAGCCTGCAATACGTGCTGGACAATCTGGCCGATCTCGTCGTCAAGGAAGTGCACGGCTCCGGCGGCTACGGCATGCTTGTGGGACCGACCGCCTCGAAGAAGGAGCGGACGGAATTCGCCGAGAAGCTGAAGAGCAGGCCGAACAATTACATCGCCCAGCCGACCCTTTCCCTGTCGACGGTGCCGATCCTGGTCAACAAAGGCATCGCGCCCCGCCATGTGGACCTGCGCCCCTATGTTCTCGTTTCCGACAAGGTGCGGATCATCCCCGGCGGCCTGACCCGCGTGGCGCTGAAGGAAGGCTCGCTGGTGGTCAATTCCAGCCAGGGCGGCGGCACCAAAGATACCTGGGTTCTGGAGGACTGAAACGGACATGCTTGGAAGAACCGCGAATGGCCTCTACTGGATGTTCCGTTACATCGAGCGAGCCGAAAACATAGCCCGCCTCGTCGATGCCGGCCAGCGCATGTCGCTGACGCGCAGCGGCGCAGTGGAAGACGACTGGGACGGCGTCCTGCAAAGCGCCGGCGTGCGCGAAGCCTATGACGAAGTGCACAGCAAACTCACGGGCGCCGACGCGATCGACTATCTGATGCGCGACCGCTCCAATCCGTCGAGCGTCATGTCCTGTATCGAATATGGCCGCAACAATGCCCGCATGGTGCGCACGGCGCTGACCCGCGACACCTGGGAGGCGACCAACGAATGCTGGATCGAGCTTAAGGCCTTGCTCGGCAAGCGGCTGAAAACAGCCGAACTGCCGGAGACGATCGACGTCATCAAGCGCCGTGCCGGATTGATCCGCGGTGCCTTCCACGGTTCGATGCTGCGCAACGAGCTCTATAACTTCGCCCGCATGGGCACCTTCATCGAACGCGCCGACAATACGGCCCGCATCCTCGACGTAAAATATTACGTCCTGCTGCCGTCGGTCTCCCATGTCGGCTCTTCGCTCGATAACGCGCAGTGGGAATCGATCCTGCGATCCGTCTCGGCGCACCGGGCCTACAAATGGGCCTACGATCCCGAATACAAGCCGGCCAACATCGCCGACTTCCTGATCCTGAACGGTCAGATGCCGCGGTCGCTCGCCTATTGTTATGAGAAGATCGTCGGTAACATCAGCTTTCTCAGTGCCGAATACGAGACGAGGCTGCCTGCAAACGATACTGCCGAAGCCATTCGTCAGTTGCTGCAGAACCTCACGATCAAGAACATCATGGATCAGGGGCTGCATGAATTCCTGGAGGATTTCGTCGCGCGCAACAACAAGCTCGGCGCCGAGATTTCCAACGGCTACCGGTTCTATGAGTAAGCGGGCGACATTATGAAACTGACGATCAGCCACATCACGGAATATCGCTACGACGAACCGTCGCAGTTCTCGCTGCAGCGCCTGCGGCTGACGCCGCTGACCGGCATCGGCCAGACGGTCCATGACTGGAAGCTCACAGTGGAAGGCGCGCGTCCGGAAGTCGAATATGATGACCAGTTCGCCAATCGCGTAACGCTCGTCTCGCTCGACGGCGAGCAGGATTCGACCAGGATCGTCGCTACCGGCGAGATCGAAACGCAGGACGTGAACGGTGTTATCGGCCCGCATAGCGGCTTCGGCCCGCTCTGGCTCTTCCTGCGGGACACGCCGCGCACCAAGGCCGGCAAGCTGACGAAGGAGATGCTGCGAGGCATCTCCGGAGACAATGAACTCGGCAAGATGCACGCGCTGATGAGCGCAATTCATCAGACGGTCGAATACAAGCCCGGCACCAGCGACACCGAAACAACAGCCGAGCAGGCGCTGGAAAGCAAGAGCGGCGTCTGCCAGGACCACGCCCATATCTTCATCGCCGCCGCACGCGCATTGCGCATTCCGGCGCGCTATATTTCCGGCTATCTCATGATGGAAGGCAAGAACGAACAAGCCGCCACCCACGCCTGGGCCGAAGCGCATATTCCCGGCCTCGGCTGGGTCGGCTTCGACCCCGCCAACGACGTCTGCCCGGACGAACGCTACGTCCGCATAGCCACCGGCCTCTGCTACCGCGACGCCGCCCCCGTCTCCGGCATGCGCGTGGGCACGCCGGGCGAAAGCCTGACGGTGAAAGTAACGGTCGCGAGCCAGGGGCAGAGCCAAAGCCAGAGCTGATAGGGCGCAGTTCGGCTTGCGGAGAAAGCCTTGACGTGACTTCCATCCCGGTAGCCAAAGATCGCGCGATTCACCGAAAAATTTAGTTGCAGAATTCTCGATCCAATTGGGAGTTTCGCGGCGACGCTATCTCGGCTCGCAACCCACAGCGGTCGAAGTGGTAGACGACTACATGATGATTGCCTGATATTCGAGCGTCGAGGTCGATCCCATGATTTTCTGGTTGGCGAGTCTGGTTGGATTGGCGATCGCCTATCTCTTCGGTTCCATCCCCACGGGCTATCTGGCAGGGAGATTGCTGAAGGGCATCGATATCCGAGAGCATGGCTCTAAATCCACTGGAGCAACGAACGTGTTGCGAACCCTGGGGAAATGGCCTGCGTTGGCGGTGCTCCTGATGGATGTGCTGAAAGGTGCCGGGGCGATCCTCTTTGCCGGCTGGTTTTATCCTTGGCTTTATACGTTGCCTTCCGTCATGCCACCGGCAGCGCTCGATCTGCAAACCTGGGTGTGTTGGACTACCTGTCTGGCAGGACTCGCCGTGTTGTTAGGTCATGGCCGTTCGATTTGGTTGAATTTCACAGGCGGCAAATCCGTTGCGTCGGGGCTCGGCGTACTGCTCGCGATATCTTGGCCAGTGGGCTTAAGTGCTGTGATGGTTTTTGGCGTCGCGCTGGCTGCTTTTCGGATTGTTTCTCTTGGTTCGATCCTGGCAGCGCTGACCGCGATCGCCCTCATCTGCGCCTTGGAGCAACCGTCACCCATCGATTGCTGGTGATCGCAGGCGGCATTTACGTGATAGTCCGCCATCGTGCCAATATTCAGCGACTACTGGCAGGGAGGGAACCACGCCTGGGGCAAAGTAGCCCAGAATCGAAAACGGGATTGCAAATTTAGCGCACATTCTGGAACTGGCGAGATCGTCGGCCCAGGCGGCTTGCGACCCAAGGCGACTTGAAGTTGTCGCGAAAGTCCTGACCTTTGCTAAGATGTTCTAATTGAGATTGCAGCCGGAAGGTGATCCTATTCCTTCTAACTGAGTCCTCGCCCTCCTTTCCATTTAGAGCCCGAGCGAGCCATGTCGATTTCAGATGCGATCTACCGCCCCTTCGAAAGCCTGATCCGCCCGCTCGACATCCCCTATCGGCCGTTGCCGTCGAAGGGGCCGGTCGCCGTTCTCCTGCACTTCATCTCTATGTTTCGCGGCATCCTGATCACGCTCGCCCTCTGCACCATGGTGATTGAGGTCATGAGTCTGACGATAGTCTGGGGCCTGTCTGTTATCGTCGACGGCGTCACGCAGCAGGGCGCTGTCGCCTTCCTGCACAACGACCGGATGCTGCTGATCCTCCTTGGCCTGATGCTTTTCCCCTGCATCCCGATTGGCTCTTTCCTCGTCAATACGCTGAACTCGCATACGCTTGGCATCGGCATGCCGGCCGCCATTCAATGGCAGGGCCACAGGGCGGTGGAGCGGCAGGACCTCGCGTTCTTCCACGATCTCTATGCCGGCCAGGTCGCCTCGCGCCTGCAGCAGGTAGCGTCAGCCGTGCAGCAGCAGGTGATCTCAGCATTCCAGTCCATCCCGCGCTTTATCATGCAGATGGTTGGCTCCGTCATTCTCCTGAGCGCGCTCTCCTGGCAGCTCGCCCTGCCGACCATCGTCTGGATCACGCTCAACGTCCTGCTCGCCGTCAGGCTGGCGCCTGTCTTCACCGAGCGCTCGCGCCGCTCCGCCAAGCGCCGCAGTCTGATTTCCGGCGCCATCACTGATGTCTACGCCAATATGCAGATGGTGAAACAATTTGCCGCCGAAGACAGCGAGGCCGGCGCTATCCGCGGCATCATCGGTAAGGCCATCGAAGCGCAGCAAAGTGAGCAGCGCATCTATCGCATCTCGGAGGTCATCGTCGTTATTCTCAACATGATGCACTGGCTGGCAATCCTGTGGATCGGCTTCACCGGGCTCGTCGATGGTTTCGTCACGATCGGCGAGTTCACTGCCGCTGTTTATGTCCTCAACCGCTTCTCCGGTCACACATTTACATTCCTGCAGATGGGCCAGCAGATCTTCCAGGCGATCGGCACAATCAAGGACGCCATGCCGGTCATGACGACACCACCCACCATCACCGACGGGTCGGACGCACAGGACCTTGTCGTCCCGAACGGCGAAATCCGCTTCGACCAAGTTCGTTTCGCCTACAAATCTGGCAAGCCCGTCATCGACGACCTTTCGCTGACGGTGCGGCCGGGCGAAAAGGTGGGCCTCGTTGGCCTTTCCGGAGCTGGCAAGACGACGCTCGCAAACCTGCTTCTGCGCTTCTACGATATCAAGGACGGCGCGATCCGGATCGACGGGCAGGATATCCGGGCGGTGACGCAAGCAAGCCTTCGCCGCTCGATCGGCGTGATAGCCCAGGACGTCGCGCTGCTGCACCGTTCCGTCGGTGACAATATCCGCTACGGCCGGCCGGAGGCGACGCAGGAAGAGATCGAAAGGGTCACGAAGATGGCGAGCGCCGACGGCTTCATCGTCGATCTTGCCGACAGCGAGGGCCGCAAGGGCTATGACGCCTTCGTCGGTGACCGCGGCATCAAGCTCTCCGGTGGTCAGCGGCAGCGCGTAGCGATCGCCCGCGTTTTGCTGAAAGACGCGCCGATCCTCGTGCTCGACGAGGCGACCTCCGCCCTCGACAGCGAATCCGAGGCCGCCATCCAAGAAAAACTCAACCTCGTGATGGAGGGAAAGACGGTGATTGCCATAGCACATCGCCTTTCGACCATTGCCATGATGGATCGGATAGTCGTGCTCGACCAGGGTCGTGTCCTGGAAGAAGGTAGGCCGGACGAACTGGTCGAGCAGGATGGCTTGTTTGCCCGCCTGTGGAAACGCCAGACAGGCGGCTTTATCCCTGAAGAAATTAGCTAGCTATGCTTTCGCTGCGAAACTCCCAATCTACGCAACAAAATCACCACCTTTGAAAGCCCGACATTTCCTGTCGCAAAACTCAAAGTTATGCGACAGGAAATATTCCACATATCAAAAAGGGGCGGAACTTGCGTCCCGCCCCTCCCAAATTCCAAACAGCAATCTCAGTGACTGTCGCGATTGTTCGGGATTTCCGAGCCGCGTGCGCCAACCAGGAAGTCCAGGTCAGCGCCGGTATCGGCCTGCATGACGGTCTTCACATAGAGGCCGCCGTAGCCGCCGGTGAGCGGCTTGACCGGGGAGACCCAGGCAGCGCGGCGCTTGGCCAGTTCTTCGTCGGAAACCTCGAGCTGGATCGTGCGGGCCGGCACGTCGACCGATATCAAGTCGCCGTTCTGAACCAACGCCAGAGGTCCGCCATCGGCGGCTTCCGGAGCTGTGTGCAGGATGACCGTGCCGTAGGCGGTGCCGGACATGCGCGCATCGGAAATGCGGATCATGTCGGTGATCCCCTTTTTCAGCACCTTCGGCGGCAGGCCCATGTTGCCGACTTCGGCCATCCCCGGGTAACCCTTCGGGCCGCAATATTTCAGCACCATGATGCAATTCTCGTCGATATCGAGATCGTCGCGGTTGATGCGGGCGTGGTAGTCCTCGATGCTTTCGAAGACCACGGCGCGGCCCTTGTGCTGCATCAGATGCGGCGAAGCAGCGGATGGCTTCAGCACCGCACCCTTCGGCGCGAGATTGCCGCGCAGAACCGCGATACCTCCCGATTGCGTCAGCGCCTTTTCTCTGGGAACGATGACATCGTCATTGTAGTTGACGACATCCTTGACGCCGGCCCAGATCGTATCGCCGGTGACGGTGATGGCGTCCTTATGCAGCAGGCCCATGTCGCCAACCGCCTTGATGACGACGGGCAGGCCGCCGGCATAGTAGAACTCTTCCATCAGATGCTTACCCGAGGGCTGCAGGTTGACGATGGTCGGCACTTCGCGGCCCAGGCGATCCCAGTCGTCGAGCGACAGGTCGACACCGATGCGGCCAGCGAGCGCCAGAAGGTGCAGCACCGCATTGGTCGAACCGCCGACGGCACCGTTGACGCGGATGGCGTTCTCGAAGGCTTCCTTGGTCAGGATGTCGGAAGGCTTCAGGTCCTCCTTGACCATGTCGACGATGCGACGGCCCGAAAGCTGCGAAATGACGCGACGGCGGGCATCGACCGCCGGGATGGCGGCATTGCCAGGCAGCGTCATGCCGAGCGCTTCGGCCATCGACGCCATGGTCGAGGCCGTGCCCATGGTCATGCAGCTGCCGGCCGAGCGGGCCATGCCCTGCTCCGCGTCCATGAATTCCTCCAGCGACATCTCGCCGGACTTGACCATTTCCGAGAACTGCCAGACCGCCGTGCCGGAGCCGACATCCTTGCCGCGCCATTTGCCGTTCAGCATCGGCCCGCCGGAAACGAGGATGACCGGGATATCGACGGAAGCCGCACCCATCAAGAGGCTCGGTGTGGTCTTGTCGCAGCCGCCGAGCAGCACGACGCCATCGACCGGATTGCCGCGGATCGCCTCTTCGACGTCCATGGCCGCGAGGTTGCGGAACATCATCGCCGTCGGCCTCAGCGTGCTTTCGCCGACGGAGAAAACCGGAAATTCGACCGGGAAGCCACCGGCTTCATAGACGCCGCGCTTCACGCGCTCGGCAAGATCGCGTAAGTGCGCGTTGCAGGGCGTCAGCTCCGACCAGGTATTACAGATGCCGATGATCGGACGGCCGTCGAAGGTGTCGGCCGGCAGGCCCTGGTTCTTCATCCACGAGCGATGCATGATCGCGTTCTTGCCGGTGCCGCCGAACCAGTCATAGGAGCGCAGTCGGCGCGGCCATTCAGCTTTTTTCTTCATAGTCTTGGTACCTTTTGCGTCGCCCGGGCCGCCTCGTTCGCGCCCGGGCTTTGAAGTCGGCGGTCAAGCCAGCGTGTAGGCGGTCTTGACCGTGGTGAAGAACTCGGCGGCATATTTGCCCTGTTCGCGCGGACCGAAGGACGAGCCCTTGCGGCCGCCGAACGGCACATGGAAATCGACGCCCGCCGTCGGCAGGTTGACCATCACCATGCCGGCTTCGGCATTGCGCTTGAAATGCGTTGCGTATTTCAGGCTTGTCGTTGCGATGCCGGAAGACAGGCCGAATGGCGTGTCGTTGGCAACGGCAAGCGCTTCCTCGTAATTCTTCACCCGGATAACCGAGGCGACCGGCCCGAAGATCTCTTCGCGGCTGATGCGCATCTGGTTCGTCGCTTCCGTAAACAGCGTTGGCTGCAAGTAGAAGCCGGGCGTGTCGCGGCTGATAAGCTCGCCGCCGAAGGCGAGCTTGGCGCCTTCTTGTTTGCCGATCTCGATATAGTCGGTGTCGGTCTTCAGCTGCTTGGCATCGACGACCGGGCCGATATGCGTGCCGGCCTTGGTGGCGTTGTCGACATTCAGCGTCTTCAGCTTCTCCGTCAGCGCCGCCACGAACTTGTCGTGAATGCCCTCGGTGACGATCAGGCGCGACGAGGCCGTGCAGCGCTGGCCGGTCGAGAAGAAGGCGGAGTTGCCGGCCGCCTCGACGGCAACCGTGAGGTCCGCATCGTCAAGCACGACCATCGGGTTCTTGCCGCCCATTTCGAGCTGGTACTTGCGGCCGTGCTCGACGGAGGCGAGTGCCACGCGCTTGCCCGTGCCGACCGAACCGGTGAAGGTGATACCGGAGAGAACCGGGCTATCCAGCATCGCCTGGCCGACGACCGAGCCCTTGCCCATGACGAGGTTCAAGACCCCCTTCGGCAAGCCGGCGCGATGAAGGATATCGACGATAGCCCAGGAGCAGCCGGGGACGAGATCGGCCGGCTTGAAGACGATGGTGTTGCCGTAGCAGAGCGCCGGCGCGATCTTCCATGCCGGAATGGCGATCGGGAAATTCCAGGGCGTGATGATGCCGATGACGCCGAGCGGCTCGCGGGTGATCTCGACGCCGATATTCGGGCGAACGGAGGGAAGCACCTCGCCCGCAAGACGCAGCGCCTCGCCGGCAAAGAAATCGAAGATCTGCGCGGCGCGAATCGTCTCGCCGATCGCCTCGGGCAAGGTCTTGCCTTCTTCGCGGGCGAGCAGCGCGCCGAGTTCGTCCTTGCGCGCAAGGATCTCGTCGCTGGTTTTTCTCAGGATGGAGTGGCGCTCGAGAATGCCGGAGCGCGACCAAGCCGAAAACGCTGCCTTCGCGGCGGCGATGGCATCGGCGACATCCTGAACGCTGGCGCTGGCATAGAGGCCGACGACCTCGTTGGTGTCTGACGGATTGATGTTTTCGGCGCCGGTCGTGCCGGTCCACTCGCCGGCGATCAGATTCTGATGAATGGTCATGGCTTCATGCCTTCCTAGATCGTGTTAGAGATGCCCGGCCGATCCTTTGCGGCCAGGCTCGACGACTTACAGCTGGCGAACAGCCACATTCTCTTCGGCGGCAACCGCGAGCGGATTGCGCAGCGGCAGGCCAAATTCGGCGACTTCGATTTCGAACACATCGCCCGCCTCCGGCTTGATGCCCTCGGCAAAGGAGAGTGTCGCAGTGCCGAACATGTGCACATGCACATCGCCGGGGGTGCGGAACAGGCCGTACTTGAAGTGATGATATTCGAGATTTGCGAACGTGTGCGACATGTTCGCCTCCCCCGAAAGGAAGGGCTTTTCGAAGATCACCTTGTCGCCGCGCTTGATGCGCGACGTGCCGCGGATATCTTCAGGCGCTGCACCGATGCGGATTTCCGGCCCGAAGCTCGCCGGGCGCAGCTTGGAATGGGCAAGATAGAGATAATTGATCCGCTCGGTAACGTGATCGGAAAATTCGTTCGAGAGCGCAAAGCCGATGCGGAACGGCGTGCCGTCCTTGGCGATGATGTAGATGCCAGCCATTTCAGGCTCTTCGCCGCCGTCAAGCGCGAAGGACGGAGATACGAGTGCAGCGCCCGGCGCAGCGGCACCATAGCCATTGCCCTTGTAGAACCATTCCGGCTGCACGCCCTTCTCGCCGGCTTTCGGCTTGCCGCCCTCGATGCCCATTTTGAACATCTTCATGGAGTCGGTCAGCGTCTCCTCAGCGGCTTCGGTCGTCTTCTTGTGCATGGAGTCGCGGGTGGCGGCCGAGCCGAGATGCGTGAGACCGGTGCCCGTCAGATGCAGGTGGGCAGCGTCGGGATGGGTGATCGGCGCCAGGAAGCGACCTTCGGCATAGGCTTTTTCCAGATCGATCGTCTCGCCGAAGCCATGTGCTTCAATGACGGAGACAAGCGACTTGCCGCTATCGGCAGCTTCCATTGCCAGTGCGTAGACGCTGCCGGCATTGGCGACAGCCTTGGCAGCATCGCCCGGCCCGTTGCGGACCGCAACGACGATCTCGCCGTTCGAACCCTTGATCTGCGAGATGAGCATATCTTTCATCCTTTCCTATCAGACAGAGAACGGATGCAATTTACCGTTCCGGCTCTCAGCGAGAGCCGGACTCTGTCATGGATTTGGTTTTAAAGTTTCGGCCGGTCGCTTAAGCGATCAGCCCTTGTTCTTGTTGTAGACGTCAATGAACACGGCAGCGAGCAGGACGGCGCCCTTGATCATCTTCTGCGAGTCCGTCTGGTAGCCAAGGATCGACATGCCCTGGTTCAAGACACCCATGATCAATGCACCGATGACGGCACCCGTTACCTTGCCGACGCCGCCGGAAGCCGAGGCACCGCCGATGAAGCAGGCCGCGATCACGTCGAGCTCGAGACCGTCACCGCCCTTGGCCGTTGCCGAGTTCAGGCGCGTAGCGATGATAATACCGGCGATGCTGGCAAGAATGCCCATGTTGATGAAGGTGTAGAACGTCAGGCGGCGGGTATCGATACCCGAAAGCTTCGTCGCCTTCTCATTGCCGCCCATGGCATAGATGCGACGGCCGATCGTGGTGCGCTGTGTGGCGAAGGCGTAGAGCGCGATCAGCAGCAGCATGAGGATCAGAACATTCGGCAATCCTCTGTAAGAGGAAATCTGGTAGCCGATGAAGATGGCCGCAGCTGCAACCACCAGATTCTGGCCGACAAAGAAGCTGAATGGCTCGACATCGATACCGTGCTGCTCATTCACGCTGCGGCGACGCCACGACAGAAAGAACATGACAATCGGGATGGCGACAGTCAGCAAAATCGACGTGGAGTGGATGCCGCCCATATCGGCGAAGTCGGGAATAAAGCCGGTTGCGACGATCTGGAATGCCGGCGGAAACGGACCGATGCTGCTGCCGTTGCCGGTCGTGTTGATGATCGTGTAGGTCAAGCCACGGAAAACCAGCATGCCCGAAAGCGTCACGATGAATGACGGAATACGGTGATAGGCGATGAAATATCCATGCCAGGCACCGACCGCGGCCCCCATCAAAAGACAAATGACCGTCGCAAGTGCAAGATTCATATGCATCTGCACGACAAGCACACCGGCCACGGCGCCGACGAAACCGACCACGGAGCCGACGGACAAGTCGATGTGACCCGCCACGATGACCAGCAGCATGCCGAGCGCCATGATGACGATGAACGAATTTTGCAGCACGATGTTGGTCAGGTTTTGCGGCCTGAACAGAACGCCATTCGTGAGATATTGGAACAGCAGCATGATGACGACGAGCGCGATCAGCATGCCGTATTCGCGAATATTGTTGCGGATATGGTCGCCGATGGAAACGACGTGGCTGCTTTCCGTGGCTGGGTTGGCCGAACTCATTGATGCTTCTCCCCTGAGCGCATGATAGCGCGCATGATACTCTCCTGGCTCGCCTCTGCCTTTGGCAGTTCGGCGACGATGCGACCCTCGTTCATGACGTAGATGCGATCGCAAGTACCGAGAAGCTCGGGCATTTCCGATGAGATCATCAGAACGCCCTTTCCGTCGGCGGCAAGCTGGTTGATGATGGAATAGATTTCGTATTTTGCGCCGACGTCGATGCCGCGCGTAGGCTCATCGAGTATCAGGACGTCCGGATCGGAGAACAGCCACTTCGACAGCACCACCTTCTGCTGGTTGCCACCGGAAAGGTTGCCCGCCTCCTGGAACACGCCGGCCGAGCGAATGCGCAGCTTGGAGCGATAGTTCGTCGCCACCTGCAGCTCCCGCACATCGTCGATGACGGTCGCCTTGGACACGCCAAGCAGATTGGCAAGCGTCGTATTGTGGAGAATGCTGTTCGACAGAACCAGACCAAGTTGCTTGCGGTCCTCGGTCACATAGGCAAGACCGGCATCAATCGCCTTCCGCACCGTGCTGGTATCAACCAGCTTGCCTTCGAGGAAGACTTCGCCGCTGACCTTGTGGCCATAGGATCTGCCGAAGACGCTCATGGCGAATTCGGTGCGTCCCGCACCCATCAGGCCAGCGATGCCGACCACTTCGCCCTTGCGCACATGGACATTGATGTCGTGCAGGATCTGGCGGTCGCGATGCTGTTGATGGAAGGCATTCCAGTTCTTCACTTCGAAGATGGTCTCACCAATCGGAACCGAGCGAGGCGGATAGCGGTCGGCCAGCTCGCGTCCGACCATGTTGCGGATGATGATATCTTCGCTGATCTCTTCTTCGTGACAGTTCAGCGTCTTTACCGTCATGCCGTCGCGCAGCACCGTGATCTCGTCGGCCACCTTGCGCACTTCATTGAGCTTGTGCGTGATGATGATCGAGGTGATGCCCTGATTGCGGAACTCGATCAGGAGATTAAGGAGCGCATCGGAATCGCTTTCGTTTAGCGATGCCGTTGGCTCATCGAGAATGAGCAGCTTGACGCTCTTCGAGAGGGCTTTGGCGATCTCGACGAGCTGCTGCTTGCCGACGCCGATGTCGGTCACGAGCGTGTTCGGAGATTCCTTGAGACCTACCTTGGCAAGGAGCTTTTTGGTGCGGGTGAAGGTTTCCTGCCAATTGATCATGCCATTGGCGACGACTTCATTGCCCAGGAAAATGTTTTCGGCAATCGACAGCAACGGCACGAGCGCCAGCTCTTGATGGATGATGATGATGCCGATCTCTTCGGAGTCCTTGATGGTCTTGAACTGCCGAACCGCGCCGTCATAGTAGATGTCGCCGTCATAGGTCCCGGCCGGGTAGACGCCCGAAAGCACCTTCATCAGGGTGGACTTGCCTGCCCCATTTTCACCGACAAGGGCATGAATTTCGCCCTGGCGGACCTTCAGATTGACATTTTCCAAGGCGTTCACACCGGGGAACGACTTGGTGATTGTCCGCATTTCGAGGATGGTATTGTCCATTGTCTATATCCAACGCCGCGATCCAACATAGCAGACCGGGCGACCGTCTTAAATATCAGAGTCAGGGCTCGCGTTTCCGCAAGCCCTGACCGGTATATCGGAAAATTACTTCAGCTGATCAGCCTTGTAGTAACCGCCCTCGACGAGAACCTTTTCATAGTTGGTCTTGTCGACTGCAACCGGAGTCAGCAGGTAGGACGGAACAACCTTGACACCGTTGTCGTAGGTCTTGGTGTCGTTGACTTCAGGCGTCTTGCCTTCCATCAGAGCGTTGACCATGCCGACGGTGACCTTTGCGAGGTCACGGGTGTCCTTGAAGATCGTGGAGTGCTGCTCGCCAGCGATGATGGACTTGACCGAAGGAATTTCGGAGTCCTGGCCGGTAACGATAGGCAGTTTCACGCCACCAGTGCCGTAGCCAACGCCCTTGAGCGAAGACAGGATGCCGATGGAGAGACCGTCATAAGGCGACAGAACGGCGTCCACATGCGAATCGGTGTAGTAAGCCGACAGCAGGTTATCCATACGAGCCTGGGCCGTTGCCGGATCCCAACGCAGCGTGCCGACCTTGTCCATCCCCATCTGACCGGACTTCACGACCAGCTTGCCGCTGTCGATGTAAGGCTTCAGAACCGACATCGCGCCGTCATAGAAGAAGAAGGCGTTGTTGTCGTCCGGCGAACCGCCGAAGAGCTCGATGTTGAACGGGCCCTTGCCGTCCTTGAGGCCGAGGGCGTCGACGATCGAGCCAGCCTGAAGAACGCCGACCTTGAAGTTGTCGAACGTAGCATAGTAGTCGACATTGCCGCTATTGCGGATCAGGCGGTCATAGGCGATGACCTTGATGCCGGCATCATGAGCCTTCTGCAGAACGTCAGACAGCGTGGTGCCGTCGATCGAAGCAATGACGAGGACCTTGTCGCCCTTCGTAACCATGTTTTCGATCTGCGAGAGCTGGTTCGGAATGTCGTCGTCGCCATACTGCAGGTCGGTGCCGTAACCGGCAGCCTGAAGCTGCTTGACGATGTTGTTGCCGTCATCGATCCAGCGAGCCGAAGCTTTGGTCGGCATCGCGATGCCGACGGTGCCCTTGTCTGCCGCGAAGGCAGGCGTGACCAGCGTAGCGACGCCGAGCGCAACGCCGGTCATCAATGAGATAATGGATTTCATTACTCTCTCCCTTGTTAATAGTGTGGCGGACGAAAAAACGCCCGCCCGAAACTGCGGCAGGTTCCGTAGAAGGAATGGTTTACTTCTAATTGTGAGAAACGAAGTAGGTCTCCTCCACGCTCTCACGTGTTATGAGCTGCAACCAGCGCACGATCGGCAAACTCGTACGATTTCGTATAACTGTCAAATAGAATAACTGGCAAAACACATATCAAGTTTGGTATAATGTTAAAAAATAGTACTTTTTTGCCGACGAATGGGAAATTTGGCCGCCATGGAGAAAATATATAACGACTATTTGAGCGATGGCATTGAGATTCATTCCGACAATTTTCGCGACGACACGCTGCTGAAAGCCGGTCTGAAGCTCAATCACCTGCGCATGATCGTCACGATCGAGGACCACGGGCAGATTTCCGCCGCCGCTGAGTCTATGAACATGTCACAACCTGCGGCTTCGCGCATGCTGTCCGAAATGGAGTCGATTGTCAAAAGTCCTCTCTATGAGCGCGTCGCCCGCGGCGTCGTGTTGACGCCCTTCGGCCTTGCATTGGCAAAGCGGGCACGCAAGATCCTGCTCGAACTGCGTGAGGCGGGCCGGGAGATCGGCGCATTGCGCACCGGCAAGGGCGGCTCCGTTTTCCTCGGCGCCGTCACGGCCCCGGCGATCAGCCTTGTTGTGCCGGCGATCCAGCGCGTCACGCGCACCTATCCCGGTATCGAGATCAATATCGAGGTGGAAAACAGCAACGTGCTCGCTCGCGAGCTGCTGGCCGCCCGTCACGATTTCATCATCAGCCGTATTCCTGACGATCTCAATCCGCGCCTGTTCACGGCGCATGAGATCGGCATCGAAAAGGCCTGCCTCGTGGTCCGCAACGGGCATCCGTTGCTTGCAAAGGGCGTCGCCAGCCTGGAGGACCTTGCGGCTTATGATTGGGTCTTCCAGCCGCCGGGCACATTGCTCCGCCGCAAGGTGGAGGACATCTTCCTTGCCGCCGGCGTGCCCCTGCCAGAAAACATCATCAACACATCCTCGCTGCTGCTGACCCTTGCCGTAGTCTGCAAGACGGAGGCCATCACTCCCATAGCGCTCGATATGGCGCAATTCATCTGCGGACAATCATCGCAGGCCGGCGAATCCTGCATCCTGCCGATCGATTTCGATATCGATGTGAAGCCTTACAGCCTCATCACCGCCCGCGAGCGCGCCATGCCGCCGAGCGCCAGGCTGCTGCACGATATGATCCTGGAAGAGAGCCGGAACCTCGCGCTGATATAAGGCGCACCTGGAATGCGACCGCTACTTCATAAGCTCCACGCCAACTTCCAGCGTTATGGACGTTGGCGTGGAGGCCCGCATGCTGTTCAAGCAATCATTGTTTCAATCCGTTCTCGATCGCCTCGATTCAGAAGAGGACCTTTCCGAGAATGAAGAGGCCGGGCATCGCATCCGCGGCCTCAATGTGAGCTTTGCCGCAACCGTTCCCGGCGGCGAAACGCCTGAGGCATCCCATCTCGACGAGGCCTATCGCGACAATCTTGGCGAGCCGATCATCCCGCCGGAGCCGGCACCCACACCGAGAGAGCCGGAGCCGCCTGTCATGCCGAAGCATCTCGCGCGGACCTCGCGGGAAGAAGTGGCGGCGGAACTGGCAATCACTTCCGACAGCACCCTCCAGTCCCTGCATGAAAAACGCCGCAGCTTCGCCAAGGCCAACCACCCCGACAGTGTGGCCGCCCTCTTCCGGGAGCAGGCAACGGCCCGCATGACGCTCGCCAATCAGCTGATCGATGAAGCCATACGCCGCCTCACGCGATGATCACTTCTTGTCGTCCGCCGACGTGTCGTCTTCGCCCGTATCGTCCTGCAGCGGCGCTTCGACATTCGCAGCGGGTGGCTGCGGCTTGAAATTCAAGAGCAGCATCCAGGCCGCATAGGCACCAAGCGCGCCGGAAAGAAGGGCCCAGAAAGGCTGCGAACCAAGGGTCTCGACGATTGCCCAGCCAAAACAGACAGCAACGATCAGGATCCGCACCCAAAGCGGCTTGTAGATGGGGTGGCTGGGGTCGATCAGTTGCATGAGTCTCGTTCGCCTGTTCAAGGAGACTTGTCTTTAGCGCATCATCGGGAAAACTGTGAAGCGGTTTGAATAAAATAAGCTGGTCTCGGCAAATTCCGGACAAGCCGATATGGCATGATGATTTTCGGAATTGTGAAGGACAGGCGGCTTGACGTCGCCTTCGGAAAATGGAATGAAAATTCCATATAGATCATTATTCGGCTCATTTGTTCCGAATCCAGGGAGGTAAAAAAAATGACTGTCAGATTTGGCCTGCTCGGCGCAGGACGCATTGGTAAAGTACATGCGAAAGCCGTGAGCGCCGACGCCAATGCCAAGCTCGTGGCTGTCGCGGATGCGTTTCCGGCGGCCGCGGAAGCGATCTCCGCGGCCTATGGCTGCGAAGTGCGCACCATCGAGGCGATCGAAGCCGCTAAGGACATCGACGCTGTCGTGATCTGCACGCCGACCGATACCCACGCCGATCTCATCGAACGCTTTTCCCGCGCCGGCAAGGCGGTCTTCTGCGAAAAGCCGATCGATCTCGACGTTGCCCGGGTCAAGGCCTGCATCAAGGTTGTCGATGAGGTCAAGGGTAAGCTGATGGTCGGCTTCAACCGCCGCTTCGATCCGCATTTCATGGCGGTCAAAAAGGCGATCGACGACGGCCGCATCGGCATCGTGGAGATGGTGACGATCACCTCGCGCGACCCGGGCGCCCCGCCCGTCGACTATATCAAGCGCTCCGGCGGCATTTTCCGCGACATGACCATCCACGATTTCGACATGGCCCGCTTCCTGCTCGGCGAAGAGCCGGTGGCCGTTACCGCAACCGCCGCCGTGCTGGTCGACAAGGCAATCGGCGAAGCCGGCGACTACGACAGCGTTTCCGTCATCCTGCAGACTGCATCGGGCAAACAGGCCATCATCTCCAACTCCCGGCGCGCCACCTACGGCTACGATCAGCGCATCGAGATCCACGGCTCGAAGGGAATGGTCGCCGCCGAAAACCAGCGCCCCTTCTCCATCGAAGTCGCCAACGGTGACGGCTACACCCGCCCGCCGCTGCATGATTTCTTCATGACCCGCTATACCGAAGCCTATGCCAACGAAATCGCCAGCTTCATCGCCGCCGTCGAAAAGGGCGGCGCCATCACGCCTTCGGGCGCCGACGGCCTCGCAGCCCTGACGCTCGCCGACGCCGCGCTGCAATCCGTTAAAGAAGGCCGGCTGGTGAAGATCGGCTGAGCGACGGCTCGGCCTCGATCAAAGTATGAATACATTGCAAAAGCCCGTCGCAAATCGTTTGCGGCGGGCTTTTGCAATGAGCCCGCCTGCAGGAGCCCGAGCGAATAGTTCTTGCGAATCAGATAAGTGTATGCTTATCTGTCAGCATGATCGAAAATGAGATATTCCGAGCCTTGGCCGACCCGACCCGCCGCGCGATCTTCGAGAAGCTGGCGGCAGGCGGCATGAACGCCAGCGCCTTGCGCGAGGGTATGGAGATCAGCCAGCCGGCAATGTCTCAGCACCTCTCTGTTCTTCGCAGCGCCGGGCTTATCAGAGAAGAACGACAGGGGCGCTTCGTGAATTACGAGGTCGATCCGGAAGGGCTGGCGCTCATCGCGCAATGGCTGGCGAAGTACCGCGCCTATTGGCCCGCTCGCATCGAAGCTCTCAAGGTCTTGCTGAAGGATATGGATCAATGAACGACGTGAAGACCAAAAACCACAAGGACGGCATCGAGCTCGAATACGACTTCGACGAGCCGCCGCAGAAGGTCTGGCGCGCGATCAGCATTCCGGAGTTTCGGGAAAGCTGGCTTCCGAGCGACGCATTGGCCGATCCCGAGGCGACGTCGGTCACACCCGGTCAGGAAGTTCGCTACAGGATGAGGGACAATGCCCCGCCATTCCTTGAAAGCACCGTGACGTTCACGGTCACCCCGAACGCATCAGGCGGAACCATCTTGCGGATCATCCACAAGCTTACCGACGCAAGGTTCGACCGGATGACGGATACAGCCGCAAACAATAACGGCCCGCTTATGCTCGCCGCCTGACGCGGCGACGCCCCCACACCATAAGTCAACAAGATTGGAGTTCGCCGATGCGCGAAGCGATGCAACTCGTCCCTATGGTCGTTGAGCAGTCAAACAGTGGAGAGCGCTCTTTCGACATCTATTCCCGGCTGCTGCGCGAAAGAATCATCTTTCTCAACGGCGAGGTCAACGATACCGTCTCTGCCCTCGTCTGCGCGCAATTGCTGTTTCTCGAAGCGGAAAGCCCGAAGAAGCCGATCAGTCTCTACATCAATTCGCCGGGCGGTGTCGTGACCAGCGGCCTCGCAATGTATGACACCATGCGCTATATCCGCGCGCCGGTGCATACGCTCTGCATGGGGACTGCCCGCTCGATGGGTTCATTCCTGCTGATGGCTGGCGAGCCTGGCCAGAGGGCCGCCTTACGCAATGCCAGCGTCCACATCCACCAGCCGTTGGGCGGCTTCCAGGGGCAGGCTTCGGACATGTTGATCCATGCCGAGGAAATCAGGCGCACCAAGCATCGCATGACCCGGCTCTATGCCGAGCATTGCGGACGCTCTTACGAAGAATTCGAGCGCGCCATGGACCGCGATAACTTCATGACCACGGAGCAAGCACTCGAATGGGGATTGATTGATCGAATTCTGGATATTCGCGAGGAAGATCGAGACCTTGGCACACCGGGTTGATCTGAAGGCCTCAGCCCGACAGGATGCCCATTCCGTTTCTGGGCTGCTTTATTCCCTGCTCAACCAGCCTGGCCGCGCAGCTCCACGACGGAAGCTCCCCTCCTCACCACATCGTTGTCGATGATCGAAAGGGCGCGGTTCAAATGCCCTTCGAAAACCAGCGTTTGCTCGTCGGCAATGACGCGCAGCTCCGGCATGCCCTCCATGCGCACGACATGCGACTCCGCCAACCCCTCCTCTATGCCTTCGATCAGCAGGTCGTGGTAGCGCACCCCCGGGCCGGTGATGACGATCGGCATGTGCTCATGCAGGCTCAGCACCCGCGAAAGGCCGTTGCCGAGTGCCAGCCCTGCCTGTCGAAAGGCCAGTTGGTTGCGGCGCCCGCCGTGTCGTGCGCTGGCCGAGATCTTGTCCAGCTCCGCGATGGGAACGAACTTTGCCGGGATGGTATCGAGCGGCACGTCGAAGGCCGTGCGCAGCATGGCATAAAAACCCGCATAGGCCTCGATGCAGCCGCGCGCGCCACAGCGACAGAGGCCGCCGCTAGGCACATGCATCATATGCCCGAAATTCGGCGCCGATATATGATGACCGCCTTCTTCATCGCGGCGCACGATGCCGAGACCGATGCTGTGGCCCAGCGACAATGCCGCCAATGCCCGGAAATCGGAACCCTTCCGGTTTTCCTCCTGCCGTCCGAGCGCCGAGGCGACGAGCAGGGTCTCGTTGCCGAGGATGATCTTCGCCGGCCATTCATCGCGAAGCATGGCTGCAAAATCGATCTCGTCACGCCCGAAGATCGGCGACCAGCGCAGCACTGGCTCGGAGGCATCGACAAGCCCTTTGCTGCTGATCGAAATCATCAGGACCTTGTCGCGAGACAGCTGTGAACGCGCAACGATTCGGCTCAATGCGTCGCGCAGGCCGGCCACGAACGAACCGACGCCGGAACCCTCCTGCGGCCGGTCCTCGGTGAAACGGTCGATCAGCCGTCCGCTATAGTCGACGAGCGAATATTGCACGGCATCCGAGGAGATGACCACGACGATGAGATAGCCGCAATCGCGCCGTTGCGAGAACAGCACGCGCGGCCGTCCACGACCGCTGGCCGCCTGCTGCTCGGCCTTCTCGATGATCTGCGCCCGCTCCAGATCCGCTGTTATGACCGATACGGTCGCAGACGAAAGCTTCGTGAAATCAGAAAGTTCGGTATGGGCGAGCGGGCCGTGCCGGCGCAGCGCCGACAGCACCAAGGCGCTGTTCCTTTGACGGACCAATTCGGTGCTCGATTTGGCCAACATCGTCAAGCCTCCCGCTCATTCCACCCTCCCCTCCGCATCTCCCGATGGCTCTTCCGGATGGCCGATGAAACCTGGCAGTGCGGGTGTTGACAGTTGAAAAAATCTCTGACACTAAATTTCTCGACTGTCGAGAAAAAAATCCAAGCCTTTTCTCGTCAGCGATATCGCGGCGGCCAACGGGAGTTCAGGACACGTGCGGTCGCATTCACTCGGGAGGATAATATGAAAGCTTTTATCAAGCTGGCTGCGGGCGCGGCCATCGTTTTGACCATGCAGACGGCTGCCTTCGCCAAGGATCTCGTCGTTGGCGTTTCCTGGTCCAACTTCCAGGAAGAGCGTTGGAAGACCGACGAAGCCGCCATCAAGAAGGCGCTTGCAGCAGCGGGCGCGAAGTATATCTCCGCTGACGCCCAGTCTTCCGCTTCCAAGCAGCTGACCGACGTCGAATCCCTGATTTCCCAGGGCGCCAACGCTCTCATCATTCTCGCTCAGGACTCCGACGCCATCGGTCCGGCCGTTGAAAAGGCCGCCGACGAAGGCATTCCGGTCGTCGGTTACGACCGCCTGATCGAAAATCCCGCAGCGTTCTACATCACCTTCGACAACAAGGAAGTGGGCCGCATGCAGGCTCGCGAAGTCCTGAAAGCCAAGCCGGAAGGCAACTACGTGTTCATCAAGGGCTCGTCATCCGACCCGAATGCCGACTTCCTCTTCTCCGGTCAGATCGAAGTGCTGAAGCCAGCCATCGACGCCGGCAAGATCAAGAACGTCGGCGAAGCCTATACGGACGGCTGGCTGCCGCAGAACGCGCAGCGCAACATGGAACAGTTCCTGACCGCCAACAACAACAAGGTTGACGCGGTCGTCGCCTCCAACGACGGCACCGCCGGCGGCGCTGTCGCCGCTCTCGACGCCCAGGGCCTCGCCGGCTCCGTACCGGTTTCCGGCCAGGACGCCGACAAGGCAGCCCTGAACCGCATCGCGCTCGGCACGCAGACGGTTTCCATCTGGAAAGACTCGCGTGAACTCGGCAAGCGCGCCGCTGAAATCGCCCTGTCTCTTGCCGGTGGCAAGACCCAGGACCAGATCGACGGCGTCCAGACCTTCAACGGCGGCCCGAAGCACGTGCCGATGAAGTCGGTGTTCCTGACCCCGGTCGCAATCACCAAGGACAATCTGAACGTCGTCATCGACGCCGGCTGGATCTCCAAGGCTGAAGCTTGCCAGGGCGTCAAGGCCGGCGCCGTCGCGGCCTGCAAGTAAGCCGTCCTTGAACGACTGACCCATCGACATACCGACGCCGCAGCGGCATCCCGTTGCGGCGTCGAATGCGGATTGGAAGCCGACAACTCCCCCTTGCAGTTGGAGACGGAGCTTCCCGCAGCGTGCTGCGCCATCGCACACCTCTTGGCCTGCCGGATGGCGGTCATCGGGTCCGGACGAAGTCCGGCTGGACAGGCGATGATGCATTTTTTTGAGATTGGCGCGGTTGCCAGCGATAGCCCAGCATGCATCGCAGGCCGCGCCCGATAGAGGGAGAACGGCAAAGCGATGGCCGACATGACACAGTCCACCACATCGAGCGGCCCCCGGAGCGCAGATGCCGGCCCAATCACCCGCTTCCTGCGGGCCACGGAAATCGATACCCGCCTGCTCGGTATGATCGGAGCGCTGCTGATCATCTGGATCGGCTTCGATCTTTACCTGCGGATATTCGACGGCCGCGAATTCCTGACCGCCAGAAACCTTTGGAACCTCTCGGTGCAGACCTGCGAAATCGCGGTTCTCGCCACCGGCATGGTACTGGTCATCGTTACACGCAACATCGACCTGTCAGTTGGCTCGGTGCTTGGCTTCGTTGCCATGATCATGGGCGTCATGCAGGCCAAATGGCTGCCGCAATATCTAGGCTTCGACAGTTCATGGACCTGGATCATCACGCTCATCTGCGGCCTGGTGATCGGTACGGCGATCGGCGCCTTCCAGGGCGGGATCATCGCCTTCATGAATGTCCCCTCCTTCATCGTCACGCTCGGCGGCCTTCTCGTCTGGCGCGGCCTTGCCTGGTACGTCACCAGCGGCCAAACCGTTGCGCCGATGGACTCCACCTTCGTCATCATGGGCGGCAGCGGTGCCACCGGCTCGATCGGCGCCACCTGGAGCTGGGTCGTCGGTGTGCTTGCCTGCGTGATGATCGTCGCCAGCATCGTCGGCTCGCGCCGCCAGAGGAAGCGCTTCGGCTTTCCGCGCCGCCCGCTCTGGGCGGAATATTTCCTGGGCTGCCTCGGTTCGGTCTTGGTGCTCGGCACCATCTATCTCTTCAACAGCTATAACTGGCCCGTTGGCATCGCCAAGCGCTACGCCACGGAACACAATATTACCTGGCCGGAAGCGGGCCTCGACATTCCCTACGGCATCGCCGTTCCGGTTCTCATCGCCGTGCTCATCGGCATCGTCATGACCTTCATCGCCACGCGCCTGCGCTTCGGCCGCTATGTCTTCGCGATCGGCGGCAATCCGGAAGCGGCCGAGCTTGCCGGCATCAAGACCCGCTGGGTCATCGTCAAGATCTTCGCGCTGATGGGCCTACTCGCCGCCGTCGCCGCCGCGATCTCGACAGCCCGCCTGAATTCGGCTGTCAACTCGCAGGGCACCACCTACGAACTCTTCACCATCGCCGCCGCCGTCATCGGCGGCACGTCGCTTGCCGGCGGTAGCGGCACGGTCGCCGGCGCCATGCTCGGCGCGCTGGTCATGCAATCGCTGCAATCGGGCATGGGCCTCGCCAATGTCGATACGCCAATTCAGAACGTCGTCGTCGGCATAGTCCTGGTGGTCGCCGTCTGGCTCGATATCGTCTACCGCTCGCGCGCCAAGTAAAAGGAATTCTGAACCATGACGGATCAAACCACTCCGCTTGTGGAAATGAAGAACATTTCCATCTCCTTCGGCGGCATTCACGCGGTCGACAATGCCTCGGTGGACCTCTACCCCGGCGAAGTCGTGGCGCTCCTCGGCCATAACGGCGCCGGCAAGTCGACGCTGATCAAGATTCTCTCCGGCGCCTATAAGCGCGACAGCGGCGATATCCTGATCAACGGCGAACCCGTCGATATCCGCACCCCGCGCGACGCCAAGAAATACGGCATCGAGACGATCTACCAGACGCTGGCTGTCGCCGACAATGTCGACGCCGCCGCCAACCTCTATCTCGGCCGCGAGCTGCAGACCCGCTGGGGCACGCTCGACGACGTCGCCATGGAAGCCAAGGCCCGCGAAGTGATGGGGCGCCTCAACCCCAATTTCAAGCGCTTCAAGGAGCCGGTGAAGGCGCTCTCCGGCGGCCAGCGCCAGTCGGTGGCGATCGCCCGCGCCATCCTCTTCGACGCCCGCATCCTGATCATGGACGAGCCGACCGCGGCACTCGGCCCCCAGGAGACGGCACAGGTCGGCGAGCTGATCAAGCAGCTGAAGAAGGAAGGCATCGGCATCTTCCTCATCAGCCACGACATCCATGACGTGTTCGACCTCGCCGACCGCGTCTCGGTCATGAAGAACGGCCAGGTCGTCGGCCACGCCCGCACCGAAGACGTCACCAAGGACGAAGTGCTCGGCATGATCATCCTCGGCAAGGTTCCGCCAAAAGCCATCCCCGGCCCCGGCGCGATGCGCGAATAGGCCGAAACCGCCACCCACAACACAAGGCCGCGCGCCAAAAGCCCGCGGCCTTTCTCATTCAAAACCGCCGATATGCGCTTTCCTGAATTTTCCGCATTGAAGCCAAACGCTTCCTAGGCTAAGAACCAGCCATCGGACAGGCGATTCAACCCGCCTCAGGCATGCACCCGTAGCTCAGCTGGATAGAGTGTTGGATTCCGATTCCAAAGGTCACAGGTTCGAATCCTGTCGGGTGCGCCATATTCCGCCGATTCCACGCTATTATACGCGATTACCACCTGTTATGCGCTGGACGGGACATGCAGTGCCAAACTTCCCCGCTGTGGCGCGGCGCGACCTTTGGCGCAGATCGGCGTTAGCTTTGGCACGGCAAAACTGAATCAATACCCGCTCACCTCGACTCTTAAAAAAAAGCAGATAGTCTCTCCTGAGTTGTTGGAGAACCTCTATGCGTGCATTGCTCCTCCTGATCATGATCCTGCTTACAGGTTGTCAAACGTCCGAACAAATGGCTGCCCGTAAAGCTCGCATCGACGCGGCCGAGGATGCTCAATGTAGGTCATGGGGAGCGAAACCGGGGTCGTCGGACTATCTGCATTGCCGAGAGAACCTGAACGCTCAGGATGGCGCGAGGAGACAAGCTGCTCTCGCATATCTGGCGAGCCGTCAAACAGCGACGCCTCAACCATACTATATACCCACGCCAGCTGCGCCACGTCCGACTTACATCCCAATGCGGCCGACGTCCTGCAGTTCAATGGTCATGGGATCGAACATCAGCACGAACTGCTATTGATCGGCGGGAGCGCTGTTTGAACAAAAGGGCCATCTACCTAGGAGACTGAGTTGGAAGAAAGCCCCATACCTCCACGCAGTTCACTCCCTTTGCCTCCGCCAGAAATAAGCATTCGCGACAGCGTTGCACGCCAATGGGCTGTCATCATCAAGACTTGGCAGCGGGGATGGGCGCAGGAATCGCAGATGACGAACCTCGATAACTATGTCGAGTTCGAGCGCCAGCGGATTTTCGAGCGAAAAGAGCACGACTCCATTTACGATTGGCAAGCGGACTGGCTGAACGCGAGGCACCTCCATGACTTTAATTCCGATTTCGTTAGGAACAGGCGTGTCCACGCAGACGACGTCAAGCTACTGTGGAGAGAGTGGCATGAACAGACACGGAAACACATGGGCGATCTATCGCTCGAAGCGCTGAGAAGCATGGTACTATTGAACGGCGCGGCGGTCTTGGCGAGCCTCGCAGTTCTCACCGGCCAAATTACGGCGCCGACCCACGGAGCAAGGATCGCCGCTAGCTGCACGATACTCTTCTCTATTGCCAGCATCATCATGCTGGCTCTCGGGCACCTACTACAGTTCATGCGAACCAACGTCATTCAAGCCGAGATAAGAGGAGTTCTGGTCGGACACGTGAAGCACTCGAAGCTCTACGCAATAGGGCGCTATACCCGCCGATTTCTCGATCCAATAGTGAACATCGGGAATATCCTGATCTATAGTTCGATCTTCGCGTTCGCGTTCGGTTCAGCGCTTGCTGCGATCGTGTTGATTTCGACGTAGCACCTAACATCATGTCGCCCGACGATGGCGTGACTTCGGCCGGACTGGACTTTCTGACATTTTGACAAAAAGGTTCCGGAACCTACCAATTCTGAAGGCAGGCTAGTAACGTGCCCACACGTTTACAATTCCGACAACTTGCCTGAGTGCGTCTGCCACGACCTTGATTTCATCGTCCGGCGTGTCGCTCGGGAGCGCGATAAATATCGAGGTGTCTTCCTGATAGACTTGGCACCATACCCCATGCGTCGGCGATGTAGCTGCAACTACGGTTCTAATGTCTGTCTCCGGCCGATACACCAGAGGATTTATCCGAACCTCCAGATTCTTGGATGCCACCCTCAGCCGTCGAGATGGGCTCAAGACGTTTTGATCGCTGACTAGGCGTCGCAGTTCGGCTATCTCATCCCACAGTAACTGCATTTCCGGCGTCGCGGTTGTCTCTAACTTCTTCACTCCGAGTGCCCGAGTCACCGGGTTAACCACCGTGAATCCTGGTTTGATAGCTTCTGTTACAGCGCTCTTGAGGGCGGCACTTGCCAGCTCTAATTCATCGAACTGGTCGATGGAAAACTCGATGGCTCTGTGCGGAGCAACGTCGAATGGAATCTTGGTGTCTCGCGCGTACATGTGAACGACAGGCTTAGAGAGGGCGTGTCGAATTCCCATTTCGTAAAATGCATTCGCGTTGGTTTCGGACATATCGACAATCACGAGATCGGCTTCAAAAAGCATGTCAATTAGCTGAACATCAATCATGCCGGGCGACGAGATCGTGTCCGCTCGCGTAACCTTAAAATCCTCGAAATGCTTAGTAAAAGTGGGAATTATAACCCCCTTGAAGAGCCAATCAGCACGCCGCCGCGTCTCAGATCCAGATTGACCGATCGGACCAACGACGAAACAAGCACGTCCAGGCTTATCTTTCTCTTCGTTCTGCACAGTCTTGGTCACAATTTCCTCCTTGGCACTCTCGCAGGCAGTCACTTTTGTGCGCGGGCTTCGAAGACCCCCCATCTCACCACCTTGTCCCGCGCCTTATCTAAATTGCAACTGAAATTGGCGTTTGAAGGCCGCTTGAAACAACCTTTAAACTGCACCATTTTCCTCTGCGCTGGCGGGCGGGCCAGCGTGGCATGCGAAACACGAGAACCTTTGCCGAGGGTGCGTTCGCATGGAAGTATGGACCAAATGGTCAGATGGCATCGATTGGCTGTCATATCATAAAGACGAGATCGCCTGCTTTTCCTGTCCCAAGTGTGGCAAAGCAAAGAACTACGACGTTAATTCGATGCTCAACGTCCTTGGCGATATCAGCGTCAAGAGTCTGCCCGATGTCGTCTCAAAGGCCGTTGGCTGCCGAGACTTCGCAAAGGTCGGATGGGATCGGTGCAAGATGGCACCGCAATGGCCCGCATTTCAAAAGATCGAATGGACGCCTGAAGTTAAGGTGCCGATCGGATATTTAGAGCTTGGAGATACGACGTTAAGTCAGATCTCAGAGTGGCAGATTCTCCACGTCAAATGTCGCTGTGGCTGGCTGAGATACATCAATCGACTGGACCTGCTCCGCAAATACGGTGCTGAGGTCAAAACGAAAGATCTCGAAAAGAGGCTCAAGTGCCGGCGCTGCGAGAAGCGCGGACGGGCCATCTTCATTTTCAGGATGGAACGGCGTTAATCTGTTCCACAACTTTGGAACGGGCGAAAAGGTACGAGGAATGTGCAATCTCTACAATATCTCGACCAACCAAGAGGCTATCCGGCAGATCACCCGGGCACTGATCGATAGCGTCGGAAACCTCGAACCGGAGCTGGACCTCTATCCGGACCGGTTCGGGCCGATCGTCCGGAACACGCCGGCCGGCCGAGAATTGGCAAAGGTGCGGTGGGGATTGCCGTCGTCGAAAGAAGCTCTTTTTCAAGCTGCGCAGAAGCGCGCCGACAAGCTCAGAGCCAAAGGCAAAGAGGTCAACTTTGAAGAACTCCTGAGGATGGAGCCCGACGGCGGAACAACGAACGTCCGCAACCTCAAGAGCAAGCACTGGCGGAGATGGTTCGGTGTCGAAAACCGTTGCGTTGTGCCCTTCACTCGATTTGCAGAGCCAGATTATCGGGATACCAGCGGGGGCAGAGTTCCGAACGCCTGGTTTGCAGGCGGAGAAGAGGAGCCGCTGCTATGCTTTGCGGGCCTCTGGGTGCCGCAATGGACGTCAGTTCGGAAGATCAAAGAGGGGGAGACTACGATTGATCTCTATGGCTTCCTGACGACGGACGCCAATGACTTCATGAAGCCGATCCACAAGAAGGCGATGCCCGTCATCTTGCGCGACCGGGATGAAATTGAAACGTGGATGACTGCACCGTGGGAGGAAGCTCGCTTGCTCGCCAAGCCACTACCGAATGACGCCCTCGTCCTCTTACCCAACCAACAACCCATCTGAGGTGAACCATGCTGAAAGACCGCGTCGATCAACTTGAAGAGATAGTCTATGAGTTGGAGGGCCGCTGCCTGATGCACGAGGTCTTCATCGGGCAACTGCTCGGCCGCGCCGGGATGGCTTCAGGCAATATGGATTTGTTCGTCAACGGTGTGCTGACGTTGGTCGGCAATGATCTTGAGACCAATGCAATGAAAGTGACTGATAAAGAAGGCGCGCGGCGCTTTGCGAGCGCGCTAGAGTCCTTCGCGCAGTTCGCCGAAGTCATGCAGAACGCCTTGAAGGCAGACAGATTGAACTGACGTGCACGGACCCAGCGGAGGCGCGGAGGGGGCAAGCCTCCGCGCCTCCCTCGGAAAACTATGTGTTGCTAATGATCAGCTCGCTTGCCGGAGTGCCAACACCGCCGCCTACCGAATAGGTAAGATCGACGCCACGCATCGGGAACGCTTTGAATAAGGCCCTGATCTCAAGGACGTCATTGATCGACATGATGAACCGTCCTTTCAGTCGCCCGAGGCGCTCAGCCATCAACGCGAACTGTTCACGGCCGAAGAGCGCCTTTCCATAGTCGCCCTCGCTCCCGAAATATGGCGGGTCGAGATAGAAAAGCGTTTCCGGCCTGTCGTAGCGGTCAATGAAATCCATCCAGTCGAGGTTCTCTATGACGACGCCGGCAAGCCGCTCATGAACTTCCTCCAACAACGGAGCTAGACGTGTAAGGTTGAACCGCGCGCCGCCCTTGTGTTGAACGCCGAAGGTCCGACCTGCGACCTTCCCTCCGAATGAGAGCTTTTGCAGATAGATGAAGCGTGCGGCCCGCTCCAGATCCGTCAGCGTTTCCGGATCGCAGGCCTTCAGGCGCTCAAACTCGCGCCGGCTGGTGATCTGGAATTTCAGCGTGTCCATGAATTGCGGATAATGCCGCTGCAGGATGCGGAAGAGATTGACTACTTCGCCGTTGCGATCGTTTACAACCTCCGCAGCAGGCGCCTGCCGGCGACGAAAGAATACGCCGCCCATCCCCACGAACGGTTCCGCATAGGTGCGGTGCGGAATGCCGGCGATCATCCCGACGAGCTGCGGCGCGAGTGTCCTTTTGCCACCGATCCATGCGGCGGGTGGCTGAGTGTTGGGTACATCTTTGTAATCGTGTGCGAATGCCATTTGAAATCTTCTGAGAATCGGTCACGAAGAGCCCGCCCTGCAGGGTACGGGTGTGACAGTTATCTCTTTGCGCTGTCGGACGGGTTAGGTCGCCAAACTTAGGCCCGTCGTCGTTGCGGTTTTCGCCGCAGCGGCCGCCCGTTTTGGGCGGCCGGGATGATGTGATCTAGGCGTTAGAGGGCCACGCAAAGGCGTCGATTTCCGCCGTCGTGGTGATCGTGCCAGCGATGATCTGCTTGTCGACTTCACCTTCAGCGGCAAAGCTCGCCTGGACGTGAGCGCCGACCGCATTGGCAATCGCCGTCATCTGTGCCGCCGTCAGCTCGACAAAGCCGGCCGCCGTCTTGAACTTCACCGTTACCTCCGGGTTCGCCTGCACATAGTTGTAGGCTCCAGTGATCAGCGATTGGCTCTGCCGATCGGTCATGACACGCATAGTGTCGATGACGACGCCGCCCGTTTCGACGGCATAGCGCTTGGTCGCCGCATAGGCGTAGAGATCGACAGGGATCGGTTCCGGAGACCAGCCGGCAACAACGGCTTGAAGGCTCGACGGCATTTCCGGCCAATCGCCGGCCGCGCTGACCAGGGCGGCTTCCTTGTTGCTCAGTTGATCGAGGATAGCGTTCTTATCGGCGGCATCCAGTCCGGATGTGATCTTGGCGGCAAGTGCGAGCCAGTAATCCGGCACGTTATAAATCTGCTGTCGGCCGAGCCAGAAGGCGGCGCACGCCATCCAGCGATCGGCCCGGTTTTCGGAGCGAGCGGAAAGCAGCGCCTCGACCATCGGTTCATACATGCTGTCAATGCGGTACATGGCAGTCCTTTCCTGTGTTTAAGCTTGGGCATAAGCGCGGACGTCCTGCCAATCGATGTCGGCGGCGGCGCGGATTTCGGGAGCGGATTTGGCGGCGGCAAGAACGGCGTTTGCCGATCGGCGGACGGCTTCGATCATCTGCGATCCGATTGCCCAATGCTGATCTCGCGTCAGGATCTCGACAGCCTTCTCGAAGCGGCTAACGCCATGCTCTGCGGCCTCGGCCGTGATGTGCGGCGTCTCGCTCTCGGGCACATTCGCGCCCTGTTGCCGATCGGCGGCAATCAGCAGCGCCTCGCGGCGCTTCAGCGCATAGACGGCCTCCTGACCGGGAATGACGGTGATGAACATCATGCGCGCCATCCTGACCTGACGATCGATGTCGGTCTGCGCTTGGAGACGTTCCAGAGTAAGATCAGCCGGAATGTTAAACAGCATGGATGGTCACCTCGAAATGATGGAAACCTGCTCGGGCGATGAAGGAAAAACGGTGGTCGCCAAGAACGTCGGTCGTAAACTCGAAGACGTTGTCCTCGATCGCGACGATCTCGCCGGCATGAAGGACCGAGGTGCCAGCCGGCAACGCAAGGCGCACCGTGTCAAAGCCATCTGCCCGGACGGTGTATTCGGTGACATCGAGCACGATGCTTTTGGAGGTGATGACGCCGTCCAGTACATAGCAGTGCGCGTCGATGTCTCGGCGATATTGGTCGGCCGGTACTTCAATTGCCTTGAAGCCCTCGCCGTAGATGCCGGCATAATGCGGCAACAGGCTCAAAGCGCAATCGCCGCTCTGGCGGATTGCGCCGTCTGGGCCATGGACGATGTAGTGGATTGTTCTGTCTTCTAACGCTGTCATGGAGTTACCTCTTGAGAGCTGTGGCGGTGATGTTGCTTTCGTTCCAGCCGATGGTGTTGCTGGGGCAATAGAGCTGCAGGATGTAGGTGTGATTGCCGGGACCGGGGGCGTCGTAGAGGCCAGAGACGGCGACGAGGCCCGCCGTATAGGTGGTTTGTGTCGTCGTGCCGTTGCTGCCTCCTGTTCCAGAGACAACGGTTTGGACCACGCCAAGATAGTAGGTCTGGCTGAAAATCGCCGTACCGTCGCGGAAGATGTTGCAGCCAATCGGCTGTGAGTTCTGACTGCCGCCGTTCTGGTTGAACTGACCGAGCGTCATGGCATCGATCACCACGCGGCCATCGCCGGCAACATTGACGACGCAGCTTACGAGATTGGCCGTGCCGTTTGCTCCGATGGTCTGCGTGCCGGCGACACGCCCAGCGCCCACTCCCGTAACAGCGCCACCCTGAATATTGGACGTGCCGACCTGCAGCGAGCCGATGACGGCCGAGCTGATATTGACCGCGCCGAGATTGGCGGTGATGGCGTCGAGGCTGTTGACCGAGATCTTATTGGCGGTCACGGCACCGTCAACGATCAGCTCGGCCGAGACGGCGCGGCGCATGACCGGCTTCGACCAGTAGCAGGAGGTTCCGGTGCCTGCCGTCTTCAAGCAAGCCAAGTCCATGGCGAGCTTGGTCATCCCACTGGGGACGGTGTATCTGACTTGCAGCCTTACCCAGGCATTCTTCGTCGCTGTGGTGATCAACTGCACCGGTATGCCCGCGCCTGTAGGCGATAAACCGATCGCGTAGATAGCAGCCAAGTTGCTATCGGTATTGTAGACCCAGACGTCGAAGGCATAGGTCTCGCCGGCCGTGACAGCGATGTAATTCGAGACCGCACAGTTGCGGCCGAGCGACTGCAAGACATAGCCAGCGGCGTCACCGCCACTATTGTCGTTGTAAAAGGCCTGCAAATTCTCGGTAACCCAGCCGTCGATGCTGCCGGTCTGCCAGCCGTTGTCGGCGATATTGCTGAAATCGGTGAGCACAAGTTGCTTGGCCGTGATCGAATCGGCGGCGATCTGTCCCGCGCCGATCGTGTTGGCCGCCAGCTTGTCGCCGGTGATCGTGCCGCCCGCGATCGTTGTGGCAGTAACCGCGCCGGCCGCGATCGTGCCGGCCGTGACCGCATTGGCAGCGATCTTGCCGGCCGTCACAGCATTCGCGGCGATCTTGTCAGCAGTCACCGCGTTGGAGACGATGTTGCCACCGGCAATCATCGTGATGCCGCCGTCGCTCCATGGGCTCGGTTCTGTCTGATTGGGATTGGCCTCACCGAAATACATGCGCGTCAGCCAAAGAAAGCTGTCGTTCTGACCGGCAACGGTCCCCTTCATTCGGAAGAACACTATGGCCCTGGCTGCGTTCGCCGGCATCTGAACCTTGGCCCAGAACCGCTGATAATTGGCGAGGTTCTTTTGCGGATCGATGCCCTGTGCTGCAGGGAAAACTCCCCAGTTGATATAGCTGATCAGATTGCCATTCGCGTCCAACACCGCAAGGTAAGGCTGCACGCCGTTGCAGCGATGGCCGAGATAGTAAACGGACAGCTCGTACCAGCCGTTTGGCTTGACGGCGAACTGCTGACCGCTGCCATCCGCATTGTAGGATGTCACGCCGTACTCGATCCCCTGATCGCCGCTGATCTGCCGAATTTCGATGGCGCCAGGAATGGGCGCGTAGGTGTCCGTGCGCAGTGAAAGCGTGAACTTGGAGGCAGAATTCGACCATTCAGGCCCCCATCCGGTGAGGCCCGCAGACAGGTCCGAGTTCGAGAGATAATTGCCACCGTTGCCGACAGCAAGCGCTTGGCTGGAGATAGACCCAGCAGCCAGCTTATCCGTCGTGATGGCCCCGGCCGCGATCTGAGCAGCCGAGACCGCACCGGCCGCGATCGTACCGGCCGTCACGGCATTCGCGGCGATTGTTCCAGCCGTAACCGCGTTTGCGGCCACCTTGCCTGCTATGACCGCATTTGTCGCAATCTTATCGGCGGTGATTGCGCCATCAATGATCAGGCTGGCCGAAGCCTTTCGCAGGATGCTGATGCCACCAAACGAGATGTTACCATCCGTTTGCGTGGAGAGGGTCTGAACGTAGATGCGCACAAGTCCGCCAAATGCATTTGCCGGGGGGGTGACTGTGCTCGAGAAGGTCTGAACGCCGCCAACAGCGTTGGGGCCGCCAGTATTGGCGATGTCTCCCCAGACGTCAGGGCTGAGTGTCAGTCCATCAACTCCCGTCCAGTGGATGCGTGCCCATACGTTCAGCTTAGTGCCCGAGGTGCGCACCATCTGGATTGAGGCGAGGTACTGCTGACCTGCCGTGACAGGGAAGGATGTCGACTGAGCCGCGAGCTGATAGCCTCCGTTGCTGGCGTATGTGAACTCTAAGGAACCCTTGGATGTGAACGCCTGCGTGGTGATCGGCTGCACCGCGACGTTCGCAGGCCGGGACAACCAGGCCGACGCCGTCTGGAATTGGTTGTCGGGAACGAGGTTTTCCCAATCCTGCAGAACGAGGTTACGGGCCGTGATGGCGTTGGCTGCGATGTTGGCCGCGACGACTGAGTTCGCCTGCAGTTTCGAGGTCGAAATCGCGTCATCGGCGATCTTCGTCGTCGTAATCGCATTGTTGGCTATCTTACTAGCGTCGATCGCCAGGGCCGCCAGTTGCTGGTTGGCAATCGCCCCATTGGCTATCTGTGACGATACCAGTTGCCCGGTGATGTCAGTCGATGGAACGGCGGCCGTCCAAGCGCCGCTATGGTAGCGATAGAGCTTGCCATCCGTCGTCAGGAAAACCTGACGGCCTTCGACATTGCCCGAGGTGGGAAGATCAGAGACGACTTCGACGGCCCTGATGCTGCTGGCAAGGCTGGTCGCGTCCACCGCGCCCTGGGCGAGCTTGGCGGCGGTCACTGCACCATCAGCAAGCTTCGTGGAGATCACCGCGCCGCTCGCCAGCACGTCGGCAGTGACGGCAGCGACCTGCAGCTTGGCCGTCGAAACGGCCTGATCGGCAAGCTTCAGATTGCTGACGGCCTCGTCCATGATTTTTGCGGCCGTCACAGCAGCGTCAGCAATCTTCGAGGCGATGATAGCGCCATCCAGAACGTCGCTGGCCTGGATGAGGACGTTTGGCGTCTTGACGGTCAGCCATGCCGACCAATCGGTTGCCCGGTTCGACTTCGGAAGATAGCGGCCACGCGCCTCATAGTCGGTATTGGAGATCATCCAGTTCCCGGAGATGATCCATGAATAGGGAGAGGCGTACTGGTTGCTGTCGCTATCGAAGACCACGTCCCCGGTCGCCTTGACACGCACCTGCACCCATACGCCCGCCACATCTTCGAGATCCTGCGCGCAACTGATCTTGATCGCCGGCCGGCGATCGATGCCGCCCGCGTCCTTGATGGTGGACGGCTCGACCGTCCAACCGGTCATCGGCTGCGACGGCGCGGTGATCGGCCCGATCCAGCCATTCGGCGCGGGAACGTAGACGGTCGGTGGATCGTAATCGGTCGGGTCGATTTCCAGCAGGGTCACCCGCTGCAGCATGCCCGCCAGACCGGTGATCGCCGTCACGATGAACTTCTTGTTGCCGTAGACATTGCGGGCCGATGTCCAGGACGTGACATCGTTCGGCTCCAGCGCGTAGGCGCTCGGTGGCAGCGTGAGTGTATGGATACGGAAGCGCCGCTGCTCGGCCGCCATCGTCTTCATCAAGTGCTGGACCTGATCCGAAAAGGGTACGGCGTCAAATCTAACGGGAGCCGGCAGCGATCGCTGACCATCTTGCGCTTCCTGATCGAGATTGCGCGCCTCCGGAGCGTCGGTGACGGTCCAGCGCTGCTCCGGTTCCGGATAGGTGCCGGCGATACTGTTGTGCGTAGAGGTCAGCGACGGGAACGGCTCGAAATCCTGTTCGTCGGTGATGATGATCCCGGTGTCATCGAAGGCATAGATCGCAGCACCCGGCGCACCCACAAGCGGCTTGATCATCCCGCCGACTTCCGCGAGCCTGCCGGCGCAAGCCACGCGCAGATCCTCGATAACGTCGAGCGGTTCCTGATCGCACTGGACTTCAAGACCGCAACGATATTGCCCGTCGCGATCGCACTCGTTCATGGCGGCGAACCATGCCGAATTGGGTAGGCGGCTTGCGGCAACGTTCTGGCCGCCAAACACCCATTCGTCTGCCGTATAGTAGACGCCGCGAACGATGTTGTAGGCGATGACCATCGGGTTGAGCGTCGGTCCATATGTTGTCCAGTCGCCAAAGCGATGACTGCCGCTGCCGCCGTTGGTGCTGTCCTTACGCGGATCGTACATCGGCGTCGGATGCGGCTCGACAAGGATTTCTGGCGGGCTGCCGCCAAGCTGCAGATCATTGTCCAGGCGCGTCGTGACGATGACGTACTGGCAGCCCCGGCCGATGCGATCAGCACCATAGGGCCGATCGGGATGACTGCCGAACTTGGAAACTAGGAACGGATCGGCCTGGGTTTGGGTGCCGTCGTAGTACTTGATCCACATGTAAACGGTGCCGTTCGGCTTCATGAACTGCTGAACGGGATAGCCTCGGCCGTCCGGATCCGGTCTGTCCCAAAGGACGCCGCATTTCTGCTGCCCGACCCATAGGCTGCTGATACCCAGCGGCCCCGCGTAGGATGGCAAGTTGCTGATCTCGATGACGTCCGTCAGATAGGCGTTCGGCGTGCCGCCAGCGCTGCCCCACGAACCGATATACTTGCGTCGGCCGCCGACTGCGCGTGATCCCACAGGGAACGTCATCGGCTGGTCGTCGCCCATCTTGATTTCGAGGACGGAGCCGACACTGGATTGTTTGTTTTTCTGCCTGTTGAGCGTCTGCTGAAGCAGGCTGAGGCCAAGGCCCAAGGCTGCTCTTACAATGAGACCGAGAACCGATGCGCCGCTGGCGAGCGCCTGGACGCCTGAAACGACCAGCCCGATCGCGGAGATCGGATCGGCGTGGGCAACGCTCGCAACGAGGAAGAAATTGAGGAAGAGAACAAGCCGAATGAACAAATCAGCCTACCTTGAATGCCATGGATGCTGAGGTGAGCGCCACAGTGCCGACGCCGCCACTTGGCATCAGCACAAGGATGCGCTCACCATTGACGACGCCAAGCGCGTGCCCGATCGGCTTGTCGATCTTGATCGCCGCCACGTCTCCGATACGGGCCTGACTCGGATGGATTTCGGGCAGCATGGAAGCGACCATCTCCCCAAGGGTCGCGAAACCCGCGTGACGAACGATCGCAAGCGCCTCGTCCTCGTTGGAATAGGAGCCCGCGTATTGGGCTGCCAGATCGACGCCCGTCACCGCAAGCACGAGGCGGCCGGCAAAAGATGGTCCGCAGTCATGCACGCCCCATTCGAACGGCGTCGCCTTGATCTCGTCCACGGCGGCCTCGAAGCGAGCGCGCCAATCCGATCTTCTAACGAGCTGGCTCATGCCGACTTTTGACCCCACGGAATTTTCCACGTTGAGACGACGGCCGAATCCTTGCCCCACTGATCGTTCTGGCGAACCATCTGGCCTTGGTGGGAGGATTTGCGCGGATTCTTGCGGGTCAACATCGACATGACATCGCTGACGACCTTGACGACCGCCGAGCCAGTCTCTCCCCGCCGTGGCGTCTTCGCAGGCGCACCGTCCACCCTGCCGAGCATGACGATTTGAGCCGGTGCGATCTGATTGCGCGTGATCGGGTCGATCAGGACTTCATGGATCTCGACCTGGGCCATGCGCAGATCGTACTGGCGGAACAGCTGCTGGGCGGCGCTGGCGAGCTGCGACAGATTAACGGACACGGTCTGCACCGTGAAATCCGATGTTCGGGGAATGTCGCCGATGCTCTCAAGGGCCAGACCGCCGATATATGGCCGGGAAACGACCTGAAGAGTGGTGCCGCTAACGACGCTGATGTTGAGATCTTCGCTGCCGGTCCAGACACCGGCTTCAGCAGGAGCGCCGGTATCCCGGTTCTTCGCCACGAACCATGCCAGCCGGCGCGGTATGAGGCCGGCGCGCGGCGCTGCCATCAGCGCGTTCAACATTGCGGGATCGATATCACGCAAGGTCAGGATCTCCTTTTCTGCAGAACTTTGAAGCCAGCGCCATCGGTCACGTCTCGGGTTGCAGTGCCCGCCTTATGGCTCTCCGGTTCGATGATGACCGGACAGGCGGGACGCTTGACGACGACTAGGCTATCGGCAGTGAAAGACGACGGAAGGTTTGGATAGATCGGAACGTCGAGATTGCCGGCAGCGTCGGCCGCACCTGTTGCGCCGACTTCGACAAAGGCCGCGAGATCCAGATAGTTGATCTGCAGCTTGTCGCCGACCGTCAGGACATAGCCGGGAGGAAAGCCCTTCATGCGGGCGGTGATGCGATCGGGGCCAATCGTCCGGAGCGTGACCACAGCATTGCCGAGGATGGAGCCCTTCGGATCGGCCTGCGGATATTGGCTGATCGGGTCGCACATCATGAAGGCGACTTGCGTTCCCCGAAGCGATCGAATGCGCGCCGCCGCTTGCTTCAGCTCATCGTTGCGGCCAACGCCCAGCGTGACCTCGCCGACCCAGAGCGGGTCCGATAATTCGGCCGTCCACATGTCGCCGCTGCCCGCGCCCGACAGTTCGTCATTGCGCTGGATATTCCAATCGACCGATGCAATCGGAAGGAAATCAAATACCTGCTCAAGCGGAAGTGCGGCCATCAGCGCCACCTCTTGTTGTCGTTGATGAACTGGACGCGATCGGGCAGACCCTTGTCGTATTCCTCAAGGGCGCGCTTCATGCCGGCATAGCCTGCTGCCTCGGCGTCCTTGCTGTCGGCACCAGCCACGTCCAGAGACACGTTCATCTCGGTACGGTGCACGGTGCCGGGGCTGTTCTGGTTTGCTGCTCCCTGCTGCAACGGAGCCGGTCCCGGCGCTGACGTGATCGAGCGGCCGACCGCGCCGCCGTCTGCATAGCCCTGCAGGGTGCGGTGCAGCCGATCAAGGCTGGAAACGCCGGCCCGAGCAGTAGCGGCGGCGCTAAAGACGAACTCGCCCCTATGTACGACGCCGGCCGGTTCGAGCTTGCCACCGGGACCGGTATAGCCGCCGACATCGAATCCAGCGTAAGCGCTGAAGGGGTCAAAGCCAGACGTCGGCACGGTCGCATTCGAGCCGATGTTGAAGCCGCCGCCGCCGCCAAAGCCGAACAGCTTGCCGATGCCGCCAAAGAGGCCACCGAACAGGCCGCCGCCAGAACCGCTCGCGCCGCCTCCGGTGATTGAGGTGGCGAGCTTATTGCCGAATTGATCGAGGCCGCCGCCGAAGGTCGTTAACCCGTTGGCGGCAGTTCCAGTTGCCGAGGTCAGGCCCCCGACACTTCCTGCGGCGGATGAAACGGAGCCACTGAGCTGATTAAGCGAAGTGTTGACTTTGCCGATACCATCGAAGTTGCCGATGCCAGCCTTGGCCGCCCCATACCATGATCCCCAACCGTTCTGCTTGGCATAGTCCAAAGCAAAATCGACGCCTGCAGGACCGTTAGCCGCAATTCTCGGGTCTAGGCCGGTCTTCGCCATGAATGCGTTACCAAGCCCGCCGTTCATGTAAAGCTGATAGGGGCCGAATGACGGTTCCTGCACGCCGTTTTTAAACACGCTAGACTGCATGTTCCAGCTGCTAAGGCCGCCTTCCGACTTCGCCACTCCCAGAGCAATGGCAGGATCCATGCCGCGTTTCAAAGCTGCCTGGGTGATGTAGGATGCAACGCTGCCAGGAGCGCCGTTGCCATTGGCGGCGGTTAGTACCTGACCGATACTGCCTGTTGTTTGCGGAGACGTGCCAAAGAGGTTTAGCCCGCCGCCGATGCCGCCATTGAGCATCACTGTTGCGGCCGTCACGTTCATGGTCGCCACGCTCTGACCGAGACCGCCGAGAATACCGCCGCCCGACTTCTTGCCGCTGAACAGGTCGCCGATCGTGCCGTAATTGGTCCCGAGCAACATATTCTTCAGCGGGTTCGTAACGATCAGCTGTTTGCCCAGATCGAGAAACGTGTTGGCGAGCTTCTTGCCGATGTCACCCGGCTTGTCGCCGCTGAAGATTTCGTCAATGGCGCTCTCTCCGGCCTGCTTGTAGGTATTCCAGGCGTCCTTCGACTTTTCGAGTTGGGCATTGGCATCAGCGATCGCGGCGGCATTGGCGCGGATCATCTGCGCCTGCTGGCTGGCGGCATCGATGCCGCGCGAACGGATATCTTGCTCGGCCTGGACGAGCGCGTTGACGCGAGCTTGCGCCGCCTCGCTCTGGCCCACGACAGCCTGTTGCGCCCGCAGCGTCTCCAGCTTGTCCTGTTGGCCGCGAAGATAGTCGTTGCCGGCAGCCTGTTTTTCGGCGGCTGACAAACCCTCGTAACCGGCGCGCAGATCCGCAATGATCTTCAGCAGCTCTTGCTTTTTTTCGCCTTCGAGCGTGGCGGCGGCGGCAATTAAAGGTCGGAGCTGCAACTCCTCCTGAAGCTTGCGCTGAGCGTCGTCGCTGGTGATTGTACCGGCCGCGACCTGGGCGTTGAGCTTCTGGCGGATACCGATCTCGACAGACATATCGCTGACTTGCTTGGATGCGCCAGCGATGGTGGAATTGATGATGTCGTTGCGGGCACGCTGGACATCTGCCTCTTTCTCGGCAGCGTTGCCTTCCTGGAGGCTGAGCTGCAGACGCTTCTGGCGAGCCGTCAATTCGGCCTGAATGGCAGGATTGCTCTCGTTTTGAATTCTAACGCCGAGCGCATCGATCTCGTTAAGGATCTGCTGCTTGTTGCCGAGCGCGGCAAGAAGCCGCTGCTTTTCTTCGAGCGCGGCATTCTGTTCGCTGGTGATTTGGGGGTCATTTCCCCCGACAGCAACACCGTCTTGTAACTGCCTGATTTGTTGACGGAGCGCCTTTTCCTGCTCCAATGGAGCATTGGCAGGAGATTGGGTTGCAATAGTGATTGCAGCCATACGCCTCTGTTGCGCTTCGAGGTCACCATAGGCACCTCGGAGCCGATTTATCACGTCGAGAAGCTGACGCTTGGTTTCGCCTTCCTCCTTATCTGCGGCCGCAATAAGGGGACGCAACTGCAGCTCTTCCTGCATTTTGGACTGCGCCTGATCAGCCGTCATAGTGCCGGCAACAACTTGCGCATCCAGCTGCTTACGGATCTCCAGCTCCGTTTCCATGTCTGTAGCTTGCGCGCCGGCCGTGGCCACTGCCGATTGAATAATGGCGTTGCGGGCACGCTGCGCCTGCTGTTCGGCCGTCGTCTGATTGATTTCCTGCAGACCCAGCTGAAGCTTCTGCTGGCGATAGGTCAGATCGGCGCGGGTGACGGGATCGCGCGCATTCTGAATCTGAATATCGAGTTGGTCGATCTCATTGAGCCTTGCCTGCTTATCGGCAAGATTGCCAAGAAGCGTCTCTTTTGCCTTGAGTGCGTCGTTGACCTGATTTTGCAATTCAGGAGTTGGTTGATTCCCACCCGACTGCAGCGCAGCGATGCTATTTTCCAGGCCCTGCCGTTGCAGAAGGTCGGCATTCGCAGGCGATTGTTGGGCGATACTGCTGGCATTCGCGGCAGCCTGCTCGGCCTGTGCCCTTGCGCGGGCTAGTGCCTCCTGTTCCTGCTGCCGTCGTCTGATCGGTCCGAGTGTGTCAATGGTCGATTGTGCCGAGGAAATGTCGCGATCAACGACACCAGAGGCCAGCCAACTGCCAAAGCTACCACTCTGCTTCTGGTTCAGCGCGAGGGTAAGTTTCTGCCGCGCTTGTGCAACCTGACTGTCGATCGACGGCCCGGTGATACCACGATCAATGGCAGCGCCAACTTTGTCGTATGCGTTGCCGGCCGCTGTCCCGAGGCGGTCCCAAATTCGCGCCCAACCCGTCGTAGCTTCGCTGGCGCGGGCAAGCCTTGCAGGCAACGCATCGAGAATAACTGTTTGCGCTTCGGAGAGCCGGTTCTGATTGGCGAGCCGGGTCGCGTACTCGGCCGTCGCGCCGTCGATCAAGCCATACTGGTGATACAGAGTCTGCGCGGCTTTCGCCGGGTCGGCGAACATCTGTGCCAGAACAGCGCCAGCCTGATCGGAGTCGACGCCGATCGTTGCGGCAAAGTCTTTCGAACTCGCGATCAGCTTCTCGAAATTTTCCGAACCGATACGACCGGTCGAAAGGAACTGCGCTTCCATGGCGCGAGCAGCTTTAACGCTGACATTGCCAGCAGCCGCGCCGGCCTGAGCGGAGCGCTCCATCTCGCCGGCACTACCAGCAACAGCTCGGCCGAGGCCAGCCGCCGCGATTTCTACCGGTTTGATGGACTTCAGATAGCTGTTCCACGCCATTGCGCCCGCCACCACGGCGGTGGCGGTAGCGGCGATTGCGAGGTTGGCACCAGTCGCCACCTGTCCCACCAGGCGCAATGAATTGCCGACGCCGCCGACAGCCTGCACGGCCTGCGGACCTTGCTGCAAAAGCACCTGCAGCGGCGGCATGCCGAGGGCGAGCGACTGGACAGTATCGTTGGCCTGAAAGCCGAGGTTCTTCAGCTCAAATGAGGTGAGCTTGACGGCATCCTTGTGGCCGAGAAGCGCCGAGGCGGCTCGCTGGGCAGTCGTCGTCTCGCTGTCAAACGCCTTTTGAGCCTTGGCTATGGCAACGGTGTGTTCGTCAGCGCTGAGAGAGTTCGCTTTCTGCAGCGCATCGATATCGGCAAGGGCTTTTTCATAATTGCGCTGAGCCGCATAGAGCGGCAGATAGGCGACCTTCAGGCGTTCGAGATCCTCGGGCGACGATCCGGGACCGGGCGGAGTGGAAGGCGACGGCACCGGAGCGCTCGGCTGCCGCAAAGGATTGGTCTGCGGCTGCTGTGATGGCGATTGCGTAGAGGGTGCAGGGGCGGCCGGCGCACGGGCCTGCTGCGCCAAAGCGTCCGACAATTCCTTATCGGCCTGCACCTGATGCTGTGTCGCGATCGTCGCGCGCTGCAGGGACGCGGTATGCCTGTCAAGTTCGGCCGTCGCCTGAGCGATGACGGAAGAGACACCCGTCATTTTGGCTTTCAGCTCCTCGGCCGATCGACCGTAGGCGGACTCGGCCGTGGTCGGCTGGGATGCAGCCGATGCGGACGTGGTCGGAATAGATGTGACTGTGCGAGCCAGAGCATCGCGAGCTTCGCGCTCGGCTTGCGCTTGTTGCCGGCTGGCATCGGCTGCCTTTTTCGCGGCAGCCGCATCGCGCTCCAACGCGCTTGTGTGTTTGGCTAGCGATTGTGTCGTCTGGTCGGCAGCATTGCCAACATTCGCAAGGTCCGACTTCACCTCATTCGTGGCCGGCTTCACCGCTGACGTATCAGCGGTAAAAACCATCTCAAACTGAAATTCACCTGCCACGGCGATAGACCTCGTTCATAGCGGCCAGTGCCGCATTTTCCATGATCTGGAGATCATCAAAGACATTATCGGGAAGGCCGCGCCGTCTCAGGAAGGCGTCGACAGCCGTGTAATCAAAGCCAGTCAGGAACATGCGAGTGTGCAGGCCAACCGAGCGCCATTGCGTTTCCAAACCAAGGAATGCGAGCACGGCCGGCCAGTTTGACGGCATCACCTCGAAGCCGGCCGCCGTCTGTTTGATCGCCGGGACTTCGACATGGTGGCCCAATATCGCGAAGTCCCGAGCCAGCGCGTCATCAACCTCTACGGGCTTTGATCGATCTCGCTCGCCCAGGTGATCCAATGCCCAGGCGCGCGCCGCCGCCTTTAGTTTCCCAATCGGGGCTTTTCGCCCGATTGAGCCTCGTTCATTGCTCGGTAAACGCCGGTGCGGAACCACGGCTTCTGGATCGCCGCGCGCAAGGCGGCCTCTGTAAACGGCACCGGCTCCTTGTTCTTGCCGACCACGCCGGACCAGTTTTTGGAGAGGCGCACCAGTTCGGCATGTTCGTGAGCAACGATCTCTTCCGGATCGGTCATCTCTGCGACAAGCTTCCTACTCTTGATGTAGTCGTCGCGCTCCTGCAGCTCGAACTCCATGCTGAGCTTCTGCTCGACAAAGCTACCGGGCTTTTCCGGATCGGGGAAAAGCACCACAACGGGCCACCAATAGCGGTCATTCTCTGCAAGTACGAATTCGGTCATTGCCATTTTTCCTAACGTTAGAGGCGGGTAAAATCAGGTGAGCATCATGACGATGTCTTCGGGGCTTCCATCCGTGCAGATGTCGAGGCCCAGCGAATAATTGATGATGTTGTCGGTCTGGCCGATCGTCGGCTCGCCGGTCTCAACGAACTGAGACTTGATGTTGATGGTGTTGCCGGCCGCGACACCATGCGTGAAATCCAGAACGCCACGTTCGCGGAACTTCGCCTTCGTGAACCAATCGACGGTGGCGATATCCGTCGCCTGCACGACGGCGGTGCCGGTGGCAGAGTAATTGGTGATCGGCACGCTCTTCGAGCCGATCAGGAAGCGTGTCACCACCTGATTGCCAAAATCGATTTCGAGGCTCTCGGCGACAGCTTGCCAGCCATGCAGCTTCATCTGCGTGACTTCCGGTGAGACGGGCTCGGGCGTCAGCCATCCGGTTTTAGCGACGACAGGATTGGGCTGGTCGCTAATCAATCCCCAAAGGCCGGTGATCGTGCCATGCAGTTGCGGAATGCCCAGCGAATTGATCGTTGCCTTCAAAGCGGCGCTGCAGCCCAGAAGGATATGGCGGACACCGTCGAGCACGACATAAACCGAAGCATGTTCGCGGTTGGCGTCGATACGGCGATATTCGACGCTGGTTGTCGCGGTGATGATCTCGTTGAAGCTGCCGATCCGCATCAGCGTGCCCCACTTGGGCGGCGTGCCGGCAACGCCGGAACCGGCAAGCTCTACGTCGAATTCGATCTGGGCGTTGAGACCGGTCAGAATGACGCCTTGGTTGCCCTGATTGGGCAGGACGAGATTTCGCTGTACGCGTGTTGCGACCATCGGCCGGAAGGTAACGTTGGAGAAAATCATCGCCTCGGCGGTGGTGGGCTGAGCGTCCTCGCCCTCTGTCGTTTCGATGTCGATGAGCACAGCCATCTTGTTAAAGAGGCGCGGTTCAAGACTAACCAGAGTTGGAGCTACCATCTTAGTCCTCCTTCGTTTCGTTGCTGGAAGGTGCCGAGGCGGCCTGAGCACCCTTCAGACGAAGGGGAGGCAAGACGATATCGGCGGCTTTGTCCGGCGCTGCAGCCGGGACGCTAGCTTCGGTCGCCGCGATCGGCGCGGGCGGCGTGTCGCTGACAACGCCGGTAACAGGGTCGCGGTAGAAGCGACCGCCTTTGTTCGGAGACTCGGTCATGAAGAGGTTCCCGTTAGAAAATAGGTGGTTTCGAACGCCTGGACGTAGACCACGGCGCTGTCATCGAGCGGAGTGGCCTCGCCGCTGACGAGTTCGCATGGGACGCTGCCTGAAGCCGGTACCCAGCCGGCAAGCGCCTGCTGAATATCGAGCTTGTAGGTATCGAACTGGCTGATGCGTTTGGCACCGGACGCGTCGTCATCGTTGCGAACGACAAAGGCGACCATGACCTGCACGGTGACGTTCTGCCTGAAGCCACCGCCCATCAGCTGGTTCTTTCCGGCGCGTTCGCGGAAGGGAATGACGAACGCCGCGCCGGTCTCCGGAGCAGACATGTTCGCCAGCGCCTCAAGATTTTCGAGGATCTCAACAGATGTCAGAGCCTCGGCCTTGTCGGCCAAGCGGTCGCGGAACAGGTTCAGCATTCGTTGAACCCCTGCAGGGCGCGCCGGCTGAAGCGCGGCGGCGGTGCTGAAATCAGATAGGTGCCGCTGGCGAGCGACGGCGTTTCGCCCGAAGCCTGCGGCAAGGTGATTTTGCCGGCCGCGACATCCTGGAGCTGACTGATGGCATTGTCGTAATCTTCCTTGACCAGCTCCGGACGCTTGGAGCGGTGCAGGTAATAGCGGGCAAGCGAAACAGTCCAGTTTCTAACGAGGGCTGGCACCTCAACAAAAGGAAGCGTGTACTTGGTCGCGGCATAGCCGTTGATCTCGGCTTCGGCCGTGGCAAGAGCGGACGCGATTACGTCGGCGTCGGCAACGCCATCCTTGTCGCGATCGGCCGTATCCAGAATTTCTCTCTGGCCGGCGCGCTCTATCAGATCATCTAGCGTGGCATACGGCATCGCGGGTTTCCAACTGGTGACGGGTGGCGGGGCAGCCGAGAGGAGAGCTGCCCCGACGATGTGGCGCAGGGACGTGGCCCGCGCCGGGTTATTTCGCGGGCTTCGCCTTGTCTGTTTTCAGGGCGTCCAACTCCGCCTGGATCGCTGCGACCTTGGCATCGGCTTCCTTGCGGTAGGCCGCGAGCTGATCATTGGCGGACGCCTGGGCTTCCTTGATCTGCTCTGCCGCTGCGGTCTCCGCGTCGGCAATGCGCTGGTCGGCCGCCGTCCGGATCTCGGCGATTTCCTTGTCGGTGGTTTCGCGCAGAAGGGCGAGCTGATCGTGGAGTTCGGCGATTTCCTGTTCGCGCCGATCCCACATGCCCTGCAGCAGACCTTCCGCGAGCGCGACACCAGGGTCTTGACGATCGTTGGCGGATGTTGCGGTCGCCCACTTAACCGTGGGCAAGGCACCGGCCTCTACCAGATGTTCGATCTCGGTATCCGTTACCGAGACCGACTTGCCGGCGGCGTAGCTTTTGCCACCGATCTTTGCGGGACCGATCAGCGTGACCTTGGTTGTCTCAGCCATCCGATCGCCCCTTAAGCTGCCTTGGCGCCAGCGTTCTGGAAGAGGAATCCGCCCTCGGCACCAACCAGATATGGACGGCGCTCGACCGTGGTCGGATAGATCCAGCTGCTGGTCGGGCGGTCATAGTACGGTTGCTCGACCTGCGGATAACCTGACAGCTCATAGGTGTAGCCGTAAGATGGTTCCTGATAGTTGCCGCCATCCGTGGGCACATAAGCGAGGATTGCATCGTCACCCCAGATGTCCAGTGCAGGGGCGCTGTCGTCGGCATTCTCCGGCAGATACACGGCGCGGCCGACCACGACGTTCGCCACGTCGAAGAAAGACGCAAGCATCGCGATCGTGACGGACGAGGAGCTGGTATATTTGAACTGCTCCTTGATTTTCGGATGCCGCTTTAACGACTTGAATGAGGTTGCGCTGAGCGCCAGGGTATTGGCGTACTGGCCGATCGACTGGCGCACCACCTCCTGCGCCTCATCCATGTCCGTTTCCGGATCGCTGTCCGGACTGGACCAACGATCAGCGCCCGCCAAAGCGAGCTTGTGCTTGTTGTCGTAGCTGGCAGGATCGCGGGCAAGCTTTGCGGCTTCCGCTTCTGCACCGAGTTCGGTGACGTTCACGACCAGCTTGACTGCGCCGGCACCGAGATCCACACCGGGGATACTTTCAGCTTCCTGCTGATGCTCGATCGGCACGACGCCTTCAAGGGAGTCCTGACGGAGCGCGATCGGATCACTTCCAAACCCGTACTGGATGCGCTTGCGAACCGCGCCGGGCGCGCGCTTGGTATTGACCAACCGAAAATCATCCTTGCCAAACCGAAGCACCTGCATCGAGCGGTTCGAAACCGGAACGCGGGGGAAAAGCGATGTGGCGATGAACGCGGAATTTTTATAGCCGCGCGCATAGTTCGAGAGGATGGGATCGATCACAGCGGCAGTGCGCTGGTTCAGGACGTTGGACATGCGGAGCTACCCTCAGTGTTTGAAGATTTCGACAAATTCGCCATCGGCCGCGTCGGTATGCGCGATGGCAAACGGGTTGACGGAGTTGGCGGCGGCGGCTTTCACGCCGCCACCAGCGGCGGAAATGACTTTGGTGCCCTTTGTGATCGCGCCGTTCGCCTTCACGCGGACAGTGCCGATGAACATACCGGCGACGGCAAGGCCGACCTCGGTGGCGGGGTTGAGCGCCACCGCCTTGACCGGCGCGTCGTCGGCTGTGACCTTGGCATCGCTGTAATCGACGAGGTCGTAGGCGTCGAAGACCGTCGTCGCGATCAAAGTGTCGGAAAAGACCGAATTAAAAGTCTGCATGGACTGAAACCCCCGTTAGGAAACCGCGTGGACGGCGGCAAGATAATCCGTACCCGGATGCTCTCGCACGTAAGCCAGCGCCTTCTGGTGAATCACGAGCTGGCCGGCATCGACTGCCTTGCCATCGGAAGCGAATGAGGCGCTGCCACCGCCAGCCGTTTCGGCCGGCAGGTCCAACTGGCCGAACGAAACCACTTTCGGTTGCGCGTCGAGGATCTCGCGAAGCATCGTGGCGACCGGCAACGTCGTGGTCGTATCACCGGCTGCAAAAGAGACGGAGACATCAACAGGCAGGGCGTCAAGAACGGCAACAACCTTGTCCTTCGATGCGGCGATGAGCTTGCCACCGGCAACCAGCGCCTCGGCAAAGGCCACATGGCCGGTATGCAGGATTTCGCGCTCGCGCTTCTTCAGCGTCTCTTCGCGAGTATTGAGTTCAGCCTCGCGCGCGGCGAAGGCGGGATTGGGCAGCGTCAAGGACGGCTCCTTTTCAGTGATTTGGAGTTGGGAGTGGCTGGCCCGCGTGATCGGGACCTTCTGGATCAGTCCACCGGCAGAGAATTTGGGGGTGGCCGAAAAGTCGGGCAGCACGGCCGGCGTTGCGGTGGTTTCGCTCAGCCAGTCGATGCTGAAGGACGGCAGCGCCTTGTCGGCATCGTCCAGGCCGAACTTGTCGATGAAGAAGTCGCGCAGCCCGCGAAACAGACTGGCGGCCTGCTCGGAACCCGGATCGCCAAAATTGCTGGTGAAGGTGACGGTGGCGGCGTCGGCGGCAAACTGGACGTTCGCAAGGCCGGCGACGGCGGGAGCCGCGCCACCGAGGAAGCCAACATGCTTGGGGTACCAAGAGCCGGGAACCGGATTGGCCGGTTCGGTCGGCCGGAAGAAGGACATAGAGACCTTCTTGTAATTGCCAGCACGGACGGCATCGGCAAAAGCCGGATAGACTTCGCTGACGTTAGCGAAGAGGCGATCGCTCGAAGCATCGTAATCGAAGCTGTCCACCCATCCGAAAGCCGGCGCATCCGTCTTCGGGTGGCCAATGACGATCGGAGCCGGGGCATTGGCGCGGTCGTAGACGTCTCCGATCGTCTTCAGGTCCGCAGCGGAATACGTGATCGCGTCACCTTCCATCGGCTTGAACGTGCCGCTGCGGAAGACTTCGATACGAGCTTTGATGCTGGTGAGCGTGGTCATGCGGTCCTTCCAAGAAACAATCTGGAAGCGACCTTCGAACATGCTGGAAACAAATGCGGCAGGACGATAGGTCCGCCCAGCCGCTGTTTCGGAAACTCAACTGACAATGCGCTATGGGCCGGAGAGTTTCAAGTCGCGGGCGGCGAAACAGAGGTGACCGGCCCTGTTTCCGTTTCTAACGCTATTCTAACGGGGCTCGACCATATTGGCCGCCCCCATCGTCCACTTCGCAGCTCCATGCGCGCCTACGGGGCGCTAATTCGGTGAGGTGTTTTCGCCTCGCAACCACTCCCGGCCGATCTGGATAATGTCCTTTTCGTTCTCTTTGGAGATATCGAGATAGGTGCGGGCGGGCATGGTGATCGAATGCGCCTTCACCAGCACGTCGCGGGCAAAGTTCGATTTCGACTTCTTGCGGAAGCGCTGGTCAATCTCGTCATTCTTCTCATCGTAATGTTGATAGATCGTTTGGGTGCGCTCCGGCATTTCGATCTCGCCACCATTGTTATGGATGGCGGCATAGGGCAGCGGCGAGCCAATGGTCATATCGTCGTTGCTGGCGCGGTAATTGATGGAGCCGGCGAGCCGACCGCTAGCGCGCAGGATCTTGATCGGGGTTTGTCGCTTTTCCTCGCGCCGCTTTATCGTCGCCGGCATGAGCGTCTTCCACGGCTGGCCGTCAGGCGTTCGCTCCTTCTCAAAGCTGTCAGAGGTGGAATTGAGCATGTACTCCCCCACCTGCACATAGAAGGTGCGGCGGTTTTCGGAGCGCCTGGCCAACGCATCAAGTTCTGCGCTCAGCGCGGCATCCTGAATGCTGACCTTGTAGGTGATGGTGGTGCCGGCCATATCGACTTTCCTTCTGCGTTCGCCTATATTGCTAATGTCGCAAGGCGAGACCGGTGATGGTCAAGATAGCCGAGCGACAAGAGGCCGGATCACTCCCGGCCTTTATCGTTTCTGCCGTTTGAAGAGCAGCTTACCGCCTCGACGCCGATCGAGAGCGCCGAGATCCGGCGCACCCTTCTTCGTGGTGGTGTTGTACGCGGTGATCGCCTGCCAAAGCCGATCGCCAATCTCGAAGACGATCAACAGGCCATTTTTCGGATCTGCGCGGATGTAGCGCCGATCAACGACCAGGTCCTGCTTGCTGTCATCCACGGGGTCGGTCTTGTTCGCTACGCCCAGCCAGATTTCGTCCGGATCTCGGAGCGCCTCGGCGAGCAACGGTGTGATCGTCGCCCGGTCATGTTTCATGACCTTCAGGTTGCCGCTGCGATCGCGGAAGAGCTGATCGGAGATCGGGATCTTGGTACCCGTCGCATCTTCGAACAATACCGCTTGGCCGATATCAGCGCCGAAGGGTCGAAGGAAGCCGCGCACATAGTCTTCGGGCTGAAGGCCATCTTCTAACGGCTTCGCTGCAAAAGGCTTGGCGTTGGCAACGAGATTCGCGATCGGCTCGGGCTGGTCGATCGACACCGCCATACGCGGATTGTCGAGCGAGGGGCCGCCTTCGTCCAGCAGCGCCGAGGGAACCAAACCCTGCTCCCAAAGATGCCCAGGCTGATAATCCCAGCCAAACCCGATGCCTTGTGGCCGCTCGACAAGCTGTCTGGTGACGGGGTCTTGCGCCGGCACCATGAGATCCTCGGGCGCTCTGTCCGGGCCATCCTTGCCGCGCTTCTTCAGGTCGGCCAACGAGAGGGTGCGAACGCCACAGGTGCAGAACCATCCGTTGGGCGGGAAATGGGTATCCCACCACGGATCGTCATGAGCGAGGCATAGGCCGTTCCATTTGACATGCAGGGTGCGTGGATTTTTGGGCACCCGGAGCATTGCATGCCGGTATTCCCAAAACGGGCGAGCCGCGATGACGGCCGGATCGCGCATTTGCTTCAGGCGGCCGGCCATGTAGCTGGTGCGGATGTTTGTTTCGAACATCACACGGGAGCGGAAGCCCGGCTCGCCTTTGTACTGCCAGCCATACTTGGCAACGATCCCGTCGAAATCTTTCCGGAATGTCTCAAGCGTGCCGCCGTTCTCGATCGACAAGGCAATGGCGTTCTGGAAGTCCGACAACATGTCGGTGTCGGTCGCACCCGCCACCACGAAAGCCCGATCATGAAGCCCACGCATCGCGTCGGTCCATGCCTTCGTCGGCTTGACCCGCTTCTGCCGGAAAAACTCTATCTGCTCCTGAAACGGCTGACCGGTAACAGCATCATCAGCGAAGCTGGAGCCGCCTTCCTCGCTGCCGTCGTCATCAAAGACGGCATCGCGACCCTGCAAGGCCGACAGGTCGAAAAGGTTAGAAAGCAGATTGCCTAGAACTAGCGGCGTCCATTTCGCGCCGAGCTCGAGGAGCGAGCGGGCGGCGGACGGCAGATCCTCAGCCGCGTCGATCGCGGCGCGAATGGCATCCAGTCGGCCGTTAAAATACTTGGCCGATGCACTCTCGGCCTGATCGGCCAGAGAGCTAACAGCATCATCGTCAGCCGCGTAGCTTACGCAGATATGGTCTTTTTTTTTAAGGCGGCCGGCCCGTCAAAGAGTGCTGCGAATGCGGCCGATGTCTCCGCTAGCTGCTGCATGCCCCGCTGGCGCTGGGCTTCCTGCCCCATGAAGGAAAACCGAGCCTTCACGAGACTATCAATCGCGGACTCCGAAAGGTTGTCAGTCAGCCCAAACGACGTGATGTATTCTCGCGCGACGTTCTCATCTTCGATCTGAGCGGCCGTGGAGATGACGGAGATCAACGCACCGTTGGTTGCTACCGCAGCGGCCGCCTTGGCGCTTTGTGTGTCCGCCTTCACCTTCTCGTTTTCGGCACGCACCCTGCGAACCCATGGGACGCCAGCGCCGGGGAAATTATAGTCCACCAGCCATTGAAGAAGCGTTCCGTGATGCGTGTCGGCCTGCAGGTCGCCGTCACTGTCGACCAGCATCGCCGACATGTCCGCATGAGTGTCCGACGCGGCCTTGGAGCCGACATCGCCAATATCGGTTGAAAGGGATTCACCAAGCACCGTAATGGTGATGTCTTTGTCCCAATAGTCCAGGAAATCCTCGTAGCTAACGGCACCGGACCGCGATGCCTCAAGGAACTCGACATCCGTGCCGATCGGCAATGTCATGGCGGCGCTGGAGCGGATCTGCTCCAAGGTACGAAGCAGCTTGTTCTGCTCATCGCTCAAGACGCCATAGGGCGTTTTGCCGATGACAGTGGGCTCGGCATATTTGTCGAGGAAGTGCAGCCAGAAGGCTATGCCCTCGCGTTTGAACAACACCGGCCAGAAGAGCCGAGTGCCGAGCCCGAGGCCGTAAGGGTTGTTGCCGCGAACATCGAAGCGGTGGACGATGAACTTGCGGTCAGGCAACTCCAATCCATCACGCATGCTCGTCATAGTCAAAAGCCGGGGACGCCAGTCCTCGTCAAAGACAAATCGGCGCTGGTCATGCGACACAGTAGCGGTCGGAATGATACGGTTGCCGCTTCTTCCCCAAATAACCTCGTCAATGGAAAAGCCCATCAACGTGGCGTCGCACATGTTTTCGCAGAGCCGGTCAAAGGCCATGCCGTTGACGACTTCCTTGCAAAAATCGGCAGCCTCGATGTCGATCGGCGCGTCTGACGCCGGCTCCATTACCCAATCACGGGCCAACAGCAGCTTGGCGCGTTTCTGCAGCACGGCATAGGCACGGCCGTCCCGCTTGATCTCGCTATAGATCTTGAGGCCTTGACCGCCGCCACGCTGCAGGAGCGTATCATCCTGATACTGCAGCGCGCCCGAATAGTACGGAATGGTGATATCGTTGCGAGCGTTAGCGATCAGCGTGGTGGCACTGGCGGGCAGGTTTTTGCGTGTCGCTTGATCAGGGGTGGCATTCGCCTTTTTGGGTGTCTTCACTGGCGTAAGCCTCTCATGATGTTAGAGCCACCTCGCGCGCCTCCAGTCTGGACACCACCCGAGGAGCCGGCTGACGCGCCACCCGAGTACATGAGACCGTATTGCCAGAGCATATCGAGGCAATCCGGACCGTCGTCGTGGTCCGCATCCGGCCATTGCTGCAGCTGATCGATGAGGGTTTGTTGCGTGCTGTTGATGCGGATCAATCCAGCCGCGATCGGTGGCTGAAGGCGCTCAATGCGTAGATCCTTGTCGGCGTTAGGAGTTACCGGCACGGCGGAAATGGCTACACCTTGCTTTGCGGCCGTCGTCATCAACGTGGTGCGCAGGAATTCCTGAAACTGGACAGACTCCACGAACCAGAGCAGGCAATGATACTGCCGCTGTAGCGCGATGATGTCGGCAATGATGATGTCGGGCAAGCGACGACGGATAGAAGCTTCCACCAGATCCATAGTGCCGTGCAGTCGATTGAAGCCACCAATCAGGATGGCGCTCGGATCTCGGCCGTGGCCCTTTTTACCAAGAGACGGATCGACCGCGCCGAAGTGAATGAGGTCGGGCTGCTTCAGCGTCCAGAAGACAAGATTGCTGAACGGACTGCCGGCATTGATCGGCTTGTTTTGGTATTCGGTCTGGAAGCTGTCGTGATCGGCTGCTCGTTCCAGCATGAGCCATATAAGCGGCTGCATCGAAGGCCAATTGACGATCGCGCCTGCATCCATCTCAGCCTTGTGTTCGGCATAGAAGGCGCGGGCGACTTCCTCGCCATCGTTCTGATAAAATTCCTCGAACGTGTCCCAGAGGTCCATTCGATCGGGAAAATGGATGATTGCCTGAAACTCGGCAACACGCCAGACAGGCGACTTGGCAGCGCGAACAAGCACGGCATCATAATGAAGGACAGTGCCGACCCAGATCACATCCATGGAACCGTCAGGCGGGCCAACCTTCAGGGCGGCGCGCTTGATCCATGTTTCAAGCTTTTTCCGTTGCTCGGGCGAACGGACAGCCTCATCGTTTTCCAGATCGTCAAAGAACATGAGATCGGGACGAAAGGGACCATGGCGGCGGCCACGCAGTTTCTGCAGCGCGCCAAGTCCCTCGACACGGATGTTGCCATTGGTGACGATTTCGCCCTCGCGCCAAACCCGGCCTTGACCGGTCGCATCCGGAAAGTCGTTCGACAAGCGCGGATTTTCCGTCAGCTCTGCCTTGATCGCCTCGATCAGCAGCGCCGCTTGCGCGTACACGTCGCAAACTTCCAGAATATATCGCTTGTAGCCGAGGCAGATGCAGTAGAGCGCGAAGCCGAGGGATAGATGAGTGGATTTTGACGAACCGCGAGGCGCGACCCACAAATCTCTAACGCCCTTTTCAGAGGCTATGACTTCCGGCACCCGTCCAAATATCGCCTCGTGAAAGAGACTATGGTCGCCTTTCACGTAGTGCGGCAGATAGGTTTCCAGAAAGAACTGAAAGCCCGTTTCCGGATGACGGGCTTTGACCAGGCGCTCGGCCTTGGCCTTCGGATCAGCCGGAAATGCCGAAACCGACAGGTCAACCCATCGGGCCAGTTCGTCAGCCTTCGCCGAGATCCACTCGCGGAAATCCTTCTCGCTGACCTTCGCCTTCAGGTTCGGCCTTTTCATGGGGCAAACGCGGTCGCGATACGGTCACCGAACGGGATCAGGATTTCCTGCACCACGGAAATGTGCTGCGGGAACTGCTCCTGAACGAAGCTGACCAGATGTTGAACGACGGACTGGGCAACGCCGAGTTCGGAAATCTTCGGTGCGAGCTTGCCGGCCGACGCGGTGACCTTCACCATGGCATCGCCCAGGGCGACCATGTGCTTGATCTTCTGATCGAGCGTCAGATCCTTGTTGTTCTTGACCTGATCGAGAAGTGCCTGCGCCATGATGACGAAATCTTCCGTCACCGAGGAGACGACGGTATCAAGACCTTCGCCAGCGATCGTCGCGGCCGATCGGGCCATATCCCAATCGTCACCGTTAGCCTTCGCCGTCTTCTTCCAACGGCCTAGGGTTGCCTGACTGACATTGAGTGACACCGCTATGGTGGCCATCGTCATGCGGCGGTAGACATAGTCTGAGCGTGCCTTGCGGCGGGTATCGGCATCGTTAGACATGCAGGCCGCCTTTCAGGATGAAGACCACGATGGCACTGATCATGGGTCCAGCGATCGCGGCGGCGGCCCACAACAGCACACGACGAATGCCCGAGTTCGAGTCTCGGATCGCCGTCTTGATCTCATTCAGCGAGGATTGAATTGTGCTCATGCGTTCGTTGGTGACCGCGCCGTCTCGCTCTAGGATGCCGACACGATGATCCAGCTTTTCAATTCGGGCTTCGTGTTGATCGACACGAGCCGTCAAATATTCATTGTCCGCCACAGTAAGCCTTTCTGAACGCGGGATGGGCCGACAAAGGGTGGCGTGGGCCACCCTCTGAAAGCATCTGGGTTTGTGATTACCGGGTGACGGGCGGACTTGCTCCGGTGGTAGCGGCTGTGCCTTCCACGACCTGCAGGGCCACCTTCATAGCAGTCTGAACAGCCGCACCAGTCGCATCGACGCCAGATGAATCGGCGGCAGGCGGAACTGTGAAGAGGGCTGAACTTGGTCCATTAAGCCAGTTGAAGACGGTCGGCCAATTGGCGGTAACAAGATCTTCCAGTTGCTTGGCTTCAAGTTTGAAGAAGGAGATCGTGTCGGGGTTCTTGTCCTGCAGATAGGCAACGGCGTCGGAGAGAACCTGACCAAGCGTTACCGCCGAAATCGGCAAGCCCGATTTCGTCACCGCGAACTGGATGGCGTTCTGGATCGCTGAATGAAGCCGGTCGTTGAAAAGCTTCTCCAACTGAGCGCGCTGGGTAGCATCCTTCACGCCTAGCAGGCCAATAGCACCGCTGACGAGTGGAGCGCCCGTTAGAAGTGCGAAGGCGCAGCCGACAATAATGGCGAAGGACTCCACCATGCCGCTGATTTTCGCAAGCGTATCGGAGAAGCTCGCCGCTGCCACCGGCGCACTGCCGTCCTGGGCGAAGGCGCAGATACCGCCAACCATCAGGAAGGCCAACGCGGTGGCGATCAGGGCAAACGGGTTGGGAGGAATGATGTCGGCCGCGACAGATCGCAGACCCGCAAAAACGCCAATAAAGCGTGACGTCAAGGTCATAGGGGTTCCTTTGGTTTGGAGCTACTGGCCCGATTTCTCGCGGGCCTTGTTGATGGCATCGATCGCGTCCTGCACCTTCTGCGGGGCATTCTCGATGGTCACGGTGGATGGGTCGGTGCAGAATGCCTGCACGCCGGCATGAGCGGTCTTTTCCGCGTCGATGACGTTGGCCGGCACATGGAAGAACACCGTCGCGATCGTGAAGGCGTCGTGCGTGGCATCCAGCTTGGGGCAGAGCTGCGCAAGCTTCTGCTGAATCGTCTGATCCGCCTCCGCAACCTTGCTGGTGACGCAACTGGAGAGCGCGACGGCTGACAAGACGGCGACTGCGGAAAGGGACATGAGAAGGCGCATACAGGCTCCTTTCAGGGGCTCTAGGTCAGTTGAGGAACTTGCGGTCACGGAGCGCGCCGATGGTTTTGGCACCGGCCACACCATCGACTGTCAGACCGGACGCCTTCTGAAAGGCGCGAATGGCCTGCTCGGTGCCGGGACCGAAAAAGCCGTCAATGGTGAGGTGATAGACGCCGGCTGCAGTCAGGCCGCGCTGCAGATCTTCGATCGAGGAGCCACTCATGCCGCGTCGCAGGACAGCAAACTGCTGTTCGCGTGAGACAAGATCTGCGACCAAAGTGCCGATAACGGTTTTCGCCCTGGCGAGGTACTTGGACCGGCTGGCAAGACCGTTGCGGCCGCCATTGATCTTGAGCGTGATGGCAACGAGATCGTCTTTGTCGGCAAGGCTATTCAAGCCGTTGACGGACCAGAAGTAGACGGCGGCCCAGCCAGCCCATGGGAATTGTGCGACCCAATCCGGCTGCGCCTCGAAGTCCGGGCAGCTCGGCTTGACCTTGCGCATCCAGTTCGTGAACGCACGATAGTTACTGCGGCCGGTCAGTTGGATGGGGCCACGGCCCTTGTATCTGACACCGTCGCCTGCGTTGACATTGCCGAGATCCTTGCGGCCCTCGTAGGCCTGCCCGGTGGCATATTCCACGACCGTCCGAAAGGCATCGCTTTCGTGAGCCGTCTGAGCAAGGAAGTGCTCCAGCCGCAGCGGCGTATCGATCTGAAAGGCAGTGCATGCCTCGGGCAACATGTCGCCGAACGAATCGGCGATAGCGATCTGTATTCGAGAGCGACCACCGGCGATCGCCAATAGCGTGCTGCCATCAATTCGGGAAAGGAGTGTAGACATGTTGCCTCGCGTGCCGGTGGTTGCGAGGCAAAAGGAACTGGTTTTCGTGGAAACTATCGCCCGGACGGAAGGTCCGCCCGGTATCAGTCGAACAGTTTCAACTGGCTGGTGTTTTCAGACGCATTCGCCATCCGGCGCACATGGCGCTGCGAAATGCACAGTAGCCGAGCAATCTCGGCTCGGGTCTTGCCCTGCTCCTGAAGCAGAAGCACGTCGCGGCGGGCGTTTCGCCGGCTGCGCATGTGCGGCACATAGACGGTTTGTCCCGACAGGAAGTTACATAACGCCAATCCGTCTTGCTTGCCAAGAGCGACGACAACAGGATGGTCATCGCCCGGATGCCGCCTAAACTTGACTTCGGTCCCCCCGAAATGTTCCACAAACCGAATGAACACACCCATGCCGAAGACTTCCGCGACATCTACCAGCGAGCGCGGCACTTCGTGCAGGTTGTTCGGAATGTGGTTCAAGTCGTACGTCCTTCAAGCCTGCCGGCGAGGCTAAGTTGCCTATTCGTGAGTTCGCGTAGTGCCGCTTCCAGCTTCAGCCGCCGCGCCGATCGCGGCCGCATCCGATCAATTTTCATCTTCAACGCTTGTCGCTCGGCGGCGATCGCGAGGATTTCAGAGCGCACCGACCAGCCGAACAAAGGAAGGTTCGAATTGGCCGGAGCGCGGTTCATGGCGTTAGACCTTGGCGCTCTGGCATCGGCGCTCCATCTGCTTGAGCGCCTCGATCAAAGGGGATGCCTGATCGTAAGTCAGAAAGTCCGGATCGTCGGTACCGGTGCGTTCTTTCACGAAAGAGCGAAGGGCTTTCCGCGATCCGTCCTGAATGACGCCGCCGCGATGGCAGGACTTCCAGAGGGCATGGATCAACCGAATGTATGACTTGGTAGAGGCCGGTAGGGACTTGCCGCTCTTGCGGACATGGAACCCTTTCCGCTTCAGCTCTTCGATGACATCAAGGCGCTGGCCTTCTGTCATGACCCGCAGGGAGTTGACGCCGGCTACGCGCACATAAAGTGCGCGTATCGTTTCTTCGTCCATGCCGAGTTGCTGGCGGGCAATGTTGATAACGGCGATGGTATTCATGCTGCCACCTTCCGACCGTGATAGGTCAGCTCAGTCGGATGGCAATTGACGGCTTGTTTGTCTCCCTGGAAACAAACACGCACGTAGTGTTGGTCGCTACCGCCTTCTCGACGGATCACGCCGTGCCGGCCGGTGACATGGTGGGTGACGAACTGACCGGGAACCGGATCGACGCCGTAGTATCTGCGGACATATTCATAGCTCATGCCGCACCTGCATTCTCGCGCTCTTGCGCCGCCGCAAGGACGGATCTGGCAAAGAACGTCGGTGTGAATATGCGCGCGTAGACGAATTTGATTGTCCAGCCCTCGGCCTGCGCCTCTTGCCAAAACTGGTCTCGAAACTTCGGGTTGGTGAAGGTGCTTGCGATCGCCTCGGCTTCGGTGGGTCGATAGCTATGACCAAGCAAGATGCCCTGTGGGGAGCTAAGGATATAGCCTTGGGTGAAAACGGTCTCTTTCTGGTCGAATGCGCCGGTCATAGCTGCGCAGCCTCCGCACGCCGCCAGTCCGCCTTGGCGATGTCATGGAGCTTTTCCGCAGCCGTCAGGACACGCGGCAGGATGGCAAACGCATCAGGTGCGTGAAGATAGAGGCTGCAGTAGTGATCCCACGTCGCCTCGAACTCGGTCTCGCCGTAGTATTGGCGAGCCTTGACCTCGGCTCTAACGATGAAACCTCCACGGCGGGCAAGAAACATGGCATCCGCTAGGGCGCTTGCCACGGTCTTTGTGTGATGATGGCGGGCGAGATCCGCGATCGGCCGCCATTCCGGCAAATCCTGTTGAAGATGCTCCATCAGGAAGGTCGAGCCAGCGATGTCGTAAAGCCAGCTCGGCGGGTTTTCGGGATCGCCGATCATGCCGATCGGATAGACGGCGGCAACGCGGGCACCAAGGTCGAAGAGGTTTTTCGTCATGGGCGCGCCTCACGCCTTGGCCATATCGACAGTGACGGGCCTCCAGTCATCCTTTACGGATGCACGCTCATAAAAGCGCATGTACTGTTTGGAATATTGGACGGTGATGGCGTCATCGATCGCACGCATGGCGTTGCCCCAGCGCTCGTCATCGATATCGAGCTTGGTCAGCTTCTTGATTTCGCGGAGGTTGACTTTGCCTTCCTTATCGACATCGAAGGCGCGGGTGATGATGGCGCGGATCTCCGGCCGGCCTTCGTCAGTCCATTCCCGCAGGCACTCGTCAATCAGGCTCTTGGCAACCTGCAGCTCTGGACCGGCCGTCTCGAAATCGTTGATTTGAACCTTGATCATCAACAGGCCGTCGAACGTGGTGTAGGTCCGATTGCCCTTCACGCCCCCGGCCTTCGCGCCGTATTCCTGCTCAAGGATGGCGTCGTAACCGTCGAGATCGTCAAAGGAATGCTTTCTGAAGCGGCCGATCTGCGCGGAGATATCTTTGGCATGAGCCATTACCTTGCGCACAGTTTCATCGCGAAGGATTTCGGCCGGCTTCACCATTTCAAGGGGGACAAGATTGCCCTTGCTATCGGCCATATACTTGCGGCCGCTGACATCGATGACGCCTGCCGGTTCGATTGCGGTCAGGTTGGTGGAGGTGTGCAAGGCGGAAGTGACGCTGGTGTTCATAATGGTCCTCGTGGCTACTGGATGGGAAATTGCGAGACGGGCTGCTTGGCTTCGAGCCACGCCTTGAGAGAGACGACGTTGCTCGGCAGAGCGGTTGGATCAGGCGTTTCAAGACGCCGTTCCATCGCCGCGGAATGCTCCTCGCAGACCTTGAGGATGCGAATGGAGCCTTCCAGCGAATCGCGGGAAATCGGCAATTCGTTCTGCAACGAGGTCTCTAATGCTTGCCGCAGCAGTTGCAGGAAGAAGGACACCTTAAGCATGTTGTTCCCCTTTCCCGCCGAAGCTCACCAGATGACCGTCCAGCGGTACATGCGGGCAATGGGTCAGCTGTTCGAGCCTGTTTTCCATGTTGCGCGCCTCAAGTTCGAAGGCGCGCAACGTTAGGAATAAGCCGCGCGGGTCGTCGTTTTTAACGCCGGCACGGAACCGCTCGCTGAGTGTACGGATCGCGTCAGACAGCATTTTTCACCTCACTTTCTCTGACGAGAGGGTTGTTCTTGCAGGACCGGCAGGCAGCCCAATGCTTGAGCTTTGCCGGGTCGCTGGTGTTCATGGGAGCCGAGAGATGGTCGGCGCAGGCATCGGGGGTGATTGAGGCCCGCAAATGCGGGCACCAGACTTGATGGGCGTAAAGCGCCATGACCTTCGAGGCGTGCTTCTCGGCAAACTTGTCCATGCCGGCCGAATACTTGCCGGCGACGATCAAGGAGATTGCCGTACGGGACACGTCCAGTTCGTCGGCAATCGCCTGTTTGGAGCGCCCAGGCTTTGCCGCCTCGGCACGCAGCACGTCCACCCACTGTGGATCTTGGAGAGGCATCAGGGTTGGATGGCGCACGCAATGTCCTCACCGGTGTTGAAATCGTGGATGACGCCGCTCTTCGGACGATATTGCGGGGCGATCGGGCCAGTATCGCGCAGAAGCCGGTAGCGCTTGAAACCCGTAGATGTGAGGCGCGTACCGGCCTGCCGAACCGGCAATTCCGCGATATAGCCGCAAGCCTTCAGGTGACGAACAAAGCGGCTTGCATTGTCCTTCGGATTATCATCCTCGGCGGTGGCGGCTGCCATGACGACATCGGCAAGCGTGAACGTCCCGCCCATCCGCATGGCGCTCCAAACACGCTGGCGGAACGTATTCCGTACCGGCTTGCGTACCTTCGCGGTATCGGGCCGCCAAGGGCCAGCCTTAATCACCTCGCCACGTTCTGCAGCTACTCGGCCGGCGTCCGTTAGCTGGTAGCAGCCCGTCTCAATCCGTTCCAAGTAACCACGCAGAACAAGTCTGGCTGCACCGTCAGAAATCTGACGGCGGTCAAGCCCTAGTTGTTCGTTCAAGGCATCAATCGTCTGGCAGGCGCCGTCGCTGAGATGATGCAGAATTGTCGTCGGCAATGAGCCGGCGTCCAGCTTGTCAGCCATCACAGCACCTCGGGAACGATGATTGGCTGATTGTTGCGCCGGTCATTCATGATGACCTGCCCGCCCATGTCGCGCAAAGCGATGCCGCTACCGTTCGGGTCAAAGTCACCCCGGAAGGCGAAACGCTCGATATTCGCGATAGCTTCCAACACCTCGCGATTGAAACCCTGAGAGACGGTCAGGACAAAATCTACAAGATCGGCGGCGACCGGCACTTCGCAACGCTGTTTGATGAGCAGACGCACATCATCCTTAGTCGCCTTTTCAAACCGGACCTTCTGAGAAACGCGGGAGGAAACCTGCGGGAACCGAGCAAGGTTGTCGTTAACGCGCCCCATGCCGACAAGAATCGTGGGCAATTCGATCATGTCGGAGATATCGCGGATCGTCTCAAGGATCTGCGCCCTGGACGAAACGTGATCCGCCTCGTCAATCACCAGACCGAAGGAGCGCCGCGACATGATGGCGGAAGTCTGCCGAACAGCCAGTTCCTCAAGAACCTTTGTGTACTTTTTCTGGAAGGAATGGGGCGGATGCACCCGCAGGCTATCGAGCAGCTCGGTCATGAACCACGACGGCGTCCATTCCTTCTTTGCGCGTAGGTAGATGCAATTATTCTGAGCCACCCAATGTTTGAGCGTCGTCGTTTTCCCAAGGCCGGGAAGCCCATCGACAACCACTAGGCAGGCTTCCTGCGCGCCGCGATCTTCAAGAGCGGACAAGGCCGACATGAAACGCCGAACGTTGCTAGTCTCGACAAAAACAGTCTTCATGCTAAATTCCTCGTTGGTAAGATTGGTCAGGCAGCGGCGCGGATGAGGTTTCGAAGCGCGTCCACGTCGATGCCTGACAGTCGAAACAGTTCAATTGCCGAGGCTTTGTTGAGAGCCTGCCGCAAGACGCGAACTTGGTTACTGGTGAGATCATCCGGATTTTCGAGAGCCCACGCCGCAAGCGCCTCGTCGCTTGCAAAGGTCCGCCTGCGCGGGCTCTCGACGGCTCCGGTCGCCGTGTTGGATGGTGTGACAAGGACGAGCTCACGGGCCATCGGCTCGGGCGTAGCGTCGATGATGAGCGGCATTGGCCTTTCGGCCGCCTGCTCCAAAAATCTGCCGGGAGACAGTTCGGCCTCGACCACGGCGAGCTTGTCGTGAAGGCGCTTGGCGCGGGTGGTCGCACGCTTTTCCATCGCGGCGCGTTCCATCGTCAGCGGAATGTAGCGCTCCTCATTGCCCGCGAAGATAGCGACGCAAATCGACCGGCCCATAAGCTCCTCACCGGAGGAACGATCGATCTCGCGCACCCAAACCTTAGAGCCGTCGTGAATGTCGTAACCGACGAGGACATGGTCGCCGTGGAACTCTTCAAGCCCGAGATGGAAATAGAAATTGGTGAGAAACTCGACCATCGATCGAGAAACTTTGCGCTTGACGTACGGCCGGAAGAGATCGTCTTTCTCGTGTTCCAAAACCGGCACAGCTTCGAGACCGGTTGATACTTGATATTCCCAATACTGGTTGGGTGACATCTTGCCGGGTAGCTCGGAATGGGAGCGATCGTTGTAGTCTGCTATCGCGTTCCGGCAGCTTTCCAAGAACTCCATGAATGTCGGGAGCTTGGCGCTGGTCCCGATCTGCTTCAGGTCGCGGCGCGTCTCCTTGAAAACGCGCTGCTTTGCCTGCCGGTCCATCATGTCGCCGATGTAGGTTTGGAACGATCGAGCAAGGCGGTTCCAAACCGAACCGTTGAACCGCTCGATGATGCCGCGCGCCTGCGAATTGTAGGGCAGTGAGTGGAGCTTGGTGATGCCAATTCGCTCGGTCAGGCCCGTCAGCTGATTGTCGAGCAACTCGTTGCGGAAGCCAGGACCACGATCGACATAGAAGATCGCGGGGATACCGTGCTGTTCGCACGCATGGCGGAGGGCGTCGACCACACCGCCGCTATTCTCGGCCAAACCGATCGAGAAACCGACGCAACGGCGCGTGGCAACGTCAACGACCGAGGTGATTTCTGGCCTGAATGGCTGGCCGTGGATCGGGTGAGCGACTTCGGCGTCGAAGGTCTTGCCGTCCGCTGTATAGATGCAAGTCGCGAGGAGATCGGCAGTCGAGCGCATCGTGTAGGCCATGCGCGCTTTCAGCGTCTGCGAGCCCTCCCGGCCGCGATGGCGCTCGACGTTGCCTAGGCGAGCCATTAAGCGGCGAACCTGATCGTAGTGCGGCGGCATGATATGCGCCGGAAGCCCTTGCTTGTAATTTTCTAACGCTTCCGACAGGCAGGGCTTTTGGGGTTTCGCGTAAAACCACAGGAACGACCAGAACCATTCCGGCATATCCTGCTTTTCCTTGGTGGGCAGAGGCGCAAGGCCGGCGATGCCCGCCTTTTCTCGGGTTGCGAACCAGCGTTGAATTGTCCTCATGCTGAGATCCCGGGACTCGTTACCCCGGTCGTTCGCCGTCACGAGAATGTGGTCCATGATGTCAGCGCCGGCCGGATGCACTAAGAAGGCATCAATCGCCTGCCGCTGAGAAAGGCCGTTAGAAATCTGGTAGCGCTCGATCGCGGTTAGTATGGCCGAGCGCGCGGTCATGACTTCTCGCTGCCGCGCGGTCAGGTCAACCGTGGACAAGGCTTCCCGCCGCGCTAACTCGCGGGCCTTCTGCTGCTGCTGCGCCGCCATGACAACTTCGCGGCTATGTTCGGCTTGGAGAGCGGATTGAAGCGCTTCGGGAAGAAGGGAAATATGATACTCGTTTCCGCCGCCGCCCTCGCTGCCCGAGCGCTTCCGGCACAATGGTGTTGTGGCCCACTCGTATCGATCGATGTGGTCCTGCACGCCGCGCTTGCTGTGCGGCAGAGCCTTGAGCTTCAGGCGGACGCCAGCTTCCGCAATTTCCTTGGCAGTGAGGTATAGTGCCAAGTTCATGCCGGCACCTTCCGGCGCTTCGCGTTGCGGCGGGGAGCATACAACTCCGCATATGCGATCGTATATTGCGCGCGTAGGCCCTCGGGGATGCGCTCCCCCGCCTTGCGGCGGCGGCTGTACTCGTTTGCAGCTACCCGAAGCCCGCAACGGCGAGAGCTGTCGTCGCAATCAGGCAGCGGGCAGGTAAGGCATGGGTGAAGGTTCGGTCTCGGGGTCATCTTAGCCCTTTCACGCGGCCCATGAGCGAATCGCGGCGGCGTGTCCGCGCCTCGATCTCTTGGTCTTCGCGCCAAATTTCGATGATATCGGCATACCGTTCGGGCACGGCCACATAGCCCGCGAAGCCGCAAACGAATGCCAGAAGGTCGTAGCACTCGGTCACCTCCAAGAGCGCGATGAAGCGCTCTAGGGTGATCTTGTGATCCTTGCGGGCGGGGCTGGCGTAGCAATCCAGCATGTTCTCCGTCACCCGCTGGTCGAGATACTCGGACATTTCCTGGGCGATCTCGGCTCGGGACTTTCCGTATTTGTCCATCGCCAATTTCACGACGCGGCAGATCTTTACGTCGAGCGTGCCGCCCTTAGTGAGGTCCGGGTCGATGCGCGCCGCGACTTCCTGGGGCTGATAGTCCCGCCACAAATCGAGGGTTTCTGTGTCGCGGCGCTTTGGCATCAGATCCGCCCCGTACGCTGCAACCACTTCACAATGCGATCGGTATGAGGAGCGAAAGCCGTCTCAAGTTCATCGTCAAGCAGCTTGGTGATCGCCCGGTTGAGAGACTCGAACTTCTTCTCAACGTGGTTTGGCAGCCGGCCGTTTTCGATAATGGCCAGCGCGTCGGTTACGCTCGACGCCTTTGGGTCATCCCCCATCATGAGGTCGAGAACCTTGATCTGGATGGCGGGCGTCTGCTCGGAAAGAAGCTTCAGGTTGCCCTGATGCCCTGCGAGCCATGTCTCGGCGCAACGAGCGCGGGACGCAACCGACAGCCCCTTCCAAATCGCGACCGCTATGCGGATTGCGCGTTCGGACAGCCCCACCTTTTCCGCCACAGCAACCGAGAAGCCAAAAACCTCCGGTGCTGGTTGGTCGTCGTTGGCAAACGGCAAAATCTGCCGTTTGCCGCCAGTGTGCTGATTTCCACGATCGCCACCGCGCTTGGCGGCGGGATAAAGACGCTCATAGACCTGCTTCAGTTCGTAGAGGTGGTGGCAGCGATCGAGGGCCTTCAGATCTTGCCGCGCAAGGTTCTCCATGACCTCTTCCATGCGCGCCTCATCGTCGGAAGCAGCCTGGGATAGAGTGTATGGGATTTCCTGCTCGCCATTGAGCCGGAAGGCTTCAAGGCGGTGCAGACCGGTAACCAGCCGGAGCCGGTTGTCGACCAGACGGAGACGAATGGGATGCTGCAACACTTCCGTTTGGAGGATGGCCGCCAGTGCAGCCACCCAGGTTTCGTCCAGCTGGCGGGCGCGGTCATCGGGCACGTCGATATCCGCAACAAGTGCGGATAGCACCGCCCGGTCAGCGACCTTGGTATTGGCTGACAACATCTTGTTCATGCGGCTGCCCTGATGTCAGCGGCCAAGGCAGATTTTTGGCTTTCTAACGATCCCTCATATTTGCTATCAAGGATGCGGGATTTCTTGACGGGATACCGATCCGGCCAAAGCTCTTCGACCTTCATGCCAAGGAACGAAGCAATGGCAGCCTCGGCTTTGCGGTATGGGATAGTCTTGGCTTTCCGGCATGCAGATTTCGGAAGGTTATTAAGCTCGGCGAGCTTGGTGAGCGTCATACCACGGCGGTGAAGCGCCGAGACGATACCATGCCAGTCTAGCTTAGGCTTTTTCACAGTTGCACTCACAGGATTTCTCCCTTCGAAAGCGGGTGTTGGCGCATCCGCTTTTTGTTGGAACACTTGGTACAGTTGTCCTCCGCATCAGCGGTGGACTAAGAGGAGAGTTAACAGAGATTCGCTGTTTTGAAAACAGAGAATTTCTGTATTTGCGATGGCGCGTCCCCAGATATCCAGAACGCCTCTCGGGCAGAGGCTGACCGACGTTAGAAAAGCGCTTGGCTTTGAGGCTAGGCTGCGGCTCGCTGAGGTATTGGAGATGAATGCCGAGACGCTAGGGGGATATGAGCGGGGCGACAGTGAGCCGGACCTGCAGTTCCTTGCCATGTATAAACAGAGATTTTCTGTTAATATGAACTGGCTGATTGGCGGCCATGGCGAGATGTTCGAGGGTCGAACAAACACTAACCAGACACCCGATCAGCTGGACGTTGAGCTAATGGAATCGCTGTCTGATCGTGTTGCTGAGATCTACCGATCTGTTGGGCAAAAGCCGCCTATTCGGCGCTTGGCGCGCGAGGCGGCCAATCTCTACAACGAACTATCGAAAGTCGTTGGCGACATGCGAGATACCGAAGAGATCGCGGCGACGTTGCCCCGTCTGGAATTTGAGCTGAAAAAAAGATTGCAGAAAGCAGATAGCCAACCCGGTACCGGCAAACGTTTGGCCTGATGCTGGTCCGCCTTTGATAGGGCAGCCGTGAGCATCAGCCGGCCACAACGTGACGGCGGGACAAGGTGCAAAAGTGCTGATGAGGTGGGTTGGTTTGTCGGCCGTTATGGCGGAGACATTACCTTATAAGTAGAATTAAGAAATGTTGATGCAACTATTGATCTAAATAAATCTGCGTACTGCATACTATAACGCCCCCAAAACGGAGCTACGTTAGATTGCGCACAATCGTTCTGCAACTGAGAAATTGACATCTCGTATGTAAGTGAGCGCAATCCAGAGCTGCGGTTTTCGCTTGAAGGGAGCGTCTCGATGTGCACAACCTTGCGCCACACGTTCTGACGTCACAACTGGAGAGTAACGAGTGAGCAAAGCTGTGTGCATTGGATTGGCGGCGCTGTTGTCCGCAGGGACAGCCCAGGCGCAAAATGCGGAAGAAACGGCGGCCTTTATCCTCTTCGGAGCCGAGGACGGCAGAACGTATGATGACGGTGCCACGCACTTCTCGATACAGCAGGTCACAGCGTCGCCAGCGGTTTACCATATAACAGTTTCCCCCAGCAGGCCGACGCGAACCGAGGTTAGCGTCGAGCGGATCAACGATTGCAATTACATCGCTAGGTGGAAGGGGAACTATGGGAAAGGCTCTGGCGAAACTAAGATCGACTTCTCCAAGTTTGTGAAGTTCAACCGTTTCGATGACTTTTCGTTTCTTCAATTTAACGGCACGTGTGCCGTTAGCACTGACGGCAAGTGCTCTGACTCTTATGGCGTATCGAAAGGCAGCCAAGCAGACGACGCCCGTACCGATGCTGCGGTGGCCTATCTCAAGACAACATTTTGCTCCGGGTCCGCGTTTTAAGAACGCCTAGCTCAGATCGCCGACGCGTCTTGTCGCTCGATTTTTTGGCCTTCCCACCATCCGACCGGTTCGCACCTTTGCTTGGGGCGTAAATAACCAATAAACTCAGATGCTTGCATGTGGTGGGCAATCGCTCGGAACGGTGCGCAATCTTTTCCCACCTCTAAACCTCATCCCCGCCCCATCTTGCTGGCAGTCGCTCAATCCGTTGGCTGGCTGCCTGCGCGCGAAAACTAGGGTGGAACCCGCGACATCCCTTTGCTAGTCGGCTTTAGGAAGAATGCGTTCTTGTCAGCGCGATTGGCAGAACAATGCGAGAAGAATGCGTGAATCTGTGCCAAAGCTTGCGCGCTTTATCGGCTCTTTCGGCCACCGTTTTGCATTTCCCGCGCTGTCCCGCGTTAGCGCCACGATAGGGATTTTCCTTATATTACCGTGACTTCGGGGTTGGGTTCAGTTCACTGTGACTTGTGACAAAGGTAACACCCCCCTACACCCGCTCCGCATTTAAAAACGGCGGCATTCGGCGGAGAAAAGTTCGTATTCTTTGGATGGTAAAGATGGCCGACGAACAGGCAGCACCGGCGGGGAGGCCGATGCTGCGCTGTGATTGTCCTTTGATGATCAGGACGCTTTGCGCTTACCGGTGACGAGCCTCGTAGAGCGCGACCGCGTCGGCACCGCCCGGAAACTGAAGGCGACCTGTTGTGTCGTGGGCTGCATCCCATATGGCCGCGGCGACATCCGTTTCCTTCGTCGTCATGGCGGGGTGAGCAAATTCCGCGAAGATCGGCGTCGCGAAGCCGGCATAGGTCGGCGGGATCAGATCCTCGATCCGCACATCCGTATTCTGTGCGAAACGCGTCGTCGGGGCATAGCCGGGCTCGACCAGCTTGGCGCGGACATTGAAATAGCCAAGTTCATGCGCGAGCGAGCCGGTAAAACCCTCGATCGCCTGCTTGCTCGCGGTATAGGCCGCCGCCAGCGGCATGGCGGCGAGCGTCACGCTCGAGGTCACGTTGACGATCACGCCGGACCGGCGTTCACGCATCTGCGGTATGACGGCCTGGCACATAGCCATGACGCCGAACGTGTTGGTGGCGAAGACCTTGCGGATGTGCGCCATCGGCGTCGCCTCGAACGCGCCCACAACACCGATGCCGGCATTATTGACCAGCACGTCAATGGGGCCGGCGGCCGCGACGGCGGCGGCGATACTCTCGTCGCTTGTCACATCAAGCGGCATAACGCGCAGCCGGGGCGAGGCCGGGAAAAGGCTGGCGTCGGGGCGGCGCATCGTGGCGATCACATTCCAGCCCTTGTCGAGGAAATGGCGTGCCGTCTCCAGGCCGTAGCCAGAGGATGTGCCGGTGATCAGGATCGTTTGCATGGGAACCTCCATTCGTTTCGGATGGTTCCTTGATAGCGCCGATCATCTGGACGAAATATAATTCATTATCCATTTATATTGTTCAATCGTCCAGGTCGGCAATAAACTCGCCCGCCCTTGATCTCAGGCGTGGCCGACGCTGCCATTCATCCGGGCAAATCTTCCTGGCGGACACCCAAGCCGCTTACGGAACGCCGTGCTGAAGGCGCTGGCAGAATCGTAGCCGATGTCGTCGGCGATCCGGTCGAGGGACTTTGCGCCGCGCAACAAGGCATCCTTGGCCAGCGCCATCCGCCAGCGGACGAGATATTCGATCGGACCGCAGCCGAGCTCCGCGCCAAAGCGCGCGGCAAAGGCGGAACGCGATTGGCCGGCGATTCGGGCAAGGCCTGCAACTGTCCAGTCTGCGCGCACATCGGCATGCATCGCCGCAAGCACGCGCGCGAGCGCCGGATCGCGCATGCCATGCAGCAGACCAGCGCGGTCTTCGCCCATGGTGGTTCCCTGCGAGCGAAGCGCCTCGATGAGAAGAACTTCAAGCATGCGCTGGAGGATCATATCCTTGCCCGGCTCGTCGCCACGGCACTCCTCGGCGATGAGATCGATCAGCCGTCCGAGCCGAGCCGATCGCCCTTCTGATGGCGGAACATGGATCATGCGCGGCAACAGGGCGAGCAGCAGCGGCGCGTTCGCCGCCTCGATACGAAACGTGCCGCCCAGCGCTATGAAATCCGCTTCACCCTCCTGCTCGCCATGGCGCACGGGCACATCCATCGGGTCTGTCGGTGTCCCGCCCAGGCCGGGACGACTGCTCAAGGTAAAGGCAGGGGTCGAGGGCAGGAGCAGAAATGCTCCCGTTTCCAGCTTCAAGGGCTCTTCGCCTTCAAATGCAATCCAGCATTCGCCCTTGAGAATGATCGTAAAGCCGGGGGCGTCATGCGCGGCATAGCGTACGGCCCAGGTGCCCCGGCCAGAAATGGGCTTCGAGATGGCCGTGTTCGGCCGAAGCAGGGCAATCACATCGCTTAGCGGGTCCACGTGGATGATCCATATAATATCGAGACAATTAATTATGGATCGTCCGAAGTGGCAAGTCCAGTGCCTGACGGCGGGCCTGGCTACAGCTTGCGATAGGCAAACATGCTCGTCTCATAAGGGAAGGAAATGTCACCGCCCTTTGAGAGTTCAGGGGTTCGCGCGATCAGCGCCCTTACCCGCTTTTCGACTTCCGCCTGTTTCTGCTGAGGCAAGGCCGCGATGAAGCTGACGGATAATGTCCGTTTGACAATGACCTGTTCTGCCGTTCCAACATGTGCGTTGCGGGCATGGCGCTCATCGATGAACTCAAATCCAGGTGCGGGAAAGACGCGGCGCCATTCCCCCGTCACATAGCGGGGCGTATTTCCCTCCCACTCGTCCGTGATGGCGGACAGTTCAGCGACCCATGGCACGGTCCGTCCCGCCCATTCCAAATGAGCCCCAGCACGCCGCCCGGCGCGAGAATCCGCCTGATCTCCTGCAAGGCGGCTGCGTTTGCGAACCAGTGGAATGCCTGCGCGCAGACGACGGCATCAACGGATGCGTCTGGCAAGGGGATAGCTTCCGCCGAACCGGCCAGAGCCTGGACCTCCGGAAAGTCGGCCGTAAATTGCTCGCGCATGGCATCGATAGGCTCAACCGCAACGAGGGTTCCTCCGCATTGCCGCAACAAGGGCATAAACTTTCCTGTGCCGGCACCCAATTCCAGAACTTTCCGGCCGGGTCCGACACCCACGATGCCGCGCAACCAGTCCAGCGCCTCGGGCGGATAGCCTGGTCGCCCGCCGACATAGGCCGCAGCACCGGTCTTGTAGCCTTCAGATGATGTATGCATTGCGATGGTCCTTGCTTGGTGGGATTTTGCCTGATCGTCGAGGCGGGTGCATTTAGGCGGGCTTAGAGAGCTATGGCGTAGACGTAGGGGTAGACGTAGTTATCATCATCACCCGGCGCGGTGCGCCAATAATTTCCTAATGCATTGAAAGCTCAAAACAGCTTAGCTTCCTAGACCTTGGAATGGCCCGCTACTTCACATGGCTAGAGCACAAAGGTTGGACACATTAGATGGTAGGAAGGTCTCGATGGGGTGCGTCAGCCGGACTCGCCCTTAACGATCATTCCAATTGGTTAACACACCCATCTTGTGAAACGCGCGGCGATGTCCCACTATACCTTCGGGGTAGTCCTGGGTCTTTCGTGTTATGCCGAATTTGCCTTGCGGAAAATATAGAGGCGCTGCCTTGCTGGTAGCTCTTGGTTTATTGGCGGCGAGCGGTAGCCCGGTGTTGGCGGCCCTGTCGTACACCCCCGGGGTGACCGATAACGGGTTGCATTATCTCATAGTGAACGGTGAATTTGAGAGCACGGACGATCTTTCCAAGTTCGTTACCTCTGCTCAGATTAGCAACACGCAGGCTGTGACCTTCAGTTCTCCCGGTGGCAGTGTCGCAAAGGCTATGGAGCTAGGCCGGCTTATTCGGTCTCTGCATCTGGTTACCATGCAGGCTCGCGCCCTTGAGTGCGCCTCGGCATGTTCGCTCGCCTTCATGGGAGGCACTCTACGTTTTGCCCAGCCGGGCGCCATCGGTGTCCATAAATCATCGTTCTCAGACGAGACAACGCTGAATGTTGCGGATGCCGTTTCAGCTGTTCAGCAGATGACGGCCAATATCATTGCCTACATGACAGAGATGGGCGTAGATCCTGCCCTCCTCCAGCTCGCCCTTACCTATAACAGCGATGACATCCGATATCTCTCCGGCAGCGAAATGGAGAAATATCACCTTACGATGACCGGAACGCAACCGAGCGAAGCCCCTACTGCTCAGACGGCAACTATGCCTCTCCCAAGCATCAAGCCGCTCGCTCTGCCTCCAGCCGGCCAAGCTGCGTCCCAGCAACCATCAACCCAGGCAAGCTTACCGCCAACCGCGGAGCCGTTGCCGTCGCTCGCTATCCCAGTTGCCAAAAGCGGCCGCGTGCAGAACTACAAAGGACAAGCACCGCTTAAGGCCGCCCCCTCTTCGGATTCGCAAACCGTTGTGACCTTCATGAACGGCAGCTCGCTTACCATTCTGGACGATACCGGCAAGTGGTTCCATGTCCGGATCGGAAACAAGGTCGGCTACATGTTCCGCTCTTGGGTCTGGGTCGCGGAGTTTGGCGCTGGGCCTTATGGTTCACAGTTCGTCCAGGTGAAGAGCTTCGACAACTACCCCCAGACCGAGCAATACGTTCGCGGTTCGCCGCTTCCGCTTACGGCCTTCCTCGCAAGTAACGGCTGGTTTGCCATCACGCTCGACCGAACGTTTGACCCTGACGACGCCGAGGCGCTGTTGACCAAACTGAAGGCCAGCGGCTCCATTCCAGACGATGCCATCGCTACTTGGGGTAACGCGTTCGTTCGAAAGGTTTGCTGCACAAAGCAGTGATTGCGATCAGCCTTGAGAGGCTTGGTGCCCGCTGCAAATCATGTACCAGCACGCGTCTTTATCTTCGCTCTCTTGCCATCCCGGCAAGCACAGCACCACGCGATGGAATTTCGCATTGCAGAGACCATGCACGGCGAGAAGCCGAGGATCTCCAAAGAAGTACGGCTTGATTTTGTTGTCTCGTACCCATTGAGGAACTGCATTCCAATCCGACACGCCAGCAGTCGTTCCAAGACGGCCTACGGCGCAGGATTTCCAGTTGGATACGGTGATGGTCTGATCGCATGCGGCGGCGAGCGTCGTGACGTGTGCGAAGACCGCTAAAGCCCCGACTAGCACTCTGACTCCAAGCATTTGCTGCCCTCTAATGCTAATACCGTACATCATGGTTGGTTGAAGGCATGAAGGCAACACCGAGTGCATTCTTTGGCGCTTGCCCGTCCAGCACCCTAAAAGAAGTGTTCGCGACACCAAACTGGACCATGACCAGCAATCATTGCTAAACTCCCCTCGACGCCGACAGCCTCCCCCAATAGCAAATCCCAGGCAGAACCCTCATGCCGAAGATCGACATTGCAGCCGTGGCGAAACACAAAGGCACCCGCTACCCCGCCCCATTCAACGATCCATGCGCCGCGCGCGTACGGCAGCGGCTGGGGGATGCCGGCGGCCTTACGGATTTCGGGGTCAATCTCATGCGGTTGCCGTCCGGCAATTGGTCGAGCCAGCGGCATTGGCATTCGGAGGAAGACGAATTCGTCTATGTGCTGGAGGGCGAGCTGGCGCTGATCGAGGATGAGGGCGAGACGGTGCTGCGCGCCGGCGATTGCGCCACCTTCCCGAAGGGCTCCGGAAACGGCCATCACATGATCAACAAGTCGGACACGACGGCGGTTTATCTCGAAGCCGGCGCGCGCTCGCCGACCGACCTCATCACTTGCTCCGACATCGACATGATGAGTTCCAGCACCGACGGCCGGTTCGTGCACAAGGATGGCATGCCCTATCCCGACGGCTAGGCCGCTGCGCGCAATGCGGCGGCGGCGTGCCCGGATGGGAAATAATGACGACATCCTGGCCGTGAGGTCGATCTATTCGACTATGTCGCTACTCACGCGGGTCATCCGGCAGGACAAAAGATGCGTCGGCGCGCCATGCAGCATCACTTCCCGCTCGAAGTCGAAACCGCATTTTTCGAGTACGCGCCGGGAAGCCACATTGACGGGTCGAACGAGGCCGATCACTCGCTCGGCACGTAAGTCGTCGCGCGAAAAGGCCAGAGCCTCCTTCACCAGTTCCGTGGCATAGCCGCGTCCCCAGCAATCGGGATGCAGGTGATAGGAAAGATTGAGCCCCTCGAACTCCTTCGAGACGGTCACGCCACCGAACCCGATCGGCCGCCCTTCAGCCTCGATCGTCCAGCGTCCAAATCCGTGCACACGCCAGTGCGCCCGGTCACGGGAAAGGCGCCGGGCGCTCTCCTCAGGTGAATCCGGCGTCGGATTCGGTCGATGGGCAACAAGCTCGGGACGGGCAAAAAGTGACGTGACGAAGGCAAGATCCCGGTCTTCCGGCATACGCAAAGACAGACGTTGAGTGTGCCGCACCATGAAGACCGCCTTCGGGCTAGACCGCCTCGGCCAGGGCCGGCGGGTCGTAGCAACAGGCGGCCGTGGAAACGCCTATGCTGCAGCCGCTCGCCTCCAGCGCTTCAGTCACCACGTCCACGAACAGGCGGCGCAACCAAACGGCCCGGCTGTCGGCCTGATCGACGCGCCGATAGAGCATCGTCACCGGGTCGGCCGGCAGTTCGAATGGCGGCACCGAAACCGTCAGATCATGCAGCTGCGCCATGCAGCGGGCGATGGATTCCGGGATGGTCGCAATGGCCGGAATGGCCCGCAATGTCATCGGCAGAGCGGAAAAACGCGGCGCGGTCGCCACGACCTGGCGACGATAACCGAGGCGCGCCAGAGCGGCATCCACATTTGTGGATATCGTGCCTTCAATGGAGACGGTCACATGCGGCGCACTGGCAAATTGCTTCAGTGTGAGCGGCGCGGGGCATTTGAGATGGCGGGGATCGTAGATGCAGAGCGATGCCTGCTCGAACAACGGCGCGCGAATATGCCAGGAGGCAGGCTCGTCATGCACGGAGATGCTGAAGTCATAGGCGCCCTCGTCCAGCAGGCGCGCAGCGTCGCGCTTATCGAACGCCACGCTGACCAGCCGCGCATTCGGCGCTTCCTGACGCAACCTTGCCACCAGCGGCCCGAAGAAGGAGGATTCGAGATTGTCGCACATGCCGACGCGGAACTCGCCCTGCCAGTCCGCCGGATCGAAGGCCGCCGGCGGGCGAATGGCGCGCTCGATGCCGGACAGCGCATCCTCGATCGCCGGCGCAATGGAAAGCGCCCGCGGCGTCGGCTGCAAACCGCGCCCGACGCGCACGAACAATTCGTCATCCAGCGTCTCGCGCAACCGGCGTAACGCGGCGGAAAGGCCCGGCTGACCCAGCAACAGGCGCTCGGCCGCGCGGCTCACATTCCGCTCCTGCATCAGCACGGAAAAGGCGAGCAGCAGATTGAGATCGATTTTTCGAAGCGTTGCATCATTCATCATCGCCAGTAATACCTGACATTGTTACTATCAATTTGCAATAGGGTTTGAACGTGTACATTTTCTCGTTCCCTGCCGTTTGCAACCTCCCAAGAGGCGGCAGCACAGAAAGGAACGATCCCGATGACTTCTTCCCAAACCCGAAGCGGGGCTGGCTTGGCGTTGCTGCTGCTTTGCGCCGCCAACTTCCTGGACGCCATGGACGTCTCCACCATTGGCGTGGCCCTGCCCGCAATCCAGAAAGAGCTCGGCATGCAGGCGACATCGCTGCAATGGGCCGTCAGCGCCTATGTGCTCGGCTATGGCGGCTTCCTGCTGCTCGGCGGCCGCGTTGCCGATCTCTTCGGCCACCGCCGCGTGTTTCTCTGGTCGCTCGGCGTCTTTGCTGCCGCGAGCATTGCCGGCGGCTTCGTCGATAGCGCGCCGACCCTGATCGCCGCACGCCTGATCAAGGGCATCGCCGCCGCCTTCACCGCGCCGGCAGCCCTCGCACTGCTGCTCTCCGTCTTCGGAGAAGGCAACGCCCGCGCCAAGGCGCTCGGCGTATTCTCCTCGACAGGCGCCGCCGGCTTCGTGCTCGGCATGGTGCTGGGTGGGGCCGCGACCATCATCAGCTGGCGCGCAACCATCGTCATGGGTGCCCCCGTCGCCATCCTTGCGCTGATTGTCGCGCCCTTCGTCCTGCCCGCCGATCACAAGCGAAGCGGCCCACGCGCCCGCTTCGACTGGGCAGGCGCAATCACCATCACCCCCGGACTGCTGCTCTTCGTCTTCGGCGTCACCAACGCCGCGGCCGACGGCTGGCAGGCATTTGCCACCTGGGGATCACTGGTGGCGGCACTGGCGCTGATCCTGCTGTTCCTGCTGGTCGAGTCACGCCATGCCGACCCAATGGTGCCGCTTGCCATGTTCCGCCGCGCCAAGCTCAGCCACGCCAATGCCGTCGCTGCGCTGTTCCAGGGTGCCTATGTCGGCTTCCAGTTCATTGCGACGCTTTACTACCAGAATGTCGTCGGCTGGTCGGCCTTCGCCACCGGCTTCGCCTTCGCCCTCGGCGGCGTCTGCGTGATGTTCCTCGCCCCTCGCTTCGCCACGATCGGGCAGGCCCGCGGCACGACTTTGCTAATGACGTTCGGCGTCGGACTACAAGCCATCAGCTATCTTTTCTGGGTGCTCTCGGTCGGCCAGATCGACACGATCGTGCTGGTCGCCATCTCGCAGCTCCTGCTCGGCGTCGGCTATGCCATGACCTATCCGTCCATTCAGGTCGCGGCACTGTCCGATATCGAAGAGGATAAGTCCGGTCTGGCTTCGGGCATGCTCTTTGCCTCCTTCCAGATCGGCGGCGGTATTGTCCTGGCGGCAGCCTCGGCTGTCTTCGGCGCAGCCCCCAGCTACGGTTGGAACCCCTATATCGCCGGCATCGGCTTCGTGACGATCCTGGCTGTCGCGATCACGCTGCTCGCCGCCGTCGGCCCGCGGACATCGGCCGCAAGAGCGGCAAACTACCAGGCCGCCGAATAGACCCGAACACCACGACCCGCTCGTCAAAGAGCGGGTTCATTCCTTTCAGGCAGACGCTGCTTCAGCAGCCCGACGCATCAGCAAATCCCGCTCTCTCTGATTTCCGGCAAGCGCCGCGGCCGCCTCGAAGGCACAACACGCCTCGTCATACCGGCCGAGCTTATAGAGAAGATCGCCGCGAACGCTGGGCAGGAGATGATAGCCTTTCAATGCGGGCTCATGCGCGAGTTGCTCGACGATCTCCAGCGCCGCCTCGGGGCCGTCGACCATGCCGATGGCGACGGCGCGGTTGAGCTCCACGACCGGAGAGCGCAGGATCGCGGCGAGCTCCGCATAGAGTTCGGCAATCCGTCTCCAATCGGTTTCCCCGGCTGTGTGAGCCCTCGCATGGCAGGCGACAATCGCCGCTTGAAGGGCATAGACGCCACCGGCGCCGCCCAGTTCCCGCACCCGCGCCAGCGCCTGCAAACCGCGATGGATCTGCAACTGATCCCAAAGCGCACGATTTTGATCGAGCAGCAGGATCGGATCACCGGCGGCGTCCGTCCGCGCCGCCGCGCGGGAAGCGTTCAATTCCATCAGGGCAAGCAGCGCATGCGCTTCCGGCTCCTGCGGCGCCACCGACGTCAGCACCCGGCCCAATCGCAGCGCCTCGTTGCAGAGCTGCAACCGCAGCCAGTTTTCACCCCGCGCCGCCGTGTAACCTTCATTGAAGATCAGATAGACGACCTCCAGCACCGTGGCCAATCGCTGCGACAGCTCCTCGCCATGCGGCGTTTCGTAAGACAGTCCCGAGTCCGACAGCGTCCGCTTGGCGCGGACGATGCGCTGGGCGATCGTCGCTTCCGACAGGAGAAACGCCCTGGCGATCTCCTCCGTCGTCAGTCCACAGACCATCCGCAAGGCCAGCGCGACACGCGCCTCGCGAGACAGCAGCGGATGACAAGCAGTGAAAACCAGCCGCAGCATTTCATCGCCGATATCATCATCCAGGGCGGCATCGAGATCCGGCATGACCTGCTGATCCTCTTCCATGTCCCTGACAATCATGTCGTGCTTGCGATCGAGCATCTGACGACGGCGCAAATCATCAAGCGCCCGGCGTTTGGCCGTCGCCATGAGCCAGGCGCCGGGTCGCTCCGGGATGCCCGCCTCCGGCCAGCGCTCCAGGGCGGCAACCAGAGCCTCCTGCGTCAGATCCTCGGCGAGCGGAACATCGCGCAGCATCCTCGCCAGGCTCGTGATCAGCCTGGGCTGCTCGATCCGCCACACGGCGAGGATCGTCCGATGGGTGCCGGCGGCCGTCACGGCCGCCTCTCCCGATTGCAGATCATCAGTGCCCGACGGCCGCATGGGGGAGCGGATCGCATACACCCTCCGCATGTGGTTCGAAGTAGGCGCGCACTTCGCATGTTCCCTCCCAGCCCGGCATGAAATCCTTGTGCAACTGCATGAACTCGACCGCCAGCGCCACGGCCTCTTCCTTGCTCTGCAGCTCGAAGATCGCATAGCCGCCGACGACTTCCTTGGCCTCCACGAAAGGCCCGTCGACAACGCTCAGCTCGCGATCCCGTATGGTGACGCGAGCGCCGGTCGCAAGCGGCATCAAGCCCGCCGTATCGATCATGCGACCGGCTTTGATCTCCCGATCGGCAAGCTTGTTTATGGCATCGAGAAGCTCCGGTGTCGGTTGCATGAAATCGGTAGAAGTGACGATAGACATGAAACGCATGGGACGATTCCTCCAGAAACGAGCCGCCGGCACCATTGCCGCTCAAATGAACCCGCTCATATTGACGACGAAGCGGCCATCGGAAAATCGACAGGCGCTTTTAAAAAAATTTGCGATCGCTTCCGAACGACAGAAAATCGAACCTCCAGGCCGGCCAATTTACCAATATCGACAGCATGGAAGCAACTTGCCTGGAACCGGAGAGGCTGGACTGGGCGACATCCTGATCCACCGCGTTGCCTTTGTTGACTTCCCACAATCGTTGCAAGATGGTGGGGCCAAATTGGACCTGCGGACTTTGGAATATCCGACGCTTCCCCAGCAGCACGGATTTCCGTAATGCTCCGCAGACAACACGGCGGGAGCTCGTTTCTATGTTCGACCATATCTCGATCGGCGTCAAAGACCTGGCGCGGGCGCAGCAGTTTTACGACGCAACACTTTCGACGCTTGGCTATGAACGCCTGAGCAATTTCGACGGCACCATCGGTTATGGCGCGGAACGGCCCCAGTTCTGGGTCAGCGAAGTGGAGCGGCCGGTGCCCGCCGATCGCGGTTCCGGCCTGCATTTCTGCTTCGTCGCTCCAAGCCGGGAAGCCGTCGACGCCTTCCATGCCGCCGGCATTGCCAATGGCGGCGAAGACAACGGCAAGCCGGGTATAAGGCCAGATTACAGCCAGTTCTACTATGCAACTTTCGTGATCGATCCCGACGGCTATCGGCTGGAAGCCTATTTCAAGGTCGGCGAATAGACGGCAATCCGCAATAAGCGGCGAAATGCAGCCAATCCGCCGACCCAACCTCGAATTCACTTAGCCAGCTAATGGATTTTTTCAGGCATTTCTATCTTTCAGGTTGCTGTCAGGCTTCTGTTGTAAGGGCCGCCGTGGGGCGGCTATAGCGGTGATTTACAAAAACACTGGTGGGCGCTTGTCTTAGATTTGTTTATGACAGTGGCCGGCCGATGTACGACAGTGACCTTGCATACACAAAACGCACGACGTCGGTAGGCACACCCCTCGCGGCATTTTTGGCGCTATTTGCGCTTTGGTGGCTGCTGCTGCTCGTCTTCAATCGATTCCCCGGTATCGACCTGTGGGTAGCTCGGAGCGTTTTCACGGCCGCGCCCTGCGCATCATCGAGTGCCGCAGGCAAAATCTGCGGCACCTTTGCTCTTGCGAGAAATCCCCTTATCGAAGCGCTGCGTGATGTGACGTTGGCCCTTCCCTATATTGCCGTCGTTGTCTTGCTGGCTATCCTCGTCATGTTCTGGCGCAAACACGGCGCTCGTCGGCGAACGCTGAAAACGGATCAGTATATCGCCGCCCTGCTGTCATTGGGTATCGGTTGCGGCCTGATCGTCAATACGTTCCTGAAAGGATATGCCGGCAGACCGAGGCCGCGCAGCACGGACCTCTTTGGCGGCGGACTGGATTTCGTCCAGGCAGGTTCGTTCGCTGGCCGGTGCTTGGGAAATTGCTCCTTCGTTTCTGGAGAGGCTTCGTCCGGCGGTTGGCTCCTCTGTCTGGTGCTGCTGCTGCCGCAGCGCTGGCGCCTCCCGATCGGCATCCCACTCGCCATCGTCTCCGTAATCATGCCTATAATGCGCGTGCTCATGGGCGCCCATTACCTGTCGGACGCTGTCCTCGGCTGGCTTCTGTCGTTGGTGGTCTTTGCGGCTGCGATGGCTGTCATGGATTTCACGCGCTCGGGATCATCCACGCAGTCTTGAAAACAGCAGCGCTCATCCGGCATTGCGCAGACGAATCAGGCGACTGAGCCTGGCTGCCTTGCGGATGCGGGCTGTCATCTCGGCAAGCCCGAAAGGCTTTACGAGATAATCAACGGCCCCGATACCCATCGCCGTCATCTGATCCGACAGCTGATCATAGGCGGACATAACGATCACCGGCGTCGAATCCGCCCGTGCTTCCGCATGCCTTAGCAATGTGAGGCCACTTCCATCGGGCAATCGGAGATCAAGAAGAATGACGTTGTAAGCTCGAGCCATGACGGCGGTCGTTGCGGACTCCAGAGTCATCGACCAGTCCACCGACCAGCCTTCCGCGCACAGATGATCCTGTATCGCGTTGCCGATAGTGGGATTGTCCTCGACCAATAAGACCCGCACGATTGCTCCCTCGTTGCAATCAAGGAGCTATGATGAGGATTTCTGACGGCGACCTGAAATTCAGACGTCGGCGCGGCAAAAAGCAAAGATAATAGGAAGCGACCACAAAACAGCTGTGTTCAAGCGTCTGTCGTTCAGGTATTTGTCAGGAACGGCCGCCATGGTCGCCGGCTTTAACACGCGAACCTGCGCCTTGCGCCACCGGGTTTTCCGGCCCCGCCGACAGCACATGCCTCGGAGAAAACCATTGAACGAAAAAAATATATCTTCTGGCCGACATTTCGTCAGGCCGGCCATCGGCAGTGTTACGCTATGCCTTATAGTCGCTCTTTATGTACTTCTCGTGACGAACCAGATGTTCTGGACCAAGGCCTACAGCTATTTCACGACCGAACCTGCTGCCTTCATTGCCTTCGTGGCCGGTATCTCTGCAGGCATTTTTGCATTCTTCACGCTGTTCTCCGCGAAATATGTCACGAAACCCGTCCTGATCTTCTTCGTGCTTGTGGCGTCGGTATCCTCCTGGTTCAACGATCAGTTCGGCGTGATCATCGACAAGGAGATGATCCGCAATGCCGCCGTGTCGACGGGCGCTGAAGCCGGACACCTGATCACGGCGCGCTTTGCGATGCATGTGCTGCTGACGGGCATTCTGCCCTCGCTGGTGATCATCTGGGTGCGGATCGTCCATCGCCCCATTTTCAAGAAGCTTGTCCATAACACCGCCGTCATTCTCGCCTGCGTCGCCGTCTTCGTCGCTTCAGGCACCACCTTCTACAAGACTTATGCCGGCGTCGGTCGTGCCCATCGCGACCTCATGGATACCCTTAATCCGGTCATGCCGATCACCAGCGTGGTGCGCTACGCCATCGACACGCAAAGGGATGCAAATGTCGTCGCAGGCCCATTGGGGACGGACGCCCGCAGGGTCGGCGTTGTTGATAACGGCAAGCCGCGCGTCACGATCATCGTGGCGGGCGAAACCGCGCGCGCGCAGAACTTTTCGCTCGGCGGCTATGCCAAGATGACCAATCCGGAGCTGGCGAAGCGCAATGTCGTCTACTTCCCCAATACCAGCAGCTGCGGCACGGCGACTGCAACCTCGATACCTTGCCTGTTCTCCGTCTATACGCGGGCGGAATACAGCCATCGCAAGGGGCTGGAGACGGAAAATCTGCTCGATGTGCTGACCCACGCCAAGGTCGGCGTGACTTGGCTGGACAATGACACCGGCAGCTACAATGTAACCGATCGCGTCCCCTACACCTACCTGCCGCCCTCGAACGATCCCCGCTTCTGCAAGGACGGGGAATGCAAGGATGAAATCCTCGTCGACAAGGTCGATGGCTGGCTGGACAAGGTGAAGGGCGATAGCGTCCTCGTGCTGCACCAACTTGGCAGCCATGGCCCGGCCTACTATCAACGCTACCCCGAGGAGTTCCGCCGCTTCCGTCCGGATTGCCGCGCCAACGACTTCGGCTCCTGCTCGCAAGAAGAAATCACCAACGCCTACGACAATACGATCCTCTACACCGATCATATCGTCTCGATGATCATCGACAAGCTGAAGCAGCGCTCGAACTCGCTGTCCGGAGCTGTCCTTTATTTCTCGGATCACGGCGAGTCGCTCGGTGAGAATGGCATCTATCTGCATGGCGCGCCCTATATCATCGCGCCTGTACAGCAGACGCAGGTGCCGATGCTGGTGTGGATGGCCGACGATCTGGCAAAGGCGGGCGGCTACGACATGGCCTGTCTGTCCAAGCGCGCGCCTGAGGGCACGCACTCGCACGACAACATCTTCCATAGTGTTCTTGGGATGATGGACATATCGACGAAAGTCTACGATCCGAGCCTGGACGTATTTGCCGCCTGCCGCACGCCGTCGAACAAGCTGGCGCAGAAGTGATACGCGGCCCTCAGTAGCCGGCAGCCCCGTTTCGGTGGGGCTGCCAAACAATTGGGATTATTCAAAGTCGCTTAGGCTGGCGGATCGTCCGCTCGTTTTCCACATTGCCCGTATTGAGCGTCGTATTCGGCTCGAAGAGCACGACTTCGCACGTCGGTTCGGCGACCGGGCAATGTTCCACGCCATGCGGCACGACGATATATTCGCCCGGACCGAGGACGATATCGCCGCCGTTTTCCTCCCGCAGCTTCATGCGCAGAGTGCCCCTGACGACCAGGAACAGCTCGTCCTCCGCTTCATGATGATGCCAATGGAAGGCGCCATCCAGCTTGACGAGCTTGACCTGAAAATCGTTGATGTCGCCGCCGACGCGCGGGCTCCAAGCCTCGTCGAAGGCTGCAAAAGCCTTGGTAAGATTGACTTTTTTCAGCGTGATCATGCGCTCCTCCTTCTCGCCAGGCAGCTTGATGTCGAAGCTAATATTGGAGGCAGTATCGCCGAACGCAACGCCGACGCTGCGGAATGCGGTCGATTGCCATTGCCATATCGAATTCCTCGAAGGTTTCAGCCGAAACTTTCCGGGTAGTTGACGATCCGGAACGGCGCTACATGCCCTCTCAATATCATTTGGACAGACGACGGGAAAAATCATGACGACAAATAATGTCGAATTCGGACTCGATACCTTCGGCGACGTGACCTTTGACGACAACGGCGCGCCGCTGCCGCACGCGCAAGTCATCCGCAACGTCGTCGAGGAAGGCGTCCTTGCCGATCAGCTCGGCATCGATTTCTTCGGCATCGGCGAACATCACCGCGAGGACTTCGCCGTCTCCTCCCCCGAGACCATACTGGCCGCCATCGCCAGCCGCACCTCGCACATTCATCTGGGATCGGCCGTAACGGTTCTGAGCTCGGATGACCCGATCCGCGTCTTCCAACGCTTCTCCAGCCTCAATGCCATCTCGAACGGTCGGGCCGAGGTGATCCTCGGCCGGGGGTCGTTTACGGAATCCTTCCCGCTGTTCGGCTTCGAGCTGTCGCAATACGAACAGCTCTTCGAGGAGAAGCTGGACCTGTTCGCGGCTCTACTTTCCAACGAGCCGGTGACCTGGCAGGGCAGCATCCGTCCGCCATTGCAAAACCAGCGGGTTTTCCCGACCATCGAGAGCGGCCATCTGAAGACATGGATCGGCGTCGGCGGCAGCCCGGAATCGGTTGTCCGTGCCGCCCAATATGATCTGCCGCTCATGCTGGCGATCATCGGCGGCAGCCCCTATCGCTTCCAGCCCTATGTCGATCTCTATCACCGGGCCTTCGCGCAACTGGGCAAGCCTGTGAGGCCGATCGGTATCCATTCGCCGGGCTATATCGCTGACACCGACGATCAGGCCCGCGAGGAATTGTGGCCCTGCTACAAGGCTATGCGCGACCGGATCGGTCGCGAGCGCGGCTGGCCGCCCATGACCCGAAACGAATTCGAAAACGAGATCGAAAAAGGTTCGCTCTATGTCGGCTCGCCGGAAACGGTCGCCGCCAAGCTCGCCCCGGTTATCAAGACGCTCGGCATCAACCGCTTTCAATTGAAGTACAGCGCCGGTCCGCTCGGCCACGACAAGTTGATGCGCTGCATCGAACTATACGGCCAGAAGGTCATCCCTGCCGTGCGCGCGGCATTGGCGGCATAATTCAAGACCGACCCGGCCGCCTTCCGTGATCGACTGGAACAGCACATGCTTCGCTACGCGGCGAGGCATGTGCTGAATCCTGTTGTCATCACTAAGTAGTAAATGCTACTAATATTAATAGGAGTAGCATTTACTACGAAACGAAATTGCACGAATGACGGAGAAGACGCAGGAGCGGCAGACCTTCGAAAGCCGGGTTCTCGCAGCGCTCGATGCGCTCGCCCCGGCGGAACAGCGCATCGCCCGTTTCTTCATCGACCAGAAGCAGGCGGTCCTGCTGAATTCCGCCGCCCAGATTGCCGAGCGTGCCGGCGCCAGCGACGCGACCGTCGTGCGCACCGCACGTGCGCTTGGCTTCGAAAGCCTGTCTGCGCTGCGTGCCGCCTTGCTCTCCGAACTGACGGGCATGCCGTCACCCGGCGACCGGATGGAGCGGACGCTGGCCGAGACGGGTGGCGATGCGCTTCGCCACGTGATGAGCATCCACGAAAAGGCATTGGAGGCTTTGCGGGATCAGCAGTTCGCGGTAAGCTTTGAACGTTGCATCGATATTCTGGCTGGCGCGGCGCGGCGCCATGTCTTCGGTATCGGCCCCTCAGGCGCCATGGCGGACTATGCCAGCCTGCAATTCAACCGCATCGGCCTGCCGACGAACGCCCTCTCCGTCTCGGGCATTGCCTTGGCGGATCGCCTCCTGTGGGTCGGCAAAGGCGATGCGGTGCTGATGATGGCCTATGCGCCGCTCTATCGCGAAGTCGATATCCTCCTCGATCACGCCGCTCGGCATGACGTGCCGGTCATATTGATCAGCGACGACCTCGGCCCGCTGGTTGCAGGCAAGGTGGCGGAGATCCTTCCCCTGCCGCGTGGCAATGCCGATCATCTCGCCATGCATGGCGGCACGATGGTTCTGATCGAAGCGATGATCGTTGCACTGGCAGCGAGGAACAAGGAAGCAGCCCTCGATAGCCTTGATCAACTCAGCATGCTGCGCGGTTCTATCGACAAGGCCTGGAGCAAACGCGGCACAAGGAAACGGAAGTGAACGTCGAGGCGTCCGGTGCGAGCCAAGGCTCGCATCATGCGGCGGCCATTCGGCCTCGGGCGCAAGTTCACCCAGGGCACGAAGAAAATCTACGGAGAAGACCATGCGAAATCAAAGTCCTCATCGTCATTCGGGAATCGTTTCATGAGCAGCCTCACACCCATTCTCTCCACGGTGACGGCATCCTTCCTTGGTTCTTTCGTCGAGGTCGTGGAAGCCTTCACCATCGTCCTTGCTGTCGGGGTGACGCGCAGCTGGCGCCCGGCGCTGACGGGTGCCGCGCTCGCGCTCGCCGTGCTGGCGGCCCTCGTCCTCATCTTCGGGCCGTTGCTGGCGCTCGTGCCCATCGAAATGCTGCAATTCGTCGTCGGCGTTCTCCTGATCCTGTTCGGGATGCGCTGGCTGCGCAAAGCCATTCTCCGGTCCCTGGGCGTCATCGCCTTGCATGACGAGGAAGCGGCCTTCTCGAAGGAGACCGCATCCTTGAAAGCGCAATCCACGGATCGCCGCGCCGACTACCTTGCCGGCCTCGCCGCCTTCAAGGCGGTGCTGCTTGAGGGCGTCGAGGTGGTCTTCATCGTCATCGCCGTCGGCGGCGCGCATGGCCTGACGCTCTATGCCGGTCTCGGCGCTCTTGCCGCCTTCGTTCTGGTCATGCTGATCGGGTTGCTGGTACATCGTCCGCTTGCCACCGTGCCGGAAAACACCCTCAAATTCGTCGTCGGCCTGATGCTCACCAGCTTCGGCATTTTCTGGACCGGTGAAGGCATCGGCACTCGCTGGCCGGGCGCGGATCTCGCCTTGATCGCCATCTTTGCGATCGTTTCGCTGGCCTCCTTCGCCATTCTTCGCGGCCTGCGCGGCTCCACCGGCACCCCCACAGCAAAGGCAGCCCAATGACCGTGCTCCGTATCGCCCTGTCCGAGCTCATCGGCATGTTCATCGACGACGGCAGCCTCGCGACCCTCTGCCTGATCCTCATCCTCGCAATTGCGGGCGCGGTTGAATTTCTCGCCATGCCGCCGCTCGCGGGGGCAGTTCTCCTGCTGTTCGGCTGCCTCGCCATTCTGCTCTACAGCGTCCGCCGTGCGGTGAAGCGGTGATATTTCATGTTCCCCTGCGAGCCTCTTCGGGCCTGCAGGGGAATATGACCGCCTCAATCGCGAATTCCGCCAAGCCCACCACTGTCGCGCATGTCGCCGGATCTCGCCCCTCGACAGGACCCTTCGCGGATGCGAAGAATTCGGCATCATCAGCCAATTGGAGAAACGGTCACATGAGCAGCGCCCATCCCGAAGTCTATCTGGTGCGGCACGGGCAGACGGAGTGGAGCCTTTCCGGCAGGCACACGGGCCGAACCGACATTCCTTTGACCGCCGCCGGCGAAGAAGCCGCCCGCAAAGTCGCCGGGCGTCTGCCTGCCATCGATTTCGCCGCTGTCTGGTCGAGCCCGTCGCAACGCGCCCAGAATACCTGCGCGCTGGCGGGTTTCGGCGGTCGGCGCATTGTCAAGGACGATCTGGCGGAATGGGACTACGGCGCCTATGAGGGCATCACCACCAAGGCGATCCTGGCCGAACGCCCCGACTGGCAACTCTTCCGCGACGGCTGCCCGAACGGCGAGACGGCAGCCGATGTCGGTGCGCGCGCCGACCGGATCATCAGCGAACTTCGCGCCATCGACGGCTCCGTCCTGATCTTCTCCAGCGCCCATTTCCTGCGGGTCTTTGCCACCCGTTGGGTCGGCCTGCCCCCGCAAGACGGCGCACGCCTGGTGCTCGACACGACAAGCATCAGCGTGCTCGGCTACGAACACGACCTGACCGAGCCGGTCATCCGTCGCTGGAACCAGGTCTAAAAGGACACACCAACTCCGCGTCTCAGGCAGCTGCCGACATCGCAAGCAGCCTGGCAATTCTCTCCGCCGCCGCATTCGCCGCAGCAGCCTCCATGCGGGCGATACCGAACAACATCCCCGGCCGCGATGGCCCGAGATGCAGTGAGGACATGGCCCGCAATGCGAAGCCGTGAGAATTGATGGAGCGAACGGCCGCGACGTCATCGACGGCGATGTCCCGGAACCAACTCGCCAGTTGCTGGCCTCCGTTGCCTTCGCCGACATCAAGCCACGCGCCGCAATGACGATTGAGGGCGGAGACAACAGCGGCCATGCGTTCCGCGTAAACGGCATTCATATGCCTGAGATGCGCGCGAAACCGGCCTTCGTCGATAAAGTCGGCAAGGGCTGCCTGGATATGAACAGGCACGACCGCCCCTCTCAGCCGTTGCGCTGCCTCGACGGTCGCCACGAGCCTGGAAGGCACAACGGCATAGGCGACGCGCAGACCGGGCGCGAGCGTTTTCGAAAACGTGCCGAGATAGGCGACCACTTCGCCACGATCGATGCCCTGCAACGCGGCGATCGGGCGGGAGGCATACTGAAATTCACTGTCGTAATCGTCTTCCAGCACGATCGCGCCCGTGGCGCGGGCAAATTCGAGCAGCGCAAGGCGGCGTGACAGGCTCATGGTCACGCCGGTCGGATATTGATGCGAAGGCGTGACGTAGATCAGCCGCGGCGGCGGTCCGTCCGCGCGGGCAATATCGATGCCTTCCTCATCGCAGGGCACAGCCACCAGAGCGGCACCCGCCATCCGGAGCAATGCGTGCGCGGTGGCGTAGCCGGGATCCTCGATCCATGCGAGGCCACCATTCGGATGATCTGCCCAGAGCAGAACGCTCGCAAGCAGGCTGATCGCCGCGCCGGTCGAAGGCACGATCAACACCTGTTCGGGACGGGCGATCACGCCGCGCGTCGCCGAAATATGGTCGAGGATCGCAGCGCGCAATTCTGGAATGCCGCCATGGGCGCCATAACCGAGATCATGCACCCGAAGTGACCGGCCGCGGGCGCCGAGACATCGCGCCCAGGCGGCATGGGGGAAAGCGGAGACATCTGGCACACCGGGCTCGAACAACCCACCCGTGGCGAACTCTGTGGTCTGGGGCGAGCTGGGCGGTGGCGCTGCGACCTGCCCCTGTAGGGGTGGCGCCGAGAAAGCAGCAACGCGGGTTGCGGCACCTGTCGTCGATTGCAGATAGCCCTCCGCCTTCAGGCGGTCATAGGCGTTGACCACGGTTGAGCGCGCGACACCGAGCGAGATGGCCAGCGCCCGCGTCGAGGGCACGCGTTGCCCCGCTGGCATCTGCCCATGAAGGATACGGTCGCGCATCACGCGATAGACCTGCCCTTCCAGATCACCCGAGGTCCGGTCGAGCGCCGGCCATTGCGCTACAGATGTCATCAAGCTCCAACTGGTCTGTTAAAAATCGAGAAACTGGCTGTTTATAGCCTACCTCTTTGCTGGCAGAGATCAACGATCAATCGATGAGGAAGACATGGCCGATCACTATCCGCCCGCCACAGAGGACTACCCGACTACTGAGCGCAGCCGCGTGCGGCGCAGCCCCCGCCGCGGCAGCCACGCCCGCGCCGAAGTCCACGCCATTCTGGATGCCTCTCCTCTCTGTCACGTCGGCTATGTCATCGATGGTGCGCCGTATGTGACACCGACCTTGCACTGGCGCGAAGGCGAATACGTCTATTGGCATGGCTCGGCCGCCAGCCGCTTCCTGCGTGCGGCGGAAGACATGCCAGTCTGCCTGACCTGCAGCATCATGGACGGCTACGTGCTCGGCCGCTCCGCCTTCAATCATTCGGTCAACTACCGCTCCGCCATGGTCTTCGGCACGGCACGCCTGGTTGATGACGTCGAAGAGAAAGCCGATGCCTTGCGCCGCCTTATCGAAGACCTGTTTCCCGGCCGCTGGGACAGCCTGAGGCCGATGACGGGGCAGGAAGCGAAGGCGACATCGGTCCTGCGGATGAAAATCGACGAGGCGACTGCCAAGGTCCGCAACGGCCCGCCGGGCGACATCGACGAAGCGGACTACCCGGTCTGGGCCGGCGTCCTGCCCATAAGAAGCCAGCTGGCCCCGGCGCAAGCCGCGCCCGGCATGCCCGACGGGATCGCGCTACCGCAACCGCTCTCGGACCTGATAGGATCGGGCCGGATTCGCTGAGCTGCATTTGATGACCAAAGGACTTTGACATGGATCTTGCCAACTGGAGCGGCGTGCCACGCCCCGAAAGAATCACCCTCGAAGGTCGCTATGTGAGGATCGAACCGCTCGATCCGGCGCGCCATGGCGCGGAGCTGTTTGCCTCGGCTCAGGCTCCCGGCGCCGAGGATCGCTTCCGCTATCTGTTCGAGGATGCGCCTGCCGATTATGCTGCCTTTTCTCCCTGGCTCGAAAAATCTGCCTCCAGCACGGATCCCCTGTTCTTTGCGGTGATCGACAAGCGGACCGGCCGTGCCGAAGGTCGCCAAGCCCTGATGCGCATCGATAGCACGCACGGCGTCATCGAGATCGGCAGCATCCTCTGGGGGCCGGCGATCGCCCGCAGCCGCGCGACCACCGAAACCCTCTATCTCTTTGCATCCTACGTCTTCGATACGCTCGGCTACCGCCGTTTCGAATGGAAGTGCAACAATCTCAATGAACCGTCAAAACGTGCCGCCGAACGCTTCGGCTTCACCTTCGAGGGCATTTTCCGTCAGCATATGGTCGCCAAGGGCCTGAACCGCGACACCGCCTGGTTCGCGATGATCGATGCCGATTGGCCGAGACTGAAGGCCGGATATGAGCGCTGGCTTAGCCCCGAGAATTTCGACGAAGTCGGGCAGCAGAAGAGCAAGCTGACGTTCGGCTAACCAGCCAGAGCCCCTCTGGCGTGGTGTTTCGATGCCAAAGGGATTCTCGGCAGCACACGACGCGTTCGGTTTCCTCTATGCAACCAAGAACGCGCTTCGCATCAGCTCGACAACATCCGAAACCATCGGCCCCGTCACCTGCGGTGGATTTGGTGCTTCGCAAAACTCCCGCCAGATGTAAAATGTCAGCTCGGCCCCATCCGTCTCCGGCTCGGCAGCAGGCCTGCCGAAGGAGGCGAGAGCTCGATAGCGCTCATCCTTCCAGAACAGGGTCTCAAGCCAATCATAGACCGGTATGATATGGAAATGGATCGGATGCCCCGGCGAATGACCGTAACGGCCGATATAGACACGCTTGGGACGAAGCAGGGTTTCGACTTCCCGCTGCGCCCTGGCAAGGAGAGGCCCAAGCGATACAAGCGCTCCGGTCGGCAGATCGTACAATGCGTTGGTTCCCGACTTGGAGCCGACCATCAGGTAGCCCGGCAGGACCGTGTCGATGCGATGGTTCACGAGCCAATGTTCGGTCTCGTGAATTCTGTACTTGGAAGGAATATCCAATTCCGACACCTTTTCATTGCCGTCAGGGCAGCCTTCCCTAGAACAGTCGTTGGACGAGCCGGATTCCCGACGTAGAGCAACCGAGGATGGCGAACTCGATCGGTGTCAGCAATATAATGAAACAAAAACACTTCTGTTCCACTCAAGATTCCGCTTCCGTGGCCGCAATCATCACGGTACATATCGCCTATATTCGCGCCAACCCACCTGATGACGATCCGAGGATAGTGGCATGACATTTCAGAGCAGTTCGCGTCTCTACGCTGCTGTTTCATCCCTGTTGTGGCCGGCCATCTTTTGCGCCGGACTGACGGGCTCGTATTTCGCGTTCCATTCGCAGATGCATCTGCTGTGGTTCAATGTCGTCTATCTCTCGGTCGTTGCGACAATCGCGCTCTTCGAGCGGCTCATGCCCTATGAGGAGACTTGGCTCGATGCCGATGGCGAGACGTTCAACAACCTCGCGCATACGCTCCTGAGCAAGGGTGCCGTACAGATCGCGGCGGCCATCGGCACGTCATTTCCGATGGCGGTGGCAATCGTTGCGCAACCTTTCCTGAGCCACAAGGCAAATATCTGGCCGGATCAATTGCCGATGGCCTTGCAGGTCGTGCTGGGACTCATCATCGCCGAATTCGGCCTCTATCTCGCCCATCGCCTGGCCCACGAGCACCTGTCGCTCTGGCGTTTCCATGCCTTGCATCACAGCGTCGAACGCCTATGGGTCATCAATACCGGGCGCTTTCATATCATCGACAGCCTGTTCAAGATCGCGCTCAGCCAGATCCCGCTCTATCTGCTCGGCGCGCCGCTGCCGGTCTTCCTGTGGATCGGCGCCGTCACTGCCTTTATCGGCCTTCTGACCCATTGCAACATCGATGTGCGCACCGGCCCGCTCGACTGGATCCTGTCGACTCCGCGCCTTCACCGTTGGCATCACTCCAAGCTGCTTGCCGAGGGCAACACCAATTACGGCGAGAACCTTGTCATCTGGGACCAGATCCTCGGCACCTATTACAATCCGCCCCGCCCCTCCTCCACCGACATCGGCATCACCGGCAAGGTCGCCGACAGTTTCCTCGCCCAGCTTGTGCAACCCTTTTCCAAGAAGGGCGCCAAGCAGATCATCGGCAAGAAGCCGAAGGAATTGCGGGACAAGGAAGAGCTGGCCGCAAAGGCGGCTGCTGCCCGCGAGCAGGCCAACGAACCGATCCGCAAATCCAGCTAGCAACCCCTCCGGATCGTTGCACCAATCCGAATTTCCGGGTGGGCAAAATGTCGAACTCGCTCAGCAAAGGGCATCGGCTGCCACGAATCCCGGCCGGGCCAATGCACGTAAATCCATTTCAATTCGAGAGGATATTGTCATTTAACGTGTATTGAAAAAGGCACCCCGGGGGGTTACCTAGGTCCACACAAATTATTCATGATGAAAGATTAGGAAAATCATTGAGATGGAAGGGAGGTTTACCACAGAATACCTCAAGCAACTCCATAGAATATTCTTTATTTCTAGAGAAATAGATAGGCTTGAGCGAGAATTCATTAAGCAAGGCATAGCACATTTTCATGTCTCCGGCGCCGGGCACGAGTCGACGGCGCTGCTCAACGAATTCCTCCATGACGACGACTGGCTGCATCTGCACTATCGCGACAAGGCCCTGATGCTGGCGCGCGGCATGCCCATTCGTGAGTTCTTCTCGAGCCTGCTCGCCACAGCCAATTCCCATTCCGCCGGCCGGCAGATGAGTGCGCATCTATCCTCACGCGCGCTCAACATTACCTCCATCGTCGGCCCGGTAGGCAACAATGCGCTGCATGCAGTCGGTGTCGCCGCATCGCTGAAATACAAGCCCGGCATGCCGATCGCCATCTGCTGCGTCGGCGACGGTACGACCCAGCAGGGCGAGTTCCTCGAGGCCGTGGCAGAAGCGGTTCGCAGCCAGTATCCGATTGTCTTCATCGTCGAGGACAACAGTTTCTCCATCTCGACACGGACCAGCAAGCAGACCTTCTTCGATCTGCCCGATGGCCCCGCATCCTCCTTCTACGGCATCGACATCATCCGCACTGACGGCGACGATCTGCCGGCCTCGCGAGAGGCCTTCCGCAAGGCCGTTCGCCACAGCCGCAACAACCGTACTCCGAGCATCGTGCTTCTCAATCTCGAGCGCCTGTCCGACCATACCAATGCCGACGACCAGAAGACCTATCGCACCCTATTGGAGATCGAATCGGGCTCTTCCCGCGATCCACTTCCAAACTTGCGGGCGATGCTTCAAAAAGCGGGCGTCAGCGCTGATGCGCTCGAGAAGATCGAACAGGAGCTGACAGCGGAAGTGCAGGCGGAAGCCGCACTCGCCCGCAAGGAAGATGCACCCGAGGTCGAGCCGGATGCAAAAGCCCCATACCCCGCCTCCTTCGCCAAAACGGCGGAGTATCGCGGTCTCGAGCGCGAAGCAACGCTGACCATGCGCGAGGCGCTGAACGGCGTGCTCGACAGGCAATTGGCCGCCAATCCCGAAGTCGTGCTGTTCGGCCAGGATATCGAAGATCCCAAGGGCGATGTCTTCGGCGTCACCCGCGGCCTCAGCACCAAATATCCCGAGCGCGTTCGCAACGCGGCACTCACCGAATCCACCATCGTCGGCACCGCCGTCGGCCGGGCGCTCGCCGGGCAACGGCCAGTCGCCTTCCTGCAATTCGCCGATTTCCTGCCGCTCGCCTATAACCAGATCGTCTCGGAAATGGGCAGCATGTACTGGCGCACCAAGGGCGCCTGGGAATCTCCCGTGATCCTGATGGTGAGCTGCGGCGGCTACAAGCCCGGCCTCGGGCCATTCCACGCGCAGAGCTTCGAAAGCATGCTGGCCCATACGCCCGGCATCGATGTCGTCATGCCCTCCAGTGCCGGCGATGCCGCCGGCCTGCTGAATGCCGCGTTCGAATCGAGGCGCCCCACCGTTTTCCTCTATCCGAAAGCGGTGCTCAACAATTCCGACGGCCGCACCTCGACCGATCTCGACAAGCATTTCGTCCGTCCGGGCCTGTCGCGCTACGTTGCCCGCGGCCGCGACCTGACACTGGTCAGCTACGGCAACACGGTGTCTCTCTGTGCCAACGCCGCCAAGGCCTTCGAAGCGCAGGGCTTTTCCGTCGAGGTGATCGACCTCCGTTCCATCTCGCCGTGGGATGAAAGGGAAGTGCTGGCAAGCGCCAAGCGCACGAGACGGCTGATCGTCGTGCATGAAGACAACCGCACTGTCGGCATGGGCGCCGAGATCGTCGCCACCGTCACCGAAAAGGCCGACGTTCCCGTCGTCGTCCGCAGGCTTGCCCGCTCGGACGCGCATGTTCCCTTCAATTTCCGCAACCAGCTCGAAATGCTGCCGTCCTACCGCAAGCTCGTCGACCTGATGGCCGAGGTTCTCGAATGCGAGGTCACCTGGCACGAAGAGGATGATAGCGGCCCGACCGCCGCCATCAAGGCAATCGGCTCCGGTCCCGCCGACGAGAACGTGTTGATCACCGATCTCCTGGTCAAGCCGGGCGACACGATCGAGGTCGGTCAGCTCGTGGCCGTCGTCGAGGCGACGAAGGCCTCGGTGGAAATCTGTGCCAATATCGGCGGAGTCGTGCTCGAGGTCTTCGCAAGGATCGGTGACCAGATCGCCACCGACAGCACGCTTCTGACCGTTGACGCCAACCGGGATACGAGCGAACAGAACTTCGCTCTCGCCTCGGAGACGCAAAACAAGTTCGTGCTGCGCCGCCTGAAATCGCACTCCATTCCGGCACTGCGCCGTCATTCCGGCAGTTTCTCGGAAATAGCCGTCAGCGGCATCGGCTTTGCGACCGGCGCCCGCCGGGTCGCCAACGAAGACATCATCCATCATTGGCCGAACCGGCGCGCCGACGAAATCTTTGCACTGACCGGCATCAAGAGCCGGTTCTGGGTCGGTCCTGGGGAAGGCACGTTGAGCCTTGCGACAGCGGCCGTTCGCGATCTGCTGCGCCAGACCCAGATGTCGATCCACGACATCGATCTGGTCATCGCCGCGACGGGCACCCCCGATATCGCCACGCCGTCGCTTGCCAGCCGCGTCGCCGTTGCGGTCGCCGAAGACGGCGTGCGGCCGTCCCTTGCCGCCTACGATATGGGCGCCGCCTGTTCCGGCTATCTCTACGCGCTGCAGCAGGCCTACGATTTCATCGCGCAGCAGAATGACGCGAAGGTGCTGATCGTCACCTCGGAAGTGCTGTCTCCGCTGCTCGACATGAAGGATTTCTCCACCGCCATCCTGTTCGGCGACGCCGCCACCGCCAGCCTCGTGACCACCCGCGACATGGCGCGCAGCCCGCTATTTGCGGCAAGCCGTCCGACCATCAGCGGCCGCCCGGAACCGGGCGATCTTCTCTTCGTCCCTCTGCCGGATGAAGGCGTCATCGCCATGAACGGCCGCGCGGTCTTCACCGAGGCGGTGCACTCCATGTCCCGCTCGATCGAGGACGCTTGTGTCGACGCCGGCATTGAACTCGCCAATCTCGATCTGCTGGTGCCGCATCAGGCCAACCAGCGCATCATCGACACCATCGCCAAGCGCAGCGGCCGCCCGGCACTGAGCGTCATCGAGAACTACGGCAACACCAGCTCTTCGAGCATCCCGCTTGCCATGCTTCACGTCGCCAACGAACGGCCCGAGCCACTCAATCTCGGCCTCGTCGCTTTCGGCGGCGGCATGACATCGGGCGCGGCAATCGTGCGCACGATAAAATAGTCATCGCAGCAGCGGTTGCTGCCATTGCAGCCATCGCCGAACGCGAAGCCATGGCCAAGCAGGTGCGCGAGTCCGCCAACATCGGCTCGACCCGTGCTGTCCAGCAGCATGAGACGGAGGCTCGCGCGACAACCGGATCGTCGCGCAGGAAAGCACCATTGCGGTCGCCAGCAAGAGCCGCGAAGAGTCGGAAGCCAGGCGAAAGCCGAAGCCGCACGCGCACTGGCCATCGCCTGCTCAAGGAAGCCAGCTTCGATGGTGACAATGCCATCTCGGCGCCGCCTGGCAATCTGGGCGGTAAAACCACTACCACGCAGTCAACCGATGATAATGACGAAGATACCGAAGAGACGGATAAGCCAGTTCAACCGCTGAGCCTGACCGACCAAAAGCAAAACCCCGGAATCCGCTGCGGATTCCGGGGTTTTTCGTAGAATTCACAAGCCAGCGTGGATTATGCCCTTGGGCGATTTCTCAGCGCCTCTGCCTCGGCATAGAACTTCTTTTCCCATTCCTTGTGGTTGTCGAGACCTTCCTTGATGAACGGCGTGAAGATCGCCAGGTTCATCAAGGCCCAGTTGACAAAGCGGGCCGGGAATTTCAGCGGCTTGACGAAATCGACGAAGAGCACCACGCGGGTCTTGTCGGTGTGGTTCCAGGCTTCATGCTCGTAGGCGTCGTCAAAGATCAGCGCCTTGCCTTCCTGCCAATGGCAAATCTGCTTGTCGACGCGAATGGCGAGCTGGTCCTGTGGTTCTGGCACGATGAGGCCGAGATGCAGGCGCAACACGCCGTTATAGGGGCCGCGATGTGCGGGAAGATGCTTGCCGGGCTCGAAGATGGAGAACATGGCGGTCGTCAGCCCGGGGATTTTCTGTACCGCCGCCCAGGTGTTCGGGCATGCCTTGATGTTTTGCTCGGACTTCACGCCGAAACCGAGAAGGAAGAAGGTCTTCCAGCGGGTGTCGGTCGAGATGGTCTTCACATCGGTGGAGATGTCCTGGAATGTCGGCAGCTCGCTCTGGCGCAGCAGCACCTTTTCGAGCTCCGCGCGGATCGCCGGATAATCCTTCTCGATCTCGGCCGCCCAGGGGAAGGTCGCGCTGTTGTAGACCGGCGGATTGCCGAGCTTGGCATATTTCAGATTGAGGCCTTCGGCCCAGGCAACGATGCCCATGAAAAAACGTGTCAGGGCGCTCGGGCGGTCCATCGGCGCGATGCCGGTTGTGCCAAAGGTTTGTTCCGGAGCATGAGATTCGGTGGAAGTGGGAGCAGGTGCGCTCAAGGGGCTCTCCGTCATGTCTGTCTTTAGGGCGGTCAGGGAGGAAGGCTGCCTCAGGGGGAATCTGCACGGAAATTCCGGGGGAGCAACAGGTTCGACGCTTTCAATGCTCGCCCGCCCGTTCCTGATTGACGCCGGACTCCTCTGTTATGCGATGATCATAATAAGCGTTTATATGAGTTGATTAGTCGAATTTCGCAAGAGAGTCCGTTCACAACGAGCGGTGATTTGTCGTGGATTGAATCTCCGGTGATTTCTCGAAGAAATTCACCCCAGAATTGGCAAAAATACGGCACGACAGACCTGAGCCATCCGCCTAGATGGTTTGAGCCTGAATTATTAGCCGGACAACGGCAAATCCGGCAATCAGGGCCCCTAGCGACAGAAAAACGGACAGGCCGACATAAGCCACGAAGGGCATCCATTGGCCGCGCTCCCAAAGCACGACGCTCTCCAGCGCAAACGTTGAAAACGTCGTGAACCCGCCCAGAATGCCTGTTGTCAGAAAAAGCCGAAGCTCCTGAGACACTCCGCCACGGAAGGCGAAATATTCCGTCAGCACCCCCATGATGAATGCGCCGACGACATTGATGATAAGCGTACCGAACGGAAATTCGCCCCCGAACAGACGAGCAGCAAGCTCGTTGACGCCGAGACGGAAAGCGCCACCCAATCCGGCGCCGAGAAAAACGACAAGATAGATCACGACAATCTCCCGCTACGGTTAAGCGCCGATATTCACGTCCACGACATTGCCGATCAAAACATCTTGATCATCAGCTTCGCAATGCGCGAGACAATCGCAAAGCGACCTTATTGAATGTCCCGCTCCTGTTGTAGCGGCGGCGGGGCCTGATTGTTTTTGCGATCATCTTCACTGCGTCCATTCATGGTGATGTCGCGAATATGGCGAAGAGGGATACCGGAGGGAATGTGGCCGGAGGCCGCGCTCTTTGCGATGCCGAGACGCTGTGACAAATAGATGCTGGTATGGCCGCTGCAGATGTAGGCAAGAAAACAGGCGACGGCGAGATAGACCGTATGCGTCGCGCCGAAGAGCTCGATGCCCATGATCATGCAGGCGAGCGGCGTGTTGGTGGCCCCGGCAAAGACGGCGACGAAACCCAGACCTGCAAAGAGATCAGCAGGCGCGCCGAGGATCGCCGCAAGCGCATTGCCGAGTGCGGCACCGATAAAGAACAGCGGCGTCACTTCCCCGCCCTTGAAGCCGGCGCTGAGGGTAACGATCGTGAAAACTGCCTTCCAGAACCAGCTCCAATAATCGACATCAGCCGGATCGAAGAAGCCGAGGATCGTCGCGTCGGCAGGATTGGGCGACCAGACGCCAAGCCCGAGATATTCCCGGGTGCCAAGCAAATAGACGAGACCGATCAGCACCGCGCTGGCGATGACAGGCCGCAGCGGCGCGTAAGCACAGAGCCTCTTGAAGGCCGCAGACGCTATATGCGAGATCTCGCTGAAGCAGCGCGCCATCAGGCCGAAGAGCACGCCGGCGACGCCGACTTTGACAAGCAGCAGCGCATCGAGGTGGAAGGTGCTCGCCGGCGTGCCCGCGAGATAGCCGATATGGTACTGGATATGCTCGATGCCCCAGGAATGGCAGGTCCAATCGGCTGTTATCGCGGCCGCAAGGCTCGGGATCAGCGCTTCATACTGCATGCGCCCGATCGTCAGCACCTCAAGCGCAAAGACCGCACCCGCGATCGGCGTACCGAAGACCGCGCCAAAGCCGGCTGCTATGCCCGCCATGAGAAGTATGCGGATCTCGGTATGACTGAGGCGGAAAACCCTCGCGAAGGCGCTCGCAATGCTACCACCGAGCTGCACCGCCGTTCCCTCGCGCCCGGCAGAGCCACCAACCAAATGCGTCAGAACAGTCGACACGAGAATGAAGGGCGCCATGCGCAGCGGCACGCCGCCGCCAGGCTCATGGATCTGGTCGACGATCAGGTTGTTGCCGCCTTCCGCGCCGCGGCCGAAGCGCTGATAGACCAACACCATCAGGAAACCGGCAACGGGCATCAGGAAGATCAGCCAGGGATGTTCGAAACGCGCCGCCGTTGCCCTATCCAGGCTCCACAGAAACAGTGCGCAGAGCGAACCGACGGCTACCGCCATCGGCACGACAAGCGCTACCCATTTGAACAGGCCGCGAAATTGCTGAAAACGATGTTGAAAGAACAGAGATGCGGACATCATTTCGCCCCTCCCGCAGCACCGAAATTGGCTCTGTCGGGGACAATGGATATGAAATCTGAAAGAGATAACGGCAATAAAAAAGACATGACTCTACTCCCTCGCCTTTCGAGGCGCTTTGAGTAGGAGTCATCAGCTTCCCTGGAAAATTCAAGGCAGCGGTTCGGCCACCATGGCCCGGCAGAAATCCATTACCATTGGATTTTTCATACAGACAGGAAAGCGCCTCTGTCAATCCGGGCGCCCGCCAACTCTGTTTCCATCAATCGGCCTTGGCGATCATTTCGATCGGCGCAATCAGGCCGCTTCCGACCGACATGCCGACATTGCCCACGCGCTCCGCCGCCCTCGGCCCCATCAGTGCGCCGAGGCTCAGCGTCTGACCGCCAACGGCAGCGCTGGCACGCATCTCCTGCGCCATCCGGATCGCCAGAGCGCTGCGGTCCTGCTCGGATTCCACGGTGAAGCCGGCCTCTTTGAGCAGTTGACGATAGGTTTCGGGGCTGCGGACGAAGCTCGTTTCCGGCGTCATCGCCCAGGGCATCGGATAGGGCAGCGCGCCGTCGCGCATCTGCATGACTTCGTAGAGACCAAACCGGCCGCCGGGCTTCAGCACACGCCGCGCCTCGGCAAACAGACGCGCCTTGTCCTCGATGTTCATACCGACATGGATCAGCGTCGCTCGGTCGAAGCTTTGGTCGGCAAAGGGAAGCGCCAGAGCGCTCGCCTGCCGAAACGACACCTGCGCGGCCATGCCGCAACGCTCGGTCAGGACATTGGCGACCTTGACGAATTCATCGGTCAGATCGACGCCGGTGACCGCGCAGCCATAGGTGCTGGCGATATAGCGCGCCGGCCCGCCAAGCCCTGATCCGATGTCGATGAGCCGCAGGCCATCACTCACGTCGAGATCCCGAGCAAACTCCCGCGTGGCTTCGCGCCGCCCGAGATGGAATTCATCGATCCCAGCAAGGTCGTCGATACTGAGATGATCGATATCCTTGCCGCCCGCGGTAAGTGCCGCAAGGAGCGTCTCCTCCAGTGATCCATGCGTATAGTGGCTAGCAACCTTTTCTTCGGTGGACATAACACCTCCTCCCACAACCTCGTATCCGGAGCTTTCATGGAGGAATGCTGCGCCTGCCTCCGTATCCCGTCAAGCAATTGCGATAATATGGGTGGACCTTAATGAAGCGGCCGCCCGAAGGCGGCCGTTTGAATGTCGAGATGAAGCCGAGACGGCGTCAAACCTTCAGTTCGCGCCGCTCCGTCTCCGTCACCATGGCGAGATCCAGCACGCGCTGCAAGTTGGCAGCGTGGCGGAAGCTCGGGTCCTGGCTGCTGCCGGTCATAACAGCCTCGGCGAAGCGCTGATAGTTGGTCAACACCGGCGGCACCTCGATGACCCTCCACGTCGCCGTTTCGGTGTCATCGCCAAGGCAGCCGCGCAGTTCGGAACCATTCGGGCTATGAGACACTTCAAGGCCGCCGCGCTCGCCATAGATACGCAGCTTCAGCTCGTTCAGATGTCCTGTCGCCCAACGACTCGCATGCACCACACCGAGCGCACCGTTGGCAAAATCGACCGACATCGAAAAGCTGTCGTTCGCATCCAGCGTATACTCGCCGATGCGCTCGTCCGGCGCCTTGTTGAAGGTCTTCAGCCGGGCGAAGACATGATCGATATCGGTCGCCGCGCCATAGGCGGCGAAATCGAGAATATGGATGCCGATATCGCCAAGAACGCCGTTGGAGCCATGGCCGGTGGACAGCCTCCAGAGCCACTTGGATTCGCTGCGCCAATCGCCCCATGCCCTGGAGACGAGCCAGCTCTGCAGATAGGATGCTTCCACATGCTTCACTGTGCCGATCTCGCCCGAGATCACCATCTCGCGCGCCTTCTGCAGTTGCGCGACATTGCGATAGGTCAGGTTGACCATGTTGACGACGCCTGCCCTTTCGGCCGCCTCCGTCATCTCAAGCGCTTTTTCATAGTTCTCCGCGAGCGGCTTCTCGCAAAGAACGTGCTTGCCGGCGGCAAGCAGCGGCAGGGTCGTCGGATGATGGGCCTTATCGGGCGTGACGTTGGTCACCGCATCGAATTCATTCCAGGCCAGCGCCTCGTCCAGCGACGAGAAGCGGTTCCTGATGTCGAACGTATCGCAAAAGGCTGTGAGCCTCGTCGCATCCGTATCGACGGCGCCAACGATCTCGACGCCGGGAATACGGGCGAAATGCTCCACATGGTTCTTCGCCATGCCGCCCGTGCCAACTACTATGAGACGCATATTATACCTCAGCGATAACCGGCTTCGCCGGCTTGGTGCAGTCTTGGGCCACGCTCGACGATCGGCTCCAGCGCCTTTTCGACCGGCACATTCGGCGCATCATGGATGCTCGCCTGCGTGCCGAGCGGATTATGGGCCCATTTCACGGAGTTGATCAGCACCTTGTGGACGGTGTCGTTGTGATAGGTCGGGTAAGTCTCGTGGCCGGGGCGGAAATAGAAGATATTGCCCGCGCCACGGCGCCAGGTCATGCCGGAACGGAAGACTTCGCCGCCCTGGAACCAGGAGATGAACACCGTTTCCAGCGGCTCGGGAACGGAGAACTGCTCGCCGTACATTTCCTCGTTTTCGAGCTCGAAATGCTCGCCAAGTCCGGCCGCGATCGGGTGACGCGGATTGATGACCCAGAGACGTTCGCGCTCGCCGGCCTCGCGCCACTTCAGCGCGCAGGGCGTGCCCATAAGCCGCTTGAACACTTTCGAGAAATGGCCGGAATGCAGGACGATGAGACCCATGCCTTCCCAGACGCGCCTGGCTACGCGCTCGACGATCTCGTCCTTGACGGCGCCGTGGTCCTTGTGGCCCCACCAAAGCAGGACATCGGTATCCTTCAGCCGGGCCTCGCTGAGGCCATGCTCCGGCTCCTGCAACGTTGCAGTGGTCGCCTCAATACCAGCATCGGCATTCAGCGCCTTGGCGATCGTCGTATGCATGCCTTCCGGATAGATCTCGGCGACGACCTTGTTAGTTTGCTCATGGATGTTCTCGCCCCAAACGACGGCACGAATAGTCATTACGGCACTCCTCTTATACCATTGAAATTGAGTAGGTTATGCGGTCCAAAGCGCTTTGGAAAAGCGCCGCTTTTCGAGCCTCCAGCAGCCATCCTGCGCAAGACATAATGCGTCCCCGATGATTTGACAAAGGCAAAAACGGCCATGGATAACACCTGCTTTTTCAGTGCGACACGGATTTTGAAAAGAGATTGACGACAAGGACGCCGGCGATGATCAGCACCAGGCCGACGATGGCGGCAAGATCGAGTTTCTGGCGGAAAAACACCAGCCCAACGGCTGAAATCAACACGATGCCGAGCCCACTCCAGATGGCGTAGGCAATGCCCACCGGAATGACCCGCAGCGTTACCGAAAGACAATAGAAGGCGGCGGTGTAGCAGACTACCAGCACGGCCGTCGGGCCGAAGCGGGTGAACTGCTGCGACATCTGCAATGCCGTCGTACCGATCACTTCCAGCACGATCGCAACCAGCAGCATTGCATAGACCGATGCATTCGCCATTCCGTCTTCTCCGATGTTCCTAAAGTTGCGTGAGCTCGATCAGCCGCTCGACCAACCTGTGGCGGGCGCTCTCGTCCATGTCCTGACTGCCGAGCAAGTCCGCCAGCCAGATCCCGTCGGTCGCGAGCCTGACGATTGCCGCATCCACTGAGGAGTCCGTTCCGACATATTCCTCGCTGCGCTCGCGCACCCAGTCATGCCAGCGCTGGCGCAATTGCGGCTCGCTGAGCAGCACCATCGTCACCTGCGCCCAATCTTTCGTTCCCTGCGGCTGGTCGCGCAGCGAAAGGCAGGCGTGGAGATAGCCGCGAGTAAAGCGTCCGTGCGGCAGTGGATCGGCGCGCATCGCCTCCTCTATCGCCGCATCCAGCCGCTCGATCAGGCTGTCGAACAGGGCTTCGAGGAGCATGTTCTTGCTCGGAAAATGATGCAGCAATCCGCCCTTGCTGACACCCGACGCGCCGGAAACGGCGTCCAACGTCACCGCCGTCATCCCCTTTTCCGAGGCCAGCCGCGCGGCCACCTCCAGCAATTGCCGGCGGACGAACAGAGGCTGCTTTTTCCTATGGTGCGCAGTGGACATGGCGGCATAACATACCAATTAGACGGTTTCGTCAACGAACTATTCGGCAACCCTAAAATTCATGAATTCCAGACATCATCCGGGCCATTCTCTCCTCAATTCACGCAATGATGCGCGACATCATTCTCATCGAAGATCGACACCTTTGCCGCATCGACGGCGAAGGCAATCGGCGAACCGGCAATGACAGTGGTCATGCCCGGATCCGTGCCGATGATCTTCGAACCGTCCTTGAGCCGAACATGAACGAGCGAGCGGTCGCCCAGGCGCTCTACCGTCTCGACGTGACCGGCAATGCTACCTTTTTCCGCTGCCGTGACCACCAGATGCTCCGGGCGGATGCCGAGCGTCAAAGCACAGCCTCCGATACCGTTGAGCGGCACCGCCGTGTTGATGACCGAGCCATCCGGCAAAGTCGCAGTTGCAAGGCCGCCTGCTTCGCCGACGCTAGCCATGGTAATAAAGTTCATTCCGGGAGAGCCGACGAACTGCGCGACATAGCGGGTTGCCGGGCGCGTGTAGATCTCGACAGGCGTGGCCACCTGTTCGATCTTCTTGTTGTTGAGCAGCACGATACGGTCGGCAAGCGTCATCGCCTCCACCTGGTCGTGCGTCACGAACACCATGGTCGCTCCCAGCCGTTCATGCAGCTGCGCCAGCTCGACGCGCGTGCGGGTCCGCAGGCCGGCGTCGAGATTGGACAGCGGCTCGTCAAACAGGAAGACATCGGGCTCGCGCACGATGGCGCGGCCGATCGCTACGCGCTGGCGCTGCCCCCCCGACAGCGCCGAGGGCTTGCGATCCAGAAGATGCGGCATCTCTAGAATCTTCGCCGCAGCCTCGATGCGTCGTTCGATCTCGGCCTTCGGCGTTTTGATGTTGCGCAGGCCGAAGGACATATTGTCGCGAACGGTCATATGCGGATAGAGCGCGTAGGATTGGAATACCATCGATACGCCGCGCTCGCCAGGCGGCAGCTGATCGACCCGCCGCCCGCCGATCCAGATCTCACCGCTGGTGATCGACTCCAGGCCCGCGATCATCCGCAGCAACGTCGACTTGCCGCAGCCGGAGCCGCCGAGGAACACGACGAACTCCCCGCGCTCGATCGTCAGATCGATGTCGTTGAGAACCTGCACGGCACCGAAATGCTTGGTGAGGGACTTGATGTTGATTCCTGCCACTTTCTCCTCCTGCGGAAAACTTGAATTTTGCCAGACCTGCCATTCATCCCGTCCCGGCCCTTCGGATTATTGCCGAGGGGACGGGACTTTCCGCATTGGTTTATTTGACCGCACCGACAGCCACGCCCCGTGTGAGCGTACGCTGGAAAATCAGGAAGAAGATCACCGTTGGCGTGATGCCGAGCAAGGAGGCCGCCGCAATCGCTGTTGGTTCCTGCGTATTCGATCCCGACAGCACGCCCATGGCGACGGAGACCGTCTGGTTGTTGTTGGAGACCAGGAACACCAGGGGGATCAGAAACTCGTTCCAGGTCCAGATGAAGAAGAAGGTCGCGAGCACGGCGAGCGTGGGCCGCATCACGGGGACGATCACCAACCAAAGGATTTGCCAGCGGCTCGCATTGTCGATCTGCGCTGCTTCGATGATCTCGCGCGGAAACGTCGCCATGACCGATGAGAGAAGAAAGGTGCCGAAAGCGGTATGCAGGACGCCGAGGATCAGGATCACCGAGAGCATCGAGTCGAACAGCCCAACCTGCTTTGCCATGTAGTAAAGCGGATAAACCAGCGCTTCCTGCGGCGCCATGATGGCGATCAGCAAGAGAACCAGCAAGGCCTGCCCGCCACGCACCCGCCCGATGCCGATGGCATAGGCGTTGAGCAGGCTGAGGACGACAGCCAGTATGGCTGTGCATCCACTGATAAGGATGCTGTTGAAGAGCTTCCGGGGGAAATCGACTGTCGCCCAGAAGTTCTTGAGCGCCGTCAGGTCGAAGCTCTGCGGGAAGGCGAGCGGACCATTGGCGGCATAATCCGAAGGCGTCTTGATGGCGTTGAAAGCCGCCAGGAAGAACGGAAACAACGTTCCGGCCAGGAAGACGAGCAGGATAGCCAGAACGATCCAGCGACCAACCCCCTTTCCTTGGCGATGATGCACCGAAGCAACCGAGTTAGAGAGCGAAGACGTAGCTGTCATATTAGTGCCCTCCCTCGGACTGTTTCGATTGCATGCGCAGGAACACGATGCCGAGCACGATGGTCACGATTGTCTGTAGCGTCGCGATCGATGCGGCATAACCGACGCGGTTCGTTGTGAAGAAATGATAGTAGGAAAGATAAGACGGAACCGTCGTCGCATTGTCCGGGCCGCCTGATGTCAGGACATAGATTGGCGCAAAAACCTTGAGGGCCGCGATCAGCGTCGTGAGAGCGACCACGAAAATCTCGGGCATGAGCATGGGAATGGTGATAGAGCGGAAGCGACCGAACCAGCTCGCATTGTCGAGCTCGGCGGCTTCGTAAAGCGACGGATCGACGCGCGCCAATCCGGACATGAAGACGACAAGGCAATAGCCGACCTGAACCCAGACGATGACGGCTGAAACCGCCCAAAGGGCATAGTTTGCATCCCCCAACCAGTTCTTCGCCATGAAATCAAGGCCGATCGCCCTCAGCACCGCGTTGATGATGCCGATGGGATTGAGGATCCATCCCCATAGAATACCAACCGCGGTCAGCGGCAGGATTTGCGGCAGGTAGAAGCCGGCGCGAAAGAAACTCGACCATGTCTCGCTGAACTGCGCACTGATATAGTCGAACAGCACTGCCGCCAGCACCAGCCCCAGAAGAATGGGCACGATCGTCATCGAGATGATGAACAGCAGCGTATGCTGGATCGAGCCCCAGAAGGCGGCATCCTGGAGCAGCCTCTGATAGTTCTCAAAACCAACATAGCGAGGCGGGATGACGCCGCCCTTCCATGTCGTGAAGCTGATCGCGAAATTGGCAATCAGCGGAATGAGCACCACTACCGCAAACCCCAGCATGCCGGGGATCATGTAGAAATAGTACCCCGCTTTGCCGGCGCTCCTCGAATTCTCCATCGAATTCCTCCAGTCCGATACGGCGAGGCGGCATGAAAGCCGTCCCGCCGTTGTGATTGTCGCCGATGGTGTTATTGGGCCGCCTGCACGTCGTCATAGGCCTTCTTCAGGCGTACAACGAATTGATCAGGCGTGGTCGAGCCATTGACCAGGCCGGTCGTCGCCTGGATCAGCAGTTCGTAATAGCCAGGCACCGGCCAGTCCGGGTAGAAGCCGAGGCCACCCTTGCCGGAAATCTGGTTGAAGAGCTCGACGTTGCGCTTGCCGACTTCGTCGGTGACCGAGGCCGGATCGGCGGCAATGGCAACGCCACCGAGATTGGCCTGCATGTTCTGGTTTTCCTTGCGCAGGACGAGATCAATGAACTCGTACGAGAGATCCTTGTTCTTGGCGCTCTTGGGCACCATGAACAGGTTGCCGGTCGAACCCACGCTGTACTTCGGGGTCGGGAAGATGAACTGACTCCACTTGAAGTTCTTGATCGAACTCGCGAAGTTGCCGTTGTTCCAGGTGCCGCTGACAAACATCGGAGCTGTGCCCGATGAGAAGAGATTGTCGGCGCCGCCGGTACCCTTCAGGCCGGTCGAATCCTTCGAAATATAACCCTTGCTCACCCAGTCGGCGATCTTCTGAGCGGCAAACAGGAAGGGCTTGGTATCAAGCGGTGCCTTGAGCCCCTGATAGTTCTTGACCCAGGTGTCGTCAGCCTGCGTCAGTGCAAGCGTATAGACCAGATGCTGTGCGTTGGAATCCACCGTACCATAGGCAAGCGGTGTAATGCCCTTCTTCTTGAAAGTGTCCAATGCAGCTTCGAACTCGTCCAGCGTGGTCGGCACTTTCACGCCGTTAGCCTGGAACATGTCGATATTGTAGAAAACCGAAACGAATTCGCCATAAACGGGAATGCCGATAATTGGGCCCGAACCGTAGATTCCGTTCCCATCGTATTTGCTGAGCTGGCTATTGGTTTCGTTGAGGATCTTATCCCAGCCTCGCGACTTGAATTGATCGTCGAGTGGCGTCAGCAGACCTTGCGAGGCGACGAGGCCAGCCGTGGCATTGCCCTTGTTGTACTCCAGAACATCAGGTGCCTGATCCGAGTTGAGGATGAGGCTGCCTGCCTTCTGCAATTGCTCGAAAGTCTTCTGTTCGAAATTGATCGTAACGTCGGGATGCTTTGCTTTCAGTTCTTCCAGCGCCTTGGTCCATGCCTTGGCCTGCGAAGTATCCGGCAGTTCGAACCACCAGACGTTAAATGTCTTGTTCTGCGCTTGCGCCACACCGGCGGCAAGCAGAAGCGACATGCCGGCGGAGATCGCCAGCTTCGAAAAAATATTCATACATTCTCCTCCACCATGCGAACCTTGACGGTATCTGTCCGATGACATGGCCCGCGCTGCCATCGGCGTTTTCCTCTCACCTGCGCCAAGCGCCCGCCTGTCCCATGGGACAAGGTGCGGACGCTCGACAGTTCCTCCGTTGGGTATCCCGTCATGCCCTAAGCGTCGATCACTCAGGGCATTTCATTAACGCACAACTTGCTTCCTAAATCGATGCAGTTTTGCGGATGCATGCATTACTCGATGAAGTCCCCACCCCGGCTTGCCTTGAGATAGTTCAGGCCATGAACCTGGCCAGTCATTTCGAGCGCATCGCGATAGACCGGGTCATGCCAGCCCTCAATGTCGATGGAGCCGGACCAGCCGGCCAAGCGCAGCTCGGAAATGATGTCGGTCCAGTTGCTGTCACCAAAGCCCGGCGTGCGCATGAAGACGAACTGCTCCTTGCCGAAGATGCCGTGCTCCTTGATGACATCCCAGCGGATCGTCGCATCCTTGCCGTGGACGTGGAAAATCTTTTTGGCCCACTTGCGGATCTGCGGCAGCGGCTCGATCAGATAGACCATCTGATGGCACGGCTCCCATTCCAACCCGATATTGTCGTCCGGAGTCTCGTTGAACATCAGTTCCCAGGCATCGGGATTATGCGCGATGTTCCAATCGCCGGTCGCCCAGTTGCCGTCCATGGCGCAGTTCTCGAAGGCAATCCTGATGCCCTTGTCGGCGGCCCGCTTGGCAAGCTCGCTCCACACCTGCTTGTAGCGCGGCAGGCTGTCAGTGAGCGGCTTGTTGCGGATGCGCCCGGTAAAACCGGCAACGCAGGTCGCGCCGAAATGGTGGGCGTTGTCGATGCAGTCCTTCCAGCCCTGCAGCGTCTGCAGGTCCATCTCGCGCTCTTCAAGCGGATTGCCGAACATGCCGAGGGTCGAGATGGTGATGTCGCGGCCGCCGATGGCGTCGAGGCAGCGCTTGCCGAGCTCGCCGAGCTTCTGGCCGTTGGTCGTCTGCCAGAAGAAGGGTTCGAAGCTCTCGAAACCGAGATCGGCGATCTTGGCAATGCCCTGGGCGGCATCCTCGTTCGTCGCCCTGATCATCGTGCCGATGCGGATGGCCTTTGCCGGATTAGTCATGATGTCACTGTCCTTGTGCTGAAATGTCGACGCGCCGGCCCGTCTTGGCGCTCTCGATAGCGCCGAGAACCATGGCGAGGCTGCGGATGTTGTCGCGGCTTTCGGTTTCGGGCGGCTTGCCCGTCTTTATCGCCTCGATGAAGGAGGCGATGACGCTGGCATGACCATGCGTCTCCTCCTCATGCTTCGGGCCGGGAACCTCGATTGGGGTGAAGCCATGCAGCAGCCCCGGCTCATGGCCGGCAATGGTGGCCTCGAAATCCTCCTCGCCATCCCAGGTCAGCATGCCCTTGCTGCCGGTCAGCCGCCACTGGCTTTCCCAGCTCGTGCGCCGTCCCTCAGCGCACCAGGAGCCTCGATAGCTGAAGACGACATCGTCGGAAAAGTCGAAGAGCGCATGAGCCGATGCACCATGCTTGTACCAGGAGCCCACAGGGTTCTTCTCGAGGCAATAGACCGAGACCGGCACTTTGCCGGAAACGAAACGGGCGGCATCGAAGGTATGGATCGCCATGTCGAGCAGCAGCACATTGTCCATTTCCTCGCGGAAGCCGCCGAAATGCGGCCCGAGGAAGAAATCGCAATGAATACCCGTGAGTTCGCCGATTGCTCCCTCTTCCACGAAGCGCCGCAAGCGGCGAATGCCCGAGATGAAACGGCGGTTCTGGATGATGGCATGGACCTTGCCCGCCTTAGCGGCAAGATCGATCAGTGCCGCACCCTCGGCGAGCGACGTCGCCATCGGCTTTTCGCTGAGCACGTGGCAACCGGCCTTCAGCGCCGTCGAAACCACGCCGAAACGCGCGGCCGGAATGACGACGTCGAAAACCAGGTCGGCCTTGGTCGCGGCGATGACCTCGGCCAGATCCGAGCCGATCACAGCATTGTCGAGGGAAAACTCCTTGGCAAGATTCTCCGCGGTCGACCGGTTGAGATCAACCAGGCCCACGATCTGAATGGATTGGGCGAGCGATGGCGTCGAGGCGATGGCTTTAAGCCAGCCCTTGGACATAGCTCCGCACCCGCACAAAATGGCATTAAATTTCACGATATCCTCCAGCAGCCGGTGTCGAACCCCTCATGACACGCGCTCCGTAAACGTTTACGATACTATGCGAAAAGATTTTCCTGTGTCAATAGAGGAGGACAACGGAAAATGGCGCATGGAGGAAAACCGCAGCCGATGAAGGGAATTCGTCAGCTTGCCGACCATCTCGATATCTCGATCGGCACAGTATCACGCGCGTTGAACGGCAAGCCAGATGTCAACGAGGAGACCCGCAAGCGCGTACTCGCCGCCGCCGAACAGCTGGGCTATGTGGCCAACCAATCGGGGCGCAGCCTGCGGCAAGGCACGACAAATGTCATCGGCTTGATGATCCAATCCAGCAGGGAAACGGTTGAAAACAGCGACAACTTCTTTCTGACCGTGACGGGCGGGCTGCAGAGCGTGTTCTCGCGCCACAACCTCGATCTGATCATGCTCCCCTGCCCGAACGATGAAGATCCCTACGAGTATCTGAAGCGCATGGTAGCGAGACGCGTCGTCGATGCGATGATCATTTCGGAGACGCAGCGCATCGACAAGCGCTTTGATCTGCTTGCCAAAGCGAAGATCCCTTTCGCAGCACTTGGCCGCAGCCTCTCGGGCGCGCAGCATCCCTGGGCCGACCTTGATTTTGACGGCGTTGCCAATTGCGCTGTCGACCGGCTCGTCGCGCATGGGCACCGCCGCATTGCCATCAGCACTCCCGCCAGCGACATCAACCTCGGCTTCGTCTTCGTGGAGGGTTATCGTCGCGCGCTGGAGCGGCACGGCATCTCCTACGACCCGGCGCTGGTCATCCGGGCCAAATCGAGCGAACAGGGCGGCTATCAGGTCGCCGACGAACTGCTTCGCCTCGACGACAGGCCGACGGCCGTGATCCTGATCTACGAATTGATGGCCATCGGCCTCTATAGGCGGATGATGGAGACCGGCATCATTCCGGGGCGCGATATTGCCGTCGTGGGCTTTCGCGAGGCGCCGCGCGCCAAGTTCCTGCAACCGCCGCTCACCTGCTTTCGCACATCCCTGCACGATCTCGGTGTCGAACTGGCCGAGATCCTGCTCTCCAGCATGCCCGCCTACAGCCACATCTACCCCAAGACGAGGCGCCAGACGATCTGGCCGCTCGAACTCGTTCCCGGGGAAAGCGATGCTTTTCAACGGACGAGCATCAAATAAAGCAGCGCTGAAACGCCGCATCGGCGCTGCCGACGGTTGCGGCACCCTCTGTCAGTTGCCATGTAGGACATCGCAAACAGGGATCATGGCTTGAGCGAAGAAACCATCACACTTTACGAGGCGATCGGCGGCGATCGGACCGTGCGGGCGCTGACGGCGCGCTTCTACGAGCTGATGGACACGTTGCCGGAAGCGGCCAACTGCCGGGCCATCCATCCGCCGAGCCTCGAAGGCTCTCAGGAAAAATTCTACGAGTATCTGACCGGCTATCTTGGCGGGCCGCAGCTCTACATCGAGAAGCGCGGCCATCCGCGCCTGCGCAGCCGGCATTTCGTCGCCGCCATCGGCCCCAGGGAGCGCGACGAGTGGCTGCTGTGCTTCCGCCGCGCCATGGACGAGACCATCGACAACGAGAAGCTGAGAGCGATCATCTGGGAGCCGATCGAGCGACTGGCTTTCCACATGCAGAACCGGGAATGAGGAAGACATGAGCATTGACGCCATAATCCGTCCAGCTACCCTGTTTGTCGCCGGTATCCTCGGCGGCGGCGGCGTTGCGCTCGCAGCGGCGGCTTCCCACGGCGGCGATACGCATTTTCTCGGCGCCGCCTCCACCATGTGCCTCGCCCACGCCCCTGCCCTGCTGGCGCTTTACGCCGGCTATGACCGCATTCGTACGGCACCGCTCGCCGCCATGCTGCTGGGACTTGGAACGCTGATCTTCGCCGGCGATCTGATCAGCCGCCACTTCGGCGGCAGCTCACTGTTTCCCCTGGCCGCTCCGACGGGAGGATTCGGCATGATTGCGGGCTGGGCGGCGATAGCGCTGGGCGCCTTCTTCAGGATGGGCCGGGCAAAAGCATGAACGGGCAGCGCAAATTACCGCTAGCATGGGCAAGCTAAGCTACGCCCTCTCAAATCCCGGAAACCACAGTGAAGCCTTCGAATTGCGGCGGCCCCCAATAGAGCCTCTTGTTTTCACCCGCGCTGCGGTGTGCCAGACGGAAGTTTTCGGATTTCGTCCAGTTGAGGAAGTCCTCTTCGCTGCGCCAGGTGGTGTGCGAAGAAAACAGCGTGTAGCCCTCATCCATATTCGTCTTGCCACGCAGGAGACGAAACTCGAGAAAGCCGAGCACTTCGGACAGTTGCGAATCCCGCTCCCGCCACACCGTTTCGAAATCGCTCTCCAAACCGATGACGACTTTGAAGCGGTTCATGGCGATGTACATGGCAACCTCGTACGACGATCAGACCTTCTTGCGACGGGCGACAGTCTTATCCACGCCCGGTGCAAAGGCAATGACATTCGCGCCGTCCCGGGTTGCTTCGACCAATGGGCGATCCGCCGTCTCGCCCGGAAACCGCGCCTTCCAGGCAGGAAAGGTCGTTACGTTCGGCGCGCGCCGCTGTTCCTCGGCGCGACGCATCAGCAGTTCGTACAGTTCGGGCACCAGCCCGTCGCTGTTCTGCGCGGCCAGCTTGTGCAGGCCGATCAGCATAAACCCCTCGGGGCCACCATCGATCATTGGGAAACGTCTCGTTCTTTCATGGTCTGCAGCGCCCGCTCGAGGCTGGACTTGCTGCCGTTGCGCAAGGGAATGAACTCCTTGCCGAATTTCTTGCAGCCGGTCTTCACCCGCAGGCAGGCATCGTGGCTGATACAATCGATCGGGCAGAAGACGCAATCGACGGAAGGCAACACCGTATCGATGCGCGAGACTGCCTCACGCAAGCCGCCATCGTGATGGATCAGCTCAGCTCCGAAGTTGCTGGCGATCTGGCGCAGATGCGCCACCTGGCAATCGCGCCCGCCGACATAGAGGAAACTGCGCCCGTCGAGACTGGATTTCCCCGGAACCTCCGCCGGCGCCTGTGCCTGGCGGCTCTCGCGGCCAAAATCCTTCTTCCCCTTACGCGCCATGCATCACCCGTTTGCTGGTTGCTCTCGAGCACTCGATTCCATCGAGCGCGAGGCGACCATATTAAACATGAGTTTTAGAGTAAAGTATAAAGTTGAGGTTTTTCATCATATTTTAATGCAGCCGATAGGCCGTTCCGCTTTCAGCCGGTCTCTAGGGGCTAGCGCCCTGTAACCTGAACTTCCTGGGTGAAGGACCAACTCGGCTTGCCCCATTCTGGCGGCAATGGCGGGAACGGCGCGGCTCGCCGAATACCGTCGGTAACAGCCTCATCCAACTCAGGAATGCCCGAACTCCGCGCGATCGACAGTGAGGTCAAGTCACCACTCGAACCAATCGTAAGGCGAACGCGCACTGTAATGCCGCCTTCGTATTTCGACGAAAGGCGCACGGCACGACGGATACGCGATTGAACTTTGCCCGGATAGTTGGCAACCGCAGCGCTGCCCGAGCCCGTTCGGCGAGCATTCGATTGTGAATTCGTATCGGATTGCGCCGTCTCGGTCCCGTCGACAGACCCTTTCTTCGAATCCTGCTGGCTCTCACCCCTCGATCCCGACTTCGCCTTCACAATCTTTGCGACCGGCTTCTTGATTTCCTTCGGCTTCTCGACAGGTTTCGGCTTTTCAACAGGCGTTACGACTTCCGGTGCCGGCTGGACCGGTTGAGCCTCAACCGTCTCGCTATTGACGGGCTGAACCGGGTCGACCGGCTGCACCACGGTCATCTCGGCAGGCGCCTGTGTCGCCAATATCTGCGGCTGCTCGGAGGTTACTGTCTCGGGCTGGGTCTGCTCGTCCGGCTGGACGGCTTCAGCCGTTTCGACCGGCTGCGTTTCCGCGGTTTGCGGCTGAACGACATCGGGCTGAGGCACAGGGGTCTCTTCAGGCGTAACTTCGGTGGGTTGAACCGCCTGTGGCTGAACAGCCTCTGCCGTCACCTGCTCCGGCTCGGGCTGCTGATTGTCTTCGCCCGCCGCCATCTGATCGGCATCGGAATTGCCGATCATGATAACGCTGACGGTATCGCCCGCTTCCTCCTGCGCATCTTCCGGCGCCGCAATGAAGGTTAGTAGCAATATTACGACAACAACGGCATGGAACAGGCAGGACCCCATGCCGGAGAAAAGAAGGGACGTTGTGCGTGCCGCTATGGTCTTGCTCGGCCTCTCGGGCAGCGCATCCATCGGCAGCGGTTCCGCCGTCTCAGCGGAAGCGGGTTCTGCAGGATGGTTCGGAAACGAGCCGATCTGCGTAAAGCGGCTATAATGCATCACCGCTTCGCCGGCCGGCGGCCGCGATACGCCCTCGAAGCCGGTCAGTTCGTGGCCCGGAAGCACACTCGGATAATTGTCATTCATGCCACCGCCGGCGCGGCGGCGCTCCATGGAAACCTTGGCCGAGCGCGTCGCCATGGCCTCAGCCTTCGAAAGGAACTGATGTCTGCGAGCGGGTCGTCAACGCGGCCTTGCACTCACCCGCCGCAGGGCCATCGCACACGGGCGTGTCGTTGATGATGATGCGGGAGACGGTCTCGCACTTCACGCCGGGCATATCGAATTGCCGCACCCGCTTCTTGCCGAGCGGCAGGTCGCGGAAGTCAAGCACGGTGACGCGATCGACCGCGTTCTTGTCGTTGAAGAAGGCAAGCTCGAAGGAGATCTTGTTGATCGGCGCCGCCATGTCGTTTTCGGCGACGAAGGTCATCATGCATCCCTTCTGGGACGGCGCCAGCGCATTGAGTTCGACGTTGAGCTTGCGCGCGGCCGTTGCCGGAGCCGCGCCTGCATCCTGGGCAAAGGCCGGGACGCAAGATGCCGCGGCCAAAAGCCCCGAAGTAACGAGTGCCAAAATCGTTTTCGTCAGCATCGGCCATGTCTCCCGAATATGTCCTGACAAGCACCTGCCCGGGCCTTCCGCCTAAGCGTGCATCGTCGAAATTTTTAAACTTGACTTTATCAGTCTTCTATTGCGTCTTTATGGAACCATGAGTATGTGAGTCAAGTTAAATTTGGTCGCAACGCTGTTCGGCCTCCGATGAATTTTCAGGCAAAACTAAACAGGATGATCGCTGAGAAGACCCCAACGCAGCCGGCGCATTACGCGGCCGCCCAAGACATACGAATTGTCGAGAGCACGGATATTTTCCGGGGCCAGACCGAAATCATGATCAAGCACGAAGGCGTCATCTACCGCATGAAGATCACGCGCCAAGGCAAGCTCATACTCAACAAATAGGCATGACAAATGACTGAAACGACCAGACCGACCCCCGCCGCCATTCGCGCCTTCCGCGCAGAAAACCCGAAGATGCGAGAGCGCGACATCGCCGCCCGCCTCGATATTTCCGAAGCCGCCCTGGTCGCGGCCGAAGTCGGCATCTCGGCCATCCGCATCGATGCCGACGCCAACCGCTTTCTCGAGCGGGTCGCCTCGCTCGGCGAAGTCATGGCACTGTCGCGCAATGAAAGCGCCGTGCATGAAAAGATCGGCGTCTACGAAAACATCAAGTCCGGCGTGCAGGCCGCGATCGTTCTCGGCGAGAATATCGATCTGCGTATCTTCCCGAAGCGTTGGGCGCATGCCTTCGCCGTCACCAAGATCGATGGCGACCAGAAGAAGCTGAGCCTGCAGTTCTTCGACAAGGCAGGCGACGCGGTTCACAAGGTGCATCTGCGCCCTGATTCGAACGTCGACGCCTATCACACCATCGTTGCCGAACTGCGGCTCGAAGATCAGTCGCAGGAATTTGCCGAGGATCGCTCCGGCTATGACAATGGCGAAACCGATGGCGACGTCAGCCGCGACGAACTGCGCGATCACTGGAGCCGCATGACGGACACGCACGAATTCTTCGGCATGCTGAAGAAGCTGAAGATCGGCCGTCAGGACGCCATCCGCACCGTCGGCGACGACTATGCCTGGAAGCTGGAAACCGGCGCGGTCGGTGAAATGATGCAGGCTTCGGTGCGCGAAGGCCTGCCGATCATGTGCTTCGTCGCCAACGAAGGCACCGTCCAGATCCACTCCGGTCCGATCTTCAACGTGCAGACCATGGGCCCTTGGATCAACGTCATGGACCCGACCTTCCACCTGCATCTGCGACAGGATCATATTGCCGAGGCCTGGGCCGTGCGCAAGCCGACCAAGGACGGCCATGTCACTTCGCTGGAAGCCTACAACGCCAAGGGTGAGATGATCATCCAGTTCTTCGGCAAGCGGAAGGAAGGCTTCGACGAACGCCGCGATTGGCGCGCGATCATCGAAAACCTGACGAGAGCCGGCGCCAGCGTCGCTGCATGAGAGATGGCTTATGACGATGTTTAGGAATTTCAAGCGCATTAGACCGTGGGAAGTCACCCTGACCTTGGTGGTGATGGCCTTACCTCTCGCGCCGGCAAGTCCGATCGCCGGATTTAGCAGCCTCGTGCGGCACGCCCATGCCGCAGAGACGACCAAGAAGCTGGATACCACGCGCCTCGTCTCCGTCGGCGGCGACGTCACCGAGATCATCTATGCGCTCGGCGAGGAGAAGCGGCTGATCGCCCGCGATTCCACCAGCCTCTATCCGAAGGAAGCGACCACGCTGCCCGATGTCGGCTATATGCGAGCCCTGTCCCCCGAAGGGATCCTCGCCGTCAACCCGACCGCGATCATCGCCGTCGAAGGCTCCGGCCCGCCGGAAGCGCTGGCCGTGCTGCGCAATGCCAGCCTGCCCTTCGAGACCGTGCCGCAGACCTATGATCGCGACGGCATCCTGAAGAAGATCGACGTCGTCGGCTCCCTGCTCGGCGTGCCGGAAAAGACGAAGGCCCTGGAAGACAAGGTCGCCGCCGATCTGGATGCCGCCATTGCCGATTCCGCCAAGCGCCCCGAGGCCGAGCGCAAGCGGGTGCTCTTCGTGCTCAGCAATCAGAACGGCAAGATCCTCGCTTCGGGCACCGATACCGCCGCCGACGGCATCATCAAGCTTGCCGGCGCCGTCAACGCGATCACCGGCTTCACCGGCTACAAATCACTGACGGACGAAGCAATCATCGACGCCAAGCCTGATGTCATCCTCATCATGGATCGCGAGGGCCCGTTGTCGATGACGAATGACGATCTCCTCAAGCAGCCGGCGATTTCCTTGACGCCCGCCGCCAGCCATAAGGCGATCGTGCGCATGGACGGCCTGCATCTGCTCGGGTTCGGACCGCGCACCGCCAGCGCCGTTCGCGAGCTCAACGCAGCCGTCTACGGAGGCTGAGGTGGCATTCAACGATACCGTGACGGGGCTGAAGCAGATGTCGCAACGTACGACATACCGTCGCGATGGGGATCGCACCGCGCTTGCTGTTCTCGTCCTCGTCGGCCTCGTTCTCGTTTCGGCTATTGCTTTCGCCTTCTCGATCACGACAGGCGCGTCGAATGCTTCGATTATCGATGTGATCGTCAGCATGGCGACCGGCAGTGCCGACAGCGCGCTGAGCAATCGCGACCGCATCGTCATCTTCGACATACGCCTGCCCCGCGCCATCCTGGGCTTTCTGATCGGCGGCGGGCTGGCGGTCTCGGGTGCGGTCATGCAGGGGCTGTTCCGCAACCCGCTGGCCGACCCCGGCCTGATCGGCGTTTCCGCCGGCTCCAGCCTCGGCGCGGTGGCCATGATCGTGCTCGGTGGCGGTGTCCTTGCCCCGGTCGCCCACCTCTTCGGCATTTTTTCCCTGCCGATCGCCGCCTTCATCGGTGGCCTGGTGACGACGGTGCTGCTCTACAAGGTGGCGACCCGGCATGGCCAGACATCCATAGCCACCCTGCTGTTGGCCGGCATCGCCCTCGGCTCGCTTGCCCTGGCGGCTACGGGGATCCTGATCTACATGGCTGACGACCGGCAATTGCGCGATCTTACCTTCTGGAGCATGGGATCGCTTGCCGGCTCGACCTGGAGCAAGGTGATCGGTGCCGGACCGATCATTGTTCTTTCCCTCTTGCCGCTCCCCTTCATGGCACGTGGCCTCAACGCTCTGACACTCGGCGAAGCAGCGGCGTTCCACATGGGTGTCGCCGTGCAGCGGTTGAAAAATGTCGCGATCGTCAGCGTGGCTGCGGCCGTCGGCGCCTCCGTCGCCGTCAGCGGCGGCATCGGCTTCGTCGGCATCGTCGTACCGCACATATTGCGCATGATAATCGGGCCCGATCATCGCTTCCTGTTGCCGGCCTCAGCGCTGCTCGGCGGCTCGTTGCTGATCGTTGCCGATGTGGTTGCCCGCACCATCGTTTCCCCGGCCGAACTGCCGATCGGCATTCTGACAGCCGGCGTCGGCGGTCCATTCTTCCTGTGGATGCTGTTGCGGCAGCGCTCGCGCCTCAGCCTGTGAGCCAGCGATGATCGATGTTTCCAATCTCGTCGTCCGGCTCGGCGGCAAGGCCGTCGTGAAGGAAGTCTCTTTTGCGGCTGAGCCGGGAACGCTGACGGCGATCTGCGGACCGAACGGCTCTGGCAAGACGACGACGATGAAGGCAATTTCAGGCGAGCTGGCCTATCAGGGTTCGGTGCATATGAACGGCTCGGAAATCGGTAGCCTGCAGGCGTGGCAGCTCGCCGAAATGCGAGGCGTGCTGCCGCAGGCAAGCTCCATCTCCTTTCCTTTCACGGTTCGCGAAATCGTCCGCATGGGCCTGACTACCGGCCGCAACAGTCGTCCGGAACAGGCTGACCGCATAGCCGCGGACGCACTGGCCTGCGTCGATCTCATCGGGTTCGAGGGACGCTTCTACCAGGAGCTTTCCGGCGGCGAACAGCAGCGCGTGCAGCTCGCCCGCGTGCTTTGCCAGATTTCCGAACCCGTCATCGACGGCAAGCCCTGCTGGCTGCTCCTGGACGAGCCGGTTTCCAGCCTGGACATCAGCCACCAGCTAACCATCATGACGCTCGCACGGCAATTTTGCCGACGCGGCGGCGGCGTTATCGCTGTCATGCACGATCTTAATCTGACCGCCCTCTTCGCCGACCAGATGGTTCTGCTCAAGGAAGGCCAGCTGCGGGCCGCCGGCCCGGTCAAGGAGGTCTTGCAAGACCGGCATCTGCAGGATATCTTCGGCTGCAATCTAAGGGTCAATCGCATTCCCGCCGACGGTGTACCCTTCGTCCTCGCCCACAGCGCCCTCCCCGGCTGAGCTTCCCTTAAGTCACGCGCTTTGGAACTTTTCATTGCATCCACGCGTTGAGGTATAGTGATGGGAATAAATGTTCCGCACGCTCACCCACCTAGTGCGCCGCGCAATATCCGATCATAACGATAGGTGGCGCTCCACCGGCGCCAAGCAACGCAGTAAACGACGAAAGGGAGCTCAAACATGGCTTCATCCATTCTCCATTCGACACGCAAGCGTAACGGCAGCAGCCTGCACGATGTCGAGGCAAGCATCGAAGACCAGATCGAATCCCTGCGCGAGGAAGTTGCAGCCTTTGCCAAACTGATTGGCAATAACGGTGCAAAGCAGGGCAAGAAATTGCGCGCGAGGGCCGAGTCGGGATTCGACGACCTGACGGTTCGCGGCGAGGAATTGCTACGCGACCTGCAAAAGGGTTATACACGGGGCTCTCGCGAAGTCCGCAGGACCGTTCGCCAGCATCCGGTCGCCACGGTCGGCGCGGCTGCGGCATTCGGACTTGCAATCGCTCTGCTTCTGTCACGCCGCTAGGAAGTTGGCATGCTCGCTCCGATTCTCGGCCTGCTCTTGTCCGGCTCTATCAATCGCACCGTTGCGCGAACCAAGCGCAACGGTATTTTCATCGCCATAGCAGTCCTTCTTCTGCTGACGGGCTACGCCTTTGCGCTGATCGCCGCCGCGATATCGCTGGCGACCATCTATGGCGCCGCAGTCGCGGCACTTCTGATCGCCGCAGGCGCACTCTTGCTAGGTTTGATTGTCCTAGTCGTCATGGCGATCGTCAACAAACAGGAGCAACGCCGAGCCCGCGAACGGCGGCTCGCATTGGAATCTGCAGCAGCAGCGGTACTCGGCCTTGTCAGGAAGCAACCGCTGATGACAGCGGCCATTGCCGCCGCGCTCGTGTTTGGCAATGTATTCGGATCGAGCGACGACGACGATTGACGCCTCACGTAGAAAAAAGCCGACGCAAGCGCCGGCTTTGAGAAACGCATCAGGTGTAAAACATAATGAAAAATGGGAGGACGCCCGACCGTATCAAATACGGCCGGGCTTTTTGCTATCAGAAAGCGAATGCCTTGGAGGTAAGCGGCGCCGACGTCGCATCAGGCCCAAAGTCAGCTTCACCGGAGATGTCAAGCAATTCCTGCAGGCGCTGGCGAGCGCGGTTGACGCGGCTTTTGATCGTGCCGATGGCGCAGCCGCAGATCTCCGCAGCCTCTTCATAGGAAAAGCCGGAAGCGCCCACCAGGATGATGGCTTCCCGCTGATCCGGCGGCAATTGATCCAGCGCCTTGCGAAAGTCCTGCAGGTCGAGCGCGCCGTATTGCGAGGGATGTGTCGCCATCGATTCAGTAAATATGCCGTCGCTGTCTTGTACCTCGCGTCCGCTCTTGCGCATCTGGCTATAAAGTTCGTTGCGCAGGATGGTGAAGAGCCAGGCCTTCATATTCGTGCCCATCTCGAAATGATCCTGCTTGGCCCAAGCCTTCATGATCGTGTCCTGCACAAGATCATCGGCACGGTCATGGCGCCCGGTCAGCGAAATGGCGAAAGCACGAAGACTCGGCAGAGCCGCGAGAAGTTCGCGCTTGAAGCTCGATTGCGTTTCCATCACGCCCACCCCTATTCGGACACCTTTACGGAAGCCATGCGCTCTGCCTGATCCAACTTCTCAAGCAGATCAAGAAAGCGATCGGGAATGACTTCGTCCTGCATGGCAGCGTAGAAGGAACGCAGGCGGTTGCCGATCTGATTGTTGGGGTCGAGGATATCCATCACGCGTAGGTCTGATGCCTTGTTGTCCGCTTCCTCATTATTCTGAATTGTCATTTAACCTGCTCGCTTCTCATGTGTCGCGTTCGTGGGTCGGGTATGCTTCCTGCCTCCCGTCCGGAAGACCGGCAAACCTCTCCAGAACTGTTTCCTAACGAATCGTAAAGGATGAAGCCAACCGTTTGTAAGCATTGTAATGCGACTGCCTAAAAAAAGTTCCGACAAAGAGGAACTTTTTTACTCAACTGACGTTTGTTAGTCATTGCGGCCTCCGGGCTGTATTTTAATTAGAATGTGATAAAAGGCGGGAGCCATTGATGACACTTTCCACACGCATTGCGCCGCACCTTCCGTATTTGCGTCGCTACTCACGTGCTTTAACCGGAACGCAGACGTCAGGAGACGCCTATGTTGCTGCGGTTTTGGAAGCTATCATCGCCGATATTTCCATATTCCCGGATACGGACAACGACCGCGTTGCACTCTATAAACTGTTCACAAAGCTGTTCGGTTCCCTGACCCTACAGATTCCTGAACCGAATTCACCCTACGCATGGGAACAGCGCGCCTCGGTAAACCTGTCCAAGGTCTCTCCGGTTGCGCGTCAGGCGTTTCTGCTTGCCTCCGTTGAAAGTTTCCGTCTCGGCGAGATCGCCGATATTCTCGATGTGTCGGAAAGCGACACGATGCATCTGCTTGATGCGGCATCGCAGGAAATTTCGCGGCAGGTAGCGACCGATATCATGATCATCGAGGATGAGCCGCTGATCGCCATGGATATCGAGCAGATGGTGGAAAGCCTTGGGCATCGGGTCACGGGCATCGCTCGCACCCATGCCGAAGCGGTCGCGCTGCATAATGCCACCAAGCCCAGCATGGTGCTTGCCGATATTCAGCTTGCCGACGGCAGCTCGGGTATCGATGCCGTCAACGATATCCTCAAGACTGCAAACATCCCAGTCATCTTCATCACCGCGTTTCCAGAGCGCCTTCTGACCGGCGAGCGACCGGAGCCGACCTTCCTCGTCACCAAGCCATTCAATCCGGACATGGTGAAGGCTCTTATCAGCCAGGCTCTTTTCTTTAACGAAACCACAAAGGTGGCCGCCTGATTCAATTGAAACCTCCGTCGCGGAACAAAGGTGATAGCCGGACGTTTTGGTCCGCGGCGATCGGTTTACCGACTGTTATCCCGCACGATTTTATAGATCGGTCCGAGTTCTTCCGATTGAGAATGTCCCCGTCGGTGGACATCTCGAAATTCGAGTGAAAGGCACGCCGTGAATACGTCTGAACCATTGTCCGGCGCGCCTTTGAGTTTGGAAGGCAAAGCCGCTCTGATGGAGCGGGCGCTTGCTAGCGCCAATGTATCCGTCCTGTTTCAGGACACGACACTCGCAATCCGCTATGCCGACAACCTCCCCGAGCACCTCATGCCATCTTTGCTGATCGGCGGCAACGATTGCCATTTGTTCGGCGACAAGGATGGCGAGCATCTTACGCTGCTGAAGCGGGGCGTGCTTGAAAACGGCAGGGCCGTGACCGCCGAAGTAGAAATTGCAAGCGGCGACGGCGTGCGCATCTATGAGCTGAAAATGGAACGCGTTGGTGGCCGCAAGGCGCAAGGCGTGCTGTCCGTCATCTCCGAAGTCACGGAAAGCCGCCACCGCGAAAAAGTCCTGAAGTCGCTGCTGCGCGAACTGTCGCACCGCTCCAAGAATCTCCTGGCGATCATTCAGGGGATTGCGACGCAGACGGCGCGCCACACGCTTTCCCTCGATAATTTCCTGATCAAATTCCGCGGCCGCCTGCAATCCCTGTCGAATTCGCAAGACCTCATTACCGACTCCAGCTGGCGCGGCGCATACTTGTTCGAGCTTGCCGAGAAGCAGTTCGCTCCCTATTGGCCCGATGCCGGCGTCCCCATGCCGATCTACGGCATCAATGCACATCTGACACCCAATGCCGCCGTGCATCTCGGGCTTGCCCTGCATGAACTGATCGTCAACTCCGCGTCGCACGGCGCCATTTCAGCGGGGGCAACCAGTATCACGCTGAATTGCAAGGAAGCCGAGCTGGACGGGAAGAAAGCCATAGAAGTGGCTTGGCTGGAGCGTTTCCACGCGCCTGCCGACCATGAATTTGAGGATAACAGTTTCAGCCGCACGGTGCTCGAACGAGTCGTGCCGACTTCCATGAACGGGCGTGCCCAGTTCACCATCAGCGACGGCAATATCGGCTATCACCTCACCATTCCCGAGACAGAGTATGAAATACTGAGACGCCGCTGACGGCGTCAAGAAAACAGCCAGTGCGAGGGCGACGCACTGGCTGCTTTACACTCATCGGGAGGGGACCGTGAGTAGAAGTCCGATGATGGCTTTGGGCGCGCATCAGGAGATGCGATCATCATCCGGACGATAGGTAAACGGGGCAGCAGGGCCTTGGTTCCACGCGATCACGAAAAAAATCATTTTTTCTTCACATCCATCGCAACCGCGAAATGACGCCGGCTACGTTCCGGCGGCTGTACCGCGCCATGGCGAAACCGCGCAGCCTTCGAACACCCTCATCTGAAGATCACAAGAAAACCCATCAAAACATATAGTTGAACGACCCGACGCAGTCCTCCCGAACGCTTGCACGCCACGGCCGAAATGCGTGCCCAGGCAATTTCGAGGGTCAAAATTTTACCGTTTGATAAATTTTTTATCCTGAGTTACCGTTCTTGCCACTAGCCGTTTACTATAAGAGGGAACTTCAATGGGACGACTGGAAACTGGGATTCATAAAGGCAGGCTGACGCCCGCCGAATATGATGCAAACTTTTCCGATCTTCACCCGCGCCTGAACAATCACGAGGCGCTGGTCGCAGCCGACCGCTGTTATTTCTGCTACGACGCGCCGTGCATGACGGCCTGTCCCACCTCCATCGACATTCCGATGTTCATCCGCCAGATTTCGACGGGCAATCCGATCGGCTCGGCCAAGACGATCTTCGATCAGAACATCCTCGGCGGCATGTGCGCCCGCGTCTGTCCCACCGAGCAGCTCTGCGAGCAGGCTTGCGTGCGCAACACCGCCGAAGAGCGTCCGGTCGAGATCGGCCGGCTGCAGCGCTATGCGACAGATGCCGCAATGGCTGAGAACAAGCAGTTCTATGCCCGTGCCGCCACGACCGGCAAGAAGATCGCCGTCATCGGCGCCGGTCCGGCCGGTCTTGCCTGCGCCCATCGCCTCGCCGTGAAGGGCCATGAGGTCACTATCTTCGACGCTCGTGAAAAGGCCGGCGGCCTCAACGAGTATGGCATCGCCACCTACAAGGCAGTCGATGATTTCGCCCAGAAGGAAGTCGAATACGTGCTCGCCATCGGCGGCATCGAGGTGAAGAACGGCCAGGCGCTCGGCCGCGACTTCAGCCTGTCCGACCTCTCCCAGCAATATGACGCCGTCTTCCTCGGCCTCGGTCTTGCCGGCGTCAACGCATTGCGCGCCGAAGGCGAGGATCTCGACGGCGTCGCCGATGCCGTTGCCTATATCGCCGATCTGCGCCAGGCAAACGACAAGGCCGATATCGCCATCGGCCGCCGCGTCGTCGTTCTCGGCGGCGGCATGACCGCAATCGATGCGGCCGTGCAGGCAAAACTGCTCGGCGCCGAGGAGGTGACCATCTGTTATCGCCGCGGCAAGGAACACATGAACGCCTCGGAATACGAGCAGGATCTCGCCGCATCCAAGGGCGTCATCATCCGCCACTGGCTCGCCCCGAAGCGCATTCTCGACAAGGACGGCAAGGTCGCCGGCATCGAGGTTGAATATACCGAGCTGCGCGACGGCAAGCTCACCGGCACCGGCGATGTCGGCGTCATCGCCGCGGACCAGATCTTCAAGGCGATCGGCCAGACCTTCGAGGCCTCCGGCCTCGGCGCCCTGCGCATGGAAGCCGGCCGCATCGCCATCGACGGCGAAGGCCGGACCTCGGTCGAAGGCGTATGGGCCGGTGGTGACTGCGTGCTCGGCGGCGACGACCTGACGGTTTCAGCCGTCGCCCAGGGCCGCGACGCGGCCGAATCCATCAACCATGCGCTCGCTGCCGCCCAGTCGGCCGCTGCAGTCGCCTGAAAGGAGAATCGAAATGGCTGATCTCCGCAATAATTTCATCGGCATCAAGTCTCCGAACCCGTTCTGGCTGGCCTCCGCGCCGCCGACCGATAAGGCCTACAACGTCGAACGCGCCTTCAAGGCCGGCTGGGGCGGTGTCGTCTGGAAGACGCTCGGCGAGGAAGGCCCGCCGGTCGTCAATGTCAACGGCCCGCGCTACGGTGCGATCTGGGGCGCCGACCGCCGCCTGCTCGGCTTGAACAACATCGAGCTGATCACCGACCGCGACCTCCATACCAACCTGCGCGAAATGAAGCAGGTTAAGAAGAACTGGCCTGATCGTGCCTTGATTGCCTCGATCATGGTTCCCTGCGTCGAGGATGCATGGAAGGCGATCCTGCCGTTGGTGGAGGACACCGAAGCAGACGGCATCGAATTGAACTTCGGCTGTCCGCACGGCATGTCGGAGCGCGGCATGGGTGCTGCGGTCGGACAGGTGCCGGAATATATCGAAATGGTCGTGCGCTGGTGTAAGCAATACACCCGCATGCCCGTCATCACCAAGCTGACGCCGAACATCACCGACATCCGCAAGCCCGCCCGCGCCGCCAAGGCCGGCGGCACTGATGCCGTATCGCTGATCAACACGATCAACTCGATCGTATCAGTCGATCTCGACAATTTCGCACCGAACCCGACCGTCGGCGGCAAGGGCAGCCATGGCGGCTATTGCGGCCCGGCGGTCAAGCCGATCGCGCTCAACATGGTGGCCGAGATCGCCCGCGATGCCGAAACCTACGGCCTGCCGATATCAGGCATCGGCGGCATCACCACATGGCGCGATGCGGCCGAATTCCTGGCGCTTGGCGCCGGCAATGTGCAGGTCTGCACGGCGGCGATGACCTATGGCTTCAAGATCGTCGAAGAGATGATCACGGGCCTTTCCGACTGGATGGACGAGAAGGGACATCGCAGCCTGGACGACATCATCGCCCGCGCCGTGCCGAATGTCTCCGACTGGCAGTATCTCAACCTCAATTACATCGCCAAGGCCAAGATCGACCAGGATGCCTGCATCAAGTGCGGCCGTTGCTACATTGCCTGTGAGGATACCTCGCACCAGGCAATCACCAACATGGTTGATGGCGTCAGGCATTTCGAGGTGATGGACGAGGAATGCGTCGGCTGCAACCTCTGCGTCAGCGTCTGTCCGGTCGAGAACTGCATCACCATGGAGGAACTGCCGGCCGGCAGCCTCGACAAGCGCACCGGCAAGATCGTCGATCCGAACTACGCCAACTGGACAACCCATCCGAACAATCCGATGGCGCAGCACGCGGCGGAGTAAGCGTCTCTCCACCAGTCAACATTGCACCCACGTCCAACGACGTGGGTGTAAAAAGCCAGGCCGGTAGAGAGTGACGGTAAAAATGCCGAATTATGGTTGGCGAATGCCGAGCCCATCGACGAAGAGCTTTTCCAGATAGCGCGCAGCATCCTCGAACCGCCCCTCGCCCGAATGCTCTTGCCCGAGCACCGCGCGCACCTGCACGTCGAAGTCAGCATAATGCTGCGTCGTCGACCAGATGGAGAAGATCAGGTGATAGGGGTCGCATTTGGCGATCTTGCCGGCCTTGGCCCAGGCACGGATGACTTCCGCCTTCTCGTCGACAAGGCTCTTCAGCGGCCCGCGCAGCTCATCCTCGACATGCGGCGCCCCCTGCAGCATCTCATTGGCGAAGAGCCTGCTTTCGCGCGGGAAATCGCGGGCCATTTCGAGCTTGCGGCGGATGTAGGAGCGGATCTCGCTTTCAGGATTGCCGTTGGCATCGAAGGCACGCAGCGGTTCCAGCCAGGTAAACAGCACCCGGTCTATCAGCGCCCGATGCATGGCCTCTTTCGTTCGGAAATAATAGAGCAAATTGGGCTTCGACATGCCCGCCACTTCGGCGATCTGATCGATGGTCGAGCCGCGAAAGCCGCTTACGGAAAATACATCGAGTGCGGCCTCGAGTATGATTTCCTCTTTTTCTTCCTGAATCCGGGTGCGGCGTTGGGTGCGGGCGGCTCTGGGGATGGCCATATCTGCTCTGTTTCTCCTTGAAATCCAAGCCTTTCGGCCAAGCTCTCATTCACCCTGTCAGTGCTTTGAATTTAGGCAATCGCCTGAAATTTTATCGGAATTTTTCGTGCTTTTCGTCTTGAGCCGCGCCACGGAAGTTGTAATGTTTACCAATCGGTCAAATTATCTGTCAGATGTCTCTTAAAGGCAACTGGCGATTTCCCGAGGCGATAAAAACAAGTAGACGCTTCGGATAGACCATCGGGAACAATCGGGCATGCACCTTGCATGCCCGGGGACGAAACAGGTGAGGATTGCATCATGGTGGCAGCGCCAGGAGAGAACATGCGTATCAATGGCGATCGCCTTTGGGACGCATTGATGGACATGGCGAAGATCGGCCCCGGCATTGCCGGCGGCAATAATCGTCAAACGCTGACCGATGCCGACGCCGAAGGACGCAGCCTTTTCAGGACATGGTGCGAAGACGCCGGCATGAAAGTCGGCGTCGACAAGATGGGCACCATGTTTGCGACCCGCGCCGGCACCGATCCAAACGCACTACCGGTCTATGTCGGCTCGCATCTCGATACCCAGCCGACCGGCGGCAAATATGACGGCGTGCTCGGCGTGCTCGGCGCCCTCGAAGTCGTTCGCACCATGAACGATCTCGGCATCCGGACCAAGCATCCGATCGTGGTCACCAACTGGGCCAATGAAGAGGGCGCGCGCTTTGCTCCCGCTATGCTCGCCTCGGGCGTCTTTGCCGGCGTACACTCGCTTGACTATGCCTATGGCCGTAAGGATCCGGAGGGCAAGACCTATGGCGAGGAACTGAAGCGCATCGGCTGGCTCGGCGACGAAGAGGTCGGTGCCCGCAAGATGCACGCCTATTTCGAATATCATATCGAACAAGGGCCGATCCTCGAGGCCGAAGAGAAAACCATCGGCGTCGTCACGCACTGTCAGGGCCTGTGGTGGCTGGAATTCACGCTGACCGGCAAGGAAGCCCATACCGGCTCGACGCCGATGAACATGCGTGTCAATGCCGGTCTCGCCATGTCACGGATCGTCGAGATGGTGCAGAGCGTGGCGATGGAGAACCAGCCGGGCGCCGTCGGCGGCGTCGGCCAGGTGTTCTTCTCGCCGAACTCGCGCAACGTGCTTCCCGGCAAGGTGGTCTTCACCGTCGACATCCGCACGCCCGACAAGGCGAAGCTCGATCGCATGCGCGCCAAGATCGAGGCCGAGGCGCCTGCCATCTGCGACGCCCTCGGCGTCGGCTGCTCCGTCGAGGCCATCGGCCATTTCGAGCCTGTGACCTTCGACCCAAAGCTCGTTGCCACGGTGCGTAGCGCCGCCGAGAGGCTCGGCTACAGCCATATGAACATCATCTCCGGCGCCGGCCACGATGCCTGCTGGGCCGCCAAGGTGGCGCCGGCCACCATGGTCATGTGCCCCTGCGTCGGCGGCCTGTCGCACAACGAGGCCGAGGAGATTTCCAAGGAATGGGCGACCGCCGGTGCGGATGTGCTGTTCCATGCGGTCGTCGAGACGGCGGAGATCGTGGCTTGATCACGGCTCGCGCCCAGCCATCCCCCTCTTCCGCCCTTCGGGCACCTTCTCCCCGAGGGGAGAAGGGGATTTCCGCCACAGCACCATCTTTCTCAAGAAACCGTTGGCACAATCAGAAATTGTTTATCGCCGAAGACTCGCCACGCCTCTCCTTCTCCCCTCGGGGAGAAGGTGGCCCGAAGGGTCCGATGATGTGGCGTCACGGATGCCAGCCTCTTAAGAACAGGGAACAAACGTCATGAGCACAGTCATCAAGGGTGGAACCATCGTCACGGCCGACCTGACCTATAAGGCCGATATCAAGGTCGAAGGCGGGAAGATCGTCGAGATCGGGCAGAACCTGTCGGGCAACGAGGTGCTGGATGCCTCCGGCTGTTATGTCATGCCGGGCGGCATCGATCCGCATACGCATCTCGAAATGCCGTTCATGGGCACCTATTCCTCCGACGATTTCGAGAGCGGCACCCGCGCGGCGCTCGCCGGCGGCACGACGATGGTGGTCGATTTCGCGCTGCCCTCGCCCGGCCAATCGCTGCTCGAAGCGCTGACCATGTGGGACAACAAGTCGACGCGGGCGAATTGCGACTATTCCTTCCACATGGCGATCACCTGGTGGGGAGAACAGGTCTTCAACGAGATGGAGGCCATCGTTCGCGACAAGGGCATCAACACCTTCAAGCACTTCATGGCCTATAAGGGCGCGCTGATGGTGGATGACGACGAGATGTTCTCGTCCTTCCAGCGCTGTGCCGAGCTCGGCGCATTGCCGCTCGTCCATGCCGAAAACGGCGACGTGGTCGCGCAGATGCAGGCAAAGCTCCTGGCCGAAGGCAATAACGGGCCGGAGGCACATGCCTATTCCCGTCCGGCCGAGGTCGAAGGCGAGGCGACGAACCGCGCCATCATGATCGCCGATATGGCCGGCTCGCCCGTCTACATCGTCCACACCTCCTGCGAACAGGCCCACGAAGCCATCCGCCGTGCCCGCCAGAAGGGCATGCGCGTCTATGGCGAGCCACTGGTCCAGCACCTGACGCTCGATGAAAGCGAATATGCCAACCCCGATTGGGATCACGCCGCCCGCCGCGTCATGTCGCCCCCCTTCCGCAACAAGCAGCATCAGGACAGCCTCTGGGCTGGCCTCGCCTCGGGCTCGCTGCAGGTGGTCGCAACCGACCACTGCGCCTTCACGACAGAGCAGAAGCGCTTCGGCCTTAACGATTTCACCAAGATTCCGAACGGCACCGGCGGCCTCGAGGATCGCCTGCCGATGCTCTGGACCCATGGCGTCAAGACCGGTCGCTTGACCATGAACGAGTTCGTCGCCGTCACCTCCACCAACATCGCCAAGATCCTCAACATCTATCCGAAGAAGGGCGCGATCCTCGTTGGCGCCGATGCCGATATCGTCGTCTGGGATCCGAATCGCTCGAAGACCATCACCGCCAAGACGCAGCAGTCGGCGATCGACTACAACGTCTTCGAGGGCAAGGAAGTGACCGGCCTGCCGCGTTACACGCTGACCCGTGGCGTCGTCGCCATCGAGGAAGGCACGGTAAAGACGCAACAAGGCCACGGCGAGTTCGTCAAGCGCGAGCCGTTCACCGCCGCCAACCGGGCGCTTTCGACCTGGAAGGAAGTCACCGCGCCGCGCAAGGTTCAGCGCAGCGGCATCCCCGCAAGCGGGGTGTGACGCTTGGCCCCAGTCGTTCGGCCCATCGGTTTATCAACGTGGCACATGCCGCTCCAGATCCGGCAGCAGGACGACGCTTTCCTGCTCGTTCGGATCGGTGCGGGCGATGACGGCTGTCGCCGGCCGGTCGCTGAGATTGGCGGGAAGATGCGGGACGCCGGCCGGAATGTAGAACATTTCGCCCTCGCGAACGATAACGTGTTCTTCCAGCTGATCGCCGAACCAGCAATGCGTCTCGCCGGAAAGTGCATAGATCGCCGTCTCGTGCGACGCATGCAGATGCGCCTTGGCGCGGCCGCCCGGCGGAATGGTCAGAAGATGCATGCAGATGCCCGTCGAACCGACTGTCTCGGCGGCGATTCCCTCGAAATAGCTGAAGCCCTGCTTTCCGGCATAGGTGCTGCCGGGCCGCACGACACGACAGGTGGGCTTTGATGACAAACTCATGGCATTGCTCCTCTGGATCCGGCAGCCGCGCGGCGCCCTGGTTTTCCAAAGCTACAGCAATGCCAAACTGGATAACAAGCAATCCGCCCCGACTGCGTGGCGAAAATAGGACTGGTAGGTGTTAATGACGTCGTCCGCTTCCTCCGTCGTCTCCGCGCGGAACCTCTGTCTCACCTACGATACGAATGACGGGCCTGTGCATGCGCTGAGCAATGTCGATCTCGATGTTCGAAAGGGCGATTTCGTCTCCTTCATCGGCCCTTCCGGCTGCGGAAAGACTACATTCCTGCGCGTGATCGCCGATCTGGAGCGGAAAACCTCTGGCGATATCACCGTCAATGGCATGACGCCGGACGAAGCGCGCAAGGCCCGTGCCTACGGTTATGTCTTTCAGGCGCCCGCACTCTACCCCTGGCGCACCATCGAAAAGAACATTGCCCTGCCGCTGGAAATCATGGGCTATGCCAGAAACGAACAGGCCCAGCGCATCGCCCAGACGCTCGACCTCGTCAATCTCAGCGGCTTCGAGAAGAAATTCCCCTGGCAGCTTTCGGGCGGCATGCAGCAGCGCGCCTCCATCGCTCGCGCGCTCGCCTTTGACGCCGATCTTCTGCTGATGGACGAGCCCTTCGGCGCGCTCGACGAGATCGTTCGCGACCACCTCAATGAACAGCTGCTGAAGCTCTGGAAGCGAACGAACAAGACCATCTGCTTCGTCACGCATTCCATCCCCGAGGCAGTCTATCTCTCCACCAAGATCGTGGTCATGTCCCCTCGTCCCGGCCGCGTCACGGATGTCATCGAATCCACGCTTCCGCTCGAACGCCCGCTCGGCATTCGCGAAACGCCTGAATTCCTGGAGATCGCCCATCGTGTCCGCGAAGGTTTGCGGGCCGGACACAGCTACGAAGAATAGGATCATCATGAACCCGCAATTCCTCCTCTGGCTCACCGGCGCGATGGCGATCTTCATCAGCGGAGCGACCGCCTCGCGCGCCTATATCGCCAACAACAACATATTGGTCCTGATCCTGGCGCTCATCCTTTATTGCATCGGCAACCTGATGATGGTGCGGCTCATGCGCGAGGGCGGGCTGGGTCTGGCGATATCAGCCTCCTCCATTGCCCAGCTCATCGTCGTCAACATCATCGCCTTCCTCGTCTTCGGCGAACGGCTGAGCCTGCCGCAGCTGGCTGGCGTCGGGCTCGGTATCGTTGCCATGGCGCTGATGCTGCTGCCGGCACAAGGGAGGGCATGACCGTGGAGAAGCAGCAATTCTTCAGACACAAGTTCGTGCCGGTCGCAAGCATCGTGCTCGCGATCGTCGTCCTCTGGTATGTCTTCGCGGTTGTGCTCAACGCGCCGTTCCAGCGCGATCTCGATCGCCGCGGCAATGTCACCTCGACAACAATGGAATTCATAGGCAAGACGCTGGCCCAGCCGAAACCGATCCTGCCGGCGCCACATCAGGTGGCGCAGAATGTGTTCGAAAACACTTTTCTTCGGGCGCTGACCAGCAACCGCAGCCTGGTCTACAATGCCTGGGTGACCTTGTCCTCGACGGCAGTCGGCTTCGCCTTCGGCACGGTTCTCGGCATCCTGATCGCGGTCGGCATCGTGCATGTGGTGGCTCTTGACCGCAGCCTGATGCCCTGGATCATCGCGTCGCAGACCGTACCGATCCTCGCCATCGCGCCGATGGTCGTTGTCGTGTTGGGTTCGATCGGCGTCACCGGCCTTATTCCCAAGGCGCTGGTCTCGACCTACCTCTCCTTCTTCCCCGTCGCCGTTGGCATGGTCAAGGGACTGCGATCGCCGGAAACCATGCATCTCGACCTGATGCGCACCTACAATGCCAGCGCCATGCAGACCTTCTGGAAACTGCGGGTTCCCGCGTCGGTCCCATTCCTCTTCACCTCGATGAAAGTTGCAATCGCAGCGAGCCTGACCGGAACGATCGTTGGCGAACTGCCAACGGGCGCAGTCGCAGGCATCGGCGCCAAGCTCCTCGCCGGCTCCTATCAAAGCCTGACGATCGATATATGGGCGACGCTCGTCGCCGGCTCGATACTCGCCGCCGTGTTGATTGCCATCGTCGGCATCGCGGCGCGTATCGTCGATCGTGCTATGGGAGGTCGGGCGGCATGAAGAATTCTCATTTGTCGTGGCAGGGCACCCTTTCCCTTCTTCTCTGCCTTGTGGCGCTCCCGGCGCTGCCGCTGCTCGCCGCGGATGCAGCAACGCCTATCAGCAGCGGAACCACTTTCGTCATTTTCATTCTCATTGCGGCCGCGGCCGCGATTTCCTTCATGAACCTGTCCGCAACCCTCAGCGCGGCGATCCTCTTCTTCGCCGCGCACGCAGCGGCCTGGCTGCTGCTGGCCGGAATATCGGGCAATGAAGGCAACGCGCTTGCGTCGTTTTTTATCTTGCTTGCCGCTGCCTGGCTGCTTGCCTGGCGTTGCGTCTCCATCTTGTCGACCATCCGCGTGCACTCGACCGCCGACAGCTATACGTTACGATTGCTCATTCCCGCGATCTTCGGCGTCTGGATCATCATCATCTGGGAAGCGGTGACGCGCGGCGCCGGTGTGCCTTTCATCCTCCTGCCGCCGCCGAGCGCCATCGGCGCGCGGATTGCCGGCTCCATCTCGATCCTGTGGACGGACGTCCAGCAGACGATCTTCCGATCGGTCCTGATCGGCTACACCATCGGCTGCGCCAGCGGCTTCATCGTCGCTATCCTCGCCGACCGCTTCACCTTCCTGCGCCGCGGCCTGCTGCCGATCGGCAATCTCGTCTCGGCATTGCCGATCATCGGCGTTGCGCCGATCATGGTCATGTGGTTCGGCTTCGATTGGCAGTCCAAGGCCGCCGTCGTCGTCGTCATGACCTTCTTCCCGATGCTGGTGAACACGGTGGCCGGCCTGGCGGCAGCCGGCAATATCGAGCGCGACCTGATGCGCACCTATGCATCGAACTACTGGCAGACGCTGCTGAAGCTGCGCCTGCCGGCCGCCGCTCCCTTTATTTTCAATGCGCTGAAGATCAACTCGACCTTGGCTCTCATCGGTGCCATCGTAGCGGAGTTCTTCGGCACTCCCATGTCGGGCATGGGCTTTCGCATCTCGACCGAAAACGGCCGGTTGAATCTCGACATGGTCTGGGCTGAGATCGCGGTCGCCGCGGTCGCAGGCTCCGTCTTCTACGGTATCGTCGCCATTATCGAGAGAATGACGACGTTCTGGCATCCGTCTATCCGCAGTGGGCAGACGTAATCCGGGATCTCCTCAAGGGATCAAGGCATAACTTCAGAGGGAAAAGGGTGAAAACATGAAAAAACTGATGTTCGCATTGATGGCAAGCGCTATGACGCTGGCCGCAACCCAGGCCGCGACGGCCGCCGACAAGCTGACGCTGCAGCTGAAATGGGTGGCCCAGGGCCAGTTCGGCGGCTATTTCGTCGCCAAGGACAAGGGCTTCTACAAGGAAGAAGGCCTCGACGTCGACATCAAGCCGGGCGGCCCGGATATCGCCCCGGAACAGGTGATCGCCGGCGGCGGCGCCGATGTCATCGTCGACTGGATGGGTGGCGCGCTGGTTGCCCGCGAAAAGGGCGTGCCGCTGATCAACATCGCCCAGCCCTTCGAGAAGTCCGGCCTGGAATTGATCTGCCCGAAGGATGGCCCGGTCAAGACGGAGAAGGATTTCAAGGGACATACGCTCGGCGTCTGGTTCTACGGCAACGAATATCCGTTCTTCGCCTGGATGCACAAGATCGGCCTGAAGACCGATGGCGGCAAGGACGGCGTCACCGTGCTCAAGCAGAGCTTCGATGTGCAGCCGCTCGTCCAGAAGCAGGCCGACTGCATCTCGGTCATGACCTACAATGAATACTGGCAGGCAATCGATGCCGGTTTCAAGCAGGAAGACCTGACCGTCTTCAACTATACCAAGCTCGGCGTCGACCTTCTGGAAGACGGCCTCTATGTCAAGGAAGACAAGCTGAAGGATGCGAAGTTCAAGGCCGATATGGTCAAGTTCGTCCGCGCCTCGATGAAAGGCTGGAAATATGCCGTCGAACATCCGGATGAAGCCGCCGGGATCGTCATGGACAATGGCGGCCAGGACGAAAACCACCAGAAGCGCATGATGGGCGAAGTCGCCAAGCTCATCGGCAGCGGCAAGCTCGACGCGAAGCTTTATGATCGCACCGTCGAGGCGCTGCTCGACCAGAAGATCATCAACAAGAAGCCGACCGGCGCTTATACGCATGAGATCACGGACGCGGCCCTGAAATAGTCTCAGGCATCGCGAACAACCGAAACGCGCGAGGTTTCATGCCTCGCGCGTTTTTTTCATTTTGTAACAGCCGCAACAAAAAGCTGGCCTTATCGCGACACTTGCACGAAAAGCTCACAACTATCAACTATTCGAATGCCGACATCACAATGCCGTGATTGCTTCGCAGAGTTGCGACGGGTAAAATTACCCGCGAAATCATTTTCTCGTGATCTTGTGAAATTTGGAAACCGCTCCCATGTACAGGAGCGAATTTAGGATGAGGGACCTGCAGGCATGACAGACGGATATTGATCCGCCGGAGTAGCCGGCCCGCACGCATTGATCCCCGTGTTCGCGACGGAAAACAGCGAAATCCTTTTACCGAGATGCCGAACTGGAACCGGACGCATGGCCCTTACGCCGTTTAGATTTCTAAGCACGACCGCAATCATGCTTTCCTTGTTGGCCGCACCCGCCGCGCTGGCGGAGGAGCCTGCCGTCACGACCCCGAAGCAGAACCTGCCGGCGATCGTCATTACCACCGCCACGATGCGCAAGCTGGTCGACAGGGTCGTCGCGACGGGCACGGTGAAGGCCGTCGAAGAAATCTACATCCAGCCGCAGGTCGATGGCCTCTCCATCCGCTCGCTGAATGCCGATGTCGGCGACAAGGTCGAGGCAAACAGCACGCTCGCCACGCTGAACGAAGACGCGCTGATCCTGCAGAAGAGCCAGATGCAGGCCACGCGCGCCAAGGGCGAGGCAAGCCTTGCCCAGCTGCACGCGCAGCTCGCCGAGGCTCACGCCAACGCGGAAGAAGCTGAATTGCAACGCGTCCGCGCGGTCACAATGGGCGCCAAGGGCACGATGTCGACCTCGTCAGTCGAGCAGGCAAACGCGTCGGCCGCAGCCAACAAGGCTCGCGTGGGGTCCGCCGAACAGGCGATCGCGGTCGCCGAAGCCGATCTCAAGGTCACCGACAGCCAGATCGCCGACACCGACCTGAAACTTGCCCGTACCGGCATCAAGACCCCGGTCGCAGGCACGGTTGCCTCGCGCAACGCCCGCGTCGGCGCCATCGCCAACGGCAGCGGCGATCCGCTCTTCACCATCATCCGCGACAGCCAGCTTGAACTGGTGGTCGACGTTTCCGAAAGCGACATCACCAAGATCGCCACCGGGCAGAAGGCTTTGATTTCGCTCTCCGGCAGCCGCGAAAAGCTTGGCGGCACCGTCCGCCTCGTCGCGCCTGTCGTCGATTCCGTTACTCGCCTCGGCGCGGTGCACATCACCATCGACGAGGGCGACAAGGCGCGTGCCGGCATGTACGGCAGCGCCGAGATCGTCATCCGGCAGGAAGAGGGTGTCTCCCTGCCGCTGACCGCCGTCAATAGCGACGAAAACGGCTCTTCCGCCCGCAAGGTCGAGAACGGCGTCGTCAAGTTCGTCAATGTCGAGACCGGCATCCAGGACGGAGCCTATGTCGAGATCCTCAAAGGCCTGACGGCCGGCGAAGATGTTGTCGCCAAGGCCGGCGCCTATGTCCGCGACGGCGACCACATCACGCCCGTGCGCGAAACGCCGCAAGCCTCCAACTGAGCGAGAATGGCAAGATGAACTTCTCCGCCTGGTCCATCCGAAATCCGATCGCCCCGCTCCTCGGCTTTTTCCTGCTGATGGTGGTGGGCGCGCACGCCTTCTTCAATCTGCCCATCACGCGCTTCCCGAACATCGACGTGCCTGTTGTCAACGTCACGGTGACGCAGAGCGGCGCCTCGCCCGCCGAGCTCGAAATGCAGGTGACGAAGGAGGTCGAAGACGCCGTTGCCGGCATCAACGGCATCGACGAGATACAATCGACCGTCACCGACGGCCAATCGCAGACCGTCGTGATCTTCCGCCTGGAAGTGCCGACCCAACAGGCCGTTCAGGATACCAAGGACGCCATCGATCGCATCCGCGGCAATCTGCCGTCCACGATCGATGAGCCCATCGTCTCGAAGGTCGATGTCGAAGGCCAGGCGATCCAGAGCTTCGCCGTCTCCTCGCCGAACATGACCCTTGAGGAAATGTCCTGGTTCGTTGACGACGTTATCAAGCGCGCGCTGCAGGGCCAGGCGGGTATCGGCCGCGTCGATCGCTACGGCGGCGCCGACCGCGAGGTGCGCATCGAGCTCGATCCGAACAAGCTGAATGCCTACGGCATTACGGCGCTTTCGGTCAGCCAGCAGTTGCGCAGCACCAACATCGATCTGGGTTCCGGCCGCGGCCAGGTCGCGGGCAGCGAACAGGCGATCCGCGTGCTTGGCGACGCCCGCGAGGTCGCGCAGCTTGTCGATACCACGATCGCGCTGACCAACGGCCGCTTCGTCAAGCTCTCCGCTCTCGGCGTCATCAAGGACACCTATCAGGAGCCGAAGTCGTTCTCGCGGTTCAACAGCGCCCCCGTCGTCACCTTCGGCGTGTTCCGCGCCAAGGGCGCCAGCGAGGTAACGGTCGCCAAGACGGTTGGCGATACGCTCAACAAGGTGCGCGCCGAAAATCCGAACGTCTCTATCGAGATGATCGACGACTCCGTCTATTACACCTACGGCAATTACGAAGCGGCGATGCACACGCTGCTCGAAGGTGCGCTCCTGGCGGTTCTCGTCGTCTTCCTCTTCCTGCGGAATTGGCGCGCGACGCTGATTTCGGCGGTCGCCCTGCCACTGTCAGCGATCCCGACATTCTGGATCATGAACCAGATCGGCTTCTCGCTGAATCTCGTCAGCTTCCTGGCGCTGACGCTGGCAACAGGCATTCTCGTGGATGATGCCATCGTCGAGATCGAGAACATCGCCCGCCACATCAAGATGGGCAAGACGCCTTACCGTGCCGCCATCGATGCCGCCGATGAAATCGGCCTGGCCGTCATCGCGACGACCTTCACCATCATCGCGGTCTTCGTCCCGGTCTCCTTCATGCCGGGCATTCCGGGCCAGTACTTCATTCAGTTCGGCCTGACAGTCGCCTTCTCGGTGTTCTTCTCGCTGCTTGTGGCGCGTCTGATCACACCGATGATGGCGGCCTATCTCATGCGCGCCGAAGATGCGGTCGACGATCACCACGACAAAGACGGCCCCTTCATGCGCGGCTACAGCGCACTGGTGCGGTTGACGACCAAGCGGTGGTATACGCGTTATCCGACGCTGCTGGCGGCCTTCGCCTTTTCCATCGCCTCGGTTTTTGCGCTGATCATGTTCGTCCCCGGCAGCTTCATTCCGCCGGACGATTCATCGCGTATCGTTCTGTCAGCCGAGCTGCCGCCGAATGCACGGCTCGAGGATACGGAACAGGCGACCAACGAGATCTACCGGCGCGTCAAGGGCATCGACGGCGTTGAAAACGTCTTCGTTCTCGGCGGTGCTTCGCCGAAGGGCGATTTGGAGCTTCGCCGCGCGACCGTGACGCTGACACTCGGCAAGCTCGACCAGTCGCTCGTCAAGAAGCTGGTGAACGACGTCCTCGGCTCGCTGCCAGTCATCGGCCCTCACCTGCCGAAGGTCACCGTGCATGGCCGCGAGCGTCCGCAATGGGATGTGGAAAAGGAAGTCTTCGCGAAATTGCGTTCGATACCTGACGTCCGCATCACCAAGCTCAACGACCGTGGCGACCGCGACCTCACCTACAACTTCCTCTCCCGCAACGAGAAGGATCTGAACCAGGCGGTCGGCATTCTCGAAGCCAAGTTACGAACCGATCCTGCGCTCGCCAACGTCAGCGCCGACGGCGCCCTGCCGCGTCCCGAACTGCAGATCTATCCGCGCAAGGACGAAGCCGCACGCCTCGGCATCACGCCGCAGATGATTTCCGATACGGTTCGTGTGGCCACCATCGGCGATATCGACGCGTCGCTTGCGAAGATCTCGCTCGACGATCGCCAGATACCGATCCGCGTCCAGGCTTCGCTCGGCATGCGCCGCGATCTGGCGGCGATCCGTGCCTTGCGCATCAAGACCGCCTCAGGCACCACCGTGCCGATGTCGAGCGTCGCCGACATCGATTATACCGAGGGCCTGTCTTCGATCAAGCGCAACAACCGCTACCGCGTCGTTTCCATCGGCGCGGACCTGCCGCAGGGCGTGGCGCTGGATACGGCATCGGAGCATTTCCTCGATATCGTCAACAGCGCCAAGATCCCGGCAACCGTGCATCTGGCCGAAAGCGGCGACACCAAGGTCCAGAAGGAAATGCAGCAGAGCTTCGGCAATGCCATGCTGCTTGGCCTACTGCTGGTTCTGACCGTGCTGGTGCTGCTGTTCAAGGACATCATCCAGCCCTTTACCATTCTGCTGTCGCTGCCACTGGCGATCGGCGGCGTGGCGCTGGCACTCATCCTGACGGGCAATGCCCTGTCCATGCCTGTGATGATCGGCATTCTCATGTTGATGGGCATCGTGACCAAGAACGCCATCCTGCTCGTCGATTTCGCCATCGAGATGATGCATCAAGGCATGCCGAGGCTGGAAGCCGTCGTCGAGGCCGGCCGCAAGCGTGCGCGGCCGATCATCATGACCTCGATCGCCATGTCGGCCGGCATGCTGCCGTCCGCGCTCGGTGTCGGCGAAGGCGGCTCCTTCCGCGCGCCGATGGCGATTGCGGTGATCGGCGGCATCATCGTGTCCACCGTCCTCAGCCTGGTGGTCGTGCCGTCCTTCTTCTTGATCATGGACGACCTCTCGCGCCTGCTCGGCTTCCTCTTCGGCAAACTGGTCGGCAAGAAGGACGCGGATGATGAAGTCGTGACCAAGGAAAGCCTGGCGACTGCCGTCAATGAAAACCGACAGTCGCTCGCCGCCTTGGAAGAGCGACTGGAGGTCATCGAGAACAGGGATGTCAGGGGTCGCAAGGCGACCGGTACGAATGTGCTGAAGCTGCCGCCGTTCGCCGCCGAATAGCGGTCGGCTCGACCTGGCGAAACCGATAGGTGACGGGACGGCCTAAAGGCCGCCCTGTTCCTTCAGGAAGCTGACGATCGTACCGACGCCCTCTCCCCGCTTCATGTCGGAAAACACGAAAGGACGAGCCTGGCGCATGCGCGTGGCATCGCGGTCCATCACCTCGAGATCGACCTCGACGAAAGGCGCCAGATCCTTCTTGTTAATAACGAGCAGGTCCGATTTGGTGATGCCGGGGCCGCCCTTGCGCGGAATTTCCTCGCCCTGGCACACAGAAATTACGTAGATGGTGATATCGGCGAGATCGGGCGAGAAGGTCGCGGCCAGATTGTCGCCGCCGGATTCGATGAAGACGACGTCGAGATCCGGAAGCCGCTCGTTGAGGCCGGCGATAGCCTGCAGGTTGATCGTCGCATCCTCGCGAATGGCGGTATGCGGGCAGCCGCCGGTTTCGACGCCGACGATGCGATCCGACGTCAGCGCCTGCATCCGCACCAACGCCTCCGCATCTTCAGTCGTATAGATGTCGTTGGTGACGACGGCGACGGAATAATCGTCGCGCATCGCCTTGCACAGCTTTTCCGTCAGCGCCGTCTTGCCCGAACCGACGGGGCCGCCGATACCGACACGCAAAGGTCCATTTCTCGATTTCATGCTGGAAACTCCAATAAAATAGCAGCATAGCGAAGCGTCGGCCTGCCGCACAGCGGCGAATGACGTAGGGCGTGCCTCGATTGTAGCATTTCCCCAAAGACGCGGATCATGAGCGAAAGAGCCGCGTCTCCTGGGTTTCATGACGCAGGCTTGCAATGTCGGCGTGCACAGTCGCAGCGCCAAGATCATCGAGATCGGATTGCGCTACCCGTTTCGCCACGTCGGCGATGATATCCTCCAAGGCGGCCAGGATCGCAACGCCATCCTTCTGCCCGGTCACGCCGAGCCGGATGCCGGCCGAAAGCATCTGCGACGCAAGGGCATGCAGGAAGGCGGCTAGTGTCTTCTCGATGGATATCTCGTGTGCGGCGGCTACCGCGCCGACTGCGACGGGATATGCAGTCTTTGCCGGCAGCATCGAAAATATCCCGTGCGGCCAGGCGCCGGCGGCCGACAAAAAGGCGTCGCCGAGCAGCATCGTTTCATTGTGGCGCTCTTTCGAGCCCGCCAGCGCTTCTGCAAGTTCCGCTACCGCGGCAAGCCGCAGCGCATCCTCGCCGGCATGATGTGCCTCGGCAAGCAGGACGGCATCATTCCAGACAGGGCCATGCTGGATGAGGGTCGCGATCCAATCACGCAGGCTCTTGCTATCGTGAACCAGCCCGTCATGCACCGCACGCTCGAGCCCACCGGAATAGGCAAAGGACCCCACCGGAAAAGCCGGCGACAGCCAAGCCATCAGCCGCAACAGCGCCTGCAGATTGCGATCGTCCGCTGCCATCCCCTCGCTCATCGGCGTTCAATCGTGCGAATGGTGATCGTGCCCATGATCGTGATGATCGGCATGGTCATGCGAATGGCCGCCATGGGAGTGGTAGGCACCGCGAGCAGGCTGGAAAGGCTCACTGACTTCCGTGACCGTCGCGCCGAGCCCTTCGAGCATGGAACGGATCACATGATCGCGCAAAATCAGGATGCGTTCCTCTTCGATCTGCGCCGGGAGATGGCGATTGCCAAGATGCCAGGCAAGCTCGATCAGATGCCTGCGATCACGCGGCTTGATTTCGAAAAGCTTCTCATTCGCCGCAACGATCTCGATCAACTCGCCGTCCTCGCGCACCAGGAGGTCGCCATTGGCAAACAGGACCGGCTCTTTCAGGTCGAGCATGACCATGTCGCCGTTTTCGAGATGCAGCAGCTTGCGGCGCAGATGCCGCAAATCATGCGGCAGGACGACACGATCGATCGGATTGGAGGACGGCGTGCCGGCCGGCAGATAGGAGGTAACATGTTGCATGGCGGGTCCAATTCAAAGCTTTGTCAGACCATGCAAAATAGTCGCTTCCGGCGCAAGCGCCAATGCCGCTTTCGCAAAGCTCTATATTCGTTGCGCGTAGCGCTTCGGTTCCACATGCTCCGCCGTGGCTTCGCGCTTCTGGTCGGTTGCAGAACGATGCCAGACGTGGTTCAGCCGTTCGTATTCGTGGACCACGCGGTTGCGGCCAAGCGTCTTGGCGAGATAGAGCGCCTTGTCGGCTGCCGCATAAACGGCTTCCGACTTGCGGTCCTTGCCTATGTCGGCGATTCCCGCGGAAATGGTGATCTTCACCGAACCACCTTCGACGGCGATGGGATGATTGGCGATCTCAGCCCTGATGCTCTCGATGCGGGCAACGCGTTCAGACGTGTCGCCGCCGTGAACGATGGCGCCGAATTCCTCGCCGCCGAGACGAGCGATCACGTCCTCGCCGGCAAAGACATGCGCAAATATCTGCGATACGGCAACGATGACGGCATCGCCGGATGCATGTCCGAAGCGATCATTGATCGTCTTGAACCGATCGACATCGAAGATGACGAGTGACGCACCTTCGGCGGCCTGATCCAATGCTTCGGTAAAGGCACGACGATTGAGCAAGCCGGACAGCATGTCGGTGCGGCTCAGCCGCTGGAACTCGGCGCGGGAGACGGCAAGCTTGTGAATCGAACAACCTGCCAGCGCCGCCAGCGCGCCGGAAACGGTACCGCCGACGATCCATGCCAAGAGGACACCGAGACGCATCGCCTCCGAAATCGGCACTGGCAAGAGATCGAACCACTGCAGCACGGGCAGCATTACAAGCATGATCAAAAGTGACATGATGACGGCTGCAAAACTCATCTTTAACGCGAAAATATAGATCGCACGCCGCCGCTGAAAATTACCGAGATCGGCTTGCAGCGAAATCCATTGTCTCATGCGATTCACCTTCCTCAGCCACCATTTCAATCATGTGAAATAGGGGTGAAGACGCTTCCAGGTCTTTAATGTAACGATTAAAATGCGTGGTATTTCCCAAGTTGTGAACAATCAGAAATGGCCGCCGACATCATCGCTTTCGCAAGTCGAAAAGCGATGCGCAAAGTTGCCGCCACAAGCCTATGATAACGCAGCATTAAGTACGCGGAGCTGAAAAAGCCCCGGAAACCGGGGCTTTTTCAGCTGCCAATGATCGGCCGTCAAAAAACCTGTCAGAACAGGAAATAACGCTGCGCCATCGGCAGCACCGTCGCCGGCTCACATGTCAGAAGCTCGCCATCGGCGCGAACTTCATAGGTCTCGGGGTCCACCTCGATATGCGGCGTCAGGCTATTGTGGATCATCGACGCCTTGGAAATGCCACCGCGCGTGTTCCTGACGGGCAGGAGCGTCTTGGCAATGCCGAGCTTGCCGGCAAGACCTGCATCGAATGCAGCCTGGGAGACGAACGTCACCGAGGAATTCGTGCGATTCTTGCCATAGGCACCGAACATCGGGCGATAGTGCATCGGCTGCGGCGTCGGGATCGAGGCGTTCGGATCGCCCATCGGTGCAGCCGCTATGGAGCCGCCGAGCAGGATCATCTCCGGCTTGACGCCGAAGAAGGCCGGGTTCCAGATCACTATATCGGCACGCTTGCCGACCTCGATCGATCCCACCTCGTGGCTGACGCCATGGGCGATGGCCGGGTTGATCGTATATTTGGCGATGTAGCGCTTCACGCGGAAATTGTCGTTGTCGCCGGTCTCCTGGGCCAGGCGGCCGCGCTGACGCTTCATCTTGTCGGCGGTCTGCCATGTCCGGATCGCCACTTCGCCGACGCGGCCCATGGCCTGGCTGTCGGACGAAATGATCGAGAAGGCGCCGATATCGTGCAGGATATCCTCGGCTGCGATCGTCTCCTTGCGGATGCGGCTTTCGGCAAAAGCGATATCCTCGGGGATCGATGGCGACAGGTGATGGCAGACCATCAACATGTCGAGGTGTTCGGCGATGGTATTAACCGTATAGGGGCGCGTCGGATTGGTCGAAGACGGGATGACGTTCGACTGGCCGCAGATCTTGATGATGTCGGGCGCATGCCCGCCGCCCGCGCCTTCCGTGTGGAAGGCATGGATGGTACGACCCTTGATGGCACCGATCGTATCCTCGACGAAGCCACTTTCGTTCAACGTATCCGTGTGAATCATCACCTGCACGTCATATTCGTCGGCAACGCTCAGGCAGCAGTCGATCGCCGCCGGCGTGGTGCCCCAGTCCTCATGCAGCTTCAATGAGCAGGCACCACCGAGCACCATCTCCTCCAGAGCTGCCGGCAGCGAGGCATTGCCCTTGGCCGAAAGGCCGATATTCATCGGGAAGGCGTCGAAGGCCTCGATCATGCGCGCCAGATGCCAGGGTCCCGGCGTGCAGGTGGTCGCCAGAGTGCCATGCGCCGGCCCGGTGCCGCCGCCGAGCATCGTGGTGATGCCAGACATCAGCGCTTCCTCGATCTGCTGCGGGCAGATGAAATGGATGTGGCTGTCCATGCCGCCGGCGGTGACGATCTTCCCCTCGCCCGCAATCGCCTCGGTGCCCGGCCCGACGATGATGTTGACACCCGGATGGGTATCCGGATTGCCGGCCTTGCCGATCGCGACGATGCGGCCGTCCTTCAAGCCGATATCCGCCTTCACGATCCCCCAATTATCGAGGATCAAAGCATTGGTGATGACGGTGTCGACGGCGCCGTTCGCGCGCGTCACCTGGCTCTGCCCCATGCCGTCGCGAATGACTTTGCCGCCACCGAACTTCACTTCCTCGCCATAGGTGGTGAAATCCTTTTCCACCTCGATGAACAATTCGGTATCGGCCAGCCGCACCTTGTCGCCGACGGTCGGTCCGAACATGCTGGCATAGGCGGCGCGGGAAATCTTATAGGGCATGAATCAGTCTCCTTCGGAGGCAGAGATAAGGGTCGTATCGGCGAGGCGCTTCAGGCGGCCCCGGGACACATAGCCGTCCACCAGCCGCTTCTCGGCGGCAAAGGGATGGCCGTCCCAGCCCGTATGGCTGAAGCCGGTAATGGCGATATCGTCGTCGGGGTGGTGCAAGAGTACGTCCGCGATCACGATCATGCCGCTGCTCGGCGCCACATAGGCGCCGGGCTCGTAGGCCGCCAGCGCCGCATCGACGCTGTCATGGACGGACCGGTCGATCACGACATGACGCTTGCCCGTCGCATGGCAGAAGGCGGTGAATTGATCGGTATAGTCGTCGCAGAAATCATCGAGTTCCGGATGCGACAGCGCCAGCGGCGCACGCAGGGCAGCGAATTTACCGGGATCGCGCACGCTCCAGATTTCGGAGGCGGAGGCGACGGCTGGGCTCTTGCGCCATTCGGCCGAACCCAGCATGGCGCGCGCCGGCCGGCCGGTATTGCAAACCGCGACGACATGGGTCCGGCTGCCGCCGGCACCCATGGAGCGGCAATCGTTGAAGCGGATCACCAGATCGGCGGCGTCGATCTCTTCCGTGACCCCTTCCGCAATCTCACCGTTGCCGACGATCATGATCGTGCGCTTCGCGCTCACTGCGCGCCCTCCGATCCATCTGCCAGCACCTTCAGCTCCTTGGTCCGCTGCTGCGTCAAAGTCGTCTTGCAACCGGAAACGAGCAGCGGCTCCATCGTTCCGCCCCGGGCTTCGAAACCTTCCGCCTCGCACTGGCTGTCACGGAAATCGATCCAGGCGCGCTGTGCCTTCACCAATGCCTTTTCCGCGCCCTTGATATCGGCGTCGAGGTCGGCATCTATCGCGACCATGGCGGTACGGGTCTTCTTGTATTGCTCGTTCAGCGCCTTGTCGGCCCTCTGAAAATCGAGGGCGGCGCAGGTGTTCATATCCGTCTGCGTCTGGGCATTCTTGCAATCGATTTTCGGTTGATCCGCGTCGCTTTGCGCAAACGCCTGACCGCACATCAAAACCGCCGCAACAAACGGACCGAATGCAACCAATTTCAAAGACATGTCGCTCCCCCGCGAGCCTAGAGCTTGCCCATGACCTGCTGCCGAAAGCCATAGACTTCGCGCTTGCCGGAAAGTGGGATGAGCGTCACCGAGCGCGTCTGGCCCGGCTCGAAACGCACCGCGGTGCCGGCGGGAATATCGAGCCGCATGCCCTTCGCCCTGTCGCGATCGAAGGATAGGCCGCCGTTCGTTTCGGCAAAATGATAGTGGCTGCCGACCTGCACCGGCCTGTCGCCGGTATTGGAAACCTCAAGCGTTACTGTGGGTGCACCGACATTGAGTTCGATATCGCCGCTTGCGGCAATGATTTCGCCTGGGATCATGGTCTTTCTCCTTATGCAGCCCGGACGGGCGCACAGCCTTCCGCTTTCAGAACACGTTTGGTCGACGCAGGATATTTGGCGAGCAACGCCGCCGGGCGAATGGGACGCTGAACGAGTTCGCCGCCGCAATTCGGGCAGATGCCGCCGAGAACATTACCGACGCAATTAACGCAGAACGTGCACTCGAAGGTGCAGATCATCGCATCAAGGCTTTCCGGCGGCAAATTCCGGTCGCAGCATTCGCAATTGGGTCTGAGTTCCAGCATCGCAACCTCAGCGGATTGGTTCGTGCACGGTCACCAGCTTGGTTCCATCCGGAAACGTCGCCTCGACCTGTACGTCATGGATCATCTCGGCAATGCCCTCCATCACCTGATCGCGGGTGATGACGTGGGCGCCGGCCTCCATCAGCTCGGCAACCGGACGGCCATCCCGCGCGCCCTCGACCACGAAGTCGGTGATCAGCGCGATGGCCTCGGGATGATTGAGCTTGACGCCACGCTCCAGCCGCCGCCGCGCCACCATTGCCGCCATGGAAATCAGCAGCTTGTCTTTTTCTCTCGGAGTGAGGTTCATCGCCTACCTATGTAATTGCTGTTTTCTCGGACTACAGGTTCCAGACTTTCGGCACTGGCGCTCCGTTGCGCAAGGCGGAAATGATCGGGATCAGGATTTTTCTGAGCGCGAAACCATCGGAGGCCGCAAGCCGCACCACGAGCTTCTCTCTCCAGTGGCTGACGCCTCCCATATGGCTTTCGACAAGCGGCCGGACCTGGCGCAGATAGGTTTCCGCCAGCGGTCCGGCATAAAGCAGCGTCGCGAAGGCGACCTGGCCGCTGAGCACGGCATTCTCGGCCGTCAAAGCCGCAATATCGCCACCAAGCCTCAGTTCCTCGGCATGGATCAGGCGCCCGTCGCGGCGGATGCGCCAACGATCACGGAACAGCCCCTGCACCATCGTCTCGCCCATTGCCTTCCGTCCCAGCAGAATCGCCTCAACGGCAAGAAATTCGGCTGTTTCGTCAAGCTCGACATGCAGCTTGCGAGACAGCGAGGCGCGGTCGAACAGGATGGTTTCCTGCGGCAGCCAATCGACGCGCGCGCCGGCACCGACCCTGATTGATGTCTCCACCACGGCGCTATCGGCCGAAGCCTTGTAGATCTTCTCACAGGCCTGGGTGGTCACGTCAATGCGCGTGCTAGGCCCGGCAACGACGCTCCAATCCATACGGTCACCGCCGGTGAGCCCGCCGGCGGTATTGATGATGACCGCTTCCATGGAACTGTCGAAAGTCTCGGGCAACCGGATCTTCGCCGCTCCTTCCTGGTAAAGCTCGGCAAGACGCGTGCGACCGCCAAGCGACTTGGCCGCCAGATGGCCGCGACCTCGCGCCCTCTGCGGTCTCGTGCTCGCCGCTGCCATTGCCATTCGGTCTCTCCGCTCAACACACCATGCCAATACCCAGGCATTGAAACCCGGCAGGGAATAAACGCAAGCAATTTCTGTGCCTTATGCAATCGCCTGCAATGGCGATCTGCAATAGGCGACGCCCGCTGCATTTTTCACCAGACGCTGAAAAGAAAGGCATTCGCCTCAGACGGTCAGATGTCTGCGGGCTTCAGGTGTATCCAGCGACTCCGCCAGGCCCTCATGCGCGATCTCGCCGCGATCCATGATGTAGACGTAATCGGCAAGCTCGCGGCAGAAATCGAGATATTGCTCGACCAGCAGGATCGCCATACCGGTGGAATCCCTGAGATAGCGGATCGCCCGGCCGATATCCTTGATGATCGATGGCTGAATGCCCTCCGTCGGTTCGTCCAGCACCAATATTTTCGGCCGCGTCACCATGGCCCGCCCGATCGCCAGTTGCTGCTGCTGCCCGCCGGAAAGATCGCCGCCCCGTCGCGACAGCATGGATTTCAGCACCGGAAACAGGCTGTAGATGTCGTCAGGGATATTGCGGTCGCGGCGAGAGACCGGCGCGTAGCCGGTCTCCAGATTTTCCTTCACGGTCAACAGAGGAAAGATCTCGCGGCCCTGCGGCACATAGCCGATGCCCTGCCTGGCGCGGGTAAAGGGCGCCATGCCGTTCAGCGTCACGCCGTTAAAGGCGACCGTGCCAGCCGACAGCGCATGCTGGCCGGTGACGGCGCGCAACAGCGAACTCTTGCCGACGCCGTTGCGCCCAAGGACACAGGTGATCTTGCCCATCTCGGCCTTGATGGAGATGCCGCGCAGCGCCTGTGCCGCGCCATAATGCAGATTTGCGTTTTCGACTGTCAGCATCTCACCGCCCCAAATAATTCTCGATCACCTTCGGATCGCTGCTGACGAAATCGATCGAACCCTCGGCCAGCACCGAGCCTTCCGCCAAACATGTCACCTTGACGCCAAGGTCGCGGATGAAGCCCATGTCGTGCTCGACCACCACGACCGAGCGCGTCTTGGCGATCTCCTTCAGCAAGACCGCTGTCTCCGCCGTCTCCGCATCCGTCATGCCGGCAACGGGCTCGTCCACCAAGAGCAGCTTTGGCTCCTGCGCGAGCAGCATGCCGATCTCCAGCCATTGCTTCTGGCCGTGGGAGAGATTGGCCGCCAGTTCGTCCCGGCGATGCGACAGGCGCACCGTCTCGAGGATTTCGTCGATGCGGTCGCGATCTGCCGGCGTCAGGCGATAGAACAGCGTCGCGAAGACGCCGCGATTGCGGTTGAGCGCCAGTTCGAGATTGTCCCAGACGGTGTGGCTTTCGAAGACGGTCGGCTTCTGGAATTTGCGGCCGATGCCGAGCTGGGCGATATCGGCCTCGTCCTTCTTGGTCAGGTCGACCTGGCCGTTGAAGAACACCTCGCCCTCGTCGGGTCGCGTCTTGCCGGTGATGATATCCATCATCGTGGTCTTGCCGGCGCCGTTCGGGCCGATGATGGCGCGAAGCTCCCCCGGCTCGATGACGATCGACAGCGCATTCAGGGCCTTGAACCCGTCGAACGAGACCGAGACGTTGTTGAGATAAAGCATGCTGTTGGGCTTGATATCCGGGATCATGGTCTCACTCCGCCGCCTGTACGGGCTTGCTGGCTTCGTCTTCCGCGGCTTTGGGCTGCGGGCTCTCCGGCTTGCGCCCTCTGCCGATGTAGGGAGCGATCGTTCCGACGATGCCCTTGGGCAGGAACAGCGTCACCGCGACGAACAGGCCGCCGAGCGCAAACAGCCAGAAGCTCGGGAACAGGCCGGTGAAAACCGTCTTGCCGCCATTGACGAGGATGGCGCCGATGATCGGGCCGATCAGCGTTGCCCGGCCGCCAACCGCCGTCCAGATGACCACTTCGATCGAGTTGGCCGGTGCGAACTCGCCGGGGTTGATGATGCCGATCTGCGGCACATAGAGCGCGCCGGCAATGCCCGCCATCATCGCCGATACCACGAAGACGAAGAGCTTCATGTGCTCGACGCGGTAGCCGAGGAAACGCGTGCGGCTTTCCGCGTCGCGCACGCCGACCAGCACCTTGCCGAACTTCGAGCGCACGATGGCCGAGGACAGCATCAGCGCCAGCGCCAGGATCAGCGCTGTGATGGCGAAGAGCACGGCGCGCGTCCCGTCGGCCTGGATGTTGAAACCGAGGATATCCTTGAAGTCGGTCAGACCGTTGTTGCCGCCAAAGCCCATGTCGTTGCGGAAGAAGGCGAGCAGCAGGGCATAGGTCATCGCCTGCGTGATGATCGACAGATAGACGCCGTTGACGCGTGAGCGGAAGGCGAACCAGCCAAAGATGAAGGCAAGGAGGCCGGGTGCCGCCAGCACCATGATCATGGCGAACCAGAAATGGTCGAAGCCGTACCAGAACCATGGCAGTTCCTTCCAGTTCAGGAAGACCATGAAGTCAGGCAGGATCGGGTTGCCATAGGTGCCGCGCGAGCCGATCTGCCGCATCAGATACATGCCCATCGCATAGCCGCCGAGCGCGAAGAAGGCGCCGTGGCCGAGCGAGAGAATGCCGCAATAGCCCCAGACGAGGTCGAGCGCCAAGGCGAGCAGCGCATAGGTCAGATACTTGCCGAGCAACGACATCAGGTAGGTCGGCACATGCAGTGCGCTGGTTTCCGGCAGAGCCAAGTTCGACAGTGGCACGAGGAAGGCGACGGCGATCAATATCGCGATGGCGATGCTGATGCGGCGGTCGAGAGAGCGGAGGATGAAGGCCGTGATCATGCTTCCACCGCCCTTCCCTTGAGCGCGAACAGACCGCGCGGACGCTTCTGGATGAAGAGGATGATGAGGACGAGCACGAGGATCTTGCCGAGCACCGCCCCCGCATAGGGCTCGAGGAACTTGTTGAGAATGCCGAGCGAGAAAGCGCCGACCAGCGTGCCCCAGAGATTGCCGACCCCGCCGAACACCACGACCATGAAGCTGTCGATGATGTAGCTCTGGCCAAGGTTCGGCGAGACGTTGTCGATCTGCGAGAGCGCGACACCCGCCATGCCGGCAATGCCGGAACCCAGAGCAAAGGTGAAGGCATCGACCCAGGGCGTGCGAATGCCCATGGAGGAAGCCATGCGCCTGTTCTGCGTCACCGCCCGCATCTGCAGGCCGAAGGCGGAACGCTTCAGCAGCAACAGCAGCGCCACGAAGACACCGAGCGCGAAGACGATGATCCAGAGACGGTTCCAGGTGACGGAGAGATAGCCGAGATCGAAGGAACCCGACATCCAGGAGGGATTGCCGACTTCCTGATTGGTCGGCCCGAAGATAGAACGTACCGCCTGCTGCAGGATCAGCGAGATGCCCCAGGTGGCAAGCAGCGTCTCCAGCGGCCGGCCGTAGAGAAAGCGGATGACGCCGCGCTCGATGACGAGGCCGACAGCGCCGGTCACGATGAAGGCGACCGGCAAGGCGATCGCCAGCGACCAGTCGAAGAGTTCCGGATAGGATGTGCGGATGACGCTCTGGACCATGAAGGTGGAATAGGCGCCGAGCATCACCATTTCGCCATGCGCCATGTTGATGATGCCCATGACGCCGAAGGTGATGGCAAGGCCGATGGCCGCCAGAAGCAGCACCGAGCCGAGCGACAGGCCGTACCAGACGTTCTGCAACGCATCCCAGAACTTCAACTGTTCCTGGATGCCGGCAATCGCGGCTGCGACGTCCGGCTTGAGACTGTCATCGACGGAAACGGAGGAGAGGATGCCGATGGCATCACGACCGCCCTCGACCTTGATCGTCTCGATTGCGGCCTTCTTGTCTTCCACAGGGCGATCGGAGCTGAGCACGGCAACAGCTCGTGCCCGTTCAAGAGCGACACGAATTTCTGCGTCCTTCTCGTTCTGCAGCGCCGTCTCGACAGCCTCCAGCGAATCCGCGCTCGGCGATTTCAACACCGATTGCGCCGCCTCCAGGCGGACACCGCGATCCGGGCTCATCAGCGTCAAACTGCCGAGAGCCGCACGAACGGCGCGGCGGAGACTGTTGTTGATCTTGATCTTGCCGAGATTGTCCTGGGCTTCCTGCCCGGCCGCCTGCCCCGTAAGTGGGTCCACCAGGGCCATCGCATCGCCGGAGGACTTGGCGATGAAGACCTGGTTGTCGGATTTCCTGATATAGAGATCGCCATCGGAGAAGGCCTGCAGTGCCGGCACGACCTTGGGGTCGCCGGTCTTTGCAAGATTCTGGACGATTGCAGCGGCCTGCTGGAAATTGGCCTGACCGAGCGAATTGATGAGGCCGTGAGCATCCTCCTGGGCGCGCAGGCTCGTGGCCGTCAGCGCCAGCACCAGGCAGAAGCAGGCGACGAGCGCCAAAGCCATGCGGTAAACGAATTTGTCGAACATTGCGCTTGTCCCCTCAAGCTGCCACGGGCAGAAAAGCCTGCCCGCGGCGGTCTTGCGTTACGGCGGCGAAAATCAGGAACCCTTGCCGCCGCACTTGCCGGTGGAAACGTTGAAGTTGCCGCAGTTCATCGGCATGCGCCAATCCGAGATCAGATCCTTGCTGTCGGGCAGATAATCGGACCATTCCTTGCCGACCACTGCAGGGGTCTGCGAAACCACGTCGAACTGGCCGTTCTCCTGCACTTCGCCGATCAGAACCGGCTTGGTGATGTAGTGGTTCGGCATCATGGTGGCGTAACCGCCGGTGAGGTTCGGAACCGAGACGCCGACGAGTGCGTCGATGACCTTATCGGGATCGGTCGTGCCGGCCTTTTCGACCGCCTTCACCCACATGTTGAAGCCGATATAGGCGGCTTCCATCGGGTCGTTGGTCACGCGCTTGTCGTTTTTGGTGTAGGCGTGCCATTCCTTGATGAAGGCGGCATTGGCGGGCGTGTCGACAGACTGGAAGTAGTTCCAGGCGGCCAGATGCCCCACAAGCGGCTTGGTGTCGACGCCGGCCAGTTCCTCTTCGCCGACCGAGAAGGCGACGACCGGGATATCTTCGGCCTTGACGCCCTGGTTGCCCAGTTCCTTGTAGAAGGGCACGTTGGCATCGCCGTTGATGGTCGAGACGACGGCCGTCTTCTTGCCGGCTGCGCCGAAGGCCTTGATCTTCGAGACTTCCGTCTGCCAGTCGGAGAAGCCGAACGGCGTGTAGTTGATGATGATGTCTTCGTCCTTGACGCCCTTGGACTTCAGATAGGCTTCGAGGATCTTGTTGGTCGTGCGCGGATAGACATAGTCGGTGCCTTCGAGCACCCAGCGCTGCACGCCTTCGTTCTTCATCAGGTAGTCGACGGCGGGGATCGCCTGCTGATTGGGAGCAGCACCCGTATAGAAGACGTTGCGCTCGGACTCTTCACCTTCGAACTGAACCGGATAGAACAGGATCGAGTCCAATTCCTTGAAGACGGGCAGAACCGACTTGCGCGACACGGAGGTCCAGCATCCGAAGACGGCCGAGACCTTGTCCTTCTGGATCAGCTCGCGGGCCTTTTCGGCAAAGAGCGGCCAGTCGGAAGCCGGGTCGACGACGACGGGCTCGAGCTTCTTGCCGAGAACGCCGCCCTTCTTGTTCTGCTCGGCGATGAGCATCAGCATGGCGTCCTTGAGCGTCGTTTCCGAAATCGCCATGGTGCCGGAAAGGGAATGAAGGACACCGACCTTGATGGTGTCGTCGGCGGCAAAGGCGCCGTGGAATGCGGTGGTGGACATGATGGCGCCAAGCAGCGCGCCGGAGACGAGAGTCTTCAGTTTCATTTGTGGTTCCCCTCTTTTGTCTGCCGCAACGGCCGGTAACGAAGATTAACCGTTGCCTTCCGCGACTATCCGGCAGCCCCTGGGGAAACCACATACGTAATATGACGTAGGCGCCGGGGCGAAATGTGCAGTCTATGGTGCCCTCATGCCCTTAAGCACGGTATCGATCCATGTTACGACATTTCTGGACTGCCGGAGTACGATGGGCGGGATTGCTGAAGGGTAAGCATGGCTGCGCGGCAACGCATTATTCCTGTGAGACGCGAGTATAACCGCTGGGTCGCGAACCAGACGCTGGAAGACTACGCCCTGCGTTTCACCGCCAAGAGCGCCCGGCAATTCTCCTCGCAACGCATCTCGCAGACGGCGATCGGCGCTATCTCGTTCCTGGCACTGGAAGCGATCGGTGGCGCGATCACGCTATCCTACGGCACGACCAACGCCTTCTACGCTATCGTCGTCGCCAGCATCGTCATGCTGGCGATCGGGCTGCCGATCAGCCGCTATGCCATCCGCCACGGCGTCGACATCGACCTGCTGACGCGCGGCGCGAGTTTCGGCTATATCGGCTCGACCATCACATCGCTGATCTATGCCAGCTTCACCTTCATGCTGTTTGCGATCGAAGCATCGATCATGTCGGGCGCACTGGAGCTGACGCTCGGCATACCCCTGTGGATCGGCTATATCATCAGCGCCGTGATGGTGATCCCGCTGGTGACCTATGGCGTGCGCCTGATCAGCCGGTTCCAGTTGCTGACGCAGCCCTTCTGGATCGTTCTCAACATCCTGCCCTTCGTCTTCATCGCCTTTTCCGACTGGGGGAAATTCGATCTCTGGCGGGCTTTCGCCGGCATTCATCACGCATCGAGCGCGCCGGGAAGTGCCGCACCCTTCGATCTCGTGGAATTCGGCGCCGCCTCCGCCGTCATTCTGGCGCTGATGTCGCAGATCGGCGAGCAGGCCGATTTCCTGCGTTTCCTTCCGCCGGAAGGGCACCGCAAATGGCGCCATCGCCTGGCGATCTTCCTCGCAGGCCCCGGCTGGGTGATCATCGGTGCGCCGAAGCTGCTGGCCGGCTCGTTCCTCGTCGTCTTGACCTTGACCTCAGGCGTGCCAGCCGATCGTGCCGCCGATCCCGCCCAGATGTACCTCACCGCCTTCGGCTACATGATCCCCTGGCACAATGCCGCGCTGCTCCTCATGGCGGCTTTCGTCATGGTCTCGCAGCTGAAGATCAACGTCATGAACGCCTATGCCGGCTCGCTCGCCTGGTCGAACTTCTTTTCGCGACTGACGCACAGCCATCCCGGCCGCGTCATCTGGCTGGTCTTCAACGTCGCCATCGCCCTGCTTTTGATGGAGCTCGGCATCTACCGGCTGCTGGAGGAGACGCTCGGCATCTTCTCGATCATTTCCATGGCCTGGCTCTGCACGATCTCCGCCGATCTCTTCATCAATAAGCCGCTCGGGCTGGCGCCGCCGGGTATCGAATTCAAGCGCGCGCATCTCTATGACATCAATCCGGTCGGCCTCGGCGCCATGGCACTGTCAGCGACGATCTCGCTGATCGCCCATTTCGGCGCTTTCGGCGCGGTCGCCGCCTCGCTTGCGCCCTACATCACCCTGATCGTCGCGCTCATCGCCTCGCCTCTTCTCGCCTGGGCCACCAAGGGCAAATATTATCTGGCCCGCAAGCCGCGCCAGAGCTGGAAGAATCTCTCGACCATCACCTGCTCGATCTGCGAACATCCCTTCGAGCCGGAAGACATGGCCTGGTGCCCGGCCTATGCCGCGCCGATCTGCTCGCTCTGCTGCTCGCTCGACAGCCGCTGCCACGATATGTGCAAGCCGAAAGCACGGCTCAACACGCAAGTCGGCACCGTCGCCAAGACGCTTCTGCCCGAAAGCATCGTCGCCAGGCTCGCCACGCGTCTCGGTCGCTATGGCATCGCTGTCGCCGTGGCATTGACCGCCGTCGGCGCCATCCTGGCGATGATCGCGCATGAGGTCGGCGCCGCCTCGCCCGAAACGGCTGTCGTGGTCAACCGCACCATCCTCATCGTCTTCTTCGTCTTCGCCGTCATCGCCGGCGTCGTCTGCTGGTTCTACGTACTTGCCCATGACAGTCGCGTGGTGGCGGAGGAGGAATCCTCGCGCCAGAACACGCTTCTCTTGAAGGAAATCGCCGCGCACAAGAAGACGGACGCCGCCTTGCAGAGCGCCAAGGAAGTGGCGGAAGCAGCAAACCGCGCCAAGAGCCGTTATGTCGTGGGTCTCAGCCACGAATTGCGCACGCCGCTCAATGCCGTGCTCGGCTACGCCCAGATCCTCGAGCGCGACGAGACCATTCCAGCTCCCCGCCAATCCTCGCTGAAGGTCATCCGCCGCAGCGCCGAGCATCTGTCCGGCCTGATCGACGGGCTGCTCGACATATCGAAGATCGAGGCCGGCCGCCTGCAGGTCTATTCCAACGAGATCAACATCCACGACTTCCTCGACCAGATCGTCGACATGTTCCATCCGCAGGCGCAGGCGAAAGGACTGGCCTTCATCCATGAGCGCTCGGCCGCCCTGCCCGACTATGTTCGCACCGACGAGAAACGCCTGCGGCAGATCCTCGTCAACCTGCTGTCCAATGCCATCAAATTCACCGATGCGGGCACCGTTCGCTTCGAGGTCGGCTACCGCAACCAGGTCGCCACCTTCACCGTTTCGGATACGGGCCGGGGCATCGCCGAAAAGGATCTCACCCGCATCTACGAGCCTTTCCAGCGCGGCGAGGCCGACAGCGTAAGGCCCATGCCCGGCCTCGGCCTCGGCCTGACCATCACGCAATTGCTGACGAATACGCTCGGCGGCGAGATCTCCGTCGCCAGCGAGAAGGACAAGGGCTCGACATTCCGTGTCCGCCTGATGCTGTCGGCCGTGCTTCGCCCGATGAAGCCGCCGCCACAGGAGCAGCGCATCGTCGGTTATGAGGGGCCGCGCCGCACCGTCGTCGTCGTCGATGACAATGAAGACCATCGCGAGCTGATGCGCGAAGTGCTGTCACCGCTCGATTTCATCGTGCTGACCGCTGCCGGCGGTCCCGATTGCCTGACGCTGATCGAAGGCATCAAGCCGGACCTTTTCCTGGTCGATATCTCCATGCCCGGCATGAACGGCTGGCAGCTGGTCTCGCGGCTGAGAGAAAGCGGCCAGACGGCGCCGATCCTGATGCTGTCGGCCAATATCGGCGATGCCGCCGCCGCAGCCGATAGCGACGACAGCCACAATGACGCCGTCTCCAAGCCCATCGACATCCGCCAGCTTCGCGACAAGCTCGCCCTGCATCTCGGCCTCAAGTGGGCATATGCCGACGCATCGGCCCCGGTCGCCCCGAAACCGCCACCGCCCTTGAAGAGCCCGGGGATGGAGCATGTGCACGAATTGATGCGGCTGGGCGAGATCGGCTATGTCAGAGGCATCGAGGCAAAACTTTCCGACCTCGCCAAGCTGGACGAAAACAAGCCCTTCACCGACGCTTTGCGCACCTATGTCCAGGCCTTCGATCTTGGCGGCTTCCTGGAAGCACTGCGTACCTTCGACAACGAAAAGGTAGAACAGATTGGCTGAGCCCACCCTGCCCCGCGATATAGTCTTGCTGGTGGACGATTCGCCGGAGGCGCTCGGCTTCCTGACCGATGCCCTCGAACAATCCGGCTTCTCGGTGCTGATCGCCACGTCGGGATCGGCGGCGCTGAATATCGTCGAGCGTATCACGCCCGACCTCATCCTGCTCGATGCCGTCATGCCGTCGATGGATGGTTTCGAGACCTGCCGCCGGCTGAAGGCCAATGCGGGCATCGCCCAGATTCCCGTCGTCTTCATGACCGGCCTCACCGAGACCGAGCATGTGGTGCACGCACTGGAATCCGGCGGCGTCGATTATCTCACCAAGCCGATCAATGTCGACGAGCTGCGCGCCCGCATCCGCGTTCACCTGCGCAATGCCCGCTCTGCCCAGAGTGCGCGAGTGGCGCTCGATGCCGCAGGTCGTCATCTCTTGGCGGTCAAAGGCAATGGTTCGATCCATTGGTCGACGCCGCAGGCGACACGCCTCATCAACGCCGCCACCGGCAGCGACGACGGCCTCGATCTCGCGTCGAAACACATCGCTGCCTTCATGCTCGAACGCGAACGGCTCGGCCCGGCGCGCGACAACATCGTTTCGATCAGCAATGGCGGTCAGGCCGCCCTCCAATTCGCTTTCCTCGGCGCCATCGGCCCCGACGAATACCTGTTTCGCCTGACGGCAACCAATCAACGCGCCGACGACGAGATCCTGCGCCAGCACTTCTCGCTGACGCAACGCGAATCCGAGGTGCTGCTATGGATCGCCAAGGGCAAATCCAACCGCGACATCGGCGAAATCCTTGGGCTTTCAGCCCGCACGGTGAACAAGCATCTGGAGCAGATCTACGTGAAGCTCGGGGTGGAAAACCGGGCGTCCGCCGCCGTCAAGGCCGCTCATGTGCTGCACGAGATCTAGATGCGATCACCCTTCTCCTCGCCTTGCGGGGCGAAGGAGCTAGACCACCCGATCTGGCGGCTCGCGCCCCGCAAAGAAGGCGGTGATGTTGTCCACCACCTTCATGCCCATGGCCGTGCGCGTCTCTTCGGTGGCGCTGCCGAGATGCGGCAGAAGCACCACGTTGTCCATCGCTCTCAACCGCTCCGGCACGTTCGGTTCCGCCTCGTAAACGTCGAGACCGGCGCCGCGGATCGTGCCCAGCTCAAGCGCCGAGATCAGCGCTGCCTCATCGACGACATCACCGCGCGCAGTATTGATCAGGAAGGCGCTCCGCTTCATTGCGGCAAAACGGGCGGCATTCATCAGGTGATGGTTTTCCGCACCGCCGGGGCAATGCAGGGAGACGAAGTCGGAGACTGCAAGCACATCCTCCACCGTCGGCAATTGCATAGCGCCATAGCGCGCGGCTTCCATCGGATCGATAGCGGAGCGACTATGGAAGACGACATCCATGCCGAAACCGAAATGGCAGCGCTGCGCGAACGCCCTGCCGATGCGGCCGAAGCCGATGATGCCGACGGTCTTGCCGGTAACCTTGGTGCCGACCAGATGTGTGGGCCGCCAGCCGGTCCACGCGCCGGCGCGCAATTCCCGCTCGCCCTCCCCGCCACGGCGGGCGACGGACAGCAACAGCAGCATGGCGATATCGGCGGTGCAATCCGTCAGCACGCCGGGCGTATTGGTGACAACGATACCCTTCGCCCGGGCGGCGGCGATATCGATGTGATTGAAGCCGACACCGAAATTGCCGAGGATCTTCGTCCTGATCGCATCACCCTCGAAAAGGGCTGCCGGAAGCTTGTCGGAAACGGTCGGCAGAACCGCATCATAAGCTCGCAGCGCCTCGTGCAGCTGCCCCGCATCAAGAGCAATGTCATCCTTATTCAGCGTGACGTCGAAGCGCTCTGAAAGGACCGCTTCGACCGTAGCAGGCCAGCGCCGGGTAACGAGAATACGGGGTCTGCTCATGCTGCACCTCCTCCTGTCGATATCGGGCAGACTTAAAGCAGGTTCGCCGCGAAGAAAATGGCGATCCTCTGCCGGGAACAATGAAAAAAGCCCGGCCAATGGCCGGGCTCCTCAGATCGAACGAATGCCGGCAAGCCGGCAGCGCGAAGATTACTTCGAGATTTCGTCGTAGCTATACTTGCCGTCGGAACCCTTGGACCACTTGTACATGACGTAGTCCGGACGGGTGATGTCGCCCTTGGCATTGAAGCCGAGTTCGCCGATGGCAGTCTTGTACGGACCCTTTGCCTTCATCGCGTCGGCAACAGCCATCGGGTCGTTGGAACCGGCAGCCTTGGCAGCGGCGGCAATGACCTGCAGAGCAGAGTAGGAGTACAGCGTGTAGCCTTCCGGCTCGTAGCCGGCAGCGCGGAACTTGGCGACGAGATCGGTGGAAGCCGGGTTCTTGCGCGGATCCGGAGCGAAGGTCATCAGCGTGCCGTTGACGGCGTCGCCTGCGATCGAAGCAAGTTCGTTCGACACGATACCGTCACCGGACATGAAATGAGCCTTGACGCCCTGGTCGGCCATCTGACGCATGATCAGGCCGGCTTCGGTGTGCAGACCGCCGTAGTAGACGAAATCGACGCCGGCTTGCTTCATCTTGGCGATGAGGGCCGAATAGTCCTTGTCGCCGGGGGTGATGCCTTCATAAAGAACTTCCGTCACGCCAGCGGCGTTGAGGTTCTTCTTGGTTTCGTCAGCGAGGCCCTGGCCATAGGGGGTCTTGTCGTGAACGACGGCAACCTTGGCACCCTTGAAATTGTCGGCGATATACTTGCCGGCAACTGCGCCCTGCTGGTCGTCACGACCGCAGGTACGGAAGGTGTTCCAGAGGCCGCGCTCCGTAAATTGCGGGTTGGTGGAAGCCGGGGTAATCTGGAGAATACCGTTTTCGGCGTACACTTCCGAAGCCGGGATGGAAACGCCCGAGTTGAAGTGACCGACAACGAACTTCACGCCGTCAGCGACGAACTTGTTGGCGACCGAAACGCCCTGCTTCGCGTCCGAGACGTCGTCGCCGAGTTCGATCTTGACCTTTTCCCCGTTGATGCCGCCGGCTGCGTTGATATCGGCAGCAGCCTGCTCGGCACCCTTCTGGAGCTGCGCACCAAACGCAGCATTCGGGCCCGTCAAGGGACCACCAACGCCGATGATGATGTCGGCCTTCGCGACGCCGCCGAACGCGATCATTGCCGACAAAGCCACCGCCGACAGAAGATACTTCTTCATATTGTTACTCCCAATTTTTAAGCGGGTTCCGTTTGATTTGCCCTGCGCGATACCCACCAATCATCACGCCGGTAACGCTTGTATTCCGAATACTTAAAGCATGATCCCGTCAGGTGTCATTCGTTTTTATAAGACAGGATTACGCCGATGTCGCACGCAGACTGTGCCTAGTTTAGGCACAGTGTCAATTCTTCTTCTTCCATGAAAAGGCTGAGGTCTTTTCATAGAGCCAGTAATAATTATTGACCATTTGGTCGGTGCGCCGATAGCGATATCCGGCCGTCGCGAAGATCAGCAGCAGAACCACGTCGAGAGCATAGTTTCCGAGATCGAAGACTGGCCCGTTGAACAAGGCGTGGTGCAGAAATTGCAGCCCGAGCCCGACCAGGAAGGTGTAGATCACCGCCAACGGATAGGAATCCCAGTTGGAGGCCACTGCCCGGCCCGCGCGCCAGGCCGTCCAGAAGCCGAGGAGGACGATGATCGCGCGGATGACGATGCGGCCGCCGGTATCGCTTTCGAAGAAAATTCCCTGCATATCAAATTCTCCGCAAAACGAGGCTCAATGATGCCCGCCTTCGAGATAGGCGGCGCGCACTTCCGGATTGGCAAGCAATTCCTTGCCCGAACCGCTCATCGTCACCCGTCCGTTGACCATCACATAGCCACGGTCGGAAAGCTTCAGCGCCGCAAAGGCATTCTGCTCGACGAGGAACACCGTGAGCCCCTGGGTCTTGTTCAGAACCTTGATGGCTTCGAAGATGCCCTTGACGATCAACGGCGCAAGGCCGAGCGAAGGCTCATCCAGCAAAAGCAGCTTGGGACGCGCCATCAGCGCGCGACCGATCGACAGCATCTGCTGCTCTCCGCCCGACAGCGTGCCGCCGCGCTGCGACTGACGCTCCTTCAGGCGCGGGAACAGCGTGAAGATCTTCTCGACGTCCTCGTTGAAATATTTGAGCTTGTCGAGGCTCGCGCCCATCTGCAGGTTTTCATAGACGGTCATGCGCGGGAAAATGCGCCGGCCTTCCGGCGATTGGGCGATGCGAAGCCGCGCAATCTCATGCGTCGGCATGCGAGTGATATCGCGCCCCTCGAAGATGACCGAGCCGCTGCGCGCCTGCGGGCTGCCGCAGATCGTCATCATGAGCGTCGACTTGCCGGCGCCGTTCGCACCGATCAAACTGACGATCTCGCCGCTGTTGACTTCGATATCGACGCCGGCAAGGGCACGGATATTGCCGTAATAGGTCTCGACGCCCTCAACTTTCAGAAGCGGTTGCCCCGTCATCAATGTTCGCCCTCTTGGAGGTGCTCGACTTCGGCAATCACCTCTTCCACTTCTTCATCCTCGACACCCAGATAGGCCGCGATCACCCTCGGATCGTTCTTGACCTGATCCGGCGTACCATCGGCGATCTTCTGTCCGTATTCGAGCACGACGACATGATCGGAGATTTCCATCACCACCGACATGTCATGCTCGATCAGAAGGATCGACGTTCCGGTATCCTTGCGGATGTTGCGCAGGAACTCGTTGAGCACCAGGGACTCGCGAGGATTGAGACCGGCCGCCGGCTCGTCTAGGCAAAGCATCTCCGGGCCTGTGCACATGGCGCGGGCGATTTCCAGACGGCGCTGGGCACCATAGGAGAGGTCGCCGGCGGGATCGTCGGCCCGGTCGATGAGATCGGCCTTCTCGAGCCAGAAGCGCGCGAGTTCGATGGCATTCTTGGCTTCTGCCCTATAGCGGCCGATGCCGAGCAGCCCGAGGATCGTGTAGCCGGAGGCGCGCATCAGCTTGTTGTGCTGCGCCACCAGCAGGTTTTCGAGCACCGTCAGGCCCGAAAACAGGCGGATGTTCTGGAAGGTACGCGCCACCTTGGCTTCGCGCGTGATCCGGAAATCCGGAAGCCGCTCCAGAAGATATTCCTTGCCGCTTTTCTGTTGAAGCGTGATCATGCCCATCGTCGGCTTGTAGAAGCCCGTGATGCAGTTGAACACGGTCGTCTTCCCAGCGCCGTTCGGTCCGATCAACGCGGTGATGTCGCCACGCTTCGCCTCGAAAGAGAGATCGTTGATCGCCATCAGGCCGCCGAACCTCATCGACAGGTGATCGACCTTCAGCAGGATGTCGTCGGGGGTTGCGGTCACAGCGTTCATCAGCCGTGGCCCTCCTTGGTAAAGCTGCCCGAGACCGCTTTCCGCTCCTTGAGGAAGGCGGTCGGCTCGCGGGTGCCGACGAAGCCGCGCGGCTTGAGGATCATCACGACGACCATGGCGAGCCCGAAGATCAGCATGCGATACAGTTCGGGAGTGAAATCGGGACCGAAGCCGGGAATGATCGTCGTATTGCCCACGACCAGACCGGTCTTAAGGAAATCCATATCGCGCAGCAATTCCGTACCGCCGATCATGGCGATCGCCGCAATGGCGATGCCCTTCAGCGAGCCCATTCCGCCAAGAACGACGATCGCCAGAATCACCGCAGACTCGAGGAACACGAAGGATTCCGGCGAGACGAAGCCTTGACGGGCTGCGAAGAATGAACCTGCAAAACCGCCGAACATGGCGCCGGTGGCGAAGGCAGTCAGCTTCGTCGTCACCGTATTGATGCCGAGCGAGCGGCAGGCGATCTCGTCTTCGCGCAGAGCTTCCCATGCACGGCCGATCGGCATGCGGCGCAGCCGGATCGTCACATAGGCAGTCAGCGCGCAGAGCGCCAGGGCGACGTAAAAGAGGAAGATCTTGTACCAAGCCGACGAGAACGGCAGGCCGAAGCTGCGGATGAAGTTGTGCGGGTCCTTGGTATCGAAGGTGTAGATGCCGAACATCGATGCCTTGGTAATATTGGAAATACCGAAGCTGCCCTTCGTCACGTCAGTCCAGTTCGTCAGGACGATGCGGATGATCTCACCGAAAGCCAGCGTCACGATCGCCAGATAGTCGCCGCGCAGGCGCAGAACCGGGAAACCGAGGATCATGCCCCAAAGCCCGGCAAAGATGCCGGAGAGCGGCAGCAGTATCCAGAACGACAGACCGAAATGCGTCGAGAGCAGCGCGTAGGAATAGGCGCCGACCGCATAGAAGGCGACATAGCCGAGGTCGAGCAGCCCCGCCAGACCGACGACGATGTTCAGGCCCCAGGCAAGCATCACGTAGATGAGGATCTGGATGCCGAAGTTGTCGACATAGGTCAGAGACCCCTGTGGACCGAAAAGCGCCAGTGCCAGCATCGGATAGATAAGCAGGAAAACCAGCGCTATCGCGTTGAAATTCTTACCGACGAAACCCTGCTCGGTCACGACTGGCGCAACCTTGGCTTTCTCGGCCTTTCTAGCCTCCAGACGGGGCCGCACGAACACCGTCATCACGAAGCGTCCTACCGCCGCAATGGCGACGATGATGGCCAAGAGGCCCCAGCGCTGGACGATAACCAGCTTGTTGTCCATGTTCTGATCGGTCTTCAGGCCGATATAGAGCACGAACATCCCAAAGGCGATCAGCGCGGTCCAGAGGGCATCCGTAATCCCTTTCTGGACAAGGCCGGGCGCGGTCTTGTCTGCAACGAAATTTGAATTTGCCATGGCGTTATACCTTTTCGACTTCCGGCCGCCCGAGAATGCCGGTTGGCTTGAAGATCAGAACGAAAGCCAGGATGCCGAATGTCGCGACATCCTTATACGCGATGGGAAAATTACCCGACCAGAACGACTCGATGAAGCCAATCATCAGGCCGCCGAGGACAGCGCCAGGCAGCGAACCGATGCCGCCGAGAACCGCCGCGGTGAACGCCTTGACGCCGGGAGTGAAGCCGTCGGCGAAGTTGGCGACGCCATAGTACATCAGATACATCGTGCCGGCGACGGCGGCGAGCGCGGCGCCCATGATGAAGGTGACGGAAATGGTGCGGTCGACATTGATGCCGAGCAGCGCCGCCATCTTGCGGTCCTGCTCCGTGGCGCGCTGGGCACGACCGAGCGCAGTCTTGTTGACCAGATACCAGAAGGCGGCAAGCAGAACGACCGTTATGATGAAGATGATGATCTGCTTCAGCGACAGCGACACGGCGCCGAAGTTGTAGACATCACCCACCAGCGTCGGGATCGGCTTGTTGCGCGGACCCTGAGCAACCTGGATGAAGTTCGACAATACGATCGACATGCCGATTGCCGTGATCAGCGGCGCGAGGCGGAAGGAACCGCGCAGCGGTCGGTAGGCGATACGCTCGATCACCCAGTTCCAAAGGCTCGTCATCAGCATAGCGACGATCAGCATCACCAAGAGCAAGACCGCCACCGGCAAGCCGGCGAAGAGCGACACGAGAACCAGATAGGTGATGAGAGCGGCAAAGCCGCCGAGCATGAAAACATCACCATGGGCAAAATTGATCATGCCGATGATGCCGTAAACCATGGTGTAACCAATGGCGATCAGGCCATAGATAGACCCGAGAGTCAGCCCGTTTAGGAGCTGCTGGATAAAATAATCCATATGTCATTTCCCCTGGATGCGGCGTCAATCGACCGCACCTCTTATTACTTTTAGGGTTTCCTTCATGAGGACCCGTGGGGGCGATTCCATACCGCTTTCGAGGGAAATGTGAAGCCAAAAAGGCAAGAAATTGACAAATTCTTTTCAAATCGCCGCGCACTGGCGCAAATCAGGCCAAAAATGATATAAAAGCGGCATCCCCTGCCTCAAAAAATAGCCAAAATGATCAACAAGGGAATTTTCGCTGAAGAGCTTTTGTCAGCGGCAGGCCCTCTGCGGGGCCTACCAGTTTCGCTTTCACAAGCATAACTAGGCTCGCATGCGCGCTCCGTCGGCATCGAACAGGGGCTCCGCCTGCAGGTTCGCAGGCAAGAGTTCGCCAAGCAGTTCTATCGACCAGCCCTGTGTCTCATCGGCAATTTCCTTCGGAACATAACCGACGGCAACCGAGAGACCGGAGGCATGAGCATATCCGCCAGACGTGACCCAGCCACAGACCGCGCCATTGTGGTAGATCGGCTCGTCGCCGATGACATCGGCATCCCTCGCCTTGAGGATGAAGGTTTTCAGCCGCAGTGCCCCGCCTTCCGACTTCTCCTTTGTTGCAGCCGCCTTGCCTATGAAGTCGGCCGGCTTGGAAAGCGCCACGAAGCGGCCAAGGCCGGCCTCGAAGGGGCCGTAAAGCGGCCGGTATTCGCGCGCCCAGCTGCCATAGGACTTATCGAGACGCAGCGCATTCAGCGCCCTCAAGCCGAACAGCCGTATGCCGAATTCGGCTCCCTCCTCCATCAGGAGATCGAAGATGTAGCGCTGATGTTCCGGCTTCATCCATATCTCGTATCCCAGGTCGCCCGTATAGGAGACGCGTCCGACGATGGCGGACGCCATGCCGATATCCATGCGCCGGATGGACATGAAGGGAAAGGCGTCGGTCGAAAGGTCCTGATGCGTCAGCTTCTGCAGCAATCTGCGGGCATTCGGACCGGCGATCGAGAGGCCGAGAAGCGACAGGCCCAGCGGTTTCAGCTCGACCGAGCCGTCCTTGGGCAGCAGGCTTTCGAACCAGCGCATATGATAGGCTTCCGCGATACCTGAGCCGATGAGGAGGAAATCGCCCTCGCCGAGCTTTGCCAGCGTGAAATCGCCGATGAGTTTGCCGTCATGCTTCAGCATCGGCGCCAGCGTCATGCGGCCGACGGCCGGAATGCGGCAGGTGAGCAACCTGTCGAGGAAAGCTTCCGCCCCCGGCCCCTTGACCGAATATTTGGCAAAGCCCGAAGTCTCCATCAGGCCGACACTCTCGCGCACCGCCTTCGCTTCGGCGCCGACGACGTCGAAGTCGTTGGAGCGGCGCCAGGAGAATTGGTCCACCTCGCCCTGCGGAGCAAACCACAGCGCCTGCTCGAGACCGTAGTAAGCTCCGAAGACGCCGCCTGCCTCCTTTAGTTTGTCGTAGATCGGCGTCGTCAGCAGCGGACGCGCGGCCGGCAGTTCCTCGTTCGGATAGCGGATGGAGAAGCGCCGGGCATAGTTCTCGCGCACCTTGGCGTTCGTATAGGCAAGCGTCGCATAGTCGCCGTAGCGGGAGACGTCCATGGCAAAGACATCGAAGCCCGGATCGCCATAGATCATCCAGTTGGCGAGCGCCAGCCCGACGCCGCCGCCCTGGCTGAAGCCGGCCATGACGGCGCAGGCCGACCAATAGTTCCTGAGCCCGCGCACGGGACCGACAAGCGGGTTGCCATCAGGCGAAAAGGTGAACGGGCCGTTGATGATCTTCTTGATGCCGGCATTGTTGAAGGCCGGAAAATGGCGGAAGCCGACTTCCAGTTCCGGCGTGATGCGCTCGATATCCTCGGCGAGCAGCTCGTGGCCGAAATCCCAGGGCGTCGTCAGCGGCGACCAGGGGCGACATGCCTTCTCATAGGTGCCCATCAGCATGCCCTGCCGCTCCTGGCGGAGATAGATCTCGCCATCGAAATCGACGCAGTGCATCAGTTCCTTGCCGGTGGTCTTGTTGAAGTCGATCACCTCTGGCATGTCCTCGGTGATCAGATACATGTGCTCCATGGCGAGCACGGGAAGCTCCAGCCCGACCATGCGGCCGACTTCGCGCGCCCAGAGACCGGCGGCGTTGACGACATGCTCGGCGATGATCTCGCCCTGGTTGGTGATGACGCGCCAGGAACCGTCCTCGCGCTGCACCAGCTCTTCCACCTTGGTATGCAGATAGATGTCGGCACCGTTCTTCTTCGCCGAACGGGCATAGGCATGCGTGGTGCCATAAGGATCGAGATGGCCTTCGACGGGATCGTAGAGAGCGCCGACGAACTGATCGGGATCGAGAAGCGGCATCATCTCATGCGCTTCCCTGGGCGTCAGCAGGGTCGCCTCCAGGCCGTTATAGCGTCCCTTGGCAAGGATCGACTTCAGCCAGTCGAAGCGCTGCGGCGTCGCCGCCAGCATAAGGCCCGAGGTCAAATGCAGCCCGATGTCCTGGCCCGAATACTCCTCGATCTCCTTGTAGAGCTCGACCGTATATTTCTGCAGCTTGGCGACATTCGGGTCGCCGTTGATCGTATGCATGCCACCGGCGGCATGCCAGGTCGAACCGGAGGTCAGTTCGGAACGTTCGAGCAGCACCACATCCGTCCAGCCGAACTTCGTCAGGTGATAGAGCACCGAACATCCGACGACACCGCCACCGATGACGACGACCTTGGCATGGCTTTTCATCTAGGAATCCCCTGTTTTCAGCACGAAGTCGCCGGGTGTTTTCCCGTATGACCGGCCGCATTTGCAGGGCAGCCTAGAGACTATCCGGGAAGCCAAATAGCCCGAACTGCGAAACCGATATGTCTGTTTGCGCCATCGCAATTGTTCGGATCGCGCCATCGCTTTTCGAAGACACAAATCGATCGGCAAGGCATTCGAGGTCCGGCGGCCTATGGCTTTTCAGTCGGCAAAACCGGCCGTCAGGGCAAATTCGCGCCCCATCTCCATGATCTCCTCGAACACGCTGCCGGCATAGGAGCGAGGGATGATGATCTCGAAGCGGTCAGGGCCGGTGCGGGCGACATTGGCGCTGACATGGCAGCACAACATGCTGGCCGACTGGCCCTCGGCGAAAACCTGCGGATGCAGGTCGACGGCCATGCATTTCGCCAGGATACGGCGAACGCTGGGGCCGGACATACGAAGCAACACCCGGCCGTCGCTCTGCTCGAAGAAGGAAACGCGGGCAGGATCGAGCGTGAAGAGATCCCGCGCCACACTCTCGACACCAAGCGTCTCCGACAGAACAAGCCATTCTCTCGGCCCGACGTCGCGAACCGACACATCGTCAATCGCCTTCAGGCCGGCCAGAACCCAATCCTTTTCGCCGGCCTTGCCAAGCACCGAGAAGATGACCGGCCGGCGGACAACGGCAAGATGATTCGGATTGGGGGCAGCCTCGAAGCCGGAAATGTGATCTTCCAGCACATGTCTGTTTTGATACGCGACGCTCATTAATCCCTCACCCGAAAAGCTTCTTGTTGTCAGCATCGACGAAGACCGGGGTGCAGACCTCCGCCGGCACTTCCTCGCCGCGCAACCCGTCCCAGACGACCACATGCTCGCCGATCCGTTCCCGGCCCGACTTCAGGAACGCCAGAGCGATGGAATGGCCGAGAACGGGCGAGAAGCAAGCCGAGGAGACATGACCCTGATCGTTCGCGGTCGACGGCCTGGCGCCTTCCCTCAACAGATGCGCGCCGGCATGAATCTCCTTCGTCGTATCGAGCGGCTTCAGGCCGACGAGCTGCACGCGGTCGGCCGCAGTCAATCCGAAGCGGGTGGACAATCTCTTGCCGATGAAATCCGGCTTCTGCGTCGCCATCATCCGGCCAAGCCCGACATCGTCGGGCGTCGTGCGGCCGTCCAGCTCGTTATGAGTGACATGGCCCTTCTCGATGCGCAGCACGTTGAGGGCTTCGACGCCATAGGCGCAGATGCCATGCGCCTTGCCGGCCTCCATGATCGCATCCGCGACGGCCTCGCCATAGCCGGCAGGAACCGCAAGCTCGTAGGCAAGCTCGCCGGAGAAGGAGATGCGGAACAGGCGCGCCTTGAGGCCGCCCTTAAGCATGACTTCGGCGGCAGCGAGGAACGGGAAGAACGCATCGGAAATATCGTCCTCGACGATCTGTTCCAGCACCAGCCGCGCCTTCGGCCCGGCAATCGCCATCTGCGCCCATTGATCGGATGAGGAGACGAAGCGAACGTCGAGCTGCGGCCAGAGCGTCTGCGCGCAGAATTCCATATGCGTCATCACTTCGCCGGCCATCGCGGTCGTGGTGGTGAGGAAGAAGTGATCGGGCGTCAGCCGGCTCGTCGTTCCGTCGTCGAAGACGATGCCATCCTCGCGCAACATCAACCCGTAGCGCGCTTTGCCGATCGGCAGCTTCAGGAAGGCATTGGAATAGAGGCGATTGAGAAATTCCGCGGCATCCTTGCCGAAAACCTCGATCTTGCCGAGCGTCGACACATCGCAAAGGCCGACATTGTTGCGGACGTTCAAGACTTCGCGATCGACGCTGTCACGCCAACCCTTTTCGCCCGTCCGCGCAAACCAGGACGAACGATACCAGAGGCCGGCCTCGACGAAAGTCGCGCCATTCTTCTTTGCCCAGCCGTGCAGCGGCGATTCCCGCACCGGCTGCGCGTGTTTGTCGCGCGCCGTGCCCGCCAGCGCGCCGAAGGAGACAGGGGTGTAGAACGGCCGGAACGTTGTCGTGCCGACGGCGGCAGGACTGACGCCGCGCATGCCGGCGATGATGCCGGCGGCGTTCACGTTGCCGAGCTTGCCCTGATCGGTCGCCATGCCGCTGGTCGTGTAGCGCTTGGCGTGCTCCACATGGCCGAAGCCCTCACGCAGGGCAAGACCGAGATCCTTGGTATGGACGTCGTTCTGAAAATCCACGAACGCCTTGTCCTTGGCGCCGGGCACATGCCAGATCGCCGCGAAGGACGGATCATAGTCCCCCTCGACCTCGGGGACATCCGCCGCATGAACAGTGCGGCCGAGACTTTCGACAATCTTCCGCGCCTTTTCCACACCATCGGCGAGACAGCCGGAAACGCTCTCGATGCCCGCAGCCGATCCGGCAATCTCCAGCTCGCCGCCAACTGTTGGCGCCATGAATGCCTGGCTCTCGTCCGACCAGACCGGCTTGGCGCCGCGCTGGCAAGCAAGATGGATGATCGGCGACCAGCCACCCGACATGGCGAGCGCATCGCAGGCAATGAGTTCATCCAGGCCGCCGCGATCGGCGATGACGCCGCTGATGCGATATTTGCCCTTGGTCGCGTGGACGCTCGCCCCATGCACGACGCGAACACCTTGCGGCGCAACGTCGGAAGAGGCGGCGCGCGTATCCATGATCGCCGAAATCTCGACGCCGGCCGCCGCCATGTCGAGCGCTGTGCGATAGCCCGAGCCGCCATTGGTGAACACGGCCACCTTCTGACCCGCAACGACGCCGTAGCGATTGAGATAGCTGCGCATGGCACCGGCCACCATCACGCCGGGGCGGTCGTTGCCGCCGAAAACCAAGGGCCGTTCCTCCGCGCCGGAGGCAAGAATGGCGCGCTTGGCTGCGATACGCCACAGACGCTCGACCGGCAGATCGGGCGACGGCGTCGCGACATGCTTCTGCACCTTCTCGACCGCACCGAAGACATTGCCGTCATACCAGCCGAAGACTGTCGTACGTGGCATCAGGGTGACACTCTCGAAACCTTGCAGCTCCTCCAGCGTCGCCTGAACGAAGACATCGGCCGACGCGCCGCCGATCGAGACCCTTTCCGACAACAGCGAGCCACCCAGACGGAAGCCCTCATCGGCGAGGACCACGCGCAGGCCGGCACGCGCCGCGGTCAGCGCTGCCATCAATCCGGCAGGACCAGAGCCGATAACAAGCAGATCGCAATGCGCCCAGGCTTTCTCATAGCGATCCGGATCGGCCTGCATGACTGCCTTGCCGAGGCCGGCGGCGCGGCGAATCAGCGGCTCATAGACCTTCTCCCAGAAGGCTGCCGGCCACATGAATGTCTTGTAGTAGAAGCCCGCGCCGAGGAAGGGCGACAACAGGCCGTTGAGCGAGCCGAGATCATATTTCAGCGACGGCCAGCGGTTCTGGCTGGCAGCCGTCATGCCCTGATAGAGTTCGGCGACGGTGGCTCGTGTATTCGGCTCCGTGCGCCCGTCCTTGCCGATGGTGACGAGCGCATTGGGTTCAGCCGAACCTGCCGTCAGGATGCCGCGCGGCCGGTGATATTTGAAGCTGCGTGCGACGAGCAGCTGATCATTGGCAAGGAGAGCGGCGGCGAGCGTATCGCCCTCCAGGCCCCTCATATCCTTGCCGTCGAATTTGAAGGAAAGCGGGCGGCTGCGATTGACGAGCCCGCCGGTCGACAGACGATAGGCCGTCATTGCGCCGCCTCCCTTGCCTTGTCCTCGGCATCGGTGACGGAAAAGACCTCGTGGGTGATGTTGCTGCGCTCAACGACCAGCCAGCGGCGGCAGCCCGCCGCGTGATGCCAGTATTCGAGAATCCGTCCCCGCTCGTTGTCGCGGATATGGACATAGCGATGCCAATCCTCATCCGGAGCCGAAGGAGCCGGACGGGCGACGGACGCGCCGCGAATGGAGAATTCTTCCTTCGGTCGCATGCCACAATGCGGGCAGTTGATCAAGCTTGCCATTGGTTTCGTGCCCTCAATGCAGGTTCGGCTGCGGACCCTTGCCGCTTTCGTCCAGCGCGAAGCCGCGCTCGAAGCGGTCGAGACGCAGGAGACGGCTGACTTCGTGGCTTTCGCCCTTGGCGATCAAGTGCGCGAAGCAGAAGCCCGAAGCCGGCGTCGCTTTGAAGCCGCCATAGTTCCAGCCGCAGTTCAGATAGAGATTGTCGATCGGCGTGCGGTCGATGATCGGCGAGCCATCCATGCTCATATCCATGACGCCGCCCCAGGTGCGCAGCACGCGCACACGCGACAGGCCGGGAATGAGCGCCACCCCCTCCTCCATCGTATGCTCGACGGTGGCGAGGTTGCCGCGCTGGGCGTAGGAGCTGTAGTAATCGATATCGGCCCCGAAGACCAAGCCGCCCTTGTCCGACTGCGAGATATAGAAGTGCCCCGCTCCATAGGTGATGACGTTGTCGATGACAGGCTTCAGCCCTTCGGAGACGAAGGCCTGAAGCACATGGGTTTCGATCGGCAATTCCAGATCGGCCATATTACCCAGGATCGAGGTATGACCGGCCGCCGCCAGCGCCAGCTTGTTGCAGCCGATGAAGCCGCGGTTCGTTTCCACCCCGGTCACAACGCCAGCCTCGCGGCGGATGCCGATCACCTCGCATTGCTGGATGAGATCGACGCCGCGGCTGTCGGCGCCGCGCGCATAGCCCCAGGCGACGGCATCGTGGCGTGCCGTGCCGCCGCGCCGCTGCAGCAGGCCGCCGAGGATCGGAAAGCGCGCATGGTCGAAATTCAGGTAGGGCATCATCCGGCGCACCTGCTCGCGGCTCAAAAGCTCCGCATCGACGCCATGCATACGCATGGCATTGCCGCGACGGGCATAGGCATCGCGCTGGCCGTCGGAATGGAAGAGGTTGACGATGCCGCGCTGGGAGACCATGGCATTATAGTTGAAATCCTGCTCCAGCCCTTCCCAGAGCTGCATCGAGAATTCGTAGAAAGGTTCATTGCCCGGCAAGAGGTAATTGGAGCGGATGATCGTGGTGTTGCGGCCGACATTGCCGGAGCCAATATAGTTCTTTTCCAGCACCGCGACGTTGGTGATGCCGAATTCCTTGGCGAGATAATAAGCCGTCGCCAGCCCATGCCCGCCGCCGCCGACGATGATCACGTCGTAATGCGATTTTGGCTCCGGCGTCCGCCACACCGGCTGCCAATGGCGGTTGCCTGAAAACGCCTGTTTTAGAAGCTGATATGCCGAATATCGCATGCATTCATCCCGATCATTACCCGGCCGCACATTCGCATATGCAATAAAAACGACAAGTCCCGGAAAGACGAAAAAGATTCGCAAACAGAACATGTTCTTTTCCGAATGCGCAGGAGAAGCCGATGATTGTCTCCGGAAGATCACGCCTCGCAGGTCAATGATTTTAGCGGCGACGCAAGCACGCAAAGCGCTGTTGCGAAACCTCGGTTCAGGCGCTAAGCCGAAACGAGCCGGATCTTTTGAAGTCTAAATTTCACAATCGAGACTTACTATCTATAATGTCCGGAAACTTGAACCGCGGACACGGTGCGGAAAGACGAACAGGCAGATGCTTGCAACATTCGAAAGAGCAGCGCTCGAAGCGGGGAAGGCTATATTGGAGGTCTACCGCGCCGGCTACGCCGTCGCCTTGAAACAGGATATGAGCCCTGTAACCCTTGCAGACGAGCGCGCGGAACACATCATCCTCGAACATCTCGCGCGCGATTTTCCGAACATACCGGCCATTGCCGAGGAATCGGTGTCCGCCGGCAGAGTTCCGGATGTTCGCGGCCGCTCCTTCTTCCTTGTCGACCCGCTCGACGGCACGCGCGAATTCATCGAGCATCGTGACGAATTCACCGTCAACATCGCCTATATAAAGAATGGCGTTCCCGTTGCCGGGATCGTCTATGCCCCCGCACTCGGAATAGCCTTCACCGGCGAGCAAGGCAGAGCCCGCAAGTTGATCATCGACGATCATTTTGCCGTCGCCGACCGCCTGACCATCGCCGTGCGCGCACGGCCGGTCAATCTGACCGCGCTTGCCAGCCGCTGCAACAGCAATGAAAGGACCGAAAGCTTCCTTTCGGACAATGCGGTTGCCGCCTGCACGTCGATCGGCTCATCGCTGAAATTCTGCCTGGTTGCCGAAGGCAAGGCCGATGTCTATCCGCGTTTCGCGCGCACCATGGAGTGGGATACCGCAGCCGGCGACGCCGTCTTGCGCGCAGCGGGCGGCGCTACCGTGACGGTCGATGGCCGTCCCCTGGCCTATGGCAAGATCGACCAGAGCGAAGATAGCGACTTTGCAAACCCGCACTTCATCTGTTGGGGCGGCAAGAAGAGCGCCATACACGCTTAAGAGCGCTTTTTTCGAAAGAAAGATCCCCTTTGACGCAACCGGACAACAAAGCCGGCGCAGGGATTTTTGATCCAAAAGCGTAAGTTTTCACTGACAAAAAATGATAGGATGAAAGCTGTTTCCCCTGAAATAACAGGGGATTATCCGGCGTTTTCTCTCTTCGGCCAAAGGCAAATCAGTTGCCGGCCACATTTCTTAAAATTCTTAGCAAAGTCTTACTATGTGCTTAGGCAATTTTTAAATGTGGCAAGATAGAGTGCCACTCGTGGTCTTGAGTGTGTGTAGAGAGTCCAATGACCGAAATGATACGTCCCCGAGTGAAGTATGTCATCGGCCCCGATGGCAGCCCGCTTACGATAGCCGACCTTCCGCCGCCGAATACGCGCCGCTGGGTCATCCGTCGTAAGGCAGAGGTTGTTGCCGCTGTGCGTGGTGGTCTGCTCAGCTTGGAAGAAGCCTGCGAACGTTATACGTTGACCGTCGAAGAGTTCCTCTCCTGGCAGTCGTCCATCAACAGCCATGGCCTTGCCGGCCTGCGGACGACCCGCATACAGCAGTATCGCCACTGACAACAGCGACAGACACGACCTTTATCTGATCTTTGGTTCGGGCCTCCTTCACCCCAAATGGGACGGAAAGAGGCCCGAATTATTTGGCTGAAGCCGCCTTGAGACGAGATTGTCGGTCTCCCTGCAAGCAGGCGCCGACGATGCATCCATCTTAAGATTTCCGCATGGTGCTCCCGCGATGCGTGTCACAGATGCGTGTTACAGGATCCTGGCCAAATGAAGGGTTCAGGCCACTTGCTGCGTCACACGCTACCCACGGTGATTACCCATAATTTCCATCCAGAACGGGGTGCGTTCCACAACGTCTGCGGTCTGCCGCGAGAAGATGCCGAGCGGATCGTCGCCTCGATCCGGCATGGCGGGCATTCCTATCTCAAGGAAAATTATCTGACGCGGCGGTTGCACACTGAAAATTGGCTCATAGCGGAACGCGCCCGAAAGATCGGCGAAACACCCCTCGCCCGCCCCATCTATTTCTTCCTTGGCGACATGGCCGACGGATGGGACAGATCTCGCCCTGCATCTGCTGTCCTTCCGCTCGCCCTGTTCGATCCTCGCACGATCACATTCACCTTTCCCGATAGCATGGCAAGCTGCCCACACATACGCCCGGCGAGCCCTTCCGACAAATCATGGCATGGGCACGTTTTCACCCTTGCAGAGATCACGCAGGTAGTCGCTCGCTACGGCTTCCCCGACCCGACGCTGTCGAGAGATCGACGCGGACCGGATGCCTTCATCGAAGTTCAGGTATGGGACGATCGTCCGCTTGTTGAAATTCGCCGACAGGCCGGACCATGATGCAGCATTCAACGGTTGGCAGCTTGCCGAACCCATGCAATCTTCGCCGCATGGAACGATCAGGGAGATAAGCCATGGATATCCGCAACGAAGACAATGCGTCGGGCGGCCGTTACGTCGCGACCGTCGAGGGTCATGAGGCGGAAATGACGTTTTCCCGCGCCTCCCCCCAGCTCATCATCGTCGATCATACCGGCGTGCCGGACGCCCTGCGCGGCAAGGGGGTCGGTCAGGCGCTGGCTCTTCACGCCGTCGAGGAAGCCCGCCGCGGTGGCTGGAAAATCATTCCGCTCTGCCCCTTCTTCAAGGCGCAGGCGCAACGCCATGATGACTGGCGCGACGTCGTCAATCTCTAGGCAGTGGTGTCAAACAAGGATTCGCTGGTGTGTCCAGGCAAACGCCGGATGCAGGAATGCCCGGCAGATGCCCATATCGACACAGGCGAAAATACAAAAAGCCCCGCATGACCGGCCCTGTCACGGCCGGTCATGCGCGGCTTTTGTGCCGCCTCTGTCTTATCCCGCATATTCCGAGGAAGGCCCCGTGTCGGGGTGGAATGATGCGTGGATCAAAAGAGGACGACGAAATCGCGACCTCAGGCGCGCGCCCTTGCGGGGCCCGAACCGTCACGCTCCTCGAGCGCTGCGGCCTTGGCATATTCAGCCTGCATTTCCTCAAGCGAATATTCCAACGCCTCTTCCTGAACCTGAAGCTCCCGGATCGACACCTGCAGGTTGTCCGCGCGTTGGCGGGCGGCCTTGGCAAAGGTCGGGTAAGCAAAGTGGTTAGGGTCAGAAATGCCGGACTTTTTCTCTTCCAGCACGATCTGGCTCTCCAGATCCTTCGTCATGCGGTCAAATTCCGCCATCATCATCTGCAACTGCTGCAGCTGACGGCGTTTTTCGTTCACCTGAAACTCTTTCAGGCGAACTAGGCTCTCACGTGACTTCATACGCATTACTCCCGTGATGCGAGACCCCGGCTCTCGGTATTTCCGCCCGCCAAACCGGTTTTAAACGACTTGGTTAAAAAAATTTCCAGCGATCTTAATAAAAACCTACCGCTGGTAACCTTTCGTTTACGGGCATCGTTAATGATAGGCGTAATGATTTAAGGGTCAGTAAATGCCGGGGTCGGAATTCGATATGTCGGCATTGATGAGTCAGATGAATCACTTGGCGTGAGTTCCTAATGCGATACTTTAGAAACGGATATTGCTGATTGTCGTTGGAAAACAGTGCAATGGAAAAATTATTTAATAAATTCGATACGACTTGCCAGAGTGAATCAGAATTTGTTAACCATTCCATGGCAGCTTCCAAATCAAGCAGTGATTTGATCGGTATCGCGTAAGGGGGCTGACGACCTTTCGGCGGCGGTAAAGGGGACAATTATGCGGGTTCTACTCATTGAAGACGACAGCGCGACAGCGCAGAGCATCGAATTGATGCTCAAGTCCGAAAGTTTCAACGTCTATACCACCGATCTCGGTGAGGAAGGCGTCGATCTCGGAAAGCTTTACGACTACGACATCATTCTGCTCGATCTCAACCTTCCCGATATGTCCGGCTACGAAGTGCTGCGCACGCTGCGCCTTTCGAAGGTCAAGACGCCGATCCTCATCCTCTCCGGCATGGCCGGCATCGAAGATAAGGTTCGCGGTCTCGGCTTCGGTGCTGACGACTATATGACCAAACCCTTTCATAAGGATGAATTGGTCGCACGCATCCACGCTATCGTTCGCCGCTCCAAGGGCCATGCCCAGTCGGTGATCATGACCGGCGAGCTCATCGTCAATCTCGACGCCAAAACAGTCGAAGTCGGCGGCCAGCGTGTGCATCTGACCGGCAAGGAATACCAGATGCTGGAGCTGCTCTCGCTTCGCAAGGGCACGACGCTCACCAAGGAAATGTTCCTGAACCATCTTTATGGTGGCATGGACGAACCTGAACTGAAGATCATCGACGTCTTCATCTGCAAGCTGCGCAAGAAGCTCGCCAATGCCGCCGGTGGCGCCAACTACATCGAAACCGTCTGGGGCCGCGGCTATGTGCTGCGCGAGCCCGACGCCAGCGATTTCGCCGAAAGCGCCTGAGCCGCCGCCCCGCCATTGCCGCCCGTGCATCGAAATCCCGCCTTTGAGGCGGGATTTTTTGTTGGCGGTGCCGAAAAAAATAAAAGCCGCCCCGAACGGACGGCTGTCATTATTTCGATAATCCTCAGCGGGAACTAGGCGGCGATGGCGCGATTGCCGAAGATCGCCGTCAAGATCTTGCGGTCGAAGGGTTTCAACAGGAAGTCCGTAGCGCCAGCCCGCTTTCCAGCCATCAGCTTGCGCAGGTCCGCTTCGACGACACAATAGTAGATCTTCACGTCCTTGCCGTTCGGCATGGCACGGATGCTGGCAATCAGCTCGAGCGCGCCTTCCATGCCGGCGTCGACAATCAAATAGTCCGGGATCTCGGCCTCGCAACGCATCAGGGCTTCACGGGCATCACCGGCCTCGCTCACCAGGAAATCCAGTTCGGATAGAATTCGCTTGCCGACCTTGCGTACGACATCCGATGTATCCGTTATCATGAACCGCTGCATGTGTGCGCTCCTTAGCGTCAGTTGCCGAGACCTGAACGACAACTTCAAATTGGAACGATAGGATCAGCAAGCTAAGGATTCGTTACCGCTATGTTGTCAATTGCGCGGACAACCGGAAGATTGCAAAAATATCGAATGCACGAAAAGATAATCCCGCGACCGCCATTCGGCCGCGGGTCAAGACATGCAGCTATCAAGAATCCGTCTACGCGGCCGGTATGAGCGCGGTGAAGGTGAGCTCTTCCGGCGTCGCATTGTAGGAGAGCTCCATTCCGCTCTCGTCGGCGAGAAGCACCGTGTAATAGGGCTGGATCGAATGGGCGTCGATTGCCTCTTCCAGCGTGCCCGAGCAGATTTCCGCAAATTTCGGCGGCACACGCATCAGCCGCCCCTTGACGGTGATCGTGAACTTGGCCTCGAGTTCGGGATTTTCCAGCATCACCTCGATATTGCCACCACGCGGAATCGCGCTGTAGGCGACGAGGAAAAGGTTGAGCAGCAACTTCACGCGGTTCTTCGCGATGATGGCGCGGGGACCGACCCAGCTCACCTCGGTCTTCTTCTCCGCGGCGGCAAAATCCTTTGCGGCGCGTTCGGCTTCACCCGTGTCGATCGATGCGCCGACCGAGCCGGACGCGCCAAAAGCCAGGCGCGCGAACTTCAAGCGGACAGAGGCATTGAGCGCGCTGGTGCGGATCAGATCCATCGCATCGGCATCGGCACCACCCTCGTCGAGCAGCTCCAGGCCATTGTTGATCGCCCCGACCGGCGAGATCACGTCATGGCAAACGCGGCTGCACAGCAGCGCGGCCAGATCCGGTCCGGTCAGAGTGAGATTCGGATTCTTCGACATTCATTGTCTCCTGAATGCTGACAAGGCGAAACGCAGTAGATTCCACGTTGCCACGGTAAGGTTGCTCGAGGATTGTCGCAGCCGGTGTACCGCACGCCATAAAGACACCATATTTGGTAAACCGATTGTTAAGACCATCGACGCAAAATGCATTCATCACTATCAGACGTCTTCGCGCGCGAATCATACTGCGATGGACGGGCGGAACGGTCTGAAAGAGGGGGCGAGCCATGCTTGGCACGTCCATCGCACCGACCATGATGAACGGATGACTTTCATGCGCTATGAATTCCTGAAGAGAATGCCAAGCCCCGGCACCAGGACGCTCGGGCTCGGTCTGATCCTGGCCATTGTTGCATTCGTGAGCTTCGCATTGCCGGTCCGTCAGGCCGCTGCCGCGCCCGACAGTCAATATTCGGCGCAGGAAATCGTCGATGCCGGCCATTCCTTCTTCGGCTCCACCAGCGGCGGCCTCGCCAAGGTCATCGAGCGGGCCTTCCAGCAATATGGCCTGCCCAACGGCTACATTCTCGGCCAGGAAGGCTCGGGTGCCTTCCTCGCCGGCCTGACCTACGGCGAAGGCCAGCTGAATACCAAGAATGCCGGCGAGCATCCGCTTTATTGGCAAGGTCCTTCGCTCGGCCTCGACTACGGCGGCCAAGGCACCCGCGTCATGATGCTGGTCTATGATCTGCCGAACATTGACAGCGTCTATACCCGCTTCGGAGGCGTCAGCGGCCAGGCCTTCGTCGTCGCCGGCTTCGGAATGACTGTCTTGAAGAACAACAATATCGTGCTGGTTCCGATCCGCACCGGCCTTGGTGCCCGCCTCGGCGTCAACCTTGGCTACCTGAAGGTCACGCCCAACGCGACCTGGAATCCCTTCTGAGCATTGGCTACATCGTCTCCCAAGCAGCCGATACCTTGGCCCGCCTAGACCGCGGGCCTTTTCTTTCAGCAAATCCGGCCCACGCCGATAAACCATATCCGCTTTAAACGCTTGCCGCATGCCCAGCTCATGATTAATCATTTCATCGAGATCGAAAATAAATCCAGGATACTGGCCGCGTCGTGATTCAATTTGCTCTGTTGTTCGGATTGGGCTTTCTGACGGCCTCTCTTCTGGTCTTTCTCATCGCGCCAGCAATCCATCGTCGCATCGTCTGGTTCACCGAAAAGCGCCTGAAGGCGACCATGCCGCTGAGCCCTCAGGAAGTGCGGGCTCAGAAGGACATGGCGCGCGCGCTCTTTGCCGCCGAAAATGCCAGGACGGAGCAGGCCTTGACGCAGGAGCGCGACAAGACCGTCGCGCTGCAGATTCACAATGGCAAGCTTCAACAGGAAGCCAGCCGGCTTGCCGGCGGAAACAGCGAACTGCAGACACGCATCGACGACCTAGAGATGGAAGCCGGAGAGCTGCGCTCGCGCCTGCGGCGTGAAGAGAGCTACATCAGCCAGCTCAAGTCAGGCATTCATGTCGCGGAGCAGGCCAGTGCGGAGAAGGAAGCCGATATCGATAATCTGCGCAAGCGGATGATGAAGATGTCCGCCGATGCCGACAACCTCAAGATCGACCTTGCAACCAGGGAAACCGAAATCGAGAGTTTGAAGCTTCGCATCAATACATTGCGGGACGAACGGGATACATTGCATCGGGATCTGAACGCCGCAAGCGTACGGGCCGCGGATGCGGAGCGGTCGCTTCGTCAGGAAACCGACAAGAACAAGCGGCTGGACGAACGGCTCACCCGCGAGATCGCCGGCAGCGCCGACAAGGAGACTGCAATCGAGCGGCACGTTCAGGACGTTGTCCGCCTGAAGGAACGGCTCGAAGCCGCCGTCAAGGAATCGAGGGAAGCCAGCAAGGCGTTGCGCGCCGCCGGCATAGCGCCTCCGAAGAAGCCGGCGAAAGCGCCAAAACTCTCGGCAGTGTCCATGATCGTGAATACCGCCGACAATCAGACGAACGCGGCTGAACCGGAACGCACAGTGGAACACGATATCGCGCACATGACGGAAGAGGTCCGCAATCGGGCCGCAGCCCTTTCGGACCGCCTGCTGAAGGCCCGCACGCCGGCCCATGAGGAGGCCGTGCGCGAGGAGATCGCGACGATCGCCGCCAATATGGTGGCGCTGACCGCGCTCAAGGAAGGCAGCGCATCCCCCATCCTTGATCTTCTGCCGAAGGATAAGGTCGCTGCCGAACAGGGCGCGCGCATCAGCCTTGCCGATCGCGTGGCTGCCATGCTGCCGAAGCATCCCTAGTCCGAATAGCATGCACGGCGCTCAGATGCGCTTGATCCTCGACGCCATCTCGAAAAGCGCGATACCGCTGGCCGTCGCGACATTGAGGCTGTCGAGCCCCGGAGCCTGCGGTATCCGCACGCTGCCGAATGCGGACAGGATGTTCTGCGGCAGACCATCCCCTTCCGTGCCGACGACGAGGGCCATGCGGTCCGATGGCGGAACATCGCGAATATCGGCCTCCCCCCGCGGCGACAGGCTCCAGATCGCAAAGCCGCGATCGGCGAGCGCCGCTAGCAGATGGACGTCGCTCGACTGCCGGCAATAGGGCATGGTCAGAACGGAGCCGACGGAAACCCGGAGCGCCTTTCGATAGAGCGGGTCGCAACAGCTCTCGTCGAGCAGCACCGCATCGGCCCCGAAGACCGCCGCGTTGCGGAACATGGAACCCATATTGTCGTGGTTGGAAATGCCGCAACCGACAAGCACGAGCGCCTGTTGCGGCAGGCGGTCGAGAAACGCACTCAGTTCGCTTTCCGTCTTCCGCCGGCCAAGCGCCAGAACACCGCGATGCAGATGGAAGCCGACGATGCCGTCGAGCACCTCTGATGTCGCGACATGGACCGGAACCTCGGGAGGGAGGCCAGCAATGATGTCCGCCAGGCCGGCGACGCGGTTTTGCAGCAGCAGCACCTTTTCGGCGATGAACTCGCCGCCTGCCGCATGGGCCTCGGCAAGCAGCCGCAGCACCACCGTACCCTCGGCAATGAAGCGGTTCTCGCGACCCGTCAGATCGCGCTCGCGGATATCACGGAACTCGGCGATGCGCGGATCGTCAGGATTCGTGATCTCGATGAGCCGATCGCTCGTCATCGCGCGGCCGTCAATTGGACAGAGATATGGTCGCCACGATGCGGCCGATGCCGTAGTCGAAGACGATAGCCTGCCGCTGGCCGCTGGCGAGCGTGCCGTAAAACAGCACCTGGTTTGCCGAAAGAGCCGTGGACTGGACGGTGAAGCCCGCCGGCAGCAAAGCCGTCACGGCCACGGGAGCATCCGAAGGAATGTTGGAGGCAGCCTGGCCTGCCGGCTTTGCCGCCGGCCGCATCGTCTTGTAGACAACGGCGCCGAAGACAGCCATAAGGCTCACCACCATGACGGCCGCGGAGATGATCTGCAGGCGGATCATCTTGCGTCGGACACTCTCCAGGGCCGGATCGAGGGGCTTTTCCTCTTGATCGTCTGGCTCGAGATTTGTCATCGATGCGTCCTTGCTGATTGAGAGCGCCCTCGAGCGCCGGAGAAATACGTTTGAGCGACCCCTTTAAAGAAGCCGCGGGCAATAGAAAAGTCCTAACCGCCGATGAAAGCGCCGAAGGCCGGCTCGATGCGTGGCTGACCGCGGAGCTCGGCAAGGAATTTTCCCGCAGTCGCGTCCAGGCTCTGATCAAAGAAGGCGTAGTGCTGCTGAACGGCAAGCCGGTGACCGATGCCAAGCGCAAGGTGCGCCCCGGCGACGTCTACGAGATCACCCTGCCCGAGCCCGAGGACCCGACGCCGCAGGGCGAGGATATTCCGCTCGACGTGCTCTACGAGGATGAAGACATCATCGTCATCGCCAAGCCTGCCGGGCTCGTCGTCCATCCGGCCGCCGGCAATTGGACCGGCACGCTTGTCAACGCGCTGATCCATCATTGCGGCGACAGCCTTTCCGGCATCGGCGGCGTGCGCCGCCCGGGCATCGTGCATCGGCTGGACAAGGACACGACCGGCGTCATGGTCGTCGCCAAGAACGACGTCGCCCATCGGCACCTCTCCCTGCAATTTGCCGATCACGGCAGGACGACATCGCTGGAACGCGCCTATCAGGCGATCGTCTGGGGACGCCCCCGCCAGCTCATTGGTACCGTCAATGCGCCTCTCGGACGTTCGAACAACGACCGCACACGGCGCGCTGTCAAGCGCCCGGGCTCTCAGGACGCCGACGAGGCCATCACGCATTACGAAGTGCTGGAGCGTTTCCACGAGGCGCCGGATGCGACCGCCCTCGCCTCATTGGTCGACTGCCATCTCGAGACGGGCCGGACCCATCAGATCCGCGTGCACATGGCGCACATCGGCCATCCGCTCTTGGGCGACGCCGTCTATGGCGGCGGCTTCAAGACCAAGGCCAATCTTCTGCCGGAGGCGGCAAAGGAAGTCGTCAATCGCTTCACGCGCCAGGCCCTGCATGCCTACATGCTGCAATTCGAACATCCGCGAACCGGCGAAATCATGCATTTCGAAGCGCCGCTGCCCGACGATATGGAAGACCTGGCAGCTGCGCTCCGCGCATGAGCGGCAACTCCTCACGATGAATGCCCGGCTGGACGCCTGCCCCTTGTCGGCCTATACTCTCTCCCAGAGGGCCGAACTCCGGTGCACCTTCGGTTATCAGAAACGCGGACGCGTTTTTGGAGGCCGATATGGTTGAAACTTATCGTGCCGGAGCATTCGGGAGGAGAATCACAAGGGCGGTATCACGGCGAGACGAGCGGTCACGTCGGGGTAACACTTGCGTGACACTGTTCTTGAATCGCCGTTTCGCCATACTTATCTGTACATCGGTTCAGTGCGGGGTTTTCGTAACCCGCACGCCTTGGTCCGCTTCGCAGAAGGCGCGCAATACGCCCCCAGAAGGAACCAAATCTCGAATTAGGAGGGTGCATTCATGACCCGTAATACCTTACCGTCCATCGCAGCCGGAGAAGCCGGCCTCAATCGCTATCTCGACGAGATCCGCAAGTTCCCCATGCTGGAACCGCAGGAAGAGTACATGCTCGCCAAGCGTTATGCGGAACATGCTGACCGTCAGGCCGCACACAAGCTCGTCACCAGCCATCTGCGTCTCGTGGCGAAGATCGCCATGGGCTATCGCGGTTATGGCCTGCCGATCGGCGAAGTCGTGTCGGAAGGCAATGTCGGCCTGATGCAGGCCGTGAAGAAGTTCGATCCGGAGCGCGGTTTCCGTTTGGCAACCTATGCCATGTGGTGGATCAAGGCTTCGATCCAGGAATATATCCTGCGCTCCTGGTCGTTGGTGAAAATGGGCACGACCGCTAACCAGAAGCGCCTGTTCTTCAACCTGCGCCGGCTGAAGGGTCGTATCCAGGCCATCGATGAAGGTGACCTGAAGCCGGAGCATGTCTCCGAGATCGCCACCAAGTTGAACGTCTCGGAGGAGGAGGTCATTTCGATGAACCGCCGCCTTTCAGGTGACGCTTCGCTGAATGCGCCGATCAAGGCCTCCGAAGGCGATTCAGGCCAGTGGCAAGATTGGCTGGTGGACGATCATGAGAGCCAGGAAGCCGTACTGATCGAGCAGGACGAACTTGATACGCGCCGCCGTATGCTGGCGCGCGCGATGGGCGTGCTGAACGACCGCGAACGCCGCATCTTCGAGGCTCGCCGCCTTGCCGATGATCCTGTGACGCTGGAGGACCTCTCGTCCGAGTTCGATATCAGCCGCGAACGCGTCCGCCAGATCGAAGTCCGTGCCTTCGAAAAGGTTCAGGAAGCGGTACAGAAGGATGCGCTCGAGCGCGCCAAAGCCCTGCGGGTCGTGGAAGCAACGGCTTGACGCTTTCGATTTAAGCGTTTCATCACAACATGAAAAAGGCGGGCCTCGCGGCCCGCCTTTTTCGTATTAATCGACTGAGAATAGCTTACTGACCGCTCGAGGCGACACCGCCGAGCGCCTGCCATTCCCCGATCGCCTTGTTGAAAGCGTCGGTGCCGGTCGGCCCCTTCTCCATCGTCAGCAAGGCACGGCGGCCGTTGCGATAGACGACGGGAATGTCGATCCAGTTGCGGGTCTTCAAAAGGTCGAGATTGGTCTTGCGCGCATCCGGGAAATCGTTGAGTGCGACCATGTAGACGTCGTCGGTGACCTTGGCCGGCACCGCGATCAGCGCATCGCCACGATCCTGCTCGGTCGACTTAAGGGCGATGCGCTGGACGTTGTCGATCGCACCACCCTCGAAATTCGGCGGAACCTGAAAAGCGAGCTCGATCAGATGGCTTGCCGGCAGCGAAGGGTCGCCATTGCGGGAAACGGTGATCGTGGCTGTCAGGCCGCGTTCCGGAACGTTGATAAGGCCCTGGACCGAAGGTTCCGGCCGGCCATCAGCGCCCTTGCCTTCCTGTACCGACCAAGTGACGGTGCCTTCGAAGGCAGCCGGAGACGTCTGACCGAGGCGCTCCTCATAGAGAAAGACTTTCTGCCCGTCCGTGACCGGAGCCGTCTGCTGCGTAACGGGCGGCGGCTGGTTGGCTGGGGCCTGCTGTTGCGGTTGGGCCGCGGGAGCCTGCTGACCGGTCGAAGCCGGCGGGGCAACCGCGGCGGTCACGGGCGGCTGGGTCTGAGGCGCGGCAACCGCGTTGCCAGCAGGCAGCGCCGCTGCTGCGGCAGCGGGTGCTGCTGAAGCGACATTCTGCTCGGCTACGGACTTGCCCTCAACGACGCCCGGTTGGCCGTTTGCAGCCGGCCCTTGATCCTCTTCCGTACCGTCAGGCCGAAGACGCTGCGTGAATTTCGTAGCGACCGTATTGGGGTCGTTGTTCAATGCGGCGACATCCGTATTGCCGGCAGCAGGTGGCTGAGCAGCGGCGGCGTTGGTTTGGGTCTGAGCCGGCGCAGCCGATGGCTGTGCGGAAGCCGCAGCACTGCTGTTGCTGTTTGCCGCATCTGAAGCGGGAGGTGCCGCGGACGTGTTCTTCGGTGCGGAACTGACGAGTTTCGTTACCATGTTGTTGAGCGCATCGCGATTGAGCCAGGCGGCATAGCCGCCGCCACCGACGATGGCGAGGCCGACGAGCGTGAGAACGACGCTGGTGGCATTGAAACGCCGGCGCTTCGGCTCCATGCGGAAGCTTCTGCCCTGCAGCTTTGCCGACATGGCCTGATCGAGATCGGGCGGAACGGAAGAACCGCTGCCTCGCTGGTCTTCGCCCCGTTTGTCGAAACCGGCGAGCTCCTTCAGCTCGCGCCAGCCATCGCCGGCGGCTTCGTTCGCAAGCGCGCCCTTCGACGAAGAATGCACGTCGGCAAAGAGGTCGACGTCTTCAAAGGCGTTGTCCGGCACCTGCCGGGCAGGCTGCACCGGCTGGGGAGCTGCCGGCGTCGGCTGAAGCTCCTCGAAAACATCCGCGTCCCATACGAAGCCCTTGTTGCCGGCAGGTGCCTTCGCCGCTTCAGCCGGCTCGACGGCGTGGCCGAATGGCATCTCGGCAAAAACAGCAGCAGGCATCACGGGCTCGTCAGGCTGTGAAATCGCTGGTTCCGGCGCGCTGCGGCGGGCAGGTGCATCAACCTCCGCCCAAATCTCTTCGACCTGGCTTATGACATCGTCAACCGGTGCCCTGCTCGCTTGAAATGACGGGGCGGCGTGGGCGGGTTCGGTAACAACCTCCGGCGCTTCCTCAGCATAGTCCTTCGGCTCGTCATGATAAGCCGGTTCGGGAGCCGGCTCTTCGTGGAGCTCGGCGTGATGTTCCGCCGCGGCATGCTGCGGCTCGCTCCATTCTTCTACAGGCTCGTGCTCGTGCGTCCGGTCGGGCTCGACATCCGCAACCGGCTCCTCGTAAGCGGGCTCCTCATGGGCATGAACCTCGGCGGGAGCCTGCTCGGGCTCTTCTACGTGAGGTTCCGCAACGGCATGATGCTCCTGAACTGGCTCGGGCGCGACCTCCTCGTGAATCGCAGGCGCTTCCGCGATTGGCTCATCGGTCGCCGGCAAGGCTTCCGCATGTTCGGCCTCAACCTCGACGATCGCAGCTTCGAGCTTGTCCAGCTGGCGGCGCAGCATCTCCTCGGGCGGGCGCGGCTTCATGCTCTCGAGCTGCCGCTGAACGGCACCACGAGCTCGATCGTAAACCTTGACCCGCATCTCGGGATTGTTTTCCGTCAGGCCATCCACGGCCCGTCGAATGACTGCTACAAAATCCGCCATCAGTACTTTCTCATGATACCCGGCAAGCAGCCGGGCCGGGATTCGTCATTGATCCGTAACTCTAGCCCTCAAAGGGGTCGGTCACAAGTATAGTGTCCTCGCGCTCCGGGCTGGTCGAAAGCATCGCCACAGGCGCGCCGATCAGCTCTTCCACCTGCCGGACATACTTGATCGCCTGCGCCGGCAAATCGGCCCATTTGCGGGCGCCTACGGTCGATTCCTTCCAGCCTTCGAGCGTGATGTAGATCGGCTCGACACGAGCCTGGGCGGCCTGGCTTGCCGGCAGATAGTCGATTTCCTTGCCGTCGAGTTTGTAGCCGATGCAGATCTTCAACTCGTCAAGGCCGTCGAGCACGTCGAGCTTGGTAAGCGCAATGCCGGTAATACCCGAGGTCTTCACCGTCTGGCGCACCAGCACGGCATCGAACCAGCCGCAGCGGCGCGGGCGACCGGTGTTGACACCGACTTCGCGACCGACGGTCGACAGGTGCTTGCCGATTTCGTCATGCAGCTCGCAGGGGAACGGCCCCTCGCCGACGCGCGTCGTATAGGCCTTGGTGATGCCGAGCACATAGCCGAGCGCCGTCGGGCCGAGACCGGAGCCGGCTGCCGCCTGCCCCGCCACGGTGTTGGACGAGGTCACGAACGGATAGGTGCCGTGGTCGTTGTCGAGCAACGCACCCTGTGCGCCTTCGAATAGGATGCGGGCACCCGCCTTGCGCTGCTCATCGAGCAGCCGCCAGACCTGATCGATATAAGGAAGAATGTGCTCCGCAACCGAGGTCAACTCGTTGTGCAGGGCATCGAAGGAAATCTCGTCGAGGCCCATGCCGCGGCGCAGGGCATTGTGATGGGTCAGAAGCCGGTCGATCTTCGCGGGCAGCGTTCCCGGTTCGGTCAGATCCACGACGCGGATGGCGCGGCGGCCGACCTTGTCTTCATAGGCCGGGCCGATGCCGCGGCGCGTCGTGCCGATCTTCGTGCCGCTGTTGGAAGCGGCATCTTCGCGTAAAGCGTCGAGATCGCGGTGCAGCGACAGAATCAGCGGCGCGTTTTCAGCGATGCGCAGGACATCCGGCGTAACCGCAATACCCTGGGCACGCAGCCTATCGACTTCGGCTACGAAATGATGAGGATCGACGACAACGCCGTTTCCGATGACGCTCAGCTTGCCGCGCACCAGCCCGGAGGGCAGGAGCGCGAGCTTATAGCTGACGCCATCGACGACAAGCGTATGACCGGCATTATGGCCGCCCTGAAAGCGTACAATCACATCGGCGCGTTCCGAAAGCCAGTCGACAATCTTGCCCTTGCCTTCATCGCCCCATTGCGAACCGATCACTACTACGTTCGTCATTTCTCCATTCCCGCTTCCTGCGCACGGCGGCGCGCCTTGCTCAAACCCGCGCATCTATAAAGCTTTGTTTTTGGGAAAGCGACCCTGTTGTCCCAGGAGATTCGGCTTTTTACGTGACGAATCCGCGCGCCCAACACGATTTTTCCCGCCGGCTGGCCGGATAGGCTTGAAGATCGCCCTACCCGGCCAAGACCGATTCTCTGTCAAATGCCGGGCTTGTGCGCGACAACGTGGAAATATTCGTGTTCGGCCGACGCCACCGCGCCGATCGCCTTTCCATCCAGGTCAAGCAGCAATGCCGGCATGGCAAAGCCGGCTTCAGCCAGTTGCGACTGCAGTTGCGTCGGCGTCGTCGCATAGACCATGACACCGAAATCATGCGCGCCGTGCAGCAGGACAGCATGCTCGCCGTCCCATTGTTCAAGCGGCTTCAGACGACGCTGGCGCAACGTACCGGAAACGCGGCCCTCGACGTAGCGAAGGGTGCGCACGCCGAGCCGTACCGGATTGGGTGTCCATTCCAGCCGGCATCCATATGCTCGAAACGGAGATCGGGATGATTGGTGCGGCAAAGCTCGACCATCTCCGGCGTATAGTCGATACCGATATAATCGCTCGCAATCGGACGCAAGAGCCCGGCCGTACGGCCGCCGCCAACGCCGATATCGAGGATGCGCGCCCTGCCCGCTTGCGGGGCGGCGATCGCAAAAGCGACACGCTCGCCTTCTTTGAGATGGCCGCTGCTGCGACGATAATCCCGCAAGGCCCAGGGACTACGCCAAGTCTACCGATTGACGGTTTCCATTACATGCATGGCTGGACTCCATTTTAAAATGAACGCTTCGGTTGCTCAATTCCCCCAGCTCATCAGTTGCCAATTCCCCACGGCACCTACGCGATCCATATAGCAGGTCGCACCGGACCTGCAGCATCACAAGGCTGGTCAAGCCCTCGATCCGGCCGTTAATCGTTTGTTAAGGTAAAAATCGCGCACACGCCTGGCGCGACAATGGGCTGAACTAGCCGAGTTCGAGCGTGGTCACGCCGAAAACACGATCGAGCGGTATTTCCGGCGCCTGACCGCGATACATGCGCGCCGTCTCGAAGATGGGCGACAGACCGAAGTCCTCTGCAAGCCTGATGGCCTGAGCATTATCAGCCGGCACATCCATATAGATATGCGCACCCTTGGCCTCGGTCACCATCCTCGCCAGCAACGCAGCCGCGACCTCCGGCTTGTTGGCAAACAGCGGACCGATCTTGTAGCCGTCGAAACAGCGCCGGATGGTGCCATAGCCGCGAACTCTGCTGCCACCACCGACGATGAAGGATTTCCGTCTCTCGGGAGAGCCGCACCACGCCTTGATGAAGGAATGGCGCAAGCCGGGGAAAATGGCGGCATCGTATTCCAATAGTCCCTGAAGCTTCCCATGCGTGACCGGCGTTACCTGTGCAGCCTGCTCGCCTGCGTCTAGCACTTTGGGAATGCCGCCATAGCGCAGCGTTCGATAGGCCGCTTTGAAACCGTAACGGCTGTAATTTTCCTGTTGCGCGGCGACGCCGTCCAGCCCGACGGTACGGTCGCCGGTAAGCGCCATGCCCTTGTTCCAGAGCTGCTTGCCATATCCTCGGCCGCGAAACTCCGGATGAAGCATATAAAGGCCGAGAAAGGCAAAGCTCTCGCCATAGCGGACGACGGAGATGCATCCCACAGGCACCTCTCCAATCGCGCCGACCAGAAAGCCGGAAGGATCCGCTTCCCAAAAGGCCGGAGCATCATCGACGCCGGGATTCCATCCCTCCTGCCGAGCCCATTCCAGAGCGAGCTCCAATTCCCCAGCCCGCATTGTACGCACGGCAAAAGTCGATTTCATGCAATAGTCCCGAACCACCGTTTCGAACCGTCCCCGCCGAACGATTGCGCCCGATTCATCATGCTGCAACGCGATGCCAATCACAAGCGACAGACGACGACAAGCTTAACGCAGGAAGCTTTCGCCGCGCGCGGAATGCAACATCCCGAACGCCGTAACCGCGCAAGCCGCTCTTTGTAACACTCCTGTCGCAACTTTCCGGATAAGAGCATCGCATATAGGCGTCACCGGCGATCCTGTGTATAAGCGCAGGCAAACGCCAATGCCGGGATCGCGTTCACTCGCTGAACCCGGCGCCAGCAAAAGGATTGAAATTTCATGCGCATCACCATGATCGGCTCAGGGTATGTGGGGCTCGTGTCCGGCGTTTGCTTCGCCGATTTCGGCCATGATGTCATTTGTGTCGACAAGGACGTGAGCAAGATCGAAGCACTGCAGCGGGGCGAGATACCGATCTTCGAACCCGGTCTTGAGCAGCTTGTCGCGGACAATGTCCGCGCCGGCCGCCTCTCCTTCACGACAGAGGTCGAGGCGAGCGTCGCAGCCAGCGATGTGGTCTTCATCGCCGTCGGCACGCCTTCAAGGCGCGGCGACGGCCATGCCGATCTTTCCTATGTTTATGCCGCCGCCCGTGAGATCGCGCAGCATGTCGACGGTTTCACCGTCATCGTCACCAAGTCGACGGTACCGGTCGGCACCGGCGACGAGGTCGAGCGCATCATTCGCGAAACCAATCCACAGGCCGATGTCGCCGTGGTCTCCAATCCCGAATTCCTGCGTGAAGGCGCTGCTATCGAGGACTTCAAGCGGCCGGACCGCATCGTCATCGGCCTCAACGACGACCGCGCCCGCGGTGTCATGACGGAAGTCTACCGGCCGCTCTACCTTAACCAAGCACCGCTGCTCTTCACTGCCCGCCGCACCTCGGAGCTGATCAAATACGCCGCCAACGCCTTCCTCGCCATGAAGATCACCTTCATCAACGAGATGGCAGATCTCTGCGAGAAGGTCGGCGCCAATGTGCAGGAAGTGTCGCGCGGCATCGGCCTTGACGGCCGCATCGGTTCGAAATTCCTGCATGCCGGCCCTGGCTATGGCGGCTCCTGCTTCCCGAAGGACACGTTGGCGCTGGCCAAGACAGCGCAGGACTTCGACACACCCGTACGCCTCATCGAAACCACCATCTCCATCAACGATAATCGCAAGCGCGCCATGGGCCGCAAGGTGATCGCCGCGATGGGCGGCGATATCAGGGGCAAGGCGATTGCCGTCCTCGGCCTGACCTTCAAGCCGAATACCGACGACATGCGCGACAGCCCGGCGATCTCTGTCATCCAGACGCTGCAGGACGCCGGCGCCACGGTAACGGGCTACGACCCCGAAGGCATGGACAATGCCCGGCTGGTGATCGACAACATCACCTATGCCGACGACGCCTATGGCGCAGCGCGCGGCGCCGATGCGCTCGTCATCGTCACCGAATGGAACCAGTTCCGCGCGCTGGATTTCGCGCGGCTCAAATCCATCATGAAATCGCCCGTCCTTGTCGACCTCAGAAATATCTATCGCCATGAGGAGGTCACAAAGCACGGCTTTGCCTATACCAGTATCGGCAGACCGATGAACGGCGCCGAACTGTAAGCAAAGGCCGACCAATGCGTTATCTCATCACCGGAACCGCCGGGTTCATCGGCTTCCATCTTGCAAAGCGCCTGCTCGACGAAGGCCACTTCGTCGTCGGTTTCGACGGCATGACGCCTTATTACGACGTCAAGCTCAAGGAGAAGCGCACAGCCATCCTGGCACGCTCCAACGGCTTCAAAGCCGTCACCGGCATGCTGGAAGACAAGGCCGCGCTGGATCACGCCGCAGAGCTGGCGGAACCTGACGTCATCGTCCACCTCGCGGCCCAGGCCGGCGTTCGCTACAGCCTCGAAAATCCGCGCTCTTACGTCGATTCCAACGTCACCGGCTCGTTCAACGTCCTGGAACTGGCGAGAAACCTGCAGCCGAAACACCTGCTGCTCGCCTCCACCTCCTCCGTCTACGGCGCCAACGAGAAGATCCCCTTCGCCGAAAGCGATAAGGCCGACGAGCAGATGACGATCTACGCGGCGACCAAGAAGAGCATGGAGCTGATGGCGCATAGCTACGCCCATCTCTTTCACGTGCCCACGACCGCCTTCCGTTTCTTCACCGTCTACGGCCCCTGGGGTCGCCCGGACATGGCGCTGTTCAAGTTCGTCGACGCTATCAGGAACGACAGGCCGATCGAGATCTACGGCGAAGGCAAGATGAGCCGCGATTTCACCTATATCGACGATCTCGTCGAAGGTATCATCAGGCTGATCGGCGTCATTCCATCGGAAGAAAACCGGGTCGTATCGGATACGATCACCGATACGCTCTCGAAGAACGCCCCCTTCCGCGTCGTCAATATCGGCGGCGGCCAGCCGGTGGGGTTGATGACGTTCGTCGAGACCATCGAGACCATGCTCGGCAAGAAGGCGATCCGCCAGATGCTGCCGATGCAGCCCGGCGACGTGCACAATACCTATGCCGTTCCGGACTTGCTGGTAGCGTTGACCGGCTTCAAGCCGCAGATCGAAGTCGACGAGGGCGTGCGCCGCTTCGTCGAGTGGTATCAGGAAAATTATTGAGGAAAACGACTATCCGGCCGGGTGATAGGCCCGGTCGAAATAGATAAGTCCCTGCCCGCCGTCACGCAGGCGGATAGCATCGACTTCGCACATCAGAATGTCGTGCGTTCCGCCATCGGCCTGGCGCACGATGCGGCAGTCGAACGAGACGAGCGCATCCTCCAGTACGGGCGCACCGGTGGCCAATTCTGACCATGCAGCGGCCGCAAAGCGCTCCTCGACCGGCGTTTTGCCGCCGAAAAGGCGCGAAAGATCCTGATGTGCCTCGGATAGGACGTTGACGCAGAGCACGCCATTCTCAGTCACCGCCGGATGCACCGAAGCACCACGATTGAGGCAGACGAGCAAGGTCGGCGGGCTGTCGGTGACGCTGCAGACGGCGGTCGCGGCAAAACCAGCCAGTCCGGCAGGGCCGTTGGTCGTGACGATGTTAACGGCTGCGGCCATTCGCGCCATGGCGTTGCGAAATTCGGCTCGCACAGCATCGGGATCGGCAACAGGCACCGCATTCTCGATCGCCACGGACGTTTTCATGTTCATTCCCACTATCCCCACAACTCGCGCCGGATGATCCAACGTATCGGGTCGAGGCGCTTATCTCAAGCAACGGCGTTTCACGGAAGCGGCATCCAATAAGCAATTAGTTTTCTATAAAATCTATCAACAATAGGAAAAGCAATCCCTCCCGCTGACATCTGGGGTATTTCCGCCTGTTACATGCAAGCGGAATGCCAAAACTTGCGGCTTGCGATGGCCGTGCATTGCAAGTGCACGCAAAAAGGCAGCGGCACGCCCGCAAATTGATGCTTTCCACCGCCATCATCCTTACCGTATCCGTTTAGCCACAAGATGCAGACGAGAGGATATGGCAAATGGCAAAGCCCTTTTATTGGAACGAACTCAATACCTATGATTTCGCCGGCCTCTCGCCCGATACCACGATCGCCATCCTGCCGATCGCCTCGACTGAACAGCATGGCCCGCATCTGCCGATTGCGACTGATGTCGCGATCGCCGAGGGCATGCTGGCGGAATTGAAGGTTCAGCGCCCCGACGATCTGGATTTCCTTGTGCTGCCGACGCAGGAAATCGGCAAGGCCAACGAACATATCTACGGGCCCGGCACGCTGTCGCTCGGCGCGGAGCTGCTGATCCCGGTCTGGACTGCAATTGGCGCGAAAGTCGCCGAAGCCGGCATTCGCAAGATGGTGATCGTCAATTCCCATGGCGGCAATCTCGATATCATGGGCATTGTCGCGCGCGAGCTGCGCGTGCGCCATCAGATGGCCGTCGTCGCCACCCAATGGACGCGCTTCGGCACGCCGGATGGCATGATCGACGAGCATGAACAGCGTTTCGGAATCCACGGCGGCGATGTCGAAACCTCGCTCATGCTGCATTTCCGGCCCGAACTCGTGCGGATGGACAAGGCTGAGAATTTCGCCTCCAAGGCGGAATGGATGAAGGAACATTCCAAATATCTGCAGCCGTTGCCGCCGCATTCGCTTGCCTGGATCGCGCACGACCTCAACCCGAACGGCGTCGTCGGCAATGCCGCCAACGGCACGGCGGAAAAGGGCGCGCTCATCTGCCGGCATCAGATCGCAGGCTTCGTCGAGATGCTGCGCGATCTTCGCGACTATCCGCTCTCCAACCTTTATTCGAAATAAGCATCCCCGCGGCGGCGTTCCGAGGGCAGGATGATATGCCCCTTCGCCTGCAATTCCTCGACCATTCCGGCCAGTTCGGCGAGCAGATATTCGACGAACAGGCTGGTTGCGGCATCGAGCGGCGCACGCGTTCGGGCAAAGAGCTTCATGGGCTGAGACCGTGAATGTGGTTCGGCAATCGGCCGGAATACCAGTTCGCCGCGCCGACAATCGGTGATGACGTCGAGCGGATTGAGCAGCGTCAGCCCTGCCCCGCACTTGACCAATTGCTTCAGCATTTCCGATGCATTGCTCTCCAGCACCGGCTCGACCTGCACGGCGAGACGCGCCAGCGTCAGATTGATAACGTCCCTGAGGCTGGTGCCCGGCTGCGCCAGCAGCAAGCGCTCCTCCACGACATCAGCGAGGTTGATCGGCCCCGGCCCGATCAGGGGATGGCCGGGCGGCAGCACGACGCCGATCGGAATATCGAAATTGCCGAGCGAGCGGATGCCGGGCGTCGCCGGTATGTTGAAGCCGAGGCCGATATCGACTTCGCCCGAAAGCACCGGCGCCATTGTCGTCGAGCCGGAATCGTTGCGCAGCTGAATGAAGACGCGCGGATGCTCGGCGAGAAAGCGCGCGATGATCTCTGGCAACGGCCCTGACGCCAGCCCGACCGTTGCCACGATCCGGACCTTGCCTGCCTGCTGCATCTTGAGGCTGCGGATGCGTCCCTCCAGCCGCTCGTAGTTCTTCAACACGTCGCGAATGTGCTCGATGCAGAGCTCGCCGGCCGCCGTCAGCCGCAGGCCGCGCGGCAGGCGTTCGAAGAGTGGAGCGCCCATTTCTTCCTCCAGCGCCAGAATCTGCCGGTTGATCGCCGATGAAGCGACGTTGAGCCGTGCCGCTGCTTTGCGGATCGAGCCGCAGCGGGCGATTTCGTTGATGTAAAGAAGCCGTCTCGAGTGCAGCATGCGCATCCCCATTGCATAAATTTTGCCCAGGCCGCACAATTTAGGCACAGACCCAGGGACAGATGCCTAAAAGGCATCAATGCGCACGAATTTTGATGCTTTTCAAAGCGCAACGCAACCGCTCAAATGCAGAAAATGGGCGTCACTGGCGGCGTCCCATGGCAGATAAGGGGAACAGTCAGCCATGTTTAGGGCATTGAAGACAAAAGCATTTCTCGCCGTCATCGGCCTATCGGCCGCCATCGCCGCTGCAGAGCCCGCAAATGCTCTCGACAAAGTCACCTACGGCACCAACTGGCTCGCCCAGGCGGAACATGGCGGCTTCTATCAAGCCGTCGCCGACGGGACCTACAAGAAATACGGTCTTGACGTGACGATCGTCCAGGGCGGCCCCAATGCCGCCAACTCGGCGCTGCTGATTTCCGGCAAGATCGATTTCTACATGGGCGGACCACAGCAGGAAATCGACGCGGTGAAGCAGGGCATCCCGGTCGTCGACGTCGCCGCGATCTTCCAGAAGGATCCGCAGGTGCTGATCGCCCATCCGGATGCCGGTGTCGAGAAGTTCGAGGATCTTGCCAAGCTGCCGACGCTGTTCATGAGCAAGGACGGCTACATCACCTATTTCGAATGGATGAAGGCGAACTATTCCGGCTTCAAGGACGAGCAGTTCAAGCCTTACAACTTCAGCCCGGCGCCGTTCCTGGCCGACAAGCAGTCCGCCCAGCAGGGATATCTGACCTCCGAGCCCTATGAGATCGAAAAGCAGACCGGCTGGAAGCCGAAAGTCTTCCTGATCGCCGACGCCGGCTATTCGCCCTATTCGACGATGATCACGACCCAGACCTCCCTGGTTCAGAAAAACCCCGATCTGGTGCAGCGCTTCGTCAACGCCTCGATCGAGGGCTGGTACAACTATCTCTACGGTGACAACAAGGCGGCCAACGATCTGATCAAGAAGGACAATCCCGACATGACGGACGGCCAGATCGCCTATTCCATCGCCAAGATGAAGGAATACGGCATCGTCGAGTCCGGTGAAGCGCTCGACAAGGGCATCGGCTGCATTACCGATGCGCACTACAAGAAGTTTTTCGACGAGATGGTGCAGATCAAGGTCTTCGATGCCGACATCGACTACAAGAAGGCGTTCGATCCGCAATTCGTCTGCAAGGGATTTGGAATGGCCCTGAAGAAGTAAGTTTTAGCACCTCCCCCTTGAGAGGGGGGAGGTCGCCGCAAAGCGGCGGGTGGGCGTGACGCTCCGAGATTCCGTAGGATCACCCCACCCCGGAGCCTTGCTCCGACACTCCCCTCAAGGGGAGGGTGGATCAACAAAGAGCCGAACCATGACCCTGTCTGAAGCCACTACGATTACCAAACCAGAGACCCGCAAGCGGCCGCTTGTTGTCATGGAGCAGGTCTCCAAGGTCTTCTCCAACGGCACGCTGGCGCTTTCCGGCATGTCGATCGACGTGGAGAGCGGCGAGTTCATCAGCCTGCTCGGCCCCTCCGGTTGCGGCAAGTCGACGGCGTTGCGCATTATCGCCGGCCTCGGCGGCGCCTCAGGCGGCAGGATCGACTGGCCGAGTTCGCGCATCAACGCCAAGGGTCTTCCGGACGGCGATATCAGCTTCGTTTTCCAGGAACCGACGCTTCTCCCCTGGAAAACGGTCTTCGGCAATGTCCATCTGCCCTTGAAGCTGCGGGGGGTTTCGAAGGCGGCGGCGTATGAGCAGATCATGGAGACTTTGGCGACGGTCGGCCTTCAGGATTTCGCCGAGGCCTATCCGCGCGAATTATCCGGCGGCATGAAAATGCGTGTCTCGATCGCCCGCGCTCTGATCACCAAGCCGAAGCTGCTGCTGATGGACGAACCCTTTGCTGCGCTCGACGAAATCACCCGCCAGAAGCTCAATGATGACGTCCTGCGCCTCTGGCAGACAACGGGTATCACCGTCATCTTCGTCACCCACTCCGTTTATGAATCCGCCTATCTCTCCAACCGCATCGTCGTCATGAAGGCCCGTCCCGGCCGTGTCCACACGGATTTCCCACTGGTGACCAGCGGCGAGCGCGACCCTCTCTACAGGTCATCGGAAGAGTACCGGCAGGTTTGCGAGAAAGTCTCCCTCTCCCTGATCGAGGCCATCGGCTGGCCGGAGGCCCATTGATGAGCGACAGCACCAGCCTGCCCGCCGATCTTTCCACCAACGCCTCCGAGGCACCGCCTGCGCCGGCAATCAGGAAAAGGAACGCTGAGCGCCTCCTCGGCGTCACCGTGCCGGTGCTGACCGTCGTCGTCCTGGTCGCCCTCTGGCAGCTCCTCGTCGTCGGCGCCGACATCCCGCAATATATCCTGCCGAGCCCGATCGCCGTCGCCAAGGCGCTCGTCTCCGACTGGGGCATCCTGTGGCCGGCATTGTGGGTGACCACCCAGATCACCTTCATATCGCTGGTGCTGGCGCTCATCGGCGGCGTCGGCTTTGCCATCTTCCTCGTGCAGTCGCGCTGGATCGAGCTCGCCTTCTATCCGCTGGCGGTCATCCTGCAGGTCACGCCGATCGTGGCGATCGCGCCGCTGATCCTGATCTACGCGCCGACCCGCGAGTCGGCGCTGCTGATCTGCGGTTTCCTCGTCGCCTTCTTCCCGATCCTGTCCAACATGGTGCAAGGGCTGAAGAGCGTCGATCACAATCTGCTCAATCTCTTCGATCTCTATGGGGCCTCGCGCTGGCAGGCCTTGCTGCATCTGAAGCTGCCGGCCGCCCAGCCCTATTTCATGACGGGACTCCGGATCGGTGGCGGCCTGTCGCTCATCGCATCCGTCGTCGCGGAATTTGCCGCCGGCTCCGGCGGTCCGAATTCCGGCCTGGCTTTTCGCCTGCTCGAAGCGCAATACCGCCAGAACATGCCGCGCCTCTTTGCAGCCTTGCTGCTGTTGTCGGCGCTCGGCGTCGCCATCTTCGCCTTCACCTCCTTCATCTCATGGCTGAGCCTGCATCGCTGGCATGAGAGCAGCCTCAAGCGGGAGAACTGATGTCCCACGCCTTCATGTCTCCGCCGAATGCCGCCCGCTTCGTGCTGAGCAACGCCACCGTTCCCGCCGTGACGCTGTCCGGCTTTCGCGCACCCGCCAGCGAAGGGCTCGTCAGGGCCGATATCGTCGTCGCGGACGGCCTGATCAAGGATATCCTGCCGGCCGGCACCGCGCCGCCTGAATATGCCAAGGTCGATATGAAGGAAGGCATGATCTGGCCGACCTTCGTCGACATGCACACCCATCTCGACAAGGGCCATATATGGGAGCGACGCTCCAATCCGGACGGCAGCTTCATGGGCGCGCTCGATGCCGTGCGCTCCGACCGGGAAGCCAACTGGTCGGCCGACGATGTGCGCAAGCGCATGGAATTTTCGCTACGCTCAGCCTACGCCCACGGCACCGGCCTGATCCGCACCCACCTGGATTCGCTGGCGCCGCAGCACCGCATTTCCTTCGAGGTCTTCACGTCGGTCCGCGAGGCCTGGAAAGACAGGATCGCGCTGCAGGCTGTCGCCCTCTTCCCGCTCGACAGCATGGTGGACGATGCCTTCTTCGCGGATCTGCTCGGCGTCGTGCGCGATGCGGGCGGCCTGATGGGTGGCGTCACGCAGATGAACCCGGACATCGATGCGCAGCTCGACAAGTTGATCCGCGCCTCTGCCGACAACGGCCTCGACATCGATCTGCATGTCGACGAGACCGAGGACAGAGAGGTGCTGACGCTGAAGGCGATTGCCGAAGCCGTGCTCCGCAATGGCTTCACCGGCAAGGTCACCGCCGGGCATTGCTGCTCGCTCGCCCGCCAGGACGAGGATGTGGCCCGCGCCACCATCGATCTCGTCGCCAAGGCCGGGATTTCCATCGTCTCCCTGCCGATGTGCAACATGTATCTCCAGGACCGCCATGTGGGTCGCACACCGCGCTGGCGTGGCGTCACCCTGCTGCACGAGCTTGCCGCGGCCGGCATACCCACAGCCGTCTCCTCCGACAATACCCGCGATCCCTTCTATGCCTATGGCGATCTCGACCCTGTTGAGGTGTTCCGGGAAGCCGTGCGCATCCTGCATCTCGACCATCCGCTGGATACGGCCGCGCGCGTCGTCACCACCTCTCCCGCCAGCATCCTTGGTCGCCCGGACATCGGCCGCATCGCCGTCGGCGGCCCGGCCGATCTCGTCCTCTTCAGCGCCCGGCGCTGGAGCGAATTCCTTTCCCGCCCACAGTCCGACCGCGTCGTCCTTCGCAAAGGCAAGGTGATCGACCGGAGCCTGCCGGACTATCGTGAACTCGACAGCGTCATTGGAGCGTAAAATGCCGGATTATCAGCGCATCAAGAAGGAACTTGAAGGCATCGCCGTCGAAGACAATCCGGCGCTCGTGCGCCAGAAGAGCCGCGACTTCTATTGGTATTCGCCGATCCTGAAAGCGCAGCTCGACAATGTCACCGCCGACCTCGTCGTCACGCCGAAGACCGAGGAAGAGGTGATCCGCACGCTGAAGGTCGCCTATGCGCATGACGTGCCCGTAACGCCGCGCGGCGCCGGCACCGGCAATTACGGCCAGGCCATGCCGCTCTCCGGCGGCATCGTGCTCAACCTCGCCGCCATGAACAAGGTCAAGGAAATCCACACCGGCCGCGTCATCTGCGAACCCGGCATCGTCATCGCCGAACTCGACCGCCAGACCAAGGCCCATTCCGGCCAGGAGCTGCGCTTCCACCCCTCGACCGCACAGACGGCGACGATCGGCGGCTTCATCGCCGGCGGCTCCGGCGGCGTCGGCTCCATCACCTGGGGCGGGCTGCGCGATCTCGGCAATATCCTGCGCCTGCGCGTCGTCACCATGGAAGCAGAACCGCGTGTTCTCGACCTGACCGGTTGGGATTTGACCAAGGTCAGCCATGCCTATGGCACCAACGGCATCATCACCGAGATCGAAATGCCGCTGGCGCCCGCCTATGACTGGGTGGACGTGCTGGTCGGCTATGACGACTTCATGTCTGCCGTGCGCTTCTCCGATGCTCTCGCCAAGTGCAACGGCATACTGGTCAAGGAAATCGCACCGATCGCAGCACCCATCCCGCACGAATACTTCACCCGCCACAAGCCCTATATCCGCGAGGGACAGTCGGTCGTGGCGTTGATGATCGCGCCGCATTCGATGGATCCCTTCGTCGCCTTCGCCAGCCAGCAGAAGGGTGAGATCACCTTCCGCTCCGACAAGGTGGAGAGCATGAAGGGCATCCCGCACGCCTATGAACTCGCCTGGAACCATACGACGCTACGCGCCATCAAGGTCGATCCGTCGATCACCTACCTGCAGGTGCAGTATCCGGGACCGGACCATGTCGCCAAGGTGCAGAAGATGGTGGAAATCTTCGGTGATGAGGTGCCCGGCCATCTCGAATTCATCAAGTTCGACGGCCAGATCCAGTGCTCCGGCCTGCCGCTGGTGCGCTACACCTCCGAAGCCCGGCTCGAGGAGATCATCAAGATCCATCAGGATCACGGCTGCCCGATCTTCAATCCGCATCGCTATACGCTGGAGGAAGGCGGCATGAAGCAGACGGACGCCGTCCAGCTCGCCTTCAAGCGGGAAACCGACCCGAAAGGCCTGCTCAACCCCGGCAAGATGATCGCCTGGGACGATCCGAATTTCGACTTCAAGTCAGGCAAGAACTACCTCTTCCCCGGCCTTGCGGCGCTGATGGAGGCCTCATGAAGGTTCTCGTCCTTCATTCGCATCCGGTGGAGGAAAGCTTCGGTGCGGCGCTGCACCGGCAAACCATCGAGAGCCTGAAGACCGCCGGCCACGACGTCGATGACTGCAACCTCTATGCCGAGGGCTTCGATCCCGTGCTGTCGCGCCGCGATCGCATGATCTATCACGACTATCCCGACAATACCGAGGTGGTGAAGCCCTACGTCGAACGGCTGGAGCGCGCAGAAGCGCTTGTCATCGTCACGCCGGTCTGGAACTTCGGCTTTCCGGCCATTCTGAAAGGCTATTTCGACCGCGTCTGGCTCCCCGGCGTCTCCTTCGAGCTCGTCGACGGCAAGGTGCGCTCCAAGCTGCAGCATATCCGCAAGCTCGGCGCGGTGCTCACCTATGGCGCCGATCCCTTCCGCGCCTTCATCGCCGGCAATCCGCCGAAGAAGATCGTCAAGCGTGTCCTGCGGGCGCAGATCAAGCCCTTTGCCCCGGTCGTCTTCCTCGCCCACTACGACATGAACCGCTCGACCGACGAGACGAGAGGGCGGTTCCTTGAAAAGGTGAAGCAGGAAATGGGGCGGTTCTGACGCTCCAGCCTCAGGTCCGGGTCGAGATCAGCAGGAACATCGGCCGCTCGCGCTCGATCGCCCACTCCGGATGCAAGGCAAGTTCCGCATCGCTCGGCGACCACTCCTCGACATGCGCAATAGTGAAGCCTGACTTTATCAGCAGGTTGAGCGTCGTGCCCATGGTGCGATGCTGCTTGACAACGCCTTCGGCGAGCCAGTTCGTCACCCTCGGCCCCTCAATCTGATAGGCATTCAGCGGCCAAACCTTGCCGCCATCCGCGCCGACCAGCCATTCCGGCTGCCGCGGTGCCATGTAGATCGGATGTTCGATGGAAAAGATCAGCCGTCCGCCCGGCTTCAACGCCTGACGGATATTGATCAGAAGCCCGGCGAAATCCTTGATATAGTGGAAGGCGAGCGAGCTATAGACGAGATCGAAGCCGCCGGCCGGAAGCTGCAGCCTTTCCAGATCCGCCTTGTCGTAGCGAATGCGGGCATCCGTCGTCTCGGCGCGGGCACGCGCAAGCATGTTGTCCGACACATCGAGCCCTAGCACGCCGGCGGCGCCGTGCTCGGCCGCCCATCGGCAGAACCATCCGAAGCCGCAACCGAGATCGACGACATCGAGGGCATGCAGATCCGGCAGCAAGGCGCGAATAGCCGGCCACTCCGCAGCCCCAGCCAGCCCGTCGACCGAACGCTGAAGCCGGCTATAACCTTCGAAAAAGCCTGGATCGTCGTAGATATTCTGGGTCATGCCAGTCTCCCGAAGATCGGCAGGTTCGATCCGACAGCGCCAACACCGGAGCCGGAAGCGCTGAGGTTACATCACCTTCGCTGCCGTGACCTCGACCTCTACCAGAAACTCCGATCGGGTAAACCCGCCCACGATCAGCAGCGTCGAAACCGGCTTCGGATCCAGCGTATAGCGGTCGCGCACGGCCATATAGGCGGGGAAATCCTCGCGTGTGGTGACGAAACCGGCGATGCGGATGACGTCGGCGAAGCTCATGCCTGCATCGTCGAGAATGGCCTTGATTGCCTGGAAACACATCTCGGCCTGAGAGGTAACGTCATGCGGGATTCGGTCATCGAGGCCGATGCCGAGCTGGCCGGATGTGACAAGAAGACTGGCGCCAGGCGGCACCAGCAGGCCATGATTGTAATTGCCGAAGGGGCGTCGGACAGACGGTGGGTTGAATACCTTCTTCATCGATAGCGATTCCTCGTGATCGGACCGATTTCAGCATTTTGAGGCCAAGCCGACAAGCCGTTCAATGCGCTTGTGCTGAAGTAACCACCCGATTTCGACGGACCTCCAACAGGATATGACCGAAGAGTGCAGCCAGCACGATCGGGCCGCCGATCAACGTCGCCGTCGACGGGCGCTCGGCAAAGGCCATCCAGACCCAGAGCGGCGTCAGCGGCACTTCGAGCGCCGTCAGCAGGGCGGCATCCGAGGCCGGAACCAGCCGCGAGCCGAATGTGTAAAGGCTGAGGCCCATTGCATTCTGAATGATGCCGAAAGCGATGATCAGGCCGAGATCCTGTCCCGACAGCGCAAGCGGCGAAGCGAACCAGAAGGTAATGAAGGAGCACAGCCAGGCCGACAAAGCCATGGCCGGCAGCATCGGCACATTGCGATGCTGACGCATGACAACGGCGAGACCGGCGACCGTCAGTGTCATGACGCCCGCGAGAACCTTGCCGAGCCAGCTGCCCACGTCGCTCGCATGTCCCGAAAGCATGACGAGGACGCCGATGAAGGCGATGCCGCTGGCAACCAGCGTCCGCATGTTCGGACGCTCGCCGATGAAGAGAAAGGCAACGCCCGCGGTAACAAAGGGCACGGTCGCGTAGATGACCATGGCATCGGCAACCGAGGTATAATAGATCGAGCCGATACCGCTTATCATGGACGCCGTGGAAAAGATCGTCGCCGCCAGCGAAGGGCCGCGCATAGAGCGCAGGATGCGCCAGGCGTTGCGGCGTTCGATGTAGAAAAACAGCGTGAATACGCCCAGGCCTGAGACTATTCCACGACAGAAGAGGATGGTCATGAAGTCCGCATGGATCGCCCGCACGAAGAGACCGGAGGTCGACCAGGCCAGCGCCGAAAGCGCCACATAGGTCACGCCCAGCCTGTATTGCTGCTGTTCCGCCAGCGTCACCATCAACTCCCCCGTCCCTTAGCGGCAGATCATTAGCGAGCGGCGATGATACCCACAAGCAAAGCTTGCGCCGCTCCATGTCGCGGATGCCGGAAGATTGTGAGGGTTGCAGGAAGGCCACGCCAGATCCCGTCAGTTGAGTGGCGGATGGTCGATGTCGTCTTGAACACGGACCCGATCACATTCATCTTGCAGATATTCTCTGCCGCTTTACGGTCCGCATGGGTTTCGGTTCAGGGAGAATCAATTGCGCTTGCTGTCAGCCACCTTGTTCGCATGCGGCTGCGTCTGCCTGGCCGATGGTCCTCTTTGGCCGCCGGCGCAGACCTATGTCGATACGACGGTGCAATGCAGCCAGCGCAGCAATCCGGCCCGTTGCCAATACACGCGCGATACGTGGAAGGCCGACTATGACGAGGCCATTGCGGGCGGATATCGAGCCCAGAAACATGTCGCATTGTGCCTGAGTACCGGCTGCGATGAGGCAATTCAGCCCGACAAGATGCTCGGCTGCGCCTGGCGCATCGTCATTGCCGATGCGAGACATGCTGAGGCCGACAGCACCGATGCGATGAATCTCGACCGTTTCTGTGGAACCGATTATATCGACGAGAACGGAAAACTTGCGGCCGCATCCCAGGCGAAGGCAATGCTGCGCCTGATCGGAAAATAGCCGGCCGCAGAGCGGCCGGGGTCTCATTCAAACTCACGCGTAAGGCGTGAGGAAGACGCGGATCGCCTCGATCTCGTTCGGCCTGATGTCGTGGCCGCCGGGATGCCATTCGAGCGTCGTCTCAGCCTCCTGCCGCGCGAAATAATCGGCCAGAGCCTTGGTCACGGGCGCAGGCGAGATCGGATCCCGCTCGCCTGCGGTGATCAGCACACGCCTGCCCTCCAGCCGGGCATTGTCCTTCGGCTGGAACGGAATCAGCGGATGCATGAGCACGGCCGCGTCGAAAAGATCGCCATGCTCGATCAGCACGTTGGCGAGGATATTGGCCCCGTTGGAGAAACCGAGACCAAGCACCTGCGACGCGCCGTATTCGGCCGCAAGGCCCGAGACATAGGCCGCCATCTTGTCCGTTGCCCGAGCAAGGTCCGCCATATCGTAGACACCTTCGCCCGTCCGGCGGAAGAAGCGCGCCGCACCATGTTCCGAGACATCGCCGCGCGGCGACACGATGGTCGCCTCGGGCAGCAAGCGGGCACCGAAATCGAAGAACTGGTTCTCGTCACCGCCAGTGCCGTGAAAGGTGAAAAGAATGGGTTTTCCGGGTGCACCGGCCTTCAGCCGGTGCACATAGGTCGTATCCGTCATGATCCTCTCCCAATTAGCCTTCCAGCGGTTCGAGGTGCTGCTCGATCAAGGCGCGCAGATGCGCATGCTGCTCAGGCAGTTTCAGAGCCTCGCCGAGATGGGCCGTATCCTCGTCACGGTTGAAGCCGGGTTCGTTGGTGGCAACTTCGAACAGCACGCCGCCCGGCGTGCGGAAATAGATCGCCCAGAAGTAGTCGCGGTCGATAACAGGCGTGACCTGGTACCCCGTATCCATCAGCGCCTTGCGCACCTCAAGCTGCTTTGCGCGGTTCTCGACGGCAAAGGCGACGTGGTGGACGGAACCCGCGCCCGGAAGCGCACGGTTGATATTCGGCATGGTTTCAAGGTCGACATAGTCGGCACCGTTGCCGCCAGGCATGGCGAGGCGCTTGACGCCCTCATGCGTATCGACGACCTCGTAACCCATATATTTCAACAGTTCGGCCGTGGCGCCCTCGTCCCGCAGCCGCATGGCGACGGAATGGAAACCCCTGATGGCATGCTCGGCATCGACCCCGCCATGGGTCCAGGGCTGACGGCTGTCATCCTTGACTTCGACGAGAGCGAAGCCATCGCCATCCGGGCCGGCGAAATGCAGGCGCTTCTGACCGAAGGATTCGTCGGCTTTCAAGCCTTCGACACCCTGCTTGCCCAGCCGGTCGGTCCAATAGCCGATCGCACCTTCCGGAACGGAGAAGACGGTGTTGCCGACTTCGCCGGTGCCTGGGCGACCCTGTGCCATCTTCGGGAACGGAAAGTAGGTCATGATCGTGCCGGGCGCGCCGGTCTCGTCACCATAGTAGAGGTGATAGACATCGGGCGCATCGAAATTGACCGTTTTCTTAACGCGGCGCAGGCCGAGCGTATCGGTGAAGAACTTGTTGTTGGTCCGGGCGTCTCCAGCCATCGAAGTAACGTGGTGAAGACCTTTGATCTGATTGAGCATCTCTAACCCCTTGTCTCGCCTGCGACGGCAGGCGTTTCTCATGGGCAGAAGATGGTCCGGGAAGCCCTGTTTCGATAGCCCCCAAGTGCCAAACGGATTGTCTTCAATTGTTGAACGACGGATAGAGGTCGTTCAATATGAGCTTAGCTATTGCCCGGATTGCTCGGCAGCGCCCAATCGATCGGCTCTCGACCATTCTCAGCCAGATAGGCATTGGCCTTCGAAAAATGCCGGCAGCCGAGGAAACCGTTATGGGCAGACAGCGGCGATGGGTGGGCTGCCTTCAGCACCAGATGGCGTTCGGTATCGACAAAGGCCGCCTTCTTCTGTGCATAGGAGCCCCAGAGCATGAAGACGACGGCATCGCATTCGTCGTTGACCTTGCGGATCACGGCATCGGTAAAGCGCTCCCAGCCCTTGCCCTGATGTGAGGCGGCCTGCGATTCCTCGACCGTCAGCACGCTGTTGAGCAGCAGCACGCCCTGCTTCGCCCAGCTTTCCAGAAAGCCGTGCCGCGCTGGCGGAATGCCGAGATCGGTCTCGAGCTCCTTGTAGATATTGACAAGCGACGGCGGAATGCGCACGCCGGGGCGAACGCTGAAGCAGAGCCCATGCGCCTGACCGCTGCCGTGATAGGGGTCCTGCCCGAGAATGACGACCTGCACCTCATCGAGCGGCGTCAGATCCAGCGCCCGGAAATACTCGCTGCCGCGCGGAAAGATCACCTTGCCACGCTGCTTCTCCTCGACAAGAAAGGATTTGAGCTGCTGCATGTAGGGGCTTTCGAATTCCGGAGACAGCGCCTCTTTCCAGCTTTCCTCCAGCTTGATACCCGCTTCCGCCATCGTCTCTCGCCTCCGTCTGTTGTCAGCATGCCGATTGAGGATGAAAGCGAGGGCGTGTCAAGAAAATGGCGGATGCTGCGATGGGGAGATCACAGTTTTCAGGGCGCATGCACGGAAGCCTTTCATTCGAGGTTCCGCATTTCGGTATCCATCCAGCCGCAGAATTGCCGGACTGCTCTCGATTCCGAGCGGCGCTGGTAACGATATGTTCCGGTCTCCACTGGCTCATATCCGGGTAGCGTCACCAACGCGCCCGACTTCGTTTCCCTGCCTGTCAGAATTGTCGGTGCGAGTAACATCCCAAGACCGGCAACACAGGCATGAAGAGCAGCGTCGTCCGTGTCGAATGCATGGGCGAGAGAAAGGTCTGCTGGCGAAATATCAAACGTCTCGCACCAGAGCTTCCAGTCCCAGTTTCCCACACAGCATTGAAGAGCCGGTATGTCCGGAACGGCAATCTCCTGACTGGCATCCCTTGCCAGCAGGCTCGGAGAAACAACCGGGCGGCGCAGGTCGCGAGCAAGGAATTCCCATCCCTCGGCCGCCTCCCCTATCCGGAAATGACGGATGCTGACGTCAGAGTCCGGGACGGTTGGAAAACCTCGCGCAGAACTCGTTTCCACCCGAACGCGGACCTGTGGGCAGAGGGCGCGAAAACGATCCAGTGACGGGATGAGCCAACGCAGCGCAAGCGACGTCGTCGCGTGGACGCTGATTTCATTTTCGTCGCGATAAAGGGCATCGGCCGAACGCTCGATGAGTCCGATCGCCGGCGCGACCTCCTCATAGAACCGCCGTCCCACGTCGGTCAGCGAAATGGTGTTATTTCCTCGGCGGAAGAAGCCCACCCCAAGCTCGTCTTCGAGTTTTTTGAGTTGGTGGCTTACCGCGCCGGAGGTAACACCGAGTTCAGCGCCCGCGGCCGTCAGACTTCCGGTGCGCGCCACGATTGCAAATACCCTGATGGCGTTGAGAGAGACGCGATGCTTTTCCTGCATGAATTTTCCTCAGGCTCCCCTCAAATTCCTCGTTTGAGCATCACGCGAAAATCTAGCACAAGCGAAGGCGAAAAGGCTCCCAGGAAAATGAGATGTGCTCACGCCAATTACACAGATACCAAAGCCGTCGCATGGGTAGTCGCTGGGGCAGCATTATTTTCTTTAGGCCTCACATCGACAAAGTCTGCTGACGGAAGCATCGGTCCTTCGTCGTTTCCTTGACAGAAACAAAAAGCTACTCGCACTCAGAGGTCTTTAATGACTCCCCTTCGACATCACGGCCGCGATTTGATCGCGCTTTCCGCGCCAGTTGCAGGGATACCGTTCCGCTCGCCCACAGCCCGGGCTGTTGCCGCCCTGTCGCTGACCCAGCTCATTGGCTGGGGCGCCACGTTCTGGTTGCCTGCTGTCACAGGACCTGCCATGGCCGGCGAACTGGGCATGGCCCTGCCCATGGTCATGGCGGGACCGACAGTGATGCTTGTCGTGATGGCCATGGTGTCCTGGCCGCTGAGCGCCATCTTAGAGCGGCACGGCGCCCGCCCGATTATGGTTTGGGGGTCGCTTCTGGGCGCAGCCGGTCTGCTGGTCATGGGCTTGGCCAATGGTCCGGCACCCTATGTCCTGTCGTGGATCATTCTCGGGCTCGCCGGTGCCAGCATGTTAACGACACCGGCGCAAATCGCGGTGACCGAGATCGCCGGCGAGAAAGCGCGCCAGGCGCTCGGCGTGCTGATACTTGCCGGTGGGCTGACATCAACCATCGTCTGGCCGCTGACAGGCCTTCTGCAAGCTCAATGGGGATGGCGCACGACGACGCTGGTCTATGCCGCCCTCATGCTCCTTGTCTGCATGCCACTGCATTGGACCATGCTTGCGCACCGCCCCACGGAAAAATCGGCTGCGAAGGCGACGACCGAGCCTGCTTCCATCGACAGGCCGAGGTTCGTCCTGCTGGCCGCAAGCTTTGCCGCCAACGGCTTCGTAACCTGGGGATTTGCCCTCACCATCATCATTCTGTTCGAGGCTGCGGGGCTCGATCACGCCAGTGCGCTGGCGGCCGCAGCCTTCATCGGTATTGCTCGATGGGCGGGGCGCATGATCGACGTCCTCGGCGGCCGGCGATGGTCAGGCTTCGTCACCGGTGTTGCCGCCTCTGCCCTGTTTCCGCTGAGCTTCATCGTTCTTCTCCTAACCAACAATTTCATCGGCGCCATGCTTTTCGCCACGCTTTATGGAATTGCCAGTGGTATCACCGCCGTCACCCGAGCGACGCTGCCGCTCCAGATTTTCCCCGCCGGTGCCTATGCTCGCGCATCGGCACAGCTGGCCGTGCCGCTCAATCTCTCCTTTGCCGTCGCTCCACCGGCGTTCACCGCCATCATGACATCTGCCGGTCCTCATGCCGCCCTATGGCTGGCCTTTGCGATCTCAATCTTTGCCTTCTGCACGCTTCTTGGCCTTCTGCTGCTACATCGCCGAATGGACCACACAACACAAAGGGCTGAAACCTGATGTCATAGTCTCGGAGCAGGCTGACAGCTTACGACACCGTTCCCTTGGATCCTGTCTCACAACCGCCTCCCCTCCGCAATCACCCCTTGATCCGCACCATCTGCGGATCATAAAGCGGCTTCAGCGACACCTGGCATGGCACGCGCTGCTGCGCGACATCCAGCTCATAGCGGCCGGAAAGCACGAAATCCTCCGTCACCCCGCCGGGGTCACGGACATAGCCATAGCCGATGGCCTTGCCGATCGTGTAGCCATAGCCGCCGCTCGACAGCCAGCCAACGCGCTGGCCGTCGCGGTAGATCGTCTCTCGGCCGAGCAGCACGGTCTGCTGATCGTCGGGCACGAAGCAGGCAAGCATCTTCTTCACGCCTGATGCCAGTTGCCGCTCGATCGCCTCTCGGCCGCGGAATGCGACATCCTTCTTCGTCTTCACAGCCCAGGCAAGCCCTGCCTCGATCGGCGTATGATCCGGCCCGATATCGGAACCCCAGGCACGATAGCCCTTTTCCAGCCGGCAGCTTTCGATGGCGCGATAGCCGGCATTGATGAGGCCATGCTCGCGGCCGGCCGCCATCAGCACGTCATAGACAGTGCCGGCATATTCCACCGGCACATGCAGCTCATAGCCGAGTTCGCCGACATAGGTGATGCGCAGCGCCCGCACCGGGCAGCCGGCAATACCGATCGTCTTCACCCTGCCAAAGGGGAAAGTGGCGTTCGAAACATCGTCCGATGTGACAGTCTGTAATATCTCGCGCGATTTCGGCCCCATCAGCGACGACACGGAATAGGCGGAGGTCACATCCACCAGTTCGGCATGCAGGTCGGCTGGAATATTTCGGGCAATCCAGTCGAAATCATGCGTGGCGAAGCCGGTGCCCGTCGTGATGTAGAACTCGTTCTCGGCAATACGACCAATGGTGACATCGCACTCGATGCCGCCCCGATCGTTCAGCATCTGCGTATAGGTCAGCGCGCCCGCAGGCTTGGCGACGTCGTTGGAGGCGATCCACGAGATCGCCGCCTCAGCATCCCGGCCTTTCAACACGAACTTGGCAAAAGACGTCTGGTCGAAGATGACGGCGGCCTCGCGAACCGCCTTATGCTCACGACCGACGGCATCGAACCAGTTCTGACGGCCATAGGTGTAGACGTCCTTCGGCTCCTCGCCCGTAAAGAGATCGGCAAACCAGTTCGGCCGCTCCCAGCCGAGCTTTTCGCCGAAACAGGCGCCCTGCGCCTTCAGGCGATCATAGAGCGGCGACTTGCGGCAGGGTCGGCCGCTGGAATGCTCCTCGAAGGGCCAGGCCATGGTGTAGTGCTTGCCATAGGCTTCCAGCGTGCGCGTGCGTACCCAGTCTGTGTCGAAATGCGGGCGGCCGAAGCGGCGGATATCGACCGGCCAGAGATCGTAGGGCGGCTCGCCCTTTACCACCCATTCGGCGAGCGCCATGCCCGCGCCGCCGGCAGAGGCGATGCCGAAGGCGTTGAAGCCGGCGCCGACGAAGAAGTTTTTCAGCTCCGGCGCCTCGCCGAGGATGAAGTTGCCATCGGGCGTAAAGCTCTCGGGGCCGCAGAGCAGCTGCTTGACGCCGGCCGTCTGCAGGGCCGGCACGCGCACCAGCGCCTGCTCCATGATCTGCTCGAAATGATCGAAATTGCTGTCGAGCAGCGTGTAGTGGAAATCTTTGGGAATACCATCAAGCGCCCAGGGGATCGGGTTGGGCTCATAGCCACCCATGACCAGCCCGCCGACCTCTTCCTTGTAGTAGGTCAGCCTGTCCGGGTCGCGCAGCGTCGGCAGGTTGGAGGGCACGCCGAAGGACTCGGTGATCAGATATTGATGCTCGACGGAGACGAGCGGCACATTGACGCCGAAGCGACCGGCAAACGTCCGCGTCCACTGCCCGGCGCAAACGACGACGCGCTCGCATTTGATGCGGCCCCTCTCGGTAATGACGGCGCGGATCCGGCCCTTGTCGATCTCGAGATCCAGAACCTCGGTATCCTCGAAGATCGAGACGCCGCTCATGCGGGCGCCTTTCGCCAGCGCCTGGGTGATATCGGAAGGATTGGCCTGACCGTCGGTCGGCAGGAAGGCGGCGCCGACGAGATCGTCGATATCCATCAACGGCCAGAGATCGAAAGCCTCCTTGGGCGTCAGCAGATGCATCTGCAGGCCGAAGGATTGCGCCGTCGTCGCCTGCCGCTTGACCTCGGTCCAGCGTTCCTCGTTACAGGCGAGACGCAACCCGCCATTCATCTTCCACCCGGTGGCAAGCCCGGTCTCGGCCTCAAGCTTCTTGTAGAGATCGACGGAGTAGCCGAGCATCTGGGTGATATTGGCGCTGGTGCGCAACTGGCCGACAAGGCCGGCGGCGTGAAACGTGGTGCCCGACGTCAGCTTCTTGCGCTCCAGCAGCACGGTATCGGTGAAGCCGAGCTTGCCGAGATGATAGGCCGTCGAGCAGCCGATGATGCCGCCGCCGATGACGACGGTCTTTGCAGTGTTCGGCAGTTCCTTCATTGCTTCACCTCAAGAATTCCGAAAACTCTGCCAGGCGCTCTCGAACCGCCGCAGATTTTCGTTTGTGTAGGAAGAATAGTCGAAATCGATATCGGAATGGATTTCCGAAACCATGCTCCACATCGTCTCGCGCAGGAGCGAAGCGCATTTCATCGCCTGGTAGCGCCGGCGCAGATCGTCATTTATCGGCGCTTCGAAATAGGTTTCCAGCATGACGCTCTCCTGCGCTTCGGAGAATTCGTTGTTGGAGGCTAGGCCGCCAAGATCGAAGAGCGGCGTGTTGAAGCCGGCATAGTCCCAGTCGATCAGCCAAAGCCGCTTGCCATCATCGAGAAAATTCGCGGCCAGCAGGTCGTTATGGCCGAAGGCGATGTCGAAAGGGCCGGCCGCCTGTTCGAGCCGTTGCGCTATATCGAGAAAGGACGGCAGCAACGGCTTGTGCCGGCTACCGCCGGCATCGAGTGCGGCCGCATAATCCCTGACCACATGAAAGACCCAGAAGATCGCGGGCGGCCCGCGAAAATGCCCGGCGACATCGCGATGGCAGGAACGGACGAGACGCACGACGCGCGCCAACATCGCGGGATCGCGGACACCGTCGGCAGAGAGCGGCTTTGCATCGATATAATCCAGCACCAATATGCCGGGCTCATGGTGGATGACGGCCGGCGAAAGACCGGCCGCATGCGCTGCCCGGCTCGCAGCCACCTCGTGGACGCGGCTGATATGGTGAATGGGAATATCGGAGCCAAGCCTGACGACGAAGCGCCGGCCGCTGTCGCTGACCAGATAATTGCGATTGGTGATGCCGCCGACGAGCGGGGCGATATCGATCGGCCCGTGCCAAATGCCAAGAGACTGTATCTTGTCTTCAGCCGTTGCGATCATCCCCCCTCCGACGTTGCGACCGTGTATCCTCGATAATGGAAGGGTTCCTCACCAACGGAGGCTTGTCAAGCATCATCCCACAAAAGGAAACGAATATTTGGCTTTTTGTTGGTTTGACGAAAAGGAACGCCATCGCATGAGCTATGGATATCGCAACAGAGCGCTTCACCGTAAGTGAGATTTGACTTAAAAACTCACACGCGAGGCAAATGGATCGAGCTTGCGTCTTTACGCCACTTTCCGGCGTCGCATGACTGCCCGATCCGCAAGCCGCTCGCACATTTTGGGATCATACCCCTAATAGGATCAGGACCATGCCGGGCACCTCCCAACCGCCGCTTCATTCCAATCATCGCGAACGGGAGATCCTGGAGGAGCTGCGGCTGGCCGGCGGCGCCAGCCGCATTCAATTCCTCGCCGAACGGCTCGGCGTCTCGGAAGAAACCATTCGCCGCAACATCCGCAGTCTGGAGGCCAATGGCCTCGTGACCAAGGTGCATGGCGGCGTCCATATCAAGGACGCCATGATCGAGCCGCCGCTGCACCTGCGGATGAACGAGAATGCCGAAGCAAAGCGGATGATAGCCGCGTCCGTCGCGGCGATGATCAAGGACGGCGACACCCTCTTCCTTGATGTCGGCTCCACCACGGCTTTCATCGCCGTTGCGCTGCAAAAGCACCAGAACCTCTTCGTCGTCACCAACGCCGTGTCTGTGGCCCATGCGCTCGCCACCCGCAATGGCAACCGCGTCTTCTTCGCCGGCGGCGAGCTGCGTGGTCACGATGGCGGCACTTTCGGCATGGAAGCGGCCAATTTCCTGCGGCGCTTCAATGTGCGTCATGCCGTGTTGTCCGTCGGCGCCGTCAATGCCACGTCCGGCTTCATGCTGCACGATCTCGAGGAAGCGGAATACTCTCGAGAAGCCGCAAGCCGCGCCGAAAACCGCATCATCGTTGCCGACAGCGCCAAGTTCGGCCGCACCGCGCCGGTCGTTCTCAACGAACCGGCAACCTATGACGTGCTGGTCACCGACGACATGCCGCCGCCGGACATCCGGGCCATGCTGGAGCGCAACGAGATCGAACTGGTGATCGCCAACCGACAGCGGATGGAGCGGCGGTAAGCGGCTAACCCTTGCACATGGCTTCCAGCGTCAGCGCCGCCTTGCTGGCGTGGCGCTCCTTATGACGCAGCAATCGGAAGCTGCGGACGGGCATATCGAAGCGGGCCTGAACCAGCAGACCCTGCCCGAGATAGGCCCTGGCCGCCGCGCTGGAAATAGCGGCCGCGCTTTGTCCCGCGCAAGCGGCTGATAGCACGGCCTCGTTCGAGGGCAGGACGAGCGCCACCTTGAGATCACCCGGCGAAGCGCCAAGCTTGGCAACCGCGTTTTCGAATTCCGATCGGGTGCCGGAACCCTCTTCACGCATTACCCAGGATGTGTCGCTGGCAAGATCGGCCGCGGCAAGCTGCCGCCCATCCGCCCAGGGATGGTGTGGCGGCACGACAATGACCAGCGCATCCTGCGCAACGATCGTCATCGACAGGGCCGGCGCATCCACCTCACCTTCGATGAAACCGAGCTCGGCCGCGCCATTGATGACGGCTTCGGTGACGGTGCGCGTATTGCCGATCGTCAGGTCCAGTTCGATGCCGGGATAGTCACGATGAAACCGCATCAGCAACGGCGGCAGCCAGTAGCTGGCGATGGTCTGACTGGCATAGAGGCTGAGCTGACCGCGCTGCAGGCCGCCCAGCTCGGACAGCATCAGTTCGGCCGAGCGCACGCGGGCAAGCGTCGCCTTGGCTTCGCCGAGGAAGGAGCGGCCCGTCTCCGTGAGCTCGATCCGCCTGCCGACGCGGTGAAACAGCTCCACGCCGTAATAGGCTTCAAGGTTCTTGATCGCCGAACTGACAGCCGAGGGTGTCAGATGAATGGCTTCCGCGGCATGCGTCAGATGTTCCCGCTCGGCGACGGCGACGAAAATGGCAAGTTGCTCGAAGGTCATGGGAAATCATTCTAATTTATCGAACGAAACGTAGGATAATATTCGATGGATGTCCACATCGGGAGATGAGACTTTCCAGCCGTCACTCAATCGGAATAACGAACGGCAGTACGACATGTCCCATGCTCAGCGCGCAAACCAGATACTTCCCGGCCTTGCACTCACTTGCGTCGTTGCGCTTCTTGCCTATGCCGGCGAGCACATTGAGGAGGGCATTTTCGGTGGCAGGTGGATCGAAAGCCTGGTGCTTGCCATCGCGCTCGGCATCGTCGTCTGCACCATCAAACCGCTGAAGCCGGCCATGCGGCCAGGTATCGATTTCAGCGCCAAGATCCTGCTGGAAATCGCCATCGTCCTTCTGGGCGCATCCATCAGCCTTTCGGCGATCCGGGGCGCAGGCGTCTGGCTGATTGCCGGCATCGCCATCGTCGTCGTCCTTTCGATCGCGGCCACCTATCTCATCGGGCGGCTGCTCGGCCTGCCGCCGAAGCTGGCGACGCTGATCGCCTGCGGCAACTCGATATGCGGCAATTCGGCCATCGTCGCCGTAGCCCCCGTGATCGAGGCGGACTCGCAGGAAATCGCGGCAGCCCTGGCATTCACCGCCGTGCTCGGCATTGCGGCTGTATTCCTCTTGCCGCTTCTCTATTTTCATCTTGGCATGAGCGTACCGCAATACGGCACATTGGCCGGGCTCACCGTCTACGCCGTACCCCAGGTGCTTGCCGCCACGGCCCCGGCCGGCCTTCTCGCCGTCCAGACCGGCACACTCGTCAAGCTCGTGCGCGTCCTGATGCTGGGACCAGTCATCTTCCTGCTCGGCATCCTCACCAAGGTCGAAACGACAGACACGAAAGGACGCAGCGGCCATCATCACTCGCTGGTTCCGTGGTTCATCTGCGGTTTCCTTGGGCTGATGGCACTGCGCTCCTTCGGCCTCATTCCGGACGCGCTGATCGCCCCGATGGAATCGGTTTCAGGCATCCTGACTGTCATCGCGATGGCGGCACTCGGGCTGTCGGTGAATATCCGCTCGGTTGCCCATGCCGGCGGCCGCGTGATCGTAGCGGCCACATTGTCGCTGCTGATGCTGGGCGCCATCAGCTACGCTCTGATCGTCGCCTTGCAGATCCAGTAGTCCGCCCACCGCCACCAGCCGAGGATCGGTTCTTGCCCAATGTGCGGGCCGATTTCAGCAAAGCGGCGGTATCGCTCTCCGAAGAAGGATAGCCGATGGCGTAACCCTGAAGTTCATCGCAGCCGACCTCTGCCAGAATGCATGCATGCTCTTCGGTCTCGACACCCTCGGCGATAACCTCGACATTCAATGTCCGGGCGATTTCGACGATCGAGCCGACGAGGCGGCGCTGCTCGTCTGACACGGTTATCGCCGTCACCAGCTGCCGGTCGATCTTCAGCCGCTTCGGCTTCAGCTTGACCAGACCGATCAGCGAAGCATGACCCGATCCGAAATCGTCGATTTCAATATCGATCCCCATCTCCTTGATCGCATCGATATTGGCCAGCACCCTGTCATCGGGATCGTCGAGGAAAATGGTTTCCACCAGTTCGAAGGCGATGGCCTGGCGCGGTATCTCGAGCGCCTGCAACCCCTCGATCAAATTGGGGTCGGCAAGCCGGCGTCCGGAAATGTTGACGGCAATGCGCGGCGGCGTGATACCTTGCGAAACCCAGGCGGCGCGATCGGCAAGCGCGCGCTTCAACACAGCGGCATCGATCTCGGCCGTCAGCCCATATTCGTCTGCAACCTTGAGGAACGCTGCCGGGTTCAATAGTCCCTTTTCCGGATGCCGCCAGCGTGCCAGCGCCTCCAGCCCGACGATGTGGCGGCTGCGCGCATCCACCTGGATCTGATAGAAAGGCTCGATCTGACGCAGCACAGGCGCCAACCGCAACTCGTCGGCCAGCTGACGTTCCGTGTGCAGATCGGACTGGAGCTGCGGCGTGAAGAATTCGACCCGATTGCGCCCGAGCTTCTTGGCCTGGAAAAGCGCCACGTCGGATTCCGCCAGCAGATTGCCCGCGCGGTCAGCCCGGCTTGAGGCCACGCCAACGGATGCGCCGATCCGCAGCATTTCATTGCCGAAGCGCACTTCGCGCCGCAATCGCGAGAGAATATCGTCCGCAATGGCTTCCAGCTTTTCGGCACTGCCGACATTGGCCAAAACAGCGACGAATTCGTCGCCGCCGACACGGGCCACAATGTCGTTGGCGGTGATCGCGCCGGAGATACGCGCGGCCGCGCTCTGCAGGGTCGCATCCCCGGCCGCATGGCCCCATTTGTCGTTGATCTCCTTGAAGCCGTCGAGATCGATATGGAGCACGGCCAATGTCTGCCCGGCATTATCCTTGCGCAATTCGGCCAGCCGCCGGTCGAAATAACGTCGATTGGGAAGGCCGGTCAGATAATCATGATCGGCGGCATGCTCGATACGCGCGCGGCTTTGCTCGAGCGCCACCGCGCGCGCTTCGGCGATGGCCTTCTGGCTGCTGAGCTCGCGATTGAGCAGGACGTCGGCGGTGACATCCCATTCCGCACCGATGAAGGACGGCGCACCATCGGGACCTTCATAGAAATGAGCGCGTGAGCGCAGATGCCGCACCTCTCCGCCCGGCAGGACGACGCGAAACTGCGAGTTATAGAAACCCCTTTCGCCAAGGGCGGCCTGAAAGTCGCTAAGCGCCTCCTCAACGTCTTCGGGGTGCAGGGCTTTCAGCCAGACATCGGATGATACCTTGCGATCCTGGCGACCGGTCCCGTAGAGCTTGTGCATCTGGGGATCCCAGAGCAGTTCCTCATCCTTGATATTGTGCTGCCAGACACCGATTTGAGACGCCTCCAGCGCAAGCTCCAGCCTTCTCAAAAGGTCCTGGAACTCTTCCTCTGTTCGCCCTGACGCCGCCTCTGCCAACCGGCTTCACCCCCTTGGGACACATTGAGAGATTACGCACATGCAACTGATATATTTGCACTACTCCCTTACACGAACTTTAATGCCCGCGCGCGTGTCGTGACCTAGTCTGCGATTTCCCTCGATATCCTTAGCTAATGATTGTGCCGCGGCGGATTGGCCGCGATGTTGCAGAAATCGGCCGCGCCCTCGAGCACGGCACCATCGGACAGCTGCGTCACGGAGCGGCGATAGATGCGCTGCCATGGAGTTGCGTCGGGCGGGACGGCCGGGATGCCATCGCCCTTTCGACGCTCGATTTCCGTTTCGTCCACCAGCATGTCGCAGCGCCCGTGATTGAAATCGATACGAATGATATCGCCGGTCCGCAACCAGGCAAGCCCTCCACCCGCCGCACTCTCCGGCGAAGCGTTGAGGATCGAGGGGCTGTCGGCCGTGCCCGACTGACGCCCGTCGCCAATTGTGGGCAGGCTGCGGATGCCGCGCTTCAGAAGCGCGTCCGGCGGCTGCATGTTGACCACTTCGGCCGATCCCGGCCAGCCGATCGGCCCGGCACCACGGATGACGAGGATGGTTCTCTCGTCGATGCCGAGATCGGCGTCGTTGATGCGCCTGTGATAGTCCTCGGATCCGTCGAAGACCACCGCCTTGCCCTCGAACACGCCTTCTTGGCCCGGCTCCTGCAGATAACGAAGGCGGAAGTCTTCCGATATGACGCTCATCTTCATGATGGCGAAATCGAAGAGATTGCCCTTCAGCACGAGGAAGCCGGCCCGCTCTTTCAACGGCGCCGCGAAGGGGCGGATAACCTCTCGATCCGTCGCTTCGCGCCCCTTCAGATTCTCTGTCATCGTCCTGCCGGTCACCGTCGGACAGTCGCCATCGAGCTTGCCGGCCTGCAGCAGCTCCCACATGACGGCGGGTACACCGCCGGCACGGTGGAAGCGTTCGCCGAGATAGGCACCCGCAGGCTGCACATTGGCCAGAAGCGGAATGTCGAAACCATGCACCTGCCAGTCGTCGGGATAGAGCTCGACGCCGGCATGCTTGGCCATCGCGGCCAAATGCGGCTGCGCATTGGTCGATCCGCCGATGGCGGAATTGACCCGGATGGCATTCAGGAAGGCCTGCCGCGTCAGCACGTCGGACGGCTTGATGTCCTCAAGTACCAGTTCGACGGCGCGCCGCCCGGTGCGATAGGCCATCTGACCGCGCTCGCGATAGGCGCCGGGAATGGCCGCGCAGCCGGTAAGCGACATGCCGAGCGCCTCGGCCATCGCATTCATGGTCGAGGCCGTTCCCATCGTATTGCAGTGACCCACCGAAGGAGCAGAGGCGAGTGACGCCTCCATGAATTCCTCTTCGTCGATCTCTCCGGCCGCCAGCTTGCGGCGCGAACGCCAGATCACCGTGCCGGACCCGGCAAGCTCGCCATCGTGCCAGCCATCCAGCATCGGCCCGCCTGACAGCACGATCGCCGGAATATTCACGGTGGAGGCCGCCATCAGCGCCGACGGCGTGGTCTTGTCGCAGCCGGTCGTCAGCACAACCCCGTCGAGCGGATAGCCGTAGAGCACCTCGACGAGGCCGAGATAGGCGAGATTGCGGTCGAGCGCGGCCGTTGGGCGCTTGCAGTTCTCGAAGATCGGATGGGTCGGAAATTCGATCGGAATGCCGCCCGCGTCGCGAATGCCGTCGCGCACGCGCTTGGCAAGATCGAGATGATGGCGGTTGCAGGGAGTGAGATCGCTGCCGCTCTGGGCGATGCCGATGATCGGCTTGCCCGAACGCAGCTCTTCCGGCGTGATGCCGTAATTCATGAAGCGCTCCAGATAGAGCGCGGTCATATCGATGTGATCCGGATTGTCGAACCAATCCTGGGAACGCAGGCGACGCCTGGATGCAGCCTTATCGCTCATCTTTTCCTCAAGCCTTTCCTCGGGCATTCTTGTCTTCCAAATGCTGCAGCAAACCGCTGTGATCCTGTTCGCCGCCGCCATTTTCAACGAATTCGGCAAATTCGGTCCTGACGATTTCAGTCAGCGGCAGGTGAAGCGACAGGCTTTGCGCGGCAGCAAGAACCGTATCGAGATCCTTCAGCTGGTTGCGGGCCGTTCCACCCGGCTCGAAATTACGCTCGATCATGCGCTGGCCGTGCAGGTCCAGGATTCTGCTTTCAGCAAAACCACCGCGAATGGCGGCACGGAACGCCTCGCGCGATCCACCACCGGCTTCGACCAGCAACATCGCTTCCGCGACGGCACCGATCGTCACCGCGACGATCTGCTGATTGCCGAGCTTGGCAAGCTGGCCGGTGCCGCTCGGCCCGACGCGAGTCACGCGACCGAGCGGTGCCATCACATCGCGAACGCTGTCTATGATATCGGCATCGCCACCGGCCATGATGGCCAAAGTTCCGGCCATAGCGCCGGCCACACCGCCGGAGACCGGCGCATCGATATGCCGAATGCCGCGTTCGGCAAGCTTGAATGCGTGTTCACGCGCGACCGCCGGCGATATCGAGCTGTTGTCGATGACAACGGCACCTGGCTCCAGCGCGTCGGCCACCCCGCTGCCGAACAGGACTTCGCTGACGGCGCCGCCATTGGTCAGCATGGTAAAGAGCACCGATGCACCCCGCGCCGCCTCGGCGGCAGTGGCGGCCAGGGTCGCGCCATCATCCGCCAAGGGATCCGCCTTGCTACGGTCGCGATTCCAGACGGTGACCGGAAAGCCGGCGGCCAGCAGCCGCCGCGCCATCGGCGCTCCCATCAGACCCGTTCCGAGAAAGGCGATCTTTCTGCCGCTCATGGCAAGCGTCCTCCGACATAAATTTGTGCCGGCCCCGCCATCGCGCGGCCACCGATTATGCCGATCGATTCGGCAAGGACGTCATGCACGCAATCCTCCTCGAGCCTCGAGCGTCAAGAGCAACTCCTCTTGCCCGACGCACGTCAATCAACTCGTCCAAGAGCTTGATAAACCTATGGTGCCAGCATGCAAAAGAAATCGGCGCGCATACGGAAAATTCTTCAAAAAATCAGATGATCGAAGCGGCAGGAGTGAAAAAGTGGCCGCACAAAAACAAAAAGGGCGGGACCTTGCGGTCCCGCCCGTGAACGTATCCGGCACCGGAGTACCACCCTATTCGGCGGCGATCGGAAGCACCTCGGCCGAATGGTCGTTGTCGTTGTGATGGTGCTGCTTCAGCGGACGGTTGCCCGTCAGATTGCGGATCAGCACGTAGAATACCGGCGTCATGAAGATGCCGAAGAAGGTCACGCCGATCATGCCGGCGAACACCGCCACGCCCATGGCCGCACGCATCTCGGCACCGGCACCGGTCGAGGTAACGAGCGGGACGACGCCCATGATAAAGGCCATGGAGGTCATCAGGATCGGGCGCAGACGCAGGCGGCTGGCCTCGATAGCGGCCTGTACCGGCTTGCGGCCTTCCAACTCCAGCTCGCGGGCGAATTCCACGATCAGGATCGCATTCTTCGCCGAGAGGCCAACCAACACCATCAAGCCGATCTGCGTGAAGATGTTGTTGTCGCCACCCGTCAACCAGACGCCCGTCAAGGCAGCCAGCACGCCCATCGGCACGATCATGACGATCGCAAGCGGCAGCGTGACGCTCTCATACTGGGCAGCCAGCACGAGGTAGACGAGCAGCAGGGCTAGAGGGAAGATGATGATACCCGAGCTGCCGGCCAGGATCTGCTGGTAGGTCAGATCCGTCCATTCGAAACTGATGCCCTTGGGCAGGGTTTCGTTGGCGATACGCTCCACGGCCGCTTGTGCCTGACCGGACGAGAAGCCCGGAGCCGGACCGCCGTTGATATCGGCGGCGAGGAAGCCGTTGTAACGCGTCGTCCGCTCGGGACCGGTGCTGGCCTCGACCTTCAAGAGCGCCGACAGCGGGATCATCTGACCCGATGCCGAACGGACTTTCAACTGGCCGATGTCGCTTGCATGAGCACGGAACTGGGCGTCTGCCTGCACACGCACACTGTAGGTACGACCAAAGGCGTTGAAGTCGTTGACATAGAGCGAACCCAGGTAGATCTGCAGCGTATCGAAGACATCCGTCACCGAGACGCCGAGCTGCTCGGCCTTGGCGCGATCAAGGTCCGCATAAAGCTGCGGCACGTTGATCTGGTAGCTCGAGAACAGGCCGGTAAGCTCCGGCGCCTGATAGGCTTTGGCGAGGAATGCCTTGTTGGCCTGGTCAAGCGCCAGGTAGCCGAGGCCGGCGCGATCCTCGATCTGCATCTTGAAGCCGCCCGTCGTGCCGAGACCCTGAACGGGCGGCGGCGGGAACATGGCGATAAAGGCGTCCTGGATGCCGGCGAACTTCTGGTTCAACTGCATGGCAATGGCGCCGCCCGACAGATTCGGCGTCGTGCGCTCCTCGAACGCCTTCAGGGTCACGAAGACGATGCCGGCGTTGGACGAGTTGGTGAAGCCGTTGATCGACAGGCCCGGGAAGGCGATGGCATGCTCGACGCCCGGCTGCTGCATGGCGATGTCGCTCATGCGGTGGATGACGTCGTCCGTCCGGTCGAGGGTCGCGCCGTCAGGCAACTGCGCGAAGCCGATCAGATACTGCTTGTCCTGCTGCGGCACGAAGCCGCCCGGAACGGTCTGGAACAGGAAGTAGGTTGCGCCGATCAGAGCGATATAGATGACCATGACCAGGCTCTTCAGCGACAGGATGCCGCCGACGCCCTTGCCGTAGGCATTCGAACCACGGTTGAACACCCTGTTGAAGCCGCGGAAGAACCAGCCGAATGTCACGTCCATCACCCGCGTCAGCATGTCCTTCGGCGCGTGGTGGTCCTTCAGGAGAAGAGCCGCCAGAGCCGGAGACAAGGTCAGTGAGTTGAACGCGGAAATCACCGTCGAGATGGCGATCGTCAAGGCGAACTGACGATAGAACTGGCCCGACAGACCGGAGATGAACGCAAGCGGTACGAAGACGGCGACCAGCACGAGAGCGATCGCGATGATCGGACCCGAGACTTCCTTCATGGCGCGATAGGTTGCGTCACGCGGACTGAGGCCGTTCTCGATATTGCGCTCGACGTTCTCCACGACCACGATGGCGTCGTCCACGACGATACCGATCGCCAGCACTAGGCCGAAGAGGCTGAGCGCGTTGATCGAGAAGCCGAAGACATACATCACCGCGAAAGTACCGATGATCGAGACAGGAACGGCGATCAGCGGAATGATCGAGGCACGCCAGGTCTGCAGGAACAGAATGACGACGACGACGACCAGGGCGATGGCTTCGAGCAGGGTATGGACGACCTTGTCGATCGAGGCACGCACGAACTGCGTGGTATCGTAGACGATCTCATACTTGACGCCGTCGGGCATCGCCGTCTGCAGCTCGTTCATGGTCTTGATGACATTGTCCGAGATGGTAATCGCGTTCGATCCCGGGGCCTGGAAGACGGGAACGGCGACCGCCGGCTTGCCGTCGAGCAGCGAGCGCAGCGAATAGTCCGACGCGCCGAGTTCGACGCGGGCGACATCGCGCAGACGCGTGATCTGACCGTTTGCGCCACTCTTGACGATGATGTTGCCGAACTCTTCCGGCGTGGTCAGACGGCCCTGGGCGTTGACGGAAAGCTGGACGTCGAGACCGGGAACGCTGGGGGACGCGCCGATGATACCGGCGGCGGCCTGGACGTTCTGTTGACGGACGGCGTTTGCGATATCGCTGGCGGCAAGACCGCGCTCGGCGGCCTTCTGCGGATCGACCCAGACGCGCATCGAGTAATCGCCCGAACCGAACACCTGAACCTGGCCGACGCCCTCGATGCGGGCCAGACGGTCCTTGATGTTCAGCGTCGCATAGTTGCGCAGATAGGTGATGTCGTAGCGATTGTCGGGCGAGATGAGGTTGACCACCATCATCAGGTCAGGCGAGCTCTTCACCGTGGTGATGCCGAGGTCGCGGACGTTCTGCGGCAATCGCGGTTCTGCCTGCGAGACACGGTTCTGCACCAGCTGCTGCGCCTTGTCCGGATCAGTGCCGAGCTTGAAGGTGACCGTCAACGTCAACAGACCATCCGAGGTCGCCTGGCTGTTCATGTAGAGCATGCCGTCGACGCCGTTGATCTGCTCTTCCAGCGGCGTCGCCACTGTTTCGGCAATGACTTTCGGATTAGCGCCCGGATACTGCGCCGTGACGACGATCGAGGGCGGCACGACCTCCGGATATTCGGAGATCGGCAGCAGCCGCATGCCGATCAGGCCGGCGACCAGGATGAGGACCGATAGCACTCCGGCAAACACCGGACGGTCGACGAAAAATCTTGAGATGTTCATGGCAGAACCCTCTCCAGGGGGTGAATCAAGAGGACACGAGGCCCGTGCCCGCGGCCCACCGAGGCGCCACGAGCATTGAAAATCGAAACATTGGAATAGCGGCCGGAAGATTTCGCCTTCCGGCCGCGCAGATTACTTCGCGGCGACCTTCTCTTCCGGCTTCGGATCGACCACGGCACCGGGGCGAACCCGCTGCAGGCCGTTGATAATGACCCGGTCGCCGGCATTCAGGCCGGAATTGACGATGCGCATGCCATCGGAGGTATCGCCGAGACTGATCGGCCGATACTCAACCTTGTTATCGGCCCCAACAACGAAGACGAACTTCTTGTCCTGGTCCGTGCCGATCGCGCGCTCGCTGATGAGGAGCTTGCTCTCGGCCTTTGGCTGGCCCATGCGCACCCGCACGAACTGGCCCGGGATAAGACGGCCGCCCGGATTGTCGAAGACGGCGCGAACGGCGATGGTGCCGCTTGCAGTATCGACTTCATTGTCGATCAGTTGCAGCTTGCCGTTGACCGGCGTGCCGTTGTCGTTCGCTGTACCGATCTGCACGGGGATCTGCTCGACCGGTGGCGCCGCGCCATTGGTGACCGGAAGTTCGGCCAGCGCCTGGGTGACCGTCTGTTCGCTCGCATTGAAGCTCGCGTAGACCGGATCGACCGAAACAAGCGTCGTCAGCGCCGGCGAGGACGAACCGGCAGCAACCAGATTGCCGACGGTAACCGCGATCTTGCCGACGCGGCCGGAAATCGGAGCGCGAACCTGCGTGTAGTCGAGGTTCAATTGCGCCGTCTGCAAGGTTGCTTGCGCCGCCTTCACATTGGCATCCGCTTCGGCGTAATTGCTGGCGCGCGTATCCATGTCGCTCTGCGAGATCGTCTTGTTCTCGAAGAGCTTCTGACCACGGTCGACTTCGACCTTGGTCAGGTTAAGCCTGGCCTTTGCCGCTCCGACCTGGGCCTGAGCCTGGGCGACGGCCGCCTGGTAGGTTGCCGGATCGATCGTCACCAGCAGGTCGCCCTGCTTGACCAGGGCACCTTCGCGGAATTGCACCGACTGAATTGCGCCGGCCACACGCGGCCGGACTTCAACCCGGTCAATGGCTTCGAGCCGCCCCGAAAACTCCTGCCATGAGGTGATGTCACGCGGCTCTACCGCAGCAACGGTGACGGGGACGGGCGGCATTGCCGCCGGGCCAGCCGCCTCGGTTGCTTGAGCGCCGCGTGGCAGCTCAAGATAGAAAGCTGCGCCTGCAACAGCCGCAGCGACACCCATGCCGGCGCCCCACAGGGCCCAGCGCTTACCGTTGGACTTCATGTTATTCTCTCCTTTGGCACCGCCTTGGGAAACGGGACCGAAAATTCCTAATATCTCAATACAGTCTGGGGTCCGAAGCACTGCGCATCCGCGCGAAGATCACTCCGGCTTTCTGCCTCCAACATCCCGTCCAATTCCGCGATTTCCCTCGCGATCGGGATGCTGTAGTCGATCAAGCCTGCACTTCTTCGACAAAGCCCTTGAAACAACAGCAAACATCTTGCTGCCACGAGGGCCTGTCCTTCGACTGCCCGCCGTAGAGGGTGGGCCAGCCTGTCCCGGCGGGAAGGACTTGCTGGCGAACACGGACGCCGGCCGCTTTCAGCCGGCTGCCGTATTCCATGCTCTCGTCGCGGAGCGGGTCGTCCTCGGCCGTGAGCACCAATGTCGGCGCGAGGCCCGAAAGCCGCGAACAGTATCGAGGCGCCGCATAGGGGTGGCAGACACCGCCCAGGAAACCCAGGTATCGGTTCCAACCCTCCGTCCAGCGCTCGCGCATGCCGCTTTCCTCCGCCTGGAGGAAAGATTTCGATCCCATGAAGGGGTCGAGCAAAGGCGATATCAACACCTGTCCATCCAATGAACCCGGCATCTGATCGCGTGCCTTTAAAGCGACACCTGCTGCTACATTGCCACCCGATTCCTCTCCGGCGACAAACAGCAGTGATTTTTTCGCTCCACCCAGCGCAAGCATGTTTCGCTTGTTGCCGAGATAGGCCAGAATCCCGTAGGCGCATTCGAGCACCTGCGGAAAAGCATTCTGATTGCCGCTGGTATAGTCCGCGGCAACCACGATCGCGCCGGCTTCCGCGAGGCTTACGGCCACCGGCCGGTCGATTGCGTGATTGGTGTCCAGAAAAGCGCCGCCGTGCAAATAGAGCACGAGAGGTGCCGCCTTCTTCAAACCTTCGCCGTTATAGATCCGAGCTGCCACCGGCCCCGTAGGCACGTTTTCCAGCACAACATCTTTCCACGGCGCACTCATCGACCCAAATCCTATCTGCTCGAGTGAATATGATCACTTTCAGAGGCTTTTATCATGCCCTGTGACCATGTTCCCGATAATGCGGTCTTTAGCGCCCCCATGCCGCATTGCAACAATTACACAGACAACATATTGTTATTCCGTTCCGAGAATAAGTAGCCTATATTCGATCAGACTATTCACAATCACAAACAATCGACCCCTTTTCGTTGTGGTCGAGGGGCATCATGGAATGGACCAGTTGTCAGCAATGCGGGCATTCGCGCGTGTGGTGGAAACGGGTAATTTTACCCGCGCCGCCGCGGCCCTCTCCATGCCGAAAGCGACGGTGACGACACTCATCCAGTCGCTTGAGGCGCATCTGCACGCCAAGCTTCTGAACCGGACGACCCGGCGCGTCATGGTGACGACCGACGGCGCGCTTTATTACGAGCGCGCCATTCAAATCCTCTCGGAAATCGAGGAACTGGACGGCAGCATCAGCAATTCGCAGAGCCTGCCGAGCGGTCGCCTGCGCGTCGAAATGGCCGGCGCCTTCGCCGAGAGGATCGTGATGCCGGCGCTCTGTGATTTCCACCAGCGCTATCCCGATATCCATATCGACCTCGGTGTTGGTGACCGACTGGTGGACTATCTGGCCGAGAATGTCGACTGCGCCTTGCGCGCCGGCATGCCGAGCGACCAGTCGCTGATCGCCCGCCGCGTCGGCGAGATCCACTTCGTCACCTGCGCCGCGCCGCTTTATATTGAAAAGCACGGCATCCCGGAGCGCCCGGAAGAGCTGGAGACGGCTCACTATGCGGTCAGCTATTTCCGCGCGCAAACGGGCCGTACTATCCCTTTCATCTTCGAACACGGCAACGAGTCGCTGGAAATCACCCCGCGCTACATCCTTTCGGTGAATGACAGCCGCAGCTACATCCAAGCGGCACTGACCGGGCTAGGCATCGCACAGGTTCCCAGCTTCATGGCCCGCGAGGCGCTTGCCAAGGGTGATCTGGTGCCCATCTTCACCGGCTGGACCCGGCCTGCGCTGCCCATGCACATCGTCTATCCGCCCAACCGGCACCTGAGCAACAAGGTGCGCGTTTTCGTCGATTGGCTGGCGAAATTGCTGATCACCTCGCGGGTGGGAGAAGCCTGAGATAGCAAACTGCCTTCCCCTATTTGAGCAGGCAACCGTAAGCACCTTCTCCCCGAGGGGAGAAAAGTTGTGCGGCAACGACCTCACCTCATATACGATTGCTCTGCCTATCTGAGGGGAGAAGGCCAGGTTCTCCCGACCGCTCAGTTCCAGGAGGCTCCCGCCTGCTGGCGAACCGTTGCGTTCAACCGGTTCCAGACATTGTCGATCGCGATCGCAACGATCAGGGCGGACAGCGCCTTCTCGTCATAGTGTCGGGCAGCCTCGTTCCAGACCTCGTCGCTGACGGCATCCGGCCGGTCGGCAAGCCGGGTGACTGCCTCGCCGAGCGCAAGGGCCGCACGCTCGGCGTCCGAGAAATAGGGCATTTCTCGCCAGGCGGAGACCCCGACGATGCGCTCCATCGTTTCGCCCGCTTTCTGCAGCTTGCGAAAGCCCATGTCGGTGCAGACGCTGCAGCCGTTGATTTGGCTGATGCGCAGATGCACGAGGTCGATTGTGTTTTCAGAAAGGCCGCGATCCTTAATGGAAGCGCTGACGGCCAAAAGGGCCTGCAGTGTTTCCGGCAGGATGACGGCGGGGTTCTGCATACGAGCTTGCATGTTTTGTCCTCTGATTGTTCGGGCGCCACGATGGCCTCGATCTTGACGATGAATTTTCCTGTCGATCTTGTGTCACACCGGCCGGACTGCATTCGTCATGGGTTTGACGGAACACGATGAGGGAATGTGACAGATGGACGGAAAAAACTGGCAGGCTGAAAAATTCGAGGCGAACCGGCCGCATCTGCGCGCCGTCGCCTACCGCATGCTCGGCTCGCGGACGGAGGCGGAAGATGCAGTGCAGGAAGCATGGCTCCGTCTACTCAAGGCCGATAGGTCCGAAATCGAAAACCTCGGCGGCTGGCTGACGACGGTCACCGCACGCATCTGTCTCGATTTGCTGCGCGCCCGCAAATCGCGTCGCGAGGAGCCGTTAACGGTCCTCATCCCCGAGCCGGCAGTGACCCACGAGGCCGAGCAGGATGCGCTGCTGGCCGATTCCGTCGGCCTTGCTCTATTGGTCGTTCTGGAGAAGCTCAACCCGGCCGAGCGGCTTGCCTTCGTTCTGCATGACATGTTCGATGTGTCTTTCGACGATATAGCCCCGATCGTCGGGCGGACCACGGTTGCGACGCGCCAGCTTGCAAGCCGCGCCCGCCATCGCGTGCAGGAAACGCCTGTCTCGATGGAAGCCGACCTCGCCCGCCAGCGGCATGTCGTCGACGCCTTCTTCGCCGCCTCGCGCGGAGGCAACATGCACGCGCTGCTCGCCGTTCTCGATCCAGAGGCAGTCTTCCGCCCGGATGCCGTCGCGGCGCGTATGGGATCAGTCGGGGAAATCCGCGGGCGTGTCGATGTCGCCAAAACCTTCAACGGCCGCGCGCAGGCAGCCCGGCTCGCCGTCATCGATGGCGCGGTCGGCGCCATCGTGGTTATCGGTGGGCAGTTGCGTATCGCCCTACATTTCACCGTCAACGAAGACGGCATGGTCACGACCATCGATGCGATGGCCGATCCGCAACAGCTGCGCAGGCTCGATATCGTGTTGATCGAGCCATGAAACCTATCGCATCTGTGTCGGGCTCGTGCCCGTCAGCCGGCGAAACATGGCGATGAAGGCGGAGGCATTGCTGTAGCCCAGCTGCGATGCAATCCGGTGCACCGGCTCGCCGGCTTCGATCAGCGCCAGGGCTGCGACCAGCTTCAACCGCTGACGCCATTCGTTGAAGGAAAGGCCGAGATCATCCTGGCATCGACGCGACAGCGTCCGCTCGGTCGTCCCCATCCTGCGCGCCCATTCCGCCAGGGAGTGCCGATCACCCGGATCGGCCTGCAACGCGCTGAGCACCGGGCCGAGCAATGGGTCGTCGGAAAGCGGCAGATAGCTTTCACAGCGTGGCGCCAAGCGGATCTGGTCGACCAGAACCTGTGCGAGCCGCAGGTCCTCGGACGTTTCAGGCAAAGTGATATCCCGTGCCGCGAAATCCGCCAGGATTGCCTTCAGCAGCGGGCTGATGCTCAGCGTCGAAGGTTCGGCCGGCAGATCGGCGCAGAGGTCGCGCTCGACATAGACGGTCACATAGCGCAGGTCATGCCGGTTATGCGCCCCATGCATCGTATCCGGCGGCAGCCAGATGGCGTAATGCGGCGGCGACAGATAGGGCACGCCCTGAATATCGAACTCACAAACGCCGACCAGCGCATAGTTGAGCTCACCCCACGGCTGGCTTTTCCTCGGAAAAACCGTGCCCGCTCTATAGTTCTCCGTCCGAAAGGAAACGGGGCGCGGCGGATCGCCCTCAATGCGTGGAAGCCTGTCCGGCATGTCCTCATTTCGCTACCGATTGTCCTAATCTCGTTATATACCAAAATTCGGACAAAGAGTAGAAGGATATCCCAGTGGTGAACGATGTCCGCCATGCCTCGTTTAGTACAGAAGCCAGAATGACGTCGGGAGACCATTCCATGAGCACCCAGCCGCACTCATCCGCATCCGTCGTCAGCGTGGCCGGACTTGCGCCGCTGCAGACCGTGCTGATCTGGTCCGGCAATACCGTCGTCACCAAGGCATCCGCCGGCCTGATTTCGCCCGGCTCCATCTCCTTCTATCGCTGGCTGCTCGCCTTCGTCGTGCTCCTGCCCTTTGTCGGCCGAGCGGCATGGCGCAACCGCGCGCTAGTACGCGAGCATTGGTTGAAGCTCGCCATCCTCGGAGCCCTCGGCATGGTGATCTACCAGAGCCTTGCCTATGAGGCGGCCAAGACCACCTCGGCCGTCAACATGGGCGTCATGCTCGCCTTGATGCCATTGCTGTCGACGTTTTTCGCTAGTCTGCTCGCCGGAGAAAGACTGAGCGCTTCCAGCCTCGCAGGCGGCGCCATCTCGCTGATTGGGCTCATCTATCTGACGTCTCAGGGCGACCCGACAAGATTGATAAATGGCGGCTTCCATATCGGCGACGGCTTGATGATCATCGCCGTGCTGTCGAACGCGCTCTATGGCGTGATGTTGAAACGCTGGGCAATGCCGATCCCGATCTGGCAGCAGCTTTTCTGGCAGATCGGCTTTTCGACGCTGCTGCTGATCCCGGTTTTCCTGATGGGTGACATTTCGCCGGTCACGACGGCCAATCTGCCGCTGATCCTCTATGCGGCGATCCCGACGTCGCTTGTCGCCCCGCTCTGCTGGATGATCGGCATCCAGAAACTCGGCGCCAGCCGCACCTCGCTGCTGATCAATCTTCTGCCGATCGTGGTCGCGGCACTTGCCTGGGCGCTTCTCGGAGAGCAGTTGCATTCCTATCATGCCATCGGCGGCGCGCTCGCCCTGATCGGCGTCGGCCTTGGTCTGCGAAAGTCGCCGACGGCGAGCGATCAAGCGGCACCCGCAGCCGACGAAGCAGACTGGGAAGCGGAGGAAGCCTGAGCACTTCTCCGCGAAACTCTTTCCATTCGCCTGTCCTTCGTTCTACCATGAACGAGTCCCCAAGCGAAAAGGAAACGAGCGTGCGCATAGCCCTGGAACCGGTGTCCTCCAGAACGACGATCCAGGAGGGCGTCTACCAGCAGCTCAGAAACGCGCTGATGGCCGGTAATTTCGATCCCGGCCAGACGCTCACCATCGCCTCGCTCGCCGAAACGTTCGGCACAAGCAACATGCCGGTCCGCGAAGCCCTGCGCAGGCTGGCCGCCGAAAATGCGCTCGAAGTCGCCGCCAACGGCTCGGCCCGCATTCCGATGGTCACACTTGCCCGACTGGATGATCTCTGCCGCGCCCGCATCGCCGTGGAAGGGCTGGCCGCTGAGCTCGGCATACCCAATCTCACCCCGACCGACATCGCCGCGCTCGAGCGCATCGCCGTCGATCAACACGCAATCGGCCTTGGCAGCAATGTCTACGATCTGATGGCGAAGAACCAGCAGTTCCATTTCACAATCTATCGCGCCTCCGGCTCGGAAGTGCTGCTGCAGCTCATCGAAACATTATGGCTGCGGTTCGGCCCCTATATGCGCATGCTATCCGCCTCGGTCGAGCCCCTGATGCGCAGCGGGGAGCTGGATCCCGCCGGCCAGCATGTTCCGATTGTCGAGGCCCTGAAGGCCGGCGATTTTGCCGCTGCCCGCGACGGGGTCGTCGCCGACATTCGCCGCACACACGAAATTCTGCGCGATTATTGCCCGGTCACGCAGGACGAGCCACGAAGCAAGGGGTCCGGCTCGGCATCCCGCCGCTAACTTGCGAACCGTCGACAATTAACTTGCGGCCAGCGTCAGGCGAAATTTGGTTGAACCTTAAAGTATTTTGTGATCAAATGATCAAAATACAGATTTCAGTCCCATCGTTCAGAGCGAGATCCCCATGAGTTCCGCCCCTTCCACGTCGCAATTTGCCGGTCATAACAGCTTTCCGGTCGATGAGATCCGCGCCCTGTTTCCGGCTATCCAGAAGGCCGGCGACTTCGTCTTTCTCGACAATGCAGGTGGATCGCAGGTCCCCCAGACGGTGGTCGATGCGGTCGCCAACCATCTGATCGATTTCAACGTCCAGCGTATGGCGAAATACCGGCACAGCCAGGGCGTCGACCGCAATCTCGATGAAGCACGCGAAAGCGTCGCCATGCTGGTCAATGCCTATCGACCGGAGGAAATCTCCTTCGGCCAGAACGCCACCTCCTTCATCCGCCTGGTGAGCCTCGGCATCGCCAAGCTGCTCAGCGAGCGCAACGAGATCGTCATCACCGACATGGATCACGATGCCAACATCGCCACTTGGCTCGCCCTGGAAACAGACGGCGCCAAGATCGTATGGTGGCGCATGCGTGAGGACGGCATGCTGCATCCCGAGGATCTGAAGCCGCTCCTGAACAATAAGACCCGCCTCGTTGCCTGCACCGTGACAGCGCATTCCATCGGCACGATCGTCGATGTCGCCGCCGTCTGCAAACTGGCGCATGCGGCCGGCGCCGAGACCTTTCTCGATTGCGTTCACTACGGTCCGCATGGCCTGATCGATGTTCAGGCCTGGGGCTGCGATTATCTCGTCTGCTCCGGCTACAAGAACTTCTCGCCGCACATGGGCTTCCTCTGGGGCCGCTACGACGCGCTGGTCAAGCTTCCCACCTTCAAGGAAGACTTCATTCCCGACGTGCCGCCCTACAAGATCGAGGTCGGCACCTTCACCTACGAGAATGTTGCCGGCATGAACGCCGCGGTCAAATATCTGGAAGGCCTCGGCCGGCGTTTCCTCCCGACCGGCGACCATAGCCGTCGGGAAGCCCTGGCTGCGGCCATGGGCGCGATCCGCCAGTATGAGCTGATGCTCTCACGGGAGATGGTAGCGGTCCTGAAGCGCCACGGCGCCGTCATATACGGAATTTCGGATGAGGCCCGCCTCGAGCAGCGCGTTCCCACAATCTGCTTCAACATGCCTGGCATCACGCCGCAGGAATTCGCCACAGAGATGGGCGAAGCCGGCATCGGCCTGCGCGACGGGCATATGTTCGCACCACGTCTGATGAAACGCCTCGGTCTTTCCATGGAAACAGGCGCCATCCGCGTGTCGTTGGTGCATTATAACAAGGTCGAGGAGATCGCCCGCTTCGACTCCGTCCTGACTGAGATCATGGCGCGACGCAGATAAGCCGCGCCCATGAGCGGTGGCGGCGCCCGAACAACTCCGCCACCGCAATGCCTCCGTGCCGTCGACCCCAACCGGCAACGGCACGGAACGCTGCCTGAGTTGAGAGCAGATTGCCGCTTCGCAGCTAGGTTTTTTCGGTCTATCCCTCATTGAGATGACCGCTGAAATGTGAGGAAAAGGATGAGCGATTTCCGCCGGAACTGTATCGAGCGCGAGCTGCTCATCGGCACGTTTGCGGCCATCCCGCATCCGGTCGCCATCGAAGTCATCGCCGCTTCCGGCGTCGATTTCCTCTGCATCGACTGGGAACATTCGCAAATCAGCCGCGAGCGCATCGAGGATCTGATCCGCGCCGCCGACGTCCATCGCGTTCCCGCCATGGTCCGTGTGCCCGGCCACGCGGCGGAAGATATCGCCGCCGTGCTGGATGCAGGAGCAGCCGGCGTTCTGGTGCCGCGGATTTCGACGGCGGAGCAAGCTCGGTCTGCCGTTCGGGCCATGCGCTATCCGCCGCTCGGTGCGCGCGGCGTCGGTCCGGGCCGTGCGGCCGCATACGGCTATCGCATCCCGGATTATCTCGCCAAGGCCAATACCGAGCTGGTACTGGCCATTCAGGTCGAGACGGCCGAAGGGCTGGAGAATATCGTCGATATTGCCGCAGTCGACGGCGTCGATCTCATTTTCATCGGCCCCGGCGATCTCTCGGTCTCGATCGATGCCATGGGTCCGGCAGGCAAGGACAAGCTCGATGCGGCCATCCGGACCATTGTGAAAACGGCCCTGTCCGCCGGCCGCGCAGTCGGCATTTTCCGCCCGACAGCGGACGACGTCGGCACGTGGTCGGCGGCAGGGATAAGCTTCTTCCTGCTGGCCAGCGACACGATGTTTCTCGGCACCGGCCTGACCGCCGGCGTCATCGAAGCAAAGAAGCACAAGAGTAGTTTTGGAGTCGCGGAAAAATGAACGATTCCAGAGCTTTAAGATGTGCGCCACCCATAGATGAACCGGATGAAGGGGAAGACTTTTTAAGCTTAAACTTTATCCTTGAAATGCACTCGTTTTTGGATAACCATTCGAAAATGAAGGGCAATCCGAGCGCAGGCCTCTGCAATCGCATCGTCCCTTCGACACCGAATTCCGAGGGGAAGTTCCTTGTCTCTTCTGCCGCAGCATAACCTGCCGAACACGATCGGCGGCCGCGATGCCCTCGAAGGCATCCGCGCTCAGATCCGCGACATGCGCACCGACAATATTGCCGTGCTCGCCAAGCGCGCCCGCGAACTCGGCGGCGTCATCCCGCTCTGGTTCGGCGAAGGCGACATCGTGACGCCGGCCTTCATCCGCGACGCCGCAAAGAAGGCGCTGGACGATGGTGCGACCTTCTACGTTCCGAACATGCGCGGCCTCCAGACGCTGAACGAGACGCTGTCCGAATATCAGACCCACTGGCATGGACGCCCCATTCCCATCGAACGCACCACGGTCGCTCCCGGCGGCATGCAGGCGCTCTACATGGCGCTGGAACTGCTCGTCGATGTCGGCACCAATGTCGTCTACGTGGCGCCGCAATGGCCAAACATTCATAACGCCATCCATTTGATCGGTGGTGAGCCCCGGTCTGTATCGCTCGATTTCGACACCGATTGGCGCCTCGACCTCGACAAGCTCTTTGCGCGCTGCGATGCCCGCACCCGAGCGATCTTCCTGTCGACCCCCTCCAATCCGACCGGCTGGACGGCATCCCGCGAGGAGATGCAGGCCCTGCTCGATTTCAGCCGTCGTACCGGCATCTGGATCATCTCCGACGAGGTCTATGCCCGCCTCTATTTCGAGGGCGAAATCGCGCCCTCGATCCTGCAGATCGCCGAAGACGGCGATCGTGTGATTGCCATCAACAGCTTTTCGAAGGCATGGGCGATGACCGGCTGGCGCGTCGGCTGGCTGACGCATCCGTCGGCGATTGCCGACCAGCTCGGTGCGATGACGCAATATATCAACAGCGGCACATCGGCCATGGTCCAGGCGGGAGCAGCGGCGGCACTGCGCGAAGGCGAGCCGCTGGTTGCCGAGATCCGCGGCAGGATCAAGGCCGGCCTCGACCTTGCCTACGAGAAATTGCCGCAGATACCGGGCATGATCCTGCCGGAAAAGCCGCGTGGCGGCATGTATGCCTTCTTCGCGCTGCAGGGAGAAGCCGATGCGACCGTACTTTGCGAGCGCATTCTGGAGACGGCGCGCGTCGGCCTAGCGCCCGGATACCATTTCGGTGAATCGTCCCGCGCCTTCCTGCGCATGTGCACCTTCCGCGAAACAGAACAGATGCGTATCGCCCTCGACCGCATGGTCGATGCGATGACATGACACGGCCGCCCAGGCGGGCGGGCGGGAATACCCGCGGGTAAGAGGAATGCCCGCAGCCATAACCAGAGGGAGACTAAGAAAATGCATATTACTCGTCGCAGTCTGCTGGTCCTTGCGACCGCCGTTGGCCTCGCCGGCGGAAGCCACTTCGCCTATGCCGCCGATGTGCTGAATGTCGGCTCCTATCCGAACAATCCGCCATTCGAATACAAGACCGCCGAGGGCGGTTTCGAGGGCTTCGAGGTCGACATCGTCACCGAAGCGGCCAAGCGCGCCGGCATGACGACCAATATTGCCGACTACGGCTTCCAGGCCCTGTTCGCGGCAACGAGCTCCAAGCGCATCGACGTGGCGATCTCGTCCATAACAATCACGCCGGAACGTCTGAAGTCGCAATCCTTTACGCAGCCCTATTACGATTCCGACATGGGCGTCGCCGCCAAGGAAAGCAGCGCGATCAAAAACCTTGCCGATCTCAAGGGCAAGGCCGTCGGCGTGCTGTCGGGCTCGACGGGCGAAAAATGGGTCAACGACAACAAAGCCGCCCAGGGCTTCGCCGACGTCAAGGGCTACAACTCCCAGCAGGACATGTTCCTCGATCTCGGTGCCGGCCGCATTGACGCCGTCGTCAGCGATATCCCAGGCATGCAGTATCTCTTCGTCAAGACGAAGGGCTTTGCCATCAAGGATCGCATCAAGACCGGCGAACAATACGGCCTGATGATGACCAAGGATTCGCCGCTCGTCGGTAAGATCAACGATGCCATCACCGCGATGAAGAAGGACGGCACGCTGGAAAAGATCCACGAAAAGTGGTTCGGCAGCAAGGCGCCCGCCGGCTCCTCCACCGTCACCGAACTGCCCATCCCCAAGGCGTGATCAAAAGATCATCTACGAAATAGCGCTTACGCCGGCCATTGCGGCCGGCGTAAATGTAAGGAAATCCTATCTTCGTCTCGTACACGGGAGTGCCAATGTCTTTCGTCGATACCTTCTTCAATTCCGACGTCATGATCTCGGCTTTCCCTCAACTGCTGCGCGGGCTTTGGATGACCATCGCGCTTGGCGTGGTCAGCATCGTCATCGGCGTCTCTGCCGGCCTCATCGTCAGCCTGATCCGCCTCTATGCGCCGAAGCCGCTCCAAATGCTGATGATTGCCTACATCGACATCATGCGCGCCATGCCGATGCTGGTCGTGCTGATCCTGATCTATTACGCGCTGCCCTTCGTCGGCATCAGCTTTTCGGCCTGGTGGTCGGCGATCCTCGGCTTTTCCATCGTGCTGGCTGCCTACTCGGCTGAGGTCTTCCGCTCAGGCATCGAAAGCGTGCCGCGCGGCCAGTTCGAAGCCGCCGCCGCCCTCGGCATCCCGTTCCTGATCACGCTCTACAAGGTCGTGCTGCCGCAGGCGGTGCGGATCGTCATTCCGCCGACGACCAGCAACTGCGTCTCCATGTTCAAGGACACGTCGCTTGCCTCGACCGTTGCGCTGCCGGAACTTCTGAAAGAGGGGCAGAACGCTCAGGGCTTCTACGCCAATCCCTCGCCGCTGATCATGGCCGCACTGATCTACATCATCCTGCTCTGGCCGATGGTGCGTCTCGTCAGCGTGCTCGAAAAGAGGTTCAAAAGCGAGCGGGCCCGATAGAGCCGGCCATCAATCGAAGTCACCGCCTGAAAGGTGGTTGCTCACCGACGACTTTACCGCGCCGATATCCTGCCAGAGCTCGCTGACGATGGCGGGATCGACATCCGCCATCATATCGCGCAGCCAGCCTTCATGGGCGACAGCCATGGCGCCGAAGATCGTCTCGCCCTTCGCGGTCAGCTTCGCGACCGTCACACGCCGGTCGCCGTCAGGCGTGACGCGCAAGACCAGCCCGTCCGTTTCCAACCGCTCGACCAAGCCTGTGACATTGCCGTTGGTGACCATGGTGCGCTTGGAAAGCTCGCCGAGGCGCAGGCCGTCGCGTTCGCGATAGAGCTGCGCCATCAGGTCGAATTGCGGCAGGGTCGCGCCGAACTCGTTGCGCAGCCGGCGACGAATTTCCTGCGAGACCAGCTTGGTGGTCGACAGCATGCGCAGCCAGAGTCGCAGCTCCTGCTTTTTGCCTTCCTGCGCTCCCTGAACAATGATTTCCAGGTCGACGGCTGCACTCTCAGGCTCTGTCATCACGTCAGCTAAACCCACCGCTTTGCATTGCTTATATGAACGATCTAGGGGCCGACATTTGAAATGTCAAAGGTTTACACGTCAAGTCCGTTGGTCGTCACTTGGCCAGCATTTTCCCCAGCATGAAACCGGAACCGGCGCCGGTGCCCGCGCCGGGCCAGGTGGAGGCTCCACACATGAACAGCGACCCCACAGGCGTCCTGTAGCGCGAGTAGCCCGCGACGGGTCGGAACAGGAAGTTCTGGTCGAGGTGATGGCTGCCGGAGAGATTGTCGCCGCCGATGAGATTCGGGTTCTCCCGTTCGAGATCGAGGGGCGAAAACACGGATCGTCCCAGTATCTTGCCGCGCAGGCCGGGCGCGTAGCGCTCGACGATATCGAGAACGCGTTCTGCGTAGACATCCTTGATCTCGTCCCAGTTCGCACCGCTGATTTCCCCCGCGGCATCGCCGCGGAATTCCGCCGGCAGGACACGCACCTGGATCCAGAGCACATGCTGCCCGGTCGGAGCGCGCGACGGGTCGATGGCCGTCGGCTGTCCGACGACAAGGGCCGGCTCGGCGGGTAACAAGCCGCCCATCGCCTCGGCATAGACGCGCGACATCATCTCGAGATCTGGCGCTATATGGACATAGGCGAAATTCTGGAGCGCCTTGCCCGCCGTCCAGTCCGGAAGCCCCGATAGCGCCAGGTGGATCATCATCGTCCCTGGACCAGCCCGGAAGCGCGAGACTTTGTTATCGAATTCCTGGCGCGACGGCTCCCGATCGAGAAGCTTGCCGAACAGGATCTGCGGATGGACATTGGCAATGACGGCGCGCTTGGCTTCATAGCGACGGCCGTCGGCGAGGATGACGCCGGTCGCCTTCCTACCTGACGTCACGATCTTGTCGACGCGCGTCCCGAGCATAAGTTCGCCGCCCTTGCTCTTCAGCACGGCCGCCATCGCCTTGACGATCGTATCGGCCCCGCCCTTGCCGATCACCATGCCGAAAGCCTGGTTGGCCATGGATTCGAGATAGGGAAACAGCGCGCCACCGGCGACATCGGGCGCGAAGTCGAGATGTAGTCCCCAGGCAGCCATCATCGTCTTGAGCTTGGCGTTCTGGAAACGGGCGTCGAGAAAGTCGCGCGGCGAGGCAAATAGCATGCGCGCCGTGTCGTACAGCCAGCCGCTTCCCTTTTCGCGCCATGCCTTCCAAACGACCCTGGCGGCCGCCATCGAAGGCATCGGCGAACCGAGCAGGCCGAAGATATGAGGCGCATCCGCGCCGAACTCCGACAGCATGTGCCGCCACGCAGCTGCGTCCTGCGGCGATATGTCGGCGATGGCGCCGGTGGTCTTTTCGAGATCGGTGCTGACGCCGAGAAAGGTGCCGTCGCGAAAGACGCTGGCAAAGCAATCCGCCGCGGGCACGAAATTGAGACCTTCGGCAGAAAGCTCGTTCTTGTATTGCGCAAAAAAGGCCGAGCCGGCGAACATGGAGAGGTTCATGGCACAGAGATCGTGGCGGAAGCCCGGCAGCGTCACCTCGCGGGTTTTCACCGCTCCACCCGGCTCGGCATTGCCCTCGATGACGGCAACCTTCCAGCCCTTCGCCGCCAGATGCACCGCCGCTGCCAGGCCATTGTGGCCCGCCCCCACTATGATCGCATCATAGCTCATCGATTGCCCCTCTTTCGCCGGTGATTATTATTGTCACATGCATACATCTTGAGTTTTAAGCTTCAAGTACCAATCAACGCGAATCGTAAAGAAAAGAAACAATCTTGAGTAGTATAATCGCAATCAACCTCAGAGATTCACGTTTAGTTTCAGCGCCTTACAAACACCCGCTAGCCCGCCGGATATGGGTCAATTTTGGGCCTGGAGACCATGCCGGAATGCTTGCAATATCATATATTGTAACATAGGCTCCCTTCATTCCGCCGCCGCGCGGACCCGGTGCCTGGAGGAAAGGCACCCCTGCGCATGGCGATGAAGGCTTCAAGCTCGATCCTGGACGGAAGGCCCGCAATGCGACTCTTCGCATGGGATCAGGCGACAACAAGGGGAACGCTACTTATGACCGCCACCACACTTTCCAGCCTGGCCTCGGCCCTGCTTTCAGGCTCCATCAAGGTCGTCGATCTCACAGCGCCGCTCGGCCCTGAAACACCGGTACTCTACCTGCCACCACAGTTCGGCAAGAACACGCCGTCGGTCAAGGTCCATACGATCTCGGAATATAACGAGAACGGCCCCTTCTGGGCCTGGAACTGGCTGGAACTCGGCGAACATACTGGCACGCATTTCGACGCCCCCTGCCACTGGATCACCGGCAAGGACAATCCGAACAACACGACCGACACCATACCGACGCAGAATTTCGTCGCACCGGTCAACGTCATCGACCGGTCGAAGGAAGCCGCCGCCAATCCGGACTATCTGCTGACGGTTGACAGCATCAAGGAATGGGAAGCACAGAATGGCGCGATCGAGGCCGGCAGCTGGGTGCTGCTGCGCACCGACTGGTACAAGCGCAACGGCTCGACGGAAACCTTCCTGAACGCCGATGAGAGCGGCCCGCATTCTCCCGGCCCGACCGCCGAGGCGATCGAATATCTTCTGACCAAGAGCATTATCGGCTGGGGCTCGGAAACCATCGGTACCGACGCCGGTTCCGCCGGCGGAATGAACCCGCCCTTCCCGGCCCATAACCTCATGCACAAGGCCAACCGCTATGGCCTCGCCAGCCTCTCCAATCTCGATCAGCTCCCCGCCAAGGGCGCCGTGCTGATCGCCGCACCGCTGAAGTTCGTCAAGGGCACGGGTTCACCGGTCCGTGCGCTGGCACTTATCGCATGATAGGTTGGGAAGGCTGGACTCCAGGGGCGAATTAAGCTCCTCCTTTCCACACTCCTTGCCTATGAGGGGCAACGGCAATGGGCGATCATGACTACATCATCGTCGGCAGCGGCATAAATGCGCTTGTCGCGGCCGCAATGCTCGGCAAGAAGGGCCACAAGGTGCTCCTCCTCGAGCGCAACGACCGCATCGGCGGCTGTCTGCGCACAGAGGAGATCACCCAGCCCGGCTTCATCCACGACGTCATGGCGACGACCATGGTGCTGTTCCTCACCTCGCCGGCCTATAGCGCCATCGGCAAGGATCTCGAGGCCCGCGGCCTGGAATTTGCCCATGCCGACCTTCCCACAGGCGTGCTGAGGCCGGATGGCTCGCATGTGATCTTTTCCAAGGACAGGCGACGGAACATCGCCACCTTCGATGAATTGTCGCTCGGCGACGGGCAGACCTTCTCTCGCGAGATGGACGCGCTCGCCGCCGATGCCCCCTTCCTGTTTTCCCTGCTCGGTGGTGCACTCTGGTCGGGATCGACCCTGAAAAACGTTGCCGGCCAAGGCTGGAATCGCGGCCTGCGCAAGCTTGCGGCCTGGTTCGGTGAAGCCCTGACACCGGCCCGCGGCTATCTGGAGACCAGCTATCGCTCCGAGGATATTCATGCGCTCTGGGCACCCTGGGTCCTGCATTGCGGCCTCGGGCCCGAAAGCGCCTATTCCGCCGAAATGCTGAAGGTCATCGGCTTTGCGCTGGAGCTTGGCGGCGCGCCGATCGTCAAGGGCGGTGCGGGAACATTGCTGACGGCCTTCGAACGGCTGATCAAGGATAATGGCGGCGAGATCCGCATCAGCGCCGACGTCGAAGCCATCATTCCCGGCGCCAATCGCCGCGCCGACGGCGTGCGCCTTGCAGGGGGCGAAACGCTGAAAGCCAAGGCCGGCGTGATATGTTCGGTAACGCCCAACCAGCTCTACGAACGGCTGATGAAGGACTGGCCCGACCCGCTGCCGACAGAGATCAAGGCCGGCGTTGCGAGCTATCGCTACGGCAAGGGCGACATGCAGATCCACTATGCCCTCTCCGCGCCGCCGCGCTGGAAGGCCGATGCCGAGCTCGGCAAGGTGGCGCTGCTGCATCTGACGCCTGGTCTCGACGGTGTCTCCCGCGCCGCCAATGAATGCGAGCGCGGACTGCTGCCAGCTGAACCCACTGTCTGCGTCGGCCAGCCCGCCTCCCTCGATCCCAGCCGCGCACCGGAGGGTAAATCGATCCTCTGGCTGCAGCTTCCCGAAGCGCCGCGCCATATCAAGGGAGACGCCGCGGGCGAGATCGCAACGCCGAAGGACGGCTGCTGGACGGAAGAGGTGCGCGAGCGCTATGCCGACCGCGTCGAGGCGCTGCTCGAAAGCCATATCGAGAATTTCTCCGGTATAAAGCTCGCGCGGCGCGCCTATTCGCCGGGTGATCTGGAAGCCATGAACGTGAACCTTGTCGGCGGCGATCCCTATGGCGGCTATTGCGGCCTGGACCAGTTTTTCATCTGGCGCCCCTTCAAGTCATCTGTTAACCACCGCACCCACATATCAGGCCTATACCATATCGGCGCCTCGGCGCACCCGGGAGCCGGGCTCGGCGGAGGCTCAGGCTTCCTCCTCGCATCATCGCTGAAGTAACACGTTTCAGGAGGAGTATCGTCGATGGAGGAGCGATTTTCAGGCACTGTTTTAAGGCGTAGTCGGGAGGAGCCCGTAAAACGTCCGACCATGGGCGAAATAGGCCTCAATCACTTCGCGCCCTATCTGATGAACCGGTTGATGGCCCGCTGGAACGCCAACCTGTCGGACGAGCTGCGCGAATACGACATGACGACCGCCAAGATGCGGGCGCTTGCCGTGCTCAGCGTCTCCTCCAGCGTTACGATCAACGAACTCTCCGTCTTCGCCGTCACCGAGCAATCGACGATGAGCCGCACATTGGACTCGCTCGAGCGGCAGGGCTTCATCCGCCGCCAGCCACGCGCCGAGGACATGCGCATCCGCGACGTTTCCATCACCGAAGAAGGCCGCGCCGCCTTCGAGAAGGTGTGGCCGACCATGTACGACCTGTTCCTGCAGATGTTCGACGGCGTCGAGGAGGCCGAATATCGCGCATTTATTTCGACGCTGCACAAGGTGCTGCATAATATCAGGAAGCATGAGATTTGACGAGCAAAGCTGACGGCCAGCTACTCAGCCGACCAATCCTTCGGAAACATTTGTCCTCCGTACAGCACACGTAAAATGCGCACGGTGTCTGCTTCGACAATAAAAGCGATCGATGCACGGTGCTCGAAACCTATGACTCTGACACCCGGGAAAAGGTCATCTCTGACGGTGCCACGCTCAGGAAAAATTGCAAGTGAGCGACATGATGCTTCCATTCGGTCGATATAAGCACCAGCGACCCTATGATCGGCTTGTTTGGCAATATAACTATAGAGCGCCTTCAAATCGGCTCGTGCTGCCGGTCTGAAAACAATCTTATAAACCACGCTTGTCGGTTCTCACCTGTTCCAGATGATAAGCGCGCAATTCAGCAAAGACATCATCAACCGGAATATCAGGGGCAGGATCCTCCAGTGCTTCACGAATCTTGGCGCGAACGACCGCATTCACTGCAGCCTCCTCACGATCAAGAGCCCGAAGCGCAGCCCTGATAACTTCGCTGGCAGATTCATATGCGCCTGTCTCAAGACGCTCATCCAAAAGATGCTGCTGCTTTCCGAGCGTGACAGTAATCGGCTTGCTTGTGCGCATGGCAGATATCCTCAATTCGCCCCATCATAGCACACAATTATTACACTGTAATACACCCTCTGCCGTTCACAACGTCTCTACAGTCTTCAGCGCCCCATCCAGCGCAGCCCCATTCTCGTCTAGCAACGCCGCCTGCCGCAACCGCTTCATCCAGGCGGCTCCATCCTCGCGGTCGCGCAGCATCGGCAGCGCCGACATCACCCGATCGAATTTCGACAGGCCGCGCGCATGCGTATCGGAATAGCCTTTGACCAGGCGGCGATTGTTCAGCACCTCGATGGCGAGATCGTAATTGACCGTAAGCAGGTTGGCCGCCGCCACAAGCCAGGCTTCGCGATGCTGGACCTCGCGCATGTGCCGCAGCGTGCCGCGACGGGTGCGGCGCAAGGCCGAGACAATATAGAGGCTGAGGAACCAGAAGAGCGTTCCTGTCTGCACACGGCGGCCCTTGTTGACCATGCGATCGAGACGGTCGAAGAGCTTCGGCCGGTTTTCGATCCAAAGGCCGAGACCCTTCGGCATCGTGCCGCAGACTTCCTCCATGCGCGGATGCATGTACTCGGTCATATAAACGATCTGATCGTCCTTGGCGCCGACCTCCTTGCGCACCCGCTCGAAGCGCGATGCGCGCACCTTGAGATCGGCAACGCGGATGACATCGTCATAGGCCATGGCCACCGCAAGATATTTTGCGGCCTGCACGGTAAACGCAAAGTCTTTGTCCGCTCCGCCGGCTTTGCGGTCGAGCGCATGGAGAGCCGCCACGCGGCTCAGATATTCATCAGCATAGGCCGGGTCCTGATAGTCGGTCAGCCTCTTGGCGCCGGCAAACAGCAGCGGGCGAGCCGCTTCCGGAAATTCGACGCGGATGCGATTGACCAGCCGATCCAGTGCCGGGTGGCCGGCCGTCTCAGGCAGAACGTCGAAATGCTTCGTCGGCGTTGCGGAAACCGCATCACGCGGTTTGTCCTTGACCCGGTCGAAGGCGGCGTTGAACGCCTTGAGGCTCGGCTCGATACCCTTGCCGCCGGCCCGGATCATCGCTTCGAAAGCCTGCTTTGCGAAAGGAAGCGCCCCCGAACCAGCCAGAGCGCCGAACATGGAAGCCGAAATGACGCTGCCGTTCTTGATGGCCAGCGTCTCCATATCGAAGGCGATGGTGCGCTTGGCGGCGAAATCCGTTGCTTCGACCACGATTTCGGGATTGCCGATGCCGTCGCCCGGCTTTTCCTTCTCGCCGACCGCGAAGGAACGATGCGTCGAAGCGATCAGCACGGTCTTGTCTGGCGTAACCAGACCGCGCAGGACGGAGCGGCCGGCCTCCATCAACTCCGCCGCCATGACGACATCGACATCGCCAGGCGTCGGCATCAGCGAAAAGATCGGCGCGTGACCGTCCCTCGCCGGCAGCATCTCGATATAGTAGATCGTCGCGCCCGTTCGCTGCGCCACGCCGGGCACAGACGTCGTCTGCGCCATCCAGCCTTCGGCTTCCGCAAGACCGACGATCCAGTCGGCCAGCACGCCGCCGCCCTGCCCGCCCATGGCGAGAATGGCAAGCGACAATGGCTTGTCCGTCGAAAGGCGGCTGGCGCCGAGGTCACTCATGCTCACATGCTCGTTCATATCGCCCTCTCAATCCGAAAAGACGATGCGGCCGGCGCGGCGACGCGCCTGCAGCCAGCCGATCACGGCGGAACGCAAGCGGGCGGCGAAGCGGTCCCAACCCGTGGGGTTATGAATAATATCGGCGCGATAGAAGGAGGGACAGAGCACCGCAGCCTCCGCGACTTCGCCGCAATTGCCGCAGCCGACGCAATTATTGTCGATCGCCGCCACCGGATCATCCTTCAGCGGATCGTCGGTATGCTTGACCGACAGCGACGGACAGCCGGAAAGCCGGATGCAGGCGTGATCGCCGGTGCAGACATCCTCATCGACGCCGAAACGCTCCTTAACGATGCGCTTGCCGTCCTTGACAGCCTTGGCAAATTGCGGCTTCACGCGGCGCTGCTTGTTCAGCATGCATTCCGAGGAAGCGACGATGATCTTCGGCCCCGGCTCCTTCGAGGTCAGCGCCTCGCGCAGCGTGTCACGCATCTTGGCGACATCATAGGTGCGGTCGATCTGGCGGACCCAGGTCGCGCCGATGCCCTTGACCGCATTGACGATGGAATTATTGGTCTTGCGGCGCGGGTTCAACGCACGTGATGACGGGATGTCCTGCCCGCCAGTCGCGGCCGAATAAAAATTGTCGACAACGAGGATGACGCCGTCCTGCTTGTTGAAGACGGCATTGCCGACGGAAGTCGCCAAACCATTGTGCCAGAAGCCGCCATCGCCCATGACCGAGATCGCGCGCTTGTCGGCGGCGACATTGAAGGCCGAGGCCGCCGCCGGGCCGAGACCGTAGCCCATGGTCGTACTGCCCAGGTTGAACGGCGGCAGGATCGAGAACAGGTGGCAGCCGATATCGCCGGAGATGTGGTGCTGGCCGAGTTCGCCCTCTACCATCTTCATCGCGGCGAAGATCGGCCGCTCGGGACAGCCAATGCAGAAGCCCGGCGGGCGCGGCGGCACGACTTCGGCGAGCGCCTTGATCTTCGGATCGTTGAGGATCGGCGACGGGTCCGGCAGTGGCGGCTGGTTGCCGAGCAGCACGCGCTGATGTGTCTCCAGGAAATTCTTGATGCCCTTCATCAGGACAGGCGCGGTATATTCTCCGCCCATCGGCAGGACATCCTTGCCGGAAATCTTCGTCTGGATATCGCGGCGCCGCAGGATGGTGTTGAGCGACTGCTCGATATATTCGGGCGCACCCTCCTCGACCAGCAGAACCGCTTTCTTATTGGCGCAGAACTCGGCCATCTGATCGTCGATCAGCGGATAGGCGACGTTCAGTACGTAGAGCGGCACGGCGGAATTGCCGTAGACATCGGCAAGGCCGAGCTGCTGCAGCGCCCGCATGACGCCGTTATAGGCACCACCGAGCAGGATGATGCCGACCTCGCCTTCCGACGGACCGAAATACTCGTTGAGCTGGCGCCTCTTAATGAACTCGACGGCAGCCGGCCAGCGTTTCTCCAGCTTTTCCTTCTCATGCAGGAAAGAGGCAGGCGGCAGCACGATGCGGTTGACGTCACGGATCGGATTTTCCAGCGCCTGCTTCAACGTATAGGCCGGCCGCTTGTTGTCCTTGGCGACGAACTGGCCGTGCACATGACAGCTGCGAATGCCGACCTGCAGCATGACGGGCGTATTGGAGGCCTCCGAAAGCTCGAAACCCTCCTCCACCGCCCGCACGATCGACGGCAGGTTCGGGCGCGGGTTGAGCAGCCACATCTGCGATTTCATCGCATAGGCATGGCTGCGCTCCTGCATGATCGAGGAGCCCTCACCGTAGTCTTCGCCGATAATGATCAGCGCACCGCCGGTGACCCCACCCGAGGACAGGTTGGAGAGTGCATCGGAGGCGACATTTGTCCCCGCCGTCGATTTCCAGGTGACGGCGCCGCGCACCGGATACATCACGGAGGCCGAAAGCATGGCGGCAGCCGCCGCTTCCGATGCCGAGGTCTCGAAATGGACGCCGAGATCCTCCATCACATCCTTGGCGTCGGCGAGCACATCCATGAGATGGGAGATCGGCGAGCCCTGATAGCCGCCGACATAGGACACGCCGGATTGCAGGAGTGCCTTGGTGATCGCGAGAATACCCTCGCCGCGGAAGATATCGCCTTCCCCGAGCTTCAGATCCTCGACCTCGCGCGCAAAAGACCGCTCGGCCATAGACGTTACCCCTTTGCCCTATGGGCTTCTTTTAAATCATTTGCAAAATCATATTTTGAACTTCCTCGAGCTGTCAACGAACAAATATGAGACTTCGGGGGTTGATTGGCGCTCAAGCCGCAGAAATGTGCCGTCCGATTCCGAAAACGCCCCGAAGAAATCGTGGGTGAAAGCGCATATATATGCAAATGCATGAAATATGGGCGCATTACGAGGCGCGCTGAAAAATGAAGGCCTGGATTTTGTGAGACGCTCAGAGAAAGCGCTTGCCGCTCCGAAATACTTATTTTAGGATTAAAACATTCCGACAATAAATCGCCAGCGGCAGGCGGGCGTCATGCTTTTCTGCCGCTTAACAGGGGAACGGAGTGACCATGACAACGCTTACTCGGCGCGAGGCCTTGAGCCTCGGCGCAGCCGCATTCATTACTGGGATTCTCGCGGGCAGGACACATGTGGAAGCCGCCGAAGCCGGCACGCTGACCATCGCTTACAACGTCAACCTACCTTCTTTCGATCCGACCACAGGACCGTCGGCGGTCAATCCGTCGATCCAGGCGATCTATCGCTCGGTCTTCGACCAGTTCATCGCCCAGGGGCCGGACTTGAAATTCCAGCCGGGCCTTTTGACCGCCTGGGGCTGGAACGACGACAAGACCAAGGTTTGGATGGACGTTCGCGAGGGCGTTACCTGGCATGACGGCTCCAAGTTTACGCCCGACGACATCGTCTGGTCACTGGAGCGCGCCGCCAAGCAGGAAACCGGCAACCCGATCCAGTTCATCTGGTCGACGGCCAATAATTATAAGGTGGAAGGCAACCGTATCACCGGCGATGTCGTTCGCTTCGAACCCACTTACTTCAAGTGGATGGCTTTCCTCACCGGCTATGTCCTGCCGAAGGACTATTATACCAAAGTGGGCGCACAAGGCTTCGAGAAGAAGCCTGTAGGTACCGGCCCCTATATGGTCGACGCCTATGAGGGCAATTCCTATCTGCGCCTGAAGGCGAACCCCAACTATTTCGGCGGCAAGCCGGCCTTCGATACGGTCATCTTCAAGTTCGTGCCCGACACCACGAGCCGCGTCGCCGAAATCGAATCCGGCTCGTCGGATGTGACGCTGGAAATCCCCTATGAGGATTTCGACCGGCTGAGGAAGAAGTCCGGACTTGCAGGCGTTGCCACGCCGATCTCGGATATCGGCATGATCTTCATCAGCAACGTCGACCCGATGCTCGACAAGAACGTCCGTCTCGCTGCCAACCTGGCGATCGACAAGGAAGCGATCATCAAGCGTCTGCTGCGCGGCTACGGCAAGCCGCTTTCGACGCTGGAAGCGCCGGAATACGAAGCCTACGACGCCTCGATCAAGATCCCCTATGATCCGGAACAGGCGAAGAAGCTATTGGCGGCCAGCGGCTATTCGCCGGCAAAGCCAGTCAAGTTCGGCATCAAGACGACCCGCGGCTTCAAGCCGAAGGATTACGAGATGATCCAGGCGATCGTCGGCATGTGGCGCAAGGTCGGCATCGAAGCGGAAATCGAAGTCTACGAAATCGCCAAGCATTACGAACTGCGCGCCGCCCACCAGCTCGGCCCCGCCGCCTTCTACAACTGGGGCAACGCCATCGGCGACCCCACGACCTCGACCGGCTTCGCCATGTTCGGCCCCTCGCCGCACTCGGCCTGGAAGACCAAGGATGTCGACGACATGCTGGGTCCGCTCTGGGTGGAAAAGGACGAAGCGAAGCGCATCGCCGGCTGGAAGGCTGCAATCAAGTACATTGCAGAACAGGGCTATGTGATCCCGCTGCTGCAATATGTTCAGCCGATCGTCTATAAATCGAGCCTGAAGGTGACGCCGAACGTTTCCGGCGCGCTGCAGCCGACGCTGGTGTCGAAGGGGTGATCGTCCAGCTTTGAACGTGTAGCCCGGCCCCTCACCCTAGCCCTCTCCCCGTTTTGACGGGGAGAGGGGACGATCTTTGTATCCTCGCCGGAACATGTCGTTAGGGGTAGGCTGTAGGTGCGTCTTCCCTTCTCCCCGTCAAAACGGGGAGAAGGTGCCCGACAGGGCGGATGAGGGGCTTGGGGCTCTCCATCACCACCAGCCGTGCGATCGGAATTCATAACGAATGATAGCAGTCTCCATTCTCAACCGCCTGATCATGGCCGCCGCCACGCTCTTCGGCGTGGCGTTGATCGTGTTCGTGCTCCTGCGGGTCGTGCCGGGCGATCCCATCGCCATGATGATCTCACCGGGCGCTAGCCCCGCCGATATCGCCGCGCTCCGCGCCCATTACGGCCTCGACGCAAGCCTGACCACCCAATTCGGCATCTGGCTGAAGTCGGTGCTGGCGGGTGATTTCGGCACCTCGATCTCGCTGAAACGCGATGTGTTATCGCTCTTGGGAGAGCGCCTGCCGGCGACGCTGGAACTGGCTTTTGCGGCCCTCGTACTCGCGGTCCTTCTCGGCGGCGCTGTCGCCATCATCGGCACACTCGCCCGCCGCACCATCCTCGAACCGATCCTCGACAGCCTCAACGGCCTCTTCCTTGCCGTGCCGGATTTCGTCTGGGCGCTGGCGCTGGTTCTGGTCCTCGGCGTGCTGTTTCCGCTCTTCCCGCTTTCCGGCCGCATCGATCCAAGCACGGACGTGCAATTCGCGACCCCCTTCTATCTCATCGAAAGCCTGCTCACCCTCCGCTTCCGCGTCTTTGCCGATATATCAGCCCATATGGTCATGCCGGTGCTGGCGCTCGGCCTGCCGTTGGCGGCCATCATCGCCCGCGTGCTGAAGGCCGCACTCTCTGAAGCCATGGTGCAGGACTATATCCTGCTCGCCAAGCTGAAGGGCATGTCCGACCTGCGGCTGGTGCTGCAGGAAGCGTTGCGTAACGCCGTCGGCCCGACCATTGCGCTCACCGGCGTACAATTCACTTTCCTGATCGGCGGCACCGTCATCGTCGAGCGCATCTTCGCCTATCCCGGCATCGGAAACATGGCGATCGACGCGGTCATCAACCGCGACCTGCCGCTCATCCAGGGGCTCGTCTTGGTCTTCGGCGCTCTCTTCATCCTCGTCAACCTGGCAGTTGACCTGCTGGTCGCGGCCTTCAATCCGAGGCTCGCCCATGGCTGACGTCATCTCGCCCGCCATGCCAAGCCCGCCCTCCAGAATGGCGAAACGGGTTCGGGCATTGCTCTCCGAGCCGAAGGTGATCTTCGGCGGCGGCTTCATCCTCATCCTGATCATTCTCGCTGTTTTCGCGCCCTATCTCGCGCCGAAGGATCCGCTGGAGCAGGATCTCATGTCCGGCACCTTGCCGCCGGTCTGGGTCGACGGCTCCGATCCAGGCTTCCTGCTGGGCACGGACGATCTGGGCCGAGACGTCCTGTCCCGCGTCATCTTCGGCACGCGTATCGCATTGACGGTCGCCTTCGTCGCGGCAGGGCTTGCGGCATTCATCGGCACGTTGCTCGGCCTTCTCGCCGGCTGGTATGGCGGATGGATCGACAAGGTGATCTCGCGCCTGGTCGATATCTGGATGGCCTTCCCGCCGGTGCTCTTGTCGATCCTGCTGGTCGCTGTCTTCGGCTCGGGCGTGCATTCGGTCATCGCCGCCATCGTCATCATCGACTGGACCCGCTTCTGTCGCGTCGTGCGCTCCGAAACCCAGGCGCAGGCGCAGATGGACTACGTGACAGCCGCCCATACGATCGGCTTTTCGCGGGCGAAGATTCTCTTCAGCGAGATCCTGCCCAATGTCATGCCGGTCCTGATCGCGCTTGTCAGCCTGGAGATGGGCATCGCCGTCATCGTCGAGGCCATCCTGTCCTTCGTCGGCCTCTCCGTCTCCTCGGACACGCCGACCTGGGGCGGCATGATCGCCGAGGGCAGGCAGATGATCTACCAAGGCTGGTGGGTGCTGGTCGTGCCGCTGATCGCCCTCTTCGCGACTGTACTTGCCTTCAATCAACTCGGCGACGGCCTGCGTCGCGCTCTCGATCCGGTAATGCGCCGATGACATCTACGCTTCTCTCCATAATGGGCCTCAGCGCCGTATCCGACCGCGAAGGCGGCGCGCCGATCCTGCGAGATGTCTCCGTCACGCTCGAGCGCGGCGAAGTGCGCGGCCTCGTCGGAGAAAGCGGCGCCGGCAAATCGACGATCGCGAAGGCCTTGCTCGGCATCCTGCCGCGCGGCGTTCGCATCACCGGCGGCTCCATCCTTTTCGAGAATCGCGATCTTCTCACTCTCTCCGCTAGGGAATTGCGCGATATCATGGGCAGCGACATCTCGCTGATCCCGCAGGACCCGCAGACGGCGCTCAATCCTGGCCGCCGCATCGAGGCACAACTGACCGATGGCCTGCGGCTGAAGCGGGGTATGTCGTCGCGCGATGCGAGACTGCGCGCGCTGAAATTGCTGGAAGAAGTGCATATCCGCGATCCCGAGCGCGTGCTGCGTGCCTATCCCCATGAATTGTCGGGTGGCATGCGGCAACGCATCTTGATTGCCGCCGCCTTTGCGCTGGAGCCGAAGCTGGTTGTCGCCGACGAGCCGACCACGGCGCTTGACGTCACCGTGCAGAAGCAGATCCTGCGGCTGATCCGCGGCCTGCAGGAGGCGCATGGCACCGCCGTCGTCTTCGTCACTCACGATCTCGGCGTCGTCGCCCAGATCTGTGACAGCGTTACCCTGCTCTATGCCGGCAAGGTCATCGAGCAGGGAAGCACAAGCGATGTCCTTGCGCGCCCGCAGCACATCTACACGAAATCGCTGCTGTCAGCCGGCCCGCGCTACGACCGGCCGGATGCCGGGCTGACGCCGGTGCCGCAGGCGGTCTTCGAGCAATTGCGCCGAGAGATCGGCATTCCGGAGGTCGGACGATGAGCACTTCCGATAATCTCATGTCGGCCAGAGGCATCGAGGTCACCTATGGCGCCAAGCGGCATCTTTTCGGACCACCGGGCCACGGCATCAAGGTGCTGCACGGCGTCGACATCGATATCCGCCGCGGCGAGACCGTCGGCATCGTCGGCGAAAGCGGCTCGGGGAAGACGACGCTCGGCCGTGCCCTTCTGCGCCTGGTCGACGTCTCCGCCGGCAGCATCCATTTCGACGGCGGGGACATCACGCATCTGCCGGATAGCGAAATGCGGCCGCTGCGCCGGCGCATGCAGATGATTTTCCAGGACCCTATGGCTTCGCTCAACCCGCGCCATACGATCCGCCGCATTCTGGTCGAGCCGCTGCTCCTGCACGGACTGGCCTCGGATCGCAAGGAGGCCGAACGCCGCGTCGCCAAAATCCTCGAGCGTGTGACGCTGCCTCAAGCGTGCCTCGACCGCAATCCGCACGAGCTTTCCGGAGGCCAGCGCCAGCGCATCGGCATTGCCCGCGCCGCCCTGTTGGAACCGGACTTCGTGCTCGCCGACGAGATCGTTTCCGGCCTCGACGTGTCGACCCAGGCGCAAGTGCTTAACCTATTGAAGGAACTGTCGCGAGACCTCGGCCTGTCCATGGCCTTCATCAGCCACGACCTCTCGGTCATCCGCGCTCTCTGCGACCGCGTCTACGTCCTGCGGCACGGCCGCATCGAGGAAGAAGGCGATTGCGAGCGCGTCTTCACCGAACCCGCTTCCGCTTATACCCGCATGCTGCTCGATGCGATTCCCCTGCCGGAAATCGACCCGCACTGGCTCGGCCGCGAAAGCCTGATTGAAGAAGCATCCAGTGCTTGAATAGTCGCCCGCAGGGGGGCGCAAAGCTGCCATTTTAACCGCAGCGAGCTGCGCGACGGCACCGGCAACAGAAGGGAAGCAATATGAAATACCCTGTGTCAGCAGCAACAAAAGCCACCGGGCTACCCGGACTTCGTGGTCACGACCATACAGGACTCACGGTACCGGATATGAAGCAGGCGATCGATTTCTTCGAGAATGTGCTCGGCTGCGAGGTCGTAATGTCATTCGGGCCGTTTGCCGACGATAAGGGCACATTCATGAAAGATCTGCTCGGCGTCGACCCCAAGGCTGAAATAAAGCAGATAACGCAAGTCCGCTGTGGCTTCGGATCGAACATCGAGCTGTTCGAATATTCGGCTCCCGATCAGCGAGATCTCCAGCAGAAGAACAGCGATGTCGGTGCATTTCATATCTCGCTGTACGTTGACGATATCGCTGCAGCAAAAGCCTATCTCGATAGCAAGAACATCGAAACGCGGCTGGGACCATTCACAATCAACGACGGTCCGGCAGCTGGCCAGTCGATCCTTTACTTCCAGGCACCATGGGGGCTGCAGTTCGAAGCAATCAGCTATCCGAAGGGCATGGCCTATGAAAAAAGCGCCAAAACACGGCTATGGAATCCAAAGAGCCCGAGCAAGTGAGATTTGGCGGGAAAACGACGTCCTGATCGAACCTCCGGCTATTTCAGGCGAAAGCGCTGTATCTTGCCCGATTCCGTCTTCGGCAAGGCGTCGACGAAAATGATCGAACGTGGATATTTATAGGGCGCAATGACAGTCTTGACGTGGTCCTGTAGCGCCTTGACCAGAAGCTGCGAGCCGCTCACACCCGGCATCAACACGACATGCGCCTGAACAATGCTGCCCCGATCCTCGTCCGGCTTGCCGATGACAGCGCATTCCAGCACATCGGCATGCGACAGAAGTGCCGCTTCGACTTCCGGTCCGGCAATATTGTAGCCGGCGGAAAGAATGATGTCGTCGGAACGCGCGGCGAAATGGAAATAGCCTTCGTCGTCCCGGATGAAGCTGTCACCGGTGATGTTCCAGCCATCCCGCACGTAATCGGCCTGCCTGTGGTCGGCGAGATAACGGCAGCCGATCGGCCCGCGAACCACCAGCTTGCCGATCGTGCCGCGCGGCACCTCGTTCATCTCGTCATCGACGATGCGCGCCTCATAGCCGGTCAGCGGCCTGCCCGTGCAGTTCGGCCTGGCATCATCGAGCCGATTGGAAATGAAGATATGCAGCAGCTCGGTCGAGCCGATCCCGTCGAGGATCGGCTTGCCGGTCTTGCGCGTCCACTCCTCGAAGATTGGCCCGGGCAGCGTCTCGCCAGCGGATACCGCGATGCGCAGCGAGGAGAGATCTGCCCCCTCTTCCATCGCCGCCAGCATGGCGCGATAGGCAGTTGGCGCGGTGAAGCTGATCGTCGCGCCATATTCCTGGATGATCTCGACCATGTTCTTCGGCGAGGCATTTTCAAGCAGAGCGGTTGACGCTCCGAAGCGCAACGGGAAGACGACCAGACCGCCGAGCCCGAAGGTGAAGGCGATCGGCGGCGAGCCGATGAAGACATCGTCTGGCGTGACCTGCAGAACTTCTTTCGCATAGGCATCGGCGATGATCAGGATATCGCGATGGAAATGCATCGTCGCCTTCGGCACACCCGTCGATCCCGAGGTGAAGCCGAGCAGCGCCACATCGTCGCGCCCGGTTTTCACCGCTTCGAAACGAACTGATTTGTTGAGGGCGATACGGTCGAGTTCGGCATCGTGATTGGCGGTGCCGTCAAAGCCGACCACCTGCTTCAGGAAGCGGCTGTCCTTGGCCGCGGCGACAAGCTCCTCAAGCAGCCTCGTATCGCAAAGCGCCAGCGAGATTTCCGCCTTGTCGATGACCTTCGAAAGTTCGCCCGCCCGCAGCATCGGCATGGTATTGACGGCCACGGCTCCGACCTTCGTCACCGCCAGCCAGCAGGCAATCATCGCCGGGTTGTTGCCGGAGCGGATGAGAACGCGATTGCCGGGCTTCACGCCGAAATTTTTGACAAGCGCATGGGCGATGCGGTTGGTCCAGTCCGCCAATTCCTTATAAGTGCGGCGGCGGCCGTTGCCGATCAGCGCCACATGATCGCCGAAACCTCGCTCGACCATCCGGTCGCTGAGTTCGAAGCCGGCGTTCAGCCATTCGGGATAGTCGAAACCATCCATCAGCAACTCGGGCCATTCGCCGAAGGGCGGCAGATTGTCTCGCGTGAATGTATCGGTATGACCGGTCGGTCCCAGCATCGCCTTGCTCCCGCATTCTTCTCGATCAAATCGCCAGGGCAGCCGCTTTCCCCTGCAGCCGTGTAGCGCGATAAAAAAGATCGCATCGAAGATCGAAATGTTCAAGCAAGAAATTTTAAGCCTAAAATATTTTTGGATTCTCTTTGATTTCAAAAGGCAATTTTGGAATTTTGAGCTATTGTGACTTTCTGCTGATCGCAGATTCCGGCAAGACAAGCCTTGACGAACGGTCACGACAAGATATTTTAAACTTAAATGATTTTGAGGCGACTTCGGTCGCATGAGGAGGGATAAGCGATGCGCATCGTCTGTATCGGCGGCGGGCCTGCCGGCCTCTACTTCGCGCTTCTCATGAAGAAGCTTCATCCCGAACATTCGATCCGCGTCGTCGAGCGCAACCGCCCCTATGACACCTTCGGCTGGGGCGTCGTCTTCTCCGATGCCACCATGATATCGATGCGCGAATGGGATCCGGAAAGTGCGGCCGAGATCGAGGACGCCTTCAACCATTGGGACGATATCGAAGTCCTGTTCAAGGGCACGCGTCAGCGCACTTCAGGCCACGGCTTCGTCGGCATCGGCCGCAAGAAGCTGTTGAATATCCTGCAGAAGCGCTGCGAGGCTCTCGATGTCGAACTGATCTTCGAGACCGACGTCAATTCCGATCTCGATTACCCCGATGCCGATCTCATCATCGGTTCGGACGGCCTCAATTCCCGCATTCGCAACCATTATCCGGAGGTCTTCCAGCCGGATATGATCACCCGGCCGAACCGCTATATCTGGCTCGGCACAAACAAGCAGTACGACGCCTTCACCTTCGATTTCCGCAGGACCGAGCACGGCTGGTTCCAGGCGCACATCTACAAGTTCGACGACAAGACCTCGACCTTCATAGTAGAGACCACCGAGGAGGCCTACCTCGCCCACGGTCTCGACCAGATGGATCAGGATGGCTCCATCGCCTTCTGCGAAAACCTGTTTTCCGAAGTGCTCGACGGCGCGTCGCTGATGACCAATGCGCGTCACATCCGGGGATCGGCCTGGCTGAATTTCAACCGGCTCATCTGCGGCAAGTGGAGCCATTTCAACGGCAATTCGCATGTTGTGCTGATGGGTGACGCCGCCCACACCGCGCATTTCGCCATCGGCTCCGGCACCAAGCTCGCCATCGACGATGCCATCGAACTAACCAGGCAGTTCCAGATCCACGGGCACGATAAGGACAAGATCCCGGCCGTTCTCGAAACCTACGAGGAAATCCGCCGCGTCGACGTCGCCCGCATCCAGAATGCCGCCCGCAACGCGATGGAATGGTTCGAAGTCGTGGGACGCCGCTATGCCGACACGCTCGAGCCACCGCAATTCATGTATTCGATGCTCACCCGCTCGCAGCGCATCAGCCACGAAAATCTGAGGCTTCGCGACAAGAACTGGCTCGAAGGTTTCGAGCGCTGGTTCGCGGAGAAATCCGGCCTCGCCGTCGGCAACGACCGCTGCCTGCCGCCGATGTTCACGCCCTATCGCCTGCGCGATGTCCAGCTCGTCAACCGCATCGTCGTCTCGCCGATGGCGATGTACTCGGCGGAAAACGGCATCATGAACGATTTCCACATCGTTCATCTCGGCTCGCGCGCGCTTGGCGGTGCAGGCCTGATCTTCGCGGAGATGACCTGCGTCACACCGGATGCACGCATTACCCCCGGCTGCCTGGGCCTCTGGAACGACGAACAGGTCGCGCAATGGAAGCGGCTCGTCGATTTCGTCCATGCGAGCAGCGCCGCCAAGGTCGGCATTCAGCTCGGCCATGCCGGACGCAAGGGCGCAACGAAGCTTGCCTGGGAAGGGATCGATCAGCCGTTGGCGGAAGGTGAATGGCCGCTGATCTCGGCGTCAGCTGTCCCCTACCTTAAGAACAGCCAGGTGCCGAAGGCCATGGACCGCGCCGATATGGATCGCGTCAGGGCCGACTTCATCCGCTCGACCGAACTCGCCGTCAAGACCGGCGCCGACTGGCTGGAGCTGCACTGCGCCCACGGCTACCTGCTGTCGAGCTTCCTGTCGCCGATCACCAACACGCGTGATGACGAATATGGCGGCAGCCATGAAAACCGTGCCCGCTATCCCCTTGAAATCTTCAAGGCCATGCGCGCGATCTGGCCCGCAGACAAGCCCATGTCCGTCCGCCTCTCCTGCCATGACTGGACCGATGGCGGCAACACGCCTGAGGATGCTGCGATCTTCGCGCGTCTGTTCAAGGAGGCCGGCGCCGATCTGATCGATTGCTCCTCCGGCCAGGTATCGAAAGAGGAAAAGCCTGTTTACGGCCGCCTCTTCCAGACACCCTTTTCCGATAAGATCCGCAACGAGATTGGCATTCCCACGATTGCCGTCGGCGCAATCTCGGAAGCCGACCACGCCAATTCGATCATTGCCGCCGGCCGCGCCGATCTCTGCGCCGTCGCCCGCCCGCATTTGGCCGATCCCGCCTGGTCGCTGCATGAGGCCGCCAAGATCGGCCTGACGTCCATTCCCTGGCCGAAGCAGTATCTCTCCGGTAAGACGCAATATGAAACCAACCTTGCCCGCGCGGCCACGACCGCGCCGGCGAAGTGAGGATCGGATGACGACTTCTGGCAAACTTGCGGGCCGTCACGCCCTCATCACCGGCGCCGGCAGCGGCATCGGTGCAGCGATCGCAAGGGCGCTTGCAGCGGACGGCGCGCGCGTCACCCTGCTCGGCCGCCGCAAGGAGCCTCTGGAAGTGGTCGCAGCCGAAATCGGCGCGCAGGCATTCGTCGTCGATGGGTTCGACGTCACAAGTACCGAGGCTATCGCCCAAGGGCTCGCAAGGGCACGCGAAAAATTCGGCCCCATCGATATTCTCGTCAACAACGCCGGCGAAGCCCCGAGCGCGTCTTTCGAGAAGACCAGCCTGGACACATGGAACCATGTCCTGTCAGTCGACCTCACCGGTGTCTTTCTGGTGACGCAGGCAGTCTTGCCCGATCTGAAGGCGCATGGCGCCGGCGCGCGCATCATCAATATCGCCTCGACGGCCGGCTTGAAGGGATATGGCTACGTCTCCGCCTATGTTGCCGCCAAGCATGGCGTCGTCGGCCTGACCCGTTCGCTGGCGCTGGAATTCGCCAAGACCGGCATGACAGTCAATGCCGTCTGCCCCGGCTTCACCGATACCCCGATCATCCAGCGATCGATCGAAACCATCGTCGCCAAGACCGGGCGCACGGCCGAGCAGGCGCTTGGCGAGTTCACGAAATCCAATCCGCAGGGGCGGCTCGTCACACCGGAGGAAGTCGCTGATACCGTTCTCTGGCTGGCATCGCCGGTAGCGGCATCGATCAATGGACAGGCAATCGCGGTTGCCGGTGGGGAGATTTGAGGGGATGAGCGATCTAGATATGACGATGCGGGGCCATCTGAAGCCCTTCAAGGATTACAAGCCGCAGCATTTCCTCTGGGATGTCAGCGAGGATGGCCGCGTCGCTACGCTCACGCTGAACCGCCCGGAACGTAAGAATCCATTGACCTTCGAGAGCTATGCCGAGCTGCGCGACCTCTTCCGTGATCTCGTCTATGCATCGGATATTCGCGCCGTGGTATTGACGGGCGCCGGCGGCAATTTCTCCTCCGGTGGCGATGTGTTCGAGATCATCGAACCGTTGACCCGCATGGCCATGCCCGAGCTTCTGGCCTTCACACGCATGACCGGCGATCTCGTGAAGGCGATGCGCAAATGCCCGCAGCCGATCATATCGGCCGTCGACGGCATCTGCGCCGGTGCCGGCGCCATCCTCGCCATGGCCTCCGATCTGCGGTTGGCGACGCCCGAGGCCAAGACCGCCTTTCTCTTCACCCGCGTCGGCCTTGCCGGCGCCGATATGGGCGCATGCGGTATCCTGCCCCGTATCATCGGCCAGGGCCGCGCCGCCGAACTTCTCTTCACCGGCCGCTCAATGACGGCGAGCGAAGGTCAGGCCTGGGGCTTCTACAACGGCTTGCACGCCAGCGCCGATCTGAAGCAGGAAGCCGTCAAACTCGCTCGCTCGTTGGCCGATGGTCCCTGGTTCGCGCATGGTATGACGAAGACCATGCTGAACCAGGAATGGGCGATGGGCATCGACGAGATGATCGAATCCGAAGCGCAAGCCCAGGCCGTTTGTATGGCGACGCAGGACTTCCGTCGCGCCTTCGAGGCTTTCGCCGCCAAGCGCAAACCGGAATTTCAGGGAGACTAGGCAATGTCTATGGCAAGCGCCCTCCCCGGTCCGACGCGAGACCATTTGGATTGGCCGTTCTTCGAGGAACGCCACCGTGAATTCGCGGCTGAGGTGGACACTTTCGCCAAATCCCCTGCGATCGCGGCGACCGATCACAGGGATGTCGACGGCGCTTGCCGAAAGCTGGTCAAGGCGCTCGGCGATACCGGGCTTCTTGCCGCCGCCACGGGTTCTTCCCATGACGAACCGCTGATCGACTCCCGCCTCGTCTGCCTTGCACGCGAAACCCTTGCCTGGCATGACGGCCTTGCCGACTTCGCCTTTGCCATGCAGGGGCTGGGCACCGGCGCGATCGGCCTTTCCGGTTCACCAGAGCTGCGCGCGGCTGTTCTGCCCAAAGTGCGCTCGGGCGATTGGCTTGCCGCCTTCGCGCTTTCGGAAAAAGACGCCGGTTCCGATGTGGCGGCCATGAGCTGTGCCGCCCGCCTCGATGGCGACCATTATGTTCTCGACGGCGAGAAGACCTGGATCTCGAACGGCGGCATCGCCGACGTCTACACGGTCTTTGCCCGCACAGGCGAGGCACCGGGAACGCGCGGCATTTCCGCCTTCGTCGTCTTTGCCGATGATCCCGGCTTTTCCATCGCCGAGCGCATCGAGGTGATCGCGCCGCATCCGCTGGCGACGATCCGCTTCGAGAATTGCCGCATCCCCGCGTCGCGGCGGCTCGGTGCGCCGGGCGAAGGTTTCAAGATCGCCATGCGCACGCTCGATATCTTCCGCGCCTCGGTCGCTGCCGCAGGCCTCGGCTTTGCCCGCCGCGCGCTCGATGAATCCCTTGCCCATGTTCGCGCGCGTCCGATGTTTGGCGGAAGGCTCGCGGACCTTCAGTTGACGCAGGCCGCCCTCGGCGATATGGCGACCGGCATCGACGCGGCGGCATTGCTCACCTATCGGGCGGCCTGGCGTCGCGACGTGCAGCGCTTGCCGACGACGCGCGAGGCGGCCATGGCCAAGATGACGGCTACGGAAACCGCACAGAGCGTCATCGACCGCGCCGTTCAGCTCTTCGGTGGACGTGGCGTAAGGTCCGGCGAGATAACGGAAAAACTCTATCGGGAGATCCGCGCGCTTCGCATCTATGAAGGTGCGACGGAGGTTCAGAAACTCATCGTCGCGCGCGAACTTCTGAAAGCCAATTAGTGGGAGACGACAGCATGAGCCGCGAGATTTTCGACTGGGCCGATCCGTTCCGGCTGGTGGAGCAGCTGAGCGATGAAGAACGCATGGTGCTGGATACCGCACATGCCTATGCGCAGGAGAAGCTTGCCCCCCGCGTGCTTGAAGCCTTCCGCCACGAAAAGACCGATCCGACGATCTTCCGCGAGATGGGCGAGCTTGGGCTGCTCGGACCGACGATTGCGCCGGAATATGGCGGCGCCGGCCTCGGCTATGTCGCCTATGGCCTGATCGCCCGCGAAGTGGAACGCGTCGACAGCGGCTACCGCTCGATGATGAGTGTGCAGTCCTCGCTGGTCATGGTGCCGATCGATGCTTTCGGCTCCGAGGCGCAGAAGCAGAAATATCTGCCGAAGCTTGCCACTGGCGAATGGATCGGCTGCTTCGGCCTCACCGAGCCGAACCATGGCTCCGACCCCGGCTCGATGGTGACGCGGGCAAAGAAGGTCGATGGCGGCTATAGCCTGACCGGCGCCAAGACCTGGATCTCCAACGCACCGATCGCCGATGTCTTCGTCGTCTGGGCAAAGACCGAGGACGGCATCATCCGCGGCTTCATCCTTGAAAAGGGCTGGAAGGGACTGTCGGCACCCGCCATCCACGGCAAGGTGGGCTTACGCGCCTCGATCACGGGCGAAGTGGTCATGGAGAATGTCTTCGTGCCGGAGGAAAACCTGCTGCCGAACGTTTCTGGCTTGAAGGGTCCGTTCACCTGCCTCAACTCCGCCCGCTTCGGCATTGCCTGGGGCGCATTGGGTGCTGCCGAGGATTGCTATGCCAAGGCGCGGCAATATGTGCTCGACCGCAAGCAGTTCGACCGGCCGCTTGCCGCCAACCAGCTGATCCAGAAGAAGCTCGCCGACATGGTGACCGAGATCACCCTTGGCCTGCAGGGCTGCCTGCGTCTCGGCCGCATGAAGGAAGACGGCCATCCGCCTGTGGAGCTGACGTCGATCCTCAAGCGCAACAGCTGCGGCAAGGCGCTGGATATCGCCCGCGCCGCGCGCGACATGCTCGGCGGCAACGGCATTTCCGACGAGTTCGGCATTGCCCGCCACCTCGTCAACCTCGAGGTGGTCAACACCTACGAGGGAACCCACGACATCCACGCCCTCATCCTCGGCCGCGCCATCACAGGCATCGCCGCTTTTGCGAATTGAGGTCCGTCTTGGCGTTTAAAACCACCAGACCCCTGCGCTTCGGAGATTGCGACCCCTCGGGAATCGCCTATTTCCCGTCCTATCTGAACATCCTCGTCGGGGTGTTGGAAGATTACTTTGCCTCGATCGGCTTTTCCTGGCGAAAGCTGATCGACGAGCGCCGCATCGGTGTCCCGACCGTGCGGCTCGATCTGACTTTCATGAAGCCGGGCCTTCAGGGCGACGACCTCGAATTCCTGCTGACAGTACGCGGCATCGGCCGCTCGTCGCTGGACCTGGAACACCAGGTCTCTGCAAACGGCCATGTGCTGTGGACGGCCAGGCACCGCGTCGTCGCCACCTCGCTCGATAACCATCAATCGCTTGCCTGGCCGGATGATATCCGCGCCGCACTGACCTCTCATCTGGAGACGACCGATGCACACCATCCTGCAACCTGAAGGCTGGGCCAAGCCGATCGGCTATGCCAACGGCATGACGGCAACCGGCCGCATGGTGTTCGTCGGCGGCCAGGTCGGCTGGAATGCCGCCTGCGAATTCGAAAGCGACGACTTTGTCGAGCAGGTGCGCCAGACATTGAAAAATGTCGTCGCCATCCTGGCCGAAGGCGGCGCCGAGCCGAAGCACATCACCTCGATGACCTGGTATTTCACCGACAAGCAGGAATATCTCGGTAGCCTCAAGGCTATCGGTCAGGCCTATCGCGAAATCATCGGCCGGCACTTCCCGGCCATGGCTGCCGTACAGGTCGTCGCTCTGGTCGAGGATCGCGCCAAGATCGAGATCCAGGCGACCGCCATCATTCCGGAATAATATCGCACAGGCGGTCAAGATCATGTCGGCACTGCGCTTTTCGGACACCATCTCGGCGGCGCTGACTGACGGGGTCATCGTCGTCACCATAGACAATGCGCCCGTCAACGCGCTCTCGGCCGATGTCCGGGCCGGCCTGATGGCGGCGCTCGATCATGCCGAGAACGAAAGCGCAATCGCCGGCGTCGTACTGACAGGCGCGGGCAACAGCTTCATCGGCGGCGCAGACATCAAGGAACTCGGCAAGCCACCGGTCGAACCGCTCCTGCCTGACGTCATTGCCCGCATCGAAACCTTTCCGAAACCCGTCGCCGCGGCGATCAATGGCGCAGCGCTCGGGGGCGGCCTGGAAGTGGCGTTGGCCTGCCACCGCCGCCATGCGGCTCCATCAGCCAAGCTCGGCCTGCCGGAAGTCAAGCTCGGCATCGTGCCCGGCGCTGGCGGCACGCAACGCCTGCCACGCCTCATCGGCACCGCTGCCGCCATCGATATGATCGCCGGCGGACGCATCATTTCTGCCTCGGAAGCCCTCAAGCTCGGCATTGTGGACAGAGTCTCCGAAAGCACGCTGCTCGCAGACACCATTGCCGATATCAAGAATGCCGACGCCTCATCTTTGCGCCGTACCGGTATGCTTTCCGTTCCATCTACTCTCATTGAAACCATCGAAAAGGCAGCCGCCGATGCACTGCGCAAGGCACGCGGCCAGCGTGCCCCAACGGAAGCCGTCCGCCTCGTTCGCCTCTCCGCAACCGCTCCCCTGGCCGAGGGGTTGGCCGAAGAACGCCGCACCTTCCTAGAGCTTCGCGACAGCGAGGAGGCGACCGCGCTGCGCCATGTCTTCTTCGCCGAACGCGCAGCCGGCAAGGTCGAAGGTTTGGAGGCAGTCACGCCACGCAGGATTGAAACCGTCGGGATCGTCGGCACCGGCCTGATGGGATCGGGCATCGCGGTCGCCGCGCTCAACGGCGGCTATCGCGTCATCGGCGTCGAGCAGAGTGCCGAAGCAGCCGAGAAGGGCCGCGAACGGATCGCCGGCATTCTCGACAAGGCGGTGCAATCCGGCCGCCTCGACGCGGCCGGTCGCGAGGACCGTTTAAGTCGATTGAGCGTGACCGCCGATATGCAGCAACTCGGGCAGGCCGATATCGTCATCGAAGCCGTCTTCGACGACCTCATCGTCAAGACCGAACTGTTCCAGCGCCTCGATACGATCGTCCGCGCCGACGCAATTCTCGCGACCAATACCAGCTATCTCGATCCTGACGTCATCGCTGCGGCAACCGCGCGGCCCGGGCGGGTCGTCGGCCTGCACTTCTTCTCGCCCGCCCACATCATGCGGCTGCTGGAAGTGGTGAACTGCAAGAAGACGGCGCCGGAGGTCCTGGCGAGCGCATTGGCATTCGCGAAACGCTTAAGCAAACTGCCCATCGTCTGCGGTGTCACCGAAGGCTTCATCGGCAACCGCGTCTTCTCGGCCTATCGCCGCGAGGCCGAATACATGGTCGAGGACGGCGCTTTGCCCGACGAAATCGATGCGGCTCTGGAAGCCTATGGTTTTCCCATGGGTCTTTTCGCCGTCTACGACATGGCAGGCCTGGAGATCGCCTGGGCGCGCCGCAAGCGGCAGGCTGCAACGCGCAATCCTGCGGAACGCTATGTCGTCATCGCCGACCGACTCTGCGAGGCCGGCCGCTTCGGACAGAAGGCCGGGCGTGGCTGGTATGCCTATCCCGACGGCAAACGGACGATCGATCCCGACGTAACAGCCATGATCGAAGCTGCGCGCGCCGAGAAAGGCATTGTGCCAAAGCGCTTCACCGCCGAAGAGATCGTTGCCCGCCTGCTGAAAGCCATGTCCGATGAGGGCGACGCACTGCTTGCGGAAGGCATTGCTGCCCGCGCCAGCGACATCGATCTCGTCATGATCAACGGCTACGGCTTTCCATCGAGCAAGGGCGGCCCGATGTTCGCCGCCGGCCGCCGCTAGAGCATTTCCAGGAAAAGTGCGAAGCGGTTTTCCGTCTGGAATGCGTAAAGAAACAAAAAGATAGAGCGTTCACGCTGCCGAAGACAGCAGCGTGAACAGTTCCTGTGGTCGGTTGACCCCGCGCAGCGCGTAGCGACCGACGGAGACAAGATCGTTGCTGTTGTGTGTCGATAGCGCCTCGACGAAGTTCGACGACATCAGGACATTGCGGTCGGCCGAACGGCACATGGAGGCAATGCGGCTCACCTCGTTGACAGCAGGCCCGATGACGGTGAAGTCCAGCCGGTCCATGCTGCCGATATTGCCGTAGAAGACATCGCCGATATGCAGGCCGAGATAGACATCCGTGACGGGCCTGCCCTCGATCTGCCGCTGGGCGTTAAGATCGCGCAACCGCTGGCGCAACAGCGATTCCGCCATCAGCGCAGCGGCGCAGGCATCGGCCGAATTTCTGGCCTTGAAGATCGCCAGCGTGCCGTCGCCGATCAGCTTCAGCACGTTGCCGCCCGCCTCGTGGATCGAGGAAATGACGGCATCGGCATAGGCGTTCAGCATCGGGATGATCTCATCCGGCTCGGCGGTATCCGAGATGCGCGTATAGTTGGCGAGATCGGAAAACCAGAGCGCCGCTGAAATCCGTTCGGTCTTGCCGCGCGTGATCTTGCCTTCGAGAACATGGCGGGCGGCATCCTCGCCGAGATAGACCTCAGCGATCGTGCGGGCGATGCGGCTCATGCCGGTGCACTTGATTGCCAGCGCCAGCGCCGGCGTGAGCTTGCGCAGCACGTACAGATCCTCGTCGGGGAAACCGACTTCGGCAGCGGTGGCGAAATTGGAATAGAAGCAGTCCATCTCGCCGATCGTACCGCCCTCTTCGAAACGGTGCACCATGGCAATGTAGTCCGTGTGACCATCGGCCTGCAGTGTATCGAGCCCGTAGAAATCTGCCGGCTCGCCAAAACCGATACGCCGGCGCACCTCGTCCCCGCCTGTCGTCAACATATGATAGAAGGCGGAACGTTGCCAATTCTCGGCGGCGATCCCCTGATGCGACGGGCCATATTCGAACTCGCGCTCGATCACCCGGTTGCCGTCCCAGCGGAAGGCACGGCCTTCATAGACCGGATGCAGCGTGTCCATCAGCGCCATGGCTCGATCGAGGTTGAGGCCATGCTGGCGGCACTGCTCGCAGAAACCCGCCAGGATATCGGTTTCTGCCATGCCCTTGAGGCCTGCTTGCATGAGCCAGCTGGCGATTTCGCCGATGTCCTTCGCGTCCATGGATATCTCCCGACCCTCTAAAGGATTCGCTTTAGTACGAAACTTATAGGCTTGGAATGCCATACGACGCAAAATAGTCTCTATGGAAGCAAGTGATCGCCGCCCCTGTGGCACAGAAGCGGCGATTTGACCCGCTGGAAGGGTGGTGGCGAAGCCTCAGCCCCTTACATGCGGCTTCAGCAGATCCTCCAGGCCGATGCGCCGGAAAATCTCGGCGCGCACCCGGTCGGCGACGCCATTGACGATTTCCGCACCATCTTCCGACGGATCGATATGGATACGGAACGGGCGTGTGCCGAAGGGCATATCCACGACTTCAACGATCGCGGTCGCGACGGAGGCCGCATCGGCGTCGGCCGGTTCCAGCGAGGCGAGACCCTTCAATGCCTGATCAGGAACGCCTGCATAGGGACCGTTGTCGTATTCGGCAGCGCGGGCCTTGTCTGCGGGCGAGCCGGAGTGGGCGAAATGGTTGGTGCCCTTCGTGAAGGCGCCGGGCACGATGATCGCTGTTTCGATGCCCCAACGGGTGAGCTCCGACGCATAGGAGACAGCCAGCGAATCCATCGCCGCCTTGGCGGCGAAATAAGGCGACAAGTAGGGCGGCGTGCCGCCACGGGTGCTGGACGAGGATACCCAGACAACCAGGCCGCTGCGCTGTTTGCGCAGATGTGGCAGCACGGCGCGATTGACGCGCTGGGTGCTGAGCACGTTGATGTCGTAGAGCTCGGCAAACTGCTCCGGCGTGAAGGCTTCCGCCGGGCCGAAGGACATATGGCCGGCATTGTGGATGACGGTGTCGATACGACCCTGCTGGGCGATGATCTCGGCAATGCCGGCTTCGACCGATGCATCCGAGGCAACATCGAGCTCGACAGCTCTAAGATCGACCCCATTCTCCCTGGCGAAAGCGGCAACGGCTTCCGCCTGCGGCGCGTTGCGCCCCTTGGTTTCGCGAATGCCGGCATAGACGGTATGGCCTGCTCTGGCGAGGGCACGCGCCGTCAGAGCGCCGAAACCGCTCGATGCGCCTGTTATGACGATGACTTGCTTGCTCATGATCCTGTTCCTTTTTGGATGTTCAGTTGCTGACGATGACATGATGTCGAGAGGGGTGGTGGCGGCAGGCATTGCCCTACCGCCAGAATGGCTCAGATCATGCCGCCGTTGGCGCGCAGCGTCTGGCCGTTGATCCAGCCGCCATCAGGACCGACGAGGAAGGAGACGGCGGCAGCAATGTCCTCAGGCGTGCCCAGTCGCTCCAGCGGATTCATCTTGGCCAGCCGGTCGATGAGTTCGTCGCTCTTGCCATTGAGGAAGAGGTCGGTGGCCGTCGGGCCGGGAGCAACGGCGTTGACAGTGATCGAGCGGCCGCGCAGTTCCTTCGACATGATGCCCGTCAGTGTTTCGACGGCCGCCTTCGTGGCGGCGTAGACGCCATAGGATTCGAGCTTAAGCCCGACGACGCTGGTCGAGAAGTTGACGATGCGGCCGCCGTCGCGCAGGCGCTTGCCGGCTTCGCGCAGCGTGTTGAACGTGCCCTTGAGGTTGATGGCGATATGATGGTCGAAATGCGCGTCGTCCGCATCGGCGATCTTGGCAAGCTGCATGATGCCGGCATTGTTGATGAGCACGTCGACGCCGCCGAAAGCCGCCTCGGCTGCATCGAACATGCGGCGCACGGCATCGACATCGGAAACATCGGCCTTGGCGGTCAGCGCCTTGCCGCCCTTTTCTTCGATCTTGCGGGCCAGCTCCTCGGCGGCAGCTTCGCTGCCTGCATAATTGATGACGACGGTGAAACCGTCTGCGGCCAGCCGCTGCGCAATGGCTGCGCCAATACCGCGGGACGCGCCGGTGACGATCGCTACCTTGTTGGAATTATTGCTCATTTTCTTCATCCTTGCTGGTTTTGCGCCTCAGCGCCTTTCGACGAGGAGAAGATGCCTCTTTTCATGACGCGGATAATCGGCCATTAATCGGCATCACTATCCGAAATAGGCGAACAAATAAGATGGACAGATTCGATGCCATGCGCGTGTTTTGCCGCCTCGTGGAGCGGCGCAGCTTCACGCTGGCGGCCGAAGACACCGGCCTGCCGCGCTCGACAGTGACGGATGCGATCAAGCAGCTGGAGGCGAGGCTCGGCGTACGGCTGTTGCAGCGCACGACGCGGCATGTGAGCCCGACGCTCGACGGCGAGGCCTATTATCAGCGCTGCCTGCGCATCCTCTCCGACATAGAGGATGCCGAAGGCGCCTTTGCCGGCGCCAAGCCGAAGGGGGTGCTGCGCGTCGACGTGCATGGAACTCTGGCTCGGCACTTCGTCTTGCCGAACCTGCCGTCCTTCCTCGAAACCTACCCCGAAATCGAATTTCAGATGACCGAGGGCGACCGCTTCGTCGATCTCATCCGCGAGGGAATCGACTGCGTGCTGCGTGTCGGCACGCTGCAGGACAGCGACATGATCGGGCGTCGCGTCGCGATGCTGGAAGAGGTCACACTGGCAGCCCCGGCCTATGTGGAGCGTCACGGCATGCCCATGCATCCGGATGCGCTCGACGGCCATCGCATGGTCGGCTTCCGCTCCTCGGCGACGGGCGGCCTGCTGCCGCTGGAATTCGAGGCAGGCGGCACGCTGCGCGAGATCACCTTGCCCGCAACCATCTCCGTCAATGCGGCCGAGAGTTATTTTGCCGCGGCCAAGCTCGGCCTCGGCTTGATCCAGGTCCCGCGCTACCACGCCGAGGATGCCCTGGAAAAAGGTCAGTTGCTGCATATTCTGAAGGACTTTCCGCCGACCCGGACGCCGGTATCCATGCTCTATCCGCGCAGCCGCCAGCTTTCACCGCGCGTGCGCGTTTTCATAGACTGGCTGGTCAAGGTCTTCGCGGGACAGATCGGCGTGGAAACGCAGGCTGGATGAATATTCCGCGCAAGCGATCAAATAAATGAAATCGGCTCTTTGAATGCGTGAGGAGCACGCCTACGTCGTAGTGCATATTCCGCTGACGACGGCGTCGCGATGTTGTGGCGACCCGGCAATTTTCGAGAGAGACTGAGCCGATGACCGAACAGAAGCAATTGAAGCTCGGGGCCTTCATGCGCCCCGTCAGCCTGCATACCGGCGCATGGCGCTATCCTGGCGCCTATCCGGACGCCAATTTCAATTTCCAGCATATCAAGAGCTTTGCGCAGGAGCTCGAAAAGGCGAAGTTCGACGCCTTCTTCATGGCCGACCATCTGGCAGTCCTCAACATGCCGATCGAGGCGCTGAAGCGCAGCCACACAGTAACCTCCTTCGAGCCCTTTACCCTGCTTTCGGCGCTGGCCGCCGTCACCGACAGGATCGGCCTCGTCGCCACCGCGTCGACCACCTTCGACCAGCCCTATCATATCGCCCGCCGTTTCGCCTCGCTCGACCATATCAGCGGCGGCCGCGCCGGCTGGAATATCGTCACGACATCCAACCCGGACGCAGCCCTCAATTTCGGCCTCGACGAGCATATGGACCATGGCGAGCGCTACCATCGCGCCCGCGAATTCTACGATGTCGTCACCGGCCTCTGGGACAGCTTCGCCGACGACGCCTTCATCCGCAATGCCGAGACCGGCATCTTCTTCGACCCGGAAAAGATGCATGTGCTCGCCCACAAGGGCGAGGAGCTCAGCGTACGCGGCCCGCTCAACATCGCCCGTTCTCCTCAAGGCTGGCCTGTCATCGTACAGGCCGGACAATCCGATGCCGGCCGCCAGCTTGCGGCCGAGACGGCGGAAGCGGTCTTTGCCGCACCGCGCAATCTCGGCGACGGCAAGGCGATTTTCGCCGACATCAAGGGACGAATGAGAGAGATCGGTCGCAACCCCGATTATCTGAAGATCCTGCCGGCCGCCTTCATCGTCGTCGGCGATACAGTTGAAGAGGCGAAGGCCAAGCGGGCGAAGCTTGACAGCCTCGTTCACTACGACAGCGCCATCGCATCTCTGTCGATTGCGCTCGGCCATGATGCCTCCGGCTTCGATCCGGATGGCCTGCTGCCTGAAATTCCGGATACCAATGCCAGCAAGAGCGGACGCGAGCGCGTCATCGCACTTGCCGAGGCGGAGAAGCTGACGGTACGCCAGCTTGCCCAGCGTCTCGGCGGCTATGCCGGCCTCGCTTTCGTCGGCACGCCGCAAACCATCGCCAACGAGATGGAGCAATGGCTGCACGAGGAAGGCTCCGACGGCTTCAATGTCGTCTTCCCGTTCCTGCCGCAGGGCCTCCTCGACGTGACGACCCGCGTCGTTCCGGAGCTGCAGCGCCGCGGTATTTTCCGCCGCGAATACGAAGGCACGACCTTGCGCGAGCATCTGGGCCTGCCGCGCCCGTGCAATCGGTTCTTCAAGGCAACGCCTGCGGCAGCGCAGTGAGAGATACCAATGAGCCATATCACGCCGATCGATTACGAGACCGCCTCCGACGCCGTGCGTGCCGAGCACGACCGCGAAGTGGAGCTGCGCGGCCGCATGACGAATATGAAGCGGACACTGCTGCATTCGCCGGTGGCGCATCGCATCTATGCCGAATGGTTCACGCTGCGCGAGGAGCTGCGCCCGGCACTTGATGATCGCGCCGTCTGGCTTCTCTGCCAGGCCATTGCAACGGAATGCCGCTCGATCATCCCGGTCGGCTTCTTCCGCCGCGCGCTGATCAATGCGGGGCTGACGCCGGAGACCATCGTGCCGAGCGAAGACGAAGCCCTGCTGATCGATTTCGGCAAAGCTATCGTCAGGGATTCCAATGCCGTTCCCGAGGAATTGTGGGAGCGGCTGAAGGCGCGCTATGACGAGCCCACGCTCGTCAACCTCGTTGCCTTTGCCGGCATCATGATTGCCACGGCGATCTACACCAACGCCGTGAAGGTGGATATCGACCCGGAGCTTGGGCCTTATCTGGAAGGGTTTGAGCTGCCCGCCAAATAGCGGAACGGCCCCCTCACCCTAGCCCTCTCCCCGCTCGCGGGGAGAGGGGACAACCTCTGTACCCTCGCTTAGACCAGAGCTGAAAGAGGGATAGTAATGGTGCTTCTATCCCCTTCTCCCCGTCAAAACGGGGAGAAGGGGCCCGACAGGGCGGATGAGGGGGCCTCTCCGTCTGCGCCAACCCTACCCCGAAATCACCGTCTCGAACTTCGGATTGCCGCGGATCGTGTTGCTCACCGTGCAGATCTCGTCTTCGGCGGCATGCGCGATCGCGTTGCGGATCTCGTCGCCGAAATCGCCCTTGATGGTGAAGGCGATGTTGAACTTTTCGACGCGGGAAAGCCCTTCCGTCGCCTTTTCGCCTGTTACGACGGCGGTGACTTCGGTGAGCTTGTCGAGCACGCCGAGGCTGCTCGCCGCCATGCGGGCGCTGAGAACCAGGCAGGCCGACAGCGACGAATAGAGCAGATCGAGCGGGTTGAATCCCGGCTGCGACGGCGAGGTGACGATGTCGATTTCGCCACCCATCACCGATGTCACATGCGGAAGACCGGTGCGGCCAACCGTAGCGGTGGCACCGGTCTGTCTCGTCTTCACCTTCAATTCGGCCATTTCGAAAATCCTTCAAATCGTGCAATAAAACCCATGCTCAGAACATAGGGATTCACATCCTCGGACACAATTGCCGCTGTGGCCTCTTGCGTGTCGGCGCGAGTTAAGCCACCAAATGGTTACAAGCTCATCGCAGACAGGCACTTTGACATGACCGTTTCCGATCCCCGCACCTTCCTCACCTCCCTGTTCGACGCAGCCGTGCGTGCGGCCGATCCGCTGACCGGCATTCGCGCGCATCTGCCGGCCAAGCCGAAAGGACGGACGATCGTCATCGGCGCCGGCAAAGGCTCGGCACAAATGGCGGCGGCACTGGAGCGATGCTGGGATGGTCCGCTCGAAGGGCTGGTGGTGACGCGATATGGTTTCGCAGCGCCCTGCCGCCAGATCGAGATCATCGAAGCTGCCCATCCCGTGCCCGATGAGGCAGGACTGATCGCCTCCGGCCGGCTGCTGAAGTTCGTCGAAGGCCTGACGGAGGACGATCTGGTGATCGCCCTCATTTCCGGCGGCGGCTCGGCGCTGCTGCCGTCTCCGGCCGGCTCTTTGACGCTGGCCGACGAGATCGCCGTCAACAAGGCACTGCTCGCCTCCGGCGCGCCGATTTCGGCGATGAACGTCATCCGCAAGCATCTGTCGACCATCAAGGGCGGCCGCCTCGCAGCGGCAGCTCATCCGGCCAAGGTCGTCTCGCTTGTTGTCTCGGATATTCCCGGCGATGACCCGGCTTTGGTTGCCTCCGGTCCGACCGTGCCGGGTGCCGGCACGCGTGCGGAGGCGCTCGATCTCATCCGCCTCTACCGGATCGAGCTGCCCGCCGCCGTTCTCGCGCATATCGAAAGACAGGAGGCCGATGCGCCCCGGCCCGATGATCCACGCTTTGCCGGCAACGAGGTGCATCTCATCGCCTCCGCCGGCGTCTCTCTGGAGGCGGCTGCCGAAGTGGCACGCGCAGCCGGCATCGAAACGGCCATTCTCTCGGACGCCATAGAGGGCGAAGCCCGCGAAGCCGCACACATGCATGCCGCCATCGCCCGCGAGGTGCTGCACCGCAACCGGCCCTTCACAAGGCCGATCGTACTGCTCTCGGGCGGCGAAACGACGGTGACCCTGAGAGGCAAAGGCAAGGGCGGCCGAAACTCCGAATTCCTGCTGTCGCTGGCGATGGACATAGACGGCCATGGCGGTATTTATGCCATGGCGGCGGATACCGACGGCATCGACGGCAGCGAGGACAATGCCGGCGCCTTTGCCGACGCCGGCACGGTGGCGCGGCTGCGCAACGCCGGAGTGATTCCAGCCGAAATGCTTGTGAATAACGATGCCTGGACGGCGTTCAACGCCATTGGTGATCTCTTCGTCCCCGGCCCGACGGGAACGAATGTCAACGATTTCCGCGCCATTCTGATCGTGTAAACGCTAGGGGTAGATGCAAGTCAGGTGCCAACAGTGCAGTCGTCGCAGCGCCAGTAGGCGGCCGCCATCGATGTCCATCGAAGAAAGTGGCGGCTGCAATGCATGCACTCGATTTCGACGACATGCGTCTTCTCGGCAATGACGTGCGGCTTGGCCTTGGCCTTGCGTTCGTTCTTCCACTGTTCAAGCTTCGTGACGGCCATCATTACCTTCCGCGCAACACTTCGGCCTCGACAAGGTCTTCACTAAAGTAGGCTTAACTAATGAAAGAAATATTGCAAGTGCGAAGGCACAGCCAATTCCTATATCCGGGAAGGACGAAAGGAGCCGTCCGTCGCACGCGCTTGACTCAATAATCGGTCAGTTGGCAGCCGCCGCGGTCTCTCGCGAAAGGTGGGCGTTTTACTTTCGATTCATCTCTCGACGGCACCGTCAAAAAAATCACAACCGCGGATATCGCCATTTTCGCGCTGAACACCATGTCAATGATGGGTTCCTTTACCCCTAATACGGAAACGAGAGGCATCATCATCATGCGCCAATTCCGCCTGCGGGCGATCTCCTCGGCCACTCTGGTCACATTCGCTCTTTTCTCCATCACGACAGCCCGAGCCGCCTCGCCGCCGCCGGTGGAGGCCGAGCATGGCATGGTGGTCACCGCCCAGCATCTGGCCACAGATGTCGGCGTGCAGGTGCTGAAAAGCGGCGGCAATGCCGTCGATGCCGCGGTCGCGGTCGGCTATGCGCTGGCCGTGGTCTATCCGACCGCCGGAAATATCGGCGGCGGCGGCTTCATGACCATCCGCTTGCGGGACGGCAAGACTACATTCCTGGATTTTCGTGAGCGTGCACCGCTTGCAGCCACCAAAGGCATGTATCTTGACGACAAGGGCAATGTCGTCAAAGGCGCAAGCACCGATGGCTATCTTGCCGTCGGCGTGCCCGGCTCGGTCATGGGTTTCGAAATGGCCCGCGAGAAATATGGCACCAAGTCCCGCCAGGATCTGATGGCGCCCGCCATTCGCTATGCCAAGGAAGGCTTCACGCTCAATCAGGCCGATGCGGCCGAGCTGAACGGAGGCAAGAAATGGCTCGCGCGCGATCCGGCCACGGCCGCGATCTTCACCAAGGTGGACGGAACGCCCTTTGCAACCGGCGATAAGCTGACGCAGCCGGATCTCGCCAATGCTCTTTCCGGCATTTCGGAACAGGGGCCGGATGGCTTCTACAAGGGACCCATCGCCAACGCCATTGTCAAGGCAAGCCAGGACAAGGGCGGCATTCTCGCAAACCAGGATTTCGAGCAATATAAGGTCCGCGAACTCGATCCCGTGAAGTGCGACTATCGCGGCTACGAGATCATTTCCTCGCCACCGCCCTCTTCCGGCGGCATCATCATCTGCGAAATCCTCAACGTGCTGGAAGGCTACCCGCTTTCCTATACCGGCTATGCCTCGGCTGATACGGTGCATTTCATGACCGAAGCCATGCGTTACGCCTATGTCGACCGCAATTCGGCTCTCGGCGATCCAGACTTCGTCGACAACCCGGTCAGCAAGCTGCTGGAAAGAGACTATGCCAAGAAGATCCGCGACAGCATCAATCCCTACAAGGCCGGCATTTCCAAGGATCTGATGCCGAAGGGCCTCGGCGAAAGCCATGAGACGACGCATTATTCGATCATCGACAACGATGGCAACGCGGTTGCCGTCACCTATACGCTGAACGGTTCCTTCGGCGCCGGCGTCGTCGCGCCCGGAACGGGCATCCTTTTGAACAACGAGATGGACGAGTTTACCTCCAAGCCGGGCGTGCCCAACCTCTATGGCCTGGTGCAGGGCGAAGCCAATGCCATCCAGCCTAAGAAGACGCCGCTTTCATCCATGAGCCCGACGATCATCGCCAAGGACGGCAAGCCCTTCATGGTGATCGGCAGCCCCGGCGGCTCGCGCATCATCACCATCACGCTCGAAGCGATCATCAACGTCATCGATTTCGGCATGAATATCCAGCAGGCGATCGACGCACCGCGCATCCATCATCAATGGCTGCCGGATAAGATCTATACCGAACCCTATGCGCTCTCACCCGATACGATGAAGCTGCTGGCCGGCATGGGCTACACGATTCAGGTCGGCGGCGACTGGCCGGTCTGGGGTCAGGCCGCAGGCATCCTGGTCGGCGGCAAGAGCCTCGGCGATATCGCCAAGGGCGGCGGCGCCCGCTACAACGGCGCCATGGACAGCCGCGCCGGCTCGGGCCTTGCCGAAGGCTACTGACCGCTTCCCCACATGCCATCGCGACACTACAGGCCGGTGCCGTCGTCTTTCGGCACCGGCATTTTTGCGCGCAACGTCTAAGACCGAAACGCCGACGCGCGCGCACCATCTTACGTGGTAAAATGAACCGTGAGCGCCACAACCACGGCATAATGCCTCATCTGTTCATCTGGCATTCATCCGTTGTTGCATTCCTGCCCGGCTGCGTCATTTTTTCCATTTCGATCAATAAGTTTTGCGATTTCTGATATAGAAATCGCGCGCGAGCGGGAGTATACAGGCGGCTATTCGAACCGGCCTTGGCGCCGCGACCAGACTTGCGGTTCTGTCTCCGGACCCCTCCGCACCATCGAGAGCGATCCCCGACAATGTCGGATCAGATATTCCAGGCCGCCCCCACCCGGCGGGCCGCACCGAATTTTCGTGTAGTAGCGCTTATCGTAGCAAGCGCGATGTTCATGGAGCAGCTTGACGCGACAGTGCTCGCAACAGCCCTTCCGACCATGGCAAGAGATTTCGGCGTCAGCGCGCCGGCCATGAGTATCTCGCTGACTTCATACCTTCTCAGCCTCGCGATCTTCATTCCCGCCAGCGGCGCCATCGCCGACCGTTTCGGGTCGCGCACCGTCTTCCGATCCGCCATTGCGGTCTTCGTTGTCGGCTCACTTCTCTGCGCACAGGCGCCGAACCTGTTCTTCCTCGTCATCGCGCGGCTCCTCCAGGGTCTCGGCGGCGCCATGATGCTGCCTGTGGGACGTCTGGTGCTGATGCGCAGCGTCGCCCGCAAGGATATGGTGAACGCTATGTCCTGGCTGCTCATTCCGGCGCTCGTCGGCCCCATCCTCGGGCCTCCCGTCGGCGGCATGTTCGTTACCTATCTCGACTGGCGTTGGATCTTCTATATCAATGTGCCCATCGGTGTCATCGGCTTCATACTGGTGACGATGTTCATCGAAGATGTGAAAGGTCCGCGCAACGGCCGTTTTGACCTGTCGGGCTTCATTCTATCAGGCATTTCGCTCGGCTCGCTGCTGTTCGGCTTCGAAATGTCCAGCCGTGAGGGCGAAGGCTATATGGCCGTCTTCCTCATCTCGGTCGGCCTGCTCTTCGGCATCGCCTATCTTCGCCATGCCCGCAAGCATCCATCGCCGATCATGGATTTCTCGCTGATGAAGGTGCCGACCTTCCGGACATCGGTTATCGCCGGCTCGTTGACGCGCATCAGCCAGGGCGCCCATCCCTTCCTCATTCCGCTGATGCTGCAGCTCGGTTTTGGCCTTTCAGCCGCCGCAGCCGGCCAGATCGCCATCGCGACCGCGCTCGGCTCCATGGCCATGAAGCCGTTCCAGGTCCGCATCCTGCGCACGCTCGGCTTTCGTACCGCCCTCATCATCTTCGGTCTGATCGGCACGCTCGGCTACGGACTGTGCTCCATCTTCCAGCCCGACTGGCCGCTGCCTGTCATCTTCGTGATCTTGTTCTTCTGCGGCTTCTTCATGTCGTTCCAGTTCACGGCCTACAACACGATCGCCTATGACGAAATCGAGCGCGACCGGATGAGCATAGCGACCAGCTTCTATTCGACCTTCCAGCAGCTGATGCTTTCTCTCGGCATCTGCATCGCTGCCCTTGCCCTGCACGGCTCGACGCAGCTGCGCGGACATGCGAAAGCCGAAATGAGCGACTTCTCCGTCGCCTTCATCGTCGTCACAGCCATCGCGCTTCTTGCGGTCATCTGGAACGCCAGATTCTCGCGCACGGCCGGCTCGGAGATCAGCGGCCACCGCCGCAAATCGCCGGCGGATGGGCTCGGCGAACACTGAGTCGGCCATACCGCTCAACTGCAAAGACAAAATAAAAAGCGCCGATCATCGAGCGGCGCTATCGGTCTTGATAGACGGTCTTGTCTACCCTGCTCAACCGGAGCTGATTGCAGACAACAAAAAAGGCCGGGCTAACCCGACCTCTTCCTTCATTGTCTCTACGATCGATGCCAGTAAATCCGTGGCCAAAGATCGGAAACAAATGGCTTACATGGCTTCCAGCTGATCAGCCGACATCTTGCCCGAACGCTTGTCCTTGACAAGCTCGTAGGAAATCTTCTGGCCGTCGCGGAGAGTGCTCATTCCAGCGCGTTCAACGGCTGAAATATGCACGAAAACGTCCGTCGCGCCATCATCGGGCTGAATGAAACCAAAACCCTTGGCAGCATTGAACCACTTTACAGTACCTGTGCTCATAACGATGACCTTTCAATCGCTCATATAATAGTCCCTATCCAGGGAATAACTGGATGGCAGTACACCGATTTTGAGAGGAAGCTCGTCAGTATTGCGCGGAACGCGTCGCAGCAAAGTTCATTCACCAATATCGATGCCGGTGCTTATATCCGATATGCATATTCCTCACAAGCAGAAACACCTAAAATATCGAAACAGCCAGATATCTCATCAAAAACCGGCCCGGATGGAGGAAAATCCAGACACAATTTTTGATTGAAAAAACGAAGGTTTTTCAATTGATTTCCCGCTATTTCCATTATCTTTCGCCACGCTTCACCGGGTATTTTTAGTCAAGTTGCAGCTTGTGATAGAGCTTCCATCGACTGTTTCCGCCAAGGGTCGCGGAATTATATCGCTTATTCGGCGCATCATCTGCTACAGGATGAAATCATAAGTCCTGCAAGCGCGGTCGATCACCGCGCAGTATTTGCAACCAACGCCAACGCCGACACGAACCATGGAGGCCGATATGGCGCCACCCAACAAAGACAATCTATTCGGCTCCAAGAAACAGGCAGCTCCGGCCAAGGCCAATCAGCTCGATTCCACCGTCAAGGAAATCCTCGCCAGCGAACAGGCGATGCGCGCGCGGAAAACGGCTCGCCTGCGTGAGCTTCGCCTCGAGAAGGAGGCATCGCAACCGCCGCCGGAGCCAAAGACGAAGGCCAAGCGGAAGACGGCAAAAGCATCCGAAGCGGCCAAATCCGAATCCGAAAAATAACATAGCCCGATAGACGTCATTGCGCATTTCGTGAACACACCCTCCACGTCCCACGCATTGAACAGACGGCAGCTTGTGCCCTAGATTGCGACCAATCTCACAATCGAGTCTGGAGCAACCATGATCGCCGGCATCCACCACGTCACGCTGATCACCCGCAAGGTACAAGCGAATGTCGATTTCTACGTCGGCTTCCTTGGCATGCGCCTCGTCAAGCGCACGGGCGGCTTCGAGGATGCCACCCAGCTTCATCTGCTCTATGGCGACGCGAAGGGTTCACCCGGTTCGCTGGTGACCTTCCTCGTCTGGGAGGACGGCTCGCCGGGCCGCGCCGGCGTCGGCCAGGTCGGCGAGATTTCTCTTGGCATCGACCCCATGAGTATCGGTTTCTGGCTGACGCGTGCCTTGAGCGCCGGCCTGAAGCCGGAAGGTCCTTTCGAGGAATTCGGCGAACCGGTCCTGCGGCTGAAGGATCCCGACGGCATCATCGTCAAGCTGGTCGGCACCAACGCCTTGCAGGCGGCCGCCCCCTGGACGAACGATACTATCCCGCAGGAGCACGCCATTCGCCGCATTCGCGGGGCGACGCTGTTCAGCGAAACGCCGGACGAGACGCGGGAGCTTCTGGTCAACCATTTCGACTATCGGCCGCAGGCAACCAATGGCGCCATCAGCCGGCTCGTGTCGGAACCCGGCGATATCATCGACATCAGGGATGCGCGCGGCTTCTGGGCGAGTGCACCGGGCACGGGTACGGTCGACCACGTCGCCTTTCGCGCTGCCGACGATGCCGAGCTTCAGTCCGTGCGGACAGCATTGCAGGCCGTCAATTCCTGGCCGACCGCGATGCATGACCGCAAGTATTTCCGCTCGCTCTATGTTCGCGAACCCGGCCGCATCCTCTTCGAACTGGCAACGGATGCACCGGGCATGCTGGTCGATGAGGATGAGACAACGCTCGGCACGCGCCTCTTTTCGCCTGACGACAAGCCTGAGCGACAGGCCGAGCTGGAGGTGATCCTGCCGCAGTTCTCCATGCCCGGCGACCCGCGCGTCATCTATCGCGACCTGCCCTTCATCCATCGCTTCTTCACGCCACAGCAGCCGAACGGCAATATCTTCGTCCTGTTGCACGGCTCCGGCGCCAACGAGACGGCGATGTTGCCGATTGCCCATAAGATCAATGCCCATGCGACGCTGCTCGGCGTGCGCGGCCGGGCGCTCGAAGAAGGCGCGCCGCGCTGGTTTCGCCGGAACGGGCCCATGTCCTTCGATCAGGCCGATATCGTCAGCGAAGCGGAGGCCTTCGCCGCTTTCATCGACGGCGCGATCCATGCCTATGGCCTCGATCCGGAGCGCATGGTCTATATCGGCTATTCGAACGGCGCCAACCTGCTCGGCGCCATGCTGTCACTGCACCCGCAACTCATTCGCCGCGCGGTGCTGCTGCGGTCCATGGCCGTGCTGACCGATCCGCCGGCGGTGGATATGTCGACCGCCGACGTGCTTGTTATCGCAGGCGAGAAGGATCTGTACGGCCCATACACCCAACCTCTTGCCGAGCGCCTGCAGAACGGCGGCGCAAAGGTCGAGCTTGCGACCGTTCCTGCTGGTCACGAGCTTGACGATGCCGATGTGCCGGTCATTCAGCGCTGGCTGAAGCAGTCCGTGTGACCCCTTCCCCCCAAAAGGGGAGAAGGTACTTGAGGCAGATGATCAACCCTTGAAGGTGTATTCGGTGATCGACTCCGGCTTCATCTCGATCGAGAAGCCCGGCAGGCTTGGCGGCATGTAAGCGGCATCGCGGATGATGCACGGGTCGATGAAGTGCTCGTGCAGATGGTCGACATATTCGATAACGCGGCCGTCCTTGGTGCCGGACACGGCGATGTAGTCGATCATCGACAGATGCTGCACATATTCGCAGAGCCCAACGCCGCCGGCATGCGGCCAGACCGGCAATCCATACTTGGCGGCAATCAACAGCACGGCCAGAACTTCGTTGAGACCGCCCATGCGGCAGGAATCGATCTGCACGATATCGATCGCGCCTTCGGCGATGAACTGCTTGAACATGATGCGGTTCTGGCACATTTCACCTGTCGCCACCTTCACCGGGCCGATCGCCTCGCGGATCTTGCGATGGCCGGCGACGTCGTCCGGGCTGGTCGGCTCTTCGATGAAGAACGGCTTTGCGAAGGCAAGCTTGCGCACCCAGTCGATCGCCTGACCGACTTCCCAGACCTGATTGGCATCGATCATCAGGTAACGGTCGGGACCGATCACCTCGCGGGCGATGGTGAGGCGGCGGATATCGTCTTCGAGATCGCGGCCGACCTTCATCTTCACATGATTGAAACCGGCATCGATAGCCTCCTGGCAGAGGCGGCGCAGCTTGGCATCGTCATAGCCGAGCCAGCCGGCCGAGGTCGTGTAGCAGGCATAGCCCTCGCGCTCGAGCGTGGCGATACGATCCGCCTTGCCGGCTTCCGCCTTCTTCAGAATGGCGACCGCTTCGTCGCGGGTGAGCACGTCAGTCAGATAGCGATAGTCGACGATATCGGCGATGTGCTCCGCATCCATCTCCGCGACCAGGCGCCAGACCGGCTTGCCTGCCTCCTTGGCGAGCAGATCCCAGACGGCATTGACGACCGCGCCGGTAGCAAGGTGCATTGCGCCCTTTTCCGGGCCGATCCAGCGCAGCTGGCTGTCGCTGGTCAGATGCCGCCAGTATTTGCCGGGGTTTTCCAGCACCGTCGCAAGCTCGGTGCCGACAACGAGATGCCGCATCGCCTCGATCGCCATGCAGCAGATGTCGTTGCCGCGCCCGATGGTGAAGGTCAGGCCGTGGCCCGCAAGGCCCGGCCTGTCGGTCTCGAGAATGACATAGGCCGCCGAATAATCCGGATCCGGATTCATCGCATCGGAGCCGTCGAGGCTCTGCGATGTCGGGAAGCGCAAATCGAAAACGCGAAGATTGGTGATGCGCGTCATTGGAAAACTCCTTCTAAATCCATCGGCCGCCTCTCGAAACCTCAACCGAGGTCGAACTCCTCCCAGAGCGCCGCATTATGCTCGCCAACGTGCGGGGCCGCACGCTCGAATTTCGGTCGCTGCCCGTCGATGCGGATAGGCGAGCGGGTGGTGCTGAGGCTAACCCCGTCTTCGCGTCCGATCGTCTGTAGCATGTCGAGAACGCGAAAACCCTCGCTGCCGAGCAGCTCCGGCCAGTTCAGCACCCGGGCGCACCAGATGTCGGCAGGCTCCAGGATAGCAAGCCATTCGTCGACGCCGCGGGTCGCAATGCGCGCCGCGATAATCGCCTTGATATCGTCGCGCGAGGTGAACCAGCTTTTCGGGTCGTCTCGATAAGGCGCCAGTTCCTCGATGCCGAGCAGATCGGCAAGCTTCGGGATCGGCGTCATGGCGATGGCAAGGTAGCCGTCGGCCACCGGGTAGACGCCATATGGCGCGGAAAGATAGGCATGGGCGCTGCGAACATGCGAACGCTCCGGCAGCTTGTTGCCGCTGTTCATGTGCACGCTCAGCACCTCGACCTGCAGGTCGATCAGCGCCTCAAGCAAGCTAGTCTCGACCAGGCCGCCCTCGCCTGTCACGCCGCGCCGAACCAGCGCCGCCAGAATGCCCTGAGCCGCTGCCGCACCGGCCAGCATGTCGCCGATCGCCAGACCGAAGGGCACTGGCCCCTGCCCTTCGTCGCCATTCAGCCACATGACACCGGAGCGTGACTGCGCCAGGAGATCCTGACCCGGCCGCGATACCCACGGGCCTTCTTCGCCGTAGCCGCTGATCGAGCAATAGACGAGGCGCGGGTTGAGCTTGCTGGCGGCCTCGTAATCCAGCCCCAGCCGCTCGATCACGCCCGGGCGGAAATTCTGCACGAGAACGTCGGCCTTGGAGATGAGCTTGCGCAGCGCGCTCATATCGCGCTCGTTCTTCAGGTCGACCGCGAGGCTTTCCTTCGAACGGTTGATGGCATGGAAAATGGTGGAATCGCCGCTCTCGGCATCGCTGAGATAGAGCCCGCGAGAGAGATCGCCACCACCGGGCCGTTCGATCTTGATGACCCTGGCGCCGAGATCCATCAGCCTGAGGGTGCAGTAAGGCCCGGACAGGAACTGGCTCATATCGACGACCACCAACCCGGCCAGCGGCAAGTCCTTCTTCAGCGCCATCAGTATTTCTGCTCCCCCGCCATCATCTCGGCCAAAAGCGCTTCTCCACCTCGGCGAACACTCTCGCCGCCGATTCCCGCGTCAGCCTCAATCTTCTTATGTAAATAGTATTTTCACATATGGATGACATTTGCAAACAAAAAGAGGGAGGATATTCGCCGGCCATCCCGCCAAGACCACAGGAAAATGCGATATGGTTCGACAAGATCAGGATTGCTGAAAGGAGATTGAGGATGGCGACGGTCAAATTGCTCGATGATACGGAGGCGGAAGCGATCCCGGCGGTGAAGGCGGTGTTCGATGATATACGTGCGGTCCGAAAGTCCGATTTCGTCAATAATTTCTGGCGCGGCCTCGCCAAGGATCCAGCCTTGCTGAAGCGTACCTGGGAAGGCCTGAAGGCGGTCATGATGGCGGAGGGCGCGCTCGATCCGCTGGTGCGCGAGATGATCTACATCGCTGTCTCGACAGCCAATGGCTGCACCTACTGCGTCCATTCCCACACCGCAGCCGCCAGGGCAAAGGGCATGACGGATGCTCAACATGGGGAACTGCTGGCTGTCATCGGCCTTGCCGGACAGACGAACCACCTGGTCACGGCAATGCAGATTCCCGTCGATCCAGAGTTCGACGTCGGTCATCCCTGACAATGAAAAAGGCCCGCCAGCATTGCGCCGGCGGGCCTTCGATCATTGATCGCGTTTCTAGCGGTCAGACTTTTCCGTAGCCTGAGCTTCTACGGCAATAGCAGCGACGCTGATGCCGTTGTTCACGGCCAGCAGCCTTTTGCGAACCAGGACGCCCATGACGCGGGCGGCGGTCGAAAAGGTCATCGTGTCAAGCGGACCTTCGCCCTCCCAGGGCTTGGTCAACCGTTCGGTCACAGCCGAAACGATGTTGTTGGGCACGATGTCGGTGCATTCGCGCATGGCTTCGAAAACGACGCTGATGGGGATGATCCGCCCCTCGAACGTCACAATCGGTTCGGTTACTTCACTGTCCCATTCCTCGAAGGCATAAAGTCCTTCGCGAAAAAGCTGCTGCAACGTAATGGGGGCATGACCCTCATGAAGGGGCGGCAAGGCATTCGACATGTCTGTCTCCTTTCAATTGGAAGTCCGGCGCATGATATGAAAGTGATCGGTCTCCTTCAGAGACCAGGCGCTGCTTCTTGAGTTTGGCGCGCCCCGAACGCAGTCTATGGGGCAAGCGGCGCGGCAAACCATGTCGTGACCGGCGCAACGCGGGACACACACAAAATGTTCCCACCGGTCATTTAACTTGATCAAGTCTATAGATTAATCTCGACTTGAAAAGCCTCTTTGATAATTTTCTGCAATTCTCTTTATTTTTGAAGGACTTCGCGTAGAGTAAAACGACCCTCATAGTCGGGAGGCGCGCGAATCCCTTCCAAAACGGTGAAAGGAAGACCATGTGCGGCAATCATGAAAATGAGCATGACCATGGGCACGCTCACCAAACGATCGACTGGCGGGAACATGGGGTTAAAATCATCCCTGGCAATGCCCTCGACCCGAATACGGCGCAGACGCCGGGCATGAATCGCGCAACCGCGATCAATCACGCCCGCGCCGGCGCGGAAAAGATCTGGGCCGGCACTGTGACGATCCACGCCAACGCCAAGACAGGCGCCCATCATCACGGCGATCTCGAAAGCATTATCTACGTCGTCAAGGGCAAGGCGCGGATGCGCTGGGGCGACAATCTGGAATTCGTCGCCGAAGCCGGCCCGGGCGATTTCATCTTCGTGCCGCCCTACGTGCCGCATCAGGAAATCAACGCCAGCCGCGACGAGACACTGGAATGCGTGCTGGTCCGCTCCGGACAGGAGCCTATCGTCGTCAATCTCGATATCGAGCCGGTGGAAAAGCCGGAAAATGTCCTTTGGAAGGACCCGATCCATCGCTAGCTTGCATAATCTTTGGGCAATTGCCTATTTTGCCACACAAATAATCTATAATATTTGTAGAAAATTAGTTTCCGCTTTGCACTGCACTGAAAAGAGTTTTTCAGAAGTGCGTCGCACAACGCATGATCCTGCTTCGCGACGCGAACATGCGTCTGAGATGATTAAGCCGTCAACGAGATAATGATCTCGATCATCTGGAACAGGATTTCCCATGACTGAAAAGCTTTCTAGAGGCTTCGACGCGCTGCGCCTTTCCCGTCGCGCCGGCCTTGCCGCCATCTTTGCTTCCGCTGTCGCCGCTTTCGGCTTGATGACAACCGCTACCCCGTCTTTCGCTGCCGACAAGACGATCAAGGTCGGCATCATGAGCGGTGAAGACGAAGATGTTTGGCGGGTGGTGACCACGGAAGCCGCCAAGAAGGGGCTGAAGATCGAGACCGTCGTCTTCAACGACTATACCCAGCCGAACGAAGCGCTTGAACGCGGCGAGGTCGACGCCAACGCCTTCCAGCATCAGCCCTATCTCGACAACCAGGTCAAGCAGCACGGCTACCATATCGTCCGCGTCGGCTATACCGGTGTCTGGCCGATCGGCCTCTACACCAAGAAGTACAAGGCGGTGGCCGATCTTCCGAAAGGCGCGGTCATCGGCGTGCCGAACGATCCTTCCAACGAGGGCCGCGCGTTGCGCGTGCTGCAGAACCAAGGCGTGATCAAGCTCAAGGACGGCACCGGCATTCTCGCCACGACAGCCGACATCGCTGAGAACCCGAAAAATGTCGAGATCAAGGAACTGGACGCCGGCATCGTCGGCCGCTCGATCGACGACCTCGACGCTGCTGTCGTCAATACCGACTGGGCACTGAAAAGCGGCCTGACACCGAAGGATCGCATCGCGCAGGAGCCGATCGACGGCAACCCCTACCGCAATTTCATCGCCGTCAAACAGGGCAGCGAGAATGAAGCTTGGGTGAAGACGCTGGTGGCAGCCTACCAGAATGACACCGTCAAGGCTGAGTTCGACAAGGTCTACAAGGGAACGGGCCTCAGCGCCTATTGATAACCGGACCGCGCGGGGGACAGCGCTGAGCGGCAGGGCGGCCGGGGCATCTTGCCCGGGCCGCCTTTGGCGTTTTCCGCGCAGCCTCAACCCGCGCCGCACCCAAAAAGAAGATCGGGAAGCAGACAGACATGAACTCCTTCACCCCTGTCACGTCAATCAACGGCCATCCGCCGCCCCACCCATCGACCGGCGATGAAATCATCCGTCTCGTCGATGTCCGCCGTCGGTTTGGCACAACGCCTGCGCTGGACGGCGTTTCGCTGACGGCGCGTCGTGGCGAGATCGTCGGCATCATCGGCCGCAGCGGCGCCGGCAAGTCGACGCTGATTCGTTGCCTGAACGGGCTGGAGCGCGCCGATAGTGGCGAGATCCATATCGAAGGCCGCGACATCGCAGGCCTTTCGGAGAAGGAACTGCAACCGCTGCGCCGCCGCATCGGCATGGTCTTCCAGCACTTCAATCTGCTTTCCGCCAAGACGGTCGAGGAAAATATCGCCCTGCCGTTGAAGATCGAGGGCGTCGCCAAGGCCGAACGGCTGCAGCGGGCGCGCGACCTGCTTGAACTCGTCGGCCTTGCCGACAAGGCAAAGGCCTATCCGGCTGCCCTTTCCGGCGGCCAGAAACAGCGTGTCGGCATTGCCCGCGCTCTCGCTGCACGCCCGGCGCTTCTTCTGTCGGATGAAGCGACCTCGGCGCTCGATCCGGAAACGACGCGATCGATCCTTGCACTGCTCAAGGATATCAATCGCAAGCTCGGGCTCACCATTCTGCTGATCACCCATGAGATGGAAGTGGTGCGCTCGATCGCAGATCGCGTTGCCGTTATCGATGCGGGCCGGATCGTCGAGGAAGGTTCCGTGTGGACCGTCTTCGCCAATCCCGAAACGGACATCACCGCTAGCCTGCTCGGCGGCATTCGCCCGCAGCTTCCCGAACACATTGCCGCCCGCCTGTCGCCGACAGCAGGGGTCGAGGCCATCCTCAGCGTCGACCTCGCCGGTCCGGCGGCGCAAGGAGCGCTCTTCGCCGAGCTTTCCGCAGCGCTACCGCGCTCTTTCCGGCTGGTCCACGGCGGCATCGACCACATCCAGAACCAGCCCGTCGCCCGTTTCTTCATCGCGGTGCCGACGCGTGATGCAGCCTTGCCGGCGCAGGTCAGCGATTTTCTGAAAGCCCGCTCCGCCCGGGTGGAGGTTCTAGGCTATGACAACTGATGTAATCCTCGGCCTGCTTTGGCGCTCCTTCTGGGAGACCGTATGGATGACGACAGCGTCCGGCGTGCTCTCTCTCATCATCGGCCTGCCGCTCGGTCTCGCCCTCGTCGTGACAAGCCGCGGCGGCATTGCCGAGCAACTCGCCGTTAACGGCGTCCTTGCGGCATTGGTCAATGGCTTCCGCGCCGTGCCTTTCGTGATCCTGCTCATCGCGTTGATTCCGCTGACGCGGCTGATCGTCGGCACTGCACTCGGCACCACGGCGGCGATCGTGCCGCTCACCATCGCGGCAATCCCCTATTATGCCCGTATCGCTGAGGTATCCCTGCGGGAAGTCGATCGCGGCCTCATCGACGCGGTGCGTGCCATGGGCGGCAATCGCTGGACCATCATCCGCGAGGTGCTGGTGCCGGAAGCCATGCCCGGCATCGTCGCAGGCTTCACCGTGACGCTGGTGACGCTGATCGGTGCCTCCGCCATGGCGGGCACGATCGGCGGCGGCGGGCTTGGCGATCTTGCCATCCGCTATGGCTACCAGCGCTTCGAAACGGGCGTGATGGTCGCCGTCGTCGTCGTGCTGATCATCCTCGTCTGCGGCATGCAATGGCTTGGCGACCGGCTGGCCGCCAGGCTCGATCGTCGCTAGGACCTTAGCCAGCCCTCCCGCTATTCATGCTCCGCCGCCGGTGCGGCGGGGTTCTGGCGCGCGTCGAGATTAAGCATCGGCACCGCGCCATTTGGAAGCATGGTGGTGGGCAGTTGCCCGTTCCATTTTTCCGCTTGGGTCAGGAAGATCAGGTTGGGGTTATCGCGCAATGCATCGCCGCGGGCCTTGATCGCCTTGGCTTCCGCATCGCCGCGAAGCTGGATCGCCTCGGCATCAGCTTCCGCCTGCAGCCTCACGGAATCGGCCTGTGCCTGCGCATCGGCACGGCGGGCATCAGCCGCCGCCTGCGCCTGCGTCACAGTGATCTGCGCCTGCACCTTCTCGCGCTCGGCATTCTGCCGCAGCTTCTGCACCTCGACTTCAGCGAGCATGCGCTGCTCGATGCTGTTCTCATAAGCGTCGGAGAAATCGATATTCTCGACCTGGACGCTATCGATCTGCACCGGCCCCTGGATACCGGCCTCGATTGCCGCCTGTACGTCCGTGTTGAACTGCGCCCGGTTCTGAATGACGGAGGCGGCGGTGAATTTGCCGAAAACCGTCTTCACGTCCTGCGGCGCACGCCGGGCAATCAGCCGCGATTCCAGATTGCCGATCGAACCGAACTCCGAATAGACATGCTCCACCGCATCTGCAGGCACATGCCAGGAGATCGTCACACGCATGTCGGCGGGCTGCTGATCCTGCGAATAGGCCTGCATCTGCGGATGCTCATTGTTTTCGCAGCTGGCCCCATTCTGACAGGTCCAATAGGTCACCTGCTGCGTCACCGGGATTTTGACGACAGTCTCGATCCAGGGCAGCTTGAAATGCAAGCCCGGTTCGGCCGTACCGACCATGGCGCCGGTGCGCAGGATGACGCCGCGCTCGCCCTGATCGATCGTGTACCATGAACTGAAGACGAGCATCAGCACGGCGATAATGGCAACGATGCCGATAAACGCCGTTGCACGGCCTTTGCTCGCCATGGATGCTATGTCGATTTCCCGGTTTGCCATCGATATCCTCACCATTCCCCAGAGCATTCAAGCGTTTCGCGGAATCGCTTGAATGCTCTAAGTTATTGTTTCCACGCAATTCCGGAGAGAAAACCGCTGCGCGCTTTTCCGAGAATTGCTCCAGTAGCCGAGACATAGATGAGTCGAACCGAAAATGCACTCGTAGGTATACTACGGGCCCATGGCATCCGTTAGTTCCGCGTCACCGGTTTCGAGCGCATGCGCGATACCGTTTCCCGCTCCGCGCGCTTGCAGCGCATTGGCGGCAGACCGCGATCCATCAGATCCATGTCCTCCAGCACCATGTCGCCCATTTTCTTGAAGGCGCTGTCGAGTGCTCCGGCGCGATGGGCAGAGCGGATGAAACCCTTGAGAGCGCGTACCGGATGATCCTTGCCGAGCGGCTCCTCGGGATAGACGTCGCTCGCCGCCACGATATGGCCGGAGGAGACCGCGGCCATCAGCGCATCGAAATCGACGACGTCGGCCCGGCTGAGCAGGATGAAGGCTGCACCCTTGCGCATACGCGCGAAAGCCCCGGCACCGAGAAATCCCTTGTTCTCGCTGGTGACGGAGGCCACCACGAAAATGAAATCGCTGCCCGACAGCACCTCGTCAAGGCTAGCAGGCTGCACACCGTTTTCCCTGAGGATCGACGGCGGCATCCAGGGATCGAACACCTTGATATTGGCCCGGAAGCCCGTCAGCACCCGGTTCAGTGCCTTGCCGAGCTCGCCGAACCCAACAATGCCGATATCGCTGCCCGAAAGCAGCCGGGCGCTGGCATTGCCGTCACCGCCCCAGAGCTCCCTGCCCTCGCGGAAATCCAGATCGGCATCGATGATGCCCCGCGCCAGGCTCAGCGCGAATCCGAGCCCGATCTCGGCGACCGGCTCTGCAAAGACCAGACCCGTGGTGACGACATGGATGCCACGCTCGAAAAGCACATCGTACGGCATGTTGTTGATAAGGTTGCTTTCGACATTCAGGATGCAGCGCAGCTGCGGCATGCGCTCCAGCGTCTCCTTCGACAACGGCGGCTGGCCGATGATGTAGCGCGCTTCTGCCAGCACCTCGTCGCCCAATGCGGCGATTTCATTCGGATCCGCCTCGACGATGCGGTATTTCGAGTGAAGCAGGGATAGCGCGTCCTTGGTGAAAATGAGTTCAAGCGAGCGCGGCTCCGGCGCGCTGATGGCCAAAGGCCTGCTGTCGGTCGTCATCTTAATCTTTCCCTGTTTCAGCGTGCGATCCAATATTATTCGATGGATCAAATCAATCAGGCTTCGTCCTCTTCTCCCGGCATTCCGACAGAGAAGGCGCAGATGCGTGAGAGATGGGTGAGCGGCAGGCCCGTCTCGGCGTGCCAGGCATTGAACTGATCCTGGATCAGCCGCAGGTCCTTCTTCGTCGGCTTGCCTTCCGAGATCGGCAGGCCGGAAAGGCGCAGGCAGACGAGCACATCATGGCTCATGACGAAGCTGTCACGGCCGATCGCCCGCAGGAAATATTGGCCGCTCATGCCGCCGAGCCGTTCTGCCCGCTTGTCGAGCACGCCGAGCAGGCCGATGTGATCCTCAATCGGCCAATCGGCAAAAAACTGGCCGGCGCTGCCATGCTCATCGGCAAGCTGGCGAATGAATTGGGCATTCGCCCGCACCGACATGATCTTGGCGCCGTTGCGGACAATACGCGTGTCGGACGTCAGATCGTGCCAGTAATCATCAGGCGCGAGATTGAGAAAGGCAGGATCGAAACCGGAGAAGGCCGCTTCAAAACCCGGCCACTTGGAATCGATAACGTTGCGGACGAAACCGGCGTAGAAGACATAACGCGTCATCTCCGACAAAAGCCGATCGTCCGGCTGCGCGCGCAAGACATCGCGATCAGGCAATTTCGGCATCAGCGTCTTCAGCGCGGCGGCCCCACCCTTGCGCTTTTCGGCTCGCTCCTCAATCTCCGCAAAGCTTCCCATGGCTGTCTTCCTCCGGCTGCGCTGCACGCCAAGTCATTTATGATCCCGTCGCTCTGCACAAGGGTCTTCGGCGCCTCGGGTATCGGTCAGACGCACCGCATCGTGACGCGCGACCCCAAAATTGATCGCGCTACGCCTTGAATCAACCGGGCGATGATTGAAACAACGGTGACCTGCACCAGTTACGTCCCGAAATTAACTTGAGATTTTGCGCGCCGTGGCATTAACCTCTGCGGCGTCGGATCGGAGCTTCGCACCATGAGCATTAAAGACTGGAATTATCCCATCATGGTCATCTGCAAGCGTACCGGGAAGGTCTATACCGTCGGGACCACGAAGGATGCATTGGACATGCTGCTGAACGCCTGGCCCGTGGCGGAAGGCAAGGCGTTTTTGATGGCCCTGCAGATCTGTGCCGATGTCGAGAGCGGCCACGGGCACCCGCTGGAAGCCCGAAACAGCTTCATGGCCGCGGCAATGGAAGCCGGTGTTCCGATCGAGACCACCATGGTCCAACAGCACTGACCGCGCTCAATAGGTCCCCCCCGAAGACAATTGCTGCGCATTCCGGCAAGATCAGCTAATCCGCTTCCGGCCAAATCCACCCAAAAATGGAGCCTCAACCCGCCTTGTCTTGGCGGGGGCGCAATATATACCGAGGTTGACCTAAGTTATCTGGGTTTTCGGGGATTTAATCATGAAGAAGAACATTCGCGCGGCCCTGGCCGCAGCATTGATTTCGTGCGCCTTCGCATCATCCGCACTCGCTTTTGGCGCAATCGCCGTCGACGACCAGCAGGGCCTTTCTGCAGGGGAAGCCGGCTATGGCCTGGGCTGGGGCTCCAGCCGCGCGGAAGCCGAGCATAATGCCATCAAAGAGTGCCGTTCGGCGGGCAATGACTCCTGCAAGTCGGCCGTGTGGTTCGAACAATGCGGCGCCTATGTCGGCGATCGCGTCAACTACGGCATTGGCTACGGCAGCAGCAAGCGCGAAGCCGAGCGCATGGCGCTGGACAACTGCCCGCATTGCAAGATCGTCGTATCCGACTGCCAGTGATCCGCCGACCTTTCGATCGGCCGCTTGCAAGGTGATTTGAGACGTCCCGCCGCCAGTAGTTCAGCACTTGCGGCGGGCTCGACGAGATCAGTGCTCCACATAAGCTCTTCGGCGCCCGGCATTTTCTATAGGCTGGGCTGCCGCGTCATTCCGACAAGACAATCAATTTTCAAGAAATTGCGAAACTTTTTCCGCTCGCGGGAGTTTCGATGCCAATGTCGGAGCACCATTGAATGAACATGATCATTATGACCAGCGGCGTTCGCTGGAGCGAACCTGTGTACCTGCGCATCGGCTACGGCATGCCGGAGAGAATAAGAAGCCCGAAGGATGCCCTCAACCATCTTCTGTTCCGCTGGCCGACCGTTCGAGGGGAAAAGTATAGTACGGCAAGGCATATTTGCTCGGCGGCGGAAGGAAACTCACTTCTTCACAACGAAGCCAGGATGGCATTTGTTGAAGCCTGCGTCGAAGCTGACGTGCTGGACTAAGCCCGTCGGCATCGATTTTACAGCATCGGGCGCCGCCAAAGGCGCGGCGCTGACCGGTCTGAACCTGTTCGCAAACGCACATTCCGAGAGGTCGACGGCGACAGCCGTCGGACATCCAAACATGGCTTATTCGGACAATAGGCGTGGCAGGTGCTGTTGAAGCAAGCTGCCGGCTCGATCGCGCCCCCTGGCAACAGGCTGACAGAAGCAACCTCGAAGACACCAGGCAAGATGACGTTCGACGCGGAACGCTTTTTGCAATGGTTACCGAAGCATATACGTTTCGGAGGTAGTGCGTTTTGAAACGAAACACTTTGCGACCATTCCCGGCCGTAACACTCGTACTCGGAGAGACCGGCGGATATCGCCGCGTCAATTCGGTACATCAAGTCGCCGAGTTGCTACTGGAGCATTGGCCGGTCGAAAGCGGCGAAGAATATGTGACTGCGGTGCGCATTTGCCTCGAGGCGATGCTGGGCGCCGTTCCTCCGGAGGCCGCACGGGACGCCTTGATCAGGGCCGCCCGGGAGGCGGGCCTATCCGTGATGCAGTGAACTCATCCGGTCATTTCGGAACCAGGTGGGATCTCCGAAGGGGCAATTCATTCTTTGTGAACCAGTGCGGGCGAAGGTGCCAACAAAGGCAGGCGATTCGCCTTGCTGATGACGGAGATGATATGTCGCTTTTAGCATTCCCAGCCGACAGACGCGCCAGTGATATCAGGCGGTGCGCCAGTGCCCTGCAGCAGCTTCACGGAGAGGAAGCAAATCGCTTCTGGCGCTCGGAAATGGCGGGCTTTGCCGCCACCCTGAAACGGCAGGGAATGGATGAAGACGAGATATCGCGCCAAGCTGGGCTCTTCATGCATGCGGTTCTGATGGAACTGCAGTTGGCCTTTGCGGCGGACGAAATGAACGCGTCCGCCTGAGGAGGCTACTTCGGCAGCCGGCAGAACACGATCGATCGGTCGCCGCTCGATGGCGACCTGATCTGCACGGTCCAGTCTGCGCCGGGAAAATGAAATCCCTTCGACGCAACAACGCCCGTAATCTGCGTGCAAGCCTTCCGAGCATCGATGGTCGTCAAGTCGATCGTCGCCGTCACGGAGTATTTCCGGCTGGAAACCTGGCACGGCGCGGTGAACAGGCCAGTATTATCTATCATCTTGCAGACCCGGAACGCGTTGTTCACGGCATCGTCAGCAGCCAATACAGAATTGGCGACCACCAGAGCAGTGGCCGCCGCCAAAAACATCCTCATTGAACACCCCGTTCCCCTGTGGCGGCACGGTGCCAGAGCGCGTTTCGTCTTGCAAGATATCTAGCATGAATTATCCATGGCAGTTTACAAATGCGGGTGATAAGCGGATTTTCTCGCGCCATTCAGTCCGTCTACCGATCATCTAGAGAACAGCGCTCAGGGCTTGCTATCGTTTCTTCCGGACGCAAAGAACTTCGCCCGGCTTGCATTCAAGCACCAACAAAAAGAGCCGCAAAAGCGACCCCTCGTCCGACAATGATTTCATATCGTCTTGTCGTCTTTCTTGCCGAACTGCCTATGCGATCATCGAAAGCACAACGACCCCCAGGATGCTTAAGCCGCCGAAAACAGGCAAAAGCGTCACCATGATATGCCGAGCAAGTCTCTTCTCTCTTGAGGTCATGACCAGATCCTCGCAAATTCCGTGACGCTTGAACACAAAGACGCGCAAGAAGTTTCACTTCCATCGTAGTTTCCTAATCTAAGATGTCGCTGAAAGTATGGCGAGCTGATGGTGGTTATCGTGAGGTCGATGGTGCACCCGTTTGGATACCGCGCCGCCGGCAACTGTTCTTGACCCGAACCTATCTGGCTACTGCGGTTCGCCAATCTCCACAGCGTGCCCATCAGGATCATAAAACCGGAACACGCGCTGTCCCCAGTCTTGTCGCTCGACGGAATGGATCAGCTCAACATGCGGTGCAATTCTTTCGAACGCTGCATCCACATCCTCATGTTCGAAATAGAGAAGCATGTTTCCGCGCCCGTATGGGCTGGACGTTTCAATAGTTTTCTTCCAGACCGTTTGCTCAAGTGACTTCCCGTCATGAATGGCGAAGCCGGTCTCGAAGAGAATGAAGTTCCCGAAATCGCTCAGGATTTTGAGACCCAGCAGGTCGCAATAAAATGCCTTCGAGCGAGCTATGTCGCAGACGAAGGGGATTGGATTGACGAAACGCATTGAGGATGCCAGCTCCTTTGAGGAAATCTGGAGAAGGGTAAGGAAATTCCGATGATTGCCAACCAGTCAATTGGTGATTGTGTTTGGACTTCGATAGCAGGCACCGGTGGGAACGCTAGGCGTGACACAGGGCAAAGCTCGGGTTGGAGGCGGCCCGGTCATCCTGACAACCCGATCGGCATGACTGCTGATCGGGCTTTTACTTTTCGAGAATGAGATTATCTCGTTCTCTTAGTCCGTCAGCTTGCCGATCAAAAGCCCGGCAAAGAGACCAAGCAGGGCCGTAACCATAAGAATGGAACTTGTCGCCGTTGGATTGTCCTTGGCGGCCTGAACTACATTTCTGCCTTCGGTCCGCGCCTGGTCCGCAACATTGGAAACCCTCGTCTTCACCGACGACAGCGCTTCGTCAGCGCGTTCGGAAGCAATGTCAATCCTGCTGGCCAAATCCGCTGAAAGCTTGGCAATCTGATTTCGAAGCTCTTCGATCTGCGCATTGATGTCTTTGTCTAGCGTGATGTCGGCCATTAGATCCTCCTGATAGTGGCGTAAAGTCGCCTGTCAGGAACGGCGATGGCTCGCTTTGGTTCCCTGTCCATTCTGACGAGCGGAATAGGACCATCCTCGCCCGATTCATTACATGTATAGATATTCGGCCGCCCTTGGCGCGGAAAGGTTCATATCCTCACTGGCGGATATCCATGCCAGCCCTTCAGCTTCGCCGGCCTACGGCGTGGCGAAGACGATCCCCGCCACCTCTGGCCTCACATCAGCCGGATCATTCGGGAATTCGACCCCGAATGGCGCTTCTTCGAGAACAAGCGGGCCTGTTCAGCGCGGCAGAGATCGGCGCATCTCACCAGCGTCGGCCGCTCTTCATTGTGGCCCACGCCGACAAAGTCCCTCTACTGTACGAAGATCGTGCTGGTGCTGGTGAACAATTGCTTCCTGATGAAGGACGACGCCGCAGCTGCGGGGTCACAGTTCGGGATCGGCAAGGCCGCGAGGGTTTGGACGCATCTTTGGATGCTCATGCAGGCATGCGGGGCGACACCGACGAAGCCCTTCAGCTTCCCATCTTCCCACCCGCTCCATCTGAGTTTGAACGCTGAGCCCCGATCCTCGCCCGGAGACCTGACCTTCAACCCGAACTTTTCGGATTGGATCATGGGCTGGCCGATCGGGCGGACCGACCCGATGCGGCCGGTAACGGAGTGGTCAGCCTGGCTGCGGCGTATGCGTGGCGAGCTCTCACAGATGCCCACTTTGAAGGGCTTCAAACAGCGCTTAAAGACCCTTCAAAACAGCGGTGAGCCGAGTTTCGCACTTTGCCTACCGGCAAATATAGCGAACCTCGTATTGCGGTTCGATTACAAGAAACGTTTGGGTGGCGGAGCAATGCCGCCCACTCGATGCCAGCCAAGCAATGGCAGTGTCTTGATAAAGGATCATCGGCGTTCTCGTGTCGGCGGCGCCAAGCGTGATCCCTTGTCCGGCACCCTGTAGAGCCGCACCGCCAATACCCAGGGTGATCATCATTCGGTTTTCTGCCGGTTTATCGAAAATCCGCCATTGCGCATTCGTCGATGGATTTACCCATGTGACGACTTTCACGCCGGAGTAATTCTTCATCGCGTAGTCCAAGCCAGCACAGCCGGCCAGACCCGCCACAAGCAAAGCAACCAAGCCAATTTTTTTGAACATGCGATCCCCATCTGCATTCGAAATGAATGCAGAGTGCGTAACGTGAGTCGAGGGTTTTAGGGAGTGCCTGGAGGGTGACCTGCGATCCTATAATTCGGCGCTCCCCACGTGGTCTTGGGCGCGGTCGGCAGAAAACCATAAATTCCGGAAGCCCGTGTCAAAATTCCGGGAAGTCGCGTCCGGCTACACCCAAGGTATTGATATTATACGGGGAATTTTGGTAGCGGAGGAGGGATTTGAACCCCCGACACAAGGATTATGATTCCTCTGCTCTGACCTACTGAGCTACTCCGCCACGTCTGCGCATAATAATTGTCTATGATGCACAAAGGTCAAACGAACCACTGCTCGAAAAGCGTTGGCCCGTCGGTTGAGCGGCTTATAAGGTGCGGCTCGGCTTGGTGTCAAGCGGATGATTTGGAAAAATCAGTGCTTTCTCTTGGCCGGGCCGCTTACTCCTTAAGCCGCGACAGGGCTTGCCAGCAAAGCCTTCAGGGAGGCCTCGGCAATCGGCTCGCGCTCGGAGCGCTCGATGAAGCCGCCGCCGTAGACGCGGGCATCGTCGCCGGGCGCTGAATAGAGCGCGCAGGCCTGCCCCGGAGCAACGCCGGCCTCGCCGATCGTCAGGTCGACATAAATGCCGCTGGCATCGGTGTGCAACACGGCCGGCGACGGTGCGCGGGTGGAGCGGACCTTGGCGTAACAGGCAAAGCCCTCGCCTGAAGCCGCCTGCATCAGCGTTTCGTCGCCCAGCCAGTTAGCGTCGCGCAGATAGACGCGGTGCGTTTCCAGCGCTTCCTTCGGGCCGACGATGACGCGGCGCGAGCGGGCGTCGAGATAGACGACGTAGAGCGGCTCGCCGGTGGCGATGCCGATGCCGCGGCGCTGGCCGATCGTATAATGCAGGATGCCCTCGTGCTGGCCCAGCACACGGCCGTCAAGATGGACGATTTCGCCGGCGAGCGCCGCATTCGGCTTCAGCTTGGCTATCACATCGGAATATTTGCCCTGCGGCACGAAACAGATGTCCTGGCTGTCGGCCTTCTTGGCGACGACAAGGCCCATCTCCTCGGCAAGCGCCCGCGTCTCCGCCTTCGGCATGCCGCCGAGCGGAAAGCGCAGATAGTCGATCTGCTCCTGCGTCGTCGCAAAGAGGAAATAGCTCTGGTCACGATCGGCATCGGCCGGGCGATAGAGCGCACGGCGGCCGGGATTGTCGGCAGAGGGGTTCGGGCGCGAGCGAATGTAGTGGCCGGTCGCCAGAGCATCGGCGCCGAGCTCCTTGGCGGTCAACAGAAGGTCGGCGAATTTGACGGTCTGGTTGCAGGCAACGCAGGGGATCGGCGTCTCGCCGGCGACATAGCTCTCGGCGAAAGGATTGATCACCGTCTCGCGGAAGCGCTTTTCGTAATCGAGCACGTAATGCGGGATGCCGAGCGTCTCGCAGACGCGGCGCGCATCGTCGATATCCTGGCCGGCGCAACAGGAGCCGGCGCGATGCACGGCCGCGCCATGATCGTAGAGCTGCAGCGTGATGCCGAGCACATCATAGCCCTGCCGTTTCAAAATGCCGGCGACGACGGAGCTGTCAACGCCGCCCGACATGGCGACGACGACGCGGGTATCTTCCGGCCTCTTGTCAAAATCCAGTGTATTCACGGTCGTTGCCGCCAGTCTTGAACGATCTTCGATGCTGCCGAGCGGGATGACTTTTTTTTCGAAACGTCGTCACGCTCTCGCTATTTGATGTCGCATGATCTTATCCAAAAACCGCTGCACACTTTTTGGGATCATGCTCTTCTCGCCGAATGCCATGCAAAAGCGGCGAATTTTCATGCGGGACAATGGGCCGCACACTTTGCAGCCCGCCTCAATTGTGGACGGATATAGAAAGGATTGCCATCCGGCGCAAGGGGCAGGCCGATATGCGAATCACCCCTTGGCCTTCAAATGCCCGATCAGATTGCGCCCGCGCCGCAGCACGGTGACGGCCGACCCGATCGCAACGACCCAGAGGGCAACGGTCAGGACCCATATGCCGCCGCTCCACAAGGCCTCGACAACAGAGAGGAGCGCCGCAGCGGTGACGACCGCCATGCGATGCTGCTTGGCCATCGGGCCGGAGAAATCACTGGGGTTCCCGGTGGCGCGCCCGAGTTCACGGACATAGGCGGTCAGCACCGCGAAAGCGGCCGCAGCCCAGCCGAGGCCCGGCGCTGCTATGCCGTAGCCGATGCCGGCAAGGATGAGAATATCGGCGATACGGTCCGGGAATTCGTTCCAGAAGGGTCCGTCAGCCTCGCCCTTGCCGCCCTCGACCGCCACCATTCCATCGAGCAGGTTGCAGAGCAGGCGCAATTGGCAGAACAGCGCCGAAAGGATCAGCAGCAGCACGCGCATACCGACGCCGCCGGATCCGGAAAGCCAGAAGCAACCTCCGGCCAGCGCCGCCATCGCCATGCTCGCCTGCGAAATCTGGTTCGGCGTCACCGAAAGCGCGGTCATGCGCCGCGCCAAGGCCTGCGCCCAGCGCGTGTTGCGGCTGGCTAGAGGCCGCCTGTCGCCTGCTCCCTCACCCTTCATGGCCCTCACCTGTCATACTTTGACGCCTCCCGCCGGAAATCGAATAATTGTAGATCGCCGCATAGCTCGATGACACCAGCAGCGGCACCGCGATCGTCTTCAGTATCTCCGGCGTGCCGCTGAGAGCATGGATCGTCACCAGGATCGCCGCGGAACCCAGACAGGCGATCAGCGGCGGCGCCCAGAGGACTGTAAAGCCGCTGAACCGCCGTGACAGGGCCTCGACGGCCGACTTCAGAAACAGCGTCAGGCAGCCCGAAAGCACGCCTTGCACAAGACCCGCAATCAAAGGCCGCGGCATCGGATGCGTGCGATTGGCGAAGACGGCCCAGCCGCCCATGGCAAGGAACGCGAAAAGCACGTGCACGATGCTGCTGCCGGCAAGCGCTTTCAGCCTGCCTGTCATGACACTGACCACCAGAAGCGGACGAGATGGAAGAAGATGGGCGCCGAGAAGACGACCGAATCCAGCCGGTCGATCAGCCCGCCATGGCCTTCGATCAGGTGGCCCCAATCCTTGACGCCGCGGTCCCGCTTGATTGCCGACATCACCAAGCCGCCGAAGAAGCCCATGATCGTGATGACAAAGGCGAGCAGGCCCGCCTGCAGCGGCGTGAACGGCGTTACCCACCAGAGCGCCGCCCCGATCAGCGAAGCGCTGATGACGCCGCCGACGAAGCCCTCCACCGTCTTCGACGGCGACAGCCGCGGCGCGATCTTGGTTTTCCCGAAGAGCTTGCCCCAGACATATTGCAACACGTCGCTCAATTGGACGACGATCACCAGGAAGGCGATGAGCAGCACGTTGCGGCCTTCATAGCCCGGAATATGCAGGGTGAGCAGTGCGGGCACATGCGAGGCGCAGAAGACGCAGATCATCAGCGCCCATTGCACTTCGGCGATGCGCACCAGGAACCGCTCGGTATCGCCGCGCAGCACCGCGACGATGGGCATGAACAGGAAGGCATAAACGGGAATGAAGATCGAATAGATGCCATATTGCTCGGCCCAGAGCAGGTAATATTGCACCGGCAGGGCAACGAAGAAGGCGGCGGCAAGCGCCCAATGATCGGCGCGTCTTGTGTTGATCAGCGTCACAAATTCGCGCAGCGCGGCAAAGGAGCAGAAGGCAAAGAGCAAGATGACGCCGGCACGCCCGGCCACGAAAGCGATGCCGATCAGCACCACCATCACCCACCAGGCCTTGATGCGTGCATTCAGGTTTTCGATCGCCGCATTCGATCCATCCGGCGACAAGCGCCGCTGCAGCACGTAGCCGACAATGGAAGCGACGATCAGCACGCCAAAAATGCCGAGGACAAGGTGGATCAGATCGGCGCTGGCAGCATTCATGCTCAGTCTCCCGCCCGCTTCGGCGCAAGCGCCAGCAACGCCGATTCGGCTCTCGCCAGGAAACCCGCCTTCTCCTCGGTCTCGCCGATATGCAGCGCCTCGCCGAAGGTAACGGTGCAGATCAGCGGAATGGGCACGAACTCGCCCTTGGGCATGACGCGATTGAGATTGTCGATCCAGACGGGGACGAGATCGATATCCGGGCGGGCCTGGGCAAGATGGAAGAGCCCGCTCTTGAACGGCTGCAGCGGCACCTCCGTCAGATTGCGCGTACCCTCCGGAAACAGGATCAACGAAGAGCCGGCATCGAGTGCCTGCGCCATCTGCGTGACCGGATCTTCCTTGCGCGCCTCGCGATCCCGCTCGATCAGCACCGCATTGAAGACATCGCGGCCGATGAAACTGTTGAGCTTCGATTTCAGCCAGTAGTCGGCGCCGGCCACGGGCCGAACACGCCGGCGCAGCCGGGGCGGCAGCACTGCCCAGATGAGGATGAAATCACCATGGCTGGAATGATTGGCGAAATAGATGCAACGGCCGGTATGCATGCCGCTCTCGGGCCAGATCGCCCTGACGGCGGTAACGGCTCGCGCAAACAGCACGATCGCCACTGATACGGGCTTTGCCAGCCACTCTATCGGCTTGCCCATCCCTTCCCCAAAAATCGTTTTCCAGAGTGCCTCCATGGCAAAGAGATAGGCCCGTTTGACCGGCCTCGATAGCCCGCCCGGCCGACTTATCCACAACCCTGCCAACAGTAGTGGAAACCCGGCGCAACTTGCGTCGCGCCGGGTTTCAGGACGGCTCTTGGGAGGTGCAAATGGATGCCCCACCTCCTTTGCGAAGGCGGCGGGCTTAGTCGACGTTGAAGACCAACGGCTTGGCCTGGCGGATCGCGTGATGGGCGGTCAGCTTGGCCAACACATCATCGCTGATTGGGCCATCGACATAAAGCAGCGCGATCGCGTCGCCGCCCTGCTTGTCTCGGCCGAGCTGGAAGTTGGCGATGTTGACGCCAGCGGAGCCGAGCGTCGTGCCGATGAAGCCGATCATGCCGGGAACGTCGGTATTGGCGAGGTAGACCATGTGGTTGCCGACATCGGCGTCGAGGTTGATGCCCTTGATCTGGATGAAGCGCGGCTTGCCATCCGAGAAGACGGTGCCGGCAACAGAGCGGGTCATGGTGTCGGTGGTGACAGTCAGCTTGATGTAGCCATCATAGACGCCGGTCTTGTCGCGCTTGACTTCGGCAAGCACGATGCCCTTTTCCTTGATCATGATCGGCGCCGAAACCATGTTGACATCGGCGACCTGATTGCGGATGAGACCGGCCAGCAGCGCGCTCGTCAACGCCTTGGTGTTCATGCCGGCGGTGATGCCGTCATAAAGGATCTCGATTTCCTTGATCGGGTCTTCCGTGACCTGGCCGACGAAGGCGCCGAGAACATCGGCAAGCTTTATGAACGGCTTTAGGATCGGCGCTTCCTCGGCGGTGATCGACGGCATGTTGATCGCGTTGGAAACCGCACCCTTGACGAGGTAGTCGGCCATCTGCTCGGCGACCTGGAGAGCGACGTTCTCCTGCGCTTCCGTTGTGGACGCGCCGAGATGCGGCGTGCAGACGACGTTCGGCAGGCCGAACAGCGGGCTTTCCTTGGCGGGCTCGACTTCGAAGACGTCGAAGGCGGCACCGGCGACATGGCCCGACTTGATAGCAGCGGCAAGAGCCGCCTCATCCACGAGACCGCCACGGGCGCAGTTGATGATGCGCACGCCCGGCTTGATCTTGGCGAGCGCTGCGGCGTCGATGATGTTGCGGGTCTTGTCCGTCAGCGGCACGTGCAGGGTGATGAAATCGGCGCGAGCGAACAGCTCGTCGAGCTCGACCTTGGTGACGCCCATTTCCTCGGCACGTTCCTTCGAAAGGAACGGGTCATAGGCAACGACATGCATCTTCAGGCCGATGGCGCGGGCAATGACGATAGAACCGATATTGCCGGCGCCGATGACGCCGAGCGTCTTGCCGGTGATCTCGACACCCATGAACTTTGACTTTTCCCACTTGCCGGCCTGGGTCGAGGCGTCGGCAGAGGGAAGCTGGCGGGCAACGGCGAACATCAGGGCGATGGCATGCTCGGCCGTGGTGATCGAATTGCCGAACGGCGTGTTCATGACGATGATACCGCGGCGCGAAGCGGCGGGAATATCGACATTGTCGACACCGATACCGGCGCGGCCGACGACCTTGAGGTTCTTGGCCGCTTCGATGATCTTCTCGGTCACCTTGGTGGCGGACCGGATGGCGAGACCATCGTAATTGCCGATGATTTCGAACAGCTTGTCCTTGTCCTTGCCGAGCTGTGGCTGGAAATCGACTTCGACGCCGCGATCGCGGAAAATCTGGACGGCGGTTTCCGACAGTTCGTCGGATACGAGAACGCGAGGTGCCATGATAGGCCTCCTGAAAGGGTCAGCGATGATGAGCAATTCCAGGAAGATGCGAAGCGGTTTTCCGTCCGGAATTGCGTGAAAGCAAACAGATAATTCGGAATGCTGGGCTCCGCCCTATCGGCGGAGCCGTGAACGCTTGAAGTCTCAGGCAGCGGCCTGGGAGAGCGTCGCCTTCTGCGTTTCGAAGGCCCAGGAAAGCCAGGGCATCAGTTTCTGCATGTCGGCGGCTTCGATCGTCGCACCGGCCCATATGCGCAGGCCCGACGGTGCGTCGCGATAGTGGCCGACGTCATAGGCGACGCCTTCCTTTTCGAGAAGCGCGACCAGACCCTTGGCGAAATTCGCCTGGCCGTCTTCGTCCAGAGCGGCGATATCCTTGTCGACGATCTTCAGGCAGACGGACGTGTTGGACTGCGTCTCGGCCTTGGCGGCGAGATTGGCGATCCAGCCGTTGGCGGCGACGAAGTCATGGATGACCTTGGCGTTGGCGTCGGCGCGGCCGATCAGCGCCTTGAGGCCGCCGATCTCCTTGGCCCAGAGCAGAGCATCGATATAATCCTCGACGCAAAGCATCGACGGCGTGTTGATCGTCTCGCCGGTGAAGATGCCTTCGATGAGCTTGCCGCCGCTGGTCATGCGGAAGATCTTCGGCAGCGGCCAGGCGGGCTGATAGGTGGTCAGACGCTCGACGGCGCGCGGCGACAGGATGATGACGCCGTGCGCGCCTTCGCCGCCGAGAACCTTCTGCCAGGAGAAGGTGACGACATCGAGCTTGGCAAAGTCGAGGTTCTGCGCGAAAGCGGCCGAGGTGGCATCGCAGATCGTCAGGCCCTTGCGGTCGGCCGGGATGAAATCGGCGTTCGGAACGCGGACACCGGAGGTGGTGCCGTTCCAGGTGAAGACCACGTCGCGGTCGAAATCGACGGTGGAAAGATCGGGCAGTTCGCCGTAGCCGGCTTCGAGCTTGCGGACGTCCTTGAGCTTCAGCTGCTTGACGACGTCGGTGACCCAGCCAGCGCCGAAGCTTTCCCAGGCGAGCATGTCGACACCGCGCTCTCCAAGCAGCGACCAAAGCGCCATTTCCACGGCGCCGGTATCTGAAGCGGGAACGATGCCGATGCGGTAATCCGCCGGCACTTCCAGAATTTCGCGGGTAAGATCAATGGCCTGCTTCAGCTTGGCTTTGCCAACCTTCGCGCGGTGCGAACGGCCAAGGGCCGCGTCGGAAAGAGCGTCGAGCGACCAACCGGGGCGCTTCGAGCAGGGGCCAGAAGAAAAATGGGTATTCTCCGGACGCGTGTCCGGCTTGGCGAGCTTAGTCATGATGCTATCCTCTCAGATAGAAAGCCCTTCGTTGGGGAAGGGTGTCCCGCCGCCGGATATATTGGAAGCCGCCTGCAAGCGCAACAGAAAAATATACTCGTGTTGCTGCATCACGGATTCGTGCGAAAAGTTTGATGGGGCAAGTTACACGCAATGAAATTAGGTCAAATTCAGCCTCACAAAAGCTGGTTTCTGTGCCGACACGCAATCATATAAAGCATGGCGCTTATTGACTTGCGCCGACAGGAAATAACAAGTGTGCTCGATGTCTCTAACTGCACTCGCCGAAAGCCACTTCATGCCCGCGCAGCCAGTGCCTGTCTATCTGATCAACATTGATCGAGCGACAGACAGACTGGCGGAAATTCAACGGCAGAGCGATGAACTCGGCATTCGGTTCGAGCGCGTCGACGGCGTCGATGGCGGACTCTTGCCGCGCGACCAATGGGTTGACGTCGATCACCTTCGCTTTCAACGCCGCCACGGCAGGATCATCCTTCCTGGAGAATACGGCTGCTATCGCAGCCACCTGATGGCCTTGCGCCAATTTTTGGCCAATGGCGGCGAAATGGCGGTCATCATCGAAGACGATGTGGCCCTGGACGCTGATTTCCTCGCCCGCACCATGGCAGCCAAGAAAGCAGCTCCTACGGCCGATCTGATCAAGCTCGTCAATCACCGCTGGAGCGGCTTCCGCGTCGCAACGCGCAGCGACAAGGGAGATGCGATCGGTCGTTGCCTCTTCGGTCCCCAGGGATCAACGGCGTGTTATCTGGTGACGCGAAGCGGGGCTCAAAAGATCGTGAAGTCGCTGGCCATCATGTCCCTGCCCTGGGATGTCGCGGTCGAGCGCGGCTGGGACATGCAGACGTCCATCTTCAGCACGCGCACCAATATCGTCGGCTTCAGCCGCTTGCAGAAAAGCACGATGATCGGCTGGCGCCGCGACTATCGCGCGGCCAAATCCTCAGCGTGGCGACGTGTTCCCGCACACCTCTTCCGGACCTGGGATTTCTTTCGCCGGATCGCCTATGTGCTGACGACGCAGTAGGCACCCGACCTACCAGGTGGTTACCCGCAAACCGATGCGAATCTCGTGGCGCGACAGAGCGCCATCGCGGCCCGTCGTCCCGCCGGCGCTTGCGGATGAATCGCCGAACATATCGCCGCCGGCGATGTGGGAGAAACGATAGCCGAGATCGACCTTTACATTCGGCGCCACCTCGTAGGCGACGCCGGCCATCAGGGCATAGGTCATGCGCCAGTCGCTGTCGCCGGGATAGCGTGCGCTGACCGAGGCCGCGCCACCGCAACCCGAAGCGCCGTCGATGCACGAGCCGACCGCATCGACGCTGCTCCAGGAAACCCGCGTCGCGCCGAGGCCGGCACCGAGATAGGGCGTGAATCCGGCAAGCGTCCCCAGATCGACGTAGCCATTCACCATCAAGCTGCCCGCCCTGAAGGAAGAGCGCGCCTTGGTAGAGCAGCTGGTACCGCCTGCCCCGCCGGAACAAGGCGAAGCGCTTGAGATGCTGCCATTGAAGTCACCGCTGAAGAAATCGCCGGTGACATCGGCGCGCAACAGGTCATTGAACTGGTAACCGACGCCGAGACCACCGGAAAAGTTGCCGCCGAACCGATCCGAATCGAAGCGTCCGGAGCTGCTATCGCCGCCAGCCGGATCATAGGCACGGAACGTCGTGTCGTTGCGGCTGGCGTTGACGGCGTAGCCGAGATCCCCGCGGACATACCACCCCTTCGCATCCTTGACGCTGACTTCGGGCATCTTGATTTCCGGCGGCGCGTCGCCTGCAAGGGCAGCACCCGCCGATGCGCCTGCCATCACCGTGGCCAGCGCCAGAGCGTCGAAACGGATCATTACCCCTCGCCTTCCATCCTTCGGGCGCAGCCCGCACACCGACCCGGCTGATTTTTGTCTTCCGCTCCGGGCTCCAGCACGAGGATCCACGACGGAATGACCATCATTCTCATTTCATTAACCATAGGGAATTCATGGTTAATGAAGCTTTAAAACGCCGAACAATTGCTTAACGAGGGAGATGAAAAAGCAAAAAGCCGCCCGGATGAAACCGGACGGCTTTTCAATGACTTGCGCGAGAGACGCTTACTTGTAGACCGGCTGCGGCTGGATCGGGATATCGGCCGGCGGCATGTAGCTTGCGGTCTGGCAACCGCCGAAGGTGTAGCGGGCGCCGATGCGGGCTTCATGCAGGTTGAGGCCCTTGTCGTAGCCAGGACCGCCGTTTTCCGCGTAACCGAACATGTCGCCGCCCTGGATGTGACGGAAGCGATAGCCAACGTCGGCCTTGAGGTTACATGTGAGGTCGATGGACGTACCTGCCATCAACGCATAGGTGAAGCGCCAGCTGCCGCGGCCATTATGCGTGACGGAGCCGTCGCAGGAATCCGGATTGGCGTCCGAGCACGAGGTGTTCTTCAGATTGCTCCATTTGACATAGGTGCCGCCGAGACCGCCACCGACATAAGGGGTGAACGCGCCATAGGTGCCGAGATCGACATAGGCGTTGGCAAGCAAGCTGTAGGCCGTCAAGGACGCCACGTCGCGGGAAGTCGCCGGAACAGCCGTGAAATCAGGGCCGCAGCCGCCGCAATCACCCTTCGTCGAGCCCTTGAAGTCCGACTTGAAGAGATAGTCCAGCGTCACGTCCGTCCGGAGGTAGTTGTTGATCTGGTAACCGACACCGCCGCCAAGCGTAACGTTGCCATCCAACTTTGCGCTGTTGAAATCCACCAGGCTGGAATTCGAACCCTGGAAGTAGTTCGAGCCGCGCAGGTGGGTAAAGGCGTAGCCGACATCGCCACGCAGATACCAACCGCTGGATTGGGCGACTGCCACTTCCTGCGCCGGCTGCTGGGGCTCCGGTGTGTAAAGATCAGCGGAGAACGCTGACGTGCCGACAAGCAACGTGGCAAGTGCTCCAATCAGGGATTTCATCATGGTTTTGGCTCCAAATTTCTTGCCATTGGCACAGCAGATGCTTGCCAATCAAAACGACATGGCACGGATAATGATGAAAAGGAGTTAAAACCTGATTAACTACGAATATTTACCCTATCTATTCACGAATTATACTTTAATTTATACATTAGGAATAGATTATTTTATAATGAAGGGAACGGGATGCGCCCGTCCAGCCCCCTCTTCCCGCCGGAAAACGCGTGTATCTGCAAGTACAGCCGGGGCCGCCTTTCTAAATCAATTGGCAACAATCGTACCATTACAGTGCGGCAGCCGGGGGTTAAGCCCAGGAGGGAGTCGTTGACTTACCATCGAAAATTATGCGCCGGCCTGTGCCTTGCCCTTGTCTTCCTGAATTCCGCGGCGCTTGCCGGCGCGATGCCGGTGAAGTCGGTTGCCGCTGCGGCATGGAACAAGGGACGCGAGACCGGATTGCCGATCCCACGCTATGTTTCGTTGAAGGCACACAAGGCGCGCATGCGGGTCGGCCCGTCGACGATCTATGCCACCAAATGGATCTATATCAAGCCCGGCCTTCCCATGGAGATCATCGACGAATACGGCCACTGGCGGCAGGTTCGCGACGAGACCGGCGTCACCGGGTGGATGCACAGCGCCCTTCTTTCGGCGACGCGCACGGCGGTGGTCGCACCCTGGCTGACGAAGAATGCAATGCTGCGCGCCGATCCGGAGCCTACCGGAACACTGGTTGCCGAACTGCAACCACGGGTGCTGCTTTCACTGCACTCCTGCACCGGAGTTTGGTGCCGCGTTTCCGTCAGGGAACATGCGGCAAAAGGATACATCAGGCAGGACACGCTCTGGGGCGCCTATCCCGGCGAGATGTTCCAATAGAACAAGGCCACGCCGTCGCCGAAAGCAGCATGGCCGCCCTTAACGGAGCGGCCACGAATCTCATATGCCCGATGGAATGCTGATGCTCGATCAGGCGGCCGTGCGGACGCTTGAGATCACATCGATCAGCCCACCGACGATGCGCTCGATCTGGCTGCGATCGTCGCCCTCCGCCATGACGCGGATCAGCGGTTCCGTGCCGGAGGGGCGGATGACCAGGCGGCCGTTGCGGGCAAGCTCGCTTTCCGCATCGGCGATCGCCTTCCGTACCTGATTGTCCTCCAGAGGCTTGCCGCCGGAAATGCGCACGTTGCGCAGCAATTGCGGCACCGGTTCGAAACGCCGGCAGACTTCGCTCACCGGTTTGCCCGTGCGCTTGACCGCGACGAGGATCTGCAAGGCAGCAACGAGCCCGTCGCCGGTCGTGCCATAGTCGGACAGCACAATGTGGCCGGATTGCTCGCCGCCGACATTGTAATTGTGCTGGCGCATGTGCTCGACGACATAGCGGTCGCCGACCGCCGTGCGTGCCAGCGACATGCTGCGCTCTTCCAGGAAACGTTCCAGCCCGAGATTGGACATCACGGTCGCCACGATGCCATTGCCGCGCAGCAGCTGGCTCTCGGCCCAGCTCTCGGCGATGACCGCCATGAGCTGATCGCCGTCGATGATCGTGCCTGTTTCGTCGACGATGATGACGCGATCGGCATCGCCATCCAATGCGATGCCGATATCGGCACGCACTTCATCCACCTTCCTCTGGAGCGCCACCGGGCTGGTGGAGCCGCAATTGAGGTTGATATTGGTGCCGTTCGGCTCGTTGCCGATGGTGACGACATCGGCGCCCAGCTCCCACAGGACGGCAGGCGCGACCTTGTAGGCAGCGCCATTTGCGCAGTCGATCGCAATCCGCAGCCCCTGCAGCGTGACGTCGCGCGGCAAGGTGCGCTTGGCATGTTCGATATAGCGGTCGTGCACGCCGTCAACACGCTTCGCGCGGCCGATATTCTCGGCCTTGGCAAGATGCTCGGTCATATCCTTTTCAAGCAGATCCTCGATCTTCATTTCGAGATCGTCCGACAGTTTGTACCCGTCGGGGCCAAAGAGCTTGATGCCGTTATCTTCGTAAGGGTTATGCGACGCGGAGATCATCACGCCGATATCGGCGCGCAATGACCGTGTGAGCATGGCGACGGCCGGCGTCGGGATCGGGCCGAGAACGAAGGCATCGACGCCGGCTGCGGTGAAGCCCGCGACCATTGCATTCTCCAGCATATAGCCGGAAAGGCGCGTATCCTTGCCGATAACCACCCGATGTCGATGACTACCTCGATGGAAGATCGTGCCGGCAGCGATACCCACGCGCATGGCAAGATCGGGCGTCATCGGATAGATGTTGGATTGACCGCGAATTCCGTCGGTTCCGAAATAGCGACGTTTCATATGCACTCCTGTCGTTGCGGCATCCCATGAGATGCAGCGGCATCGAAATCGCTGCCTCGGATTCCGGAGACACGACGAGCATCGATGCTTGTGGCTCATGCCACAGATTGTAAAAATCGGCACTTAAATTACCGAGAACGGCTATTACAACGCGTTACCATTAATAAGCACTAAAAAACTGCATAGGCGTGAGACAGGCAATATTCCGATTTCGCGGATCAAGGCGTTTGCGTTACTTCGCCCGGGTCCGTGGATTGTCATGCCGCTTCGCCAACGCTCAGTGCATTACCTCCTGTTGCACGCCGAAAAACAAAAGGCCAGCTCCCTATTCGAGGTAGCTGGCCCTTCATTTTTGCAGTTTGGTGCTCTTGATCCGCTAGCGCGGCTGCGGCTCGAAACCACCTTCAGGCTCATCGCCCTTGGTGCCGAGCGAACCATCCTTCTTGGCGCCGGTCTTCGGCACGGCCGAACCGCGGCTCGGCGGAGTGTCGTCGCCAAGATCGCGAGCAGGCTTTTCGCCGCGGATGAGGGCCTTGATCTCTTCGCCGCTCAGCGTTTCGTATTCAAGCAGGCCTTCGGCGATTGCCACGAACCCGTTATGCTGTTCGGTGAGGATATCCTTGGCCTGATGATAGGCCTGATCGATCAGGCGGCGCACCTCGTTGTCGATCGTCTGCGCGGTCGCTTCCGAAACGTTCTTCGACTGCGAGACGGAGTGGCCGAGGAAGACTTCCTGCTGGTTCTCGCCATAGGCGACCAGGCCGAGCTCGTCGGAGAAGCCCCATTGGGTCACCATCGCACGGGCCAGCTTGGTGGCCTGTTCGATATCGGAGGATGCACCTGACGTGATGTTCTCCTTGCCGAAAGTCAGCTCTTCCGCGACGCGGCCGCCCATCATGATGCAGAGGCGCGACACCATCCACTTGTAGCTCATCGAGTAGCGGTCGCCCTCGGGGAGCTGCATGACCATGCCGAGCGCACGGCCACGCGGAATGATGGTCGCCTTGTGCAGCGGATCGGCGACTGCGACATAGAGCGCCGTGATCGCGTGACCGGCTTCGTGATAGGCGGTGAGCTTCTTTTCCGCTTCGGTCATGGCCGAAGAGCGGCGCTCGGCGCCCATCATGATCTTGTCCTTGGCGTCTTCGAACTCCTGCATCGTCACCAGCCGCTTGTTGCGACGGGCGGCCATCAGCGCAGCTTCGTTGACGAGGTTCATCAGATCCGCACCGGAGAAGCCGGGCGTGCCGCGGGCAAGCGTCTTCAGATCGACGTTCGGAGCCAACGGGACATTGCGGGCATGAACCTTGAGGATACGCTCGCGGCCGACGATGTCCGGGTTCGGCACGACAACCTGACGGTCGAAACGGCCTGGACGCAGCAGCGCCGGGTCGAGAACGTCGGGACGGTTGGTCGCGGCAATCAGGATGATACCCTCATTGGCCTCGAAGCCGTCCATCTCGACCAGCAACTGGTTCAGCGTCTGCTCGCGCTCGTCGTTACCACCGCCGAGACCGGCGCCACGATGGCGGCCGACCGCGTCGATTTCGTCGATGAAGATGATGCAGGGTGCATTCTTCTTCGCCTGCTCGAACATGTCACGGACGCGGCTTGCGCCGACGCCGACGAACATTTCGACGAAGTCGGAACCGGAAATGGTGAAGAACGGCACATTGGCCTCGCCGGCGATGGCGCGCGCCAAAAGCGTCTTACCCGTACCGGGAGGTCCCACAAGCAGAACGCCGCGCGGGATGCGGCCACCTAGGCGCTGGAACTTCTGCGGATCGCGCAGGAATTCAACGATTTCCTCGAGATCCTGCTTGGCTTCATCGACACCGGCGACATCATCGAAGGTGACACGGCCATGCGCTTCCGTCAAAAGCTTAGCCTTCGACTTCCCGAAGCCCATCGCACCCCGCGAACCTCCCTGCATCTGCCGCATGAAAAACAGCCAGACGCCGAGGATCAGCAGCATCGGCAGCAGCGTGCCGAGATAGCTCAGGAAGCTCGAGGAGCCATCCGACTCCGGACGACCAACAATGTTGACGTTCTTGTTTTGCAGGCGTTCAAGCAAGCTGTCATCCACGACCGGAGCGTAGGTCTGGAATGGTGTACCGTTTTCCACATAGCTGCCGACGACGCGATTGCCGGTGACGGTGACGTCACGAACGCGGCCGGAATCAACTTCCCGGAGGAACTGCGAATACGGAATTTCCCTGGAGCCTGTTTGTGCCGGCGCGTTCTGAAACATACTGAACAGGGCAATCAACAGCAGAGCTATGATTGCCCACAGAGCGAAATTACGAAAATTAGGGTTCATCGAACTCCCCAGCACTGAAACTTCCGCCGCAAAGCGACGGCATTACTTGATCCCTAACATAGGGTTGCGCCAAGCCGTTGCCAAGGCAAACCGCGTCGGTGCATGTTTTTTCCGTCTATATGACTGAAAGCGGCAGCCGCCTATAGGCTTCACGACCAAAAGCGACCGAAAGCCGATCTGCGAATGTGAGATCGAATCGTGTCAAAAAGCGGTCGAACGGTGCAAGATAGGGCGAGATGGTGACGTCTGCAGCCATATTGGCCTTATCCGCCTCGATCAGAGGCATCGCGGCGCGGGCGCGCTGTGCAGCCCCTCTCGGCAAATCCGGAGGAAGAAAGGCCGCACCCTCCGCCCCGGCGGCTTGCACATGGACAGGCGCCCGGCCTGGATTGACCACTTCGAAACGGCCATCCCAAATGGCCCTCGCGCCAGGCATGAGCGTCAGCGGCTCGATGTTGCGGCTTTCACGCATGAGGTAGAGCGCATCGCGGCGCAGGTCGAAGACCACCCCACCTGCCGTGCGTCGCCCAGGGCTTCCCGTAGTCACGAAATCGAGAATGCGTTCCATTTGCCCACGGCCAGGCCCGTAGGCTTTGCCGCCGAAAGCTGCTGCAAGATAGGACAAACTGTAGACGACAACCGTTTCGTCTGACGAAAAGGCCGCTCGGTCGATGACACAAAGCGCGTTCGCATGAATGGCGGCGTAATCATCCAGCCATGAGGCTGCTTTTGCGGAAAGCGCGGCTCGATTTGCTCCACCATCCACGAAAAGAGCAGGGGCCGGTTCCCGCGCGAGGCGCATGCGCGTGCGCACGCGCTCGAACCGGCTATCCTCATTGCTGGGGTCATCGAGCCAGGATACACCATGCCTTTCGAGATAGGCGCGTATATCCATGCGCCGGCAAGCCAGAAACGGTCTGGCGATCCAGATGCGACGATCAAACAGCACCGCGTCGGCAATGCCGGTGCCCATGCCATCCCCGCCCTCACCTCTGCGCGCGGCACGCATGGCCATCGTCTCGCGCTGATCATCCAGGGTATGAGCCGTAACGATCACATCCGCCGAGATTTCGGATGCCAGGTCGGCGAGTAGTCCGTAGCGCGCCTCGCGGGCAGCGGCCATGATGCCGCTCTTGGGCTTTTCGCCCTCCCAACGGCGCACGAAATGAGGAATGCCGTGAAGGGCACAGAGCGCGGCGACCTCTAGCGCTTCGTCCGTAGAGCCGGCGCGCAAGCCGTGATCAATGGTCGCGGCGGCAAGAGTAATCGCGGAATGGGGAGAGGATTTCAGCTGCTCGGCAAGGGCGATCAGAAGACCGGTGGAATCGCTGCCGCCGGAAATGGCGACCAGGATATGAGCAGGCTTCGAAAGGGAATGGAGAAAATCGGATGCTGCGGCTTCAGGCGTACGGGCTGTGGCAGCACCGGTCACAGCTTGAGTGGGCATGGCGATCAGCAGGCAAGCCGCTTCTCTTCGCTGGCAACCTTGCCGGTAACAGCTTTCGAAGCCTTGGGATAACGCTTGGTCACCTCGCGAAGCGTGGCGCAGGCCGTATCCTTGTTATCGAGCGCGGCAAGCGACATGCCGAGCTTCAGCAGCATTTCAGGCGCCTTTTCGGAACCGCTGTATTTCTGATGCGCATTCAGAAACGTCTTGGCAGCGTCGTTGTACTTGCCCTGGGAATAGAGCGCTTCGCCGAGCCAGAAATTGGCGTCCGCAGCCCGCGCGCTGCTCGGATAGCTGTCGAGATACTGGCGGAACTCCTGTTCGGCGACGCTGTAGTCGCCGGACAGGACGTGGCCGTAGGCAGCCTTATACTGGTCACCTTCATTGCCGAGCGACGCCGTCTGCGCTCCGGAGCTGGCGCTTGGCGGCGCGCCCGAGCCATTATTGGCCGGCGTCAAGGCAGAACCCACCTGTTTACCGCTCTGATCGAACTGGATCGAACCGAGTTGGCTCGGCGGCTTGCCCGTGCCGCTCCCCTGTTGGGGCGACACGCCGTTGCTACCGGAATCGCTGATGACGCTGGCGATGTCATCCTGCCGACTGCCGGCGCCCTGGGCCGGAACGTCGGCTTCGCTCTTCTTCATCGGCGCATTGCTGGCGGCAGGGGCGCTACCGCCGCGCTTCTCGAGCTGCTGGAAGCGGAACTCGTTGTCTTCCTGCGTCTTGCGAATCTGCTCCTGCATCTGCAGCAACTGATAGCTCATCTCCTCGACGCGGCCGTTCAGCTGGCGCATCTGGTCTTCGAGCTGCTGAAGACGCACTTCAGCATCGCTGTTCTGAACATTGACGACAGGCGCCTGGCCTTGTCTCTGATAAGCGTTGTTCGGAGCCGACTGCGCGGAGGCGTCGCGGCCTCCGAGGTGGATTCCGAACAGCGACAAGGCAGAAGCGTCGCGCTCACTGCCTGCAACGGCAGCGAGACAAAGCAGGCTCGCCACGACAAGTCTTCTCATATGGATCTTCCTGTCTCATTGATTCTTCGGGCCATGGGGCTCGAACAGGAGATTTTTACAATTGCTCTCAAAAAGCAACGGAGTTCGGCCAAAGTGTGGTCAAAAAAGTAAAGGCGGTCACGAGGACCGCCTTTATGTATTTCGACCGGTGCTTTGCCCTATCAGGAGCCAGCGCCGTTGAGCACGGTAACGGCACGACGGTTCTGCGACCAGCAGGAGATGTCGTCGCAGGTCGCGACCGGACGTTCCTTGCCGTAGGAGATCGTCTTCATGCGCTTAGCCGGAACGCCGCGCGAAGCGAGATAGTCCTTGGTGGCAGTCGCACGACGGGCGCCGAGCGCCAGGTTGTATTCGCGCGTGCCGCGTTCGTCGGCATGGCCTTCGACGGTGATCGAATAGTTCGGATAACGGGCAAGCCACTGAGCCTGACGATCGAGCGTCTGGCCGGCATCGGCGCGAATCGACGAGCTGTCGGTGTCGAAGAAGATGCGGTCGCCGACATTGACGGTGAAATCCTGCGGCGAACCCGGAGCAGCATTGCCGGCACCATTCAGGCCAAGACCATTGGCATCATTCGGCAAGCCCTTCTTGGATGCACAACCGGCGAGCGAAAGGCCGACGAAAAGCGCGATCAGGATCGGGTTGCGGGCGAGGTTTTGCATATGGCCAACGGCCGGGGTTGCGATGCGGCTCATTGCCGGTCTCTCCTTAGTCTCTATCAGGGTTGCCAGACTGTAACCGGGTTCGGTTAATCCGATTCCAACAAATATGGTTAATGGTGTCCTAAAATTGTCCCGAAACGGTCCACTCACAGGACTTTGCGGCGATAACGTGGCAAGCGCCCCGTTACTCGAGAAGCGGCGACCAGGCCGGGTCGGAAGCAAAGCCCGAGGTCGGGATCTTCTGCTCGTTATAACCTGTCAGATCGATGGAATAGAGTTGCGGACCGCTGGAGCCGGCCGGTTCGCGGAAGAACATGATGACACGGCCGTTCGGCGCCCAGGTCGGGCCCTCATTGTGGAAGCCGGTAGTCAACAGACGCTCGCCCGAACCGTCCGTCTTCATGACACCGATCGAGAAGCTTCCACCGGCCTGCTTGGTGAAGGCGATGAGATCGCCCCGCGGCGACCAGACCGGAGTGGAATAGGAGCCATCGCCGAAGGAGATGCGGTGCTGGTTGGAACCGTCAGCATTCATCACGTAAATCTGCTGCTTGCCGCCGCGGTCGCTTTCAAAGACGATCTGGGTGCCGTCGGGCGAATAGGACGGCGAAGTGTCGATCGCAGCCGTCGACGTCAGACGAGTCGTGGTGCGCGAGCGCAGGTCCATCGTATAGATGTTGGCGTTGCCTTCCTGCTGCAGGCTCATGATCACGCGCTGCCCGTCCGGCGAGAAGCGCGGCGAGAAGGTCATGCCGGGGAAATTGCCGACCAGTTCGCGCTGGCCCGTCTGCAACTGCAGCAGATAGACGCGCGGCTGCTGGTTGGCAAAGGACATGTAGGTGACTTCCTGCCGGTTCGGCGAGAAGCGCGGCGTCAGCACCAGGTCGCTGCCATCGGTCAGCATGCGCGCATTGGCGCCGTCCTGATCCATGATGCCGAGCTGCGTCTTGCGGGCCGTCTTCGGGCCGCTTTCCGCAACGAAGACGACGCGGGTATCGAAATAGCCCTTCTCGCCGGTGATCTTCTCGTAGATCCCGTCGGCGATGATATGGGCGACACGGCGCCAATTGTCCGGCTGGGCATAGAATTGCTGGCCGACCATTTGACTATTGCCAAACGTATCCCACAGACGGAATTCGGCGCGAAGGCGGCCGCCTTCCTGCGTGACGCGACCCGTCACCAGCGCCTGGGCGTTGATGGCCGTCCAGTCCGGGAAGCGCGGCGTCGAGTCCGGATTGCTGATCTTCTCGATGAAGGCCTGCTTGTTGATCGGCGCGAACAGGCCCGAACGCTGCAGGTCGGCCGCAATCACACCCGAGATCTGCTGGCCGAGGCTATCATTCGACAGAAGGTCGGTGATGGCGATCGGCATGGGCTGGACATTGCCCTTGTTGATGTTGAGCTCGACCACGGCATAGGCCGGAGTGGCGAGTGCTGCCGTCAGGCCCGCCAGCACCAGCAGGAGACGAACGAGGGAGTTTCTGATCATATGTGCCAAGCCTTTCAGCATTAAAGCGCCATGTCGCCGGGTTCGAAGTTCAAGATAACTTCGACCGAACTAGTTTCATTGTCGAATTGAGCCCGTGGCAAACCCGTGAAAGGCGCCGCCCTGAGGACGGCACGCACCGCACTTGCCGCCACAATTTTTTGGGTCTTCTCCGGACCGCCACGCGCGACGACTTCCGGTTGACCCATAATCTTTCCATCGCGATCGAGCTTCATGCGGACCTCGACATGAACCGCATTCATACTAGGCAGGTCCGTCGGGCGGAGCCAATTCCTCGTAATCTTGTCGCGGATACTATCTGCAGCCGCATGCTCAAGCTGATGTTCACCAGCGCCGTTCGCAGACTGGGCCGATGCTGTCCCCGAGAACACGACAGCCAGAGCCATGAGCAAAGACGGAGCGATATGCGGACAGTGGTTCGTCGAATGCTGCAGTTCCTGCATCAGAGCCCCAAGTCCCTCGGATCGAAGTTGAGCACCAACTCGTTCCAACCATCCGCGCCGTCATACTTATCCGGTGGCAACAATCCTCCGGCATTCACTTCCTTTTGCAGATCAGATCGGCTTTTCATCACCGCACGCTCAGCCGCCCCTCTCAGGGCATTCTGCGTCGTGGCCGGTCCACCGCTGACGGAAACTTCAGGCGCGCCGATAATCTGTCCTGATTTGTCGAGACGAACGTGAACCTTGATCGTGACATCGCTCGCCCCTTCCATGCCTGGGATGACGTTCCAGTTTTTACCGATCAGATCGCGCAAACCGTCCTTCTGGCTCTGGCTAAGCTTACCACCGCCGAGCGACTTCATCCCGCCGCGCGAGGCAACCTGAGTTTCTGCCCCGGCAGAAGCCTGCTTGGACGACCTTGCAGCACCGCCCTTCGACGATGTGTTGTTCAGCATGGCCGCAATATCATTCTCGTTGAAATCGCTCTGGGTCGACTTGGATCCCTTGGCGGACTCACGCTTCTTGTCCGCGTCCTTCTTGCCGTCGTCAGCTGATTTTTCCTTGCTGATACTCTGGGTTGCGGTCTTGTCCGTCGGCTTGGCTTCGGCCACCTTCACGTCCGGCTTCGGCGTCGGCTTGACTTCCGGCTTCTGCTCAGCGGTCTTCGGCGGCGTCGGTTGCGGCTTTATGTCCGGTACGGGAACATTATTCGGCAGTTGGATCTCGGCCTGCTGCGTAGGCTGTTGGGCCGGCGGCGGTGTCGGCGTCGCATCCGCTTTCGGGGTCGGCGGCGTCGGATCGGTCTTCGGCGTGGGAGTAGGCGTCACATCCGGCTTTTGTTGCGGAACGGCGGCCACTTCCTTGGGCGCAGCCTCGGTTTCCTTCTGCTCAATCGTCTTGGCATCGTTCGGGCGTGGATCGTCCTGTGGAACGGGCGTGTCCACCTTCTTGGGCGCCAATGCCGCGGTATCGCTTTCCGGCCGCTTGGTCGGCACGACCGGATTCTTGATGTCGACGTTGTTCTCGCCAACGTTCTGGGCGTTAGCGACCTGGTCCTGCCTCGTCGTCTGTTTGCGCGAGACGTGATCGGTTACCGGTGCCTTCTTCTCGCCCTGCTGGAGCTGTTCTGCCGGCACGATATCGACATCCATCGCCGTGCTTTCCGGCGTCGCCAACGGCGCCGGTGCACTCAGCGTCACCATGGCGCCGATGAGCACCAGGATGTGAACTACCGCAGATGTGGCAAGACTGCGCTTCATGGCGATTGATCAGTGATCCGTTATCTGCTGCGTGACGAGGCCGATATTCTTGTAACCGGCTTCCTGGATGCGTGACATGACGTCGGCGATGACGCCGTAAGGCGCCTTGCCGTCGCCACGCACGAAGATGCGCTCGTTGTAGCCTGTCGTCGCGATCGCCTGCAGCTTGGCGGCAATGTCTGCTGCCTGGATCTGCGTTTCCTGCAAGAAGACCTGGCCGTCGGCCTTGATCGAAATGGTGATCGGCTGGGTCTGCGCGTTCAGCGCGCCTGCCTGCGTCTGCGGCAGGTCGATCGGCACGCCCGACGTCATCATCGGCGCCGCCACCATGAAGATGATGAGCAGCACGAGCATGACGTCGACCAGCGGCGTCACGTTGATATCGGAAATGGGGCCGCCCCGACCGCTGCCGCGACGGCTGCCCCGGCGGCCACCGCCGCCACCCTTGCCTCCAACAGACATTGCCATATGAGTTCTCCGGTTCTGTCCGCTACTTATTGTGCCGCTTGACGAGGCTGCAGCTTCTCATCGATCTGGCGCGAAAGAATGGCGGAGAATTCATCCGCGAAGCCTTCCATGCGCCCCGAAAGCTTGCCGGCATCGCCAGAGAACTTGTTGTAAGCGATAACGGCGGGAATAGCCGCGACCAGACCGATGGCGGTCGCCAGCAGCGCTTCGGCGATACCAGGCGCGACAACCGCAAGATTGGTCGATTTGGAACCGGCGATGGCCTGGAACGAGGTCATGATACCGACGACCGTGCCGAACAGACCGATGAACGGACCGGCCGAACCGATGGTGGCCAGAGATCCGAGGCGAGCCATCAGATGTTCCGATTCACGCGCCAAGGTAACGTCCATGGCCCGGTCGATACGCATCTGCAGGCCGATCGGCGACCGCGCGCCGCGCTCGAACGATTTCTTCCATTCCCGCATCGCCGCGACGAAGATGGCGCTGAGGCCCGTATTATTGCGCTCCGAAAGCGTCCGGTAAAGCTCTTCGAGCGATTGGCCCGACCAGAAGACCTGCTCGAAATGATCGAACTGCCGGCGCGCTCTCGCGTAGCTCAGATACTTGTCGATGACGATTGCCCACGTCCACACGGATGCGGCCAGAAGGCCGATCATGACAAGCTTGACCACCAGGCCCGCCTGCATGAATAGCGACCAGAGGGTGATGTCCGGTGTGGTGGCCGCTGCCAATGCTACTTGTTCCATTGATCCAAAATCCCCGAATCCAAACGCCCGGCGCTAGACCGGGCGGCTAAAAGTGATCTCACAAGAAATGTTTGGCAGCCGCCGCTGAACGCCCTGGTCAAGCCTTCCAAGCTTACAATTGCCTTCTTGCCGTCAAATTTGGTCAAAGGAAGGCGTGCACCGCACAAACTCCGACTTAACTAGTAAGACACTATTATGGTTAAAAGAATGTTAGCGTCGAAACATGAAGGATTTAACGGCGACGAAGGCTTATTCTAGCTCCTGGGAAGAAATGACAGGGCGAAACCGCCGGCAAACGCAGACAGATCTTGCGCCGCGAATTCCTTCACACAAAACTCAAGTTTTTGCAAGCACCGGCAGACAGTGGTCATATCTTTGCGTGCAGCCGCTTGCCCCACGAGACGTTGACTGCCTTGCTAGCCAGCGGATTGCGATGCCGAGAGCATCTGTGCCGCCAGCTTTTCCGGCAGCCGCCGCGGTCGCCCCTTCGCGTTGATTACGGCAATGATGACCTTGGCGGCGATCAGCAGCGTGTCGCCGCGGCGTATTTCCTGGGAGAGCACCATCTTCGCGCCGCCGGCTTTCTCGGTGACGGTGCGAATGAGCAGCACATCATCCATGCGGGCGGGCCCCTTGAAGTCGATCTCCATACGATGGACCACGAAAACAAGCCCTTCCTCGTCGGCACTCAAAAGCTCGCGCTGTTCCACACCGAGACAGCGCAGGTAGTCCGTACGGCCGCGCTCGAGGAAATGCAGATACCGCGCGTGATAGACGAGGCCGGAAAAATCCGTATCTTCGTAATAGACTCGCTGCACCAGCCGGTGGCTTCCGGCTTCCAGTTCCCCAGCTATCAGAAAGGGGCTGTTCATCGTTGCCGCATCTCCTTGTATGTCCGGCATCTCTTTGGCCGAAGTTCTGCCATCAAGCAAGCTTTGAACAATTGTCATAAACTCCGACTATCCGGAATGGTGCCGGCTAGCGGTTCGGCGCAGAAGGAAAAATCTCATGAAAATAGCGGTAATGGGTGGCGACGGATTCATCGGTTGGCCAACCTCGCTCCATCTCTCCGATGCCGGTCATGAGGTCCATATCCTCGACAATCTCTCTCGCCGATGGATCGATACGGAACTGGGCGTCCAATCCCTGACGCCGATGGATTCGATCCAGGAACGCACCCGCATCTGGCACGCCGAAACCGGCCGCCGCATCCACTTCAATCTCATCGACCTCGCCAAGGACTACGAGCTCCTGAAAACGTGGCTGGCCGAGCATCGCCCCGATGCGATCGTGCATTTCGCCGAGCAGCGCGCCGCCCCCTATTCGATGAAGAGCGACCGCCACAAGAATTACACGGTCAACAACAATGTCAGCGCCACGCATAATCTGCTGAACGCGCTCGTGGAACTCAATCTCGATGCCCATCTCGTGCATCTCGGAACCATGGGCGTCTATGGCTATTCCACGGTCGGCGCCGCCATTCCGGAGGGCTATCTGCCTGTTGGTATCGAGACGGCCGACGGGCGGTCCGTCAGCCAGGAGATCCTCTATCCGGCCAATCCCGGCTCGATCTATCACATGACGAAATGCCTCGATCAGCTTCTCTTCCAGTTCTACGCCAAGAACGACGGCCTCAGGATCACCGATCTGCACCAGGGCATCGTCTGGGGCACACATACGGAGCAAACCCGCAGGCATCAGCAGCTGATCAACCGTTTCGACTATGACGGCGACTACGGCACGGTGCTCAACCGCTTCCTCATCCAGGCGGCGATCGGCTATCCCCTGACCGTACACGGCACCGGCGGCCAGACGCGTGCCTTCATCCACATCCAGGACTCGGTGCGCTGCATCGAGCTTGCGCTGAAGAACCCGCCCCAACGCAACGCCCGCGTCGAGATCTTCAACCAGATGACGGAAACACATCGCGTCCGCGATCTCGCCGAGATGATCGCGAAAATAAGCGGCGCCGAAGTCGTCCGCCTGCCCAATCCGCGCAAGGAAGCCCCCGAGAACGATCTGATTGTCAACAACGACAAGTTCCTCAATCTCGGGTTGGCACCCATCACGCTCGAAGCCGGCCTTCTGAGCGAAATCGTCGATGTCGCCAAGAAGTACGCCTATCGCGTCGATCGCTCGCGTGTCCCGGCCGTCTCCGCCTGGACCAAGGATATCGCGGCGACTGTCAACCACGATCCCGAGGGCAAGAGATTGAAGTCCGTGTCATGATGCCGGGAAGCGAAATGCTGCAGGGACTTCGCTCGCAGACCCGCCCCCGCTCCGGCCAAGCATTCGTGACCCTCGTCACGAATGCCGACTACGCCGTGGGCGCTACGGCGCTGGCGCGGTCGATTGTTCGGACGCGCACGAAGGCCGATATCGTCGTCCTGCACACGGCAGGCGTCCACGAAGGCGATCTTGCCCCGCTCATCGCGCTCGACTGCCGGCTGATCGAGGTCGAACACCTGCCTCTGTCCGATACTTTCAACGAACGGCATGCGCGCGGCAATCTTCATGCCGCCGCTCCCTTCACCAAGGGCCGCAAGCCTTCCTTTCACACGCCGCTCGACAATTTCTGCAAGCTACGGCTCTGGCAGCTCATTGAATACGACACTTGTGTCTTCATCGACGCGGACGCCCTCGTGCTGAAGAATATCGACAGGCTTTTCGATTACCCTGAGTTTTCCGCCGCGCCGAATGTCTATGAAAGCCTCTCCGATTTTCATCGGCTGAACTCCGGCGTCTTCGTCGCCAAGCCGTCGCTTGCGACGTTTCAGGACATGCTGCAGCGGCTCGACCGCCCCGACGTCTTCTGGCGGCGCACCGATCAGACCTTTCTCGAGGCATTCTTCCCGGATTGGCACGGCCTGCCGATCTTCATGAACATGCTGCAATATGTATGGTTCACCATGCCGGCGCTCTGGGACTGGAACAGCATTTCGATCCTGCATTACCAGTATGAAAAGCCTTGGGAGGAGAACCATCCGAAGGCCGCGCTGCTGAGACCCTTGATCGACTTGTGGCATGGCTTCCATACCGGGCTGGATATGCCCGATATCGCGACGCTCGCAAATCCCAAAGAGGCTGCATGAAGGTTCTCATATCGGGCGGAACGGGTCTTGTCGGCCGATATATCGCCGAGGAGCTGCTGGCAGCCGGATACAAGGTTGCGGTCGCCGGACGAAGCGCGCCGCAGGCAGGTCTCTTTCCCCATGCTGTTTCCTTCGTGCCGCTGAGCCTCGACCCCACCGAAGACCATAGCCATGCTTTCGACGATGCCTATTTCTTCGTGCATGCGGCTTTCAGTCACGCGCCCGGCAAGTATCGCGGTGGCGAAGGAGAAGACCCCGAGGGGTTCCGGCAGCTCAATCTGGACGGCACGGTGAAGCTGTTCGAAACGGCGAGAAAGGCTGGCATTCGACGCTGCGTCTTCCTGTCGTCTCGTGCTGTCTATGGCGATCGGCTGGAGGGCGAGGTGCTGACGGAGGCAAGCAAACCGGCGCCGAATACGCTTTATGGGGAAGTGAAGCGCGATGCCGAACATGCGCTTTTCTCCCTCTCCGCTCCCGGTTTCGCGACGGCAAGCCTGAGGGCGACCGGCGTCTATGGCGACCTGCGTCCGAACAAGTGGGACGCTCTGTTTGACGATTATCTGAACGGCAAGCAGGTTCCCTCGCGCGCGGGAACGGAGGTCCACGGCCGCGACCTCGGCCGCGCCGTTCGGCTGCTGCTGGAGACCGAAAAAGGACGGATCGACGGCGAAGCCTTCAATCTGTCGGATATACTGACCGACACGCGCGAGATCCTCGGGCATCTGCAGCGGGCAACGAATTGTCCTCAGGCCCTCCCGGCCCCGGCGCCCGAGGGCGTCATAAGCGCCATGGATACGTCGAGAATTCGTGCGCTTGGATGGCAGAGCGGCGGAAAGGTGTTGCTTCGGCAAACGATCGAGACCTTGGCGAAGGCAATACCGCCGCGCCATGCCGCCATCAACGCATCAGCTTCGTCTCGTCCCAGCTGAGCTCCGTCAATTCCGCGCCCCTGAACCTCGCATCGTCGGCAACGATGAATTCATCGAGCTGCGGCGGCGCGACACTGGTTCCGGCCAGCATCGCATGCACCTGGCCGCGGTGATGAGTCTGATGCTGCAGCAGATGGCTCAGCACATCGTCGGCCCGCTCGCGCTGAATACGATCGCTGCGTTGAATGGCGACCGTCCGCGTCGCCGTCTCCGGCGTCAGGCCCTCGCAAAGCACCACCAGCCGGCGATCGACATCCGCCTGCTGCCTGGACAAGTCTTCAAGCTTGTCGAACGGCTCCTCGATGTCGAAGGCCCGCAGCCCCAGGGTGCCGCCTTCCAGCGCATCGACATAGAACCAGTCCACGGTCAGGATGTGATTGAGGGTCGATTTGATCGACGGAAAGAAGCTCGTCCGCTTCGCCTCGAACTCGCCCGGCTGCAGCGCCGCGCAGGCTCGATGCAACCGGATATTCGCCAACGCATTGTTGTAGGCGAGCTTGCGAAACACACGAACCGCATCGAAAGCGGACATCGGATATCTCCCCTAGGCCTTGTCGAGATCGCCGTCCCGCCAGACGAGATGACGCGGCGTCAGCGGCAGATCTTCGATTTCCTCGGCAATGAAATAGGGCGGAATATCGAGCGCCACCAGCGCCTCCCGCGTTGCCCGCACCCATTTGAATTCGAGATCGTTATCGCCGTCCCGTATGCGATGCACGATTTTATCCGGCTCGAACGGGAAGCCGTGGGGTAGGTCCATCAGGTAGTAGAGACCGAGTTCGTGCCAGTCGCGCTGCTCGTAGTGAAAGAAATTCTCCACGGACCAGAGAAGGCGCCCGACTGTCACATCGACGCCCAGCTCCTCGACCATTTCTCGCTGCAAGGTTTCCTCCGACGTCTCGCCGATCTCGGCGCGACCGCCAGGAAAGGTCCAGAATGTCTCGTGCTCGGCCCGGTGGACAAGCACATGCCCGTCACGAAAGCCGAGGCCCGCCACGCGCATCTGGAATCGCGAGCGGCCCGCATTCAGTCTGATAAGCTTGCGTTTCGACACGATCTTCATCCCACATCGATCACGACAATTTCCGGCGGCACGCCGAAGCGAACCGGCGCAATGGAGCAGCCAAGGCCGCCGGAAACGATGATATGACGCTCTTCCTCTGTAATATGGCCATGGACATATCTGTCGCCATACCGCGACGGCGTATAGGGTGACCAGCCGAAAATCCTCACCTGGCCGCCATGCGTATGTCCCGACAAGGTCAGCGACACACGCGAAGGCACATTGGGAAAGATATCGGGCTCATGAGCAAGAAGGATCACGGGCGCATCGTCTGCGACTTCCGCCAGGGTGCCGCCGAGATCATCCAGCCCTTTCGTATATGGGCGCTTCCAGCGCATGCTCCGTCGCAGGGCCAGCTGATCCTCGACGCCGGCAAGCCAGAACCCTTGCCCGTTCTTTTCCAGGCGCGCGGAACGATTGGAATAGACCTCGATGCCGACGCTGGCCAAGGCCCGGTGGCTGAAGGTTGGCCCATGACCCTTTCTCTGGGCGGCCGCGTCATGCCACCAGTCGTGATTGCCGATGACAGCATGAACCCCGAGCGGCGCCTTTAGCTTCGCCAGCTCTGCCGCCCAGGCCTGATGATCGACGCGAGCGGTGATGAGATCGGTCCCTGACGTGTAATCGCCGAGCAGGACGATGATGTCACCGCCGAGTTCATTGGCCCGAGTGCAGATCGCTGCAATGCGCTCGGCTGACATCCACGGTTCGCAGGCATGGAAATCGGCGAGCGCCACGATCCGCAGTTTGAGCCCCGGCGTCCATCGTGGCGGGGTCAACGCATAGCGGGTCACATTCAGGCGGACGACAGGCTCATATCCAAAGGCGTATCCCCCGAGTGCAATCAAACCGAATATGCTGCCGCTGAAGAGCTTCAGAAAGGCGCGACGGCCGAGCATTCAATCTCCCTCCTGGAACAACCGGAACTGCGCGGCCTCAAGGTCCTTGGGCGGCTGCATGCCGAGATGTTTCCAGGCGATCGCGGTCAAAACACGGCCGCGCGGTGTACGTTGTATGAAACCCTGCTGGATCATGTAGGGCTCGATAATATCCTCAATCGCATCGCGCGGCTCGGAAAGGCCGGCAGCGATGGTTTCGATGCCGACCGGCCCGCCACCGAAATTGACGGCAATCATATTGAGATAACGCTTGTCGAGCTGATCGAAGCCGACATTGTCGACGAGAAGCCGCGTCAAAGCCTCGTCGGCGATCTCCCGTGTCACCGCTTCGACCTTGGCCACTTCGGCAAAATCGCGCACGCGGCGCAGCAGGCGGCCGGCGATGCGCGGCGTTCCGCGCCCGCGCCGCGCAATCTCGCGTGCCCCTTCGTCGGTCATGCCGAGCCCCATCAGTCTCGCGCCACGCCGGACGATGAACTCAAGCTCCTCGACGGTGTAGAAACTCAAACGGACCGGAATGCCGAAACGATCCCGCAGCGGCGTCGTCAGCAGGCCGAGACGCGTGGTGGCGGCAACCAGCGTGAATTTGGCAAGATCGATCTTCACCGAGCGCGCTGCCGGGCCCTCGCCGATGATCAGGTCCAGCTGGAAGTCCTCCATGGCCGGATAGAGGATTTCCTCGACTGCCGGATTGAGGCGGTGAATCTCGTCGATGAAGAGCACGTCGCGCTCCTCGAGATTGGTGAGCAATGCTGCAAGATCGCCCGCCTTGGCGATGACGGGGCCGGAGGTCGAGCGGAAATTGACGCCGAGCTCCTTCGCCATGATCTGCGCCAGCGTCGTCTTGCCGAGGCCCGGCGGGCCGACAAAAAGCACATGATCCAGCGCCTCACCGCGTCCCTTGGCCGCCTCGATAAAGACCTTCAGATTGGCGCGCGCCTCCGCCTGACCGGTAAATTCGTCCAGCGATTGCGGCCTGAGCGTCGCATCAATGTCTTCGCCCCGCTTCTCCGGCGATATCAGGCGTGCGGCTTCACTCATGTCAGAGGTTCCATTCCCCATATGCGTTTCGCGGCTCTTTCGCCGATGCGGCATCAAGGCTTGCCGCGTTCAAAATAGTCCCGCACGAAAGAGCGTCGCAAGTCGATCTCCCGACTTTGAGACAATAGTAAGGAACGCGGAAGGTGCAAAGCCTCACCGCGCCAGTTCCTTGAGGCCGAACCGGATCAGCTTGGCGCTGTCGGCGCCCTCGCCGGCCAGTTTCATCGCGGCCGCAACGGCGTTGGCGGCCTGGTCGCGGGAATAGCCGAGGTTGGTCAGCGCAGAAACGGCGTCGGCAACGGGTGCGGCGGCAACTCCTTCGCCCAATTCCTGCTTCAAGCCGATATTTGCCGCCTCGCCGGCAAAGGCCGGCGCCTTGTTCTTCAGCTCGGTCATGATACGCACTGCAACCTTCGGGCCGACGCCCGGCGCGCGCGAAACGGCGGCGCGATCCTGCAGCGCGATCGCATTGGCAAGCTCGGCTGGCGTTAAGGTCGACAACAGCGCCAGTGCCACTTTCGCGCCCACGCCCTGCACTGTCTGGAGTATGTTGAACCACTCCCGCTCCAGTGCCGTCGTGAAGCCGAAGAGCCGGATCTGGTCTTCGCGGACATAGGTCTCGATGAAGAGAATGCAGGCTTCGCCGACAGAGCCGAGCTTCGACAGTGTGCGGCCCGAGCAGTAGGCGACATAGCAGACGCCGTGCACGTCCACGAGCACATAATCCTCGCCGAGCTCTTCGATTGTGCCTTTCAGCTTGCCGATCATGAATGATGTCCGTCAGGGATGGGTTTCAGGGGAGATGAGGTCGAGCGAAGGAAAGTGGGAACGGTAGCGCGAGGCATCCCGTGTCAGCAGCCTGTGTCTTCGCCACTCGGCATGGGCACCGATGAGAAAGTCCGGAAGGGTTCTCTCCCTTTGGCCACCGGCGAGCCGATAGAGACGATGCGCCTTGCCGGCTCGAAACGCAGCCTCGAAGGGTATGGCTTCGCGCTTCATGTCGAGCCAGGACAAGGCGACCGTCAAGTCCTCCTCGCTCAAAGGCGAAGCAGCGAGTTCCGACCAGACCACCGGGCTGATAACGAGATCACCCTCTCCGATACATTGTTTCAGCAACTTTGCCGACCATTGCCGCTGGGCCGATGCCGGACCGAGGATATCGATGAAGATGTTGGTATCAACGAGGGTCGACGTCGTCACGCGGACCTCTCAGAAACTCCATAAATTCGTCGGTTGTCATGCCGCCAAGGTCCATCGTACCCCCGACGCGCCCCAGCCAGTCGTCGAAATCGCGAATAGCCGGATCCGATGCCTCGGCGATCTTGACGAGCATCGCGCCGCTGCCCGAGGCGATAAAATCAACCTCCGAGCCCGGGCCGATGCCGAGCCTGTCTCGAATTTCCTTCGGGATGGTCACCTGACCCTTTTCCGTCACACGCATGGTAATACCTCTTCAGTAATACTTAGCGGCCAACCCGGAACAGGTCAAGAACAAACTACCCTGCCAATGCCGCCTGCCGCAGCCGGTTGGTGCCGCGATTGTGGGCGTGGCAAATGGCAATAGCGAGTGCGTCGGCCGCGTCATTGCCCTTGAACTCGACCTTGGGCATCAGGATCTTCAGCATCATATGGATCTGCTGCTTCTCGCCATGCCCCACGCCGATGACGGCTTTCTTGACAGCATTCGGCGCATATTCGGATACCGGCAAACCCGCGCGCGCCGGCACCAGCATGACGACGCCGCGCGCCTGCCCGAGCTTCAGCGTCGCCACCGCATCCTTGTTGACGAAGGTCTGCTCGACGGCAGCTTCATCCGGCTTGTAACTATGAACGATCTCCGCAAGCCCGTCGTGAAGCTGGCAAAGGCGAGAGGCGAGATCCATATCGCCGTCCGAGGTCACCGTTCCCGATGCTACGAAACGCAGAGAATTGCCAAGTATATCGATAACCCCCCAGCCGGTGCGGCGCAGGCCCGGATCGATACCGATGATGCGAATCGTGTTTTGCATGGGTCAACCTATCTTTCAGGCCGAAGATGTGCCAGCAAAATGTGAACAAAACAAAAACAAGCCACAGATTGCCGGCGGTTCCCGCCACGCTGAAAGCATCGTGACGAAATCGTGGCGGCAGGGTTTGGAATGAGGCCCCGGCGCTCCTACATGGTGGAAACACATCCTCCCTTTCACCACGCAGGTTTCTTGCCATGGTTCCCTTTTCAATCCTCGATCTTTCGCCCGTTGCCGAAGGCAGCACCATCCGCCAGTCCTTCGACGGTTCGAAGCGAATGGCGCAGAAGGCGGAGGAGCTCGGTTACAACAGGTTCTGGCTGGCCGAGCACCACGGCATGCCGGGCGTCGCCAGTGCCGCGACGGCTGTCGTTATCGGCCATGTCGGCGCGGCAACCTCGCGCATCCGCATCGGTTCGGGCGGCGTCATGCTGCCGAACCATTCCCCGCTTGTCATCGCCGAGCAATTCGGCACGCTGGAAGCCCTGTTTCCCGGCCGTGTCGATCTCGGCCTCGGCCGGGCGCCGGGCACCGACATGCGCACGGCGCAGGCCCTACGCCGCAACATCGATGCCGGCGCGCAAAGCTTCCCCAACGATATCGTCGAGCTGCAGCATCTGTTCAGCCCGGCCGACGAGAACCAGATCATTCTCGCCGTTCCCGGCCATGGCGCCAACGTGCCGATCTGGCTGCTCGGCTCCAGTCTCTACAGCGCCCATCTCGCCGCCATGCTCGGCCTTCCCTATGCCTTCGCCTCGCATTTCGCGCCGGAAGCCCTGCTTGACGCGGTCGCCATCTACCGGGAGCGTTTCACGCCATCGGCAACGCTCGACAAGCCCTATGTCATGGTCGGCGTCATGGGCTCGACGGCAGATACGGATGAGGAGGCGCAATACCATTTCACCTCTGCACAGCAGCAATTCGTCAACCTGCGCCGCAATGTGCGCGGCCCCTTCCCTCGCCCGCGCAAGGACATGGACGATTTCTGGACACCGATGGAAAAGCTGAATGTGGAAAACACGCTGCGCTATGCCGTGGTCGGTTCCCCGGCGACCGCCGAGGCGAAACTCCGGCAATTCATTAGGGATACCGAGGCTGACGAGGTCATCATTTCGATGCCGATCCACGATATCGAGGCGCGATTGAGATCGGTTGAGCTGTTCGCTACGCTTCCGAGCTTCAAGAAGGTGTCCTGACTTTCGAATGCGAACTATCCGGTGAGCCGATCTTCTGTGAGCGGCTCACCACGCGATCGACGAGGTCAGGATACGAGCCTCGTCTTCCAGTGGCGTCTGATCAACATATCCAACGACAGCTTGCCGGCGCCGGCGACGATCAGCACGAACATTCCACCCGAGATCGCCAGGTCCTTTTCGAAGTGCAAGAGTTCATTGTGACTGGCGAAGTTCGTGTGAAACAACAGCGCTGTCAGCAAGCAGAACAGGCCGAGACCGAATGCCGCCAATCGGGTCGTGAACCCGAGCGCAATGGCAAGGCCTGCAGCAAGCTGCACGGCGATGGTTGCAGTCGCGATAGGTGCGGCGACGCCGAGCTTTGCCATGGCTTCCAATGCATTATCGAAATGGCTGGCGAGTTCGATACCCTCTTCCAGAAAGAGTAACGACAGCAGCATGCGGCCGAACAGCAGTGCCATGTCCGCCATATTGACGAGAGCGGCACTCTCCTCTTCGTATTCCATGGATTTCCTCCTTCACAGCAACATCCGGGCGGTTTCCGCTCTCGGCGGCATCTCCACGACTTGGTCGAATGGAAATGCCGCCGGGTCAGTTGGGGCCGAGTTCTAGTTGCTTGCCTTCGCGGCGATCGCCTTGGTCAGATCATCCAGCTCCTCGCAGCCGCCGGGGCAAAGTTTGGTGAGTGTGGCAAGCTGTTCGCGAGCCTTGGGCATGTCGCCGGTTTCGACATAGAGTTCGCCGAGATATTCATGCGCGCCCTTGTGATCCGGCTGCAATTCCAACGCCTTGGTGTAGTAGGTCAGCGACGTTCGATAGTCCCCGGTCTTGCGCAGGGTAAAGCCCATCAGATTGTAGACATCGGCCTGCTGATGCTCCTCGGCGATATCGCGAAGCTCGGCAAGCGCGCCGGCATAATTCTTCGCATCGATCTTGGCGCGCACCGACGTCAGATCCGGCGCGTCGGTGGCCTCCATATTGTCGACGGCGAAGGCGACGCCGGCCGTTGCGGCGGGAATGACGATCACGGCGCACAGGCCGGCAATTCCGAGAATGGCATGTTTCAACATGGTCTTGCTCCTTCTTGGCCGCTCAGGCCTGGATGGTGGGGGTGAATCCGTAAGCGTTGCCGTCCTTTACGAAGGTACCGGAGCCGGGGAACGGAAAATGCGAGCCGCAAATCCTGATCTTGTCGGCAATAACGCGGTCGATCAGCTTGCGGCGGGTACCGACGGCCATCGGGCCGTCCTGGTCGTAGGCTCCCTGCCATTCGGGATGGGGGGCGAGCAGCGCCGGCACGTACATGATGTCGGCCGAGACCATCAGCTGCTCGTTGCCGCCATCGACGAGGAAGACCGAGTGACCGGGGGTGTGACCAGGCGCGGCCATGATGCGCACGCCCGGCGCGACCTCGGCGCCATCATCGACCAGCCGCCAGTTCTTCCACGTCGGAAAGACGGAAGCGATGCGCCTGCCCGCTTCCTTGCGCCCCTCCGCCAGCTTGTCGACGCGGCCTGGATCGGTCCACCAGTTGTACTCGGTGGCATTGACCACAAGCTCGGCATTGGCGAACACCGGCGCATTCGTTCCTTTTTCCATCAGGCCCCAGACATGGTCCGGATGGAAATGCGAGATCATGATCGTGTCGATTTTCTTGTAGTCGATGCCGGCGGCGGCCATGTTGGCCGGAAGATGCGTGGCATTGGTCTGCCACTGCCCGACGCCCGACCCGGCATCCATCATGATCTTTCGGCCACCGATATCGAGGACGACGACGGTCAACGGAATGGGCATGAACTCCGTCGTCAGGCCGGCCTTGGAAAGCGCCTCCTTGGTGTCATCGACGGAGGCGTTCTTGATGAAGGCCGGATCGTGCGGCTTGCGCCAGATGCCGTCATAGACGGCCGTGACGTCGATCGAGCCGACCTTGTATTTGTAGAAGCCCGTCGTCGGCTCCAGTGGGGTCGCGGCAAAGGCTTGCGGAATGAATTCGAGCTTCGACGACAGTCCGAAGGCTGCCGCAGCGGCGGCCGTCCCGAGCACGGCACGGCGGGTCATGTCAAACATCGCGATATCTCCTCAAGGTTATGGCTTTGGGGCCAGGCGGAGGGCGCTGCAGATTGCCGCCCCCGCTGAGGAAGAAGATCAGCGACTGCGGGCACTTATTCCCTGCAGCACGGAAGATTCATTCAAATAATTGAATTTAATAGGCTATTTTGGCTGGATGCCGAAAGCCCGGATCGCAATCCGCTGGGTGCAGAGCGCCCGAGTGCATGTCTTCGACTTTTTCGCATCCGATCGGGAATAAAACCCGAGCAAGTGCGATCTACGTCTTTAGGCAAGATTGCAAGCGCCGGACCCGAGGCTTACAGTCAACATCGGCGTTTCGCGGGGACCATGATGACAGACGCCCAGATTATAAGCGCGATTTCATTCGACCGCCGGTTTCACGCGATGAACTGGAGTCGCCCGCAAGCAAGCGTGATGCGCAGCCTGAAGCGGCTTCTCATCCGGTTGGTTGGCCCGTTTGCCGGACCGAAGGCGCACGGAACGAAGGAGGCTAGCTACTCCAGCCTCATGATGGTGGCCGAGACAGCAGCAAATGACGAACCGCGCCTGCATACAATCTCATCGTCGGACGAAACCATGCGCCGCTTCCAGCGCACGATCGTTCCGCATCTGGATGCCGCCTATAATTTCGCGCGCTTCTTGAGCAGGGATGCCGATGCCGCCCAGGATATCGTGCAGGAGGCATTCCTGCGCGCCTATCGCGGCTTTGGCGGCTTTCGCAATGGCGATGCCCGGGCCTGGACATTCACCATCGTCCGCAACTGCTATCACGCTTGGCTGCAGGAAGGGCGACGCAAGACCCGTTACGAACAGCCGATGACCGATGGCAATGACTCACCGGAGGATCCGCCGTCGTCCGACCCGGCCTCCGAGGAAGACACCCCTGAGGCGGCGTTAATCCGCAAGGCGGAAACGCTGCGGGTGCGCCAGGTCATCAACATGCTGCCCGATGCCATGCGCGAAGTCCTCGTCCTGCGTGAGCTCGAAGATCTTTCCTATAAGGAGATCGCCGAAATCATCGATGCGCCGATCGGCACAGTCATGTCGCGCCTTGCCCGCGCTCGCCGCGATTTCGGCGAAGCCTGGCGCAGCCTCGACGCGAAAGGGGCGGCGCGGTGAGCAACGGGGAACACAGTGATCACGGCGAATGGAGCGACCTACTGCATGGCTTCATTGATGGCGAACTCGATCCGGCCCACACCGCAAGTTTCGAGACGCATCTTGCGACCTGCCGAGAATGTGCCCACGAGATGGAAGAGGCTCTTATGGTAAAACGCCTTGCCGGCCGCGAAGGAGTGAAATGGCAGGCACCGGACGCCGTCCATGCACGCGTCCAGGCCGCGTTGGCGCTGGAACAGGTCATGATGGCACGCGCCGTGGCGGCAACGATCCAAACGGAGAACCCATGGCGTAGCTTCTGGCGGTTTGTCCGGCAATGGAGCTTTATACCATCGCTCGCAGCCCTGGCAGCCAGCCTCATGCTGGTTTTGAACATGCCGCAGCAGAGCCAAACGATCGAAGATCAGCTTCTTGCGAGCCACGTGCGCTCGATGCTCGCCGATCACCTGACCGACGTGCTGACCTCGGATCAGCATACCGTCAAGCCGTGGTTCAGCGGCAAGATCGATTTTTCTCCACCGGTGGTCGATCTGGCGGCACAGGGTTTTCCCCTTGTCGGCGGCCGCGTGGACTATCTGAACGGTCGGGTCGTGGCGGCGCTGATCTACCACCGGCACGGCCATATCATCAATCTCTTCATCTGGCCCGGCACGGCCACCACTCGCAGCAGCGCCGAGAAGGAGGGCTACAATTTCGCCGAATGGTATGCGGACGGGCTGGTCTTCTGGGCAGTATCCGATGTCAGCGCCACCGACCTTTCTGCCTTTCGTGATGATTTCTCGCGCGCCACCACACCCTAGAGCGTTTTGTTTCTTTACGCATTCCAGACGGAAAACCGCTTCGCATTTTTCCTGGAAATGCTCTAAGGCGCAAAAAAGCCAGCCGCATGGGCTGCGGCCGGCTTTTTGCAAGCAGTTTATCCGTATCAGGCCGAGAGCTTCGCCATCACTTCCTCGGAAACCTCGAAGTTCGAATAGACGTTCTGTACGTCGTCGTCGTCTTCGAGGCTGTCGATAAGCTTCATCAGCGACTGAGCCTTTTCTTCATCGACCGGCACATTGTTCTGCGCGCGCCAGATCGCCTTGACCGTTTCGGCCTCGCCGAGCGTCGCTTCGAGCGCCTTGGCGACTTCGTTCATCGCTTCGAAGCCGCAGATGATGGTGTGGCCCTCTTCGTCGCTCTCGACGTCATCGGCGCCGGCTTCGATCGCTGCTTCCATCACCTTGTCGGCGTCGCCGACTGTCGGCTTGTAGGTGATCTCGCCGACATGGTCGAAGGAGAAGGAGACCGAGCCGGTTTCACCGAGCGCGCCGCCTGCCTTGGTGAAGATCGAGCGGACGTTGGAAGCCGTGCGGTTGCGGTTGTCTGTCAGCGCTTCGACGATGATCGCCGTGCCGCCGGGGCCGTAGCCCTCGTAGCGGACTGCATCGTAGTTTTCGCCGTCATTGCCGGCCGCCTTCTTGATGGCGCGGTCGATATTATCCTTGGGCATCGACTGGGCCTTGGCGTTCTGGATCGCGAGGCGCAGACTTGCGTTCATGGTCGGGTCAGGCAGACCCGCCTTGGCGGCGACGGTGATTTCACGCGCCAGCTTCGAGAACATTTTCGAACGCACCGAATCCTGACGACCCTTGCGGTGCATGATGTTTTTAAACTGTGAATGGCCAGCCATGGCACCCCTGTTCACGTCTTTTGTTGGGAATGGCCGCCTTATAAGAGCGAAGCGGCCTTCATTCAAGCAAAAAGCCGGATAATGGCGTCGGTCGAGGCCTTCCGCCACTATTCCTACGGTTTGACGGCAAGCTTGCCTGCCCGAATATCCGCAACGGTTTCCATGGCCTTGTTCAATCCCTCGAGCGACGCGCGTTCGTCCTTGATTACGGGTCGCAGATCGGGCGACCAGTCATTGATGGCGCCAACGCGCGCTAGGAAAGTGCTACCGCTTCTCATCTGGTGAATGATCCGGCTTGCCGGAACGCAGCCCTGTGCATCCGTAGCAACCGCCGGATGGCTATCAACTCTGATCAAGGCAGTCATGCCCGGCGCATCATGCGACAAGAGGCAGACGCGTTGCGGTGTTGGTGAACTTCCGTAGTCGATGAACAAAGCCCCCGACAGGGACGTAATGCTGCAATTGCGTTTGTCAGTCATTGCATCGGTTGGGCATGACACGCTCCAACTGCCAGCGGCTAACAGATTTGCGCTTTTGCCGACAGAAACAGTTCCCTGACTGAATTTTTGGAGGCGATAGCCATCGGGCGTCGTGTTGACCGGGTTTGATGAGACGCAGCCCGATAGCGCTGCAGCTATTATTGTAGTCAAAAGAACCCGATTCATGCGCTTCCCCCAATGGTATGGCGCAATCAATCACGGCCAGCGGAAGTTGCATAGGTGAGTAGGATACATATCCCAACGAAAATCGTCACAGCCCCTTGAGCACATAGATCAGCGGCTTGCGCGGCAAGGTCTTCACCGACACCGTGACGCTCGGGGTCGGCGCGTAGGCGACGTCGAAGTCGGGACCGAACAGGGCCAGGAACTGATCGACCGGTGGACCCCAGCGATGCATGGGCAGGATCAGCGACGAACGCAGCCTTTTCACCACCCGGCTCATGCTGTCAGCCCCCATGGTCAAGCCGCCGTCGACCGGCACCATCACGACATCGAGCCGGCCGATCTCGGCATATTGCTGGTCGGTAAGCTCGAAATGCAGATGCCCCAGATGGCCGATGCAGAGACCGGCGACCTCGAAGATGAAGATCGAATTGCCGTTGGGCTCGATGCCGCCGCCCCAGGAGCGGATATCGGTCACCACGTTGCGGATCAGCGTGTCACCGACGGTCAGGTGGATCTTTGCCGGTTCGCCAGGCGTGTCGCTCCAGCCATGCAGCACATATTTGATCGTCGAGTCCGGCGTCAGCGTGTAGTGGCTCGGATGCGCCTTGTTCATCGTGACGACCTCAGGCGTATAGGGCGGCGGATAAGCGCCGCTATAATCCGTGGCGATGGAAACGCCGCCGGGCGTCTCGATGAAAAGCGTGGCGTGGCCGAGGAAGGTAATCTTCACATCGCCATTCACAGGATCGTCGGCGAGCGTCGGACCGGGAGGAGAAAAGCTGGCGAATGTCGCCTTGGGCAAGGATTGCGCGATCGCCTGGCACTGACTGGGCTGCGGGCGCGAAGGTTTTTGCTGAGCATTTGCCGTGCTCCAGCAGAAAACCAACGATAGGAAAAACGCGGCAAGGACAGGAAATCGCTGTAACATGCCATCCCCTCAAGCCAGATAGTAGCCGAAGGATGCGGCACGACCCGAAACAGGTCCAGCAACATTCAGGCACGATTGCTCACAATCGCGTCATCATATGCCGACGATGAATTATAGAGCGTGATGCCGAAAAGTGTATGCGGTTTTCGGATGACATCACGCTCTACTTCTTTGATTCTAGAGCGGATTCAGATTTTAGGTCGACCTGACCTAAAATCATCTGGCTCTAGTGCAGCGATCAGCGCCAGAAATCCGGAATGGTCTCCGCAAGCCGCGGGCCGAGCCGCAGCGGCGCGATCTTCTCAGCCAATCCCGTCGCGTCGGAAATCTCGACGCCGACGCCGCAGATGGTGGCAGGCCCGGAAGCCGCTTCGAACCGTCCCTTCGGCATCTTCGAGATGAAGCGGTTGAGCGGCTCTTCCTTTTCCATGCCGAGCGAGGAATCATAATCGCCGCACATGCCGGCATCCGACATGTAGGCCGTGCCACCGTTCAGGATCTGCGCATCGGCGGTCGGCACATGTGTATGCGTGCCAACCACGAAGCTGGCGCGGCCGTCAACGAAATGGCCGAAGCATTGCTTCTCGCTGGTCGCCTCCGCATGAAAGTCGAAGATGATGGCGTCCGCCTGCTCCTTCAGCGGGCAGGCATCGAGGATGACCTCTGCCGATTTAAAGGGATCGTCGAGCTCCGGATGCATGAAGACGCGGCCCATGATATTGGCAACGAGCACGCGGGCGCCATTGCGCGCATAGTAGATACCGGAGCCGCGGCCGGGCGTGCCGGCCGGATAGTTGGCGGGACGCAGGAACTGATCGTGGCGCTCGCAGAAAACGACAGCCTCCTTCTGATCCCAGACATGGTTGCCCGTCGTCACCACATCGGCGCCGGCATTGATTGTTTCGAGGAAGATGTCCTCGGTGATGCCGAACCCGCCGGCAGCATTCTCGCCATTGACGATGACGAAATCGAGCTTCAGATCGGACACGAGCCCCGGAAGGCGGTCCCATACCGCAGTTCGTCCGGTCTTGCCGACCATGTCACCCAGAAAAAGCAGCCGCATTCGCTATCCAATCGCTTCCGAAACGAAATTGAGTCCGCTCTCGGTCAAAATCGCGTCAAGACGGACATCATGCGGCTCAGCCGGTACTGATGGCACTTCTTGGCAATCGAATGCAATGCCGATGAGCCTCGGATTCAAGCCTTTTTGATGCAGACGGGTGATGGCGCGGTCGTAATGGCCGGCTCCGTAGCCGATACGATGGCCGGTACTGTCGAATGCCGAGAGCGGCACCAGCATGATATCGGGATCGAGCACTGCCGCATCAGGCCCCGGCCCGGAGGTGCCGAACCCGGTCGCAATGAGCGCTGCACCCGGCACGAGCTCGCGAAAGACGATGGTGCTCCGGTTGAGGATCGCGGGCACGCAAAGCCGCGCACCGCGCTCCCTGAGTCGCGCCATTAACGGCCTTATATCCACCTCGGACCGGATCGGCAGAAAACCGGAAACGATCGCTCCCGGCGCGACATCGATGGCATCGCCGCCATGGGCAGCCATGGCCAGTCCCATCTCGATGCGTTCATCGGCTGGAATGGCGTCACGCGCCGCCAGACGCTCGTTGCGATATTGGGCTTTCAGCTCTTTGGGGGTCATCGGATCTTCGCGATTTTCCATGATATCACGAAAACATAATGAGCCGGCGGCCTAATGCAATGCGCGAAAACGACATCTGGCGATGGTATGAGGCGAGCCGCAATCAACCACTCGTGCGCACGACGGACATCTTTCCGTCGCCATCCGGATGCGCGCGGACATTTTCATAGTTCAGCAGCGTCGAGTGGCCGGTTTCCACCGGATGGGAATGCGTGGCGGTGATCACCATCACATCGGCGCCGGCGGCTTCGCCTGCCTTGATGCCGGCCATCACATCCTCGAACACTAGGCAATCGGAAGTGCGCAGGCCAAGACGTTCCGCCCCGAGAATGTAGCACTGCGGGTCCGGCTTGCCGACCTTGACGTCCTCGGCGGTCACGATGAAGCGCGGCACCGGGATGCCGGCAGCGTCAAGTCGGGCCATCGCCAGGCGGTACGGGGAAGAGGTCACGATCGCCCACCGCTCCGGCGGCAGGGACGCGAGGAAATCGATGGCTCCCGGCAGTGCGACCACGCCCTCGACGTCGGCAATCTCCGCCTCCACGATGCCAGCCGACTCGGCAACCGGATCGACGCCGGGCAGGTTCAACTGGCCGATCGTATCGACACCGCGTTTGCCATGCATGGTCGGCATGAACTTTTCAACGTCCAGACCCTTGCTGCGAGCCCAATTGCCCCAGACGCGTTCGGCGGCTGCGATCGAATTGATGATCGTGCCATCCATGTCGAACAGGAAGCCGGAATAGGCTTTGGTGAAGGCGGAAGAGGATGCAGCGGACAAGGCAGGCCCTTTCTGGACGTGAAAACGAGCGGCCGGCGCAGCCGCGCCACTCGCAATATGTGCTTCATCCGCCTAACGACAGCCGCGGCAAGAAGCAAATGATTGCTGAGCAACGGGCGCAGGAAAAGCCCGTTCATTCGTTTCAACCGATGCGACATCGGAAGAAAGCGCTTGCATCACCATCGGCAGATGGCGAAACGGAAGCGTGCGACTGAAGAGATCAGCCGCACGCCTCGATCAGTTATTCGCCGAGGCGGCTCTTCAGACCATTGATGATATGGTTCGCCAGCGCCTCGTAGTCGTCATCGAAATGGTGACCGCCATTCATGGCAATGACTTCGGCGCCGGTGCCCTTCAGCAGCGGGCATCCGACATCCTCGTCGTCGTCCTTGCCGTAGACGCATTGCACCATCTTCGGATTGATCGACTTGAGGTCATTGATGGGATCGCCACCCTTGCCCTCGCTCGAAGCACCGAGCCAGCCCATGACCGAAATCACGTAATCGACCTTCTTCGACAGCGACAACAGGGACATCTGCACGATCTTGTCCTTGTCTGGCTGCTGCAGGCGGTTGTAGCTCGCCGGCAGCACATCGGCACCGAACGAATAGCCGATCAGCACGACATGCTTGACCTTGAAGCGCTTGGTATAGAACTGGATCATGCGCGCGAGATCGTTGGCAGTCTGTTGCGGATCCCGCTCCGACCAGAAATAGTGCAGCGAGTCCACACCCACGACCGGAATGCCCTGATCCTGCAGATAGCTGCCGACTTCCTTGTCGATGTCGCGCCAGCCGCCGTCGCCGGAATAGACGATCGCAAGCGTGTCCTCCGTCGGCGTGGTTTCCATGACATCAACGGGCAGGCCGAGCGGCGATTTCGCGCTGTCGATCGACTTCATCAGGTCCGCCAGCGAAGCCTCGAGCGTCGCATAGGTATCGTCGATCCCGGAATCCGTGGTCTGGACCTCGGGATGATCCTTCTGGATCTCCTCGACGTGATCGCGTCCATCCTTCGGAGCATTCGGCGTGAAGGTCACGAGAATCGGGTTCGGCAAAGCACCTTCCTGCAGGCCGAAGGACACCATGTCGCCATCGGTCTTCTTCTCGGCCGGCGTGCAAAGCTCTTGCTTCAGCCCGATGCCGGATGTCGGATCCACGGCAACCGTTCCGGCAACCGTGGCATCCGGGGTCTGCGCGGCTATCGTCAGTGCCATGGCGCCGCCTGCGCCGACGCCGGCGATGATCGGCAGCTGATAGGTGCTGTCGGCAAAGGAACGCTGCACCTGCTGGCTCAGTGATTCCAGATCCGAGACCATGTAGATGCAGCCATCGTTCTGGCTGACGTCATATTTGTTCAGCGAAGCCAGGAAGGACGGATAATCGATGCCGATGACCAGCGAGCCACTGGCGACGAGCTTGTCGGCAACCGCCTTCTCCTTGTCGCCCCAGCCTGCAACGTCGGAGATTAGAACAACCTCGCTCGTCACCTTGCCTTGCGGGCGCAGGATATGCGGCGGCGAAATCATGCCCAGATCGTATTTGGTATCGTCTTCGTCGGCCCGCGCCGAGCCTGAAGCAAGCAGACCCATCGTCAGCATGCATGTGAAAACCAATGATATTGCGTATTTCAAGATCATTTCCTCACGACCCCCTTTAGTCCGCCCCCGATGAGGAATGTGGCATCCATCAACGCGATCATGGGACTCACACCTCCCGAAACAGCCAGATAGCGGGGCTGCCATTCGGGATGGAATTTGGATTTGAAGGCACGAAGCCCTTTGAAATTGTAGAAACGTTCGCCGTGCTCGAACACGGTCCCTCCGACCCTGTCCCAAACCGGCGCCGACTCCCGTCTCGACATGCCCGAAAGCGGCGCCATGCCCAGATTGAATCGATAAAACCCCTGCTCCTTGAGGTATTCGAGGATCTTCACGAACAGAAAATCCATCGATCCCTTCGGAGCATCGGGCGAAAAACGCATCAGATCGACGGACCCCTCCTCCTTGGTTTCCGTCATCAGAATATTCGCAAAAGCGACGATCTTACCATCCTTTTTCAACACGCCGACCGGCTGCGAGCTCACGTAGTCCGGATCGAAAGCGCCCAGCGAAAAACCCTTTTCCTTGGCATTGTGATCTGCGAGCCACGTATCCGAAACATGCTCAAGCTGATCCATGATTTCGGGCACATGTTGAGGGTCGATAACGGCAAATTCTAGTCCGTCACGCACTGCTCTGCTCGCTGTTTGCCGAAGATTGGCCCATTTGCCGCCCTTCAGCTCGAAATTTGCGAGCTGAACCACCGCCAGTTCGCCAAGCTTGAAGGCACGCAGGCCGGCATCCGCGCAATAGGACAACAGCGCTGGCGAGATCTGATAGAAGACCGAGCGGCAACCGGCGGCACGGGCAGCCTCGACAAATCGCCAGATGAGATCGGGGAGTGCCTGACGTGGGCCGACGGGATCGAACAGCGCGATCCACGAACGGCCCTGCTTGCCATACATGATGAAGGCATCGCCCTTTTCGGAGAACATGATGCTCTTATCGCCCATGCGCACCAGATTGGCGTCGGCGACCCCCTGTTTCCGGACGATTTCGACGGCCCGTTCGACCGCATGGTCCGTAACCGGTTCCAGCCGCTTCGTCGCCGGACGCAACAGGCTGAAGATCGCGATCGCCGATGAAACAATGGAAATGCCGAGCACGGCGCGAAGGCCGCGCGGGGCCTCGTCTGCGAATTCAAATTGCCACCAGAGCTGATTGCTGTAGCCGACATCGCGGTAGACGAAGAACAGGATGACGACGGCGCCGATGCAGATGACGGCAATGGCCGTCAACCATCCGGCCGTGAGCGCTTGGCTCAGCAGAGATGCCGGGCGGGTGAACAACCGGCGGCTGACGACGAGGCTGAAGACGAGAAACGCCAGCAACCCGGCCTCGACGATGGCAATGGCCTTCAAGAGCGATAGCAGCAGTGCAAACACCGCCGAGAAGATCGACACCCACCAGGCACCGTCGAGACGCTGGCTGAGACCGCGCGCGGCAACGATCATGGCCACGCCCAGAATGCTGGAAAGGAAATGCGCGCTTTCGACGAGCGGCAGGGGCACATAGTCGGAAAGGACGATCAGGTTCTGGTCGGGCGTTGGTGTCACGCTCGAAAATACCAGCATCATGCCGAGCAGCAGCCCGAAAGCCGACAGCAGCTGTGGCATCAGCCTGCCACCGACACGGCGCATGCTGGAGGCAACCGGATGATCGACGAAACGGCGCAATTCCGCCACCGAGATCGCCGCGATCGCGATGACGAGCGGAATGACGTTGTAGATGACGCGATAGAGAACCAGCGAACTCAGAACGGCGTCCTCATTCACCGAGCTCCCGAGCCAGGCGATGATGATCGTCTCGAAAACGCCGAAGCCGGCTGGAACGTGACTCAGCACGCCGAGACCGACAGCGATGGCATAGATGGCCAGAAAGGCCGGCCAGGCGATCGCCGTTTCAGGCAACAACACGTAGAGCACAGAGGCCGATGCCGCGATATCGAATGCGGTCACCAGGAATTGCCGCGACCAGGTGCGCGAATCCGGCAGACGAACGGCGATCGGCCCAATGCGCACTTCCCGGCCGTTGCGGCCGATAAAGACGACGAAGGCAAGTGCCGCAAGAATGGCGACGGCAATCAGACGAAGCCACAGGCCGTCGACATTGATCAGCGGTCCGATCTCGTCGGCGATGACCAACAATGCGATGGCGCCGACGGCGGCAAGGCCGAGGCCGAAGGCAAGTGTTACGAAAGCGATGACGCGGGTGATATCGTCAGGCGACAGGCCGAGCCGCGTATAGGCGCGGTAGCGGATCGCGCCGGCGCTGAGCGCGCCGAAGCCAGCGGTATTGCCGACCGCGTAGGCGCTGAAAGAGGTCAGCGCCACATGCGGAAATGGCAGCCGCTTGCCGATATATTCCAGCGCGTTCTGGTCGTAATAGATCAGGGAGACGAAGCTCAGCCCCGTAAACAGCAGGGCGAGCAGGATGGAGGAAATCTTCGTCGTCGTCAGGGCATGCACGACGTCGTCGTAGCGCACTTCATTGGTGAGATCGAAGATTGCATAGGCGGCAATACAGAAGACGGCGACGGTCAGAACGGCGACGATCAGCGTGCGGTAGCGGTTCAGAAAGCCGCTGATACCGCCACGCTCTTCCAATTCTTCATCGGCTTTTTCCAAATCGATCGGCGTCGACATGTTCTACCTGTTTATCTTGACTTTCGCCCGGCCCGATTGCTCGGATATTCAGTAACAGCGACGATGCATCTTCGTATTGCCGTCTACACTTCTTTCGACAGGCCCGTTGTCACGCGAGCTCCCATCATTCTGAATTTAGGCAATTTTGGCGCAGGCCCCATTCCACCAGCGCTGGATCGGCCATTATTTAAAGGAATTTGTCATTCATCCCGAATTTTAGCTTATCCACACACAAAAGTGATCGTTGCATCCCACCTTAGGCGCAGCTCCCTATCAGGAAATTATAACAAGGTCACCTCTCCCCACGCGCCTTTCGAACGAACATATCGTCCCACCCTCACTCGCGCCCGCAACGCAAGTTTGCTTGAGCGTTTCAGGCTGATCATATGCAGCGCTGCCGAGCGACGCAGCCAGCCGAGATAAATGCGGGATCAGGCCTTCTAGTTCAGCCGCAGCAGCTCCTTCAGCTTCTCGTCGGTCCCGCCCTCAAGGGGTGTGTAGACGACCAGCTTCATATCCGTTCGATCGATAACGGCAAGCGCGGTATATTCAAACGTCATCATGCCCCCGTGCGGGTGGCACAAGCGCTTGTGGCCGGCCAGCGGCCGCTGCACCTCCTGCCTGGGCCACCAGGCGCGAAACTCCGGGCTATCTCGCATCAAGGTCGTTACCAGCCGCTCGAAATCAGGATCGCCGGCATAGCGGGCGCTATCGGCACGGAACATCGCCAGAGAGGTCGCCGCAACGCTCTCCCAATCGACCAGAAGCTGCCGATGCGTGGGATCGGTGAATACGCGATGTATTGTATTACGGGCATCGCCCTGCAACAGGCCATAATCCCCGAAAAGTGCCACAGCAGCCGAATTCCAGGCCAGCACGTCCCAGCGTCGGCCGAGGATATAGGCCGGCTGGCCGCTCAGGCTTGACAGCATCCGCCGCAAAGATTCGGGAACTTGTTCCGGTCCCTGCGATATCGTCTCTGTCGGCGGTCGATCGCTCAGGGCAAAGAGATGCCGCCGCTCGGCAGCATCAAGCCTCAAAGCGTCGGCGAGCGCCGACAGTACTTCAGCCGATGCGCGTACGTCCCGCCCCTGCTCCAGCCAGGTGTACCAGGTGGCCCCGACGCCGGCGAGAAGCGCCACCTCCTCCCGCCTGAGCCCCGGCGTCCGCCGGCGGAACCCGCCCGGCAGCCCGACGCCGGCCGGCGTCAGCTTCTCCCGGCGCGAGCGCAGGAAAGCACCGAATTCGCGGCGTCTGGCGGTGAGGACCGCCTCGTTCTGATGGATGTTCATCCATGCATCATAGCAGGATCGATACTAGGATAAAGCCGCAACTGTTTATCGCCTTCTCAAGCTGTCAAATATCGTCGCGGAAACGAAATGGAGGCGCCGGCGATGGACATGAGCGACAAGACGATACTGATCACCGGCTCGACTGATGGCGTCGGCAGGCGGGTCGCAGAACGGCTAGCCCTGACGGGGGCGATGGTGCTGGTGCACGGCCGCGACAAGCCGCGCGCAGAGCATCTGCTGTCCACCATTCGCGATGCGGGCGGCAAGGCGGCCTTCTACCCGGCCGACCTTTCGTCGCTGGATGATGTGCGCAGCCTGGCGGATGCGATCGAACGCGACCACACTCGGCTCGACGTTCTGATCAACAATGCCGGCATCGGCACCGGCGGCGGTAACGCAAAACGCGAGCTCAGCCGTGACGGGCATGAACTGCGCTTTGCGGTGAACTATCTCGCCGGCTTCCTGCTGACACGCCGCTTGTTGCCGCTGTTGAAGGCAAGCGGCCATGCACGCATCGTCAATGTATCCTCCGCAGGACAGCAACCGATAGACTTCCGTGACGTCATGCTGACCCGCGACTACAGCGGCGCGCGTGCCTATTGCCAGAGCAAATTGGCGCAGGTCATGTTCACCCTCGACCTTGCCGAGGAACTGGCCGGCTCGGGCGTTACCGCCAATTGCCTGCACCCGGCAACCTATATGGATACCACCATGGTGCGACAGGCCGGCGCAGCGCCGATCAGCACCGTCGATCAAGGTGCAGACGCCATTCTCAATCTCGTTGCCGGTTCCGACACCGAAGGCTCCTCCGGTCTCTATTACGATGGGCGACGGCCCTCCCGCGCCAATGCCCAAGCCTATGATGCAAGCGCCCGCGCGCGCCTGCGCACCCTCAGCCGGGATATTACCGGCCTCGCCTGACCTCATCAATTCCATCATCCACATTCAAAAAAGGAAACACGACATGTCCCACCAACATGCCGTCATTATCGGCGGCTCGTCCGGTATCGGCCTTGCAACCGCAGCCGATCTTCTCGAAAAGGGCTATCGCGTCACAATCACGGGTCGCGACGAGACCAAACTGCAGACGGCGGCGCAAAGCCTTGCGGGCGCGGTCGCGACCATCGTCATGGATGCCGCCGATCTCGACACTCTTCCCGAAGCCTTCAAGACAATAGGCCCTCTCGATCATCTCCTTCTGGCGCTCGGCGGCGGCAATGGCGGCGGCCCCTTCGCCACGGTCGATCTCGCCGACCTCAGGAAGGGCTTCGAGCAAAAGACATTGGCACATTTTGCCTGCGCTCAGGCCTGCCTTCCCTTTCTTTCGAAGGAAGGCAGCATCACCTTCGTCTCGGCCGTCTCTGCTCAAGCCGCCCTGCCAGGCACGGCTGGACTCGGCGCCGTCAACGCCGCCATTGCCGCGCTTGCGCCCATTCTGGCGGTCGAGCTGAAACCGATCCGGGTGAATTGCGTTTCCCCCGGCGTCGTCGACACGCCCTGGTGGGATTTCATCGGCGAAGATCAGAAGGTGCCGGTTTTTGCCGGCTTTGCCGCGCGCACCCCGGTTGGGCGCATCGGTCGCCCCGAGGACATTGCCCAGGCCATCGCCTTTCTGATCGGCAACGGTTTCACAACCGGCCACACATTGATCTGCGACGGCGGAATTCGCCTCGGCCAATGATGCCAATCGCGCCATTGTCGATGCCGATCGGCAATGGCGCTCTCATTCCCGACCGACATCCGCCTGAAGCCGTGTCAGGATCTCGATCAGCTTCGGCGCCATGTCGCGGATTTCGACAAGGTGGATGGCGCTCAGGCGGTGGAGGACATCCTCGGATTTTTGCGTCAATTGCAGCGTCTGGCGACGCTTGTCCGCAGGATCGGTATTCCTCGTGGCATAGCCGGCGTCGATCAGGCGGCCGACCAGCTCGGTGGCGGTATGAGGGGCAATCAGCAGCCGCTCGGCCAGCATGCCGATAGTCATCGCCTCGCCTGGGCGGCTCCCCTTGATGGCAAGCAATGCCTGGTGCTGCTGTGGCGGCAGGCCGGCCTCATGCGCCGCGGACGTGCTGAAATCCGTGAATTTGCGCAGTGTATAACGCAAGGTGGCCAAGGCCTCGTAATCCGCCTGCGACAAGGTCTTTTCCAAACTCTGCACCATCAAATCGTCCTTTTTTGCCGCAGCCGGCGATCTCAGTTGATTTATATCGCATTACGATATATTTGCCATCTCGATCCAGGGAAGCGGCTGAATGATGGCCGTGCACGCTTAGCACAGAAGGCAGCCAATGCAGGACACCGGCACTTTGCAAAATCACAGTCACGATTTCTCCGGAGGAGCCTCCCGCAAGGACAATGGCGATTTCACCACCGATAAGCGCGTCCTGCTGCTGGTGGCCATGGCGGTGGTGGTCGGCACTGGCAGCGCCCTTGCCGCCTGGGCGCTGATCAATCTCATCGCACTTGTCAGCAATGCCGTCTGGCTGTTCAAGATCAGCACGGAGCCATTATCCTTCACCACGGTGGCGCGCTCGCCCTGGATGGTGGCGGCACCCATCCTCGGTGGCCTCGTCATCGGACTGATGGCGCGCTATGGCTCGGAGAAGATCCGCGGCCATGGAATTCCGGAAGCCATCGAGGCCATCCTGATCGGCGGCAGCCGCATGTCGCCGAAAGTGGCGGTGCTCAAGCCGCTGTCATCCGCCATCTCCATCGGCTCCGGCGGCCCCTTCGGCGCGGAAGGTCCCATCATCATGACCGGCGGCGCCATCGGCTCGCTCTTCGCCCAGCTGTTCCATCTCAGCGCCGCCGAACGCAAGACGTTGCTTGTCGCCGGCGCCGCTTCAGGCATGACGGCCATCTTCGGAACACCCATCGCCGCCGTGATGCTCGCCGTCGAGCTGCTATTGTTCGAGTGGAAACCGCGCAGCTTCATTCCCGTCGTCGTCGCCGCCTGTGTGTCGATCATCTGGCGTCCGATGCTGATCAGCAGCGGTGCATTGTTTCCGGCGCATTTCGAGATGGCGCTTTCATGGTGGAGCATTCTGTTCGCCGTAGGCCTCGGCATCATCTCCGGCTTGCAGTCCGGCCTGCTGACGACCCTGCTTTATCGGATAGAGGATGCATTCGAGAAACTGCCGATCCATTGGATGTGGTGGCCTGCCCTCGGAGGCTTGGTGGTCGGCCTTGGCGGATTGATCGAGCCTCGCGCACTCGGCGTCGGCTATGACATCATCGCCGATCTGCTGCACAGCCGCATCTCCGCGGGCGCCGTCCTGGCGATCCTCCTGGTCAAGGCTGGCATCTGGCTGGTTGCTCTTTCCTCGGGCACGTCGGGCGGCGTATTGGCGCCGCTCCTCATTCTCGGCGGCGCGCTCGGCTGGCTGTTGGGTCTCGTCCTGCCGGGCGATCCCGGCTTCTGGGCGTTGCTGGGCATGGCGGCGATGATGGGCGGCACCATGCGTGCGCCGCTGACAGGCACCTTCTTCGCCGTCGAACTAACAGGAGACATGAACGCGCTGGTGCCTCTGCTTGCGGCCACGGTCTCGGCCTATGCCGTCACCGTTCTGCTGTTGCGCCGTTCCATTCTGACAGAGAAGATCGCCCGGCGCGGCCAGCACATCACCCGCGAATACGGCATCGACCCGTTCGAGCTGACGCGTGCCGCCGACATCATGATGTCCAAGGTGGATACCATGCCCGCGACCATCCGCCTGTCCGAAGCTTTGGCTCAGATGACCGAGCGACCGGATGCGCATCGTTTCTATCCCGTCGTCGAGAACGACGGGCGCTTGGTCGGCATGATCTCGCGCGCCGATGCCCTTCGTTGGCAGAACCAACCGGAACTGGGTGAACAATCACTTTATGACATGATCTCGGACAGCTCCATTCCGGTGGTGCATGCCGAAGACACGGTCGGTCGCGTTGCCGACGTGATGATACAGGCCGATACCGGGCGCGTTCCCGTCGTGGAAGCGCAAACCGGGAGGCTTGTAGGTCTCATCACTCGGAAGGATCTGTTGCGGCTGCGCAGCGCGGGAAATCGCGCAGAGCTCGAACGCGGAGCCTATCTGCGTTCACGAAGCTGAGGGAGGAGGAATGGCGTCGGCGGGGCACCAGAACCTCGCGGCGCCTTCTTTCGCTGACTGCAGAAAATTAAGAGCGATCCACGACGACCGATGGATGTTTACGATCCTGGGTGCCTACAAACGTAGGTGGGCGCCGTGTGTCTAAGCCCAGGGGCCTAGCCAGGGACAGCTCCCTTTGGATCGAGTATGGCCCCAGGGATTGTGGTTCCTGTCGGGAAGCGCAGACCGCACGTCCTATATAAGGCGGATTCCTGCATCGCACCAGTGGGTGCGAGCAGGCGGTTCGAGAAATATGATACTCAATTCGGCTCGGCGCTCGACCGGACCAGCAGTTTTTCGGTGATACCCTGAATCCGCGTCGTCACCTCGTCGATGACAGTGGCCAGCGTTTCATCGGCGCGGGTACTGGCGGCAAGCACAGTGTCGCGGTTGTTGCGCAGGTTCTCAAGTTCGGCTTCCAATGTCGAGACGCGGCGCGTCAGCTCCGACACCTCATCCATGATCATGATGCCGGCCATGACGGTCAGGCGCAGATCGCCAATCTCGCCGAACTGGCTCTTCAAATGCAGAACATAGCGGTCGAAACGATTGGCGAGATCCGTCAGATGCTCTTCTTGCCCCTCTTCGCAGGCCATCCGGTAGGCTTTGCCGTCGATCGTTACCGTTACCTGTGCCATTCGACTTTCCGATCATTGCCGCTGGTGGCGACGGCTGCGCCCCGTGAAGGATCAGCGGTCCAGCACGGCTCTTATGGTTTCCATCGCCGTAACAAGTCGGCGCGACACTTCGCGATTGACCTCCTCGAGCCGGTTCGCGCGGAACTCGGCCTGGTCCAGCTCCTGGGCGAGACGCGAGCGATCGGCATGGACCCGTCGGACCTCGCCTTCTATGTCGCTTTGCGCCCGCTCCCGTTCGAAACGTCCGTCGACAGCGCTTTCCAAAGTCGAAAGCGCCTGGCGCAACTGGGCGAGCGCCGCATCCACCGTTTTGCCTGAAGGTGTCATGCCTTTCGATACTCCGCGCAAGGCCCGAATCAAAACATCCGGCCACTTGTCTGATTTCGCAACAATATTCAACTTGGCGACTGCACGTCAATAAAGGCAGCCCTGCGGCAGGGGGCCTAATCTGTGGATGACTGACCCGTTTGCCGACGATACAGGCTTTGTCGCACGATTGTCGTCTTTTGTAAAAGTGAACGGGCAAATGTCAAAAAAGTGCGGCAGCCGCCCCGGATTGGGGCCTCGATTTATTGACTTGCTCGTCCCAACTGCTATGTCTCAGCCGCCTGAGGTGACGCTGAAAATGGAGTTCGGAGGAACGTCTCCCTTTCGCCCGCCTTTCAACCGGTGGCCTCCCTCCCAAGCGTGCGGCCATCCCCGAACCCGGAACATTGCGGAAAAACCCATGATCTCTCGCGAACAACACGACCGGATGGCAAATGCGATCCGTTTCCTTGCCATGGATGCTGTCGAGAAGGCCAATTCCGGTCACCCCGGTTTGCCGATGGGGATGGCGGATGTCGCCACCGTTCTCTTTAGCAAATATCTGCGCTTCGATCCGAAGAACCCCCATTGGCCGGACCGCGACCGCTTCGTCCTGTCGGCTGGCCACGGCTCGATGCTGCTCTACTCGGTTCTTTATCTGACCGGCTATCCTGACATGACGGTCGAGGAGCTGCAGCGTTTCCGCCAGCTCGGCTCCAAGACGGCCGGCCATCCGGAATATGGCCACGCCACCGGCATCGAAACCACCACCGGCCCCCTCGGCCAGGGCATTGCCAATGCCGTCGGCATGGCGATCGCCGAGCGCAAGCTGCGCGAAGAGTTCGGCTCGGAGCTGCAGGATCACTATACCTATGCCATGTGCGGCGACGGCTGCCTGATGGAAGGTATCAGCCATGAGGCGATCGCGCTCGCTGGCCATTTGAAGCTCAACAAGCTCATCCTCTTCTGGGACAACAACTCCATCACCATCGACGGCGCCATCTCGCTTTCGGATTCGACCGATCAGGTCGCCCGCTTCAAGGCCGTTCACTGGAACACCATCGAAGTCGACGGTCACGACCAGGCCGCCATCAGTGCCGCTATCGAAGCCGCCCACAAGTCCGACCGCCCGACGTTCATCGCCTGCAAGACCATCATCGGCTTCGGCGCCCCGAACAAGCAGGGCACCCACAAGGTCCACGGCTCGCCGCTCGGCGCCGAGGAAATCGCCGCGACCCGCGTCGCGCTGAACTGGCCCTATGAGCCCTTCGTCATCCCGAACGACATTCTCGGTGAATGGCGCGCCGCCGGCGAGCGCTCGGTCGGCACCCGCGAAGCCTGGGAAGGCCGCCTTGCCGGTGCGGAAGCGGGCAAGAAGGCTGAATTTACCCGCCGCTTCGCGCATGAACTGCCCGCCGGCTTCGACGCCGCCATCAGCGATTACAAGAAGAAGCTTGCCGAAACCAAGCCGACGCTTGCAACCCGCAAGGCATCGGAAGACGCGCTCGAAGTCATCAACGGCTTCATTCCGGAAACGCTCGGCGGCTCCGCCGACCTGACGCCGTCGAACAACACCAAGACCAGCCAGATGAAGTCGATCACCCCGACCGATTTCTCCGGCCGCTACATGCACTGGGGCATCCGCGAGCACGGCATGGCCGCCGCGATGAACGGCATCGCGCTGCATGGCGGTCTGATCCCCTACAGCGGCGGCTTCATGATCTTCTCGGATTATTGCCGCCCGCCGCTGCGCCTCGCTGCCCTGATGGGTATCCGCGCCATCCACGTCCTGACGCATGATTCCATCGGCGTCGGCGAAGACGGCCCGACCCACCAGCCGGTCGAACAGGTCGCCAGCCTGCGCGCCATCCCGAACTTCCAGCTGTTCCGCCCGGCGGACGCAACCGAAACGGCGGAATGCTGGCAGATCGCCATCAAGACGACCAACCGTCCGTCCGGTCTCGCGCTGACCCGCCAGAACCTTTTGGCGGCACGCACGGAATACAGCGAAAAGAACCTTTGCGAACAGGGTGCCTATACGCTGGCCGGTAACGCCGACGCCAAGGTGACGATCTTCGCTTCGGGTTCCGAAGTCGAACTCGCGGTCGCAGCCCGCACGGTCCTCGAAGGCAAGGGCGTCTCCACCCGCGTCGTTTCCGTTCCCTGCACCGAACTCTTCTTCGAACAGCCGGATGCCTACCGCAAGGAAGTGCTCGGCAACTCGCCGGTCAAGATCGCCGTCGAAGCCGGTGTTCGCGAAGGCTGGGACGCATTCATCGGTCCGGAAGGCGCCTTCATCGGCATGAAGAGCTTCGGCGCTTCCGCTCCTTACAAGGATGTCTACAAGCATTTCGGCATCACGACGGAAGCTGTGGTTGCTGCCGCCGAGGCAAAGCTTTCCTGAGGGCGCTGACAAGCGCTCTCAAATCCAATAGATAAACACCCTGAGTGAACGGGAGTGAATTTCAAATGACTGTAAAAGTAGCCATCAACGGCTTTGGCCGTATCGGCCGCAACGTACTGCGCGCCATCGTCGAATCCGGCCGCACCGATATCGAAGTCGTTGCCATCAACGACCTCGGCCCGGTCGAGACCAATGCCCACCTTCTGCGTTACGATTCGATCCATGGCCGTTTCCCGGCCGAGGTGAAGGTCGAAGGCGACACGATCATCGTTGGCGGCGGCAAGCCGATCAAGGTCACGGCGATCAAGGATCCGGCAACGCTGCCGCACCGCGACCTCGGCGTCGATATCGCAATGGAATGCACGGGCATCTTCACTGCCCGCGACAAGGCCGCCGCTCACCTGACGGCCGGTGCTAAGCGCGTCATCGTTTCGGCTCCTGCCGACGGCGCCGACCTGACCGTCGTTTTCGGCGTCAACCACGACCAGCTCACCAAGGAGCATCTGGTCATCTCCAACGCGTCCTGCACCACGAACTGCCTGGTGCCGGTCGTCAAGGTCCTCGACGACGCCATCGGTATCGACCATGGCTTCATGACGACCATCCACTCCTACACCGGCGACCAGCCGACGCTCGACACCATGCACAAGGACCTGTACCGCGCCCGCGCCGCAGCCCTGTCCATGATCCCGACCTCGACGGGCGCCGCAAAGGCTGTTGGTCTCGTTCTGCCGCACCTGAAGGGCAAGCTCGACGGCACGTCGATCCGTGTTCCGACCCCGAACGTTTCGGTTGTCGACTTCAAGTTCGTGTCCAAGAAGGCAACGACGGTCGGTGAAATCAACGAAGCCATCAAGGCTGCGTCGAACGGCAAGCTGAAGGGTATCCTCGGTTACACCGACGAGCCGCTGGTTTCCCGCGACTTCAACCATGATAGCCATTCGTCGATCTTCGCAACCGACCAGACCAAGGTTCTGGAAGGCAACTTCGTGCGCGTCCTGTCCTGGTACGACAACGAATGGGGCTTCTCCAGCCGCATGTCCGACACGGCCGTCGCGTTTGCCAAGCTGATCTGATCGTGCCCTTCCGCCCTCTCCTTCCGACGACAGTCCGCTGGCGTCCGATCGAAGGAGACGGGCTGGAACACGTGACGATCGCTCCGATCAACGACACAGCCACTGGCGCGGCCATTCGCGCCAGTGGCGTCATTATCGGCGGTCGCGGCGGTTCGCCCTACGGCGTCTTCTATCGTATCGACTGCGCGGCCAACTGGGCCGTTCTATCCTTTAGCGTCGAAACCACGGAGGGCCGGCGCCTTGCCCTGCTTTCCGACGGCAAGGGCCATTGGCGCACCGAAGACGGCCTTTCCTTGCCGCAATTCGACGGCTGTATCGACATCGACCTCTATGGTTCGCCCTTCACCAACAGCCTGCCGATCCGCCGGCTCGAGCTGACGCCGGAAGACGGAACGGCGAAGCTTTCCATGCTCTACATCCCCTTCGACAGTTTCGAGCCCGTACGCGACGGCCAGTACTACACCTGCATCGTGCCGGGAGCGCTCTATCGCTACGCCGCCGAGGACAGGGCCTTCACCGTCGACCTGCCTGTCGACGCGGACGGCCTGGTGATCGACTATCCGATCTATTTCAAGCGTGTCGACCTCTAATCCGCAGCCGCGATCGATCCGCGCATCTTCTTAAAAACATTTCGGATTTTTTCGCCTCCTGCCCTGCTATGGTCCAGATTTACCAATAAATTTCTGAATGGAATTTCCCCAGGGCGTTCCAAAGCCGCACGGCCGTTCTGGCGGTGCGCCTCACACCATGATGTCGCAGCCATCGGAGCGGATCTATATCCCAAGACCCTCCCCGAAAGGCATCCGTGTTTGCAAAATTGCATGGCGCGATAGCATGATGGACGATGGGGGAATTTTGAACGATCCGGGCTTTTGGTCCCAGCAGCGGCGCACTGGAAGGGGAAGAACAAGGTGGAGGCATTTTACGTCATCGTGCTGGTCAGCACGGTCCTGATCCTGATCGCGGCTTTCTCGAGCCTGCTCGCCTTCCGCTTCGGCGCCCCACTGCTGTTGCTGTTCCTGATGATCGGGCTTGCCGCCGGCACGGATGGGCTGGGCATCGAATTCTCCAACAATTATCTCGCCTATATCCTCGGCTCGCTTGCGCTTGCCATCATCCTCTTCGATTCCGGCTACGGCACACCGATCCAGGCGTTCAAGCTCGCAGCCGCGCCGGCGTTAACCATCGCCTCCGTCGGCGTACTCGTGACCGCAGGCCTGTTTGCCTTTGCCTCTACCTGGCTTCTCGGCTTTACCTGGCTGCAGGGCCTGCTGCTCGGTTCGATCGTCGCCTCCACCGACGCCGCTGCCGTCTTCTTCCTGCTGCGCATCGGCGGCATCAATATCCGCGACAAGGTGCGCTCCACGCTGGAAGTCGAATCCGGCACCAACGATCCGATGGCCATTTTCCTGACGCTGGCGCTGGTCGAGTTGCTGGCGAGCGGTGAAGGCTATGGCGGTATCAACCTTGCCATGCTGGGGGCGTTCATCCAGCAGATGGGGCTTGGCGTCATCCTCGGCCTGCTCGGCGGCATGATGATCGTCCTCATCGTCAGCCGCCTCGAGACCGATCGCGGCCTGACGCCGATCTTCGTGCTGGCGCTGGCGCTCCTCGTCTTCTCCTTTACCGGCGCCGTCGGCGGCAGCGGCTTCCTGGCCGTCTATGTCGCGGGCATCTATGCCGGCAACCGCAAGATGCCCGCCTCGGCCTCCATCAAGCGTTTCCAGGACGGCATGACCTGGCTGGCACAGATCATCATGTTCCTCGTCCTTGGCCTGCTCGCCACGCCATCGCAATTTCCCGCAATCGCCATCCCCTCGGTGGCGCTGGCCCTGTTCCTCATCTTCGTCGCCCGGCCGATCGCCGTCTGGCTCTGCCTGCTGCCCTTCGATTATACCCAGCGCGAGACCGGCTTCGTCGCCTGGGTCGGCCTGCGTGGCGCCGTCTCCATCCTGCTTGCGATCATACCGATCCTCGGCAATCTCGAGGCAGGCCAGACCTATTTCAACGTGGCCTTCATCGTCGTGCTGGTGTCGCTGCTCGTCCAGGGCTGGACCATCAAGCCCATGGCGCGCAAGCTCGGCCTCATCGTGCCGCCTCGCATCGGCGCGATCGATAAGGTCGAGGTCGACCTGCCGGGTACGGCCAGTCACGAGCTGCTTTCCTATCGCGTCGTAAAAGACAGCCCGGTTCTGCGCGGCGAGCGCATTCCGCGCTGGGCCATGCCTTCGCTCGTCGTGCGCGACGGCAAGTCGATGCGCTATCAATATGCCGGCCGCCTGCGCGAAAACGATGTCATCTATCTCTTCATCGCGCCCAGCTATTCGCGCCTGCTCGACCGCCTCTTCGCCAGCCGCGCGGCGGTCGATCCTGATGATGCCGAATTCTTCGGTGCCTTCTCGATCTCGCCGCTGCGCCCCGCCGCCGATCTCGACGCCGCCTATGGGCCGGGGCTGCTCAGCGAACAGGAAAAGGGCCTCACGATCGCCGAACTCATGCGTCAGCGCCTTGGCGGCAAGGCTGATTATGCCGACCGGGTGCGTCTTGGCGAAATCATCCTCATCGTTCGCGATCTCGATGAGAACGACCATATCCAATCCGTCGGGATGTCGTTGGAAGCCTTGGAACCGCCGGTCATCCTGCCGATTTTCATCAATCTGCACGATATTCTGAACGGCATTCGCAGCTTTATGCGCAGACGTCGCGAACGTGTGGGAGAGGCCGTTTCAACCGATTCCAATACCGGCAAAAACGACCCCTGACCGCCTTGCGTCTCCGATCATCCGTAGTATGGTCGGCGCACTTCACGCTACCAACAACATTGGATCCTCCCCATGGCAGCCTTCAAGACCCTCGACAATCTCACCGACATCACCGGCAAGCGCGTGCTCGTGCGCGTCGACTTGAATGTGCCGGTCAAGGACGGCAAGGTCACCGATGCGACCCGCATCGAGCGCGTCGCGCCGACGATTCTCGAATTGTCGGAAAAGGGTGCCAAGGTGATCCTGCTTGCCCATTTCGGCCGCCCGAAGGATGGCCCGTCGCCGGACCTTTCCCTTGGCCTCATCATCCCTGCGGTCGAGGAAGTCCTCGACCACGCTGTTCTCTTCGCCTCCGATTGCATCGGCGCGCCGGCTGCCGACGCGATCGCCAAGATGAACAATGGCGACATCCTGTTGCTGGAAAATACCCGCTTCCATAAGGAGGAAGAGAAGAACGACGCGGCCTTCACCAAGGCGCTTGCCGCCAATGGCGACATCTACGTCAACGATGCCTTCTCCGCTGCCCACCGTGCCCACTCCTCGACCGAAGGTCTCGCCCATCTCCTGCCAGCCTATGCCGGCCGCACCATGCAGGCCGAACTTGAAGCCCTGGAAAAGGGCCTTGGCAACCCGGTCCGCCCCGTCGTCGCCATCGTCGGCGGCGCCAAGGTCTCGACCAAGATCGATCTGTTGATGAACCTCGTGAAGAGGGTCGATGCGCTGGTGATCGGTGGCGGCATGGCCAATACGTTCCTTGCCGCCCGCGGCACGAATGTCGGCAAGTCGCTTTGCGAGCATGACCTCGCCAACACCGCCAAGCAGATCATGATCGAAGCCGCCACGTCCGGCTGCGCGATCGTCCTGCCGGAAGACGGCGTCGTCGCTCGCGAGTTCAAGGCAGGCGCCGACAACGAGGTCGTCGCCATCGAAGCCATCCCGGCTGACGCCATGGTGCTCGATGTCGGCCCCAAGTCGGTTGAGGCAATCAAGAGCTGGATCGGCCGCGCCACGACGCTGGTCTGGAACGGCCCGCTCGGCGCCTTCGAAATCGCCCCCTTCGATGCCGCAACCGTCGCGGCCGCCAAATACGCCGCCGAATGCACCAAGGCCGGCAAGCTGACCTCCGTCGCCGGCGGTGGCGACACGGTTTCCGCGCTCAATCACGCGGGCGTTGCCGATGATTTCACCTACGTCTCGACCGCAGGCGGCGCCTTCCTCGAATGGATGGAGGGCAAGGTTCTGCCCGGCGTCGCCGTTCTCCAGACGGCCAAGTAAGCGCGTTCGCACAAACGAGTGAAGAGAGCCGCGAAGGCGAAGGCTTTCGCGGCTTTCCTGTGAGTGCTAAGATAGGCTCCGAAACTTTCAAACGGTTGAAATCATTTCAATCGTTTCAATTAGTTAGCCAGCCATTTCCCTCCTTCTATACTTCTGTTATCGCCGATCTATATTGATCTTGTCGCCGACTGAAATCGCCTTGGAGAAACAAAATGAGCGAACGAATTGAAGACATTGCCGTGAAGATGGTTGCCGGTGGCAAGGGTCTCCTGGCGGCGGATGAATCTACCGCCACCAACAAGAAGCGCTTCGACACCATCTCTCTCGTTTCCACGGAAGAGAGCCGCCGCGACTATCGCGAGATGCTCTTCCGCTCCGACGAAGCGATGAAGAAGTACATTTCCGGCGTCATCCTCTATGAGGAAACCCTCTTCCAGAAAGCTGCGAACGGCACGCCTTTCGTCGATGTCATCAGGGCCGCAGACAGCATTCCCGGCATCAAGGTCGATATCGGCGCCAAGCCGCTGGCCGGCTTTCCCGGCGAAACCGTCACCGAGGGCCTCGACGGCCTCGCCGATCGCCTGGCGAAATATTATGACGCCGGCGCCCGCTTTGCCAAATGGCGCGGCGTGATCGCCATTTCCGACACGCTTCCGACCTTTGGCGCCGTCAAGGCGAATGCCCATGCGCTCGCCCGCTATGCCGCCCTTTGCCAGCAAGCGAAGATCGTTCCGATCGTCGAGCCGGAAGTGCTGATGGACGGCGAGCCCGGCACACAGAGCCTCGACCGCAGTGAAGAAGTCACTCGCTGGACGCTGCAGATCGTCTTCCAGGAGCTCGCGGAAGCCCGCATCAAGCTCGAAGGCATGATCCTGAAGCCAAGCATGGTCATTGACGGCAAGAAGGTCCGCAAGGCCTCCGTCGAGCAGGTTGCCGAGCGCACCGTCAAGGTGCTGAAGGAAACCGTGCCCTCGGCCGTTCCCGGCATCGCCTTCCTTTCGGGCGGCCAGTCGACCGAGGAAGCGACCGCCCATCTCTCCGCCATCAACTCCGGCTACGATCTGCCCTGGCAGGTGACCTTCTCCTATGGCCGCGCACTGCAGGACGCAGCGCTGAAGGCATGGGGCGGCAAGGCAGAAAATGTCGCCGCCGGCCAGCGCGCCTTCACCCACCGAGCCGAGATGAACTATCTCGCCGCCAAGGGCAGCTGGACGAAGGATCGCGAACAGGCTGCCTGATTTCGGCGAGTACCCGAACGAATCAAAAGCCCCGGTCACGACGTGACCGGGGCTTTTTTTGCGTTCGCACAATAGCCAACCGAATGCTCAGAACAGACCAAGTCACATCTGCCGCAATGACAAGAATAGGTTCGCTGTGATATCGGAAAATAACCGTGTCAAACGGCTGTAACGAAAGACCGGCACTAGGTTGTCCCGCTTATAATCAACGGGCTTAATAGAGGGGTTGCCATATGCTTGCCTGGCGCGGTTTTGTTGCTGTTCTTGCCGTCGCCTTAGTAGCCCAAATAGGCATTGCTCGTGCCCAGCAGTTGCAGACGGCTGTTCCCGTCTTTTCCCCGACCGGACCAGACGCAGTGGCCTACGGTGAGAAACTCGGTTATCCCGTCGGTCTGCCACTTAGCGAACAACGCAACATGATCGGCAACTTCAGTCACGCCGATCAGCTCGCGCCGACACACACGATCGCCGCCGCCGAGCATCCGCTACCGCTGCTGCGCGCCCCTTCCGAGATTTCGGTCAAGTTCACATTCGGCGCCGAAGCCGCCACCTTGTCGAAATATCTCGACACCAATCCCACCACGGGATTGCTGATTGCCCACAACGACACGATCCTGTTCGAACATTATCAATACGGCCGCACCGATCACGACCGCCTTGTCTCGCAATCCATGGCGAAAACATTGACCGGCATGATGATCGGGATCGCGATTTCCGAGGGTGCCATTCACTCCGTTGACGACACCGTGCAGACCTATGTGCCGGAGTTGAAGGGCACCGAGATGGGCAGCACGCCGATCCGCGCCTTGCTGCATATGGCCTCTGGCATTGCCTTCACGGAAAACTTCGGCAATCCCGACGACAACGTTCGGCTCAGCAATTCATTGCTCGGCCCGGAAAAGCTCGACCCCTATGCGGCCGTGTCGCGATTTAACAAGCGGGTCGCCGCTCCCGACACGGTCTGGCACTACAGCAATCTTGATACGGAAGGGCTGAGCCTGGTCCTGACCCACGCCACTCATATGACAATGTCGAACTATCTCCAGTCCCGGATATGGCAGCCGATGGGCGCGGAAGCCAGCGCGAATTGGCAGGTCGACAGCACGGGCCAGGAAGTCGGCTACTGCTGCTTTAGCGCGACGCTTCGCGACTATGCCCGCTTTGGCATGCTGCTTGCCCATGACGGTGCCTTGAACGGCCGACAGATCATACCGCGCCAGTGGCTGCTCGATGCAACGCAGCCGGTTACGCAAGGCTCGTTCCTTGCAGTCAATCAATTGCCGAACCCCTGGGGTTACGGCTATCAAATCTGGCTCATGCCTGGTCCACGCCGAACGTTTTTTCTGGACGGCCGGGCAGGTCAGCGCATCCTCGTCGATCCAACAACACATCTGGTACTTGTCCATACCGCGGTACGCGCGAAACCGGCCGATGCAGGCGGTGCCGAACTGGTCGAACTCTGGTCTAGCGTGCTCAAGCAGTTCCAGGGCAATTGAGGCGTCCATGCATGCCGCACCCTGGCATGGTGTAGGGTAAGGACCAATTCCCGCAGAAGAGGCCGATAGTGAACTTGTCATGGGCACAAGTTCGCGCCTTCAGCCATGATTGGGCAGCGGCTATATCCCTGGCAGTCCTATCAAAGCATCGGGAGCCGCCATGAACACCGTCGCCTATGTCACCGTCGATGTCTTCACGTCGGAGCGTTTCGTCGGCAATCCACTGGCCGTCATTCCCGACGCGCGCGGCCTCAGCGGCGATGCGATGCAGAAAATCGCGACCGAATTCAACTATTCGGAAACGACCTTCGTGCTGCCGCCGGAAAATCCCGATCATACGGCGCGCGTCCGCATCTTCACGCCGACAGCCGAAATTCCCTTTGCCGGTCACCCCAATGTCGGCACCGCCTTCGTCCTCGGCCGGCAGCGGGAGATCTTCGGAAAGCCCGTTGGCGACGGCTTGACCTTCGAGGAGGACGCCGGTCTCGTGGAGGTAACCCTGCTGCGTAGCGGCGATGACGTCACAGGTGCGAGCATACGCGCGCCGGGCAGCCTCAAGATCGGCGAGACGATCGCCAACGAGCTGATTGCGCGCTGCGTGCAGATCGAGCCGCTGTCGATCCGCAGGACATCGCACGCGCCGATATTTGCCTCCGTCGGCCTGCCCTTCGCCTTTGCTGAATTGGATAGCCTCGAAACACTCGGCAAGGCACGCCCGAATGCCGCTGTTTTCGCCGAGGCGGCCGCGCGGCACAAGGAAGACAAGACCGGATTCTCGCTCTTCCTCTATACGCGATCGGCCGAGAACCCGTGGCACATCCGCGCCCGCATGTTTGCGCCGCTTGACAATGTCATCGAGGACCCTGCAACCGGCAGCGCCTCCGCAGCCCTCGGCGCCTATCTGACCTCGCTGCTGCCGGCGCGCGATGCCGAGGTGAAAATCACCATCGAACAGGGTGTGGAGATGGGCCGGCGCAGTCTGATCGGCGTCGACGTCAGGAAATCTGACGGCATGGTAAATGATGTCTTTCTGTCGGGCAGCTGCGTCAAGATCATGCGCGGCGAAATCCTGCTCTGAAGAGAGGCACATCTGAGCTCGAAAGCCGATATCCGAGCCTGAAGGGCCTTAAAACGTCTCGTTGATGATCAGCGCAACTGTCCAGACGGCGAAGGCGATGATGGCGATCTTCCAGAAATCGACCCGACGCCTGAGGCCCGGCAGTCCCAGTGGCTTGATGACCTGCACCGCCATGGCGAGCAGCAGCAGCACCGCGATGACTTTTGTCACGCTATTTTTCCCCGTTTGCGCAAGAGTGAGCATAACCGCGACCAAAAACCGCTGCGCAGTTTTCTTGATCATGCTCTAACGTCATAGGACGGACATCTTTCCGCGCCAACAGACTGTTTCTACACGCCGATAGCGGCAATCCGGGACACAATCAATAGCGAAGACGGACAGGAGGGTATTCCTGTCTTATCGGTTCCTTAAACGGATCCGCATGAAGGTGGGGAGCATGAAAAGAAACATTTTGCCCGTATTGGCCCTGCTGTTCGGCACGCTCTTCCTGTTTACGGGAAACGGCCTGCATAGCCTGCTGCTGCCGGTACGCGGCACGGCCGAAGGCTACGCGACCACGACGCTCGGCCTGCTCGGCACGACCTGGGCCACCGGTTTCGTGCTGGGCTGCCTGACCGCGCCGAAGGTGGTCCGGCGCATCGGTCATGTCCGCGCCTTTTCGGGCTTCATCTCCGTCATCGCCATCATCGCGCTTCTGACCGGCATCGTCGTCGATGCGACCTGGTGGGTGGCACTGCGCGCCGTCACCGGCTTCTGCACCGCCGGCACCTCGATGATCATCGAAAGCTGGCTCAACGAGCGGGCGACCAACGAGAGCCGCGGCGCGATCTTTTCGCTCTATATCGGCATCACGCTGATCGGCGCGGTCGCCGGCCAGATGATGGTGCCCTTCGCCGACATCCATACGCCCATTCTCTTCATGATGTGCGGCATCTGCTATTGCATCGCCATGCTGCCGACCACGCTGTCGACCGCCGCCTCGCCGCAGCCGCTGAAAGCCGTCAGCCTCGACCTGAAGGCGCTCTACCGCAATTCGCCGGTGGCCTCGCTCGGCATCCTGCTTGTTGGTATCGCCAACGGTGCCTACGGCACGCTCGGCGCCGTATTCGGCGCCAATGCCGGCCTTTCGGATCGTGACATCGCGATTATGATGAGTTCGACTATCTTTGCCGGCGCCGTAATGCAATTTCCGGCCGGACGTCTTTCCGACCGCATCGACCGCCGCTACGTGCTGGCGGGCATGGCCGCCATCGCGGCCCTCGACGGCCTGCTGCTCTTCCTGCTGAAACCGAGCAGCCCCTACTTCCTCATCGGCATGGTGGTGGTCTACGGCGCGGTCGCCAACACGCTCTATCCGATCACCGTCGCCCACGCCAACGACTTCGCCGCGCCGGAGGACTTCGTCAAGGTTTCCGGCGGCCTGTTGCTGCTCTATGGCATCGGCACCATCATCGGCCCGACGATCGGCGGACCCGTCATGTCCTCCGTTGGCCCCTACTCCCTCTTCTTCCTGACAGCCGTCGCCCACCTGCTCATAACAGCCTATTCCATCTTCCGCAGTCGCCGCCGCGCCGCCAGACCCGCGGGCGATCGCGACGCCTACACGACGATGCCATCCGCCAACGCCCAGATGATCACGCCGGAGAGCATGTCACTCGCGCGAAGCGAGACTTCAAAAAAGGACGATATAACTGTAAATTACGGCACCTGATCCCTTTGCGGGAAAAGGAGGAGCCAAAATGAGCATTTTCGACGATGACCGTCCGCAGAAACCGTCAGTCCACGAGATCGGCAGCGATCTGTCGCTGCTGTCTGTCGACGAGCTGAAAAATCGCATAGCACTCCTGCAGAGCGAAATCGCCCGGCTGGAGGAGGAAATTGCCACCAAGGCATCCGGCCGCAAGGCGGCGGAGAATCTCTTTCGTTTCTGAAGCCCCGGCAGCGCAAAATCGAGGCGGCAAGATTTTGATCGCGATATGCTCAACAAAATATTAAGCTTTACGACTTATTACTATGATCATCCAGATTCGCTCTGGACTCAGACAGTTTCTCCACTTGGCGAATTGGTCTGATTTTTCTCCCTGTTTTACCTTGAGAGCCGCTTTTGCGGCTCTTCTTTTTTGCCATGTATCGGCCTCTTCGACGAAACTGTGGAGATTAACCCTTTCTTAAGAATCGCCTTGCGAATTTCAGTTAAAACCACCATCTTGAAGTCATAAAAGCAGATGCGGAAAGCTCTTAGGGACTTTACCGGCTTTTCCTGAACAAAAGTGTTGCGTGAAGCAGGGATTTATTCGATGTCGGAACTTGGGTTGAACACGATCAGCTTCGCTGGCCATGCCGCATCTTCGGCACAGTTCAGGGCGCTGTATGCCGAGGGCATGTCGCTGGTCGAGGAAACCGCCGGCTATCTGGACGGTCAGGGCCGGGCCGCCTCCAAGGTTCTGCCGCGCATGGCCTCCGTGCTCTATGCCGCAGAATCCATGCGGCTGACCACCCGCCTCATGCAGATGGCCTCCTGGCTGCTGCTGCAGCGCGCCGTCAACAATGGCGAAATGTCACGAGATCAGGTGCTGGCCGAGAAGAACAAGGTTCGCCTCGACGGCTTCAACGTGGACCGCACCGCACCCGGCTGGAGCGACCTGCCGGAATCCTTCCGCGACCTCGTGGAGCGCTCCCTTCGCCTGCAGAACCGCGTCGCCCTGCTCGACCGCGAGATCTACCGCCCGACCGAAGCCCCGATCGTTCCGGACAACCAGAATAGCGTCAAGGCACAGCTTACCCTGCTGCAGACCGCTTTCGGAAACAATTGAACCCATCGAGATATCGGTGACGGATTTGAACCGGTCGCGCCATGCGCGGCCGGTTTTGTTTTCGCGTCATAGCGAAATGATCGCGCCGCACCAGTCGGCCACTGCAGAACAACAAAAAAGCCCGGCAAAACCGGGCTCTTTCAAAACAACAAATCGCGAAGCGATTAGATGCCAAGACCGCCGAAGCGCTTGTTGAACTTCGAAACGCGGCCGGCGCGGTCAACCATCTGCTGGTTGCCACCCGTCCAGGCCGGATGGGACTTGCTATCGATTTCGAGATTCATGACAGCGCCTTCAGAACCCCAGGTCGAGCGGGTTTCATATTCGGTGCCGTCGGTCATGACCACTTTGATCGTGTGGTAGTCGGGATGGATGTTTGCCTTCATAACAATCTTCCTGTCATGGCAGGGTCCATTTGTCGCAAGGCATTGCGGCAACCGAACCGATTGAATAAATGAAGCCGCAGTCCGGTTAGGCCACGGCTTCCAATTAAGATGGCGTGCCTATACATGAAGGCTGCAGGGATAACAAGGGGCGAAAACGTCAAGTCCCTTGCTGATACGGGGATTGGAGACGACTTGTCGGAAATTGGCCAGGCAGACGAAAAAACCAACAGGTCTATCCGACCCCTTGGACGACTGGCGCCCTATCTCAGGCGATATCGGGGCATGGTGGCCGGAGCGCTCGTCGCTCTTGTCGTTGCCGCCGTTACGTCGCTCGCTCTGCCGATCGCCGTGCGGCGCGTGATCGATCACGGCTTCGATCAGATCGACCGCGGCCTCATCGACAGCTATTTCATCGCGATCATGGCCATGGCCCTGTTGCTCGCCGCGGCGAGCGCCCTGCGCTACTATTTCGTCATTTCGATCGGCGAGCGCATCGTCTCCGACATGCGCCGCGAAGTCTTCGATCACGTGACGCGGCTGTCGCCCTCCTTCTTCGACGTCAACCAGTCGGGCGAGATCGTCTCGCGGCTGACGGCCGATACGACGCAGATCAAGTCGGCCGTCGGCTCGACGGCCTCGGCGGCGCTGCGCAACCTCATCCTCTGTCTCGGCGCCATGGTGATGATGATCTTCACCAGCCCGAAGCTTTCGAGCATCGTGCTGATCGCGATCCCCCTCATCGTGCTGCCGCTTGTCAGTTTCGGCCGTTCCGTGCGCAAACGCTCGCGCGCTGCGCAGGATAGGCTGGCCAATGCATCGGCCTATGCCAACGAAACCATCGCCGCCAGCCGCACCATACAGGCCTATAACGGCGAAGAGGCAGCCTCCCGGCGCTACGGCGCGGCGGTCGAGGACGCCTATCAGGCGGCGCGTGCGGCGATCAAATCCCGCTCGCTGCTGACAGGTTTTGCCATCGCCATGGTCTTCGGCAGCATCGTTGCCGTTCTCCGGGTCGGCGCGCAGAACGTGCTCGATGGCACGATGTCGGCGGGAACGCTCGGCCAGTTCCTGCTCTATTCCGTGATTGCCGGCTCCTCGCTCGGTTCGCTGTCGGAAGTCTGGGGCGAGCTGTCGCAGGCGGCAGGTGCTGCCGACCGCCTTGGCGAGCTTCTTGCCGAAGTTTCGCCGATCGCCGCACCGGCCGATCCCCAGCCTCTGCCGCAACCGCCACAGGGCCGGGTGGAGTTCTCGGACGTTCACTTCTCCTATCCGTCAAGGCCGAATAGATCGGCGCTGCACGGACTGTCCTTCTCGGTCACATCAGGCGAAACCGTGGCGATCGTCGGCGCATCAGGGGCCGGCAAGAGCACCATCTTCTCGCTGCTGCTGCGCTTTTACGATCCACAGCAGGGCAGCGTCGCCGTCGACGGCGTGGATATCAGCCGCGTTCCACCGGAGGCATTGCGCGAACGTATCGCCATCGTCCCCCAGGACACGACGATCTTCGCCAGCTCGATCCACGACAATATCGCCTTCGGACGCCCTGGCGCCTCTCGCGACGAAGTGCACGCCGCCGCCATCGCCGCTCAGGCGGACGAATTCATTTCACGTCTGGAGCAGGGTTACGATACGCAGGTGGGCGAGCGCGGCGTCACGCTTTCCGGCGGCCAGCGCCAGCGCATCGCCATTGCCCGCGCCATCCTGAAGAATGCACCGGTTCTCTTGCTCGATGAAGCGACCTCCGCGCTCGATGCCGAGAGCGAAACGCTTGTGCAGAAGGCGCTGGAAGGCCTGATGAAAACGCGCACCACCCTCGTCATCGCCCATCGCCTAGCAACCGTCCTGAAGGCCGATCGCATTCTCGTGCTGGATCAGGGCCGCATCGTCGAGGAGGGCACGCATCAGAGCCTGATCCGCCACGGCGGCATCTATGCGAAGCTCGCACGCCTGCAATTCGATGCCGGGATCGAGGAGCGCATGCTCGTCGCGAAATAGCGCGAACCGGGTTAAGTCACCCCGCATACAACCTTATGGAAATAACTTTCAAGTTGAGCTAGATTTTCAACGTTATCCCGCGCTGACGCGATTCTAGGAGACGAGAACCATGTATAAATTTGAAGTCTACAAGGACAAGGCCGGCGAGTTTCGCTTCCGCTTCAAAGCCTCGAACGGCGAAACCATGTTCGGGTCCGAAGGCTACAAGGCGAAGGCTTCAGCCCTGCATGCCATCGAATCGATCAAGGCACATGTCGGCGGCGCCATCATCGACGACCAGACCACCGCTACCGCCTAAGACTTCGCGTCAAGCGCTTGCTGTAAAGACCGGCCGGTCGCCGTTTGGCGTGCCGGCCGTTTTTTTTGTTCTACGATAAATTTTGAGAACCCCTTCACGCCTGTCGAATTCGCCGCTGCTCGCGGCTCATTGTATCGAAGCGGCAGAAAGTCGCTTCGCCGGCAGCGCCGCATATTCTACAATTGAATTTTCAGATGCAGCGTCTGCCCGGCACCATCAACAGAGCAAATGGGAGTTGTCTCATGCAATACGCTTTGATCATCCGTGAATCGGCCGAGGACTTTAAGCGCCGCGAGGATCCAGCCTACAAGAACGGCTGGATTGCCTACACTCAGGCACTTGTCCAGGCCGGCATCATGACCGGCGGCGCGGGATTGACCGCGCCGGAAACAGCGACGGTCGTCCGCCGCCGCGGCGAAGACCATGATGTGCAGGACGGCCCCTTCCCCGAGGGCAAAGAGCAGCTCGGCGGCTTCTACCTGATCGACGTGCCGGATCTCGATGCCGCACTGGAATGGGCCGTACGGGTGCCGGTCTCCCAGCAGGGCTCGGTCGAAGTGCGGCCACGCTTGCAGATGTAATCGTCATGACCTCAGAGGCCCGACGCGCTGCCGAACAGGCGGCGCGTCAATCCTACGGCAAGCTGATTGCTTTTCTCGCTGCGCGCTTCCGCGATGTGCCGGCGGCGGAAGATGCCTTGTCCGACGCGATCACGGCAGCGCTGGCTACCTGGCCGGAACGCGGCATCCCCGACAATCCCGAAGCATGGCTGCTGGTTTCGGCGAAGCGTAACCTGCTTCGCCGAATCAGGCACGAGAACGTCAAGACCGCCGCCCGTGAGAGGATAATGATGGCCTTCGACGAGGCGGAGGAGCGCATGAATGCCGACAATCCGATATTTCCGGATGAGCGATTGAAGCTCCTCTTCGTCTGTACCCATCCGGCTCTGGATCGATCCGCTCATACGCCGCTGATGCTGCAAACCGTGCTTGCCATCGATGCCGCAACCATCGCCAAGGCCTTCCTCGTCTCGCCGCAGGCCATGAGCCAACGGCTGGTGCGGGCGAAGATCAAGATCCGCGACGCCAATATCCCTTTTGTCGTTCCGGACCGATCCCTGTTGCCAGATCGATTGGAAAGCGTGCTCTCGGCGATCTATGCCGCCTACGGGCTCGGCTGGGACGGGGTTGACGGCGAGACCGGCAAGCAGGGCCATCTCGCCGATGAAGCCATCTGGCTCGGCCGTACGCTGCTGGCGACCCTGCCGGAGGAGCCGGAAGCAGCAGGCCTCTTGTCGCTGATGCTCTACAGCGAATCCCGCCGCGGGGCCCGCCGCGATGTGAATGGGCAGTATGTTCCTCTCGACCAACAGAATACCGCCCTCTGGGATGCCGAAATGATCGTCGAGGCCGACAAGCTGCTGCGACTGGCCGGTACATTCGACCATCTCGGTCCATTCCAGTGCCAGGCCGCAATTCAATCCGTACACGCCGACCGACGACGCTCCGGCGTGACCGACTGGACGGTACTTGCCAAGCTCTATGACGCGCTTGTGCTCATGAAGCCGACTGTCGGCGCCCGCGTTAGCCACGCGGCCGTCACAGGCAGGGTGCAAGGTCCGGCAGCCGGATTACGTCATCTGAATCAGATGGCAGAGCGCGATATCAACAGCTACCAGCCCTATTGGGCGGTGCGCGCGCATCTGTTAGCCGAGGTGGAGGATACGAAGGAGGCCGTCGCGGCCTACCAAATGGCAATCGGCTTGAGCGAGAGCAATGTTATACGCGACTGGCTGCAGAAGAAGCTAATCGCCCTCTGATCGCACCTAGCTTATCGAATGCCTAGACGGCTCATTACAACCTAATGTAAACAATTCCATAGAAGGATACGACTCAAGCGAAGGGATAGGGAAAGTGCATCGACGCTCCTTTGTCACCGGATCCGGTGCTTTCATCGCGCTTGTTTCAGTCGGTTTTGGCAAAGGTTACGCCGCGATGACGAAAAAGGAGAACTTTCCGCCGGCTCCACAGTGGAAACCATCCTTTCGGCAGCCGACCGGCAAGATAATAGAGCGAATCTCATATTATTTGGACGGGAAGCGCGACTTTACAGTCTTCCGCAATGGCACCTATGTCGTGTTGAAGCAGGGATTAAGTGACAAAGATGCCAAGTCGTTCTCGCTGACGACCCTCTCCAACATCTTTAACTCTCATCCCGACATGAATCCGCTGTCGATGGACGATGGCAACATTCTGGTCCGCTACAATCAACCAGCCATGAACGTGGTGCTACGTGACGTCGCTCGGGCGCATTGGCCGGAAATAGAGAAGCATCACCTTGAGGGGCTAGCTGCATCGGAAGTGCTGATCACACCGCAAGGACCGAACAAGTTCGACGACTTCGGCAAGCAAGCACTGCTTGGCCGGGCCTATATGTTCATGGATGCAGCGGCTCCCGAGATCATTGAGATCCATCGAGCAAACTGATTGAGCCGGCTCTCGACCAACCTGCCCTACTTCTCCGTCAGCTTCAACTCGATGCGCCGGTTGGTAGCGCGGGCGTCCGGCGTGTCGCCGGGAGCGATCGGCTGGAATTCGCCGAAGCCGGCCGCGACGAGCCTGTCGGCGGGGACGCCCTGTGCGATCAGGAACTTGACGACGGCGATGGCGCGCGCGGATGACAGCGCCCAGTTATCCGCATAGCGGCCGCTGCCCGAGAGCGGCACGTTGTCGGTATGGCCGTCGACACGCAGCACCCAATTGATCTCCGGCGGGATTTCCTTCGCCAAGTCAATAAGCGCGGCCGCAAGCTTGGCCATCTCCACCTGCCCGGCCGGATTGAGATCCGCCGCACCCGACGGGAACAACACTTCGGACTGGAACACGAAGCGGTCGCCGACGATGCGGATGTTGTCGCGGTCGGAAAGGATTTCACGCAACCGGCCGAAGAAATCGGAGCGATAGCGGTTCAGCTCCTGCACGCGCTGCGCCAGCGCCACGTTCAATCGCCGCCCGAGATCGGCAATCTTGACCTGCGACGACTGATCCTTGGACTCGGACGCCTGAAGCGCCGCCTCCACCGCGGCGATCTGGCTGCGGAGAGCGGCAATCTGCTGATTGAGGAGATCGACCTGGCTCAGCGCCCTGACGCTTGCCTGCTTCTGCTCGTCGAGCTGCTGCGTGAGCGTGCCGACACGCGTCTCGGCCGCCTGACTATTGCCGGAACCGGCGGCGAGCAAGGCCTGCAGGCGCGAGCGCTCACTCTCCGCTGACGAAAGGGATGCCTGCAGGTTGGCGACCGAATCCTCGAGGTCCTGCTTGCCGTTCTTTTCCAATGCCAGTTGCTCGACCAGATCGTTAATACGACTGTTCAGGCGATTGAGCACCTCGTCGCGACCCGATATTTCGCGGCTCAGAATGAATTGGCCGACGACGAAGACCGTGAGCAGGAACATGATGGCCATCAGCAGCGTCGACAGCGCGTCGACGAATCCAGGCCAATAATCGACCGATCTCTGATGGCGTCGGTTGCGGGCGAGCGCCATGGTCTACTTGCTCCCGGTCTTCTCGACATGGCCGATACGATCGGCAAGGCGATCGAGCGTCCGGCGCATCGATTTCGCCTCTTCCTGCTGCGCCTCGATCCAGTCGCGCAGCATCTGCTGCTCGTTGCGCATGTTCTTGACCAGGCCCTGAATGCCCTCGGCGAGGTTCGCCATCGCCGTTACCGAACGCTGGCCACCGCCCTCTTCGGCGATCTTGCGCAGATAATCCGACAGCGCCCGCACATCCTCCGAAGAGGCCCCGGCTGCACCTTCGATAACAGGCGCCATATCGGAACCGACATCGGTGACGGAAGAAAGCCAATTTTCAAGTTCGGTATAAAAGCGGTTTTGCGCGCGGCCGGCCTGGAGGTCGAGAAAGCCGAGGATCAGCGATCCGGAAAGGCCGAGCAGCGAAGACGAGAAGGCCGTGCCCATGCCCACCAGCGGGCCGGACAGGCCGGTCTTCAACGCACCAAGAATATCGCCGCTGTTGCCCGAACCGACGTCGAGACTCTGGATAACATCGTTGATCGAGCCGATCGTGCCGATCAGACCCCAGAATGTGCCGAGCAGGCCGAGAAAGACAAGCAGGCCGATGAGATAACGCGAGGTATCACGCGATTCGTCGAGGCGCGTCGCAATGGAGTCGAGAATGGAGCGCAAGGTCGCGGTCGACAGCTGCATCGCGCGGCGATTGCCGAGCAGCGCCCGCATCGGTGCCAGAAGTCGAGGGCTACGACCGACCTTGTCGGCGGCATTGCCAACGGCGCGGAAGTGATTGAACCAGCGAACCTCTGGTCTCAGCATCAACACATGATTGAAGACAAGCAGGATGCCGACCGCCAGAACACCCAGAATGAGGCCGTTGAGGCCGGGATTATGCAGGAAGGCGACCTGGGCCTGCCGAAACAGGATGGCGACGATAAAACCGACGATGATCAGGAAAAGAATCATCGTCCAGAAGAAGGCCATGGGGCTTGAGAGCTTGTAGGCGTAGCCGCCCGACACGTTGTCGGTCGATCCAAGATCCGCCAGTTTCACATTTTCCATCACACGCTCCGCCGCATTTTCCGCAGGCGGAGACTAGAGCAACATTGTGCCGAATTGAAGAGACGGAAAGCACAAAACAGCCCGTTGGCAACAGACTGTTTCACCGCATGAAAGATGAAGAAAGACGAACTTACTTCGTCGGGATCGGCCGCTTGACGACTTCGGCGAGCGCCTTCTGGATGTGCTCGTTGCCGCAGATGATCGAGCTCGTGCCGAGCATATCGGTGCCGCCATCGAAATCGGAGACGAAACCGCCGGCTTCACGGATCAGCAGAATGCCGGCAGCCATGTCCCAGGCAGACAAGCCAACTTCCCAGAAACCGTCGAAGCGGCCGGCCGCCACATAGGCGAGATCGAGCGCTGCCGAGCCGATGCGACGGATGCCGGCGACTTCACCCATGACATGGCGCAACTCGACGAGGAACTTGCCGTGATTGCCGCGACCGAGATGCGGAACGCCGCAGCCGATGACGCAATCAGACAGCACGCGGCGCGAGGCGACACGCAAGCGGCGATCGTTGAGGAAAGCGCCACCGCCGCGCTCTGCGGTGTAGAGCTCGTCCGTCGCCGGATTGAAGATGACGCCGGCCACGATCTCTCCGTTACGCTCAAGGGCGATCGATACCGAGAACATCGGAATGCCATGCAGAAAGTTGGTGGTGCCATCGAGCGGATCGACTATCCAGCGATGCGCGCCGTCGGTGCCCTTGATCTCCTCGTCTTCTTCGCCGAGGAAACCGTAGGTCGGTCGCGCCTTCATCAGCTCATCGCGGATGATCTTCTGCGCCTTGAGATCGGCCTGACTGACGAAATCGCCCGGTCCCTTCACCGAAACCTGCAGGTTCTGCACTTCGCCGAAATCGCGGCTGAGTGACTTGCCTGCCTTGAGGGCAGCCTGAACCATGACATTGAGAAGAGCAGAACGGGCCATCGGATTTCCTTGGATAATGCAGAAGGTGCTGACCGGACCCGAAAATCAGGCCCCGGCGGAGCGGGAGCGTCAGCGCACATAAAAGATTGGCGGCCTCAAGACCATAAAATCGGGGGAATTTCAAGTGGCGAGGCTATGGCGCGTGCAAACAGACGCCGGGCGCCGCCGAATAAGACCGGATTCGGGCCTTCCGCTACCGCGCCCGGCGAAATCTATTGGCGGCGTCGATCGCCGCCTTCTGCTGAAAATCCTCGATGCCCTGGTAGAAATCCTCAAGCTCCGGATCCTTCAGGCCGGCGCGGCGGGAAATCACATACCAGGTCGCCGCGGCCACCGGATCCTGCTTCGTACCGATGGCATTGATATAGAGATGAGCCAGCTTGTTCTGCGCGACGACATTGCCGCGATAGGCAGCAACACGCATCCAGTTGAAACCGTTTTCGAGATCCTGCTTGCCGCCCGTGCCGTTGATCAGCCAGATGCCCATATCGAGCTGGGCGGTATCGAAGCCGGCATTGGCCGCGCGCGAAAGCCACTCCCGGGCCTGCCCCTTCTTTTCCGGCGGCAGGTCGGGCATATTAAGATAGAGCTGCGAAACTGCGTATTGCGCGTCGGCGATGCCCTGCTCGGCGGACTTCTCATAATAGGGAAGCGCCAGTTGCAGGCCCTTGATTCCGGGGTTTTCGGCCGTCAAAGTCTGCGCCCAGTTGAATTCGGCGGAGGCCTGCCCCGCCTCGGCCGCCTTCTTCATCCACTCATCCGCCTTCTTCTGGTCGCGCGGCACATCGCGCCCTTCCATCAGGATCAGCGCGTATTTGAACATCGATGTCTCATCGCCGCCCGCGGCAGCCTTGCTGTACCAGAAGGCGGCGTCCTTCGCATCGCGCTTGACGCCCAGTCCCTGCGACATCAGTTCGGCAATCAGGGTCTGCGCGGCGGGATCGCCCAGCTGCGCTCGCGGCAGGGCCTTCTGGAATGCGGTCAGATAGTAGCCGCGCTGGAACGCGCCGTAGGCATCGTCGACCTTGCCCTTGAAAGGCTTCTCCGGCGGCAGATCGGGCAGATTTGCGCCCATGCGGTCGAACACGCCGACACCCTCGGACGGCTTGACATCACCATTGGCCTTTGGCTCGGCACCCGGCTGGATCTTCTCGGTCTTGAACGTACCGGCTCCGGCATCCATGGGCCGCGTCACGATGCTGTCGTTTCGTTGCGGAGCGGCATCGTCCGGTACAGCCGAACCATCATCGGACTGTCCGTTGTCATCGACCCGCGCACCCTTGTCTGCCGGCGCCGTGACGCCGGGCAAAGAGGTATCCCCGGTTCCCGATTGCGCTGCAGCCAGCAATGGAAATGCCGCGAGCCCTACGGCGAGCGCGGCAAGAAAGACTTGATGGCGGAATCGAGGCTCAAACGACATGAATCGCTATCAATCCTCAAACCGTGGCGCTTTTTCGTCGAGCAGCGCATTCACTTCAGCGACGATTGAGGGGGCAGCAGCGGGATCGGCAAAAACCGCTTCGCGCAGCGCCACGAATTCGGCGCCGGTCAAAGCCACCTCAAGCGCCGATTTCGCATCGGTGCCCCCCATGACGATGCACGGAATCTCGATCATCGACGCCCACCATTCGCCGAGCGCGAGATTTTTCGGATGCGCCTCAGGCTTGATGTCGCCATCGAGCTTGCCGAAGAAGATATAGTCGGGGCGCAGTTCGCCAACCTCCAGCGCGTGGTGCCTGTCCGCCGCATTCCCGGCGCCGACGATGAGCTTCGGCACGAATTTCTCCACGGCATCCGTAAGCTCCGCGACGTTGCCTGTGATATGCAACCCGTCGGCCTTGACCCGGCCGGCCACGCGGCTATCGCCGGCGATCAGCGCCGCGCCACCCGCCGCCTGCACGATCGGCACCAGCTTTTCCGCGTGTTTCTGGAAAACGCCGTCATCCAGCCCGTATTGAGGGATGATCACCGACGCCACGTCCCCGCCCCTGAGTGCATCGGCCACAACCTTTGCCTGCTCTTCGATATCGGCAATATCGGGAACGATGAGAACGAGGCGGCAGCGATCTTCGGGCGCGGTCATGCGAGCTTCCATGGTTTCGGGTTTCATCGTCAGTGATAACGCACCCGGTTCGATAGTCGTGAGTAAATCCGTTAGCCCGGTCTGACAAGGGGCCGCGGTCGAAACTGGCGGTCTGCGGAAGATGCCATGCGTAATTAGCCGCTTGCGACAGCCGCTTTCTCGCTCGACACACACATTCTATCATGCAACGCACAATTGACTTGCCGCCCCTTGGTGTTTGACGTAGCTTTTCGGCATGTCGACCATGGACCCCTTCGCTGCCATCGCGGATCCGAACCGGCGCTATTTGCTGGAGGAGTTGCGTCGCGCACCCAAAACGGTCAACGAGCTGGCGCAGGGCCTGCCGATCAGCCGCCCGGCGGTTTCCCAACATCTCAAGGCGCTTCTCGACAGCAATCTCGTTTCCGTGACCAATGAGGGCACGAAACGCATATACGCCGTCAATAGCCGCGGCTTTGACAAGCTCAATCTATGGCTGGATCAATTCTGGGCCTGAAAGCTGACCCCGGCGACTTTGCGATCGACCGGAAAATTGCGCCAACCCTACACCTGACGCTATGACGCTGGCGCATCCGCTTTTTGCCGGTAGTGTTCATCGACCTTGGCCGGGCAATCGCTTCGGGATCTTACGATCCCCCTGTCTTACCCACCAAGATCGATGCTTTTAATCTTTGGAGTTTTGCGTCAGTGAACTGACGAACGCAGACGTTGGATTTCGTCCTTAACACGCAGCTTCCTGCGTTTGATGTCGGCTATTTCGGTATCATTGATAGAGGGAGATGTTCGTGCCACATGTAGCTCCTCCTCGAGAGCGACATGCTTCTTTTCGAGCGATTCAAGATGAGCTTGAACAGTCATATGACCCTTCCTTCCTCTTTAAGAGCTCTGACCATCCATTCGCCAGAGCTCTAGGTGTCAACCCTATCACTGTGCCATATTATCGAACCCTTGTCGAAGGCGAAAACGTGGCTTATGGGCGGCAAATTCGTGATGAAGGATAACTTCCCGTTATCGCTATTTGGTGATAGGAGCTTGCGGAATTCATGAGGCGGAGCGAATGCGATTCCGCGAGGTGCTGGGGAAATAAGCATGCCCGATCAGGAACAGGCAGAAATCAGGCTGGTCGTGGCGCGACTGCGTCAGGAACACGAGGATTTTGATGTCGCCATCAACGCCATGATCCAGACGGGCTGCGACGCCCTTCGTATCCAGCGCATGAAAAAGAAGAAGCTCGTCATCAAGGACAAGCTGACCAAGCTGGAAGACCAGATCATTCCCGACATCATAGCTTGAGGAGCACAAAGCGACGATGATGACCGAAAGACCGCCTGTCGCCATCATCATGGGAAGCCAGTCAGACTGGGAAACCATGAAGAATGCCGCAGACACTCTGGAAGCCTTGGAGATCACCTATGATGCGCGCATCATCTCCGCGCACCGAACGCCGGACAGGCTGGTGAGTTTTGCCAAGGGTGCGAAGGACGAAGGCTTCAAGGTCATCATTGCCGGCGCCGGTGGCGCGGCTCATCTTCCGGGCATGGCCGCTTCGATGACGCCGCTGCCGGTCTTCGGCGTGCCCGTACAATCACGCGCTCTGTCCGGCCAGGACAGCCTCCTTTCCATCGTACAGATGCCGGCCGGCATTCCCGTTGGAACGCTGGCGATCGGCAAGGCCGGCGCGGTCAACGCCGCCTTGCTTGCTGCTGCCGTACTGGCGCTCGGTGACGAAGAGATCGCCGATCGCCTTGATGAATGGCGCGCCCGCCAGAGCGCTGCCGTTGCCGAATATCCGATGGACGACCTATGACCGCAAAGACGATCGGCATCATTGGCGGCGGCCAGCTCGGCCGCATGCTGGCCATGGCGGCAGCACGCCTGAATTTCCGCACTATCATTCTCGAACCGCAGACAGACTGCCCGGCAGCACAGGTCTCCAACGAACAGATCGTTGCCGCCTACGACGATCCGGCGGCACTCTTGGAACTGGCAAAGCGCTGCGACGTCGTGACCTATGAGTTCGAAAACGTTCCGGTCACCGCCGCAGAGAAGCTTGCCCAGGAGGTCCCCGTCTATCCGCCGCCGAAGGCGTTGGAAATGGCGCAGGACAGGTTGACCGAGAAGCGGTTCATCAATGGCTGTGGCATTCCGACCGCCCGCTTCCATGCCGTCGACAACCAGAGCGATCTCGAAGCAGCACTTGCCGATTTTGGCGGCCAGGGCGTGCTGAAGACGCGCCGTCTCGGCTATGACGGCAAGGGACAGCGTGTCTATCGCTCCGCCGCCGACAGCGCCGAAGGCGGCTATTCGGCGCTCGGCAGCGTGCCACTCATTCTCGAAAGCTTCGTCTCCTTCGAGCGCGAGATTTCCATCATCGCCGCGCGCGGCCTCGACGGTGCGGTTGCGTGCTACGACCCGGCCGAAAACGTCCATCGCGACGGCATCCTCCATACCTCCACGCTGCCCGCTCGTATTTCCGACGCGACGGCAGCCGCGGCACGTGAAGCGGCCGAGAAGATTTTGACCGCACTCGGCTATGTCGGCGTTATCGGCATCGAGTTCTTCGCACTTGCCGACGGCAGCCTGATTGCCAATGAGATGGCGCCGCGCGTCCACAATTCCGGCCACTGGACGGAGGCGGCCTGCGTCATCTCGCAATTCGAGCAGCATATCCGCGCCGTCACCGGCCTCCCGCTCGGCAACCCCGTCCGCCATTCCGACTGCGTAATGACGAATCTGATCGGCGACGACATCCTTTCGGTCCCCGATTGGCTGCGCCGTGACGATGTGCTAGTGCATCTCTATGGCAAGACCGAGTCGCGTCCCGGGCGCAAAATGGGCCATGTGACGCAGCTTCACCGCTAACAACGCAGGGAAAAAGCCCTGACGTGGTTGACAGGGCCCAGGCGACAAGGTATTTGCTCCCCACCCTAAAGAGCGCGCCCTGAGCGCGCTTTTGATTGTTAAAAGACACGGGCGAATGTGACATTCCCCCTCGAACATCGCGGATCAGAAAAATGAAGATCAAGAATTCGCTCAAGTCGCTCAAGGCGCGCCACCGTGACAACCGTCTCGTTCGCCGCAAGGGCCGCATGTACATCATCAACAAGCTGAACCCGCGCTTCAAGGCTCGTCAGGGCTGATAAAGCGCGCGGCCTGATCCCTATGGATCCGGCGCTCAGTTTTAGTTGATCGCATCAAATTTGTTTTGATCTTCGACATTGGCGGGCTACTATGCCCGCCATGCGCGTTTTTGCTTTGTCATATCTAGCCCTGCCTATCCTCCTTGTCCTGAGTGCTGCCGCGCCACATGTGGCGATGGCTGACGATTCGAGTATCGTCGAAAGGAAGGATCCCGGTGATTCCTCAGGCAGCCTCTCGCCGAAACAGCGGCTCGACAATCTCTTCACGGCGTTGAAGCGCCAGCGCGATCCCGATCAGGCAAGCCTTATTGCAGATCAGATCAATACGGAGTTGAGCGATTCCGGTAGCGCGACGATCAATCTCCTGATGCAATGGGCCGACAAGGCCATTCAGGAAAAGCGCAATGCTGCAGCGATGGACTTCCTCGATCAGGTGATCGCGCTGAAGCCCGACTATGTCGAAGGTTGGAATCGTCGCGCGACGCTCAACTACGCCATCGGCGACTACCGCAAGTCGATGGAGGACATCAACCAGGTTCTGCGGATAGAGCCGCGCCATTTCGGCGCGCTGGCTGGCATGGCGGCCATCCTGAGCGAACGTGGCAATGACGAGCTGACCCTGAAGGCTTGGGAACGCTTCCTTGAGATATATCCAGCCAATCGATCCGCGCAGGAACAGGCCGGCAAGCTATCGGAAAAGATTGCCGGCAGCCGGACTTGAGGCGTAGGATGCGGCCGTACCCGTCGCCCGGATGACGCTCGAAAGAGAATGAAAAGCCGCGGGTTTGCGCTAGATTAGTGGCTTTCGATATTTGATGCGTGCCGCAATGATCGATTCTCTGTTTGCCACCGTTGCTGTGTTTCTTGTCTTGGGCGCCGGCTTCTCCGCCTACAAGACGCGTGCCATCGAGCGAGCCTATCCCAATATCGGCGAGCTTACGGATGTTGGCGGCTACCGCTTGAATGCCCTGCATGTGCCGCGCCCGGCCACATCGGATCTGCCGCCGCTGGTTTTCATCCATGGCGCCAGCGGAAACTTGCGCGACCAGTTCGAAGCTTTTGCCGCGCCACTCAAGGGCCGTGCGGAAATGCTGTTCGTCGACCGGCCCGGCCATGGCTATTCCGAGCGTGGCACTGCGGAAAACGCCCTGCCCTCCGGTCAGGCCGATGCCATCGCCAGGCTCATGGACAAACGCGGCATCAAGAGCGCCATCATCATCGGCCATTCCTTCGGCGGCGCGATCGCCGCCGCTTTCGCCATGCGACACCCGGAGAAGACTGAGGGCCTGCTCTTCCTGGCGCCCGCGACTCATCCATGGCCCGGCGGCGTCGACTGGTACTATACCCTCGCCGCCATGCCCTTCTTAGGTTGGCTCTTCACGCACATGTTCGTCATCCCGATTGGCCTGCGCCGTGTCGAGAACGGCACGCTCAGCGTCTTCCACCCGAATGAGCGGCCGGCCGACTATATAGCGAAGACCGCGCCGGAACTGGTGCTGCGCCCGCAAACCTTCCGCAACAACGCGGCCGACGTCGTCAATCTCTTCGGCTATGTCTCCGCCCACGCATCGCGTTATCGCGAGATCAAGGCGCCCACGATCATCATCACCGGTGATAGCGACGATATCGTCCTGGAGAAGCTGCATTCGCGCGGCCTGGCGCGCGATATCCCCGGCTCCGAGCTCATCACCATCCGCAATCTCGGCCATAAACCCGATTACGTGACCACGGATGTCGCGATCGCCGCCATGGAGCGGCTGGCAGGTCAGCCGCGCGACCTGCAGAGATTGGCGGCGCAGGCGGAAATCCGCATCGCCCGCCTCAAGAGCGAACCTACCCCACCGTCTCAGGCCGTGACGACATCGTAACCGGCGCATCCGCGAAGGTTCGACCCTGCGGCGTGGCTTCAACCGTTTGCCGCACCGCCTGCAGGATGATCGACGCCAATCGATCCGTCGCCGGGCTTGCCTCCGCCTCGGCACGATGCAGCACGAGATCGAGCTTGGGCAGCAGAGGCAAACCGGCCTCGCCTGGGGACAGTTGCCTTACCTTGTCGGGCAGGCCGAGTGGCGTGCGTATCGTCAGGCCGAGGCCTGCCGCCGTTGCCGCCCAAAGCCCTCCGAGGCTCGGGCTGACAAAGGAAATCCGCCAGCCGATGCCGGCACGGTCAAGCATTTTCGTGGCGATGGATCGCAAGAGACAGGGCGCCTCGAGCGATGCGAGGGGCAGAGGTTCGCCGCTGCCGGCGTGCCAATGCACGGCACCAAGCACCGGACCGACCCAGCACATTGGCACTTCGGCAATGCGATCCGAATGCGCGGTGCGAAAGCCGTCACTCCATGCAAGCGCCAGATCGAGCTTGCCGGATGTCACCCGTTCGACGAGTTCCGCATTGCGCACCACCCGCGCCTCGATACGCACCTTCGGATGGGCGCGTGCAAAGCGGCCAAGCACATCAGGCAGCAGGGTTTCGCCGAAATCCTCCTGCAGGCCGAGCCGCACCCAGCCCTCCAGTTCAGCGCCGTGGATCGCCGTCGCGGCCTCGTCATTCAGGTCCAGCAACCGTCGTGCATAGGCAAGCATGGTCTCGCCGGCCTCGGTCAGCGCCAGCCCGCGCCCGGCCTTGCGAAAGATCGGCGTGCCAGCCTGCTCCTCCAGTTTCTTGAGCTGGGCGCTGATCGCCGACGTCGAGCGGCCAAGGCGGTCTGCCGCCTTGGCGAAGCTGCCTAGCTCCATGCCAGTGACGAAGCTGCGCAGGACGTCGAGGTCGAAGATGATCTTCCGCATGGCTAATCGTCCATATTTTTGGGATCATAAGTCCTAAATTATCTGATTTTAAGGATGATTATCTAGTGGCATTCTGTGCTCGTCAAGTGACACAGAAACAGGAGCATCCATCCCATGCCTTTCACCCGCATCACCCTCCTCCGCGGCAAGTCGCCCGAATATCTGAAGGTCCTGTCCGATAATTTTCACCGCGCCATGGTCGAAACCTTCGACGTACCGCCCGCGGATCGCTTCCAGGCAATCCATCAGCTGGAGCCACACGAGCTGGTCTTCGACCGGACCTATCTCGTCAACGGCCAGCGCTCGGACGATTACATCTTTTTCGATATAACCATCGGCAAGCCGCGCAGCACGGAGGTCAAGAAGGCTTTCTATCGCCGGCTCGTCGAACTTCTCGGCGACGCACCAGGTGTTCGCCCCGAGGACGTCATGATTGCCGTGACATCCACGACGCGCGAGGATCTGTCCTTTGCTGATGGCATCGCGCAGATGATCGAGCAGGTCTGACAACGATGGACCAGACGACGCCTAGCCAATCGCCCGCAATCCATCGCGCCGGCACGGTCGTCCAACGCTCGCCGGATGGCATTGCCAGCGCGCCCTTCTGGGTGGAAATGCTGGTCGAAAACAGCGAGGACGGCGGCCTGACCGCGATGCGCTGCACCATCGAACCCGGCGTCATGACCCGCTGGCATACGCACCCGCACGGACAGATCCTTTACGTTCTGTCCGGCGTCGGGATCGCCGAACGCCATGGCGGTCCCGCTGAGGAACTGCGCGCCGGCGATTGCATCACCTTCGCGCCGAACGAACGCCATCGGCACGGTGCGGCACCGGAAAGCACCTTCGCCTATATCAGCATCCAGGCGGCGCAGGATGGTAGCGCCGTGACCTGGCTGGAGGAATGACGATGATCGCCATGCAATACAACTTCTCCCTGCCCGCGGATTACGACATGGCGATCATCGACCGCCGTATCCGCGACAAAGGCCCCTTGCTCGACAACCTGCCGGGCCTGAAATTCAAGGCCTATCTCACCGCCAGGAGAGGCGATGCGGTAACGGCGAGCCGGGAAAATCTCTATGCGCCCTTCTATATCTGGCAAGAAGAAGAGGGTCTGAGCGACTTCATCTGCGGCCCGGGCTTCGTGGCCGTGAGCGAGAGTTTCGGCCGGCCGCAGGTAAACACCTGGATCGTCTGGCGCGCCGATACGTCATGGGACATCCGCAGTGCCCGCTTCGCCACGCGCGAGGTGGTCGCAATCGAACCGCACGTGCCGCTTGCCGAGCTTCGCCAGCAAGAGAGTGATGCGGCCTCTGTGGCGATATCGCTGGGAAACGCCCTCGCCTCAATCGTCGCCTTCGAGCCGACACATTGGACGCTGGTGCGCTTCCGGCTGCTGGCCGAGCCGCCCGCGGAGGCATCGCGACCAGGCGTCCAGGCCTATAATGTCGGCCATCTTTCCCTGCCAAGCGCGAGCTGAAGTGTCACGGAGACAATCTCCCTGTTCCAAAGGGAAGCGGGGAGCTTTATGGATGGCGGGTCTTTCTTACAGCAGAAGAGTGATCCCTCCATGGTCGATATTGCTATGATCGAAGCCGCCCGCGTTCGTCTCGGCGGCCGCGCCCGGCGCACGCCGCTTCTCTCCTCGCCTTTCCTCGACGAGATCGCCGGACGCCGACTGTTCGTGAAGGCGGAATGCCTGCAGCATTCCGGATCCTTCAAGTTTCGCGGCGGCTGGTCGGCGGTATCTGCACTGGAGCCATCGGTGCGCGCCAGGGGCGTCATCGCCTTCTCGTCCGGCAACCATGCCCAGGGTGTGGCGCTGGCCGCACGGCTGCACGGCATTCCCGCCGTCATCGTCATGCCGACGGATGCTCCCAGGCTGAAGATCGCCAATACCCGTGCCTTCGGCGCCGAGGTCGTGCTCTATGATCGGATCAAGGAAGACCGGGACGAAATCGGCGCACGCCTCTCGAAGGAGCGCGGCCTGACGTTGATCAAGCCCTTCGACGAACCGCAGGTCATCGCCGGCCAGGGAACGACCGGTCTCGAAATCGCCGAGCAGGCCGCCGAGGAAGGCATCGAGGTCGCGAGCGTGCTCGTCCCTTGCGGCGGCGGCGGTTTGACGTCGGGTATCGCGCTGGCACTCGAATCCCGCGCGCCAAGCTTCAAGGTCCGCCCCTGCGAACCGGAGAATTTCGATGATACCACCCGCTCGCTGGCATCGGGCAAAATCGAGCGCAACGCCGCGCTGCAAGGCTCGATCTGCGACGCCATCATCACGCCGCAGCCGGGCAATATCACCTTTCCGATCCTGAAGCGCCTCTGCGGCGCCGGCCTTGTCGTCACGGACGAAGAAGCGCAAAAGGCCATGGCGCTTGCTTTCACACGCCTGAAGATCGTCGTGGAGCCAGGCGGCGCCGTCGCGCTGGCCGCTGCCCTCTTTCATGGCAAGGATATCGACGGCGATGTCGTAATCGCCGTCACCTCGGGCGGCAATGTCGATACCGAGGTGTTCGAGGCGGCTCTCAGCCGGCGCTAAACCCTCAATTTACAGCACGGCGATAAAGCGCCAGCGAACCGGCCAAAGCCAGAAGCGCGCCGCCACAGGCGCGCTCGAGCCACTTCGCTCCCTCCGACTTCAGCACCCGTACGGCCTGCGAGCCGAAAACTGCATAGCCGAACATGATCGCGAAATCGAGCGCGGCGAAGATGGCGCCAAGGATCATATACTGCTGCATCTGTGGCGCAGCGGGATCGATGAATTGCGGCAGGAAGGCCGAGAAGAACAGATAGCCCTTGGGATTGGTCACCGCGACCATGAAGCTCTTCATGCCGATCGCAAAGGCCGTTCCTCTCGGCTGGTTTGCACTTGCCTGCAAGGTCCCGTCGATCGTCCCCTTCGAGCGAAGCATCATGATGCCGAGAAAGGCGAGATAGGCCGCGCCGACCCATTTCAGGGTTGAAAACCAAAACTCCGAGGCAGCAAGCAATGCACCGAGGCCTACGGCAACGGCGCTGATCAGAACCGCGTCGGAAAGAACAGCACCGACCATGCCCGGCAAGGCGCGTCGCACCCCAAACCGGGTGCCGTTCGTCAGCGCCAGAAGCACGGTCGGGCCTGGCGTCACGATACCGATGAAGGAGACGGCGGCGAAGGCTAGCAGCGTGGTGAGATGCATGATTTCCTCCCCTTTAAGAGGGGAAGGTTGCATGTGGTGCGGCCCTTATCAAGGGGTTGCTTGAAAGAGACTTTCGGTCTGCCGCGCCTGCAACTGCACGCTCCACAAACTCGGCTACCGACGGCGGTAGCCTTCAGCTCGTTAACTACTCCACCAATCCCGCATCCTTGGCAGCCAGCGCGCCGATCGCCGACCAGTCGAGCTCCTCGCCGCCATGGGCAAGCAAGGTCAGGAACCGGTCGCGCAGCAGGCTCGCAAGCGGCAGCGGCACATTCAGCGCCTCGCCGGCGGCCAATGCCAGCCGGATATCCTTCTGGCCGAGCGGCGCGGTGAAGCCGGCGGGCTTGAACTTGCGGTCGGCAATCAGCCCGCCATAGGTCTTGTAGACAGGCGCGTTAAACAGCGTCGACGTCAGCAGATCGAGGTAGGCATGCCTGTCGACGCCACCCTTCTCGACCAGCGCCATGGCCTCCCCAAGCGACTCGATGACCGAGGCGATGAGGAAATTGCCGCTGAGCTTGACGAGATTGGCAGCCTTCGGCTCTTCGCCAAGAACGAAGGTGCGCTGACCGATGGCCTCGAAAAGCGGCGTGACCACCTCTATGGCATCGGGTGAGCCGGCGGCGGCAACAAACAATTTCGCCGCGGCTGCGGCTTCCGGCCTGCCGAAAACCGGCGCGGCAACAAAGCGCTGACCGGCTGCGGCATGTTCTTTCGTCAGCCGCTCGGACATGCCGACGCTGATCGTGCTTGCGGAGATATGGACGGCTCCCTTGCCCAGGTTCGCCAACACGCCACCATCGCCATAAACGACGGCCGAGAGCGCATCGTCGTGGGCAAGCATCGTAAAGACGGCTTCACCGCCACAGGCATCCTCGACCGTCGCAGCGACCTTCGCGCCTTCCCCGGCCAAAGCCTCGGCCTTGTCCCGCGAGCGGTTATAAACCGTCACCTCATGGCCAGCCGTCAAAAGATTGGCTGCCATGGCGCTGCCCATCTGCCCTAATCCGATAAATCCGACTTTCATTGGCATATCTCCTTATCAATCTGCCTGCCTTGGGGTGATTGCAGGCAATTTGGCTTCAAGAAAAAACCCGCCGTCTTGCGACAGCGGGTTTCGGATGTTTCAGGTGCTGCCGTGATCGGATGCCGGCGATCACACGCCGGACTGGCCGTCCGAACCGATATAGGCAATGCGCAGCATGTTGGTGGCGCCGGGCGTGCCGAGCGGCACGCCGGCCGAAATGATGATGCGGTCGCCAGGCTTGCCGAAGCCTTCTTCGGCAACGATGCGGCAGGCATTGTTGACCATATCGTCGAGATCGGTCGCGTCATGGGTGACGACGCAGTGCATGCCCCAGACCACGGAGAGGCGGCGGGCAGTCTGGATGATCGGCGACAGCGCCAGGATCGGAACCTGCGGGCGCTCGCGCGAGGCGCGCAAACCGGTGGTGCCGGACGACGTGTAACAGACGATGGCGGCGAGCTTCAGCGTTTCGGCGATCTGGCGGGCGGCGAGCGAGATCGCATCGGCGCCGGTCGCTTCCGGCTGGGCGCGCTGGGCGTAGATGATACCCGGATAATGCGGTTCGCGCTCGATGGTGCGGGCGATGGAAGCCATCGTCGACACGGCTTCGACAGGATAATCACCGGATGCGGATTCGGCCGAGAGCATGACGGCATCGGCACCTTCGAAGACGGCCGTTGCAACGTCGGAAACTTCGGCGCGGGTCGGAACCGGCGAGGAGATCATGGATTCCAGCATCTGCGTCGCGACGACCACAGGTTTGCCGGAGCGGCGGCAGGCGCGGATCAGCTGTTTCTGGATGCCTGGAACGGCTTCGAGCGGCATTTCGACGCCGAGGTCGCCGCGTGCCACCATCAGTGCGTCCGAAAGCTCGATGATTTCCTCGATGCGCTCGACAGCCTGCGGCTTTTCGATCTTCGACATCAGGCCGACGCGGCCATGCGAGATCTTGCGCACTTCCGTCAGGTCTTCCGGGCGTTGGATGAACGACAAGGCAACCCAGTCGACTTCGTTGGTGGCGAGAACAGCGTCGAGGTCGATACGGTCCTTCTCGGTCAAAGCGCCGACGCCAAGCAGCGTATCGGGCAGGCTGACGCCCTTGCGGTCGGAAATCTTCGTGCCGGAAATGACGGTCGTGACGATGCTCTTGCCGTCGCATTTTTCAGCGCGCAGCGCCAGCTTGCCGTCGTCGATCAGCAGGCGATGGCCGGGCTGGACCGATTCCAGGATTTCCGGGTGCGGAAGGAATACGCGAGTGTTGTCACCGGGCGTATCCTGATTGTCGAGCGTGAAGGTCTGGCCGGGCGTGAGGTCGACCTTGCCATCAGCAAACTTGCCGACGCGCAGCTTGGGACCCTGCAAGTCAGCGAGAATGCCGATCGGACGGCCGCAACGGCTCTCTACGGCGCGAATGCGCTGGATCAGCATGCGCATCACGTCATGGCTCGCATGGCTCATGTTGATACGGAATAGATCTGCGCCTGCCTCATGAAGCTTCTGGATCATCTCCTCGGAAGAAGAGGCCGGACCGAGCGTGGCGAGGATTTTGACTTTTCGGTTGCGTCTCATCAGTTCTGGCTTTCTTGGCTGCCCGGGGGCTCGGAGAGCTGAACCATCCAGCTCGCCTGGCGTCCCGTGTCGTATTCCTTGAATCCCATCTTCTGGTAGCCACGAGCGTAGCAGTCCTTCACACCTGGGATTTTAAATTCATTTTCCGCTACGCACATTTCGACGTCGCCAACCCAGCGACCGCCGCGAGCCGCGTCTTCTGCGTAGAGGTAATAATAGCGGGATTGAAGCGGTCCTTCGACCAAGGTGGCGCAGGTGGTTGCCGGAACCTGCCACCATCCCTCGGTCACCCAGCCCTCCTTCGCGCGATAACCGATCGCCACACCCACGAGATTCTGCGTACCATTACAAACGCGGAAGTCTGCATGAGCCGCACTCGGCATAAAGAAAAACGGCGCGGCGACGGCGAGGATGAGAAACGCGATTCGGGCGAGCGGCCCTGACCGCTTAACGAAACGTGGCGCTACTTGGCTGGACACGGCTTCCAATTGGCTCCCGGTTATTCGTTGTTGCGTCTTCTTGCGCCGCCATCCCATGAATGTCAACGCAACTCTAATCGATTATATTTTCTTCACGGGATGGTGACGGCACCCTGCGCCCTCTTCATCCGATCGAAGCCGCGAACCTTGCACCTTCCATCCGCGCATGCAATCAAACAAAGAGTTGAAAATATAATAAACGACAATCTTCATGACCGATTTCAAGTCTTTTGAATTCATATCCGGCAATCGTGACAAAGGCATGGTCATTCTCGGCGATCATGCCATGCGGCATCTGCCCGCGCGCTATGGCCGCCTGGGATTGCCGGAAACCGCGTTTTCCCGACACATAGCCTATGACATCGGCATCGAGGGTCTTTGCCGTCATCTCTGTCAAAAGCTGGACGTACCGGGCGTCCTCGGCGGCTTTTCCCGCCTGCTGATCGATCCGAACCGCGGTGAGGACGACCCGACCCTGATCATGAAAATCTCCGACGGCGCGATCATTCCAGGCAATCATCCGATCACGGACGAAGAATGGAACTACCGCATCGAGGCTTTCCATCGGCCCTATCACCGCGCCGTCGACGAGACGATCACGTCGGTGGCCGAGGCGACCGGCAAGGCACCGCTGGTGCTGTCGATGCATTCCTTCACACCCGCCTGGAAGGGCGTCGCGAGACCCTGGCATGCGAGCGTGCTCTGGGACAGCGACGATCGCGCCGTCACCCCGCTTCTTGCAAAGCTCGGCGCCGATACCAATCTCGTTATTGGCGACAACGAACCCTACGACGGCGCATTGCGGAACGATACCATGTTCCGCCATTGCATGATGACCGGTATTCCGCATGCTTTGCTGGAGGTCCGCCAGGATCTGATCGGCGATGAGGCCGGTATCGTCGAATGGGCCGATCGGCTGGCACGGATCTTTGCCGAGATGAATGCCGATCCGGCGCTGCACGAATACAAGCGATATCAGTCGCGCACTGGTCCTTACGAGGCATGACGCAGCGAGCGAATCGAGGAGAAAAGAGATGAGCGCACTCACCAAGGAACAGCAGACGGAACTCGAAGCCGCCGCCTTCCGCCACCTCGTGGCGCACTTACGCGAACGCAGCGACGTTCAGAATATCGACCTGATGAACCTCGCCGGCTTCTGCCGCAATTGCCTCTCCAACTGGTACCGCGAAGCGGCCGAAGAAGCGGGCCTTCCCGTCAGCAAGGACGAGTCGCGCGAGATGGTCTACGGCATGCCTTATGAGGACTGGAAAAAGCTGCATCAAAACGAAGCCTCGGCTGTGCAAAAATCAGCTTTTGAGCAGAACAAGCCGAAAGAATAACACCGCTTTGGCCAAGACGGCTTGACCTTCAGCTCCATTCGCGGCAGTTCAACTGCCCTATCGAATTCGAAATCCCGCGCAAGCCCTGAAGCGAAGTGCCCTATCGGTGACCTACCGATCCCATTCGCGACCGGCTTCGAGCGACCCTTTAGGACCCTTTAGGAGAAGTGCATGGAAGAGAACAGCGTCGAGAACGTGGCCGCGGCGGAACTGCGTCAATTCATCGAACGGATCGAACGCCTGGAAGAAGAAAAGGCCGCGATCGGCTCGGACATCAAGGATGTGATGGGCGAAGCCAAGGGACGCGGCTACGACACCAAGGCGATCCGCACCATCATCCGCCTTCGCAAGAAGGACGCGAACGAGCGGCTGGAGGAAGAATCGATCCTGCAGACCTACATGGCCGCACTCGGCATGGAATGATCAGGGCTGGTTTCAGCCTGGTGATATGATTTTGGAGCCGGCTTGCCGGCTCCAATGCTTTTTAGGCACACGGATCGCGAAATGCAGCGGCTCTATTGCGTAAAAAGACGGTCGATCAGCGCGGCAGTGCTTCCCTGCCAAAGATCGCCCTTGCCGGTTCCGGCCCAGAGGGACAGGAAGTCGGCCGATCCTTTCGCCGTCGATGCGCCCCGAATATCCCGCGTGAACTTGTTCTGCGCCGGAAAGGGGAGAATGGCTGCGCCCTTCGTCTCCATTTCATTCATGAAGCGATTTTCGAGGCCGCGGGCAAAACGACCGGAAAAGGCGCGTGTCGTCCGCGTCCTGCGCTCCGATGTTTCCAGAAGTCTGGCGCGATAGGGCGCCGATGTTCCGGCTTCCGTGCAGGTAAGGAAGGCGGTGCCCATCTGCACCGCTTGCGCCCCCGCCTGCAGGGCCACGCGGATATCGCCCGCCGTCATGATGCCGCCGGCTGCGATCAGCGGCACGCGGATCTTTCCGACGCTTTGTGCCAGAAGGTCGCGAAGCCCGATTTCTGGGTCCGGAGCATGGGCATCGAATATGCCCCGATGTCCACCGGCCTCGAAGCCCTGCAGCGTGATCGCGTCGACGCCGCTGTCTTCGAGCGCCCTCGCCTCCGCGAGCGTCGTCGCAGTGCCAATCAGCGGAATCCCGGCCTTCCTTGCCTCCCGGACATGATCGGCAGATAGCAATCCGAAGACGAAGCTGAAACATGCAGGCTTTACCCGCAGCACGGCTTCGAACTGCGCGTCGAAATCCTCTTCGTAAGGGGCGCTAAGCTGCGGCGCAGGCAGCTCCAGCTCCGCGCGATAGTGCGCCGTCGCAGCTGCCGCTCGCTCGACCTGATCCGCGCCGACTTCGGGTATTGAATGAGGAATGAACAGGTTGATGGCGAACGGCTTGTCGGTTTGCTGGCGCACCTGGGCGGCAAATGCCTCGATGGCTGCCGCGTTGTAATAAGCGCCTCCCATGGCCCCAAGCGCTCCCGCAGCGGAAGCGGCCGCGACGAGTTCCGGCGACGAAGGACCGCCCGCCATCGGCGCGACGATCAGCGGATGCTTCAATCCGAGTTTGTGAAAAAGATTGCTGTCCATAGGAGCAGACATGTCCATCTTCCTTTCAGCTATGCCCGTTTGAGTCTCAATCCAACATAGGCATCGCACGGCGGTTTGTTAGGAGCGGCCAAGCACCGCGATGCGGGCCTCGAGCACGGACATCATATCGAGCCGGCCGTTGCCGAGCTCGACACTTGCCACCACAGCCGCGCCTGCTGCCCGCAGCGGATCGGCCGCCGCCGGCGAGCGGTTCCACACGGCGAGCCTCGTCCCGGCCCCTGCAAGATTGAGTGCCATCGGCTGGCCCATGACGCCGAGACCGACAAAGCCGCTCCCCTCGCCTCGCTCGGCGCCGGGATGTTCGCTTGCGTTGGTCACCGTAGCGACTCCGATGTTTCGGGTGATTATGCGGTCTCACATGTCAGGGCTCGGCGGAATTCCTTCTCCCGCCGAGTATCGATCCAGGGCCTGCTCAGAGCTCGGCACGGATCATGCGGCTACTCCGGCGGCTCAGAACAGCCGGTCCAGCCACTCATGCTTGTCAGGCGCCCGACCGAACTGGATGTCCGTCAGTGCCGCCTTCAGGCGCAGCGTTACAGGGCCGGCATTGCCGTCGCCGATGGTGAAGCCGTGACTGCGGCCCTTCAGCTTGCCGATCGGCGTCACCACCGCTGCAGTACCGCAGGCAAAGGCTTCGCGCAGGCGCCCGCTCTCGGCATCCGCCTGCCATTGATCGATGGCATAAGGCTCCTCGCGAACTGTCAGGCCCATGTCGCGACCGAGCTTGATCAGCGAGTCGCGCGTGATGCCCGGCAGGATCGTGCCGGTCAGCGGCGGCGTCTGCAGCGAACCATCGTCGAAGACGAAGAAGATGTTCATGCCGCCGAGCTCTTCGATCCAGCGCTTTTCGACAGCATCGAGGAAGACGACCTGCTCGCACCCTTCACGCTGGCCTTCGGCGAGCGCGGAAAGGCTTGCGGCGTAATTGCCGCCGCACTTGGCAGCACCGGTGCCGCCAGGGGCCGCACGGGTGAAATTCTCGGAAAGCCAAAGCGTGACAGCCGACGCGCCGCCCTTGAAATAGGAGGCGACCGGGGAGGCAATGACGCAATAGAGATAGTCGGTCGCGGGCCTTGTGCCGAGCGCGGCCTCCGAGCCGATCATGAATGGCCGGAGATAGAGCGACGCGCCCTCGGCGGTCGGGATCCAGTCACGATCGATCTTGACCAGCTCACGCACGGATTCGACGAACAGATCCTCGGGCAAGGTCGGCATGGCCAGCCGCTCGGCCGAATTGTGGAAACGTCGCGCGTTGGCGCTGGGGCGGAAAAGTGCCGCTCCGCCATCGGGCAGATGGTAGGCCTTCATGCCTTCGAAGATTTCCTGCGCATAGTGAAGCACCACGGTCGCGGGATCGAGAGCCAGCGCCTTGCGCGGCTCGATCTTGGCGCTGTGCCAACCGCGATCCTGCGAATAGCGGATCGTCGCCATGTGATCGGTGAATATGCGTCCAAAGCCCGGATTCTGCAGCAGGGTCTCCCGCTCGCTAGCCGTTGCTGGGCTTGGATTTTTCTGAATGTCGAACGTTAATGCGTCGCCGTTACTCATGGCTCCTCCAATGCTTCATTTGTCGCGACTTTCGCCGCCCATCTCCCGAGAGAAAACCTAAACCAAATCGGGTGGTATTTGATTGCGTTTACGCCTGTTGCCGCGCAAGTTTAAGAGCGCTTCGCATAAATTTGCGAGACGAATCGTTATTTTTCGCTCCGAAGCACCTTATCCCTTCTATCAAGCGGGGATCACAATGCTTTCGCGACCGCTTCGGCCGCGACAACCCCACTTTCATAGGCGCCGTGCGCGGTCGAATATCGCGTCCGCGAGCAGGCCTCCCCGGCAAAGAACAGACGATCGTTGCAGGGCGCGGCCAGAACGCCGCGCAGATCCGAAGCACCGGGTGTCGCATAGGAATAGGAACCGCCGACAAAGGGTTCGCTCGCCCAGGCTGACATGACGAGAGGCGATAGTTTGGCACCGACATCCGCACCGAAAACGCGCTTCAACTGCTCCACAGAGAAGGCGAAGGCGGCTTCCATGCCCTCCCGTTCGAGATCAAGCGCGAGATCGGCGGCAAAATAGGCTTCGATGACAGGCGCGCCGAACGGCCTCAACTGATAAGCACCCGTGCGCCGGCTCTCCCGCGACCCCATGACATGCGTATCCTCCGGAAACATGCCAGGTTCGGACACATGGATGAAAAGCTTGTCCGCCAATCCGAGAGGCAGGCGCGAGGCCGCTTCGATCTTCTCCGGAAGCGGCGGCCGGAAATCGATCCGCTCGGCGGCCAGGACATTGGTGGAGACAGCCACGATAGCAGCCCTCGCCTTCAGCTCGCCCTTGCCCGTCGAAAGCACGACATGGCCAGCGCCGCTGTGGTCGATACGGCTGACTTCTACGCCGAGAATGGTCGGCACGGGTAGGCCATAGGTGGCCACAAGCGTGCCGTAGCCCTGCCGCACGCGCCAGTCGGGGCCGGGACCGGGATCGTAGCGTCCGAGATCGATCACCGAAGACTTGGGCAGTTCCGCCCCGGTCATAAACGCGCCGACCGCATAAAGCCGCTCGATCCACGGATCATCAGGCGCGAGCATGGTCGAGAGATCCGCGTCGGCAACGCCTTCATAGGCGTCGACGCGTTCGAAGAATTCGGCAACGGCCTCTGCCGCTGCCTTCACCCCTGGCTCCTTGCCTTCCAGCTGCCGGCTACCGTCGCTCCAGGGTGCGGGCGTGCGATCGACCGTCAGGCCGATCTCCTCGGTAATCTTTGTCCAGGGATTGGTACGCGCGCCGTGCAGCCAGCCGCAGCCGAGATCGAGCCCTGCTCCTTCAGCGCCGAAGGGATGGATCGTTCGCGCGCGACCGCCGACACGATCGGAGGCTTCGAGCAGCACGATCGAAAGGTCGGGGCGAAGCGATTGCAGCCGCCGGGCAGCTCCCACGCCGGCGGCGCCTGCGCCGATAATGGCAACGTCGACATCGCCACCCCGCCAGGATTCGATGGGCATTCCATTTCCTTTTCGCACAATCACCAGAAGGCGAACCGGCTGCAGGACGATGCACGACGCAGAGCCCCGCCCGTTAGTCGGCTCAGACTTTCCAACCAATCTGTAGCTGACCTTCGCGCGGCATGTAAACGGGCACTGCAGCGGCCATACCAAATTGCCGCATTGAGCTGCGGCGGCGAATGTCGTAGGTGCTTTGGAAAATGATGGGGAGAACCGTGCGGAAGCGAAGCTTTGGGACAACGCAATGGCTGGTGCGCATTCTTTGCGCCGTCGCATTGCTGTCCGTCGGCTTCGCCCATCGTCCGGCTGCTTCCAGCACCGCGGAACCGAGCCCCGTCGAGCTTGCCCAATACCGCCTGCCTGATGGTACCCTGCCCGTCCTCTGCGTCACCGAAAAGACGCCTGACGGCAAGGAGCATAGCAAGGCCTATATGCCGGGATGCGAGGCATGCCGCATTTCCGCCGCCGCCCTGCTTCCCGCGCCGCCGATCGATATCTGCGAACATCTCGCTTTTGTCGGAGGGGATGTCATCGTCGCGAAAGACGAGGTGTTCCGCCGGCAACTCTATCCGCCAAATAGCGGCCCACGCGCTCCCCCTGCTCTCCAAGCCCTTGCCTGAGTCTGCGTTGCGGCCAATGCCGTAACGCTTGTCGTCAACGGCGGCCGAACCACGCACGAGAGCTGCTCGTGCCGGCTGCGGGTGAGATGTCCCCTTGCAGATGTCCCGAAACACGACGGATCTCTTCATTGTCCGCTCCGCAAGCGACATCGGCGCAGGCCACCGCTCCCGCAGACAGGCATCCTTCTCGAAAGGGATCATTCCGTGCCGCCAGCTCTTCGGAGAGTTCCTCATGTCTGCCTTCACCGCGGCCGAGCCCACCGCAACCACATCGGACCATATCTCGCTCTATCGAGCGATCTGGCGCTGGCATTTCTTCGCCGGTCTGCTCGTCATTCCCTTCCTGCTCAACCTGGCGATCACCGGGTCCATCTATCTCTTCAAGGATCAGATCGCCGACACCTTCTATGCCCATCGCAACATCGTTGCCGATACAGGCCCGATGCTGCCGCCGCAAAAGATCGTCGATGCGGCGCTGGCCGCAATGCCGGGCGCCACGGCGACATCCTATCGCGAAGCTGCGGCGGGAGATCGCTCCGTCTTGGTGACCGTATCGAAAGGTGGTCAATCGACGCTCGTCTACGTCAATCCGCACAACGACGACGTGCTCGGCTCGGTCGGCTCGAAAGAGGAATTCAGCTGGGTCGTCAAACGCATCCATAGCCTCGAATATTTCGGGACATGGACCAACCGCATCATCGAAATCGTCGGTGGCTTCGCGCTGATCCTCGTCGTGACGGGCATCTATCTCTGGTGGCCGCGTCGCCAGACAGGCGGCATCCTCACGGTTCGCGGCACGCCGTCCCGCCGCGTCTTCTGGCGCGATCTCCATGCCGTGACCGGCGCGGTCGCTGGCATCGTCATCTTCTTCCTCGCCTTCAGCGGCATGCCCTGGTCGGGCTACTGGGGTGCCAATGTCAATGCGTGGCTGACGTCTAACGATCTCGGCTATCCCGCGTCCCTCTGGGACGACGTGCCAAAATCGACGAAGGTTACGCAGGATGTGGTCAACCGCCCCGGCTGGATTGTCGAGAATGCCCCCGTGCCGCTCTCCGGCGTGGCAGCGGCGTCAAAGTCCATCGGGCTGGACAAGGCTGTGGAGATCGCCCGGGGACTGGGCATAGCCGCCGGCTTCAGCATGGCCTTGCCCTCCGACGAAACGGGCGTCTTCACCGCCTCGATCTTCCCCAAAGATCTTTCGAAGGAACGTACCGTTCATATCGACCAATATTCCGGCAAGCCGCTGGTCGATCTTTCCTTCGATCAATATCCGGCGTTCGGCAAGGCAATCGAATGGGGCATCAACGTCCATCAGGGACAGGAATGGGGCCTCTTCAACCAGCTGCTGATGCTGGCGACCTGCGTTGCCATTGTTCTCAGCTGTGTGACCGCAGTCGTGATGTGGTGGAAACGCCGGCCCGCCGGTCGTCTCGGCGTACCGCCCATGCCGCCCCAGAGGTCCGTCTACATCGGATTGTGGCTGATCGCGATCGCCTTCGGCGCCGCCTTTCCGCTGACGGGTCTCGCCGTCGTCGCCATGCTGCTGGCCGATCAGGCTGTCATCCGCTTTGTGCCGCCGCTGAAACGCTTTTTCTCATGAAAGGCTGCACGGCAGGGCCTGCCGCGTGACAGCATTCAAATCCCAGGAGGAAACCGATCATGACTCGATTTACCAGCCATTTCGTCGCCGCCAGCCTCTGCCTTGCCGCTCCCGGATTGGCTTTCGCCTCGGAGGTAACGCTTGGAAATCTCAAGATCGCCGCTGCCTATGTGCGAGCCATGGTGCCGGGCGCCGAGGTCGGCGGCGGCTACGTGAGCATCACCAATTCCGGCAGAACCGACGACCGGCTGATCGCAGCCAGCTCGTCGAGAGCTGTCAAAGTCGAGGTCCATGAGATGAAGATGGACAAAGACGTCATGGTCATGCGCCAGCTTGCCGGCGGTCTGCCGCTGCCCGCCGGCAAGACCGTCGACCTGAAGCCCGGCAGCTATCACCTCATGTTTATGGATGTCATCGATCCGTTCAAACAGGGCGAGACGATCAGAGCGAGATTGACCTTCGAAAAAGCCGGCTCCATCGATGTCGATTTCCCTGTGGGTTCGGCGGTCGCCAGCAAGGCGGACAACGGAGGCGAGCATGCCAACGCAGCTGAATGAACGGCGTGGCGGCAGCCGCGCCTCTCTTCGCGCCAAAGAGGAAAAGGCGATGTTCACGAAGGAATGGTCGGTCCCCGCGATCCTGACGGTCTTCCTGCTGAGCGTCTGCGGCTTGATCGCCTACTTCACGTGGAGCCTGATGCCACCGACGAAGGCGGCTGAGGACCATATCGGCGGCGCCTTCAACCTCATCGACGACCGGGGCCAGCCCGTTACCGCACAGGCGCTCAAGGGCCATCCATCGCTCATCTACTTCGGCTACACCCATTGCCCGGACGTCTGCCCGACCACGCTGTTCGAGATGGCCGGCTGGCTGAAGACGCTCGGCCCGGAAGCCGACAAGCTGAAAGCCTATTTCTTCTCCGTGGATCCTCAGCGCGACACGCCGGAGGTCATGCACAAATACACCGGCAATTTCACCGATCGCATCATCGGCGTCACCGGCGACCCGACGGAAATGCAGAAAGCCATCAAGGACTGGCGCATCTATGCCAAAGAGGTGCCTTCGCCCGATGGCGACTACACGATGGATCACACCGCCTCGGTCCTCCTCGTCGATGCCGACGGCAGTCTGCGCGGCCTGATCGCCTACGGAGAGGACAAGGACGTCGCTCTGCAAAAAATCCGCAGCCTTCTGAAATGAGCGGCCGCAAGCCGCTCCGCACATTCCCCTAGGCAGCAATCCGAACGGGATATTCCAGGCGACATCAGCCGCCGCCAGAACCTGCCGCAGGCCCCCTGCGGCGTCTCAACCCAAAAGGAAGACCGACATGCCCCGGATGAAGAAGCTTCTCCTCATTGCGGCCACGGCCAGCATCGCTCTCGCAGGCCAGGCCTTCGCGCACGCCCATCTCAAGTCCTCCGTTCCCGCCGCTGACAGCACCGTCAAGCAGGCACCTTCGGAACTCGACCTCACCTTCAGCGAAGGCTTGAACCTGAAGTTCAGCGGCGTGACAGTGACCGGCCCCGACAAGACGGCCGTCAAGACCGGCGCTGCCACGCTGATGGATGGCGACGCGACGCTGATGGTGCCGGTAAGCGACAAGCTTTCCTCCGGCAAATACACCGTGCAATGGCACGCGCTGTCGACAGATGGTCATAAGACCAACGGCAGCTACAGCTTCACCATAACGCCGTGATCCATTATCCCCGGAGCGATTTGACAGCCCGCTCCGGGGACGAAAGCCAGACACGGCAAATGGACATGATAGACGTTGCCAACTATCCGAACACGCATTTCCTGACGAAATGCAGCCAGCTGTCGTTGCGCCGAACGGTCACCCGCGGCAGGCCGAACGGATCGTCGCTCGGACGCGCCCTGCCTCGCCGCGTCGTGGTCGCCGCATTATAGCCCGCCTCATAGGTCAGCACCCGATCAAGCGGCGTCTCGTCGCCATAGGGAAAGCAGAAGGACGAGACGCCCTCGTCAAGCAGATCCTCAAGCAAACCGCGCGAATGCGAAATCTGGCGACGCGCCTCCTCCATCGGCAATTGCGGAAGATGGACGTGGTCAAGCGTGTGCGAGCCTACTTCGTGCCCGAGACTGCTCCACCGGCGCAGTTGCTCAACCGACATGCAAGGGGCGGGCGCCACGCCAAGCGGCGCGTCCCAGGTATTGCCGCCGCCGATCTGGTTCACGACCACGAAATTCGTGGCAGTGAAGCCGAACTCCTGGAGCACCGGCAGGGCATTCTCATAGACGTTCAGGTAGCTGTCATCGAAGGTGATTGCGGCAACCTTGCCGGCCTTCGCTCCCGTGATGTAAGGCAGCGCCTCACGCAGCGACAATCCCTGAATTCCAAGCCTTTTCAGCCATTCCATCTGGCGATGGAAAGCTTCCGGATGGACGACCATGCTTCTGAACGGCGCCTTGCGCGAAGGCGGCACCGCAATCTGATGATAAGCGAGGATTGGAACGGCCAAGTTTGATCTTCTCAGATGGAGCGGCGCGAACGCAGCGCAATTCTCGCACGATATAGCGGCCGCAGCACCTCCCTGGAAAGCCTCTCCATCAACGTCTTGCGGCTCTTGATGGTGCTTCCGCCAAGCTGCGAGGATATCTCATGTACACCACCAGGCAAAACCGCAAGCGGGGATATTTGCGTGAACCAGCTCATCTGCACGGTCGTATCGACCGGCCGGTCGAAATGGGTGGTAGCGCTGAGCAGACGAATAGCCGCATCACGGCTCACAAGCTGCGCCACCATGCCCAGACCGATGCGATCGGGCTGGATGACGCTGGTCTGGCCCTGGCTCAGAATGCACTTGCCATGTTCCTTGCCCATCCGGAAAGGGAAGCGGACGAACGCACGCGGCTTGAGACAAGCCTTGGCGGCTGCAAAGGCGGCATGAAAGGAGTCATCGATGTCCACATCGTCTTCGAAGATCAGGCCGGCATCGATGCCCTGCTCGACAATGGCAGTCCATGCCTTCCGATGCGACAGGAAGCATGCGATCTCGCCGATGCTCAGGGCAAAGGGATAATACGGCTTGTGCAGTCGCCGACGATACACCCGCTCTATCTCGGCGTCGGTCAAGGCGCTACCGTCGACCGCCTCTATGATTTCGCTCGGAACCGGAAGCTTCGCCGCGAGCCTTTCGACCTGTGGCATGCGGTCGCGAGCGCGATCAAGATGGATGATGAAGCCGCGGATGACCGGTTGGTTCGGCTCATCCAGGATGGCGCCAACCGGATTGGGAACGTGATCGAAGTCGAATCCCGCATGAGATCTTTCGAGCGGCATCGCCGAAGACGGGCTGAATTCGTGAGTTTGCATAAGAGATACCTCGGTGTCGTCTGTCACGAGGCTGTAGCAATCGTGAATGAGCGCGGGCTTAGGCAAACCTGAGGCCAAACTGAAAACTATTATTTTCAATCATTTGCATGGTGAAGGCGGCGCTAGACGAGCACGCTCACGCGACCGCTTGCGATCCTGTCTTCGACCCAGCTGCGTTCGTTGAGCCAAGCATGGCGTTTCCATCCCTCCCAGCTGAATCCGCACAGTTTCACGTCCCATTCGCGGGCGGGCAACAGCGAAAGAACATATCGGATGCCAAAGAAGCCGGTGCTGGGGAAAACCTCGCACATCCTGCGTTCCGGCACGCCGAGCTCCGAGCAGCCGTCGATGTAGAACTGGGGTGGCATTACCCGAATCTCCTTGCCGGCGGCGCCGACCAATTCGATCGTTCGCATCGTCCAGTCGCTGCGCCTGCCCTTCAGGCGCGAGAGGAAATTAGGCTTTGGGTGATATTTGCGGATGATCTCGGGATGATAGGCAAGCACGACCTCTTTCGCGGCCTTGAATGTGGCGCTTGCCAGAAAATTCGGATCGGTCAGTCGACGCTGCATCGGCTTGCTCGAGGCCGCGAGCATGAGAATATCCGTGCGCGAGCCGCTCATGCCGATAGACGCCTTGGGCTCGTTGAAGCGCATTGCAAATTGCGCACTGTCCACAATCTCAGACAGGTCGCGAGTAAGCTCGCCATTGCCGACGATGATTGCCGTCTTTCGGTTCAATTGTGAATATCCAGCCCTTTTCAGCCTGTCGGCCTAACCTCGCCGAATGACGCGAAACTGAGCAGTGGATGACGCGGGAATGAATAATCTCTGACACGAACCTGAAAGTCGACGTACTGTCACCCGCGGGCAACAGCGGCGTTGACTGCAGCTATCTCATCGATACGTCGGTGCGGGATTGCCCCGCCGATGCCTTGCGGATCGACGGCCCTCGATCTGATGTCATGCTTGAGATTGAATGGAAGCCGAACAGGCTTCCAAGATCGCTGAGCGGAGAGACCTCCGCCTACTCGACCGAGTTGAACTTCTTCACCTGAAGGAAGTTCACAGCCGAACCGCTGAAGCGTTCCGGATCGATGGAAGCCGTCTGCACCTTGAAGCCATCGGTATAGACAGCCGTCGGCTGGGCGCGAAGGGTCGGGCTCACGAAACGCGGCGCCTTGACCGGGCGGTTAATGATTTCGACGCGGGCCTTGGCAATCGCCCACTGGGAAATCATCTTCTCGGTCAGCTTCGGTTCAGTCGTCACCGTGGCCCGGCCGGCATCAGCTTGGGCTGCGTCCTGCTTGTTCGGACGGCCTCCCTTGGCCGCGATACCGACGGCAATCGCGCGCTCCTGCGGCACCGGTTCGAAGCTGTCATTGAAGCGACGGCTGCTGGCCTTGACCTCATTCTGGATCGGCGCCAGCGCGGCCACCTGCATCGGCATGCGTTGCGCCGGCCGCTGCTGCGGCAGAACCGCCGCGATCGCCTGCATGGCATCATTGCCGGCAGCCACACCATTCGCAGGGGCAACCTGATCCTTGGATGCAACATTGTTAAGCGGCGCACTCACCGGGACCGCAGCACTCGGATCCGGCCGATCGGGGCGGCTCTGCTCAAGAGCTGCGATGACGGACGGAGAGAGCGTACCCGCATCTGCCTGATCGTCGATCGCTTCCTGATCGGCATCCGCAGAGGCCAACAGGCTTTCGGCAACTTCGGGGCGCTCTGCCGGGACAGGGACGGCGGCGACCTGGCCGCTCATACCGGCGTCGACGGAGGCCGCCTCGGCATCGCCAGGGACGCGGCGGTCAAGCAAGGACGGCACGGGCACGCGATAGGAACGAAGATCGGCATATTGCTGCGACTGATCGTCCGCAGTCGGCATGGCCGCCGCAAGCGCATCCTGAGCGGCGTTATGCGACGACGACGATACGAGAGCGGAAGCAACGTCGCTGCCAGCAGGCTGATTGCCGAAGGCCGGGCGAACCTGCGGAACCGGAGCGTTTATGCTGGCAACCTGAACCTGGGCGGGCGCAGGGGCCGCGCTATCGTCACCCTCGTCGGCCGCGGACGGAGCCGGCTGGCTCTTTCCAGAAACCGAAGCAACAGCCACCGGCGCCGCGCCCTCATCTGCATTGTCCTCCGCCTCATCCGCACCGCCACCGCCAAAGAGACGGGCGAAGAAACCACGGCGAGACGACGAGGAACTGGCGATCTGGATATCGGACGACATGCGGCGCTTATAATCGGCAACGGCCTCCTGATAGCCCGGCAACGGTCGACCATCAGCAGGGATATGCATGGTCTTGCCATCCGGGAACAGGCGAACGAGATCCTGGCGATCCATGCGCGGCCATGCGCGCACGCCGCCGACGTCCATGTGCACGAAGGGCGAACCCGAGGTCGGATAGTAGCCTACGCCGCCCTCCTGGAGCTTCATGCCGAGCTCGCGCAGCTTGGTGAGCTTGACGTCCGGAATATAGAAATCCATCGCGTTGCCGAGCATATGCTGGCTCTTCTTGGCAACGCCCGTATGGGCCGATCGCGTGCGCAGCATCTCGTTGGTGCCCGGCGAACGGAATCCGCAGACGACGTAGATGAATTCGTGCGAACCGCTTTCGCGGTAGACTTCCCAGATCAGGTCGAACAGGCGCGGATTCATCTTGGTCGGCTGGTTCTTACGCCAGTCGCGCAGGATACGGTTCAGCTTTTCCAGACCGTCCGGATCGAACTTGCCGTTGCGCTTGTAGGTGATGACGGCCTTTTCGCCGGTATGGACGTAATAGATCTTCAGGCTGCGGGTTTCGCCCCCTGCCTGGGAAGGAGTGCCGACGAAAACAGGCGTGGAAACAGCCAAAGCAAGGAGGCCAACGGCTGCTACCTTGGCCACCTTGCTAAATAGATCAGAGCACGCAGAATGCCAGCTCAAGCTATTGCGCTTGGTATTTCCACTCAGATTCGGCAATTCGATCCCCGTCCGACAGACAATGTCGCATCGTGTTCCAAATGGCTGTCAATTGCGGTGACACGATGGCAAAAATGCCACACATGGTCGCCCTCTTCATACATGGTGAACGATGCACTAACAAGTGCTTTACGACGGGTAACAAAATATGCTTGCCTAAATGTTAAGTCAGTGCTCATGCAGCGTTTTTTTGCGGATCATCCGGATCTATCCCGTAATCCTTCAACTTCCGATAGAGAGTTGAGCGCCCGATTCCGAGTTTTCTTGCTACCTGACTCATCTGGCCCCGATAGAATTTGAGGGCAAATCGGATCAGCTCCTCTTCGACATCTGCCAGTTTTCTGACGTCTCCGGATATGTTGGTACTGACGATGACGTTGTCTGAAGCAGTGGCGGACTCATCGACCGCAGGAAGCGGTAAGGTTGCAGTTGTAGCCGGTGAAAAGGCGCGCACGCCGCGCTCGCCTCTCTCGCCAACGGCCTCCATCTGCGAATTATCCACAACTAAGGTTGGATGCTCGGCGGCAAAATAACCGGGCAGTTGAGCGGCGATCTGCGGGAAGTCCGTGTCCTGCAGCTCCGATCCTTCGGCCAGGACGACGGCGCGGAAGACGGCGTTTTCGAGCTGGCGGATGTTGCCCGGCCAGTCATAGGCCGTCAGCAGAGCGAGCGCGCTGTTGCTGATCGAAAGCGGATAGTCGAGCTTCTGTTCGAGCGCAAAGCGATCGGCGAATGCGCGCGCGAGATGCGGAATATCCTCCTTGCGACGACGCAGGGCCGGCATGGTGATCGGGAAGACGTTGAGGCGATAATAGAGATCCTCGCGGAAGCGCCCGGCCTTGACCTCTTCGATCAGGTCCTTGTTGGTAGCGGAGATCAACCGGACATTCACCTTCTGCGCGACGCGCGCGCCGACCGTCTCGATTTCCCCCTGCTGCACGGCGCGCAGCAGCTTGACCTGGACTTCCAGCGGCAGGTCGCCGATCTCGTCGAGGAACAGCGTGCCGCCGTCCGCTTCCATGAACTTGCCGACATGGCGCTCGGCCGCGCCCGTGAACGCGCCCTTTTCATGCCCGAAAAGGATGCTCTCGACCAGATTGTGCGGGATGGCACCGCAATTGACCGTTATGAACGGCTTGCCGGCACGATCGCTGGCGGCCTGGATGGCACGCGCCACGAGCTCCTTGCCAACCCCGGATTCGCCTTCCAGCACGACTGGAATGTTCGATTGCGATGCACGATGCGCAAGATCGATCACCCGCATCATCGCAGGACTTGCCGAGACGATGTCGTCGAACGTGATCGCGCTCGAGCGGGACCTGCGCCCGGCGCGGGCCTTCGCCTCGCGCTGATCGAGCTTCAGGGCATTGACGATCGAAGCCGAGATGCGCTCGGGAGACACGGGCTTTACGACGAAATCGAAAGCGCCGGCCCGCATGGCCTGCACCACGGTGTCGATACCGCCCTGTCCCGTCTGCACGATGACGGGCAGGTCGATACCCATGTCGTTCAGAGCGCCCAGAAACTCGATGCCGTTCATTTCGGGCATCATGAGATCGAGCACGATCACATTGATCTGATCGCTATTGCGCTTCAGAACCTCAAGGCCAAGGCGGCCATTCTCAGCCAGATGAGCAACGTGTCCGTGTCGCTCGATGGCATTCTTCAGCAGACGACGTTGAATCGGATCATCCTCAACAACGAGAACCTGCGCGCCCCCCTTGGCGCTATTATAAACGGTCATTGGTGCCTCACTTCATGCGAAACCTGACGCGAACATTCGCAGAAAGGCTTGAACATGAAGTTTTGCCAAACCATCGCATTTTAATCATTATGACGAATGTACTATCGCCTATGGTTCAACCGTCCGTGCGGGGAAATCAGGCTTGCAGCGTGCTTTCCAGCCGAATAGACACGGACGAACCGGATGTTCCGCAATAAAATGCAGAGGAAATATCGCCCATGAGCCCGACCGCGCTCCATCAATCCCTTAATTTTTCCGCGAGCCAGGCCGCCGCCGGCAGCGCGCTCGGAGACCTGCCCGCCTGGAAGCTCAGCGATCTCTACCCTTCCGCCACGTCGACCGCCTTCACCGGCGATATGGAAAAGGCCGGCAAGACGGCGGTCGCCTTCGAAGAGAAATGGAAGGGCAAGCTTACGGATGCCGCCAGCAAGACCGGCGATGCCGGCATCGGAGCTGCTCTGAAGGAGTATGAGGCGCTTGATGATATCATGGGCCGGCTCGGCTCATTTGCCGGCCTTACCTATTTCTCCAACACCAGCGATCCCGCCAACGGCAAGCTCTATGGCGATGTGCAGACGCGGCTGACGGACTACGCCGCCCATCTCCTGTTCTTCCCGCTGGAACTTAACCGCATCGATGATGCCGCGATGGACGCCTGCATGGCGAACGACCCAGCCGCCGGCCACTATCGCCCCTGGATCGTCGACCTGCGCAAGGACAAGCCTCATCAGCTCGAAGACAGGCTGGAGCAGCTGTTCCTGGAGAAGTCCATGACCAGCGCCGCTGCCTTCAACCGGCTGTTCGACGAGACAATGGCGGAGCTGCGCTTCGAGATCGACGGCGAGAAGCAGCCACTCGAAGTCGCGCTGAACATGCTGCAGGAGCAGGATCCGGAAGCGCGCCGCAAAGCGGCCATGGCGCTTGCCGAGACCTTCAAGGCCAACCTGCGCACCTTCACGCTGATCACCAACACGCTCGCTAAGGACAAGGAAATTTCCGACCGCTGGCGGGGCTTCGAGGATATCGCCGACAGCAGGCATCTGGCCAACCGCGTCGAACGCGAAGTGGTGGATGCGCTGGCGGCGGCCGTGCACGAGGCCTATCCACGCCTTTCGCATCGCTATTACAAGATGAAGGCCAAGTGGCTCGGCATGGAGCAGATGAATTTCTGGGACCGCAACGCGCCGCTGCCGGAAACGCCCAACGCCCTGATCCCCTGGAGTGAGGCGAAGGAGACCGTTCTTTCCGCCTACGGCAAATTCGCCCCCGAAATGGCCGCTATCGCCAAGCGCTTCTTCGATGAGGAATGGATCGACGCGCCGGTACGCCCAGGCAAGGCGCCCGGCGCCTTCGCCCATCCAACCGTGCCGTCGGCGCACCCCTACGTGCTCGTCAACTATATGGGCAAGCCGCGCGATGTCATGACGCTGGCGCATGAACTCGGCCACGGCGTGCATCAGGTGCTGGCGGGCGGCCAGGGCGCGTTGATGTGCCAGACGCCGCTGACGCTGGCGGAAACCGCCTCCGTCTTCGGCGAGATGCTCACCTTCCGCGCCCTTCTCGACAAGACGACCGATAAGCGCGAGCGCAAGGCGATGCTCGCCCAGAAGGTCGAGGACATGATCAACACGGTCGTGCGCCAGATCGCCTTCTACGAATTCGAGCGCAAGGTGCATACCGCCCGCAAGAATGGCGAGCTGACCGCCGAGGACATCGGCGAGCTGTGGCTCTCCATCCAGTCGGAAAGCTTAGGGCCGGCGATCAGGATATCCGAGGGCTACGAGACTTACTGGGCCTATATCCCTCACTTCATTCATTCGCCCTTCTATGTCTATGCCTATGCCTTCGGCGATTGCCTGGTGAATTCGCTCTATGCCGTCTATAGCAATGCCGAAAAGGGCTTCCAGGAGAAGTATTTCGAGCTGCTGAAGGCCGGCGGCACCAAGCATCATTCCGAACTCTTGAAGCCTTTCGGCCTCGACGCCACCGATCCGTCGTTCTGGAGCAAGGGACTGTCGATGATCGAAGGGCTGATCGACGAGCTGGAAGCGCTAGATAAGAACTGAAACTCCGCCTGCTCGCAGGAGCAGCAGGCCAGGCAGGTCTGCCATCGCCGTATCCTCGCGCATGGCCCCTCACCCCGACCCTCTCCCCGCCGATGCGGGGAGAGGGAGCTGCGGCAGCAGCCTTCGCATCATTTTGGCACGAATGGTGCGGCAAATGCCGGATCGGTTCCCTCTCCCCGCTTGCGGGGAGAGGGCTAGGGTGAGGGGCCGGGCGCCTGGTTGCGGCACGCACACCCAGCCTGACAATCGACATAACGAGAGCCCGATAGAAACCCGTCCAATGGCCGATGCCCGACCCTACGTCCTCTTCAGGGACGACAGCACAGGACAGGTGATGGTCTTTGCCGAACCGGCTGAGATCATCACGGCCCGGACGCGCGCGGAATTCTTCCGCGCGCTCGATCGGATGCAAAAGGTCAGGCAACAGGGAAAATGGCTGGCGGGATATATCGCCTATGAAGCCGGCCATCTCTTCGAGGAAAAGCTGGCGCCTTTTGCCGAAGACAACCGGGAAACGCCGCTGCTCTGCTTCGGCGTCTTCGAGGCTCCCGCAGCCGGCGATCATCCTCTCGGCCAGCCGACACAGCGCCTGGAAAACCAGGAATTTTTGACCGAGCCGAAGGCCGCCTGGGATTTCCCTATATATAAAGAGAGATTCGACAGGCTGCACCGGCATATCCGCCTGGGCGACTGCTATCAGGCGAACCTGACCATGCCGATCCGTGCCCGCTGGAACGGCGACGCCAGGGCCGCCTTCTGGTCGCTGATCGAACGACAGCCTGTGAAATATGGCGCGCTCGTCGATCTCGGCGGACCGATCATCCTGTCGCGCTCGCCGGAGCTTTTCTTCCGGACCGACGAAGAGGGCTGGATCGAAACCCACCCGATGAAAGGTACGGCCAAGCGCGGTGCTGACGCAACGGAAGATGCCGAGATCATCAGCGCCATGCTTGCCGACGAGAAGACGCAGGCCGAAAACCGCATGATCGTCGATCTGCTGCGCAACGATATCTCTCGCATCACCGAAGTCGGCACGCTCGATGTGCCCAGGCTCTTCGAAATCGAGACCTATCCGACCGTGCACCAGATGGTCAGCCATGTGCAGGCCAAGCTGCTCCCCGGCATGTCAATCCGCGACATCCTGACCGCACTCTTCCCCTGCGGCTCGATTACCGGCGCGCCGAAAATGCGGGCGATGGAAATCCTGCACGAGCTCGAGGACGGCCCGCGCGATGCCTATTGCGGCGCCATCGGCATGATCTCGCCGACGGGCGCCATGCGCTTTTCGGTGGCGATCCGCACGATCACGCTTTTCGAAGACGGCCGGGCGGTGTTCAATGTCGGCGGAGGTATCGTCTTCGATTCGACAGCGGAAGCGGAATATGAAGAATGCCTCCTGAAGGCGCGTTTCGCCGTGGGGGACCGATGGATCGACCGCTAGAGGACTTTTCCCTGATCGAGACGCTGCGTTACGAACCGGATGCCGGTTTCATCCGCCTGCGTCTGCACCTCGCCCGGCTGCAACGCTCCGCGCGCCGTCTCGGCTTTTCCGCTCCCAAGAGCGTACTCAGCAAACTCGAAGATGCCGTTGCCGGTGCATCCGCGCCCTTGCGGGTCAGGCTGACGCTGGATCGCGAGGGGCAGGCGGCGGTAACGACAGCCGCCTTCGCATCGTTGCCGCCCGAAACGATCTGGCGCGTCCGCATCGCCGCAACGCGGCTCGATTCCACCGACAAGCTGCTGCGCGTCAAAACCACCCGCCGCTCCGTCTATGAGGCCGCACGCGCCGAATATGGGCCCGACGAAGCAGACGAGGTCTTGCTGCTGAATGAGAAGGGCGAGGTTTGCGAGGGTACCATCACCTCCGTCTTCCTCGAGGATAGCCCGGACGCGTTGCGCACGCCGCCCATTTCCTCAGGCCTGCTTGCCGGCGTATTGCGCACCGAGCTCATCTGCCAGCGCAAGGCCCGTATCGGCCGCATCCGGCCCGAGGACCTGCAAGACCGCACGCTTTATGTCGGAAACTCCCTGCGCGGCCTGATCCGCGCGCAACTCATATGGAATTGATGCATGCTCATTCTCTCGCTCACCTACCTCAAGGGTAACGACGAAGCCGACAAGTACATGGAGCCGCACATGGCCTGGGTGAAGGAGGGATATGCCAAGGGCTGGTTCCTCGCGTCCGGCCGCAAGGTGCCGCGCACCGGCGGCGTCGTTTTTACCTGCGGCGATCGCGCCGAACTGGAAGCCTATGTGGCCGCCGACCCTTTCACCATCCACGGAATAGCATCCTACGAGGTCCAGGAAATCGCCCTCACCACCGTTGTCGACGGATTGGAGGCCCTGAAGGCCTGATCGACCGAAGGCAACAAACTCGTCGCATATGGCGTGTATGGTGCCCTTATCTTGACTTTGCCCGGCTAACCCCGAACAGCTCTTTATTGTGACATCAAATTATGATTAGAGCCCTTCACCTCGCGTTCTCGCGCAAACTCTGATGAATTTCATGAACCGAACGGCGTCCTGCCTTTCGAAGGAGACAAGAATGACGGAACAGAACTATCCGGTATATGCCGAAATTACCGGTCCGATCGTAATGATCGGCTTTGGCTCCATCGGCCGCGGCACGCTGCCGCTGATCGAGCGCCATTTCAAATTCGACAAGAGCCGGATGGTCGTCATCGACCCGCGTGAAGAACCAGCCGACATGGAAATCCTGGCAAAGCACGGCGTCCGTCATATCAAGGAACATGTCACCAAGGAAAACTACAAGGAACTGCTGAAGCCGCTCCTGACGGAAGGTGGCGGCCAGGGTTTCTGCGTCAATCTCTCGGTCGATACCGGCTCGCTCGATCTGGTCAAGCTGTGCCGCAAGCTCGACGTGCTCTACATCGACACCGTCGTCGAACCCTGGCTCGGCTTCTATTTCGACAAGAGCCTGAAGAATGCCGACCGCACCAACTATGCCCTGCGCGAAACCATGCGCAAGGAAAAGGCGAAGAACCCGGGCGGCACGACGGCCGTTTCCACCTGCGGCGCAAACCCGGGCATGGTATCCTGGTTCGTCAAGCAGGCGCTCGTCAACCTCGCCAAGGATATCGGCCTGAAGTTCGAAGAGCCGGACCAGCATGACCGCGAAGGCTGGGCCAAGCTGATGAAGAAGGTCGGCGTCAAGGGCATCCATATCGCCGAGCGCGACACGCAGCGCACCAAGCATCCGAAGCCGCTCAACGTCTTCTGGAACACCTGGTCGGTCGAAGGCTTCATTTCCGAAGGCCTGCAGCCGGCCGAGCTCGGCTGGGGCACCCATGAAGAATGGATGCCGAAGAACGCCAAGAAGCACAAGAAGGGCTGCCAGGCGGCCATCTATCTGGAACAGCCGGGCGCCAACACCCGCGTTCGCACCTGGTGCCCGACGCCAGGTCCGCAATACGGCTTCCTGGTCACGCATAACGAATCCATCTCGATCGCCGACTTCTTCACGGTTCGCGACAAGGACGGCGACGTCACCTTCCGCCCGACCTGCCACTATGCCTACCATCCCGCCAACGACGCCGTGCTTTCGCTGCACGAAATGTTCGGCAATGGCGGCACGCCGCAGCCGGTTCATCACGTTCTCGACGAGGACGAACTGGAAGACGGCATCGATGAACTCGGCGTCCTGCTCTATGGCCACGACAAGAACGCCTACTGGTACGGTTCGCGCCTGTCTCTCGAAGAGACCCGCCGCATCGCTCCCTACCAGAACGCGACCGGCCTGCAGGTAACCTCCGCCGTTCTCGCCGGCATGGTCTGGGCGCTGGAAAACCCGACCGCCGGCATCGTCGAAGCCGACGAGATCGACTACAAGCGCTGCCTCGAAGTGCAGCTGCCCTATCTCGGTCCGGTTGAAGGCCACTACACCGACTGGACGCCGCTCGACGGCCGTCCGGGCCTCTTCCCGGAAGACATCGACACCAAGGATCCCTGGCAGTTCAGGAATATCCTGGTTCGCTAACAGAAACGGCGTTCGCAAGGCGCAACGCTCGAATGCCCGCACAGGTCGTGCGGGCATTTTTGTTACGCAAGCGGGATAAATCAAGCAGTTGCGTTCTCAAGCCTTGCTTTAACCCAATAGCCGCGCCATCTTTCTCGCAACCGATACGACAATAGACCGCCTTCATCGCGGGAGATATTTATGAAGATCAGAACCGTGCTTTCCCTCGCAGCCGCTACGGCAGCCTTGTCCGCCTGCGTCGATTTCGGCGGATCGAGACCGCCGCCGATGGCGATGAACCCCGGCGCGCAGCCACGGGCGAACTCGGTGGAAGGCAGTTGGGCGGATTCGAACGGTCTGAGTTCGACATTTTCGGCCGGCCGTTTCGAGACGCACACGACCGACGGCACAAACCAGCAGATGGCCTCCGGAACCTACACGACCGACGCTTCCGGCGTCGTCCAGATCAATCTCTATTCGAACATCAAGCGCACCAGCTCCAAGGTGAACTGCTTCATGGCCAACCCCGGTCAGCTTAACTGCACTTCCGAGACCGGCGGACACTTCTCCCTCAACCGCCAGGGCTGAACAGGCCCGGCGGACGGATAAGACGTCATGCACCGTATGATGGTGCTCTATCTGGCCCTCATCGCAGCATTGCCTTTCGCCGTCCTGGCCGCGATTCTCCCCGTCAACAGCTACCGGGCTCAAGGTAACGAGGCGCTCGACTGTGACGGGCCGATGAGTGTCCTCATCTTCGCGCTGCCCGTCTTGCTGATCTATGGTGCCGGCGCGATCCAGCTTTATCGGGTCAGGCGTCGGCGTTTTCATCTCGCTGCGGCGCTCTGCTGCCTGCTTGTCTTTTGCGCTGTCGGCTGGAATAGCGCGACGGCATCGCTGGAATCCTACGGAGACGCCTCTATCGAAGCATGCTCTTGATCTGACGGCTCATTTCGTTGCTTTGTAAAATCCTAATGAAGCCCACAGCTTTCGCTTGCGCTCGCTCCGCCATGATGAAAACATCGACGTGGGGGACCGCCTTGGGGCATAGGCGGGCCGGATTGTAAGGACGAACAGGAGAGACAGATGAAGCAGCCCTTCGGAGTGGGTCTTTTGGCCGCCGCGGCATTGGCGCTCAGCACCAGCACAGCCTTCGCGGACTATCAGCTCAACATCCTGCACTTCAACGATTTCCATTCGCGCGTGGAGTCGATCAACAAGTTCGATGCGACATGCTCCGCGGCCGAGGAGGCCAAGAACGAGTGCTTCGGCGGGGCAGCGCGGCTGAAGACAGCCATCGACCAGCGCCGCGCAGCACTTGCCGGCCAGAATGTCGTGGTGCTCGATGCCGGCGACAATTTCCAGGGCTCCCTGTTCTATACGACCTACAAAGGTGCGGCCGAAGTCGAATTCCTCAACGATATGAAGATCGACGCCATGACCGTCGGCAATCATGAGTTCGATGATGGCGAGGGGCCGCTCGCCGCCTTCCTCGACAAGGCGCAATTCCCCGTCGTGACTGCCAATCTGGTAATTGACGATCAGTCGAAGCTCGGCAACCGTATCAAGAAATCGATCGTACTCACTATCGGCGGCCAGAAGATCGGCATCGTCGGCGCAGTCACGACCGAAACGCCCGAACTCGCCTCGCCCGGTCCGCATGTGAAGATCACCGACGATGCCGCCGCCATCAGCGCCGAAGTGGACGCGCTGAAGTCTCAGGGCGTCAACAAGATCATCGCGCTCACGCATGTCGGCTATCCCCGCGACGTCGAAAAGATCGGCAAGATCGCCGGCGTCAGCGTCGTCGTCGGCGGCCACTCGCATACGCTGCTGTCGAACACGGATCCGAAGGCAGCCGGGCCATATCCGACCATGGTCGACAATCCGGCAGGCTATAAGGTGCCGGTCGTTCAGGCGGCGTCCTACAGCAAGTATCTCGGCGATCTCGTCGTCACCTTCGATGACAACGGCGCCGTCAAGGGCGCCAACGGCGATCCGATCCTGCTCGACTCCTCCATCAAGCCCGATCCGGCGATTGCCGCTCGCGTGCTGGAAATGGCGAAGCCGATCGAAGAGCTGCGCAAGAAGATCATCGGCAGCTCGCAAGGCCCGATCGAAGGCGCTCGGGAAATCTGCCGCGTTCAGGAATGCTCGATGGGCAATCTTGTCGCCGACGCCATGCTCGACCGTACCAAGGGCCAGGGCATCAGCATCGCCATCCAGAACGGCGGCGGCTTGCGTGCCTCGATCGGCGGCGGCGATGTCAGCATGGGTGACGTGCTGACCGTATTGCCCTTCCAGAACACGGTCGCGACTTTCCAGCTCACCGGCGCGAACGTAAAGGCCGCATTGGAAAACGGCCTCAGCCAGATCGACGACGGCGCCGGCCGTTTCCCACAGGTAGCAGGCCTCAAATACAGCTTCGACAAGTCGAAGCCGCCGGGCAGCCGGTTGGTCTCCGTAGAGGTGCAGGAAGGTACTGAATTCAAGCCGCTCGATCCCGAAAAGACCTACGGCGTCGTCAGCAACAATTACATGCGCGCCGGCGGCGACGGCTACACGGTCTTCGCGAAGGACAGCAAGAATGCCTATGACTTCGGTCCCAACCTGGAATCGGTGGTTGCCGACTATCTTGCCGCACACAACCCTTACAGGCCCTACACGGACGGCCGCATAACCCAGATCGCCGCAGCACCGGCTGCCGCCCAGCCCGAAGCGGCCAAGCCGGCCGAAACCCCGCAGCAGGCTGCGCCGGACCAAAAGCCCGCTCCGACACCCGCCGCTAGCAGCGCGGCAGCACCCAGCGCTACGCCGCCGGCCTCCTCGACACCCTCGGCGACAGCGCCCGCCGCCACCACGCCGGCAAAGCCTGCGGACACCCCATCCGCTCCGGCAACCTCGACGCCTGCTGCATCGGCACCTGCGACGGAAGCCCCGGCAACGTCAGCACCGGTGACGACGGCTCCGGCGACAGCCGCGCCGGCAGCCGAGGCCAGCGAAAAGCCGAAGACACCGGCAATCCACGTCATCGTCGCCGGCGACACGCTCTGGGATCTCGCCAAGACCTACTACGGAAGCGCCAAGCAATGGCACAAGCTTCTGGCCGCCAACCGCAATCTCAAGCCGCACCATCTCCCGGTCGGCGAAAAGTTGAGAGTCCCAGCCAAGTAAGACGATTTGTCTCGCGTGAGAGAGCCGGTCCGGGCTTTTCCGGGCCGGCTTTTGTTCCTATGTGAAGGACTTCGTTTCGTTAAAAGGAATTCAATCGATGACAGCAGACCTGACCACCTTTCCGCCCGATCACCCCAGCGTGAAATTCGGCAAGGTCGGCGTGCTGCTTGTCAACCTCGGAACACCCGACGGGACGGACTACGCCTCGATGCGTCGCTACCTGCGCGAGTTCCTGACGGATCGTCGGGTCATCGAATGGTCCCGCTGGAAATGGTATCCGATCCTGTTCGGCATCGTCCTCAACACCCGACCGCAGAAGGTCGGCAAGGCCTACGAGACGATCTGGAACAAGGAAAGAGATGAGAGCTTCCTTCGTACCTATACGCGCAATCAATCGGATCAGATGGCGGAACGCCTACAGGATCTACCCAATGTGACCGTCGACTGGGCCATGCGCTACGGCCAACCCTCGATCGGCGACCGCATCCAGGCGCTCAAGGATCGGGGCTGCGAGCGCATCGTACTCTTTCCGCTCTATCCGCAATACGCCGCCGCAACGACGGCAACCGTCAATGACAAGGCGTTCGAGAAGCTAGCGAAGATGCGCTGGCAGCCGGCACTCCGCACCGTGCCGCAATACCACGACGACGACACCTACATCGAGGCGCTCGCCAATTCCGTGACCCGGCATCTTTCAACGCTGGATTGGCAGCCCGAGAAGATCCTCGCATCTTTCCACGGCATACCCATGTCCTACTTCAAACTGGGCGATCCCTATTATTGCTTCTGTCAAAAAACAGGTCGCCTGCTGCGCGAGAAACTCGGGCTTACCGAGGATCAGTTCATGGTCACCTTCCAGTCCCGCTTCGGTCCGGAGGAATGGCTGCAGCCCTATACCGACAAGACGGTGGAACAGCTTGCCAAGGACGGCACCAAGCGCATCGCCGTGCTCAATCCCGGTTTTGTTTCGGACTGCCTGGAGACATTGGAAGAGATCGCCGAACAGGCGGCCGAATCCTTCCATCACAATGGCGGCGATAAGTTCACGCACATCCCCTGCCTCAACGACAGCGAGGACGGCATGAAAGTGCTGGAGAAGGTTGTGCGGCGGGAACTGCTCGGCTGGGTCTGACCGATCGCCGGGGAATCCCGGCGATGGCCTCTATTGCAGCTGCGGTTTCTTGAGAAAGCTGCCGCGGTCGGCGGATTTGATGCGCAACCAGGCCTCCCGGCCATTGCGCAGCACCCGCATCGGGATCTCGGCGCCGGCCGGCCCACTCTCCCATATCTTCCGATAGAAATCGGCCAGCCCATCCACTTCCGCGTCGCGGATCTCCGAGATGACGTCGCCGCGGCGCAATCCCGCCTTGGCCGCCGGACCGCCTTCGGTCACGCTCATGACAACGACCTCGCCATTGCTTTCGGCCGAGAACGCACCAAGCCAGGGCCTCGGCGGTTTGTTGACGTGCCCTCGCTTGATTAGATCGTCCAGAATGGGCAGCAGCAGGTTGATCGGCACGACCATGTTGATATCGGCGCCTTCGCCATTCTGGGTCGCCATCTGCAGATGCAGCGAACCGACACCCAGAAGCTTGCCCTCCTCGTCCACCAGCGCGGCGCCGCCCCACGACGGATGCGCCGGCGCAATGAAGATCGCCTCGTCGAGTAGATACTCCCAGTAACCCGCGAACTCCTGTTTGGCGACAATCTTCGCCTCGACGAACTGGCCGATGCCGTCTGCGATCACCACTGGATCGCCGATCTCGGCCTTTTCGGCATCACCGAATTCCAGCGCGGGCACGTCGAGCGGGCCAAGCGCCTGCACCAGGCCAAATCCCGTTTCCTGGTCGTAGGCAAGCGCGTGTGCCGGCACCACACGACCGCTATTCGTCGTCAGCCAGACTTCCTCAGCCTCCGTGATGAGGTAGCCGATCGTCAACACCAGCCCGTTCCCCCGGATGACGACTCCGTTGCCTTCCCTGCGGGTGCCGAGCGTCGTCGCCGTGAAAGCGTCTTCCGGAATTGAGGCATGCACGGCCACGACCGACCGTAAGGTCCTATCGATATTCATAGCTTCACCCTGATGATGCGCAAAGGTTGGGCCCGAAAGGCTGTGTGGCAGCGGAGCCGGAGATTTCTCCATTAAAGTATGAATATCAACCGCCGGAAGCAAGACCCGGATCGCGATTGATTGATCGGGCCAAAACAATCTCAGACACACCGGATCGTGTTGTTGGGCGACCCATTCCTCCCTTGTCGAGAACATGCTAACCCACCACATCTGATTGAGTTGCCGTCATGCGTTTTCGACCGAACGTACGGAGAACGATGCGGCAGCGCTTTACGTGACGCGAGAGGCCCGCATACCGTGGGCGCCTCCATGGAGGAATTCAATGGTAGTCGGTGGTTTCAGCATCTTCGTGGTTGCCCTGGTGGTCTTGGTCATCCTGGTGCTGTTTGCGGGGATCAAGACGGTGCCACAGGGCTATCGTTATACAATCCAGCGCTTCGGCCGCTACATCCGCACACTGGAGCCGGGCCTCAATCTGATCGTGCCCTTCATCGAGACGATCGGCGTGCGGATGAACGTTATGGAGCAGGTGTTGGCCGTGCCGACTCAGGAGGTCATCACCAAGGACAACGCCAGCGTCTCTGCCGATGCGGTCGCCTTCTTCCAGGTGTTGAACGCGGCGCAGGCCGCCTATCAGATCACCAATCTCGAAAGCGCGATCCTCAACCTCACCAAAACCAATATCCGTTCGGTCATGGGTTCGATGGACCTGGATGAGCTTCTTTCCAACCGCGACGCCATCAACGAGCGGTTGCTGCGCGTGGTCGACGAGGCTGTCGAGCCCTGGGGCATCAAGGTGACGCGCGTCGAAATCAAGGACATCCAGCCGCCGAAGGACCTGGTTGACGCCATGGGCCGACAGATGAAGGCCGAGCGTGAAAAGCGCGCCCAGATTCTCGAAGCGGAAGGGCTCCGTGCCGCGCAGATTCTGCGCGCGGAGGGCGCAAAGCAGTCGGCCGTGCTGCAGGCGGAAGGCCAGCGCGAGGCGGCGTTCCGCAATGCCGAGGCACGCGAACGCCTGGCGGAAGCGGAAGCCAAGGCGACCCGCATGGTTTCCGAAGCCATCGCCGAAGGCAATGTGCAGGCCATCAACTACTTCGTCGCGCAAAAATACACCGAAGCCCTGACGGCAATCGGCTCGGCCAGCAATTCGAAGATCGTGTTGATGCCGATGGAGGCCAGCTCCCTCATCGGCTCGCTCGGCGGCATCGGCGCCATTGCCCGCGAAGTCTTCGGCGACAATGGCAACGGCGATGGTGCGCCGCAGCCTTCGAGGCCTCGGTCAGGCGCCGTTCGTACCACGCCCTCGGTCAATCCACTGACGCCCAGGGAGAGCTGAGATGTTCGATGATCTCGTCGTGGAGCTCGGCCCCTGGAGCTGGTGGCTGCTGGGATTGGTGCTGCTTGCCGCCGAGTTGGTATTGCCGGGCTTCTTCCTCGTCTGGATTGGTCTGGCTGGCATCATTGTCGGGGCGCTGTCGCTGCTGTTCTGGGATGACGCCTTCTGGGTCTGGCAGTTGCAGTGGCTGGTCTTTGCGGCCGTTGCCGTGATCGTCGCCCTCCTCGGGCGCCGCTATTTCTACAACAACAACCAGGTCACGGACGAGCCCTTCCTGAACCAGCGGGGCGCAAGCCTTGTCGGACGCACGGCAACGCTCGGCGAGCCCATAGCCGAAGGCCGTGGCCGCATCCGCCTCAACGACACCTATTGGACAGTCAAGGGGCCCGATTTGCCGGTTGGCACACGTGTCATTATCGTCGCCAGCAATGGCCGCGAACTTACGGTCGAACCGGTCTGATCAGGCAACCCCGATCCGCAACAGGTCGTGGAAATGGACGATGCCGACCGGGCGGCGCGCATCGTCGATGACGATCAGCGCCGAGATGTTGTGGCGATTAAGCACGGCCATCGCGCTGGTCGCCAGCGTCGTTTCCTTCACCGTCTTCGGATTGCGGGTCATCACCTCGTCGACGAGCATGTCGGCAAGGCTGGTGCCGAGATTGCGGGCGATATCGCCATCGGTGACAATGCCGCAGAGGCAGCCGTTTTCATCGATGACGCCAACGCAGCCGAACCGCATTTGCGACAAGGTCATTGCCGCCTCGGGCATGCCCGTGCCGAGATTGACCAGCGGCACGCGGTCGCCCTTGTGCATGATATCGGCCACATGCGAGAGGCTGGCACCGAGCTTGCCGCCCGGATGGAAAGTGCGGAAATCCTCGGCTGTGAAGCCGCGCGCCTCCAGCAGCGCCACGGTCAGCGCATCGCCGATGGCGAGCTGCAGCAGCGTCGAGGTCGTCGGCGCCAGCCCATGCGGGCAGGCTTCCTGCTCCTTCGGCAGCAACAGAACAACGTCCGACTCGCGCGCCAACGTCGAGGTCTCGCCCGCGGTAATGGCAATCATCGGGATCGAAAAGCGCCGGGAATAGGCGATGATGCCGCGCAACTCGGCGCTCTCGCCGCCCCAGGACATGGCGACGATGACGTCATCATGCGTGATCATGCCGAGATCGCCGTGATTGGCCTCGACAGGATGCACGAAAAAGGCCGGAGTTCCGGTGGAAGCGAGGCTGGCGGCGAGCTTGTTGCCGATATGGCCGCTCTTGCCGACACCGGTGATGATGACGCGGCCGCTGATATCGCCGATGATCTCCACCGCGCGGCTGAACGGACCGGCCAAACCAGCGGCGAGTGCACGTTCCAGCGCCTCAAGGCCCCGTCTCTCAGTCTCGATCGTTCGCATCGCGGATTCGATCGCACCGTTCTCGATGAGTCTTACAGCTCTCTTATTCATGAGGGAGGCCTAACGCTTTTCTGCAAATCTGTCCACTGAAGATCGACTTTTGCCACCGCGACCGGCAGGCCGGGCGGCCTCAACAATATTACTGGCGGAATGCTCTCCACGGCCCTTTGGCAACCAAGCGTTAACCACGCAGCTTTACACTTGGGTAAGGATTTAAGGCATTTCCAGTAAGGTCAGATATAGGCAAAATGGGCATCGGCAAGAACAAGGCGGGTAACGGCACCCTCCGGCTGACGGCATGGGCGACATCCGCCATGCTCGGCTGGAGCGTCGCATTCGCCGCGCCGATGTCGGCCGACGCGCAATCGCTGTCCCCAGGCCAAAATCCGGACGACACCCAGACGATATCACCGGGCACGGACGCGACATCCGCGTCACCGACCGACCCGACGGCCGCGTCCTCGAGCAATACGCAACCGACGCCATCGACGAATCAGGCACCAACTGCTGCGGATGCGCCGCCCAATATGCGCCTTCGCCTCGACAGCGTCGATCCGACCACCACAGGTTCCACGCTCGACACAGATCTGCGCCGCGTCAACCTGCCCGAGACCAGCGTCGACGGGCTGAGGGCACGCCAGCATCCGGATCGCGAGGATGCGCAGGGCATATCGCTCGGCACATTCACCCTGCGCCCCTCCGTCAACCAGTCGATCAATATCGAGCAAGACCGCACCGGCTCCACCAAGGACGACCGCACCTTCCTGCAAACGGACCTGCGCAGCACGCTGACATCGGATTGGGACCGGCATGCGCTGACCATAACAGGCGAAGGCGTTTGGCAGAGAAACATCAGCGGCACCGGCGAGGAAAAGCCGACGGTCAGCCTCAATGCCGACCTGCGCCTCGATCTTCCCGCCGATACCACCGCCCACATCACCGCCGGCTACCAGTTCTCCCGTGAGGACACCAGCGATCCGAACGCCATTGCCGGCGCCACGAAACAGTCGGCCGTCAACCAGTTCACCACGGGACTGTCGCTGGAGCGCGACTTCGGCCTGCTGCGCGGCACGACTGCCGTGGAGCTGACCCGCACCGCCTATTCCGATGCCGTGCTCTCGGATGGAACCCAGGTTACGCTCAGCGACCGCGACCAGACCGCCGGCACATGGCGCGGACGCATCGGCTACGAGCTGTCGCCGGCCATCATCCCCTTCGTCGAAGCCGATCTCGGCCGCGCGGTCTACGACCAGACGCGCGACAGCAGCGGATATGCCCGCTCGAACCAGAGTTACGGCGGCAAGGCCGGTGTCGAGCTCGACCTCGGCGATAAGATGAAGGGCGAGCTCGGCTTCGGCTACCAGCACACGCAATTCGACGATTCGCGCCTCGCCTCGATCGATTCGCCGACAATCGACGGCAATTTCGCCTGGTCGCCGCAGCGCGGCACCGATGTCAGCATCGGTCTTTCGACCACGGTCCAGCCCTCCACCACAGCCGGCGAAAGCGGCTACACCGCCTATCAGATCACCAGCACCCTGAGCCACCAGCTGCGCGACGATCTCACTGCAAAGCTGACGGGCGGAACGATCTGGCGCGACTATCCTTCCATCAGCTCCTTTGCCGACGAGACCGAATACGACGCCGCATTCGGCCTCACCTGGGGGATCAACCGTTACCTCGATCTGACCAGCAATGTCGGCTATCAGCTGACCTCGCGAAAGACCGGCGACGACACCCGCCAGCTACAGGCAGGTGTTGGATTGACAGTGAAGCGCTGATCACCACCTGAACCGTTCGTCGCAGCGTGTCTTGCGTTCACTCCCATCTTGTCATCCGAAACGAAATGAGGCCCGGCACATGCCGAGCCTCAGCTCTTTGTTCTCAACGATTTAAGAACTTATTTCAGGGCCGTAATCAGCGCCTTCAGTTCATCCTCGATGGTCGGGCGGATATCTGCGCGCGCGAGCGCAAAAGCGACGTTGGCGAGGATGAAGCCATCCTTTGCACCACAGTCGAACGTCTGGCCCTGAAAGTGATAACCCGCGAAATCCTGCTGCTGTGCCAGCTTCAGCATACCGTCGGTCAACTGGATTTCATTGCCGGCGCCACGCTCCTGGCTTTCCAGGATACGGAAGATTTCCGGCTGCAGGATGTAGCGGCCGTTGATGAAGAAGTTGGACGGGGCCGTGCCCTTGGCCGGCTTTTCCACCATTTCGGTGATGCGGAAGCCGTTGCCGATCGTTTCGCCGACACCGACGATGCCATACTTATGGGTCTGATCCGGAGCGCACTCTTCAACGGCGATGACATTGCCGCCGCTGGTCTCATAAAGCTCGATCATGCCCTTCATGCAGCCCTTTTCGGCCCGCATGACCATGTCGGGCAGCAGCAGCGCGAACGGCTCGTCGCCGACGATCTCACGGGCGCACCACACGGCATGGCCGAGGCCGAGCGGCTCCTGCTGACGCGTGAAGCTGGCCGTGCCGGCTTTCGGCAGCAGGCCGTTCAGCAACGACAGCTCTGCATTCTTGTTGCGTTGGCGCAGCGTATGCTCAAGCTCGAACTGAATGTCGAAGTAATCCTCGATCACGTGCTTGCTGCGGCCGGTGACGAACACGAAATGCTCGATCCCGGCTTCCATCGCCTCATCGACGACGTACTGGATCACCGGCTTGTCGACGACGGTGAGCATTTCCTTCGGCACCGCCTTGGTCGCCGGCAAGAACCGCGTCCCCAGTCCGGCCACCGGAAATACTGCCTTACGAACTTTTTTATGCTGTCCCACTCATACCTCCTGGGCATTCACTAGCCTGGCGCCAAGCCATTCTCAGGGTCAGTAGAATAAATTTGCTACTGTTTTGCAAATAATGACTGACCCCGGCTTCCATGGTAAAGAATTTGTTGACTTCGTTCTTCTAGTGTCACGCTTGGATGAACGCTAAGAGCTTCGCCGCACCGAAATCCAACGATCGATGGACAAGGCTGTAGATGACCCCAAACCGCAAAAACTCCCTTCGTGGTCTCGCTCTGGCGCTCGCGTTCGCTGCCTTCGCGGGACTTGCTCCCGTTAACGCCAATGCTGACCCGGGGTTCCAAAAATGGATCGCGGGCTTCTACACGACCGCCGCAAAGAGCGGCATTACACCATCGACCTATCGCGATGCATTCGCCGGCGTGACGGACCCTGACCCCACGGTCCTTGAAAAAGCGCAGTACCAACCGGAATTCAAGTCCCAAATCTGGGATTACCTCGACTCCCGTGTCAATCCCTATACCGTGGATATTGGCCGGAAGATGGCGGTTAAATATGCGTCCACGCTCCGCTCGCTCGAGCAGCGCTTCGGCGTGGATCGAAATATCATGCTCGCCATCTGGTCGATGGAGTCGAACTACGGCGCAGTTCTCGCCAAGAACGATCGGCTGCATTACGTGCCCCGCGCGCTGGCGACGCTTGCCTATGCCGATCCGAAGCGCGCCAACTATGCCAAGAAACAGCTCATCGCAGCGCTGAAGATCCTGCAGAAGGGTGACGTGTCGCGCAAGGAGCTGAACGGCTCCTGGGCTGGCGCCATGGGCCATACGCAGTTCATCCCAAGCAGCTATCTGCTCTATGCTGTCGATGCCGACGGCAGCGGCCATGCCGATATTTGGAATTCCATTCCGGATGCGCTGGCGACGACGGCCAACTTGCTTGCCAAGAACGGCTGGGAGACCGGGCGCACATGGGGCTACGAGGTGGTCGTGCCATCTGGCGGCGGCGCACAGGCCGGCAAGACCCACACGATCGCCCAATGGGCCGCTCTCGGTTTCGTCCGCCCCAATGGCAAGGGCTTCCGTCAGACCTCCGACCGCGCGCAGCTGAAGATGCCCGGCGGGCCGGATGGCCCCGGCTTTCTGATGACCGGCAACTTCTTCACCATCAAGCGCTACAACGCATCCGACAGCTATGCAGTAGCCGTTGGCCTGCTTGCCGATCAGATCGCCGGCTATGGCGGCATGCAGCAATCCTGGCCGCGACCGAGCGGGGCGCTGAACGTGCAGCAAAAATTCGAGCTGCAGACGCGGCTGAAGCAGCTCGGCTATTATGACGGCGTCGTCGACGGCAATTTCGGATCCGGCTCGAAGGCGGCCATCTCCGCGGTTCAGCAGCGCATCGGCATGGATGCGGATGGCGAACCGTCCATGAACCTGCTGAACGCGCTGCGCAAATAGGCGGCCGCTATCAGCGCGATCTTGAACCGCTGGACGGAAGATACTTCCTCATGCGACCATGGGGCGTGAGCGGAAAAGAAGCTATGATCAAACGACCTGCCCGCGCAACCATGGCAACCGCAAGGCTTATTCTGACAGCGCTCCTTGCCGCCATCGTCGCACTCGGCTGCCTGCCGACGGCGGCTGAAGCGCAGGAGCGGCCGCGCAGAAACCTGTTCGACATGCTGTTCGGCACCCGCGAACCCGACTATACCGACCAGTCCGTCGACCAGCCGCCGCCGCGGCGAAAGATCCAGCCGCGCAAACGGCCGACGCCGCCGCCACGTCAGCCGGTGGCGGTCCAACCGGAAACACCTCCGGCGGCGGAAAAGCTGCCCGATGCCAAAACCATCCTCGTCGTCGGCGACTTTCTCGCCAGCGGTCTCGGAACCGGACTGGAAGATGCCTTTTCGGCCTCGCCCGGTGTCGTCATCCAAACGCGCGGCAATGTCGCTTCGGGTCTCGTTCGGCAGGACTACTACAACTGGCCGCAGCAATTGACAGGCATGATGGACCAGCTGAAGCCCACAATGGTCATCGTCATGCTCGGCGCCAACGATCGCCAGCAGATCATCGGCGACGGTCTCAACGAAAAATACGGCACGGACCCGTGGTTCCTCGCCTATGAAGAGCGCGTGCAGCAATTTGCCAAGCTGGTGACGAGCCGCCACATTCCGCTGCTCTGGGTCGGTCTGCCCTCCTTCGGCTCGGACCAGCTGACGGCAAGCGCGGTCAAGCTCAACCAGCTCTATCAGAGCCAGACGACAAGCGTCGGCGGAGAGTTCATCGACATCTGGGACGGCTTTACCGACCAGAACGGCGAGTTCATCGTCACCGGCTCCGACATCAACGGCCAGCAGGTGCGGCTCAGAACCGCTGACGGTGTCAACCTGACCGCGGCAGGCAAGCGCAAGGTCGCCTTCTATGTCGAGAAATCGGCACGCCGGCTGCTGGGCGATCAGGCAAGCCCCGATATCACCCGCCTCGATACCGGCAATCCGTTGCCGGCGCAGCAGGCCAACCTGCCTCCGACTGAGATGGAGAAAATCACCCGCATCCCGCCGATGAGCCTTTCCGACCCAGACCTTGACGGCGGCGCGCAGCTCCTGGGCGGCACGCCTGCACCGGCTTCCACGACACCATCGCCGCGGGACCTCCTGGTCGAGAAAGGCCAAATGGCGCCGGCGCCTGCAGGCCGCGTGGATGACTACAGGTTGCCGGGATCGGCCGCGCCGTGAGAACCTTCCGCATAAGTGCGTCCACGACTAGGCCTGTTTGACAATATCGCAGCGCACCCCTAAAAAAACGTCATGAGCACCAACCGCGCAGATCAAATCGATCATGACAGCACCTGCTTGCAGGTTGTGATTTTGCGCGCTTTCTCCGGTCGAGGTCTCCGCGTCCAGTCGTGACGGCCGGAGGCATTGGTCTGTCCGGCGGCTGCTGGACGTAAAGCCCTTGCCCAAAACATCAACGTTGCCCATGGAGAATGGCACGTGCTCAATATCTACAACGTAAATTCGCTCGTTCATTGGGAAGAGCGGGATATCCGGTTGCGCGACGATCTGGTCCGGTTCTTTTCCGATGAAATCAGCAGCTTCCTGCGATCGGTCAACCCCGCCTGGGATGTCCGAAGGGTGGAAGCCCCGACCCTTATGCCGCGCCGCCTCGTTTCAGATGCCTATTCCCAGGAGGACATATGGGTGCAGGAACGGGTCTCAAAGACTGAGACCGAACTGTTGCTGCGGCCGGAGACAACCGCGTCAACCTATGTCTACATGCAGCATCTTCTTGGAAATCACTCCAGAACACGCCTGCCATTATGCATCTGGCAGGCTGGAAAATCCTACCGCCGGGAACAGGATCAACCGACCAAGCATGTGCGGCTCAAGGAATTCTGGCAGCTCGAATTCCAATGCGCCTTCACTGCCGACAGCGGCAACGATTACCACGCAGCCTGCCTGGAGCCGGTCCGCCGCATGATCGGATCGGTCATCCATCTGCCGACCAGAATCGTTCCTTCGGACCGCCTGCCGGCCTACTCCGAGGTCACGATGGATATCGAAGTCGACAACGACGATAAATGGATGGAGGTCTGTTCGATCTCGAAGCGCACGGATTTCCCCCAACGCTATCGCAGCCACGCCAGAAAGGGGCCTGCGATAGACCTTGATGTGAGAGTACTCGAGATCGCCATCGGGCTCGATCGCTGCATCTACAATTGGAACATTGCGGCAAGCCGATAAGAATGAAGGCCGGGTTCATCGCGAACCCGGCCTTCTGATAATCGCACCAAAATATCGGTGAGGCTTACCGCGGCAGAACCGTCGAGCCCATCAAGGCCTCATCGATCGCGCGCGCCGCCTGGCGGCCTTCGCGGATCGCCCAGACCACCAGCGACTGGCCGCGGCGAACGTCGCCGGCGGTCCAGAACTTGTCGACGGAGGTCTTGTAGTCCTTGTCGTCGGCGACGACGTTGGTCGAACCGCGCTTGTCGGTGTTCAGGGTCAGCTTGCCGTCGAGTTCCTTGAGCACGCCGTCGGTGAACGGTCCACGGAAACCGATGGCGATGAAGGCAAGATCGGCACGGATGACGAATTCCGTCCCGGCGATCGGCTTGCGGCGCTCATCCACTTCGCAGCACTTCACGCCGGTCAGCACGCCGTCTTCGCCAACGAATTCCAGTGTCGCGACCTGGAATTCGCGAACCGCACCCTCTGCCTGCGAGGAGGAGGTGCGCATCTTCGTGGCCCAGAAGGGCCAGACGGCGAGCTTGTCTTCCTTTTCCGGCGGCTGCGGGCGAATGTCGAGCTGGGTGACCTTGACCGCACCCTGGCGGAATGCCGTGCCGACGCAGTCCGATGCGGTATCACCGCCGCCGACGACGACGATATGCTTGCCGCCGGCAAGGATCGGATCGGCAGGCCAGCCGACGCTGTCGATGTTTTCGCGGCCGACGCGGCGGTTCTGCTGCACGAGGTAGGGCATGGCGTCATGCACGCCGGCAAGCTCGACGCCGGGAATGCCGGCCTCGCGCGGCGTTTCCGAGCCGCCGCAATAGAGCACGGCATCATGATCGGCCAGGAGCTGCTCGACCTTGACGTCGACGCCGACATTGACGCCGCAATGGAAAGTGACACCCTCGCCCTTCATCTGCTCGACGCGGCGATCGATGAAGTTCTTCTCCATCTTGAAGTCCGGGATGCCGTAACGCAGCAGACCGCCGGGCTTCGACTCGCGCTCATAGAGATGAACGTCGTGGCCGGCGCGGCCGAGCTGCTGGGCGGCGGCCATGCCGGCAGGGCCGGAGCCGATGACGGCGACCTTCTTGCCGGTATGCACGGTTGCCGGCTGCGGGCGGATGAAGCCGAGCTCATAGGCCTTGTCGGCAATCGCCTGTTCGACGGTCTTGATGGCAACCGGCGCGTCTTCCAGGTTCAGCGTGCACGCTTCCTCGCAAGGGGCGGGGCAGACGCGGCCGGTGAATTCCGGGAAGTTGTTGGTCGAATGCAGGTTGCGGATCGCCTCTTCCCAATTGTTGTTGTAGACGAGGTCGTTCCAATCCGGGATCTGGTTGTGCACCGGGCAGCCGGTCGGGCCGTGGCAATAGGGAATGCCACAGTCCATGCAGCGAGCCGCCTGTTTCTGCACTTCCGGGTCCGACATGGGGATCGTGAATTCACGGAAATGCCGGATGCGATCAGACGCCGGCTGATACTTGCCTACCTGCCGGTCGATTTCCAGGAAGCCTGTTACCTTGCCCATGCTTTCGTTTCCTCACTCAAAAAGTGGAGCCGATGGCTCCCGTGCCTGAGGGTAAGTTCCGTTCCCTGTCCGGCACTGTAATTCAAATCCGATTCCGCTGTTCGACAGTTGCGATCGCCCAAGCGGCGACCGCAATGCGAGGCGAAACCCTCGACTGGCTTAACGAGCCGGGGCGGATTACTCCGCCGCCACGCCCATCCGGCTGCGCTCCATTTCCTCGAGGGCACGGCGATACTCGACCGGCATGACCTTGCGGAATTTCGGGCGGTAGTCGGCCCAGTGATCGAGAATTTCCTTGGCTCGCGTCGAACCGGTGTAGTGGAAATGGTTCGAAATCAACTGGTAGAGACGCTCCTCGTCGTGGCGCGTCATGTCACCCGAAACGTCGACGCGTCCCTTATGCATGAGGTCGCCGCCATGATGATGCAGCTTCTCCAGCAGTTCGTCCTCTTCGGGAACCGGTTCCAGTTCGACCATCGCCATGTTGCAGCGGCGCGCGAAATCGCCGATTTCGTCGAGCACATAGGCCACGCCGCCCGACATGCCGGCCGCGAAGTTGCGACCGGTTTCGCCGAGCACGACGACGACGCCGCCAGTCATGTATTCGCAGCCATGGTCGCCCACGCCTTCGACGACGGCGATCGCACCGGAGTTTCTGACCGCGAAGCGCTCGCCCGCGACACCGCGGAAGTAGCACTCTCCTTCGGTTGCGCCGTAAAGCACGGTGTTGCCGACGATGATCGAGTGCTCGGCCAGGATCTTCGAATTCTCCGGCGGACGGATGATGATGCGGCCGCCCGAAAGACCCTTGCCGACATAGTCGTTACCGTCGCCGATGAGGTTGAAAGTCACGCCGCGCGCCAGGAACGCGCCGAACGACTGGCCGGCGGTGCCTCTCAGCGTGACGTTGATCGTGTCTTCCTTCAGGCCGCGATGGCCATAGCGCTTGGCAACCGCGCCCGACAGCATGGCGCCGGCCGAACGGTCGACATTCTTGATGCCGACCTCAAAGGCGACCGGCGTCTTGGAGGACAGAGCGGGCTCGGCCTTCTCGATCAGCGTGCGGTCGAGAACATTGTCGATCGGGTGCTTCTGCGCTGATGTCCAGTAGGTCTCTTCCTTCGGCGCGTCGACCTTGTGGAAGATGCGGCTGAAGTCGAGGCCCCTCGCCTTCCAGTGGGCGAGCATGTCGTCCTTCTCCAGAAGCTCGGAAGCGCCGATGATGTCGTCCAGCTTGGTAACGCCAAGCGAGGCGAGAATTTCGCGCACTTCCTCGGCGACGAAGAAGAAGTAGTTGATGACATGCTCCGGCGCGCCCTTGAAGCGCTTGCGCAGCACCGGATCCTGGGTGGCGACGCCGACCGGACAGGTGTTGAGATGGCACTTGCGCATCATGATGCAGCCGGCCGCGATCAACGGCGCGGTGGCGAAGCCGAATTCGTCCGCGCCGAGCATCGCGCCGACGATGACGTCGCGACCGGTCTTCAGGCCGCCATCCACCTGCAGGGCGATGCGCGAGCGCAGCCCGTTCAGCACCAGCGTCTGCTGGGTTTCGGCAAGGCCGATTTCCCACGGGCTGCCGGCATGCTTCAGCGAGGTCAGTGGCGAAGCGCCGGTGCCGCCGTCGAAGCCGGCGATGGTGATATGGTCGGCGCGCGCCTTGGCAACGCCGGCGGCAACCGTGCCGACGCCGACTTCCGAGACGAGCTTGACCGACACCGCCGAGGTCGGGTTGACGTTCTTCAGGTCGAAGATGAGCTGCGCGAGGTCTTCGATCGAGTAGATGTCATGGTGAGGCGGCGGCGAGATCAGGCCGACACCCGGCGTCGAATGCCGGGTCTTGGCGACGGTCGCATCGACCTTGTGACCGGGCAGCTGGCCGCCCTCGCCGGGCTTGGCACCCTGCGCCACCTTGATCTGCAGCACGTCGGCATTGACCAGATATTCGGTGGTCACGCCGAAGCGGCCGGAGGCGATCTGCTTGATCGCGGAGCGTTCCGGGTTCGGCGAGCCGTCGAAGAGCGGCATGTAACGATCGGACTCTTCGCCGCCTTCGCCGGTGTTCGACTTGCCGCCGATCCGGTTCATGGCGATCGCCAGCGTCGTATGCGCCTCGCGGCTGATGGAGCCGAAGGACATGGCGCCCGTCGAGAAGCGCTTGACGATATCGATAGCGGGCTCGACTTCATCGATCGAAATCGGCTTGCGGCCGAGCGTTTCCGCACCCTTGATCTTGAAGAGGCCGCGGATGGTGTTCATCCGGAGGGCCGACTGGTTGACCATCTCGGCGAACTCGCGATAGCGATCCTCGGCATTGCCGCGCACGGCATGCTGAAGTGCTGCCACCGCATCCGGCGTCCAGGCATGGCTTTCACCGCGCATGCGGAAGGCATATTCGCCGCCGATCTCAAGGGTGCTCGCCAGCAGCGGATCACGACCGAAAGCGGAGTTGTGGCGAGCGACGGTTTCCTCGGCGATGGTTTCAAGACCGATGCCCTCGATCATCGTCGCCGTGCCGAAGAAGTACTTGTCGACCAATTCCTGCTGCAGGCCGATCGCATCGAAGATCTGCGCGCCGCAATAGGACTGGTAGGTCGAAATGCCCATCTTCGACATGACCTTGAGGATGCCTTTGCCGACCGCCTTGATGTAGCGGTAGACGACTTCCGTGGCGTCCACTTCCTTCGGGAATTCGCCGCGCTGATGCATGTCGAGCAGCGTGTCGAAAGCGAGATAGGGGTTGATCGCCTCGGCGCCATAGCCGGCGAGCAGGCAGAAATGATGCACTTCACGCGGCTCGCCGGTTTCGACGACGAGGCCGACCGAGGTGCGCAGCCCCTTGCGGATCAGGTGATGGTGCACGGCGGCCGTGGCCAGCAGCGCCGGGATCGCGATGCGGTCCGGCCCGATCTGCCGGTCGGAAAGCACGATGATGTTGTAGCCGCCGCGAACGGCGGCTTCTGCCCGCTCGCAGAGACGGTCGAGCATCTCGGGCATGCCTTCGGCGCCGCGCTCGACGTCATAGGTGAAATCGAGGGTCTTGGTGTCGAAACGGTCTTCCGTGTGGCCGATCGAGCGGATCTTTTCGAGATCGCCGTTGGTCAGGATCGGCTGGCGGACTTCCAGGCGCTTGGCGTTGGCCATGCCGGTATGGTCGAGCAGGTTCGGACGCGGACCGATGAAGGAGACGAGGCTCATGACAAGCTCCTCGCGGATCGGGTCGATCGGTGGGTTCGTCACCTGCGCGAAGTTCTGCTTGAAGTAGGTGTAGAGCAGCTTCGGCTTGTCGGACATGGCCGAGATCGGCGTATCCGTGCCCATGGAGCCGATCGCCTCCTGCCCGGTCGTCGCCATCGGCGACATCAGGAGTTTGGTGTCCTCGAGCGTATAGCCGAAGGCCTGCTGGCGGTCGAGCAGCGACACGTCGCGGCGAAGCGCGCGCGGCTCCACTGGCTTCAGGTCTTCGAGGATGAGCTGCGTGCGCTTGAGCCAGCTCTGATAAGGATGCTTGGTGGCGAGCTCCAACTTCACTTCCTCGTCGGAAATGATGCAGCCCTTTTCCATGTCGATCAGCAGCATCTTGCCCGGCTGGAGGCGCCACTTCTGGATGATCTTTTCTTCGTCGACCGGCAGCACGCCGGCTTCCGACGCCATGATGACGCGATCGTCATTGGTGACGAGGTAACGGGCCGGACGCAGGCCGTTGCGGTCGAGCGTCGCGCCGATCTGCTTGCCGTCGGTGAAGGCGACGGCGGCCGGGCCATCCCACGGCTCCATCAGGGCGGCATGATATTCGTAGAACGCCTTGCGCTCCGGCGCCATCAGCTGGTTGCCGGCCCAGGCTTCCGGGATGAGCATCATCACCGCATGCGCCATGGAATAGCCGCCGCGCACGAGGAATTCGAGCGCGTTGTCGAAGCAGGCGGTATCCGACTGTCCCTCATAGGAAATCGGCCAGAGCTTGGAGATATCGTCGCCGAACAGCGGCGAGGATACCGACGCCTGGCGCGCCGCCATCCAGTTGACGTTGCCGCGCAGCGTGTTGATTTCGCCGTTATGGGCGACCATGCGGTAGGGATGCGCCAGCTTCCACGACGGGAAGGTGTTCGTCGAGAAGCGCTGGTGCACGAGGGCGACCGCCGACTCGAAGCGCGGATCGGCCAGATCCTTATAATAGGCGCCGACCTGATAGGCGAGGAACATGCCCTTGTAGACGATGGTCGAGCTCGACAGCGAGACGGGGTAGAAGTTGCTCTCCTCGCCCTCGTATTCCGCATAGATGCGGTTGGAGATCACCTTGCGCAGCGTGAACAGGCGACGCTCGAACTCCTCGTTCGTGCCGGCATCGCGACCGGCGCCGATGAAGACCTGTACATGATGCGGCTCGGTGCCGGCGATATCAGGCGCCTTCGAGAGCGAGGAATTGTCGACCGGCACGTCGCGGAAGCCGATCAGCTCCTGGCCTTCCTCGGTGACGACCTGTCTGATGGCATTCTTGAAATGCTCGATCAGCGTCTCGTCGCGCGGCAGGAAGAAATGACCGACGCCATATTCGCCCGCCTTCGGCAGGGTGATGCCCTGCAGGGCCATTTCCTCGCGGAAGAAGCGGTCGGGAATCTGCACGAGAATGCCCGCGCCGTCGCCCATCAGCGGATCGGCGCCGACGGCGCCGCGATGCGTCAGGTTTTCAAGGATGAACAGGCCGTCGCGCACGATCTGATGCGACTTCTCGCCCTTCATATGCGCAACAAAACCGACGCCGCAGGCATCGTGCTCGTTGCGCGGATCGTAGAGGCCTTGCTTCCGTGGGATGCCGGCGGCGCGTTTCGACGTTTTGGCCGTAGCGACAGCATTGGCTGCAGCGGTCTGGTCAAAAGTCATGGACGGCGTCCTGTTCGTCATCGTCTTCCCTCCGGTAAGGCCCGCGTCGCGGGCGCTCCTTCGTCCCGCGCGGTCCGTTTCCGGGGCCGACGCGCGACAGCGCTGTTGCATTGTGAAGATCCGGTCGCGAACACCGGGCCTCGTGGTGGAGCCCGTCGTCAGCGTTCCGCGCCTTGCTATTCCACCGCCGCCCTGCCCGCCGCCTCGAAGGCTTGAAAAGGCATGCTCCCGATAACTATAGCTCTAAATCCCGACATCGTCAGGACCCTCCGGCGCATCTTCGGCCTCGGCGGCCAAAATAGGACAGCAACCCTGTCCTAATTCATCAGCTCTATGCCAGAAAGCTTAAGCCTTCGCAAGAGCAAAACGGCAAAAATTCGTCAGCGAACGACGTAAGATTGCCCTTGTTGCATAATTAGAGCAATAAAGTTTCGCTGCAGCGCATCATTTTATTTGTTGATTGCGTAGATCAATTTCTGTGATGCATTCTTCAAGAGGACGCTCTTGATAGGCAGTTGCATTGGCGTAATGTCCGCCCGGCCTTATTTATCCTTCCTTCAATTCAATCCTTCATCTGGTGCACATCCATGTTCTTTGCCTCCGATAATTGGGCTGGCGCCCATTCCAAGATCGCCGAACGCCTCCTTGCCGAGTCGGGAGGGTTCGCTTCCGCCTACGGCACGAGCGACCTCGATCAGCGGGTAGAGGCCAAATTCGCGGAGATCTTCGAGCGCGAGGTTGCCGTCTTCTTCGTCGCGACAGGCTCTGCCGCCAATTCATTGTCACTCGCCAGCGTCCAGAAGCCGGGTGGGATCACCTTTTGCCACAGTGAGGCGCATGTCGCCGAAGACGAATGCGGTTCCCCTGATTTCTTCAGCGCCGCACGGCTCGCAACGGTCAAGGGTGCTGCCGGCAAGATCGACCCCGAGGCGCTTGCCACCAAGATTGCCCGTTTCCCGCAGGATGCCGTTCATCATGGCCGCGCCGCGGCGGTGACGATCACCCAGGCAACGGAAATCGGCACGGTCTATTCGCTCGCCGAGATCGATGCCATCGCCTCGGTCGCCAAGGCGAACGGCCTGCCGCTGCATATGGATGGCGCACGCTTCGCCAACGCCTTGGTTGCGCTCGACGCCAGCCCGGCTGAGATGACATGGAAGCGCGGCGTCGACATCCTCTCCTTTGGCGGCACCAAGAACGGCTGCTGGTGCGCCGAAGCGATCGTCTTCTTCAATCCAGAAAAGGCGAAGGAGATGCATTTCATCCGCAAGCGTGCCGCCCAGCTCTTCTCGAAATCGCGCTTCATCGCCGCTCAGTTCGATGGCTACTTCAAGGACAATCTCTGGCTCGACCTGGCCCGTCATTCCAACGGCATGGCCGACCGCCTGCGCGCCGGCATCGAAAAGGCGCCTGCGGCACGCCTCGCCTGGCCGACGATTTCGAACGAGGTCTTCGCGATCGTGGCCAAGTCGGCCGCCAAGACTGCCGAGGACAAGGGTGCGAAATTCTACGAATGGCCGATCCCGGAATCGCAGCCCGAACTGGTCGGCAAGGATGAGACGCTGATCCGCCTCGTCACCAGCTTCGCCACAACTGAGACCGACGTGACGGATTTCCTCGCCTGCCTCGCTTGACGGCGGGGCAAAGAAGAGCGCCGGAACCGGCCTCGGGCCGGGCGGCGCTCAACAGGGCGCCAGAAGCTTAGTTCCGATTCCGATGCGCGAACATCGTAAGGGTCGGCGGATCGTCGCGATCGGACCTCGCGGCACGATGGACGACCACCGTCATTGCCATGACGCAAGCGACAAGTCCGGATATGAAGATGGCACCATATAGCGGACGGGCTGATGTCCTTGTCCGCTGCCACTTACAGTGGCGACGGAAGCTGACGTTGGTCTGAACCGGTGTGGCTCAGGGACAGGGCATGCAGGAAGAGACGCAACAGCCGGCGAAATAAACCCAGCAAAGGCTTGATCTTATCCGCATGATCGGCCGCGGCTTTTACAATCGTGCCGGTAATGTCGCGATCGTCACGTCGATCTGAGTCCCCTCACCTTCGCCAGAATATCCTCCGACAAAGCATTGACCAGAAGTTGATTCGCACCCTTGCGCGGCACAAGCACGAACTCCACGTCCTCCAGGGCCGGCAGCCAACCCGGGGCAATCTCGGTCAACCCGGCCGGCGCCATGCTGCGGGGCTGAACGAGAACGCCCATTCCGGCGCGGGCCGCCGCCGTCAGGCCGCTGAGGCTGCCGCAGGTGACGACGATCCGCCAGGGCACCTGCTGCCGGCGCAGTGCTTCCAATGCCACTGCGCGCGTGACGCTCGGCGCGGGAAAGGCGATGAGCGGCAGCGGTGCCGCAAGCTTGCGAATGCGCTCGGGATCGCGCGCCAGCCAGATCAGCGGCTCGCGATAGACGAGCTTGCCCCTGACATCGCCGAGACGACGCTTGGCAAGCACCAGATCGAGATCGCCATTGTCCTGCATTTCATAGAGCGTGCCGCTAAGCGCGACGGTCAATTCCAGATCGACCGAGGGATGCGAGCGGACGAACTCCTCCAATACGTCGGGGAGCTGGCTGGTGACGAAATCCTCGGAAACGCCGAGCCGAAGGCTGCCGCGCAAGCTGTTGCCGGCGAAAAGCTGGCGCACGTCCCCTTCGATCGACAGCATCTGACGCGCATGCCCAAGCAGCGCCTCACCATCGCCGGTCAGGACCACACGATGCGTATCGCGAGCCAGCAGCTTGCGGCCGAGCTCTGCTTCGAGCCTCTGGATATGCTGGCTGACCGTCGACTGGCCGAGCCCGAGCCTTTCCGCCGCCAGCGTGAAGCTACCCATCTGCTCCACGGCAACGAAACTGCGCAACTGCGTGAGGTCGAGCATCCCGCTTATCCCATATTGCGATAACTGTTATTCCTTGCATCGTGGATCACAATAGGTCTATCTGCAAGGACTAATCATTAAGACTTGCAATTGCGATCGGGGTTGGCACGATGCGCCGCTTTCTTCCAGACACCTTCACCATGCTGCTCGTCCTGACGGTCGCGACCGCATCCTTCCTTCCCGTGCATGGGGCGAGCGCCCACTATTTCGGCATCGCCACCAACTTTGCCATCGGCCTGCTGTTCTTCCTGCACGGCGCGCGCCTTTCGCGCGATGTCGTCATCGCCGGTCTGCTGCATTGGCGGCTGCATCTCGTCATCCTGCTGACGACCTTCGGCATTTTCCCGCTGCTGGTGCTCGCCATAGGCCAGGTCGTACCGAACAGCATTCTGCCGGTATCGCTCTACACCGGCATGCTGTTTCTGAGCGTGCTGCCCTCGACCGTGCAGTCGTCCATCGCCTTCACGTCGATTGCCGGCGGCAACGTGCCGGCCGCCATCTGCTCCGCGTCCGCCTCGAACATCTTCGGCATGTTTCTGACGCCGCTGCTCGTCGGCCTGCTGTTTTCGGTGGGTGGCCAGGGCGGCTTTTCCTGGGATGTGCTGTGGCAGATCATGTTGCAGCTGCTCGCCCCCTTCATCGCCGGCCAGTTGCTGCAGCCGTGGATCGGCGATTGGATCCGCTCGAAGAAGAAGATCCTGATGCCGGTCGATCGCGGCTCGATCCTGATGGTGGTCTATTCGGCCTTCAGCGAGGCCGTGGTCGAGGGGTTGTGGCATACCTTCTCGGTGCTCGACATCGCCACCGTTATCGTCGCCAATATGCTGCTGCTGACTACGGTGCTCTGCATCACCATGTTCGGCAGTCGCGCACTCGGCTTCTCCAAGGCCGATGAGATTACCATCACCTTCTGCGGCTCGAAGAAGTCGCTGGCGAGCGGCGTGCCGATGGCCAACGTAATCTTCGCCGGCCAGGGCATCGGCGCCATCGTCCTGCCGCTGATGCTGTTCCATCAGATCCAGCTGATGACCTGCGCCTTCCTTGCCCAGAAATATGCCGATGCGGCCAAGCGGCGCGAGACCGCGAAGGCCGAGGCAACGGGGGCGACGAACGCCGCCTGACGTCCCCCATATCCACTCCAAAACAAAAGCGGCGCCCCGATGGAGCGCCGCTTCTTTTTTTGATCTTGGGAGGATCAAAGGCGTGCCGGCTTAAGTCCGTCAGCCCGGGCATGACGGTCGACGACCGTCAGCCTGTTTTAGTTGATGTGAGCCTCGATGGCCTTCGGAGTTTCCACCGGATCGGCCGCAATCGAGATACGACGGGGTTTCATCGTTTCCGGAAGGTTGCGCAACAGATCGATGTGCAGCAAACCATTCTTCAGCGAAGCCGCCTTGACCTCGACATGATCGGCGAGCTGGAAGCGACGCTCGAAGGCGCGCTTGGCGATGCCGCGATAGAGATATTCGCTGGCTTCAGCCGGCTCTTCGCTCTTTTCGCCCTTGACGTGAAGGACGTGGGCATGAGCCTCGATGCTCAGTTCCTTTTCATCGAAACCGGCAACGGCCATGGTGATGCGATAGGTGTTTTCACCGGTGCGCTCGATATTGTAGGGCGGATAGGTCTGAGCCTGATCCGGCTGGGCAAGAGTATCGAGCATGGTGAACAGGCGGTCGAAACCGACGGTGGAACGGTAAAGGGGAGAAAAGTCTACGTGACGCATGGAGTCCTCCTGTGAGCGACAATTGCGATTCTGAACTTGCCCCATGGCCCCGCTTCTGGCGGCCTCGGGACGGTTTTGCGAGCCCGTTTGGCACCCGCAGACTGGAGATGGTGATCGCCTCTCGGGAGTTCAAGACCCCGCTCAGCCGCCCGAATCTTGGCAAAAAACCGTCGTGAACCGCAGATGAACACCCGGTTCGGAACCCGTTCAGGCAGGCGAGCCTATCAATAACACCGTCGGATACACCATCATCCGATGACTGAAGTGTATCGTCCCTTCTTCTTCAGTCCTTGCTCGGCCGGCGCTGCGGATCTCTCTATCCCGCAAGCCGGCCTTTTTTCTTTCCACCACTACCGCAACAGCTTCAGCGAACCCGTCAGCGATTTCACCCATTTCGATGGACCGGCTATTCCCAGGCCATCGATGGTCTCCCCGGCAAGGTCACGACCGGGAAACGTTGCCTCATATTCCCTGTAATCGTGAAGCGACCGTGCGAAGGCTGGAAAGGGAACGATTGCCCGTTCTTCCTGCTGAGTGAGCGCCTTCAGCAGCAGCGACCGGATAGTATCGGCATCCGCCTGCAGCATCGGTACAGGCATGTTTGAGCTAATGTCGATAGTGCGATCCTCCCTATCGGTCAGAGACTGCGCCGCAAGACCGGGGAACCTTGCCCCCAGCCCAATCGCGATGGCGCTGGCGGTATTGGCGATCAGCCCGAGCGGCAGATCCGGGTTGATGACGATGGCGATACGGATATCGGGAAGCATTGGTACCCTGCTGTTGTTGGCGGTGTCTGCTCGCAGAATATCTCGTCTATCGCGGACAATCTTACCTTTCATTGCCGAAAATTGGCCTTATGTGGTATATCCTACCTATACTGACAGACTCTAAGGTGACCTATGCCTTCCACGCTTGAACCCATCGACCTGCGAATCCTCGGCGCGCTACAGAAAGACGGACGTCTGACGAACCAGGCACTCTCATCCGAAGTCGGGCTTTCCACATCGCCCTGCTGGCGGCGCGTGCGCCAGCTTGAGGAAACCGGAGTGATCCAGGGCTACACGGCGACCCTCGACAGGCGGCAGATCGGCCTCGGCGTCCTGGCTTTCATCAGAGTGAAGATCGACAGCCACAGCGAGGCCGAAGCCGAGGAATTCTCGCGCGATGTCCTGAAGCTGAGCGAAGTGGTGGCGTGCTACAGCATCGCCGGAGACGCGGATTTTCTGCTGCAGGTCGTCGCCGCTGACCTCGACAGCTACGCGGATTTCGCCATGGCGGTCGTCCGCCGGCTGCCGCGCATCAAGGAGATGCAGACGACGTTCGTGCTCAAGGAAATCAAGCCGTTCAAGGGGTTTCCGCTGGATGTCGGACAGCAATAAAGGCCCAAGACATGGAATGCTGGGCGCCGCAGGGAGGCGATCGCTCGTCATGCCGGGAAAAGCAAAAATCTATCGCAATTCCCCGAACTACTCGCGCTGCCTCACGATCGCCGGAACCGGCATAGTCTTCCGCGATTCCAAAGAATGTCCAAAGCGATCGAAATCTGATTGAAAAGACAACCACAATTGCTCGTTTCACTGGTCAAGACCTGGCTGCTATGCATGTTCCGCCAGCCCTTTACGTTTGGACCGAAGCCATCCTATTCTAGAAAAGTGGCAGCCCACCCGGGGTATTGAATGTCGGCGCTCCGTTTTTCGAAGATTTCCGCATCGCTGAACGCGCTGTTCGTTGCAATCGGTCTGTTGACCGTGGCTGCACTTACGTTGCCGAACATAACGGGACAGACCAGGCTCATCTTGGAAGTCCTGCTCGCCGGCATCTGGGCTGCCTACGTACTGCAATTGATCGAGACGCTGATCATGCAGCGGATGAGAGACGTTCGCGGCAGGGCATTGGAAATCACGGTCGACGTGCTTGCCGTTTTAGTCCCTGTGGCCGCATTCTTTTTCGTCGGCGGCCGCGACCAAAGCCTCTATTGTGCCATCTGGCTGCTGAAGCCGCTGCGCGGCTCAACCTTCTTCCGGCTGCTGGGCAGGGTCCTCACCAAAGAAGCGCGCAATCTGATCGGCGTTACCTCGATCTTCGGCATCGTTCTGTTCGGCGCGGCGCTCGCAGCCTATATCATCGAGCGCGACGGCCAGCCTGACAAGTTCGGCAGCATCCCCCTGGCGATGTGGTGGGCGGTGGTCACGCTGTCGACCACCGGCTATGGCGACGAGATTCCGCAAAGTTTCGCCGGTCGCGTCCTTGCCGGGCTGGTCATGATGAGTGGAATCGGCATCTTTGCGCTGTGGGCCGGCATCCTCGCCACCGGCTTTTATGAAGAAGTGCGTCGCCAGGACTTCGTGCGCAATTGGCAGTTAGTTGCCGCAGTGCCGCTGTTCCAGAAGCTTGGTTCGGGCGCACTCATCGAGATAGTGCGAGCGCTGAGACCTCGCGTCGTGCCGGCCGGCGCCATAATCTGCCGCAAGGGCGAGACTGGCGACCAGATGTTCTTCATCGTCGAGGGCCGGGTCAGCGTCGCCACACCGAACCCTGTGGAGCTCGGCACCGGCAGTTTCTTCGGCGAGATGGCGCTGATCAGCGGCGAGCCCCGCTCGGCGACCGTCAGCGCCGCGACTGAAGTCTCACTGCTGTCGCTCTATTCGTCGGACTTCCAGATGCTGTCGAGCAGCAGCCCGGAGATCGCCGACATCATCCACAAAACCGCTCTCGAACGACGCGGTGCGACACCGAAAACCTGATGCAGACGACGTTGTGACAAAAACGTAGTTGCAAGTGTCGTAGGTGCCAACGCCCAAGAAATTTCGAGCAACGGATAGCCCGGACCCACCGTTGACTTTTTGCGATCATTTCGTGACGTGTTGACGCTGACACAAGCGATATGGCAGCGTCGTCTGTATTGCGTCTCTCGTCATTTGATGGCGCCTATTCCGACCTTAATTGGGCACGGCTCGATGCATCCTAGACTACTCAAGACATTCCTCGCGGTCGCCCGGAACCGGAGTTTCACTCGCACAGCCGAGGAGGTCCATCTCGCCCAATCGAGTGTGAGCGATCAGATCCAGTCGCTCGAAACTGAACTTGGAGCGGCGCTCTTTATCCGGTCGAGATCGGGCTTGGAGCTGACAGCGGCGGGCGAAACATTAAGACGCTATGCCGAAGAAATTCTGACGGTTGCGGACGAGGCGCGCGCGGCCGTCGAGGCAGCCGCCGGGGTTGCGGCTGGGACGGTGACGATCGGCGCGCTGGAGACTGTTGCTTCCATGAGGCTTCCGCAATGGTTATCGACTTTTCAGAGCGGTCATCCTGATATCAATCTACGAGTGAAGGTCGCCGGCAGCGGCGATCTGTTGCGAAAGCTCGAAGACGGCGAGATCGACATCGCCTTCTGTTTTGACAAGGACGGTCTCGATGAAGGCCTGGCGAAGCGAACTATATCGGCAGAGCCGTTGATCCTCATCATGCCTCCCCAGAAGGAAGCCGCGCCGAAAAGAGGCGACTTGTCCACGCTTGCCTCCATGAGCTTTGTGGCAACAGAGGTCGGCTGCGTCTATCGACACCTGCTCGACAAGGCATTTGACGCGGTAGGGATGGCGGCACCGAAGCTCGCTGCGGAAGTCGGCAGCATCGGCACGATTGCGCGGCTCGTTGCTGCCGGAACCGGCGTCAGCCTGGTTCCGCGACTTGCCGTCGCCGACGCACTCGATCGTGGCGAAATCAGCGAGATGCCTTGGCCGGGTCCAATGCGGACAGCGTCGCTTGTGATGATTTGGCGGCGCAGGCGTATTCAGCCGCCGACCCTGAAACTGCTGCTGGCGACCGCAAGCGACAGTTTCGCGCCGGCTAAACCAGCCGATGCCCGCCCTCGACATGCAGTATCGTCCCCGTTGTAAAGGCATTGCCCATCAGGAAGCTGATGGCATCGGCGATGTCTTCCGGTTGTCCCACCCGCCCAACCGGCAGTCGTTTTGCCATGGCGCTCAGGGTCTCGTCTTTCTTGTCGCCGGCAACGAACGTCCAGATGGGCGTGTCGACCCAGCCAGGCGAAACAGCATTCACGCGGATCGGCGCCACCTCGACGGCGAGCGCGCGAACCAATCCTTCCAGGCCCGCATTGACCGCGGCAACGACCGATCCCCGCGCCGCCGGACGATAGGCCGCGATACCGGATGTGAAGGTGATGGAGCCGGCAGGGGAGAGCACGGGTACGCCATATTTCGCGAGCAATAGCGGTCCGTAGAATTTACTTTCCACGACCTTTTGCGCTGCCCTGAGATCCAGTGAAGGCAGCAACTCATAAGCACCTTCGATATCGGCGGCTGTGCTGACGATGTGATCGAGTCGACCGACCCGCTCAAATAGATCGGCGACTTGGCCCTCTTGCGTGATATCGGCGGCGACAGTGGAGAGCGCCGCACTTTGCAGTTCCGCGCCGGTGCGTTTAAGTTTGTCCTCGTTCCGTCCGACGATGATGACCTCGGCGCCGATGGCGAGCGTGCGTCTTGCCAGCGCCAGGCCCATTCCGGAGCTGCCGCCGACAATAAGAATTCTTGAATTCGCGATTTCAGCAATTGCCATGGCTTTCATTCCCACAGGTGATGACTATGGCTGAGAATTCGCAGAGAGGCGCAAGGAGAGGAAACGGAGAAAAACGATAGTATCATCGGAAACGCCGATGGAGGGATATCGCGGCCAACAAAGCTGTTGCAATTCCCCCAACCTGCGCTATCCCCTTGAGGTGAGCCATTTGTCAGCGAGGCGCGACATCGCAATGGATTCGATCCTCTATTCCACGGCAGACAATCCGGTGCCGGAGAACCGCACCGAGGGGTTCTTCGAGAGTTTCGACGGGCGCAAGCTGCGCTACGCCGTTTTCCGCTGCGAGCAACCGGTCGCCAAGGGCACCGTCGTGCTGCTTCAGGGACGCAACGAGTTTATCGAGAAATATTTCGAGACGATCCGCGATCTCACGGCCAAGGGCCTATGGGTGGCAACCTTCGATCTTCGCGGCCAGGGCGGCTCGGAGCGGTTGTTGAAGGATCCGCTGCGCGGCCATATCAGGCGATTTTCGGATTACGAACATGATCTTACCGCCTTCCTCGACAAAATCGTTCTGCCGGATACGCGCCTGCCCTTCTTTCTTCTCGCGCATTCGACCGGTGGCCTGATCGCCTTGTCCGCAGCGCCAAGGCTCGCAACCCGTATTGAACGCATGGTGCTGTCGGCTCCCTTTATCGGGTTGACCGGCCACGGCGTCTCTCCGGGCCTTATCCGCTTTCTTTCCGGTGCGGTCAGCGGCGTCGGGCTCGGACGGGTGCAATTCAGCAAGAAATTCAAGGAACGGCCTTTCGGCGAGAATCCGCTGACCACCGACGAGCAGCGCTATCGGCGCAACGTCGGCATTGGCGAGGCCTATCCGCAACTCAGCCTCGGCCCGCCGACGGCGCGCTGGCTGTCGCAAGCCTTCCATGCAATCGAGCGCGTCAACAGGCCCGAACACCTGTTTTCGATCCCCATTCCGACCGTGCTGATCGCGCCGACGCGAGACGGCGTCGTGCCTTATGTCGATCAGGAGCGGCTGTCGCGCTATTTTCGCGCAGCACAGCTTGTGCCCATTCACGGCGCCAAGCATGAAATCCTGCAGGAGCGGGATATTTATCGCAATCAGGCCCTTGCGGCCATCCATGCGTTCATTCCCGGCAGCGATGCGGAAACCACTGCCTATGAGGTGGAGGCGGAAGCCTAGCGCTTATCGAGACAGGATAGCGCGCGCCTGGTCATACACGGCGCGGCTGCCTGCCGCGATGATCGTGCCGCCCATTTCCGGCCGGCCGCCATCCCAGGTGGTGATGATGCCGCCAGCCTGCTCGATGACGGGAATGATGCCGCCGACATCATAGGGCTTCAACGAATTTTCGATGACGAGATCGACGTGACCGGCGGCGAGCAACGCATAGGCGTAGCAATCCGTGCCGTAGCGGAAAAGGCGGACCTGGCTCTCGATCTCGCGATATCTGGCAAGCTCCTCGCCGACGAAGAGATGCGGCGAAGTCGTGAACAGGATCGCGTTCGACAGGCTGCCGCAATCGCGGACCTCGAGTCGCCTTTCGCCGTCGGGGCCTGAGTAAGTCGAGCTGTTACCATCGGCGAAATAACGCTCGCCGGTAAAGGGCTGGTCGATCAGGCCCATGATGGCGCGGCCGTTCTTCTGCAAGCCGATCAGCGTTCCCCAGACGGGCACGCCCGAGATGAAGGCGCGCGTGCCGTCGATCGGATCGATCACCCACACATACTCGCGATCGAGACCGATACTGCCGTGTTCCTCGCCCAGGATGCCATGATCGGGAAACTCAGCCTCGATCAGGGAACGAATCGCTACTTCGGCGGCACGATCCCCTTCGGTCACCGGATCGAAGCCCCTGGCTTCCTTGTTGACCACATCGACGCCGGCGCGGAAGCGCGGCAGAGTTTCGGCCTTGGCCGCCTCGGCCAGACGAGAGAAGAACGTGTGATCGGGAAGCATGGTCAATCCGATTAAGTGACGGGATGAGCGATCCATAGCGCATATAACTCCTGAAGCAAACCGGATGATGACGCAGTGGGCGCAATGCCTGTCAATCGGGCAAAATTTCAGAATTTGCCTAAATATTTTGCACCGCAATAAAATGCTTGACATTTGTGCAGTGCGGGATCAATATCCAGCTACAGTCTTTTGACTGTAAATACCCTCCTTGGGTGTTTCCTCCCTAGACTTAGCCGCGCCACGAGCGCGGTTCTTTTTTTGTCGGGGTTATTTTGTCTCATGGGAACGGCGCGACCAACGCGGGGCGATATCTTGCCATCCTTAGCGTGCCGAATGGGCGGGAGAGATGCCCCTATTCCGCCGCCAGCGCCGGATCGCCCGTGTAGGATTCCACATGCTCGGCCATGCGCTTCATGAAAAGCGTGATGGCGGATGCGACCTGATCGAAATCCGGGCGCTTCTCCAGCGTCACCTCGTCGACGTAGAGCGAGCGGTTGACCTCGATCTGCAGGGCATGGAGCCCGCGGGAGGGACGGCCGTAATGCTCGGTGATAAAGCCACCGGCATAGGGCTTGTTGCGCACGGCATTGAAGCCGAGTTCTTCGAGGATCTGCATGGCGGCGCGCGAAAGTTCCGCCGATGCGCTGGTGCCGTAGCGGTCACCGAGAATGAAATCCGGCCGCGCATTGCTGCCGGCGATGCGGATATTGCCCGGCATGGAATGGCAATCGACCAACACGCCGAAGCCGAACTTGACATGCGTGCGCGCGATCAGTCGCCGAAGGGTGGAATGATAAGGCTTGTAGATGGTGTCGATGCGCTTCAGCGCATCCTCCACCGGCACCCGCCGGGCATAGATCTCCATATTTTCCGCGACGATTCGCGGGATCGTGCCGAGACCGCCGGCAACCCGCAGCGAATTGATGTTGGCATAGGATGGCAATGCGCCGTCGAACATGCGCGGATCGAGCTCGTAGGGCTCGCGATTGACGTCGATATAGGCGCGCGGAAAATTGGCGAACAGCAGCGGTGCGCCGAGAGAGCTCGCCGCCGAAAAAAGCTCATCGACGTAGTGATCCTCCGAGCGGCGGATGGCGATGCCCTGCAGGCGGGATTGAGCGATGAAATCGGGGGGATAGATGCGGCCGCTATGTGGCGAGCTATAGACAAACGGTATCGTCTGGGAGACGGGCTCCAATACTTCGTAAATCTCGAAACTGCGCATTTCTGCGGACATCAACGTCTTTACCATGTCAACAACTTGTCGCAGTAATCATGTTGCCAGTTGCATGCCTGCAAGTCCATAGTAACTTAAGCAAAATGGCCTTAATCCAAAGCGCCGTAACCGAAATCTCCGAATGCCCGACCAGCGGAAACGCAAAGCGTTTTCGTGGGATGCACTCACGCCTCGAATAAACAGGGAATGCCGCATCCGGCCGGTATTCACGGCTTGTTTACGGCAGAGCGCTAACCTAAACGCTGGACGAGTCCAACAAGACAAGATTGATTAGCGAAGAGATGATGACCCAAAAGATACTTCTTGCCGAAGACGATAACGACATGCGTCGCTTCCTTGTGAAGGCGCTCGAAAAAGCCGGCTACAAGGTCTTGTCCTTTGACAATGGAGCAAGCGCATACGACCGGCTGCGCGAAGAGCCGTTTTCGCTGCTTTTGACCGATATCGTCATGCCGGAAATGGACGGCATCGAGCTGGCCCGCCGCGCCACCGAGCTCGATCCCGACCTGAAGGTGATGTTCATCACCGGCTTTGCCGCCGTGGCGCTGAACCCTGATTCGAAGGCTCCGAAGGATGCGAAGGTGCTTTCCAAGCCTTTCCACCTCCGCGAACTGGTCGACGAAGTCAACAAACTCCTTGCCGCCTAAGGCTTCCGGCGGTCGCGTCACAAAACCGAAAAAAAGCCTATTGACGGCAACCAAGGTTTTGTGATCTATGCGCCGCCATCGGATGGGCGTGTAGCTCAGCGGGAGAGCACTACGTTGACATCGTAGGGGTCACAAGTTCGATCCTTGTCACGCCCACCATCCTAATTCGCTGAAAAGCAAGGCCTTTCGAGCAATCGAAAGGCCTTTTTAGTTTCGCTTTGTCGAGCTGGGCTCATCTTGTCGCGGCGCCTGCTTGTCCCAAGCAATGTTCCGCCAGCCGAATTGACCTGTCAGCCGTCAGCGATCCAGAAAATTCCGGAATACCGCCGTTGTCGGATAGGCATAGGCGCCGCGATCCACGAAGCTGTGGCGATAGAGGCAATCTCTCAGCGCCAGCCAGTAGAGGGTGCTGTTCGGGTCCGGCGACCCGCGGTGCCAGGAATAGGCCTCGGGCTCGCAATAGTTGAGAGCCTTGTTGTATTTTGCCAGCAGCACCGGATCACTGTCGACTCGGACGCCGTGGTATGTCTGATAATTAGAAGGCGCCTCGCCCGCGGAGACGCATGCCAGGCTCAAAATCGCCCCCAGCGCTAACATCATTCTCATGTGCTTTAATCTCCTGCTTTTCGCGTCTCGAATATTCGAGCGCAAGCCCGAGAATAATCACCTTTTTACAGATAGCCAATCACATGCTGCTGTCCGTCATGGTTGCGGTCGCCCGGGATCCGTCGGGGCGATTTCCCGCCATAAGCCGCTTGACTTCCGGCCGCGCCGTCATCCTACTGTCACACTAACGCATCGATCATACGGGAGGATGAGATGACGGTGGTGAAGCGGCAGTTCTATAAGAACCACAAGCCTAATGGCGACGAATATATGTTCCACCTTGCCCGCGACTCCGAAAGCGGCGAAGTCTTCGTGATCCGCCAGGCCGACTACACCGTCGATGGTGGCAGCGAGAAAGCCATGAGCCTCTACGAGTTCCTGGCCGGCGGCGGTAATCGGCAGAAAGCCCTGCTGCAGTTGATCGGCTCACTCGTGCCGGAATGACGGCAAGCGCGCCTGCGCATCGCGGCTTCGGGTTGACTGCCACATTTTGATCGGCAAACCTATAGGGGCTTAAAAGGAGCCCCTTATGCGATTCGCATGCATTGCTTTTGGATTGACGGCGCTGGCCGCTACGTCGGCTGCGGCCGTGGAAAATTTTCCGGCTCAGGGCGTCACCGCGGTCAGCGGAAAATGTTCCAAGCTCGTGGTTGGCAAGCTCGACGTCAGCAAAGGCTGTAAGACCGAGGTCGCCAGCGTGACGGGGCCGGACGGCATAGTGACTTTCATTTTCACATCCGGCGGCAAGATGCTCGGCTTCCAGGGCAACGGCGGCGGCATCAAGCCCGGCAGTCAGAAGGGCACGGCGCAGTTGCCGATCGAGGTCATCTCCACCGGCGCCGGCAACAAGATGTCAGGCCAAGTCGAAGCCAAGGGCACCTGCACCTTTGGCAATCCCTATTCGGGCAAGCCGGTCACCATCGAATGCTCGGCAAAATCGACTGAAATGAGCTTCAACGGCAGCTTTACGTCCGATGGCAAGACGCCACGTCACAAATAAACAGTCGGCGGCGGCCTATTAGTGCGAACCGCCTTTTCGCTTGTTGCCATGATTGGCATCGGCTGGCGCTTCGCGCGAGAGATCGGCGCCGTTGACATGGGCGGGAACATGCACGTCCTCTTGCGTCACGGGGTGCAGCGTCAGATCGACCTGGTGCGGCGGCAATACCTGCGCCTGACGCAGCGTATTCGACCGCGCCTTCTTCTGCCGTTCCGTCAGTTCCGGCTTCGGCTCCCGTGCATTTCGTTGGATGGGATTGGGACTCATGGACGTTTCTCCTGTCGGTCGCTGTTATCCAGACACTAGAAGCCGCCTGGCAGATGGGACAAACATGCCCGAAGGTCAAACGCCGCCTTTCCCGTTTGGTTCCCCGAATTCTCAATTAGCGGGAGCAATAGTCTCGACCGCGATTTCAACCCTTGACGTGCGTCGCGACTTCACTAACTATGGGTTATCTCCGCGCCTTCTGACATCGGCGACGGATTGAACTTTGGTGCCGGGCCCCTCTGGCGAGAGTTTTTACGGCGCTCTCGCGATGTCGGTACCGCCTGCAGATGAGCCGGCGGATTTCTTCTTATGAACAGCTTGACCATGCGTTATCCGCATGCCGTCTCCGGCGTGTGGCTGCGCGCTCGATCCGGATATCGTCATTTCGTCTGCCGCGAGGTGCGCTCATGACGCCGCCCGCAGCCTCCAAATCCGTGCTCGGCTATTTCGGCTGGGCTTTCGCCGTCACCTTGGGCGGCCTTGCTCTCGGCGCCCTGCTGGGCTGGAACGCCACCGGGACGTTCGGCGGCCTTGCCACGGCCTTCTTCATCTGCGCGGTGCTGGCCGTATTGGAGATCTCGCTCTCCTTCGACAATGCCATCGTCAACGCCAACAAGCTGAAGGAAATGACCCCGGTCTGGCAGCATCGCTTCCTGACCTGGGGTATCATTATTGCCGTCTTCGGCATGCGCATCGTCTTTCCACTGGCAATCGTCGCCATCGCGGCCCACATCAACCCGTGGGAAGCGCTGAAACTTGCGGCCGCCGAACCGGAACAATATGCGCGGATCATGCAGGATGCGCATCTCGCCATCGCCGCCTTCGGCGGCACGTTCCTGATGATGGTTGGCCTCACCTACTTCTTCAACCATGAAAAGGACGTGCATTGGATCAGTTTCCTGGAGAAGCGGATGGCGCATTTCGCTACCATCAAGGGCGTCGAAATCGCCTTCGTGCTGATCCTTGTTCTCATCTTCAGCTCCCTGCTCGACGGCAATGAGTCGACGACATTCCTTCATGCCTCGATCTATGGTCTCCTGACCTTCCTGCTGGTCGAGGTTCTCGCCGGATTTCTCGATGCCTCCCAAAAAACGATGAGCGCAGCCGCAAAGGGCGGTTTCGGTGCTTTTCTTTATCTGGAAATCCTCGACGCGAGTTTCTCGTTCGACGGAGTGATCGGAGCCTTCGCACTCACCCAGAACCTGTTCATCATCGCCATCGGTCTCGGCATCGGCGCGATGTATGTTCGCTCCATGACGATCATGCTGGTGGAGAAGGGCACGCTCGCCCACTATCGCTACCTCGAGCATGGCGCCTTCTATGCCATCCTGATCCTGTCGGTGATCATGTACATGCAGACGCTGATGCATATCCCCGAAGTCATCACCGGCCTTGGTGGTGCTGCCTTGATCGGTGTCTCTCTCTGGTCGTCGATCCGCTACAACAAGCGCAACGGCATTGCGCATGATGAACGGAGCCACAGGGCGAAGGCGTAGCGCGCAAGCGATGGCCGCCGCCGCATCTCGAGCCGGTTGGCGGCCATATTTCGCAACGTCGAAGCCCTTTCGAGGGCTTTCGCTTCGATATCCGGGACCATGGCCCTGCGTGCGTTCATCAGAATTTCCACACGAAGATCGCCGAATGTTTGCGATCACAGCAGATAGGCCTAGCGTTTTCTGCGAAAATATCGCAATGGCGATAGAAGTTGTCCAAGAAGCGTGAGCGAGGAACGCAAAAGTTGCGATCTTTCGCGATAAGCTCCCGAATGAAGTGTCTAGGAGAGGCAGAGCATGGCAGCCAAAATCGTTCCGGTGATCATGGCAGGTGGCAAGGGCACGCGTCTGTGGCCGCTCTCGCGCGCCTCCGCCCCGAAGCAATTCATCCAGTTCATCGGCGACAGAACGCTGTTTCAGAATACGCTGGAACGCGTTTCGGATCCGGAACTCTACGAAGCGCCGATCGTCCTCACCAACGAGGAGTTCCGCTTCCTCGTCGCCGAGCAGGCACGCGAACTGGACCTTAAGCTGGCCGCCGTGCTGTTGGAGCCGGTCGCCCGCAATACGGCTGCCGCCGTCGCCGCCGCCGCCGCACTCATCACCGATCTTTTCGGCAAGGACGCGATCATGCACGTCCTCGGCTCCGACTATGAGATCCACGCCAACGCGACCTACTACGACTGCGTGCGCCTGGCTCGCGATACGGCACTCCAGGGCAAGCTCGTCACCTTCGGCATCACACCGACCGAGCCCGCGACCGGTTACGGCTACATCGAAAGCGGCAAGGCGCTGCCGACCGGTGCCCATGCCGTCAAGCGCTTCGTCGAGAAGCCGGCGCTGGAAAAAGCCCAGGAGATGGTTGCAAACGGCAGCTTCTACTGGAACTCGGGCATGTTCATGTTCTCGGCTGCCCAGCTTCTTGCCGAGATGAAGGAATATGCACCCGATGTCGAAAAGGCCGCCAGCAAGGCCGTTTCCAAATCGACACGCGATCTCGATTTCACCCGCCTGGATGCAGATCATTTCTCCAAGAGCCCCGATATCTCCATCGACTATGCGCTGATGGAAAAGACGGCCAATGCAGCCGTCGTACCCTCGCCCTTCACCTGGTCCGATCTCGGCAGCTGGGATGCAGTCTGGAAGGTCGGCAATCGCGATGAAAGCGGCAACGTCTCTGCCGGTTCCACGACGCTGGTCAACACCAAGAACTCGCTCGTGATGTCGCACAGCCTCCATATTGCCGTGCAGGGCCTTGAGGACGTCGCCGTTATCGCCAGCGAAGACGCCGTCTATGTCGGCCATCTCAAGGATAGCCAGGAAGTCGGCAAGCTCGTGAAGCTCTTGGCGAGCGAAAAGAAGACCGCCAAGCTCACCGAGACGCATCCGACATCCTATCGCCCCTGGGGCGGCTATACCTCGGTGCTGAACGGCGAGCGCTTCCAGGTCAAGCGCATCTTCGTGCTGCCGGGCAAGAAGCTGTCGTTGCAGAAGCATCACCATCGCTCCGAGCACTGGATCGTCGTCAAGGGCACGGCGGAAGTGACTGTTGGCGAGAACGTGCAGATGCTGCGCGAAAACGAATCGATCTATATCCCGCTTGGCGAAGTGCACCGCCTCTCCAACCCCGGCAAGATCCTGCTCGAACTGATCGAAGTGCAGACGGGCTCCTATCTCGGTGAAGACGATATCATCCGCCTGGTCGACGAATTCGGCAGAAGCTGAATTCCCGCAGTAAAACAAAGATTTCGAAACGGCGGGCGCAAACCCGCCGTTTTTATTTTGGTATTGTGCGACAAGACTTTGGCAGTCCACCGAGATGTCTTGCATTCTCTCGCTGCATTGCACACACTGCCTTTGGGAACAGCAACCACCGCACAACGATGCGGGCAAGGCAAAGAGACATATGGCGATCAAGGCAAGCATCTATCATCTCACCCATTACAAATACGACAATCCGATCCGCCTCGGCCCTCAGATCATTCGCCTGAAACCTGCATCTCATTCCAAGACCCGCGTTCTCAGCCACTCGCTGAAGGTCACGCCGTCAAATCATTTCGTGAACCTGCAACAGGATCCCTACGGCAATTACCTCGCCCGTTTCGTCTTTCCCGATCCGGTGACCGAGCTGAAGATCGAGGTCGACCTCGTTGCCGATATGACCGTTTACAATCCCTTCGACTTCTTCGTCGAAGAGGAGGCCACAAAATGGCCCTTCGCCTATCCCGAGACGATCCGCGAGGATCTGTCGATCTATATGACGCCGGAAGAAACCGGCCCCCGCCTGCAGGCCTTCCTCGACACGCTCGACCGCTCCGAACAGCCGACCGTCGACATGATCGTCGGCATCAATGCAAGACTGCAAAGAGAGATCGGCTACGTCATCCGCATGGAAGCAGGCGTCCAGACACCGGAGGAGACCCTGGAAACGGCGAAAGGGTCCTGTCGCGACTCGAGCTGGCTGTTCGTTCAGGTTCTCCGCCATCTCGGCCTCGCCGCCCGCTTCGTTTCCGGCTACCTCATACAGCTCAGGCCGGACCTTAAAGCGCTCGACGGCCCGTCCGGCACCGAAGTCGATTTCACCGATCTGCATGCCTGGACGGAAGTCTATCTTCCCGGCGCCGGCTGGGTCGGCCTAGACCCGACCTCGGGGCTGCTCACCGGCGAGAGCCATATTCCGCTCGCCGCCACGCCGCATTACCGCAATGCCGCTCCGATCTCCGGCGGCTATTTCGGCGAAGCCAACACCGAATTCGATTTCGACATGAAGGTCGTGCGCGTCGCCGAGCATCCGCGCATCACCAAACCATTCTCCGACGAAAGCTGGGATGCGCTGAATGCGCTCGGCAATCAGGTCGATCGCATTCTCAAGGAAGACGACGTGCGCCTGACCATGGGCGGCGAGCCGACTTTCGTCTCGATCGACGATTTCCAATCGGAGGAATGGAACACAGCCGCCGTCGGCCCGACCAAGCGCGACAGGGCGGATCAGCTGATCCGCCGCCTGCGCGATCGCTTCGCGCCCGGTGGCTTCCTGCATTACGGCCAGGGCAAATGGTATCCGGGCGAAAGCCTGCCGCGCTGGACCTTCTCGCTCTACTGGCGCAAGGACGGCAAGCCTGTCTGGCAAAACCCGGCCTTGATCGCGCAAGAGACCGCCAAGACCGGCGCAACTGCGGACGATGCTGGAAAGCTTCTGAGCGCAATTGCCAAGGAGTTGGCGATCGACCCCGACATGGTGCTGCCGGCCTATGAAGACCCGGCCGAATGGATCATCAAGGAAGGCAGCCTGCCGGAAAACGTCGACCCGTCCAATTCGAAACTGAAGGACCCGGAGGAGCGCAGCCGCATCGCCCGCGTCTTCGAGCGCGGCCTGACGACGGCGACCGGCTATGTTCTTCCCGTGCAGGCCTGGAATGCACGGGCCTCGGGCACGCGCTGGGTCAGCGAGAAATGGCGTACGCGCCGCGGCAAGATCTACCTAGTGCCGGGCGACTCGCCGATCGGCTACCGCCTGCCGCTCGGCACCCTGCCCTATGTGCCGCCATCGCGTTATCCCTATATCCATACCGTCGACCCCTCCATTCCGCGCACGCCCTTGCCCGACGTCATCGTGCCGGCGGGCCGCGCCATGCCGGAAGCCTCGTTCCAGGCCGACGAAAGCGGGCAATCGCGCGTCGAACAGACGCTCGGCGATATCCGAGGTGCTGTACGCACGGCCATCTCGGTCGAGCCGCGCGACGGCCGGCTGTGTGTCTTCATGCCGCCGACCGAAGGGATCGAGCAGTATCTCGAACTTTTGGCTGCCGCCGAGAATGCGGCTGCTGAGCTCGGGCTGCCGGTGCATATCGAAGGCTATCCGCCGCCGCAGGACGAGCGCATCAACGTCATCCGCGTCGCACCCGATCCCGGCGTGATCGAGGTCAACGTCCATCCCGCATCGAGCTGGCAGGAATGCGTCGACATCACGACGGCGGTTTACGAAGAGGCCTGGCAGACGCGTCTCGGCACCGACAAGTTCCTGATCGACGGCCGCCACACCGGCACCGGCGGCGGTAACCATGTCGTGGTCGGCGGTGCCAATCCGAACGACAGCCCGTTCCTGCGCCGTCCTGACCTGCTGAAGAGCCTGGTGCTGCACTGGCAGCGACACCCCTCGCTCTCCTACCTCTTTTCCGGCCTGTTCATCGGCCCGACCAGCCAGGCCCCGCGCATCGACGAAGCGCGCCACGACAGCCTCTACGAGTTGGAAATCGCGATAGCCCAGGTGCCGGCGCCCGGTCATGGCATTCCGCCCCTGCCCTGGCTTGTCGACCGCCTGTTTCGCAATCTTCTGACCGATTCCAGCGGCAACACCCATCGCTCGGAAATCTGCATCGACAAGCTGTTTTCGCCGGATGGCCCAACGGGGCGCCTCGGTCTGGTCGAGTTCCGCGGCTTCGAAATGCCGCCCAATGCCCGCATGAGCCTTGCCCAGCAATTGCTGGTGCGCGCCCTCATCGCCCGCTTCTGGCGCAATCCGATCGACGGCAAGTTCGTGCGCTGGGGCACGACGCTGCACGATCGTTTCATGCTGCCGCACTATGTCTGGCAGGATTTCCTCGATGTGCTCGCCGATCTCCGTGAAAACGGCTTCGATCTGCGTTCCGAATGGTTCCAGGCGCAGCTGGAATTCCGCTTTCCCTTCTGCGGCGAGGTCGAATACGAAGGCAACAAGCTGGAACTGCGCCAGGCGCTGGAGCCTTGGCATGTGCTGGGCGAGGAGGGCGCGATTGGAGGTACAGTCCGATACGTCGACTCGTCGGTGGAGCGCTTGCAGGTACGGCTCGAAACCAGCAACCCCACGCGCTACACAGTGTCCTGCAACGGGCGCCCGATGCCGTTGACGTCGACAGGCGCCTCGGGCGTTTCTGTCGCCGGCGTCCGCTATAAGGCATGGCATCCGGCTTCGGGCCTGCATCCGGTTTTGCCCACCGATACGCCACTGACCTTCGACATTTATGATACATGGTCACGCCGTTCGATCGGCGGCTGCATCTATCATGTTGCCCATCCGGGTGGCCGGAACTATGACGTTTTTCCCGTCAACGGCAACGAGGCCGAAGCGCGACGCCTTGCGCGATTCGAACCTTGGGGGCATACGGCTGGCGGCTACGGCCTGCGGCCGGAGGCGGTATCGGCGGAATTCCCGCTGACGCTCGACCTCAGACGGCCGGCGGGAATTTGAAGCGGAAATATGCATGGCTAGAAAACCGGCAGCGGAACGGCGCAACGAGGTAAAGGCTGGCATCGGCAACGATCCGGCCTTTGCCTACAGCGCGCTGCCCGGCGTTGCCGACGAGATGGTCGACAATACCGGCGCCGTGCGGCCGGTCTGGCAGAACCTGCTGTCAGCGCTGAGCCGCATGTCGGAACAGGAGCTGATGGAGCGTTTCGCCCGCGCCGATCGCTACCTGCGCGATGCCGGCGTTTTCTATCGCGCCTATGGAGCGACAGGCGTCAGCGAGCGCGAATGGCCTATTTCCCATATCCCGGTGCTGATCGACGAGCGCGAATGGCAGACGCTCTCCGAGGGCCTGCGCCAGCGCGCCGACCTGCTTGAAGAGGTCATTGCCGACATCTACGGCGACAACCGATTGGTAAACGAAGGTCTGTTGCCGCCGGCCCTGATCGCCGGCAATCCGGAATTCCTGCGGCCGCTGGTCGGCGTCACGCCTGCGAACGGTCACTATCTGCACTTCCTGGCCTTCGAGATCGGCCGCGGTCCTGACGGCAACTGGTGGGTGCTGGCCGATCGAACCCAGGCGCCGTCCGGCGCCGGCTTTGCGCTCGAAACCCGCGTTGCCACGACCCGCGCCTTCTCGGACATCTATGCCGAAACCAGGGTGCACCGCCTCGCCTCCTTCTTCGGCGCCTTTCGCGATGCCTTGCTTGGCGACAAGCACGGCACTGAAGGACGCGTCGCCGTTCTGACGCCGGGCCCGGCCAACGAAACCTATTACGAACACGCCTATATCGCCCGTTATCTCGGCTTCATGCTGCTCGAGGGCGAAGACATCACCGTCGTCAACGACCAGCTGATGGTGCGCACCGTGGCCGGGCTGCGGCCGATCAGCGTACTCTGGCGCCGCCTCGACGCCTCCTACGCCGATCCGCTGGAGCTCAATCAGCACTCCCATATCGGCACGCCGGGTTTGGTGGAGGCGCTGCGGGCGCAGACCGTCTCAATCGTCAACGCCCTCGGCTCCGGCATTCTCGAAACCCGCGCCCTACTTGCCTTCATGCCCACCATCTGTCGGCATCTGCGCGGCGAAGAGCTGAAACTACCATCGATCGCCACCTGGTGGTGCGGCCAGAAGAGCGAGCGCCAGCATGTCGCGACCAATATCGAGAAGATGGTGATCGGCCCGGCCTATTCCCGCATGCCCTTCTTCGACGACAGCGGCCAATCGGTGCTGGGCTCGACGCTGCGCAGCACCGCCCGCGACTCGATCGCCGACTGGCTGGCGACCGACGGTCACAAGCTGGTCGGCCAGGAAGTCGTCACCCTTTCGACGACGCCGGCCTGGGTCAACGGCAAGCTGATACCGCGGCCGATGAGCTTGCGCGTCTTCGCCGCCCGCACGGACAACGGCTGGCAGATCATGCCGGGCGGATTTGCCCGCATCGGCAGTGGTGATGATGTCGCCGCCATTGCCATGCAGGCGGGCGGCTCGGCCGCCGACGTCTGGATCGTCTCCGACAAGCCTGTGGAAGCCCACACGCTGCTGCCGGCGGAAGAGACCTTCACCCGCAACATGCCGGGCAGCCTGCCGAGCCGCGCAGCCGACAATCTTTTCTGGCTCGGCCGCTATATCGAGCGGGCCGAGGGGGCCTTGCGCATCCTGCGCGCCTGGCATGGGCGCTTCGCCGAAGCCGCCGATCCCAACCAGCCGCTGCTCGCCGACGTCACCGCGTATCTGGCCGCCATCGACATAGACACCGAGAAAGCCGTACCGGAAAGCCTGCTGCGCAACATCGACAGCGCCGTCTACTCGGCCAGCAACATTCGCGACCGCTTTTCCCCGGACGGCTGGCTGGCGCTGACCGATCTTGCCAAGACCGCCCGCCGTTTCAAGGAGAGGGTGAAGCACGGCGACGACGCCAGCCACGCCATGACGATCCTCTTGCGCAAGCTTGCGGGTTTTGCCGGCCTCGTGCACGAGAACATGTATCGCTTCACCGGCTGGCGCTTCCTGTCGCTCGGGCGCTATATCGAGCGCGGGCTGCACATGACGCGGCTTCTCGGCCATATGTCCGGTCCCGAGGCGCCCGATGGCGCGCTCGACATGCTGCTCGAAATCGGTGACAGCGTCATGACCCACCGCCGCCGCTACAACGTCAACACAGCGCGCCTGACGGTGACCGACCTTCTGGCGCTCGATCCGCTTAACCCACGCTCGATCCTCTTCCAGATGAACGAGATCCACCGCGAAGTGGAGCAATTGCCGAACGCCTTCGTCAACGGTCAGATGTCGCCCTTCTATCGCGAAGCCATGCGGCTGCATTCGGGCCTTGCGGTCATGACGCCGGAAACGATGACCGGCGAGGTCTATCAGCGGCTGGAACGCGAGCTGGAACGCCTCTCGGACCTGCTGGCCCGAACTTATCTCGGATGATGTGATGCTATACGACCTGTCGCTGCACATGGGCTATATCTACGACGCGCCGGCCAGCGGCGCGCGTCACATCGTGCGTTTGCTGCCGCTGTCGCTGACCAACCGTCAGCGGCTGATCGCCGGCTCGCTGAAGGTTACGCCGCATCCGGACGAGCAATCGAATTTCACCGATTTCTTCCAGCATTCGGCAACATCGATCCTGGTGCGCGATCCGCACGAGAAGCTTGATATCCGCATGCAGGCGCGCGTTCAGGTGGAGAGCCAGCCCGTCGCGGCCGACTTCTCGCCCTTGCTCGCCAAACTGCCCGATGAGGTCAGCGACTGCTGGTCGGTCGACCCCTCCTCGCCGCACCATTTCCTCGCCAGCAGCCCCCGCCTGCCCGAAACAGGCGAAATCGCCAGCTACAGCAGGCAATGGAAGACGACGAACCTGACGACCATGCAGATCGCCCATGCGATCTGCTCCCAGATCCACAAGGATTTCGTCTACGATGCGAAGGCGACCACCGTCGATACCACGCCCAAGGAGGCCTTCCGCCTGAAACGCGGCGTCTGCCAGGATTTCTCGCATGTGATGATCATCGCGCTGCGCAGCCTGGGCATCCCGGCCGGCTACGTCAGCGGCTTCCTGCGCACCATCCCGCCGCCGGGCAAGGAGCGGCTGGAGGGAGCAGACGCCATGCATGCCTGGGTGCGCGTCTGGTGCGGAGAAACCGCGGGCTGGATCGAGCTCGATCCGACGAACAATATTCCCGCCGGAACCGATCATATCGTCGTCGCCTATGGCCGCGATTATTCCGATGTCGCGCCGGTCATCGGCGTGCTCAAGGGCTATGGCAGCCAGAAAACCGTCCAGGCCGTGGATGTCGTTCCGGTAAAACAGTAATAAACCAAGCCAAAATGAGACCGATCCGGCAGTTTGTTAAATTTCGAACTGCCGCTTAAACGGTCGCCTAATATTTGTGACCGATAGTCCCGCCCATTCTTGAGGCCTTTAACTCTCTCCAACAGGCGGACATGATGATCTCCGGTTCGGATAAACTTCGCACCTTAAAACAACTTCTACGTGATAAGGCGGGAAACTTCGGCATCCTTACAGCGATTGCGGTGCCGGTGTTGGCCGCTGCAGGTGGCGTCGCGATCGATGTCACAAACATGTCGCTATCGCACAGCCAGCTCCAGGAAGCTACGGATTCCGCCGCGCTTGCCGCTGCAACGGCGCTTGCCGAAGGCAGCGCCACGACGACGACCGCCAAGGATCTCGCTAACAATTTCGTCCTCGGCCAGATGTCGAACTATCTTGCCGGGGATACGAACACCACGAATGCCCTCAAGGCAGGGACTTCGACCACCATTACGTCGAGCAGCAACTCATCCGGTGGCACCAGCTATTCCGTTGCCGTCAACGCATCCTACAATTTGTCAGTGAACGGCATGAGCCAATTGCTCGGCCTGCATGCGATGACCATTTCCGCATCGAGCTCTACAACCAGCGGAACTGCAGTTGAGAAAACCGCATTGTCGATGGAGATCGCGCTCGACAAGTCCGGCTCGATGCTGCTGAACACCAACGTCATCGATACAACACAGACCAGCTGTATCCAATATTATACTGACGGAATCTACCTATATCAGTATTCGAAGCCCAAAAGCCCTTGCTATATCAAGAAGATCGCAGCTTTGAAGACGGCGGTCGGCACTCTGCTCGACCAGCTCGATGCGGCCGACCCCAGTTCGCGATATGTCCGCACGGCGGCCATAGCATGGAGCAGCCAGGTCGATAGCTCCAGCACACTTGCCTGGGGGACGAAGTCGACCCGCAACAATGTCATTAGCGGGCTGAATGCCGATGGCGGCACCGAGTCCAGTGCACCGATGACATTGGCGTATAACAGCCTCATTGCACCCGCCGAAGCAACCGAACAAGCCAAGAAGGGCAATACGAAATTTCAGAAATTCATCGTCTTGATGACCGATGGAGAAAACAATGCCACCAGTTCGGATCAGAAGACACTAGACACATGCACGACGGCAAAAGCTGCCGGCGTACAAATCTATACCGTCGCCTTCATGGCGCCGACTCGTGGTCAAGATCTCTTGCGGAGTTGTGCATCGAACTCCTCCAATTACTTTGATGCACAACAAATGTCCGATCTCCTCGCGGCCTTCAAAACCATCGGCGCGCAGGCATCGAAACAAACTACGCTCCTAACGAAGTAATAGGTGCGCCGCTTGATTCACAAGAAAGCCGCCCAGATTGCTCTGGAGCGGCTTTTTCTTGTCGATCAATCTGTCGATAAGAGCCGGAAAAACAATCGAAATCAAGTCCTTTCACCGCCTCGGAAGCGTTGGCTCGCTATTTTCGCATCCGCGTCATTCACCTGTTGCAACTGCTTTACATCGGTGCGTAAAGTGATAGTGAAACGGAAAGGCAATTTGCTTTATTCAGACATAACACTCTGAATATAAAGCACAAATGGCGAGAGTTGATAGTATGAATAACTTGACGAAGGCCGATCTCCCCGTTCCAGCGCCCCGCAGTTCCCGCCCTGAAATCCTCGCGGAAGAAATCATCGAACGCCTGACCTACCGCATCGGCAAGGATGCGAAAGTGGCCAAGCCGCACGATTGGCTGACCGCGACGATCCTCGTCATTCGCGACCGCGTTATCGACAGATGGATGGAATCGACCCGCAAGGTCTATGAGACCGGCGCCAAGCGCGTGTACTATCTATCTCTCGAATTCCTGATCGGCCGCCTGATGCGCGATGCCGTCTCCAATCTCGGCCTGATGGAGGAAATCACCAACGCGCTGGCTTCACTCGGCGTCGATGTCCGCGTCATCGCCGGCCTTGAGCCGGACGCCGCGCTCGGCAATGGCGGCCTTGGCCGTCTGGCCGCCTGTTTCATGGAATCCATGGCGACCGTCGAAGTGCCGGCCTATGGCTATGGCATTCGTTACGTGCACGGCCTGTTCCGTCAGCAGATGGCCGACGGCTGGCAGGTGGAATTGCCGGAAACATGGCTCGCCCACGGCAATCCCTGGGAATTCGAACGCCAGGAAAGCTCCTATGAAATCGGCTTCGGCGGCGGTGTCGAAACAGTCAGCGGCCATGACGATCAGCCTCGCTATGTGTGGAAGCCGGCCGAACGCGTGATTGCTGCTGCATTCGATACGCCCGTCGTCGGCTGGCGTGCTAAGCGCGTCAACACGTTGCGTCTCTGGTCGGCTCAACCGATCGATCCGATCCTGCTCGACGCCTTCAATGCCGGCGACCACATCGGCGCGCTCCGGGAGAGCAACAAGGCCGAGAGTCTGACGCGTGTTCTCTATCCGGCCGATGGGACGCCCGCCGGCCAGGAGTTGCGCCTGCGCCAGGAGTTTTTCTTCTCGTCGGCCTCGTTGCAGGACATTATTCGCCGCCATCTGCAGCAATATGACGATCTGACCAATCTGGCCGACAAGGTCGCGATCCAGCTGAACGATACGCATCCGGCCGTCTCCGTCGCCGAAATGATGCGCCTGCTGGTCGATATTCATGGCTTCGAATTCGACAAGGCCTGGGATATCACCCGCAATACCTTCGGCTACACCAATCACACGCTTCTGCCGGAAGCGCTGGAAAGCTGGCCCGTGCCGCTGTTCGAACGGCTCCTGCCGCGCCACATGCAGATCATCTACGCCATCAACGCCAAGATCCTCGTCGAAGCCCGCAAGGCCCGCAATTTCAGCGACTCGGAAATCCGCTCGATTTCATTGATTGACGAGAACGGTGACCGGCGTCTGCGCATGGGCAATCTCGCCTTTGTCGGTTCGCATTCGATCAACGGCGTTTCCGCACTGCACACCGACCTCATGAAGGTCACCGTCTTCGCCGACCTGCACAAGCTCTATCCGGACCGCATCAACAACAAGACGAACGGCATCACGCCGCGCCGCTGGCTGATGCAGTGCAATCCCGGCCTGACCGGCCTCATTCGCGAGGCCATCGGCGATGAATTCCTCGACGATGCCGAGAAGCTGAAGCCACTCGACAAGTTCGCCCGGGACAGCGCCTTCCAGGAGAAATTCGCCGCCGTCAAGCGCGCCAACAAGGTGCAGCTTTCCAATCTCGTGGCCAGCCGGATGGGCATCAAGCTCGATCCGAATGCAATGTTCGACATTCAGATCAAGCGCATCCACGAATACAAGCGCCAGCTCCTGAACATTATCGAAACCGTAGCGCTCTACGATCAGATCCGTTCGCATCCCGAGCTGGATTGGCAGCCGCGCGTCAAGCTCTTCGCCGGCAAGGCGGCGCCGAGCTACCACAATGCAAAGCTCATCATCAAGCTGATCAACGACGTCGCCCGCGTCATCAACAATGATCCGTCGGTGCGCGGCCTGCTGAAGGTCGTCTTCGTGCCGAACTACAATGTCTCGCTGGCCGAAGTCATGGTTCCGGCCGCCGATCTCTCCGAGCAGATTTCGACCGCGGGCATGGAAGCCTCCGGCACCGGCAACATGAAGTTCGGCCTCAACGGCGCGCTGACGATCGGCACGCTGGACGGCGCCAATGTCGAAATGCGCGACAATGTTGGCGAGGACAACATCGTCATCTTCGGCCTCAAGGCGGACGAAGTCGCCAGCCTGCGTAGCGACGGCCATGACCCCCGCGCCGTCATCGAACGCTCGCGCGAGCTGTCGCAAGCGCTTGCGGCCATCGCGTCGGGCGTCTTCTCTCCCGACGACCGCAATCGCTATACCGCCCTGATTGAGGGCATCTACAGCCATGACTGGTTCATGGTCGCCGCCGATTTCGACGCCTATGCCTCCGCTCAGCGCGAGGTCGATATACTCTGGGCCGATCCGTCCGAGTGGTATGCCAAGACGATCAACAACACCGCTCGCATGGGCTGGTTCTCCTCCGACCGGACGATCCGTCAATATGCCAAGGAAATTTGGAGAGCCGGATGAAAAAGCCGAAAAGACCCGCTGACGGCACAAGCTTGAGGGACATTTCGGCAGACGAAATTGCTGCAATTCTCGCAGGCACGCATTCCGACCCGTTCGCCGTTCTCGGCGTGCATCGGACGGATGATGGGTTTGTGGCCCGCTGCTTCATTCTTGGCGCCGAGGCCGTGACCGCCATGGCACTGGACGGTTCCGTCATCGGCGAGCTGGATTGCCTTGATCCGGCGGGCTTCTTTTCCGGCGATGTGAAACTTACCAAGCAGCAACCGGTGCGCTATCGCGCCCGGCGCGGCGATGCCGAATGGGCGGTGACCGACCCCTACAGCTTCGGCCCGGTTCTCGGACCGATGGATGACTATTTCGCTCGCCAGGGCACACATTTGCGGCTGTTCGACAAGATGGGCGCCCATCCCATGAAGCATGAGGGCGTCCAGGGCTTTCATTTCGCCGTCTGGGCGCCGAACGCCCAGCGCGTTTCTGTCGTCGGCGACTTCAATAATTGGGATGGCCGTCGGCACGTCATGCGCTACCGATCGGATTCCGGCATCTGGGAGATCTTTGCGCCGGATGTGCCGGCCGGAGTGGCCTATAAGTTCGAAATCCGCGGTAAGGACGGCGTTGTGCTGCCGCTGAAGGCCGATCCCTTCGCCCGCCGGAGCGAATTGCGCCCGAAGACCGCTTCCGTCACGGCCAACGAATTGACCCAGGTCTGGGAGGATGCGGCCCATCGCGAGCATTGGGCGAGCGTCGACCAGCGCCGTCAGCCCATCAGCATCTATGAGGTCCATGCAAGCTCCTGGCAGCGCCGCGACGACGGTTCCATGCTGTCCTGGGACGAGCTCGCCTCGCGCTTGATCCCCTATTGCGTCGATATGGGCTTCACCCATATCGAGTTCCTGCCGATCACCGAGCATCCCTACGATCCGTCCTGGGGCTATCAGACCACCGGCCTCTATGCACCAACGGCCCGTTTCGGCGAGCCGGAAGGTTTTGCCCGCTTCGTCAACGGCTGCCACAAGGTCGGCATTGGCGTCATCCTAGATTGGGTGCCGGCGCATTTCCCGACCGACGAGCATGGCCTTCGCTGGTTCGACGGCACGGCGCTCTATGAGCATGAAGACCCGCGCAAGGGTTTTCATCCCGATTGGAATACGGCGATCTACAATTTCGGCCGTACCGAAGTTCTCTCCTATCTCGAGAACAATGCGCTCTTCTGGGCGGAAAAGTACCACCTGGACGGTTTGCGCGTCGATGCCGTTGCCTCCATGCTCTACCTGGATTATTCGCGCAAGCACGGCGAATGGATCCCGAACGAATATGGCGGCAACGAGAACCTCGAGGCGGTCCGTTTTCTCCAGTCGATGAATGCGAGGGTCTACGGCGCGCATCCGGGCGTCATGACCATTGCCGAGGAATCCACCTCCTGGCCGAAAGTGTCGCAGCCGGTCCACGAAGGCGGCCTCGGCTTCGGCTTCAAGTGGAACATGGGCTTCATGCACGACACGCTGAGCTATCTCTCCCGCGAGGCCGTGCATCGCAAGTACCACCACAATGAGCTGACCTTCGGCCTGATCTATGCCTTCTCGGAAAACTTCGTCCTGCCGCTCTCCCATGACGAAGTGGTGCACGGCAAGGGATCGCTGATTGCCAAGATGGCCGGCGACGACTGGCAGAAATTCGCCAACCTGCGTGCCTTCTATGCCTTCATGTGGGGCTATCCCGGCAAGAAGCTGCTGTTCATGGGTCAGGAATTCGCACAGTGGAGCGAATGGAGCGAAGAGCGTGCGCTGGATTGGAACCTGCTGCAATATCGCATGCATGAAGGCATGCGGCGCCTCGTGCGCGATCTCAACTTCACCTATCGCAGCAAACCGGCATTGCATGCCCGCGACTGCGAGGGCGATGGCTTCGAATGGCTGATCGTCGATGATTTCGAGAATTCGGTCTTCGCCTGGCTGCGCAAGGCACCCGGTGAAAAACCGGTTGCGGTCATCACCAATTTTACGCCAGTTTACCGCGAGAATTATACGTTGCGCTTGCCGGCGGAGGGGCGGTGGCGTGAAATACTGAACACCGATGCCGACATTTATGGCGGCAGCGGCAAGGGGAACGGCGGGCGTGTCCAGGCCGTCAACGCGGGCGGAGGCGTACAGGCGACGATAACGCTGCCTCCGTTGGCGACCATCATGCTCGAACCGGAATTTTGAGATCATTACCGACAGGGAGGAATAAAATGGTAGAAAAACGTTTCCAGCCGCTGGCACGCGACGCCATGGCCTACGTTCTTGCCGGGGGTCGAGGCAGCCGATTGAAGGAACTCACCGACCGCCGTGCGAAGCCGGCCGTCTACTTCGGCGGCAAGACCCGAATCATCGATTTCGCCCTGTCCAACGCACTCAACTCCGGTATCCGCCGCATCGGTGTCGCCACCCAGTACAAGGCGCACTCGCTGATCCGCCATATGCAGCGCGGCTGGAACTTCTTCCGGCCCGAGCGAAACGAAAGTTTCGATATCCTGCCGGCCTCGCAGCGCGTGTCGGAAACGCAGTGGTATGAAGGCACGGCCGACGCGGTCTACCAGAACATCGACATCATCGAGCCTTATGGCCCGGAATACATGGTCATCCTCGCCGGCGACCACATCTACAAGATGGACTATGAATGGATGCTGCAGCAGCACGTCGATTCTGGCGCTGATGTCACCATCGGCTGCCTCGAAGTGCCCCGCATGGAAGCCGTCGGCTTCGGCGTCATGCACGTCGACGAAAAAGACCAGATTATCGACTTTGTCGAGAAGCCCGCTGATCCGCCCGGCATCCCCGGCAATCCGGATTTCGCGCTGGCCTCGATGGGCATCTACGTCTTCCACACGAAGTTCCTGATCGAATGCCTGAAACGTGATGCCGCCGACCCCAACTCCAGCCGCGACTTCGGCAAGGACATCATTCCCTACATCGTCAAGAACGGCAAAGCCGTCGCGCACCGCTTCGCGCAATCCTGCGTCCGCTCTGATTTCGAGCGCGAGGCCTATTGGCGCGACGTCGGCACGATCGACGCCTACTGGCAGGCCAATATCGACCTGACCGCCGTGGTTCCGGAGCTCGACATCTATGACAAGTCCTGGCCGATCTGGACCTATGCGGAAATCAGCCCGCCGGCCAAATTCGTCCATGACGACGAGGACCGCCGCGGTTCGGCTGTTTCCTCCGTTGTCGCCGGCGACTGCATCATTTCCGGCGCGAGCCTCTACAACAGCCTGCTGTTCACCGGCGTGCGCGCCAACTCCTACTCCAAGCTGGAGGGAGCCGTGGTGCTGCCGAGCGTCAAGGTCGGCCGCCGAGCGCAGCTCAAGAATGTCGTCATCGACCATGGCGTCACCATTCCGGAGGGCCTGATCGTCGGCGAGGATCCGGAACTGGACGCCAAGCGCTGGCGCCGCACGGAAAGTGGTATCTGCCTGATCACCCAGACGATGATCGACAAGCTGGATATCTGAGGCATGAAGGTCCTTTCGGTTGCATCCGAGGTTTTCCCCCTGATCAAGACGGGGGGCCTGGCCGATGTGGCCGGCGCCCTGCCCATTGCACTGAGACCCTATGGTGTCGAAACCAGGACCCTCATCCCGGGCTATCCCGCGGTGATGAAAGCCATTCGCAACCCAGTGGTTCGCCTTGAATTCACCGATCTGCTCGGCGAACAGGCGACCGTGCTGGAAGTCGAGCATGGCGGCATTTCCTTCCTCGTGCTCGATGCGCCGGCCTACTACAGCCGCACCGGCGGACCCTATGTCGATGCCACGGGAAGGGATTACCCCGACAACTGGCGGCGTTTCGCCGCCTTGTCGCTGGCCGGCGCAGAAATCGCCGCCGGCCGATTGCCCGGCTGGCAGCCGGATCTGGTGCATGCCCATGACTGGCAATCCGCCCTGGTGCCGGTCTACATGCGCTACTATCCGACGCCGGAACTGCCGAGCGTACTCACGATCCACAACATTGCCTTTCAGGGTCAATTCGGCCCCAGCATCTTCCCCGGCCTGCGCTTGCCGGCGCACGCCTTTTCCATGGAAGGCGTCGAATATTACGGCGATGTCGGCTTCCTAAAGGGCGGCCTGCAGACGGCCCATGCGCTGACCACCGTCAGCCCGTCCTATGCCGAAGAAATCCTGACGCCGGAATTCGGCATGGGTCTCGAGGGCGTCATCGCCAGCAGGGCGAACAGCCTCCACGGCATCGTCAACGGCATCGATGACGACATCTGGAACCCTGCGACCGACGCGATGATCGCGCAGACCTATAGCGCCGCGACACTCAAGGACCGCGCAGTCAACCGCGAGCGCGTCATCGAATACTTCGGGCTCGACCACGATGATGGGCCGATCTTCTGCGTCGTCAGCCGCCTCACCTGGCAGAAGGGCATGGATCTTCTGGCCGGCGTCGCCAGCGAGATCGTTCACATGGGCGGCAAGCTCGCCATCCTGGGCGCCGGTGATGCGGCGCTGGAAGGCGCGTTGTTCGCCGCAGCCGGCCGCCATCGCGGCCGCGTCGGGGTGTCGGCCGGCTATAACGAGCCGATGTCGCATATCATGCAGGGCGGTTGCGACGCGATTATCATCCCCTCGCGTTTCGAACCCTGTGGCCTCACGCAGCTTTATGGCTTACGCTATGGCTGTCTGCCGATTGTCGCGCGTACGGGCGGGCTCAACGATACCATTATCGACGCCAACCACGCCGCGCTGCAGGCCAAAGTCGCGACCGGCATTCAGTTTTCGCCCGTCACTGCCGGAGGGCTGCTGCAAGCCATGCGCCGTGCCATGCACCTTTTCCAGGATCGAAAGGTCTGGACGCAGATGCAAAAGCAGGGCATGAAATCCGACGTATCCTGGGGCAGAAGCGCAGAACGCTACGCCGCTCTCTACTCCAGTCTTGTCTCGAGAGGCGCTTAACCCGATGATTAAAACCGTATCCACCACCCCCTACGCGGATCAGAAACCCGGCACCTCGGGCCTGCGAAAGAAGGTTCCCGAATTCCAGCGGCCGAATTACGCGGAAAACTTCATTCAATCGATTTTCGATTCGCTCGAAGGCTATCAGGGCAAGTGCCTGGTCATCGGCGGCGACGGCCGTTACTACAATCGCGACGTCATTCAGAAGGCCATCAAGATGGCCGCCGCAAACGGCTTCGGCAAAGTGATGGTCGGCAAGGGCGGCATCCTCTCGACGCCCGCTGCCTCGCACATCATCCGCAAGTACAAGGCGTTCGGCGGCATCATATTGTCGGCCAGCCACAATCCCGGTGGCCCGACCGAAGATTTCGGCATCAAGTACAATATCGGCAATGGCGGCCCGGCGCCGGAAAAGATCACGGATGCCATCTACGAGCGCTCCAAGGTCATCGACAGCTACAAGAAATCGGATTTTCCGGACATCAATCTCGACCGCATCGCCCGCGAAGATATCGGCGGCATGATCGTTTCTGTCATCGACCCCGTCGAAGACTACGCTGCCCTGATGGAGGAGCTGTTCGATTTCGGCGCCATCCGCAACCTGATCAGCCTCGGCTTCCGCCTCTGCTTCGATGCGATGAGCGCGGTCACCGGGCCCTATGCCAAGGAGATCTTCGAGATCCGCCTCGGCGCGCCCGATGGATCGGTGCGCAACTTCCTGCCGCTGCCCGACTTCGGCGGCCATCACCCTGACCCGAACCTCGTCCACTGCAAGGAGCTCTACGACGAGATGATGGGCGACGATGCGCCCGACTTCGGCGCGGCATCGGATGGCGACGGCGACCGTAACCTGATCATCGGCAAGGGCATCTACGTCACGCCGTCGGACAGTCTGGCGATCCTCGCGGCCAACGCCAACCTCGCGCCCGGTTATTCGCACGGCATCGCCGGTATCGCCCGCTCCATGCCGACCAGCGGTGCTGCCGACCGCGTCGCCGAAAAGCGCGGCATTGGCATGTACGAAACCCCGACCGGCTGGAAATTCTTCGGCAACCTGCTCGATGCCGGCATGGCGACGATCTGCGGCGAGGAAAGCTCGGGCACCGGCTCCAACCACGTTCGCGAAAAGGACGGCCTTTGGGCTGTGCTGCTCTGGCTCAACATTCTCGCCGTGCGCGGCGAAAGCGTCGTCGATATCGTCACGCAGCATTGGGCCACCTACGGCCGCAACTATTATTCCCGCCACGACTATGAAGGCGTCGACACCGATGCCGCCAACGGCCTGATTGCCGCGCTGCGCGAGAAGCTGCCGACCCTGCCGGGCACGAAGTATGGCGATCTCACTGTTTCCGCCGCCGACGACTTCGCCTATCACGATCCGGTCGATAAGTCCGTCAGCCAGCATCAGGGCATCCGCATCCTGTTCGAGGGCGGCTCCCGCGTCGTCTTCCGCCTGTCTGGCACCGGCACGACGGGCGCGACCCTGCGCGTCTACATCGAACGCTACGAGCCCGACCCGACCCGTCACAACATCGAGACGCAGGAAGCGCTCGCAGACCTCATCACCGCAGCCCAGGAAATCGCTGACATCAAGGGCCGCACCGGCCGCGACGCCCCGACTGTTATCACCTGAACCTACGGATTAAGCCCCTTCTCCCCACATTTGCGGGGAGAAGGTGGCCGGGAGCCGCCGAATGAAGTGAAGCGGCGACTGGTCGGATGAGGGGCCTTCTCAAAATTCGCCGCGAACGCAGAACTTGCCGGACGCTCTGCCCCTCACCCCAGCTCTCCCCGCAAGCAGGGAGAGGGAACCATCTCTAGCGATCCGGAAAGCCCGCCAGACATGTCAGAGCCGACAATCCGCTGCCTTGGCGCTACCCTCACCGAAACGGGCATTGAATTTGCCGTCTGGTCCAGACATGCCGAACGGATCGAATTTTGCCTGTTCGATGCCGAGGGCAAGAAGGAAATCTCGCGCCTGCCATTGACCCGCGACGGCGACGAGCATCGCCTTTTCGTCAAGGGTGCCAAGGAGGGCATGCGCTATGGCCTGCGCGCCCATGGCACATACGATCCCGACCAAGGCTTGTGGTTCGATCCGTCCAAACTGCTGATCGATCCCTATGCCAAGGAGATCGACCGGCCGTTCCGATACGATTCGCGCCTCGGAACCTTCGGCGAAGACACGCAGGATCTCATGCCAAAGGCGATCGTCTCACGCGATGTCACTGTTGCCCCGTCCAAGCCGCTGTTTCAGCCGGGCGGCCTGATCTACGAGATCGCCGTCAAGCCGTTCACCATGCTGCATCCGGACGTGCCGGTGGAAAAGCGCGGCACGCTCGGCGCCCTCGCCCATCCCTCCATCATCGCCCATCTCAAGCGCCTCCAGGTGAACGCCATCGAGCTGATGCCGATCACCGCCTGGATCGACGAACGGCACCTGCCGCCGCTCGGCCTCACCAACGGCTGGGGCTACAATCCTGTCGCCTTCATGGCGCTCGACCCGCGTCTCGTGCCCGGCGGTATCACGGAGTTGCGCGAGACGGTCGCGGCCCTCCATGCCGAGGGGATCGCAGTCATCCTCGATCTCGTCTTCAACCACACGGGCGAAAGCGATCGCCAGGGGCCGACCCTATCGCTGCGCGGCCTCGACAACCCAACCTATTTCCGTCATCTGCCGGATCAGCCCGGCACGCTGGTCAACGACACAGGCACCGGCAATACCGTCGCCTGCGACCAGCCGGCGACGCGCAAGCTCATCATCGACAGCCTCCGCCATTTCGTCCAGCACGCCGGCATCGACGGTTTCCGCTTCGACCTTGCCACGGTGATCGGGCGCGGCACCAAGGGGTTCGATCCCGAAAGCATGACACTGCGTACCATGCTGGCGGATGAGGTGCTGCAGGATCGCATCCTCATCGCCGAACCCTGGGACATCGGTCCCGGCGGTTATCAGCTGGGGAATTTTCCAGCACCTTTTCTCGAATGGAACGACCGCGCCCGCGATGATCTCCGCCGCTTCTGGCGCGGTGACAGCAGGATCGGCGATCTGGCGACGATCCTTGCCGGCTCCTCCTCCATCTTCGGCCGCGACGGCCGCACGCAGACGCGCAGCGTCAACTTCCTCGCCGCCCATGACGGCTTCACGCTGATGGACCTCGTCTCCTATGCCGAAAAGCACAATGAAGCCAACGGCGAGAACAACCGCGACGGCCACAACGAGAATTTCTCCTGGAACAACGGCGCCGAAGGCAAGACGGACGACCAGACCATCCAGAACAAGCGCCGCGCCGACATCGAAGCGATGCTTTCGACGCTCTTTGCCACGCGCGGCACGATCATGCTGACGGCCGGCGACGAAGGCGGTCGCAGCCAGCAAGGCAACAACAATGCCTATTGCCAGGACAATGCCATCACCTGGATGGACTGGAACACGCTGGATGAGGAGCTGATCGGCCATACGGCGTGGCTTGCAGGCCTGCGCCGCCGCTTCAGCGCCTTCAGCGATATGGACTTCTTCAAGGGAGACGGCGACATCCTCTGGTTTTCCGCCGCTGGTACGCCGATGTCCGTGCCGGACTGGGATGCACCGGCAGCCGACGTGCTGGGCATGGCAATCGAGACGCAAGACCAAGAAGCCGGTCGGCCAGTGCGACTCGCCATCCTCCTCAATCGCGCAGCCGACGAACTCCACGCCACGCTGCCACCATCCGAAAAAGGCGATTGGTCGCTGTTGAGCCCGTCGGGTGAACCATCAGCCGGCGAGCAGATCACGATCCCCGCCCGCTCCGTCAGTTTCTTCATCGAATTTTGACCCGGTTGCACTTTCTGTCCCAATTCGCCAGAAAGGGCCATTGACCCCTTAGACTGACGAGGATGGAATGCCCGGCGATATCTCGCTTGTTGAAATTATGAAATGTGTGGGAACGGAGATCGGCATCTCCGATTGGCTCGCGGTCGACCAGACTATGATCGATACCTTCGCCGACGCGACGCATGATCACCAGTTCATCCACGTCGATCCCGAGCGCGCTAAAGCGGAAACGCCCTACGGCGGCACCATCGCGCATGGCTTTCTGACGCTCTCGCTACTCTCGGCGCTGAACTACAGCGCCCTGCCCAAGATCCGCGAGCAGACCATGGGCATCAACTACGGCTTCGAGAAGATCCGTTTCATGTCGCCGGTCAAATGCGGCGCGCGCGTGCGCGGCCGTTTCATGCTCGCCGAAACCCGGCTGCGCGGCGCCAATATGCTGATGCTAACCTACGATGTGACGGTCGAAATCGAGAACGAACGCAAGCCGGCCCTCACTGCGACATGGACAACCATATCGCAGTTCGATCCGAAAGATCGGCCGGAAGAAGCCTGACCAGCCGGGATGCGGAGCCCTTAAAGGCTCGCATCCTCCGCCGCTTCGGCCAGAAGGCCGAAGGCATAGTCAGAGAAGGAGCGCCAGACCTCGACGCGGAACGTTTCCTCGTCGAGCCGCAGCAGCACGACTTCGACCTTGCCGAACAGCGTGCGCGAGCAGGCGCCGACCGGGAAAGCCTGCAGCGAAAGATCCTGCGGGCAGCCGCCCGAAAGCGTTGCTTCCGCGCCGGGGCCGGACACGATCACGGCGGTATTGCGATGCGAGACATCGACTGCCGAGTGCAGCACGCCGGCCGAGGCCGCAAGGCCGACCAGATCGGCGCCGTTCTCATCGATGACGAGCCATTCGTCCGGGCCAAGCCAAAGGGCATGACGCCCGTTGGCGCTGGCAGAAGTCTTCGGCCGGTTCGGCATTTGCAGGCCGAGCGCCTGCGAAAGGTCGCCGATGGAATCGCTCGGCGCGCGCAGCGAAATGCGGCTTGCGGGCGCGGCAGGCGTCAGCCTGACGGTGGCGGAACCGCCGTGGCGGCCGGCGAGCGGCAGTTTACGGGTTGCAAGATCAACCATTGATCCGGCCTCCTTCCTTGTCAAAGAACACCAGATCCGTCACCTCGACTGATATCGTCTTGTCGGGCATCGGCACATAGAGCGTCTTGCCCAGGCGATCGCGGCCGCCGGCGACCAAAGCGAAGGCGATGGAGCGGCCGAGATTTTCCGACCAGTAGGCTGAAGTGACATGTCCGAGCATGGTCATCGGCTTCTGCTCATTGGGATCGGCGACAATCTGCGCGCCTTCCTCCAGCACCACCTTCGGATCGCGAGTGACGAGGCCGACGAGCTGCTTGCGGCCGTCCTTGATGAGATCAGGCCGCTTCAGGCCGCGGATGCCGACGAAATCCGTCTTCTTCTTGGAGACGGCCCATGAGAGACCGGCATCGTCTGGCGTCACCGTGCCGTCGGTATCCTGACCGACGATGATATAGCCCTTTTCGGCGCGCAGTATGTGCATGGTCTCGGTGCCATAGGCGCAGGCGCCCAGCGGCTCGGCCCGCGCCCAGACGGCTTCCAGAACCGACTGGCCGTAATCGGCCGGCACGTTGATTTCATAGCCGACCTCACCGGTAAACGAGACGCGGAACAGCCGCGCCGGCACGCCGCACACCTTGCACTCGGCCACGCTCATATGCGGGAAGGCCTCGTTGGAAAGATCGAGCCCCTCGACCAGCGGCTCGATGATCTCGCGCGCCTTCGGACCCTGCACGGCAATGACAGCCCATTGTTCGGTCGTCGACGTCAGCCAGACTTTCAGATGCGGGAATTCCGTCTGGAGATAGTCTTCCATGTGATGCAGCACACGCGGTGCGCCGCCGGTTGTGGTGGTCACGTGGAAGCGGTCGTCTGCCAGACGTCCGACGACGCCGTCGTCATAGACGAAACCGTCCTCGCGCAGCATGATGCCGTAGCGGCAGCGGCCGGGCTTCAGCGTGTCCCAGGCGTTGGTGTAGATCAGGTTCAGGAACTCCGCCGCATCCGGCCCGACCACCTCGATTTTGCCGAGCGTCGAGGCATCGAACACGCCCGCCACCTCGCGCGCCGTGCGGCATTCGCGGTCGACGGCCTGATGCATGGTTTCTCCGGCGCGCGGATAGAACCACGCGCGCTTCCAGTTGCCGACATCCTCGAAGATTGCGCCATGCGCCTCTTCCCAGGCATGCATCGGCGTCTTGCGGGCGGGATCGAAAAGAGACCCGCGCGAATGGCTGATCAGCGTGCCGTAAGTGACCGGCGTATAGGGAGCGCGGAAGGTGGTGAGACCCACCTGCGGGATATCCTTGCCAAGCATTTCGGCGGCGATCGCCAGCCCGTGCATATTGGAAAGCTTGCCCTGGTCGGACGCCATGCCGTTGGTGGTGAAGCGCTTGATATGCTCGATGGAATGCATGCCCTCGCGCACGGCAAGGCGGATATCCTTGGCGCAGACGTCGTGCTGGAAATCGACGAAGGCCTTGGCATTGGTGTCCGGTCCTGCGCCCTCGGCAGCACCGATCATGCCACCGGTCCATTCGAAAGCCTGCTCCGCCTGGAGCTGGATCTTTTCCCCGCCACTTGCTCCGGCTGCGCGCGCCATGAGCTCGCCGGCGGCAAGTGATTCCTCGATTGCCGCCTGCAGCCCGTCGGTGCCGTTGCATGCGCCGACGGAAAGACAATCCTGGACATAGGTGCCCGGCAGGAAACGCTGCTTATCCGCATCGAACTTCAGCTTGCCGCGCGATTGCGAGAACAGATGCACCGACGGCGTCCAGCCGGCCGAAACCAGCAGCGCATCCACGGCGATCTTGCGAGAGCTGGAGCTGCCATTGCGCGCAACGGTCATGGACGAGACCCGCAGCTTGCCGGCCGTATCGACAACAGCATAATCAGCCATGACCTCGATGCCGAGCCGCTTTGCCTCGGCAACGACTGCCTCGCCCGGCCGCACCCGGCTGTCGACGATGGCAACGACTGAGACACCGGCGCGCTTGAGATCGAAAGCGGCTTCGTAGGCCGAATCATGCGCGGTATAGACGCCGATCTTGGCACCGACGGCGACGCCATAATGGTTGAGAAAGGCGCGCGCGGCCGATGCCAGCATGATGCCCGGCCGGTCGTTGTTCGGGAACACCATGTGGCGTTCGATCGCGCCCGTCGCCAGGACGACGCGCTTGGCGCGGACCTGCCACAGGCGCTCGCGCGGCAGGTTGCGGCCCGGCTTCGCCAGATGATCGGTCACCCGCTCGGCAAGCCCGAAGAAATTGTGATTGTAGTAGCCGAAGGCCGTCGTGCGGGTCAGCACCTCGACATTCGGCATCGCCTTCAGCCTGGCAACAATCTCCTGCGCCCAGGCATAGCCCTCGACGCCGTCGATCTTGACGCCGGTATCGAAGCGCAGCGCGCCGCCCGCTTCCGCCTGCTCATCGCAGAGGATGACCTTCGCGCCGGCTTCGGCAGCGGCCAATGCCGCCGAGAGGCCGGAAATGCCGGCGCCGACGACCAGCACGTCGCAATGGGCATAGCGGCTGGCATAGTGATCCGGATCCTCTTCCGTCGGCGCGACGCCAAGGCCGGCAGCGCGACGGATGAAGGGCTCGTAAATGTGCTTCCAGGCCGCCTTCGGCCACATGAAGGTCTTGTAGTAGAAGCCGGCGGCAAAGAAGGGCGACATCAAATTGTTGACGCCGCCGATATCGAAGGCGAGCGACGGCCAACGGTTCTGCGACTGCGCCTTCATGCCGTCGAACACCTCCTGCACGCTGGCGCGGACGTTCGGCTGGCGCCGGGCCGCATCGCGGGAGATGTCGAGCAGCGCATTCGGCTCCTCGGCTCCGGCCGACAGGATGCCGCGCGGGCGATGATACTTGAACGAACGGCCGACGAGATGAACGCCATTGGCAAGCAGTGCGGAGGCGACGGTGTCGCCTTCGAGCGCCGTGTAGCTTTTGCCGTCAAAGGTGAAGCGGGCGGTTCTGGCGGGCGTCAGACGCCCCTTGCCCGCAATACGATTGGCGCCGCTCATTCAGCAAATCCCTCTTTTTGTGCCGTCTGTTCTTGTTCGCTCTGGCTCGGGGCTATCGGCTCGGATGCGCCCGGCAGAAGCGTTGAAGGATCCGGCTTCGGCTCGCCGGCCTTGTAGGTGCGGTAGAAATGGTCGCTCACCGTGTCGCGCGCCGCATTGAAGAAGCGGCCGCAGCCATGGATATGCCGCCAGCGTTCGAAGATCAGGCCCTTCGGATTGTCGCGCAGGAAGAAATATTCCTCGAATTCCTCGTCAGAGATTCCGGCGATATTGGCCGGCCGCACGATATGCGCGTCGCCGACGTTGCGGAATTCGAGTTCCGAACGCTCTTCCTCGCAATAGGGGCAGTAAATCAGCAGCATCGTTTTCTACCTGTGTTAAAGCTCGGAGCCGGAAAGGCTTGTACCGGGTGGCTGCGCGCAAAGCTGCCGTCCCATGGTGACGAAAGGTGTTATGCGCTTCAGCAGCGCCTCCAGCGACCCGTAGGGTTTCAGCACGTTGGTCATCCCCAGATTGATCAGACTCATGCCCAGCAGATCCGTGTCGACTTCGAAAGCCCTCGTGGCCGCCGGCGTCTGTTCCGGCACGAAATAAACGGCCGGCTTGTTCAGCACCTTGACGCAGGCAAGCACGCCGCTTTCGGCCACGAACGGCCAATCCGCTTCGTCCTGTGCCTTGTGGATCACCTGCATGCGAACATCCCCGGCCCCCGGAAAGAGATCGCTGACCTTGGTCACGATCGTCCCTGCCGGAAGCGAAAATCCCGCCGCAAGAACGATCCCGACCGCCGCCAGCATCAATGCGCCACGGCAGCCGCTGCCGCCTCGTCGATCAATCGGCCAGTGCGGAAACGATCCAGATTAAGCCCGGCATTGAATTTGTGCGGCTCGTCGCGGGCAATCAGATGCGCAAACAGATTGGCCGAACCCGGCGTTGCCTTGAAGCCGCCCGTGCCCCAGCCGCAGTTGACATAGAGCCCCGGCACCGGTGTCTTCGACTGGATCGCGGACCGATCCGGCGTGTTGTCGACGATGCCGCCCCAGGAGCGCATCATCTTCACGCGCCGGAACATCGGGAAGAGTTCGCAGATCGCATCCAACGTGTGGGTGATGATCTGCAACCCGCCCGTCTGGCTGTAGGAATTATACTGATCCGTGCCGGCGCCGATAACGAGCTCGCCCTTGTCGGACTGCGAGATATAGGCATGCACCGTGTTCGACATGACGACGCAGGGGAAGATCGGCTTCAGCGGCTCGGAGACCAGCGCCTGCAATGGGCTCGACTGCAGCGGCACACGCACGCCCGCCATCTGCATGACAACGGTGGTATGACCGGCTGCGGAAACGCCGATCTTCTTGGCACCGATGAAGCCCTTGCTCGTGTCGACACCGGTCACGCGGCCGTCCGACCCGCGGCGGATGCCGGTCACTTCGCAATTCTGGATGATATGCACGCCGCGATCCGACGCCGCGCGGGCAAAACCCCAGGCGACCGCATCGTGCCGCGCCGTGCCGCCGCGACGCTGCAGGGCGGCGCCATTGATGGGGTAACGCGCGGTGCTGGAAATATCGAGCGGCGGACAAAAGGCCTTGGCCTGCTCCGGCGTCAGCCATTCATTGTCGATGCCGTAGAGGCGGTTGGCGTGGATATGCCGTTTGAACGATTGCTGGTCGTGCACATTGTGCGACAGCATCATCACGCCGCGGGGCGAATACATGACGTTGTAATTGAGATCCTGAGACAGCCCTTCCCAGAGCTTCATCGAATGCTCGTAGATGTGCATGCTCTCTTCATAGAGATAGTTCGAGCGGATGATCGTGGTGTTGCGGCCGGTATTGCCGCCGCCGAGCCAGCCCTTCTCGATAACGGCGACATTGGTGATGCCGTGCTCCTTGGCGAGATAATAGGCCGCGCCCAGGCCATGACCGCCGGCGCCGATGATGATGACGTCATACTCCTTGCGCGGCTCCGGCGAGGTCCATTGAGCCTCCCAGCCCTTGTGAGCCCGCATCGCTTCCCTTGCCACGGCAAAAACCGAGTATTTACGCATTCGCCCTCAACTCCTTCAGGCATGACGCCCTTGTATGGGCCTTACAAATCGCAAATCAAAAACCGACACAACGGCTCTTTTGCGACGCATTCAGGACCGGCTTTCGACACGGTTAAAATTGGAACGCGATCGAACGGCCAACTTATCGTTTGTTAGCAGCTTTATTTGCGCTGCAGATGGCAGATCTTTACATGGCCACCACGGCCATCGCTACGCCAGACGCATCCTTCCTTCGGCGGCTTGCGATCGTAAAGATGAATTCGCGCCCGATGCTTGCTGTCGAAGGTCTGATTCGAGAAATCGTGACCGCCGATGCGGACATTGTTTCCAAGACGCACCTCACCGGCTCCAGCAGGCCCAAGCGTTGCGACAAGAACCGCAAAGCCGAACATCAACGCCGCAATCGGCCTTCCGGCGGCAGCGAGGTCATGAAAGTCATGCAACGATTCCCCTTGTGCGCAGGCGGCGGCCGAGATCGGGCAATCGCCATGGCGCGCAAATGACTGTGATCCAGAATCTTCGCACAAGCATGTCAGTGTCGCAAAACATTGCGAGTCAACTCCATATTCGATAGGCGCGACGAGGCGAGGAAGATATTCCCGGCTCAATTCAGCACTCGACAAGCCGCTTTTTACCCGGCAAACTCACGATCTGGCTAGACTTTGACAAACCGATCTGCTATCTCGCCTAACCAATCGCAAGGCTACGGCTGCGCGAACGTTATTTTTTTGCCTCCTGGCGCCGCCGTCGCCGCTGGCATTAACCAAACCAAAGGAACGTGATTCTCGTGCAGGTACTTGTCCGCGATAACAATGTCGACCAGGCTCTCCGCGCTCTCAAGAAGAAGATGCAGCGCGAAGGCATTTTCCGCGAAATGAAGATGCGCGACTACTACGAAAAGCCGTCGCAGAAGCGTGCTCGTGAGAAGGCTGAAGCTGTTCGTCGTGTTCGCAAGCTGGCACGCAAGCGCGCGCAGCGTGAAGGCTTGGTCGCACGCTAATCGTCGTCTTTTCGACGTTTTCAGATGTATGTGTGGCGGGGGCGAGTCGTTCGCCGCCGCCTTTTTGATTTATTCTGCGTACAAATCGGATTAGATCAGAACAGCCTGATATGACGCATGGGAAAGCGAACCCGATAATGGCAATCACGACTACCGAACGGCTCCGTACTTCGAACCTGCTCTTTTTTGTTTCGAAGCGCGCCGCCGCACTGCCAGCTTTGGCGATTCTTGCCGCAATCAGCCTATCCGGCTGCCAGACTGCTTCCACCGATAACGTGATCCGCATCGACAAGGCGCAGGGCTCCTCGGAGAATATCGCTTCGCTGACCTCGGTCATCAATGCCAATCCACAGGATCCGGAAGGCTACAATGTTCGCGGTACGGCCTACGGCCGCGGCGGAGATTTCAGCCGCGCGCTTGCGGACTTCAATCAGGCGATACAGCTCAATCCGAAGTTCTATCAGGCCTATGCCAACCGCGCGCTTATCTACCGCAACATGGGCAAGCTGCCGGAAGCGGTCGCGGACTACAATGCCGCGCTGCAGATCAACTCCAACTACGACGTCGCCTATATCGGCCGGGGCAATCTCTATCGCCAGTCAGGTCGCGACGACGACGCGTTCAACGACTATTCCAAGGCGATCAGCTTGGGAACGACGGATGGCCGTGCCTTCAACGGCCGCGGCGTGATCTATCAGAAGCGCAATCAGCAGGATAAGGCGATCGACGATTTCTCCAAGGCGATCTCGCTGTCCCCGAACTCGCCCGAGCCCTACAACAGCCGCGGCATTTCCTATCTTGCACAGAACGACGACGACAACGCCTTCGCCGACTTCAACCATGCGATCGATCTTGACAACAAGGTCGCCCAATCCTGGGCGAACCAAGCCTTCGTCTACGAGCGCAAAGGCGACAAGGCGAAAGCCCGCCGTTCCTACCAGCATGCCGTCAACCTTGATCCAAACTACCAGCCGGCCAGAGATGGCTTGGCGCGCGTGGGCGCCGGCTCCTGACATAGCCGCATAGCAATGAGACGTTGAGCCGCCGACGATCCTTCGTCCGGCGGCTTTTCTTTGCGTCATCGAACGCCTAGTCTCGAATATCTCCCCATCCAAACGAGACCACGACATGCCCTCCCCCCAGAAAATCATCGTTATCGGCGCTGGCATCATCGGCGCCTCCATCGCCTGGCATCTCCAGCGCAAGGGTGCGTCCGTCACGACAATCGCGCAAAAGATTGGCGGCGAGGCAACACCGAATTCCTTCGCCTGGATCAATGCCAGCTGGGGCAATCCCGAGTTCTATTTTCATTTCCGTCACCGCTCGATGGCCGAATGGTCGCGGCTTGCGGCGGATCTGCCCGGTCTGCCACTGTCCTGGTGTGGCGGATTGTGCTGGGATATGCCGGAGGCCGCACTGGATGCCTATGCCGCGCAACATCATGGTTGGGGCTATGGCATACAGCCGGTCAATCGTGCGACGAGCGTCATGATCGAGCCGAACCTCGCCACCCCACCCGACTATGCGTTGCATATCGCCGAGGAAGGCGCCGTCGAGCCCGTTGCTGCAGCCGAGCTGCTGCTGCAGGACGCCGGTCGTCATGGCGCCGGGCTTCTGCACGGTGTCGAGGTGACAAGTCTATTGACTGAGAACGGCAGGATCGCCGGCGTCGAGACAAATGAAGGGCCGATGCACGCCGATCATGTCGTTCTTGCCGCCGGCGCCGGCACGGCAGCAATTGCCGCATCGGCCGGCATTCATGTGCCGCTCGAAACGCCGCCTGGTCTGATCGTTCATTCCCGCCCCACGCCGAAACTGCTGAACGGCCTGGTGATGGCTCCGGAACTTCACATGCGCCAGACGATGGAAGGCCGGATTATTGCCGGCGGTGATTTCGGCGGCACCGCTCCCGGCGACAATCCACAGAAAGCCGCAGGCGAGCTTTTCGCCAAGGTGAAGGCGGCATTGAAGGGAGGCGATGCGTTGGAACTCGATTTCCATACCATCGGCTATCGTCCGACACCGAAAGACGGCCTGCCCATCCTCGGCGGTGTCGACGCCAGGCCAGGGCTCTATCTTGCGGTCCTTCATTCCGGCGTCACGCTCGCGCCGCTCGTCGGGCTGCTGGCAGCGGAGGAAATCCTCGATGGCAAGGAGGTTACGGAACTCTCCCCTTTCCGACTATCGCGCTTCGCCTAAGGCGGACGATGGGGCGCGGACGCGCAACCACAACGATGCATCACCGCCCCGTAAACGCCCGGGATTATTTACGATTTCACGGCAATGAATTTTCAGATGTTGCAAGGCAATTTGCCGAGCCCTAACATGGGTGCCCTGAGAGTATGTAGCTCAGGGTCTAGGCATGGGGGCGCTTGGCATGATGACCGGAACCGTTATTCTTGCTTCCGCAAGCGCTCCCGATCGTCATCGAGGTACGATCGGTTGATCGCACCATGAGGAAGCTGCATTTCCCGAAGGCGTCGATTGGGGCTTATCTGATCGCCATCGCACTGGCGATTGCCTTGCCCATTCTCGCCTTCGTCGCGCTGCTTTTGGTCCAGCTCGAAAACAATGAACGCGATGCATTGAAAGGCGACACCGTTCAGGACGCCCAGTCTTTGGCCCGCGTGATCGATCGGCAACTGCAGGATATGGCGACGACCCTGCGGCTGCTCTCCTCTTCGCCTGAGTTGGAGCACAACGATATCGAGACCTTTTTCACCAGGACGGAGACGGTGTTGCGCACCGATGCGCTTTTCGTCCTGCTCCTGGAAAAGGATGGCCAACTTCGGTTGAACACACGCTGGCCGCTCGGCAAGCCGCTTGGCAAGACGGGCAACATCGCCGCGCTGCAATCGGCGCTGGACTCCGGACGCATCGAGGCGTCCGATGTCTTCGTAGGCCCGAACGCCCGTCGATGGGTCTATAACGTCACCCTCCCGCTCGATCATTCGCCGGCCGGCGCCGCATTGGCGATAACCCAGGATGCGGATCAACTCGCCAAGCTCATCACGACGGAAGCGCTCCCCCCGGGCTGGTCGGCCGCGGTCCTGGACAAATCCGGCCATGTCGTCGCCGCCGGCGGCCCGACGATCCTTTCCCCCGGCGATACATTCAACAAGGATATTCTGCCCAAATTGATCGCTTCCAGCGGCGTCTATCAGGATGACAAGGTCCTGCCGCACTCGCTGCTCGGCTATGCGCAGATCTCCGGCTGGTCATGGAAAGCGGTCGTGTGGGGGCCTGTCATCTCGGCACAGGCATCGCTGATGAGCACATGGCGTTTCCTGATTTATGGCGGCGTCACATTGCTGCTGGTCGCGCTGATCGCCGTCTATGCCCTGGCGCGCCAGGTGCGCATAACCATACAGAGCATCGCCGACATGGCGGATCGCATGGGCCGGGGCGAGATCGTGTCGCCGATCGACAGCAGTGTCGTCGAGGCCAATCAGGTGGCCGTCGCGCTTTCCAACGCGTCCTTCGACCGCAGCGTCACCGAAGACCGGCTGCATTTCGTCATGCACGAGCTCGTCCACCGCACCAAGAACCTGCTGGCGCTCGCCCAGGCGATGACCCGCCAGCTCGCACGCCAGACAGATAGCGTCGATACCTTCCAGCGCGCGGTCGCCGACCGGCTGGAAGGATTGGCGCGCTCGATAGAGGTCCTGACCAGCGAGCAATGGTCCGGCGTCTCGCTGCGCCGCGTGATCGACATCCATCTGGCGACCTTCCTGCAAGGGCCGCAACAGCTCGACGTAAAAGGCAACGATTTCCTGTTGAAGCCCGAAGCGGTGCAGAATCTCGGCTTGATCCTGCACGAGCTGGCAACGAATTCGGTAAAATACGGAGCGCTCTCGGCCCCCGAGGGCAAGATTGCCATCGAATGGACGAACGAGCCAGGTGAGACCGGACCGATGATCCGGTTCGTCTGGACTGAAAGCGACGGCCCGCCGGTCAAACCACCGACCGAGACCGGCTTCGGCACGACGGTCACGAAAGCCCATGCCGCCGCATCCTTCAGCGGTCATGTCGAGATCGATTTCCGGCCCGCTGGCCTCGTATGGATACTCACCGCCCCGCGCGCCACGATGGAGCGCAAGCGAACATAGAACGGGTTACGATCGGGAATGGGGTGTGAACGTTACTCGTTCATAGCCTTGACGATCTCTTCCGTCACCTTCTTGGCGTCACCAAGCAGCATCATCGTCCCGTCCTTGTAGAACAGGGTATTGTCGATGCCGGCATAGCCGGAGCCGAGGGAGCGCTTGACGAAGAGGCAGGTCTTGGCCTTGTCGACGTCGAGGATCGGCATGCCGTAGATCGGCGAGGTCTTGTCGTCGCGCGCGGCCGGATTGGTGACGTCGTTGGCACCGATGACATAGGCGACATCGGCCTGCGCAAATTCGGAATTGATGTCCTCGAGCTCGAACACCTCGTCATAGGGCACGTTTGCTTCGGCGAGCAGCACGTTCATATGGCCGGGCATCCGTCCGGCGACCGGATGGATAGCATATTTCACTTCGACGCCGTGCGCCTTCAGGCGATCGGCCATCTCGCGCAGCGCATGCTGGGCCTGGGCAACCGCCATGCCGTATCCTGGCACGATGATGACCTTTGAGGCATTCGCCATGAGATAGGCTGCATCCTCAGCCGAGCCGAGTTTGACGGTCTTGTCGGAATTATCGGCGCCGCCCGACACGCTTTCACCACCGAAGCCGCCGAGAATGACCGAGACGAAGGAGCGGTTCATGCCCTTGCACATGATGTAGGACAGGATCGCACCGGAGGACCCCACAAGCGCGCCGGTGATGATGAGCGCCAGATTGCCGAGCGTGAAGCCGATGCCGGCGGCCGCCCATCCGGAATAGGAATTCAGCATCGACACGACAACAGGCATGTCCGCCCCGCCGATCGGCACGATCAAGAGCACGCCGAGCGCCAGCGACAGGACGACGACGGCCCAGAAATCGAAATGGCTTTCGCTTACCGCAAGGCCGATGATGAAAAACACGATCAGGATAAGCAGGGCGGCATTGATGATGTGCCGGTATGGCAGCAGGATCGGCTTGCCGGACATGCGCCCGTCGAGCTTCAGGAAGGCGATGATCGAACCGGTAAAGGTCAAGGCACCGATGGCCACACCGATCGCCATTTCGATGCGGGCCTCGGTGTGGATGGATCCGATATTGCCGATGCCGAAGGAGGACGGCGTATAGAGCGCCGACGCCGCCACCAGAACCGCCGCCAGGCCGACCAGCGAGTGGAAGCCGGCCACGAGCTGCGGCATCGAGGTCATTGGGATGACACGGGCAATGTAGGCGCCCGCTCCGCCGCCGATGGCGAGGCCGAGAACGATCAGCACGAAGCCGCCGAAGGACGGCGTCGCCAGCACCAACGTCGTGACGATGGCAATGCCCATGCCGATCATGCCGTACAGATTGCCGCGCCGGCTGGTTGCCGGATGGGAAAGGCCGCGCAGCGCCAGAACGAACAGGACGCCGGAAACCAGATAGAGGAAAGCCGCGATATTGGTCAGCATGCCGCCCTCACTTGTCTTTCTTCTTGTACATCGCCAGCATGCGCTGGGTGACAAGGAAGCCGCCGACGATATTGACCGAAACGAGCACCAGCGCCACGAAGCCGAAGCCCGTGGCCAATCCGCTGGCGGAAATACCGACCGCCAGCAGCGCGCCGACGACGATAACGGAGGAGATGGCGTTCGTTACCGCCATCAGCGGCGTGTGCAGGGCCGGCGTCACCGACCAGACCACATAGTAGCCGACGAAGATCGCCAGCACGAAGATCGCGAACTGGAAGACGAAGGGATCGATCGCCCCGCCGGTTGCGGCGCTGGCCGCCTCAGGCGCTTGTGCCGCAGCGGTCATGACGGCGGTAACGGCATCATTCAGTTGCTGGAGTGCCCGATCCATTGCTTGGCTGGCCATTTCAGAGATCTCCCTTCTTGACCGTCGGCTGGTCGGGATCGACGAAATTCGGGTGCACGACTTCGCCGCCATCGGTCAGCATCGTCGCCTTGATCAACTCGTCGGCGCGATTGAGGCCGAGGCTCTTGCTGTCCTTGTCGACCATCGTTTCCAGGAAGGTGACGAGGTTCTTGGCATAGAGAGCCGACGCGCTCGCCGGGATCCGGCCGGCCATGTTGGGATATCCGACCACCCTGACGCCTTCGACATCGGCCACGGCGCCGTATTCAACGCCCTCGATATTGCCGCCGCGTTCGACGGCGAGATCGACCGCGACCGCACCCGGGCGCATGGCCTTCAGCATGTCGCGACTGACAAGCCGAGGGGCAGGACGTCCAGGGATAAGCGCTGTTGTGATGACGATATCCTGCTTGGCGATGTGATCCGCGACCAGCGCTGCCTGCTTGGCCTGATATTCCCCGGACATTTCCTTGGCGTAGCCGCCGGCGGTTTCGGCGGCCTTGAACTCCTCGTCCTCGACAGCGATGAATTTCGCGCCGAGCGAGGCGACCTGCTCCTTGGCTGCCGGACGCACGTCGGTGGCCGACACCAGAGCACCCAGCCGCCTTGCCGTCGCGATCGCCTGCAGACCGGCAACGCCGGCGCCCATGACGAAGACCTTTGCCGCCGGCACCGTACCTGCCGCCGTCATCATCATCGGCAACGCTCGGTCATAAACGGCGGCAGCCTCGATGACTGCCTGATAACCGGCAAGGTTTGCCTGCGACGACAGGACGTCCATCGACTGCGCGCGCGTGATGCGGGGCATCAGCTCCATGGCGAAGCTCGTCAGCCCGGCGCGCGCCATCTCGACAAGGGCCGCCTCGTTGCCATAGGGATCCATGATGGCGATCACGATCGCGCCGGTCTTGTAGCCGGTCATCTCCTTGCTCGTCGGTCGCCTGACCTTGAGAATGACATCGGCCCGCTTGGCATCCTTCACAGCGCCGATGCGCGCACCGATGGCCTCGTATTCGCGGTCCGGAATGCGCGAGGAAGCGCCCGCACCGGCTTCGATCACGACGTCGAAGCCGAGGCTTCTCATCTTTTTCACTGTCTCGACGGACGCCGCGACGCGCGCTTCCTCCGCCACGCTTTCCTTGGCCACGAAAACCAGATTACCCAACGACAACACCTCGCATCAAACGGCCGCACGCCCAAATGCGGTGGCGTGACAGCCCGCAGAATTACGGGAAGGCTCGAGCCAGATAGGCCCGGCGTCGATCAGCGCTGGAATGTCAGCGCAACAGGATAATGCTGGCGATGGAAAGAACGATGAAAATGAGGACGCCACCGAGGAAGCCGGCATGGCCGAAGAAGCTTGCCGCCATGGCGATCAACAATGCGGCAATGATCGCAGATCCGACCCGGGCGCTCGAGAGGAAAAGATTATAAGTCTTCTCATGCTCCTTGTAGTCCATAGGAGCACCGGTTTCAGCGGGTCCGGTATTATGTTCGGCCATTCAAAAATCTCCCCTCGATGCGCTCCTCCCGAAAGACCCGACAACAGACGGGCGGTTGGAGTTCGTCCTCAAAAGCCACGGCATCTCGTAAGGAGATGCCGCAGCCGAATTTCCTCTACCGAGGGGTTACACAAAGCGACGAAAAATGCAATGCACGAGAAGGTCGCATCAGCGCGCAGGCTAGCCGAATTGCCCGCGAATATCACGCCGGACGCCGCTTGCCAGTCTCGCGGTCGGCAGAATGGTCAAGGGAGGCGAGCCGGTATCCTCGCCGCGGGAAAACATCATGCGTCGCTCGCATGGCTCGGAATCGAAGAACGGATATCGCTGCATCAGCTTGCCGCGGATCTCCTTTGATCGAGATGCCAGAAGCGTCAATTCGAAACCATAGGTCTTGGTCATGCGGGGCGGAACGACCGTATCGGCGTAGAACACACGCTTGTAAAAGGCCGCATGCGCCGGACGAATATGCTGCATCACCCTGTCGGTGTCGAAATAGATGGCACCCACGATCGCCGGTCTCAGCGTCAGGTAGGGCAAGGCCGGCAATTCCAGCTCGAAATCGGGGTCGACGGCAAAGCGTGCCGGGTCGATCAACGTCATCCCGGCATCGAGGAAGGCATGAATTTCGTCCGGGAAAATACCGGTTGACTGGCACACGCGATGATCCGGCGTGACATGGTGTATCCGCACCGTGCTCACCAGCTCCTCGTAATAGTAGACGCCGAAGATATAGGCATGGTCGTCGAAGTCTATGTCGTCGATCAGGTTCTTGGCCGCCACGGGCAAGACTGCGTGCGCCTTATAGGCCTTGTAACGCAGCCGCGCGACATCCTCCATGTCCTCGCTGCTTTCAATTCGGCGGTATTCTACGTGATCGAGCACCTCCATCAGCTTGCCGGCAAAGCCGCTTTCTTTAATACTCACATGAGTCATGGTTAATGTTCCGTTATGATTAACGGACCATTATTGGTATTAAGAGAAAAATTGATCAATGTTTGTTTCAAATTTTCATTAACTATTCGTTCATAAAGGTTAATTTTTCAACGAATACCGGTATAGATTCGAATATGATCAGGTTCTGAATATTGCATTACTGCTATTCATGAAGGTGCGCATGCGGCCACCAGAACCATCCTATGAAGGCACAGGCCTGATATTCGTGGAGGCAGTCAGGTGACTGTCAGCTCTGGTCTGATGTGGAAAGAACGACGTGAATGGCATGCACCGGCGGGGCGGTGAGACACGGTCGTTACTATGCGCCTTTCAGGGCAGGTGCTTCAGCGACGCGGTCTGAAAAGCTTCGACCGCCTCACGCGACATTGTCCTGCCGCAGGGCCGGCTGCCGGCGGCTGAGGCTGTCGACCATCTCGGCGACTTGTTCGCGCGACACGGGAACAGAGAACACATAACCCTGGATGATGTCAGCCAGGTTCTTCTCAACGACTAGCGCCAGTTGCTCGAGCGTCTCCACACCCTCGATCACGATGTGGAGGCTGAGGGCGCGGGAGAGATCGACGATGCCGCACAGCAGCTTGAAACGACGGCTGTCGGTCGTGATGTCGCGGACGAAGGAGCGATCGATCTTGACGACATCCACGGGCAGCGAATCGAGATAGCTAAGGCTGGAGAAGCCCGTTCCGAAATCATCGATGGCGACCGTGATGCCTCTGGCACGCAGATCGGCAAGAATGGACCGGACTGTCGCCACCTCGTCCATCAGGCAGCTTTCCGTGACTTCGAGATGCAACCGTGACGGCTCCAGCCCCGATGCTTCCAGTGCATCCATGACGATATCGACGATGTCGTTGCTGCGCAGATCCTGTGCCGAGAGGTTGACCGACACCGACACTGGCGCTGGCCATGAAACGCAATCGCGACAGGCCTGGTTGATCATGAAGCGGGTGATACCGCCAACGATGCCCATCTCCTCGGCGATCTGCACGAAGATGTTGGGAGGGATGGAGCCCTTCTCCGGATGAATCCATCGCGCCAGGGCTTCGCAGCAATCGATGCGGGAGCCATCCGGCGTGAACATGGGCTGATACACCGCCTGAAGGCGGCCGGCTTCCACCGCCTCGCGCAGATCCTCCTTCAGCTTTTGCCGCTCGACGTAGCGCGCATCCATCTCCTCTTCGAAGGCGGTGCAGCCACCCTTCATCCGCAGCTTGGCATCGAACAGGGCCAGGTCGGCCTTGATCTGCCATTCCTCCGAGCGGAATTCGCGGCTCGACATGGTCACGTAACCGCCGCTGAAGGAAATCCGAAAGCTGTTGCCATCCACATCGTAAGTGCCCGTCACCGCGGCATGCAACGCCTGCACGCAGCTCCCCACGTCCGACGTGCCATCCTCATTCGGGAAAAACAGCACGAACTGATCGCCCACCAGACGCGCGGCAAGCGCCGTGGTGCCGGCAAGCTCCTTCAGACGCTCAGCGATGGCGACCAGCAGACGGTCTCCGGTCACATGCCCCTTGGTGTCATTCACATGTTTAAAGTCGTCGACATCGAGAACCAGGATGCCGATCTGGCTTTCTCTGGTGCGAGCGGCAAGCTGCTCCTTGACCAGCTCGACGAAATATTCACGGTTCGGCAAGCCCGTCAGTGGGTCGTAGCGCACCATATGCAGGATCTTGCGCTCCGCCCGGATACGCACTGTCACATCCTCGAAGATCAGGATGACGACACCGTCGGCGCGACGGCTGGCCGCGAACTCCAGAAACTGATCCTCATTGAACTGAATGAGCGTGCGGGAGAGCGAACCGCTGACGAGTTGCGCCATCTGCCGCTGGATCAATCCAGGCAAGGAGCCGTCGATGAATGCATGACGCGCACCATACCGCAGCACGACGTCGAATTCGCAATCCTTCAGCTGCTCCTGATGTGTGAAATTCAGGAGTTCGCATGCCTTGCGATTGACCACGAGGATACGGTTATGGGCATCCAGCATGAACAGGCCATGCGTCATATTATTGAGCGCGGTGTCGAACCGGTCGGCAATCTGCGATATCTCGCGCGACGCGATGACATTCTTATAGAGAAACTCGCGCACGCCGTTTGCCATCGCGCGCGTCGTCAACCCGAAGGGAACGAGCATGATGGAAACGATCGCCTTATAGAGCTGTTGCGACATCAGGCAGGCGATGATGATCGGCAGGCAGCATGCCAGGGTCTGGAGGTCGATCGCTTTCTGGGAACCATAGTTGCGGCCGACGATCGACACCATCGACGCCATGGTCACCGCGATGCAGATGAATTCCGCCAGCGGATCCTGCACGATCAGGATGGCATAGCCGCTGCCGATGCCGAGAATGGACGCGGTTGCCGCAGCACCGATCACATAGCGGGTTTCCCAACGAGCGATATCGGCACGCGCGAAGCTGTGCTTGTCGGCGGCATCGAATAACCAGAAGGAGTACATGCGTAACGCAAAGACAGCGGCAAAAGCCAGGCACAGAACGATATATATATTTGCACGCGTACTCAGGAAAACGATGACGTATGTCAGGATGTGAACGAACACCCCCGTAAACAGCGTTTTACGGTTTCCGAAAAGCGAACTGACGAACGACAGATAAACATCTGTCGGTACGGTGTCCGGGCTTGGAGGCTTCATTCAGAGTTCCCCTGATGCGGCGGACACCCTAGGTGAAACGTTTTAAAATTTGATTGCCCAAATAGGATGCATCCGGGCGAATTTACCAATCATGCCGGTAACTTACGCTGATTTAAAGTTGCACACCACATCGTATTCGCGCATTCACCTAACGATTACTCTACCCGCAATATATGTTTCAAGTCACTCATGAAAAGCAGAGTATTACCGAGGGCTTAAACGACATCGATCAAAGTTTGCCCGCCCGCTGCTGGATCATCATGAACGTATCGAAAGTATATTCCGAGAGCTGCATCCAAAGATAGGCATCCTTTTTATAGGCTACCTGATCCTCATAGATACGTTTGAAGTAGGCGTTCGACTTTGAAAGATCGGCGTACAATCCGCTGGCCGCCTGAAAACAAGCTTCCATGATCTCCTGGCTGAAAGGACGAAGCGTCACGCCCTGCTGCACGATATCCTTCAGCGCGTGGGGGTTCTTGACATCATATTTCGCCAGCATGTTGGTGTTGGCGAAGGCACAGGCATCGGCCAGGATCGCCTGATAGTTTTTCGGAAGCGCGCCCCATTTTTCCAGATTGAAGAAGGCGTGCACGACAGCACCGCCCTCCCACCATCCGGGATAATAGTAGTATTTGGCGATCTTCTGCAGCCCGAGCTTCAGGTCGTCGTAGGGGCCGACCCATTCGGCGGCATCGACCGTGCCCTTGTCCAGCGCGTCGTAAACGCCACTGACGGCAATGTCCTGTTGCGGTATCACGCCGATCTTCTCGATCACCTTGCCCGCAAGGCCCGCGATGCGCATCTTCAAGCCCTTTAGATCATCCAGCGTATTGATTTCCTTGCGGAACCAGCCGCCCATCTGCGCCCCGGTATTACCGGCCGGGAGGCCCATTATGCCTTGCGTGGCATAGAACTCGTTCATCAGTTTGTTGCCGTCGCCCTGGTAGAACCACGCATTGGTAAGCCGGGCATTCAGGCCGAAGGGAATGGCCGTGCCAATGGCGTAGGTCGGGTCCTTGTTCCAGAAATAATAGGAACAGGTGTGCGCGGCATCGACCGTGCCGGCGCTCACCGCATCGGCAGCCTGCGCGCCAGGCACGATTTCGCCGGCTTCATAGGTCTGGATGACGAAATTGCCGTTTGTCGCGTCGGAAACATGCGCGGCGATATCCTCGGCACCGCCGTAGATCGTATCCAGGCTCTTCGGAAAGGACGATGTCATCTTCCAGGTGATCTTGGGATATTCCTGGGCCAGGGCCGGGCTCGCAAGCGCGGAGGCGGCAGCACCCGCGCCAACTGCTCCTGCCCGCCTGATGAAGGAACGGCGATCCATTGAAATCTCCCATACGGACGGCATTGCTGGGGAACGACGTTCCCGGTCATGGCGCAAGGCATGGAACTAACCACGCCGCACACGGTCTTTCAAGTTTGCTTTCGCATCGCATTATGGCGATTCCTGTACATCCTCATGACGAACGGAAACAAAGCCTTATCGAAACCGCTCCGCGTTGCCGGCCGCGCGCTCTTCGCGTAGATTTGCAGCCGGGATAATCCGCCCTCGGATTGACATCATGATCATTCAGGGGTCTCAACGAATAATCGTTTCGCATCTTCCGGAGCCTTGAATGTCCAGACCGATCATCGCCATTCCCGCAGACATCCGCGAGTTCGACGGCGCGACCTGGCATGCGGTGCAGGAACAATACGTCCAGGCCACCGTCAAGGCTGCGGGGCTGATGGCGCTGATCGTCCCGGCGCTGGAAGCAGAGAATGATGCGGACGCCATTCTGGACCGCGTCGACGGACTGCTCGTCTCCGGCTCTGCCAGCAACGTTCATCCATCGCTCTATGGCAAAGAGGCTCTTGAGAGCGACGGTCCTTTCGATCCGGCACGCGATGCGACATCTTTGCCGCTCATCCGCCGAGCCATCGATCGCGCCATTCCCATGCTTGCCATCTGCCGCGGCATTCAGGAACTGAACGTCGCCCTCGGCGGCACGCTTGCAAGCGAGATCCACGAACAGCCGGGCATCTGGGACCATCGCAAGCCGCAGAATGTCGATCGCGATACGATGTATTCCATCCGCCAGAGCGTTTTCGTCAAGGAAGGCTCCTGCATCGCCCGCGTCGTCGGCCCGGGCGAAGTGCGGGTCAACTCGCTGCATCGCCAGGCGATTGCCGATACGGCCCCGAGACTGCAGGTAGAGGCTCTGGCCGAAGACGGCACGATCGAAGCCGTCTCCGTCATCGGCGCGAAGGCCTTTGCCGTCGGCGTGCAATGGCATCCGGAATATTGGGCGGAAACGGACTCGCCGTCGCGCAAGCTCTTTGTGGCATTCGGCGACGCCGTGCGCGACTATGCTGCGAGCAAGGAGCGGCTCGTCGCCGCTTCTCATCAGCAAAAAGCCGTTTGATCAGCCGCGCGGCTTGACCGGAGTTTCCGGCACCGGCGTCAGCGGCTTGCCCTTTTCGAACCACTCGATGATGTTGTCGGCGACGAGATCGGCCATAGCGTCGCGTGTTGGCACAGAGGCGGAAGCCACATGCGGCAATAGCGAAACGTTCGGCAGCGTGAGATAGCCGGCCGGAACGTTAGGCTCGTCGTAAAACACGTCGAGGCCGGCGGCGCCGAGCGTTCCGTTGCAGAGTGCCGCGATCAGGGCGTCGTCGTCGACGGACCAGCCGCGACCGACATTGATGAACACGCCTCGCGGTCCAAGCGCCGAAAGGATCTCGGCATTGATCACCTTATGCGTTTCCGGCGTCTTGGGCACGATGGAGATCAGCGTATCCACCGATTGAGCCATCTCCTTCAGGGTCGGATAGTAGTCGTAGGGCAACGAGTCGCGCGGCGAGCGCGTGTGATAGCCGATCTTCACCTTGAACGGCTCAAGCCTTCTCGCGATCTCCATGCCGATGCGGCCGAGACCGTAAATGCCGACTCGGCGTCCCTTCATCGAGAAGGGCGAGAGCGGAAAGGCACCATCCTTCACCCAGCGCCCATCGCGCAGCCAGCTTTCCGCTTTCGGAAATTGCCGCAGCGTGTTCAGCAGAAGAGCGATCGCCGTGTCGGCAACTTCATCGTTCAGGACATCGGGCGTGTTGGTGACGACGATCCCCTTCGAGGCGGCATGCTTGACGTCGATGCCGTCATAACCGACGCCGAAATTGGCGATGACTTCGAGATGCGGAAAGGCATCGATCCAGGCGGCATTCACGCCACCGGCGACCGCAATGCCGCGCACACGCGCCGCGACGTCCGCATCGACCTGAGGCCCATCGGTGCGATCGACGGAGACGACCTCGAATTGCTTCCCAAGCCTTTCAAGAACACGCGGGTGTATCTTCCCCGGAACGAGGACGGTAGTGCGATTATCGGACATGGATCTTCCTCTTGAGAAACGGTTCGGCGCTACTGGCGAGCTTTGTAGGGCGTCGTCGACTGGCGGATGCGCATTTCCGGCTTGATAAGATGAATACCATCCGGCTCATGGCTTCCCGCTAACCTATCCAAAAGTGCTCGGGCTGCAAGCCTTCCGACCTCGGCCTGGCCGTTCCACACGGTGGTCAGCGCAGGCGTTGCGATCGCCGCCTCCTCCAGGTCGTCATAGCCGGTGACCGAGATGTCCCGTCCCGGCACGAGACCCGCGCGGGAAATGCCGTTCATGAGGCCGATGGCGACCAGATCGTTCCAGCAGACCGCCGCGGTCGGCTTCTGCGGCAGCGACAGGAAATGCACGGCTGCCTCGAAACCGCCCTGCTTGGAGCGCGCGCCGGGAATGCGCAGATCGGGATCGACTTCGATGCCCGCCTTGCGCAGCGCATTGACATAGCCCTGATAACGGTCGCGCCCGGTCGAGGTCTGGTCCGTGCCGCCGATCATGGCGATGGTGCGATGGCCGAGGCTGATCAGGTGGTTGGTCGCAAGCGAAATTCCGTAGCTGTCGTCGCCGCGAAAGGTCGGCAGATCCAGCGCCTCGATCTGGCGCGCCACAAGGATGGCCGGCATGCCGTTTTCTTCCGCCAGCTCGAAATCTTCGGGCGGCGTTCCAATCGCCGGCGACATGATGACACCGTCGCCGCCGAGTTGCAGCAGCGTCTCGATGAAGGTCCGCTGCTTCTCGACCGAATCATAATGGTTGGAAAGGATGAAGGTGTGGCGGCTGCGGTCGAGCTCGCTTTCGATCGCCTTGAGGATTTCCCCGTAAAAGGGGTTCATGATGTCGTGAACGACGACGCCGATGATCCCGGACCGCGATGTCCTGAGACTGGCCGCGCGACGGTTGTAGATATAACCCAGCGCGCGAGCCTGATCCTTGATCTTTTCGCGCGTGTTGGTCGCGACCAGCGGACTGTCGCGTAAGGCTAAGGATACCGTTGCTGTTGAAATGCCAAGCGTTTCCGCAATCGTCGAAAGCTTTATCTTTTGCGCCACGCGCACCCTCCCCGTGAAACGCAGCCATATTCACATTCCGTCGTTTAGCGATTCCGGAATTTAAAATATTTAATTAAAAGGTTTAATCACGTCGTGCAACTTGAATTCTCGGGGATTCTCAAAATTCGTCTTCGTCCTCGTCGTCATCCCCGGCCTGGAGATTGCTTTCGATCGCCTTGAGCAGGCGCACGAGCGAGCGGATGTCCTTCTCGGAGAAGCCGCGTGTAGCGAGTTCGTCACAACTGGCCGCCGAGCTTTCGATCTCGCTGACGCTGTTGCGCCCCGTTTCGGTAAGATAGACCTTGGTCAATCGGGCATCCTCGGCATCCGGCCGCCGCTCGACGAAGCCCTGCGCCTCCATGCGGCCGATCGTACGCGTCATCGTCGGCGCCTTGACGCCGAGCTTCTGCGCCAGCGATCCGGCGGGTAAGCCATCGCTTGCAGCGAGCGCGAGAATGACGCCATCCTGCCCGGCATAAAGACCGCTCGCCGTAAGGCTCCGCGTTATCACCGTACGCATCGACCGCGCCGCCTGCGTCAATGCTGGCGACAGATCGGCAAGCGTGTAGTCGCGGTGATCCTTCTTTTTACCTGACTTACTTTTCTTCCCGACCTTGTTCTTCTTACCCATCGTGATTCCGTTGACCTTTTCGCCGATGCGCCATCACGCTATGACATTGCGCAGGTTATTGACATAAACAAGAGGCACACCCTCAGATGGCGCATCCTTTGCCATGTTTCGACGACAATGATGGGACATTGACGCCGCGGGAGCGGGCAAACTGGATCGCCGTGCTGCCGCTTGGCGCCTATGAGCAACACGGCCCGCATCTGCCCTTCGAGACCGACACGTTGATCGCCGAAGGCATCGTCTCGCGTCTGAAGGTCGCCCTGCCCGCCAATTTACCCGTCACCTTCCTGGCCGTCGAGCCTGTCGGCTACTCCGTCGAGCATATGGACGTCGCCGGTTCGAAGACCCTGGCCTTCGACGAAGCCATCTGCCGCTGGCTCGGCATCGCCGAGCGGATGAGCGGGCTCGGCATCCGCAAACTCGTCATGCTCAATGCCCACGGCGGAAACTCACCGCTCATGACCATCGTCGCGACGGAAGCGCGCGTGCGCTTCGCCATGCTGGCGGTGGCAACCAGCTGGACCCGCTTCGGCATTCCGGACGGACTGATCGCGCCTGATGACAAGGCCATCGACATTCACGGCGGCGATATCGAGACTTCTGTCATGCTTGCCCTGCATCCTGAAAAAGTCGATATGTCGAAGGCTGCGGATTTCCCATCCCTGCAGTCCGACTATATGCAGCGCTTCAAGCACTTGCGAGCCTATGGGCCGCATGCATTCGGCTGGAAGATGTCCGATCTGAGCACTCAGGGTGTCACCGGCAATGCTGGCGCCGCCACAGCGGAAAAAGGCGAAAGGCTGATTGCGCATGCGGTGCAAGGGCTTGTCGAACTGCTTGAGGATGTCGACAGCTTCGATGTGACGACGCTGACCTGACCACGCGGCCCAATCTCCTGATCCCAAACCTAATGTGATCTTATAACATACAAAAGCCTTTGAACTGACGTTGCCAACTCCTTATATGGAACCCGATCAATGTCCGCTCCCCGGGGCAACCTTCCATATTTCGAGGCTCCCATGACCGAAACAGCCACGCAAAAGCCCATTCCCGTTACCGTTCTCACCGGCTATCTCGGCGCCGGCAAGACGACGCTGCTCAATCGCATCCTCTCCGAAAACCACGGCAAGAAATACGCCGTCATCGTCAACGAGTTCGGCGAGATCGGCATCGACAACGACCTCATCGTCGAGTCGGATGAAGAAATCTACGAGATGAACAATGGCTGCGTCTGCTGCACGGTGCGCGGCGACCTCATCCGCGTCGTCGAGGGCCTGATGCGCCGCCCTGGCCGCTTTGACGGCATCATCGTCGAAACGACGGGCCTTGCCGATCCGGTTCCCGTCGCCCAGACCTTTTTCATGGACGACGACGTCCGCGCCAAGACCGAACTCGACGCCGTCGTTGCGCTTGTCGACGCCAAGCACCTGCCGCTGCGCTTGAAGGACAGCCGCGAGGCCGAAGACCAGATCGCTTTTGCTGACGTTGTCGTCATCAACAAGTCCGATCTCGTATCGCCGGCCGAGTTGGCCCAGATCGAGGACATCGTCCGCGCGATCAACCCGGCCGCCCGCGTCTACAAGACGACCCGCTCCGGCGTCGACCTCGCCCGCGTGCTGAACCAGGGTGCCTTCAATCTGGAACGGGCTCTCGAAAACGACCCGCATTTCCTCGAGCACGGCCATGACGACCATGTCTGCGGCCCGGATTGCGATCATGACCATCACGACCATGATCACCACCATCATGGCCACGACCATCACCACCATGATCATGACCACGACCACCATAGCCACGCCCCTTCGCCCATCCACGACGTGACCGTGCAATCGGTGTCGCTGCGCGGCGGCGAGATGAATGCGGAGCGCTTCTTCCCCTGGATCCAGAAGATCACGCAGACTCAGGGGCCGAACATCCTGCGCCTCAAAGGCATCATCGCCTTCAAGAACGATCCGGAGCGCTATGTCGTCCAAGGCGTGCACATGATCATCGAGGGCGACCATCAGCGTGCCTGGAAGGATGGCGAAAAGCATGAGAGCCGCCTGGTCTTCATCGGCCGCGAACTCGACCGCGAAAAGCTGGAAGCAAGCTTCAAGGCTTGCGAGGCGTCTGCCTGATGCCGACTGTCGCTCCGCTTGATATCGACGGCCACGTTCTGGCCGTCGAATTTTTGGGGGACACCCCCTTCTTCGCCAGCGCCGCCGGCGCAATCCATCGCCTGGAAGGTGGAGACAAGGTCACCGAGGCACATCGGGGCATGCTGACCTGCATTCGCGACCCCCATAGCGACAGCCTGATTTCCGGTGGCGAGGACGGTAAAGTCCTGCGGATTGCGGCCGATGGCAGTGTGACGGTTCTGGCCGATGTCCCGCGCAAATGGATCGGGCAGATTGCCGCCGGTCCGCAGGGTGCGGTGGCCTACTCCTATGGAAAGAGCACCTTCGTGCGGCTGTCCGACGGCACGACGAAGGAGTTTCCGGAAGAACGCACGGTCGAAGGCATCGCCTTCGCTCCCAAGGGCTTGCGCATCGCCGTCGCCCGCTACAACGGCGTGTCGCTTCACTGGATCGGCATGAGCGCGCCGCCGGTCAATCTGGAATGGAAGGGCGCCCATACCGGCGTCACCTTCTCGCCGGACGGCCAGTTCATCGTGACAACCATGCAGGAAAACGCCCTGCATGGCTGGAAGCTGGATGCCAAGCCAGGCGCCGAAGCCAGGCACATGCGCATGACGGGCTATCCCGCCAAGGTGAAATCCCTGTCCTGGTCCAACAAGGGCAAATGGCTCGCCTCTTCCGGCGCGCCGGCGGCGATCGTCTGGCCTTTCCAGGGCAAGGACGGACCGATGGGCAAGGCGCCGCTCGAGCTCGGCACCCGCGCCAACATCATGGCGACCTCGGTGAAGTTCCACGCCGCCGAGGATATTCTCGCCATCGGCTTCATCGACGGCATGATCCTGGCGGTCCGTCTTGGCGACGCCAAGGAAGCGCTCTTGCGCCGGCCGGGCAAGGGTGCGATCACATCGATGAGCTGGAGCAAATCCGGCAAGCTGCTCGCCTTTGCCTCCGAGGCCGGCGATTGCGGCGTCGTAGACGTTTCCGGTTGAACAGAAAGACAGGATCATGCCTCAGTCGGGAACGGCAATTGCCGGAAATACCCCTGCCCCAGCCGAAAACGTCTGGGATGTGATCCGCCGCGAGGCCGCCGAACTCGCTGAGCGCGAGCCGACGCTCGCCCCGCTGCTGCGAGCACAGATCCTGGCCAGCCGCTCGGATGCAGACAGCCTTGCCAATGTGCTCGCCGCACGGCTTTGCGTCGTCCGGATCGAGCACGACGATCTGCTTTCGCTGCTGTCCGGCGTGCTGGCGCGGCATGTCGCAATTCTGCAAGCGACGGAGGCCGATCTCGTCGCCGTGCGCACCCGCGATCCCGCCTGCACGACCTATCTGCATGCGCTTTTGAATTTGAAGGGCTTTCACGCCCTGCAGACCCACCGCATCGCCCATGCGCTCTGGACCGAAGGCCGCACCGAAATCGCCAGCTGGCTTTCCAATCTCGTCTCGCTCGTCTTCGGCCCGGATATCCATCCGGCGGCCAGGATCGGTTCTTCCATCATGCTCGATCATGGCTCCGGCATCGTCATCGGCGAGACAGCCGTGATCGAGGATGAGGTTTCCATCCTGCAGAACGTCACGCTTGGCGGCACCGGCAAGGAAAGCGGAGACCGGCATCCGAAGATCCGCCACGGCGTGATGATCGGCGCCGGCGCCAAGATCCTCGGCAACATCGAAGTCGGCGCCTTCAGCAAGGTGGCGGCGGGCAGCGTGGTGGTGAAGCCCGTCCCGCCCCACTGCACCGTTGCCGGCGTCCCGGCCACGGTGGTGCGCATCCACCCAGCCGACGAGATCCCGGCGGAAACGATGGATCAGAATATCTAATTCTAGTTTCCGAGCCATCGTGGCCACCCGTCCTTCGAGGCTCCGCCCCCTTCGACAGGCTCAGGGGGCTGCGCACATCGGGATAAGACAGGGTGAGTTCGGAGCCACGACAAACGATTGAGCCTTCTTTGCCTCCAAGTGGGGAAGAACTAGCCCTCATGGTGAGGAGGTCCACGGGGCCGTCTCGAACCCCGAGGACGGGTGATCAGCTGCCTCCCCGCCCGTGACATAAGGTAGCATCGCCAGCGCCCTCATGTCTCGCCAGCATACAAACCTCTCCGTCATCTCAGCAAAATCAGCCGCCCAGCCGCACCCCTCACGCGGTGCAATCCTCCTCCCCTTCATGGAACTGTCATACTCCGTTGATAGCTCGAAAGAGTTCTCTATGCCCGGCGCGGCGCAACAAGCGCCGGAGCAATGCCCCCACTCGAAGAGGATATGACGATGACCAGTCTTTCGCGTCGCGCCGCCCTTGCAGCCGGCAGCGCGCTTACCCTTATTTCGCTCTGTTCCACCGCCGGCGCCGCCGATATGGCGCCCGCGCCGAATACCGCAACGCCGATCAAGCACCTGGTGGTTATTTTCCAGGAAAACGTCTCTTTCGACCATTACTTCGCGACCTACCCCAAGGCCGCCAACATCGCCGGCGAGCCGGAATTCAAGGCCGCCGACAACACGCCGACCGACATCAACACGCTGGCAAATGCGGGCCTGCTGGACAACAATCCGAACAAGACCAACACGGCGAACGGCGCCGACGCCGCAGCCCCCTTCCGCCTCGATCGCACGCAGGCGGCCACCCAGTCCCAGAACCACGGCTATACTGCCGAGCAGGCCGCCTATAACAATTTCGCCATGGACCTCTTTCCGGCCAATACCGGCAGGGGCACCAAGGGTGCGGCCGGCGCCTTCGGCACGAAGGGCCAGGTCATGGGCTATTATGACGGCAACACCGTCACCGCCCTCTGGAATTACGCTCAGCATTACGCACTGAACGACAATTCCTTCTCTACCAACTTTGGCCCCTCGACCCCCGGCGCCCTGAACCTCATCTCCGGCCAGACCAACGGTGCCATCCTGCCGCCCGGCTACGCGCTGGAAAGCGACGGCACCTATTCGAAGGGGCGCATCGTGCCCGATGGCAGCGGCGGCTGGACCGCGATCAGCGATTTCGACCCGACAGGCGACGTCTGCTCGACCGGCCAGACGGCCCTGATGTATGGCAAGAACATCGGCGACATGCTGAACGAGCACAAGATCACCTGGGGCTTCTTCGAAGGCGGCTTCGACCTGACGTTGACCAACCCCGACGGCACGACCGGCTGCAAGCGCGCGACCACCTCGACCGTCACCAAGGTCAACTACACGGACTACATCCCGCATCACCAGCCGTTCCAGTACTACGCCTCGACCGCCAATCCGACGCATGCGCGCCCGTCCTCCGTGGCCGCGATCGGCACCACGGACGCCGCCAACCATCAGTACGACACAACCGACTTCTATGCGGCGCTGAAGAACGGCAACATGCCGGCCGTCAGCTTCCTGAAGGCGCCTGCCTATCAGGACGGCCATGCCGGCTATTCCGACCCGCTCGACGAGCAGGAATTCGTGACCCAGGTGGTCAACACCGTCCAGGACTCGCCGGACTGGAAGGACACCGCCATCATCATCCTCTACGACGACTCCGATGGCTGGTATGATCACGCCCATGCAGTCGTCAATCCGTCCAAACTCGGCGTCAAGGGCTATGACGTGCTGACCGGTGGCGACAGCTGTTCGACCGGCACGCCGCTGCCCGGTGTCAACGGTCAGCCGGCCCAGGGCCGTTGCGGCTACGGCACGCGTCAGCCGCTGCTGGTCATCTCGCCCTACTCCAAGGTCAACTTCGTCGATCACACGCTGACCGACCAGACCTCGGTCATGCGTTTCATCGAGGATAACTGGATGGGCGGCGCCCGCCTTGGCGGCGGCTCATTCGATGCCATCTCCGGCTCGCTGAAGGCCATGTTCGACTGGTCCAAGGGCGATACGCCGAAGCTGATCCTCGATCCGAAGACCGGCAACCAGGCCTCTTGATGCACAAAGGGGGGGACGGAAATGCCCTTGCAGATCGACCGCCGTCTCCTGCCCTTCATCGCACTCGCGGGCCTATCGCTCGCGAGTGCGGCCATTGGCGCGGCAAGCAAGCCGGTCGCCAATGCTGCCGCCACGGACGGCTATGACAGCCCGGCGCCGCTGAGTGCCGTCGCCCAGCTCGGCAAGCAGCTCTTTTTCGATCCGACGCTATCGGGCGGCGGCCAGATGTCCTGCTCCACCTGCCACGATCCCGGCAATCATTATGCGCCCGCCAACGATCGCGCCGTGCAGCTCGGCGGCCCGCATCTCGACCAGCCGGGCATCCGCACCGTGCCGAGCCTCGCTTACAAGATGTCGACGCCTTCCTTCTCGGTCGGGGCTGAAAGCGCTGCCGACGAGGCTGCCGAAGCCGCGCCGATGACCGAAGCTTCAGGCGTAGCACTCGCCAACGCGCCGGCGGCCATAGCCGGGCCGCTGACGGCGCAAGCCGTCGTCAAGGCCGATTCGACCGCTCCGGATCTAGTGCCGCAAGGCGGAATGTTCTGGGATGGACGCGTGGATTCGCTGGAAGAGCAGGCTTTGCAACCGATGATCTCACCGTTCGAAATGGCGAATGTGGATGCGGCCACCGTCTATGCGAAGCTGAAGAAAGGCTACGGCAAGGACATCTCCGCACTCTTCGGCAAGAATATCCTCGACGATCAGGACATGACAATCGCCGAAATCGGCTTCGCCCTTGCCCGCTACCAGATCGAGGAGCCGTCCTTCCATCCCTATACGAGCAAATATGATTATTACCTTCGCGGCAAGGCCGTGCTCACGGATGCGGAAGCACGGGGATTGAAGCTGTTCGATGATCCGAACAAGGGCAATTGCGCCTCGTGTCACCTCGACAAGATGACCGGCGACGGACAGATGCCGAACTTCACGGATTTCGAATTCGAAGCCCTGGGAGCGCCGCGCAATCCGGCCATTCCGGCCAATGCCGATCCGAACTACGACGATACCGGCATTTGTGGCCCGCTGCGCAATGACACCTATTCCGCCCAGCCGCAGAATTGCGGGCTGTTCAAGACGCCGACATTGCGCAACGTCGCCGCTCGCCACGTCTTCTTCCACAATGGCGTCTATCGCACGCTCGAGGACGTGACGCGCTTCTACGTCAAGCGCGACACCAATCCTGAGGAGATCTATCCGAAGGATGCCGGTGGCAAGGTGATGAAATACAACGATCTGCCTGAGCAGTACCGGGCCAATATCGACGTCATCGACGCGCCGATGAACCGCAAGCTCGGCGACGCACCGGCGCTCAACGACGTCGAGATCGCCGATGTCATCGCATTCCTGAAGACGCTGACGGACGGTTACGACCCTGCGAAGGAAAGTGTGAAGGCGGCGAATTAAGCCGCTTTTTCAACGGCTTCTTCGGGCTGCGTCTGAAACTCGACGCGATCCCGCCCGTTGCGCTTGGCGCGATAGACGGCTTCGTCAGCTCGTTCCAGGAGCCGTTCGAGGCTGTTGCGGCCCTCGGCAATACCGATCGACAAAGTCGGCGAGATCTGTAGGTCGCTTTCCCGCGACATGGCATCGGCGAAGGCTGCACGAATGCGTTGCGCCAGTCGCACCGCCTCGTCCGCCGTGGTGTATTCGACGACGAGCACGAATTCATCCCCGCCCTGACGTGCCACGATCCCTCGGACGCCAAGCTGCGATTTCGCCACCTGCACGAAGAGACTGAGGATGCGATCCCCCACCGCATGGCCATGGCTGTCGTTGAGCGTTTTGAAATGATCGACGTCGATCAGGAACACGGCAACGGGCAGCCTTCCGGCCAGCCGCGTATAGGCGCTGGCAAGACCGCTGCGGTTCATCGCGCCGGTCAGAGGATCGTGATGGGCAAGCTCGATCAGCTTGTTACGGTTGCGTTCGGAAGCCATCAGAACAATGGTAATGCCGCGCAGGCAGATGAAAACCGCGGCCGTCAGCGCCAGCCATTGATCGCCGCTGGGTTTGTCGAACAGGCCGTCGCCACCCAGCCGGCCCAGGAGGGCAAGCGTTGCCCGTCCCGCAAAGATCAACGATGTCGGGGCAAAAAGGCCAACGAGGATCCAGCCGGAAACCAAAGTCTCGCGCCGGACAAGCCTGTATCCCTCGCGCATGATCGCGAGATCACAGAAACTGAAGACGAAGGAGAGATAGGCGATGCGCGGCAAATAGCTGGCGCCGTCATCGAAAACGAGAAACAAGGGCAATGAGCCGATGGCGATGACGGCAGCATAGCCCCGTAAATTGATGTGTTTTCCGGCAAAGATCTTGATAGCCGCGAGCAAGGCTATGTAACCCGCCAGCGTCAGGCTGTTCGCCACGCCGACCGTTATGAAATCCGGAGCGATATCGCGCAAGGCAACGCCGAGAGAGCCAAGGCCCAACAGCACATTGCTTCCGCCCCACCACAGAGGCCAGCGTTCGAACCGTCCCGTCGCAAACGCGAGAAGCTGCACGCAGCCCAGCACAAGACAAGCGAAACCACAGACAACATAGATCGTCCGCAGATCCAGCACCATGATGACGTCGTCCCTTGTCGACCCTCTGAGAGTTCGAGGATACGACAGGCCGCTTGCGGTTCTCTTAATTCAACATAGCAAATTGAGGCTGTCTCGCTGCGGTTTGCGAGGCAGCCTCGCATCTCAGGCGGCTCTTGCGACAGGCGGCTGGGCCAGCTTGCGACCACTGGCGACGATCATGCCGGCAGCGCCGTTGAGCCAGCCGTCCTTCAGTTCGAGGGCGAGGAAGCGCTCGCGCTGGAACGGGCCTGGCATCACCAGATGGCGGGTCTTTTCGGCAAAGAAGCCGAAACGCTCGTAATAGGGTGCATCGCCGACGAGCAGGATGGCGCCATGGCCGCGCTTCTTGGCTTCCAGGATGGCGGCGCGCATCAGCGCCGAGCCCATACCCTTGCCTTCATACGCAGGATCGACGGCCAGCGGACCGAGCAGCAGCGCATCGACCGGACGGGTCTCGCGATCGACGCCAGCTTCGACGTTCCATAGGCGAACCGTGCCGATGATGTGGCCGGTGCGATCGCGCGCGACCAGTGCCAGACCTTCGGCCGGAACGCGGCCCCGGCGCAGCTTTTCCGACGACTTCTTGCGGCGGTCGGCGCCCATGGCGCGATCGAGCAGATTTTCGCGAGCAACGACGTCGCCTGCGTTTTCCAGGTCGAGTGTGAAAGTAGTGGGCGCAAAGAATGCGCGGACAGAATCAAGAACAGCGGCCATCTCGGCCTCCCGTTGCCCAATACCGTTATCAGCGGTGGTGACAAATAATTGTGAGGGTGCCGCCCCGGCTGATTACGGGGTCGGCAAAGTCAGACCTTAGATGATGTAGGCCTTCAGCGGATCGAAACCGTTGAACGCCACAGCCGAATAGGTCGTGGTGTAGGCGCCGGTGCCTTCGATCAGGACCTCGTCGCCGATGGTGAGCGTCACCGGCAGCGGATAGAGGTTCTTCTCGTAGAGCACGTCAGCGGAATCGCAGGTCGGGCCGGCGATGACGCAGGCTTCCATCTCGTCGCCGTCGCGCTCGGTGCGGATCGGGTAGCGGATCGCCTCGTCCATGGTTTCGGCGAGACCGCCGAACTTGCCGATGTCGAGGAAGACCCAGCGAGCGGCATCATTGTCCGACTTCTTCGAAATCAGGACGACTTCAGCCTTGATCACGCCGGCATTGCCGACCATGCCGCGGCCCGGCTCGATGATCGTGTGCGGGATCTGGTTGCCAAAATGGGCGCGCAGAGACGCAAAGATCGCCTTGCCATAGGCTTCGGCAGACGGAACGTCGCGCAAATACTTGGTCGGGAAACCGCCGCCCATGTTGACCATCTGCAGGTGGATGCCCTGCTTGGCCAGCGAGACGAAGACGCGCTTGGCATCGGCAAGAGCCGCATCCCAGGCATCGACCTTGGTCATCTGCGAGCCGACGTGGAAAGACACGCCGTAGGATTCCAGACCCAGCTGATGGGCATAGACGAGCACGTCGACAGCCATCTGCGGGACGCAGCCGAACTTGCGCGACAGCGGCCATTCGGCGCCTTCGCCATCCGTCAGGACGCGGCAGAACACACGGGCGCCGGGAGCGGCACGCGAAATCTTCTCGACTTCCTCGTGGCTGTCGACGGCGAAGAGGCTGATGCCGAGCGCATGCGCACGGGCGATATCGCGCTCCTTCTTGATCGTGTTGCCAAAGGAGATGCGAGCAGCCGTCGCACCGGCGTCGAGCGCCATTTCGATTTCGGCGACGGACGCGCAATCGAAGTTGGAGCCGAGGCTTGCGAGCAGGCGCAGCACTTCCGGAGCCGGGTTGGCCTTGACGGCATAGTAGATGGCGCTGTCCGGCATGGCATGACGAAAGGCACGAAAATTGTCGCGGACGACATCGAGATCAACCACCAGGCAGGGACCGTCCGGACGTCGGGTAGCGAGAAAGTCGCGAATACGTTGCGTGGTCATGTCAATTCCCTTTCAATTCCAATAGCTCCGGGGAAAACCCAGAGGACAAAGGGCGACGCTCATTCGCTCAGGAACCAGCCGGTGGAGACCCCGGTACCGTGCAAATGCGCGAAGCGCGAATGATGAACGAGTGCCGCAAGCGGCGCTAATTCGCTTTGTCTGCCATGGATTGGAGGGATTATCCCAACCGCACTTCCGGCAATGAAGGTGTGCCTCTTCAGTAACCCCGGCTGATGGAAAGCCGGGAGAGAACAAAAAGGCCCGCACCGTCGTTGCTTTAGATGTCCTCGCATTTTTCGGTTGGCCGAAATAGCGACTGGAGGGGTTAGTTCCAGGTACCTTACCGATTTTCTCACCACATCGAGGATCGGCGGACACCCACGGGCACGTGCGACTTTGGGCTGATCGGGAAATAGGTATATTCGCCGTCATAATCAAGAAAATTTTTCACCCGCGTCCTAAAAAAATAATTGAACAAACCGGCGGGTTTTGTTCAACATCCGGCAACAATTAACGGGAGACTTCACCATGGACACGTTGACCCGGATTCGCGCCTTTATCGACGTGGTCGAAGCCGAAGGATTTTCAGCGGCCGCGCGCAAGACCGGCCGCTCCAAGGCGCTTCTCTCCAAATATGTCCGTGAGCTCGAAGACGAGCTCGGGGCGCTGCTGCTCAACCGCACCACCCGCCAATTCTCCATGACCGAAGCCGGCCACACATATTATCGCACCGCCTCCGACATCCTGAAGGAGATCGACAATCTCGCCGACCTCGTTCGCGAGAACAACCAGCAGCTCAAGGGACGGCTGCGCGTCTCGGTGCCGCGCACCTTCGTCGATGCCGAGGTCGGGCAATCACTGATCGATTTCGCCAAGGAAAATCCCGACCTCGCACTGGAAATCGCCGCCGACGACCGTTTCGTGGATCTGATCGAGGAAGGCTTCGATGTGGCCGTCCGCATCACAAAGCTCGAGGATTCCGGCATGATCGCCCGCAAGATTTCGGATTTCCGCGTGCATCTCTGCGCAACCCAGGAATTCCTCGATCGCTATCCGGCCTTGGAGCACCCGACCGATCTTGCACGAGTGCCTTTCATCATCGACAGCAACAACCGTTCGCAAGGCAATATTCGCTTCGTCGATGCCGACAGTACCACCTTCAACGTCGCCATCACCGGCACGCTCGAGGTCAACAGTCCGCATGCGACTTTGCGAGCTGCCCTGAACAGTCTCGGCGTTGCCGTCGTTCCGGATTTCATCGGTCGCAAGGCGATCGAAAGCGGCCAATTGTTGACGCTGTTCAACGATTATCTTCCGACCGATCGCGGCATCTATGCGGTCTATCCGCATCGCCGCTATCTCCCGGCCAAGGTGCGTATGTTTGTGGACTACCTGCATAACTGGTTCCGCAAGAATGGCTGAGCGGCGCAGACGGGCCGGCCGGTCCCAATTCCGTCTTATTTTCTGACCAGAAGTCGAAGTGAATCAATGCTCGCGAAACATATCGGACGCATGAGAAAATCCACGATTGTCCACACTGTCGCCCTCGCCGGGGGTCTGCTGCTCGCGCCCGCCGTGGTGTCGGCGCATCCGCATATTTTCGTGGAAGCGCGCCTGGAGGTTCTGGCCGGGCCGGACGGCAACGTGCAGGAATTGCGCAACGTCTGGCGCTTCGATGAGGTGTTCTCCTCCTCCGTGCTGATGGACTTTGACAAGAACACCAATCTGAAGCTCGATCCCGACGAGCTGAAGGAAGTCGGCAAGACGGTGCGCGATTCCCTCGCCGAGTACGAGTATTACACGAACCTGACGCTCAACGGCAAAACGATCAAGGTGGCCAAGCCTGACGTCATCAATGTCGATTATCGCGATGGTCAGCTTCTGATGTTCTTCGCCGTCAAGCCGTCCGAGCCGATGCCGCTGACGAAGGGCAATAAGCTCAGCTTCGGCATCTACGACCCGACACTCTACACATCGATCGACTTCCCGACCGACAAGGAACTGGTGACGGAGGGCGACGCCTTCAAAAGCTGCACGCACCAGGTCGTCCGCCCCAATCCGGACGAAGTCATCGCCGAAAACAAGACGACATTGACGGATGCCTTCTTCAACGATCCGACGGGAACGACCATGTCGAAGCTCTTCGCAACGCGGATAGACGTCCAATGCTGATTTCGAAACCATGGCGGTTGCTTCCAGTGGCAATGCTTGCCCTTCTCGCGGCAGCGGGGCTCGCGCATGCCACGGGATCCCCGCTGGGCATCGGCACGGCCGAACCGAGCTTCCAGCCGACGGGCGGCCCGCTGGCGCCCATCTTCCTTTATGTGAATTACGAGCAGCAGGCTTTCTACCGGGCTCTCACCAAATCGATCGAAGCGATGCGCCAGGACCCCTGGCAACTCTGGACGCTGATCGGTCTCTCCTTCGCCTATGGCATCTTCCACGCGGCCGGCCCCGGCCACGGCAAGGCGGTCATCTCCTCCTACATGGTCGCCAATGAAATCGAGCTGAAGCGCGGCGTCGCCATCTCGTTCGTCTCCGCGCTCATCCAGGGCGTCGTCGCAGTCCTCGTGGTCGGAGCCGCTTATTTCGTCCTGCGCGGCTCCGGCATCACCATGACGATGGCCACCAACGCCATGGAGATCGCGAGCTTCGTCATGGTCATCCTGTTCGGCGGCTGGCTTCTGTTTCGCAAGCTGCGCACGATGATCCGCAACAGGGCACAGTACCGCAAGGTCCAGCTGGCGACCTCCGCGGGCCCGATCGGCCTGGCGCTTTTCGAAGACGCCGCAACCGGCACGGGCCCCGCCAGAAGCCTTTCCCGCAGCCGCGCAGCTGCCATGCCTGCCGCCGACGGCTATCAATGCTATGACCCCGCTCACGCGACAGGCGACGGCGCCTTCTGCGAGACCTGTGGCCATGCGCATCTTCCCGATCCGAAAATGCTGTCGAACGAGCAGTTCAGCGCCCGTGAAGCAGTGTCGGCGATCATCGCTGTGGGTTTGCGGCCTTGCTCCGGCGCGCTGCTGGTCATGACCTTTTCGATGCTGAACGGTCTCTATCTCGGCGGGCTGCTATCGGTGCTCGCCATGTCGATCGGCACGGCGCTCACCGTCTCGCTGCTTGCCATCATCGCCGTTTTCGCGAAGGGTACCGCCGTGCGTTTCGCCGGCCGCGGTTCGAAGCTTTCGACATGGGTCGGCGATGGCATCGAAATTTTCGGTGCCTTGCTGGTCATCTGCACCGGCGTCATCCTCCTCGGCGCCTCGTTGCAGACCTGACGGGAACCGAACCTACAGGCCCTTGCGCCTTTGATAGCGAGCCCTGAGCCAGAACACGAAGAAGAAGGCCAGGATGACCAATACGCCGAAGCCGGTGCCGAGCCATGGCGAAATCGTTCCGAGCCAGACGATGACGTTCGGCATGAGATAGAGCACGGCTGTTGCGACCAGCAGAATAATACCGGCGGCGATCGCCGCCGAACGGGTGTCGCTTTTTCTGTCCGTCAAATCGCCGATCCCTAGCGCGCCGTGAAATGTTTCGGCGAAGGCTTAGGCCAGCCGCCGATGAAAGGCAACGGTCCCCAGAGCAATTCCAGCAAAAGTGCGCTGCGGCTTTCCGTCCGAAATTGCGTAAAAACAATAGCATAGAGCGGTAAAGCGATCCCATGAAACGCTTTACCGCGCTGTCCGTCAGAGTTGCACTTTGGCGCCCGCAACCGTCGCCTCGATATGATCGACCAGCGCATCGGCCAGGCCGAGCCGCCCGGCAAGCAGATCGAGATAGCCGCGCTCGGCCCTGGAATCCGGCTCGATTGCGAGGCGCGAGGCCGTGTAGACCTGCACTCGCTGCTCCTCGGTCTGCGCCGAGGCGACGATGGCGTCGAGATCGACGGGGTTGGCAAGCTCGCGCTGGAAGAAGGCTTCCGCCTCGGAGCCGACGCCGGCCTCCTGCACCTTGCCGAGAATGCGCTGACGCTCCGCGTCATCGATATGGCCATCAGCGCGGGCAGCTGCGATCATTGCCCGGACCAGGGAGAGCGCAAAATCATTGCTCGCGACTGCAGGTGCAGTGCTGAAGCCGGAGTTCGACGGCGGCGGCAGGAATTGCGGCTCGGCCTGCGGAACCGATTGCGGCGCCGGCTGCGGCTGATTGCCGTCCCTATAATTCTTGTAGGCCTGATAGCCGAGCCCGGCGATAGCGGCGAGGCCGCCGAGTGCCAGCGCATTGCCGGCGACCTGGCGCCCGGTTTTCGTGCCGAGCAGCACGCCTGCGATGGCGCTGGTCGCCATCGGGTTATCCCTGGCGAGATTGATTGCCTGGGTTGCCTTGTCTTTCACGCTTCCTTGCATTCCTGGAACCTGCGACCCCAGGAATTGGTCAAGAAGCTTGCGGGCGTCGATCATCTGAATGGTCCTCCGTCCTTTTGATGGTGAAAGGGAGATAGGAAGCGCAACCGCAAATACAAATCCGCGACAAAGAAAAAGGCGCGCATGAAGCCATGCACGCCTTTGAAATCGATGGGAGAGAAATCGTTCAGCCCTTGAGGGCTGCGGCCTCGGCTGCGAGCTTGGTGATCCCGGCCCAATCGCCGGCCATAACCAGCTCTTTCGGCGCGACCCACGAGCCGCCGACGCAGATGACGTTCGGCAGCGACAGATAATCATGCGCGTTCTTCAGCGAGACGCCGCCGGTCGGGCAGAAGAGCGTGCCTGATAGCGGCGAGGACAGAGCCTTGAGATAGGCGGCACCGCCGGCCTGTTCGGCCGGGAAGAACTTCAGCACTGTGTAGCCCTCCTCGCGCAGGGCCATGACCTCGCTTGCCGTGGCAGCGCCCGGCAGCAGCGGCACATGCGAGGCGCGGGCGGCATCGAGAAGCTCCTGCGTCGTGCCGGGGCTGACGATGAACTTGGAACCGGCTTCGACGGCCGCGTCCCACTGGGCGACGTTCAGGATCGTGCCGGCACCGACTTCGGCGCCCTCCACCTCTTCGGCGACGGCGCGGATGGCGTCGAGCGCGCCGGCGGTCCGCAGCGTGATCTCGATTGCCTTCAGGCCGCCGGCAACCAGCGCCCGGGCAAGCGGAACGGCCGATTTCGCATCATCGACGATCAGCACGGGAACGACCGGCTGCAATTTCAGAACGGAAAGAAGCTTCTTGGTTTTCTCGCCCATGGTCGGTGCGCTCCCTTAAAACGATTGAAATCCGGCCTTCGAATAGCCTTCCCGAAGGTGCTTGTCGAGACAAAAGCTCGCGTTAGATACGACGGGTAGGAAATCGCCAGAACTTGCTATAGTCTACTCTGATCTGTGCCGGTGGAGCATGTCAAACGCATGGCAAAAGAGATCGAGCGGAAGTTTCTGGTGCGCGGCGATCACTGGCGTGATTTCGTCTCCGAGAAGCTTATCCTGAGACAAGGCTATATCGCCTCCATGGACGATCGTTCAGTGCGCATAAGGCTGACGAACGACAAAACGGCGACCCTGACGATCAAGATCGGCAGGTCGTTGACGCGTGACGAATTCGAGTATGAAATCCCTATCCCCGACGCGGAGGAATTGCTGGGAACGGCAATCGGCCTTGTCATCGAGAAGACCCGCCACAAGGTGCCTTTCAAGGGATTTGTCTGGGAAGTGGATGTCTTCCGCGGCGCCCATCGCGGCCTTGTGATCGCTGAGGTCGAGATGGAGGACGAAAGCGATGCTCCGGAACTGCCGGACTGGATCGGCCGCGAGGTGACCGGCGAATACCGCTATTCCAACCAGGCCCTCGCGACGCAGTTCGAACAGGAATACGATGAGCTATCGCATACGGCCTGACCGGCCCCTTGATGACGAGGTGCAAAGGGTCGCCGCGCATCAACTCGGCAAGGCGATGGCCGTCCTGACGGACCGACCGCAAGGCCTGCACGAAGCAGTGCATGCCGCCCGCAAGAACATCAAGCGCGTGCGCGGCCTTTATCGGTTGATCGCCCCGCGCGCGCGCGAATTTCAGCAGCAGGAGAATGACAGGCTTCGGGACATGGCCCGTACGCTCTCAGGCGTGCGTGACGCCACGGCGCTGATCGAGGTCAGCCACTATCTGCAGGCGACTGCGACGTCCGAGGACGAGCTTCACGCACTCGCTCGCGTCACCGAGGTCCTGACAACCCGGCGTGACCGCTTGTCAGAGGCAGAGACCGACCTTGAGGACAAGGCACAGGCGGCAATCGCCACCTGTGGCGAAGCGATCCAGGCGCTGAAAGGTGCCTCCTTCGAGAGCGGCCGGCGCGACACCGCCCGCCTTTTCCAGAAAAGCTGGCGCAGGAACGGCGACAAGGCCATGCAGGCACTCTCCGAATGCCAGGGCGAAGCTGCCCATGCGGAGAGCTTTCACGACCTGCGCAAACGCAGCCAGGACTGCTGGATGCACCATATGCTGCTGCGGGATGTCTGGCCGGCGGCCATGCATGCCAAGCAACTCGAGGCCAAGGCATTGGTCGACGTACTCGGCCGCTATCTCGACCTGTCGATACTATCCGGCGTCGCGGACCGCGAGCCGCATCTTTTCAATGGAAGCGACGACCGCGCACGTTTGCTGGAAGCGATCATCTCCCGTCAGCAGACTGCTCGCGAGGAAGCGCTGAACAGGGGCCGCTGGGTCTTTGCCGACAAGCCGGAGCGCGAGGCGCGAACGATCAAGCGACTTTGGCTAGAGATGGCGGAATGAAGCATTTGCTACGACATTATGCCGATCACGCAGGGCTTCCGTGTAAATCCTGATTGCCTGCTGACGCACAAAATTGTATTTCCCCCGCATGACAGACATCCTTTCCAGCCCACGGCATGAGGCGACCGGCGCATTCCTCGTTGCGGCGCTCTACCATTTCGTTTCCTTTCCGCGCTTCGAAAGCCTGCAGGAGCCGCTGCTTGCGCTCTGCGAGGCAAACCGCGTCAAGGGCACGCTGCTGCTCGCGCACGAGGGGATCAACGGCACCATCGCCGGCACGGATGCCGCCATTGGCACCGTGCTCGGCTTCCTGCGGGCGCAGCCGGAATTTTCCGGCCTGGAGCACAAGGAAAGCCGTGCGTCGAAAATGCCTTTCGTGCGCATGAAGGTGAAGCTCAAGAAGGAGATCGTCACCATGGGCGTCGAAGATATCGACCCCACCAGGGTCGTCGGCACCTATATCGCGCCGAAGGACTGGAACGCGCTGATCTCCGATCCCGATACCATCGTCATCGATACCCGCAACGATTACGAGACGGCCATCGGCGTCTTCAAGGGCGCGGTCGACCCGAAGACGAAGACCTTCCGCGAATTCCCCGAATGGGTGCGCCAGAATACCGGCCTGCACAACAAGCCGAAGATCGCCATGTACTGCACCGGCGGCATCCGCTGCGAAAAGGCGACCGCCTTCATGAAACAGCAGGGCTTCGACGAGGTGTTCCATCTCAAGGGCGGCATCCTGAAGTATCTGGAGGAAGTGTCGCCGGAAGAGAGCCTGTGGGAAGGCGCGTGCTTCGTCTTCGACGAACGCGTCTCCGTCGAGCATGGCCTGAAAGAGGGCAATCACAAGCTCTGTCACGCCTGCCGCCAGCCGATCACCGCGGAAGAAGTGACATCGCCCTTCTACGAAGCGGGCGTCTCCTGCAGCCATTGCTATCATCAGCGTAGCGAGGAAGATCGCGAGCGCTATCGCGAAAGGCAGCGGCAGATCGCGCTCGCCCGCAAGCGCGGGCAGGAGCATATCGGCGGCTGACGATCTCAGGCGGCGGCGACACACTCTTCATCGAGGGCAGTCGCCATCTGCGCGGCAAGGCGCTTGCTGATTTCGGCCTCCGGCATAGGCTTTCCGTAGAAATAGCCCTGCAACTCGTCGCAGCCGAAGCCCTGCAGCGCCCATCCCTGCTCTTCCGTCTCGATGCCTTCGGCGGTGACGGGAATGTCGAGCGAGCGGGCCAGCGCCACCGTCGCCTGCAACATCTCGCGGGCGCTGCTGTCCTCCAGTATATTCATCGTCATCGAGCGATCGATCTTGATGCGATCGAAACCGAATTGGCGCAGATAGCCGATGGAGGAAAAACCAGATCCGAAGTCGTCGAGGGCCACCTTGACGCCAAGCGCCTTCAGCCGCTCGATCGACCGGCGGGTGCGCTCCGGATTTTGAATGATGTAGCCCTCGGTGATCTCCAGCGTAACGCGATCGGCTTCGATGGCCGCGCTGTTCAGAACGTTGCGAACATAGTCGGCGAATGCGGGATTGCGGAATTGCCCCGGCGAGACGTTGACGGCGATCCGCAGGTCCGGCCAGCGCCGTGCCGCCTCGCAAGCCTTGCGCAGGACCAGCAGCCCCAGCGCCTCGATCAAGCCGCTGGTTTCGGCAACGGGAACGAAGTCATCGGGCGGAACCGGCCCATGACCGGGCCGGTTCCATCGCACGAGCGCCTCGACACCGATCATGTCGCAGCTCGACGCATCCACCAGCGGCTGATAGGCGACGGTCAGCTCCTCCATTTCGATCGCGCGGCGCAGATCGAGCTCCAGGGCGTTGCGTTCCTCGCGATGGGCGTCCATGGCCGTCTCATAGCAGGTCATGCGGGCGCGGCCGGCTTCCTTGGCCTTGTACATGGCAAGGTCGGCGCGACGCACCAGCTCCTCGCGGTCGATCCGACCTTCCGGTGAGCTGGCGATACCGATGCTGGCACCGACCACCACCACCCGCCGGCCGATTTCCAAAGGCTCCGAAAGAAAATCCAGTACCTGTTCCGCCAGCCGCAGCGCCGGCGCATCGTTGAGCTCCCGGGTCGGAAAGGCAATGGCGAATTCATCGCCGCCGAGCCGCGCCAGTGCCGCATGGGGCGGAACGAGCACGCCCAGGCCTGCAGCCACAGCGCGAATGAGCTGATCGCCGGTGCCATGCCCATAGGAATCGTTGATTTCCTTGAAGCCGTCGAGATCGAGATAGAGAAGCAGAACATTGCCGCCGTCGCCGCGCGCCTGCTCGACCAGGCGGTCCACATCGAGGCGCAGCCCTTCGCGATTGAGAAGGCCGCTCAAGCGATCCCGAAGAGAGCCCTGTCGCGCCTGGACCTCCTCCGCGCGCAACCGGCGCCCCGCCAGCGATCCCAGAATGAGCAGCACGACGAAGAACAGCCCGACCAGACCGAGCGCGCCGAGCACCAGCGGACGGACCTGCTGATAACTGAGGTCACCCGGTTGGCGCGAATTCCAGATCAGCCGTCCCAGCGACATGCCGAGCGGATCGACTATGGAAACGGCATAGCGCACGACGGTATCCGGCGGCACCAGCTTGAGACCGCTGATGACATAGGTATTGGACAGCATCGTGATCCTGGCGGCATCGAGATAACGCACGAGGATCAGGTAGCGCCGCTGGCCTTCGGGCACGGGAATACGGCCGGATCTTTCCCGGATCGTCGCGGCAGCGGCAGCGGCAATGCCGTTGCTGGTCATGATATAGCCGCCCGCTTCGGGCACTCCGGTCACACGCGTCATCCGGGCCTGGTCGACCAGAGCCCAAACGGCGGTGCCGAGAATGCCCTCGATTCCCTCCGTCACCAACTCCCCATCGTGATAGGCGACGATCGGCTTGTTGTTGTCATCGACGATGACGGCGATATCGAACAGGGCGCCATTGGAGGATATGTCGCCGTAATTGCCGGCGATCCAGCCTTGCTCGTCCTTCCCGTAGATACTTCTCGCGGCATCATTGCGCGCGGAGTGATCGTGCAGCGTCGCCTCGAGCTGTCCTTGAAAGGTCTTGAGCGCGCCGACAGTCGTTTCCCAGGAACGTTCGTCATCCAGCTTATTGGAGTAATCGGCGACGCGACCGATCGCGGTAAGCACCATCAGGGTCACTACGGCAACGACGACTGCGAAAGAAATCAAAACGGCCGTCACGATGGAATGACGACCGATGTGCGTACCTCGCCCTAATGACTGTAAAATTGCGCCCAACGCCTTTTCTCCTTGGCATGGAAGTCTGCCGTCAGGTCTTCAACAAACGGTTAAGGCGAGTTCGAGATCCCTACAGGACGGAGTTATATGTCTGCCGCTGGCGATAGAATTCACGCCTCTGTGCAAATCGCCTCCGCGAAACGGCTGAGACTGGCCTGCAACAGGCCGCTTTCGCGCGCCTGCGACAGAATTGCCGCCTGCGCCTCATCGCCCTTGCCAGCGGTCGGTAAACGCAAAAAGGCATCCGACACGATGCGTAGCGACATGGTCTGCAGCACGTCGGCAAGTTGTTCCAGCACAAGGTCGCCGCGATGAGAGGCATGCGCGAACATCATCGGCTTGAACGGCACCTCGTCGCGCGACACCAGCCAGTCCAGCGCATTCTTGAATCCGCCGGGAATGCCATGGGCATATTCGGGGCAGGAGACGATCAAGCCATCGGCTTCGCCGATCTTCCCGGCGAATTTTGCGACGACAGGCGGCGTCCTCTCGCCCTCGTCATCCGGATTGAAGATCGGCAGGCCGGCGATCAGATCGCAGATTTCGATGGTGATGCCCTCGGGGCATGCGAGCCGCAGGGCTTCCAGCAGCCGGCGGCTGGCCGAAGCCTGCCGCTGGCTGCCGCAGAGTGCATAAAGGAAAAGCGGGCGAGAGCTCATGCGCTAGACCTAACAGGCTTCACCGATTCGGACGATAGCTACCCCCTTGAGGGGGAGGGTCGGACCAGTGGTCAGGGGTGGGGCGACCATTGCGGACACCGGAGGTCACCCCCACCCGCGCGTTCCGTGCGACCTCCCCCCAAGGGGAGGCAGAACCGCATCAATCCGCCTTGTGGTTGCCCTTCGGGAATTGGGCGGCGAGCTCTCGGTACCATTTGCCGCTTTTCTTCACCGTGCGCACCTGCGTCTCGTAATCGACATGCACGAGGCCGAAGCGCATGCGATAACCCTCAGCCCATTCGAAATTGTCCATCAGGCTCCAGGCGAAATAGCCGCGCATCGGATAGCCGTCCTTGATGAGATCGGCGACGATGCCGAGATGCTCGATGTAGTAATCGAGACGCGGCTGATCATCGACCTCGCCTTTGACGATCCCCATGTTGTAGCAGGCGCCGTTCTCGGTGATGTAGCACTCCGGCAGCTCGTAGCGCTTGTTGAGATCCTCGACGACGTGCTTCAGGCCCGGCGCGTAGATTTCCCAGCCGATATCGGTCTTCACGTCGCTGACCGGCGGCGCTTCCTTCGTCCACGGGAAATCGCCGCTCTTGGAAGCGTCGTCGAAGACGCGCATCGGCATGTAGTAATTCAGGCCCCACCAATCGAGCTTCTGGTTGATGGTCTTGAGGTCGCCATCCTCGATGACAGGCATGCGGTCGCCGAGCGCCCCGACGAAATCCTTCGGATACTCGCCCTTGAAGATCGGATCGAAGAAGGCGCCGTTGTGGAACTGATGGGCGCGCTCGACCGCAGCCAGATCTTCGGGACGGTCAGAACCCGGCAGGATAGAGGCTGCGTTGAGCACGATACCAACAGGCACCTTCGGCGCCACGGAACGGATCGCCTCCACGCCGAGACCGTGGGCCAGGTTCATATAGTGCATGGCGTAGAGTGCCGCCTGCATGTTGCGCTCGCCCGGCGCATGGACGCCGTAGAGGTGGCTCAGCCAGACGATGCACCACGGCTCGTTGAAGGTGGCGACGGAATCCAGACGGTCGCCGAGGCGTGCCATGACGGTCTTGGCGTAGCGCTGGAAGGCATGCGCGGTCGACCGCGCCGTCCAGCCGCCGTCGCCGGCAAGCGTCAGCGGCAGATCCCAATGATAGAGCGTTGCGAAGGTCTTGATACCGCGGGCCTTGCAGCCGTCGACGAGACGATCGTAGAAGTCGAGGCCTGCCTCGTTCACCGGGCCGGTGCCGTCGGGGATGATGCGCGGCCAGGCGATCGAGAAGCGATAGGCTTCGACGCCCATCTCCTTGATCAGATCGAGATCCTGCTCCAGCCGGTTATAGTGATCGCAGGCGACATCGCCATTCTGGCGCTGAAAGACGCGGCCGGGCATGTTGGCGAAGGCGTCCCATATCGAGGGCTTGCGGCCATCCGCCTTGGTGGCGCCTTCGATCTGGAAAGCGGCGGTGGCGACGCCGAACGTGAAATCGCCGGGGAAGCGATCGGCAAGAAGCTTCGGATCGATCATGATGAAAATCCCGTCTGTTATAGGCTTCGTTGGCTGCGGTTTAGCCAAGCCGCGTGACAAAGTACAGTGCCGATATCAAAGAGCTGCAACGTTACAGACCCTGAAAATGCGAGCCGGCTACCGGTTTTTCGGAAGATTGCTCCGACTGGCGCCAGAGCCTTTCGGGTGGTCCGATAACATCAATGTCAACAGTCGTGACTTGTGTTTTCGACCTGGATCAATTGAGGGTAGCAGTCATTTCCCAAACGGAAGGACCGAAATGCTCCCTGTGCTCCACTCTCTCCACCCTTATCTGCTGAGCCTCCTGCGCATCGTCTCGTCGCTCGTGCTGTTCAGCTATGGAACGCAGAAGATCCTGCATTTTCCCGCCGCTCAAAACGTGCCATCCGCCTGGTCCTTGCCGTGGATTGCCGGTCTGCTCGAGCTTGTCCTCGGCTTTCTCGTTCTGATCGGCTTCCAGACACGGATCGCTTCCTTCGTGCTGTCAGGCCTGATGGCTTTCGCTTATTTCCTGCGCCATGCGCCGCAGAGCTTCTATCCCGCGCAAAACGGCGGCGTCTCCGCCATTCTCTTCTGCTTCATTTTCCTGTTTCTCGTCGGCGCCGGCAGCGGCCCGTTCAGTGTCGACGCGCTGACAAAGCGCAAGCAGGAACTTGCCGCCTGAACTGCGATTTCTCCATGAGTTCGAGGCGGCCTACGCCGCCTCGAACAAGAAGCTCGAACCCTACAGCTTGATCCAGGCGCCATTGCGCTTCGAGGAGGCAACGCAAGCCTCGACGAAAGCAACACCTTTCACGCCGTCATCGACGGTCGGATAGATCACGGCGGGATCGACGGCCACACCCTTCTTGCGGGCGTTGATGGCGCGCGCCGCCTCGGTGTAGATCGTGGCGAAGGCTTCGAGATAGCCTTCCGGATGGCCGGACGGGATACGCGAAACACGGGCCGCAGCAGCTCCCGAGCCGGCGCCATTGCGGGTAATCAGCCGCTTCTGCTCGCCGAACGGCGTGTACCAGAGATAGTTCGGATCCGCCTGCGTCCATTCGAGGCCGCCCTTGGTGCCATAGACCCGGAGCTTCAGGCCGTTCTCATGGCCCGGCGCCACCTGGCTGCACCAGAGCATGCCCTTGGCCGGCTTTTCCGAACCCTTGGCCTTAAAACGCAGCAGCAGATGGGCATTATCATCTAGACGTCGGCCTTCGACGAAGCTGTCGAGATCGGCAGCAAGGCTGTCGAGTTCCAGGCCGGTAACGAAGGAGGCTAGATTATAGGCATGCGTGCCGATATCGCCGGTGGAACCGCCAGCGCCGGACTGTGAGGGATCGGTGCGCCAGGCCGCCTGCTTCTGGCCCGACTGCTCGATATTCTCCGTCAGCCAGTCCTGCGGATATTCCGCCTGCACGATGCGGATATCGCCGAGCTCGCCATTGGCGATCATCTCGCGCGCCTGCCGGATCATCGGATAGCCGGTGTAGTTGTGTGTGAGGATGAAGAGCGCGCCGCTCTCGTCGGCCACCTTCTTCAGCTTCTTGGCATCGGCAAGATTGGATGTCAGCGGCTTGTCGCAGATGACGTGGATGCCGCGCCTCAGGAATTCCTTGGCGGCATCGTAATGGACATGGTTCGGCGTCACGATCGAAACAGCCTCGATGCCGTTCTTCAGCTTGGCTTCGCGGATCGCCATGTCACGATAGCTGGAATAGGTGCGGGTCGGATCCAGCCCGAGATCGCGCCCGGAAGCAATGGCCTTTTCCGGCGAGGACGACAGCGCGCCGGCGACGAGATCGAACTGATCGTCAATGCGTGCGGCGATGCGGTGCACCGCGCCGATGAAGGCGCCAGCACCTCCGCCCACCATGCCAAGCCGAATGCGCGGCTCCCGCGTCTGTTCCGATGATCCTTCGATTGCCATAAGGCTCCTCCTCAATGAAATGAATTGTTTGAACGCGATCGCTTGCCGCAATCGTCCCCTCTCCCCGCCTGCGGGGAGAGGGTTAGGCTGAGGGGCTACCGCGGGTCCGGCAAACTCTGCCGTCGCGATGGATATCGAGAAGGCCCCTCATCCGTCCTCTCTCGGCTTCGCCCCGCTCAACCGTTCGAGTCCACCTTCTCCTCGCTTTGCGGGGCGAAGGGGCTTGATTAGAGCCCCAACATGCGCCGGTTGGCTGCCTGATCCGTGCCGCTGCCGGCGAAGTCGTCGAAGGCCTTCTCGGTCACCCGGATGATATGCGCCTTGACGAACTCGGCGCCTTCGCGTGCGCCGTCCTCGGGATGCTTCAGCGCGCATTCCCATTCGACCACGGCCCAGCCGTCGAAATTGTTGGCGGTCATCTTCGAGAAAACAGCGCCGAAATCGACCTGGCCATCGCCGAGCGAACGGAAACGGCCGGCGCGCTCGACCCAGCCCTGATAGCCGCCATAAACACCCTGACGTCCGGTCGGATTGAATTCCGCGTCCTTGACGTGGAACATCTTGATCCGGTCCTTGTAGATGTCGATGTTGTCGAGATAGTCGAGACACTGCAGGACGTAGTGCGAGGGGTCATAGAGCATGTTGGCGCGCGGATGGTTCTTCACGCGCTCCAGGAACATCTCGAAGGTGATGCCGTCATGCAGGTCTTCACCGGGATGGATTTCGTAGCAGACGTCGACGCCGTTTTCGTCGGCATGGTTGAGGATCGGCGTCCAGCGGCGGGCAAGCTCTTCGAAAGCGGTTTCGACGAGACCGGCCGGGCGCTGCGGCCAGGGATAGATGAAGGGCCAGGCGAGCGCGCCTGAGAAGGTGGCGTGCGCCTTGATGCCGAGATGCTTCGAGGCCGTCAGCGCCATCTTCACCTGCTCGACAGCCCATTCCTGCCGCGCCTTGGGATTGCCGCGCACCTCCGGCGCCGCAAAGCCGTCGAAAGCCTCGTCATAGGCCGGGTGGACAGCGACGAGCTGGCCTTGCAGATGGGTCGAAAGCTCCGTCACTTCGACGCCGTTCGAACGGGCAACGCCGGCGAATTCGTCGCAATAGTCCTTGGATGTGGCCGCCTTCTTCAGGTCGATGAGCTGGCCGGCCCAGGTCGGAACCTGTACGCCGATATAGCCGGCATCGGCCGCCCATTTGGTGATCGAATCCCATGAGTTGAACGGCGCCGCATCGCCTGCGAACTGGCCGAGAAACAGGCCGGGGCCCTTGATCGTCTTCATCCGTAATTCCTCCCTAATCGCGTTCTGTAAACGTTTCCGAAGCCTTTCGAACCTCTATTCGAGGTGGTTTTGACACCGTTACCTCAAAAAACATAGGGTCGTTTGGCTGAAAGTCGAATGCCTCGTGACCTAATCACGGCCCGCCGCCGACGGCAAGAGGTACGTGCCGCAAAAATCGCCGCCCAGTGCGAAACGAAGCGGCAGCTGCATAGAAAACGCCCGCCGGAACCGGCGGGCGCATCCGTTCAAATCAACCGATCAGAAGGGTGAATCGGCGAAGTAGAAATCCTTGGCATTGTCCTTGGTGACCAGGGTCGCATCCAGGATGTAATTGCCGCGAACCGGAACCTGATTGTAGAAGTTGGCGGCGGTCAGCTCCATGGCCGTCCCGACCATTGCCGGTGGGTAAAGCACGTCGACCGGGATCAGCTTGTCGCCGTCCATGACCTTCTTGACCATGTCCTTCGAGCCGGCGCCGGCGATGACATACTTGATGTCGGTGCGCTTGGCCTGATCGATCGCCTGCAGCACGCCGACGGCCATGTCGTCATCCTGGCACCAGACCACGTCGATCTTCGGGAACTTCGTCAGATAATCCTGCATGACCTTGAAGGCGTCGTCTCGATTCCAGTTGCCGTATTGGCGGTCGAGAACCTTGACGTTCGAGCCGGCAATACCCTTGTCGAAACCGTCCTGGCGCTGCTGATCGATCGGGATCGGCAGACCGCGGATGACGACGACCTGAGCGTCCGGCGTATTCTTCTTGATATATTCGCCGGCGGTCTGGCCGAGCGCCGGATTGTTGCCGGCGACATAGAGGTCGCGGACGGAATTGTCGTTGTTGCTCGGCGCACGGTCGACAAGCGTCACGAACTTGCCCTTGTCCTTCACTTCCTTGATGGCGTTGACGAGAGGATCAGGGTCCGAAGGCAGGATCACGAGCGCATCGATGCCCTGGGTCTCAAGGTCCTGCACGGCATTTGCCTGGCTTGCCGCATCCGGCGAGGTCTTGACGATGACGGTGAGCCCCGGATGCTCCGCCATCAGCAGCTTGGCGACACGCTCGGCATGAAAGACGACGCCCGAGGTCCAGCCATGATCCGCCGCCGGAATGGAAACGCCGATCGTCACCTTCTTGTCCTCGGCATGCACCGTGCCGGCCAGAGCGGCGAGCACGACGGCCAGACCAATTAGTCTTTTACGCATGATTTATCCTCCCAGATAGAAACAGGGCCTTGTCCTGATGACCGGGCGCCCCTTGACCCGGTTATTCATGATTTGCGAGCAAGCGAGCGCTGAACCAGCATGGCGATGATGATGATCGCGCCCTGGATGGCACTCAGCAGATACTCGCTGATGAAATTGGAAAGCAGCATGATATTGCCGACCAGCTCGAGGATGAAGGCGCCGCAGATCGTACCCCACACCCTGCCCGCACCGCCCTTCAGCGCCGTGCCGCCCACGACGACGGCGGTGATCGCCTGCAACTCCCAGAGGATACCCGTCGTTGCCGAGGTGGAGCCAAGCCGTGGCACGTAGAGAAGCACGGCAATCGCCACACACAGACCCTGGATAACGAAGGCGACGGTGCGGACGCGATTGACCGCCACGCCGGAATAACGCGCAACGTCGCGGCTGGAGCCGACGGCGATGACATGCCGCCCGTAACGGGTGCGATAAAGAATGAAGGCCGCGACGCAGGTGACGACAAGGATGACCACGATCGGCACCGGCACACCGAGAACGGAGCCGTAATAGGCGGGCTTGTAGAGCGCCTGCAGATTCGCCGGGCGCAAGGTGATCGCGCCGCCCTGCGACAGCCAGGTCGTCAAGCCGCGGTAGACGCCCATTGTGCCCAGGGTCGCGATGAAAGGTTCGATCTTGCCCATGGTCGTGATCAGGCCATTGGCCAGGCCGCACAGGACACCGGCGATGATCGAGAACAATACCGCGGCCGCCAACATCAGGCTGGGATCGGCGATGACGCCCGAGTTCATAAAGAGGATCATCAGGCTCGCGACGAAGGCGACCATCGCACCAACGGACAAATCGAGATCGCCGGCCGAAATGACGAAGGTTGCCCCCACCGCGATGATCGCAATAAAGGCGCATCTCGTCGCGACATTGGTAAGATTGGTCATGCCGATGAAATTCGGATTGACCAATGCGCCCACGATCAGAAGCAGCACCAGCGCCGCAAACGGTGCGACTGCCCGCAGATCGACATCCCGCCAGGATCGGCCCCGTCTGCCTGTCTTCTCGCCGCTATCCTCGCCCACGCTCATATCCAAAACCAACCTCCCGTCCCATTATTGCTGGGAATTCACCCATGCCTTCGCCGCCCGTTCAGGCGGCCGTCTTTTTCTTCAGGCCCGCCGCATACCGCATGATTTCCTGCTCGGAGATCTCTTCGCCCTCGAGCACGCCGACGATCCGGCCCTCTCGCATCACGGCAACCCTGGTGCACAGCCCGATGACCTCAGGCATCTCCGACGAAACCACGATGATCGAATGGCCGTCGCGCGCCAGCGCCGAAATGAAATGATAGATCTGCTGCTTCGTGCCGACGTCGATGCCGCGGGTCGGCTCGTCGATGATGATGATCTGCGGCTCGGTCTCCATGACCTTTGCCAGCAGCAGCTTCTGTTGATTGCCGCCTGACATGCGGCCGGCGACGATATTTCCATCGCGGACACGGATATCGAAGCGACGGCGCGCCCGCGCCAAGGCGTTCGCCTCGCTCGTGGCGCTGAGATAGCCGAACTTGCCGTGCCGATCGAGAGATTGCAGGGTAAGGTTCGCCGTCATGCCTGAGTTCAGAAGCAGGCCCTTGGATTTGCGGTCCTTGGTCATATAGGCAAGACCGGCGTCGATCGCGGCATGCACATCATGCGGCGGCACGGGTTGCCCATTGGCGATGACTTCACCGGCGGCACGCGAGCGCAGACCGACGATCGCCTCCATCAATTCGGTACGCCCGGATCCGATCATACCGGAAAAGCCGAGTATCTCGCCCTTGCGCAGCTCGAAGCTCGCATCGCGGACATAGCCCGTCGAAACGGAATTCACGGCGAGCACGACCTTCTCATCGACATCGGGCTCGTTCTTGGCAGGATAGAGGCTGGAGAGTTCGCGCCCGACCATCAATTGCGCAATCGATTCACCGTCGAGCAGTGAAGTCGGCGATGTCTTTACCCACTGGCCGTCGCGCAAGATCGTGACCCGGTCCGTCAATTCCATGACCTCGTCGAGCTTATGGGACACGAAGACGAAACTCGTCCCCTGGTCGCGGAGCTTGCGGACCTGCTTGAACAGGAAATTGGTTTCCTCCCGCGACAGCACGGCGGTCGGCTCGTCCATGAAGACGATCCTCGCATCGCGGCTGATCGCCTTGGCGATCTCCACCATCTGCTTGTCGGCGATCGAAAGCGTGCCGATCAGGGCATTCTCGTCGACATGCGAACCGAGGAGATCAAGCACGCGCCGCGTCTCGGCGCGCATATGCTTGCGGTCGAGCACGCCGAAACGCGTGACCTCGCGGCCGAGAAACAGGCTCTCGGTCACGGTCAGATGTTCGGCGAGATTGAATTCCTGGTGGATGATGACGATGCCGAGCGCTTCGGCGGCGCCATTCGGCGGCAGCTTCACCGGCTGGCCGTCGAGCAGGATTTCGCCGGAGCTCGGCTGCTCGAAACCTGAGAGAACCTTGACCAGCGTCGACTTGCCGGCACCGTTTTCGCCCATGAGCGCATGGATTTCGCCGGCACGGAGATCGAAGTTGACGCTGAACAGCACCTGCACGCCGCTGAAGGATTTGCAGATTCGCCTCGCGGACAGCACAACAGCACCGTCGACGGCCTCCGAACTCATGGCTTCCTCCCTTGCGGCTCCACCCGCTTTCCATGCTATGTAAACCTTTACATATAACGTGTAAAGGTTTACATCTTTGGATATTGCACAATTTTTCGCGGTCGCCTTTGACCTCCACGGAAGTCTGTGTAGTGTCCGGTGCGAGACGAGACCCAAGGCAGAGCGCAGTGTCGAATTCCACGCCCGCAACCATCGAAGACGTCGCCCGAATTGCCAATGTTTCGATCGCAACGGTCTCGCGGGCAATCCATATGCCGGAGAAAGTCGCCAACTCGACGCGGCTGAAGGTCAACCAGGCGATCGCAGTCACCGGTTATACGACCAATGCCATGGCGCGCAGCCTTCGGCTCGGCCGCTCGAACATGATTCTGGTGGTCGCACCTGACATCGGCGACCCCAATTTCTCTAATATTCTCATCGGGCTGGAGAACGAGGCGCGTTCGCACGGCTACGGCATTCTGATCGGCCACACGCAGAACGACGCCCAGCGCGGACTGGAATATCTGAAATTCCTGAATTCCAACCAGGCGGCGGGTCTGATCCTGTTCACCGGCATCCTGCCCTTCGGACATCAGACGATGACGGCACGGCTGCCGCCGAGCGTCGGCGTCTTCGAGCCGGTCTTCAATGGCGGCATCCCCTATGTGGGCGTCGACGATATTGCCGGCGCGCGCAAGGCCGTCGACCTCTTGATCGCCGAAGGCCACCGGAAGATCGCCTTCATCGGCGATTCCCGTACCCGCCTCGCCTACAGCCGGCGGCGCATGGGCTACGAGGCCGGGATGGATGCCGCCGAAATCAGCGCCGATCTCCGCATCGTTTTCGAAGGCGACGGCACCATCGAGAGCGGACGGCTGGCCGTCGAGCAGCTTTTCATGCGCGACACGCTGCCGACAGCCTTCATGTGCGTTAACGATCAGACTGCGATCGGCGTTATGATTGGCCTCAAGGCGCGCGGTTACGACATTCCCGGGGATTTTTCGGTGACCGGCTTCGACGACGTGCCGCAAGCCGTGTTCATGACGCCGTCGCTGACGACGATCCGCCAGCCGCGCACCGCCATCGGCAAGCATGCCATGGCGCTTCTCCTCGAACTCCTGTCCGACGGCCAGCCGGCCGAGACGGAAATTCTGCTCCGGCCGGATCTGGTGGTACGCAACTCGGTCTCGGTGCCGTCGCGTATCAGGCGATAGGGATGCGAGGCGATGCCGCTCGGCAGGATCACCCTTTATGTCCGCGATGTGGAAGCGACGATCGGCTTTTACGAGAAGCATTTTGGGTTCAAGCCGCTCCGGCAGGAGGGCGATCGGATTGTCGAGCTGCTGGCGCAGGATGGTGGCGCCAATCTGATGATCCATCTCGCAGGAAAGGCTCAAAAGATGGGCCAGGTGCTGGTGAAACTGGGCTTCGACGTGGAAGATGTCGAAACCTTCCGCGCCAAATGCGCTACCGAGGGACTTGAATTCGGACCTCTGCATCAGGCCGACGGCTATGTGTTCGCCAATGCCAAGGACCCCTCTGGAAATCCCATAGCTATTTCCAGCCGCGCATTCAGGCGGTAGCCCGAGAGGCGATGAGTGATCGCCTCTCGGATGTCGTCGATCAAACGTAGCGGTTGACGATATTCTCAAGCAGTTCCTGCTTGCCGGATTTCGGCTGCGGATTGATATCCTTGGCCTCGACCCACTGGGCGATCTGATCGAGCGAATATTCGCCGCGAAGCAGCTTCTGGCCTTCGGCCGAATCCCAGCCGGCGTATCGGTCGGCGAGCGGCTTGGAGAGCGCCTTGTCCTCGATCATCTTGGCGGCGGCCTTGAGACCACGGGCGCAGCAATCCATGCCGCCGATATGGCCGATCAGCAGGTCTTCCGGATCGAGCGACTGACGGCGCAGCTTCGAGTCGAAGTTGGTGCCGCCCGACTTGAAGCCGCCGCCTGCCAGGACCTGATAGTAGGCGAGCGTCATTTCCGGAACATTGTTCGGGAACTGGTCGGTATCCCAGCCGGACTGGTAGTCGTTGCGGTTCATGTCGATCGAGCCGAAGATGCCGAGCGCGTTGGCAAGTGCCAGTTCGTGCTCGAAGGAATGGCCAGCGAGGATCGCATGGCCCTGCTCGATATTGACCTTCACTTCGTTTTCGAGGCCGTTCTTCTTCAGGAAGCCGTAGACGGTCGCGACGTCATAATCGTACTGATGCTTGGTCGGCTCCTGCGGCTTCGGCTCGATCAGGATCGTGCCCTTGAACCCGATCTTGTGCTTGTATTCGACCACGAGGTTGAGGAAGCGGCCCATCTGGTCCAGCTCGCGCGACAGATCGGTATTGAGCAGGGTTTCATAGCCTTCGCGGCCGCCCCAGAGCACATAGTTCTCGCCGCCGAGCTTGTGAGTCGCGTCCATGCAGGTCTTCACGGTCGCAGCCGAGAAAGCGAAGACATCCGGATCCGGATTGGTCGCTGCGCCCGACATGAAGCGGCGGTTGGAGAAGAGGTTCGCCGTACCCCACAGCAGCTTGACGCCGGTATCGGCCTGCTTCTGGGCGAAGTAATCGACGATCTCATTGAGGTTCTTGGTGTTCTCGGCGAAATTCTTGCCTTCCGGACGCACGTCTGCATCGTGGAAGCAGTAATAGGGCGAGCCAAGCAGGGTAAAGAATTCGAAGGCGACGTCAGCTTTCAGCTTGGCGGCTTCCATCGTGTCGTTGAACCAGGGGCGAAGGAAGGTCTGGCCGCCGAAGGGATCGCCGCCCGGCCAGGTGAAGGTGTGCCAATAGGCGACGGCAAAGCGCAGATGGTCTTCCATGCGCTTGCCGGCAACAACCTCGTCCTTGTTGTAGTGGCGGAAGGCCAGCGGATTGGTGCTGTCGGGGCCTTCATATTTTACCTTGCTGATGTCGCCGAAAAATCCGGTGCTCATGATCTGTCTCCTTGGGTTGGTTGTTCAAATGTTGTTGTTCGTGTCGTGTCGCTTAGCCCTTCACCCTAACCCTCTCCCGCCTGCGGGGAGAGGGGATGACCTCTGTATCCTCTCCGAGCAAATCGTTAGGGACGAGCAGTAGCTGCCGCTTTCCCCTTCTCCCCGTCAAAACGGGGCGAAGGTGCCCGACAGGGCGGATGAGGGGCATTACGCCACGGTATTTCAATGCGCAGACAACGGCTTGATCGCCGGATAGAGCGCCCGATAGCGCTTGTAGGCATCCGCATAGGCATCGCTCAGCAAAGCAACCGGTTCGATCGTGCCGGCCGTCCGCGGCGGCGTGCAGACCGCAACCGGATCGGCGCCGGTCGCCGCGATCAGGCCGAGACGTGCCGCACCGAAGGCAGCTCCGAAATCGCCGTCCGCCGGCAGATCGACGGGTACGCCGAGCGCGGTGGCGATCGAGGCCAGCCAGTAGCGCGACCGCGAGCCGCCGCCGATTGCGGTGACGCGCGCGATATCGGTGCCGGCCGAACGCAACGCCTCGAGATTGTCGCGGATGGCGAAGGCGACGCCTTCGAGCACGGCCTGGGTCAAGACGACGCGGCCGCTTTCATGGCCGAGACCGATAAAGGCGCCGCGGATCGTCGCATCATTGTGCGGCGTGCGCTCACCGGAGAGATAGGGCAGGAAAGTGACGCTGGAAGGCGCTTTCAGCGTCTCGCCAAGCTCGCCAGTAAGGTCTGCGGCGGATTTGCCTGTCACGCTCGAATGCCAGTTCAAAGCATCGGTCGCAGACAGGATGACGCCCATCTGATGCCAGGTGTTCGGAAGCGCATGGCAAAAGGCATGAACGGCGCTTTCCGGCTTCGGCAGGTAGGAGCCGTTGGCAGCAAAGAGCACGCCGGATGTGCCGAGCGAAACGAAGGCGGCGCCATGGCTCACCGTGCCCATGCCGCAAGCCGAGGCCGCGTTGTCCCCTGCCCCGCCGGCGACGACGACATCGCCGCCAATGCCCCATTTCGACGCCAGTTCGCCACGCAGCTTGCCGGCGACTTCGGTGCCCTCGACCAGTGTCGGCATCTGCTTTTCATCGAGGTTGGTTGCGGCCAGCAGCTCGGAAGACCATTTGCGCTTGCCGGTGTCGAGCCAGGAGGTGCCGGCGGAATCGGACATTTCCGACATGTGCTCGCCCGTCAGCCAGAGACGCAGATAGTCTTTCGGCAAAAGCACCCAGCGCACTTTGGCGAAGATGTCGGGCTCATGCTTGGCGACCCATGCCAGCTTCGGGGCGGTGAAACCCGGAAAAACGATATTGCCGGTCAGCGCGCGGAAACGCGGGTTGGCATCGAGCGCCGCCGCCTCATGATAGCTGCGCGTATCGTTCCAGAGGATGCAGGGCCGCAACACCTTGTCGTCGGCGTCGAGCAATGTCGCGCCGTGCATCTGGCCGGAAAGGCCGATGCCGCGCACGGCAGCCAGCTCCTTCGGATGCGCCGCCTTCAGGCCGGCAACCGCTTGCTCGGTCGCACGGATCCAGTGCGCCGGCTCCTGCTCCGACCAGCCGGAATGCGGACGCGATACATCGAGGTCGCCATTGGCGGAACCGATGATCTTCTGATTGCCGTCGATCAGCATTGCTTTGACGCCGGACGTTCCGAGATCGAGACCCAAATACATCAGATGCTACTCCCTATGTTCTGCCGCTTTCGAATGATCAGGGCAGATTGTCCTTCAAGAAAATGTCGAGACGTATGCGCTCCTGGTCGGCGATGACGCTTTGACCATCGGCCTTCGCCTTCATGACGCGAATGGCGCTGCGCACTTCATGACCGGCATCCTGGTTGAGAACGGCATCGACCGTGCCGTCCATCAGCGCGGCCCGCGTATGCTGTGTCAGCTCGTGCACGACCACCGTCAGCTCCCGCTTGGGCCGGACGGCCTTCAGCGCCGCGATCAGCCCTCGATTGCCGGCGCCGAGGCTGTAGACGCCGATGATGTCCTTGCTTGCCGAAAGCGCCTTGGACACGAGCGATCTGGCAAGCTCCGGATCGTCTCGCCCCTCGAGCACGGGCAGCAGCCGCAACCTCGGAAACTCCGCCGCCATGACGGCCGAGAACCCTTCCACGCGCTCGCGATGGTCGCGCACCAGCATCGAGCCTGCAAGAACGGTGATATCGCCCTCGTGGCCGCCGAGAAAACGGCCGAGCAGCCGGGCAGCAGTCCGCCCCGCTGCGATATTGTCGATGCCGGCATAATGATGCCGGGTGGAATCGGTGAGATCTGAGACCAGGGTGACGACGGGGATTCGCTTGGATACGAGCCGATCGACCGCAGCCCGCACCTCCGGCGCATCCGTCGCCACCAGGGCGACGCCGGCGATATCCTGCCCCTGAAGGGCATCGAGTGCCGCAACCAGCGCCGATACGTCGAAAGCCGGTACCTCTACGATGCGGATTTCCGTGCGCTCGAAGCTCGAGCGCAACGTCGCGTGATGCACTTCGGAGCGGAGCCCGTGCATAAAGGAATTGTCGCCCGTCGGAAGGATGAAAACGAAGGGATAGACGCGCCCCTTGGCCAGATTGGCGGCGGCGACATCGCGGACATAGCCGATCTGGCGGATGGCCGCCTCCACCTTCTCCCGCGTCACCAGCCGCACGCCCGGCCGCTGGTTCAGCACGCGGTCCACGGTGGCGAGGCTGACGCCCGCAGCGGCGGCGATATCATGCACAGTCGGTCTCATCAGCTCCTCCTGCTGAAATCCTTACTGCGATTTCTGATGTACGTAAATCAGAAATTTTCGACGGCCCGATTTTCCTGTCGTTCGCCCTCCTGAAACGAAAAAAGGCCCCTTGGAGCGAGGGGCCTTACATTGATGCTGGCATCGCGGCGAGGTCAATGGCCTCCGCCGCCGCCGCCTCCCGGTGCCTTCGGCTTGCTGAGCATGAGGACGCCGAGGATCATCGCCAGGAACAGGATGGTGAGCATCAGGAAGATATCGCTGAAGGACATGACGATTGCCTGTTGCGTCGCCATGTTGACCATCTGTTTCAGCGCAGCCTGCTTCCCATCCAGGCCAGACGCGCTGAAGTTGGCGGCCATGTTGTTCAGCTGAGCGACGGCAGCCTGGTTGCCCCAATGGATATTGTCGCGCAGGTTGAAGTAATGCTGATCCTGCCTGTCCGTCAGCAGCGTATTGATGATCGCAAGACCGACGGCGCCGCCGAGGTTACGCGTCAGGTTGAACAGGCCGGAAGCCCCGCGCATGCGGGCGGGCGGCATGGTTCCGAGCGCGATATTGTTGATCGGCACCATGCAGAGCATCAGTCCGAAACCGCGCAGGATCTGCGGGATCAGCAGTTCCCAGAAATCCCAATCCGTCGTCAGATGCATCATGATGTAGGTGCCGGCCGAGAAGCTGGTGAAGCCGATGATCATCAGGATGCGCAGGTCCAACTTGCTCGACAGGAAGCCGGCAAGCGGCGCAGTGAAGAACATGGTCAGGCCCGAGACGAACATAGTCTCGCCGATCTGCAGCGAATCGTACCCACGAATACGGGCAAGATAGAGCGGGTAGATATAGGTCAGACCATAGAGGCCGATGCCCATCACGAAGGAGAACACCGAACCGAAGGAGAAATTCTTGTTGGTGAAGGCCTTGAGATCGACCACGGGGAAATCCACCGTGAAGGCGCGGTAGAAGAAAATCACAGCTGCGATGGCAGACGCGATGGCACCGGCAACGATGTAATTGTCGTTGAACCAGTCGTTGGTGTTGCCTTCCTCGAGCACATATTCCAGTGCGCCCAGGAAAACGCCCATCGAAACCAGACCCCACCAGTCGAATTTCTTGAACAGCGATAGTTCTGGCTTGTCGAAATCGATGTAGTTCCAGGTGACGATGGCAACGATGATACCAGGTGGAATATTGACCAGGAACAGCCAGTGCCAGGAAAAGGCATTAGAGAGATAGCCGCCGACCGTCGGGCCGATGGTCGGCGCCAGCGTCGCGATCAGGCCGATGATCGGCGAGACGACATTGCGCTTCGACGGCGGGAAGATGGTGAACGCCGCCGCAAAGACCGAAGGGATCATGCCGCCGCCGATAAAGCCCTGAAGAGCGCGATAGACGATCATCTGGTCGATGTTGGTGGCGGTCGCGGCGAGCGCGCTCGCCGCGGTGAAGCCGGCGGCCGAGATCGCGAACAGGTAGCGCGTCGAGATGATGCGCGCCAGCGTTCCCGACAGCGGAATCATGATGACTTCGGCGATCAGATAGGCTGTCTGCACCCAGCCGATCTCGTCCGAGCCTGCGCTGAGGCCGGCCTGGATTTCGCTGAGCGAGGCCGAGACGATCTGAATGTCGAGGATCGACATGAACATGCCGAGCACCATCGCCAGGAAGGCGATGAGCTTTCTCGGCTCGATATGATCCACCGCCGGTGGCGCGGCGGGCCCGGCCGCGCGTGGGGGCGACCCGGCTGTAGTGCTGGCGGACGACATGGCGCGTCTCTCCCGAGCTTGATCGCTTACTTTTCCGGTGCCGTGCGGGTATCGACGTCGACAACGACGCTGAGGCCTGCGCGCAGACGACCGGTATCGAGCGCATCCTGTGGCAATGCGATGCGAACAGGCACACGCTGGATGATCTTGGTGAAATTACCGGTCGCATTTTCTGGCGGCAGGAGCGAGAAGACCGAGCCGGACGCCGGCGAGATCGACTCGACGGTGCCGACGATCGGATGATCGCCATAGGCGTCGACGTGAACATTGACCTTGGAACCGGGAACCAGGTGCTGGATCTGCGTTTCCTTGAAGTTGGCATCGATATAGAGCTGCCGGGTCGGCACGATCGCCATCAGCTTCTGTCCGGGAGAAACAAGGTCACCTTCCTGAACGGAACGATTGCCGACGACACCGTCATAAGGCGCCTTGAGCACGGTGAAGGACAGGTCGCGGGCAGCTTTGTCACGAGCAGCCGCGAGACCCTTGATCGTGCTTTCGGCCTGGCGGCGCTGGGCCTGCAGCAGGTTGATATTGGCTTGCGCGGAAGCGATGGCGGCATCGCCACCGACCAGGTTGGCCCTTGCTTGGTCGAGCGCGATGTTAGCGCTATCCAAGGCGGCCGTGGTGCCGACCGACTTGGACTGCAGTTCCGCAGCGCGCGTCTGGGTGATCTGGGCGCCACGAACAGTGGCTTCCAGGGCAACCTTCTGCGCCTGCGACTGGGCAAGAGCGGCCTGGCCGGCGGCAATTTGTGCATCGATGGTGTGGAGCGAAAGCTGTTCGGTGTCGTACGAGGCTTGAGCCTGCTCCAGCGCCAGCTTGTAGTCACCGTCATCGAGCGTGGCAAGCACATCGCCCGCCTTAACCAGCTGGTTGGCGACGACGTTCACCTTGGCGACATAGCCGGTAACCTTCGGCTGGATGGTCGCAATATCACCTTCGATATAGGCATCGTCGGTGGAGACCATGAAGCGGCCCGTCGTCCACCAGTCATAACCGTACCAACCGCCGGCTGCGAGGGCCAGGACAACGATGATCGGCATGGCCAGGCTGCGCCGCTTCTTTGCCGGCGGCGGTGGGGCCGCGGGAGCCGGAGATGCGGGCGCAGCCTGGGCCGGAGCCGGATTGCCGCGCGTTTCGGCAACGGGAGCATCGGCAGATGCGCCGACCTCCTGGGCTTCCGCTCCGGCATCAGCGGGCTCATTCACGATGCGCGCTACATTGTTACCATGACTTGACGACATTGCCCTACCACCGGAATTCTGGGTAAAATAATCGAACCGAACGGTTCAGTTCAATTGACATAGAGCCTTTTTCACTCCATATCAAGAGATATCGAACTGCATGGTTCGATTATTTGACGAGTCTGTTTAAGATTCATAAAAATGATCGATTGAAGGAGACGATGAAACACGAACCGCAAAATGCCATTGCACTCGACGCGCCAGCGCCTGCATCTGGTGGGCGTTGGGCCGCTGGCGAAGATCCGGTCAAACGTCACCAGATTCTAGAGGGCGCCAAGCGCGTCTTCATGAAGATGGGGTTTGACGCGGCGAGCATGAACGACGTTACCCGTGAGGCCGGCGTCTCCAAAGGCACGCTTTACGTCTACTTCGCCAATAAGGAAGACTTGTTTTCCGCGATGATGGACAGCGAGCGCGCTCATTTCGTCGAGTTGGTGCGTACCGTCCTTGCCGACGAAGCGGATGTCGCTTCCTGTCTTTATGAATTTGGCATGGTATTTGGGACGCATGTTACCTCGGACAAGACCATCAGCGCCATGCGCACGGTCATCGGCGTGCGCGCACGCATGCCCTCGCTCTGTCAACGCTTCTTCAGCGGCCCGGAAAACCTGCGAACCGTGTTGCGCGGCTTTCTCGAACGCAAGGCTGCGGTAGGCCAGGTGAAGATCGACGACTTCGATATGGCCGCGCGGCAGTTTCTTGAGATGGCAAGCGGCGGTTACTTCAAATTACGGCTGTTCGGCGACATGGACGTCCCTCCTTCGAAAGAGGAGATCGACTACGTCGTGCGCGGTGCCGTGCGCGTCTTCCTTGCCGCTTATGGCCCCAATCGCCGGGATCAAGACTGACAATCTTCCCAGTTGCCAGCGAGCGGAGGCACGCCAACTCCGCAATGGCGATCAAGCGTCGCGGCCGCCATGCGGCTATGACTGGTCCGGCAACCAGGGGAGTTAAGCATTGAGCGCGATCGGAAGAGCGATATGGTTTATCGAAAGCCACTTTGCATCCGACATCTCGCTGGACGAGATCGCCGAAACGGCCGGTCTGTCGCGCTATCATCTGTCGCGCGTTTTCGGGATGACGACAGGCCATTCGATCAGCGGCTATATCCGTAGCCGCCGCCTCAGCGGGGCAGCGCTCGCCCTGATCGACAGCTCCTCCACAATTCTCCAGGTTGCCCTCGATGCCGGCTACGGCTCGCACGAGGCTTTCACCCGTGCCTTCCGCGAGCAATTCGGCATGACGCCGGAAAACCTGCGCAAACAGGGGCACGTTCGCAACCTCGCTCTACAGGAGCCGATCAGGATGGACGACACCCGCCTTCCCAAGCTCGATGCCCCGCGCTTCGAGACCCGCCCCGCAATGTTGCTTGCCGGCCTTGTGGAAACCTATGCCTATGAAGCCACGCAGGCGATCCCTTCGCTCTGGCAGAAGTTCAATCAGCATTTCGGCCACATCCCGGGCCAGGTCGGCAATGTCGCCTATGGCGTCTGCACCCAGGCGGACGAGGGCAGCGAAGGCTTTCGCTATATGTCCGCCGCCGAGGTCACGGGCACCGACGGCCTGCCCGAAGACTTCACGACGATAAGACTGCCGCAGCAACGCTATGCGGTTTTCACCCATCGCGGCCATATATCGGGCATTTCCGCCACCGCGCATCAGATCTTCGGCGAATGGCTTCCGCAATCAGGCCATCAGCACGGCGGACCCCCCGACATGATGGAGCGCTATGACGATCGCTTCGATCCGCGTACCGGCATGGGCGTGACCGAGATCTGGATCCCGCTCAAGGCGTAGATGCGCCCGCCGCCATGAAAATGACGGCGGCGCTTGTCTTGTACGGACGGCGACGCTCCTTACATTACGGCCATTCTTGACAGGCCGGGCTGGGGGTCAGCATCGGCATATGCTGACCAAAGGGGAAATAATCTATGGATATTGTTGGGCTGGTGCAGGATCCGAGTGCGTGGGTCGCACTCGTCACGCTCGTGGTCATGGAGGTGGTGCTTGGCATCGACAACCTCATCTTCATCTCGATCCTGACCAACAAGCTGCCGGCGGAACACCGCGACAGGGCGCGCAAGATCGGTATCGGCCTTGCCCTTGGCATGCGTCTCGTCCTGCTCGGCACGGTCGCGTGGATCGTCCAGCTGACGACGCCCGTCTTCGAGATCTTCGGTCAGGGCTTCTCCTGGAAGGACATGATCCTCATCGGCGGCGGCCTCTTCCTGGTCTGGAAGGCGACGAAGGAGATCCATCACAACGTCGATCCTCAGGAACAAGGCGAGGATTTCATCGCCAAGTCGACGACATCGACCTTCGCTTCCGCCATCGGTCAGATCCTGCTGCTCGACCTGGTCTTCTCGATCGACAGCATCATCACCGCCGTCGGCATGACACAGCACCTGCCGATCATGTTCATCGCCGTGATCGCCGCCGTTACCGTGATGCTGGTGGCCGCCAATCCGCTCGCCAACTTCATCGAGAAGAACCCGAGCATCGTCATGCTGGCACTGGCCTTCCTGCTGATGATCGGCACGACGCTGATTGCCGAAGGCATGGGTGTGCATGTGCCCAAGGGCTATATCTACGCCGCCATGGCCTTCTCCGCTCTCGTGGAAGTGCTCAACATGCTGGCGCGAAACCGCCGGAAAAGGGCATCCGGCAGCCATTGAGGACAAGACCCGCACCCCGAAACGGGTGCGGCGTTCACTCCTGAACGTGGACGTCGACCCATTCGCCGGTGTCGCCGCGCCCATAGATATCGACCTTGATCCAGACATTGCCGCGGACGATGAAGTTCCCGGCATCATCGGCGATATTGCCGCTTGCCAGCATGGCTTCAAGCTTCTGCCGGTTTGATGGCAGCGAGAAGAAGCTGTCGCCCTGATCGCCGCGGTCGCGGCGGCGGTAGGCGTGATAGTTCGCGCGATCCTGACGGATGATCTGCCAGGGCAGCGTCAGACGCTCCCCCTTCGAGTTGTATAGGTCGTCGCTGCCGATATAGGCACGATAGGACTCGATCAGCTTCGCCGAACGGTCGCGCGTAATCGTCGATTGGGCCGCGGCGGGACCGAAAACGGCGGCTGCCAATATGAAGCTCAAAATCAATCTCTTCATTGTTTCCTCGCGGTGATTGATTGAAGACCTATTCCGTCACTGCCCCAAAAATTGCAAATAAAATTCAGCGAGCGACCCTGTTTTATCCCGATAGCCTTATGAGGGGTAAAGAGGCATCATGACTTTGATAGGTCGGCTCGAATCGTCGCGCCGTACTGTCCCTAGCATATTACCCGGTTGATCTTGCGGCGCAGTTTCCCTTGACGTCATCCATTGAATATGGCCTAAGGCCAGCCATACGGAAAACGCGGGACTGAAGCGGCAACACGCCCTTTTCCGACCGTTTTCCTGATCCAGATACACATCTTCGGCTGGACAGCGCTTGTCCCGAGCGCGGCCCGGCCTTTTATGACGGGCAAACAAAATGACCACTTCAGGCGTTCGCGTCCGCATCGCACCCTCTCCGACAGGCGAACCGCATGTCGGCACCGCCTATATCGCGCTGTTCAACTATCTCTTCGCCAAGAAACATGGCGGCGAGTTCATCCTGCGCATCGAGGATACCGACGCGACCCGCTCCACCCCGGAATTCGAGACCAAGGTGCTCGACGCGCTGAAATGGTGCGGCCTGAAATGGTCTGAGGGACCCGATGTCGGTGGCCCCTATGGCCCCTATCGCCAGAGCGACCGCAAGGATCTCTACAAGCCCTACGTTGAGAAGATCGTCGAGGCCGGCCACGGTTTCCGCTGCTTCTGCACACCCGAGCGCCTGGAGCAGATGCGCGCCGCCCAGCGCGCCGCCGGCCTGCCGCCGAAGTATGACGGCCACTGTCTGAACCTTTCGGCCGAGGAAGTCTCGACGCGCGTTGCCGGCGGCGAGCCGCATGTTGTGCGCATGAAGATCCCGACCGAGGGCACCTGCAAGTTCCATGACGGCGTCTATGGCGACGTCGAAATCCCGTGGGATGCCGTCGACATGCAGGTCCTGCTCAAGGCCGACGGCATGCCGACCTATCACATGGCCAACGTCGTCGACGACCATCTGATGAAGATCACCCATGTGGCACGCGGCGAGGAATGGCTTGCCTCGGTGCCGAAGCATATCCTGATCTACCAGTATCTCGGCTGGGAGCCGCCGGTGTTCATGCACCTGTCGCTGATGCGGAATGCCGACAAGTCGAAACTGTCGAAGCGCAAGAACCCGACCTCGATCTCCTATTATACGGCCCTCGGCTATATCCCCGAAGCGCTGATGAACTTCCTCGGCCTGTTCTTCATCCAGATCGCCGAAGGCGAAGAGCTCTTGAGCATGGATGAGCTTGCCGCAAAGTTCGATCCGGAAAACCTCTCCAAGGCCGGCGCGATCTTCGACATCCAGAAGCTCGACTGGCTGAACGGCCGCTGGATCCGCGAAAAGCTGTCGGAAGAAGAATTCCAGCACCGGGTGCTGACCTGGGCGATGGAAAACGACCGCCTGAAGGAAGGCCTGAAGCTGTCGCAGTCGCGCATCACCAAGCTCGGTGAATTGCCCGACCTCGCCGGTTTCCTGTTCAAATCCGACCTCAACCTCGATCCCTCTGCTTTCGCCAGGATCAAGTCGACGCCGGAGGAGCTGCTGGAAATCCTGAACACGGTGCAGCCCGACCTCGAAAAGATCCTCGAATGGAATGTCGAGACCATCGAAGCCGAACTGCGCGCCATCGCCGACCGCATGGGCAAGAAGCTGAAGGTCATCGTCGCGCCGCTCTTCGTCGCCGTCTCGGGCTCCTCGCGCTCCCTGCCGCTTTTCGATAGCATGGCGATCCTCGGCCGTTCCGTCGTGCGCCAGCGGCTGAAACTTGCCGCCCAGACCGTTGCGACCCTCGTCGGCCCGAAGAACTGAACCGGACTTTAAAACCATGAACGACAAGACCGAAGCCTCCGCCCTCTCCTCCGACGCAACGGAAGTTCGCCGCCAGAAGCTGAAGCTGCTGCGCGAACAGGTCGGCGACGTCTATCCGGCGCATTTCCACCGGACCATGACCAATGCCGAACTGGCTGCGAAATACGAAGGCCTGGAGCCGGATACGGAAACCGGCGATGTCGTCACCGTTGCCGGCCGCGTCTATTCCTCGCGCAACTCAGGCATGTTCATGGATATCCACGACGCCTCGGCCAAGATCCAGATCTTCAGCCACAAGGACGTGACCGGCGAAGAAGCCCGCGCCTTGCTGCCGATGATCGATATCGGCGACATCATCGGCGTCACCGGCGTCGTCCGCCGCACCAAGCGCGGCGAGCTGACGATCAATGCGCAGCAGATCACCATGCTGACCAAGTCGCTGCTGCCGATGCCGGAAAAGTGGCATGGGCTTTCCGATATCGAGCTGCGCTACCGCAAGCGCCACCTCGACATCATGACCAACGAGGAATCGAAGCTGCGCTTCCAGCAGCGCAGCCGCATCGTCTCCGGCATCCGCCGCTTCATGGAAAATGACGGCTTCATGGAAGTCGAGACGCCAATGCTGCATTCGGTCTATGGCGGAGCGACAGCCGAGCCGTTCAAGACGCATCACAACACGTTGAAGCTCGACATGTACCTGCGCATCGCGCCGGAACTGTTCCTGAAGCGTACTCTGGTTTCAGGCCTCACCGACAAGGTGTTCGAGATCAACCGCAACTTCCGCAACGAAGGCGTCTCCACCCGGCACAATCCTGAATTCACCATGATGGAGTGCTACTGGGCCTACGCCGACTACGAGGACATCATGGACCTCGTCGAGCGCCTGTTCTCGACGCTCGCCATGTCGATCCACGGCAGCACCGAATTCGCCTTCGGCGACAAGCAGATTTCCTTCAAGGGCCCGTTCCGTCGCGTGCCGATGCCCGATGCCGTCAAGGAAGCGACCGGCATCGATTTCCTGGCGATCAAGACCGACGAGGAAGCCCGTGCCGCCTCCAAGGCTGCCGGCTTCGCTGTCGAGAAGGACGCCACCTGGGGCGAATGCCTCGCCTTCATCTTCGAAGAAAAGGTCGAGGGCACGCTGATCCAGCCGGCGCATGTCACACATTTCCCGAAGGACATCTCGCCCTTCGCCAAGGAAGTGCCGGGCGAGCCGCGCCTCGTCGAACGCTTCGAAACCTATTGTAATGCCTGGGAGCTCGGCAACGCCTTTTCCGAACTCAACGATCCGGAAGAGCAGCGCGCCCGCATGGTCGAGCAGCTCGAGCAGGCCCATGCGCGCGGCGAGAAGCAGAAGGAACTGGATGAGGAATTCCTCGACGCCATCGACCAGGGCATGCCGCCTGCAGGCGGTCTCGGCATCGGCGTCGATCGCCTGATCATGCTGCTCACCAACTCGCCGTCGATCCGCGACATCATCCTCTTCCCGGCGCGTCGCGCCAAGGCGGATTGAGACAGTTTCGCCCTCAGAAAATCAAAGGTGAACCATGACCGAGAAAGAGACATTGGCCGCGGATGCCGACAGCGAGCAGCAGCGGCTGGCCGATCTTGCGGAGATCGGCGATATCGATCTGTCGCAATACGCGCCGGGAACTTTCGGCTGCCACGAGGCGATGCACACGACGTCGCTCATGCTCGACATGACCGACGATCACTTGCTGCAACACCCCGCCATCGTCGCAGATCCCGAATTCTACCGTCTTGCCGGCGAAGTTCACGAGGCGCTCTTCGCGCTTTACCAAGCTATTGGCGAGAAGCATCTGGCGGATTGAGGGGTATTCTCCTTCCGCTCACGGCGCAAAGCCAGCTTAGATCAGTTCGTTACCGGCGAGCGTCGTTCGGCAGCACCCGTCATGGTCGGATCGAGCCCCGGTGAGGGGCTCTTTTCCTTGTCGCTGGCATCGGCGCCGATGAATTCGCCATTCTTGTCATATCCGGGCTGCACGTTGCCGGTCGACTTCGGCTCCGGAGGAGCCGGCTTCGCTTCCCGCTCTTCCGTCTTGGCAGACGCCTTTTCTTCGGCGGCGATCGCTGCCTTGACCTTATCCTTCTTGGCATTGCCGCCAGCACCGGCGTCGGCCGCCAGCGCATTGTCACAATCGCTGTAATCCTTCAATCCGGCCAGTACTGCATCGATATCCTCGACGGGCATCGTGATCTCCTCGCCGTAAAACAAGCCAGCGGTGCTTGCGCCGCCATTGTAATAACGGGCTGTGACCGGCTCTTCGACACTGCCTTCGGTAAGTTTGTCGGGATGCGGGACGTAGACGACATCGGCACCCAGCGCCCGACCGCGTATGTCGGATCGAAGCGACGGCCCATTCTTGTCGAGAACCACAACCTGAACGAGATCGGGCTTTTGCTCCTGGTATACGGCTTTAGCGACACGAAGCGCCGTTCTTACCCGGGTCAAACCATCGGTCGGATCGGTGCGGATATATTTGCGCACCCAGAAGCGATTTTCCTTGCGAATGGTCACGAGATTGACGTCGGTGCACTCCAACCCGTTGGGCGAAGGCGACATAAAACCAAGCAGTCTGTCTTTGCCGATACAAAGCGCGAAAACGCCGGAGGAGCCTATGAGAAAGGCCACTCCGCCGATTATGACGACAAGCTTCCGGGGAATCCGGAAAATGTGCAGTAAGGCGCTCACGCCAACTGCTCCCGCATAGACCGCTCCAAGGCAACAAAGATGATCAACCCTCACGTTAGGGAAATGGCGTTTCGGAATACTTAAAGCAGAAGCGAAACTTGCAACTCTGACGGCATCGACACAAAAAAGGTCCGAACTTTCACAGCGATGGCGACGCTTGCCTTCGGTGCCGCGCACATGCTCTAACGGCAACATGGCGTTCACCTTGAGACAGCTGCAATACTTTGTCGCCGTGGCGGAACAGGGCTCGATCACCCGCGCCGCGCAGAACCTGTCTATCTCGCAATCCTCGGTCACCGAGGCCCTGAAGGAGCTGGAAGGCGACCTCGGTGTCGAGCTGTTCGACCGGCATCCGCGCGGACTGTCCATCACCCATAACGGCCATCAGTTCCTGCGTCATGCCACGAAGATTCTGGCGACCGTTTCCGATGCCCGCACGAGCTTTTCCGGCCAGCAGAATGCAGCCGGCGGCACGCTGAACATCGGGGTCACATCGCTCGTCGCGGGCTATGTCCTGTCGGATCTCCTGGCGCGCTACCGTCGTGCCTGCCCCGGCGTCGAGGTCAGCGCCATCGAAGACAATGGCGGCTATCTGGAACATCTTCTGGTTGGTGGCGAGCTCGACGTCGCTGTCATGGTCATTTCCAACCTGCGCGACCGCATGGCCCTGCAGGCCGAGATCCTTGAAACGTCGCCCTACCGGCTCTGGTTGCCCATGGGCCATCCGCTCGTCTCGGCCGACATCATCAGCGTCGCCGATATCACCCGCGAGCCGCTGATCATGCTGACCATCGACGAGATCGAGGAAAACACCGGCAAGCTGCTGACCGCGCTTGGCGCCCGCCCTCACGTCGCCTTCCGCACACGCTCGGTCGAGGCGGTGCGCAGCCTCGTTGCAACAGGCGCCGGCGTGGCGCTGCTGCCGGACCTCGTCTATCGCCCCTGGTCGCTCGAAGGCGACCGCATCGAGAGCCGCGACGTGTCCGGCTCGTTGCCGGTCGTGCAGGTCGGCATGGTGTGGCGCAAGGGATCAAGCCTGCCGCAGGCCGCCCGGGACTTCGTCGGCGTCGCGGAGAGCATGCGCTCCGGGCGCCAGAGATAACGCAACGCCAATCATTGCGAAGGAAAGGGACCGATTATGAAGAACGCAATCATATTCGACTGCGAATTTCTTTGTCTTGAAGGCTCGCAACGCAGATTCTGGTGCGCGGCCCATGATCCCGATCCGGTCATCGCTGAGATCGGCGCCGTCAAGCTGGGGCTGGAAGGCGATTTTCCTATTTTGGGCACCTATAAGGCCTATGTTCGCCCGATCGACAGATTTGGCAACCAATATGCGCTCGACCCGTTCTTCACCACGCTGACCGGCATTACCGACGAGAATATCAAGGCCGAAGGAGTGGCCTTGCAGGATGCGCTTGCTGGCCTCGACAGCTTCTCGGACGGCGCCCGCTTCTGGTCCTGGGGCAAGGACGAACTGAACATGGTGGCGATCAGCTGCTATGTCTCCGGAATTCAGCCTCCAATTCCCGCCCACCGGTTCGACAATGCCGTCAAGCTCCTGATTGCGGCGGGAATGCCGATCGAGGATCTGGCGAAGACGCCGAGCAACAAGCTTGCCGACTACTATGGCGTGGAACATCCGCATTTACAGGGTCATGACGCGCTCGACGATGCACTTTCGGTGTCATATACCCTGCAACACCTTATGAAGGCTGAACATTTGCGGCCTGAAGTCTTCGACCGCAACTAGCAGCGCCGCGCTTTAACTTGGTGCATATGGAGTGCGATCGCCTCTCAAGCAGGCCATATTCCCCCTCACCTACGGTCACACACGAAGCAATCGGAATTTCCGATATCGACTTTCTGATAAATGAATTTGCGAATGCGGCGAAATCAGATCACCTTTTCTTCCGGGAACAAAAAGCCAGCTACTGGCTCCGCCAATATCAAGGCTCAAAAACCGGGAGAGTCCGATGAAGCATCTGCTGAAATCATGCACGGCTGCATTCGCATGCTTAAGTTTCGCCACGCAGGTCATAGCTGCTGAGCCGCTGAAGACGCTCGGCAAGGGCGAAGGCGCCGTCAGCATCGTTGCCTGGGCCGGCTATATCGAGCGCGGCGAAAGCGACAAGAATTACGACTGGGTCACCGGTTTCGAGAAGGAAACGGGCTGCAAGGTCAGCGTCAAGACCGCCGCGACCTCGGACGAAATGGTCGCCCTGATGAACGAAGGCGGCTTCGACCTCGTCACTGCCTCCGGTGACGCATCGCTGCGGCTCGTCGCCGGCAAGCGCGTCCAGCCGATCAACACCGACCTGATCCCGAGCTGGAAGACCCTCGACGACCGGCTGAAGAATGCTCCCTGGAACACGGTGAACGGCGTCCATTACGGCGTTCCCTATCTCTGGGGGCCGAACGTGCTGATGTACAACACCGACGCCTTCAAGGGTGAGGCACCGAAGAGCTGGAACGTCGTTTTCGAAGAAACGACCCTTCCCGACGGCAAATCCAACAAGGGCCGCGTCCAGGCCTATGACGGCCCGATTTATATCGCCGACGCCGCCCTCTATCTGATGGCTCACAAGCCCGAACTCGGCATCAAGGACCCGTACGAGCTCAACGAAGATCAATACAAGGCCGCCCTCGACCTGCTGCGCGGCCAGCGCAAGCTCGTCAGCCGCTACTGGCATGATGCGATGATCCAGACCGACGACTTCAAGAACGAAGGCGTTGTTGCCTCCGGCTCCTGGCCGTTCCAGGTGAACCTGCTGCAGGCCGACAAGCAGAAGATCGCCTCGACCTTCCCGGATGAGGGAACGACCGGATGGGCCGATACGACCATGCTGCATGCCGACAGCGAACATCCGAACTGTGCCTACATGTGGATGGAGCATTCGCTCCAGGCCAAGGTTCAGGGCGACGCGGCAGCATGGTTTGGCGCCGTGCCCTCGGTTCCGGCCGCCTGCAAGGGCAATGAGCTGCTGACCGACAGTGGTTGCGCCACCAACGGCTACGATCACTTCGACAAGATCAAGTTCTGGAAAACCCCTGTCGCGAAATGCGGCACGCAGGGCGAATGCGTGCCCTATCATCGCTGGGTCTCCGACTATATCGGCGTGATCGGCGGGCGGTGACGTCTCTTCTTCCCCAGCGGGGAGAAGATGCCCGTCGGGGCAGATAAGGGGGCGAGGAGCGAAGCGACGAACGTCCTGAGCGATAAACGAAGGACAGCTTATGCCGCGCTAGCCCTCATCCGACCCTTCGGGCCACCTTCTCCCCGCTGGGGAGAAGGAGAAGTGTCTCCGCCAAGCGCCCTTCGAACATCAAGCCGGCGCAAGACATAACCATTTTGGGGAGAAACCAATGACCGCCGTTCGTTTCCAGCAGGTGTCGCGCCATTTCGGCCAGGTCCGCGCTGTGGATCGCGTCGATCTGGAGATCGCGTCCGGCGAGTTCTTCGCCATGCTCGGCCCTTCCGGTTCCGGCAAGACCACCTGCCTCAGGCTGATTGCCGGCTTCGAGCAACCCACAGGCGGCCATATCGAGATCTTCGGCGAGACCGCCGAAGGCGTGCCGCCTTACCGGCGCAACGTCAACACGGTCTTCCAGGATTATGCGCTCTTCCCGCATCTGAATATTCTCGACAATGTCGCCTACGGCCTGATGGTCAAGGGTGTGGGCAAGGCCGAGAGGCTACGCGCCGCCGAGCAGGCGCTGGAACTGGTGAAGCTGCCAGGCTATGGCGCCCGCCGCCCCGGTCAGCTCTCCGGTGGGCAGCGCCAGCGCGTGGCGCTTGCCCGCGCCCTTGTCAACAAGCCGAAAGTCCTGCTCCTCGACGAGCCGCTCGGCGCGCTGGACCTGAAATTGCGCGAGCAGATGCAGGAGGAGCTGAAGGGCTTGCAACGGGCACTCGGCATCACCTTCGTCTTCGTCACCCATGATCAGGGCGAAGCGCTTTCGATGGCCGACCGCGTTGCCGTCTTCAACGATGGTCGCATCGTGCAGCAAGGCACGCCGCACGACATCTATCAACGGCCGAAGACTCGTTTCGTCGCCGATTTCGTCGGCTCTTCCAACGTCATTGCCCCTGAGATGATGTCGTCGCTCGGCGGCGAGCGGCGTTGGGCGAGCCTGCGCCCGGAAGCAATACGGTTGACTGAGGAGAGCGGCGTGGCAGCGACCGTGAAAGCGATGAGCTTTCTCGGCGCTGCTACCCGCCTCTCGGTGGAGGCGAATGGCGCGCACCTGCATGTAACCGTGCCCGCCGGCCAGCCGACGCCGGATACCGGCACTTCCGTCCGCCTCGCATGGCTACCCGCGGATGTGCACTACATGGATGATGCCGCATGAACGCCGCCGCCTTCCCAGCCTCGTCAGCGCAAGCGCCGGCCTCGATCCTGCCGAGCCGTGGCGGCTTCTTCGGCCGCCTCTCGGATCTCTTCTGGCGCCGTCCGCGACTGCTGCTCTTCCTCATGCTGACGCCGCCGCTGCTCTGGCTCGGCGTCATCTATATCGGCTCGCTGATCGCGCTCTTGCTGCAGAGCTTCTTCTCGATCGACGACTTCTCGGGAATGGTGAACTACGAATTCACGCTCTCGACCTATGCGCAGCTGCTGAATTCAGCCAATTTCGATATCATCGTCCGCACGGTGGTCATGGCCGCCCTCGTCACGTTAGCCTCCGCCTTCGTCGCCTTCCCGATCGCCTATTATGCGGCGCGCTATGCCCAGGGAAAATGGAAGGCGCTGTTCTATCTCGGCGTCATGCTACCGCTCTGGTCGAGCTATCTGGTGAAGGTCTACGCCTGGAAGCTGATCCTCGCCAAGGAGGGCATCCTCACCTGGATCTTCGACAAGCTGCATCTGGGTTGGCTGCTCGACGGCGTGCTCGCTTTGCCCATCATCGGCGGCAATTCGCTGTCGGTGAGCTATATCGGCACCTTCCTGGTCTTCGTCTATATCTGGTTGCCCTATATGATTCTGCCGACGCAGGCTGCTCTCGAGCGCGTGCCGGCCAATCTGCTCGAAGCCTCGTCCGACCTTGGTGCGACGCCGAATCAGACCTTCCGCACCGTGCTGCTGCCGCTGGCGCTGCCCGGCATCGTCGCCGGCTCGATCTTCACCTTCTCGCTGACATTGGGCGACTACATCATCCCGCAGATCATCGGCTCCTCGCGCCTCTTCATCGGCCAGGCCGTCTATGCGCAGCAGGGCACCGCGGGCAACGTGCCGCTTGCCGCAGCCTTCTCGGTTGTGCCGATTGTCATCATGGCCATCTATCTCTGGATCGCCAAGAAACAGGGAGCTTTCGATGCGCTCTGATCGCGGCCAACGCGCCTCCCTATCGTTGAAGACAGCCGCTGCCGGCGGCCTGCTCTTCCTGCATCTGCCGATCCTGCTGATCTTCGTCTATGCCTTCACGACCGAGGAGAAGAGCTATCAGTGGCCACCACCCGGCTTCACGCTGCAATGGTTCGGCATTGCCTGGAACCGGCCGGACATCTGGTCGTCCCTGGCGCTCTCGGTGCAGGTGGCGACCATCGCGACTGCCATTGCGCTCGTGCTCGGCACGCTTTGCGCCGCCGCCGTCAGCCAGACCAAGTTCTTCGGCCGCGAGGCGATCTCGCTGCTGGTCATCCTGCCGATCGCGCTTCCGGGCATCATCACCGGCATTGCGCTGCGTTCCGCCTTCAGCCTGTTCGACATCCCGTTTTCAGTCTGGACCATCGTTCTCGGCCATGCGACCTTCTGCGTCGTCGTTGTCTATAACAACGCAGTCGCCCGCTTCCGCCGCACCTCCGGTTCGCTGATCGAGGCGTCCATGGATCTCGGCGCCGATGGCTTCCAGACCTTCCGCCATATCATCCTGCCGAATATCGGCACGGCGCTGCTCGCCGGCGGCATGCTCGCCTTCGCGCTGTCCTTCGATGAAGTCATCGTCACCACCTTCACCGGCGGCCAGCAGATGACCCTGCCGATCTGGATGCTGGAGGAGCTTATCCGCCCGCGCCAGCGACCCGTGACCAACGTCGTCGCCATGGTCGTCGTGCTTGTCACTTTCCTGCCGATCCTGGCAGCCTACTATCTTACCCGCGACGGCGACCAGATCGCCGGCGGCGGCAAATGAAAGGGAGATAAATATGGATACCCAGATGCTGATCGGCTCCCGCTTCGAAGCCGGCACGGAAACGGAAGAGCATGTCCTCAACCCGAAGACGGGCGAGACCGTGCTCGACCTGCCGGAGGCCTCGCTCGGCCAGATCGATGCCGCCGTCGATGCTGCCGAAAAGGCCTTCACGAGCTGGTCACAGACGACGCCGAGCCAGCGTTCGGCCTATCTCCTCAAGATCGCCGACGCCATCGAGAGGGATGCCGAAGGCTTCGCTGCCCTCGAAGCTCTCAACTGCGGCAAGCCCATCAATGCCGTCCTTAATGACGAGATCCCCGCCATCGTCGATTGCTACCGCTTCTTTGCCGGCGCGGTGCGCAACCTGCATGGCCCGGTCGCCGGCGAGTATCTGCCCGGCCACACCTCGATGATCCGCCGCGACCCGATCGGCATCGTCGGCTCGATCGCGCCGTGGAACTATCCGCTGATGATGATGGCCTGGAAGCTGGCGCCGGCGATTGCCGGCGGCAACACCGTGGTCTTCAAGCCCTCCGAACAAACGCCGCTGACGGCGCTGAAGATGGCGAAGCTGCTCTCAGAGATCCTGCCCGAGGGCGTCGTCAACGTCATCCTCGGTCGCGGCGAGAGCGTCGGCAATGCGCTGATCAACCATCCGAAGATCGGCATGGTCTCGATAACGGGCGATGTCGCCACCGGCAAGAAGGTGCTTGCCGCTGCCGCCAAGACCGTCAAGCGCACCCACCTCGAACTCGGTGGCAAGGCGCCCGTCGTCATCTTCGACGACGCCGACATCGACGCCGTTGTCGCCGGCATCCGGACCTTCGGCTATTATAATGCTGGGCAGGACTGTACGGCCGCCTGCCGCATCTATGCCGACGCCAAGGTCTACGACAATTTCGTCGCCGACCTGACTTCCGCCGTCTCCAGCATCAAGTTCAACCAGGCCGACGACACGGAGAACGAGATCGGCCCGCTGATCTCCAAGCGCCAGCGGGATCGCGTCGAAAGCTTCGTCACCCGCGCCGCCGAACACAAGCACATGGAAATCACCACCGGCGGCAAGACCTCCGGCGAGCGCGGCTTCTTCTACGCCCCGACCGTGGTTGCCGGCGCAACGCAGGACGACGAGATCGTCCGCCGCGAAGTCTTCGGCCCTGTGGTCTCGGTCACGCGCTTCACCAATCCCGACGACGCCGTTGCCTGCGCCAATGACAGCGACTACGGCCTTGCCTCCTCCGTCTGGACCAGGGACATCAGCCGCGGAATGCGGACGGCCGCCCGACTGCAATATGGCTGCACCTGGATCAACACCCACTTCATGCTGGTCAACGAAATGCCGCATGGCGGCCTGAAACAATCCGGCTATGGCAAGGATATGTCAGTCTACGCTATCGAAGATTATACGGCCGTCCGACATGTGATGATCAATCATGGGTGAGGCATAGATCTCGATCAGGTCGGTTTTCCGAATTTGGGACAGCATTGTGCCCCCTCCCTCTCTGTCGGGACATCTCTCCCACAAGGAGGGAGATCGTTGGGCGTTTGACGCCCGCCTTCACCAAAATCGGGACATCCGTGCCAGCAGATGCAATGTCGGCGTGAGATGAGAGGATGCCACAAGTTACCAATCTCCCCCCTCGTGGGGGAGATGTCACGAAGTGACAGAGGGGGTGCCCCACTCGCCACAAATTCAGCAGCACCTGCGATAACACTCCTTAATCGAAACGGCTTCGGAACAATTTACCGTCCTTCCGCGTCTTTAAGGAGTGCAACGCAGAGGAGATTCACCATGCTGAAGTGGGCACTTATATTCTTTGTTATTTCGCTGATTAGCGGCTTTTTCGGCTTTTCCGGCGTGTCGGCGGCAACCGCAACCATCGCGCGCGTCCTCTTCGCCATCTTCCTGATCATCTTCCTGGTGTTCCTGGTTCTGGCTGTTATGGCCGGCAACGCCGTGGTCTGAGGATATAAGCCGCTATTTTTGAAGGGCGGGCCTAGATCAGGCTCGCCCCTACATTTATGGCGAGCGCCAGGATGGTCGTGTTGAACAGGAACGACAGGATGGCGTGCAGAAGCACCAGCTTACGCATCCCGACGGTGGAAACGCCGATGTCGGCGGTTTGCGCGGCGACGCCGATGGTGAAGGAGAAATAGAGAAAATCCCAATAGATCGGCTCTTCCACCGGCTCGGCGAATTTAAGCCCCTGCCCCTTGCCCAGGCTGCCATAGAAGCGATGCGCATAGTGGGTGGTAAACAACGTGTGCAGAAACGCCCATGAAATCAGGATCGTCACGATCGCCATCATCACGCGGAAGAATGCGACCTCCGGCGACGCATCCTTCACACCAATCAGATCCAACACGATACCGCCGATGCTGGCAATCGCGGCCGCGATCGACAGGAACAGCAGCAACCCGTCCGAAAAATCGAGATCGGCGGAGCGTTTGCGGATCCGTTGCACATTGGCCGTCAGCATCCGGTAGAGACTATAGAGGATATAGACGACGGCAGTCGTATCCCAGGCGATGAGCAGATTGCTCGTGTCGAGATCCCTGGAGGTCAGCAGCAGAAACACGGCGATACCGGCGAGTACGGCAATCAGGATCACTTGATGCTTGCGCAACAGCACGAGACCCCTGGAACGCTGCAACAGTCCGTTGGTGCTCATGCGCCGTTCTCCCGATCGAAAATCGCCTTGCAGAACCGATTCGCAAACGAGAGTGGCAAATAAAAGGAGGCCCCGCAATACGGAGCCTCTTATCGGTCAAGCGAGGGATTCAGCCGGTCCAGCCGCCGTCGACGACGTGGATCTGGCCCGTCGTGAAGCCTGCCTCGTCGCCAGCCAGGTAGGTCACCAGCGCAGCGATCTCTTCGGCGTTTGCAATCCGGCCCATCGGCTGGCGTGCAATGAAATCCTTCATCGCCTTGTCGTAGTCGCCCGTTGCCCGCAGCCGCTCGTGCAGTGAGGGGCTGTCGACCGTGCCCGGGCAGATAGCATTGGCGCGGATGCCCTTGGAGACGAAATCGGCGGCGATCGACTTGGTAAGCCCGATAACGGCGGCCTTCGAGGCGCAATAGGCGAAGCGGTTGGGCACGCCCTTCACGCTGGAGGCAACCGAAGCCATGTTGACGATCGAGCCCTTGCCCTTGTCAAGCATGCCCGGCAGGAAGGTGCGGCATGTCGTGTACATCGCCTTGGCGTTGAGGTTGAAGGAGAAATCCCAATCCTTCTCTTCGCAGTCTAGGATCGTGCCCGCATGCACGAAGCCGGCACAATTGAAGAGCACGTCGATGGGGCCGATTTCGCTGGCGTAAGCCTTGACCGCGGCACTGTTCAGCACATCAAGCACATGCTTGCTGGCGCCTTCCAGCGTCGAAAGCGTCTGCTCGTTGATATCGGTCGCGTATACATGCGCACCGAGCGAAATGAAGCGCTCCGCCGTCGCCCGGCCGATGCCCTGCCCCGCCGCCGTGATGACGACCTTCTTGCCTTCCAACCCGTGACCCATAATCCTGATCCTTTCCTCGGGAATATGATCTCATCCATTCCGGCCGCCGGAAAAGTCACCGGCGGTATGTCAGATAAGATCATGCAATAACAAACAGATGGCGCAGCCTTTGCCTTAACCTTCGAACGATCGCGCGAAGCGCCGGTTGAGCTTTTCGACGAGGACTGTATGCCGCTCGCCCGTTCGCAGTCCATCGCTAATCATCTCAGACGCCTCGCTCTGGAACGCCATGTAACCGTCGTGCCGCGGCCGCACATAGGCGCCTTCCAGCGTGGCGCGCGTGTTGCGGTAGAAATCGAGCGCCGCGCCGTTGACGGCATCGCTGACCCAGGCGTCGGAATGACCAGGCTGACCGTTGCTGGCGGCATAAATGCCTGCTTGCACCGGGCCGCCGGCGATCCAGCGCGCAAAGGCCTTCGCCTCTTCCAGCGCTTGCGTTCGGGCCGAGACGGCAATGCCTGTGCCGCCAAGCGCCGAACCGTTCGGCATTCGGCTATCGATGACGGGCATGTCGGCGAAGGCGATCCGCGCCGGCCTGAACCCGGCGAAGGAATAGTTGACGTAACCGTAGACGAACGGAGACACATCGTATGGGCTGTCGGGTTGGCTCATCAGATCGAGCACCGCTATCGGATCCATCTCATAGCAGCGGACATCCATCGCGGCGACGATCCTTGCCATCCAGTCGAGCACCGCCTCGCCAGCCGCCTTCCCGATGAAATCCGGTCCCTCGATGCTGCAGGGCGTGCCGAGATGAGCTGCAAGCGTGATGAAGGTCATTAGCGAATGCGGCGGCCGCATCGGCAGGATTGCCTTGCCCTTTGCAGCGAGCGTCACGAACTCGGCAAGGTCCGCCACCGGGGCGCTCAGGCGATCCGGACGGTAAGCCTGCACCTGCGTCGCCGCGTCGATCGGAAAGGCCCATTGCCGACCCTGCCAGTTGTAGCTCGGATAGGAGCGGCCGACCGTGCCGGCGGCAATCGCGGCGATCTCGTCCGTATAAGCGGCATCGTCGAGCGGCAGCAGGCAGTTCTCGCGCATGATCTGCCCGACATGCGGATGATCGATGACGATAAGATCGTAGGCGGCCGCAAGCTCCTCGACCGGGAAGGTCTCGAAATCCTGCAGCGAGCGCTTTTCCCAGGTGATCGCGACGCCGGTCTTGTCCTGCCAGATCTTCGAACATGCCAGCATCGGATCGTAGCCGCGCGGATGCGACCAGGTCATTCCCCTGAGCTTAATCATGTGAGCTTCACCATCATGCCTTCTCCGTAGCCGATTTGCGCTCGACGATCAGGATATGATCGGCGGCGAGCACGACTTCGTCCCGCTGGTTCAGCACCTCACAGCGCTCGACGACGCGGCCGGCCGCCGGCCGCTTCGGATCGTCCTCCTTCGCCGATATGGTGACGCGGGTGCGGATCGTATCGCCGATATGCACGGGACGGACGAAGCGGAGCCGGTCATAGCCATAGGAAAAGGCGACAGGATTGATGAGCGACGCCGTGAGCCCGACGCCAATCGAAAAGATCATCGTGCCATGAGCGATACGCTGCCCACCTGGCAAGGTCTTGGCGAATTCCGCATCCATATGATGCGGAAAGAAATCGCCGGTATGGCCGGCATGAACGACGAAATCGGTCTCTGTGATCGTCCGTCCGGTGGTCACCCTGACATGACCGAGTTCGTAGTCTTCGAAATGGATTGTTTGTTCAGACATTCCTCAAGCCTTCGGAAGTTCGGCAATCGGCGTCGCCGGAGCGGCGCTCGACTGATAGGCGGCTTCGACCAGCGCCATGGTCTGCCAGGCATCCTCGACGGAACCGACCAGCACCTTGTCCTCGCCCGAGGCGAAGCGCTGCAGATTGGCCATGCGATTGACGAAAGCATCCGGAAACCAGGCCCCTTCGAGCTTCACCTCCACCCATTCGCTGCCACCGTCGGGGCGGATCCACAGCTCGTCCGGCTCGCCGCGCGGATAGTCGAGATTGACGCCGAGCTTGATATAGGCAGCCCCCTTGGTGCCGGAGATGCGGAACTCGCACGCCTGGTACTTACGCCCGAAATCATGGTCGTGATTGACCGACAGCACGCAGCGCACCTTGTCGCCATAGTCGAGGATCGCCGCCGTCCGCGTCTGGGCGACATCGTGGTTGGGATGGCCGATGGTCTTGGCATGGACCCCCTGCGGATTGCCGAGCAACCCGCGAATGAAATCGAGGTAGTGGATTGAGTGCATGGCGATCTCGATCCGCGGCAGGCCCTTCAGGAAGGGCCAGAGCCCCCATGGCGTGGCAAGCGCCAGCCAGGCGTCGAAGTCGACGACCTCGCCGAGATAGCCCTTCTCCACCGCGTCATAGAGCGCCAGCATCATCGGCGCGAAACGCAGCTGGAAATTGACCGCCGCCTTGATGTCGCGCTCGCGGCAGACCCGCAGGATTTCCGTGGCGCCAGTGAGATCGCTGCCCATCGGCTTCTGGATCAAAGCAAAAGCGCCGCGCGGCAATTTCGCAAGGATCGCCGCATGGGCGGCCGGCGGCGTCGCGAGATCGAAGATCGCGCCTTCGACGGCTAGCGCCTCGGCCTCATTGGCGAATGCGCGGATGTTCCATTGAGCGGCCAACGCCGCCGCTTTTTCGGCGTTCGGGTCATAAAGGCCCGCCACCGGGAAACCGCCCTTCTTGTAGGCCGGAAGATGCGCGTCGCCGACAATGCTGCCGGCACCGAAGATCACGATCGGGCGGGGATTCGAAGGCTTAGGCCACCATTGGCGGAGGGATTTGGGATCGAAGGTCATTACACCCTCCCCTTGAGGGGGAGGGTCGGACCAAAGGTCCGGGGTGGGGTGATCCCTCCCCGTGTAAGAAAGACAGACATGTGCATCCCGAGCGTCACCCCCACCCGCGCGTACTGCGCGACCTCCCCCCTCAAGGGGGAGGTGACCGCTTCATGGCGCCTTCCATTCCTATCCCTAATCAAGGTGAAACACCTCCTCCATCATGGCCCACCACTCGCCCTCCTTGCGGGTTTCGAATGGCTTCTGGCAGGGAATACAAACCGACCACCATTCCTGGTTCTTCGGGCTCGCGGCCATCTTGCGCATATCGGCCTCGAAATCCGTGCCGACATATTCCCAATAGCCGAAGAGCAGGTTTTCCGGCTCCTTCAGGAAGATCGAATAGTTGGTGATGTTGCAGTCTGAGATCAGCGCCAGGATCTCGGGCCAGACGGCCGCATGCAGCGCCTTGTATTCCGCGATCTTGGCCGGCTCCAGGCCGATCACCATACCCATCCGTTGCATGGCCAGTTCCTCCTCAGCCGTGAATTTCCAGGGTGAATTCGCCGATCGATCGAGCCTTCACCGCCTCCCAATCCCAGGCAATGCCGATACCAGGCTCGGAGGGTGCAAGCGCCTTGCCGTCAACGATCTCCATGCCCTTGGTGGTGAGATCGTCGAGCTGCGGGATGTATTCGACATATTTACCGTTCGGCACCGCGCAGGCGAGGCTGACATGCAGCTCCATCAGGAAATGCGGGCAAACCGGGATGTCGAAGGCTTCGGCCGCATGTGCGACCTTCAGCCAGGGCGTGATACCGCCGATGCGGGCAACGTCGACCTGCACGATCGAGCAGGCGCCCTTCTGCATATATTCACGGAAATGCCGGATCGAATACATGGATTCGCCGACCGCGATCGGCGTCGGTGTCGATCGCGTCAGCCGGATATGGCCGTCAAGATCGTCGGCTGGCAGCGGTTCCTCGATCCAGGCGAGATCAAGCTCCTTGAGGCGCGCGGCCCGGCGGATCGCCTCATCGACGGTAAAGCCCTGATTGCAATCGGTCATGATCTCGAAACCGGAGCCGAGCGCCAGGCGCATCGCCGCAAGCCGATCATAATCCTCCGAGCCATGCGGCTTGCCGATCTTTACCTTGGAGCCGGAAAAGCCCTTGGCCTTCGCCTGCAGGGCATCTTCGACCAACGCTTCCTTCTCGATATGCAGCCATCCGCCCTCGGTCGTATAGAGCGGGCAACGATCCCTAGCGCCGCCGGCGAGCTTCCAGAGCGGCAAGCCCTGCTTCTTGGCCCGCAGGTCCCACAATGCCGTGTCGACGGCGGCAAGCGCCAGCGCGGTTATTGGACCGATGGTCGTCGCGTGGGTGGCGAATTCCAGTCTGTGCCAGATCGCCTCGATGCGATCGGCATCCTCGCCGATCAGCAGCGGCACCAGATGATCCGATAGCAGCCGCATGACGGACGAACCGCCCGTGCCGATCGTATAGCTGTAGCCGGTGCCGACGGCGCCGTCGGAATCCGTGATGGTGACGATCGGCGTCTCCTGGCTGACGAAACTCTGGATCGCATCCGTCCGCTTCACCTTCGGCGGCAGGTCAACCATGCGCAGTTCTATCTTCTCGATACGTGCCATGGGGCGGCTCCTCAGATTGCCAGGCTCTTGCCGGTTTCGACGGAAAAGAGATGCGCCTGGCTGAAATCGAAGCTCATCTTCAATTGCTCGCCGCTCTTCAGAGCATGCGGATTGAGCATGCGCGACACCCAGTCGCGTCCGGCGAACTCAACGAAAACAAGCGTTTCATTGCCGAGCGGCTCGGTGATGGCGACAGGCAGCGTCAGCTCGTGTACCGCCGATTCAGCACCGGAATGCAGGCCATGGCCGGTCGGGAAGATATCGTCGGGCCGCAGGCCGAAGGCGACCTTTTCGCCTTCCTTGACCTTGCCGAAAAATTGGCCCGGCAGTGGCAGCCGGTCGCCGTTCTTGAACACCAGCTCGCCAGCTTTCACCGTCGCCTCCTCGATATTCATCGGCGGCGAGCCGATAAAGCCGGCGACGAAGCGGGTGGCGGGCTTCTTGAACACCTCATCCGGCGTGCCGACCTGCTCGATATAGCCGTCGCGCATGATGACGATGCGGTCAGCCAGCGTCATGGCCTCGACCTGGTCGTGCGTGACGTAGACGACCGTCGACTGCACCTTGGCGTGCAGCTTCTTGATCTCGGTGCGCATCTGCGTGCGCAGTTTGGCATCGAGGTTCGACAGAGGCTCGTCAAAGAGGAAGACTTCCGGCTGGCGAACGATGGCACGGCCCATGGCGACGCGCTGGCGCTGGCCGCCGGAAAGCTGCGCCGGACGGCGGTCCATCAGCGCCTCGAGGCTTAGAATGGCCGCCGCCTCGTTGACGCGGCGATCGATCTCGGCCTGCGGTTGCTTGGCGATCTTCAGCGAGAAGCCCATGTTCTCGCGCACCGTCATATGCGGATAGAGCGCGTAGGACTGGAACACCATGGAGATGTTGCGATCGCGTGGCGGCAGCTCGTTGACGACCGTATTGCCGATCTCGATCGTGCCGCCGGAAACCTCTTCGAGGCCGGCGATCATGCGTAGCGTCGTCGACTTGCCGCAGCCGGAGGGACCGACGAGCGCGATGAACTCCTTGTCGGCGATATCGAGATCGATGCCGTGGACGATTTCCAACGCGCCGTAGCGCTTGACGAGTTTTTTGAGAGAAACCTGAGCCATGAGGATCAACCTTTGACCGCACCGAATGTCAGACCCGACACCAGATGCTTCTGAATGATGAAAGTGAGAGCGAGCGCCGGAATGATCATCACGACCGCGAGCGCGCACATGCCGCGCCAGTCGATGGTGAATTCGGACGTATAGTCGAGCAAGCCGACCGGCAGCGTCTTCGAATCGACCGACCGGGTGAGCTGCGAGGCCAGTGCATATTCGTTCCAGCAGGTGAGGAAGGCGAAGATGCCGGCCGAAGCGATACCGGGGCCGGCGAGCGGGAACTCCACCTGCCAGAAGGCCTGCCAGCGCGTGCAGCCGTCGATCTGCGCCGCCTCGGCGAGATCCTTCGGCACCTGCCGGAAGAAGCCGTCGATCAGCCAGATGGTGAAGGGCACGTTCAGCGCGACATAGGTGAGGATCAGGCCGAAATGCGTGTCGATGATGCCGAGCCGCGCATAGACCATGAACAGCGGCAACGACAGGGCGACGCCCGGCACCGAGCGCGTCAGCATAAGCCCCAGGAACACCGTCGACTTGCCGCGGAACCGGAAGCGGGCGAAGGCATAGCCGCCGGACATGCCGATAATGAGCGCGATGGCCGTTGACGTGATGGAGATGATCAACGAATTGCGGAAGTAATCCCAGACGGGAATGCCGCCCTGCCCGACGCCGCTGAACATCGAGCGGTAGGCTTCCAGCGAAAGCTCCCTCGGGATCCAGACCGGCGGCTTCGCCATGATCTCCACCGTCGGGCGCAGCGAACTGATGATAATCCAGAGCCCCGGCAGGCAGATGATGAGCATCGCGATGAAGAGGCCGATGAGATAGGCGACTTTGCGCAGACGGCGCTGCAGACGTTGTTGAGCGTTGCGATCCATGATTACCACTCCGCTCCTATCTGGGTGCGGGCAAGCGCCAGCTTACGGAAGAAATAGACTGTGAAGGCGATCGACAGGATAATCGAGACATAGGCCATGGCGTTGGCGAGACCCATCTGCGCGTCGGCATAGGCGGTGCGCCCGACCAGCGTCCAGATCAGCTCCGTGCGCCGCGCCGGGCCGCCATCGGTCATGATCTTGACGATGTCGTAGGCGCGGGCGACGTCGAGCGAACGGATCGTCATGGCAATGAAGGCAAAGGGCATCAGGAACGGCCAGGTCACGTAACGGAAGGTCTGCCAGCCGGTACAGCCATCGACCTTGGCGGCCTCGACCGGCTCCTGCGGCATGGCGAACAGGCCGGCTAGAATGAGGATGGCGAAGACTGACGTCGACGACCAGACTTCCGCGACGATGATTGAAAACAGCGCCAGATTGCCGTCGATCAGCCAGGGGATGGCATCGTTTGTGATGCCTAGCGACTGCAGGGCATTGTTGATGATGCCGACATTGTCGTTGAACATGAATTTGAACTGGAAGCCGACGAGCACGGGCGAAAACATCATCGGGAACATCATCAGCGTGCGCAGGATGCGCTTGCCGTGCGTCGCCTTGTTGACCAACAAGGCCAATCCCAGGCCGAGCAGCATTTCCAGATTGAGCGCGATCGTCAGCAGCACGACGGTGCGCACGAAAGCGGCCAGAAACACCGGATCGGTGAGGATGCGGATGTAATTGCGCAGGCCGATGAAGGTGAAGAGCGTTGCCGGCCGTGTCAGGCGAAACGGCGTGAAGCTCGAATAGAAGGACAGAAGCAGCGGAAACAGCACCACGGCGACAAGAACGATGATCGCCGGAAGAAGTAGCAGGACCGGTGGAGATATCTTTTTGAACATGGTTTGCACCTGTCGGCATTCCTCGGCAGCGTGGCCCGGACTGCTTGGAATGGATTGCGTGAGGACGAGAGGCCGGCACGAAACCGGCTGGATAGACCGGCTCCTTGCGGCGCTGGTCGAAAGCCATTCTCGAAGTCAGATTGCAGAAGTCCCGCGCACTTGCCGCGCGGGACTTCGATTGCATCGCTTACAGCGCGCCGGCGTCCTTCAGGACATCGGTTGCCTTCTGGGCCGCGATGTCGAGTGCCTGCTTGGAGGTTTTGTCACCGAGAATGGCCGCCTGCAGTTCCGGATAGACGACGTTGGAAATTTCGATCCATTGCGGCGTGCGCGGAACCGGGAAGGCGTACTTCATCGATTCCTGGAAGGTGCTCAGCACTTCCTTCTTGTAGGGGTCGGAAGCAGCCTGCTGGATGTCCCACTCCCAGACCGCCTTGCGGGTCGGCAGCGTGCCGTTGGCAGCTTCAAGCTTCTGCGAGTCGTCGTTGGTCAGGAACCAGACGAGCGAAGCAGCCGCATCCTTGTGGGCGCAAGCCTCGGTTACCGAGAAGCCGTGGTGACCGGACCAGCCTGTGTGCTTGCCGGAGGAGCCGACGGGCTGCACGACGACGCCGACATTGCCGGCGACCTTCGAGGACTTCGGATCGTTGAAGTAAGTCGCCCAGCCCGGCCAATCGAGATCGAGCGCGATGGACCCGGAAGCAAAGCCAGCGCCCAGATCGTCCCAGAGATAATTGGTCGTACCGGCAGGAACAGCCTTTGCCTTGTACATGTTCACGAACCAGTCGAGCGCACGCACGCCGGCTTCGGAGTTGAAGGCCGGCTTGCCGTCCTTATCGAGATATTCGCCACCCTCGGCGACCAGCATTTCAAAGAAGCGGCCGTTGATGGCCTCTTCCTTGCCGGGGAACTGCGTGCCGAAGAAGTTCGGTGGATTGGAGAAGAAGATTGCCTGATCGGAGACTTCCTTCCAGGTCTTCGGCGGCGCCAGATCGTAGCCGTACTTCGCCTTGAACGCCGTCTTCTTGGCTTCGTCTTTGTAGAGGCTCTTCTGGTAGTAGAGCGCCGAAACGTCGAACTGGGCGCGCGGCAGCATGATCAGGCGGCCATCGATGGTCGAGGCCTGAATGGTGGAATCGACGAACTGGCCGATTTCTTCCTTGGGCAGCAGCTTACCGAGGTCGGTATAGAGGTCGGGGTACTGAGGCGCGAAGGACGAGTGGTTCGAGCCGACACACCAGGAGATGCTGCCCGAGGCCATGTCGGACTTGATTTCCTTGTCGAGCTCGAAATGGTTCTTCTTGGACAGGATGTTGACCTTGGCGCCCGTTTCCTTCTCCCACTCGGAAATGCGTGCATAAAGCGGCTCATATTGCTGGCCGCCGATGAGCTTGGCGTCGATCGTCACACCCGGAAACTTGCCGGGCAGATCGGCGGCGAAGACCGAAGTACTCGCAAGCAATGCCATCATGCCGGCAGCAATACCGGCCCTCCAATTCCTCATCGAAATTCCTCCCAAAAAACCGGACCCCTTGTCCGATAGTCCTCTCGACCCAAATATGGATCAATGATTTATAAGTAAACATCTTATTCATATGCCGTCAAGCCGTGATCGCACGCTTGTAAAATGCAGTCATTCATATATGAATGATGATTCATGTTTCTTCGTTCAGGGGGCCTGTTGATGAATGTAGAAGACGACAGTGATCGCTATCGCGCGCCGGCATTGGACAAGGGGCTGGATATCCTTGAGCTGCTCGCGACGATCGATGGCGGCCTGACGCAGGCGGAAATCGCCAAGGCGCTCAACAAAAGCCCGAACGAATTCTACCGTATGCTCGACCGCCTGGTGCGGCGCGGCTACGTGCAGAGGCAGGATGGCGATCGCTTCTATCTGACGCTGAAGCTCTTCGGCCTGGCGCATTATCATGCGCCGGTGCGCCGGCTCGTGTCCTTCGCTACGCCGCTGATGCGTGAATTTTCTAACCGGGCCGAGCAGGCCTGTCACCTGGCGATCTACGACCGCGGCTCGGTCGTCGTCATCGCCCAGCAGGATTCGCCGACCTATTGGGGCATCTCGATCCGTGTCGGCGCCCAGATCAATCTCTACAATACCGGATCGGGTCACATCCTCCTCGCATTCCGGGATGACAAGCAGCGGCAGATGATGATCAACGAGCAGAGGCGTCAGGAGCAGGACGCCGAGGAGCCGCCTGCCGATCTCGAGGAGAAGCTGCGGGCCATCCGCGAAAAGGGCTATGAGACCATGGACAGCCTGCAGACCAGTGGCGTGCGCAACATTTCCGCGCCGGTTCTGGCCATGGACGGCAATGGGCTTGCCGCTCTTACCTGTCCTTATATCGAGCCCGTCAACCCCAAGGCGCCCACCTACGATCAAGTCATCGAATATGTGCGGGACGCCGCAAAACAGATCTCCGAAACCGTGGCCGGCACGGTCGACAAGGCTGAGCTATAATTTTTATTTGAATAAACTATTCTTCTATGAGTATATGTTGAGCAAGCAGGTATGGGAGGAACGCCATGCTTTTCGACAGCCACTTGCACATCGTCGACCGGAAACGTCTCGCCTATCCCTGGCTGGCCGACGCCGGCGCGCTCAATCGCGACAGCCTCTACGAGGACTATGCCCGCGAGGCGAAGCGGCTCGGAATCACCGACACGCTTCACATGGAAGTCGATGTCGCGGAGACCGATATCGAGCGGGAGACGGACTATGTCAAAAGCCTGAGCCGCGAGCCGGGTAGCCTCCTGCGCGGCGTCATCGCCGCCTGCCGTCCTGAGAGTACAGATTTTCCCGCCTACCTCGAACGCGTGCTTGCCGATCCCTTCGTCAAGGGCTTCCGTCGCGTGCTGCATGTGGTGCCGGATGATGTTTCCGAAGGAGCGTTGTTCCGCGAGAACCTGAAACGGCTCGCCGGCACTCGCCTCACCTTCGACCTCTGCGTTCTGCCGCACCAGATATCCAAGGCGATCGCGCTCGTCGACCTCAACCCCGACGTCAGCTTCATTCTCGATCACTGCGGCGTGCCGGCTGTCAAGGATGGGCTCAGTGAGAGCTGGTCGTCAGGGATCACAGAAATTGCCAGACGTCCGAATGTCGTCGTCAAGATTTCCGGTGTCGTGGCCTATGCCGATCCCGACAACTGGACGCCCGAAACGCTGCGTCCTTTTGTCGAACACTGCATCGCAAGCTTCGGCTGGGACCGCGTCATCTGGGGCAGTGACTGGCCGGTCTGCACCCTCGGAGGCAATCTCTCCACCTGGGTCGCCGCCACCCATGCGCTGATGCAAGGCGTCAGCGCCGACGAACGCAACAGGCTTTATCATCTCAACGCCAAGCGCCTCTGGTCTCTCTGAGGCCGGACGAATTTCCATCGAAAGACGATGCCATGACCGCAACTGTCGGCGTATCCAGCACATACCCGAAAACCATGCCGGCCGATCACGCGGAGATTCCCGTCTGGAATGCGGAAAACTGGTTCTATGAGGATTTCGAAGTCGGCCACAAGATCCGCTCGCTGCGCCGCACGATCTCCGAGGGCGAGTCCCAGCAGTTCAACGCGCTGGTGCTCGACATGCACCCCTATGTCAGCGACCAGATCTTTGCCGAAACCGAAGGCCTGTTCGGCAAGCGGCTCGTCGCCGGCGCCTTCGTCTTTTCCGCCGGCCTCGGGCTTGTGGCTACCAACTGCGTCAACGCCTTTTCCTATGGTTATGACAAGCTGCGCTTCATCAAACCCACCTTCATCGGCGACACCATCTACACCATCCGCACCAATCTGGATAAGCAGCCGAAATATGCCGAACTCGGCCTGATCCGCTCTTCTTACGAGGTCTTCAAGGGCGAAGGCGAATTGGTGCTTTATTGCGAGCATATCCAGACCGTGCGCTACAAGAACGGCCGTCCGGCGGACGCGCCGCCGCTGAAAGCCTGACATGACTACGAAAAACGAAGAGGGCCTGCTTTCCGGCATTATCGTGCTGGATATGAGCCAGTTTCTTGCGGGACCGATGGCCGCCCTGCGGCTCGGCGATCTCGGCGCGCGCGTCATCAAGATCGAGCGGCCCGACGGCGGCGATCTCTGCCGCCGGCTCTATCTCAGCGACACCGAGATCGGCGGCGATTCCACGCTGTTTCATGCCATTAACCGCGGCAAGGAGAGCTTTGCCGTCAACATGAAGGATGAAAGCGATCTACAGGAACTGCGCACGCTGATCGCCAAGGCCGATGTCGTGATCCAGAATTTCCGCCCCGGCGTCATCGAGAGGATCGGCCTCGATTATGCCTCCGTCGCCGCCATCAATCCACGCATCGTCTATGGCAGCATAACCGGCTATGGCCCCGATAACGAGTGGCGGCATTTTCCGGGACAGGACCTGCTCGCCCAGGCCCGCTCCGGCGCCATGTGGCTGAATGGCGAAGCCGATGACGGACCGGTGCCATTCGGGCTTGCCGTCGCCGACATGCTGGCCGGCAACCTCCTCGTCCACGCGATCCTTGCCGGCCTGGTGCGGCGTGGCGTGACCGGGCGCGGCGTTCATGTCGAAACGAGCCTGCTGGAAGCAATGGTCGATTTCCAGTTCGAGGTACTGACCACGCACCTGAACGATGGCGGGCGCCTTCCCAAGAAATCCGCCGTGCGAAATGCCCACGCCTATCTCGCAGCCCCGTATGGTGTCTATCGCTGTGCCGATGGCTGGCTGGCGCTGGCGATGATGGCGCTGGCGAAGCTTGCCCCGCTGCTGAACCTCCCTGCCCTTGCCGACTACACGCCGGACGATGCCTTTCAGCGCCGCGACGAGATCAAGAGCCTGATCGCTAGCCGCCTTGAGCAAAAGACGATCAGGGAATGGCTTGATATAATGGAACCCGCCGATATCTGGGCGGCGGAAGTACTCGACTGGCCGAAGCTGCTACAGACATCAGCCTTCCGCCAACTCGACATGCTGCAGACCGTCACGCGCGGCGATGGCGTCTCCGTGCAGACGACGGCAAGCCCGATCCGCGTGAACGGCGAACGAGCCAAGAACGGATTGGCTGCGCCGGCGATCGGTAGTCAGTCGGATAAGATCAGGGCGGAGTTTATTGAGGGTCGGTAGTCTTCTCAGACTTCTCATCCGCCGCACCCGCGAAAACATAAAGGGGTGCCGCATCGCTGCGGCACCCCCTCAAAATGACAGCTCCCCTTAAAGGAGAGCCAAACCGCCTCAGGCAGCAGCGAGCTGCAGTTCCTTGCTGACCATGGCCCGCAGCGTGCCGAGATCCTTGGCGAAGGCGCGGATGCCTTCGGAGAGCTTTTCGGTGGCCATTGCGTCTTCGTTCATCATCCAGCGGAAGGTCTTCTCGTCGACGGTGATCTTGGCGACGGCGGTCTTGTTTTCCGGCGAGAGCTTGCGCTCCAGCTTGCCTTCGTCCTTGGCGAGTTCGTCGAGCAGGTTCGGGCTGATCGTCAGGCGATCGCAACCGGCCAGAGCTTCGACTTCGGCAGCGCTGCGGAAAGAGGCGCCCATGACGATCGTCTTGATGTCGTTGGCCTTGTAGTAGTTGTAGATCTCGCGAACGGACAGAACGCCCGGATCTTCTTCCGGCGTGTAATCCTTGCCGGTCGACTTCTTGTACCAGTCGAGGATGCGGCCGACGAAGGGCGAGATCAGGAAGACCTTCGCATCGGCGCAGGCAACGGCCTGAGCCTTGCTGAACAGCAGCGTCAGGTTGCAGTCGATGCCTTCCTTCTGCAGCACTTCGGCGGCGCGGATGCCTTCCCAGGTGGAAGCAAGCTTGATCAGGATGCGGTCGCGCTCGATGCCGCGCTCCTTGTAGGAAGCGATGATGGAGCGAGCCTTGGCGAGCGAGGCTTCGGTATTGAAGGACAGGTCGGCGTCGACTTCGGTCGAAACACGGCCGGGGACGAGGCCGGACAGCGCAGCGCCGACGGAGATGGCCAGACGGTCTGCCACGGCGTGAATCACGGCTTCCGACGCACCGCCCTGCTTCTTGCCCCAGGCGACGGCTTCCTTGATCGCATCGGCGAACATCGGCGTGCCGAGCGCCTTGAGTACGATGGTCGGGTTGGTGGTGCAATCCACCGGCTTCAGGCGTGCGACAGCCTCGATATCGCCGGTGTCGGCCACGACCGTGGTCATGGCGCGGAGTTGGTCAAGCTTGGAAGTCATAACAGGTATCCTTGTTGAATGAGGCCCATTTGAATGGGGAGATGCCGGGCTGCAAATTCCGTCCGGTCGATGGACGGCTTGAAGGCGTCAGGCGGAGCGCGCCCTTCCTTCTCCTATGTGTTGATAACGGGATAAAAAGCGCGAAAGTTCCATTTCCGGTGAACGGCCGAGCGGTGAACAAACAACCTTCCGACGACAAGCTTTTCACCGGCACCGGGCGCCCTATATGGTCCCCTGTCCGGTCTGGCACTTGCTCGGAGCAACACTCGCACATTGTCCTCCTCGATTGGACAAGACCGAATTCCTCAGCACCGACTATCAGCAATCTGGCAACGAAAAGTCAAGGACATTTGTGCAATTCAATTGACATAAGTTTCATGTCATAGAATATCGGCAGCAGAAGAGCCGATCTCGCCTGCCCCTGTCATCCGCCATCGCCACAATTCCTGTTCGGGGCGATCATGACGCTAAAAGGCGCATGCGACAATCATGCCGGAGGACCTGTGGCCAAACTGAGACGCGGGACGCATACCGCCTATTCGGAGACCTCGTCCCTGAGGCTTCGCGCCGCATGGCTCTACTACAACCAGGGCCTGACGCAGAAGGATGTCGCCGAACAGCTGGGTATCAGCCGCACCACGGTCATCCGCCTGCTCGACGAGGCGATGCGCCGCGCCGAGGTGCAGATCTGGATCACCGAAGGCATCGACGATTGCGTCGAGCTGGCAATCAAGCTGGAGCGCACCTATGGGCTTGACGAGGCGATCGTGGTTCCCGAGCCAGCCGGTGGCGACGTCAACGCGCAGGCAAAAAGCGTTGGCCTGGCGCTCGGCCAGTTCCTGACGGAGGCGATCCCGGACAATTATACGATCGGGGTCGGCTGGGGCCGGACGATGACGGCCTCTCTTGCAAGCTTCCGCCCTCCCCGGCGTGACAATTGCAAGGTGGTCTCCCTGCTCGGCGGCATCGTCGCCGTCCATCAGACCAACCCGATCGATTACACGTGGCGTCTGGCGAGCCAGCTCGGCGCGGAATGCTACATGTTCCTGGCGCCATTGCTGGTCGATTCCATCGAGACCAAGCGCAACCTCATCGAAAAATGCGGCCTGGAAGCGATCTACCGGCTGGCGGAGAACCTCGACTTGGCCATCGTCAGCTGCGGCGACATCGGCCCGCAATCGACGTCGCTGTCGGAGGGTTTCATTTCAAAGAGCGAGTTGCAGCAGCTGATCGACGCCGGCTGCGTCTGCGATACCATGTTCAACTTCCTCGACGCCGAGGGCAATTCCGTCGATCACCCCATCAACAAACGCGTCATGTCCGTCGACCTCGACACATTGAAGAAAGCCAAGCATATCGTCCTTTCTTCCGGCGGCGCGCACCGCGCCCGGGCGATCAGCGCCACCATCAAGCGCATCGGCTGCAACACGCTGATCACGGACGAGAGTGCCGCCAAGGCGCTGTTGCAGATGGCCATGGCGAAGGCGGCTTGATCAATTAATTCCGTGTTTGCGAGGGTTACGCAGGTTCGGCAAACTCAAAACCTTCAAGAATACACCAACCCTCAAGCGTCGCCCGCTTCCCACCCCAGCATCGCGCGCTTGCGCGTCAGCCCCCAATGGTAGCCGGTAAGCTGGCCGTTCTTGCCGAGCGCGCGATGGCACGGCACGACGAAGGAGATCGGGTTGCGGCCGACGGCTGCCCCCACCGCCCGCATCGCCGTCGGCTGGCCGATATCACTGGCGATATCTGAATAGGTCACGGCGCGGCCCATCGGAATCTTCAACAGGCTTTCCCAGACGCGCAGCTGGAAATCCGAGCCGATCAGCACCACGCGCAGCGGCTGATCGCTCGACCAGTTCGACCGTTCGAAAATGCGCGCCGCGTAGGGTGCCGTCGCCTGCGAATCCTCGATGAATTGCGCATTCGGCCAACGGCAGGTCATGTCCTCCAGGCAAGCCCTTTCATTGCCGGAATCGCTGAAGGCAAGTCCGGCGAGGCCACGTTCCGTGACCATGATCAGGGCAAGACCGAAGGGCGAGATGTGGAAACTGTAGCGCATCACCAGACCGCTGCCCCTGGCCTTCCATTCGCCCGGCGACATCGCCTCATGCGTGACGAAGAGATCGTGCAGGCGGCTCGGGCCGGAAAGGCCGACTTCGAACGAGGTCTCGAGAAGCGGCAGATCTTCCTGGCGCAGCAGGCGCTTGGCATGGTCGAGGGTCACCGCCTGCAGAAAGGCCTTGGGCGACAGCCCGGCCCAGCGGGTGAACGTCTTCTGCAACTGGGTCGGCGACTGGCTGAGCCGATCGGCGAGCATCTCCAGCGATGGCTGGTCGCGATATTCCTCGGTGATGAGCTCGATGACCCGCCGAACGGTCTCGTAGTCCTGACCTTGCGGCGTGATGTCGTGCTTCAACTGTGCAATCGCATTCATGATCTTTCTCCTTGGAAAGGAGAAAACCACGGCAACGGAGGCAAAACCACCCGTTTCTTGCGCAGGCGGCCCGCCTGCGAAAATGTGATGCCGTCGGTTTTGACAGGCCCGCTCATATTCGCTGCGTCACCGTCGCCAAGGCACGCTTGAAAGCCTTGGCAAAACTCTCCCGATCTTCCGGATTGAGGAAGGAGCCGACATCGGTATCGTGGTGTCTGTCGCGAACATGCATGGATACGACGCCGATTTCATGGTGGCGGCGAACGAGGAAGCGCGTCCAGAACGGATTGAAGCGATGCTCCACCATTCGCCCGGTGGGCGAGAATTTGCGGATGGAGACATTGGTACGCGACACCGTGACCTCCTCCCACACGCGCCCGGAACGGTAATTCAGCCAGAAAGCCCCGTAGAGCAGGAAGAAATCAGCGCCGAAGAAGAGGCCGATCGGCCATGCGCCCTCCGCGACAAACAGAACGCTGTAGAAGAGGCAGAAGGCACCTGCCAGGGCCAGCATGATCCTGAACCCCTTTCGTCCCAGCGAGCGATGGGGGAACAATTCGGCGGCGAAAACCGGCCTGTTGCCGTCTGCCGCAGTATCGGCGTTGCGTTCCATCATAGGACTTGAGTATAGGTCGTTCATGGCAAATCCCAAGATCAAATCCAGCGCCCAAAACGCGAAAAAGTCAAATGCGACCGCAGGCCGCAAGCCGACGTCGAAGAGCCTTTATTCGAAGGCGGATTTGGAAGAGATCTTCCGCCGCTTCTCCATTCAGCGGCCCGAGCCGAAGGGCGAGCTGGAGCACGTCAATCCCTTCACCCTCGTCGTTGCCGTGGCGCTATCGGCACAGGCGACCGATGCCGGCGTCAACAAGGCGACCCGCGCCCTCTTCGCCATTGCCGATACGCCACAGAAGATGCTCGATCTCGGCGAGGAACGCATCCGCGACTACATCAAGACGATCGGCCTTTACCGCAACAAGGCCAAGAACGTCGTGGCGCTGTCGGAAAAGCTGATCACGGATTTCGGCGGCGAGGTGCCACGGACGCGTGAAGAGTTGATGACCTTGCCGGGCGTCGGCCGCAAGACCGCGAACGTCGTGCTGTCGATGGCCTTCGGTCAGGCGACGATGGCCGTCGACACGCACATCTTCCGCATTGCCAACCGGCTGCTGTTGGCGCCCGGCAAAACGCCCGACGAAGTCGAACAACGGCTGATGAAGGTGGTCCCTGACCAATATCTCTACCACGCCCACCATTGGCTGATCCTGCATGGGCGCTATTGCTGCAAGGCGCGCAAGCCGGAATGCGAGCGTTGCGTCATTGCGGATCTCTGTCGCTCGCCCGAAAAGACCTGGGACATCCCCGCCCCGCTGGTCGAACTGCCCGCTCAGATCATCCGTGCAGAAGCCGCCGGCTAGATCCCGCTACACGCGCAGACCCATCTCCCGGCGCGAGATCAGCTTGTGCAGATGCACCATCATGCCAGCTGCAAATAGCGGCGTCAGCAGATTGAGAAGGGGGATGGCGAGGAAAGCGGCGATCGCGAGGCCGGCGAGGAACACCGTGAAGGCGTGCTTGACACGGAACTGCCGCGCCTCTTCCGGCGAACGAAACCGCATTGCGGCGAATTCGAAGAATTCCCGGCCGAGCAGATAGCCGTTCACCAGAAAGAAGGCGATCAGATTGACGCCCGGAATGAACAGCAGGAACAGCGCCACGATATTGCCGACGATGACCACGCCCAGAAACCGCACCGAGCTCTTCATCGCTGCTGCGAACGGCATGGCCTTTCCCGGTGGATCGGAAGGATAGTCGCGCCTTTCCACGACCTCGGCCACATCGTCCAGAAACAAGCCGGCAATCAATGCCGTCACTGGCGAGATCAGCAACGCCATTGCGAGCGCCAGCGCGATGCCGGCCAGAATGGCGAGGAAGAATGTAAGCCAACTCGTCCAATCCGAAGTGGACGGCATGAAACCCTGCAGCCAGGGTAGAGCGAAAGAATTGAACACGCCGCGCAGCAGGAACCAGAACGCGGCTAGCGCCAGCAAGGTCAGGCCAAGAACCTTCCAGAAGACGTTGCGCGTTTCCGGTGCAAAGAGGTTTGCCAGGGAAAGGCGCACAGCAAGAACAATCATTCGGTCGACATCTCCTGGTTGGTGAACCGACACCTAGGTATCGGCGACGCCGATATCAATATCTCCGCCGATATACGAATACGCTCAATTAAAAATTTGCATTGTTGTAATAAAGTTTAAGCTAATATATTCTGCGAGCCATATTAAGAACAACAACCAAAACAAGATCGGCGGCTTTGTGAAATCTGCGCGCCCGATTGTTCCAGCAGTTGGTGCGACCAGACATCGGAAAGACCGTCAGCGAGGCGCAAAATTTGGAAGACCTTAGCCAGAAACTTAGGGAATATATAAAGGTTGGCACACCGGCCGAGCGACGTATTGCCAAGTATTTCTCTGAGCACCTGAATGAACTGCCCTTCGAGACGGCCTCCTCCGTGGCCGATAGACTGGAATTGAGCCCGATGACAGTTGGGCGTTTCCTGCGATCTCTCGGCTATCACGGACTGGATGGAATAAAGGTCCATCTGAAAGACAACCTGGCCCCGGTTACGTTACACTTGCCTAACATTCTGGAGCAGCTTCAGAAGGACGCCAGCGAGGGTCGCCCGCTCGCAACCCAGATCGCCGAACAGGTCGAGATGCTGCAGCATATCTACAATCTCGCCAACCAGCCGCAATGGCTGGAAGCGGTGACAACGATCCTTTCATCCGGGAATGTCTTCATCACCGCCCATCCCAGCCTCGCAGGTCTCGGGCGCCGTTTCTGCGACCGCCTGACATTTGCCCGCGATCATGTGCTCTTCCTCGACGGGGCCAACGGCAGCTATGTCGAGCTGCTGGGCGGGCAGTCCCAAGACGAGCTGCTCATCGTCATCGATTCGCCGCGCTTCGTCGCATCGCGGCTGTTGGCACGTTCCGCTCGTCGCGCCGGACACAAGGTGTTGCTGGCAACCGGCCAATTCACGGAATGGGCGCATGAATTCGCAAACATCACGCTTTCGCTGCCGCCTCAACGGGCCAATAGCCGCGAGAATCTCTCGGCCATGATGTCGCTGCTGGAATTCCTGGCCATAGCCGTCATCCAAGCCGCCGGCGAAACCGCGGAAACCAGAATTCGCCGGATCGAAGAGCTGCAAGGCATGTTTGCCTATGCACCGCTGCGGTAGCGGACGCCCTCGCGGCAAGCCGACCCGCCTATTCCATCGCGTCCAGTTCGGCCCGATGCCGATACATGGCAAGGAAGCGCCTGTATTCGCGATCGTAAAGCGCCTTCTTGCCGGTGTCAGGCAGACGTTCGTAACCGCCCGGATACATAGCGGCGCCAGCAACAGCCAGGCTTTCATGAAGACCACAGGAAACGGAAGCGGCGATTGCGGTCCCGAGCAGCACCGCCTCGTTCATTTTTGGAACGACGACCCTGCAGCCGGTGACGTCGGAATAGAGCTCCATGAGCACCGAGTTCTTCACATGGCCGCCTGCGACATGCAGCGTGTCATGCACGTAGCCATAGTCGCGCATCCTGTCGAGGATATGGCGGATACCGAGCGCTATGCCGATGCTGGTACGCCAATAGAGCCGGCAAAGGCCATCGAAGGAGGCGTCAAGCGTCATACCGCTGATAACGCCCATCGCGTGCGGATCGGCTAGCGGTGACCGATTGCCATGAAAATCGGGTAGCACATGGATGCGCCCGCCGAGGGATTCGCCCTCGGCAAGCCGAAGCTCCGCGATCCTCTTGACGATACGGTCATGCAATGCCGCCGTCGGCTGGCCGCCCGCCGCGTGCATGCTGACGATATGGTCGAGCAGCGCGCCCGTTGCCGATTGCCCGGCTTCGGCAAGCCACATGCCTGGAAAGACGGCCTCGTAATAAGGACCCCACATGCCGGTGCTACGCTTTCGTTCGCGCGCGAGGGAGACGATGCAGCTCGACGTTCCGGCGATGAGCGCCAGCTGGCGTTCCAGAGTGCCGGGATCCCCGGCATGCCCACTGAGCGCGCCGAGCGCACCCGCATAGGCGTCGATCATGCCGGCGCCAACATGGCAGGCGCGATCGAGCCCCAGCGCTTCGGCGGCCTCCGCCGTCAACGTTCCCATGCTCTTTCCGACGGGAACGCTCTCTTCGGGCAGGCCGCCGCGCTCGCGCAGGTCGCCGAGGCCGATCACGTTCAGGAAATCTGCCTGCCAGCCCGGTTGGCGATGGGCGAGATAGTTCCATTTCGCCACGAGCGTGCAGCGCGAGCGCGCTGGCGATCCCGTTGCCTTCCAGGTCATGAAATCCGCGAGATCGAAGAAATAGCCGGCCTGCACCCAGCTTTCCGGCAGGTTCTCTTTCAGCCACATCAGCTTCGGCATTTCCATTTCCGGCGACATGAACTCGCCGGAATAGTCGAGAACCTCGTGCCTCGTCGCCGTGCAGTAATCCGCTTCGGCAAGCGCCCGGTGATCGAGCCAGACGAGGGTATCGAAACGGGCCTCGCCTCCTGTGGAAACCGTCAACTGCCTGCCCTGCCTGTCGCGCACGACCAGCGAACAGGTAGCATCGAATCCGATCGCGCCGATAGCGGATGCATCGACACCGGAGACCTTCACCGCACTACGAACGGCCGCGCAGACGGCGGCCCAAATGTCCTCGGAATCATGCTCGGCGTGGTTTTCACGCGGGCGATTCATCAGGATCGGAAATTCGCTTTTTCCCAGCAGTGAGCCGTTCGCCGTGAAGACACCGGCGCGTGCGCTGCCTGTGCCGATATCGACCGCAACCACGTGATCACGCATGCAAAAGAGGTCCCGACCACTTATCTCTTGTTGCGGACAAGTTGTATCAAATCCGGCATCGCGTCAAACACGACTTCCGGAGAAAGCTGCTCCAGTTCCGCGCGATAACTTGGTGAATGAGCATGCGAACCACCGGTAAACGCGAAGACCGTCATGCCCGCCGCCCGCGCCGCCGTGATCCCCGCCGGACTGTCTTCGATGACGATGCAATCTCCTGGAGCGACCCCCATCCGTTTGGCGGCAAAGAGGAAAAGATCGGGTGCGGGCTTGCCCCGCTTGACCATGCTGGCGCTGAAGATGTTCGGCTCCAGCCGCTGCAAAAGGCCGGTCACCCCGAGCGAGAGCCGGATACGTTCCAGCTGGCTCGAAGACGCGACGCAACGGGGAAGCGTCAGTGCATCCAGCGTTGCCCCAATGCCGTCGATCGGCTTCAGCTCGTGCTTGAAGCGCTCGTAGAGATCGTTGCGGATGCGATCGAGGAAAATCTGGTCGATGAAAACGTCGAATTCCGTCTGCAGCGTGTCGACGAGCGTCGCGAGGCTCTTGCCGAGAAAGCGGCTGTAGACATCCTCCTCGCTCATATCCACACCGACATCGTGCATCGCCCGGATGAGCACGCTGACCGACAGCGGCTCGCTATCGACAAGCACGCCATCGCAATCGAAGATTACGAGTCCCTTCTTCGCATCGGTCATCGTAGATCCAACCCGAATTCTGTTGCTGTCCCGCCGACCCTAATATCGACATGACAATGAAAAACGGCCGGAGCAGGAGAACTCCGACCGTTCAAAAGTTATTCCGCGAGTTTGTTGTCCAGGTATAGCTGCAGGGTGACGCGGGTACCCTTTTCCCACAGCGTTTTTAGGGCATGCGCGAAGCGCTTGCGGAAGAGATCGGATTTGGCGACGGTTCCGAAGATATCGTCGAACACGAGGAAGGCATCCGGATCGTCCTTTGCCTTCAAAGCGGCTTCGTGCAGCCGGTCGGCGCTGGCATCGTTGAAGACGATGTCCTGGCCGCTGTCGGTCTTGCCGGCGAAATATCGGCACCACAGGGCGGAGACCAGCGCGAGACCGACGACATCCTCGCCGCGGGCGAGGCGGTCTGCCGTGGACGGCAGGATGAACTTCGGCTGGCGGTTGGAGCCGTCCTGCGCCAGACGCGGAATGGTGTCGGCGATCTTCGGATTGGAGAAGCGCCGCTCGATCAGCTTGAAGTAATCCGCGAGCACCGTGTTCGGCACCGGCGGAATGACGGGGATGATCTCGTCATTCTCGAGCTTGGCGAGATAGGCGCGGATCAACGGTTCCTCCATCGCCTCATGCACGAAATGCACGTCCATCAGTGCCGCCGGATAGGCGATGGCCGCATGACCGCCATTGAGGATGCGGATCTTCATGTGCTCATAGGGCGTGACATCCGGAACGAAGGTGACGCCGACCTTCTCAAGCGCCGGGCGGCCTGCCGGAAAATTGTCTTCCAGCACCCACTGCTTGAATTCCTCGCAATAGACGGGCCAATTGTCCTCAATATCGAAGACATCCTTGAGCAGATCGATCTCGCGCGTGCCGGTCGCCGGCGTGATGCGGTCGACCATGCCGTTCGGGAAGGCGACATTTTCGGCGATCCAGTCGGCAAAGGCCGGATCGGAAAGCCGCGCCGTACCGATGACGGCGGCTTTGGTGACGCCGCCATTATGGGGGATATTGTCGCAGGACATGACGGTGAACGGCTGCAGACCGGCAGCGCGGCGCGCCTTGAGGCCGGCGACAATAAGGCCGAACACTGTCTTAGGCGCATCCGGGTTCTGCCCGTCGGCGACGATCGCCGGATGGGCCGGATTGAACTTGCCCGAGGCATCGATGAAATAGCCGCCCTCGGTGATCGTCATCGAGACAATGCGGATGGGGGGATCGGCAAGCTTGGCGATGATCGTCTTGGCATCGCCGACCGGCAGGATGCCGATCATGGGCGCGGTGACGCGGGCAGCCGTGCGGTTGTTGTCCTGCTCGACGACGGTCGTCAGAAAGTCCTGGGCGGCGAGCTTCTCCCGCATGGCGGCATCGGACGGCAGCACGCCCGCGCCGACGATCGCCCAGTCATGGTCGTGGCCGGCGTTGAACAGGTCGTCGAGATAGATTGCCTGATGCGCGCGATGGAAATTACCGACACCGAAATGCACGATGCCCGCCGACAGCGACTTCGGATCATATGCGGGAATGGCGGCTGTTGCGGCCGCCTCCTGGAGAGTTGCGAGCGATAGTTTGCACGTCATGTCTCTAGTCCTTCTGGAAAGGTCTCTGGCTCCGGGCGGCTTGGGAGGACCGCTCCGGCTGGTATGCTTCCCGGCCCGCTGATATCGATGGATGCGGACCGGGACAGATTGCATTTGCCGAGCGCCTGCGGCGAGCACGGCGTTGGCGCGGGGCTCAGATCGACAATCCCTCGGCATTGAACCGGTGAATCTGCGACTTGTCCGGCGTCAGATAGACGGTATCTCCGGCGCGGGCCGGGAAATCGCCGGAACCGCGTGCCGTCATGACACCGATCCCGTCGACGTCGATATGCAGGAACGTGTCGGAACCAAGGTGCTCGGCGACGGTTACCTTGCCCTGCCAGTCGCCCGAGGTGGTCGACAGCAGGACATGCTCCGGCCGAACGCCGATCGTGTCGCCGCCAAGACTCTGCGCATAGGCGCCCTTGACGAAATTCATCTTCGGCGAGCCGATGAAGCCGGCGACGAAGAGATTGCGCGGTCTCTTATAGAGCTCCAGCGGCGAGCCCACCTGCTCGATGTTGCCGCGGTTGAGCACGACGATCTTGTCGGCCATGGTCATGGCTTCCACCTGATCGTGCGTCACATAGACCATCGTCGTCTTCAGCTGCTGATGCAGCTCGCTGATCTCGAGGCGCATGTTGACGCGCAGCGCCGCGTCCAGGTTCGACAAGGGTTCGTCGAACAGGAAGGCTGCCGGCTGGCGCACGATGGCCCGGCCGATGGCGACGCGCTGACGCTGGCCGCCAGAGAGCTGGCGAGGCTTTCGCTCCAGATAATCGGTCAGGTTGAGGACGCGTGCTGCGTCTGACACCTTCCTGTCGATCTCCGCCTGCGGCAGGTTCGCCATCTTCAGCGGAAAGGCGATGTTCTTGCGTACGCTCATATGGGGATAGAGCGCATAGGACTGGAACACCATGGCCAACCCTCGGTCGGACGGCTTCAGATTGGTGCCGTCCTTGCCGTCGATCAGGATCTGTCCGCCGGAGACGTCTTCGAGGCCGGCGATCAGACGCAGCAGCGTAGATTTGCCGCAACCCGACGGGCCGACGAACACCACGAACTCGCCATTGCTGATTTCGAGGTCGATGGAAGGGATGACCTTGGCTTCGCCAAAGACCTTAGAAACCTTCTTAAGGACAATGCTACCCATGTTTCTCTCCCTTACTTAACCGCGCCGAAGGTAAGGCCGCGAACGAGTTGTTTTTGACTAAACCAGCCGAGGATGAGGATCGGGGCGATCGCCATGGTCGATGCCGCCGAAAGCTTGGCATAGAACAGGCCCTCCGGGCTGGAATAGGAGGCGATGAAGGTGCTCAGCGGCGCCGCGTCGACGGCGGACAGGTTGAGCGTCCAGAAGGCTTCGTTCCAGGCGAGGATGATGTTGAGCAACATCGTCGAGGCAAGGCCGGGGATCGCCATCGGCGTCAGCACGTAGATGATCTCCTTTGCCAGCGTCGCGCCGTCCATGCGGGCGGCTTCGAGGATCTCGCCGGGGATCTCCTTGAAGTAGGTGTAGAGCATCCAGACGATGATCGGCAGATTGATCAGCATCAGCACGACCACCATACCCACCCGGCTGGCGAACTGATTGTTGAGCAGCCCGAAACCTTGGAACAGCAGATAGATCGGGATGAAGGCGCCGACCGGCGGCATCATCTTCGTCGACAGCATCCACATCAAAACGTCCTTGGTCCGCTTGGTCGGCGAAAATGCCATGGCCCAGGCGGCCGGAACGGCGACGATGAGGCCGAGGATCGTCGAGCCGAAGGCGATGATGACCGAGTTGCCGAAGTGGAGGAAGTAATCCGAGCGCGACTGCACCTCGAAATAATTCTCCAGCGTCCAGTGAAAGAAGAGGAACTGCGGCGGCGAGGCGATCGCGTCGCCTTCCGTCTTGAAGCTCGTCAGGATCGTCCACAGGATCGGGAAGAAGATGAGCAGGGCGACGATCCAGGCGACTACCGACATGAGCACCTTGCGTTGCGTAGTGACTTTGCGTGCCATCTTAAGCCTCCAGATTCTTGCCGACCGCGCGCATCAGGAAGATCGCGACGATATTGGCGAGGATGACTGCGATGATGCCGCCCGCCGATGCGCCGCCGACATCCTGGGACAGCACGATCTGCGAATAGACCAGATAGGTGAGATTGGTCGTCGCCGTGCCCGGGCCGCCATTGGTGGTGACGAGGATTTCGGCGAAGGCGGACAGAAGGAAGATCGTCTCGATCAGGATCACGACCGTAATGGCGCGGGCCAGATGCGGCAGGGTGATATAGATGAACTTCGAAACCGGGCCTGCGCCGTCCATTTCGGCGGCTTCCTTCTGCTCTTCGTCCAGCGACTGCAAAGCGGTGAGCAGGATGAGCGTGGCGAAGGGAAGCCACTGCCAGGCGACGATGATAATGACCGACAGCAGCGGAACCGTCTCCAGCCAGGTCAGCGGATCGAGCCCGAACAATCGGAAGAGATGCGCCAACAGCCCGTTCACCGGGTTCATGAACATATGCTTCCAGATGAGGGCGGCGACCGTCGGCATCACGAAGAAGGGCGCAAGCACCAGCATGCGCACGATGCCCTGGCCGAAGATCGGCTGATCAAGAAGGAGTGCCAGCGCTATGCCGCCGACCACGGTAATCAGCAACGCACCACCGACGAGCAACAGCGTCACGATCAACGAACTCAGGAAGGCCGGATCGCTTAAGAAGTATTCGAAGTTGAGCCAACCGACGAAGTCGTGCGCGCCGGGCGACAGGAGATTGTAATTCAGCGTCGAGAAATAGATCGTCATCACGAGCGGGACGATCATCCACGCAAAGAGGAGGAGAACCGATGGCGCCATCATGATGCGCGCGGTGGAACGGGTGTGCAACGTTGCCATGGCAAGTACCGACCTATCTTTTAAGCAGGGAGAGGTGGCCGTGGACCGGCTGAAATAAAAAGGGCCGCCAAGGGCAATGCGGGCGCTCGGCGGCCTGGTGGAAAGCAATACCCGAGAGGAGCACTGCTTTCCATACCTTCAACAGCTTCTATTTCGGATAACCAGCCTTCGTCATTTCGCGGCTGGTCAGCTGCTGTGCGGCCTTGAGAGCCTGATCCACGGAGATCTGGCCGGCAAGGGCTGCGGAGAACTGCTGGCCGACGGCCGTGCCGATGCCCTGGAATTCGGGGATCGCCACGAACTGGACGCCGACATAGGGAACCGGCTTGACGGTCGGATGCGTCGGATCAGCAGAGTTGATCGAGTCGAGCGTCATCTTCGCGAAAGGCGCAGCCTTCTGGTAATCCGCACTCGCATAGAGCGACGTACGGGTGCCAGGAGGTGCATTCAGCCAACCTTCCTTCTGGGCGACAAGGTTGGTGTAATCCTTGCTGGTTGCCCAGGCGATGAACTTCTCGGCGGCCTCGGTCTTCTTCGAAGAGGCCGGGATGGCGAGGTTCCATGCCCAGAGCCAGTTGCCACGCTTGCCGAGACCCTTGTCCGGAGCCAGCGCGAAGCCGACCTTGTCTGCCACCTTCGACTGCTTCGGGTCGGAAACGAACGAAGCGGCAACCGTCGCGTCGATCCACATGCCGCACTTTCCGGTCTGGAAGAGCGACAGGTTTTCGTTGAAGCCGTTCGACGATGCGCCCGGAGGGCCGGCGTCCTTCATCAGCTTGACGTAGAAGTCGAGCGTGTTCTTCCACTCCGGCTGATCGAACTGCGGCTTCCACTTCTCGTCGAACCAGCGCGCGCCGAACGAATTCGACATCGCCGTCAGGAACGCCATGTTCTCGCCCCAGCCGGCCTTGCCGCGGAGGCAGATGCCGTAGACTTCATGATCCTTGTCGGTGATCTTGCGGGCAGCATCGGCGATGAAATCCCAGGTCGGCGCATCCGGCATCTTCAGGCCGGCCTTGTCGAACAGGTCCTTGCGGTACATCACCATCGAGCTTTCGCCATAGAACGGCGCAGCGTAAAGCTTGCCGTCCGTGGTCAGGCCGCTGCGAATGGCCGGGAGCAGGTCATTCACATCATAGTTCTTGTCGCCGGAGAGCTTGTCGAGCGGGGCGAGCCAGCCGAGTTTGCTCCAGATCGGCACTTCATAGGTGCCGATCGTCAGAACGTCGTATTGGCCCGCCTTGGTGGCGATGTCGGTCGTAACCTTCTGGCGCAATACGTTTTCTTCAAGGGTGACCCATTGCAGGTCGATATCGGGGTTCTTGGCTTTGAAATCGTCCGTAAGCTTCTGCATACGGACCATGTCGCCATTGTTGACTGTCGCAATTGTAAGGGTTTCAGCAGACGCCAAGCCGGCAAACATCAGGACCGAGCAGGCGCTCAGCAATATGGTTTTCAATTTCATATCTTCCTCCCAGAAGATTAAAAATGAGCATTCGCTTTGCTCGTGGGCAATTACTCACCCCTTGCGACAAAATGTCAATGCGAATTCGTTGCTGCATTGCCGTGCAGACAACCTATCTATTTGTTTTCATGGAATATATTTTTTGCTCACGCCCTGAGCAAAAATTCGGCAACAGCCTCATCGGTAATCAAACCGTTGATTTGGCGGCCGACGACGGCCGCTTTGATCGCCTCGAACTTGCGTCTTCCCTTGGCGATTCCAATGACGGAAGAGGTGTCGCGCGACGGCAGGGGCGCGCTTGCGACGCGATCGTTGACGTCATCAGGCATCAGCTTCCCCTCGCCATCGAAGACCCAGCCGCAGATCTCGCCGGCAGCGCCGCGCTTCATCAGCGCCAGCATCTCATCCTTCTCGAGAAAGCCGTCGAGGCAAAGGGGCGCCTCGATGCCCATCTCGCCGATACCGACGAAGGTCACGTCGGCCTGCGCGCTGATATCGAGCGTCGAACGCACCAGCGCCTGCGCATGCAGCAGCTCGCGCTCCCCGGCGGAGGACACGAGCACCGGCAGCGGCATCGGAAAGTGCCGCGCCTTGATGACGTCGGCCATGCTGAAGATGACGTTGTAATAGGCAGCCGAGCCGTCCGGGCCGATATTGCCCGTCAGCGACACCACGCGATGCTGCAGACATTCGATGGCAGGCAATTGATCGACCGCGGCCTTCAGCGTGCGGCCGGTACCGATCGCCAGCACGATCGGATCGCTGCGCCGCAGCCAGCGCTCGATCTCGGCGGCGCCCGCCTGGGCGATGCCGATAGTGGAAGACGTGCCGTCGGGATCGCTCGGCACCACGTCGACATGCCGGAGATTGAATTTCTCGCGCAACGCGGCGGCATATTCCAGGCAGGCGGCGATCGGATGATCCAGCCGCACCTTGATCAGCCGTTCCGCGACAGCCAGCGACACCAGTCTCTGCGCCGATTGTCGGGAGATCCCCATGGCGACCGCAATCTCGTCCTGTGTCCGCCCGGCGACATAGTAGAGCCACCCGGCTCGCGCCGCGTCGTCAAGCCGCCCCTGGGAATCCAGCTTCTTCGCCATCGCATTCCTTTACCGAAACAGCGCTCTTGTCCGAGTATCGGATCACTCAGTTTCCGGCGGGATGACGCCCTTGGTCAAGGTGAAACAACCATAGAAGCGGCGTTCGCCGGTCTGAACAACGCAATAGGCATTCTTTGCACGCTCGTAGAAAGCGAAGCGCTCGACAGGCGACAACGGCCAATGCTTGCCTTCGGCCTTGTCGATCGCCGCCTGCACCTCGTGCTGGACCTGCGGCACCTCGTCGGGTGCGCCGACCACTTCCATGCGCGTCGCCGCATCATCGATGAACGTATCGAGCGGCATCAGGGACAGCAGCGCTGCAACCGCGTCGGCGGCCGAGACATTGTCGATGCGCAGGAGATGGCCCAACGTCGTTTGCTGAGCGATGGCTTCGGCGGGAAAATTGGTGTCGACAACGACCAGCATGTCCCCGTGCCCCATCGACTTCAACGCATACAGCACGTCCGCATTTAACAGCGGCGAAATTCCCTTCAGCATGATCGAGCATCCTTTGATTGCCAGTGGCGGCTCTCCCGCGGCCGCCTCGTTCTCCGGGGCAAAGAAGTAACTACGGCGTTCCTATCTGTCCATAGGCACCGGGAACGTTTTCGGAAGGAAATCAGGCTATGAATACGCTCATCTCAGCACGGCTTATTTCGGCCGTTATTGACCCGATACGTTCACCGGCATTAACTGAGGTCCGGTCAGTAGCTGAGAGGCACAGGTGCGAATTCTTCTGGTGGAAGACGATGATACGATCGGCAGCGCGGTTCGCGATCATATCGCGGCAGGTCCCCATGCCGTCGACTGGGTTAAAAACCTGGCCGATGCCGAAGAGGTCACCAACGCCGTGCAATACGGCCTCATCCTGCTCGACCTGCAACTTCCGGATGGCAGCGGCGTCGATTTTCTGAAAAGACTGCGCCGCAGACCGGATGAAACCCCGGTCATGATCCTCACCGCCCGCGACCAGATCTCCGATCGCATCGAAGGCCTGAACAGCGGCGCGGACGACTACCTCGTCAAGCCGTTCAATCTGGGCGAACTCACCGCCCGCATCCTGGCGGTCGCCCGCCGTTATACCGGCAGTCCACAACCGACCATTCGGTTCGCCGATCTCGAAATCGATCAGCCGCAGCGGCGCGTCCGGCTTGACGGCAGGGACATCGTTCTCACCGGACGCGAATGGGCCGTGCTCGATCTGCTTGTGGCACGACCGGGCGCCATCGTGTCGAAAGACAAGATAGAGGAAGCGCTTTACGCCTTCGGCTCCGAGATCGAGAGCAATACGGTCGAAGTCTATGTCAGCCGTCTGCGCAAGAAGATCGGCAGGGACCGCATTCGGACGGCCCGCGGCGTCGGCTATTGCCTGGGCGACCGATGACTGAGCGCACGGGGCCTAGCCGCGCCAGCATCACCAGGCGTCTCATCGCCGCGCTCACCGGCACGGTCGTGGTCTTCTGGCTGATTGCGGTCGGCATCGGCGTCTATGTGGTCAACAAGGAACTCTCGGAGACCTTTGACGGGGCGTTGCAGGAAACCGCCGAGCGGCTGATGCCGCTGGTACTCGACGATCTTGCCAATCGCGATCCCTCTAGCGATCCGCAAAGCCTCAAGGAACTCAACAAGGGGCTGAACCGCGAATATCTGACCTATCAGGTACTCGACGGAAACGGCAAGGTCATCCTCCATTCGCACGACGCGCCGGCCACGGTCTACGACGTGCCGTTGAAGATCGGTTTCCACAATACGCCGCGATATCGCATCTACACGGAATCATCCCAGGACGGCTCGGTCTTCCTGCATGTCGCCGATGCCTTCAAGAATCGCCGGGAAGCCTCGCGGGAAAGCGGCGTCGCGCTGCTCTGGCCTTTGCTGGCCCTCATCCCCGCCAGCATCATTGCCATCGGCTTCGTCGTCGGCCGCTCCCTGCGGCCGATCGACCGGTTGAGATCGCAGATCGCCACCAAGGACAGCGGCAATATGGCGCCGTTGGATAGCGACGTGCTGCCGCGCGAACTCCAGCCGATCGCCCGCTCCGTCAATCTGCTGCTCGATCGTCTGCGGCTCGCCCTCGAGGCCGAGCGCGAATTCACCGCCAACAGCGCCCATGAACTGCGCACGCCGATCGCGGGCGCTCTCGCGCAGACCCAACGCCTGCTCGCCGAACTGCCGCAAGGCCAGTTGACGGAACGCGCCAGCCGCATCGAGACCTCGCTGTCCAACCTCGCCCGGCTGGCGGAAAAGCTGCTCCAGCTCTCCCGCGCTCAGGCCGGTATCGGCGCGGGCGACAAGCCCGCCGATCTGATTGCGGTCATCGAAAGCGTTATCGGCGACTACGACCGCGACACCGGCACCGCCGGCCGCGTCCTATTGGAGACCGGAGCCAAGGAAAAACTGATCCGAAACGTCGATATCGATGCCTTCGCCATCGTCATGCGCAATCTGATCGAAAACGCGTTGATCCACGGCCCGGTCGACGACGAAGTAACCATCAGCGTCGACGGTGGCACGGTCCGCGTCGTCAACGCTGGCGATGTGCTTTCGCAGGAAGAGCTGGCCGGCCTGAAGAAACGCTTCTGGCGCGGCAAGACGAAGGCCACCGGTTCGGGCCTCGGGCTTTCCATTGTCGAACGCATCGTCGAGCAGATCGGCGGACGCATCGAACTGCTGTCGCCCGCCACGGGCAGAGCTGATGGTTTCGAGGCCAGGATCACGCTGCCTGCCGGCTGACCGCTTCGCAGCCCGGCACGGATTGATCTTGCAAACACCGGCAAAGGGTGCGAGCAAGTGCCGCATGTTTCCTGCAGGTCGGTATTCATGATCGTTTCCTTCGACATCGGCGGTAGCGCCATCAAAGGCGGCATTGCCCGCTCCATGACGGATATTATACCGCTGGCGCGGCGCCCCACTCCCAAGCACGACTTCGCCGAATTCGTGGGTGTTCTGCGCGCCGTCATCGCCGAAGCAGGCGAGAAGCCGGATTGCCTCTCCTTTTCCATTGCCGGCGTGGTGGACCCCGATACCCAGGCACTCACCTGCGCCAACATTCCCTGCATCCATGGTCGACGCCTGGCAGCAGACCTGGAGGCCGAACTAGGCCATCCCGTCCTGATCGCCAACGATGCCGATTGCTTCGCCATGGCGGAAGCCATGTCGGGCGCCGGCCGCGGTCATCGCATCGTGTTCGGCGCCATTCTCGGCACCGGCGTCGGCGGTGGTCTGGTGGCCGACGGCCGTCTCGTCAACGCTGCCGGCGGCTTTGCCGGCGAATGGGGCCACGGACCCATCATCGCGTCCCATGCCGGCGATCCGCAGGTCGCCATCCCGGCCTATCCCTGCGGCTGCGGCCAGAAGGGCTGTGTCGATACCGTCGGCGGCGCCCGCGGCATCGAACGCCTGCACAAGACGCTGCACGGGCTGGAATTGACCAGTGAAGAAATCATCGACCATTGGCTGAAGGACGACGTGCAGGCACGGCGCACGATCGACGTCATGATCGACCTGGTCGCCTCGCCGCTCGCGCTGACGGTCAACATAACAGGCGCGACCGTCGTTCCGGTCGGCGGCGGTCTCTCCAATGTCGAACCGCTGCTGGCGCGGCTGGACGAGGCGGTGCGCGCCCGAATCCTGCGCAAGTTCGGTCGCCCACTGGTGGTGCCCAGCCAATGCAAGCTCGAGCCCGGGCTCATCGGCGCTGCCCTGCTGGGGCTGCAATATGCCGGAGAGCGCGACCATGCTGCTTGAGGTCTGCGTCGAGGACATTGCCGGCCTCATGGCAGCCGTCGAGGGGGGCGGCGATCGCATCGAGCTTTGCAGCGCACTCGCCGTCGGCGGCTTGACGCCGAGCGCCGGCCTTATGGCAGCCGCGGCCAGCATGCCCGTTCCCGCCTATGCCATCATCCGCCCGCGCGCCGGCAGCTTCGTCTATTCGGCCGACGAACTCGCCATCATGAAGCGCGATATCGATGCGGCCCGGCATACGGGCCTCGCGGGCGTCGTGCTCGGCGCATCGCTGCCGGATGGACGGCTGGATTTCGATGCGCTGGCGGCGCTCGCCGCCCATGCCGAAGGTCTCGGCACGACGCTGCATCGCGCGTTCGATCTGGTCCCCGATATAGGGGAGGCCGTGGAAGTGGCCGTTTCCCTCGGCTTCGAACGCATCCTCACATCGGGAGGCGCAAAGACTGCCGCAGAAGGGGTCGCCGCTCTGGAGCAGGCGATCACTATTGCCGCCGGCCGCATCTCCATCATGCCCGGCTCGGGCGTCAACATCGCGACGATCGGTCAATTGTGGCCACGATTGCCGATCAGCGAAGTGCACTCCTCCTGCGCCGTCACCACGGCCGAGACGGACGAACACCTGCTTACCCTCGGATTCTCGGCGGTATCCGCACGCCACACCGATGCGGCGACCGTCAGGGCGCTCAAGGCCTACTTCGCCTGAGCAACGTCATGAATTGACAAAGAAACATTAGAATGATCAATCGTTCATAAACGCATATGCTGTAGCGATGGACGGGCTGCGCAACAGACAGTTATTGCAGCAAGGCAGATTTCCTCGGGAGTAGCTGTAGATCTGAATCATGTCGGTGGCGCCACCTAGCAAGAAAAGCATGGCTGTCTTCTGGATTGCGGCGATCATTATCGGCTCGATCATCTTGGCGACTGCGTTGCTTGCCAACGACATGCGTAACCTGCGGGCGCTGGACAGCCGCTATCACCTGAACCTGTTTTCCCGACCGGCACAACAGGCCGCAATGTCACCGGCAAAAGCCGCCAGGGTCAAGACTCCGCCGCCTGCCGGAGCTGCCCCGAACAATACGGTTGGAAATGCTGCGACTGTTGTAGCTGGCACAGCGGCACATGCCCCCGCGACACCGGCCAAGGCGGCGGCGGCCAAACCGCCACATACCAAAACATCCCACTTGTTTGACGCCCCCGTCGACGCTCTGCTGAGCGCCTTCGTACGAAACTGGCGGATATCGGGCCAGACGCTCTGCGCCGATCTGGCAAAATTCGGCCTGCCCGTGGGTGAATGGCGGCAAAGTGAATTGGGCACCGGCACATCCGAATGCAGCTATGCCGTCCAGAAGGGCGCCTATGGCAACGCGAACGCGGCATCTTTCTTCATCATCGCCCGCGGCAAGCCGACCGGCGAACTCGACACTATCCGCATCAAAGTGATCATGCCCGATAATCCCGATGGCAAGGCTATCGGCGGCATCTTCGTCGACGCCGTCGTGCTGCTGCTGAACGAGACACACTGGCTGGACTTTCAGACGGCGCTGGATGCGATCGGCAAACTGCAGGACGTGACGCTGCAAGCCTTCGGCGCCAAGCTCAGCTTCTTCAAGGAATTCCGGGGCAACAACAGTTTCAATCTTCAGCTGGAATTGCGCAGAACCGCGCCCGAGCAGATCCGGACGGCCATCGTCTTCGACAAGGCGCGCTGGACGCTGCCCTCCCCCTTATCGATCAACTAAAGCAATTCGAGGAAAAGTGCGTAGCGGTTTTCCGTCCGGAATTGCGCAAAAACAATAGCATAGAGCGGCTAGAGCAGATCTTGTTCATTCCGGGTCATATCCAGCGGCCCTGAAGTAGTTTGCGCATTCCGCCGGAGTGAAGCGGGGTAGCAGAGCGCCGACTGCGTCCCACAGGGCGTCGATCTTTCGCTCTGCCCGGCCTCGCAACATGGCTTTCAGTTTGGAGAATGCGTTCTCGATGGGGTTAAAGTCTGGGCTATACGGCGGCAGGAACATGAGTTTGGCGCCGGCGCGCTCGATGGCATCGCGCACGCCGGATGTCTTGTGGGCCGGCAAGTTGTCCATGACGACAACGTCCCCCACCCGCAGGGTCGGCAGCAACACCTGCTCGACATAAGCCAGGAAGACGTTACCGTTCATCGCTCCATCGTAGACAAACGGCGCAGTCATTCCGGTGAGGCGCAACGCGCCGGTAAATGTCGTTGTTTTCCAATGGCCGTGCGGAACACCGGCTCGGCAACGCTCGCCTCGAAGCGCACGCCCGCGTAGACGGGCCATCTTCGTCGAGAGGCCGGTTTCATCTATAAATATCAGTCGGTCAGGATCGAGATCGAGCTGGTTATCAAACCAGCTACGTCGGCGCTTCAGGACATCCGACCGGTCTTGCTCCAGTGCATGTGCGGTCTTTTTTTAAACGTCCATCCGTGGCCTCGCAGCCATGCGCCGAGTGCACTCCGGCTGATGCTCACCTGCCGCTCAACAGACAAGCGCTCGACCATTTCATCAAGCGTAACATCCTTGCGCTCTTCGATCAGCTCGACAACGAATGCCTCGTGTGCGTCGAGAGCCGAGGGGCGTTTCCAACCTTGTGGGCGGGAGGTCGCCTCGCCCTCTTTTGCTCTTGCAATCCACCGGATCGCCGTCGAAATTCCCACTCCGAACCGGGCTGCGGCTTGCCGTGCTGACATGCCCGCCGCAGACGCTTTCAATACGCGTAACCGAAGATCATCGCTCAGTGCTTGTGCCATCATCCACCTCTTTGCTGTGGATGTTGAATCAGCTTCGCCGCGCCGCGTCACCTCACAATCGATTCATCGATCGCAGGACCTGCTCTAGGCGATTCCGCGAAACGCGTTACCGCTCCAGGCGATCGGGCAAATACCGGATGACGATCGAGCCTTCGGTCTGTCCGGTTTTTGTTGCGCCGCGCCATGGATGGTGGTCATATGAGGACGATTCCGAAGGTCGGCGGATCACCGGCCGCAAGCAACATGATTCCCGAGAGCACGAAGCGGTTTCCGAAGGGATTCATGCCTATCATAAACACTCCGGATCCCCCTCCGGCGGTGGAAAGCTAATACATCCCATGGATTCGACGGACCCCAATCCGCAGGGCCAGACTTTCGCGGTCGAACGCAACCCTCGCCTCCGCTACATCATACCAGCCGTGGTCGCTGTCGCCTTCCTGATGGAACAGCTCGATTCGACCATTCTCATCACCGCCGTTCCGGATATCGCCAAAAGCCTCGGCACCACTCCGGTGCGCATGAACCTCGCGGTGACAACCTATATCCTGACGCTTGCCATGTTCATCCCGGTGAGCGGCTGGTTCGCGGATCGCTTCGGTGCCCGTCGCATCTTTGCCCTGTCCCTCTTCATCTTCACCGCCGGCTCGATCCTGTGCGGCGTGGCAACGAGCCTGCCCATGCTGATCGCCATGCGCGCGCTTCAAGGTTTTGGCGGCGCGATGATGACGCCGGTCGGACGGCTCATCCTCATCCGCAGCTTTCCGCGCAGCCAGCTTGTGACCGCGATGACATATATGACCCTGCCTGCCGTCATCGGCCCGGTGATCGGTCCGGTGCTCGGCGGCTTCCTGACGACCTATCTTTCCTGGCGCTGGATATTCTGGGTGAACCTGCCCTTCGGCCTGATCGGCATATTTATGGCGCTGCGCTATGTCGAGGACACCACACGCGACAAGTCGATCAAGTTCGACTTTCCCGGCTTCATCATGGTCGGTGTCGGCTGCGTGCTGCTGCAATACGGTATCGAAAATATCGGCCGTCCCACAATTCCGCTCTGGGCCATCCTCCTCGTTCTTGCCGCCGCCGGTCTCCTGCTCGTCGGCTTCATCCGCTATGCGAGGACGGCTGTATCGCCGGCTGTGGATCTCACGTTGTTCAAGCTGCGCACGTTCCGCGTCGGCACGCTTGCCGGCGGCATCTGTCGCGTCGGGCTGAACGGCGTTCCCTTCCTGTTGCCGCTGATGCTGCAGGTCGGCTTCGGCCTGAGCCCGATCGTGTCGGGCACGCTGACCTTCGTCAGTGCGCTGAGTGCGCTCGTCGTGCGGCCCGTTTCGGTGAAACTATTGAAGCTCTATGGCTTCGACCGCATCCTGACATGGAGCGCCGTTTTAGGCGCAGCCGTCGTTGCCGGTTTCGCCCTGATCACGCCCGAGACGCCGCACTGGTTCATCATTGTCTATGTCTTCGTCTTCGGGCTGGCGCGCGCGGCGCAATTCATGACCTCCAACACGCTGTCATATTCCGATACGCCGGCAGCCCAGCTTAGCCGCGCGACCAGCCTCGGCGGCGTCCTGCAGCAATTGAGCGTCAGTTTCGGCATTTCCGTTGCCGCCATGCTGCTCGGTCTGGTCACGCTGGATGGGTCTGCGCTGACGCCGGAGAAATTCCATCTGGTTTTCCTGCTGATGGCCGTGATCCCGCTGCTCGGCATACCCGGCTTCCTCAAGCTGCAGCCGGAAGATGGTGTGCAGGTGAGCGGCCATCACCGCCGACCTGAAAAGTCATCATAGAAGGTCTGCAGCTCTCACGCCGCGAGCACGGAAGAGCGCGGATGCACGAGGTGGTCGCGAAGCACCGTCCCGGCGCCATCGACTTCCTGCATCACCACATCATAACTCCACAGGTCGGCAAGATGCTGGAGCACCCGCTTGGCGTCCATATCGTCAAGCAGCGCGCCGTTCAGCACCGTGTGCCGGACGATCAACCGCCTGTCGCCGGCGAGATCGACATCGACGATCTCGATATGTGGATCGATCCAGCCGACGTCATATTGCCGCGCCAGTTCCCGGCGGATGCGCCGGTAGCCGCGCTCGTCATGGATCGCTGCCACCCTCAAACCCTCTTCCTCTTCGGGATCGTCGGTCAGGTGGAACATCCGCATCTTCCGCATCAGATGCGGGCTGAGGAATTGCGAGACGAAGCTCTCGTCACGATAATTGGCCCAGAGGTCGCGCAGCACTGCCATGGCATCGCCGGTGCCGGCGATTTCCGGGAACCACTGCCTGTCCTCCTCCTTCGGCTTCGTCACGATGCGCTCGAGGTCCTGCATCATGGCAAAACCGATCGCATAGGGGTTGAGGCCGGAATAGCGCTGATCGTTGAAGCTCGGCTGGAAAACCACGTTGGTATGGGATTTCAGGAATTCCAGGAAATCGCCGTCGCTGATACCGCCAAGCTCATGCAGCCGGGTCATGATGCGATAGTGCACATAGGTCGCGGTGCCCTCGTTCATCACCTTGGTCTGGCTCTGCGGGTAGAAATACTGGGCGACGTGGCGCACGATGCGGATGATCTCGCGCTGCCAAGGCTTCAGCCGCGGCGCCATTTTCTCCAGGAAGTAAAGAATGTTCTCCTGCGGCAGGCCCGCAAGCGAGCGCCGCCGCTCCAGATCGAGGTCGGGCATCTTCTTGCCTGGCCCGACCGGAATCGTGCGCCAGAGATCGTTGAAGATCCGCTCGTCATATTCGCGGCGTTCGCGCTCGCGCTTTTCCTCGTCGCGCAGGTCGGGCGTCTTCCTGCCGGCATAGCGATGGACGCCATGCGACATCAGCGCATGCGCGGCATCAAGCGTCCGCTCGACGGCGGCATGACCATAACGCTCCTCGCAACGCGCGACATAGCCCTTGGCGAAATTGAGATAGTCGAGAATGCCCTCGGCGTCGGTCCAAAGCTTGAACAGGTAGTTGTTCTTGAAGAAGTGGTTGTGGCCGAAGGCGGCATGCGCGATGACCAGCGCCTGCATCGTCGCCGTATTCTCCTCCATCAGGTAGGAGATGCATGGCGAGCTGTTGATGACGATCTCATAGGCGAGCCCGCGAAGACCCTTGCGATAGAAGGCCTCGTGATGGGCGAAATGCTTGCCGAAGGACCAGTGCTTGTAGAACAGCGGCATGCCGATCGAGGAATAGACGTCGAGCATCTGCTCGGCGGTGATGATCTCGATCTGGTTGGGGTAAACGTCGAGACCAAGTTCCTTGACGGCAATCTTCTCGCAGGCATCGTGGATTCGCTGAATGGTGGCGAAATCCCAGTCCGCACCTTCAAAAAGCCGTTCCATCGATGCTTTCGCCATCATCCACTCCTGGTTTCTGCCGTCCGACGCTGGAAGAGATCGTGGAAGACCGGATAGATCTGGCTACGATCATTCACGCGCCGCATCGAGAGCACCGGCCAGGCCGCCTGCAGCCGCTCGTAGAGCGACCAGATCGCCGAGCCCGACGAGATCGCGACGCTGCGTGATTCGCCCACTTCCAGATAGGCGAAATACTGGCAAACCGGCAGGATTTCGCCAGTCAGGAGCGCAGCGGTCGTCGCATTGTCTGAATAGGCGTTGTCGCCGTCCGATGCCTGCGCGGCATAGATATTCCAGTCCGATGGCGGGAAGCGATCGTGCACGATCCGCCGCATCGCTTCGAGCGCACTCGAAACCTGTGTGCCACCCGTCGCCGGACTGCGAAAGAACGTCTCCTCATCCACCTCCTCGGCCACGTCGGTATGCCGGATGAAGACGATCTCGACACGGCGATACTGCCGGGTGAGGAAGATGTAGAGCAGCATGTAGAAGCGCTTGGCGAGATCCTTCATGTGCTCGGACATCGAGCCGGATACGTCCATCAGGCAGAACATGACGGCCTGCGCCACCGGCTTCGGCTCGTTTTCGAAACGGCGATAGCGGATGTCGATCGGATCGATATAGGGAATGCGCCGAACCTTGGATTCCAGCAGCTTGATCTCAGCCTCGAGCTGGGCCCGACGCTTCTCGTCCTTGCACTCTTCTGCCTCTTCGATGAGCTTGGCGACCGTTTCCGGCTTCGGACGATGCAGGGCGACACGCCGCATCATCGCCAGCCGCATGGTGCGGTTGATCGCCAGATTGGCGGGCGATCCCGTCACCGAATAGCCTGATCGTACTGGATTGATCTGGTCTGTCGATATAAGCCGCCGCTTGGCGAGATCCGGCAGCTCGAGATCATCGAGGAAGAGATCGAGGAACTCATCGCGCGTCAGGATGAAGCGGAAGGCGTCCTCGCCGGTACCGTCGCCGCCGGCGCGCGGCTTGCCGCCGCCGCTTTCAGGACGCGGGATGATGTCGCCTTCCAGAAAGTCCTTGTTGCCGGGAAGAATATGCTCCCGCAGCCCTTCCGGGCCGCGATGGAACCGAGGTTCCTCGGTTCCATCCAGGGGAATGCTGATTTCGCCACCTTTCAGAATGTCCTGAATGTCGCGATTTTGAGAGGTTTCATAGACCGCTCTCTGCACCAGCGCTTTTGCTCTTCGCAAAAATCGTTGACGATTTTCTAAACTTTTGCCGCCTGGGTTCAGGCGTCGGTCAACAATGTGCATTCCTTCTTCCTTGGTGGCTCATCCCGCCTGTTTCACACGCATGTACCATTCCACAAGCCGTCGAACCTGACGCTCGGTATAACCCCGCGCCATCATGCGCTCGACGAATTCGCCATGTTTCTTTTCGGACTCGCCGTCCTTCTTGGACCCGAACGAGATAACAGGCAGAAGATCCTCGACCTGGGAGAACATCCGCTTTTCGATGACTTCGCGGATTTTCTCGTAGCTCGTCCAGGATGGATTCTTGCCGCCGTGACTCGCCCGCGCCCTCAGGCAGAACTTGACGATCTCGTTGCGGAAATCCTTCGGGTTGGCAATACCGGCCGGTTTCTCGATCTTGGTGAGTTCCTGATTGAGAAGCTCGCGGTCCAGAAGCTGACCTGTATCGGGATCCTTGAAGTCGACATCCTCGATCCAGGCGTCGGCGTAGTCGACGTAGCGATCAAAGAGGTTCTGTCCGTAATCCGAATAGGACTCCAGATAGGCCTTCTGGATCTCATGCCCGATGAATTCCGCGTACCGCGGCCCGAGTTCGCTCTTGATGAACTCGATGTAGAGCTTCTCGGTTTCGAGCGGCAGCTGCTCCCTGCGGATCGACTGCTCCAGCATGTACATCAGGTGCACCGGATCGGCGCCGATCTCGGTGGTGTCGTAGTTGAAGGTCGCCGCCAGCACCTTGAAGGCAAAGCGGGTCGAAGCCCCGTCCATGCCTTCGTCGACGCCGGCAGAGTCGCGATATTCCTGCACGCTGCGCGCTCTCGGATCGGTCTCCTTCAGGCTCTCGCCGTCATAGACCCGAAGCTTGGAGAAAGCAGTCGAGTTCTCATGCTTGGAGAGCCGCGTCAGAACCGTGAAGCGGGCGAGCGTCTCCAAAGTCGACGGCGCGCACGGCGCGTCGCTGAGCTCGGATTCCTCGATCAGCTTCTCGTAGATCTTCTGCTCTTCGGTGACCCGCAGGCAATAAGGCACCTTGACCACGCAGATGCGGTCGATGAACGCCTCATTGTTCTTGTTAGCCTTGAAGGTCTGCCACTCCGACTCGTTCGAATGGGCGAGAATGATGCCGGAGAAGGGAATGGCGCCGATATTCTCGGTGCCGATATAATTGCCTTCCTGGGTCGCCGTCAGCAGCGGATGCAGCATCTTGATCGGCGCCTTGAACATCTCGACGAACTCGAGAATGCCCTGGTTGGCGCGGTTCAGCGCACCCGAATAGCTGTAGGCGTCGGGATCGTTCTGCGCCAGGCTTTCGAGCTTGCGGATATCCACCTTGCCGACCAGCGAGGAGATATCCTGGTTGTTCTCGTCGCCCGGCTCCGTCTTGGCGACGGCAATTTGTCGCAGCCTGGAGGGCTGCATCCGGACGATGCGGAAACGGGAAATATCGCCTTCGAACTCTTCCAGCCGCTTCAGGCACCATGGACTCATGAGGCCGGTCAGGCGGCGACGCGGAATGCCGTAGCGCTCCTCGATCATCGGCCCCATGGTGACGGGGTCGAACAGGCTGAGCGGACTTTCGAAGACCGGGCTCAGCTCATTGCCGGCCTTGAGCACATAGATCGGATGCACTTCCATCAGCGACTTCAGCCGCTCGGCAAGTGAGGATTTGCCTCCGCCGACAGGCCCGAGCAGATAGAGGATCTGTTTACGCTCTTCCAGCCCTTGCGCTGCATGACGGAAGAAGGCGACGATGCGTTCGATCGTCTCCTCCATGCCGAAAAAGCCGGCAAAGGCGGGATAGGTCCGGATTGTCCGGTTCATAAAGATACGCCCAAGTCTGGTGTCCTTGGCCGTATCGATCAGCAGTGGTTCTCCCATCGCGGCCAGCAGGCGCTCCGACGCATTTGCGTACATGAGCGGATCATCCCGGCACGCATCCAGGTATTCGGAGAATGACATCTCGACTTCGCGCCGTGCTTCGAAAGAACGGGCGAACGTGTTGAATAGCACATCGTTATTTGACATGGCGCCTCGATAGCTTGCTATTGCAATAAACGCCGGACTTAACGAGATCACTTATCCCGCTAGTATCTAAGGTGCGGTAAGAGTCGCTTCGAATCAATAGGTGACCCGTACAATAATTCGTACGCTTGATTGCAAATGTCATCAACATGTTGAAGGGACCATGCACCGAATTAATGAAGAACGCCCTTAAGTTGTTGCAATCAACGACACCCCATCAAGGGATGTACACCCTCGAAAAGACAACTTGACCGGCTTTCCCATGCGGGAAGCCCGGCTTTGATGAACCGAGCGAGACCAGCGTCAATCCGACAATATCAGCATAATTTTGGAGAAAAGATGGTGCCCAGAGCCGGAATCGAACCAGCGACACGCGGATTTTCAATCCGCTGCTCTACCAACTGAGCTATCTGGGCATCCGAGCTTCGCGTACGGATAAGAGCCTTGAAAGGCTCTGGGCGGTTGGTTCGCCCCGGAAGCGAGCGGGGTTATAGCATCTTGTTCGTCCATGTCCAGCCGCAAATGACTCTTTTTTGACAGGAAATGGAGTTTTGGCAATTCACGAGCAAAATGAAGGGGTTCGCAACGCCGAACAACGCCGGGAAGCGGTGTTTACTCGCTCTCGGAGCCGTCGGCTTTCTCCTCTTCCTCGGTAACGGGAATGGCGTAGGAGCCATTGAGCCACCGCGAAAGATCGAGCGAACGGCAGCGATCCGAACAGAAGGGATAGTGTTCGCGTACCGAAGGACGGCCGCATTCCGCGCAAGCGCGCGTCTTGCGCAGCGGCTCGATCTTCGAGCCCACCTTGATCTCACCAACCTTCGTCATGATTCCTATCCTTCCTGCCATCCGGCGTGAACGTCGAATCCCTCGCCCGCCAGCAAAAGCATGGTCTCATAAAGCGGCAATCCGACGACATTGCTGTAGGAGCCGATCAGCTTCTGCACGAAGGAGCCTGCAAGCCCCTGGATGCCATAGGCTCCGGCCTTGCCCCGCCACTGGCCGGACGCCAGATACATTTCGATATCGCGGCTGGAAAGCCGCTTGAAGCGCACCTTGGTCTCCACAACTTTCTGACGCAGCTTGCGGTCCGGGGTGATCAGGCAGATCCCGGTATAGACGACATGGCCTCGTCCCGAGAGAAGATGCAGGGCCGAAGAGGCTTCGTCGACGAACTCCGCCTTCGGCAGGATACGCCGGCCGACGGCAACGACCGTATCGGCGGAGAGAATATAGCTGCTCTGCCAGGCGACATCGCTCTTCACGGCCGCGAACGCCGCCTCGCCCTTCTCAGCCGAAAGCCGCCGCGCCAGCGAGCGCGGATGCTCCGACTTCTTCGGCGTCTCGTCGATGTCCATGGGCATGAGACGTGAAGGCTCGATGCCTGACTGGTGCAGGAGCTCGACGCGACGCGGCGATCCGGAAGCCAGTATCAGCTTGTGTTTCAACGCCATCAGACCTCGACCTGTCATGCGGGGATGAGAACCGACTCCAGAGCATGATGCCGAAAAGTGTTAGGGGATTTCGGGCGACATCATGCTCTACTTCTTTGAACCCAGAGCGGCGGACTACTTGAAACGGTAGGTGATGCGGCCCTTGGTCAGGTCATAGGGGGTCATTTCCACCAGCACCTTGTCGCCGGCAAGAACGCGGATGCGGTTCTTGCGCATGCGGCCTGCCGTGTGGGCGATGATCTCGTGCTCGTTTTCCAGCTTCACGCGGAATGTCGCGTTCGGCAGGAGTTCGGTGACGACACCGGGAAATTCGAGGACTTCTTCTTTCGGCATTAAAGCTTCTTTTCCTGTCGGTTGAGGTCGGCGCCCATGGCAAAAAGCCGGGGGTCGCCGGAAATTGCGCGGAAACTACACAATCGCCGCGGTTTTGTGAACCTCGTTGATAAGGGTTTCTGCATTTGTTTCATCCGCAGCTCTAAAGCGAGCCGCGATGTTCCACAAGTCGGCTTTCGATCAGCCCGAGAAGATAGTCCCGAACCTCGCGATAGGCGGCGAGAACCTGCTCGCGGGTTCCGTCCGTCGCGGAGGGATCCATGGTCGGCCAATAAATGACATCCACGGCATTGGCCCTGGTCAATTCAAGGGCGGCGTGATGCGCCTCCGGCGAGAGCGTGATGATGACATCGAAGAAATCATCCTCCAGCTCCTCCATGGTCTGCGGCTGCCGGCGGCCGAGCGAAAGCCCCATCTCATCAAGCACGACATCGACGAAGGGATTGCGCTCGCCGGCGCGCACGCCCGCCGAGGCGATATAGGTGCCCTGCGGCAGCATATAGCGCGCGATCGCCTCGGCCATCGGCGAGCGGATGGTATTGAGCCCGCACATGAAGAGGATGGCGCCGGGCGCTTTGCCACCATGCTCGCCCCTCTGCCTCTGCTCTGGCACCCGCCCCATGACAGTCACCCGCGCCAATAGAGCACGCAGACAAGCGTAAAGAGCCGGCGGGCTGTGTCGAAATCCATGACGATCTTGCCGTTCAGCCGGTCCATCAGCGTCCGGGAGCCTTCGTTGTGGATGCCGCGCCGGCCCATGTCGATCGCCTCGATGCGACTGGGCGTGGAGGAGCGTATCGCCTCGTAGTAGCTCTCGCAGATCATGAAGTAATCCTTCACGATGCGGCGGAACGGTGTCAGCGACAGGATGTGCGTGGCGACGACGACGCCATCTTCCGTGCGGATATCGAAGACCAGCTTCTGGTCGACCAGCGACAGATTGAGCAGATAGGGGCCACCCTTGTGTCCCACGGGCTCGAAGCTGTTTTCCTCGATCAGGTCGAAGATGGCGACGGCGCGCTCATGTTCGACATCCGGCGTCGAGCGGCCGATCGTGTCGTCCAGGACAACGTCGCTCAGCCGGAAGACGCCTTCAGCCATGCCTCACCCCTCGAGATTGAGGCGGATCGCGACGGACCGCGCGTGTGCGTCCAGCCCCTCGGAATTGGCAAGCGCGATCGCCGCCGGCCCGAGCGTGCGTAGCTGTTCTGGCCCGAGCCGCAGGATCGACGTGCGCTTGACGAAATCGAGCACGGAAAGGCCGGACGAGAAGCGGGCGGAACGGGCCGTCGGCAGCACATGGTTTGAGCCGCCGACATAATCGCCGATCACTTCGGGCGTATGGCGGCCGACGAAGATGGCGCCGGCATTGCGGATACCGGCAAGCAACGCGTCGGGATCGTCGACGGCGAGTTCCACATGCTCGGCGGCGATACGGTTGGCAAGCGGAACGGCCTGCCTCAGATCGGCTACCTGGATGATGGCGCCGAAATCCCGCCAGCTTGCCGCCGCCGTCTGCGCCCGGCTCAACTGCTTGAGCTGGCGCTCGACGGCGCCTTCGACAGCCTTGCCGAATTCGGCATCGTCGGTGATCAGGATCGACTGCGCGCCCTCGTCATGCTCGGCCTGCGCCAAGAGATCGGCGGCGAGCCAATCCGGATCGTTGTTCTTGTCGGCGATGACGAGCACTTCCGAAGGGCCGGCGATCATATCGATGCCGACGGTGCCGAAAACATGCCGCTTGGCGGCGGCCACATAGGCATTGCCGGGGCCGGTAATCTTGTAGACCGGAGCAATCGTCTCCGTGCCATAGGCAAGAGCCGCGATCGCCTGCGCGCCGCCGATGCGGTAGATCTCCTCGACGCCGGCCATGCGGGCAGCGGCCAGCACCGCCGGGTTGATGGCGCCGCCCATGGTCGGCACCGTGATGACGACACGCTCGACGCCGGCGACCTTGGCCGGCACGGCATTCATCAGCACAGAGCTCGGATAGCTTGCCGTACCACCCGGCACATAGAGGCCGACGGCTTCGATCGCCGTCCAGCGCGAGCCGAGGCCGACGCCGTGATCGTCCTCATAGATATCGTCCTTCGGCAATTGCCGGCGATGATGCGATTCGATGCGGGTGGCGGCAACCTTGAGCGCCCCCAGCACCTCGGAGGGAACGGCTGCGATCGCCGCATCGATTTCGGCTTCGGCGACGCGCATGGGCGTCGTGGCGAAATCGATGCCTTCGAATTTCTGGGAATAGTGAGCAAGGGCGGCATCGCCGCGCGTCCGCACATCGTCGATGATGCCTCGCACCACGGCATTCACATCTTCGGACACTTCCCGTTTGGTCGTCAGAAAGGCGGCAAACTGCTGCTCGAAACCTTCCGATGCCTGATCCAGCCAGATAGCCAACGCTGATAATCCTCTTTCATCGAGGCCGCCCTGAGCGGCCGGCATTCATCGATCGCCTGCCTATTCGCCCGCATCCGGATGGCGGGGCTTATGCGCGGTTTCCCATGCGCCGCCGATATCGGCAAGCTGAACCTCGATGCATTCGACATCGAGCGCAATGGTGGCCTTGCCGGCAAGCGTCAGCTCGATCGTACCGTCAGGCCCCTCGCCCTTCTGCTCGAAGCGGATGGCGAGCAGCGACAGCACCTCGTCGCGGTTGCGCCGGTCGACGCCATTGGAGCGCACGGCCTGCACCCGCTTGAACACCAGCGCGGCGCGATGGCGCTGATAGGGCTTGCCGCGCTCACCCGATTGTTCCCAGGCAAAACGATTGGCCGCAAGCGAGAACTGCCCGAGCGTCGGCGCAAAGGACATGTCGCCGACCTTGAAGACGCTATCCTGCATATGCGCGGATATGACGCCCAGATCTTCGTTGTCGAGTGCCATTAGCTTCAGATCGCCCATTCGCCCTTTATCCCCGATCGCACAATCGAAACGCCGTAACAGACGTTTCCCTTCTGTGGACATAGGATGCGAGCGCAAAAGACGCAACCGAAGAAAGCGGGCTCGCCCGCTCTCTGCACGACAAGAAATAATTTTAGTCGCTGATGCGCTCGACCACCGCGCCGCAGCGCGTCAGCTTGTCTTCCAGCCGCTCGAAGCCACGATCGAGATGATAGATGCGCGACACCACAGTCTCACCCTCGGCGGCAAGTCCGGCGATGACGAGCGAGACGGAGGCGCGAAGATCGGTCGCCATGACCGGCGCGCCCTTCAGCCGCTCGACACCCTCGATGCGGGCCGTCTGGCCGGAAAGCGAGATCCTGGCGCCGAGACGGGCCAGTTCCTGCACATGCATGAAGCGGTTTTCGAAGATGGTTTCGGTGATATGCGCGGTACCGGACGAGCGCGTCATCAGCGCCATGAACTGCGCCTGCAGGTCGGTCGGGAAGCCGGGGAAGGGATCGGTGACGATATCGACCGGCTGGATGCCGCCGCCGTTGCGCTTGATGCGGATGCCGTTATTGGTCGCCGAAATATCGGCGCCGGCGCGGCGCAGGCTTTCGAGCGCGGTATCAAGCAGCGCCATGTCGGTATTTTCCAGGCGGACATCACCGCCGGCCATGGCGACGGCCATGGCATAGGTGCCGGTCTCGATACGGTCAGGCAGAACGCGGTGGCGGGCGCCGGAGAGCGAGGTGACGCCCTCGATGGTAATCGTGCTGGTGCCGGCGCCGGAAATCTTGGCGCCCATCGCGATCAGGCAATTGGCAAGATCGACGATTTCGGGCTCGCGTGCCGCATTGCCGATGACGGTCGTGCCGCGGGCAAGCGTCGCCGCCATCATCATTACATGCGTGGCACCAACCGAAACCTTCGGGAAGACATAGCGCGCGCCGATGAGGCCGCCCTTGGGCGCCGTGGCGTTGATATAGCCGGCGTCGATTTCCATGGTGGCGCCGAGCGCCTCAAGACCCTCGATGAACAGATCGACCGGACGCGTGCCGATGGCGCAGCCGCCCGGCAGCGACACGCGCGCCTGGCCCTCGCGGGCAAGCAGCGGCCCGATGACCCAGAAGCTCGCGCGCATCTTGGCGACCAGCTCATAAGGCGCTGTCGTATCGACGATGGTGCGGCAGGTGAAATGGATGGTGCGGGAATAGCCGTCTTCCTGGCGCTCGCGCCGGCCGTTGACGGCGACGTCGACGCCATGGTTGCCGAGGATGCGCATCAGAAGCTCGACATCGGCCAGATGCGGCACGTTCTCCAGCGTCAGCGTATCGCTGGTCAAAAGCGAGGCGATCATCAGCGGCAGGGCGGCATTCTTGGCGCCGGAGATCGGAATGATACCGTTTAGCTCGTTGCCGCCGACAATCCTGATACGATCCATATGTGCAATACGGGCGAGGCCCGCCTTTCCTGAAGTTCCGTCCGCCTGGGAAAAAGCGCTCTTTAGACGAAATAGATTAAGGCTTCAATTCGTTTGATGATGGGCGACATCAATCATTGCGATTCGTCCATTTTTGCGGCAGCGTCCGGCTCATCCCCAGCTTTTGCAGCCGGCAGCCCATCCGTCTCGTCCGCCTGCCCGGCGCGGCGGGCGCGCACCTGCTGCTTGCGACGCGACAGATTCTCGCGCAGCTTCAGCGCCGCGCGTTCGCGCCGCCTGTCCGCCTCGGTTATCTGCTTGCCGCCCGCGGGCTCACCCGCCTCGCCGGCGGTCAAACCGCCCTGCAAAACCTTGCCGTCATCGATTTTTGTCTTGTCCGCACCCATCTCTTCGTCATAGCGGAAAACCCCGCCCGTCAAAAGACCGACACATTTTTTCCCACGATCTTTCACCGAAGTTGAAAATTGCGGCTTGCACTCAGCCCCGACCTATGGCAATAGCCGCCTCGCCCAATACGGCGCACTTAACCGCGCCACGGTATGCTGCTATAGCTCAGGGGTAGAGCACTCCCTTGGTAAGGGAGAGGCCGAGAGTTCAAATCTCTCTAGCAGCACCAGTTTCTGTCAGGCTTTCCAGCTCTTTGAAAGAAACTTATTGGTGCGGGCCGTCAGGTTTGTCCCTACGACGCACATCTGTGGTCAAGAGTGCCGTTATCGCTGTCCGTGAGCGACTTGGCTGCGAATAATTGGCCAGCCCGGCGTCTTGATGCAGGTGGCCGACCTCTCGAAAACTCATCATTCTTGAAATTGATTTGTGGGCGTCGCATTGTGCGCATCGCTTGCCTAGGACCTTGCCATGCACGAAAAGTTCCGCGCCTACACGGAAGCTCTTCACCCAAAATTCGAAGCTTTGATAGGAATGAGCCCTGTCACCAAGGGTACCCTACCTCCTGAGATGAAGGGCGCGGGCGTCTACATGTTCTCAGAGAACGGACGTCACCTCTATGTCGGGCGGACCCGCAACGTCCGTAGTCGGTACGGCCAGCATACTCGGACAGGCACTGGCCACAACAACGCTCCGTTCGCCTTCAAACTGGCGCGAGAGGCGACCGGGATACTGAAGAGCACCTATAAGAGCGACGAAACGTCACGAGCCAACCTGATGCTCAACTCAGACTTTCTAGAAGCGTTCAACAACGCGCTCGCACGGATGCGGGCGATGGAATTTCGGTTCGTTGAGGAAACAGACCCAACGCGGCAATGCCTTCTGGAAATTTACGTGAGCGTTGTCTGCGGCAGCCCATACAACGACTTCGACACGCACTGATGGTATCTGTGCTACGCACAGCGTGACAGCGGTCTTGAATTGGAAAGTTGGCGCATGGGTGTGCGCCTGATTTGATGCCAGCACCACGGTCGAAACTAATTCGGGCACCCCGCTGCTTGTGAGGCTGGGAAGCGCGACCCCGAATTCGATCCTTGGTCAGGTCACACCATCGAAAGTACAACGGTCAGCCGTGTCGATGTCTAGCGTTACACGGATGACGCCATCTAATTAAACAAGTTCAATTTTTCCGATTGTGCAGTCCCGAGCGGAGTTCTAGGTTGCCCTCGGGGGCTCAATGAATGGAACATAACTTTCGCCGGACCTGGGACGGAATCGCGTGGCAGCGTCACGCGCACATCTTGGTGCAGATGCGCCATGGCGCGTCCAACGTGCAACGGGTCCCAGACAAGGTCAATGGTGATGCGGGCCTTGAGTTTTTTACGCTTGATGGATGTCTGTATCAGTGCTTCGCTCCCGAAGACCCCGGCAACACGCCGAAAACATCGAGCGCGATGAAGCAGAAGGCTACACGCGACCTTCCCAAGCTCAAAGAGTACGAAGATACCCTGGCAAAGCTACTTTGCGGGTTGAAATGCAGCCGATGGATTTTGTTTTGTCCCGTTCTGGATGACAAGGCTGTTATAGCTCACGTGAGAGCAAAAGGCGCTGAAGTTGCGGCTCTCGGGCTTTCGTTTTTGTCGGCGGATTTTGAGGCTCTAGTACAATCGCAAGATGATTTCACTGCTGAAGCAACCAAACTCAGGGAGTTGCCAATTGGCCCTGACCTCCTCATAGCTCAGCCCAGCGAAGAGGAGATCACCGCCCAAGAGTCTACCGATTTGGTCGTTACGCTTGATGGGAAGTTGAGCCGAGCGTATCCCTTGGTTACGGAATCCAAGCGAACAAAAATACGCAGAACTTACGTCAAAAATCATATCAAGGGTGGCAACACGTTAGCCTCACTCAAGTCGGAGCATCCCATGCTGTGGGAACGTGCCTGGCAGACGATAAGTGCTGAGGAATCACGACTTGAAATGCTAGGCGCTGCCGGAGAAGCTGCGCCCGCTGAACGACTGCAAGAAAGTCTCTCCAGGATTGAGGAAGGCCTGAGGAAGGACCTTCCGCATGTCGCTCACTCCACGCTCACTGCCATCTCGGCCGGTACGTTGTCTGACTGGCTGATGCGCTGCCCGTTAGATTTCGACGGAGACCCGTGATGTCGATGCTCCCTTCCCATTCTCCGTTCACTTTTCGAGAGCGCCCGACTCCAGTTCCAGGCGACCTGCGAATATCATGGCGGTTCGCTTTGAATTTGCTGATTGTTCAAAGGAGTCGGAGCAAACGCTCCTCATTGGCACGTCTTTATATTCTGAACGACGGAACGCGGTCATTCGAAGATGCTGACCTCTTAAGCGACATCCTGATGGGCGCAGCGCCGCTCGCAGATTTCCGTGTGAAAGTCGAACCTGCCCTTGGCCGAGCGCTGGACCTGATGGTGGGTGAAGGCTTGCTAGTATGGGAAACTGTGAGCGACCGGCTTGGGGTCGAACTTACGTCCTCTGGCCTGGCACTCGCTTCCGAAATTCAAAAAGACAAAAACATCATGGCTTTGGAAAAAGAGCGAATTGAGTTCATCTCTCCTCTCTTAACCGAAGGCCGGGTCACAGAGTTCCTGAAGGTGCGACCAAACAATGCTATTCTCGATCTCTAAAATCATTCTGGACGTGACTACAGCGTCGGCCGAGTTCGGAACGGCACTGGACCTGCGCCCAGGGTTAAATGTTGTGAAGGCCCCGAACAGCTTCGGGAAATCGACTTGCCTCCAAGCGGTCCTTTACGGTTTGGGCCTTGAGCGGATGCTTGGACCGCGTGTCGAAACGCCCTTTGGTCATGCATTGAAAGAATACATCCGAGAAACGCCAAATGGCACCCCGTTCCCCGTTCAGGCGTCCTTCGTAGAACTGGAGTTGCTAAACGCTAAACATGAGCGTTTAGCCATTCATCGAGACGTCAAAGGAGATTCTGACAGGCGATTGGTTCGCGCGCAGATCACCCATTCTAATGGTACGACTGAGCGGCGTGATTTCTTCCTCCACGATCCCGGCTCTGCTCAACGAGAAGACGGCTTCCACCATTTCCTTGCGTCATTCATCGGTTGGGAACTGCCTGAAGTTAGTACATTCGACGGCCGCGAAGTCCCACTGTATCTAGCAGCAATATTCCCAATGCTCTTTGTTGAGCAAAAACGTGGTTGGTCAGCGATCCAAGGCCCTTTTCCGACGTTTTTGAAAATTCAAGATATAGCACGCCGGTCGATGGAGTTTCTCCTTAAACTTGACGTCGGTGAACGACGAAGGCGTCGGCTAGAAATCCAAAAGAACGTTGCAGCGCTGGAGAGTGACTGGGCTGCGGCGCGGCAGCATCTGATAGGCAGACTTGGGAATCTTGCCAGATTAAGGAATATTCCAGCTTCACCGCCGAAGGAATTCTCTTCCGCTCCCGCTGTAGAGATCGAAGTTCACTTGGAAGGCGAATGGATTACAATTCAAGACGCCGTAAATTATACCAGCATCCTTGTTGACGAATTGGAAACGACTGAACTTCAGCAAACGGAAGAGGTCGCTCCTCTGCTGGAGGAGGAATTGGCTGCGGCTCAAGTCGAGGTTTCTCAACTCGAAGCGTCGATTGACGACCTTCGAACAGAGATGGCTGTGTCACGCGAGGAAATCAATGAGAATCGCAAGCGCATCAGCTCGCTCAAAAGCGATCTGGCTCGGAACCTTGATGCGCAAAAGCTGGAAAAATTCGGGTCTCGTCTCGGTCGCTCTGTATCCGACCATACGTGCCCCACCTGCCACCAGGAACTTGATGCGGAACTCCTACCGGTTGCGCAGGTAAAAGGCATGGCGATTGACGAGAATATTCGCTTTATCCGGTCCCAAATCGAACTATACGAAGCGAGCGCCGCCGCTACTGGAGAGCACGCCAAGAGCCTTCAGCTCGTATATGATTCCGTGTCTGGAGATTTGAGAGACAAGCTGGCTCGCATTCGTCAACTAGGTGATGCGTTACGCCGCCCTTCAAGCTCAATTGAACGTTCTTCCCTTGAAAAACTCGTCCGTCTCCAAGCCCGCCTTAAGCGGTTTGGTTCTATGCAGAGCGAGGCAGATGGACTGGCTGACCGCTTTGCCCACATCGCTCAGGTAGTCTCTGATCTTCGGGCACAGCTAGCGAAGTTGAAAGGCGATGACTTTACGGCTTCTGACAAGAACAAGATCGAATATTTTCAAGAGCGGCTGCAAGCTAGGTTGAGCGATTTCAGCTTCATCACGTTCCCAACCTCCCAGATTCGGGTGTCATTTGAAGATTTCAGGCCAGTTGCGGTGATTTCCGATGAAGATGGTGAAATTGCTGTCAGGGAACTAGGGTTCGAGATGTCCGGTAGTGATGCCATCCGAATGAAGTGGAGTTATTATCTCGCGTTGTTGGATGTAGCTGTGGCGTTCGATACTCATCATCCTTGCTTCATCGCATTTGACGAGCCGGATCAGCAGGCCATCGAAAGTAAAGATGTTCGAACATTTCTCCTCGAAACCGCCAAGTTTGGGGAACGTGCACAGGTTTTAGTCGCGGCAACAGCAGAAAAAATCGCTGGCTTCGATTCCGATTTGGTTACGGCGGGAGCCAACGTTATGAACTTTCGCGGCTACACGATAGGCCGCAGATACTCTGATTTACTCGGAAGATGAGATGAACAGAGCCGCGAAGAATTTCGCAAAGGAATTAGGCGATCAGCTCGTGGCGGCTGCACTCGTCATGTGACGGCCCAATACCCACAAAGGAGTGGGTCAAGGGCTTCGACCCCTGATCAGCAAACGCCCAGAAGGGACCAGGCATTCTTTTCGGTCTCGCTCGGTGAATAAGTGCTGCCGGGGCAATGATCGCTTGAGTCCCGGCCAGTCGCCATTTAGGGACTTTATTCCGATATCGGTCCCCCACGAGCCAAAAAATCCCTCGCTTCATTTGTCATCTGTGATCTTGAAATCTTAATCAAAAATTCGTGGCCGCCATCTTTTACCTTGAGCGTCCCAGTGGCTCGCAGCCGCTCAAAGAAACGCCGTAGCTCTCCCTCTTTCGGAATGGCGACCATGTCGGCTGACATTCCGTCTTGCTCTCTGGGATGTCTATCTTCTTTGCTCATAATTCGCTCCCATAAGCGGCGGCTCGAAACGCAATTCCGAGGGAATAAGGTCCGTTAATCGCCTGTTAACCATTATTTCGGACGTTGCTCGCATTCGAATTGAGCGGGCATTTCCATGACGACCGGATACTTACTCGATACGTGCGTTTTAAGCGAAACCAGCAGGGTTAAGCCGAACCCGCACGTCCTCCGGTTTATAAAAGGTGCGCCGAACCTCGTTATCCCAGCAGCTGCTATCGTCGAGTTTCAACAGGGGATCATGCAGCTTTGTTCTCGTGACCCCGTCAAAGCCGTCAGACTCACCACCTGGTACCAAGGGCTTATCGCCACCGGCATGCCGATCCTGGAGACAGGAAAGGAGGTTGCCGAGGTGTGGGGGAATTTGGCTGCCGATCCCCGACTCCGCAATCTCATCGTATCTCATCCAGGAGCGAAAAGAATTCGCTTCGGACAGGACCTCCATATCGCGGCAGCGGCGCTGGTGAGTCAATTGCCGATTGCAACCTTCAATATCAAAGACTTCCTACTGATCAATAGCTGCTACCCCCTTCCAGGCATTTACAATCCCCAAGACGACACGTGGCATGCTCGGTCTCTCATGTCTCTTCCTCTAGCAGAGCGAGCTAGCGCTTCTCCATAAGATAGCTCACTTTAGAACTTTCTCCACATGTACGTTAGTTGCGTCACCAGCATCGCTCGCGAGGTGTTTCGGTTTCTCCTGCTTAGCGACCAACATGCGACCTAAGCCGCCGAACGGGTAGCGACTCCACATATTGAACTTCCCGGTCGGCGGTGTACGGCAGTTTGATCCCCCACGCCCGCATTCGTGCGATGGCTTCTGTCGAGGAAATGCCCAGCCGGATGGTGACGATCCGCAGGCTGAGAGCGCCTGCTGACCACCCTTCCAGGATCGTCCGCCCATATCTGGATGTTCCGGTTTGAAGTGACTGTTATCCCCGTTTCGGAAAAGATCGATGGCCTTCAGAATACAACAAACGGCCTCCTCATCGGACATGTAACCGGCTTCGAAACCTGTCACCGAGGGCCAAGGTTCCTCGTGCCACCATCTCGGTGACCTTGTCCCTCGTTCGTTGCCACCCAATTCGAACCGCCAGTAACTCCCACGCGCACGAAAATAAAAATGATGTCCGTCTACCCTTCCCTCTGCCTGCACCGGCGTCCAGCCCGACAGGTGGTACAGTTCGAAATCCCTGAGCCATTCCAGCTCCCCTCGGGTATCAGCTGAGAGATGCAACCGGTGAAGGTCGAAGAGAGCGTCTTCTGGATCGTCAAACTCCAGGCCGAAACCAGCGTTGGCCATGGCGCGGAAAAAGTCTGACATCCTGCCTGCCACTCTGGGCGGGGCCCAAATGCCGTTATTGCGAATGTAGCCCGCCTCGTCGGCGAGTTGCTCGACCTCTCGCCTGTCTTCCGCCGACATCTTCTTTAAAGTGATCGCGTAGGTGCAGGAGCCGTTGCTCCAAAGTGGCTTTAGAACCAGCTTGCTGGACATTTTGATTTACTCCTTTGGGTACAGTCACATCCTTTCGGGTTCAAAGCTCGATCACGAAGCCATGGCGATACCCGTTTTTGCCACGTTCATGCCGATAGCCGAGTGGGTTGCAGATCACCCGGGTATGCCCCTCGACGTAGTCTTGGAACTGATGGATGTGGCCGTGAATCCAGATATCAAGTCGCCCGTTCTGGATGACGTCAGTGAGATCGCTGGCGAAAGCAGCGTTGGTGGCGTCACCCTGGTACTGTTTCAGCAATGGTCGTGGAGACGGCGCATGGTGCGTTAGAACGACGGTCTTGCCGGTCCAAGACTTTGCCATTTTCGCAGAGATGAAGGCCTTGCTCTCTGCATGCCTGGCGATAATCTCGCGACTAGTGATGAGCCGGGGCATTCCCTCACGAAACGGAGGCGAGCCGTAGATTTCGCGAAAATCGAGCATGCTTCTTCGGCAGAAGTACACGGCGGCCTCGGCACGATCAGGAAGCTGCAACTCATCGTCGATGCCCCACAGAACCTGATAGTCAGTCCATAGCGTCGCGCCAATGATCCTGACATGACCGATTTCGAGCGTTTCGTTTTCCAGAAGACGGATATTGCTTTCGCCGGTGGCCTTTCGCCCTTCCGACAGGGCACCGTCGATGGTGTTCCCATAATAGTCGTGGTTCCCAAGTACCATGACGACCGGCATTGTTGGAGCGATCCGACGTTTCAGGAATTCGAGGCCGAATGCGAGGAAACCAGAAATATCGCCTGCGCAGACGCAGATGTCGGCGCGAGGGATGTCAATTTCGGCAGTCATATCTGCGTGCGTGACGTGCATGTCCCTGATGATCCATGCTTTCATGGCTGTAACTTTCAAAGATGTGAGGGAAAAGGAGGCGCTGGATGCAGACGCATCGCGGGGCGCAAAAGAAGTGCGAGGCTTCAGGCCAAGGTCGCTATGCGAACGGAGGCGTCGAGCTTAGCCGCCATCTTTGCGACCTGATCGGCAGAAACTTTCCCCTTCGCCTCCAGCTCGTCGGCAATAGCCTCAACGAGTTTCAGCTGGCTGCGGATAATGTGCTTTGCCCGCTCGAATTCGATCCGGAGTACATCGTCCACCCAGACGGCGACACCAGGGTCGTGAAGTCGAAGTGTTTCAAGGTCGCGGTCGCTCTTCGCCAGGCTATGTCGAAGGCGATTACCCATGCCCATGCCGCTCTGTAGCATAGTAGCGATACGGGTGGCTTGGGCGAGATCAGAGTTCGGGCCCGCGCCACCTCCATCACTCACCGCCCCTAGGAGCACCTCCTCGGCAGCAATCCCCGCAAGCAACACTGCAATTCGATCTCTGTAGGTTTGGACGGTGCGGTATGCGACGTTGGGTACCTCGAAGTATGCCCCACCACCCGGCACCGTCTCACTGTCATTACGCGTATGATCGATGATCATGGCCCCGTAGAACTTGCCATGATCGAGCGCGATGACTGCAACGCTATGGCCTGCCTCATGAACCGCGAGCGCCCGCCGCAATTCGCCTGTGACCGCCACCATTTCTGGCAACGATTTCGCAATGTCAGCCATGGTGACATCCCGTTTGGCCCGTCGAGCAATACGCTTCGCATCTCGGGCCACCTTGGCGAGATCAGCTCCGGAAAACCCGTTGGTGGCTGCCATCAACTTTGGAAGCTGTTTCCTCGGCAGAGGTTGACCGAGTTGTTGCTGGAGGATGGCGATCCTGTCTGACGCAGTCGGGAGGGGAATAGCCACATGTCTGTTCAATCGCCCGGGTCGCAAAATGGCAGAATCGACACGACCGAGAGCATTGGTTGCGCCGATCACGACGACTCCTTCACGCCCGTCGAGCCCGTCCAAAAGCTCCAAAAAGCCATTCACCACCTGCGTGCTGTAGTCTTTGTTATCGGCCGAGAAGGAATTGCGGTCGCCGAAGCTGTCCAGCTCGTCACAGAATAGAATGCACGGTGCAGTTTCCTTCGCCTTCTCGAAGTCACCTCTCATAGCCTTCAACAGGTCACCAAGGTGACCTCTTGCTTGCCATCTCGCCAAAGATGTCGCGATGATCGGCACATTGCACTGCCGGGCCAGCGCGGCCGCAAATTGCGTCTTTCCAACTCCTGGCGGTCCTGACAGAACGATCCCAGTATCGACTTCTGACCAATCGATCTTACCTCGCTGCCAGTCGATCAAGTCCTGGGCAAGCTCCATTCCCCAATCCTTGGCTTGGCCATAGCCAAACATGCCCTGCAACGGCGGCAGGCTTTCGCTCTTGGCACTCGACGGTTTGGCATCAAGGGCAGATGCCTCGGCCAGACGCGCCAACGCGTTCCTGATTGGACGACCTCGCCGCAATGCCGCCCAAACATGCAGCAGTGGATAAGACATCGCCTCTTTCGCTTCAGTGGGACTGACGTCGATCTGATAAGCAATCCGGCATCCAATCCGAAAGTCCACAGTCGAGATCGGCGGGATGTCGACTTCGACGTCAACCTTCAATGAGACTTGAAAAGGAAGTTCGGCACCCTGTTCCCTGAAAATGAGAAGGCGGCGCTTTCGGCTGAAGTCCCCATCCATCCTCTTGAGAATGGTCCTTGGCTTATCGGTAGCCGCGATCATCATGTAGGCGATGTCATCCCGATCCGCAGAAAATCGAAGCAAGAGATTTTCGGCGCATGTATCGTAGTCCTCGCCAGATCGGTCTGACGGAACATTCAGCAGGACCACGCAGTCAGCGCCTCTGATAAAATCAGGGGCCTTCCTGAGTGCACGCCTAAGCGTGCAGTACAACGCGGCATCCTGTGGCGTCTTCAGTGAATACTTTGTTTTAGGCACAGTTACCCTCCTCGCGGCCTGAGCCACGACTTCGAACATGATATGTTGTGGTGATGGGTCTAGCCGCGATAGCGGCGAACAACGGTCTCTGGCCCGATGAGCGCAGTGTCGAGATCAATCTCGATCAAACGCGCAGCGACCATATTTGCGAGGCCACGTATAGGCTTGGTTTCCTGGAATACGGTGAGGCTTTCAGCCAGGGTCAGGGAAAATTGCTCATCCAGGACGGACAGCAATCTTACCCTATCCCCCAAGCTGACTTCACCGCCCGAGCATTGAAGCAGGTCTTTGCAATTCTTCAGACGGATTGGATCGATGTCTCCACGCGACATGGTCCGGTATGTGAACCCTTCGCGGATGATTGCCTCGGCCACCCACGGGGGCGGGCGACGCTGCCCAACGGCATCGATCACCAGGATATCAGACTGACGTTCGGCGACGAAATCGGGAGAATAGGCGTCAAACCCATGGCGCAGCTGTAGAGACCGGCAGTTCCAGCTCGAAATCTCGTCTTCGAATTCCAATAAGCACGCCACATCACGCGCCAGTTGGTCCCTGGCGACGAAACGGCCTACGCAACGGTTGAATTTGGGCTGGGAAAGAATGGTTTGCGACGTACGGGACGTCTTGCCAGAAGGCAACGACTGAATACTCATCTACACAACTCGAATATACACGCAATTGACGACAGCCTCTCGCGAGGCGGTGGGTCAGCGGGATATTCGTATGATGTGTAGGGTCGCGTTTTTCATGAATGGAACAAATAGAGAACAACATCGAGGGCGTCAATGCTTTTTTTTGCGGAGGGCGTGGTGCGACCCGGCGGCCTATCTCCCAAAACGTTCGCCAAAGCCTTCGTCAGTTCGGTAGGCAAATTTCGGCTGTTGGTGATAGCCGTTTCGTTTCCGGTTTTTTCCTGTTTTTTCTGGCGGCCCTTATGTTAGGTTCGCGACTCAAAGTTGAGGCTTAAGTAATGGACGACGACATAATCACCATCAGGGAAGTCGCGGAGTATCTAAGGCTCAAAGAGAAGACCGCGTATGCGCTTGTGGCCAAAGGGGAAATTCCCGGCTTCAAGGTCGGCGGTTCATGGCGCTTTCGCAGAAGCGAACTGGAAAAATGGATCGTTCGGCGGGAAGGAAATGAGGCAGATCGTTCATGAACGAGCAACAGATAGAACAGCTTCTGATCGGCAAGCTGACCGACCTTAAATATGCATACCGGGCAGATATTCGCGACCTCGATGCTCTGAAAAACAATTTCCGGGAAAAATTTGAGGCCCTGAACAAGGTCAAATTGTCCGAGAGCGAGTTTTCTCGACTTCTTGAAACGATTATCACACCCGACGTGTATAGCGCCGCTCGCACATTACGCGAGCGGAGCAGCTTTGAGCGGGACGACGGGACGCCGCTCAACTACACACTGGTGAACATTAAGGACTGGTGCAAAAACACCTATGAAGTCGTCAACCAGCTCCGTATCAATACCGAGAATAGCCATCATCGATATGATGTGATCTTGTTGATCAACGGCGTTCCTGTCGTTCAGGTCGAGCTGAAATCCCTGCAAATCACTCCTCGCAGGGCAATGCAGCAGATCGTCGATTACAAGAACGTTCCGGGGAACGGCTATGGTAAGACGTTGATGTGCTTCCTTCAGTTGTTCATCGTCAGCAACCGCTCTGAAACCTGGTATTTCGCAAACAATAACAACCGTCACTTCAGCTTCGACGCCGATGAGCGTTTTCTGCCTGTCTACCAATTCGCAGACGAGAAAAACAAAAAGATCGGACAACTCGACGATTTCGCCGAGAAGTTTCTAGCCAAGTGCACGCTTGGGCAAATGATCAGCCGCTATATGGTGCTGGTCGCCAGCGAGCAGAAGCTATTGATGATGCGTCCTTACCAGATTTATGCGGTGAAGGCGATTGTGGAGTGCATCCATCAGCAGACAGGAAACGGGTATGTCTGGCACACGACGGGCAGTGGAAAAACGCTAACTTCGTTCAAGGCTTCAACCTTGCTCAAGGACAATCCAGATATTGAAAAATGTCTTTTTGTGGTGGATCGCAAAGACCTCGACCGACAAACCCGCGAAGAATTCAACCGATTTCAGCAAGGTTGCGTCGAAGAAAACACAGACACATCGACGCTGGTGAAGCGCCTTCTTTCCAGCGACTATGCCGACAAGGTGATTGTCACCACCATCCAGAAGCTTGGCCTGGCTCTGGATGGAACCAACAGGCAGAATTACAAGGAACGGCTTGAGCCGCTCCGCGACAAGCGCATCGCCTTTATCTTCGACGAGTGCCACCGCTCGCAGTTTGGCGAGAACCACCGGGCTATCAAGGAATTTTTCCCGAATGCCCAGCTATTCGGCTTCACTGGAACACCAATCTTCGAGCAAAATGCTAGCTATCACCAAATAGAAGGCGGCCAGGCTTCCTATAAGACCACGGCTGATATCTTTCAGAGCGAGCTTCACGCCTACACGATCACAGACGCGATTGATGATCGCAACGTTTTGAAATTTCACATCGACTATTACAGGCCGGATGGGAAGGGCAAGCCAAAGCCGGGCGAAGCCTTGGCGAAAAAGGCAATCGTGGAAGCCATCTTGGAAAGGCACGATGCTGCCACCAATGGCCGCAAGTTCAACGCAATTCTGGCTACTGCTTCAATCAATGACGCAATAGAATACCATAAGCTGTTCAAAATCATCCAAGCAGACAGGTCTGCGGCAAACCCGAATTTTCAGCCACTCAATATCGCCTGCGTCTTCTCGCCGCCTGCGGAAGGCAGCCCGGACATAAAGCAGATTCAGGAAGATTTGCCGCAGGAAAAGGCTGACAACTCGGTTGCGCCCGATGAGAAGAAGGCCGCACTTGATGAAATCCTCGCCGACTACAACAAGCGCTACAAAACCAATCACCGCATCGGCGAATTTGATCTCTATTATCAGGATGTTCAGAAGCGCATCAAGGACCAGCAGTATCCGAACCAGGACCTGAAGCATGCCGAGAAAATCGACATCATCATTGTCGTGGACATGTTGCTGACAGGCTTCGATTCCAAGTTCCTGAATACGCTCTATGTCGATAAAAATCTCAAATATCACGGCTTGATTCAGGCGTTTTCGCGCACCAACCGCGTGCTTAACGACACGAAACCTTACGGCAACATTCTTGATTTCCGGCAACAGCAAGACGCGGTGAACGATGCCATCGCCCTCTTCTCGGGCGGTCAGTCTGACCGGGCCAAGGAAATATGGCTTGTGGATCAAGCGCCCGTAGTGATTGATAAACTGGATAGCGCCATTCAAGAACTTCGCAAATTCATGAAATCGCAAGGCCTGGAAGGCAAGCCCGAGGAGGTCGCAAACCTAAGGGGTGATGCTGCGCGTGGTCAGTTCATCAACCTGTTCAAGGAAGTGCAACGCCTCAAAACCCAGCTCGACCAATATACCGATTTGAACGAAGAGCAGAAGCAAGCAATAGAGCATGTGATCCCGAAGGAACAGCTGCAGGGATTCAAAGGCGTTTACATCACCACTGCGCAACAACTCAAAGCCTTACAGGACAAGGCTGGTAAGGATGCCTCGCCTGAAGTCCAACAGCTAGATTTTGAGTTTGTTCTTTTTGCGTCTGCCGTCATTGACTATGACTACATCATAGCCCTCATGGCGAAGTATTCGGCCCAGCAACCGAGCCGAACCAATATGAGCCGGGACCAGCTCATTGGCCTCATTGCGTCCGATGCCAAGTTCATGGATGAGCGTGAGGACATACGAGACTATATTTACACGCTTAAGGAAGGTGAAGGGCTAAGCGAGAAGGAAATCCGCCAGGGCTATGGCAGGTTCAAGGAGGAAAAGAACGCAAAGGAACTTGCTGCGATTGCTGAAAAACACGGCCTGGGAACCACCCCCTTGCAACTCTTTGTGGATGGCATCCTCCGGCGAATGATTTTTGACGGTGAGCGGTTGAGCGAACTACTTGAGCCATTGCAGCTGGGTTGGAAAGCGAAGAATAAGAAGGAACTAGAGCTGGTGGAAGACCTGTCGCCGTTACTTCACAAGTTGAGTGGTGGGCGCGAGATATCGGGGTTGAATGCTTATGACCAATAGAGCCAGCGACGACAATCAAAAGTTCCCCGATCTCCGTTTTCCTGAATTCCAAGGCACAATTGGCTGGAATTGCGACAGGCTATCAAATCTTATTAGGACAGTCGTCCCTCCCAAAAAAATCCCGACAACGCAATACAACACGACTGGTCGTTTTCCGATAATTGATCAATCTCAAAATCAGCTCGCTGGGTGGACCGACGACGCAGATGCCGTCATCGATTCCGAACTTCCGCTAATCGTATTTGGAGATCACACTTGTGTTTTGAAGCTCCTTAATAAGTCATTCGCCCAGGGAGCTGACGGAATAAAAATATTCAGCGGCTCGGAAGCTGTTGATACGCTGTATCTGTTTCAAGCCTTGCACGCCAATCCTCTGCAAATGCAAGCTTACAAGAGACATTTTTCAGTCCTGAAGGAAAGAAGAGTGTACTTCCCAGATAAGGAGACGGGAGAACAAAAAAAAATTGCCGACTGCCTGTTTTCCGTCGACGCATTGATCGAAGCTGAAGGGCAAAAGCTCGAAGCTCTCCAGCTTCAGATGAAAGGGCTGATGCAGGAACTTTTTCCCGCTGAAGGCGAAACCATCCCCAAGCGCCGCTTTCGGGAGTTTGAGAACGACTTGGAGTGGGAGGAGAAAGCAATCGGTGATTTTGGCGATGTTGTCACTGGAAGCACGCCGAGCACTAGCCAGACGAGATACTATGGAGATCGCTGGCAGTTCGTTTCTCCAGCAGATATTTCTGACGCTCGCTTCATCGAGAGCACCAAGATAAATCTGTCAGATGAAGGACTTTCCGTAGTAAGAAAAATTAAAGAAAACAGTGTTCTCTTTGTTTGTATAGGTTCGACGATTGGGAAGATGGCACAGAACAAGGAAGCATGTGCCACAAACCAACAGATAAACGCTATAGTTCCGAACGAATATCATTCAAGTGATTTCATATATTTTCTCCTCAGCAGCATATCGAAAAAAATCGCAGCACTTGCAGGAAGGCAAGCTGTTCCGATCATAAATAAATCAAATTTCAGTGCAGTTCGGGTTCGATGCCCGAAACTACCCGAACAAATGCGCATCGCAGATTGCCTCTCCTCAATAACTGAGACCATTACTGCGCAATCCCAAAAACTCGACGCGTTGCGCACTCACAAAGAGGGATTGATGCAACGCCTCTTCCCCGCTGTCAGCGAGGTGGAGCATGGCTAACAAACCAAAAATTCACGACTACAAATCTCTGAACAACGTGGTGACTCGAATTCGCAGCGATTTGAAGGATTTCGACTACGTCCTCCTCTTCGCCTACAATGGGACGGGAAAAACGCGGCTCTCGATGGAATTCAAAGAGTCAGCAAAGAAAAAGGGCTCGGGAAAGGACACGCTTTATTTCAATGCCTTTACCGAAGATTTGTTTTACTGGAACAACGACTTACAAGGCGATACGGATCGCCACCTCGTCGTCAATTCAGAATCGGCGTTCTTTTCAGGGTTCAAGGAGCTTGCCTTGGAAGAAAAGATTTTTGCCTATCTCGAACGCTATGCCGACTTCGATTTCAGGATTGATTATGAAAAATGGCAGGTTCGATTTTCGCGGGACAGGGAAGACAACATCAAAGTTTCTCGCGGCGAGCAGAATCTCTTTATCTGGTGCATGTTCCTTGCCATTTGCGAGCTGGTAGTCGATGCGCACGTTTCTTACGCGTGGGTAAAGAATATTTATATTGACGATCCCATTTCGTCGTTGGATGACAACAACGCCATTGCCGTAGCAAACGATTTGGCTCGGCTATTGAAGAGCGGCAAAGGAAAAATCAAGGCCATCGTCTCCACCCATCACGGGCTATTTTTCAACGTGATTGTGAACGAACTAAAGCATCATAATACGAAGGTTCACTTCTACCACCGTGCAACTGGCACCGACACCTACACGCTTCGGGGAACCGACGAAACGCCGTTTTTTCACCACGTAGCAACGCTGGGTGAGCTAAAGAAGGCCGTCGAGGGAGACGAGATATACACGTATCATTTCAATATGCTCCGTAGCATTATGGAAAAGACCGCGCTCTTCTTCGGTTCCAAGGATTTTTCAAGCTGCATCCACGGACTGGACGACGAAGTGCTTTATGCGCGTGCGCTGAACCTTTTAAGCCACGGAAAATATTCGGTTTACGAGCCGCGTGAAATGGTGGCTGACACGAAAGAATTGTTTAAAAAAATCTACTCTGAATTCATTGAGCGCTATCGGTTTGAACTGCCAGAGATTACAGGCCAGCAGGAGGCTGCGAAGTGACCGAAGAACAACAAAAAGAACTCGGTAAAATTCTCTGGTCTATTGCGGATAAGTTGCGCGGTGCGATGAATGCCGACGATTTCCGCGACTATATGCTGTCCTTCCTCTTTCTACGCTACCTGTCGGACAATTACGAAGCGGCAGCCAAGAAGGAATTGGGCAAGGAATATCCTGGGCCGAACGGTCACATAACCCCGCTGCAACGCTGGTATGAAGAGAATCCTGACGATGTCGATGAGTTTGAAAACCTCATGCGCCGCCGGGTCCATTATGTCATTGAACCGGATTACCTCTGGGAGAACATAGCTGACATGGCGCGGCGGCAGGATGTTGAGCTGCTCCATACGCTTCAAAAGGCGTTCACTCACATTGAGGAGGAGTCCTTCGGCCAGAATTTTCAGGGATTGTTTTCGGAAATTAACCTCGCGTCGGACAAGCTCGGCAAAGTTTATACCGACCGCAATAAGAAGCTCCACGAGATCATTTCCAAGATCGCAGATGGACTTTCAAAATTTTCATCGGAACAGGATGCGCTCGGCGATGCCTATGAATACCTGATCGGCCAGTTCGCAGCGGGATCGGGGAAGAAAGCCGGTGAGTTTTATACCCCGCAGCAGGTCTCGGACATCCTTTCGGCGATTGTGACATTGGACGGCCAAGACCCTGCCTTGGGCAAGAAGAAGCACCTGGACAGCGTTCTCGACTTTGCTTGCGGTTCTGGATCATTGTTGCTGAATGTGCGGAACCGGATAACCAAAGATGGTGGAACCATCGGAAGAGTTTTCGGTCAGGAGAAGAACATTACAACTTACAACCTCGCGCGCATGAACATGCTGCTTCACGGGGTAAAGGATTCCGAGTTCGAGATTTTCCACGGGGACACGCTGCTCAACGATTGGGACAAACTGCGCGAGGCAAATCCGGCCAAGAAACCCTACTTTGACGCAATCGTTGCCAATCCGCCATTCAGCTATCGCTGGGAGCCGTCTGACGCGGTAGCGGACGATGTACGGTTCAAGTCCCACGGGCTCGCGCCAAAATCGGCAGCTGATTTTGCCTTCCTGTTGCATGGTTTCCATTATCTAAGCGATCAGGGAACAATGGCCATTATCCTTCCGCACGGAGTTTTGTTCCGAGGCGGCGCGGAAGCCAATATTCGCAAAAAGCTCTTGGATGACGGTCATATCGACACAGTCATTGGTTTGCCCGCCAACCTGTTCTATTCCACCGGTATCCCAGTTTGCATTCTCGTTCTGAAGAAATGCAAAAAGCCAGATGACGTGCTATTTATTAACGCGAGCGGCGAAGGGAATTTCGAGAAAGGCAAACGGCAAAACCAGCTCTTACCCAAGCATATTGAAAAGATCGTAGAGACGTATCAGTTCCGGAAAGAAGAGGACCGTTATTCAAAGCGGGTTCCAATAGAGACGATCCGGGACGAGCACAGCTACAACCTCAACATCTCGCGATATGTGAGCCTGACAGAGGTCGAGGAGCGGATCGATCTTGAAGAAGTACACGAAACGCTGGAATCGATTGAACTGGAAATCATCGCGGCGCGCAGCAAGCACAACGAGTTTCTTAAAGAGCTAGGATTGCAATTGTTGCCTGGCCAAAGGCCAGAGGACGCGGCCATCATCAAGTAGGTTTTCGGCGGGGAAAATTACACGATTTAAGTTGATTGGATACTTCCCACCTTTGTCGCAGCAAAAAACAAACCCTTACTCAAGAGCGGGTTTGTTTTTTGCATTTGCCGATGACCTTCCTTAAGGATGACAGTTCGAGCCTACGCTGTCATCGCTTCGGGGTGTCTATCGTTTTTTTGGGCGGAATCAACAAGATAACGGGTCGCGTACGCAACATTTCGCGGAATCGGCTTTGCTTTTCTATAGTCGGCGACTTGCCTCCTGGAGATTTCCAAGGCAGCAGCCATTCCGTCCAACGTCATGCCCAAGTCGTCCATGGCGTCGCGAAAAGATGCGTTATCAAATTCTGCCGATGGAAGTTTGCTAAGCCACAGAGCCGAAAAGTCCAAACCGCCCGGCCACTCAATGCCCGTGCCGTACTCATCGACTTTAAGCTGCGCGAACAAAGCGTCATCTTCACGCAGAGGCATATACACTCTTCGGCTCAGTAGGGCGGGTGCTAAGTCCACAACCGAGGTCTTTCCATTTTTCCAGGTAATGCGAACAAGTCGCTTTTCGATCCACTCTGCCTTCGCGGCGCGAGGCAGAGGGGTGCCAACAGAGATGAGGTCATCGTTCATTGAGGCGACTCCATTCATTTTTTAGCGTCTCTCTATTCTCGTCTATTGATGCCCATTCAATAACCTTATCAAGGTTTTTCCTCGTAATTTCACCTTGAAGGACGGTTAGATCGGCGATCAAAATCAGTGCATCATGGTCTGGAGTGGATACGTGGAAATGCGGTGGGTTATGGTCGTTTGGATACACATGAATCTTCATCTTTCCGAACTGAATCACCACCGGCATTGATCACTCCACGCATATTAATAGTGCATATGGCGCACTATTTCAAGACCCAAATCGCTTTAGGATGTAACTCCTGTCTCAATCCAAGGTAGTTTTCCCAGGTTAACAGCACGTTGAATAACCGTCGATTGACCCTTGCGACATTGGGAACCTATTGGCTTATCTTATGCTTTCCCTCTCTGTCTGGAGCTTCCGGATCGTTGTGAAGGGCGAAAAATGAGAATGGCGGACGCAGTGCGCATACAGTTTGTTAAACTGTTGGAGACCCCGAGCTGGGACTGCCCGTATCGATTTCGTTAACCATATTCCCAACGCGCAAATTTCCCCCGCTAGACTTTCGGTACCGCCGCTGACTATCTTCTGCGCCAGTTTCAAACACGGAGCCCCACGATGATACGCATCGTCAATCTAGGAAAGACCTTCCTCAGCTCCATCTGAAGTAAGGACACTGTGTCCTCTACCTCCGGATGGGCTGCCACCCATGTGCGCCCAGGAGGTATCTATGCGCCCATCAAAAAATGTGCTGCACCACGTGTTGGTGCGTCGTGCCATTCTGACCGAATTGCGCTCCGGCAACGGAGAAGGGGTTCATTCTCGCTTCCAGGTTTTCCAGGATGGCGGGATTGATGCCGATAAGAACGCAATGGTCGGGATGCGTACGTCCAAATGGTAAGCGCGACCAACTTTTCCCCCAACCCCCACGATGAACCAGAACTTTGGGTGCCGCCACACCTTCACGGTGGCGCACGCAACGTTCCTGTGAAGCACATGCTGAAAACCAACGGCGCGTCGGTATTCGACAATCGCCAGGTCCAGCATGAAAGCGAGCTGGAACAGCAGGTTTCCGCTATCATCCAGGCTCGCCACGGCATCGTGGAGGTCCGTTCCCAGTTTCCGAAGGTGACGTATGTCGATCCGGAGGGACAAGTACGGGAACACATTTTCGATTACTGGGCCAGGTTCAAAAACGGTTTCCGTTTAGCCATCGCGGTAAAATACGAGTGCGAAAAAGCCGAACTCGAACCGGTCTTCGCCGGTGTCCAGAAAATACATCGTGCGCTGTTCGATGACATGAGGATCATGACTGAACGGCACGCGACCAAGGACGATTTTCGCAACGCAAAGACCATCCTCTGGTCTCGCGAATTTCATGATGAGGGTCATGTACGCTCGCTGTTGAGCGAGCTGCATGGGCAGAGCGGCAGCCAGATACAGTTCTTCCAGCTGTATGCGCCACATGTCGAGCGAACGGATCGCACCATTGCGATCTGGCGGCTGATCGATCTGCAGGTCCTAAAACCTGTTCAACGCGGCCGGGTCAATGAACTGACCTGGTTCAACATCAACCTCTAACCAACCTCAATCCTGCCCTAACTCAGACACGTCGTGCCTGAGGACGGCGAAGCTATGTCCAAAGGAAACGAACATGACCGACTACACTCCGATCACCGAAATGGGCCCTCTCGACCGGTTCACCTACCGTGGGACCAACTGGGTCCCTGTTGATTACGATAGCAAGGAATACCGTTTCCAAAGGGAAACGGACCACCGTTTCGAGACGCGTATCTCCCATGCTGAAATCCGTCAGGCGCTGAAAAACGAGACGGCTTCGGTCCACTACAATTTCCACACCAAGACGGAGACGAAACTGCGCCATCTCGTCGGCGACAAGCGCGTCGACGACTTCAAACCGCGTAACGTGGCCATCGCTCGTTTTCACGAGGCGTTGATCCTTCGCTATGAGCAGCATTGTGCGGAAACCGGTCGCAAGCTCCCACGTAGCGAGAAACTTGCGGGTTTGCTCAAGAAATGGAGCCTCGAAATCCAGATCGAGGCCCAGGAACTGACAGAACAGGAGGGCACCAAGCGCAAGACGCGCTGCGATGCCAGCACGAGCTTTTTCAACACGCCTTCGGTCCGCAGCTTTAACCGTCATTTTCGCGAGTACATGAGCTGCGGTCGTGATGTTCGCGCTCTCATTTACCGTCGCAATGGACCCGGGTTCCGCAATCAGAAGGTCGAATGCGCCGAGAGCTATGCGATCTGGCTGGAGGAAGCACGCAACTATGCCAGCCGTCGTAAGCCGTCGAAGGCGAAGCTGCTGCGTGATGTCCACGCCCGCATCGCGGAGGAGAACAAAAATCGAGTGGGGAAGGCACCGCTCATTGCTCCCGGGCGCAAGCGTTTCGAAGCTCTGATTGATGCCATGGACGAGTTCGAGGTCGTTGCGGGCCGCGAAGGGCTTCCCTTCGCTCGTGCCCAGTTCAAGCCGAAAATGGATTCCTACGATACCGAACGTCCTGGTGAACGCGTCGAGATGGACGATTGGAATGCCGATGCCATGACGGCCATGCAGACGTGCGGTTTCTTTCAATTGCTTCCCAAGGCAATCCAGGAATACCTGATCGAGAACCCGCAGCGCATTTGGTTCTGCGGTGCTGTGGACACGTCCGTCAACTATATGCTGGCCCTTAAAGGCGGCCGCAATCCGTCATCGGCCCTCGTCGTCGATACCCTTGAAATGGTAATGACCGACAAGACGCACATCGCCAAGCTGGTGGGTGCGAAAACGCCTTGGTTCGGGCTCCGTCCTGAGGTGGTCTACACGGACAATGGTGCGCCCTACATCGCAGATGCTACGCGTGACGCATTCCTCCTGTGCAAGATTGCACTGACGCGTCCGCCCGCCGGTCAAGCCTGGAAGCGCCCCTTCATCGAGAGTCTTTTCAAAACGCTTGCGCGCGACATCATGATGTTCTTCGACGGGCGCACCTTCTCCAACGTGGTGGAGAAGAACGACTATGACGCTGAGAAAAACGCGGCTCTGGCAGTCGACGAGTTCATCAATCTGGTGATCCGCGCAATCTGCGACATCCACCACAATCGCCCGTCTGCACGCCTCAACAATCTGACCCCGCACGAAGCCTGGGTTCAGAAAACCAAAACCTACCGTGTGCGTGCCATGCCCGGACGTCATGAGAAACGCCACATCTTCGGGGTCACCACGGAACGCGTGATCGACAGCGCGGGCGTGACGGTTCACGGAATTCCTTACAACTCCGACGCTCTGCAAACCCTCCGCCGCAAGGATGGCTCGAAGAAGTACAAGATTCGCACCCACCGTAACGATCTCTCAGCCGTGTCTGTCTATACCGGCGAAGGTTGGCTGACGGTCGAAAATCGCATCGGGATGCCGACGAACATCTCACTGGCCGAATGGTACCTTGCCAAGCAGGACCTCAATCGCCGCAACGGGGTGAAGTCCGAAGCCAACCTGCCGATCATGTACGAGGCGATCAACGTCATGCGTCGTGCCGGTGCCAGCGCTGCAATGCGCGCGGGAATCTCCCTTCATACACTGCGCCCGGAAGAGATTTCGCACGCTACCGACCAGTTGTTCGAAGGCCGCCCGTTCACTGAGGAGGACAAGGTCGACGAGGTGGAACTGCACGAAGACGAAATCGCCTACGACCCGCTCCACGATGGCTACGTCGGTCCGCTGGATGGTGAGTTTGCCGGTCCTCCGACCATCGAGGAGATGCTGGAAAGCACTGCGGAAGCTCACGCCTATGCCGACAACAACAATGACGAACCTTCGCATTTTGGAGAGATCGAATGACCGACGCCAGCATCGCCATGAACGCCCTCACTATGACCCCGTCGGACCGCAAGCTGCATCTCCACAAGCTGTACCTGCGCTACGCAAAATATCATGAGGTCAGCAAACACCTTGATGACCTCATTGCCAACGCGAAAGCCTGCCGTGAGGGTGGTGGCTTTAAGGAACGCGCCCTTTTCGTGATCGGTGAATCCAATACGGGGAAGTCGCGCATGCTAGAGGAGCTTTTCCGCGAAAAGGCGAGCTTCCAACCGTATCAGGATGAGGAGGGCGAGTGGATGCGCCCCTTGATCAGCATTGAAGCACCGTCGCCGTGCAGTTCCAGGGAACTCGCCCTGAAAATCCTGAAGGAGCTTGGCGCTGTCGTTCGTAACAAACGAATTAGCAATCCCGAGCTGTACGATTTTCTGAAAGATCAGTTGCGCGATCAGAGGGTGGAGTACCTGCATATCGACGAAATGCAGGACACGGTGCTCCACAACACGGAGTTCGCCATCAAATCCGTGCAGAGCGACGTGAAGAGCCTTCTCCAGATCAAGAATTGGCCCCTGCATGCAATCTTCTCTGGCGTTACCGATCTGGAAAAATTCATCGTGGGAGGCGATGACCAGATCGGCAACCGTTCAAACACCGTTCGCCTTGAACTGTTGAAAGACCCAAGGGACGTGAGGGCGGCTGAACAGATTTTGTCCAATATCGTCGTAAAGCACGCGGGCCTTGAACCCGGCTGGACTGAAAAGGACGAGCTTCCGGCGCGCCTCATACTGGCAGGGCAAGGACGCTTCGGCACGATCTGTGACGACGTCAAAAAAGCCTGCTTTGCCGCGATTGACGCTAATCGCCGGAAGGTCACGCTGTCTGATTTTGAAGGTGTGTACCAAGTCCGCAAGGCCTGTCTGCGCGAGGACAACCCTTTCCGTGGAAGCAAGTGGCGGGACATCGTACCCCAGAACGCGCTCGCCGACCTGCGTAAACCAGTTGCCAAACGAAAGAAGTGATGATGTTCGGTTCAAAGCTTGCCCGAGAAGTCGCTCTCCATGATGACGAGTGCCACGTAATGTTCGTTTCCAGGATGGCGAAAGCCAACAGCTACCGTAATCTGGATGAGTTTTGCTGGATGACCAACCTGCCCCTGTCCGGGCTGCAGACTATGAATGATGAGACTGCGGGCTTGTTGTCGGCTTGGTCTGGCGTTCCAAAACGACGCCTCCAAAGGTTTGCGCTGACCGGGCATAATGTGACGACCTTCGGGGCGACATCCGTCCGGCGGTCACAATTGGAAATGGCAACTCTCCGGGTTTGCCGCCATTGCCTTTGTCAGGACATGGCTGCAGGGCATGGTCGCGCGGTCACACGTCCTTATGTTCGTGCTGCATGGCGGTGGATGGTGATCGGAACATGCCCGATCCACGGGTGCGACCTGGAGGCAATCTCGGCTGGCGATATCACCGCATGGATCGCACGTCGTGGCGACGCACTGTGTTGGAACCTTCCTGAAATTCGCGAGCCGGACCTGGCTGATGTCTACTTCTCTAACCGCGTGAACGGCGCAGGAAAAGCGTCCGAGTTTCTGGACGAACTCCCGGCCTATGTGGCGGCAGAGTTTTGCACCGTCATGGGGCATTTTAAAAACCTTCCTGAGGACGGACGTGCGCGAAACCGCATTCCGGATGGATTCATGAATGGCTCATGCCGCCGGGAGGGCTTCCTGATTGCCAAGCAGGGCAAAGAAGCGGTCCTGTCTTTTCTCTCCCACCACGTTCATGCGGCTATCGAAACTGCCACCGAATTCATGGATATCTACGGCGTAGCACGTCGTTGGCTGCGGAAGTTCGTGAATGACCCTGACTATCGACCGGTCGTTGAGCTGTTTCAGCGCCACGCCGAGCAGCACATTCCCATGGAGGCAGGCGATGTCTTCCTCACCGAAGTCAAGGAACGTCAAGTCCACACCGTTCGCTCTGCGGCCGTCGAGTACCAGCTTACGCCTGACCGGGTGAAGAACGTAATCGAGAAATACGGATTCACTACGACCACCCCGGATGGTGGTGTAAAGGCCGCACGCGTGTTTCCTCGTGCAGCTCTGCATGAACAGCTGGTCCTGGAGACACAGTTCGTCACGACACCTGAGGCAGCCAGCCTCCTGGGCTGCACATGGCAATTCCTTGATATCCTTCTGCAGCAGGGACACCTGCCGTATCATGCGAACTCGGAGGACTATGCAAGGGTATTCCGGCGCATCTCCCGTGAAAGCGTGGTAAGCCTCCTGGCACGGCTCAAGGCGCAACGGAACTGTGTGTCGAACGATGGCCTCGTCTCGATCCACATCGCCACAGCTATCTGCCATTGCAAGGTTCCCGAGATCGTTGATCTCATTTTCGGCGGCAAGCTGACAAAGGTGTCGTGGTCAGGCGATGAGCTGCTCCTTAAGAACCTGCTCGTTGATCCGCAGGAGGTCCTTCCGCACGTGGCCCTTGATGAGGCCGAGAACTATCTTGATGTAGCTGCGCTAGAGAAAGCACTGCGCACGACGACCGTCACCATCGACGAACTCCTTAAGCGCGAGGTCCTCCCGGTAGAGATGCGGCGTCATCCTCGCACTCGCGTCCACCAACGTTTCGTCCATCCGGTAGCCGTCGAGCAATTTCTGGATAAGCACATTTCGTTGAGCACAATGGCCCGTGAGAATGGCAGACAGATTGCCGGTTTGAAGCAGACATTGGACAAGGAAGGGATCAAACCGATCTTTGAACCGACCGGCAAGATTGCCAGATTTTATCGAAGGTCTGACGTTCAACGACTTGGATTGGCGTGACGACGCTTTCCATTATGAACTTTAAAGCCCGCGAAAGCGGGTTTTTCTTTGCCCATGAGGCAATCCAGGCCACCGATAATCGCACTTTCTGCAACGGACAGATGAACGATTTTCTTTCGGAACCCTGGGAAACCTAGGCTTTCATGTTCATCAGGGACAAACCTTAGGGGCCGCACCACTTATGAAACAACAACGAGCGTTGTTCACGTCAAATCCATACCCCTACGATTGGCCGATCTAAGCTTTAGCGACTCTAGCGATCACCCGATTGATTTCCCGGGAATGTAGATAGACCATTTGGATTATTCTGGCCGCCTCAGCAGCGATTGTTCTACAGATGACGTAATCGGCGTCGATCACACTCATCTCGAATGAACTTAGCTAGAAATCTAACGGACAGGCAAAGCATTAGCGGAAATACGGCCAAACAAACACTCTGAATGCCACCAAGGGTAGAAAACATAAACCGGTGAAAATAAAATAATACCCAAGGAGATTAATATACACATTTCTAATATAATCGGGGCAGCGCGGATCTTTATAATCTATAAGAGTTAGAAGAGATCCACCGAGAATAATTGTAAAATCGCCGTATCGTCTCGAATAAGCAGCGAGCCTGTTTATTCTAATTATGTAATACGTGCTGATAACGACCCAAGCTGAGAGATTGATCACAAGATAAATCTTAACGACAGCTGTCCAAAAATCGTGACTCACGTTCGAAATTTGCTCCTTTTTCCAGGCCGTCACTCAGAAATGTCCCGATTGCCTACATCGCACCAGAAAATCGTATATACAACCAAAGATTTTATCCAAGCCGCAAGATCGCGCGCAAGGGTGAATGAAACGTTCACTTTGCAAACAAGGAATCCTGACCCAATGCCAGCAGGGCTCCGCTGAAAGAGCATGCTTCGTAAAGATCAATCTTGATAACCAGAAGGTCCTTGTCGCCGTAGTCGTTAAAGCGATATTCGGGATAGAAAGGTATTTCGTTTCCAAGGGCACACCTACCACCACCCCTCCCCAATTTAGCTGCAATCCCCCGTTTAAACCCTCCCATCCGTCACACCCTCTTGCCCGGGAGAGCAGCCCTCATGTCGAAACTCCGCGTCGCCGTTTTGTTTGGTGGCCAGTCCAGCGAGCATGATGTTTCCATCATGTCGGCCCGCAATGTCATCCGGGCGATCGATGCCGGGACATATGAGGTCGTGCCGATCCTGATCGATCGCGCCGGGCGCTGGCTGCTGGTCGAGGCGGAGGGCGGCGTGTTGGGCGAGCCGATTGCCTATGAAGGCACGGAGGTTTGCCTGTTGCCTGGGGCGAAGGGTCGGCTGCTGGCGCTGGAAGGCGACGGCGCACGGGAGATCGCGGCGGTCGATGTGCTGTTTCCGGTGCTGCATGGGCTTTATGGCGAGGATGGCTCCATTCAGGGCCTTGCCCAGATGGTCGGCATTCCCCTTGTCGGCTGCGGCATCTTGGGTTCGGCAAACGCGATCGACAAGGATATCGCCAAGCGGCTGTTGCGGGAGGCAGGCCTGCCGGTTGCGCGCTCCGTCACGCTCACGCGTGGCGAAAAGCCGGATTTCGAGGCAATCGTGAGCGCGCTCGGCTCGCCGGTCTTCGTCAAGCCCACCCGCCAGGGGTCGTCGGTCGGCGTCAGCAAGGCGCATGACGCCAGGGAATTCGAAAGCGCGCTGGCCGATGCCTTCCGGCATGACCGCAAGGTGCTCGTCGAGGAATTCGTCCGCGCCCGGGAAATCGAATGCGCCGTGCTGGAGCAGCCGGATGGCGCGCTGTTCGTCTCCGTGCCGGGCGAGATCGCCACTGCGGCGACGCACGGCTTCTATTCCTATGATGCGAAATATGTCGATCAGGACGGCGCCGTGATCACCATTCCGGCTGAGATCCCGGCTGAAACGGCCGAGACGCTGAGGCGCATGGCGGCAGATGGCTTCCGGGCGCTGGGATGCGAAGGGCTGGCGCGCGTCGATTTCTTCGTCCGGCCGGATGAGAGCGTTGTCATCAACGAAATCAACACCATGCCGGGCTTCACCAATATCAGCATGTACCCCAAGGCCATGGGCGCCTCGGGCATTTCCTATCAGGAGCTCGTCGGCCGGCTGATCGAGCATGGGCTTGCCAGAGCAAGGCAAGCCTAGCGCAATTCCAGGAAAAGTGCTGAGCGGTTTTCCGTCCGCAATTGCGTCAAGACAGCCGGCAAGGGCGGCAGGGGTTTCGCCGCCGCCCCTTCCCTGCCCGTCAGACCTTTTCCGTCTTCTTGACCTTCACCTTCGGCTCGACCGGCGCATCGGGCGTCGGGGCCAGCAGCTTTCTGAGCGAGGCGATCTTGTCCTTCACCAGCGGACGGAAGCGGGTGGCGCGATAGGGCATATCGTCGGCGCCATAGCCTTCGGGGCCGTCGTCATTGCCGCGATGGATCTCCTCGAGCTTCACGCCAATGAAGGTGCCGTCGACATAATGCGTATATTCGCCGACCCAGCGGATCGTGTAGATTGTGCCCTTGCGGATCAATTGGTCGATGCTGACATGCTTGAACTTGTCATCGATACAGACGACCTTCTGGCCCACATGGAAATCGTAGCTCACTATGCTCTCCTTGAAGCGACAAGGAACCTATAACCCTATCGCCAGGGCACGACCATAGCCGCATATCGGCTTCAGAGTAAACGTGGCGAATGGCGCGACCCGATCAATGCAACGGTGACAAAGCAACCCGTTGACAAGCCTCATGGAAGGCTGAAGATTGCGCTTCGCTCGAGCAGCCGTAAGGCCTTGCTTTCATGCCCACATCCGATACCCGCAAAGCCCGCTGAAGGCTCCCTCCATCATGCCCACCCTCCGCCTCCTTGCTGACGATCTCACCGGCGCGCTCGATACGGCGGTGGAATTCGTCGGCTTGTGCGGGCCGATCGAGGTGCGGCACGGGGATGCACTTCCGGCGAAACTCCCCGATGGTTTTGCGATCGATACCGGCACCCGCGAGAAATCGGCGGCCGAAGCAGCCGCGATCGTTGGCGGGCTTGCGCCGCTGCTGAAGGGCGCGGATATCGCCTTCAAGAAGGTGGATAGCCTGTTTCGCGGCCCCTGGGCTGCGGAACTGGCGGCCTGTTTCCGGCTCGGGCACTGGCGACATTGCATCCTCGCCCCAGCTTTTCCGCATCATGGGCGACATACCCGGGGCGGACGGCAGGTGCTCTTTGCCGGCAACGAGACATGGCGCGATGTCAGCGGCGATCTGGTTGCGCAGCTGAGGGCCGAGGGATTGCCGGCCTTCAACACTACACTGAGCCAAAACCGTGTCGATGCCGAAGAACATAAACCTGTTCCAGATGGCATCCATGTTTTCGACGCCCATTCGGATAGCGATCTGGACGCCGTCATCTCGTGGATATCAGCGCGAGTGCGAGGGCCGGTTCTGTGGTCCGGCACCGGTGGGCTGGCGCAGGCGCTGGCACGGAATGGCAATTTGGGAATGCACCCCGCACCGTCCGTGCCCGTTTCACGCAGACTGCAAAGACCGGTGATAGGCCTCTTCGGCTCCGATCAACCGATCACGCTGGCGCAGCTTCAGGCCTGCGGTCCCTATTGGCTGAAGCTTACGGAAGGCGCGGGCGCTGACGTGGTCGATGCGCGCCTCCACCAAGGCGGCATCGCAATGGTCAGCGTCGATCTGCCGGCGGGGCTCGAACGAGACGACGCGGCAAAGCGGATCGAGACCACTCTCGGCGGCATTGCCAAGGCTCTGCCCGCGCCGGCCACATTGATCGTCGCCGGCGGCGAAACCCTGCGGAACCTTTGCACTGCCCTCGGCGTCACCGCTCTCAAGCTCACCGGCCAGGCCGCGCCGGGCTTGCCCTGCTCCACGATCATCGGCGGCCCCTGGGAAGGGGTGTCCGTGATTTCAAAGTCCGGCGCCTTTGGCGGCCCGACCCTGTGGCGCGATCTATTGAATGAAAACGCATTGATCGTCGGAGGAGAAGAGCCATGACGCGGCATTTGGCAATCACAATGGGTGACCCCGCCGGCATCGGCCCGGAGATCATCCTCAAGGCCGCAGCCCGCCTGAAGGACCGGCTTGAATCAGGTAAGTTAAAACTTACAATCATCGGCAGCGGCCCTTCCCTTCACCTGGCAGAACAGCAGCTTGGCCTCGACATCAAAATTCCTGAGACACAGATGGATGGCGACTGGCCGAACCTCTGCTTCATCCAGGCCGATGTCGAGGGCGAGCCGATCCTGCCCGGCCAGCTTTCCGCCGATGGCGGCCGCATGGCCTTCAAGGCGATCGAGAAGGGCGTTCAGCTCGCCATGGCCGGAAAAGTCGGCGGCATCGTCACCGCGCCGCTCAACAAGGAGGCGCTGAACAAGGCCGGCTTCCACTATGCCGGCCATACCGAGCTTTTGGCCGAGCTCACCGGCGCGCGTGGCTCGGTGATGATGCTCGCCCACGGCAACATGCGCGTCAGCCACGTCACCACCCATGTCGCACTGGAGGATGTGCCGAAGCGCCTGACGCCTGAGCGGCTGCGCCTCGTCATCGACCTCACCGACAAGGCGCTCAAGCATCTCGGCATCGCCAGGCCGAAGATTGCGGTTGCGGCGCTCAATCCGCATGCCGGCGAAGGCGGCCTCTTCGGCCGTCAGGATATCGATATTTCCGCGCCCACCATCGCCACGGCCGTTGCCGATGGCCTCGATATCGTCGGTCCCGTCCCCGGCGACACCGTCTTCGTCAAGCTGCGCGCCGGCCAGTATGATGCCGTCATCGCCATGTATCACGACCAGGGGCATATCCCGGTCAAGCTACTGGGCTTCGAGATCGATCCGGCAACCGGCAAATGGTTGGATCTTTCCGGCGTCAACATCACCCTCGGCCTGCCGATCGTCCGCACCTCCGTCGACCACGGCACCGCCTTCGACATCGCCGGCAAGGGGATTGCCAACGAGCGCAGCCTGATCGAGGCGATCGAGTTTGCCGAGAGGTTGGCGACGGGCGGTTGAATTGGTTGTCGTATCGGCCAAATGCCTCTCTCGTGTGCCGCGCGTCTGTCGCTTTCGCGACATCTTCCCCATGTGGGCAGGGCAATTGCATATGGAGCATGCCGATGCCGTAAGCTCCTTCTTCCCTCGGGGAGAAGGGGGATAATGCGCCCTCCGCAAATTCCACGGTCGATATTGGCAACAACAACCCCACCTGCCCGCATCGCCTTGAAAAGCATTTTTTGAAACTCTCCTTGTCGGCATCCCGCTCTTTCAAACGTCCTTTGGCCGCCTGGCTAGAACCGAGACCCATCCAGGAGAGGAGATCACCCGATGTCAAAAATTGCACCGTGCCTGTGGTTCGCACACGAAGCCGAGGAGGCTGCGAAATTCTACGTCTCGCTGTTTCCGGATTCGCGGATCGACCATGTGCAGAAAAACCTCGTCGACACACCGGCGGGCAAGGCCGATCAGGTTCTGGTCGTCAGCTTTACGCTTGCCGGCCAGCGCTTCATGGCGTTGAACGGCGGCACCCGCTTCGAATTCACCCATGCGATCTCGCTGGAGGTGGATTGCACCGATCAGGCCGAAGTCGACCGGCTCTGGGACGGGCTCGCCCAAGGCGGCGCAATCGAGCAATGCGGCTGGCTCAGGGATCGCTATGGCGTCTCCTGGCAGATCGTGCCGACGGTGCTTAGCAAGCTCCTGGCCGATCCTGATCCGGCCAAGGCCGCGCGCGTCATGCAGGCGCTGATGCAGATGGTCAAGCTCGACGTTGCCAGGCTGCAAGCGGCATATCATGGGTAGTGCGAAAAAGTCTCGAACCTGAAGCTCCCGGTCACCATCTCTAGGAACCGCAGCGCACGCGGCGACCGGGAGAAACCCTTGTTCGTCACGCATCCCGTCGCAAAACGCTCCACCGCGCCAGCCGCCAACAGCCGCACCGGTCAGATTGACACGTAGCCGCGCCGATCGGCTTCCGTCTCTTAACCGTAGCAACCTCAGCGCAAGCATCATCCGCTGACGCAGCTTGCGCAGGGCCACCGGCTGGAATACGGTCGCGCCATCGCCTAAGCAGGCGGAATTATTGACATATCCTCAAAGAAATCATGCCGTCACGCCAGCGCTTGCGGATGTCGACCATGCGGCTATTTTATCGACTTTTCGGCGGGAGAACGGCGAAGGTCATGGAACAGCCCCAGCGTGCGCGCATCAGCCTTCCCGCACAGGACTATGCAGCCATCTATGCGTTGAGCGACATCCATGGATGCCATGACGCGTTGCTCGAAGCCGAGAAGCGCATCGTCGAGGATGCGAGCGCCATTCCCGGCCGGAAGCTCCTGATGTTCCTCGGCGACTATGTCGATCGCGGCCCGCGATCGAGCGACGTGCTGCAGCATCTTTGCGAACCGCCGCCATCGGGCTTCGATCGCTACGCTCTCCTCGGCAATCACGACGACGTCTTCCTGAAATTCCTGGATGATCCCGGCAACAACAATGATTGGCTGTCCTTTGGCGCCGGCCCGACGCTCGCCTCCTATGGCGTCGACGCGAAACATCTGCTGCGGGAAGAAGGCAAGAGCATCGAAGAGTTCGGCGAAATCGTCCGGCAGGCCGTTCCGCAAGCCCATATCGAGTTGCTGCGCTCGCTGCCGGTCGCCGTGACAGTGGGTTCCGTCATCTTCGTCCATGCCGGCATCCGGCCCGGCATACCGCTTGCCGAACAGACCGACGAAGAGCTGATCTGGATCCGCGAGCCTTTCCTCTTCGAAGGCCCGCGATTGCCGGTGCTGGTCGTCCATGGGCATACCCCGGCACCACGTCCGGTTTTCGGCATCGGCCGCATCGGTATCGACACCGCCGTTTCCATGGGCGGGGACCTCACCGTCCTCAAGATCGCCGACAACAGGCAGACGATCCTGACGCCGAGCTTTTGAGCGATCATATCGCCGAAATAAAAAAGGCCGCGGCATAGACCGAGGCCCCTTTGGTTTTATCCGCGCCTGCTATTCCGCAGCAATGGCCGGTGGCAGATGATCGACGGCGTCGTTGCTCTCCTCCTGCTTGGCCGCTGGCTCCGCCGACTTGTTCTTCGGCTCGCGGCCGAAGAACAGGGCATAGCCTGCAGGCAGCACGAAGATGGTCAGCACGGTCGCAACCAGGATGCCGCCCATCATGGCGTAGGCGAGCGGACCCCAGAAGACGCCGCGCGAGATCGGGATCAGCGCGAGCACCGCCGTCAGTGCCGTCAGCATGATCGGCCGGAAACGACGTACGGCAGAGCCGATGATCGCCTCCTTCCGGTCCATGCCCGCCGCGATATCCTGGTCGATCTGGTCGACGAGGATAATCGAGTTGCGGATGATGATGCCGAGCAGCGCGATGACGCCGAGGATCGCCACGAAGCCAAAGGGCGCGCCGCTGATCAGTAGGGCTGCTGCCGCACCGATGATGCCGAGCGGGCCGGTGGCCAGCACCAGCATCGCCTTGCCGAAGTGCTGCAGCTGAACCATCAGCAACACGACGATGATGACGAGCATGATCGGCGCCTTGGCAGCGATCGAGGCCTGGCTTTCGGCGCTGTCTTCGGCCCCGCCCTGGATCTCGATCTTGTAGCCGGCCGGCAGACTGTTTCTGAGATCCGCCATGCCGTTATAGAGCGCGGCGGTCACGTCGTTCGACTGCACATTGTCGGGCAATGTCGCCCGCACGGTGATGGTCGGCAGGCGGTCGCGACGCCATTCGATGCTCTGCTCCATCACGGGCACGACCTTGGCGACCTGCGATAGCGGCACGAACCCGCCGGTATCAGTCGGGATATAGACGGAGTTGACCGATGTCAGCAGATGACGGCTGGCGTCCGGCTCTCGGGCGACGATCCCGACAGTTTCCTCGCCTTCGCGGTAGTTGTCGAGCGTGAAGCCGGACATCGAGGCCTGCAGTATCTGGCGGATGCGCTGCGAGGTGACGCCGAGCGCGCGGGCGCGATCCTGATCGATGACCAGCTTCATGGCCGGCACCGGCTCAAGCCAATCGTCGTGGATGGCGCCGAGCAGCGGATTCTGGGAGAAGCGCTGCTTCACCTCGTCGGCAATGTGGCGAACCTCCTGCCGATCCGGACCCATGACGCGCAGCTGCACCGGCCAGCCTGTGGGCGGACCGAGGAACAGGCGGTCGACCTTGCTGCGGACGGACGGGAAGTCCGCCGCGAGGATGGAACGCAGCTTGGTGATCAGCCGCTCGCGTGCCGGTTCGTCCTTGGCCATGACAAGCATCTGGGCATAGTTCGGGTTGGTGAGCTGCTGATCGAGCGGCAGGAAGAAGCGCGGCGCGCCCTGGCCGACATAGGTGGCGATGAAACGCTTGTCCGGATCATCGGCCATGCGCGATTCGAGCGCCTGCGCCTGCCGTTCCACTTCCTTGATGCTGGTTCCCTCGGGCAGCCACAAATCCACCAGGATCTCTGGACGTGACGATTGCGGGAAGAAGTTCTGCGGAATGAACTGGAAGGACCAGAGGCTGCCGACGAAGGCGGCAAGCGTCACAAGCAGCACGATGATGCGATGGCGCACGGCCCAGGAGACTGACGACCGAAGGCGACGATAGAAGCGCGTGTCGAAGACATCGTGATGCTCGCCGGCATGATGGCGCTGCTTGAGGATCATGTAGCCAAGCCATGGCGTGAAATAGACGGCGACGAACCAGGACACCACGAGCGCGATGCCGACGACATAGAAGAGCGTGCGGACATATTCGCCCGCCGTCGATGCCGCAAAGCCCACCGGAATGAAGCCGGCCGTGGTGATCAGCGTACCGGTCAGCATCGGGAAGGCGGTAGAAGAATAGGCGAAGCTGGCCGCATCGAGCTTTACCAGCCCCTCCTCGAGCTTGCGCTCCATAAGCTCGACCACGATCATGGCGTCGTCGACCAACAGGCCGAGCGCGATGATGAGCGCGCCGAGCGAGATGCGCTGCAGGTCGATGCCGAGCTCGTACATGATGGCAAAGGTCGCGGCCAGCACCAGCGGAATGGCGATGGCGATCACGAGGCCGGAACGCCAGCCGATCGACACGAACGAGACGATCAGCACGATGACAAGCGCCTCGCCGAGCGCATGCATGAACTCGCTGATGGCGTCGGTAACGACCTCAGGCTGGTTGGCGATCTGGTCGACCTGAACGCCGACCGGCAGCGAAGCCTCGAAGCGCTTATAGGTTTCCTCCACGGACGCACCGACATCGGTCACCTTGTAGCCGTTGGCCATGACCACACCGAGCTGCACGCTCGCGTGGCCATTGTAGAGGAATTTGGCAGTGTAGGGATCCTGCAGCCCGGCTGTGACGGTAGCGATATCGCCGAGGCGGGTCACCTGGCCGCCAGCGGTCAGGCGCAGATTCTTGATGTCCTCGATCCTGTTGACATCGCCTTCGACCGAGATGCGCACGGAGCGCGTGCTGGTATCGACGTTGCCGGCCGGATCGACGTTGTTCTGGCCGACGACGGCGTTCTTCAGGTCGTTGAGCGTCAGTCCGCGCTCGGCCAACACCTTGGAGGAAACATCGATATAGATCTGCTCCGCCTGGTCGCCGATGATGGTGGCCTTCTCGACGCCGGGCGTGGAAAGCAGCATGTCGCGCGCCTGGATCGCGAATTTCTTCAGTTCCGGATAGGTGAAGCCATCGCCGCTGATCGAATGCAGCGTAATGAAGGTATCGCCGAATTCATCGTTGAAATAGGGACCCAGCAGGCCGGATGGCAGCTCGTTGCTGATATCGCCGACCTTCTTGCGGATCTGGTAGAAGGCGTCCTTCACCTGTGCGGTGTTGGTGTCACCCTTGATCTGGACGGTGGTGATGGCAAAGCCGGCGCGGGTATAGGATTTGACCCAATCGAGATGCGGCGTTTCCTGCAGCTTGCGCTCGATCTTGTTGACCACCTGGTCTTCCATGTCCTGCAGGGAGGCACCGGGCCAGACGGTCTGCACGACCATGACGCGGAAGGTGAAATCCGGATCTTCCTTCTGACCCATATGGGTCAGGCCCAGCGCACCGGCGATGATGATGAGACCGAACAGGAACCGCGCAATGCTCGGATGGCCGATCGCCCAGCGCGACAGGTTGAAAGGCTTCTTCTCGCCGGAAGTGTTGTTGATGGACATGGTTTCGCCCCTCGATCCCTTTAGCGCACGATATCCGCCGCCGAAGCGGCATGGGTATCGGCGGCGGCCTGCTGAGCTGAAGCGGCCGAAAGCTTGACCTTCATATTCTCGGTCATGAACTGCGTACCGGCCGCGACCACGACATCGCCGGCCCGGAGGCCATCGGCAACGCGGACGCCGTCATCGGCGAAATCCGCAACCTTGACAGCTCGGGAATGCACGATGCCGGCACTACGGTCGACGAGCCAGACGATCTGCTGCCCATTCCTTTGCGCAAGGGCGCTCAGAGGAATGGAAACATAGGGCTGAGTATTGTCGGCCTGCGCCTCGATCGTCGCCGTCATGCCGAGGAGCACACGCGGATCGTTCGGCAGACTCACGCGCACCGCAAACGTGCGCGATTGCGTATCGGCACTGCCAGCCACCTCGCGCACCTTGCCGTCAAGCACCAGCGCATCATCGGACCAGAAGCGCGCCTTGACATCCTTGCCGACCTTGAACTGCGCGATATCCATTTCCGGCACGGCGATCAGCACTTCCTTCTCGCCGTCGACGGCGACGGTGATAACCGGTGTGCCGGAGCTGACCACCTGACCGACATCGGCATTGATTGTGGTGACGATGCCGTTCATATCCGACGTCAGGTCGCTGTAGGCGACCTGGTTTTTCGCCTCGGCCAGCGCCGACACAGCGGAATCGCGCGTCGAGACGGCCTGATCATAGGAAAGCTCGGCCTGTTCGAGCTGCGATTTCGAGCCGACGCTCTTGTCGAAGAGCAGTTGGGCGCGGTTGCGGGCAAGCTCGGTCGTCTGCACCTGCTTTTCCGCCGAATCCAGATCCGCCTGCGAGCGGCGCACCGCCAGAACGTAATCGGTGGCGTCGATGCGGGCGAGCACGTCGCCAGGCTTGACCTTCTCGCCGATGTCAACCTTGCGCTCGACGATCTTGCCGTTGACGCGGAAGCCGAGGTTCATATCCGTCCGTGCCTTGACAGAGCCGGAATAGTCGAGCTTGCGCGTCGTATCCGCCTGGGCGATCTCGACCACTTTCACCGGCCGGATCACTTCAGCCGTCTCTTCCTTCTTCTCATTGCAGCCCGAAAGTGCGAGCCCCAAGGCGGCAAATAAAGCAGCGCCGGCAACGGTCCGTAGGGTGGTGGTTGTCAGCGAAACCATGTCGCTCTCCTAAAGTCGAACAAAGAGTGGGAGCGCGCCGGCCAATGCGGTGCGCGGAGTGTTATTTCTTCAAGGCTCTGATGGCGAATTCGATAAGATCCTCGGGCTTGGCCTGGTATGTCTTGCCGAGGCATTGTGCGACCATCTGCGGATGACAGAGATCGACGGTCGCCGAAGCGAAGCACCTGGCCGCGATAACCGGATCCTGCTCGACGAACTCGCCGGCGGCTATGCCTTCGGCGATGATCTCGGCAACCAGATCCTGAATACGAACGATGTGCTTCTCGATGACATGCCATGCGCTCTCGATGGCGATGACAACCATCTCATGAACCTTCTGCTCATCGAGCATGGTCTCCAGCGTCATCTTGTACTGGCCCATCGCGTAGGCCCGTAGTCGATCGGATGCGCTGATCGGCTGATTGCGGATATTGAGGGCCATCAGGTAACTTTGTTCGAGCATACGCCCGCAGAGAGCCTGATGAATCTCGCCCTTGGAGGCGAAGAACCGGTAGATATTCGCCGTCGACATGCCGAGATCGCGAGCAATGTCGGCAACGGTCGTCTTGCTGTAACCATAGTGGCGAAACAGCTTTTCGGCGGCAACGAGAATTCGCGCGATGTTTTCCTGACGCGCAGGATCGGCGCTGATATCGGGAAGATCGAGCATGAGCATAACCTGATGATTTACGAGTGACGATTTTCAATTTTCGTCACTCGTAAATCATCAGAGCGCCGATGTCAAGAAAGCCGCCCACAACTGCAGGCAGCTTTCAGATGCTATTGAATAAACCGAGAATGCGCCGGACAACTTGAAACAAGAGTTAAATCATCGACAACGCGCCTGGCGGAACGGAGTCGAAAGTGTCCGACATTTTGTCGCGGAACGATCGACGCGTGATCAGGCGCCCAAAAGCGCCGGGCGGAAGCGACGGATGCTCAAAAAGCCGACAAGCACGCACACGACCAAGAGCGCCGCCTGGGCCGCAAGTATCGGCGGCTCGTTGCCATTGGGCGCCAGTGCATTGAGCACAGGTATCTTCTGGAACGATTGGACGATCAGCACGAGACAGTTGAAAAAGAGAAGCACCATGGCCCCGATGATGAAGACGGGACGCCAGATGCCTGCAAGATGAAAGCTGTAGCGCGCCAGCGCGGTCGGTATGAAAATGAGAACGCAGAGACTGGCGACGATGATTGCCGGCGTGACAGTGTGAAACGGAAACAGAAAACCCGTCAAACTGGTAAGAATGGTCGTGACCATATAGACCAGCGTCGATCGCTCGTGACGATTGGCCGTGAGAAAACCAGAGGCAACGACAATGCCGCTGACGATGGCAATCAAACTTATGACGACGTGAATTAAGAGAATTCCAGACATTCGCCCCTCCGTTGAGTATTGCATTTCGTGAAAATGACAGCCCAATGCGCGAATGCGGAATATACATGAAACGCGCCGCGCGAACCAGCGCGGCGCTAAGCCGTGAAATGGCCGCTTAGGCGGCGTGGACTTCCAACGAAATCGGAACGGAGGCGAGTGCCTTCGAAACCGGGCAACCGGCCTTGGCCTTATTGGCAAGCTCGGTGAAAGTGGCTTCATCGGCGCCTGGAATCTTGCCCGTCAGCGTCAGATGGATCGCGGTAATGGCAAAACCGCCTTCGACGCTTTCAAGCGTCACCTTGGCCGTCGTTTCCATGCTCTCGGCGGTGAAACCGGCCTCGTTGAGGATCAGCGACAGGGCCATGGTGAAGCAACCGGCATGCGCAGCCCCGATCAGCTCTTCCGGATTGGTGCCGGCAACGCCTTCGAAACGGCTGGCGAAACCGTAAGGGTAGTGATTGAGCGCGCCGCTCTGCGTCGAGATCTGGCCTTTGCCATCCTTCAAACCGCCGGCCCATTGAGCCGAACCTGTACGATTGATCTGCATGTCGTCCTCCTTATCGTTGAAATGAGCTTTGGGAGCGGAATCGCCGCCTCCCCGCAATGACCGACGGCAAACGGCATTCACGCCATCCGCCCGGACACCATAGTCCTTCTATCCGTCGAAGACGACGCCGCCGTAACAAGAGCGGCGTCGTCTTCGACAAAGCGCGGCACAGCGGATTGTTCCCACCGACAATCGCGCAAGGTTTCCAAATCATCATACAATATTATTGCCAATGTATGATGATTGGCGTATCTTGGCTTCGACGCGAAGGGTGCACGAAACGCAGGCCGGATGTCGGCCGCATGAAAGCCCCGCGCATGTCCCTCGTCGCGAGAGGTTTACGGGGCAACATGCGACAGGTGTGGAGGAGATAGGGTGGATTCGCTTGAAGGACAGGAGCACGGCGCGTCAGCCCAGCCCGAGCGCCGTCCGCGCGTCCGCAGGAACGTAACAGCGTCGATCGCCGAAGACATTTGCTCCGAACGCTATCCCTCGGGCTCGACCCTGCCGCGCGAAAACGATCTGTGCGGTATGTTCGGTGTGAGCCGTACGGTCATCCGCGAATCCTTGAAAGTGCTGGAATCGAAGGGCCTCGTGCGCGGCAAGCCACGCGTCGGCACCACCGTCTGCGACAAGGACGATTGGAACATCCTCGATCAGGACGTGCTGGAGTGGATGGGGCCTCATATCGCCGAATTCGATATTCTCGGATCCATCTTGGAGGCGCGCCGCACCATCGAGCCCGCCGCCGCCGAATATGCGGCGGAACGAGCCACCGCCCAGGAGATTGCCGACCTCGACCATGCGTGGCGGCAGATGCGCGATAGCGCCAATGATCCGGAAAGTTTCACCGAGGCCGATGTAGCCTTTCACAAGGTGCTGCTGAGCGCCAGCCACAACCAGGTGTTCCGTCGCCTGTCGAGCGCCATGCATGCCGGCCTCAAATACGCGCTTCATGCCTCGAATGTCGCCGCCCACAGCCGCGACGAGGCGATCACGGTCCATGGCGAATTGGTGGAGGCGCTGCGACTGCGCAACGGCGCCGCCGCCCGGAATTGCGCCCATCGCATGCTCGATCTCGCCGCCCGCGATCTTGCCGTCGAACGACGGTTGGACGATGGCCGGAGAATGAAACCAGAAACCCCGAAATCCGCGGCTGCAGACCGCTGATATCATCCAAAGCCGAAATGGAATCATACCCATGAAGATCACGAAACTGACCACGTATATTGTACCGCCGCGCTGGATGTTCCTGAAGATCGAGACCGACGAGGGCATTGTCGGCTGGGGCGAGCCTGTCGTGGAAGGCCGGGCGCTGACCGTGCAGGCAGCCGTGCATGAACTGGAAGACTATCTGATCGGCAAGGATCCCTTCCTGATCGAGGACCACTGGAACGTCATGTACCGCGCCGGCTTCTATCGCGGTGGCGCTGTCCACATGTCGGCGATTGCCGGCATCGACCAGGCGCTCTGGGACATCAAGGGCAAGGCGCTCGGACAGCCGATCCATTCGCTGCTCGGCGGCCAGGTGCGCGACAAGATCAAGGTCTATTCCTGGATCGGCGGCGACCGCCCCTCCGACGTCGCCAACAATGCGAAGGAGGTCGTCGCCCGCGGCTTCAAGGCGATCAAGCTCAACGGCTGCGAGGAGATGCAGATCGTCGACACCTACGACAAGGTGGAAAAGGCAGTCGAGACCATCGCCACCATCCGCGAGGCGATCGGTCCCTATATCGGCATCGGCGTCGACTTCCACGGCCGCGTCCATCGGCCGATGGCCAAGGTACTGGCCAAGGAGCTGGAGCCCTACAAGCTGCTGTTCATCGAGGAGCCCGTTCTCTCTGAAAACCGCGAAGCGCTGAAGGAAATCGCCAATCATTGCTCGACGCCGATCGCGCTCGGCGAGCGGCTCTTTTCACGCTGGGACTTCAAATCAGTGCTGTCGGACGGCTATGTCGACATTCTCCAGCCCGACCTCTCTCATGCCGGCGGCATCACCGAATGCCGCAAGATCGCTGCCATGGCAGAAGCCTATGACGTGGCGCTGGCGCCGCATTGCCCGCTCGGTCCGATCGCGCTTGCCGCCTGCCTGCAGGTCGATGCCGTCAGCTACAATGCCTTCATCCAGGAACAGAGCCTCGGCATCCACTACAACAAGGGCAACGACATCCTCGACTATATCTCCAACAAGGAAGTGTTCCACTATGCCGACGGCTTCGTCTCGATCCCGCAGGGACCGGGTCTCGGCATCGAGGTGGACGAGGCCTATGTCATCGAGCGTGCCAAGGAAGGCCATCGCTGGCGCAACCCGGTCTGGCGTCACGAGGACGGCAGCGTCGCCGAGTGGTAGGATCACAGTCCTTTCCTGACGGACGAAGGACCTCATATCCGCAATAACTAAGGGCCTGATGGCAGCAGATTTGCGCCATCAGGCCCTTTCTTTAGACGGTGCTCTCTTAGCCCGGCACCTTTCCCCTTTGCCGCGCTGCGGCGAAAATGGCTGCGAACTCGGTTTGCCACTCTCAAAAAAGTTGCGCCTGCAGTATCGGCGCAGATACTGCAGGCGCGTCATGCGTCTCAACAAGCCCCCAGGGAGACGCATTACCGGAGCATGATCACCAAAAGGGTGGAGTGCCTTTCGGATCCGACCATGCCCAAGCGGGCAATTTCAAACCTATTCCCGTTCACCGGTGAGATTCAGCAGCAGCTGAAAGATGTTGACGAAGTTCAGGTAGAGCGACAGGGCACCGAAGACGGCGAGCTTCTGCTGCGATTCCTGATCATGGTTCTCGGCATACTGTTCCTTGATGTTCTGCGTGTCCCAGGCGGTCAGGCCGACGAAGACGACGATACCGATCACCGAGATGGCGAACTGCAGCGCGCTCGAACCCAGGAAGATATTGACGACGCTGGCGATGATCACGCCGAACAGACCCATCATCAGGAACGAGCCGATGTTGGCAAGATCACGCTTGGTCGTATAGCCGTAGAGGCTGGTCGCACCGAACATGGTTGCGGCGATGAAGAAGGTGCGCGCGATGCTCGTGCCGGTGAAGACCAGGAAGACCGAGGCCAGCGACAGGCCCATGACCGCACAGAATGCCCAGAACATCATCTGCGCCGTGCTTGCCGACATGGTCTGGATGCGGAAAGAGAAGAAGAACACGAAAGCGAGCGGCGCCAGCATGACGACCCACTTCAGCGGCGTCTGAAAGATCGGCACGTAGAGGGCCGGCGTCGTACCGACGACCATCGCGACGATACCCGTCAGCACGAGGCCGATACCCATGTAATTGTAGACGCGCAGCATATGCCGGCGCAAACCCTCGTCGAAGAGCGCCTGCGAGCCGGCGGCGGCTCCGTAGCCGTATCGCGGATTGGTCGGGTTCATGGTCGTTCTCCTTTAATTCAAACTAGTACAGGCTGCGGGCGAGCTTTTCGGCATCGCCGTCGAGCTGAGCCGCCTGGCCATCGCCGATCAGCGCATAGGCGACTTCACCGATCTGCCAATAGGCAGTCTGGACGTCGTCACGCTTGATGTGACTGACCTCCTTGACGGCGAAATTCCCCGGGCGAACGGCGAAAAGTGACAAATGTCCGTCCCTGCCGGCATCAACGGTCATTTCGACGCTCGGACCGAATTCGGACGGATAGATCTGGGCATCGGTGACGCGCCAGTCGCCCGGCAGCTCCGGCAGGACGATCGCCGTCGATGCGCGGATTTCTTCCGGATTGTAGTTCGCGGCCGCCGATTGCGGCTTGATTTGTTCCCGCACGGCAGTCGTCTTGTAGGCGCGCACCGCGTCATCGATGAAAGCCGGCGGCCGTGAGGATGCGTTGACCTCGCTCGCGGTAAATGCGCCGAAGGACGTATGCGCCACCCAGCCGGTCGCCACCAATACGGCAACGGCGGCCACGCGCTGGAAAGATGCCAGCATGCGCCCATAGACCAGTCCGCGCTCCAGCCGCCGGGCGGCCTCGCGGGTCTCTGCCCTGAGCACATGGCTCTCACCGGCCAGCGCCATGCGCAGCTCGCCACGGATGCTCATATCCGCCATGACCTTGGCGGCGATCTCGGGATGCTCCGACAGATAGGATTCGACCTCGACACGGCGCGCGACCGGCAGCTCGCCATCGACATAGGCGTCGAGATCGGTATCGATGATCGGATCAACCGTTTTCATTGCCGCCTCCCTCGATAAGCCTGAGATGTGAAACCTTGGAGGTAGCCTCCTCGAAATTGCGCAGGCTCGCCCGGGCCCTTGAGATGCGGGACATCAGCGTGCCGACAGGAATGCCAAGCGCGGACGCCGCTTCCTGATAGGAAAGGTCTTCGATCGCCACGAGATGCAGCGCTTCGCGCTGTTCCTCAGGCAGACTGAAAAAGGCCTCGCGCACCTGGCTCAGGCGGACCGTATGGTCCTGCGACGCCGGTAGCGCCACCTCAAGCTCGGCGGCCGCCTCTTCGTGGCGACGATTCAGCGATTTCTTCTGACGCAGGCGGTCGATATGCACATTGTGCAGGATCGACAGCAACCAGGTCCGCAGGTTGCCGCCACGACGGAAGGACGCCTTGCGCTCGTATGCCTTGACCAGCGCGTCATGCACCAGATCTTCGGCCTCGTCCGCATTGCGCACGAGCGAGCGGGCATAACGTCTCAGCGAACCGAGCTGCCCCAAAACATCGAATGTGCGTCCTTTGCGATCCATACACCTATATACGGAAGCGCTCCGGATTCTATTCCATCGCTTTGCGAAATTTTTTGCTGACGGCCTACATCAGCACGAAATCCTGGGGCTGCGGCAGCGGCGGCAGATCGGTTTCGCCAAGCGCCTCGCGCAGATTGATCTCGATCGTATCGGCAAGGGCGCCGATGGCGAGTGCATTGGGGCGATTGCCGAAAGGATCTTCCAGCTCATCACCCAGCGCATCGAGCCCGAAGAAAGTATAAGCGATGAGAGCCGTTACGAAGGGCGAACCCCAGCCGAGCGTATCGACGAAGCCGAAGGGCAGCAGGAAGCAGAAGAGATAGGCGGTGCGATGCAAAAGCAGCGTATAGCCGAACGGCAGCGGCGTATTGCGAAGGCGCTCGCAGGCGGCCTGCGCCGCACCCATCTGGCCGACGCTGATATCCAGCATCTGATATTGGATATCCGAAATCGCGCCCTTCGCCTTCAGACGTGCAAGATCGGCTGAGATCAGGCGCAGGATGAGATTCGGCCGGTTCTGCGCTGCGCGATAGAACTCGGCCTCGCTCGATGTCAGAAGGCGCAACACTTTGCTGTCGTCGCTACCCGATCGCAAAAGGCAGACCAGCGCCTGCGCAAAAGCCATGGTCAGACGCAGCAGGGTCTTCCGCGCCTCGATACCAGCCTCACCTTCCGCTTCAAGGATCAATGTCTGACGGGCAAAGCCGCGGGCGACATAGACAAGCTGACCCCAGTCGCGCCGACCCTCCCACCAGCGGTCGTAGGCGGCATTGTTGCGAAAGCCGAGGAAAATCGAAAGCGCGATGCCGAGCAGGGAAAGCGACGATCCGTTGAAGGACACGACCAGATTCGGCCGCTCCTCATGTCCCCAGACGATCAAAGCCGACAGCAGGAAGATGGCGACGATCTGCGGCAGGATTCGCAGGACGATCGAACCGCGAACAATGAAGAAAAGCTGGAAGAGATTCGGCCGGTCGCGGACGATCATGACGAAACGCACTCTCGATATATGTCTGGTGTCAGGCAGCAATACACCAGACGAGCCGCGAGTAACGAGCTTTTCTTGCAAGGCGGCCGTGACCGGCGATCATCGCTCGCCGGTCACACGATCAAGTGCTGGTCAGTTCGCGCTGGCACTTGCCGTCACCAGAACCGGGTCAGCGCGATAATCCTTGGGAAAGAGATGCTGCAGATTCTTGATCTTCGGCATGTCGTTGATGACGATATAGGGATAGTCGGGATGCGTCGTCAGGAAATCCTGATGATAGCTCTCGGCGGCATAGAATTGCCTAGATGGCTCGATGCGGGTGACGATCGCGGCGTCGAACACCTTGGCGTGATTGAGCTGATCGATATAGGCGCGCGCAATATCGGCCTGTTCCTGACTGCTCGGGAAGATCGCCGAACGATACTGCGTGCCGCTGTCCGGTCCCTGATAATTCAGCTCCGTCGGATCATGCGCGACCGAGAAATAGATCTGCAGCAGATGTCCGTAGCTGACCTTGTGCGGATCGAAAACGACGCGCACGGATTCGGCATGGCCGGTATCGCCGGTGCTCACCATTTCGTAATGCGCCCCATCCTTGCCGCCGCCGGCATAGCCTGACGTGGCGCTGATCACGCCGTTGACATGCTGGAACACGCCCTGCACGCCCCAGAAGCAGCCGCCGGCAAGCACGACCGTCTCCGTGCTGGCGGAACCAGCCTTCTCGTCCATGCTTGGCGCGGGAATGACGCGCGCGTCCTCTGCCGAAGCGCGGCCGACAAATTGCAGCGCCATACCGCCGACGAGCACCGCCGCGACCGTGAGGCCGGCGAAACGGGCGACACGCGCTGAGCGAATGCGGATCATGTCCGTCGATAAAGTCTTCATGACGATCTCCTCTCGACCGCGATTGTAAACGCTCCGGTCACAAGGAGATACGGGAAGACGGAGCCTTTTGTTACACACGCCCGCGTGAAACACCGAAACGTGAATGATCCAGCCGAACTGATCAGTAGTGCGGCGGCTTGGTGATCGCTGGCGCGTCGAGCGACTGCTCCTCCAGCATCAGAAACCGCTCCGCGAGCCGATCGAGCTTGTGCCTGGTCTGCTCGACCACCTTCCATTGCTCCGCAATCTGGTCGGACAGTTCCTCGATGATCTTCGCCTGGTAGGCAACCGTCTCCTCGAGTGTCGTGATTCGGCTCTGCTCGTCTGACATGTCCAATCCCCTTCGGCAGCGATCTATATCACCGAACCCATCACGTACAGGTCACAATTCGCCACAAGGCCAGTGATGACGTTGTTTGACGGTGATGTGACAAAACTGAAAAACATGTGAAAAGACCCGTTACTCAACTGACATGGGGGCCTTCTAAAGAGTGCGCAGAGACGCGCCTGTTTTGAAGGGAATCCCCTCGCTGGCGCATTGCTTCTGAAGACTCCGGAGACGCGCCTTGAAGATCATCCAGATCACCGACACCCATTTGAGCCCAACCAAGCCGCATTTCAACGGCAATTGGGAGCCGCTGGCAAAATGGATCGAGGCGAGCGGCGCCGATCTTATCGTCCACACCGGCGATCTCAGCGTCGACGGCGCCGACAAGGACGAAGACCTTACCTTTTCCATGGACCTGATGCGCCAGGTCTCCGTGCCGATGCTGATCGTGCCCGGCAATCATGATGTCGGCCACCTGCCGAGATCGTATCAGCCCGTCAACCCGGAACGGCTGGAGCGCTGGCGCCGCCTCGTCGGCCCGGATTACTGGGCGAAGGACGTCGACAATTGGCGGCTGATCGGGCTCAACAGCCTGCTGATGGGCTTCGAGGATGCCGAGGAGAACAAGCAGTTCGAATGGCTGCAGGAGAAGCTCGAAAGCCGTGATGGTCGCCGCGTCGCCCTCTTCGCCCACAAGCCGCTCTTCGTCGACGCACCCGACGAAGGCGATACCGGCTATTGGAGCGTACGTCCGGCGCAGCGCCGCCGACTGTATGATCTGATAGCAGCCCACGACGTCGCCCTGCTCGGCAGCGGTCACCTGCACTGGACCTGGGAAGGCCGCTTTAACGATACGGCCCTCGTCTGGGCACCACCCGCCGCCTTCATCCTCGACAAGATGGAACGCGAAATGCCCGGCGAACGACTGATCGGCGCAGCAATCCATGAACTCGGCGAGAGCGTATCGACCGAGATCGTCGCAGTATCGGGCATGACCGCCTACTTCCTCGATGATGTCGTCATGGAGGTCTATCCGCAGGCCGCCCCGAAGCTTCAGAAGGAGGCGACCGAATGAGCGCCCTTTCACTTCGCGGCATCGCCAAATCCTTCGGCGGCAACGCCATCCTTAAAGGTGTCGATCTCGACGTCGAACCAGGCGAATTCATCGCCCTCGTCGGTCCTTCCGGCTGCGGCAAGAGCACGCTGCTGCGCATCCTGGCAGGCCTTGAGCATGCCGACAGCGGCAAGATCGTTCTTGGCGGCACCGACGTCTCCGGCGTCGCAGCGGCCGACCGCAACATCGCCATGGTCTTCCAGTCCTACGCGCTCTACCCGCATCTGACCGCATCTGAAAACATCGCCGTGCCGCTTGCCATGCGCCGCCTGACCCGCGTCCAGCGCCTGCCCTTTATCGGCTCGCTGATCCCCGGCCAGCGTAGCACCCGCCGCGCTATCATCCGCGACGTCCGCGAAATGGCCGTTTCGCTGAAGATCGACCATCTGCTCGACCGCAAGCCCGGTCAGATGTCCGGCGGCCAGCGCCAGCGCGTGGCGCTTGCCCGCGCCATGGTGCGCCGCCCCAGCGTCTTCCTGATGGACGAGCCGCTTTCCAATCTCGATGCCAATCTGCGCGTCCATGCCCGCGGCGAGATCGTCGATCTGCATCGCCGTGCCGGCGTGCCGACTGTCTATGTCACGCACGACCAGGCCGAGGCACTTTCCATGGCCGACCGCGTCGCCGTGATGATCGGCGGGCAGTTGCTGCAGCTGGCCTCGCCGCAGGTGATCTATGACGATCCGAGCCATGTCGAAGTCGCCCGTTTCGTCGGCCAGCCGCGCATCAACCTGCTGCCGGCGCTCGCCGAAAACGGCTTCGTCGCCTTCGGCGGCCTCCGGCTCGCACTCGAAGACGGCAGCTTTGCCGGCAAGAATGTAACGCTCGGCATCCGGCCGGAATTCGTGAGCCTCACGCAGGGACGGCAGGATGCGCTTGCCGCCCATATCGAGCGCATGGAATTCCTCGGCTCCGAGGTCATTCTCTATGCCAAGCTCGATGCCATCGGCGAAACGATGATCGTCAAGCGTACACCCGCAGAGGCCGCGGGGCTCTCCGCCGGCATGCCCGTGGCGCTGACGCTTGCCCCGGAACAGGCCATGGTCTTCGCCGAGGACGGACGCCGCCTGCGCACCGTTCCCGCGACCGTCGACACCGCCAGGGAGAAGGCGCATGGCTAGCATTGCCGCCACTTCCCTGCCGATTCGGACGGCGGCGGCGCGCGAACGCAGCGAAGCCCGCACCGCCCTCCTCTTCGCGCTGCCAGCCATCATCCTGATCGTGCTGTTCATCCTGGTGCCGATCGTTGCCGTCGTCGTCCTCGGCTTCACGGATTTCCAGCTCGGCGACAAGAGCCTGCGCTTCGTCGCCTTCGAGAACTACGCGCATCTGCTGAAGGATCGCGCCTTTATGAAGTCGCTCTGGAACACGACGGTCTATACGGCCATCGTCGCTCCCATCTCGATCGTGCTCGGCCTCGGCGTCGCGCTGCTGATCGAAAGCGAAGGCATCGGCCGCAGCTTTTTCCGCACAGCCTACTTCCTGCCCGTGGCTTCGCTGATCGTCGCGATGGCGACCGTCTGGCAGTACCTCTTCCATCCCACAATCGGCCCGATCAACGCTCTTCTCGCCGAGATCGGGGTGCGCGGCCCGAACTGGCTCGGCTCTTCGGCAACCGCCCTCTACAGCCTGTCGATCATCGGCGTCTGGCAGTCGGTCGGCTTCAACATGGTGCTGTTTCTCGCCGGTCTCACAGCCATCCCGCGTGAACTTTATGCCGCAGCCGAAGTGGATGGCGCGAAATCGGCGTGGGACCGCTTCTGGCTCGTCACCTGGCCGATGCTCGGACCGACCACGCTTTTCGTCACGACCATCAGCATCATCAACGCGGTCAAGGTTTTCGACACCGTCAAGGCGCTGACCGAGGGCGGCCCGAACCATGCCTCGGAGGTGCTGCTCTTCACCATCTACCAGGAAGGCTTCGTCTACCTCAGGGTCGGCTATGCCTCGGCGATGACGACGGTCTTTCTCGCCATTCTCGTCGTACTGACCTTCCTGCAATATCGCGTCCAAGACCGGCAGGTGCATTACACATGAACTCGACAGGCTTCACTCCCGGCCGCATCCTGCGCCTCTCCTTGCTGATCCTCGGCTCGCTCGTCTTTCTTGCGCCCTACATTTTCATGATCTCGACCGCCGGCAAGGCGCAGGACGACATCTTCACCTCGGCGCTGCGGCTGATCCCGACGCATTTCTTCTATATCGAGAATGTCGCCAAGGCGCTGAGCAAGGTTGATATGGGCAGGCTGCTGTTCAACGGCGTCCTCGTCTGCGGCCTGATCTTCTTCTTCCAGGTGCTGATCGCCATTCCCTGCGCCTATGCGATGGCGAAACTGAAATTCCCGGCGGCACGCATGATGATGGTGCTGGTCATGCTCGGCCTGCTGATCCCGATCCACGCGACCGCGCTGCCGCTCTATGTCGGCTTCAACAGCCTGTCGCTGCTGAACAGCTATACCGCTTTGGTCGCGCCCTTCTCGATCTCGGTCTTCGCGATCTTCATGTTCCTGCAGTTCTTCCGCGCCATGCCTGATGATCTCATCCACGCCGCCCGCCTCGATGGCATGTCGGAACTCGGCATCGTCGCCCGCGTCATCGTGCCGAATGCCTGGCCGGCGGTAACAGCCTTCGCGATCTTCTCGGTCGTCGCGCACTGGAACGACCTCTACTGGCCGCTGATCGTCATCAGCAAGCAGGACTACGCCACGCCGCCGCTGGGCCTCATGTATTTCCGCGCCGCCGAAGCCGGCGACGACTACGGCGCACTCATGGCAGCAACCCTGATCATCACCCTTCCCCTCGTCGTCGCATTCCTGCTTGCACAGAAGCGTTTCGTCGAGGGCATCACCATGACCGGTCTCAAAGGCTGACCGGTTCGAAACAGGAGAACGTGCGATGAAGCATATCACCCAGATTCTCGCCGCCGCGGCCATTTCGATGGTCGTGTCGGTCCCGGCCTATGCCGAGACAACCTTGACGGTTCACTACCCCATGCCCGGCTTCTTCAAGAACGTGATGGACACGATCTCGAAGAAGTTCATGGAAGAAAATCCCGATATCAAGATCCAGTTCGCCGCTCCCTCGGCCACCTATGAGGAAGGCATCCAGACCATTCTTCGCCAGGCCGGCACGAGCGAGATGCCCGATGTCACCTTCATCGGCCTCAACCGCCTGCGCATGATGGACGAGCGCAATGTCCCGGTCGATCTCGGGCCGCTCGTCAAGAAAGACGGCAACATGGCCGAGCAGGGCTTCTCCGACACGATCCTGAAGCTCGCCCAGGTCAAGGGCAAGCAGGTCGGCCTCGCCTTCGCGACGTCGAACCCGATCATGTACTACAATGCCGACCTGGTGAAGGCCGCCGGCGGCGACCCGAACAACCCTCCGAAGACCTGGGACGAAGTCATCACGCTCGCCGGCAAGATCAAGGCGCTCGGCAACGGCGTCGACGGCATGGACTTCCGCTGGCAGGGCGACGACTGGATGTTCTCCGCCCTGCTCTTCGGCGCCGGCGGCAAGATGCTGAGCGACGACGAAAGCAAGGTCGCCTTCAACGGTCCTGAGGGACAGAAGGCCGTCGAACTGATCCAGCGCTTCGTCAAGGAAGGCGGCATGCCGGTCTTCACCAAGGCCGCCGGCGAACAGGCTTTCGCCGCCGGCAAGGTCGGCTTCGAATTCCAGACCACCGGCGCACTGGTCAACACGATCAAGAACGTCGGCACCAAGTTCGACCTGCGCACCGCCAAGATCCCGCTGATCGATCCGGTCAACGGCCGCCTCCCCACAGGCGGTAACGCCGTCGTCATCCTGACGCATGATCCGGTCAAGGAAGAGGCCGCCTGGAAGTTCGCCAAGTTCGCCGCCGGCCCCTATGGCGCGTCCGTCGTCGTTCCCGGCACCGGCTACGTTCCGAACAACGAACTTGCCGCCAAGTCGGCCAACTATCTCGGCGACTTCTACAAGAAGAACCCGCTGTTCCAGGCCGGCCTCAGCCAGATGTCGGTCATGATCCCCTGGTATGCCTTCCCCGGCGCCAATGGTGTCAAGGTCACGCAGACCATCGTCGACAACCTGTCGCGCATCGTCGATGGCTCGGCCGCGCCGAAGGAAGCGCTTGAAGATGCAGCTTCCGACGTCGAAGGCATGCTGCCGCGCAGCTGATTGCCGGATCGGGTTTGAAATCCGCGCCGCCTCTCTTTGGGAGGCGGCGTTTTCATGTGCAGAGATCCGTCAGGATTGAATGGCGAGATTGCGCACGGTTCCGCCCGGCCGCAACCGGTAGGGAACGGTCAGATGTCGCGCCGGTGCGGCATTCTCCGCCATGTCGAGCAGCAGCGAAGCCGCCGCCGCCCCCATTGTCCCATCCGGTATCTCCACTGTCGTCAGCGAAACCTCCGTCAGCAGGCCGAGGGAAATGCCATCGAAACCGGCGACGGAGATATCACGTGGGATCGACAGCCCCTGACGCCGCAGCGCACCCATAACCCCGAGCGCCAGAAGATCGTTGGAGGCGATGATCGCCGTCGGGCAAAACTGCGAAACAACGTCCGAGAGATCGAGCTGCCCCAGGCTGCTGATGAAGGAAATCTCCAGGGCGTCGAGAGGCTGTAGACCTGCGGACTCCATCGCCTTGAGATAGCCGAGATAGCGCAACTTTGCCCGATCCGATGCGGAAAAATGGCCTGAGATGAACAGGATGCGCCGATGCCCCTTCTGCAGGAGATGATCCGTCAGATCCCGGCCGGCGCCAAAATTGTCGGTCGCGACGGCGGCGGTGAAGCGGGCGGTCGGCAGATTGCCAAGCAGCACGGTCGGCGGCAGGGCGGAAGACAGAGCCGGGCTGCGTTCGGGATCACAGACCGTGAGGATGAGGCCGGTCGGCTGCTGCTGGAGCAATGACGCGACGGCATCCGCCTCCTGTGCCGGATCGTAATTCGATTGCGCGATCAGCACGCTGTGACCCGCATGAAGAGCCCGGTTCTGAATGCTGGACAACGACGCCGCGAACACCGGATTGGTGATGCTGGGAATGAGCACGCCGATCGCCGGCCGTCGATTGCCGGCGCGGCCGCCGGCGCGATAGCCGAGCTCCGCCGCCGCCCGACGCACCCGACGCACCATCTCATCACTGACGGGACCGTTGCGGTTCAGCACCCGGCTGGCGGTCGCAACCGAACAACCGGCACGAAAAGCGACCTGCTGGAGTGTCGACAAGATATCAAGCACCTTCGGCTTCGGATTTCAGCATCGAGGCTGACATCGCCCATAGGGAATGGCGGGGATTTATATCAAATCGATTACAGTTATTTGACGCTCGTCCGATACAGCCGTGACATCTGCGCTCTTGATCTTTGCTGCGGCGCAACAGATCTTCAACGGATCACGGCGCGAATGATGCTGTCATCAACCGATGCCATGATTGCCGCTGTGATCCGCAGATCCGACCCTTTGAAAGGATGCTCTCATGTCTGAAGCAGAAGCACGGACGCCTGCCACCCCCAGAGAAAAGACCGAACGGCTGTTTTTCCTCGATATCAACGACGGCCGAATTCTATCCTCCGCTATCGACGGAAGCGACCTCAAGCTGATCATCCAGCGCCCGGGCCGCAGCCCGGACGGCATTCTCGTCGACAGCGAGAACGGCTGGCTCTACTGGACGGAAATGGGCACCGACTACAACGCCCATGACGGCTCGATCGAGCGCATTAATCTCGACGGCAGCAACCATGTCACACTGATCCCGCCGGGCAGCACGCTGGTCACGCCGAAGCAGATCCAGATCGACCACGACAACGGCACGCTCTACTGGTGCGACCGCGAGGGCATGCGTGTCATGCGCGCCAACATCGACGGCTCCGACATCGAAACCCTGGTGCAGAACGGCGACAGTCCGCAGGACAGTGCCGATATCGAACGCTGGTGCGTGGGCATCGCCCTCGACCTGCCGCTCGGGCAGATCTACTGGACGCAGAAGGGGCCACCGGACGCCGGCCTCGGCCGCATCCTCCGCGCCAGCATCGACATTCCCGAAGACGAGACGGCAACGAGACGCAGCGATATTGAGACCCTGCTCGACAAGCTGCCGGAACCGATCGACCTCGAACTCGATCTCGCCACCCGCACCATCTACTGGACCGACCGCGGCAATCTCCCACGTGGGAATACCGTCAACCGCGCCAGCATGGACGACATCGCGGCAACATCCGAAGTCGTCCTGGAGGGCCTCGACGAAGGCATCGGCCTGTCGCTCGACCTGCCGAACAATCGCATGTTCTTCACCGATATCGGCGGCAATCTCTATTCGGCGAGCCTCGACGGCTCGGGCGAACGCGAGCTGCTTCACCACGCGGGTTCGTTCACCGGGATTGTCTACGCGGTGGTTTGAGATTTCCAATCGGCGTCAGGTCGTGGGATTGCCCCTCACCCCAGCCCTCTCTCCGTTTTGACAGGGAGAGGCAACGACCTCTGTACCCTCGTCCAGTGAATGGAAGGCTGGGTGAGCGACTATCCCCTTCTCCCCGCTAGCGGGGAGAAGGTGGCCGACAGGCCGGATGAGGGCTCTCCAGCCTTCAATGTGCCTTGCGCACGCCATCCAGCAGATGCGGCAGCGTCTTGATGCCTTCATCCCTCAGTTCGGCCGGCAACATCCCTTCCGGCAGATCCTGATAGGATACCGGACGCAGGAAGCGACGGATGGCGAGCGTGCCGACCGACGTCGTGCGGCTGTCCGATGTTGCCGGGAACGGTCCGCCATGTACCATGGCATGGGAGACTTCCACGCCGGTCGGCCAGCCGTTGGCGAGAATGCGTCCGGCCTTGCGCTCCAGCACCGGCAGCAGCTTTGCGGCGACGGCATGGTCGCCAGCCTCGATCTGCAACGTGGCGGTCAGCTGGCCCTCAAGCTTTTCGGCAACCGCAATCATCTGGTCGATGTCCTTGCAGCGCACCAGCAGGCCCGCCGCGCCGAAGACCTCATGCCCGAGCCGCTCGTCGGCAAGGAAAGGCTCGACATCGGTCTCGAAGAAGATGCCGGGGCTGCGGTTGACTCCCTCGGCCGGTGCGCCATGAGCGACGGTCTTGACCGCCTCATGCTCCGCGAGCGCAGCCACGCCCTTGTCGAAGGCGGCGTGAATGCCCGGCGTCAGCATCGGCGCCGGCGCGCGACCGGTCAGTACCGCGCTGGCAGCCTCGATAAAGCGATCGAGATCGGGGCCATCGATGGCGAAGAGCAAGCCGGGATTGGTGCAGAATTGGCCGGCGCCGAGGGTCAGGGATTCGATGAAGCCCGTGCCGATCGCTTCGGCGCGCGCCGCAAGCGCCGCCGGAAAGAGGAAGACGGGATTGACGCTGCTCATCTCGGCATAAACAGGAATCGGCTCCGGCCGGGCCGCGGCGATGGCGCCGAGCGCCAGGCCGCCGCCGCGCGAGCCGGTGAAGCCGACAGCCTTGATACGCGGATCGCGCACCAGCGCCGCGCCTGTTTCGTTGGCGCCGGTCAGCAGCGAAAAAGTCCCTTCAGGCAGGCCGCAGGCCGCAACGGCAGCGCGGATGGCGCGTCCCACAAGCTCGCCCGTGCCCGGATGGGCGAGATGCCCCTTGACGACGACCGGGCACCCGGCGGCAAGCGCGGACGCGGTATCACCCCCGGCGACCGAGAAGGCGAGCGGGAAATTGCTGGCGCCGAAGACGGCGACGGGGCCGAGCGGGATCTGACGCAGGCGCAGATCGGGCCGCGGCAACGGCTTGCGCTCCGGCAATGCCGGGTCGACGCGGAGATCGAGCCATTCGCCGGAACGAACCACCTGCGCAAACAGCCGAAGCTGGCCGACTGTGCGGGCGCGCTCACCCTGCAGACGTGCCACCGGCAGGCCGGTCTCTTCCGTTGCCCGCTCGATCAGCGCATCGCCGATATCGATGATATTGTCAGCGATCTTTTCGAGAAATGCCGCCCGTTCCTCCGGGCTGGTCGCGCGGTAGACGTCGAAAGCCTGGCCGGCCAATTCGCAGGCCCTTGCCACGTCGGCCTCGCTCGCAATCGCAAAAGCCGGCTCGAGATTTGCGCCGGTCGCCGGGTTGATGGCGTGCGCGGTTCTGTTGTCGCCGGTCGACTCTGCGCCGATCAGCAAATCGCCGCTAATCACAAAAGACTGTGTCATGGGTATTCCTTGATGATGTCGAAGCGCCGGGAGGTGCGCCGTCGAAGGCTGATAGCAGGACGGGATGACAGATGTAAGATGATAATCGTCATCCAATTATCAAGGCTTCGGTCGCGGGATCAAGTCCGTCGGGACACTTGCACCGAAGACTTGGCTTGGCTGCATCGAAGATGTCGCAGTTCGTCGCTATATGGCATTGTAAACTCTTTCATGCCAATTTAGCGCCCATCCGATAGATTGAGTGCGGCCAAACCCCCATGTCTCTTGCACTTCTCGATGATCCGATCGTCCAGTTCTGCATCCTGGTGGTCATCGGCACATTCGTCAGCCGTGTCATGCTGCGCCATCAGCGCGCCGGGCGGCTGATAGGCCAGGCTATCTTTTTCGTCTGCCTGACCGTGCTTCTGCTCTATCACGGCATCATACCCTACGAGCCGAGCCCGCCGCAGGTGTCGGTGTCGTTGCGCACCTTCACCGGCTTCGCCAAGATCATCTGGTGGATCAACGGTGCCTGGGTGCTGATCGCCTGCGTGCGCCTGTTCCTTATCTTCGAGCGCAAGCCGCGCGAGGGCCGGCTGCTGCAGGATCTGATCGTCGGCGTTATCTATCTCGGCGCCATTCTTTCCATTGTCGCCGACGTCTTCAGCGTTCCGGTGGGCACGCTGATCGCCACCTCCGGCGTGTTCGCCATCATTCTCGGCCTGGCATTGCAGAGCACGTTGAGCGATGTCTTCTCCGGCATCGCGCTCAATCTCGGGCGGCCCTATTCCGTCGGCGACTGGATCGTCCTCGAAAACGATATTCAAGGCCGTGTCGTGGAAACCAACTGGCGGGCCACGCAGCTGCTGAACGGCACCAACGATCTGGTCGTCATCCCGAACAGCGTCCTTGCCAAGACGCGGCTGACCAATCTCTCCTCGCCCGACGAGAGCCACGGCGCCACCGTCACCGTACGCGTTCAGCCGACCACCCTGCCAAGCGTCGTCGTCGATGTGATGCAAAGCGTGCTGATCAGTTGCAACTCGATCCAGAAGACCCCCGAACCCAGCGTCGCCATCAATTCCGTCGACGGACAGGCAATCGAACTACAGCTGACGTTCCGCGTGCGCGATATATCGCAGACGATGGCCGCAAAGAACGAGATCTACGACCTCCTTTACCGCCATTCGAAGGCGGCGGGCCTGAAACTCGCCGGCCCTTCCGATACGATCGTCATTCCGGCGGAACACAAGGCAGAAGCATCGGGCGAGCAGCAGCACGCTCCCGGAACGCCATGGCGGCTGGTCAGCAACATCCCGCTGTTCTCATCGTTGACCGAGGACGAAAAAGAGCATCTGGCATCGCACATGCAGCGCCGCACTTATCGCAAGGATGCGGTCATCGCCGAACAGGACGCACAGCTTCGCGCGCTGACGATCGTGCGATCGGGCGTCGTCAGCATCACCCGCCGCGAGGGGCATCGGCAGATCGAGCTGACGCGGCTCGCGCCTGGCGATTATTTCGGCGAAAACGGCCTGTTGATGGGAACAGGCGAAGTCGGGACGGTCCGCGCCCTGACCTTTGTCGTCACCTATGAAATCGGCGAGGACTGCCTGTCGCCGCTCTTGCATGACAGACCCGCCCTCGCCGAAGAGCTGGGCGCCATCATGGCGAAGCGCATCGAGGCCGAACGCCATCTGTTCGCCAACACCGATATCCTGGTCAACGGCGCTCCCGTCAGTTCGCTGAGCTCGCGCATCAAGCATCTCTTTCAGTTGCAGCAGCACGACTAGAGCGATGAAGCGTTCACGGAACCGCCTCACCGCTCTATGCTATTGTTGTTGCTCAATTTCGGACGGAAAACCGCTGCACACTTTTCCTGGAATTGCTTAGTTCGATTTCACGGCCGGCGCGGCCGGAGGCTGCGGGGCAAAGAACGCCTTGGCATCCGTCGTGAACTGCTCGCGTGATGTCGGCCGGGTGTAGAACATATGACCGCCGCGGTAGAGTTTCAGCGCCACGCGATCGGCAAAGGCCGATGGCATGTGGTCGAGCACATATTTACTGACGCCGAAGGGAATGACGAGGTCGCTGTAGCCCTGCCCCACCATGAGGCGGAAGGACGATGACAGCGACAGCAGTTCCTTGAGATCGTCGGTGACGCCGGCGCTGAGGCGCGAGCCGCCGTCGTTTCGCCCACCCCATTTCCACTGCCTGTTCACCGAGGTCGACAGCAGCGTGTAGGTCATATCGGTGTGGAAGCCCAACTCATCACGCGCATAGCTCGAAAACGCACCGCCATAGGCGCGGACGAAACCGTCAAGGATCGGGTCGCCGCCATGCTCGGCGTCGGACTGAGGATAGGGGTCGGGCGCCAGGAAGGAAGCATCGTAGGCACTCGCCACCTCCGCGCCATCGCCGTCGGAATGTTTCCGATAGACGCTACCGAGAAAACCCTGGTTCTTGGCAACGACATCCTCGGGGATGCCGGTCAGTTTTGCGACCCGACCATAAAAGGCCCGGCCGGCATCGCCGGAGGGCGGCGGCCCGGCAAGAACAGGCAGATATTCGTTCAGAGCGAAAGCCTGGGCATCTTGAACCGCCTTGTCGCTGAAAGCATTCTGCCGCTCGAGCTGGGCGGCTGCCAGCGAGGGCAGCTCCAAGGCAGCACTAAGCGCATCGTCGCCGCCGCCAAAGACCAGCCGGCCCTCGAGCAAGGGCGAAAGCATGACGATGCCGGAGATCAGGATACCTTGATCCTCGCGTAGGCTGTTGGCGACCTTGACCGAGCGAAACCCGCCATAGCTTTCGCCAAGAATATACTTCGGCGACGCGGCGCGACCGTTATGGGCGACGTAAAGGGCGATCGCCTTGGCGAGGCTTTCGGCATCGCTTTCGACCGTGTAGAATTCATTCTGGTCATCCGGCTTCACCGCCCGGCTCCAACCCGTGCCGATCGGATCGATCAGCACAAGATCGGTGAAATTGAGCCAGCTCTGCGGATTGTCGACCAGCTTGGCATTGGCGCCATCACGGCCATCAGGCCCGAAATCGAGGATACGCGGTCCGACAAGCCCGAGATTGAGAAAGGCGGATGCTGCCCCTGGCCCGCCGTTGAATACGAAGGTGATGGGCCGACCTGCATTCCGGTTTTTCGCGACATAGGCGGTATAGAAGATCGCCGCACTGCGCTGACCGTCCTGACCGAAGAGATCGAGCGTTCCAGCCGTCGCCGTATAGGCCATGCTCTTGCCGTCGGCATCCAACACGTGGTCGCTCACCGCGTCGGGCGGCAGGAGCGATAGGACGCCACCACCACCCGGCTCACCACGAGCCTGCTCCGGCGGCGCGGCAAAGGCAGGCGTCGATATCAACGAGAAGGCCAGTATCAAGCCGGGAACCATCTGGCGAAAAGACATCAAAACTTATCCTCCAAAGGTCCGGCACATAGCCGCGGTTGCCGGCGATACTATGTCATGGCGGACGGATACGGAAACTCAAGAGATGTTGATCGGCGATCCGCCGGTCGTATCACTTTCGGCAAGGAATGCTATTGAGCGCCTGTCGGCCATTTGCCAAAGTGCCCGCCGCGCAGGGAAGATAAACAGACAACAGGGATCGCAAGGGATACGAGGATGAAACAAGACGTCGACATCAAGATGGCCGACGGGGTCGTCAAAGCCGCCCTCTTCCGCCCCGACAATGGCGCTCCGGCCGAACATGGCGTGATCTTCTACATGGATGCCATGGGTCCGCGCTCCTCCCTTGACAGCATGGCGCAGCGCCTCGCCGATGCCGGCCACATCGTGCTGCTTCCCGATCTCTTCTACCGCTTCGGCGCTTATGGCCCCTTCGACGGCAGTGCCTTCGGCAACCCGGCATCTCGTGAAACGATCATGACGATGCTGCGCGGAACGACACAGGAAATGACCAAGCGCGACAGCGCCGCCTTTCTCGATGCCCTATCAGCCGCCGGGGCCAAAGGCCCGGTCGGCACGGTCGGATACTGCATGGGTGGAGGCCGCGCGCTGACCGCTGCTGCGACCTATCCCGACCGCATCGCAGCGGCGGCCAGCTTTCACGGCGGCAATCTCGCCAGCGACGCGGAAGACAGCCCGCACCGCCTTGCGGCCGATATCAAGGCGCGCGTCTATGTCGGCGTTGCCGGCGTCGACAACAGCTTTCCGCCGGAACAATCCGCCCGCCTTGCCGAGGCGCTCCGCACTGGTGGCGTCGACCACATCATCGAAAACTATATCGGCATGGCGCATGGATGGACCGTGCCCGACCACCATGGCGTTTACGACGAGACCGGCGCCGAAAGGCACTGGAAGCGCCTTCTGAACCTGTTCGACGAAGTCTGGCCTAGGTAAGCCGAACCGACATCCCGCTATCGCATTGGAACGCGGGATGTTTCCATCGAGTCGTTACCGGATCAGAACTTGATCATATCGATGCTGGTCAGCGTCGTCTTCTGCGCGACACCCGGTGCGTTGACCATATGCCAAGCCACATACTGCTCGCCATAGAGCTCGGTGGAGGACATGCCATCGACTGGCAGGATGATGTTCATGCCGTTCAAAGCGGCATCCGTCGCGGTATCGAGCACCGCGCCTTCCGAGGCCGTGCCGGTGACGATGACCGTCTTGATGCCCTTGTCGGCCAGGATACTGCGCAGATTGGTGCCGATGAACTTGTCGGCACCGGACTTGACGATCGGCTCGCTTGCCAGCGGTGCCAGAGCCGTGGCGATATCCTGCGGCTCGCCGGCGCCGGCCAGGCTGAAGACGACAAGCATTTCCTTGGCGCGCGCCTGGTCGAGCAGGGTTTTGACCTTCGGCACGGAAGCAAGGCACCGCGGCTTGGTGTTCTTGTTGCAGGGCCCCTTGGTCGGGTCCTGTGCGCCGTTGAAATCGAGGATCAGCAATGCGGTCGTCTTGAGGTCGACCGTGACCGGCTTCAATTGCGGCGGTGCCGGCGGCTTTACGTTGTGCCAATCGTCGATGATCGTCTCCGCCGCCGCCGGCGAGGTAATCACGGGACTTACGACCGCACAAAGGACTGCCAGACCGGCGCCGAAAACAAAGCACGCTTTCCGCATCGTAGCGCTTACCTGTCGCATCAAATTCCTCTCCTGCATCGCGTTCCCATGGGTTGACGATGATGCAAAATAGATAGGCCAGAAATCGCGCCGGGGTAACGAAACTCTTCGTGATATCGAGCCGACCACCAATGATGGCAGTGGCAGCTTAGGTGCCGGCCCCGTCTATCGGCTCGGCGGCATTTCCATCGCCGCTGCGCAGCTTTTCAAGCAAGGCCTGCAAAGCTTGCTTGATCCCCTCGATCTCTTTCGTCCCGGCCATATCGGACCAACGCTGGTCCACCAGGCGGCCGGTGGCCATCGCGACCGGCCGCACGCCTTCGCCGCGCTCCGTGAGGAAAACCAGCCGCGCACGCCGGTCGTTGGGATCCGGCCGGCGTTCGACGTAACCCAGGCGCTCGAGCTCTTCCACCGCCTGCGTCATCGTCTGCTTGCGGACATGGGCGAGCTTTGTGAGTTCGCTCACCTGAATTCCCTCCGGGCGGGCGAAAGTGAAGACATTGGCATGTGGCGGGCGGATATCGCCGAAGCCGGCTTCTTCAAGTGCGGCTTCGACATCCTGTGTCCAATGCTGGTGCACGAGCCGCAGCAGCAGACCCAAGGACAGACGGGTGGGAACGCAATTTTCCATGAATATAGACAGGCCCCTGACTATTATGATAGATGGACAGGTACCTTACCATTTCCTTTCGAGAGAGGATACCCCGCATGCCCGTGCTCAACGTGCTGGACTCGACGATCTTCTACGAGGATGCAGGAACGGGAACGCCTTTGGTATTTCTGCATGGCAATCCCACCTCGTCCTATCTCTGGCGGCATATCGTGCCTGCCATAGCTGCGCCGGCCCGCCGCCTTGCGCCCGATCTCATCGGCATGGGCCGCTCCGGCAAGCCCGATATTGCTTACAGTTTTGACGATCATGCCTGCCATCTCGACGCCTGGTTCGACGCGCTGGCGCTCGACGGCGTCGTGCTGGTCGGCCATGACTGGGGTGGCGCCCTCGCCTTCGACTGGGCTGCCCGCCATCCCGAGCGCGTGCGCGGCATCGCCTTCATGGAAACGATCATGAGGCCGATGACCTGGGACGATCTCCCGAACGCACGCCCTCGCTATGAAGCGCTGCGCTCGCCGGGCACAGGTGAAACGAAGGTTCTGGACGAGAATTTCTTCATCGAGCAGGCGCTGAAGGCCACGGTTCTCAACGGCCTCAGCCCTGAAGATCACGCCGTCTACCGCGCACCCCACCCGACGCGCGAAAGCCGACGGCCTTTGCTTGCCTGGCCGCGCGCGATGCCGATCGAAGGCGAGCCGGCCGATGTCGTCGCACGGATCGAAGCCTATGATGTCTGGCTGGCGGAAAGCACAGATGTCCCCAAGCTGTTGCTGACCTTCGACGGCCCGGCGGAAACCCTGCTGATCGGCGAGGCGATGACAGCCTGGTGTCGTGCCAACGTGGCCAATCTGGAGGTCGAGAATTGCGGTCCGGCCAGACATATCGCACCCGAAGACCAGCCGGAGGCGATCGCCGCTGCCATTTCCGGCTGGATCGACCGCCACGACCTGTCTCGATAGAGGCCGGGCTTTGCAAACAAGGGTGCGTCCACCACCCTTGTTCGACCGGAAAAGTGCCGGAGACAATCCGCCGTTGACAAACCTCCGTCAGATCATAATCTGCGGTAAGCCTTTGCGATCGCCACCATTCTTTCGGAGATCAGGACCATGCCGGCGAATTGCATGAGACGATGGATTCTCGCAGGCGTTGCCCTCGGTATTTCTGCCTATGCGGCGGCAGCCGCGCAGACACTCGATCTTGTCGCGCAAAAAGGCACGATCCGCATCGGCTACATCAACGACGAAGCCCCGTTCTCCTCCAAGAAGAAGGATGGCAGTCCCACGGGATACGCCGTTGACCTCTGCGGCAAAATCGCCGACGCGGTCGGGCGCAAGGTAACTAACCTGAAGCGCGATTACGTCGAAACCACCCTGGCCGATGGCTTCAACGCGGTGAAGGACGGCCGGGTCGACCTTCTCTGCGGCGCCTTGACTATCAATCTTGCCAGACGCCAGAGCGTCGATTTCTCGCAGCCGATCTTCCTGACGGGTGCGAGCGCCCTGTTGCGCAAGGATTCGCCCGACTATCTGATGATGCTCTTCCTCGACAAGCGTCCGACGCTCGCCTCCAGCAAGCAAGCGCCGGCGACAAGCACGATCGGCGTCCGTTCCGACACGACGACGGGCGCGACGCTGCGCGAAGCGCTGGGCTCCGATGTGCCGAAAACGCGGATTGCCGATTTTGCCACGCATCAGGATGGCCTCGCCGCTCTCGAAGGCCACAAGATTGATGCCTATTTCGCAGATCGCGCACTGCTCTTCGATCTTGCATCGCGTGCCCGCAATCCTTCGGCGCTCGCGATCGGCAATCGCCTGTTCACGCACGAGCCCTACGGAATTGCGCTCAAGCAGGATGACTCAGCCTTTCGCCTGCTCGTGGATCAGACCCTGACGGACGTCTACCAATCGGATGATTTCCCAAAGCTGCTGACGACCTATTTCGGCGACGAAGGCCCGATTTTGCGCCGTGAGATCATGATGCAATCCATCCCGCAATAATGCAGTGGGGGCATGCCGTCGCCTTTGCGACATCATTGGCCATGATCATGACAACGAAATCCCCCGCTTCCCAAGCTGAACGGCGTCGCGGTCGTCGTGCAAGCATCTTGAATATGTCGTAGACAGGCTCTGGTCGCCGCCGCGCACATCATAAAATCCGTTTTCAGTATCAATCAGGGTCGCACGCAATGGCAGTATTTCCTCAAAAGGCGAAGGTCGTCATCATCGGGCTCGGCGGTATCGTCGGCGCCTCGATCGCCCACCATCTGATCGAGCGCGGCTGGGACGATATTGTCGGCATCGATAAATCCGGCATCCCGACAGATATCGGCTCGACGGCACACGCCTCCGACTTCTGCTACACGACCAGCCACGATTTCCTCTCCTGCTGGACGACCCTCTATTCCATCGATTTCTACGATAAGCTCGGCCACTATGCCCGTGTCGGCGGCCTCGAAGTCGCCCGCGTCGGCGACGACGACCGCATGGCGGAAATCAAGCGCAAGGTGACCTCGGGCAAGGCCTTCGGCACGCGCGTAAGCCTGGTCGAGCCCTCCGAGATCAAGGAGAAATTCCCGCTGATCGAGGAAAGCATGGTGCAGGGCGGCATGTGGGATCCGGATGCCGGCCTGGTCATTCCGCGCTCGCAGACAGTTGCCGGCAAGCTGATCGATCAGGGCGAAAAGAGCGGCAAGCTCCTCTCCTTCGCCAATACGCCTGCCCAGTCGCTGATCGTCAAGGACGGCCGTATCAGCGGCGTCGTCACCCATCGCGGCACGATCGAGGCGGAATACGTGATCGTCTGCGCCGGTCTCTGGGGCCGGCTGATCGCCGAGATGGTTGGCGAAGACCTGCCGGTCATGCCTGTCGATCACCCGCTGACCTTCTTCGGCCCCTACAACGAGTTTGCCGGCACGGGCAAGGAAATCGGCTTCCCGCTGATGCGCGACCAGGGCAACTCCGCCTATATGCGCGACACCGGCGACCCCAAGACCGCCGAAGGCGGCCAGATCGAATGGGGCTATTACGAAGAGAAAAACCCGCGCCTCTGCCATCCGCGCGACCTGCTCGAAAAGCACGAAGCCCGTCTTTCGCCCTCGCAGCGCGATCTCGAAATGGAACAGATCATCGAGCCGCTGGAACGCGCCATGGAGCTGACGCCGATCCTCGGCGAGCTTGGCTACAATGAAGGCCATTCCTTCAACGGCCTGCTGCAGGTGACGACCGATGGCGGCCCTTCCGTCGGCGAAAGCCAGAAGGTCAGAGGCTTGTGGTACTGCGTCGCCATCTGGGTGAAGGATGGCCCGGGCTTCGGCAAGCTCGTCGCCGACTGGATGACCGACGGTCGCACCCCGATCGACCACAACAGGATCGACTATTCCCGCTTCTATCCGCACATGCTGGAAGAAAAGTTCATCGAGGGTCGCTGCACCGAGGCGGCACAGAAGATCTACAATCCGGCCGTCCATCCCCGCGAGCCCTACGCGACCGGCCGCAGTGTTCGCCGCTCGCCTTTCTGGGAGCGCGAGAAGGAGCTCGGCGGCTATTTCATGGAGCTCGGCGGCTGGGAACGCGCCCATGGCTATGCCGCAAACGAGCACCTACTGGAAAAATACGGCGACCGGGTGCCTGTGCGTGCAAGCGAATGGGACAACCGCCATTTCTGGCGCGTTTCCAATGCCGAACATCTCGCGCTGAGCGAAGACTGCGGCATCATCAACCTCTCGCACTTCGCCATGTATGACATCGAAGGCCCCGATCATGTCGAGCTGCTGGAATGGCTTTGCGCGGCAAAAATCGGCGGCGATGCAAATATCGGCAAGGGCATCTATACCCACTTCCTCGATGACGAGGGCATGGTGCGGGCCGACTTCACCGTGATCCGCATGGCCGACCGCTGCCGGCTCATCGACGGCGCCGATGCCGGCCCGCGTGATTTCCACTACATGCGCCGCGTCGCGGAGGACAAGGGTTTCGACGTCACCATCACCGATGTCACCGAACGCTACGTCACGATCGGCATCTGGGGACCGAACGCCCGCACCAACCTGCAGAAGGTGGTCGAAGCCCCGGAAATCCTCTCGCAGGAAAACTTCCCCTTCGCCGCGATCAAGCAGATCCGCATCGCCGGTAAGAACGTCACGGCATTTCGCATTTCCTATGTCGGCGAACAGGGCTGGGAACTGCACATGGCCTATGGCGACGCTTTGGCTGTATGGGACGCGCTGCGCTCCACGGGCGCCATCGCCGTCGGCGTCGAAACCTATGCCAACAGCCGCCGCATGGAAAAGAGCCTCCGGCTGCAGAATGCCGACCTGCTGACGGAATATAATCTTCTCGAAGCCGATCTCGCCCGCCCGAAGGTCAAGGATGCCGACTTCCGCGGCAAGGCCAAGCATCTCGAATATCGCGCCCGCGATCATCAGCCGGCCATGCTCTGCACGCTTGTCGTGACCGACAACACCGACTCCAAGGGTGTGGCGCGCTTTCCGGTCGGCATCCTGCCAGTCATGGACCCTGAAACCGGCGAAACGCTCGTCGACGAACTCGGCCGCCGTTCTTTCACAACGTCGATCGCCTATGGCCCGACCATCGGCAAGAATATCGCGCTCGCCTACCTGCCCTGGTCCTACGCGCAGGAAGGCCGCAAGCTGAAGGTCGAATATTTCGGCGAAACCTACCCCGTCGAAGTCGCCGGTGTCGGCTACAAGCCGCTTTACGATGCAGAGAACCTCAAGCCGCGCAGCTGATCACCCCGTCGCTGCGGGAAAGCTGGATTGAACAACCGCCCGCCTGGCATCCAGGCGGGCGGTTTTCTTTTGCCACGCTTTTCCGCTCGCCGGCGCGGGCACTCGCCGTCGCCTCCGCTGAGATTATTCCTGGGCCAGATCCCTCTGGGCGTCGCTCAGAAGCAGTAGCCGAGCGGCTTGCGACCTGGGAGCTTGGGCAGACGTTTCAAGGCGGGCACAAGGCTGACGACGTGATCGCAAGGCGGCGCCGCAAAAACGCGACGCCGGCCTTCGCTATTCTGTCATCTGGCATCGTGGAAGATGATCCCGACCGTGTGCCGCATGCCGGAGCGGACACGGCTCACGCCATGGCGCAGGTTCACACGATAGTTCCCCTTCGAACCCCGCACGGGGCGATTGTGGACCGCGAAGGCAACGGCATCGCCCTGGCGAAGCGGCACGACCTCGACGCGGCTTTGCATGCGCGGCCGCTGCTCGGTCAGAGCGAATTCGCCGCCCGTGAAGTCCCGACCAGGTTCTGAAAGCAGGATTGCCACCTGGATTGGAAATGCGAGATCGCCATAGAGATCCTGGTGCAGGCAATTGAAATCGCCCGGGACATATTGCAGCAACAACGGCGTCGGGCGCATCTGGCCGGCGGCGTGGCACTGCTTCAGGAACGAAGCATGCTCGTCGGGATAGCGCTCATCGATCCCCATGCGCACATTCCATTCATTGGCGACATCAGCGAGGTGCGGATAGAGCACCGTGCGCAAGCCGCCGAGCAGGTCAGGCAGCGGGTATCTGAAGTAGCGATATTCGCCTTTGCCAAAACCATGCCGCGCCATGACGACGTGGCTGCGAAAGTGGCTTTCGTCGGGATAGAGCCCCGCGATCGCGCGGCACTCCTCCGGCGCAAGCAGCTTCGTCAGCACGGCACAGCCGAAGCTGTCGAGCTCTCCGGCAAGCGCCTTCCAATCGTAGGCGGCAACCCGAGCCTCCGCGGACGCCACCGCAGAGGCTGGGGAGACGGTGGATACATGAGAGTTCATGCCAGGGCTTCCTTCTGGATGAGGACGCGCTTGCGCTCGATGCCCCAGCGATAGCCGGCCAGGTCGCCATTGCCGCGGACGACGCGGTGGCAGGGAATGGCCAGTGCGATCGGGTTGGCGGCGCAGGCACTGGCGACCGCACGGGGATTAGCCAGCGGGCCGACCCAGCGAGCCAGCTCCATGTAGCTCACCGTTTTGCCAACAGGGATCGCCTTCAGCTTTTCCCACACGCGGCGCTGGAACGATGTCCCGCGCATGTCGAGGGTGAAATGAAGGCTCTCGGCCGGCCTCTCGAGGTAGCGGAGCACCTGCGCCAGATCGTCCTTGACCACGGCTTCGTTCGAAACGAGCGAGGCCCGCGGGAAGCGGCGGGCGAGATCCGCCGTCAGTTCTTCGGCGGTGTCGCCGAGCAGGATCGCGCAGACACCCCTGGCACTGCGTGCGACCAGCACGTTGCCCAGCGCGCAACCGGCGACGGCGTAGAAAAGGATATCGGCTGATATAGCCGTGGCTTTTGCCCGGTGCATGGCCCGCAAGGCATCGCTGGAGATCATAAGGTTCATCGTCGTAACTCCTTGCTCTGTTATCAGCATCAAAGTTACTCCGGACTTAGGCCACCCGAACTCCGGTCCTTGCTTTCAAATCGAGAAACTATCTGGCCGGCACATGGCGCAAAGACAGAAGCCGGGCGCGCGCACCCGGCATGGACGCTCTTCTTGGCGAGCGATCAGACCAGACGCAGGATGGTGGTTTCAGCGAGCAAAAATGTCTCGCCAGAATTGAAGCGGACCTCGATCTCTCCGCTATCGAGCACGTCCCAGACCGCAAAGCCATCGGCGACGAGCTGGCCGATATGAGCCATGACGAGCGTCTTGTCGGGATTGTCCTCAGCGAGCGCGACAATGGCCGCATCCGTTCTGGGCGGCCGGCGTCGGCTCGTCCTTGCATCGAATCCGCCGCGCGAAAACATCGGTGAGACGCTCCTTGTTTCAGGCGTTGCGTGCCTGTCAGGCTGACCGGGATAACTCCCGATCGAGCAGGGCACCTTTGCGCTCGATGCCCCAGGCATAGCCCGAGAGCGCGCCGTCATTGCGAACCACGCGGTGGCAGGGAATGGCGACAGCGAGGTTGTTCGCCGCGCAGGCGCCTGCGACTGCCCGCACCGATTTCGGTGATCCGATGCGGCGGGCAATCTCGGCATAGGAAACCGTTTCGCCGACAGGAATCTCCTGAAGTGCCTGCCACACACGACGCTGGAACGCTGTGCCGCGGACATCGAGCGGCAGATCCAGACCGATCCCCGGAGCTTCGACGAAGCCGACAACCCGCGCGATCAGGGCCTCATAGTCGCGATCAGCTCCGATGAGGCGGGCGTTCGGGAAGCGATCCTGAAGATTGCGGACCAACTCGTCAGGGTCATCCCCGAGCAGGATTGAAGCGACGCCCTTTGTGCTTGACGCAACGAGGATCGCACCGAGCGATGACTGGCCGACCGCGAACCTGATCTCCTCGTCGATGCCACCGGCACGATATTGCGAGGGCGTCATCCCGAGCATGCCGGTCGAATTTTCGTAAAAGCGGCCGCTGGAGTTGAACCCTGCTTCATAAATGGCTTCCGTGACGCTGTTGCCGGTTGCCAGGCCTTTGCGGACCTTCTTCGAGCGATCGGCGACGGCATAGTTCTTCGGGGTCAATCCGGTCGTGGCCTTGAACATACGATGGAAATAACTGGAGCTCCGGCCGACGGCGTCTGCCAGCTCTTCAAGCGAGGGCTCCTCCTCACTTTCCTCAATAATCCGGCATGCCTTGGCGACAAGGGCCGCATTCTCGCATTCAAGTGAGAGCCCCTCCGGATTGCAGCGCTTGCAGGGCCGGAAACCGGTCGCCCGCGCACTCTCTAGCGTCTCATGGAGCGTGACATTCTGGGGATTGGCGATGCGCGACGGGCATGACGGGCGGCAATAGACCCCTGTCGTCCCGACCGAATACCAAAGATGGCCGTCCGCCGCCTTGTCGCGAGCAACGATGCGCGCCCAGCGGGGGTCCTCGGCTACCGACGGCGTCGGGGTGCGTTCAGCCATGCGTGTGGATATGGTCATGGTCATCATCTCGAATTGCTCCTGCCCGACCGTGCCGCCGAAACTTGTCGGGCGCACTCCGATCCTTGCTCCCGAATCCGATCGTCAGCCACCCGATTTCCGCCAGCCCCTGCATCCGGCTGCTCGCACGACCTCTGCTGATGTTGCCTAGGCACGTCCTCCCCGAAGTTTCGGCTCGAACGCAAAAGCCCGCCTTGATCGTTGGATGAGTGCGGTTTTGAAGTATATGCATTTGGGTGATTTGGTTGCGGGGGCAGGATTTGAACCTGCGGCCTTCAGGTTATGAGCCTGACGAGCTACCGGGCTGCTCCACCCCGCGTTACCAGCGTAAGCCGCTTTTCGGCTTATCGCGTCCAGCGCAAATCGCTGATCGATTTGTCGCTTGTTTCCCTTGGCCCTTATTTCAGGTGCGCAAGGGGATAATTGCTTGCTTTCAGAAGCGGCAAAGGCCGCTTTGTGCGGCCCATTGTAGCACGGCTGGAGCCGCTGAGCGATAAACTCTTCCGAGTTTACCGCGTGTGTGATGAGAAGATTATTTAGGCATAAACCGCGATGCGATTTAGCCTGAGTTGCGCTTGGCAGACCTGGCAGCGACCTACTCTCCCGCGTCTTAAGACGAAGTACCATGGGCGCAGGGGCGTTTCACGGCCGTGTTCGGAAAGGGAACGGGTGCGGCCACCCCGCCATAACCACCAGGTCGGCAAAGCGCAACTTCGGGCTAAACCGCTTGAGCGGTTTATGCCCTATGAGAAGCTGGCGAAGTCTGAGACTTCATTTGTCTTTATGAACACGTCTTTGGTTTGCTCTACGCGGACGAACGCTTGCGCGTTCGGCGTATAGGCATGAATGCGTTGCATTCAGCCTGTGATGAGCACTGGCAATGAGAACAATCAAGCCAATCGAGCTATTAGTACCGGTAAGCTTCATGCGTTGCCGCACTTCCACACCCGGCCTATCAACGTGGTAGTCTTCCACGGCTCTGATAGGGAACACTCGTTTTCAGGTTGGTTTCCCGCTTAGATGCCTTCAGCGGTTATCCATTCCATATGTAGCTACCCTGCTATGCCCTTGGCAGGACAACAGGTCCACCAGAGATATGTCCATCCCGGTCCTCTCGTACTAGGGACAGATCCTGTCAATATTCCTACACCCACGGCAGATAGGGACCGAACTGTCTCACGACGTTCTGAACCCAGCTCACGTACCGCTTTAATTGGCGAACAGCCAAACCCTTGGGACCTGCTCCAGCCCCAGGATGCGATGAGCCGACATCGAGGTGCCAAACAACCCCGTCGATATGGACTCTTGGGGGTCATCAGCCTGTTATCCCCGGCGTACCTTTTATCCGTTGAGCGATGGCCCTTCCACGCGGGACCACCGGATCACTATGACCGACTTTCGTCTCTGCTCGACTTGTCAGTCTCGCAGTCAGGCGGGCTTATGCCATTGCACTCGACGACCGATTTCCGACCGGTCTGAGCCCACCATCGCGCGCCTCCGTTACTCTTTCGGAGGCGACCGCCCCAGTCAAACTACCCACCATACACTGTCCCGGATCCGGATAACGGACCGCGGTTAGACATCCATGACGATAAGGGTGGTATTTCAAGGATGGCTCCACAAGAACTGGCGTCCCTGCTTCAAAGCCTACCACCTATCCTACACATGCCGACACGAATGCCAGTGTAAAGCTATAGTAAAGGTGCACGGGGTCTTTCCGTCTGACCGCAGGAACCCCGCATCTTCACGGGGAATTCAATTTCACTGAGTCTATGTTGGAGACAGCGGGGAAGTCGTTACGCCATTCGTGCAGGTCGGAACTTACCCGACAAGGAATTTCGCTACCTTAGGACCGTTATAGTTACGGCCGCCGTTTACTGGGGCTTCGATTCAGAGCTTGCACCCCTCCTCTTAACCTTCCAGCACCGGGCAGGCGTCAGACCCTATACGTCGTCTTGCGACTTCGCAGAGCCCTGTGTTTTTGGTAAACAGTCGCTACCCCCTGGTCTGTGCCACCCTCACATACTTGCGTATATAAGGGTCACGCTTCTTCCGAAGTTACGCGTGCAATTTGCCGAGTTCCTTCAACATAGTTCTCTCAAGCGCCTTGGTATACTCTACCTGACCACCTGTGTCGGTTTCGGGTACGGTCTATACGGTGGAGCTATTTCCTGGAACCGCGTCCCCGCCCACACAATCCAATAAGTGTGAACAAGTTAAGCAATCCGTCACTACCACCAGGCCCACGAATATTAACGTGGTTCCCATCGACTACGCGTGTCCGCCTCGTCTTAGGGGCCGGCTAACCCTGCTCAGATTAACTTTAAGCAGGAACCCTTGGTCTTTCGGCGAGAGGGTCTCTCACCCTCTTTATCGTTACTCATGTCAACATTCGCACTTCCGATACCTCCAGGGCCCCTCACAGGTACCCCTTCACTGGCTTACGGAACGCTCCGCTACCACGTGCATTGCTGCACATCCTCAGCTTCGGTGCATGGCTTCAGCCCCGTTACATTTTCGGCGCAAAGACCCTTGACTAGACCAGTGAGCTGTTACGCTTTCTTTAAATGATGGCTGCTTCTAAGCCAACATCCTGGTTGTTTTGGGATCCTCACATCCTTTCCCACTTAGCCATGACTTGGGGACCTTAGCTGGAGGTTAGGGTTGTTGCCCTTTTCACGACGGACGTTAGCACCCGCCGTGTGTCTGCCTGATAGTACTCCCCGGTATTCGGAGTTTGGTTAGGATCAGTAAGACGGTGAGTCCCCATAGCCCATCCAGTGCTCTACCCCCGGGGGTATTCGTCAGACGCTCTACCTAAATAGATTTCGCGGAGAACCAGCTATTTCCGAGTTTGATTGGCCTTTCACCCCTAGCCACAAGTCATCCCAATCTATTGCAACAGATGCGGGTTCGGTCCTCCAGTTGGTGTTACCCAACCTTCAACCTGCTCATGGCTAGATCACTCGGTTTCGGGTCTAATGCAACAAACTATACCGCCCTATTCAGACTCGCTTTCGCTTCGCCTACACCTACCGGCTTAAGCTTGCTTGTTACACTAAGTCGTTGACCCATTATACAAAAGGTACGCCGTCACCCTTGCGGGCTCCGACTGTTTGTAGGCATCCAGTTTCAGGTTCTATTTCACTCCCCTTGTCGGGGTGCTTTTCACCTTTCCCTCACGGTACTGGTTCGCTATCGGTCATGCACGAGTACTTAGGCTTGGAGCGTGGTCGCCCCATGTTCAGACAGGATTTCACGTGTCCCGCCCTACTCTAGGACAATAAAGTCTCTTACGCGTACGGGGCTGTCACCCTCTACGGCAAACCTTTCCAGGTTCTTCCACTTTAAACTTTATTGCCACTGGCCTGGTCCGCGTTCGCTCGCCACTACTTGCGGAGTCTCGGTTGATGTCCTTTCCTGCAGGTACTTAGATGTTTCAGTTCCCTGCGTTCGCTTCTTACACCCTATTTTATTCAGATGAAGATACCTTGTAACAATGCTTAGAAACCACTTTGGTTCGTTACGCCGGATAACCGGCGACGGCCCTTGGCCTTGCGAAGCCTGACGGCTTCGAGCCAATTGCCAACCAAAATGATTTTCTAAGCATTTAAGGTGGGTTGCCCCATTCGGAGATCCATGGATCAAAG